>NZ_JOCA01000009.1 GCF_000718785.1 Streptomyces sp. NRRL WC-3626 | reverse complement strand
CTCCCCGGCCGTGTCGCCCCCCGCCCCCGCGTCCGGCCCCGTCGGCCCCGTCCTCCCCGCGAAACCAGTGGCCCCCCGCCCCGTGATCCGGCCCACGGTCGTCGAGGAAGGCGATGTGGTGGGCCGGGCGTGTCCGGTCTGCGGGACGGTCAACCGGCCCGAGCGCCGCTTCTGCCGGCGCTGTGCCGCCGAACTCAGCCCCGCCGAGAAGCCCGCCCCCCTCCCGTGGTGGCGGACGGTGTGGCCGTTCCGGCGGCGCAGGCGGACCGGGTCGGGATCGGGGTTCCGGTTCGCCGTGATCCTGGCCGTGGTGCTGGCCCTGTGCGCGGCGGGTTTCCTGCTGCTGCCCGCCGGACGGGCCCTGATCGAGGACACCCGCGACAAGCTCGGCAAGGCCACGCCCATCACCCCGGCCGGTGTGGAGGCGAGCGCGGCCGTGCGCGGCCATCCGGCCGCGGACACCACGGACGGACTCAGCGACCGCTACTGGGGCGCGCCCGGACCCGGCGCCTCCGTGACCTACACCTTCCGCAAGCCGTTCCGTCTCGTCGACCTGATCATCACCAACGGCGCGTCCGCGTCCCCGGAGGCGTACGCCCGTCAGGGCCGCGCCCTCCAGGTGGACCTGGAGGTGACCGCCGAGGACGGCACCGAGCACCGCAAGGAGATCACCCTCAGCGACAAGCCCGGTCCTCAGACGATCCCCACCGGCATCAGTGACGTGAAGTCGGTACGGCTGGTGCTGGGTTCACCCGCCGGCCTCACGGAGGGAGGTCATCTGGCCCTGGCGGAGGTGGAGTTCTTCCAGCGAAGTTGACGGCACGGCGTGCGGACGCCCGGCCGTACGCCCTCTTTGGCACCGTCGAACGCGACGCCGGCGCCCGCGGGAGGACCGCGAAGCAACGGCCGGGGCCGCCACCCCCCACAGGAGAGGCCCCGGCCGTCGCGCGGCACGGGCCGCGCGGCGGCCCGTACTCCCTACAGCGCCATGAGTGCGGTTTCTGTCACACCCCCTGTGTCACGGGTTAATTGCATCTTGGACGAACATGGACGGGGAGAGGATTCAGGCCGTAACGTGCCTTTCGCGCCAGGCCACGACGGACACTTGACCACGAACCGCCCGCGGCCGGTAACCGCAACCACGAATTGAGCAACCACGACGGCGAGCAACCCGGTCCGCGAGAGCGGCGCCGGCTTAGGCGCAGAAGGGCGCGCGCGTGTGCTGGGGGACGACGTGGAGCTGACCGCCGCGGTGCGTGCGGCCCAGGACGGGGACGAGACCGCGTTCCGGACCGTGTACCGCGCGGTGCATCCGCGGCTGCTGGGTTATGTGCGGACACTGGTGGGCGAGCCCGACGCCGAGGACGTGACGTCCGAGGCGTGGCTGCAGATCGCCCGTGACCTGGATCGTTTCACCGGGGACGCGGACCGGTTCCGCGGCTGGGCGGCCCGGATCGCCCGCAACCGGGCGCTGGACCACATCAGGATGCGCGGGCGCCGGCCCGCGATCGGCGGCGACGAGACCGAGCTGACCGGGCGGGCCGCCGAGTCCGACACCGCGGGGGAGGCCATCGAGGCGCTGGCCACCGACGGGGCGTTCTCCCTCATCTCCCGGCTGCCGCAGGACCAGGCCGAGGCCGTCGTCCTGCGGGTGGTGGTGGGTCTCGACGCCAAGTCGGCCGCCGAGACGCTGGGCAAGCGTCCGGGTGCCGTACGTACGGCCGCGCACCGGGGTCTGAAACGGCTGGGGGAGTTGCTCGGCGGCGTTCCGGAGGGCCATCCGGAATCCGGCGGCGGGCTCGGCGCCCTTCCTCCCCAGCGAGCACCCCGCCGTCGTACGGTGACGTCCGCGAGTGTGACGCAGATGCGAGCGCGGACGCAGAAGGACATGTGATGGCCGACGAGCAGTACAGGTGGCTGGACCGCGCGACAGCGGAGCGCTTACTGAGCGGAGAGTCCCCCGAAGCCGTCGACCCCGCTGCCCGTGACCAGGCCCGACGGCTCGCCGGAACACTGCGCGCGCTCTCCGCCCCACCCCCGGCGGACGGCGAGGAACTCCCCGGAGAGGCGGCCGCCCTGGCCGCCTTTCGCAAGGTCCGGGAGGAGAAGGAGGGACGGACGGAGGCGGCCCCCGACACGGCCGGGCCGGCCGGAACGCGACCCTCCGACGTCGGCCTCTTCCGTATCGACATCCCGCGCGGAGATCGTTCCGGAACCCCGGACGGACCCCGCGGGCCCCGCCCCCTGCGCCTCGGACTGGCCGCCGCGCTGGTCGTCGGCATGGTCGGCGGCGCGGCCGTCCTGGCCGGTACCGGAGTCCTGTCCGGGCCGTCCGGCGGCTCCGGGGCCGACCCGGCCGCCTCCGCCTCCGGTACGCACCGCGAGCGGCCCCCGATCTCCTCTCCGCCGAAGGGCGGGCCGACCCCCGAGGGGGAGCATCCGGACGGCGCCGCCGGTACGGCCGAGAGCGGGACGGACGCCGGCGGAACGGGTGCGCCGGGCGGGAACGACCGGGACACGGGGGAGAACGCGGCCCGTTCCGGGCGCGGCTGGAAGCAGCTCGCCGCGTCCTGCCGCGCCTGGCGCGACGGCGAGAAGCTGAACGGCGAGCGCCGGCACCTCCTCGAGAACGCGGCGGGCGGCTCCTCCCACATCGGCACGTACTGCGAGGGTGTGCTGTCCACGACGGACCCGTCCGGCGGTTCGGGCACGTCGGGCACGTCGGGCACGTCGGGCACCTCCGGCGCCGAGGAGGACGCCCACCCGGGCAACGGCAACGGCAACGGCGGCGGCAACAGCAACGCCAACGGCGGCGGACAGGGCAACGGCAACGGCAACGGCAAGAACAAGGGCCGGAAGGGCCAGGGCCAGTCCAATGGCCCCGACCAGGGCAACGGCGGCAACAGCCCGAAGAAGGGCGACTACGACGACAGCGAGGACGAGGACCGGGACCAGGGCGACGAGAGCGACAACGGCAACGGCAACGGTGGCGACAACGGCAACGGCAATGACGACAGCCAATGAAACCGCCTCTGACCTGCGTCTTTGCCAACCCTCTGAAGTTTCCTCCCCGCCGGGTGTGACACTTTCGGCGCGTGTGGCGCAGTACTGAGTGAGCCGACTGGTCATCGGCTGTCGCACGGAGCCGGGGTTCCCCCCGTACCCACGGCTCGTGCACCTCGGCGCGGGCGGGACACGTTCCCCCGGTCCCGCCCGCGCCCTCTCTCACCAGTGCACGACGACCTTGTCGCCGTTGCGCACCTGTCCGTACAGCCGGGCGATCGCGCCCTCGTCCCGTACGTTGACGCAGCCGTGCGAGGCACCGCCGTAGCCCCGCGCGGCGAAGTCGGCCGAGAAGTGCACGGCTTGGCCGCCGCTGAAGAACATGGCGTACGGCATCGGCGAGTCGTAGAGCGTGGACACATGGTGGCGGGACTTCCAGTAGACCTGGAACACACCTTCACGGGTCGGTGTGTACTCGGAGCCGAAGCGGACCGGCATCGTGTCCACCGTCCGCCCGTCGATCATCCAGCGCAGGGTGCGGCTCGACTTGCTGATGCACAGCACACGGCCGGTCCGGCAGCGCGGGTCGGGTGCGTCGGCCGGCTGGCCGCCCATCAGATACAGCTCCCACGTGCCCGGTTCACGCGTCATGCCGAGCAGTCGCTGCCAGGTGACGGAGTCCGTCACCCCGGTACCCGGCAGTCCGCGCTTGCCCTGGAAGCCCCGGACCGCCTTCGCCGTCGCGTCGTCGTACGTTCCCGTCGGCCCCTCGAAGATCCAGGCGACCTGCCGCAGCCGGGCCTGGAGTTCGCGTATGTCCCGCCCGGAGTCCCCGGGCGACCACAGCACACGCGGTGCCGGGGCCCTGGGAGGAGAGGACTTCCCGGGGCTGACCGGAGCCGGCGCCCTCGACGGCGGGGACTTTGGTGCCGGCGCGGACGGCGTCCGGCTCGGCACCTCGATCCGTACCGGCGACCCGCCCTTCCCGTCGGCCCCCGCCGGCTGCACCGTGCAGCCGGCGGCACCCGCCGTCAGGGCGGCCAGCGCCACGAGACCCGCCATCGGCTTCCGCCCCATGCCCGTACTACGCACACCGGCCCCCGTCGTCTCATCGGCCGGGCGCCGCCGGCCGTCACCTGAGATGTTCCCCGGACGTGACCGCCGGCGAACAAGGGGGCATGGTGGTGAGTGACCGGAAGACGACGAGGACGACGACCGCCGAGGCGGGGCTGTGAGCGGGGTCCCACCGAGGCTGTGAGGAAGGTCCCAGCCTGCGCCCCTCCACCGGGCCGCACACGCACCGCTACAGTCCGTCGAAGGGTCGGCCGTACTGACGGGTACAGGGCGAGCAAGTCGAGCAACGCCGCTCAGCGGGAGGCATCACACCATGGCGCGCGAGTCGGGCAGTGCCCGGTCCACCGAGAGTGGACTGCCCATCGAACCGGTCTACGGCCCGGAGGCCCTCGAGGGCTGGGACCCGGCCGAGAGGCTGGGCGAGCCGGGGGCGTACCCCTTCACCCGGGGCGTGTACCCGTCGATGTACACCGGACGGCCCTGGACGATGCGCCAGTACGCCGGTTTCGGCACGGCGACGGAGTCCAACGCCCGCTACCAGCAGCTGATCGCCAACGGCACGATGGGTCTGTCGGTCGCCTTCGACCTGCCCACCCAGATGGGCCACGACTCCGACGCCCCGATCGCGCACGGCGAGGTCGGCAAGGTGGGTGTCGCCATCGACTCGGTCGACGACATGCGGGTGCTGTTCGGCGGGATCCCGCTGGACAAGGTGTCCACGTCGATGACGATCAACGCGCCCGCCGCGGTCCTGCTGCTCCTGTACCAACTGGTCGCCGAGGAGCAGGGCGTACCGGCGGACCGGCTCACCGGCACGATCCAGAACGACGTGCTGAAGGAGTACATCGCGCGGGGCACGTACATCTTCCCGCCGAAGCCGTCCCTGCGGCTGATCGCGGACATCTTCAAGTACTGCCGGGCCGAGATCCCGAAGTGGAACACGATCTCGATCTCCGGGTACCACATGGCGGAGGCGGGCGCGTCGCCCGCGCAGGAGATCGCGTTCACCCTCGCGGACGGCATCGAGTACGTGCGTACGGCGGTCGCGGCGGGCATGGACGTCGACGACTTCGCCCCGCGGCTGTCGTTCTTCTTCGTCGCGCGTACGACGATCCTGGAGGAGGTCGCCAAGTTCCGTGCGGCCCGCAGGATCTGGGCGCGGGTGATGAGGGAGGAGTTCGGTGCGAAGAACCCCAAGTCGCTGATGCTGCGTTTCCACACGCAGACGGCCGGGGTGCAGCTGACGGCCCAGCAGCCCGAGGTGAACCTGGTCCGCGTCGCCGTCCAGGGCCTGGGCGCGGTGCTCGGCGGCACCCAGTCGCTGCACACCAACTCCTTCGACGAGGCGATCGCGCTGCCCACCGACAAGTCCGCCCGGCTCGCCCTGCGCACCCAGCAGGTCCTCGCGTACGAGACGGACGTGACGGCGACGGTCGACCCGTTCGCGGGCTCCTACGTGGTCGAGAGGATGACCGACGACGTGGAGGCGGCTGCCCTCGGCCTGATGCGGAAGGTCGAGGACCTCGGCGGCGCGGTCAACGCCATCGAGCACGGCTTCCAGAAGAACGAGATCGAGCACTCCGCCTACCGCATCGCCCAGGAGACCGACTCGGGCGAGCGTGTCGTGGTCGGCGTCAACCGCTTCCAGCTCGACGCGGAGGAGCCGTACGAGCCCCTGCGCGTCGACCCGGCCATCGAGGCCCAGCAGGCCGAACGCCTGGCGAAACTCCGCGCGGAGCGCGACCGGCAGGCGGTCGACGCGGCCCTCACCGCCCTGAAGAAGGCGGCGACCGGCGAGGACAACGTCCTCTACCCGATGAAGGACGCGCTGAAGGCCCGCGCGACGGTCGGCGAGGTCTGCAACGCGCTGCGGGAGGTCTGGGGCACCTACGTGCCGAGCGACGCGTTCTGACCTGGTCGGATACTCCGTATGAGTGATCACGGGCGGAAGCCGTCCGTCCCCGGTTACTCTCGTGGAGAGTGGGCCCCGAAAAGGAGGACGCCATGGCCGTACTGCAGCAGGAGCTGACCCTGGGCGAGGCTGCCGACCAGCTCACCCGTGCACTGCCGGGCCACCGCGTGGAGATTCTCCAGGGGAGGCTCACTGTGACACCGCCGCCGGACGGCTCGCATGCTCTGTCGCTGACGAAGCTGGGCAGGGCCCTTGACCGGGCAGGGCTCGTCGAGGCCGGGTACGAGTACGTACAGGGCATCGGGCTGTGGCTGCCCACTCTGCCCTCGGACTTCGCCATCCCCGACCTCTCCATCGTCGACGTGGACTTCCGGGACGCCCATGTCACGAAGAACTACTACGCGCCGAACGTCTTCCGCATGGTCGTCGAGGTCACGTCGTCGAACTGGTCCGACGACCTTGGACCCAAGGTCGAGTGCTATGCCCAGGCCGGTATCCCGGTCTACCTGATCGTGGACCGCAAACACGACGAGGTCGTGCTCTACACCGAACCGGCCGACGGCAGGTACCCCGATCCCCAGTACTTCAAGCGGGGTCAGGACGTCGTCGTACCGGGGTCGGTCGGTGTGAGTGCCGAGATCCCGGTGGATACCCTTCTCGACGGCTGAGACACCCGGCCCGGCAAGGGCGGCGTAGGCCCTCAGCCGCGGCTGAAGCGGGCCAGGTACCCGGTGAGACCGGCCGGGGTGTCGCCCGCCCAGCCCACATAACCGTCCGGCCGGACGAGGAACAGCCCGGTGCCGTACGTGGCGTGCGCCGGGCCCCGCACCAGCCGTACCGCGGCGGGCGGCTCGGGGGCGGCGACGCCCAGCGCCAGCAGGGTCCAGTGCGGTCCCCGGAACGCGTCGAAGAGCCGTACGCCGTCCACCGTGGCGTCCGGGGCCCGGTCACCCGCGCGCACCGGGCCGGGCGCCGTCCGCGCCTCCGTGGTGAGCGCCGACCCGGCATAGCCGATGCCCAGCTGCCGGGTGGCGCCGCCCCGCCGGGTCTCGCCCCGGTGGACGCTCGTGGACAGGCCCAGCATCTGCCCGGCGATCGGGCGACGCTCCTCCTCGTACGTCTCCAGCAGTGCGGCGTCCGCCCCGTCGCCCAGCACCGCGCCCAGCTTCCAGCCCAGGTTGTAGGCGTCCTGCACGCTGGTGTTGAGGCCCTGCCCGCCGGCCGGGGAGTGCACGTGCGCCGCGTCGCCGGCGAGGAAGACCCGGCCCACCCGGAACCGGTCCGCCAGCGCGGCGCGCGGCCGGAAGTCCGAGGCCCAGCGGACCTCCGTGACGGCCTCCGCGGCGAGATGCGAGCGAGCGGCGACGACCTGCCGTATGCCGTCGAGGGAGAGGTCCACCTCCGTGCCCTCCGCGAACCGGGCCACCAGCTGGAAGTCCTCCGTCCCGGCCAGCGGGCAGAGGGCCAGCAGGTCCTCGGTGCCCTCGCCCTGCGGGAAGAAGTGCCAGTTGTCCCGGTCCAGGCCGGTGATCCGCACGTCCGCCACCAGGCTGGGAAGCGGGTCGACGTCCTCCCCGGTCATCCCGACGCCCACCGCCCGGCGCACCACGGAACGGCCGCCGTCCGCCGCGACCAGATACCGGGCGCGCACCGGCCCGCCGGACGTGAAGTGCGCGGTCACCCCGTCCTCGTCCTGCGTGACACCGGTGACCTCACGGCCGTAGGAGACCTTGCCGCCGAGTTCCTCCAGCCGCTCCAGCAGGATCCGCTGGGTGCGCCACTGCGGGACCATCCAGGGGGCGTTGTACGGCGCGTCCTCCGTCGGCTCGGCCGGCTCGAACATGTGGTGCTCGCCGACCCGCTCGCCGTCGCGCCAGATCATCCCGACCGGGTAGCCGCCGCCCGCCGCGTGGATCGCGTCCAGCACGCCCAGGTCGTCGAAGACCTCCATGGTGCGCGGCTGCATCCCCTTGCCGCGCGAACCGGGGAACAGCGACTCGCCCCGCTCCACCACCAGCGCGGGGACCCCGCGCCGGGCCAGGTCGATGCCCAGGGCGAGTCCGGTCGGTCCGGCGCCCACGATCAGCACATGGGTGTCACTCATGATCCACTCTCCTTAACGTCGTTAAGTGGTGCGTATTCAGAGCGTGTCCCTAACGGTGTTAAATTGTCAAGCGTGAGCACGGAACGACGCGCCCCCCTGGACCGCCGACGGGTCGCCGACACGGCACTGGAACTGCTGAACGAGGTGGGCCTGGACGGCCTGAGCCTGCGCGCCATCGCCAGGGAACTGGACGTCAAGGCACCCGCCCTCTACTGGCACTTCAAGGACAAACAGGCCCTGCTCGACGAGATGGCGACGGAGATGTACCGCCGGATGGTCGCCGAGGGCGCACCCGACCCGGACGACACCTGGCAGGAGCGGCTGCTGAAGGCCAACCGCGGCCTGCGTACGGCGCTGCTCGCCTACCGCGACGGCGCGAAGGTGTTCAGCGGCTCACGCTTCACCGGGATCGAGCACGCCGAGCACATGGAGGGCATGCTGCGGCTGCTCATCTCCGCCGGTTTCACCCTCGCCCGCGCCGCCCGCGCGCTCAACACGACCTACCTGTACACGCTCGGGTTCGTCACCGAGGAACAGGGCGTCGTCCCGCTGCCCGGGGAGCGCCGGGAGGGCTACGACCTGGACGAACGCGCCCGCATGATGGCCGATCATCCCCTGACGGCCCAGGCCGGCCCGGAGATCTTCGAGAACTTCGACCGCAACTTCGAGGAGGGCCTCACCCTGATCGTCACAGGAATCGAGGCCCTCCACGGGGAGCGCTGAGGTTCAGGCGGCGCGCAGGAACGCCGAGAGGGAGGCCTTGCCGAGGTAGGTGAAGCGGGTGGCGCCGGTGAGGTGCTTGTCCAGGGCTTCCTCGATGCCGGGCCACTTGGGGTCGCCGAAGTCGTCGAGTACGACGATGCCGCCCGGCGCGGCGATCTCCTCCGCCCACTGGAGGTCCTTCGCGACCCCCTCCGCCGAGTGGTCGCCGTCGACGACGATCACGCCGTAACGGCGGTCCGAGACGGCGGCACGGGTGTCCGGGTCCTCGGAGAAGCCCTTCCGGATCCGGGCCGCCACACCCGCCGGACCGGCCAGGGCGAGATTGGTGCGTACGGCGGCCTCGTCGACCGGGGTGCCGGAGGGGTCGGAACGCCGTGGGGTGCCGGGCTGGAGCTGTACACCGGCGAACGGGTCGACGATCGTCACGCTCGGCTCCCGGCCGTCGCGCTCCAGCATCCGGATCAGCCCGGCGGAGAACATGCCGTACAGGGTGCCGATCTCCAGGACCTCGTCGTTCGGCGGACCGAGCAGCGGGATCGTGCCGAGCTTGCCGCAGATGTTCATGGTGCCGCCCGCGATCCGTCCCGCCCCGAGCGACTCCAGCGCGACCAGCAGCCGGTACGCGGCGGCGACGTTGCGCACGGCCGCGTCCCGGTCACCGGTCAGCTCCGCCACCTCGGAGTGCAGCCGGTTCAGCGGGCCGGGGCTCACGATCCGGGACAGTCCGCGCCCCGACGGGCCGAGCAGCAGATCGAGGGTGAGCTGCCGGTGCCGCACCGTCTCCGCCGCGTCCCGCAGCGCCTCCCTGTCCGCCGCGTCGGCGGCGGCCGCCGCCCGCAGCCGCCGGTCGATGCGCTGGTCGATGAGATCGGCGACCGGGCGCAGCAGACGCCGGGAAGCGGAACTGGTCAGCAGAGCGCGGCTGTTCATGAACCGGAAGCCTCAATCCGTCGGAAGCGGGGCGAGTGTGGTGCGGTTCGCGGTGTGGACCAGGCTAGGTGTGCGGTCGCCGTGCGCCAGGGTGGCGGGGGGAGCGGCGGGCGAACAATTGGCGAACAGCGGATGGCGCGTACGGGACACCGGCGCCGGACGGGTCAGCCGAGGAGCCTGCGCAGGTTCAGCTTCCCCCACAGCAGACTGGTGGCGAACGACAGCGCCATCACCAGGGCCACCAGGCCGACCAGCAGCGCCCCCGCCACCGGCGCGCTCAGGTCCGGCGAGACCAGCGGGGTGACGATCTCCTCGACGAACAGCACATGCACCATGTACGCGCCGAGCGCGGCGTCGGCGAGCCGCCGCAGCAGCGGGCGCCGCTTCTCGGGGACGCGGATCCTGCTGATCAGGAGCAGCACGCAGATGCTCATCGCGGCGACGAAGAGGTGCGCGTTGGGCATCACGTAGTGGATCTGCGTGTTGTACCAGAGCGCGCCGGCCATGGTGAGCGGCAGGAGGAAGTACAGCGGCCGGCGCTTGCGCACGATCCCGGCGGGGAGGGCGAAAAGGAGCGCGCCGCCGACCGCGTACACCAGGGAGTAGGTGCCGAACCCCCAGGCCACCGGGGCCATCTCACGGCCCGTGACCTCGGTGGCCGTGGTCAGCACGCTGGGCAGGACCGCCATGCCGAGCAGTGCCGCGCCGAGACCGTACGGGCGCTTGCCCGCCTTGATCAGCATCGCGAAGGCGAGCAGCATGATGATCGGGATGTACGTGTACATGAACCACAGGTGGTACGCGGGCTCCACGGAGCCGAAGAGGGAGTACTCCGCGAGCTCCGTCATCGGGCGGTCGTTGCGGTTCCGCAGCCAGGTCCAGACCAGGTAGACCGCCGTCCACGCGAAGAGCGGGACGATGTTGCGGACGATCCGCTGCCACATGCGGGCGCTGTCCCGTGGGGGTGCGCCGACGAGGACGGCCCAGCCGGCTATGGCGAAGTACATCGGGACGGCGAAGGGGTTGATCGCCTCGGCGATGTGGCCCGCCCAGTACGAACCCGGGCCGTTCGACGGGTCGTTGCCGGTGGCGCGGATGAACTGGGCGCCCACATGGCCCAGCATGATCGTGGCGGAGCAGATCAGCCGCATCAGGTCGATGTCGTAGCGGTGCTCCCTCGCGGGGGCGGGGGTCTGTTCCTGGGCGGGGCTGCCCGGTTGCTGCGGCAGGCGGTGTACGGCGATGTCGTTCGGCACCGCGTCACTTTCGGGGGGTGCGGTGTACGGGAGTTGTCGGGCGGGTGGAGGGGGTGTGGCCGGTGCGTCTCGGTTGGCCGGGTGGGGTTTGTTTCGTGCGGGGTGGGATGTGGGCGGGGGGTGTTGCGCGGCCCGGCGTTTGCGGGGTGCCGTGTGCTGGGGTGGGCGGGGGGTGTTGCGCGGCCCGGCGATTGCGGGGTGCCGCTGCGCCCACCCGTGCCGCCCCAGCGGCACGACTGCCCGCAGCTACGGGCCAGGGGAGGTCACTTTCTCTTGGTGGTTCGGCGGACGGCTCGGCCTACTACCCGCTTTGCCCGGGCTGCCTGGATCTTCGCCCGGGTCCGGGGGGTGCTGCCCGGGAGGGTGAGTTCGGCCAGGCGGAGGTCCGGGAAGTAGTAGTCGGGCGTGGTGGCGAGGTGCGACTCCAGCCAGCTCGTCGTCTCCGCGCGGAGCCCCGGGTACGTCTTCGGCTGCATGCAGAAGCCGATCGCGCGGATCAGGGGGGAGAGGGTGTCCGGGGCCCGGCCCACCAGGGCCGGGGTGTCCTCGCGCTCCAGGTCGGGGACCACGTGGTCGATCACGGCCAGCGGGACCCGGTTGCTGTTCGGGTAGGGCCGGAGCCGCCGCATCACCAGCGCCGTCCCGACCCGGGCGACGGGCACGTCGTAGTAGGCGGACGCGGTCACCATCGCCGTCGAGAAGCAGCCGACGACGAGCTCGGGACGGCAGTGCTCGTACAGCGTCTCCGCCAGCAGCGGAGCGTCCAGCACGGTCAGCCGTACGCCCGCGTCCGCCGCCGCCTTGCTCAGCGCCGCCGAGTAGCCCGCGGGGGCCGTCGGATGCGGCTTGAAGACGATGGACCGGTGCCCGGCCCGCACCGCCCCGGCGAGCATACGGACATGGAGGTCCTCCTCCTCCCGCGCGCTCAGGATGTTGATCGCCGCGAGGTACTGGCCGAGGAGCACGGCCGTCGGCGCCTCCTCCAGGACCGGCGCCAGCCGCGGATCGTCCGCCGCCTCCCGGGAGATCTCGTCGAGCACACCGCGGAACGCCTCGTCCGGCACGATCCCGGGCTCGACGCCGTACTCCGACAGCAGCAGCGGTGTCAGACCGGGGATCAGATCGAGGTGCAGCAGCCGGCGGACACGGCGCGCGATGGTCAGCGGCAGCTTCTCCCGCGTCGGGCCGTAGCTCATCAGCCCGTCGGCGTACACGTCGACGGCGGCCTCGGAGAAGATCGCCGCCAGCGCACGGGCCGGGTTGGCCTGGATCGACTCCACGGCGAGCTCGATCATGTCCCGCTCGTCGATGTCCCACCGCAGCCGGAACGCCCGCTGCCACAGCACCGTGTCGTGCCCGCGCGGACCCCAGGTGCTCGGGTGGTAGGGGCTGATCGCCTCGTTCCAGCTGACCACCGAGTCGAAGCGGGCGGCGATCGGACCGTAGCCGTACATCTCGTCGACGCGCAGCGCGGTCTCCGGGATCGCCGCGTTGTTGGAGACCAGCAGCACGCGCCGGGCCCCGCCGCGCGGTCCGTACAGGCCCGCGTCCAGCGCCGCGGCGAGGGTGGCCGCTCCGTAGAGCGTCGAGACCTGGAAGATCTGGGTCGTGTGGGGCATGGATCAGGCAGCCTTCCGCCCGTCACGCAGGCGGCTGAGCAACCTGCTCCGTGTGCTGTCGATGGTCCTGAGGGTCTCCTCCAGCGCCTGCTCCGGCATCCGCTGGAGTGCGGCCCGCGTCTCGCGCCGCAGCCGCTGGGCCGCGGCCGGCTCGTACGCGTCCGCCTTGCCGATATGGAACGCGATCATGGCGCAGTACGTCCGGACGGCCTTGAGGAGGAAACGGTCCGCCTCCCGGTCCTCCCGGACGTCCCGCAGCAGCGCGTCGTACGCCGGGATGAAGTCCAGCTGGCGGTCGTCCTTGATCTGGGTGAGCGAGGTCGCCACGCCCCGCCGGTAGAACACCCCGTGCAGCCCCAGGGAGGCGTACGTACGGGCCTTCAGATGCAGCCGCCAGATCCACAACCGGTCCTCGGCCGTGCGCAGTTCCGTCGCGAAACGCATCCCGCCGTCGTCGAAGAGGTGCCGGCGGTAGATCCCGGCCCAGACGAAGGGGTAGTCGACCATCGTCTCCATGTCGGCGGGCGCGATCCCGTCCCGCGGGTCCATCACCGCGTTGCGCACCCGTGCCGGGGGCCGCCGGATCACCCGCTCGGTACCGGTCGCCTGGACGTGGTCGGTGCGGGCGAAGTCGCAGCCCAGCTCCTCCATCGCCCGCACCATGCCCGCGAGATGACGCGGCCCGTACCAGTCGTCGCCGTCGAGGAACGTGACGAGGTCGCCCTCCGCCGCGTCGATACCGCTGTTGCGGGCCTGCGCGATCCCCTTGTTCGTCTCGTGCCGGATCACGCGCGCGCCCGGGAGCTTCTCCGCCCAGCGGTCGATCACCCAGGGCGTGGCGTCCGTGGAGCAGTCGTCGACGAGCAGGAACTCGAAGTCCGGATGCGCGTTGGCGGCGAGACTGCGCAGCGTGCTCTCGGCGAACACCTCCACATTGTGCATCGGGACGACGACGGACAGTTTCGGCACGTGGATCTCTCTTTCGGGGCTCGAGGCGGCGTTGGTGCGAGGGGCTCAGGTCCGGCCGAATGTCTTCCCGAGTTCGTCGAGGTTCGACCGTGTGGTCTCCCACAGGAGCTTCTGCGCGCCGTGCACGTCCGCCACGGCGGCCGCGTGGTCGTCCAGGACGGCCGTCGCCCGCTCCAGGAGCCGGGGACCGAGCTCCCGGTCGTGCACGGACAGCCCCCACTCCTCCCGTCCGATGTCGGACAGGAAGTAGGCGAGCTTCGGATGGGAGACGAGACTGAGGATCGGCGTGCCGCAGCCGAACGGGATCATCCCCGCGTGCCCGCGCATCCCGATCACCAGCCGCGACCGGCCGTACAGCTCCCGGATCCCGTCGTTCGTCATGTCGTACAGCTGCTCCACGGGCAGCGCGACGCCGTGCTCCCGCCGCAGGTCGTGCACGAACTTCTCATCGGCCGGCATATGGGCCGCGTACCGGACGTCGGCCCGCTCCCGCAGGCCCTTCAGGGCGAGGGCCGTCTGGGCGAGGAAATGGCCGTAGTCGTGGCCGAAGCGCAGGCCGGCGCGGTCGTAGGCACAGTTCACCAGGACGGTGTCGTCCCGCTCCACCGGGTCGAGCGGGCCGGGGACGAGGTGGCGCCACACCGTGGTCGGACAGGGCTGGTAGCGGACACGGTCACGCAGTGGGGCGGGGAGCAGTTCGCGGACCCGTTCGATCGAACCGTGGTTGCGCAGCCCGAAGAACGCCGACCGCTCGACCAGGACGCGCAGGCTCTCCGCGAACCGGCTCCGGCGGTAGAGCTGACCGTCGAACACGTTGTAGCCGACGGCGAACACGGCCAGCGGGGCGGTCAGCCGGGACAGCAGGCCGTCGGGGACGTTCCACTGCCAGTGGCTGTTGCCGTTGGGGGAGGTGTCCGGCAGGAAGAGCCCGCCGCCGCCCACGACCACCCCGCGCCGCGCGTTCAGCTCCTCCAGCGCGGCCTCGTCGACCAGCCGGTGCACCGGCTGCCGGTACCAGTGGCGCGGCCCGGTGTCGGGGCCGAAGCACGTGCGGACGGCCTCGGGCAGCACCTTGTCGCCCGCGTTCTCCTGGCCCTCGGCGAACAACGCCACATGCGCCAGCTGCTCGGCCGCGGGCAGCGCCTCCGGCTCCGGTCCGTCCGCGCGGGTACGGACGTACCAGGCGTGGCAGCCGGCGTCGGTGGGGTCGGCCTCCAGCCCGTCACGGGCGTAGGCGTGCGCGTCCTCCTCCCGGCCGCACAGCCAGGCGAGGCGGGCGAGCTGGGCGAAGGCGCGCGGGGCGCTATCGGGGGAGGCCGTCGCGAGGAGGAGACGGGCCTCGGCCTCGTCGTAGCGCGACAGCGCCATCAGACAGACGCCGAGCGTCTCCTGGCAGCGCGGCGCGTCCAGCCGGTCGCCGACGACAGGGGCGAGCACGTCCACGGCCTCGTCGTGACGTCCCTGTCTGCGGTACACGTCGGCGACCGTACGGGCCAGGTCCAGGGAGGGGCGGGCCCGGAGCAGGGGCGGTGCGAGATGCGCCAGCAGGTCGGGGTGCTTCTCACCCGGCAGGGCGCAGTAGGCGGCCCGGAACTCCTCGTCGTCCAGCTCGAAACGGCGGCGGGCCTCGGCGGCCGGACCGTACCCGTGCTCGTCGAACGGGCCGGTGAAGTGGAGCACGGCGACATGCGCGGGCACGGGCGTGTCGTCGTGGAGGCGTCGGGTGAGGAAGTCGTACCGGGCGTCGACCGGCGTCAGGACGTCCTCGGACATCCCGTCCGCGTCCGCCCGCTGGACGACCAGCAGCCCGTCCGGGAGCACCGTACGCCGCTCCCGTCCCTCCGCGTCGCAGACCAGCTGCCGTACGGCGCCGACCCCGTGCCGCAGCCGCAGCAGTGCGCCGATGTCGCCGAGGACGACCATGGCCGGGGTGAAGGCGACGACGGTGTCGTAGCCGTCCAGCCGGAAGACGTCCCCGCGGCCGTCCGCCCGGCGCGTCACCACACGCGGATGCAGCCGGCGCAGCCCGTCGAACGACGAGTCCGGCAGCCCCGGGTGCAGCACCACGAAGTCCTCGCACACCCCCGGGTTGGTGAGCGCGAGGCTGCGCAGCAGCGTGGGCAGGGCGGGCAGCCCGGCGGTGTCCGTGTGGACGGCGAAGGCGATCCGGCGTCTGCCGGTGACGGTGCTCCGGTCGTCGGCGGAGGAGGGGGCGGTGGGGGTCATCGGAGGGCGATCCTCATCTTGCTGTCGTCGACGTGCGTCGCGCGGTCCATGACCCACTTGGCCTCCTCCGGCCGCAGCCGGCCGGGCTTGTCGAAGCCGATGAGGTCCAGGCGGGGGCTGACGTCCAGGAAGTCCAGCAGTCGCAGCACGGTGAACGCGGTACCGGCCTTCGTGCCCCACCGGTCCTCGCCGAGCAGTGCCGGGTCGGACAGCGGCCGGCGCAGGGACGCGTCGCCGGTGTGCTCCTGCGCCCCGGCGGTGAGCCGCTGCCGTGCGGCACGCCGCCACGCCCCGGCCGGGTCGCCGAACACCAGCCGGACACCGGCCGGTTGTGTCCACGCGGGCCCGTCCCACGGGGTGGTGCCGCGCAGTGAGACGGCGTGCAGGTCGGTGCGTTCGCCGGTGCCGCCCTTGTTGATACGGAAGGTGTCGCAGCGTACGACCAGGTCGTAGCCGTCGATCTCGGCGCCGAGGCCGCTGCCGGCGACCTCGGCGGCGTTCGACACCAGGCACACCGTGCGCCCGGTGAGCAGGGCGCGCAGGCCGCCGACGCCGATCGGGGTGGTCCCGCCGAGCAGGGGGTCGGGCATGCCGGAGCGTTCGACCAGGCGGCGGTGGGTGGCGTACAGCCGCAGCAGGCGGCGTACGGCGGGGTCGGCGGGGCCGTGTTCGGCCACGCGTGCCCGCACGTGGGCGGCGAACTCCGGTGCCGTGACCGGGGTGCCGTTGCCGGGGAACAGGGTGGAGGCCTCCGCCAGACAGGCGCGGCGGCGGCGCAGGGTGTCGATCCCGCGGGTCACCTCGTCGGCGGGCTCGCCGTCGCCCAGGAGGGTGAGGTGGCGTTCGTAGGACTCCATGGCCTCGTCGTCGCGGCCGAGGCCGTCCAGGGCCCTTGCGCGCAGGCGCCAGGCGCCCTTGGAGCGCTGCCGTATCTCCGTCGAGGTCTCGGCGATGCCGAGGGCGAGGGTGTGCTCGCCCGTCTCGAGGGCACGTTCGCCGACCTTGAGGAGGGCGTCGAAGGGGTCGGCGGCCGGGGTGTCGAGCGCGGTGGTGAGGGTGCCGATCGCCTGGGTGAGGCGGCTGTCGTGTGCGGCGAGGTACTCGCCGCACAGGAGGACGCCCCGGGCGTACAGGTCCCGTCTGGCGGACTCCTTCTGCCGTGCCGTGAACAATCCCGCCAGGGGGTTCGTCATGCTTCCACCGTCCTCCGATCGGAGGCCGAGCGTGCCGCAGCGCGGCGGTCGGCCGGTGGCGTCGGGGTGTACGGGGGGTGAACAGTGGGCTGCCCGGTCCGTATGCGAGTAATCAGCCCCTCCGGCGTTTGAGGAGCGGGGTCCGGGGCGGAGCCCCGGGGTCGGGAACGGGAAGGGGCGGCGGGGGCGAAAAACCCCGGGGCGAGAACTCCCGGGGCGAGAAACCCCCTCACCCCCGCACCACCTTCCGCAGCGCCCGCGCCCGCCGCACCACCCGCCGCGCCGTGGCGTTGCGCGGCAGAAACGCCAGCCGCTTCGGGATACCCCCCGGCAACCCCAGCGACGTCAGCCGCTTCCGCCGGAACCAGTGCCGCGTACCCACCCCGAAGTGCCGCCCGAGATACCGCTCGGCAACCGGACGCAGCCGCGGCAGAATCTGCGGCTGCATGGTGAACCCCAGCGCCCCGACCAGTTCGTCCAGCTCATCCCCCGCGACACCCCCCGCCCCCGACAGCACCGCCTCCGCCAGCACGGCCGGCACCCGGTCACCGTGCTGATAGGGCGTCAACCGCTCCAGCACCCGCCCGGTCCCGACACAGGCGACGGGCAACTCGTACAGCGCGGAAGCGGTGAACAACCCGGTGGAGAAGCACCCGACGACCACCCCCGGCCGCCACCGCTCGTACAGCACCTCGGCCGGCACGGGCACATCGAGCACACGGAACGACACTCCCAGCCGCTCCGCCTCCCCCGTCAGAGCACGGCTGTGCCGGACCGGCGCGGCGGGATGCGGCTTGAAGACGACCGTACGGTGCCCCCGCTCGACGGCCTCCCGCAGCATGCGCACATACAGGTCCTCCTCCTCCCCGAAGGAGAGGACCCCCTGCGCCGACAGGCACTGCCCCAGCAGCAACGCCGAGTCGGCGCCGGGCGAGGGCAACTCCGGCCCCGCTTCCGCCAGTTCCCCGACCGCCCGCCGGAAGGCATCGGCCGCCACCACCCGCACCGGCACATCGAACTCACGCAGCACCAACGGCGTCAGGCCCGGCACCAGGTCCGGATGCAGCACCTGCCGCACCCGGGTCCCCACCAACGGATCGAGCTTCTTGCGGGTGGGCCCGTAACTCCGCACCCCGTCCGCGTACACATGGACCGGTGCCCCCGTGAACACCTGCGCGATCGCGAGAGCGGGCGGCACCGCGAGGGACTCCAGGACCAGCTCCACCCGGTCGTCCCCGAGCCGCCACAGCCGCCGCAGATGCCGCTCCAGCAGCGGGACATCCTCCGCCCGGGGCGTCCACGCCGCCGGGTGGAACGGACGGATCGCCTCGTTCCACGACAGCACCTCGTCGAAGTGGTCGCGCAGCGGCGCGAAGCCCGGTATCGCGTCCGGCGCCGGGCCGGCCTCCGGCACCGCGGAGACGTCGCAGACCAGCAGCACCCGCCGCTCCGCCTCCGCGAAGCAGTCCGACTCGATCGCGGCCGCCAGCGTGGCGACGCCGTACAGCGACGAGACGCAGAAGATCTGAGTGGTACCTGCCATCACGCGGTCCCCTTCCCCGAGCCGGCGCGGCGCCTCAGCCGCCGCAGCCGGGCGGCACGGTCCATGTCCATGGTCTCCAGCACCTCCGTGAGCAGGTCCTGCGGCAGCCGGCGGAGCGCCGCCGCGCTCATCGTCCGCAGCCGTCCCGCCACGGCCGGCTCGAACCTGTCCTCCTCGGCGAGATGGTGGGCCATGATCGCGCAGTACTGGCGTACCGCCTTGGGCAGCAGCCGGCCGGCGTCCCGGTCCGCGGCCGTCTCCTCGACGATCCGGTCGAAGGCGCGGATGAAGTCCAGCCGGCGGACGTCGCCGATCCGGGTGAGCGAGGTGGGGACTCCGCGCCGGTAGAACACGCCCAGCGGATTCACCACGGCGAACGACTCCGCCTCGCGGTGCAGTCTCCACGTCCACGGCCGGTCCTCGGCGGTGTGCAGCCCCTCGGTGAAGTGCAGCAGCCCCCGCTCCAGCAGCCGCCGCCGGTAGGCGCCGGCCCAGACGGACACATAGTCCACCGATGTCGTCCGGTCCGCGGGCAGGATCGCGTCGCGCGGGTCCAGCACCTCGTCGCGCAGACCGACCGGGACCCGCCGTACGGTCCTGGCCCGGTCGGTGACCCGCACATGGTCGGTACGGACGAAGTCGCAGTCCAGCCGTTCCGCGGCGGCCACCAGTTCCGACAGATATCCGGGGGCGAGCCAGTCGTCGCCGTCCAGGAACGCCAGGAACTCGCCCTGCGCGGCGTCCAGTCCGGTGTTGCGCGCGGCGGCGATCCCGCCATTCCTGTCACGGCGGATGTGGCGCACCCGCGCGACACCCGACAGGTCCTCGGCGGCCCGTTCGAGAACGGCCGCCGTCCCGTCGTCGGAATGGTCGTCGACCAGAACGAACTCGAAATCCGGCCGGGCGTTCGCGCGCAGACTTCTGACGGTGTCGGGGGCGAATTGCCGAACGTTGTAGAACGGGACGATCACGGAAAGCTTGGGCACCCGGGAAACACTAGAAGGCCGCCCGGCGCGCCGACTTTCCGGTGATCGTCCAGAGGGTGAACTCCGTGTGTCGGTACGGTGTATCAGGCCTACGCGGCACGTTCTCGGAGGCTGGTTCGGCTTCCGGTGGGGTGTTGTTAACTTTTCGTTGATTCACGGTTGGGCCGTACCTAGAATTCGCTTCCTAGCGTCTTCGGCGTGCCAGCAAGTGCAACGAAACCCCTCAGGGTCGCGGTCCTCGCGGATTCCGACACCCGGTGGAAATGGGGCGCGCTCACCGCAGACCGGGTCGCGCCGCGTGACATCCACCTGGACGGATTCCTGCTCCGGGGACGCGCCACCCCCACCGCCCGCCAGCTCGGCGAGGTCGGCGTCCACGCGGACTCGCTCCGCGAGGTCACCGCCGTCGAGTTCCTGCGCGCGATGCGCGAGGAGTCGTACGACGTCCTCGTGCTCGCCCTGGTCGGCGGCGGTGCGCAGGCGATGCTGCACGGACTGGGGCGGGTCTGGGAGGACCGGCCGAACCGGCCCGTCGTCGTCACCGGATACGTCGGTGTCGTCTACGAGAAGCTCGCCGACGGCCTCCTGCTGCGGCACGGCGCCGATCTGGTGCTCGCCAACTCCCGCCAGGACGCGGATCGTTTCCGCGCCGTGTACGACGGAGTGGGCGCCGACTCCTCGTCGGTGACCGAGGTCGCCCTGCCGTTCCTCGGCGGAGCCGCCTACACCGGTGAACACGAGCCGTCTGCGAAGCAAGGGCACAGGCCCTACACCGTGGTGTTCGCCGCCCAGCCCTCCGTGCCGGACAGCCGCGGGGACCGTACGTACCTGCTGGACCGGCTCCTCGGGCACGCCCCCCCGCACCCCCGACGCGAGGGGCTGCTGAAGCTGCGCTCCAAGCCCGGCGAACACACCACCCACATCGAGGAACTGCCCTACCAGAAGCTCGCCCAGCGGCTGGACCCGCCGCCCAACTTCCGCCTGGTGTACGGGCACATGGGCGAGATCCTCGACCGCACCGACCTCCTCGTCACGGTCAGCTCCACGGCCGCCCTGGAGTCGCTGCACCGCCGTATCCCCACGGTCGTCCTGACCGATCTCGGTATCCGGGAAGCGCTCGGCAACCACCACTTCGTGGGCTCCGGCTGCCTCGCCTCCTGGGACCAGCTCGACGCCGGACACCGCCCCGAGCCCGACCCGCGGTGGGTGGCCCGGCAGGGCGTCGCCGCGGAGGGCTCGTACGAGACCGCCTTCGACGCCGCCCGCGCACGCATCACCGAACTGCTCGAACGCCCCGGCGGACTGCCGCCGCTCGCCCCGTACTACACGCCCGTCACCGCGCCCGGCTATCTGCCCGGCCTCCTCGCCCGCCATCACCTCGGCCCCGACGGCACCCCGCTGCCCGGCGCGCCCGCCGCCGACAAGGAACCCGGACCGGTCCGGCAGATCGTGCGCCGGGCGGCGCGCGGCGCCTACCGGCACGGAGTGCAGCGCGTCGCCCCGGTGATCCGCCGCATGGGCGAACTGTGACCGGCCCGACCCCTGCTCAAGGAGCTGATCCCATGTCCCGACCGCCGACGGTGCGCCGAGTGCTCGCCGTGATCCCCGCGCGCGGCGGCTCCAAGGGCGTTCCCGCGAAGAACCTCGCCCCCGTCGGCGGTGTCCCCCTGGTGGCGCGCGCCGTGCGCGAGTGCCGGGCCGCCCGGTACGTCACCGACGTCGTCGTCTCCACCGACGACCAGGCCATCGCGGCCGCCGCCCGGCAGGCCGGCGCCGAGGTCGTCCTGCGGCCCGCCGCCATCGCCGGCGACACCGCCACCTCCGAGGCCGCGGTCCTGCACGCCATGGACACCCACGAGGCGCTGCACGGCGCCCCGGTCGACGTCGTCCTCCTCGTCCAGTGCACCAGCCCCTTCCTGATCCGCGAGGACATCGACGCGGTAGCGGCCGCGGTGGCCACGCGAACCGCCGACACGGCGGTGACGGTCGCCCCGTTCCACGGCTTCATCTGGCGCGACACGGGGGACGATCCCGTCCCCACGCCGTTCACCGGCACCGGGGCGTCGGCCGAGCCCGCGCCCGGCACCGCACCGGCCGCCACGGCGGCCGTTTCCGCCGAGCCGGTGAGCAGCCCGGCCGCGGACGTCGCCCCGGCGCCCGCGCCCGGCACCTTCGCGGGCAGCGGGGCCGCGCCCGGCGCCGCTCCGGTCGCGGCCGTGGACACCCGGCACACATCTCCGGCGGCCTCCGCCGGAGGCCAGGGCGTCAACCACGACAAGGCGTTCCGCCCCCGCCGGCAGGACCGGCCCCAGGACTTCCTGGAGACCGGTGCCGCCTACGCCATGGACGCGGCCGGTTTCCGGACGCACCGGCACCGGTTCTTCGGGCGTACCGAACTCGTGCGCACCGACCCGGCCCGGGTGCTGGAGATCGACGACCCGCACGAGCTCGCCCGGGCCCGCGCCCTCGCCCCGCTCTTCGACGCGGAGCGGCCCGGCGCCCTCCCGACCGCGCAGGACATCGACGCGGTCGTCCTCGACTTCGACGGCACCCAGACCGACGACCGGGTGCTGATCGACTCCGACGGACGGGAGTTCGTCTCCGTGCACCGCGGCGACGGACTCGGTATCGCGGCCCTGCGCCGCAGCGGCCTCAAGCTGCTGATCCTGTCCACGGAACAGAACCCGGTCGTCGCCGCCCGCGCACGCAAGCTCAAGCTCCCCGTGCTGCACGGCATCGACCGCAAGGACCTCGCCCTCAAGCAGTGGTGCGAGGAACAGGGCATCGCGCCCGAGCGCGTGCTCTACGTCGGCAACGACGTCAATGACCTCCCGTGCTTCGCCCTCGTGGGCTGGCCCGTGGCGGTCGCGAGCGCCCACGACGTCGTACGCGGCGCCGCACGCGCGGTCACCACCCTCCCCGGCGGCGACGGCGCGATCCGAGAGATCGCCGGCTGGATCCTCGGTCCCTCTCTCGACTCCCTCCCCAAGTAAGGAAACGCCAGATCATGAGCACCAACTCCCGCATCCGCACCTTCGGCACCCGCGAGGCCGGCCCCGGCCGCCCCGTCTACGTCACCGGTGAGATCGGCATCAACCACAACGGCGACCTCGAGAACGCGTTCAAGCTGATCGACGCCGCCGCCGAGGCCGGCTGCGACGCGGTCAAGTTCCAGAAGCGCACCCCGGAGATCTGCACCCCGCGCGACCAGTGGGACATCGAGCGCGACACCCCCTGGGGCCGGATGACGTACATCGACTACCGCCACCGCGTCGAGTTCGGCGAGGACGAGTACCGGCAGATCGACGAGTACTGCACGTCCAAGAACATCGACTGGTTCGCCTCCCCGTGGGACACCGAGGCCGTCGCCTTCTTGGAGAAGTTCGACGTCCCCGCCCACAAGGTCGCCTCCGCCTCGCTGACCGACGACGAGCTGCTGCGCGCCCTGCGCTCCACGGGCAAGACGGTCATCCTCTCCACCGGCATGTCCACCCCGAAGCAGATCCGCCACGCGGTCGAGGTCCTCGGCAGCGACAACATCCTCATGTGCCACGCCACGTCGACCTACCCGGCGCAGGCCGAGGAGCTCAACCTCCGCGTCATCAACACCCTCCAGCAGGAGTACCCGAACGTCCCGATCGGCTACTCCGGCCACGAGACCGGCCTGCAGACCACGCTGGCCGCCGTCGCCCTCGGCGCCGTCTTCGTCGAGCGCCACATCACCCTCGACCGCGCCATGTGGGGCTCCGACCAGGCCGCCTCCGTCGAGCCGCAGGGCCTGACCCGCCTGGTCCGCGACATCCGCACCATCGAGGCCTCCCTCGGCGACGGCGTCAAGAAGGTCTACGACTCCGAGCTCGGCCCGATGAAGAAGCTGCGCCGCGTGGCCGGCGTCGTCGCCGAGCAGGAGATCGCCACCGCCGCCGGCGAGCCCGTCGGCGTCTGAACCGCTCCGCACCCCCACCCACCCTTACGACGACGGGAACGGTCGTACGTCGATGAGCCCCCGCGCCGGCCTGCCCGGTCCCCACACTCTCGCCTTCGTCGAGAGCCCGGTACAACTGCTCAACGTGCTGGAGTGGGCGCACGCGCATGCGCCCGGCGTGGGGCTCACCCTCGTGGTGCTGTCCCCCCTCGACCCCATGACCCGCGGTCAGCTGCGCCGCATGGCCGAACTGGCCCGCGACGAGGGCCACGAGGTCCGCTGGGAGGAGGCGCGGGGCGGAGCCGGCGCGCCGTTCCAGACGGTCGGCGGACTGACCGGCCCGCTGCGCCGCGCCACCCGGGTCGTCCTCGGCGACCCCTTCTCCCGCTACGTCCAGCTGCTGCTGACGATCACCCGGGCCCGTGAGGTCGTCGTCGTCGACGACGGCACCGCGACCATGGAGTTCGTCGGCCAGCTGGCCCGGGGCGAACGCCTGGTGCGCTGGCACCGCAAGGGCGGCCGCCCGGGCCCCCGCGAACTCGTCCTCGCCCCCGTGTCCGCCGCCGCCCGGCGCCGGCTCACCCCCGGTGCCAAGCGCACGGTGGAGGTCTTCACCTCCATGCCCATGGAGGACACCCCGCCCGGCGTCACCGTCACCCCCCACACCTTCGCGTGGACCCGCGAACGCTTCGGCCCGCCCCGCGTCACCCGGGGCGCCGACATGGTCGGCACCTCACTGGTGGAGACCGGCGTGGTGGACGCCGACGCCTACTTGGAGGCCGTACGCGCCCTGGTCACCACGCACGGCGCGAAGCGCTACTTCGCCCACCGCCGCGAGAGCACGGAGAAACTCCACCGGCTCGCCGTCGAGACGGGTCTGGAGATCGTCCGCCCCGAGCTGCCGCTGGAGCTGATCGCCCGGCGCGGCCCCATCGGCGCCACCGTCCTCAGCTTCCCCTCCACGGTCGTCCACACCCTGCCCCTCGCCCTCGCCGGCACGGGTGTACGCGTCGCCGTGTGCGACATAGACCCCAGCTGGCTCACCAGGAACGCCTCCCCCCGAGCCCAGGGCTTCCTCTCCAACGTCACCGACACCGCCAGATCCGCCCACCATCTCCGGTCGGCCCCGGCGGTCTGAGCCGCGGGTGGCCCCGACGACGGCGGGCCACCCGCGCCCCCCGGGTTCCGCCGAATGAACCGGTCCGCGTGGCTTGTGCCGATCGTGGTAACCGTGAGGAGTGGACGGGTGCCGGAATCACGGGCCGGAGTGTGATCGAGCTCATGTACCGGCAGGCCAACGGCCTATACCCTCATAAAAAGGAGGTGAGTGTACCCACCTCGTCATACGGCTATGCGTAGGGCAGCCAGATTATCTCCCTCCAACGGGCTGATTTTTCTTGATCGGGGGTCAGTGGACGGCTCCGGCGCCCTACCCTTCAAAGGGTGAAACCACTGATGTCACTGGAGTCCGAGATCGATCTGCCCGGGGGAGCGGTGCTCCCCGGCGCCCTGCCCGAGACCCTCCGCGCCGAACTCGTGGCCTTCCGACGCGATCTGCACATGCACCCGGAGCTCGGTCACCAGGAGTTCCGCACCACCGCGGCGATCAAGGAGCGTCTGGAGCGGGCCGGTCTGCGGCCGCGCGTCCTCTCCGGCGGCACCGGGCTGATCTGTGACATCGGAACCGACGGCGAGGCCGGCACGGACGCGGCGCTGCTCGCCCTGCGCGCCGACATCGACGCCCTGCCCATCCCCGACATGAAGGCCGACTGCGCCTACCGCTCCACCGTGCCCGACCGCGCCCACGCCTGCGGCCACGACGTGCACACCACCGTCGTACTCGGCGCCGGACTGGTCCTCGCCGAACTGCACCGCCAGGGCCTGCTGCCCCGCCCCGTGCGGCTGGTCTTCCAGCCCGCCGAGGAGGTGTTGCCCGGCGGCGCGAACGAGGTCATCGAGGACGGCGGACTCGACGGCGTCGGCCGCATCCTCGCCGTGCACTGCGACCCCCGCGTCGACGCCGGCCGGATCGGACTCCGCCAGGGCCCCATCACCTCCGCCTGCGACCGGCTGGAGATCGCCCTCGACGGCCCCGGCGGCCACACCGCCCGCCCGCATCTGACCACCGACCTGGTCACCGCCGCCGCCCGGGTCGTCACCGACGTGCCCGCCCTGGTCGGCCGGCGTGTGGACAGCCGCAGCGGACTGGCGGTCACCTGGGGCAGGGTCGAGTCGGGCCACGCCCCCAACGTCATCCCGCAGCACGCCGAACTGTCCGGCACCGTGCGCTGCCTGGACCTGGAGACCTGGCGGCAGGCCCCCGACGTCGTGGTCGCCGCCATCGACGAGGTGGCCAACCTGCACCGCGCCAAGTCGGAGATCACCTACGTGCGCGGCGTCCCGCCGGTCGTCAACGAGGCAGGCGCCACGGAGCTGCTCCGCGACGCGATGACCGCCCGCCGCGGCGCGGACGCCGTGGAGGGCACCGAACAGAGCCTCGGCGGCGAGGACTTCTCCTGGTACCTGGAACGAGTCCCCGGCGCCATGGCCCGCCTCGGCGTCCGCCCCCCGGGCGAACGCACGGTCCGAGACCTCCACCAGGGCAACTTCGACGTGGACGAACACGCGATCACGGTAGGAGTCGAACTCTTCACAGCGGCAGCACTATTGGACGCCCTGCGCTAAATCCAGCCCCTCCGGCAAAATCCAGCCCCTCCGGCAAAATCCAGCCCCTCCGGCGTTTGAGGAGCGGGGTCCGGGGCGGAGCCCCGGGGTCGGGACGGGAAGGGGCGGCGGGGGCGAAAACCCCCCCCGCCCCACCGAGCCGCCAACTGGTCCACCCCACCCACCCCCCCACCCCCCCCGCTTGCGCACCGCGCACACCAGAGGCACCGTGGCCTCGTACACCCCCGCGCCCCACACCACACCGCCAGGTTCGAACCCGTACGCCCCCCTGGTTCACAGGGACGTAACCAGCCACCGGCACGAATGGATAACGGCCCCGCCAAACCCCGTTCCCAGGAGTGTCTACGCGCGTTAATGTGCGCGCCGAACCCAGCGCCCACTGCGGGGCTTTGGAGAATGGGGAACTTCAGATGCGTCGGACATCCAAACTGATCCGCGTCGCGGTGGGCGTCGCCTCGCTCGCCCTCGCCGCGACCGCCTGCGGCGGCACCAGCAGCGACAGCGGTGGCGACAGCGACAGTTCCAAGGGGAACAAGGGCCTCGCCATCGCCTACGACATCGGCGGCAAGGGCGACCAGTCCTTCAACGACGCCGCGTACGCGGGCCTCACCAAGGCCAAGGACGAGTTCGGCTACCAGACCGCCGACGTCGAGCCCACCGAGGGCGAGACCGACGCGGACAAGGAGCAGCGGCTGATCTCGCTGGCCCGCCAGGGCTACAACCCGGTCATCGGTGTCGGCTTCGCCTACGGCCCCGCGATGAAGGCCGTAGCCGCCAAGTACCCCAAGACCACCTTCGGCATCGTCGACTCCGTGGTCGAGGGCGACAACGTCGCCTCCCTCGTCTTCGCCGAGGAGCAGGCCTCCTACCTCGCCGGAGTCGCCGCCGCCAAGGCCACGAAGACCAAGACCGTCGGCTTCGTGGGCGGTGTGGACGTACCGCTGATCCACAAGTTCCAGGCCGGCTACGAGCAGGGCGTCAAGGCGACCGACCCCAAGGTCAAGGTCATCCCGCAGTACCTGACGCAGACCGCGGAGGAGGGCGGCTTCTCCAGCCCCGACAAGGGCAAGGCCGCCGCCGAGGGCCAGATCGAGAAGAACGCCGACGTCATCTACCAGGCGGCCGGTCTCTCCGGGCAGGGTGTCATCGAGGCCGCCGCCAAGGCCAAGGTCTGGGCCATCGGGGTGGACTCCGACCAGTACCAGCAGGAAGCCCTCGCCGCGTACAAGGACTACATCCTCACCTCCGCTCTCAAGGACGTCGGCGGCGCGGTGTACACGCTGGCGAAGTCGGTCCACGACGGCAAGCCGCTGGCCGGCACCCAGGTCTTCGACCTCAAGGTGAACGGCGTCGGCCTGTCCGACAGCAACCCGAAGATGGCCGAGATCGCGGGCCTGACGGATGCCGTGGCGAAGGCCAAGGAAGGCATCATCGGCGGCTCGATCACGGTGAAGACGGAGTAGCACCGGGCCGCACACGGAGCCGTACACGACAGAGCGGGCGGGCGTCCGGGAACGCCCGCCCGCTCCGCCGTCTCCACCCCTTCCCGCTCACCCACCGCCACCCCGCACTCGCACCCGGCAACCCCCGGCCCCCGCCCGCCCCCGACTAGGCCACGGCCGCATAACAAGGTGGACAGAAGGGGTTTTCAGGCAGGTCTACGCGCGTTAATCTGCGGCAAAGCCAGCGCCGCAGCTGAACACGTCCCGGCGCTTGTACGACTAGGAGCACCACACATGCGCCGGATTTCCCGGATCACGGTCGCAGGCGCAGCGACCGCCTCCCTGGCCCTCGCGCTCTCCGCCTGCGGCGGCACCTCGACCTCCTCGGGCTCCTCGGAGTCCAAGGCGGACAAGGGCCTCGCCATCGCCTACGACGTCGGCGGCAAGGGCGACCAGTCCTTCAACGACGCCGCGTACGCGGGCCTCGAGCAGGCGAAGAAGGAATTCAAGTACGAGACGGCCGACGTCGAGCCCACCGACGGCGAGACCGACGCCGACAAGGAGCAGCGCCTGGTCTCGCTGGCGAAGCAGGGCTACAACCCGGTCGTCGGTGTCGGCTACGCGTACGCCGCCGCCGTGAAGGGTGCCGCGGAGAAGTTCCCGGACACCACCTTCGGCATCGTCGACGACGCCACGATCGAGGCGAAGAACGTCGCCGACCTGGTCTTCTCCGAGGAGCAGGCCTCCTACCTCGCCGGTGTCGCCGCCGCCAAGTCCACCAAGACCGACGTCGTCGGCTTCGTGGGCGGTGTGAACATCCCGCTCATCCACAAGTTCCGCGCGGGCTTCGAGCAGGGCGTGAAGGACACCGACCCCAAGGTCAAGGTCATCTCGCAGTTCCTGACCCAGACCGCGGAGGAGGGCGGCTTCTCCAGCCCCGACAAGGGCAAGAGCGCCGCCGAGGGCCAGATCGAGAAGAAGGCCGACGTCGTCTACGCGGCCGCGGGCCTGTCCGGCCAGGGTGTCATCGAGGCCGCCGCCGCCAACAAGGTGTGGGCGATCGGTGTCGACTCCGACCAGTACCAGCAGGAAGCCCTCGCCAAGTACAAGGACTCGATCCTCACCTCGGCGATGAAGGACGTCGCCAAGGCGGTGTACAACCTGGCGAAGTCGGTCGAGGACGGCACGCCCGCGACCGGTATCGTCAAGGGCGATCTGAAGACGGGTGAGGTGAGCCTGGCGAACTCCAACCCGAAGTTCGCGGACGACGCCGAGCTCCAGAAAGCCATCGAGACGGCCAAGGAGAAGATCATCGGCGGCGAGATCAAGGTCAAGTCGAGCTGAGGCACGTCACCCCCGAACAACCCGGGGTCGCGTTTCCGCTCGACGGGGTACGAGGAGCCCGGCTCCTCGTACCCCGTCGGTTCGGTGCGCCGCCCCTTTGTATGCCGTAGGGGCGCTACGCGCGTAGATGGCCCCCGTCCCCAGGAGAGTGCGTCATCAACGCGTCCAGCAGCCCTCCGGCCGGAGCGGCGGTCAACGATTCGGTGACCGCCGTCGAACTCGCCGGCATCACCAAGCGCTTCCCCGGTGTCGTCGCCAACCACGACATCCACCTCACCGTCCGCAAGGGCACCGTCCATGCCCTGGTCGGTGAGAACGGGGCCGGCAAGTCGACCCTGATGAAGATCCTCTACGGCATGCAGAAGCCGGACGAGGGCACCATCGCGATCCACGGCGAGCAGGTCACCTTCTCCTCGCCCGCCGACGCCATCGTCCGCGGCATCGGCATGGTGCACCAGCACTTCATGCTCGCCGACAACCTGACCGTCCTCGAGAACGTCGTCCTCGGCAGCGAGAAGCTCCACGGGATCGGCGCGAAGGCCCGCCGCAGGATCAAGGAGCTCTCCGAGCGCTACGGCCTCGGTGTACGCCCCGACGTCCTGGTCGAGGAGCTCGGGGTCGCCGCCCGCCAGCGCGTGGAGATCCTCAAGGTCCTCTACCGCGGCGCCACCACCCTGATCCTCGACGAGCCCACCGCCGTCCTCGTCCCGCAGGAGGTCGACGCGCTCTTCGACAACCTGCGCGAGCTGAAGGCCGAGGGCCTGTCGGTCATCTTCATCTCCCACAAGCTGGGCGAGGTGCTCTCCGTCGCGGACGACATCACCGTCATCCGCCGCGGTACGACGGTCGGCACGGCCGTCCCCGCCGAGACGACCCCGCGCCAGCTCGCCGAGCTGATGGTCGGCAGCGAGCTGCCGACGCCCCAGACCGCGGAGTCCACGGTCACCGACCGCCCCGTCATCACCGTCGAGAAGCTGCGTCTGGCGGCCCCCGGCGGCAAGGCCCTGCTCGACGACATCACCTTCACCATCCACGCCGGCGAGGTCCTGGGCATCGCCGGCGTGGAAGGCAACGGCCAGACCGAGCTGGTCGACGCCCTGATCGGACTGCGGCACGCCGACTCCGGTGTGATCCGGCTCGCCGACGAGGACATCACCGCCGTCCCCACCCGAAAGCGCCGCGAGCAGGGCATCGGCTACATCCCCGAGGACCGCCACCGCCACGGCCTGCTCCTGGAGGCCCCCCTCTGGGAGAACCGCATCCTCGGCCACGTCACCGAGACGCCCAACGCCAAGGGCGTATGGCTGGACCTCAAGGCCGCCCAGGAGGACACCCGCCGGATCGTGACGGAGTACGACGTCCGCACCCCCGGCATCGACGTCACCGCGGCCTCCCTCTCCGGCGGCAACCAGCAGAAGCTGATCGTCGGCCGCGAGATGAGCCACAAGCCGCGCTTCCTGATCGCCGCCCACCCCACCCGCGGTGTGGACGTCGGCGCGCAGGCCGCCATCTGGGACCACATCCGCGAGGCCCGCCGAGAGGGCCTGGCCGTGCTGCTGATCTCCGCCGACCTGGACGAGCTCATCGGTCTGTCCGACACCCTGCGGGTGATCTACGACGGCAGGCTGGTCGCGGACGCCGACCCGGCCACCGTCACCCCGGAGGAACTCGGCACGGCCATGACCGGCGCCGCGACCGGCCACCTGGAGCACGACGAGAACCCCGAGTCTCCGGAAGACGAGGCCCGCTGATGAAGAAGTTCGACAAGGAGCGCGTGCTCCTCGCGGTGGCCGGACCGGTCATCGCGCTCGCCGTGGCCTTCGTGCTCAGCGCGATCGTCCTGATCGCCTCCGGCAAGAACCCGGTCGAGCCGTTCGCCCTGATGTTCGAGCAGGCCGGTTTCTCCGACATCCAGGTCCTGATCATCAACCAGGCCTCGATGTACTACATCGCCGCCCTCGCGGTCGCCATCGGCTTCCGCATGAACCTGTTCAACATCGGTGTCGACGGCCAGTACCAGCTCGGCGCCTTCATGGCCGCCGTCGTCGGCGCCCACGCGAACCTGCCGGCGTTCCTCCAGGTCCCGCTGCTGCTGCTCACCGCCGTCTTCACCGGCGCCTTCTGGGCCGGCATCGCCGGTGTCCTCAAGGTCACCCGCGGCGTCAGCGAGGTCGTCGCCACGATCATGCTCAACGCGATCGCCACCTCGCTCATCGTCTACATGTGGAAGCCGGACGTCTTCGGCGTCAAGGTCGGCAACAACAGCACCACCGGCGAGATGCACGAGTCCGGCTGGATTCCCGGCATCGACATGGGCGACGCCGGCGAGATCTACGGCCTGGTGGTCCTCGCCGCCCTGCTCGGCATCGGCTACTGGGTCACCCTCAACCGCACCCGCTTCGGCTTCGACCTGCGTGCCTCCGGCGCCTCCGAGTCGGCCGCCTCCGCCAGCGGCGTCGACCCCCGGCGCATGGTCCTCACCGCCATGCTGATCTCCGGTGCCATCGCCGGTCTCGCGGGCCTGCCGATCCTCCTCGGCGACTCCCACACGTACAACCTCAACTTCCCCACCGGGATCGGCTTCCTCGGCATCGGCATCGCCCTGCTCGGCCGCAACAGCCCGGTCGGCATCGCCTTCGCGGCCCTCCTGTGGGCGTGGCTCGACAAGGCCAGCCCCGAGCTGGACTTCCACGGCTACGACAAGGAGATCGCGGTCATCATGCAGGGCCTGATCGTCCTCTCGGTCGTCGTCTCCTACGAGGCCGTCCGCGAGTGGGGCCTGCGCCGCCAGCAGCGCCGGGTCGGTGCCGAGCTCGCCGCCGGCAACGTCCTCGGCGCCAACAACACCACGAAGGAGGTGGCCGGCCGATGACCGCTCCGACCACAGCGACCGACGTCAACCAGCCGTCGCTGGAACACGCCCCGCCGACCGGCCGCCGGATGTCGTGGCCCGTCCTGCTCCTGGTCATCGCCGGAGCCCTCGCGCTGACGTCGATCGTCCGCCTCGTCACCGGCGCGGACGGCATCACCAACGTCAGCCAGATGTCCACCGCGCTCCAGCTCGCCGTCCCGATCGGCCTCGCCGGCCTCGGCGGTCTGTGGGCCGAGCGCGCGGGCGTCGTCAACATCGGCCTCGAAGGCATGATGATCCTGGGCACCTGGTTCGGCGCCTGGGCCGGATTCCAGTGGGGCCCGTGGACCGGCGTCCTCGTCGGCATCATCGGCGGCTGCCTCGGCGGACTGCTGCACGCCGTCGTCACGGTCACCTTCAACGTCAACCACATCGTCTCCGGTGTGGCCATCAACATCCTCGCCCTCGGCGCCACCCGCTACCTCGCCCCGCTGGCCTTCGAGGGCCACCAGGGCGGCTCCGCCAAGCAGTCCCCGGCGGTCGACTCCCTCGGCCACTTCACCGTGCCGGGACTCTCCGACGGGCTGAGCGACCTCAACGACAAGGGCTGGTTCTTCGTCTCCGACGTCGCGGGCCTGCTCGGCGGACTGGTCACCAACGTCTCCTGGCTGACCCTGATCGCCATCGCGCTCATCCCCGCGACCTGGTGGATCCTGTGGCGCACGGCCTTCGGTCTCCGGCTGCGCTCCTGCGGCGAGAACCCGATCGCCGCCGAGTCCCTCGGCGTGAACGTCTACAAGTACAAGTACCTCGCCGTGATCATCTCCGGCGGTCTGGCCGGCCTCGGCGGCGTCTTCCTCTCCATCGTGGCCAACCCGTTCTACCTGGAGGGCCAGACCTCGGGCCGCGGCTACATCGGCCTCGCCGCGATGATCTTCGGCAACTGGATGCCCGGCGGCCTCGCCATCGGCGCCGGCCTCTTCGGCTACACCGACAGCCTCAACCTCCGCGGCGGCTCGGCGAACGTGCACGCGCTGCTGCTCCTCGGCGCGCTGCTCCTCGTCATCGGCGCCATCTGGCTGGTGATCCGCAAGAAGTACGTCCAGGCCGTGATCACCCTGGTCATCGGCATCCTCGTCTGGGCCTGGTACGCCGCCACCAACGAGGTTCCCAACCAGGTCGTCTCCGCCACCCCGTACGTCGTCACCCTCGTCGTCCTCGCCCTCTCCGCGCAACGGCTGCGGATGCCGAAGGCGGACGGCATGCCGTACCGGAAGGGACAGGGCAAGTGACCGCCGCCGACGCCGACTGGGAGGCGCTGCGCGCCGTGGCCCGGGACGCCATGTCCCACGCCTACGCCCCCTACTCGGGGTACCCGGTCGGCGTCGCGGCCCTGGTCGACGACGGACGCACGGTCTCCGGCTGCAACGTCGAGAACGCCTCGTACGGACTCGGCCTGTGTGCCGAGTGCGGACTGGTCTCGGAGCTGCAGCGCACCGGGGGCGGCCGGCTCACGCACTTCACCTGCGTGGACGGCGCCGGCGAGATCCTCGTCCCGTGCGGCCGCTGCCGCCAGCTGCTGTACGAGTTCGGCGGCCCCGGCCTGCTGCTCGAGACACCGGCGGGAATCCTGCCGCTGTCGGAGATGCTGCCGCAGGCCTTCGGGCCGCAGCACCTCACCAAGTAATGCCTCCGCGGCCCCTTCGCCCGACGGCCGTTACCGTCGGCCGGAGGGGCCGCACCCTTCGCACCTCCGGAAGGAACGCCAGCCATGGCCATGGACGTCATCTCCGTCATCCGCACCAAGCGGGACCGCGGCGAACTCAGCGACGAGCAGATCGACTGGGTCATCGACGCGTACACCCGCGGGGAGGTGGCCGACGAGCAGATGTCGGCCCTCGCTATGGCGATCCTCCTCAACGGCATGAACCGGGGCGAGATCGCCCGCTGGACCGCCGCGATGATCGCCTCCGGCGAGCGCATGGACTTCTCGTCCCTGTCCCGCCCCACCGCCGACAAGCACTCCACGGGCGGCGTCGGCGACAAGATCACCCTCCCGCTGGCCCCCCTGGTGGCGGCCTGCGGCGCGGCCGTCCCCCAGCTCTCCGGCCGCGGCCTCGGCCACACCGGCGGCACCCTCGACAAGCTGGAGTCCATCCCCGGCTGGCGCGCGCTGCTCTCCAACGAGGAGATGCTGAGCGTCCTCGACGGCACCGGCGCGGTCATCTGCGCGGCCGGTGACGGCCTCGCGCCCGCCGACAAGAAGCTCTACGCCCTCCGGGACGTCACGGGCACCGTCGAGGCGATCCCGCTGATCGCCTCCTCGATCATGTCGAAGAAGATCGCCGAGGGCACCGGCTCCCTGGTCCTGGACGTGAAGGTCGGCACCGGCGCCTTCATGAAGACCCTCGACGACGCCCGCGAACTCGCCCGCACGATGGTCGGCCTCGGCACGGACTCCGGCGTGAAGACGGTCGCCCTCCTCACCGACATGTCCACCCCGCTCGGCCTGACCGCCGGCAACGCCCTCGAGGTCCGCGAGTCGGTCGAGGTCCTGGCGGGCGGCGGCCCGGCGGACGTCGTCGAACTGACCCTCGCCCTCGCCCGCGAGATGCTGGACGCGGCCGGCCTGAAGGACGCCGACCCGGCGAAGACGCTCGCCGACGGCTCCGCGATGGACGTCTGGCGCCGCATGATCTCGGCCCAGGGCGGCGACCCGGACGCGCCGCTGCCCACGTCGAAGGAACAGCACGTCGTCAAGGCCCCGGCCTCGGGCGTCCTGACCCGCGTGGACGCCTACGACATCGGCGTCGCCGCCTGGCGCCTCGGCGCGGGCCGCGCCCGCAAGGAGGACCCGGTCCAGGCGGGCGCGGGCGTGGAACTCCACGCCAGGCCCGGCGACCCGGTCCAGGAGGGCCAGCCCCTCCTCACCCTGCACACGGACACCCCGGAACGCTTCGACTACGCCCTCCAGTCGATCGAGGGCTGCTACGACATCGCGGCCCCCGGCACGGACTTCTCCGCCACGCCGGTCGTGCTGGAACGTATCGCCTGACCAGCACTTTCCCCGATCGGGTGAACGGGACCGGTGGACCGCCGCCGGTCCCGTTCGGCATGCTGTACTCGGTGACGCACCGAAGGAGACCGCCATGAGCGCACTCACCGTGAGCCAGGACCCCGAGCAGAGCTGGGACGACCTCGTCCGGTTCTGGGAGGAGATGGAATGGCCCGAGGGCAGCAAGGTGGAGATCATCGAGGGGATCGTCACCGTGTCACCTGCTCCCGCTTACCGTCACAACGTGATCGCGGTCCGCATCCAGCGTCGGCTCTACTCCGTGATCCCCGAGGACTGGGAAATCTTCCAGACGCTGGCCATCGCCGTACCCTCGCGTTTGGGGATGCTCATCCCCGATCTTGTCGTGGCCCCGTTGCGAGACGACATGGAATCGGACTCCCACATGCCCGCAGCCCTCGCCGAGCTGGTCGTCGAGGTCACCTCGAAGTCCAACGCGCGGCACGACCGCGTCAGCAAGCCCGCCGCATATGCCACCGCAGGCATTCCGCTGTATCTCCTCGTCGACAGATGGGCCCCCGACGGCCCGACTGTGACCCTCTACGGTGAACCGAAGGGTGCCGTCTACCGACCGCTGAGCACCGCCAAGTTCGGCGAGCCGATCAAGCTCCCCGCCCCCTTCGACCTCGTGATCGACACCTCGGAGTTCCCGGGAGCCTGACTCACCCCAGCAGCGCCGCCACCACCACGAGCACCGGCACCGACAGGACCGTCGACACCAGGATCGCCTCGCGGGCCAGCTTCTCGCCGACGCGGTAGCTGCTCGCGTAGGTGAAGAGGTTCTGGGCGGCCGGCAGGGCCGAGGTCACCACCACGTCCAGCAGATGCGCACCGCGCAGCCCGAAGACGCCCACCGCCAGGGCCCAGGCGGCCAGGGGCTGGCCCACCGCCTTCAGCCCCACGGCGAGCAGCACCGCCCCGCGGTCACCGCCCCGCAGGGGCAGCGTGCTGCCGCGCAGCGAGATGCCGAACGCGAGCAGCACGGCCGGAACCGCCATGTTGCCGATCAGGTTCACCGGATCCCAGACCGGCCCCGGTATCCCGATCCCGGCCGCCGACACCGCCACCCCCGCCAGCGACCCCACCGCGATCGGATTGCGCAACGGGGTGAGCAGCCGCCGCCACAGCGGTTGCTTCTCGCCCGCCGTCGCCAGGTCGAGGATCGTCAGCGCGACCGGCGTGACCCCGACCAGCTGGAACAGCAGTACCGGCGCCACCAGCGAGGCGTCGCCCAGCACGTACACGGCGATCGGGATGCCCAGGTTGCCGGAGTTGACGTAGCTGGAGCACAGGGCGCCGATGGTGGTGCGGCCCACGCCCCAGCGGCGTACGACACCCACCGCGACGAACACGCCCGCCACCGCCGCCGTGCTCAGCGCGGTGACCAGGAGGCGGCTGGAGAAGACCACCGACAGGTCGGCCCGGGCGAGCGTGGTGAACAGCAGCGCCGGGGACGCCACATGGAACGCCAGTTTCGTCAGGACCTCACGGCCCTGCGCGCCGAGATGCCCCCGACGGCCGATGACATAGCCGACGCCGATGACGACGGCGATCACCAGGAACCCGCTCAGCACCCCCTGCACGGCGGCTCCTCACGGACGCGCAGAGCATCGAACACCGTGGGCGGGGATGATCTATGGCACATACAGCCAACCCTCCGGGGAGGGCCGTGCCCAGGTCAATGTGATCCTTACGGCCCCGGCCGTTCGCGATGAGTTACGCGCTGCCGCCGGGTCTACCGGTCGTGGATGCCATGACACCGCCCGTACTCGTGCTCGACGGCCCCCTTGTCTCCCGGGACGAGGTGAGCGGGCCCTGCGACGCTCTGCGGGCACTGCTGGACGCCGGCGGCGGGGGCTCGGGGGGTGTCGTCGTGTGCGATGTGGCCGGGCTGGGCCCGGCCGGCCTCGCCGCCGTGAACCTGCTCGCCCGGCTCCAGCTCACCGCCCGCCGGGCCGGCGGCCGGATACGGCTGCGGGACCCCTCCCCGGCGCTATGCGCCCTGCTCGACCTGGTCGGCCTCCGCTTCGAGATGGAGGGGCAGCCCGAACAGCGGGAACCACCGCTTGGTGTCGAGGAAGCAGTGGAACCCGGTGATCCGGCCGTCTGAGATCTCCAGCACCTGGACCGCCCAGGGCAGATAGCCGCCGGCCTCCGGGTCGGGCTTGTACTGGGCGAACCCCGGCAGCCCGTTGACCTCCACCGGTATCAGCCGGGAGTTCGCGCAGGGCGCGCCCAGCGTCGTCATGAAGCCCGTGATGTCGTCGACGCCGGTCAGCCACAGGTCGAACGGCGGCATCGTCATGATGGCGTCCTCGTGCAGCAGCGTGGTCAGCGCCGACATGTCGTACCCCTCGAACGCCGCCACGTAGCGCTCCAGCAGCTTCTGCTGCTCCTCGTCCAGCGGGTCGGAGACCGACGCGTCCTCGCCCGGCTGCCGCCGCTCCGCCAGCGTCGCCCGGGCCCGCTGGAGCGCGCTGTTCACCGACGCGACCGAGGTGCCGAGCAGTTCGGCGACCTCGCTCGCCTTCCAGGCCAGCACCTCCCGGAGGATCAGTACCGCCCGCTGCTTGGCCGGCAGCTGCTGCAGCGCGGCCATGAACGCCAGCCGTACCGACTCCTTGGCGACCGCCGCCTCCGCCGGGTCGGCGGGGGCGGGCAGCACGCGGGCGTCGGGCATCGGCTCCAGCCAGGTGTGGTCCGGGCGGGGGGACAGCGCGGCGCGCGCCAGCGGGGTGGACTCGGTCAGGTCCATCGGGCGGGCCCGCTTGTTGCCCGCCGTCAGCATGTCGAGGCATACGTTGGTCGCGATGCGGTAGAGCCAGGAGCGGAGGCTGGAGCGGCCCTCGAACCTGTCGTAGCTGCGCCAGGCGCGGATCATCGTGTCCTGTACCGCGTCCTCCGCCTCGAAGGAGGAGCCGAGCATGCGGTAGCAGTACCCGGTCAGTTCGACCCGGTACTGCTCGAGCCTGGTGTCCAGGTCGGTCTCGGTCGTCATCGTCCACCCACCCCATGTGGTGTCGTAGCGGTCCACCACTCCGGAAGCTACAACAGCCCACTGACAACGGCCCGCCGCGAAAGAGAACGTGCGGGTGGGAATCAGCCCCTCCGGCGTTTGAGGAGCGGGGTCTGGGGCGGAGCCCCAGGGTCGGGACGGGAAGGGGCGGCGGGGGCGAAGAAATGACTCAGGCCGCCGCCCGCACCACACCACCCGCCCGCGCAGCAGCCCGCGTCCCCGCCAGAGTGATCCCCGCAACCCCCGCCACGGCCACCAGCCCGACAGCCACCGTCCCGCCCCAACCCCCCGCGTGGAACGCGACCGCCCCCACCGTGCTCCCCACACTCGACCCCACGTAATACGCCGACTGGTACAGCGCGGACGCCTGCGCCCGCCCCACCGTCGCCGTCTTCCCCACCGCCGACGACGCCACCGCATGCCCCGCGAAGAACCCCCCGGTGATCAGCACCAGCCCCAGCAGCACCACCGGCAAGGAGTCCGCCAGCGACAGCACCAGCCCCGCCGCGGTCGTCCCACCGCCCGCGTACAGCGCACCCCGGCGCCCCAGCCGCCCCACCAGCCGCCCGGCGGCCGACGCCGAGACCGTCCCCACCAGATACACCAGGAAGATCGAACCGACGATCCCCTGCGGCAACGAGAACGGCGCCGACGTCAGCCGGTACCCGATCACCGTGTACACCCCGCCGAACACCGTCATGAACAGCGCGCCGATCGCGTACAGCCGCCGCAGCAGCGGATTGGAGAGATGCTCCCGCACGGTCCGCACCAGCACACCCGGCCGCAGCGACCCCGCCCGGAAGTGCCGCGGCGCCGGCAGCAGCAGCCGGAAGGCGACCGCGCACGCCACCGCGACCACACCGATCACCCCGACGGCGACCCGCCAGCCCCACTCCTGCGCCACCCAGCCGGTGATCACCCGGCCGCTCATGCCGCCGACACTGTTACCGGCGACGAACAGCCCGATCGCCGTCACCAGCGCCTTCGGCGTGACCTCCTCCGCGAGATACGCCGTCGCCGACGCCGGAAGCCCGGCCAGCGCCGCACCCTGCAGTGCCCGCAGTACCACCAGCGCGCCCAGCGACGGAGCGAACGGCACCAGCAGTCCGAGGGTGACCGCGACGGCCAGGGACGCCGTCATGACCGTACGCCGTCCAAAACGTTCCGACAGGGCGCTCATCGGCAGGACGAACAGCGCCAGCCCACCCGTGGCTGCCGCCACCGTCCAGCTCGCGTCACTCGCGCTCACCGCGAAGTCGCCGGAGATCAGCGGCAGCAGGGCCTGGGTGGAGTACAGGAGCGCGAAGGTCGCGACGCCCGCGAGGAAAAGGGCCAGACTCATCCGGCGGTAACCGGGCCCGCCCGGGGACATCCGGGTCTCGGAGACGGACGGGGCAGAAGAGGTCGGGGGAACGGCTGTGACGGCGTCCACGCTGGTGGACGCCCCGGTACTGGCGGGAGTCATGCCTCGAAGTTACGTACGCCCCGGCTGATCCGTCCAATGCATGGAATTGCCATAATCGTTCCCATGGTGCATCAGCGGAGGTCACAGAGCCGGCTGTCACAGACCGGTGACACACAAGACACGGACGACATGTCGAGGCTGCTCGCACCCCGCCTCGCCTACTTCGCCGGTGTCGCCCGCACCGAGCACGTCACCCGAGCCGCCCAGGAGATGCAGGTCCCGCAGTCCACCCTGTCCCGCGCGATGGTCCGCCTCGAACAGGACCTGGGTGTCGAACTGTTCGCCCGCCACGGCCGCACGGTCTCCCTCACCCCGGCCGGCCGCACCTTCCTCACCTCCGTCGAACGCGCCCTCGCGGAGATCGAGCGGGCCGCCGACGAGGTCCGAGCCGACGCCGACCCCGCCACCGGCAAGGTCGCCTTCGGCTTTCTGCACACCATGGGCGCCGAGACCGTACCCGGCCTGCTGCACGCCTTCCGCGCCGACCATCCGCGCATCCGCTTCAGCCTCGTCCAGAACTACGGCGAGGCCATGCTGGAACGCCTCCGCGCGGGCGAACTCGACCTGTGCCTGACCTCCCCGGTGCCCGACGCCCCGGACCTCGTCGCCCGCCGCCTCGACGAGCAGAAGCTGCGCCTGGTCGTCCCCGTCGACCACCGCCTCGCCGCCCGCCGCCGTATCCGCCTCGCCGAGGCCGCGGACGAGACCTTCGTGACCCTGGAACCCGGCTACGGCCTCCGCCGCATCACCGACGACCTCTGCGCCCAGGCCGGCTTCAAACCCCGTATCGCCTTCGAGGGCGAGGAAGCCGAAACCCTCCGCGGCCTGGTGGCGGCAGGCCTGGGAGTGGCCCTCCTCCCCCCGCCGGCCTTCCCCCGCCCAGGAGTGGCGGAACTGACGGTCACGGCCCCCAGGGCAGCGAGGGAGATCGGCGTGGCATGGCTGGCCGGCCACCCGGACACACCCCCGGTGGCGGCCTTCAAGAAGTTCCTGCTGAGCAAGAGGGGCACCCTGCTGCCTACGTGAGAAGCGGCAACCGGCCCCCGACGACCCGCAGCCGCGCGACGACACGACCCCGCCGGCGCTAGCTAGCGCCGCAAAGACTCCCCGAACCCGGCAGCGAGCGGCATCCGCAACCCCAACGGCGGAGGCGCGGCCAGAGCATCCTGCACCGGCCGGGAGAACGCCCGCCCGAACAGCGCCCCCATCACGAAGTCCTCCGCCAGCGCCAGCACTTCACCCCGGTACTGACTCAACCCGTGCCCGTCCGCATGGACTTCGAACCGGCACACCTCCCGGTTCGCCTTCTTCGCCCGAGCCGCCAGCCGGAACGACAGTTCAGGGTCACTGCGCGCGTCGTTCGTACCGTGCACGATCATGACCCGCCGCCCCGCGAGCTGCTTCACCGGTTCGGGTGGCGCCGCCACGTCCTCCTCCGGCAGCCAGGGGGCCAGCGCCAGCACGGTGTTGACGGCCTCGTGGCCCGCCGCGCGGAGCGCCGCCCGGCCGCCCATGCCGATTCCGGCGAGGCAGACGGGGACGTCGCCGTAGCGTCGTACGGCCTCGTCGGCGGCCCACGCGGCATCGCGCGCGAGATGCGCCTCGCTGCCGTTCCAGCCCCGGTAGCGGTAGTGGACGGCATGGGCCGCCAGGCTCTGGTCCCGGCCCGCGCGGGTGAGCCGGCGTCCGAGGGCGCGTACGGAGGCGGCCGCCAGCATGGCCGACGGTCTGCGGCCGGAGACCTCCTCACCGCTCGGGAGCAGCAGAACCACTCCGCTCACCGCCAACGGCTCCGGGCCGTGCGCCCTCCCCAGCCGGGCCGTGCGAACCGGCATCGCTTCCTGTGCCATGACAGAACATTCTCAGAAGTGCGGGTGTACTCCACCCGGCCGTGCGATCACTGTTACGTATCGGCGCCCGCGCCCACCCGGTGATCTACGCGCGTAGGAGTTAGAGTGCGGAAATGACGAGCCAGACCATCGCGAACACCCCGACCACGGAGCAGATCCGCCGGGCGCCCAAGGTTCTGCTGCACGACCATCTCGACGGCGGTCTGCGTCCCGGCACCGTCGTCGACCTGGCCCGCGAGTGCGGGTACGCCCAGCTTCCCGAGACCGATCCCGACAAGCTGGGCCTGTGGTTCAGGGAGGCCGCCGACTCGGGCTCCCTGGAGCGGTATCTGGAGACGTTCTCGCACACCGTCGGGGTCATGCAGACCCGCGACGCGCTCGTCCGGGTCGCCGCCGAGTGCGCCGAGGACCTCGCCGAGGACGGTGTCGTCTACGCCGAGGTGCGCTACGCACCCGAGCAGCACCTCACGGGCGGGCTCACCCTCGAAGAGGTCGTCGAGGCGGTCAACGAGGGCTTCCGGCTGGGGGAGCGGCGCGCGAGGGAGGACGGCCGCCGCATCCGGGTCGGCGCCCTGCTCACCGCGATGCGGCACGCCGCCCGCGCCCTGGAGATCGCCGAACTCGCCAACCGGTACCGGGATCTGGGCGTCGTCGGCTTCGACATCGCGGGCGCCGAGGCCGGTTATCCGCCCACCCGGCACCTCGACGCCTTCGAGTATCTGAAGCGCCAGAACAACCACTTCACGATCCACGCCGGTGAGGCGTTCGGACTGCCGTCCATCTGGCAGGCCCTGCAGTGGTGCGGCGCCGACCGGCTGGGGCACGGGGTGCGCATCATCGACGACATCCGGGTCCGCGACGACGGCACGGTGGAACTCGGCCGGCTCGCCTCCTACGTCCGGGACAAGCGCATCCCGCTGGAACTGTGCCCCAGTTCCAATCTGCAGACCGGGGCGGCGGCCTCGTACGCCGAGCATCCCATCGGGCTGCTGCGCCGGCTGCACTTCCGGGCGACGGTGAACACGGACAACCGGCTGATGTCCCACACCACCATGAGCCGGGAATTCGAGCACCTGGTCGACGCATTCGGTTACACGCTCGACGACATGCAGTGGTTCTCCGTCAATGCGATGAAATCAGCGTTCATTCCTTTCGATGAACGACTGGCCATGATCAATGACGTCGTCAAGCCCGGTTATGCCGAGCTGAAATCCGAATGGCTGTTCCGTCAGACCGTCTCCACCAGCGACTCTACGGAGACGGAGGGCTGAGAACGGCGTTCACGGGAAAACGGGAGAGCGGTCGCCGTTCACATGTCGTCCCCATTTCGCTGTTTGCGGCGGAGGGCGGCGGTGATTACGGTCTCAGCACCGCTCACATCCCCGTATCCCATGTCGAGGACGCGTTTACATGAAGCAGTCTGCTGCCAAGACCCTCGGTGTCGCCGCTCTGGGTGCCGCCTTCGCCGCCGCCGGCGCCGGCGCCGCCAGCGCCGCCCCGGCCCTCCCGGACGCCGCCCCGGCGCTGGACACCGTCACCCAGGCCGTACCGGCGGAGAAGGTGACCACCGCGCTGCCCGAGTCGGAGAACGCGCTGGCGACGGGCCAGGAGCTGGCGAGCCCCGCCGCCCCGGCCACCGGTCTGCTCGGCGGCCTGCCGCTGCAGAACCTGCCCACCCAGGGCGTCACCCTCAACGGGGCCCCGCTCGGCGCCTGACCCGCCGCACCGCACCGCACCGACGGGGCGCGACCCGGAAACCGGGCCGCGCCCCGTCGGCGTACGCGCCGGGGACGGTGCTACGGCGTCACCAGGCGGCCGCCCGTGTCTTGTCCTCCGAGGGCAAGAGGATCCACAGCGCTATGTACAGCAGGAACTGCGGCCCGGGCAGCAGACACGACAGCAGGAAGATCACCCGCATCGTGGACGCGGAGGTGCCGAAGCGCCGGGCCAGCGCGGCGCACACTCCGCCGATCATGCGGTCGTGGGTGGGGCGTGCGAGGCTGCTCATGACTGCTCCCTGATGGACGGTGCGAGGCCTCCCGACCGGCTGCCTCTCTACCCTCCACGTTACGGAGACGAAGGGGGCAAAGCGTCGCTCCATGGGGCGATCCCGACCCTGGGAATCGTCGGGGTCCTACCCTGAGCCGGCTCCTCCGGAAGAAGGGCCGTACCGGACCGCCGTACCGCCCGGCGCAGCCAGGCACGGCCCGCGGGCACCACCGCCGCGTGCGCCAGCGCCGCGCCCGCCGTGTTCAGCAGCAGCGAGTCGACGTCCACGACCTGCCCCGGCACCGCCGTCTGCAGCATCTCGATCGCCAGCGACACCAGCGCGGTCGCCGTCACGGTGCGGATCAGCGAACCCAGCCGCGACACGGTCAGCCGGCCCCCGGCCATCGGCAGCAGCACGCCCAGCGGCGCGAGCAGCACCAGCCCCTCACCGAGCCGGCGGACCCCCGTCCGCCAGCCCTGCGCGAAGTCGCCGCGGATGCCGTCCAGCGGCCGCAGACTGGCGGGCATCACCCAGGGGACGTCCAGGGGGCGCAGCGTGTACCAGGCGACGAACGCGAGATACACGGCCAGGAGGACACCTCCTGCCACATGGATACGGGTCGCGGCGGATCCGCCGATGAAGCCTTGACGCTGCACGACCCCCTAGACGCGGCGTTCGGCACGATCGGTTCCGGGATGTCACCCGTTCACCGTATGAGGCATGCGCCACAGCGGGCGCTCACTCGTCGGTGACCTCGGAGGACGGCGGCTCCCCGGCGTCGTCCGGACCCGACCGGACCTCGTCCGTGCACCGGTAGCGGCGCGGCCGGGTGTCGTCGGGGCCGCCCAGGATCACCGAGCCGTCCCCCTCCGCCGCCGCCGAGTCGGAGAACGTGCACACGATCTGCGCCAGCCCGGCGGGCGTGAGGCTCCCCGGCGCGGTGCTCAGCCGCAGCGTGTCCTCCGGATCACCGGAGCGCGGACCGCTCACGGCCGTCCCGCTGCGCACCCGCGTGCTGTACCCGGCCTGCTCCTCGGCGGCCGACGGCTTCTGCGACAGCTCGTCCAGCAGCCCCTGCGCCACCACGGCCCGCCGCGAGTCCGCCGCCCCCTCCGGCACCCGCACCGTCCGGTCGACGGCCACCAGCGAGGACCCGCACAGCAGGAACACCTGAACCGGCAGCCCCCGCTGCGCCTGCGTCGTCACCTCCGGCGTGGCCGGTGAGCAGCGGGCCCGTGACGGTGCCGGACCGAAGTCGGTCGGCACCTCCGTGGCCCGTATCCCGCACCCGGCGAGCAGCGCCGCCAGCGCCCCCACCGCGAGCGGTCCGCGCGCACGCCGTACAGCAGTCCCTACGTTCATCAGGCGTCCCCCTCGGCGCCCTCGTCCCCGACGTCGCCGGTCTTCTCCGAAGCGTCCCGCGCGGACACGTCCCGGGGCAGTCGCAGCGTGAACACCGCGCCGCCCTCCGGGGAGTTGGCCGCGGTGATCTCACCGCCGTGGATATGGGCGTTCTCCAGCGCGATGGACAGACCCAGACCGCTGCCCTCCGAACGCGGCCGGGAGGCACTCGCCTTGTAGAAGCGGTCGAAGACGTGCGGCAGGACCTCCTCCGGGATGCCCGGCCCGTGGTCCCGCACCTCGATGACCAACGCGTCCCCGTCCCCGGTGCCGTCCGTGTCGTCGACCCGTACCGCCACCCGTACCGGCGACCCGCCGTGCTTGAGCGCGTTGCCGATGAGGTTCGCGAGGATCACATCGAGCCTGCGCGGGTCGATCCGTGCGTGGATGCCGCGTTCGGCGTCCAGGTCGACCGCGTCCAGCCAGGCACGCGCGTCGATGCAGGCGGTGATCTGGTCGGCGATGTCGACGTCGTCGAGGACCAGCCGGGCGGTGCCCGCGTCGAAGCGGGTGACCTCCATCAGGTTCTCCACCAGGTCGTTCAGCCGCCGGGTCTCGCTCACCACCAGCCGTACCGCGGGCTCGATCATCGGATCGAATCCGCCGTTCTCGAACTCCAGCTCCTCTTCCAGCACTTCGGTCACGGCCGTGATCGCGGTCAGTGGCGTACGCAGCTCGTGGCTCATGTCGGCCACGAACCGCCGGGACGCCTCGTCACGGCCGGCCATGTCCGCCACCCGCTTCTCCAGCGCCTCGGCCGCCTTGTTGAACGTCCGTGACAGATCCGCGAGTTCATCCGTGCCGGACACTCTGAGCCGGGTGTCCAGCTTCCCCTCGCCGAGCCGCCGCGCGGCCACCCCGAGCCGCTGCACCGGCTTCAGCACCGTCGTGGCCGCCGCGTGCGCGAGCAGCGCGGAACCTATCAGCGCCAGACCGGTGGCGATCCCCAGCGACCAGGCCAGCGAGTTGAGGTCCTTCGCCTCCGGCTCCAGCGACTTCAGCATGTAGCCGGTCGGCCCGCCGCCGATCAGCCGCGTCCCCGCCACCAGATACGGGGTGCCGTCGTCGACGATCCGCTGCCAGTACAGATGGTGCGGATACTTGTTCGTCGACGTGATCTCCTGCCGCTCGGTCACCGCCTCACGCAGCGAGACCGGCACGTCCTCCAGCGAGAAGCCGTTCAGCCCGCCCGAACTGCCGTACACCGTCCGCCCGTCCGGGTTCTCGGCGACCAGCAGCACGGTGAAGCGCTGGCTGCTGGTGGCCATCTGGCCCGCCGTACGCTGCAGTTCGTCCTGGGTCGGACGCTCGGACAGCGTGCCCGCCCGGTTGCGCATCTCCTGCTCGAAGTCGCGCAGCACCGCGTCCTGGGTACGTGTCAGCACCGACTCGCGGTTCAGCCAGTACGCGATACCGGACGCGGACACCGCCGCCGTGAGCGCGACCAGCCCGAACACCACGACCAGGCGCAGCCGCAGGCTGGTGAAGCGCAGCCGTGACCAGACTCCCTTGCGCGCCGCGGACCAGCCGCGGCTTCCCCCCTGGTGCTCCTGTGTCACTGAGGCGGGTCCAGCCGGTAACCGACACCGCGCACGGTACGGATCAGCGTCGGGGACGACGGCACGTCCTCGACCTTGGCGCGCAGCCGCTGCACACACGCGTCCACCAGACGGGAGTCGCCCAGGTAGTCGTGCTCCCACACCAGCCGCAGCAACTGCTGCCGGGACAGTGCCTGCCCCGGCCGCCGGCTCAGCTCGAGCAGCAGCCGCAGCTCGGTCGGGGTGAGCTGCAGATCCTCGCCGTTCTTCGTCACCGTCATCGCGGAACGGTCGATGACGAGGCTGCCGAAGGTCGCCGAGTCACTGGACTCGCGCTCCCCGCGCCGCAGCACCGCCCGGATCCGGGCGTCCAGCACCCGCCCCTGCACCGGTTTGACGACATAGTCGTCGGCGCCGGACTCCAGCCCGACCACCACGTCGATGTCGTCGGTGCGCGCGGTCAGCAGGATGATCGGCAACTGGTCCGTGCGCCGGATGCGACGGCACACCTCGAAACCGTCGATGCCGGGCAGCATCACATCCAGCACGATCAGATCCGGCCGCTGCTCACGCAGCAGCTTCAGACCGTCCTCACCACTGGCAGCGGTCGCCACCCGATGGCCCTGGCGCGTCAGTGAGAGCTCCAGGGCCGTGCGGATGGCGTCGTCGTCCTCGATCAGCAACAGGGAAGGCACGCACTCATTCTGGCCCATGAAGGCCTCCCTGTTCGACCCGTGGGCGACAGATGCCCATGGGGACCCCATACATGCCGATTCATGCACGGACGCGTGTGAAGGATCTGTGGTGCCACGGTGGCCGACCCCTGTGACACGTCTGTGACAGTCGGCTGACACGGCCATGAAGGTCCACCGGCAAGCTTCTCGGCACAAGCACAACAGCGGAGCAGAACACCGGAAGTCCACGACGGGGGGCGCGAGATGAACACGCTGCACGGCACCAGCTCCAGCGCAGTGATCACGCGACTGCACGACGTGCACCGGGGTTCCGAGAAGTCCGGTGCGGCGGGCATGCGGGGGTGCGCCCGCGGCACCGGGCGCCAGCACACCACGATCATGGCGGTGGTTGACGCACCCACGGGGGAGACGAACGGGGGAAGCGCGTACGGGGAGGGCTCGGGGGAGCGCCGCTCGCTGTCGGAGGCGGAGTTCACCGCCTACGTCCAGGAGCGCCGCGCCTCCCTGTACGCCACCGCCTACCACCTGACCGGCGACCGTTTCGAGGCCGAGGACCTGCTGCAGAGCGCGCTGTTCTCGACCTACCGGGCGTGGGACCGGATCAGCGACAAGGCCGCGGTCGGCGGATACCTCCGCCGCACCATGACCAACCTGCACATCAGCGCGTGGCGCCGCCGCAAGCTGAACGAGTACCCGACCGAGGAACTGCCGGAGACGGCCGGCGACACGGACGCGATGCGCGGCACCGAGCTGCGTACGGTCCTGTGGCAGGCCCTGGCCCGGCTGCCCGAGCTCCAGCGCACGATGCTGGTGCTGCGCTACTACGAGGGCCGCACGGACCCGGAGATCGCCGACATCCTCGGCATCAGTGTCGGCACGGTGAAGTCCAGCATCTGGCGGTCGCTCCGCCGGCTGCGCGAGGACGAGGTCCTCAGCTTCGGCCGTGACGAGGAGAACGCCTTCGGGGAGCTCGTCGCCTGAGGGTTACGGGGGAGTCGCGGGGGTGTCGGGGGACGCTTCCGTGACGATCGGGGGGCCACGGGGATGTCGGGGGACGCCACCGTGGCAAGCGGGGGAGGTCGCGGGGATGTCGGGGGACGTCGCCGTGACGATCGGGGGAAAACGCGGGGGCGTCGGGGGACGTCACCGTGGCAAGCGGGGGAGCACGGGGGAGTGCGAAACAGCGGGACTGGAAGGGCCGGGGGGCCCGCCCAGTCCCGCCTTTCGTGTGCGCGGGGCGCCCGCTACACCGCCGTACCCGCACTCGTACTGCCCGCCGTCGCCGAACGCCCGGCGACGGCCGCCTTCGCGAGACGGCCCAACGCCTCGTCGCGGTCACAGGCGTACGCGCCCAGCGCCGTCTGACGGGCCACGATCGACCGCTCCAGCCGCATCAGCCGCCAGCCCCGGCGCAACAGGAACGGCACCGACTTGCGGCCCTCCCGCAGATCCCGCAGGAACCGCCGCCGGAACGTCCGCACCGGCCCCCGGCTCAGACACAGCGCGTCGGCCAGCAGCCCCCGTTCACGGCAGCGCTCGACGATCTCGGCGGCGAAGACGCCCTCGGCGATGAACAGCGGGGTCCCGCCGATGTCGACGGTGGTCTCCCCGGTACGGGCGCTCAGCGAGATGTCGTAGACGGGCACCGGCGTACGACGGGAGCGGCACAGCCGCTCGATCGCGGCGACGGCGATGTCCGCGTCCCAGGAGCCGGGGTGGTCCCAGTCGATGTCGGAACTCCCCGCCACCAGGGGGAGGGTCGGGTCGTCGCCCTCCTTGTAGAAGTCGTCGAGACGCAGCACGGGCAGACCGGAACGGGCCGCGATGAGGGACTTGCCGGAGCCGGAGGGGCCGCAGAGCAGCACGACTCGCGCGGGGAGGGGCGACTGGGAACTCACAGGACACCAGTCTGAGGCATCATCCGGGCGGCGTAGACCCGGCGGTACGGCTTTGAAGCGCGCATCACACGTCAACTACCCTTCGCGTCGACCCGATTACCGAGTGAAGCTGACAGGTGGCACTGCGATGGCCCGACACAAGGCACCCAAGACGCCGACCGCCCGACGCGCCCTGGCCGTTCTCGCGACCGCCGCGGCGGCGCTCGGGGCGGGCGCGGCGACGGCGGCGGCCGCGGACTCCGGAACACTCCTCGACGACGCACGCGGCTCCGTCGGCGCGGTCGCGGACCTCCAGCCCAACCCCCTGGCCGGCACGGGCGTCGACCCCCTCGACAACGGCGTGGGCACCCAGGTCGCCGACTTCGCCCCGGTCGAGTCCCGAGCGGTCACGGGCCCCGTCGCCCAGGCCCCGTCGGTCGACAGCATCCCGCTGGCGGGCCGGGCGACGGACACCCTGCGACGCTGACCGCCGACCGGGACGAGGCGCGTTCCCGGGGAGATGGAGGGCGCCCCTTGCGCCGGAACGGGCGGGCACGTGCGCACGGCGCGACGCGTGTCCCGGCATCCGTTTCTCCCGTGATGTCATTCCAGCGCATCCCCGAAGAGTTTTCCCGCGGTACCTCTTCCGTTGGCCGTGCCTGGCTACCTTTGTCCCGCCCCGCCCGGCCGCAGAAGAGGTATGTCCATGAGCATCCCGGCCCGCCATACCTCGGCACGGCAGTCCGCGGCCGTCCCGACGTCGGCCCGGCAGCGTCAGGAAGGGAGCCGGGCCGGGAGTCCGTCCCGGAACCCGGTGGGGCAGGCCTTCCTCCAGATGCAGTCCAGCGCCGGCAACCGGGCCACGGCCGCGGCGGTGCAGCGTGCCAGGAGCGCGGACAAGGGGAAGGCGCCGGAGAACGGTGACGCGTCCGCCGGGGCGAAGAAGAAGAGCTATCGCGACCGGATCGCCGGGCTCCTGGACAGGTTCAAGAAGAATCTCGAACCCATCGACACCTTCATCAAGGGAGTCCAGACCCCCGTCAACGCGGGCTTCACCCAGCAGGCCGCCGCCGCGGCCAACGAGGGCCTCAAGCACTCCGCCGCCGCCTCGGGGACCTCCGCCGCGTCGGGGAACCTCCTCACGGAGGCCTCCGGCGCCGTGGTCAGCGGCATGGACGCGTACAAGAACATGAAGGACGCCAAGACGCACGAGACCGGGGCCAAGCACCACACGGCGCAGAAGAAGGCCAAGGTCAAGGGGACCGACGCGGTCATCGCCGCCGCCGGTTCGGGAAGCTACAGCGCGGCCATCGCCAAGGAGGTGACCAAGGTCCAGAAGGCGGCGGACGCCGCGGTGGCGTCCGAGGCGAGCGGTATCGCCAGTGCTTCCGTCGGCGCGATCAAGGGCATGCGGGCGGCCTTCCGGGTCGGGGGAGCGGCCCGCAAGTACAAGAGGGTGAAGGAACTCGGAGACCCCCACCTCGTCCAGCCGGCCGCGCTGACCCGGCTGAACGAGTCGTACGAGCAGGCCGAATGGGCCGCGGCGGAGGCGTACGTCGCGCTGGACGCCTACTGGGACCACGAGGGCGAGGAACGGCTGGAGCTCGTCTCCGAGGCCATCGACGCCGCCTGGGAGGCGATGGGTGAGGTCCGTGACACCGCCGAGACCATCCACCGCACGGAGAGACGGTGGGAGGGGGAGGCGGACAGGCTGGCCAGGGCGCAGGAGTACGCGAAGAAGAAGCAGCTCACCAAGATCGGCAAAGAGGCGATCGGCGGCGCGGTGGGCGAGTCCACCAAGGCCGCGGCCGGCGTGGTGACGGCGGTCGCGGCGGGAACGGCCGGGCTGGCGAGCAACCCGGTCGGGTGGGGCCTCGCCGGGGCAGGCGCCGGCCTCGTCCTCGGCGTCACCCTGTACAAGGCGCTCCGCGCCGCCACGAAGCGCTACGAGGAGAAACGCCACCCCGAACGCTGGGCGCCGGAGGGCGAGACCCCGGCGGACGCCGCATCCCGAGGTGACTCGCTGAAGCACGCCCTGACGTTCTGGAAGAAGGTGTCGAAGGGCGAACGCCAGGCCATGGCGCGCGAGATCTACGCTCTGGCGGCGGGCCCCGGCATCCCCGGCAGCGGCGACACGACGCCCGAGATGAGGGAATCCGCGAGGTCCCTCCTCATCGCCCTCAAAGCGGGCCCCACCGACCACAGGCTGGACCCTGAAGCATGGGCGCAGACCCTCGACGACCCGGCGAAGACCGCAGGCTGGATCAGTGAGATAGCGGAACAGCTGGCCTCGGGGTGACGGGGAGGCAGGGAGCGGGACGGTTCACCGCGCGGGCGGATGCCGCCCGTCGCCCGGTAGACGAGTGCGTCGTCCAAGTGGGTCGGGGGCGACAACCGGGCCCACCTGTTCTCACGCAACCTTCGGGACGCCCTGGACGTCTCCGACGTCAACCCCAAGATCCAGGCCACGCTGCTCAGCGAGCCCCAGCACTTCTGGTACTTCAGTAGCGGCGTGAATCAGGCGACACGGGACCTGTTCGAGACTGCGGGGCTCGGGGATCTGCTCGACCTGCGGTGGCATGAGCAGGGGCGGGACCTGGGGTTCGCGCAGCGCGGGGTGGATACGACGACGCTGCGGGCGCTGAACTTCCAGCCACGAGCGCGGACGATACTGCGGCGGATGGGGGCGGTTGAGCATGTGACGTTGGGGGAGGTCTGCCAGGGTGGCCAGATGAGCCGCGGCCTGCGCTTTCCGCGCGTCGACGGCGAGCCTGGCGATACATACAGCTACCGACTGGTGGGCCGACGTCAGGCATTCTGGCTCCGGCCGGAAGGGCGATGGATCAATAAGGCGCACACTTCGAAGGAGGTGTTGGCGGAGGACGAGACGGTTTTGATCGCTTCGCAGCGCGACAAAGCCGATCGCAAGGAAGACCAGGTCCTGACCCGACTGGAAGAGGCTATGGCTCAGCACGCGGGTGTAACCGGTTGAGCAGAGGACGCCCGCTCCCGGCGGGCCGTGGCCGGGGCTTGCCACGGCCCGTTGCTGCCCCTACTTTGAAGCCTGCTTGATGCTTCCAACGAACTGCGCCCAGGCTGGACGCGGGATCATCAGAACGGGGCCCTCTACGTCCTTGCTGTCCCGGACGGGCACAGCGCCGGGGAAGCCGTCGGCGACTTCAAGGCAGTTGCCCCCGTCCACATTGCTGTAGCTCGACTTGCGCCACCGTATGGGGCTCAGTTCGGTTGCTGCTCGCATGGGTTGAAGCCTTCCATCGCTGCTTCGATCATCGCGGCGGACTCCCGCGGCGACAGGGCGTTGGCCCTGAGTAGATCGTAAGCCCGACGTCGCTTCATGGCCTCGGCCGGATCCTCGATGAGTTGGCCGGAGTAGTTGCTCTCCACGTAGGCAACTGCCGTGGTGTTCGGCAGGGTCAGGAGCGTCAGGGTGCTGTCGAGCAGTGCGTGTTCCCCATGCGCGTACGGGATGACCTGCACCTCAATGCGCGGTGACTCGGCGAACGACAACAGGGCCCGGAGCTGCTCACGCGCGATGGCTGGCCCTCCAACGGGACGCCGCAGAACGCCCTCCTCCAGGAGTGCCCACAAGCGGGGCCCCTCCCCCTCCCCCAACCGCCCCTGCCTCCCCACCCGAAGCCCCACCTTCCGCTCGATCTCCTCCCCCGATGCCTCCGGGTCCCCCACCCGCAGCAGCGCCCGCGCGTACGCCGGTGTCTGGAGCAGCCCCGGTACCAGGTGGCCGGCGTATTCGTGGATGTCGGTGGCCTGGTCGGCGAGTTCCATGAAGCGGCGGTAGCGGTCGGGGTAGCGCTCCCGCTGAATGATGCTCCACAGGCCCTCGAACAGCCCGCCCGTGCCGAACGCGGCGTCGAGCTTGGACGAGAGCGGGGGCAGCGGCAGACGCTCGGCGGTCTCGACGCCGTGGAGCTGGGTCTTGCTGTAGTTCACGATGTCGGACAGCCGGTCCAGGGACACCCCGGCAAGCTGTCGCTGACGCCGCAGTTCCGTGCCGTAGAGCTCCCGCGCCGAGCGGGCCGGGTCGAGCTTCTGGGTCTCGGAGGCCATGTGCTTCCCCTGGTGCCGTGCTGTTCAGCGATCCCCGAGCGGGAGGCCGCCACTGTCCACGGTAGTTGCGGACAGTGGCGTAGCGGATGCGAACGGTGAAGTTCCGGAGTGTACGGTGAAATTCTGGAGCCGTCTCCGAGGTAACTGCGGAAGCCGACCCATCCCGAGGGGCTTGCGTACTACCAGCGTCGGATCTGATGTACCGGCCAGGTCGGCACGACTGCCCGGCGCCGGACGACCGGCAGGAGGGCTGGGCGGCCGATCAAGGGCGGGCGCGCACGATCAAGGTCCCGATGTGTCCCGGCCTGGGTGCGTCCACGACCGATGCCTCGACCGAGGAGAATCCGGCCCGGAGCAGGTGTCTCTCCCACACCGTGGGCTTGTAGCTGTAGCGGTAGGTGAACATCGCCTTGCCCGCGAAGCCGCCCTTGTACATGCCTTGCGGCCCGTAGGCGCCGGGGATGGCGGGCGGTTGGGAGAACGCGAACACGCCTCCCGGAGCCAGGTGCCGGCGGACGAGCGGGAACAGCCGGGACGGATCGGTGAACCAGGCCGCGCCGAAGATGGAGTACACGGCGTCGTACCGGTCCCGGTCGGCGGCGAGCCAGTCGAGGACCTCTCCCTGCTCGATCCGTACCCCGAGCGGTGCCCACTTCTCGCCCGCGCGCCGCGCCATCCGCGGGGACAGGTCCACGCCGGTCGCCTTCACGCCCTGTCGCGCGAGGTGGGCGAGGGCCCTCCCGGTGCCGCAGCCCAGTTCCAGGACCGTCTCCGGCGTGCCGAGGAGTTCGGTGCCGGGGCCGTGGCCGGTGTACTGGGTCCAGCAGAACGACGGCTCGGCGTCGTCCTTGAACGCGGACTCGGCGTAGGTGTCCCACAGTTCGGCCTCGGCAGCGATGTTGTGAGGTACGGGCACAGCGGTGGTTTCTCCAGTTGTCGGGATGCGGGAGCCCCGCCCTCGGGATGCCGTGAGGGCGGGGGCGACTGTAGCGCCGGTTCAGTGGCTGTCGGGGACCTTGTCGTCGCACGGTGAGCAGTCCGCACCGTCGACGGCCCACAGTTCCTCGTCGATCGCCCAGCCCTGGTCTCGCAGGAAGTCCCCGGTGCGCAGGCACAGGCCGTCGCTGCGGCGCTTGACGAACGGGGCGTGGTGCTTGAACCGGCCGCCGTTGTACAGGTGGCAGATTCCCCACCAGACAGGTGTGTCGAGGATGAGCTGGTGGACGCCGATGTCGACGAGCCGGCCGACACCGAGGTGGACGCCGGGGTTCTCGATGGAGCCCATGACGTACATGACGGCGTTGCCGAGGATGCGTTCGGCCATGTCGCGGACCATGGTGTGGTCACGCAGGAGCAGGGCGATCTCGCGGTCCCACAGGTTCATGCCGGAGTCGAAGACGTTGACGGTGAGTTCGGTGATGTGCGGGGCGACCGCGTTGAGGAGTTGCTGCGGGTCGCGGGTCCGTGTCGCGGCAAGCTGTTCCAAGGCGAGGGTCACGTCTTCCTCCAGCGGTGAAGTGATGCGGTACTCGGGCCGTGACCAGGACGGTACGGAGGCAGGCTGCGGGTATGTATGCCGATTGCCGCTGATTGCCGAAGGAACTGTCGAGTTGTGGCGGGTTGTTCAGCGCAGGTCGACGGAGGCGCGCGCCCGGCCGATCAGCCGGCGGGCCTGCTCCCCGTAGACCGCGGTCGCGTCGAGCCGGTCCCAGACGCGGCCGTACAGGGCGAGATCCTCGGTGGACTCCAGCACGAACTCCGAGTTGATCGTCTCGACGACCACCCGCTCCTCGTCGAAGATCCAGAAGCCGTGCTTCGGAGACAGCTTCAGCCGGGCCCCGAACGGCACGATCCCGAGTGTCACCTGGGGCATGCCGATCAGCCCTATCAGCCGGTCGTGCTGGCCTGCCATCACCTCACCGGGCCCGACGCGGGCATGCAGCGCGCCTTCCCAGATCAGGACGCGGAAGCTGTGGCCGTCCTCGTACAGCACCTCCTGCCGTCTCATGCGGGCGCTCACGGCTTCGTCGGTGTCCCGCGGTGACTGCATGAGGTCGGCGTTGAGGAGCAGCAGGTGCCGGGCGTAACCGGGGGTTTGGAACAGCCCGGGGATCACGGTGGCTTCGTAGCCGCGGACGGTCGCGGTGCGCCGGTAGGCGGCGACGTAGCGGTCCTGCACGGCCCGGTGCCCGGTGGCGAGCTGACGGCGCCATGACCGTTGCCGGGACTCCAGGCCCCGCAGCCGGCTCAGGAGGTCGGCGGACTCTGCGGGGACGCCGAGGGCCTGCGCCCAGGCCTGGAGGTCGGCGGCCGTCGCGGTCTGCTTCCCATTCTCGAGGCGGGACACCTTCGAGCGCTGCCAGCCCAGCCGATCGGCGAGCTCCTTGCCCTGGAGGCCGGCCTCGCTGCGCAGCTCGCGCAGTCGCGCGCCGAGGGCCTCGCGGCCGGACTGGTGGTCGGTGGCGCTCACCTGGCCGACGGTACCTGTGCCTGGAACCGGCCGGTAGGCACTGCGTGATGCCAGGCGGCATCACGAGCCTGGCAGGCACGCACGACGCTCTCTGCGTCCTCCAGGACTCGGAGGCCGAGGGTGACGCCGTGGTCGTCGATGACGAACTTCGCCAGGGTGCGGGAGTCGAACAGCCAGAAGTCGTAGTCCGGCAGCCCAAGACGTACTGCGTCGGTACGCCAGAGGTTGCGGATGTCCTCACCGGCGGCCACGTTTCCGAGTCCGGTGGCGAGGAGGAACCGCTGGCCCTCGGTAGGCGGATCATCGACGAGGCGTACTCGCTCGTACCGCTTCCCTGCCCGTGTCTGCCGACGGACGGCAGCCTGCCAAGGGTTGGCCGGGTCGTAGCCGAAGGTTTCGCCTCTCTGGAAGCGGGGCCAGTTCGGGCTGTCCCGGTCAGTGGCATAGCCGCGCCGGGTTTCGAGGCGCCAAGCCGTGTGCTGGAAGCTGGTGAAGAGGTGGGTGATCTCGTCGAACGTGACCAGGTCCGGCACGCGGTCTACTCCTTCGGCGGTGTGTCGGTGGCCGGGGAGACGAGGTCGGGCACGAAACGCGTCAGCAACGCGCGCGGGATCCGTACGAACGTCTCCGAGGGCTTGACGTCCCGAAGCTGGGCCAGATGCTCGGGGGCGGTCTCGCGGTCACCCTGTACGAGGATCTCGCCAGTCTCGACGATCTCGTAGAGAGTGGGGCAGTTCCCGTTCTCCGAAGTGGTGCCGATGAACCTGAGCGTCACGGGGGTTCTCCGTTCTGGCTGTCGGACGTCCAGGATGCTGCGGATCGCGAGAGGCTGCTCGTGAATTGCGGGAGATTGCACCGAGTGGCTCCGGGCGCATTGATTGCCGGCAACGGACGCCAAACCGGGGGTATGGCGATCGGCCGGGCGCGCAGGCAGGCCGGAAAGCCTGTAGATCGCCGTGTGTGGTGTTGGACCCAGCTGCCGGTTCCGGGGCTGTGCCTGGTCCGCCCGTCCGCACGGCGCGGACAACTGTGTGGTCCCCGCTTCCCCTGTGGTGTGGACGCACTGTTCCGCGTCCCCGGGGGGAATGCCGTCACCCTGTTCACGGCCGTCGCGGACGGTGACTCTGTGGGTGCGAACAGTGAAACCCCCGAGCTGCCCCGACGCGGCTCCCGCACGAGGAGGCACCACATGGACCCCCGCACCCCGCCGGCCCTGCCCCGCCGCAAGCCCGGCCGTTCCGTCATCGCCGCCGCGGCACAGGCGCACGAGGCCGCCGTACGCGCTGCGCGGGAGGAACGCGCACCGCAGCGGCTGCCCGTCGGGCAGCTCGCGTACGACACCCGGCGGGAACGTCGGGGTGTCGTCATGGATCACCTCGACGGCTTTGTCTGGCTGCGTCCGGAGGGCGGCGGAACCGAGTGGACCGCGCGGCCGGACGAGGTCGAGCCGGCTGCCTCCGTGCTCGGGGGCGATCTGCCCGAGGGCATCCTGCGGTCCCGGGTCGCCGTGGCGAACTCCCGCAGCAGGCGGGAGGTGCTGTGACCGCAAGTGCACTCCCCGAAACAGGCGTTGCGCAAGTGGCACACAGGTTGTCAACGGCTGGGCATAGAGTGGCCGGTGACTCGAAGTGTGCAGGTGCGGACAGGGGGTTGCGGCCGGTGGCGCGGATGATTCCGGTGGGTGAGCCGGTCAACGATGCCGAGCGGATGGTGCTGCGGCACCTGCGGGACCACGCCCCCGACGACTGGACGGTGGTGTCCAACTTCGAGCTGTCCTGCGGGCGCGGCCGACAGGTCTTCGAGGTCGACCTGGCCATCCTCACCGAGCATGTGTGTCTGCTCGCCGACACCAAGGGGGCGCAGGGCCGGATCGAGGTGCGCGGGGCCCGCTGGTACCTGAGCCGGGGGTCGTACTTTCCGAGCCTGGTGCGCAAGTCCCGGGAGCACGCCAAGGTGCTGGGGCGGCTGCTGCGGCGGTCCCGGTCCGGTGCGGCGCTGTCGGTGTGGTGCGATCCGCTGGTCGTCCTGCCCTTCGACGACGCCGTGCTGCGCGACCCGGCGGGTCTGGACGGGCCGCAGACGGTGCGTCTGCGCGACCTCGTGCCGTTCCTCGAGCAGTACCGCCCGGCGGCGCCGTCCTGTTCGCGGCGATCACCGGGGAACAGACCGGTGAGGACGCACAGGTGGTGGAAGGAAGGGACCCCCGGGACCTGCGCACAAGTACGCGGACAGCGGCGGGCTGGTGGCGGGGCTCGTTTCGAGTGTCCGCGAAATGCGGCACAAGGGGATGTCCGTCATCGTCGCCAGTCAGGACCCGCCGTCCGTCCCCACGGCACTGATCGAGCTGTCCAGCCACATCGTGCTGCACAAGTTCACCTCACCGGCGTGGCTCAAGTACCTGCAGAAGGTGAACACCGCCCTGGGAGGCCTTACCCCACAGAAGATGGCGGCCCTGGAACCCGGAGAGGCCTACGTCTGGTCGAGCAAAGCCACGGACGAAGCCTTTACCCAGGGAACCGTGAAGATCCAGTGCCGCCCACGGGTCACCAAGCACGGAGGCGGGACCAGAACGGCGTTCGACTGACGGGCTGCGGTGCCTCAGCGGCAGTGACTCAAGTGCGGGTGATTTCGTAGAGAAATTGCCCTGACGGCGAATAGACAGAGGCCTTGTCGTCACCGGTGAACTTTAATTCGTAGGAGTTCTGATTCGGCGATTGCACCACTGAGAGGGTGTAGCGGTCACTGTCATTCTTGGTCGAGGAGATGGTGCACTGCATGGGGCCACCGATATCCAAGAACCTTCCTTGGGTGTAATAGAATCCCGTGCATGTGCCATTGGTGTTGTATGTCTGTACATCGCCGCTTGCTGTAGCCCAGTTTCCGGACAGCTTCGACGGCCCGTCCTGCGTTCCGTCGGAGTCGTTCGGCGAGGCGTTGAGGTATCCGGCGACGACGGCGAGGAGAGCGGCCAGAGTCGCCGTACCCAGGGCGATGGACCGTTTATTCGATTTGAAGACGTTTCTGACGGAGCTCTTCTGTGTGACACTTATGTCGCGCCCCGCTTGCGCCCCTCCAAGATCGGCTCGGTTGTCCGATGAATTCCGCGAGTTCCCGGTCGGCATGAGGCTCACCCTTTGTTGGACTGTCCGATATTGTATAATTTTGGACTTTATCAAGGTGTGGCCATGGAAAAGGGGTACTGTCAAGTGATTCACTCGAATGGGTGACGTGTGGCAAAGGAAGGCCGCGGCTCCTCCGGACGGAGAGGGGCCGCGGCCTGGTTCGAGTGGGGGTCTGTGATGCGACTGGTCAGTACGCCGAGCCCGACGCCCCCAGGGAACCCGTCGGGTGCCAGACCGTCTTGGTCTCCAGGAACGCCGTCAGGCGGTCCGTACCGGGCGTCGCCGACCAGTCGTCCACAGGCTGTGGACGAAGGACGCGCTTCAGGTTGTCCGCCGCCGCGATCTCCAGTTCCTTCGCCAGCGTCTCGTCCGCGCCCGCGAGGTCGATCGCGTTGACGTCCTGGTGGGCGGCGAGCGGGGTCGCGAGTTCCGCCGTGCGGCCGGAGAGGATGTTGACCACGCCGCCGGGGAGGTCGGAGGTGGCCAGGACCTCGCCGAGGGAGAGGGCGGGGAGGGGGGACTTCTCCGAGGCGATCACGACCGCCGTGTTGCCCGTCGCGATCACGGGGGCCACTACGGAGACCAGGCCCAGCAACGACGACTTCTGGGGGGCCAGTACGGCGACCACGCCCGTCGGCTCCGGGGAGGACAGGTTGAAGAAGGGGCCCGCGACCGGGTTGCCGCCGCCGACCACCTGGGCGATCTTGTCGGTCCAGCCCGCGTACCAGACCCAGCGGTCGATCGCGGCCTCGACCTGCGCCGCCGCCTTCGACTTCGACAGGCCCTCCGCGTCGGCGACCTCCGCGACGTACTGGTCGCGACGGCCCTCCAGCATCTCCGCGACGCGGTAGAGGATCTGGCCGCGGTTGTACGCCGTCGCGCCGGACCAGCCGCCGAACGCCTTGCGCGCGGCGACCACCGCGTCACGGGCGTCCTTGCGGGAGGAGAGCGGCGCGTTCGCCAGCCACGTGCCCTTGGAGTCCGTCACCTCGTACACCCGGCCGCTCTCGGAACGCGGGAACTTCCCGCCGACGTACAGCTTGTAGGTCTTCAGCACGTTGAGTCGGTCAGACATCGAGGTACGCCTCCAGGCCGTGGCGGCCGCCCTCGCGGCCGAAGCCCGACTCCTTGTAACCGCCGAACGGCGAGGTCGGGTCGAACTTGTTGAACGTGTTGGACCAGATGACGCCCGCACGGAGCTTGTTCGCGACCGCGAGGATGCGCGAGCCCTTCTCCGTCCAGATGCCCGCCGACAGGCCGTACGGCGTGTTGTTGGCCTTGGCGACCGCCTCGTCCGGCGTACGGAAGGTCAGCACCGAGAGCACCGGGCCGAAGATCTCGTCGCGGGCCACCGTGTGCGCCTGGGTGACGTTCGTGAACAGCGTCGGGGCGAACCAGTAGCCGTTCTCCGGGAGTTCGCAGGCCGGGGACCAGCGCTCCGCGCCCTCCGCCTCGCCCTGGTCGGCCAGCGCGGTGATCCGGGCCAGCTGCTCGGCGGAGTTGATCGCGCCGATGTCCGTGTTCTTGTCCAGCGGGTCGCCGAGGCGGAGCGTGGACAGGCGGCGCTTGAGGGAGTCGAGCAGCTCGTCGTGGATCGACTCCTGGACCAGCAGACGGGAGCCCGCGCAGCAGACCTGGCCCTGGTTGAAGAAGATGCCGTTGACGATGCCCTCGACGGCCTGGTCGATCGGGGCGTCGTCGAAGACGATGTTGGCGCCCTTGCCGCCCAGTTCGAGGGTGACCTTCTTACGGGTGCCCGCGACCGTGCGCGCGATCTGCTTGCCCACGGCCGTGGAGCCCGTGAAGGCGACCTTGTTCACGTCCGGGTGGGCGATCAGCGCGGCTCCGGCACGGCCGTCACCGGTGATGATGTTGACGACGCCCTTGGGGAGACCGGCCTGACGGCAGATGTCCGCGAAGAACAGGGCGGACAGCGGGGTCGTCTCGGCGGGCTTCAGCACCACCGTGTTGCCCGTCGCGAGCGCCGGGGCGATCTTCCACGCCAGCATGAGGAGGGGGAAGTTCCACGGGATGACCTGGCCGGCCACGCCCAGGGGGCGCGGGCTCGCGCCGTAGCCCGCGTGGTCGAGCTTGTCGGCCCAGCCCGCGTAGTAGAAGAAGTGCGCGGCGACCAGGGGGAGGTCCGCGTCGCGGGTCTCCTTGATCGGCTTGCCGTTGTCCAGCGTCTCGAGGACGGCCAGTTCGCGGCTGCGCTCCTGGATGACGCGGGCGATACGGAACAGGTACTTCGCACGCTCGGAGCCGGGCAGCGCCGACCACTTCTCGAACGCCTTGCGGGCGGCCTTCACCGCGCGGTCGACGTCCGCCTCACCGGCCTCGGCGACCTCGGAGAGGACCTCCTCCGTGGAGGGGGAGACCGTCTTGAAGACCTTGCCGTCGGCCGCGTCCGTGAACTCGCCGTCGATGAACAGGCCGTAGGACGGGGCCAGATCGACGATCGAGCGGGACTCGGGCGCCGGTGCGTACTCGAATGCGGATGCCATGGTGATCAGTCCACCGTCACGTAGTCGGGGCCGGAGTAACGGCCGGTGGCCAGCTTCTGACGCTGCATCAGCAGGTCGTTCAGCAGCGAGGAGGCGCCGAAGCGGAACCAGTGGTTGTCCAGCCAGTCCTCGCCCGCGGTCTCGTTGACCAGGACCAGGAACTTGATGGCGTCCTTCGTCGTACGGATGCCGCCGGCCGGCTTCACGCCGATCTGCACGCCGGTCTGCGCGCGGAAGTCGCGCACCGCCTCCAGCATGAGGAGGGTGTTCGCGGGGGTCGCGTTCACGGCGACCTTGCCGGTCGAGGTCTTGATGAAGTCCGCCCCGGCCAGCATGCCGAGCCAGCTGGCGCGGCGGATGTTGTCGTACGTCGACAGCTCGCCGGTCTCGAAGATGACCTTGAGGCGGGCGCTCGTCCCGCAGGCCTCCTTCACGGCGGTGATCTCGTCGTACACCTTCAGGTAGTTCCCCGCGAGGAACGCCCCGCGGTCGATGACCATGTCGATCTCGTCCGCACCCGCGGCGACGGCCTCGCGGACGTCCGCCAGCTTCACGGCGATCGGGGCGCGTCCGGCCGGGAACGCGGTGGCGACGGAGGCGACCTTGACGGCGGAGCCGGCGACGGCCTCCTTCGCCGTGGCCACCATGTCGGGGTAGACGCAGACCGCGGCCGTGGCGGGCGTGGTGCGGTCGGTCGGGTCGGGGCGGACCGCCTTCGCGCCGAGCGCCCGGACCTTGCCGGGGGTGTCCGCGCCTTCCAGCGTCGTCAGGTCGACCATCGAGATGGCGAGGTCGATGGCGTACGCCTTCGAGGTCGTCTTGATCGAACGGGTGCCGAGGGAGGCGGCGCGCGCCTCCAGGCCGACCGCGTCGACGCCGGGCAGCCCGTGGAGGAAGCGGCGCAGCGTGCCGTCGGACGCGGTGACGTCGCTGAGAGCGTGTGGTGCAGTGGTGGGCATGGTCACCAGACGAGCATATCTACGCGCGTAGCGGCTGTACAGCCCCGTCGGGAATCCCGTCCGGCCTCCACCGCATACGGCGTGCTCCCGGGCGTCGTGCAGAATCGGGAGCATGACCTCCCCCGAGCACCAGTCGCCCGACCCGGAGCCCGCGAAGCCGTCCGGGGCCGCTGCCCGGCCTGCTTCCGCGCCCGCTTCCGGGACTGCGACATCCCCGTACCAGGACCGGATCTACCGCTCGCCCGCGGGCCTCGTCGGCGGGGTGCTGCTGCTCGGCATCATCGGCTGGCTCGGCGTGGACGCGGTGGTCACCGGGGAGGGCCGCACACCGTGGCTCGCCCTCGCCACGATGCTCCTGCTCGTGCCCCTGATCATCGCCTACACCCTGCGCCCCGCCGTCTTCGTGAACGACGACCGGCTGCGCGTGCGCAACCCGTTCCGCGTGATCGTGCTGCCGTGGGGACAGGTCGCCTCGCTGCGGTCCGGTTTCTCCAACGAGGTCTTCACCGAGGCCGGCGCGAAGTACCAGCTGTGGGCGCTCCCGGTCTCACTGCGGGCCCGCAACAAGGCAGCCCGGCAGGAGTCGCGGGCGGCCGCGAGGGCCGCGCGCGAGGGCGGCGACACGGAGGGCGCCACCGAGGCGGACCGGCGGCACGAGAGCGACCGGGCGATGGCGGAGATGCGTGAGACCCACGAGCGGCGCCAGGACGCCGAGGCGGCCCAGGGTGAGGTGACCGTGCGCTGGTCGTACGAGATCGCCGGGCCGGTCGCCGCGGGGGCGGTGCTGCTGGCGGTGCTGCTGGCCGTGGCGTGAGCGCGGTGCGGGGCGAGCGTGCTCGCCCCGCGTGGGCACCGATCAGATGCCGGCTGCCTCGGACAGCTCCCGCTTGATCCGGGTGAGCAGCTCGGCCGCCGCGCCGCGGGCCCGGGGGAGGTCCGTCTTCGAGGCGACCGGGATCACCACCTCCAGGTAGCACTTCAGCTTCGGCTCCGTGCCGCTGGGGCGGACGATGACGCGGGCGCCGTCGAGGGTGTAGCGCAGGCCGTCCGTGGGCGGGAGCGTCTCCGTGCCCTCGGTCAGGTCCTCGGCCCGGGTGACGCGCAGTCCGGCCAGCTCCGTGGGCGGTTGCCCGCGCAGGCGGCGCATCGCGTCGGCGATCAGGCCGAGGTCCTGGACGCGCACCGAGAGCTGGTCGGTGGCGTGCAGCCCGTGCTCCACGGCGAGGTCGTCCAGGAGGTCGAGGAGAGTGAGGCCCTCCTCCTTGAGGACGGACGCCAGCTCCGTGAGGACGAGCGCCGCCGTGATGCCGTCCTTGTCCCGTACGCCGTCCGGGTCCACGCAGTAGCCGAGGGCCTCCTCGTAGCCGTAGCGCAGGCCCTCGGCGCGGGCGATCCACTTGAAACCGGTCAGGGTCTCGGTGTGGCGCAGCCCCGCCTTCCGGGCGATACGGCCGAGGAGGGAGGAGGAGACGATCGACTCCGCGAATGTGCCCCGTGCCCCGCGCCGGACCAGATGGGCGGCGAGCAGCGCACCGACCTCGTCGCCGCGCAGCATGCGCCAGTCGGTGCCGTCCTTGACGGCGGCGGCGCAGCGGTCGGCGTCGGGGTCGTTGGCGATGACCAGGTCGGGGCCGGTGGCGCGGGCCTGCGCGAAGGCGAGGTCCATCGCGCCGGGCTCCTCCGGGTTGGGGAACGCGACGGTCGGGAACTCCGGGTCCGGTTCGGCCTGCTCGGCGACGAGGACGGGCTCCGGGAAGCCGGCCCGGGCGAAGGCGGCGAGGAGGACGTCCTTGCCGACGCCGTGCATCGCCGTGTAGACGGTGCGGGCGGTGCGGGGGGAGTCCTTGGCCAGGACCGCGTCCGTGCGGGCGAGGTAGGCGTCCAGGACGGTCTCGTCGAGGATCTCCCAGCCCTCGGCGGGGCGGGGGACCGTGGCCAGGGACGCCACGGCCTCGATCTCGGCGGCGATCTCCGCGTCGGCCGGGGGGACGATCTGGGAGCCGTCGCCGAGGTACACCTTGTAGCCGTTGTCACGGGGCGGGTTGTGGCTGGCGGTGACCTCCACACCGGCCACGGCGCCGAGGTGCCGTATGGCGAAGGCCAGGACGGGGGTGGGGAGCGGGCGGCTGAGCACGGCCGCCCGCAGGCCCGCGCCGGTCATGACGGCGGCGGTGTCCTCGGCGAAGTCGCGGGACTTGTGGCGGGCGTCGTAGCCGATGACGACGAGACCGCCGTCCTGGCCGTTCTTCCTCAGATACGCGGCGAGGCCGGCGGCCGCCCGGATGACGACGGAGCGGTTCATCCGCATCGGGCCCGCGCCGAGCTCGCCGCGCAGGCCGGCCGTGCCGAACTGGAGGGTGCCGCCGAAGCGGTCGGCGAGTTCCGCGTGGTCGCCTGCGTCGATGAGGCGGGCGAGCTCCTCACGGGTGTCCGGATCGGGGTCCTCGGCGAGCCACGCCTGGGCCTGTGCGATGAGGGCGTCGTCTTGCACGGTCGGTCGGCCTCTCTGAATTCGTCGACTGTCAGCGTTGCATGCCGGTGTGGCGCCGGACCCGTGCGAAACGGTGCCGGCGCCGCTCCCTACAGGCGGCCGAGGACCTGCCCCAGCAGCGACCCCATCCGGGTGGCGGAGTCGCGGCCCGCCTGGAGGACCTCCTCGTGGTTGAGGGGCTCGCCCGTCATGCCCGCGGCCAGGTTGGTGACCAGGGAGATGCCCAGGACCTCCGCGCCGGCCTCACGCGCGGCGATCGCCTCGAGGACCGTCGACATGCCGACCAGGTCCGCCCCGATCACCCGGGCCATCCGGATCTCCGCCGGAGTCTCGTAGTGCGGGCCGGGGAACTGGGCGTACACGCCCTCCTCCAGCGTGGGGTCGATCTCCTTGCACAGCGCGCGCAGGCGGGGCGAGTACAGATCGGTCAGGTCGACGAAGTTCGCCCCGACGATCGGGGACGTCGCCGTGAGGTTGATGTGGTCGCTGATCAGGACCGGCTGGCCGGGACGCATCCCCGCGCGCAGCCCCCCGCAGCCGTTCGTCAGGACGATCGTCTTCGCGCCCGCGGCCACCGCCGTACGGACCCCGTGGGCCACCGAGGCGACGCCCCGGCCCTCGTAGTAGTGCGTACGGCCCAGGAACACCAGGGCCCGCTTCGCGCCGATGGCGTACGAGCGGATCGTGCCGCCGTGGCCCTCGACCGCCGGGGGAGGGAAGCCGGGCAGCTCGGTGACCTGGAACTCGGCCTCGGGGGTGCCGAGGGCGTCCGCGGCCGGAGCCCAGCCGGAGCCCATCACGAGGGCGACGTCGTGGGTCTCGGCGCCGGTGAGGTCGCGCAGGCGCGCGGCGGCGGCGTCGGCTGCGGCGTACGGGTCGCCCTGGATGTCGTCCGGAAGAAGAGAAGCGTTCACGCGATGAGGGTAGCCGGTAATCGCCTACGCGCGTAGATGTCCGGGCGGACGGGTTGGCGATCGTTGTCTTGTCGTTTCCGGCGAAGGGACGTCAGCAGGGACGTTTACGGAGTTCCATCACATAGTCGTGCGGCGCCCCCGCCGACTCCGCCGCGTCGGCGACCTCGCCCAGATAGCGGGCCGAGGGAAGTCCGCCCTCGTAACTGTTGAGGACGTACGCCCAGGCCGGCTCCTCGCCGTCCAGCGTGTGCGCCCGCACCCGGGTACGGCGGTAGAGGTCCAGGCCGCCCGCGCCCTCCCAGCGGTCCAGTGACTCCTCGTCCATCGGGGCGATGTCGTACAGGGCGACGAAGACCGCAGAGATCGGGTCCTCCACCAGCGTGGCCAGCGCGCCCTCCCAGCCCATGTGCTCGCCGCCGAACGTCAGTCTCCACCCGTTCAGCCAGCCGGTGGCGCGCAGCGGCGAGTGCGGGGCGCGGCGGGACATCAGCCGCGCGTCGAGATTGCCGGCGTACGCGGCGTAGAGCGACATGGGGTGAAGGGTACGGCAGCCGGAACCGGCGCCACTCCGGTAACAGGGGGGCCACGGCCGAACCCCCCGGGCGGGCGCACGGTGAAGTGTGCGGGACAATGGAGTACGTGACTCGGATCGTGATCATCGGTGGCGGACCCGGCGGATACGAAGCGGCGCTGGTCGCCGCGCAACTCGGCGCGGAGGTGACCGTCGTCGACTGCGACGGCCTGGGCGGTGCGTCGGTGCTCACCGACTGCGTGCCGTCCAAGACCCTGATCGCCACGGCCGAGGTGATGACCACCTTCGACTCCTCGTACGAGGAGCTGGGCATCATCGTCGCCGACGACACCCCGCCCCTGGAGCAGGCCGCCCGGGTGGTCGGCGTGGACCTCGGCAAGGTCAACCGGCGTGTGAAGCGGCTCGCACTGGCCCAGTCGCACGACATCACCGCCTCCGTGACCCGGGCCGGCGCGCGCGTGCTGCGCGGCCGGGGCCGGCTCGAGGGCATGCAGGCGCTCGACGGCTCCCGCAAGGTCGTGGTGCGCGCCGCCGACGGCACCGAGGAGACCCTCACCGCCGACGCCGTACTGATCGCGACCGGCGGACATCCGCGCGAACTGCCGGAGGCCCGCCCCGACGGCGAACGCATCCTCAACTGGACCCAGGTCTACGACCTCGACGAGCTTCCCGAGGAGCTCATCGTGGTCGGATCGGGTGTCACGGGCGCCGAGTTCGCCGGCGCCTACCAGGCCCTCGGCTCGAAGGTGACGCTGGTCTCCTCGCGCGACCGGGTGCTGCCGGGCGAGGACCCGGACGCGGCGGCCGTGCTGGAGGACGTCTTCCGGCGGCGCGGGATGAACGTCATGGCGCGCTCGCGGGCCCAGTCCGCGAAGCGGGCCGGCGACCGGGTGGAGGTGACGCTCGCCGACGGCCGCGTCATCACCGGGTCGCACTGCCTGATGGCCGTGGGCGCCATCCCGAACTCCGAGGGCATGGGCCTGGAGGAGGCCGGCGTCCGGCTCCGGGACTCCGGCCACATCTGGACCGACAAGGTCTCGCGCACGACGGCCCCCGGCGTGTACGCCGCCGGTGACGTCACCGGCGTCTTCGCGCTCGCCTCCGTGGCGGCGATGCAGGGCCGGATCGCCATGTACCACTTCCTGGGCGACGCGGTGGCCCCGCTGAACCTCAAGACGGTCTCGTCGAACGTGTTCACCGACCCCGAGATCGCCACCGTCGGCTACTCCCAGGCCGACGTCGACTCCGGCAAGATCGACGCCCGCGTGGTGAAGCTGCCGCTGCTGCGCAACCCGCGCGCGAAGATGCAGGGCATCCGGGACGGCTTCGTCAAGATCTTCTGCCGTCCGGGCACCGGCATCGTCGTCGGCGGTGTGGTCGTCGCACCGCGCGCCTCGGAACTCATCCACCCCATCTCGATCGCGGTCGACAACAATCTGACGGTGGAACAGATCGCGAACGCCTTCACGGTCTATCCCTCCCTGTCGGGCTCGATCGCCGAGGTGGCACGGCAGTTGCACACCCGGAAGGCCGGCGGCGAGGGCTGACGTTCCCAAATGACGGTCCTATACCACTTGGTGCAGGGCCGTGCGAACAACTTCTGCTATTCAGCGCAAACTGCTGAAAGCAGACGGTCGTCGGCGTTACTGTCAGTTTCGTGTTCGCTGCAGAACGTCGCCAATTGATCCTCGAAATGGTGCGAGCCAACGGGGCCGTGTCGCTCCGTGAGCTTGCCCGCGTCGTCCAGACCTCCGAAGTGACCGTACGGCGGGACGTGCGCGCACTGGAGGCAGAAGGACTCCTCGACCGCCGGCACGGCGGTGCGGTACTGCCGGGCGGTTTCACGCGAGAGTCCGGTTTTCCGCAGAAGTCACATCTCGCGACCGCCGAGAAGACCGCGATCGCCGACCTCGCCGCGAATATGGTGGACGAGGGCGAGGCCATCGTGGTCGGCGCGGGTACCACCACGCAGGAACTGGCCCGCCGGCTGGCCCGCGTACCCGGCCTGACCGTCGTCACCAACTCCCTGCTGGTCGCCCAGGCGTTGGCCCATGCCAACCGGGTGGAGGTCGTGATGACCGGCGGGACGCTCCGCGGCTCGAACTACGCCCTGGTGGGCAGTGGTGCGGAGCAGTCCCTGCAGGGGCTGCGGGTGTCCCGCGCGTTCCTGTCCGGGAGCGGGCTCACCGCCGAGCGCGGGCTGTCCACGTCCAACATGCTGTCGGCGTCGGTCGACCGTGCGCTGGTCCAGGCCGCGGCGGAGGTCGTGGTCCTCGCGGACCACACCAAGCTCGGTACGGACACGATGTTCCAGACGGTGCCCACGGATCTGATCACGCGGCTGGTGACGGACGAGCCGGCGGGGCATGACGAGCGGGCGGCGACGGAGCTGCAGGCGCTGGCCGATCAGGGTGTGCAGATCGCTGTCGCTGGGGGTGAGGGGGCTTCGGCGGGGCGCCAGCGCCGGGACGTCCCCCTGCCCGGGCCTCGCCGGCAGGGGCCGGGTGGGTTACGCACGGCCGTGGCGCTGGGGGCGGCGGCGGGGGAGCCGGCGCAGGGGAGTGAGCGGGGGGCACGGGTGGCGGACTTGCGCCGCCGCTGAGTCCGAAAGCCGCTCCGCAGGCATCCGGGGCCCGCCCCCACCGGCGTCGAGCCGGTGGGGGCGGGGTCGGTCAGTCCTTGATCTCGCAGATCGCCGCGCCCGAGGTGATCGACGCGCCGACCTCCGCCGCCAGGCCCTTGACCGTGCCCGAGCGGTGGGCGTTGATGGGCTGTTCCATCTTCATGGCCTCCAGGACGACGACCAGATCGCCCTCCTTGACCTCCTGCCCCTCCTCCACCGCGAGCTTCACGATCGTGCCCTGCATCGGCGAGGCCAGCGTGTCACCCGAGGCCACCGGCCCCGACTTCTTCGCCGCCCGCCGCTTCGGCTTCGCGCCCGCCGCCAGCCCCGTACGGGCCAGGGACATGCCCAGCGACGCCGGCAGCGAGACCTCCAGACGCTTGCCGCCGACCTCGACGACGACCGTCTCGCGGTCGGCCTCCTCGTCCGCCCCCGCGTCGAGGGCGGCGGCGAACGGCTTGATCTCGTTGACGAACTCCGTCTCGATCCACCGCGTGTGAACCGTGAACGGATCCGCCGAACCGGTCAGCTCCGGAGCGAACGCCGCGTCCCGCACCACCGCACGGTGGAACGGGATCGCGGTCGCCATGCCCTCGACCTGGAACTCCTCCAGCGCACGGGAGGCCCGCTCCAGCGCCTCTTTGCGCGTACGCCCGGTCACGATCAGCTTCGCCAGCAGCGAGTCCCACGCCGGCCCGATCACCGACCCGGACTCCACGCCCGCGTCCAGCCGCACACCCGGCCCCGACGGCGCGGCGAACGTCGTCACCGTGCCGGGCGCCGGCAGGAAGTTGCGCCCCGGGTCCTCACCGTTGATGCGGAACTCGAACGAGTGACCCCGCAGCACCGGATCGCCGTACCCCAGCTCCTCCCCGTCCGCGATGCGGAACATCTCCCGCACGAGGTCGATCCCCGCGACCTCCTCGGTCACCGGGTGCTCGACCTGCAGACGTGTGTTGACCTCGAGGAAGGAGATCGTGCCGTCGAGGCCGACGAGGAACTCCACGGTGCCCGCGCCGACGTACCCGGCCTCCTTCAGGATCGCCTTGGAGGCGGAGTACAGCTGCGCCACCTGAGCGTCCGACAGGAACGGCGCCGGGGCCTCCTCGACCAGCTTCTGGTGCCGCCGCTGCAGCGAGCAGTCACGGGTGGAGACCACGACCACGTTGCCGTACTTGTCGGCCAGGCACTGCGTCTCCACGTGCCGCGGCTTGTCCAGGTAGCGCTCGACGAAGCACTCGCCGCGACCGAAGGCGGCGACCGCCTCCCGCACCGCGGACTCGTACAGCTCCGGCACCTCCTCCAGCGTGCGCGCCACCTTCAGACCACGCCCGCCACCACCGAACGCCGCCTTGATCGCGATCGGCAGCCCGTGCTCCTCGGCGAAGGCGACGACCTCGTCCGCGCCCGAGACGGGATCCGGCGTACCCGCGACCAGCGGAGCACCCGCGCGCTGCGCGATGTGCCGGGCGGCGACCTTGTCACCGAGGTCGCGGATGGCCTGCGGCGGCGGACCGATCCAGATCAGCCCGGCGTCCAGCACGGCCTGGGCGAACTCCGCGTTCTCGGAGAGGAAGCCGTAGCCGGGGTGGATGGCGTCCGCGCCCGATTCACGCGCGGCGTTCAGCACCTTGTCGATGTCGAGGTAGCTGGTGGCCGGAGTGTCACCGCCCAGGGCGAACGCCTCATCCGCGGCGCGGACATGCAGAGCGTCCCGGTCCGGGTCGGCGTAGACGGCAACGCTCGCGATTCCGGCATCCCGGCAGGCCCGGGCAACGCGGACAGCGATTTCGCCACGGTTGGCGATGAGCACCTTGCGCACGATTGAGGCTCCCTCCTTGAAACAAGCCGAGTTTAGGGACTGCCGACACGGCACTTCGACCCGTCCCCAGTGGTGAGCTTGCCCACACGGAGCGTGATACGAGGCTCGCTCGACCCGCGAAATCCCTTGTCGCACCTCGGTACGCAGGACTCCTCCCGAAAACCCTAGCCGTCCTGTGTGGTCAAGGTCTCTGTGAGAGCGTGCTGCGGCCCACTGGGTTTCTTTGTGGAGTCCCTACGAATGGCCCAATGATTCTTTGCCCTCGGCGGAACCCTTGTACCGAGGTTTACCCGTTAGTAGCCTTCGCGACGTCCCGAACATACTCGGGGTAACGGCAAGCGTGCTCGAAAGTGGGTGGGGGCCGGTGGTACGCAGACCGGTGGCATGGGTCGTGGCGCTCGTACTGTTCGCGGAGGCGCTCGGCGTCGCGGCGCTGAACTGGGTGCTGGCCTCCGTCGTCGACCGCCAGGACATGTCGCTGGCCGGGCTCGACCCGGACATGATGTCGACGTCCTCGAAGGCCGGCGGAGTCGTCTTCGGGCTCTACTTCGCGCTGTGCGGTGTGGTGGCCCTGCTCGCCGGCGTACGCGACCGGTCGCCCGCCGGGCTCGGCAGGGTGCTGCTGATCAGCGCGGCGGTGGTGCACGCGCTGCTGGGCGCGGCCACCTGGGGCCTGGTCGGCCCGACCGCGTTCGGCTACATGGTCGTCGTGTTCGCGCTCATCGTGCTGCTGCTGATGACGTACGACGGCCGTCCGCGGCGGCCGGCCGACACCGTGTCCGACGCCGCTCCGGTGGGCGGCGCCGGCGGTGACGGCGCCCCGGTCACGCCTCCTGCGGCGCCCACAGTTCCGTGATGCCGGTGCCGAGGTCGGCGAGGAGCCGCCGGACCAGGGGCAGGCTGATGCCGATGACGTTGCCGTGGTCGCCGTCGATGCCGTCGATGAACGGGGCCGAGCGGCCGTCCAGGGTGAACGCCCCGGCGACGTACAGCGGTTCGCCGGACGCCACGTAGGCGGCGATCTCCTCGTCGGTGGGTTCGCCGAAGCGGACGACGGTGGAGGCGGTGGCGGAGACGTAGCGGCCGCTGACGGTGTCGTAGACGCAGTGGCCGGTCTGCAGGGTCCCCGCGCGGCCGCGCATGGACTTCCAGCGCGCGGTGGCCTCCTCGGCGTCCGCGGGCTTGCCGAGGGCCTGGCCGTCGAGCTCCAGGACGGAGTCGCAGCCGATCACCAGCGCGCCCTTGACCTCGGGCTTCGCCGCGACGACGGAGGCCTTGGCCTCGGCCAGGGCGAGCGCCAGTTCGGCCGGGGTGGGGGCGGTGACGGCGTCCTCGTCCACCCCGCTGACGATCACCTCGGGGTCCAGCCCGGCCTGGCGGAGCAGCCCGAGCCGGGCGGGGGACTGGGAGGCGAGCACGAGTCGCCTGCGGTGCTGAGCGGTCATGTTCCCAGGTTAGCCACCGGGGCCGGGCCGTATCACCGTATGCCGATCGTGAGCATCGCCAGCACCATGGCCAGGGCCAGGAGAACGCTGAGCCGCCGCAGCATGACCTGGGTGTCCCGCAGTTCCTTGGGCGGCTTGTTCTCGGGGTCGGACCACAGCATGCCACCAGCGTGGTGCCTGACCGGCCGGGGTGCCTGAGTACGCGTACTCAAGTGGGGGCGCGGTATTCCGCGCCCCCGTCCGTGTGCCGTCAGCTCGGCCAGTAGGTACGCGTCCACGACGCCGGGCCCGGGTGGGGCAGGTGGTGCGCCGCGATCCGGGACGGGTCGGACCAGGAGTCGCGGGGTGCGGGCGCGCCGGGCGGGACGGCCGACGCCGCCGCGGCGCGCGCCCGGACCACCGCCAGTGCGGCGGCCAGCTCCTCGGGGGTGGGGTTGCCCCGTACGACTTTGATCACCACAGCGGCTCCTTAGAGAGGGATGTTGCCGTGCTTCTTCGGAGGCAGGGATTCCCGCTTCGTACGCAGCTGACGCAGGCCGCGGACGATGTGCCGGCGGGTGTCGGACGGCATGATCACCGCGTCGACGTAGCCGCGCTCGGCCGCGACGTACGGGTTGAGGAGGGCGTCCTCGTACTCCCGGATCAGGCGCGCGCGGGCCTCCTCCGGGTCCTCGGAGCCGGCGATGGCGCGGCGGTGCAGGATGTTGACCGCGCCCTGCGCGCCCATCACCGCGATCTGGGCCGTCGGCCAGGCGAGGTTGAGATCCGCGCCCAGGTGCTTGGAGCCCATGACGTCGTACGCGCCGCCGAACGCCTTGCGGGTGATGACCGTGATCAGCGGGACCGTCGCCTCGGCGTAGGCGAAGATCAGCTTGGCGCCGCGGCGGATGATGCCGTCGTGCTCCTGGTCGACGCCGGGCAGGAAGCCGGGGACGTCGACGAAGGTGATCACCGGGATGTTGAAGGCGTCGCAGGTGCGGACGAAGCGGGCCGCCTTCTCGGAGGCGGTGATGTCCAGACAGCCGGCGAACTGCATCGGCTGGTTGGCGACGATGCCGACGGGCCGGCCCTCGACGCGGCCGTAGCCGGTGAGGATGTTCGGCGCGAACAGCGGCTGCGTCTCGAAGAACTCGGCGTCGTCGAGGACGTGCTCGATGACGGTGTGCATGTCGTACGGCTGGTTGGCCGAGTCCGGGACGAGCACGTCGAGTTCGCGGTCCTCGTCCGTGACCGTCAGGTCCGCCTCCTCGGGGAAGGCGGGGGGCTCGGAGAGGTTGTTGGACGGGAGGTACGACAGGAGCTGCTTGACGTACTCGATCGCGTCCTTCTCGTCGCCGGCCATGTGGTGGGCGACACCGGAGGCGGTGTTGTGGGTACGGGCGCCGCCGAGCTCCTCGAAGCCGACGTCCTCGCCGGTGACCGTCTTGATGACGTCCGGGCCCGTGATGAACATATGGCTGGTCTGGTCGACCATGATCGTGAAGTCGGTGATCGCGGGGGAGTAGACCGCGCCGCCCGCGCACGGGCCGACGACCAGGGAGATCTGCGGGATCACACCGGAGGCGTGCGTATTGCGGCGGAAGATCTCGCCGTACGCGCCGAGCGAGGCCACGCCCTCCTGGATGCGGGCGCCGCCGGAGTCGTTGATGCCGATGACCGGGCAGCCGGTCTTCAGCGCGAAGTCCATCACCTTGACGATCTTCTGGCCGTAGACCTCGCCGAGGGCTCCGCCGAAGACCGTGAAGTCCTGGGAGAAGACGGCGACCGGACGGCCGTCGACGGTCCCGTAGCCGGTGACGACGCCGTCGCCGTAGGGGCGGTTCGCGTCGAGGCCGAAGTTGGTGGAGCGGTGCCGGGCGAACTCGTCCAGCTCGACGAAGGAGCCCTCGTCGAGCAGGAGGTCGATCCGTTCACGGGCCGTCAGCTTGCCCTTGGCGTGCTGCTTCTCGACGGCGCGCGCGGAGCCGGCGTGCGTCGCCTCTTCGATACGACGCTGGAGATCCGCGAGCTTGCCCGCGGTCGTGCGAATGTCGGGCTGCTGCTCTTCCGGCTCGGACATCGGGATGCGGCTCCCTGCCTGCTCAAAAGGGGGGACGGTTACTCATCCGTAGCGTAGTGGGGGGCCTCCTTGTCGGCAGTGCGGTCTTTCCCACACCTAGTGTGGGTTGCATGACGCCCCGAGATGACTCCGCTTCCCCGCACAGCCGGTGGTCCGACCTGGACCGGCCGCCTCTCAACGCCACCGCGCTGCGGCGGGGGCTGGTGCGGGCGGGGCGTCTGTGGCGGGAGGTGGACGTGGTGCAGCGCACCGGGTCGACCAACTCCGACCTCGTGGCCCGCGAGGGTGGCCTCGAGGAGGGGGTCGTCCTCGTCGCCGAGGAGCAGACCGCCGCGCGGGGGCGGCTCGACCGGCGGTGGACGGCGCCGGCCCGGTCCGGGCTGTTCTTCTCCGTGCTGCTGCGGCCCGCCGAGGTGCCGGTCGCGCGGTGGGGGTGGCTGCCGCTGCTCACCGGTGTCGCGGTGGCGACGGGGCTGTCGCGTGCGGCCGGTGTCGATACGGCGCTGAAGTGGCCGAACGACCTCCTGGTCACCGTGGGCGGCGAGGAACGGAAGGCCGGCGGGATCCTGGCGGAGCGGGCCGGGGACGACGGGGTCGTGATCGGCGTGGGGATCAATGTGAGCCTGCGCGCCGAGGAGCTGCCGGTGCCCGGGGCGGGGTCGCTGGCGCTGGCCGGAGCGGTGAGCACGGACCGGGACCCGCTGCTGCGGGCGGTGCTGCGCTCGCTGGAGGACTGGTACGGCCGCTGGCGGGCGGCATCGGGCGACCCGGGCCCGAGCGGCCTCCAGGAAACGTACGCGGCAGGCTGCGCGACACTCGGCCGGAAGGTGCGAGCGGAGCTCCCGGGAGACCGTCACCTGGTCGGCGAAGCGGTCGCGGTGGACGCCGACGGCCGCCTGATCCTGGCCACGGAGTCGGGAGTACAGGAACCGGTGGGCGCCGGCGACATCATCCACCTACGCCCCCACTGACCCCGCACTCCGCGGGCAACCGCATGCAGCCCCCCCCGCACTCCGCCCCCGCACTCCGCGGGCAACCGCATGCAGCCCCCCGCACTCCGCGGGCAATCGTGCCGCAGGGCGGCACGGGTGGGCGCGACGGCACCCCGCAAGCGCCGGGCCGCGCGAACACCCCCCGGCCCCCCCACGCGGAGCAGCCCGCGGACCACGCCCGCGCCGGGCCCCTGCCCCCTCACCCCCGCCCCGACCTCACGGAGTGAGCTGGCGCACACCTGCCGTAGAGTTGAGCCCGGTCGATACCTGGCCATGTCAGATCGGAAGGGCACGCGTGACCGACGACTCGGGTTCCACGGACGCGCAGGGCGTCGGCGAGGATCCGCTTGCCCTGCGTCTCGAACAGCTCATCCTGGGCGCCGAGCGCCGTTACACACCGTTCCAGGCGGCCCGCAGCGCCGGCGTCACCATGGAGCTCGCCACCCGCTTCTGGCGGGCGATGGGCTTCGCCGACGTGGGCCAGGCCAAGGCCCTCACCGAGGCGGACGTCCTCGCCCTGCGCCGCCTCGCCGGTCTCGTGGAGGCGGGCCTGCTCAGCGAGGCCATGGCGGTGCAGGTGGCGCGGTCCACCGGCCAGACCACCGCCCGACTGGCCGAATGGCAGATCGACTCGTTCCTGGAGGGGCTCACCGAACCCCCCGAGCCCGGTATGACCCGTACCGAGGTGACGTATCCGATCGTCGAACTGCTCCTGCCCGAGCTGGAGGAGTTCCTCGTCTACGTCTGGCGGCGCCAGCTCGCCGCCTCCGCCGGCCGGGTCGTCCAGGGCGCCGACGACGAGGAGATGGTCGACCGGCGGCTCGCCGTCGCCTTCGCGGACCTCGTGGGGTTCACCCGGCTGACCCGCCGGATGGAGGAGGAGGAGCTCGGCGAACTCGTCGAGGCCTTCGAGACGACCGCGGCCGACCTGGTCGCCGCGCGCGGCGGCCGGCTCATCAAGACGCTGGGCGACGAGGTGCTGTACGCCGCCGACGACGCCGGTACGGCCGCGGACATCGCGATGCGGCTGATCGAGACCATGGCGAACGACGAGACCATGCCCGAGCTGCGCGTCGGCATGGCGTTCGGCACGGTGACCACCCGGATGGGCGATGTGTTCGGTACGACCGTGAACCTGGCCTCCCGGCTCACCTCCATAGCCCCCCGCGACGCCGTACTCGTCGACAGCGCCTTCGCCGAGGAGCTGATCCGCACGGGTGACGCCCCCGCCTCCGAGGCGGCGGCGTCAGAGGCGGTGGCCGCGGCGGAGAAGGAGGGCGAGGAGCCGCCGGTGTACCGGTTCGCGCTCCAGCCGATGTGGCAGCGGCCCGTGCGCGGCCTGGGCGTCGTGGAGCCGTGGCTGCTCACCCGCCGCAACGGCGCCGCCGACCCGTCGTCGTCCTAGAGCCTGTCCGGCATTCCGGTCTGCCGCGCGAGGCCATGCACGCACGCGGCGGCCGGCCACCGATCAGCCGCGTCAACAACCCTGCGGGTCAATACACCTGGTCCCCGACGTCCGGGAGGCTCAGGTTCAGACCGCCGCCCACGCAGACACCGATGATCGGTACGCAGAGCCGGGGGCCCGGGGCGGGGTCGTCCGGCCGCGGTGGGGGCGGGTCGTGCGAGGGCGGTGGCGTGTGCTCCGGGCCGCCGCTGCTCGGTGACGGGGACGCGGGCGGGTCCGGTCGGCGGGACGGCGCGGGTGTCGCGGGTGCGGTGACCGGGCCCGGGTCCGCGGCGGTCGTGAGGGACCGGGCCGTCGACGAGCGCTCCGGCGCGGCGAGCGGTGCCGGATTCCTGCCGCCCAGTGCCGTGGGCGAGGACGGACTCGTCTCCGGGACGGGTACGGCGGCAGGGCTCGCGGTCGGGGAGGCGACGGGGGCGCCCGAGTCCGTATGAGGGACGGGGCGCGGGCCCGCCTCCGTACCGAATTCCGGGCCGCCGCCCTGGGTGGTGGCCAGGCGGACCAGGGTCACGGCGCTCGCGGCCACGGCCAGGCTGCCCGCGGCCAAAAGGACCCGGCGGGGACGCGGCTTGCGGTGGCGGCCCCGGAAGCGGGAGGCGCCTGGCGGTGGTTTCTCGGTTGTCGGTGTCATGGTGATCCCTCCCCCGCGTGCACGCCCCCCGGTGCGCCGCGGTGTGCGCACGCTATGCGCTGCCGTGGGGGTCGGGGGGCCGAAGTCGGCGCGATGTCACTCGAACGGGTGGACGGGGGGTGACAAGGGAACCGGCCGTGCGCCCTTTTCCCCGGCGGGGCGGGCTGCGATGATCGGCGCGAGCGGAAGTTAACCCACGTTAACCGGAGGACGGCGATGAGTGAGGAACGGTTCGGGGAGTTCGTGCTGGTGCGCCGGCATGAGCGGGGGCATGTCGCGGAGCTCGTCCTCGACCGGCCCAAGGCCATGAACGCCGTGTCGACGGCGATGGCCCGCTCCATCGCCGGCGCCTGCGCGGCCCTGGGGGAGGACCGGAGCGTACGGGCGGTGGTGCTGAGCTCGTCGCACGAGCGGGCGTTCTGTGTCGGGGCCGACCTGAAGGAGCGCAATTCCTTCAGCGACGCCGACCTGGTGCGCCAGCGGCCCGTGGCGCGCGGCGCGTACACCGGGGTGCTGGAGCTGCCCGTGCCCACGGTCGCGGCGGTGCACGGGTTCGCGCTCGGGGGCGGATTCGAGCTGGCCCTGTCGTGCGACGTGATCGTCGCCGACCGTACGGCGGTCATGGGGCTGCCCGAGGTGTCCGTGGGCGTGATTCCGGGCGGCGGCGGTACGCAGTTGCTGCCCCGGCGCGTGGGAGCGGCCAGAGCCGCCGAGCTGATCTTCACGGCACGCCGGGTGGAGGCCGCCGAGGCCCGGGAGCTGGGCCTGGTCGACGAGCTGGTGGAGGAGGGGCGGGACCGGGAGTCGGCGCTCGCCATGGCGGCCCGGATCGCCGGGAACTCGCCGGTGGGACTGCGGGCGGCCAAGCGGGCGCTGCGGCTGGGGCACGGGCTGGATTTGGCCGCCGGGCTGGAGGTCGAGGACGCCGCCTGGCGGTCGGTGGCGTTCTCCGGGGACCGGGCGGAGGGAGTGGCCGCGTTCAACGAGAAGCGCAGGCCGCAGTGGCCGGGGGAGTAGGCCGGTGAGCCCCGTTCGCACCTTCCGATATCCCGATTGGCCCTGAATCTTCCTAATCTGGAGAGATGGGTGAGGAGAGGCGGCTGGCGGCCGTGGTGGCGCTGGCTCAGGGCATGGCCGCCGCGCACGGCTCGCGGGAGGCCTGGCAGGCCGCGGCCGGTGGCGCCTGCCGGGCGCTGGGCGGGAGCTTCGCCGCCCTGTCGGTGTGGGAGCGCGAGCTGGGGCGGCTGCGGGTGCTGGTGAACGTGGGGGAGCTGGCCGAGGGGGAGGAGGAGTTCCCGGAGGACGAGTCGTATCCGGTGCATCAGTTCGCCGAGATCACCGAGTTCCTGCACGAGCGGTGGGCGGGCGGCGGTGAGCCCGACGCGTGGGTGGAGACCGCCGGGGGCTCCTCGGCGGGGCAGGCCGGCTACTGCCACCAGCGGGTCGTGGCGCTGCGGCGGCGGGGGCGCGGCTGCTGTGTGGTCGCGCCGATCGTGCTGCACGGGCGGGCCTGGGGCGAGCTGTATGTGGCCCGGCCGGCCGGGGTGCCCGTCTTCGGGCGGGGCGACGCCGACTTCGCCACCGTGCTGGCCGCCGTCGTGGCCGCGGGGATCGCGCAGACCGAGCGGCTGGAGGAGGCCCGGCGGCTGGCGTACACGGACTCGTTGACCGGGCTGGCGAACCGGCGTGCCGTCGACGCGCGCCTCGACGAGGCCGTGGAGCGGCACCGGCGGGACGGGGAGGTCGTCAGCCTCGTGGTGTGCGATCTGAACGGGCTGAAGCGGGTCAACGACACGCTGGGCCATGCCGTCGGGGACCGGCTCCTCGAGCGGTTCGGGAGCGTGCTGTCGCTGTGCGGCGCCATGCTGCCGGGGGCGCTGGCGGCGCGGCTCGGCGGGGACGAGTTCTGCCTGCTGGTGGTGGGGCCGCCGGCCGACGAGGTCGTCAAGACGGCCGAGGAGGTGTGCCGGCGGGCCGTGGAGCTGGGGATCGGGGACGGAGTCGCCTGCGGGGTGGCGTCCACCGAGGATCCCGTCGGGCCGGTGCGCTCCGCCCGGCGGCTGTTCCGGCTGGCCGACGCGGCGCAGTACCGGGCCAAGGCCGAGCGGGCCGCGCATCCCGTGGTGGCCGGCCGGGAGGGGCCGGGCGATCCCGTCGTACGGCTCGCGGACGAGCCCTCGCGGGCGCCGGACGGGGAGCGGCGGCGGTTCCGGGGACGGCATTCGCCGTAGCGTGCGGGTAAGGGGCGCGGGGGCGATCCGGTGGTGACATCATCGAATTCAGTGCGTACGCTCCTGAATATGGATATGCACACTGTGGTGGTGGGGACCTCCGGCGTGACCGCGTCCGATGTGCTCGCCGTGGCGCGCGGCGGGGCCCGCGTCGCACTGTCGGCGGAGGCGGTGGCCGCCCTCGCCGCGTCCCGCGGGGTCGTGGACGCGCTGGCCGCGAAGCCGGACCCCGTCTACGGGGTGAGCACCGGTTTCGGCGCCCTGGCGACCCGGCACATCAGTCCCGAACTGCGGGCGCAGCTGCAGCGCAACATCGTCCGCTCGCACGCCGCCGGAATGGGGCCGCGCGTGGAGCGCGAGGTCGTCCGCGCCCTGATGTTCCTGCGGCTGAAGACCCTCTGCTCCGGGCGCACCGGCGTCCGGCCCCAGGTCGCGCGGGCGATGGCCGACGTGCTGAACGCCGGCATCACCCCGGTCGTGCACGAGTACGGCTCCCTCGGCTGCTCCGGCGACCTGGCCCCGCTGTCCCACTGCGCCCTCGCGCTGATGGGCGAGGGCGACGCGGAAGGCCCCGACGGCGGTGTGCGTCCGGCCGGTGAACTGCTCGCCGAGCACGGAATCCGGCCCGTCGAACTGCGCGAGAAGGAGGGGCTCGCCCTTCTCAACGGCACCGACGGCATGCTGGGCATGCTGGTCATGGCCCTCGCCGACCTGGAGCTGCTGTACAAGTCCGCCGATGTCACGGCCGCCCTCAGCCTGGAGGCACTGCTCGGCACCGACAAGGTGCTCGCCCCCGAGCTGCACGCCATCCGCCCGCACCCCGGCCAGGCCGCCAGCGCCGCCAACATGCTGGCCGTACTGAAGGATTCGGGGCTGACCGGGCATCACCAGGACGACGCGCCCCGGGTCCAGGACGCCTACTCGGTGCGCTGCGCCCCGCAGGTAGCCGGAGCCGGCCGGGACACCCTGGCGCACGCCAGGCTGGTCGCCGAGCGGGAACTCGCGGCCGCCGTCGACAACCCGGTCGTACTGCCCGACGGACGGGTGGAGTCCAACGGCAACTTCCACGGGGCGCCGGTCGCCTATGTCCTGGACTTCCTCGCCATCGCCGTCGCCGACCTCGCCTCCATCGCCGAGCGGCGCACCGACCGGCTGCTGGACAAGAACCGCAGCCACGGACTGCCGCCGTTCCTCGCCGACGACGCCGGCGTGGACTCCGGGCTGATGATCGCCCAGTACACGCAGGCCGCCCTGGTCAGCGAGCTGAAGCGGCTCGCCGTACCGGCGTCGGCGGACTCGATCCCGTCCTCGGCGATGCAGGAGGACCACGTCTCCATGGGCTGGTCGGCGGCGCGCAAACTGCGTACGGCCGTCGACAACCTCACCCGGGTCGTCGCCGTCGAGCTGTACGCCGCCGCGCGGGCCGTGGAACTGCGCGAGGGACTGACCCCGGCGCCGGCCACCCGGGCCGTCGTCGCGGCCGCGCGGGAGGCGGGAGTGGGCGGGCCCGGACCGGACCGCCATCTGGCCCCCGACCTGGCGGCGGCGGACGCCTTCGTACGGGACGGGCGGCTGGTGGCGGCCGCGGAGACGGTCACCGGGCCGCTGAACTGAACCGGCCGGGGCCCGGCGGTCGTTCCGCCGGGTCCCGCGCGCGCGTTGTCTCAGAACTCCAGACGTTCCCGGCGTACCGAGTAGACGACGAACCCGGCGCCGAGGAGGAGGCAGGTCGTGCCGCCGGCGATGTACGGAGTGCTGTCGAAGCTGCCCGTGTCCGCGAGGCGCACGTCATCGCCGACGCCGCTCCGAAGTGACGCGGACGTGGTGGTCGACATGACTCTCGCCTGCTCCGTGACCTGCGGAGACGGGTCTGTCTGAGTCGCGTCCGACACCGAGGTGGCGTTCGCGGACGGGACGAACCACAGGGCGCAGAGCAGGGTGCCCGCGGCAGTGGCGGTCAGCAACGGACGGAGCGCGGATGACACGGAATATCGATCCCCTTGTGGCACTGGCGAATTGGCCGTGTGGGGCGATGTTAGTGAACAGTGCGGGTCACAGGAAAGTCACGGGGGCCACGGGCCGTACGCTCCGGTCATGAGCACCCCAGAGACATCACGTTTTGTACGGCTTCGCGTGGAGCTCGTCCTCGAGATCGAGGACGAGGACGCGGTGACCAAGGCGGCCCTGAGCCGGATCGCGGACGACGAGAGCATGCCGGACGAGGAACGGGCACACGCCGAGAGCGCTGTGACGGAAGACACGGCCGAGGCCCTCGCCCAGCTCGTCGACCCGTTCGACCTCGTCGGCGAGGTGCCGGGCGTCGAACTGCTGCAGGCGTCCTGGAGCGGTGAGGAGGTCGACTACGACCCCGATTCGGCGGAATGGGACCTCGACGAGGACGATGACGACGAGCCCTACGACGAGGAAGAGGGCACGGAACGCGTCGGCTGAGGGATCTTGGCGAAATCGTGATCCCGGGCGGCAACCGCCGCCCGGGTGACGACGTCTCAAGCGACGGAGCACGAGCGGCGCCCGCACCGTCCGCCCCGTGGACGTGGCGAGCCCCACATCCACGGGCCGTGGGGAACGGCGACAGCCGGTCGTAGCGTTGAAGGTTGTGGACGAGGTCCCTCTGTCTTCGTACGAGGGCTCGTGGGGTTGGGATTCGGCAACGATGGAGAAGCGTGTGATGACGGACGGTAAGCGGCGGCGCAGGGGTCTGGCGGCCGCGTCCGCTCTGCTCGGCGGAGTGCTGGTGCTCTCGGCGTGTTCCGGCGGTGACGACGGCGGCTCCGACAGCGGCAAGGGCGACTCGCAGGCACAGGTCGACGAGGCGGCGGCGAAGAAGTCCTCCCAGGCGCAGATCAAGATCACGCCGAAGGACGGCTCCAACAACGCCTCCATCAACAACTCCGCCGCCGTGACCGTGGCCAAGGGCACGCTCACCGAGGTGAAGATGACCACCGCCGAGGGCACCGCCGTCGCCGGTGAGATATCCGCCGACAAGAAGACCTGGAAGCCCAGCGCCCAGCTGGAGCGCGCCACCACCTACAAGCTGTCGGCCACCGCCGAGGACTCCGAGGGTCTCGCCGCCCACGAGAACGCGTCGTTCACCACGGTCGCCCCCGACAACAGCTTCATCGGCACCTTCACCCCGGACGACGGCACCACCGTCGGCGTCGGCATGCCCGTGTCGATCAACTTCGACAAGGCCATCACCAACAAGGCCGAGGTGCAGAAGGGCATCACCGTCACCAGCAGCAGCGGCCAGGAGGTCGTCTGCCACTGGTTCAACGCCAACCGCATGGACTGCCGGCCCGACGAGTACTGGCAGGAGGACTCCACCGTCACGCTGAAGCTGGCGCTCGACGGTGTCGAGGGCGCGGACGGCGTCGTCGGGGTCCAGCAGAAGACGGTCACCTTCAAGATCGGCCGTAACCAGGTGACGTACGTCGACGCCAAGACCAAGCAGATGAAGATCACGCAGGACGGCAAGACCGTCCGCAGCATCCCGATCTCCGCCGGGGCGCCGGACAACAAGACGTACGAGGGCCAGATGGTGATCTCCGAGAAGTTCAAGGAGACCCGGATGAACGGCGCGACGGTCGGCTTCACCGACGACGACGGCAAGGGCGAGTACGACATCAAGGACGTGCCGCACGCCATGCGGCTGAGCACCTCCGGCACCTTCATCCACGGCAACTACTGGGGCGCCAAGTCCATCTTCGGCAGCGTCAACACCAGCCACGGCTGCGTGGGCATGTCCGACGCCAAGGGCGCGAACGACCCGAGCACGCCGGGCGCCTGGTTCTACGACAACTCGATCGTCGGTGACGTGGTCGTCGTCCAGAACACCGGAGACAAGACCATCGCCCCGGACAACGGCCTCAACGGCTGGAACATGAGCTGGGAGCAGTGGAAGGCGGGCTCGGCGGTCTGACGCCGGCCGCGCACGCGGCACCCACCCCACCACACCCGCCGATGCCGCCGTCCGCCCCGCAGGGGGCGGGCGGCGGCATCGGCCGTCTTCTCATCGGGCTCTTATCGGTCGCTTATCGCTTCATCACCCGGCGTCCCTACCTTGCGGCCATGTTCTTCACCTACCTGAGGCGCGAGTTGCGCCGCCGCAGAAAGGCGGCCCTCGTCGTCGCCTCCGGTCTCGCCCTGGGCATCGCGCTGGTCGTCGTGGTCAACTCCGTGTCCTCCGGCATGAGCAGGGCCCAGGAGAAGGTCCTGCAGTCCCTGTACGGGCTCGGCACGGACATGACGGTCACCAAGGCCGCGGAGGCCCAGGACACCGGAGAACGGCCCCGGTTCCGCTTCGACGCCCAGGACGACGGCTCCGGCGAGGAGCAGAGCAGCGACCGTGTCATGGTGCAGGGCTTCCAGACCCTCGCGGGCTCCACCGTGGGCAAGGTCGGCGAACAGGACGGTGTCGCCGACGCGGTGGGCGGACTGAGCCTGCAAGTCCTCAAGGTGAGCGGCGAGTTCACCCGCGGCCAGTTCCAGCAGGACGGCCGGGGCGGCGAGGGCGGTCAGGGCGGCGGCCCCGGCGGCGGCCAGTCCTCCCCGCAGGGCCGGGTCCAGGGCGGCGGCGCCGACTTCGACGTCAACAGCTACACCGTCTACGGCACCGACGTCACCGAGCCCGCCCTCGGCCCGCTGACCTCCTCCGAGATCACCGACGGACGCACCTTCAGGACGACCGAGACCGACGCGAAGGTGGCCGTCGCCGACTCCGCCTACGCCAAGGAGAAGAAGCTCGCGACCGGTGACACCGTCACCGTCAAGGGCGTCACGTACGAGGTCGTCGGCATCGCCACCGCCACCAGCGGCGACGCGGCGGCCAACCTCTACCTCCCCCTGAAGCAGGCGCAGACCCTCGCCGACGCCAAGGACAAGGTCACCACGATCTATGTCAAGGCGACCGACTCCCAGCGCATCGACAGCGTCAAGTCCGGTATCCAGAAGAACATCTCCGGGACGACCGTGACGACCTCCGCCGACCTCGCGGACACCGTCTCCGGCTCCCTGTCCACCGCCTCCTCGCTCGCCGCCGGGGTCGGCAAGTGGCTGTCGATCGTGGTGCTCGTGGCCGCGTTCCTCGTCGCCGGCCTGCTCACCTCGTCGGCCGTCTCCCGCCGGGTGCGCGAGTTCGGCACCCTCAAGGCGCTCGGCTGGAAGTCCGGCCGGGTCACCCGGCAGGTGGTCGGCGAGTCCATGGTCCAGGGCCTGATCGGCGGCGCCCTCGGTATCGCGCTCGGCCTGGCGGGCGCCTACGCCGTCACCGCCGTCAGCCCCACCCTCCAGGCCCAGCTCGGCGGCAGCGGCGGCGGTGGTGGCGGTGTGGCCGGGCCCGGCGGTGGCGGCGGCATGGGCGGCCCCGGCCGGCAGACGGCGTCCAAGACCCTCGAGGTCGCCCTCACCGCCCCGGTCAGCCTCACCACCGTCGCCCTTGCGGTCGGCCTCGCCGTGGCCGGCGGTCTCGTCGCCGGCGCCTTCGGCGGCTGGCGCGCCTCCCGGCTGCGGCCGGCCGACGCGCTGCGCCGCGTCGAGTAGCACCCGCCCGGCACCGGCACCGGGGCCCGCCCACGGCGGACGGGCCCCCACCCCCGTACGCGATCCAGGAGCAGACCCATGTACGAACTCAGAGGCGTCACCCGGCGCTACACGCGCGGCAAGGAGACCGTCCACGCGCTGGACGGCGTCGACCTGACCATCCCCGACGGCGACCGGCTCGTCATCCAGGGGCCCACCGGCGGCGGCAAGTCCACGCTGCTGCAGATGCTCGGCGGACTCGACCGGCCCAGCTCCGGCGAGATCGTCCTCGACGGCACCGACCTCGCGAAGCTGCCCGAGGCCCGGCTCACCCGGGTCCGCAGCGAGAACATCGGCTTCGTCTTCCAGTCGTTCAACCTGATCCCCACGCTCACCGCGCAGGAGAACGTCGAGACCGCGCTCGTCCCGCTCGGCGTCAAGGCACGGGAGCGCCGGGAGAAGGCCGCCGAGGCGCTGGCATCGGTCGGTCTGGGCGAGCGGCTGGCACATCTGCCGGGCGAGATGTCCGGCGGCCAGCAGCAGCGCGTCGCCATCGCGCGGGCGCTGGTGAAGGAGCCCAAGGTGCTGCTCGCCGACGAGCCCACCGGAAACCTCGACGAGTCGATGCGCGACGAGATCATGGACGTACTCGTCCGGATGTGGCAGGAGTTGGGGCTGACCTTCGTCATGGTCACCCATGACTCGGCCATCGCGAAGGCGGCCCCGCGCGTGGCGACGATCCGCAAGGGCCGGATCACCGTGAAGGAGAACACCCGCGCCTGATACCGAAATCCCCAACCCGGCGATCGTGTAACGGAGTTCCGGCGGTGGTGTTACAGCCGCCCGTCGACTTCGGCACCGTTTCCGGAGTCCCTTGAGACGCGTGATCACCCCTCGGCATACTCCTTGATCCGGGGGGTGCGCGCATGTGTACGAGACCACCCCCGGCCGGGTGACGACGAGTGCACCCGGGACACCGCTAGGGGGAACCTTGCGCAGACAAGTCAAGAGAGCGTGTGCGGCCACGGTCGCCACGGCGACCGCCGTGGCGCTCGCGGCGGGGATGGCCGGACCGGCGTCGGCCGACGGGGAGCGTACGACCACCGCTTCCCCGGTCTCGAAGCCGGTCAAGCACCGGATCACGCTGATCACGGGAGACCGGGTCGCCGTCGACGCCAAGGGCCGGGTGGTCGGCCTGGAGCGGGCCGAGGGCCGCGAGCACATACCCGTCCAGGTCCGCCGTACCGGCGGCCACACCCTGGTGCTGCCGGTCGACGCCGCCCGGCTGATCGCGAGCGGCAAACTGGACCAGCGGCTGTTCGACGTCACCGAGTTGAACAAGGCCGCGACCCGGGGCTCGCAGCAGCGGGGCCTGAAGGTCATCGTCGGCTACAAGGGCGGCGCTCAGGCCGCCAGGGCCGACGTCCGTGACGCCGGCACGGTCCGCCGGACACTGAAGTCCCTGAACGCGGACGCGGTGCAGACCCCGCACGAGGACACGCCCGAGCTGTGGGAAGCGGTCACCGACGGCGACCGTACCGCCTCCGGTATCGCCCATGTCTGGCTCGACGGGGTCCGCAAGGCGTCCCTCGACACGTCGGTGGCACAGATCGGCACCCCCAAGGCGTGGGCGGCGGGTTACGACGGCAAGGGCGTCAAGATCGCCGTCCTGGACACCGGCGTCGACGGCACCCACCCGGACCTCAAGGGCCAGGTCACCGCGTCCAAGAACTTCAGCTCGGCCGCGACCGCCGGTGACAAGGTCGGCCACGGCACCCATGTCGCGTCCATCGCGGCCGGTACGGGCGCCCAGTCCAAGGGCAAGTACAAGGGCGTCGCACCCGGCGCCAGCATCCTCAACGGCAAGGTGCTCGACGACGCCGGCTTCGGTGACGACTCCGGCATCCTCGCCGGCATGGAATGGGCGGCCGCGCAGGGCGCCGACATCGTCAACATGAGCCTGGGCGGCATGGACACGGCCGAGGTCGATCCGCTGGAGGCGGCGGTCGACAGGCTGTCCGCCGAGAAGGGCGTGCTGTTCGCCATCGCGGCCGGCAACGAGGGCCCGCAGTCGATCGGTTCGCCCGGCAGCGCGGACGCCGCCCTGACCGTCGGCGCCGTCGACGACCAGGACGCGCTCGCCGACTTCTCCTCCACCGGCCCCCGCCTCGGCGACGGCGCCGTCAAGCCGGACGTCACCGCCCCCGGCGTGGACATCACGGCCGCCTCCGCGAAGGGCAACGCGATCGCCGAGGAGGTCGGCGAGAACCCGGCCGGCTACATGACCATCTCCGGTACGTCGATGGCGACCCCGCATGTCGCGGGCGCGGCGGCGATCCTCAAGCAGCAGCACCCGGAGTGGACCTACACGGAGCTGAAGGGCGCGCTCACCGGCTCCACCAAGGGCGGGAAGTACACGCCGTTCGAGCAGGGCTCGGGCCGCGTCCAGGTCGACAAGGCCATCGCGCAGACCGTGATCGCCGAGCCGGTGTCGCTGAGCTTCGGCGTCCAGCAGTGGCCGCACACCGACGACAAGCCGGTCACCAAGGCGCTCACCTACCGCAACCTCGGCACCCAGGACGTCACCCTGAAGCTGACGTCGACCGCCACGAACCCCAAGGGCAAGGCGGCCCCGGCCGGCTTCTTCACCCTGGGCGCCACGACGGTCACCGTCCCCGCGGGCGGCAAGGCATCCGTGGACGTCACCGCCGACACCCGCCTCGGCGGCACGGTGGACGGCGCCTACTCGGCGTACGTGGTCGCGACCGGCGGCGGGCAGAGTGTCCGTACGGCGGCCGCGGTGGAGCGCGAGGTCGAGTCGTACGACGTCACGCTGAAGTTCCTCGACCGTGCGGGCAAGCCGTCCGCCAACTACGTCGCCAGCCTCGCCGGTGTCTCCGGTCTGGGCACCGAGCGGTGGTTCCAGCCCTACGAGGCCGACGGCACCGTCACCCTCCGCGCGCCCAGGGGCGGTTACGTCCTCGACACCAGCATCCTCGTCGGCACCGACCCGGAGACGTACCGGGGCGCCGACTGGATCGCCCAGCCCAAGCTGGACGTCACCAGGAACACGACGATCACCCTGGACGCCCGTAAGGCCAAGCCGGTGAACATCACCGTGCCGGACAAGGCGGCCAAGCCGGTGTTCGCCTCCGCCGACTTCAGTGTCGAGACGAAGGAAACCTCCTTCGGCTTCGGCTGGTGGCTGGACTCGTACAAGAACTTCCGCTCCGCCCACCTCGGCCCGCAGATCACCGACGGCTCGCTGCACCAGCAGTGGGACGCCCACTTCAGCAAGGGCGCCAAGGACCAGTACAGCACCATCGCCGGCGGCAAGGTCAAGAAGCTGTCCACCGGTTACACCCGCGCCTACAAGGCCGGCGAACTCGCCACGGTGAAGGTCGGCATGGGCGCCCCGGCCAAGGGCAAGGAGGGCACCGTCTCCTCCGCGGGGTGGCTGCCCGGCAGTGGCGGCGCCGCCTCGATCGGCAGCGCGCAGAAGCTGCCCGGTACCCGCGTCCTGCACCTGTCCACCGCGGGCGGGGTGAAGTGGGACCTCGACTTCGAGCAGTCGGGCGGGGTCGACGCGGAGGGCTGGCCCGTCTCCGAGGCCGGCTACCTCATCGGCACCGGAAAGGGCTACAAGGCCGGCAAGACCTATCAGGAGACCGTCAACACGGCCGTGTTCGGGCCGCGCCTCACCTCCGACTACGGCATCTTCCGGGACGGCAACAGCATCTCCGGGCTGATACCGCTGTTCGCCGACGGCAAGGGTCACGAGGGGTCCTCGGTGTTCTCCTCGGTCACCACGACCCTGTACCGCAACGGCAAGAAGGTCGGCTCGCACGACGACCCGCTCCTCGGTGACAAGGAGTTCAAGGTCCCGTCCGGTGACGCCGCGTACAAGCTGACCACCTCGGTCAAGCGCAGTGCCAAGGTCGCCGCCGTCTCCACGCGGATCGACGCGAGCTGGACCTTCCGCTCCAAGAAGACCGCGGAGCTGAAGCAGCTGCCCGTCTCCTCGGCCCGCTTCCAGGCGGTCACGGGGCTGGACAGCAAGGTGAAGGCCGGCCAGAAGGCCACGTTCCCGGTCACCGTCGAGGGCGCCGCCAAGGGCAAGAACCTCAAGTCCCTGTCGGTGTACGTGTCGTACGACCTCGGCAAGACCTGGAAGAAGACCACGGTGAAGAAGGGGAAGGTCACCGTCAAGAACCCCGCGAAGGGGAAGGCGGTCTCCCTGCGCGCCAAGATCACCGACAAGAAGGGCAACACGTCGACGATCTCGGTCTACAACGCGTACTACGGCAAGTAGACCGCGTGTGAACGGACGGCCCGCCGGGAGGTCTCCCTCCCGGCGGGCCGTCGCTGTCGTGGCGCGGGGGCGTTCCGGCTCAGGGGGCCGTCGCGTCCGCTCCGGACCGCCGGGCGTCCGCACCCCAGCTGCCCAGCAGCCGCAGTGCCTCCGCCGACGGGGTGCCCGGCTCGGCGAAATAGGTGACCAGCGACTGCCCGGAGTCGTCACCGGCCGGGCGGAACGACTCCCACAGCAGCGTCAGTTCGCCGACCAGCGGATGCCGTACGCGCTTGGTGCCGCGGCACTTCTCCTTGACGTCGTGCGCCGCCCACAGCCTGCGGAACTCCTCGCACTTCACGGAGAGCTCGCCGACCAGCGCGGACAGCTGCGGGTCCTCCGGGTGGACGCCCGCGTCCATGCGCAGATAGCCGACCATGTCGGACGCCTTCTGCTCCCACTCCACGAACAGATCCCGGTAGTCCGGGTTGAGGAAGACGAGCCGCGCCCAGTTCCGCTCCTGCGCCGGGAGTGCTCCCCAGTCGCCGAAGAGCGCCGCCGCCATCCGGTTCCAGGCGAGGATCTCCGCGCGCCGGCCGACGACGTACGCCGGGACGCCGTCCATCGACTCCAGCAGATACCGCAGGGCGGGGCGGGCCTGCTGGGTACGGGCCACGGGCTTGCGCTGCCGCTTCGGCTTCGCCAGATGCGTGAGATGGATCCGCTCGGCGTCGTTGAGGCGCAGGGCGCGCGCGATCGAGTCCAGCACCTCCGCCGAAACGTTCCGCCCGTTGCCCTGCTCCAGGCGCGTGTAGTACGCCACGGACACCCCGGCGAGCTGTGCCAGCTCCTCACGGCGCAGGCCCGGCACCCGGCGGTGGCGGCCGAAGTCCGGCAGGCCCACGTCCTCCGGCTTCAGCCGGGCCCGCCGGGTGCGCAGGAACTCGCTGAGCTCCGCCCGAGGGTCGAGGCCGCCGCCCGCGGAGCCGGTGGGAGGGGTGTGCTGCTCGTCCATGCCTCCAGTATTCCCGGTCGTACGCCCGCCATCCTGTCCCCGTCAGTGGTACGCACGGCCAACGTAGGCAAAGCGGTGGTCTGGGTGAATGCCGGACGTCGTCGCAGGCTGGAGCCGTGCCCGTCCGGAAAGAAGGCGGCCGGGCGCACGACCCCACAAGGAGAACCCCGGCATGACCACCGTTGCCGCGTACGCCGTACCCGCCGCCAAGGCTCCGCTGGAGCGGACGACCATCGAGCGGCGCGCGGTGGGCGAGCACGACGTACTGATCGACATCAAATTCGCCGGCATCTGCCACTCCGACATCCACCAGGCCCAGGAGGGCTGGGGCGAGGCGATCTTCCCCATGGTCCCCGGCCACGAGATCGCCGGTGTGGTCTCCGAGGTCGGCCCCGGTGTCACCCGCTACCGGGTGGGTGACCGCGTCGGCGTCGGCTGCATGGTCGACTCCTGCCGCGAGTGCGAGAACTGCGAGGCCGGCCGGGAGCAGTACTGCACCGGCGGCGGCATGGTCGGCACGTACAACGCCCTGGACCGGAACGGCGAGCCGACCTACGGCGGCTACGCGGAGAAGATCGTCGTCGACGCGGGCTATGTCGTCCGCATCCCCGACGGGATCCCCCTCGACGCGGCCGCCCCGCTGCTGTGCGCCGGCATCACCCTGTACTCCCCGCTCAGGCGCTGGGGCACCGGTCCCGGCAAGAAGGTCGCGATCCTCGGCATGGGCGGCCTCGGCCACATGGGCGTCAAGATCGCGCACGCGCTGGGCGCCGAGGTGACGGTGCTGTCGCAGTCCCTGCGCAAGAAGGACGACGGCCTGAAGCTGGGCGCCGACCACTACTACGCGACCAGCGACCCGAAGACCTTCGAGGAGCTCCGGGGTACCTTCGACCTGATCGTGTCGACGGTCTCGGCCCCGCTGGACTTCAACGCCTATCTGTCCCTGCTGAAGACGGAGGGCGCGCTGGCCAACGTCGGTGCCCCCGAGGCACCGGTCTCCCTCAACCTCTTCTCGCTGCTCGGCGGCGGGAAGATCCTCGCCGGCTCCATGATCGGCGGCATCGCCGAGACCCAGGAGATGCTCGACTTCTGCGCCGCCCACGGCATCGGCGCGGAGATCGAACTGATCGCCGCGTCCGAGATCAACGAGGCCTACGACCGTGTCCAGAACAGCGACGTCCGCTACCGCTTCGTGATCGACACGGCGACGATCTGACCCACCCGGCGCCCCCTCGCCACCGACGAGGGGGGCGCACCGGTCAGTGCGGGAGGGTGGCCGGGTTGCCGCCGTTGGCCTCGTAGCCGGCTACCGCCAGGGCGCGGAAGACGGCGAACTCCGCGGCCGGATCGGGGGAGAGGGTCCAGGGGAGGGCGCCCACGTGGCCGTCGATGTGTATGAGCTGGTCCATGGCCTCCGCCCAGCGCTCGCCGCGCACCAGGAAGAAGACCAGCAGGTGCCGCACGTGCGCCGCCATCGGGTCGTCCGGGCGGGCCGAGTGCACCGCGTGCAGCGCGCCGTGGACCGCCTTGGTGACCGTCTCACTCCGGTAGAAGCCGGAGACCAGGTTCACCTCGGGCAGATGCTCGAACACCGCGAAGAGCGGCATCGCCGCGAGGAGGGAGCCCTGGGGCGCCCGCGCCGCCGCGGCCTCCGCGAACGCGTACGCCTGCTGCCGCGAGCCGTGCCACTTCTCGCACCAGTAGTGCAGCGCCGCCAGATGCGCCCCCATGTGGGCCGGGGCGCGGTCCAGGATCTTCAGCCACAGCTGCTCGAACTCCTGCTGGGAGTAGCCGAGTCCACGCGCCACCGACAGCTCCACGATGTACGGCACCGGGTCACCGGGAGCCAGCAGCGCCGCCTCGCCGCACGCCGCCTTCGCCTCCTCCATGATGATCCGGAACTCGTCCGACCCGGGCGCCGCCGTACGCCACGCCTGCTGCACCAGGAACTCGGCGTGCACCGCGGCGCCCCCGGCGTCCTTCGGCAGCTCAGTCCGCCACACCCGCAGCCACTGCCCGCCCGGTGCCTCGCCCACCCCGCCGGGCCGCTGCTGCAGCTCCAGGGAGGCCGCGCCCGCGAACGCCTGGACGCGCTGCCAGCGCCGCTCGCTCTCCGCGTCCGTGCCGGCCAGCAGCTGCTGGGCCGCGCGGTAGTCCTGGGTGCGCTGCACCAGGTCCAGGACGTCCAGCAGGTCCTGGTCCGGGCCCGGCATACGGATGTCCAGCTCCTCCTCGCGGGCGAAGCCGTAGTTCGCCGGGTCCGCCGCGTCCGGGTGACCGGCGGGGACCTGTGTGATCGTCCCGCGCCCGCGTCGCACGAACGGCACCACCACGAAGCCGAGCATGACGAGCGCGATCAGGACCCAGAGAATCTCCATGTCTCAAGCGAACCAGACGGCGCGGACAATTGGCCAACCCGATGCCGGACCCTGTGGAAAACTCTTCGCCCCTCCGCGGCGCCGGGTCCGCGCCCGGCGCCCGCACCGGGCGCGGACTACCCTCGGGTCCCATGAGCGACAGGCACATCAGTCAGCACTTCGAGACGCTCGCGATCCATGCGGGCAACACGGCCGACCCCCTGACCGGCGCGGTGGTCCCGCCGATCTACCAGGTGTCCACCTACAAGCAGGACGGCGTCGGCGGACTGCGCGGCGGCTACGAGTACAGCCGCAGCGCCAATCCGACCAGGACCGCGCTGGAGGAGAACCTCGCCGCCCTGGAGGGCGGCCGCCGCGGCCTCGCGTTCGCGTCCGGACTGGCGGCCGAGGACTGCCTGCTGCGTACGCTGCTCAGCCCCGGCGACCACGTGGTGATCCCGAACGACGCGTACGGCGGCACGTTCCGCCTCTTCGCCAAGGTCGTCGCCCGCTGGGGCGTGGAATGGTCGGTCGCCGACACCAGCGACCCCTCCGCCGTACGGGCCGCGATCACTCCGAAGACCAAGGCCGTCTGGGTGGAGACCCCCTCCAACCCGCTGCTCGGCATCACCGACATCGCCGCCGTCGCCCAGGTGGCGCGGGACGCGGGCGCCCGGCTCGTCGTCGACAACACCTTCGCCACGCCGTACCTCCAGCAGCCGCTCGCGCTCGGCGCGGACGTCGTCGTGCACTCCCTGACCAAGTACATGGGCGGCCACTCCGACGTCGTCGGCGGCGCCCTGATCACCGGGGACGCGGGGCTGGGCGAGGAGCTCGCCTTCCACCAGAACGCGATGGGCGCGGTCGCCGGCCCCTTCGACTCCTGGCTGGTGCTGCGCGGCACCAAGACGCTCTCGGTCCGCATGGACCGGCACAGCGAGAACGCCACGAAGATCGCCGACATGCTCGGCCGCCACCCTCGCGTGACCAGCGTCCTGTACCCGGGGCTGCCGGACCACCCCGGTCACGAGGTCGCGGCCAAGCAGATGCGGGCCTTCGGCGGCATGGTCTCCTTCCGCGTGGAGGGCGGCGAGGAGGCGGCCGTCGCGGTCTGCGACCGGGCGAAGGTGTTCACCCTCGGTGAGTCCCTGGGCGGTGTCGAGTCGCTGATCGAACACCCGGGCCGGATGACGCACGCGTCCGTGGCCGGTTCCGCGCTCGAGGTCCCCGCCGACCTGGTGCGGCTGTCCGTGGGCATCGAGAACGTCGACGACCTGCTCGAAGACCTCCAGCAGGCGCTCGGCCGGTAGGTCCTGTCGGTCCGGGTCCCGGTCTCACCAGCCCGTGAGCGGTGGAGTCGTCTCCGACGGCGGCTCCACCCAGGGCCGGGCCGTCAGCGCCCACACGACGAACGCCACGGCCACCGCCAGCAGGAGCAGCCACATCGCGCGCCGCGCGAGCGTCCTGCGGCGCAGGATGCGGGCGCCGCGCCGTGCCGCGTCCGCGTGGATCTCGGGCGGCAGGGACGGCGGCGACTGCTCCAGCATCCGCCGCACCGTCGCCTCGCGCTTCAGCCGGGTCACGACGCCACCGCCTTGACGCCGCCCACCGCCGGGGCCGGTCTCGGGGGCGGGCCCAGGACGACCGCCATCGCGCGGTTGAAGACCGCCCGCACCCGCTCCGCCGGCATGCCGAGCAGGGCCGCCGTCTGTTCCTCGGCGATCCCCTCGTACAGCCGCAGCACCAGGATCAGGCGTTCCTGCGGGGTGAGCCGGGCGAGCGGGGTGTCCTGGCGGGCGCGGTTGCGCAGGCGGGCGGCGGGGTGGTGCCAGGCGGTGTTCGCGAAGCGGGTCGCCAGGTACTGGCGGGTGTGGTCGTAGGGGTCTCCGCCGCGCAGCCGGTCCCAGTCCGCGTACGTGTGCGCGAGGGCGAGGGTGAGGAGGCGGCGGGCGCGGGGGTTGGCGGTGGGGGGTTCCGCGGTGAGGAGGGTGGCGGTGTGCAGGAGGCGGGCGCCGGCGCCGGCGACGTAGGCCTCGAAGTCGTGGGATGTGTCGTGCCGTGATCGCAACCGTGCCTCCCCACCCCTGAGAGCCGTTGGCTCTCATATCAGGGCAGGGGGCGGGGCGGGGTCAAGGGGTGTGCGTGGGCGGGGGTACGGGTTTTTTCTCGCCCCCGCCGCCCCTTCCCGTCCCGAACCCGAAGCTCCGCCTCCAGACCCCGCTCCTCAAACGCCGGAGGGGCTGCTTCTTAGCCCGTCCGGCGTTTGAGGACGAAGGCCCGGAAGGCCGGCACAGGGGTGTGGGGGGCGGAGCCCCCGGGGTCAGGAGTCCGAACGGTCAGGGGTGGACATCCGTGCCGACAGCGCTCCGTTGAAGCGCGACAGCAGGCCGCAGAACGCCTCGCGTTCCTCCGGGGCCCAGTCCTCCGTCAGTTCGGCCATCAACTGGCGGCGGGAGGAACGTACTTCCTCCAGGCGGGACTGGCCGCGCGGAGACAGCTGAAGGACGACCGCGCGGCCGTCCTCGGGGTGCGAGGTCCGCTTGACCAGGCCGGTGTCCACGAGCGGGGCGACCTGCCGGGTGACCGTCGAGGAGTCGATGCCCATGCTCGCGGCGAGCGCCTTGACGCCCATCGGGCCTTCCTTGTCCAGGCGGTTGAGCAGCAGATACGCGGCGCGGTCCATCGAGTTGCGCACCTGGCCGACCCCGCCGAGCCGCGTCTGTTCCGCACGGCGGGCGAACAGCGCCACCTCGTGCTGCAGCGTGTCGAGAAGGCCGGTGTCGCCGACGGCCGTCAGGTCCGTCCTCATGTCCATCGACATATCAGGTGATGTGGGCATGGCCGGGGGCTCACTTCGTGGAGGGCTGCTAATTGGGGGACAGGGTACGCGGCCGGACGGCAGGCCGTACGGGCGCTGCGCAAAGCCGCGTCCGCGGGTTGGTCACACCGGTCGCCGCCGCCGGTGAACTGCGATGCTGGAGTCATGAGCTACAGCACGGCCGGCTCCCTGCGGGCCGTCACCCTCGACGATGTGCGCGGCGCCCAGAAGATGCTGTCCGGTGTGGCGCGCACGACCGTGATGGAGGGGAGCCGGTACCTGTCCCGCCTCGCGGCCACCCCGGTCCATCTGAAGTGCGAGAACCTGCAGCGGACGGGGTCGTTCAAGCTGCGTGGCGCGTACGTCCGGATCGCCGGACTGCTGCCCGAGGAGCGGGCCGCCGGTGTCGTGGCGGCGAGCGCCGGCAATCACGCGCAGGGGGTGGCGCTCGCGTCGTCGCTGCTCGGCGTGGCCTCCACCGTGTTCATGCCGAGGGGTGCCCCGCTGCCGAAGATCAGCGCGACCCGGGAGTACGGCGCCGAGGTGCGCCTTCAGGGCCAGGTGGTCGACGAGACGCTGGCCGCGGCGATGGAGTACGCGCACGAGACGGGTGCCGTGTTCATCCATCCCTTCGACCACCCGGACATCATCGCGGGGCAGGGCACGGTGGGCCTGGAGATCCTGGAGCAGTGCCCGGAGGTGCGCACGATCGTCGTCGGGGTCGGCGGGGGCGGGCTGGCCGCCGGGATCGCGGTCGCGGTGAAGGCGCTGCGGCCCGATGTGCGGATCGTGGGGGTGCAGGCGGAGGGCGCGGCCGCGTATCCGCCCTCGCTGGCGGCCGGGCGTCCGGTGTCGGTGGGCGATCCGGTGACGATGGCCGACGGGATCAAGGTGGGGCGGCCCGGTGATGTGCCGTTCGGGATCGTCGACGAGCTGGTGGACGAGGTGTGCACGGTCAGCGAGGGCGAGCTGTCGGCCGCGCTGCTGCTCTGTCTGGAGCGGGCCAAGCTGGTCGTCGAGCCGGCCGGGGCGAGCCCGGTCGCGGCGCTGCTGAGCCGGCCCGGCGCCTTCGAGGGGCCGGTGGTGGCGGTGCTGTCCGGCGGCAACGTGGATCCGGTGCTGATGGAGCGTGTGCTGCGGCACGGCATGGCCGCGCAGGGCCGCTACCTGACCGTACGGCTGCGTCTGACGGACCGGCCGGGCGCCCTCGCCTCGCTCCTGGGGGCGTTGTCAGTGGTGGATGCGAACATCCTCGATGTGGGCCATGTACGGACCGATCCACGGCTCGGGCTCACGGAGGCGGAGGTCGAACTGCGCCTGGAGACCAAGGGCCCGGAGCACTGTGCCGAGGTCGACCGGGCGCTGCGCGAGGCGGGTTACACGGTCATGGACTGATCCCCGGGAAGCTCCGGGACCGGTACCCGACAGGGCGTCACTCCTTCGGGTAAATCCATTGTGAGACGCGATACATCGCGTTATGGTGTGTCTCTCGTCACCGGCCGGGTCCGTGCGTCCCGCCGCCCGGACCGGGCGAAAAAGTTCAGCACATCAAAGCGTACAAACCTAGGCTTTCCGAAGAATCACGACGACGTGGAGACTCATATGCCAGGCGCCATCTATGCCGAAGGTCTGGTCAAGACCTTCGGGAACGTAAGGGCACTGGACGGCGTCGACCTGGAGGTCCCCGAAGGCACCGTCCTGGGCCTGCTCGGGCCGAACGGCGCGGGCAAGACCACCACCGTCCGCTGTCTGACCACCCTGCTGCGGCCCGACAGCGGCAAGGCGGTCGTCGCCGGCCTCGACGTGCTGAAACAGCCCGACGCCGTACGCCGCTCCATCGGCCTGTCCGGCCAGTTCGCCGCCGTCGACGAGTATCTGACCGGCCGCGAGAACCTGCAGATGGTCGGACAGCTCTACCAGATGAGGGCGAAGGCCGCGAAGACCCGCGCGGACGAACTGCTGGAGCAGTTCAACCTCGCGGACGCCGCCGACCGCACCGCCAAGACCTACTCCGGAGGCATGCGCCGCCGGCTCGACCTCGCCGCCGCCCTGGTCGTCTCGCCGCCCGTGATGTTCATGGACGAGCCGACCACCGGCCTCGACCCGCGCAACCGCCAGCAGCTGTGGGAAGTGATCAAGCAGCTCGTCTCCGGCGGTACGACCCTCCTGCTCACCACCCAGTACCTGGAGGAGGCCGACCACCTGGCGCACGACATCGCGGTCGTCGACCACGGCAAGGTCATCGCCCAGGGCACCTCCGACCAGCTGAAGGCCCGCACCGGCGGCGAGCGCGTCGAGGTGGTGGTGCACGAACGCGAGCACATCCCGTCCGCCTCCGCGCTCCTGGACAAGTACAGCCTGCGCGGCGCCGGCCGGGGCGACACCACGGTCGAGGACCACATGCGCAAGATCACCACACCGGTCTCCGGCGGGGCGAAACTCCTCGCCGAGATCATCCGCGACCTCGACACCAGCGGCATCGAGATCGACGACATCGGTCTGCGCCGCCCCACCCTCGACGACGTCTTCCTCTCTCTCACCGGCCATGTCGCGGAGGCCAAGGACGACGAGAACACCAAGGAGGCCGCGAAATGAGCGCCGTCACCGATGCCGTACGGGTCACGGCCCCCGGCAATCCCATCGGCCGGTCGATCCGGGACTCCCTGGTCGTCGCCAAGCGCAATCTGATCCGCATGGGCCGGATTCCCGAAGTGATCATCTTCGGGCTGATCCAGCCGATCATGTTCGTGGTGCTGTTCTCGTACGTGTTCGGCGGGTCCATGGACATCGGCGGCAGTACGAGCCCGCAGGTCTACCGCGAGTTCCTGATGGCCGGCATCTTCGCCCAGACCGTCACCTTCGCCACCGCCGGCGCCGGGGCGGGCATCGCCGAGGACATGCACAAGGGGCTCATCGACCGCTTCCGCTCCCTGCCCATGGCACGCGGCGCGGTGCTCACCGGCCGCACCCTCGCCGACATGGTGCAGACGGCGCTCACCCTGCTCGTGCTCGCCGTCGTCGCCCTGCTGGTCGGCTGGCGCACCCACACCAGCATCGGCGAGGTGCTCGGCGCGTTCGGCCTGCTCCTGCTCACCGGGTACGCCTTCACCTGGATCGGGGCGCTCATCGGCCTGTCGGTCCGCACCCCGGAGGCGGCCACCTCCGGTGGACTGGTCTGGCTCTTCCCGGTCACCTTCGTGTCGAACGCGTTCGTGGACTCCAGCAACATGACGCCCTGGCTGCGTCACATCGCCGACTGGAACCCGTTCAGCGCCACCGTCCAGGCCTGCCGTGAGCTCTTCGGCAACCCGGGGGTCTCCACCTCGGACGCCTGGCCCATGCAGCACCCGGTGTGGGCGTCGCTGATCTACTCGGTCCTGATCATCGTGTTCTTCCGCACCCTCGCCGTGCGCAAGTACCGCTCGGCCGCGGCATGACGAAGCCCCCGGCACCGCGCGGGTGCCGGGGGCCCGTCAGGGACTCGCGGGCGGATCAGCCGCTGTAGGGCTTCGCCTCAAGGATCTTCACCGAGGCGACCTTGCCGTTCGGCAGCTCGTACTGGGCGTCGTCGCCGACCTTGTGGCCGATGACGCCGGAGCCCAGCGGGGACTGCGGCGAGTAGGTCTCGATGTCGGTGCTCGCGTACTCGCGGGAGGCCAGCAGGAAGTCCAGCGTGTCGTCCTCGTCGCCGTCGAAGGCGATCGTCACGACCATGCCGGGCGCCACCACGCCGTCGGCCGCCGGGGCCTCGCCGACCTTGGCGTTCTCGAGGAGCTGGGTCAGCTGGCGCACACGGAGCTCCTGCTTGCCCTGCTCCTCCTTGGCCGCGTGGTACCCGCCGTTCTCCCGCAGGTCCCCCTCCTCGCGCGCGGCCGCGATCTTCGCGGCGATCTCCGTGCGCGCGGGACCAGTAAGGTACGCAAGCTCGTCCTTGAGCTTGTTGTACGCCTCCTGGGTCAGCCAGGTGACGTTCTCGCTGGTCTGGGTCACAGGTGCTCCTCGTAGGTACTGGGAATACAAAGCAACGCCCTACCCAGAAGGATGGTCCTCCAGGGATGGGCGAAACCACGAGCCTAACAATTCAGTGCCCGAAGGGGGAGGACATAAGCCACCAGACTCATGTCAGCGCAGGTCAGCAGCCAGGTATTCCCGGCGGTGCCGGTCCGTGCGCCGGTCCGGGCGTCAGTCCGTGTGGCAGCCGACGAGCTCGGCGGTCGTACCCGGGGAGGTCGTACGCAGCGTGACGACCTCATCGACGCGCGTGGCGTCCCTGTCGAAGCGGAAGTCGGCGCGGCCCACCTCGGCGCCGTCCTCGGACTGGGAGCGGACGGTGCAGTAGCCGTCGACGCCGGCGTCCTTGTGCACCTCCAGATGCACCTTCACCGCGTCGTCGGAGATGTCGAAGCCGATCACCTCGGCGCTGATCTCGTTCTGCGCGACGTAGTGGTAGCCGAGCCAGCCGACCAGCCCGAGCAGCAGCACCGCCAGCACGCCGCCGACGACCTTGAGGGTGCGGTCGGCACGCTGGTCCGAGGAGCGGCCGTAACGGCCCTCGGGCAGCCGCGTGCTCGGCGTACTCATGATCGTCTCCTCGGCTCGGAACCCGGAGCCGGACCCCGGAATTATTCGTCCCCCGATTCGGTCACTATAGAAGCCTGCGACTGCGCCGCCGCACTGAGGGCGCCTACCGACTTGAGGATTGAGTCTTGACTGACCAGCTGCGACTGATGGCCGTCCACGCCCACCCCGACGACGAGTCGAGCAAGGGCGCGGCCACCATGGCGAAGTACGTGTCCGAGGGGGTGGACGTGCTCGTGGTGACCTGCACGGGCGGGGAGCGCGGCTCCATCCTCAACCCGAAGCTGCAGGGCGACGCGTACATCGAGGAGCACATCCACGAGGTGCGCAAGAAGGAGATGGACGAGGCCCGGGAGATCCTGGGGGTGAAGCAGGAGTGGCTCGGGTTCGTGGACTCCGGTCTGCCCGAGGGCGACCCGCTGCCGCCGCTGCCGGAGGGCTGCTTCGCCCTGGAGGACGTGGACAAGGCGGCCGGTGAGCTGGTCCGCAGGATCCGCGCGTTCCGCCCGCAGGTGATCACCACGTACGACGAGAACGGGGGGTATCCGCACCCCGACCACATCATGACCCACAAGATCACGATGGTGGCGTTCGAGGGTGCGGCGGACACGGCGAAGTACCCGGAGGGGGAGTACGGGCCGGCGTTCCAGCCGCTGAAGGTGTACTACAACCAGGGCTTCAACCGGCCGCGTACCGAGGCGCTGCACGAGGCGATGCTGGACCGGGGGCTGGAGTCGCCCTACGGGGACTGGCTGAAGCGGTGGAGCGAGTTCGAGCGCAAGGAGCGGACGCTCACCACGCATGTGCCGTGCGCGGACTTCTTCGAGATCCGGGACAAGGCGCTGATCGCGCACGCGACGCAGATCGATCCGGACGGGGGCTGGTTCAGGGTGCCGATGGATCTTCAGCGGGAGGTCTGGCCGACGGAGGAGTACGAGCTGGCGAAGTCGCTCGTCGATACCTCCCTCCCCGAGGACGACCTCTTCGCGGGCATCCGGGACAATGTCTGACATGAGCGCAAGCGCAAGTCTGGCAATGACGCACCTGGTGCCTCTGGCGAAGGAACTCGACGAGGACAAGGTGACGCCCGGTGTTCTCGGGTTCATCGTGTTCGCGGTGATGGCTCTGGCGGTGTGGGGGCTGATGAAGTCGATGAACCGGCACATGGGGCGGGTGGACTTCCCGGAGGCGTCCGAGGAGCCGAAGCCGGAGCCGACGACGGCGGACGGTCGAGGCTGAGCCCTCCACCCCTGCCGCCCTCGGGGCTGCGCCACCCCGCCGCCCTCCGCGGGCAGCCTTAAGAGCCTGAGAGGTCCCCCGGTGACACGGGCGCGACGGCACCCGGGAGGCGTAGGGCTGCGCCACCCTGCCGCCCTCCGCGGGCAGTCGTGCCGCTGGGGCGGCACGGGTGGGCGCGACGGCACCCCGTAAGCGCCGGGCCGCGCGACTCACCCCGGTCAGGCAGCGTCGCCGGGTGCCGGCTCGTGGGTGGTTGTGCCCACCCGTTCCGCCCTGCGGAACGACTGCCCACAACCACGGCGGGGTTGCGACGCACCCTGCGTCATCTCACGCCACAACCACGGCGGGGTTGCGACGCACCCTGCGTCATCTCACGCCACAGCCACGGCGGGGTTGTGACGTGCCCTGCGTCATCTCACGCCACAGCCACGGCGGGGTTGTGACGCGCCCTGCGTCATCTCACGCCACAGCCACGGCGGGGTTGTGACGCGCCCCGCGTCGGTGTCGCGTCGGCGCGGATGGTCAGCGGGTGGTGACCGGTACGCCCATTACCTCGCGGGCGTGGCGGGTGGGGACCATGCCGAGGTGCCAGGCCTGCCAGCCGGACTCCAGGGTGACCCCCCGCTCCAGGAGGAGCTGGTACGCCTCCACGCAGTCGGCGAGTTTCCCGTCGCGCAGGGCGTGGCCCGCCCGCCCCAGCTGGGCCAGCTCCTCCTGCGCCACCGCCGTACCGACCTCCGTACCCCCCGGCGCCGCGTACGGCAGCAGCGTGCAGCGCAGGAAGCGCGCCCAGTCCTCGCCGCGCCGGTCGCCGTACGAGGCGAACAGCGCCACCGCCTCGTCGCACAGCGCCAGCGCCTGCGGCGTGCGCGCGTTGCCCGCGTCCACGACCGCCAGCTCCAGACAGGTCCACGCCTCCCCGTGCGCGACCCCGATCCGCTGGAAGTCGGCGCGCGCGTCGACCAGGAGCTGCCGGGCGAACCCGGAGTTGCGCAGCGACCCCGTCTGGGCCGCCCGCTGGTCCCGGGTCACCCGCGCCGAGTGGTGCCGGGCGCAGGCGAGGCCGTACACGTCCCGCATGCGGGAGAACATGGTGCGGGCCCGTTCCAGCTCACGCACCGCCCGGTCCAGGTCGCCGGTCTCCTCCAGGGCCTGTCCCAGGTAGTACAGCGTCCACGCCTCGCCCCGCGCATCCTCGTTGTCCCGGTGCCGGGCGGCGGCCCGGCGCAGATCCTCGACCGCCGGTGACGCGTCCCCGTCCACGAGCCGGGTCCGCGCCAGCTCGGTCAGCGCCCACGCCTCACCGCGGGCGTCGCGGGTGCGGCCGTAGAGCTCCAGGGCGGTACGCAGCTCGGTCTCCGCCCGCGGCACGTCGCCCATCCGAAGGTTCAGCTGCCCCAGCTGGAAGTGCGCCCACGCCTGTCCGTGCACGGACTCGCCCGCGCGGTGCAGCACCAGCGACTCGGTCAGCAGGTCCAGGGCCTCGGAGAGCCCGGCCCGGTCCCGTACGACCGCCGCCAGCGCGTGCATCGTCCAGGCGCGGTCCGTGGCCAGCTCGGGCGCGGCCTGCAGATCCAGCGCCTCCCGCAGCTTCGCCGACGCCTCGGTCAGGTTGCCCTGGTGGTGCAGCGTGATGCCGAGCGAGGTCAGGGCCCGCGCCGCGCCCGCCTCGTGCTGCGCCTCCCGGTACAGGTCCACCACCGATGTCAGCGTGCTCCGCGCCTTGTCCAGCTCGCCCAGCTGACGGGCCGCGATGCCGGTGCGCCACTGCACGGAACGCACCAGCAGCCCCTCGTCCACGGCCTGCGCCAGTTCGTTGATCTCCCCGAGCCGGTACAGGTCGCCGCGCAGCAGGCAGTAGTCGCACAGCGCGCCGAGCAGGTTCAGCACCGCGCCCCGGTCCACGCCCTCGGCGTGCCGCAGCGCCGCCGTGATGAAGCTCGACTCGTCGTCCAGCCAGCGCAGCGCCTCGTCGAGCGAGGTGAAGCCGTAGGGGCTGAAGCGGTCGGAGCGGGTCGACATGTTGCCGTCGACGAGCCGCAGCACCGAGTCGGCGAGTTCGGCGTAGTTCACGATCAGCCGTTCCTGTGCCGCCGTGCGCTCGGCGGGTTCCTCCTCGTCGTGGAGCCGGGCGAGGGCGAAGGCGCGGACGAGGTCGTGCAGCCGGTAGCGGCTGTGCCGTACGCGGTCGATCAGCCCGGCGCGGTGCAGCGCGGTCAGATGCCGGGTGGCCTCGGCCTCGTCGGTGGCGAGCAGCGCGGCCGCCGCCGCGGCGCCCAGCGAGGCCCGCCCGGCCAGTGCGAGCCGCCGCAGCAGCCGCCGTACGGTGTCCGGCTGGTCGGTGTAGCGCAGCCACAGGGCCCGCTCGACCGGTTCGACGGGACCGTAGGCGCCGAGGTCGGTGGCGAGGGCGAGCGGGGAGCGCGGGCCCAGGGCGGCCCCGGCGATCCGCAGTGCCAGCGGCAGGCCCCCGCACAGCTCCCGGACCCGTTCGGCGGAGTCGGCGTCGTACGGCCCGGAGGTGTCCTGCGCGGCGGCCGCGAGCAGTTCCTCCGCGCCGGCCGGGTCCAGTGGCTCCACCGGCAGCTGGTACACCCGGGCCGGCAGATCGTCAGGCAGCCCCAGCGGCGCGCGGGAGGTCACCAGGACCAGACTGTCGGACCGCTCGGGGATCAGCGTGCGGACCTGCTGCGGATCACAGGCGTCGTCCAGGACGATCGTGACCGGCATCCCGGTCAGATGCTGGTGGTACAGCTCGCTCAGCCGCTTGACCTGCTGGTCCGGGGACGACCGCTCACGGAACAGCAGCTGCTCGCGCGGCGCCCCGAGCCGGTTCAGCAGGTGCAGCAGCGCGTCCCGCGTGGACAGCGGCGGCTCACCGGGGCTGTCGCCGCGCAGATCGACGACGCACGCGCCCCGGAAGTGGTCCTTCAGATCGTGCGCGGCGCGCACCGCGAGCGTCGTACGGCCGCTGCCGGACGTCCCGTGCAGCACCACCACCGTCGGCCGGGTCTCCGTGGTCGCGCGGGCCGCCCGCACCCACTGCCGGATCCGCGCCATCTCCTGCCGCCGCCCCGCGAACGGGCCCAGCGGTTCGGGCAGTTGCCCGAACGACTGCTCCAGCACACTGCGCCCGCGGGCCGCCGCGCTCTTGTCCGTGCCGCGCAGCCGGGGCCCCGTCTTCTTCGGCCCGGTGGACGCGGCCAGCACCCGCTGCTGGTCCAGGAACGGCCGTATCCCGCGCACCTCCAGCGCCGTCAGCCACTGCAGTCGCAGCTGTTCGGGCCCGCCCGGCTGGCTCACCGCGCCGGCCCGGTGATGGGCGGCGGGCACATGGGCGCCGGCCACCTTCACCACGGTCGCCGCCGCGCCCACGACCCCGACGGCCACGCCCGCGCCGAGCGCCGTCCCGGTGCCCGTCCCCAGCGCCATGTCGGCGACCACGGCGGCCACCCCGGCCACGCCGGCGACGAGCAGCGGCGTCCCGGCGCCCTCGCGGGCGTACCGCTGGCGGAAGCTGAGCTGCCCGGCCTGCGCCTCGTCCAGCGCGCGCGTGTACGCCGCGTACTCCTCGGCCGAGCTCGACGCCATCGACTCCAGCGAGCCGCGCGCCCGCGCGAGCAGCACCTTGCCGTCGGTGCGCCCGCCCGACCGGCGCACCTCCTCCTCCACCGCCCGCGCCAACAGCCGCTCGGCGTCGGACCGATGACTGTCCCGCATGACATGTCCCCCTCCGACGGCAACTCCTACGCCCCCGAGTGTCCTTCGGACGGAGCGTCAGCGCGAGAGGGCGACGATCAGCGACCGCGACGGCGGACGGCCTCCTGCGCGTGTCGGGGGCCGGGGTGCGCGAGGATGGCCGTATGGCGAACCGACTTGCGCAGGCCACGTCCCCCTACCTCCTCCAGCACGCCGACAACCCGGTCGACTGGTGGTCCTGGTCCGAGGAGGCCTTCGCCGAGGCGCGGCGGCGGGATGTGCCGGTGCTGCTGAGTGTCGGCTACTCGAGCTGCCACTGGTGTCATGTCATGGCGCACGAGTCCTTCGAGGACCGGGACACCGCCGATGAGATGAACGCGCACTTCGTCAGCGTCAAGGTGGACCGTGAGGAGCGGCCCGACGTGGACGCCGTCTACATGGAGGCCGTGCAGGCGGCGACCGGGCAGGGCGGCTGGCCGATGACCGTGTTCCTCACGCCGGACGCCGAGCCGTTCTACTTCGGTACGTACTTCCCGCCCGAGCCCCGGCACGGCATGCCGTCCTTCCGGCAGGTGCTCCAGGGCGTCCACCAGGCGTGGGGGGAGCGGCGCGGCGAGGTCGACGAGGTGGCCGGGAAGATCACCCGGGACCTGGCCGGACGGGAGATGTCCTACGGCGACGACCGGCTGCCCGGTGAGGAGGAGCTCGCGCAGGCGCTGCTCGGCCTGACCAGGGAGTACGACCCGCAGCGCGGCGGGTTCGGCGGGGCGCCGAAGTTCCCGCCGTCCATGGTGCTGGAGTTCCTGCTGCGGCACCACACCCGCACCGGCGCGGAGGGCGCCCTGCAGATGGCGGCGGACACCTGTGAGCGCATGGCGCGCGGCGGGATCTACGACCAGCTCGGCGGCGGCTTCGCCCGGTACTCCGTCGACCGGGACTGGATCGTGCCGCACTTCGAGAAGATGCTGTACGACAACGCCCTGCTGTGCCGGGTCTACGCCCATCTGTGGCGGGCCACCGGCTCCGGACTCGCCCGCCGGGTCGCGCTGGAGACCGCGGACTTCATGGTCCGCGAACTGCGCACCGCCGAGGGCGGGTTCGCCTCCGCACTGGACGCCGACAGCGACGACGGCACGGGCCGGCACGTCGAGGGCGCCTCCTACGTGTGGACGCCCGCGCAGTTGCGTGAGGTCCTCGGCGACGACGACGCGGAACTCGCCGCGCGTTACTTCGGGGTGACCGCCGAGGGCACCTTCGAGGAGGGCGCCTCGGTGCTGCAGCTCCCCCAGCGCGACGAGGTGTTCGACGCCGCACGGATCGACGGCATCCGGGAGCGGCTGCTCGCGGCACGCTCCGAGCGGTCCGCGCCCGGCCGGGACGACAAGGTGGTCGCCGCCTGGAACGGGCTCGCGATCGCGGCGCTCGCCGAGGCCGGGGCCTACTTCGGCCGGCCGGACCTCACGGAGGCCGCCGTCGCCGCCGGTGATCTGCTGATCCGGCTGCACCTGGACGACCAGGCCCGTATCGCCCGCACCAGCAAGGACGGCCGGGCCGGCGCGAACGCGGGCGTGCTGGAGGACTACGCCGATGTCGCCGAGGGCTTCCTGGCGCTCGCGTCGGTGACCGGCGAGGGGGTGTGGCTGGAGTTCGCGGGGCTGCTGCTCGACCATGTCCTGGCCCGCTTCACCGACGCCGGATCGGGTGCCCTGTACGACACGGCGTCCGACGCGGAGCGGCTGATCCGGCGCCCGCAGGACCCGACCGACAACGCGGCCCCGTCCGGCTGGACCGCCGCCGCGGGCGCCCTGCTGAGCTATGCCGCGCACACGGGTTCCGAGCCGCACCGTACGGCCGCCGAGCGGGCGCTGGGCGTGGTGAAGGCGCTCGGTCCGCGGGTGCCGCGGTTCATCGGGTGGGGGCTGGCGGTCGCCGAGGCCGTACAGGACGGTCCGAGGGAGATCGCGGTGGTCGGTCCGGCGCTGGACGACCCGGCCACGGCCACCCTGCACCGTACGGCGCTCCTGGGTGCCGCGCCCGGCGCGGTGGTCGCCGCCGGCACCCCGGAGAGCGACGAGTTCCCGCTCCTGGCAGACCGCCCCCTGGCCGGGGGCCGGCCGGCCGCCTACGTCTGCCGCAACTTCACCTGCGACGCGCCGACGACGGACCCGGACCGGCTGCGCACGGCCCTGGGCGACGGAATCGCCGCGGTGTGAGCGAGGCCGGGGCGCGGTGGCGGCCATGGAACGCGCGGGTGCGTCATGGCTGGTCGCGTCCACGCGGCGGAGCCGCACATCGCTACGGCCCCGCGCCCCTTCGGTGCGCTTGCCCTCAGCCCCGCTCGGGCTGTGAAGCGACCGCCCGCTCCACGATCGCGACGAGTTGCTCGTGATGCGCGCCCTTCCAGTAGGCGCGCCCGCACTCACCGCACTGCGCGAACACGTCGTACGACCGGTGCGTACCGCCCTTCAGCTGGTCCGCGACCTCGTCCTTGGTGACCTTGCGCAACATCCCGTTGCAGGCCGTGCACCGGGTCCAGGGCCGTAGCTCGGGGCGGAAGCGGTCCAGCACGTAGGTGAGTTGTTCCTCGGGCCGGGTGCTGTACACGAACGCGCCCGCCCACAGCTCACGCCGCCGCAGCAGCCCCCGGTCGCGGCTGAGCATCACCCGCCGCTCAGCCGCCGACCGCGCGGCCAGCGCCGGATCGCCGATGTCGGTGGACTCGTACGCCGTGTCCACGCCCAGCAGCCGCAGCCGGCGGGCCAGTGTGCCGAGGTGGACGTCGAGCAGGAAGCGCAGGGGAGCCCCCGGTACCCGCTGGGGGTGCGCGACGGCGCGTACCGCCACCGACTCGCCCGCCGCCGGCACATGCCCGGCCGGCACCTCGCGGCCGTCCACGAGCAGCGTGCCGACCTCGGTGAGCGGGACGCCGAGGGACTCGACGACATGGCCGAGGGTGGAGACGCCGTCGGTGGCGGCCTTCGTGGCGCCGGTGGGGCGTGCCCGGGGGACGAAGAGCAGCAGCTCGGTGGCGAACTCGACGTGGATCTCGGGACCGTTCACCCGGCCAGGATGCCATGCCGGGTGGACGCGGTCCGTGGAATCACGCGTGCTGGTAGGCCACCAGGGAGATGCCGACGTAGTGGGCGATGAAGGCGGCCAGGGTGAAGGAGTGGAAGACCTCGTGGAAGCCGAACCAGCGCGGTGACGGGTTGGGCTTCTTGATGCCGTAGATGACCCCGCCCGCGCTGTAGAGCAGACCGCCCACGATCACCAGGACGAGTACGGCGATGCCGCCCGAGCGCATGAAGTCCGGCAGGAAGAAGACGGCCGCCCAGCCCATCGCGATGTAGCAGGGCGTGTACAGCCAGCGCGGCGCGCCGACCCAGAAGACCCGGAAGGCGATCCCGGCCACCGCCGCCCCCCAGATGCCCCACAGCAGCCACCGTCCCTTGGACTCGGGCAGCAGCAGGATGGTCAGCGGCGTGTAGGTGCCCGCGATGATCAGGAAGATGTTGGCGTGGTCGAGGCGGCGCAGCACCCCGTCCATGCGGGGGCTCCAGTCGCCCCGGTGGTACAGCGCGCTCACGCCGAACAGCAGGCAGGCGGTCAGGGCGAAGACCCCGCAGGCCAGACGCCCGCGTGCCGAGTCGGCGAAGGCGGTCAGCACCAGCCCGGCGACCAGGGCGGCGGGGAACATGCCGAGATGCAGCCAGCCGCGCAGCTTGGGCTTGACCGGATGCGGCAGGGAGGTCTCCACCGGGCCGTCGGCCGGCGGATCCGTGGGGGCGTCGGGGACGAGCGCAGTCATGCTTCGCATCGTACCTACGGGACCGTAAGTTACGCGTCGGGCCGTCGAATTGACGAGCACGAAGTGGCCATCATCTCACGCCACCCCTCCGCGTTGTCACGCAAAGAAATCGCAAGGTGAACCCAACGTGCGCGCAAAGTGTCCCGAGAAACCGTGGTCATCGTCACGTTGCTCACTTGTGCGGCCCTCTGGACAGATGGGCGCTCCCGTCGGATGATCAAATGAGTGCGGTCGACACCGGATGAGCGCGCAGCGCACCACCGTGCAGCATCCGGGTCGCAGCCCCCACGGGGCCTCCCAACAAAAAACCCTCATTTAGGAGCAATCGTGGCGCGCGACATCGCGGAACCCGGCGTCCCCACCACCCACCAGGGACTGATCTCCTGGGTCGACGAGATCGCAGACCTGACGCAGCCGGACCGGGTGGTCTGGTGCGACGGCTCGGAGGCCGAGTACGAGCGCCTGTGCGGGGAGCTCGTCGCCAAGGGCACCTTCCGGAAGCTGGACCCGATCAAGCGCCCGAACTCCTACTACGCGGCCTCCGACCCCACCGACGTCGCCCGCGTCGAGGACCGGACCTTCATCTGCTCCGAGAAGGAGGAGGACGCCGGCCCCACGAACCACTGGAAGGCCCCCGCCGAGATGCGGGACGTCTTCCGGGGCGAGCAGGGCGTCTTCCGCGGCTCGATGAAGGGCCGCACCCTGTACGTCGTGCCCTTCTGCATGGGCCCGCTCGGCTCTCCGCTGTCCGCCATCGGCGTCGAGATCACCGACTCCGCGTACGTCGCCGTCTCCATGCGCACCATGACCCGTATGGGACAGCCCGTCCTGGACGAGCTCGGCGACGACGGCTTCTTCGTCAAGGCCGTGCACTCGGTCGGCGCCCCGCTGGAGCCCGGCCAGGAGGACGTCCCCTGGCCCTGCAACAGCACGAAGTACATCTCGCACTTCCCCGAGGACCGCGAGATCTGGTCCTACGGCTCCGGCTACGGCGGCAACGCCCTGCTCGGCAAGAAGTGCTACGCCCTGCGCATCGCGTCCGTCATGGCCCGCGACGAGGGCTGGCTGGCCGAGCACATGCTCATCCTGAAGCTCACGCCCCCCACCGGTGAGTCCAAGTACGTCGCCGCCGCCTTCCCGTCGGCCTGCGGCAAGACCAACCTCGCCATGCTGGAGCCCACGATCTCCGGCTGGACGGTCGAGACGATCGGCGACGACATCGCCTGGATGCGCTTCGGCGAGGACGGCCGCCTGTACGCCATCAACCCGGAGGCCGGCTTCTTCGGCGTCGCCCCCGGCACCGGCGAGCACACCAACGCCAACGCGATGAAGACCCTGTGGGGCAACTCCGTCTTCACCAACGTCGCCCTCACCGACGACAACGACGTGTGGTGGGAGGGCATGACCGAGGAGACCCCGGCCCACCTCACCGACTGGAAGGGCAACGACTGGACTCCCGAGTCCACCACGCCCGCCGCGCACCCCAACGCCCGCTTCACCACCCCCGCCGCGCAGTGCCCGATCATCGCGCCGGAGTGGGAGGACCCCAAGGGCGTGCCGATCTCCGCGATCCTCTTCGGCGGCCGCCGGGCCAGCGCCGTACCGCTGGTCACCGAGTCCTTCGACTGGAACCACGGTGTCTTCCTCGGCGCCAACGTGGCCTCCGAGAAGACCGCCGCCGCCGAGGGCAGGGTCGGCGAGCTGCGCCGCGACCCGTTCGCCATGCTGCCCTTCTGCGGCTACAACATGGGCGACTACATGGCGCACTGGGTCGACGTGGCCAAGGGCAAGGACCAGTCGAAGCTGCCCAAGATCTACTACGTCAACTGGTTCCGCAAGAACGAGGACGGCACGTTCGTCTGGCCCGGCTTCGGTGAGAACTCCCGCGTCCTGAAGTGGATCGTGGAGCGCCTGAACGGCGAGGCGGAGGGTGTCGAGACCCCGATCGGCGTGCTCCCGGCCAAGGCCGCGCTGGACACCGCCGGTCTGGACCTCTCCGACGCCGACCTGGACTTCCTGCTCAGCGTCGACAAGGACGTCTGGCGCGAGGAGGCCGCCCTGGTCCCCGACCACCTCAACACCTTCGGTGCGCACACGCCCGAGGAACTGTGGGACGAGTACCGGGCGCTGGTGCGGCGCCTGGGCTGAGGCCCGCCACAGACCCCGCGGCCGGTCGGTTTCTCGGTTTGAGGATGCCCTGACCAGCGATCGTCACGCCACGGCCGGCCGCGGAACACACCGGCGAGACCCGCACAACGGCGTGCGGTGTCATGGGGCCCGCCGCCACTCCCTTTGCCCGCCCCGGCGAAGGGACCGGCGGCGGGCCCTCGCCCATCTCCGCGCACGCCGCGCGCCGCCGTCCACGTCAGGCGCCGGGCCCGTCCGCCCCGCCCCGCTCCTCCAGGTACCGGGTGTGGGTCTCCTGACGGCGGGACTCCGTGTCGCGCAGGACCGCCGCCAGGTTCTCCGATTCCCGGCGCAGCAGGACCAACTGGCGTTCCAGGTGCCGCTCCGGGGGCTCCTGGTTCGGTGTGAGACGGGTCCACCAGCGTGCTCGTACGTAGCTGTCCACGGCCTCGGGGAGGTCCTGCCGTACCGTCCGGGACAGGGTGTGCAGGCCCTCCGGGTCCTCGGCGAGGAGTTCGGTGGCCCAGCCGGGGTCCAGCAGGGCGGTGAGCAGATCCGTCAGTTCGGTGAGGCGGGCCCCGGCCGCCGGGGACAGGTCCACCTCCGTCAGATAGCCGCGCAACGTCGCGTAGTCGGCGCGCAGTTCGTCCAGCTGGGCCGACGGGTCGGGGAAGTCCGGCAGGGCGGGGCGTTCCGGTGGGGCGATCAGCGCGCCCGCGCCGTACAGGCCGACGACCACGACCGGCCAGTACGGGCCCGCCACCCCGGTGAAGGTCAGCACGAGACCGGCGAGCCCGCACACGCCGCCCGCGATGTTCTTGCGGGACTCCAGGTATCTACTGATAGCCACGGATCTCCTCGAACGCCCCGTCCAGCGACCCCTTCCGCGCGTCGAAGAGGCGGCCGCCGGTCAGCTGGGCGATGTGCTCCAGTTCGGAGCGGTCGGAGTCGCCGAAGAGGATGGGGAAGACGGGGATGTCCTGCCGCTCGCGGGACAGCGTCCGGTAGAAGGAGTCGAAGTCGCCGGCCTTGACGCCCGCCGTGTTCTCGCCGTCCGTCATCAGCACGATCGACGTGAACGTGTCCTGCCCGCCGCCGAGATGGCCGTACGCCTTCTCCAGCGACGAGTAGATCGCGGTCTCGCCCTCCGCGCGCAGCGCCGCGGTGTCCCGGCGGATCGCGGCGAGCCCCCGCTCCGGGTCGGCGGGGCCGACGACATGGGTGCGCACGCTCTTCACCGCCGTCCCGAACGGCATCAGCGTGACCTCCTCCCGGTCGCGGAAGTCGCTGGTGAGGCCGGTGAGGGCCTGCTTCAGCCGGGCGATCCGGTCGCCCTCCATCGAGCCGGAGGTGTCGAGGACGTACACCGTGCGGGAGGGGCGGCGCAGCTGGTTCTCGTACGCGTCGAGCAGCCCGTCGGCGACGGAACGGCTGCCGGGGAACGGCAGTTCGCGTCGGCGGCTCGTGTCGAGTCCGGCCGCGGGTGTCACCGAGGCGACGACCGGGCGGCGCAGGGTGCGGTCGGTGATCAGCCGCTGGACGGCGTCCGAGCGCAGCGCCTCGGTCACCCGGCGCACGTCCTCGCGGGTGTCCGTGTCCGTCGAGGCCAGGGAGGTCAGCGGATAGTCGGCGGTCACCACCCCGTCCTTCGGGCGGATCACGGTCAGGCCCTTGATCTGCTCGAGGACGGACTCGTAGTTGAGGATCGCGTCCACGTCGCCGCGCCGGTCGTACGCGCCGGCCAGCCAGCCCGACGAACCCGATGTCAGCTTCTGCCCCCTGAAGAAGTCCTTCAGCCGGGGCGTCGCCTCGGTCACGTCCGCGTCGGTGAGCGCGGACTGTGCCCCGGAGAGCGCGGAGGCGACGGAGATCAGTGTGGAGAAGCCGGAGTTGGAGCGGGTCGGGTCGGTCATGCCGTAGGTGAGCCCGCCGTCCCGCACGGCCCGCTCGATCGCGGACCAGGTGACCTCCTCCGGCTTCCAGCCCAGCCGTCGCACGGTGGCCGTGCGGACGCCGAGGGCGACGGGGCTCGTCATCACGGGTGTCTCCGAGACGACCTTGTCCGCGGCCTCCGGGCGCAGCCGCAGATAGTCGTTGGACGACAGCCACACGGCGTCGTACCGGCCGTCCGTCCTCCCCGTGGCCAGCATGTCCACGGCGTCGAGCGTGCCGATCCAGGTCGGCCGGACCCTCACGCCGGTGTCCTTCTCGACCCGTTCCAGGACCGGTGTCATATCGCTGAGCTCGCTGGAGGCCAGGATCCGGAGCGTGCCCGGCTCGGCGGCTCCGGGGTCCGTCTCCTCACGGCTGTCCGAGTCCGACGTGCAGCCGGTCAGCAGCGCGGCGGCGGCGAGCAGTGCGGCCGGGATGTGCCGTCTCATCCGAGGCCCCCTTCCAGCGCGCCCCGCGACCGGCTGCGTTCCAAGTAGGAGCTCGCGTGCTGCAGTTCGGAGGTCAGGTTCTCCACCGTCACCGCCATCGCCTCCGTCGCCTGCGCCTTGTAGGTGTCGATGGCGTCGAGCGTGCGGTAGATCTGCTGGAACGCCGACCGCAGCGTCTCCGCCCCGACCGCCGGGTCGGCGGCGATGCGCTGGATCTCGCCGCTCTGCGTCGCCAGCATCTCCGCGTTGCCCCGGATCAGGTCCTCGGTGGTGCCGCGCAGCGCGTCGACCTGCTCGACCACCTTCTTCTGGTTGTCCAGCGCGGACGCCAGCATCACGGAGATCCGCAGCGCCGACACGGTCGTCGTGGCCGCCCGGTCCACGCCCTTGATCAGCTCGTCGTTGTTGCGTCGTACGACGTCCATGGCGAGGTAGCCCTGCGCGCACACGGCGAGCTGGGTGAGAAGGTCCTGGTGCTTCTGCCGGACGGGGAAGAGGACGTCGGCGCGCAGCGAGTCGGCCTCCGAGGGATCGGCGGCCCCGATGTGCCGCTCCACGGCCGTGTCCAGGGCCTCCGTGAGGACGACGTACTCCTGGAGCTTGCCCATGGTCTCCCACAGCCGGACCCGCTCCGTCTGCAACGCCGCGTTGTCACGCCGCAGTTCGTCCTGGCCGCCGCGCAGCGCGCCCACGATCCGGTTCAGAGTGCCCTGTGCCGAGGCGTACTTGGCAATGTGGTCGCGCAGTCTGTTGCCGCCGGGCAGCCGGGAGAGGAACGTGCGTCCCTTGCTCGCGGGCAGGTCGCGCGGGTCCAGGTCCTCCACCACGCGCCGCAGTTCGACGAGCGACCCCGCCACCTGGGACTGGGCGTCCCCGCCCTTGCCGGGCAGGCTGCGGAGCGTGCGCTCCAGCATGCGGTTGGACTGCGCTGTGGCGGTCCGCATCTCACCGCCGCCCAGCGAGGTGATCTCGCCGACCTTGCCGGCGAACTCGGGGGAGCGGGCGTCCAGGGCGGCCAGCCCCTCGACGTACGCGGCCGCCTTGGCCGCCATGTCGGCGCGAACGCCGTCGTCGACGGGTACGAGCCCGCCCGCCTTCTCCCGGGGCACGGCGGCGACGGCCTCGGGCGGTGTGAGGACGAAGTCCCCGTCGGTGGTGTTCATCCGGTGCGTTCCCCCTTATCCGCGCGCCCGTCGCGCCAGCTCGTGCAGCACCGTGGAGGTGGGCACGGGCGCCTGGCGGACGCCGGTCAGTCGCTGCTTGAGATAGGCGGTACGGCCCACGGCGGCCGCCGCGAACTCGGCGACGTCGCCCTGCGGGCGGAAGCCGTGCCGTACGGCCAGCTTGCGCAAGGCCGGGTCGGCGCCGAGGAGCTCGGCGACCTCCCGGCCCGCGTCGGTGAGCGGGACGACCGTGTGGTCACTGTTGACCGTGGTGTCCGGGTAGAGGACGACGAGATCGTCCGCGTTCTGCTGCTCGTCGAGGAGGGCGGCCACCTGGGACTCGTAGACCAGGACGAGCGGGTTGCCGGCCCCGCTGACGAAGTCCCGGAACGCCGCGTCCGTACTGGACTGCTGGGCGCCCTGGACGCCGACCAGCTTGCGCAGCAGGGGAGCGGTGCGCTCGATCTCGGTGTCGCTCGCGACCACCTTGCCGCGGTTGGCGACATAGGAGGCGGCGGCCAGATACAGGGCGCCGGAGTTGGAACTCTCCGGGTCGGTGCTGGAGATGTACAACGTGCCGGTGAGCTCCCCGTACGCGTCGGCGCCCTCGAGCTGCTGCCAGGTGCGGTCGCGCCCGGCCGCGTCGAGGTAGGCGGCCATCCTCAGCGTGCCCGGGTTCTTCCCGTCGAGCACGGCCAGCTTGTTGGCGGCCAGCACCTCGGCGGCGCCGCGCCGGGACACGACGACGAGGGGCGAGTAGAACGGGCGCGGCAGGATCCCGCGTACCCCGTGCTTCTCGGCCAGCTCGTCGGCGGGCGCCCGGCTGGACGGGAAGGCGAGGTCGTACCCCTGGAGGTCCAGGCCTTCCATGGCCCAGGACCCGGAGGTCTCCGCCTCGACGGTGTAGCCCTTGGCGGCGAGGGCCTTCACCACGTCGGGGTCGGCGAAGAATTCGGCCTTCTCCGACCCGATCACCATGCGCACGGTCCTCGTTGCCGTGCCCGGTTCCCCGTTGTCCCGGCCCGCGACGACGGCGGCCACCACGCCACCGATCAGCAGGACCGCGAGGACGATTCCCATAATCCGTCTCACGCCCGGAGCATCCCTGCGGAATCCAACGTTCCCCGGCGGTCCGGATGAACGGCCGGTGTCCGCGTGATACCGGTACGCAACGGGAACCGGCCACTCCGGCCGACGGGCGCGGGACAGGTGATGTCCCGCGCCCGTGGGCCGGCCGGCTCAGCTTGCGCTGGAACGCCTTGATCGTGTTCTTTCCGGGGATGCCGTCGACCGAGTCCCCGTAGCCCCAGTCCGCCGTGAGGTGCCGCTGGAAGGCCTTCCGGCCGTTGGATCCGAGGTCGCCGTCGATCAGGTCGTTGTAGTCCCAGCGGGCCGCCGGCCGGCGCTGGATCCCCTCGGCCTGGCTGTTGCTGAGGCCGAAGTCGTACACCGCCAGCGTGCCGGCCTCGCCGGTCACCGCCGCCTGCCGCACGGACGTGTCGGGCGCCGCGGTGCTGACGGTCGCGCCGGCGAGGCTTCCGGCGGCGATGCCCGCCGCGGCGACGATGCTGACGGCGGTGCGCTTCATGATGTGCGGTCGCACAGGTCCCCCTATGGGCTCGCAGGGCCCGGCGGCGGGCGGAACCTGCAACTGTTCAGGGTCGCCCGGCGGTCAGTCGGCGGCCGTGTCGCCGAGGTCCTCCAGTAGTCGCCGGAGAACCTCGGCGGTGCTCTCGACCACGCCCCGGTCCACTCCGGCGAGCAGGCGCGCGTAGTCGGCCAGATGGTCGGCGAAGGCGGCCCGGGTGACCTCGTGTCCGTGCCGGGTGAGGCGGATCCTGACGGTGCGCCGGTCACCGCTGTCGCGCACCCGCTCGACGAGGCCCTTCGCCTCCATCCTGTCGATGCGGTTGGTGATCGCTCCGGAGGTGACCATGGACGCCTTGAGCAGGGTCCCGGCGGTGAGGGCGTAGGGGGGCCCGGAGCGCTGCAATGTGGTGAGCACGTCGAACTCGCCGTGCTCCAGCCCGTGTGCGGCGGCCGTGGCCTTGGCGGACTTGTCGGTCAGCCGGGCCAGCCGCTGGATCCGGGCAAGGAGTTCCACCGGCCAGAGGTCCTTCACCACATCGGGGCGTTCCTTCGCCCACTGGCCGGTGATCGCGTCCACGACGTCGCTCATGTCCCTCGTTCCTCTCCGTCGGCGACTTCTTCTCAACGTTAAGAGACTTGACGTCGAGGCGTTCGCAGGGGTTTTATCTTAACGTTGAGATTATCAAGGTTGAGAGATGAGGGCGTCCCCGATGCGCGAGCTCGGAATCGCCCTCGGGACTACTCCGGGAGACGACCATGAGTGAGAAGACACCCACCCTGTCCGCGGCCACCACGCCGTCCGCGGCGCTCTTGACCCGGCGTGCGGACGCCGAGACCTGTTCCGACCCGAGCAGTGTGATGACCCTTCTCGCCGACGCGGAGGGGTTCACGAGCTACCGGTCCACCTTCGCGAAGGGCGCCACGGGGGCGCCGGCCCACTTCCACACCCGGGCGACAGAGCTGTTCCTCGTGATCAGCGGATCCCTGCGGGTGCTGGTGGGCGAGGAGGTCACCGTGCTGGAGGAAGGCGACTTCCTCGCGGTCCCGCCCCACACTCCGCACGCCTTCGGGGCCGCCCCGGGGTGTGAGGCGGACGTCCTGTTCGTCTTCACCCCCGGCATGGGCAGGTTCGACTACCTGCGCCTGCTCGGCCGGGTGATGCGGGGCGAGGCCGACCCGAAGGAGATCGCGGAGTCGTCGGAGCGCTTCGACAACCACTACGTCGACAGCCCGGCGTGGCGTGCCGCCCTGGAGGAATCCGCCTGACCGGCGGCCCGCTTCACGGGGTTCCTCCGAGGATGCCCAGGCCTTCAGGCCGGGGAGGAATCGGACTCCTGCGGAGCAGGGCAGGGAAAGCCCGAATCGCCGTCAGGGCGATTCGGCGTCTGCCGCGGCGGCGTACGTACCTACACCTGCACCGCGTGCGGAGCCGTGTCCCCCCGGGACAAGAACTCCGCCCGCGTGATGCTCGTCCGGGCTGGTCTCGACCCGGCTGGTGCTGAGGGCGTAAGACCTCCGGGGGCGCTGCTCCCGGAGGCAGCCTGAGCCAGGAATCCCCTCCCCCAGGGAGGGGAGGATGTCAAAGGACGGTCCGGGTGATCAGCGGGCGGTTCCGGAGGGCGAGGAGTTCGTCGGCGAGGTCGAGGACCGGGAACGGGGGCTGCTCGCCCCTGAGCTCGATGCCGGCCGCCAGCAGGTTCCGGGGGACGGCGTGCGCGTCGAGCAGGGTGCGCCAGTCCTCGGGGGCGAGGCTCAGGTACTCCAGACCCGTCAGCCCCGTGATCTCGAGGGGGTCGGCCAGCGTGCCCGCGTCGGCGGTGAGGGTGCGCAGCCGGGGGAGTCCGGCGAGCGGGGCGAGGCCGACCGGCGTGCCCTGCCTTCCGCCGACGCGGAGCACCTCCAGCTCGGGGCGGGCGGCGGCCTCCACACCGCCCGGGTCGCCGATGTTCACGCCGGCCACCACCGGCGGGACGTCCCCGTCGGGGTCCCGGTGCCAGCCGCTGGGGCGGTCGAGCACCATCCTGGTGAGGGAGTCGGCGCGCAGTCCGGCGCCGATGGTCTGCTCGTGGTCGATCACGACGACCTGCCCGGTGTGCCCGGCCGGGCCCGGTGTCAGGTCGACGGCCAGCCGGTCGCCGCCGCCGTTGTCGCCGAAGGCGATCCAGCCGGGTGAGCCGACGAGGCCCTGTACGGCGGCGTCCGGGGCCGTGACGGCGGCGTCCGTCGCGGCGAACCGCCAGGGAGCGGGACGGGAGCGGGCGTCGGCGATGTACAGCCCGTCCAGGGGGAAGAGCTCACAGCCGACGGCGTCGCTGACGCGCTCCCGCGCCGCGTAGTCGCCGCTCCAGTCCTGCCACCGCGCGCGGGTGACGCGGTAGAGCGCCTTGAGTTCTTCGGGGAGCGGCACCCCGAGGCGGGCCTCCGCTCCGGCGATCTCCTCGTCGGTGGCGCCGATCGCGTCGGGCAGCCGCTCGCGGAGCGTCCGCTCCAGCAGCGCCGGGTCCGCCGAGGGGGCCGGCACGGCGGCCGGCACCGGCTCGGGCAGCCGCCGCCAGGGTTCGGGTACGGCGCCTTCGACCAGGATCAGGGATCCTATGAACGGGCTCGTGACGCCGTGCTCCACGGCGGGCCCCGAGTCGATGACATGGAGCCGTGTCCTGCCGTCCGGGGCCGTCTCGACCACGTACGACACGTTGTCCACGCCGGCGTCCCGGAGGGCGGCCTGCACTCCTTCCACGGCGGTGATCTGGTCCCGTATGCCGGCCGCCGGGTGGTGCTGCGGCGCGGGCAGGGTGAAACCGCCGAGCCCGATCTGGCCCGTGAAGTGGCCGCCGGGCGCGGCGAGCCGCTCCGCCTGGGCGTCCCGTACCAGCCGCAGCAGCGGCTCCCAGGTCGCGAGGTCGTGTATCGAGGACAACGGTGCTCTCCGCTCGGTCGGGTCATTGCCGGCGAGGCGATCCTAGGAGCGGCCACTGACACCGCGTGCGGCCCGCGCGGGGTGGGTACCCGGGGACCCTGGGGAAGGAGGGATGCGCCATGGCAGACGGCGACGACTTCTACTCGCGTGACCGGCCGGAGCACCCGTACCTGGAGGAGGACCGCCCGCGCGGCGGCGGCCCGGAGGACCCCGACTCCCGCGGGACCTGGCCCGTATGGGTGATCGTCCTGGCGGTGCTGCTGGCGTTCGTGCTCTTCACGGTGCTCCTCGGCTGAGCAGCACCGCCGGTGCTCGCCGGGCGCTGCTGCGTCCACCCTCCCCCCGTCGCCCCGGGGAGCCCGGGGCTCGGGCCGGGTCGAAAAAGCCGGGCGGGCCCGGGGAGGCGTGGCGCCCGGCCCGCGCGTCGCTGCGGGTGCGCGCGGGCCGGGGCCGTCGGGGGGAGCCCGGGTGGGCTCAGTGGGACGTCAGCGGGCGCGGCTTCAGCGCCGCGGTGTGCGCGTCCATCCGCTCGGCGGACAGGATCGCCGCCGCCGTGTCGGCACGGGAGGCGGCGACGACCAGGGCGCGGCCGGCGAGCGCGTGGGCCCGCCGGTGCAGGGCCGCCGCGTTCGGCGCGCGGCCCTTCGTGGTCGCCGACGCGCGGGCCGGCGTACGTCCTCCCCGCAGCCGGGTGATCTCCTCGGCGAGCCGCTCGGCCGCGGTGTCCAGATCGGCCGAGGGTGCCGCCACGCGCAGCTCGTCGGTGGCGGCGAGCAGCGCGCCGAGATGACCCGCGAGCTGGATGTCCAGCTCCTCCTCGCGGGACCGGCGGGGGAAGTCGTCGGGGGAGCCGGCCATCGTGCTGTGGACCGACTTGGCACGGATCGGTTCGTACATGGATGGCCTCCTGTGATGCAACAGGAAACCATCTTAGCTTAGAACCTGTCTAAAGTTGAGTCGTTCGTAGAATCGTCGCCCCGCACAGTCTCAGGGCTGGCTGTAGCCGTCCAGGAAGCGGGCGATCCGGCCGACCGCGTCCCGCAGATCGGTGACCGACGGGAGCGTCACGACCCGGAAGTGGTCCGGCTCCGGCCAGTTGAAGCCGGTGCCCTGCACGACCATGATCTTCTCGCGGCGCAGCAGGTCCAGCACCATCCGCCGGTCGTCCTTGATCTTGAAGACGTCCGGGTCGAGGCGTGGGAACAGATACAGCGCGCCCTTCGGCTTCACACAGCTCACCCCCGGGATCTGGGTCAGCAGCTCGTACGCCGTGTCCCGCTGCTCGCGCAGCCGCCCGCCCGGGAGGACGAGTTCGTTGATCGTCTGGCGGCCGCTGAGCGCGGCGACCACACCGTGCTGGCCCGGCATGTTCGCGCACAGGCGCATGTTCGCCAGGACGGTGAGGCCCTCGATGTAGGAGTCGGCGTGGGCGCGCGGCCCCGAGATCGCCATCCAGCCCACCCGGTAGCCGGCCACCCGGTACGCCTTCGACATGCCGTTGAAGGTGAGGGTGAGCAGATCGGGGGCGACGGACGCGGTCGGGATGTGCTTCGCGTCGTCGTAGAGGATCTTGTCGTAGATCTCGTCGGAGCAGACCAGCAGGTTGTGGCGGCGGGCGATGTCCGTCAGGCCCTTGATGACCGCCTCGTCGTAGACGGCGCCGGTCGGGTTGTTCGGGTTGATGATGACGATCGCCTTGGTGCGGTCGGTGACCTTGCGCTCCACGTCGGCGAGGTCCGGCATCCAGTCGGACTGCTCGTCGCAGCGGTAGTGCACCGCCGTACCGCCGGAGAGCGAGACGGCCGCCGTCCACAGCGGGTAGTCGGGCGCGGGCACGAGGACCTCGTCGCCGTCGTCCAGCAGGCCCTGCATCGCCATCACGATCAGCTCGGAGACGCCGTTGCCGATGAAGACGTTCTCGACGTCGGTCTCGATGCCGAGGGTCTGGTTGTGCATGACGACCGCCCGGCGTGCGGCGAGGAGGCCCTTCGCGTCTCCGTAGCCGTGCGCCGTCGACACGTTGCGCAGTATGTCCTCGAGGATCTCGGGCGGGCACTCGAAGCCGAACGCCGCCGGGTTGCCGGTGTTCAGCTTGAGGATGCGGTGACCGGCCGCTTCCAGCCGCATCGCCTCCTCGAGCACGGGGCCCCTGATCTCGTAACAGACGTTGGCGAGCTTGGTCGACTGGATCACCTGCATGCTGGGAGCTTACGGCCCGGTATGGCACTCCGGGCCGTGTTTTCCGCCACGTGAGACGTGTCGATTCGGGTGGTTATGTCGGTGACGGCCGTACGCGGTGCCGTGCGCCTTCATCACGTCCACACCGTCCCTCCCCTCCCCACCACCCTCTTTCTCCGCAGGCTCGGGCGAACCTGAGGGCTCGGGTTACCGGTCGGAAACAAAGCCTTGTCCCCCTGTCGTCCGCATGCCGACAATGCGCATGACAACTCGTACGTCGGGGGACCGGAGGCATTCCGGCCCCCCGACGCCGCTAGAGGGGACCCCCATGAGAAAACCTCTCGTCGTCGCGCTCTGCGCCCTGGCCTTCGCCGGGGCCGGCGCGACCCCCGCGGTCGCTTCCGCGCCAACCCCCACGGGCGCGGACACGACCACGGACACGGCCCCGGCCACGCTGACGGATGTCGTCGACGGCGTGGCCGGGACCGCGGCGGACGCCCTGTCCGCACTCACCGCCCCCAGGGAGAGCGCGGTGAACTTCGCCGGCACCGTCTCGCTCAGCAACTGCTCCGGCTCCGTCGTCCGCATGCCCGGCTCGGCGGACGACGACCCGGCGCTCGTCCTCACCAACGGCCACTGCCTGGAGAGCGGCTTCCCCGCGCCGGGCCAGGTCCTCGTCGACCGGGCGTCCAGCCGCACCTTCGGGCTGCTGAACGCCTCCGGCTCCAGGGTCGCCACCCTGCGCGCCGACCGGCTCGTCTACGCGACCATGACCGACACGGACGCCGCGATCTACCGGCTCGGCACGACGTACGCGCAGATCAAGAGCGCGTACGGCATCGACGCGCTGAAGCTGAGCGGCACCCGCCCGGCGGCCGGTACGGCCATCAGCGTGGTGTCCGGCTACTGGAAGCGGATCTACAACTGCTCCGTCGACGGCTTCGCGTACCGCATGAAGGAGGGGAACTGGACCTGGAAGGACTCGGTCCGTTACACCTCCGCCTGCAACACCATCGGCGGCACCTCCGGCTCACCGGTCGTCGACGGCGCCACCGGCCAGGTGGTCGCCGTCAACAACACCGGCAACGAGGACGGCGAGCGCTGCACCGTCAACAACCCGTGCGAGGTCGACGAGAACGGGCAGGTCACGGTCCGCCAGGGCATCAACTACGCCCAGCAGACGTATCTGTTCCCCGCCTGCTTCGGCGTCGACAACAAGCTCGACCTGAGCGCGAGCGGCTGCGTGATCCCCAAGCCGTAGCACGCCGTAAGGGGTCCGGGCGGTCAGCGGGGAGTCCTGCGGACCGCCCGGCCCGCGAGCACGTCCGTGCGCCGTCCGTCCTCGATCACGAACCGCCCGTCGACCAGCACATGCGGGATGCCCGTCGGCAGCGTCCGCGGCTCGTCGAAGGTCGACCCCGCGGCCACCGTCCCCGGGTCGAACAGCACCAGGTCCGCCCTGTAGCCCTCGCGGATCAGTCCCCGGTCCGCCAGCCGCAGCCGCGCGGCCGGCCGCGAGGTCAGACGCGCGACGCACTCCTCCAGCGACAGCACCCCCAACTCCCGGACGTAGTGACCGAGATAGTGCGGGAAGGTGCCGTACGCACGCGGATGCGGCTTGGCGCCCTGGAGGATGCCGTCCGAGCCTCCGGTGTGCACCCGGTGCCGCATGATCGCCCGTACGTTCTCCTCGTGGCCGACGTGCTGGAGGATCGTCGGGGCGAGCCTGTCCTTCAGCAGCAGCTCCCGGGCCACCACCCACGGCGGCTCACCGCGCGTCCGCGCCGACTCCAGGACCGTACGGCCCACGTACTCGTCCAGCGCCGGATCGCCGACACCCGAGATCTCGATGGTCTCCCACTCCACGGGTACACCGTGGCAGCCGTCCGAGCCGGTGACCTCCAGATGGTGCCGGATCCGCTCGGCCGTCGCGTCGTCCGCGAGCCGCCGCAGGATCTCCTCGGGACCGCCCTCGCTCGCCCAGCTCGGCAGCAGCGCCACGAGGGTGGTGCAGCCGGGGGTGTACGGGTAGGTGTCGAGGGTGATGTCGGCCCCGGAGTCGAGCGCGTCGTCGAGAAGGGCCAGCAGCTCGGGCGCCCGGCCCTTGTTCACCCCGAAGTTCATGGTGGCGTGCGCCAGGTGCAGCGGACAGCCCGCCTCCCGGGTCAGCGCCACCATCTCCTCGTACGCCTCCAGCGCGCCGGCGCCGTAGGAGCGGTGGTGCGGGCAGTAGTAGCCGCCGTACGACGCCACCACCCGGCACAGTTCGGTGAGTTCGGCGTCCTTGGCGTACATGCCGGGCGTGTACGTCAGTCCCGACGACATGCCGACCGCGCCCTGTTCCATGCCCTCCGCGACCAACCGCCGCATCCGGTCCAGCTCTTCGGGCGTGGCCTCGCGGTCCTCCCAGCCGACGGCGAGCGCGCGGACCGTGCCCTGCGGGATCAGATACGCCGCGTTGACGGCGATACCCCGGTCCAGCCGGTCCAGATACTCGCCCACCGACCGCCAGTCGAAGTCGATGTCGTCCCCGGAGCCGTTCCACCCGGCGATCGCCCGGCGCACCTCGCCCAGCGTGCGGTCGTCGACCGGGGCGTACGACAGCCCGTCCTGGCCCAGGACCTCGAGGGTGACACCCTGCGCGGCCTTGGCGCTGTGGTCGGGGTCGCGCAGCAGCGCCAGATCGCTGTGGGCGTGCATGTCGATGAAGCCGGGGGCCAGCACCAGCCCCTCGGCGTCCAGTTCGCGGCGGGCCTTCGGGCGCTGACAGCCCGCGTCCGCCGCCTCCTTCACGATGGAGACGATGCGACCGCCGTCCACCACCACGTCCGCGCGGTAGGCGTGGTCGCCGGAGCCGTCCACGACGTCCGCGTCCCGGATGACGAGCTCTTCCATGCGCCGGCCTCCTAGAAGAACGTACGGATGTAGTCGACCACCGTGCCGTCCGCCTCGGCGAGCGGGATGAGTTCCCACTTGTCGAACGACGTGCACGGGTGGGACAGACCGAGTCCCACCCAGTCTCCCACCTCAAGTTCGGCCTCCCCGGTGGTCCGCAGCCACGCGTGCTGGTCGGACAGTCCGGTCACCGAGATCCCGGTGGCCGGGCGCTCGCTCCCGTCCCGGCGCACCACCTGGGCGAACGGCAGATCGAGGTCGTAGGCCGCGTCCCGCTTGCCGGCGTTGGTGAACGCCTGCTCGTCGGACGGCCGGGACACCACCTGCGTCCACAGCCGGAACGCCGGCTCCAGCGCGCCCTCCTCCGGGACCCGGTTGAAGGGCGTCAGCTCGCGGTAGTGGCCGTCGTCGTGCGAGACGTACGCCCCCGAGCGCAGCAGCTTCAGCACGGGGGAGGAGAGTTCGGGGACCTCGGCGAAGACATCGGCCACCGCGTCGAACCAGGCACTGCCGCCCGCGCTCAGCACGATCTCGTCGAGCCCCGCGAACCGCCCCGCCTTGTCGAAGTCCGCCGCGAGGGACACCAGCCGCCGCAGCCAGGCGTGCACCCGCTCCGGGTCCGCCCGCGGCACCTCGCCCTCGTACCCGGCGACCCCGGCCAGCCGCAGCCCGCGCGCACCGGCCACGGCGTCGGCGACGGCGGCGCACGCGTCCTCCGTCCGCGCCCCGGTCCGCGCGCCCTCACCGGCGGCGAGCTCCACGACGACGTCCACCGGGCGGGAGGCCCCCGCCCCGGTCAGGGCCGCGTCCATCAGCTCGACGCCGCGTACGGAGTCGACGTAGCAGATGAAGCGGAAGCCGGGGTCGGCGTCCAGCTCGGCGGCGATCCAGCGCAGGGCCGCCTCGTCCACCAGCTCGTTGGCGAGGAAGATCCGCTGTACCCCGAACGCCCGCGCCACCCGCACCTGATGCGGAACCGCCAGGGTGATGCCCCACGCCCCGTGCTCGATCTGCCGCCGGAAGAGCTGCGGGGCCATGGACGTCTTGCCGTGCGGCGCGAAGGCGAGGCCGTGCCGGGCCGCGTACGTCTCCATCAGCCGCAGGTTGTGCTCCAGGCGCTCGGCGGAGAGCGCGAGCACGGGGGTGGTGAAGCCGCCCGTGAAGAGGTTGCGGCGCTGCGCGGCCAGCTCCCCGACGGTCAGGCCCCCGGCGTCCGGCGGGAGGCCCTTGAAACGGTGATCCACACGTTCCTCGGTGAGGCGGGCCAGAGCGTCGAGGACCATCAGAACCTCCTGATCAGGCGTGTTGCAAACTGTGCAACACTCATTGCGTATATCGCTCACCGCTGTCTAACATCTCGGCCACGCGGGGTCAACGGACACCGCGGCAGTCGCTGAAGAGAAGGAGCCGCGCCGTGGACGTTGTCGCACTCGGCGAGTCCATGGTGACGTTCCTGCCCTCCCGGCCGGGGCGCCTCGCCGACGTCCCGTCCTTCGACCGGGGCATCGGCGGCGCGGAGTCGAACGTGGCGTGCGTGCTCGCGGCGGCCGGCCACAGCGCCCGCTGGGTCAGCCGGGTCGGCGCCGACGCGTTCGGCGACCATCTCGTCGAGGCGATCGGGTCGTACGGCGTCGACGTGTCGTACGTCCGCCGCGACCCGGCCCGCCCGACCGGCGTCTACTTCCGCACGGCCGGCGACCGCTCCACCGACTCCCACGAGGTCGCCTACTACCGGGCGGGCTCGGCGGCCTCCGCGATGACGGCCACGAACCTGGACCTGGAGGCGGTACGCGGGGGCCGCGTTCTGCACCTGTCAGGCATCACACCGGCACTCTCCGCCGACTGCCTGACCCTGATCCGGGAACTGACCGCCCCCCACCCCACCCGCCCTCTGATCTCCTTCGACGTGAACTACCGCCCGGCCCTGTGGCGCGACACCCACGGCCCGGAGATCCTCCTGGACCTGGCACGTGGCGCGGACATCGTCTTCGTCGGCGAGGACGAGGCAGAGGAGGCCTGGGGCATCACAGGCGGCCCCACCGCCATCCGCGAAGCCCTCCCGGAACCGGGAATCCTGGTGGTGAAGCAGGGGGGCCGCGGGGCCGTGTCCCTGGGCCGAGCCGCGGGCAGTCGTGCCGCCTGGGGCGGCACGGGTGGGCGCGGCGGCACCCCGCAATCGCCGGGCCGCGCAACATCCCTGCGCCCGGCCACCACCGCGCCGGCGCTGAAAGTCGACGTAGTCGCGACAACCGGCGCCGGCGACGCCTTCGCCGCAGGCTTCCTCTCCGCAACCCTCCGGGGCCTCCCCGCCCGGGACCGACTGAGGCATGGCCACCTCATGGCGGCAGCCAGCCTCACCGCCCCCGGCGACCTCGCCGCACCCCCCACCCGCGCCCTCGCCGACCGTCTCGTCGCCTTGGACGACACCGCGTGGGGGAGACTGCGACTCGGCCCCGGATGGACGGACACCATGGGCCGGGACATTGAGGAGGCACGCACCCCATGAGCCAGACCGTAGACCGAGCCCTGAGCATCCTCCCGTTGCTCGCGGAGGGCCCCGCCGATCTCGGCCAGGTCGCCGACCGCCTCGGCGTGCACAAATCCACCGCCCTCCGCCTTCTGCGCACCCTCCACGAACACGGCCTGGTCTACCGCCAGTCCGACCAGCGCTACCGCCTCGGCGCCCGCCTCTTCGCCCTCGCCCAGGAGGCGATGGAGAACCTCGACGTCCGCGAGATCGCCCACGCCCACCTCGTACGCCTCAACGAGAAGATCGGACACACCGTCCACCTCGCCGTGTACGAGGAGAACGAGGTCCTCTACATCGACAAGGTCGAGAGCCGCTACCCGGTCCGGATGTACTCCCGTATCGGCAAACCGGTCGCCATCACCGTCGCGGGCGTGGCCAAACTCCTCCTCGCCGACCTTCCCGAGCACGAGCGCCGCGCCCTCGCGGAGAAGCTCGACTACCCCATGTACACGGCCCGTTCGACACCGCACGCCACCGCGTTCCTCCAGGAACTGGCCAAGGTGCGCGAACAGGGCTGGGCCACCGACCTCGGCGGCCACGAGGAGTCCATCAACTGCGTCGCCGCCCCGATCCGCGGCGCCGACGGCCGAGTCGTCGCCGCGATGTCGGTCTCCGCGCCGAACGTCGTCGTCACCGCCGACGAACTCCTCACCCTGCTCCCGCTGGTGCGCCGTACGGCGGACGCGATCAGCGGCGAGTACTCCGGCAGAACCCCAGTGAAGGAAAGCTCCGTATGACCGACAAGACCGCGCTCACCCCCGCCACCCACACCACCCCGCCCGCGAAGTTCTCCCACGGTGTCCGCAAGGGCAACATCCTCCAGGTCGCCGGCCAGGTCGGCTTCCTGCCCGCCGAGGAGGGCAAGGCGCCCACGCCGGCCGGCCCCGCCCTGCGCGAGCAGACCCTCCAGACCCTCGCCAACGTCAAGGCGATCCTCGAAGAGGGCGGCGCGAGCTGGGACGACGTGATGATGATCCGCGTCTACCTCACCGACGTCGACCACTTCGCGGAGATGAACGACCTCTACAACACCTACTTCGAGGAGCAGGGCCTCACCCAGCCGCCCGCCGCGCGCACCACCGTCTACGTCGGTCTTCCCGCCGGGCTCCTCATCGAGATCGACGCGCTCGCCGTCCTCGGCTGACCCGCGCCGCGCTCCACCTCTCCACCGCCGCACGACATCACGGCACGGCCTCCCGCACCCCTGGGACGCCGTGCCGCGATCCCCCCTGCCCGAAAGTTCCATGCCCTTACCCAGAGGACCCCCGAATGTCCCATCCGCTCCTCCCGCTCGCCGCCTCCGCACCCGCGGAGACACCACCGCACACCGGAGGGCTGCTCCTCCTCCTCGACGGCACGGCGGGCCTGCTGACCGTCGCCGCCATCGGTATCGCGCTGCTCCTCTTCCTGATCATCAAGGTGCGGCTGCAGCCGTTCGTCGCGCTGCTCGCCGTGTCCATAGCCGTCGGCCTGATGGCCGGCCTGTCGGTCACCGAACTCTTCGGCACGGTCCAGCGGTCGGACGCGGTGTCCACCATCGAGTCCGGGATGGGCGGCATCCTCGGCCATGTCGCGATCATCATCGGCCTCGGCACGATGCTCGGCGCGATCCTCGAAGTCAGCGGCGGCGCCGAGGTGCTGGCGGGCCGGCTGCTCGGCCTGTTCGGTGAGAAGCGGGCCCCGCTCGCGATGGGGCTCACCGGTCTGATCTTCGGTATCCCGGTCTTCTTCGACGTCGGCATCTTCGTCCTCGCGCCGATCGTGTACGCGGCCGCGAAGCGCTCCGGCAAGTCGATCCTGCTCTACTGCCTGCCCCTCCTCGCCGGTCTCTCCGTCACCCACGCCTTCCTGCCCCCGCACCCGGGCCCGGTGGCCGCCGCCGGACTGCTCCACGTCGACCTGGGCTGGGTCATCCTCATGGGCGTCGTCTGCGGTCTGCCGGCCGTCGCCGCCGCCTGGGTCTACGCCGCCTGGATCGGCAAGCGCATCTTCGTGCCCGTACCGCAGGACATGGTCGAGGCCGCGCAGGAGGCCAAGGACGCCGTCGTCGCCGAACAGCGCGCCTCCGGGGTCGAGCCGCGCGAGGCGCCGGTGCCGCTCGGCACGGTCCTCGGCATCATCGGTACGCCGCTCGTCCTGATCCTCGCGGCCACCTTCTCCTCGATCGCGCTGGACCCCTCCACCCTCCGCTCGGTCATCGAGTTCTTCGGCCACCCCTTCGTGGCCCTCACCCTCGCCCTGTTCCTCGCCTACTACCTGCTGGGCATCCGGCGCGGCTGGTCCCGCAAGTCCCTGGAGACCGTCTCCACGTCCTCGCTGAAGCCCGTCGGCAACATCCTGCTGGTGGTCGGCGCCGGCGGTGTCTTCGGCGCCGTCCTCAAGGCCAGCGGCGTCGCCCAGGCCCTCTCCGACACCTTCAACGACGTCGGCCTCCCGGTGATCGTCCTCTCCTACCTGATCTCCGTGGTGCTGCGCGTCGCGCAGGGCTCGGCGACGGTGGCGATCGTGACGACCGCGGGCATCGTGGCTCCGCTGCTCGCCGAGGGCGACCACTCCCAGGCGTTCGTCGCCCTGGTCATCATGGCCATCTCGGCGGGCTCGATCTTCGCCTCGCACGTCAACGACGGCGGCTTCTGGATGGTCGCCAAGTACTTCGGCATCAGCGAGCGGGACACCCTGAAGACGTGGACGGTGCTGGAGAGCGTCCTGTCGGTGGCCGGGTTCGTGGTGGCGGCGGCGCTCAGCCTCGTCGTGTGAGCCGTGTCGTCCGTGTAGGCGTCCGATAACGAAGTTGGGGCTGGCTGTGTCCGGCACAGGTTTATCGACCATACTCCTGCGGTGTGGAGCAGCGCATAGGTTCGAGCAGCCAGCCCCTGGAAGGCGCCGGGTTCGACCCGGCATTCATCCCCGGGCTCACCTCGCCCGCGTCCGGCCGGAAGGAGGACGCGAAGGCGGCGACGGATACGGAGCCGGAGGACACGGCTCCCGAGGAGGCGGCTCCGGAGGCCGAGCCGGAAGCGGAGGCCGTGCCCGACGGGCCGGTCTTCGAGGCGTCCGACCGTCGCGCCAGGATCGTCGCCGACCACCGGGGCGTACGACTGAGTCTGGACGACCAGGAGTGCGAGTTCCGGTGGGACGAGATCGGGGCCGTGGAGACGGAGACCGCCCGCTTCGGCAAGCGGTACACGGTCACCGTGCACACCCCCGACAGCCGCTGGTACCCCATCGAGGTCGAGGCCCCGTCGCGCGGCAGTTTCGCGGAGTGGGACACCGCCCTGGACGCGGTCCTGGACGTGTACTTCGAGGACGGCGAGACGCCGGACGCGAAGGACGACGCGGACGGGGACGCGAAGGACGCCGCGGACGACGAGGCCACGGACGACGAGACGCCGGACGCCGAGGACAAGGGCGCCGAGGACAAGAACGCCGAGGACAAGAACGCCGAGGGCGACGGGAAAACCGCCACCGAGTAGGTGCATGGCGTGAAGATCCCCGCACGCCCTCTTGTCCGACCGGCGGTCATCCGCTTTCTTGACCTCCATGGCGGACACCACGGGCAACACCACAGGCGCAGGCGTACCGGTCGGGGCCGACGCGGCACCCCGTAAGTCCAGTTGGCGTCACATCGGTCCCGGCATCGTCGTCGCCGCGACCGGTGTCGGCGCCGGCGATCTCGTCGCCACCCTCATCGCGGGCAGCAACTTCGGCTACACCCTGCTGTGGGCCGCGGTCATCGGCTGTCTGGTGAAGATCTCCCTCGCGGAGGCGTGCGGCCGGTGGCATCTGTCCACCGGGCGCACGGTCTTCGACGGCTGGGCGAGCCTCGGCCGCTGGACGACCTGGTTCTTCGCGGTCTACGCGGTCATCTGGGGCTTCGTCTACGGCGCCGCGGCGATGTCGTCGAGCGGGCTGCCGCTCCAGGCGCTGTTCCCGGGCGTGATGGACCTCGAATGGTGGGGCATCGCCTGCGGCCTCGTCGGCCTGGTCTTCGTCTGGTTCAACAAGTACAACGTGTTCGAGAAGGTCATGACCGTCCTGGTGGGCGTCATGTTCGTCGTGACCGTGTATCTCGCGATCCGGGTCACCCCCAACCTCGGCGACGCCTTCGCCGGCCTGCTCCCGGTCCTCCCGGACGAGAAGGACTCGGTCCTCAACACCCTCGGCCTGATCGGCGGCGTCGGCGGCACCATCACGCTGGCCGCGTACGGCTACTGGGTCAACGCGAAGGGCTGGACCAACTCCGGCTGGATGAAGGTCATGCGCCTGGACAACCGGGTCGCCTACGCGACGACCGGCATCTTCGTCGTCGCCATGCTCTTCGTCGGCGCCGAACTGCTGCACTCCGCGAACATCGCCATCGCGGGCGGCGACAAGGGTCTGATCCAGCTCGGTGACGTCCTGGAGGAGCAGTACGGCACGGCGACCGGCAAACTGTTCCTGATCGGCTTCTTCGCCACGTCCTTCACCTCCCTGATCGGCGTCTGGCACGGTGTGAGCCTGATGTTCGCCGACTTCCTCGCCCGGCAGCGGGGCGAGCGGCAGGCACGCGGCGACGAGCTGGCCTCCGGCCGCCGCGAACGCTCCTGGGCCTTCCGCGCCTACCTGCTCTGGCTCACCTTCCCGCCCATCGTCCTGCTCTTCCAGGACGAGCCCTTCCGCCTGATCATCATCTACGGCGTGCTGGGTGCCGCGTTCATGCCGTTCCTGGCGCTCACCCTGATGTGGCTGCTCAACTCGGCCCGTACGCCCCGCGAATGGCGCAACGGGCCGCTCAGCAACACCATGCTCGCCGTCGCGGCCCTGCTGTTCCTGGTCCTGTGCGTCAAGCAGATCTGGGACCAGCCCTGGTCGGAGTTCTTCTAGTCCGCGCGCCGGTAGGCCACCGGGGGCTCCTCCTCGCCGCCGAGTGTCGTCACGGTCAGCTGGTCCGTGCTCTTGAGCCGCAGCGTCTCGGTGTTGCCGCTCTCGCACTGGTCCTTCGGTTCCGCGGCCGTGACGACCGACGGGCCGAGCCGTACGCCCGTGCTGGTGGCGTCCACCAGCACGCTCTCCCACTCGCAGTGGTACGCCGGTCCGTCACCGGTCCAGGTGGCCACCACCTCGCCGTGCGCCGCCTGCTCCAGTACGAGGGACATGCTCTCGCCGGGTTCGGAGGCCTCGCGTTCCCAGGTGCCGAGGAACTCGGCCGGGACGGGGGTGCCGGACAGTTCGGTCCGCTTCAGGATCGCGGTCTCGCCGCGTTCGTCGTTGGTCCAGATGAGCGAGCCGTCGTCACGCAGCCGCAGGGTCTGTTCGCCGCCGTCGGTGCAGGAGTCCTCGGGGATGCTGGAGACCGCGCGGGACTCCACCACCATCAGGTTGTCGAACGAGACCAGTTCGGCCGCGCCGGTGCACAGCACGTCGTCGAAGGAGTTGAACGTCGTGGCGACGTCCTCGCCCTCGACGCCCTGGGTGATCGTGATGCGGCGCAGCGAGAGGGTGTTGCCGTCGGAGTCCTTGCCCTCGCCCTGCCAGGTGCCCAGATAGGCGTCGGCGATCGCGCCCTCGATGGTGGCGGAGGGGGCGGTGCCGGGGGGAGAGGAGTTTTCCTCCTCCGGCTGGGCGGCTTCTTCCGTGCCGTCGTCGGGCTGTTCGGAGCCGCCCGTCCTCCCCGAGCTGGTGTTCTTGCCGTCGTCCTTGTCGCCGCCCAGGTTCATGGCGGCGTACGTGACGCCGCCGGCCAGCAGCGCGACGGCCAGGACGGCGGAGCCGACGATCAGCCGGGTCCGCCTGGGGCGTGCCGGGGCGGGGACGGGCACCGGGTCCCCGAACACGCCGAGGGGCGGCGCCACCGGTGTCGGCGCGGGTGTGGGCGAGGGGTCGAGGGCGGGAGGGTCGGGGTGCACGGCCGCCGGTTCCGGTTCCGGTTCCGGCTCCGGGGTGACCGGCGCGCTCACCGGCAGCGGCGGGGTCGCGGGCGGAGTGGCGGGCGGTGCCGAGGGCGGCGCCGTCGACGGCAGCGGCGGTGCGGCGGGCGCGGGCGGTCCGCCCGAGGGCATCGGCGGCACCGTCGGCGGCCCGGCGGGGGGCGGGGGTACGGCGCGGGTGGCCGGTGCCTCCGAGTCCAGCAACCGTGCGGCCCTGCGGCCGAGTTCCGCCGTCAGGCCGGCCGGCAGCCACGGCACGGTGTCCGCGTCCGCGGCGTCCGCCGCCGTACGCTCCACGAGCTGCGCCGGGGTCGGCCGGGCGGCGGGGTCCTTGGCCAGACAGTCGCGTACGAGCTCGGAGAGGCCCTCGGGCAGACCGGACAGGTCCGGCGGCTCCTGCGCGATCCGGTACATCACCGCGTGCATCCCGCTGTCCGACGAGCTGAACGGCTGGCGCCGGGTCGCCGCGAAGGCCAGCACGGAGCCGAGCGAGAAGACGTCGCTGGCCGCGGTGAGGGGCTCGCCGCGGACCTGCTCGGGGGACATGTAGCCGGGCGAGCCGATCACCGCGCCGGTGCGGGTCAGCTTGCCGTCGGCGGTCACCGCGTCGAGGGCGCGGGCGATGCCGAAGTCGATGACGCGCGGCCCGTCGATGGTCACCAGGATGTTCGCGGGCTTGAGATCCCGGTGGACGAGGCCGGCCTCGTGGATGGCGGTGAGCGCCTGGGCGAGCCGGTTGCCGAGGATGCGCACCGACCGCTCGGGCAGCGGCTCGGGCCGTTCGGCGATCACCTCGTGCAGCGAGGGGCCCGGTACGTAGCCGGTGGCGACCCACGGCGACTCGGCGTCGGTGTCCGCGTCCAGCACGGGCGCGGTCCACTCGCCGCCGACGCGCCGCGCGGACGCGATCTCCTGGGCGAAGCGCCTGCGGAACTCCGGCTCCGACGCGAGTTCGGAGCGGACGAGTTTCACGGCGAGGGTGCGGCCGCCGGCCGAGCGGGCCAGATAGACCTCGCCCATGCCGCCCGCGCCGAGGCGGGCAAGAAGCCGGTAGGGGCCGATACGTGACGGGTCGTCGGGTCTCAGCTCATCCACGGGCCGATCCTCGCACAGCGGGCACTCCGTGCGAGGGCTCCCTACGCATCGGTTACTTCTGTATCCCGCTCGTGACCTGCGCTCTCCAGCAGGGGGCACCGCCCCCGCCCCACGCGGCCGTGGGGCGGGGGCGGCCGCCGGTCACGGCAGGGCGTGCACGTGCGGGCCCACCGCGTTCGACCACGCGTTGCCGGCCGTGGCGTCCCAGTTCGTGGACCAGGTCATCGCGCCGCGCAGCGACGGGTAGGTCCGCGACGGCTTGAAGGTGCCGCAGCCGGTGCCCTTGGTGAGGCAGTCCAGGGCGTTGTTCACCACCGACGGGGAGACGTAGCCGCTGCCCGCGCCCCGCGTCGAGGCGGGCAGACCCAGCCCGACCTGGGAGGCGTCGAGGCCGCCCTCCAGCTGGATGCAGGCGAGCGCGGTGAGGAAGTCCACCGAGCCCTGGCTGTAGACCTTGCCGTCGCAGCCCAGCATCGAACCGCTGTTGTAGTACTGCATGTTGACGACGGTGAGGATGTCCTTCACGTTCAGCGCGGTACGGAAGTACGAGCCGGACGTGGACTGCATGTCGATGGTCTGCGGGGCCATGGTGAGGATCATCGACGGGCCGGCCTTGGCGGACAGCGACCGCAGCGCCTGCGTCATGTAGGTCGGGTTGAGACCGTTCTCCAGGTCGATGTCGACGCCGTCGAAGCCGTACTCCTGCATCACGGAGTACACCGAGTTCGCGAAGTTGTTCGCGGACGTGGAGTCGTTCACCGAGACGGTGCCCTTCTCGCCGCCGACCGAGATGATGACCTTCTTGCCCGCGGCCTGCTTGGCCCGGACGTCCGCCTTGAACCGGTCGACCGTGTAGCCGTTCAGGCCCGCCGAGTCCAGGTTGAAGGTGACGGCGCCCGGAGTGCCGGTGGCGTCGGCGAAGGCGACCGCGATGATGTCGTACGCGGCCGGCACGTCGGAGATCTTCTGTACGGCGGCGCCGTTGTTGAAGTTCTGCCAGTAGCCGGTCACCGCGTGCCTGGGCAGGTCACCGCCGTTGTTCCCGCCGCTCTCCTTGGTACGGGCCGACACCGCCGTCGACTTCGGCGACTCGCCCTTCGTGTTGGTGGCGGCGACCTGGAAGGAGTACGACGTCGAGGCCGCGAGCCCGGTCACGGTGGCCGACGTGCCCGATACGGCCGTCACCCTGGTGCCGTCGCGGTAGACGGTGTAACCGGTCGCTCCCGACACCGCGTTCCAGGCGAGCGACACCGAGGAGGAGGTCGTGCCGGCGACGGTCAGTCCGCCCGGGGTGGCCGGGATCGTCGGCTCGGGGTCGCCGCCGCCGCCCCCGTCGGGGCCGAACACCGAGATGTCGTCGGCGTAGTAGGCGGCCTGGCCGTACCAGCCGTGGGTGTACACCGTCACCGAGGTGGTGGAGGAGCCGGTGCTGAAGCCGGTGGACAGCTGCTTCCAGCCGCCGGAGTCCGGGGTCCAGGTGGACACGTCCGTCGTACCGGTGCCGGTCACGCCCAGGTAGGTGTAGCCGCCCTGCACCCACCCGCTCAGCTGGTACGTGGAGTTGGGCTTCACGGCGACGGTCTGGCTGCAGCGGGCGTTGTCCTGCCCGGCGGGCGTGGCCTTCAGCGCGGCCGCGCCGGCGTGCACGGGGGAGGAGACGGTCGTGCCGCTGTTCGCCGAACAGGTCCAGTTGCCGAGGCCCGCCTCGAACCCGGCGTTCCTCGCGTTGTTGACGTCCGCCGCGGACGCCTGGCCGGCTCCGGCGAAGGTGAGGGCGAGAGCGGAGACGACGGCTCCGGCCCACAGGCGTCTGCCTCGGCCGGGTGTTCCTGATGGGCGGTTCACTGAGGCCTCCGGTGGGGGAGAAGGGTGGGGGAGAGGGGAGATGCGAGCGAGCGACGGTGGCCACCGTGTGCAGCACAAGGTGGTCCAGACCAATCCAGATGTCAATAGGTCCAGACCAAAATCGACCAGTGAACCGACCCGACGGCACCGCCCGACGTCAAGGCAGTGCACAGGACCTCCACCCGTGAGGCTTGATCGAGACCGGCGAGATGCTCAACCTGCCCCGTTTTGGCGCACCTTGTGCATCGACGGTTGCCGTTCGGCTACTCAATCGCTGTTCTCCGGTCACGGACCCGCGGATACAGTGCTGAGGTAGTCACGCAGTGAAGTCACCAGGGTGCATCGGAGTAACGCCCGGTGGGCCGTCGGGCATGGGGAGAACGGGGAGCCGCGCGTGCCAACTGCCATTGCCGTGACCGGCGCCGACATGGCACTGCCGGCGCAGGACGAACGCACCCTGCCCGCGGTGGTGCTGCGGGACATCGACACCCGCCCGCTCGAACAGGTCCTGAACGAGCTGCAACTGCTCCTCGAGCACCACGGCCATGTCATCGTGGTCGGCTCCCGGACCGCCCCCACCGCCGTCCAGCGGCGCCTGCACACCCTGCGCTCCCTCCTGGAGAGCGACCGGATAGCCCTCTTCAGCCCCGACCTGCCGCCCCTGGGACTCGCGGTCCTGGTGCGCCAGTTACGGCAGCTCGCCTCCTGCGACCTCAGCCCCGGCGTGCTCGCCTCCGCCGGCCGGCTGCTGATCCACTACATCCACGCCGGGGCCCTGCTGGGCTCCGTCGCCCGCCTCGACCGCGTCCCCGTCGACCTGAAGCAGCACGCCAAGTCCTGGATGCCGGGCACCCAGTTCGCCGTCGTCGCCCACCCGCAGCCGCAACTCGTCCGCCTCGGCCCCGAAACCCGCCTCGACGGCCCCGAGTTCGGCACCTGGATGCTCGTCGCCAAGGGCCAGCTCCAGTCCGACTGGGTCACCACCACCCTGGCCCCGGCCTGGAACGTCCAGGGACTGCGCGAGACCCCGCTCCCGGCCGAATCCCCCAACTGGTGGGGAACCGGCAAGGTCGTCGAGTTCTGCACCTATCTGCCCGATCTCTCCGTGCTCTACCAACTGGTCACCTCCGTACGGCGCGGCAGCTGCCACTGGTGCGGCATCGACGTCATCGGCGACCGCTGCGTGTTCTGCTCCGCCGTACCGCCCGCACCCGAGGGCACCCCGGCCCTCACCAGAGGCACCTGACCCGCACGGCCCGCCCCGACCCGTCCGATTCCGCTCGACCGATATCCCCGATGAGGTTGCACGGTTCATGAACTCCCGTCAGCGCCGCGGCGTGATACTCCTGCTTCTGTCGGTCCTGTGCGCCCTCGGCGCGTTCGCCGGCGTGCTCTCCGTCATCAGCGACGTCGAGTCCAAGGTCGGCCCCGAGGTCACCGCGTACCGGCTGAAGAACGACGTGGACCCCTACACCCCCCTCGCCACGGGCCAGTTCGAGCAGATCGAGATGCCCGAGCGGTGGCTGTCCAAGAACGCGGTCACCGACCTCGGAGACATCCGGGGCAAGATCGCCGTGACGAAGCTGCGCGAGGGCTCCCTGCTGCAGAGCGACATGATCGTCGACCAGCCCGCCCTGCAGCCGGGGCAGCAGGAGGTCGCCATCATGATCGACGCGGCGACCGGTGTCGCCGGCAAGATCACACCCGGCGCCGCGGTCAACGTCTACGCCACCTTCGAGGGCGAACGCGAGGGCGAGCCGGACCAGTCCAGGGTCATCGTGACCAACGCCAAGGTCCTCGACGTCGGCCGGCTCACCGCCCTCCAGTCCGACGACAACGACCGCGGCCGGGAGCCCACCGACGCCGTCCCGATCACCTTCGCGCTGTCCGCCGTCGACGCCCAGCGCATCACCTACGCCGAGTCGTTCGCGAAGCGCGTCCGTCTCGCCCTGGTCGCGCCCGGCACCGACGGCGCCGTACCGGACTCGCAGCGGACGTACGAACTCGCGAAGGACAAGTGAGAGCCGCATGCCCACGAGGATCCTGCCGGCCGTCGGCGACGCGGACGCGGTCCGGTCCATCACCACACTGCTCAGCCAGCTCCCGGACGCCGAGCCGGTGGCCCCGGTCGTCGACTCCACCCAGCTCGTCGACACCCTCGCGCGCCTGGCCGCCGAGTCCGTCGACGAACTGCCCGAGGTCGTCGTCGTACACGAACGCATCGGACCCGTCCCGGCCCTGGAGCTGATCCGCGAGGTCGCCCTGCGCTTCCCCGCCGTCGGCGTCATCCTCGTCACCTCCGACCCGAGCCCCGGCCTCTTCCAGGCCGCCATGGACTACGGCGCCCGCGGCGTGGTCGCCCTCCCGCTCAGCTACGAGGAACTCGCCAGCCGCGTCCAGGCCGTCGCCCAGTGGTCCGTCGGCGTACGACGCCATCTCGGGTCCGGCGGTGACGTGTTCACCGGTGTCGGCGGCACCGTCGTCACCGTCAGCGGCGCCAAGGGCGGCGTCGGCGCCACCCTCACCGCGATCCAGCTCGCCCTCGCCGCCCAGGCCTCCGGCCGCACCACCGCACTGCTCGACATGGACCTGCAGACCGGGGACGTCGCCGCCTATCTGGACGTCCAGTTCCGCCGCTCCGTCGTCGACCTCGCCGCCATCACCGACATCTCCCCGCGCGTCCTCGCCGACGCCGTCTTCCGGCACGACACCGGCCTCGCCCTGCTGCTCGCCCCCGGCGAGGGCGAACGCGGCGAGGAGGTCAGCGACCGCTCCGCCCGCCAGATCGTCAGCGCGCTGCGCTCACGGTACGAGGTCGTCGTCATCGACTGCGGCGCCCAGCTCGGCGGCGCCGGCGCGGCCGTCGTGGAGATGGCCGACACGGCCCTGCTGGTCACCACGCCCGACGTCGTCGCCGTACGGGGGGCCAAGCGGGCGGTGCGGATGTGGGACCGGCTGCAGATCCGCAAGGCCGAGGAGACCACCGTGGTCGTCAACCGGCACACCCGGTCCACGGAGATCCAGCCCCCGCTCATCCGGAAGATCACCGGCACGGCCGTCGCCGCCACCGTGATCCCGGCCCACTTCAAGGAACTCCAGGCCGTGGTGGACGCGGGCCGCGTGCACGAACTGGAGAACAAGAGCGCCGTGAAACAGGCCCTGTGGGGTCTGGCCGGCGAACTCGGCCTGGTCAGAGCCGTCCAGGGCGACCGGCGCACCGGCCGGCCGCGTGGCGACCGGGGGTCGGTGAGCTTCCGGCGGCGCAGGGACTCGGGGGGATGACCATGAAGGCCGTACTGCCCGCGCGAGGCCGCGGCCGTCTCGGCGACCGGGGCCAGGTCACCATCGAGTTCCTCGGCATGACTCCCACGATCCTCGTGACCCTGGTGGTGCTGTGGCAGCTCGTCCTGGTGGGGTACGCGTTCACTCTCGCGGGGAATGCTGCGGACGAGGCCGTACGGCAGGCCACGGCGGCGCCACCGGACGCCCGCCAGGGCGCCTGCCGGGCGGCGGGGCGGGACAAGCTGTCACAAGCGTGGGCGGAGGGGGCGACCGTGAACTGCGCGACCTCGGGCGGCTTCGTCACCGCCGACGTACGGCTGGCCGTCCCCCTCCTCTTCCCCGGCGTCGTCTCCCTCCCCCTCGATGTGAAGGGACACGCGGGCGCGGTCGAGGAGGAGAAGGACTGACATGCCGTACGCATCCCGTCGCCGCCCCCGCGACCGGGGCCAAGTGGCCCTGGAGTACCTGGGCTTCCTCCCGATCCTGCTCATCGTCGCCATGGCCGCCGTACAGCTCGGCCTGGTCGCCTACACCACCCAGCAGGCGGGTACGGCGGCCCGCGCCGGGGCGCGCAGCGCGTCACTGGGGGAGGCGTACGGCACCACGTGCAGGGCCGCCGTCAGCACCTGGCTCGCCGACGGCACCTCCTGCGAGGGCTCCTCGGGAGGCGACGAGATCACCGTCTCCGCCACGGTCGACATCCCCTCGATCGTGCCGGGCTGGAACTTCGACCCCGTCCGGAAGTCCGCCACGATGCCGCGAGACCACTGAGGAGCACGCGACCCATGAGCCTGCGGGCACGCATCAACTCCCCCGAGGAGAAGGCCGGCCGGGGCGAGGACGGCCATCTGGTCGCCTCCTACCGGGCCAAGCTCCTCGAGGAGATCGACCTCGCCGAGATGAGTTCGCTGGCCGCGGCCGAGCGCCGGGCCCGGCTGGAACGCGTCCTCGGCCACATCATCAGCCGCGAGGGCCCGGTCCTGTCGACCGCCGAGCGCTCCCAGCTGATCCGCAGGGTCGTCGACGAGGCACTGGGCCTCGGCATCCTCGAACCGCTCCTCGAGGACGCGTCCATCACCGAGATCATGGTCAACGGCCCCGACGCGATCTTCGTGGAGCGCGGCGGCAGAGTGGAGCAACTCCCGATCCGCTTCGCCTCCAACGACCAGCTGATGCAGACGATCGAACGCATCGTCTCCACCGTCAACCGCCGCGTCGACGAGTCCAACCCCATGGTCGACGCCCGCCTTCCCTCCGGCGAGCGCGTCAACGTCATCATCCCGCCGCTCTCCCTGACCGGCGCCACCCTCACCATCCGCCGCTTCCCGCGGTCCTTCACCCTCCAGGAGCTGATCGGCCTCGGCTCCCTCGACGAGCACATGCTGTACCTGCTGGCCGGACTGGTGCAGGCCCGCTTCAACGTCATCGTGTCCGGCGCGACCGGCACCGGGAAGACGACCCTGCTGAACGCCCTCTCCGGTCTGATCCCCGAGGGCGAACGCATCATCACCATCGAGGACTCCGCCGAACTCCAGCTCCAGCAGCCGCACGTCATCCGTCTGGAGTCGCGCCCGCCGAACGTCGAGGGCAAGGGCAAGGTCACCATCCGCGACCTGGTCCGCAACTCCCTGCGGATGCGCCCCGACCGCATCGTCGTCGGTGAGGTCCGCGGCGGCGAGTCCCTGGACATGCTCCAGGCCATGTCGACCGGCCATGACGGCTCCCTCGCCACCGTCCACGCCAACAGCGCCGAGGACGCGCTGATGCGCCTCCAGACCCTCGCCTCCATGTCGGACGTGGAGATCCCCTTCGTCGCCCTGCACGACCAGATCAACAGCGCCGTCGACGTCATCGTCCAGCTCACCCGCTTCGCCGACGGCGCCCGCCGTATCACCGAGGTCGCCCTGCTGGAGAGCCACGGCGGGGAACCGTACCGGCTGGCCACCGTGGCCCGCTTCCACGCCCGCCCGATGACCGCCGACGGCCGTGTCCACGGCGCCTACGAGCACCACCCCCTGCCGCGCCGCACCGCCGACCGCCTGTACATGGCGAGCCAGCCCGTCCCCCCGGCGTTCGGCGTCGCCCAGTCCTTCGACCAGCTCGCCACCCGAGAAGCCAGGTAGTCCCCATGGAGCTGCGGAACCTGATCACGCTGACCACCGGCATCACGCTGCTGACGTGTGTCCTCGCGGTCGTCGGCGTGCACACGTACGCCACCGGCAGGGCACAGCGGCAGGCACTGGTGGACCGGCTGTCGGCCACCGGTCAGATCCCCGTCACCGGCCGCCGGCGTCACTTCCCCACCCTGGACCGCCGCCTGCGCCGCACCGAACCCGGCAGGAAACTCGAACTGCGGCTGGCTGCCACCGGACTGGACATCACCCCGGGCGAGTTCCTCGTCTACATGCTCGCCACCGTCGCCGGCCTGTGGCTCATCGGCCAGGCCACCCTCGCCCCCTTCTTCGGCCCGATCGCCGGACTGCTCGGCATCTGGGCGGCACTGCAGTTCCTCAACTGGCAGCGGCAGAAACGCATCGAGAAGTTCATCAACCAGCTCCCGGAACTGTCCCGCATCCTCGCCAACGCCACCCAGGCCGGCCTCGCCCTCCGTACCGCCATCGGCATGGCGGCGGAGGAGCTGGAGGCCCCGGCGGGCGAGGAACTGTCCAAGGTGGCGAACCAGCTGGCGGTCGGCGCGTCCATGGACGACGCCCTCGGCGAACTCGCCGACCGTCTCCCGTCCCGCGAACTCGTCGTCCTGGTCACCACCCTGGTGCTCTCCAACCGGGCGGGCGGACAGGTGGTGAGCGCGCTGCGGAACCTCACGGAGACGCTGGAGGAGCGGAAGGAGACCCGGCGGGAGGTCCGTACACAGCTCTCGCAGGTCAGCATGACGTCGTACGCCGTGCCGGTGCTGGGCGTCGGCGCGTTGTTCCTCATGAACGGCGTGAAGGACGGCGCCCTGGACCGGATGACCGGTTCCCCGGCCGGTCAGCTCGCGGTGATCACCGCGTTCGGCCTCTATGCCGTCGGCTTCTTCCTCATCCGCCGCCTGTCCCGTATCGACGTCTGAGCGAAGGAGGCCGACCGACATGGCACTGCTGCTGGCCCTCCTGACGGGCCTCGCCGTCTACGGCGTCTTCGCCGGCGTCCGTATGTACCGGGCGGAGGTGAAACTCCCCACCGACCTGGCCCTCGCCCTGGAGGTCGGCTCCACCCGCACGGGCGCGGTCGACTCCCTCGTCGACCGCATGGGCATGCGGTACGCGCCCGCCGTGCTGCGGATCATGGGACCCAAGCAGGTCGCCAAGTACCGCCGCAAGATCGACCTGGCGAGCAACCCCGGCGGGCTCACCATCGACCGTTACGCGGCCCGGCGCGCGGTGTACGGCTTCCTGGGCGTCGTGGGCTGCCTGGTCTTCCTGATGCGCGGCCAGCCTTTCATGGCCCTGCTGCTGCTCGCCTTCGGCGCGTTCTGGACGGAGGTCGGCATCTGGTCGGCGATCCGCGTCCGCCGGGACGTCATCGAGCGGACGCTGCCGGACTTCCTGGACGTGCTGGCGGTGGTGGTGAGCGCGGGTCTGGGCTTCCGGCAGGCCCTGGACCGGGTGTCGCAGAAGTACGAGGGCCCGTGGGCGGACGAACTCCGCATCACGCTGCGCCAGATGGACCTGGGCATGAGCCGCAGGCAGGCGTTCACGGAGCTGCGCCGGCGCAACGACTCGGAGCAGGTGGCGATGTTCGTGTCGGCGCTGCAGCAGGGTGAGGAGCTGGGTGCGCCGATCGTGGAGACGCTGGTGTCCCTGGCCAAGGACATGCGCCGTACGGATGCGCAGAACGCCCGCCGGAAGGCGGCCCGCGCGGTGCCCAAGGCCACCATGATGATCACCACGTTCATGGTCCCGGCCACGATGATCCTCCTCGGCGCCGGCCTGATCCTCGGCTCCGGCATCGACTTCGGCGCGGTCACGGGCGAGTAGGGCGGGGGCGGGCGCGATGACGACGACGAGGGACCGCACGGGTCTGTTCCGCCGCGCCGCGAAACCGTCGGAGATCACCACCCCGCCCACCGGCACGGTCCTCCCACCCCACACCAGGACGGGCGCCCCGGACATCCCGGTGACGTCGGCGACCCCGGCACTGCCGCCGGGCTGGGAACCGGCGGAGGCATCACATGACCGGGGACGGTCAGCCGCCGACGGCGGAGGCGCCCCGCAGGGGCCACCCGCACCCGACGACGAGACCCGCACCGGTGGTGCGGGTGGGAACCCACATCCGGCCGAAGGCCGGATGCACCACCCGCAACCCGCACCAGCCGCACCGGACGTGCAGATCCAGATCAACGCCCTCCAAGCCCTGTGCCGGCAGGCCTTCGGCTTCAGGCTGGCGATGATCGCCCTGGCAACCCCCTCCGCCCTCCTCAACGCCGCCGAAGGCTGGAGCACCCGCCTGGTCGCCCTCGCCGTAGTGGCCACCTTCATGGCCTCCTACGTCCTCTTCAGGGACTGGGAACGCTTCGGCCCCCTCCTCCTCCGCCACCCCACCCTCCTTGCCGCGGACACCCTTTTCGGAGCCCTGCTCCTCATCTCCGCCGGCCCCGACACCACCCTCGCCTACGTCAGCGTCTGCACGCCCCTCCTCGCCGGCCTGATCTACGGCTGGCGCGGCGCGGCGGTCTTCGCCTCCCTCCAGGGCCTGATCCTGCTTCTCGTCTACGCGGCCCTGGACAACCCCCGTACGAACCCGGCGGAGACCCTGATCCTTCCCGGCCTCTGCGTGGTCGCGGGCGCGGTCGGCTCCAGCCTCCGCAACCTGATGCTCCGCCTGGGCACGGCGACCCAGGCCCTCGGCACCGTCCAGGCCCGCCTGGCCGTCACGGAGGCGGTCAGCGCCGAACGCGCCCGCCTGGCACGCGAGATGCACGACTCGGTGGCCAAGACCCTCCACGGAGTGGCCCTGGCGGCGGACGGCCTGACCGGAACCGCGAACGCCCCGCACCCGAACCCGTCCCTGGTGAGACAACAGGCGGAACTGGTGGCCCGCTCGGCCCGCAGGGCCGCCGCCGAATCCCGCGAACTCCTGGCCGACCTGCGCAGGGAGTCGGACCCGCACCAGGGCACGGACGTACTCGTGGAATTGGCCGCCCGCACCCGGGACTTCGCCACCCGCACCGGACTCCCCGCGGCCTACCGCCCCACCGGCGAGCACGCGGTCCCGCCCGTCCCGCCCGCCGTGGCCCGCCAACTCCTGACCATCGCCGCGGAGGCCATGGAGAACGCCCACCGCCACGCGAAACCGACACGTGTCGACGTCGAAGCCGGCGTCCACGGTGACCTGCTCCGCATCAGTGTGTACGACGACGGCAGCGGCCTCCCGCCCGGCACCGACCTCGAACAACTGCGCCGGGCGGGGCACTTCGGCCTCATCGGCATGGTCGAGCGGGCGGCCTCCGTCGGAGCCCGCATCCGGGTGGGCCGGGGCGGGCATACGCGAGGCACCGAGGTCCGCCTGGAACTCCCGCTGGCGGCCCTGACGACCCCCACGGAGGCCACCCCATGACGACCTCGCCGAACCCCTTCGCGAACGTCCCGCCCCCGGCCCCGCTGCGGGTCGTGGTGGCCGACGACAACCCGGTGGTCCGCGCCGGCCTGACCGCCCTTCTCACCGGTCGGGAGGACATCACGGTCGTGGCGGAGGCGGCCGACGGCCGCGCGGCTTACGAGGCGGCCCACGCCCACCGCCCCGACGTGGTCCTGCTGGACGTCCGTATGCCCGGTGTGGACGGCATCTCGGCACTTCCGTACCTGGTACGGATCGCTCCGGTGGTGATGCTGACGTACAGCAGGGAGTCGGAGATCGTCCAGGAGGCCCTGCGCAGGGGAGCGGGCGGCTACCTGGTCCACGGCGAGTTCACGGCGGACCAACTGGTCGCGGCGATCCGAGACATCGGACAGGGCAGGCCCCACTTCACCCCCACGGCAGCAGGGGCGTTGCTCTCGCAACTGCGGGAGAACCCGCGACCGACCGGAGTGCTGCCGGAGGGACTGGGTGCGAGCCACCCAACTAAGCCCGGTGCAAACGGAGTCGACGTATCGCACATCCCATCCTCGTCTACTTCTGCGGAAAACCTTTCGCAACTGCAACCGGATATGGCACGATCGTCGTCTGGGTGGACAGGTGGCCGTCCGGCCGCCCCCGACCGGTCGGCGTTCCAACTCAGTGCGAGGGAGGCGGAGATCATGGACCTCATCGCATCCGGCATGACCAACCAGCAGATCGCCGCCACGTGCTTCATCAGCGAGAAGACGGTCAAGAACCACATCAACCGCATCTTCGCCAAGCTTCACAGCACGAGCCGTTCCGAGGCCGCGGCGAAGTGGCTGGGCACGGCACAGGGCTCGCACCGAGGGACGGGGTGACCTCCGGTGACTGCGGCGAGGACGAGGACATGGGCCCGTCTTTGGGCCCGGGACTGGGCCCTGGGGCCCTCGGCGGGACAGGGCTCCCACCCCTACGTTGCAGAGGTCGAAAGCGGTCCCGTGAACCAGGCCGCTGTTGCGTCAGCCGGAGGGGAACACCATGAGCGACCTGATGATGAAGACCGCCGTCGCGACCAAGGTCCGCGTGAACGGCTGGAGGGACACGACCGTCGAGGCCCTGCGGCGCCGCAACGCCGACAAGGGGCAGACCGCGGTCGAGTACCTGGGGATCATCGCGGTGGTCGTGCTGATCGTGCTCGCGATCACCGGCACGAGCATCGGTCAGACGATCCTCACCAAGATCAACGCACAGATCGCCAAGGTCGCTCCTTGACGCGATCCCGCCGGTACGGCGACGCAGGGCAGGCCTTCCCCATCTACATCACGGTGGTGGGGGGCCTGCTTTTTCTCGCGCTCGCGTACTTCGCGGTCGGCCAGGCAGCGGTGAACCGGAACGGCGCGCAGACCGCCGCCGACGCGGCGGCGCTCGCGGCGGCGCAGGACACCCGGGACGCACTCGCGGACCGGTGGGCTCAGGACCTGCTCGACCCGGAGAAGTGGCTGGCCATCTTCAACGGCAACGTCGACGGCATCGGTTCGACCTGCGGGCGGGCGTACGAGCTCGCCGCGCGGAACGACGCCGCCGTGCGCGACTGTGACCCCGAGGGCCTTCTCAGGTACCGAGTCGTCGTCCAGGCCAACAGACCCGTAGGGGAATCCGTCGTTCCCGGCACGGAGACACGGAAGTCCCACGCGTCCGCCACCGCCGTGATCGAACCCCGTTGCACCTTCCAGCTCCCGGCCGAGGACGCCGAAGAAGATGAAGACGTACTGCCCCTGCTCACCTGTGACGGCGAGCGATGGAAGCTGGACCCCGACGGACCGGACGAACTCCTTCCCGAGCCCGAGGACCTGTTCGAAGTCCACCTGGCGACTGACTAGCGACGACGAGTGACGAAGGAAGCGGAGCGATGAGTATGCGGATCACTGCGAAGGCCCGCAGGGGGATGGTCGCGTTGACCGCGGTGGCCGGCCTGGCTCTCGGTATGGCGGGCTGCGGCGGCGGTGGTGGCGACGACGAGAAGCCGAAGCCCTCGGCATCCGCTTCCGGGGACGGCGGATCGCAGCCGAGTGCTCAGGAGGGGCAGGAGGAGACTCCGCTGGCCGAGCTCAAGGGCACGGACGGGCTGCTGCTCCAGATCACCTCTGCCGCACGGGATTCCGGCGGCTTCGTCACCGTGAGCGGGAACCTCAAGAACGACGGCGCGGAAGCGGTGGCCATCCCGGCCCAGACGAGCGGGGACGAGACCGAGGTCGTCAAGCACGGGCAGTCGCTGGGCGGGGCGACACTCGTGGACTCCAAGGGCAAGAAGCGCTACTACGTGCTGCGTGACACGGACGGCCGCCCGCTGACGACGACGGGCCTCACCACCCTCGACGCGGGTCAGGCCCTCCCGGTGTTCATGCAGTTCCCCGCTCCGCCGACCGACACGGCCGACGTGACGTTGCAGGTGCCGACGTTCTCCAGCGGCACGATCAAGATCTCCGGGTGAGGCCCGCCATGACGCGAAACCCCACCCGTGTGGCGCCTCCGCGCCTCGCCCTGGTCCTCTCGGCCGCCACGGTCATGGTCGCCGCCAACCTGTACGGCGCGGTGGTGGCCCGGGCGGACGACGGCCCCGGCGTTCCGCCGGGAACCGAGGCGTCCGCGTCGGCGCCCGTCGAGGTCGACCCCAACGACCCCGACCTCAAGCTCCCGGAGGGCGCCACGCTCACCGAGCCGAAGGTGCTCGACATCAAGGCGATCGTGGAGGACAAGAGCGGTGACGAGCGCCGGGAGGACACGAACGCGGACGTGACGTTCGCGCTCCAGGCGGAGGTGCTGTTCGGCAAGGACAGTGCGAAGCTCGGGGCGGCGGCGAAGGCCCGTATCGCCGCGATCGCGGGCGAGATCAAGACGCAGAACGCGTCGAAGGTCCGCGTCTTCGGCTTCACCGACAACCTGGGCTCGTCCGCCCACGGCGACGTACTGTCCCGCCAGCGCGCCAACGCCGTACAGGCCGTCCTGGGCCAGGAGCTGAGCGACGCGAACATCACCTACGAGGTACGCGGATACGGCGAGCAGTTCCCGATCGCCGACAACTCCACCGAGGCCGGCCGCAAGAAGAACCGCAGGGTCGAGATCACCTTCCCCCGCACGGCGAACTGACCCGAGAGCGGCGGATGGCCCGTCGTGCGGGGGTGTGCGCCGATTTGGGTCCACGGGCCCATGCCACGGCCGTAAGCGCTTCCTACCATCGAGTGGTACTGACCGGTAAGTGCGGGACGCCACAGTTGGGTTGAGGAGCGGCCATGTCCCAGAGCGAAGTGCGCACGGTGACCCGTACATCGATCCGCCGACGCCGGGACGAGGGGCAGACGGCGGTGGAGTACGCGGGTCTGATCGCGGTCGTCGCGACGGTCGTCGCCACGCTCGCCTTCAGCGGCGTGGGCGGCCCGATCCACGCGGGGATCGGCTCCGCGGTCTGCGCGGTCGCGGGCGGGGGCTGCCCGGCCTCCGGCGACGGCGGGGACGTGCCGGTGGACGGCGACCTGAACGGGGAGCCGCTGTCGGGTACGGGCCTGGACGACTTCCTCCCCGATGACGACGAGAGCGGCAACGACGAGAGCGGGATCAGGGGCCATGGGGGAGGAGACGCCGCCGGGGAGGAGCCGGGGCTGGGTTCCGGTCCCGGACCTGTGCCAGGTGGCGCGGGGCGAGAGGACCCGGGCGCCGAGGCCGGTCATGGGCCCGGTCCCGGGGACGGCCTGCGGGAAGGCGACGGAAGCGGCGAAGGCCCCATCGGCGACGCCGGCATGATCGGCGGCGCGATCGTCGGGGGCGGCGAGGTGATCGGTGGCGCGATCATCGGCGGCGGCGGAGCGATCGGTGGCGCGATCATCGGCGGCGGCGGAGCGATCGGTGGCGCGATCATCGGCGGCTTCGGTACTGCCGACGGAATCACCGGGGGCTCGAAGGATCGGGACGCCATCCGAGGAGGCGGGAAAGCGGAGGACGGGATCAGGAAGGGCTAGGAAACTCCGCGAAGTTGGTGGGCCTTCCGTGGTACGTTCCGCCTCGCTGTGCGTTACCGCGAACCGAGGAGGTGAGACCGATCAACGCTGTGACAGGTCGGGGCTCCCTCTCTCGCATGGCCTGGGGAGTGCCCGCAGAAGGCATCCCGAAAGGCTCGAAACGCTATGCGCTTCAGCTCTGAGACGTCGTCCGACGGCGTCCGTGAACAGCTCTTCACCCTCGGCGAGATTCCCGGCGTGCTGTGGACGCCGGCAGGTGCCGCCGGTACTCGGCCCCTCATCCTGATGGGACACGGCGGCGGCCGGCACAAGAAGGACCCCGGCATCCTGGCCCGTGCGCGCCGCTTCGTGGCCGAGTGCGGTTTCGCGGTCACGGCGGTGGACGTGCCCGGCCATGGCGACCGACCGATGGATGAGGAGTTCAACCGGATCGCGACCGAGAACCAGGCTCGCGTGGCTGCCGGGGAGGAACTGGCCCCGCTGATCGCCGGTTTCCAGGCGCTCGTGGCTCGCCGGACCGTCCCGGAATGGCGGACGGTTCTGGACGCGGTCCAGGAGCTCGACCACGTCGGTGCCGGTCCGGTGGGCTATTGGGGAGTGTCGTTGGGGTGCGGACTCGGTGTTCCGTTCGTCGCCGACGAACCCCGGGTCCGCGCGGCGGTGCTGGGCCTGGGCGGGGCGCTCGCATCGGCGGAGGCCGCCGCGCGGATCACGGTCCCGGTGGAGTTCCTGGTGCAGTGGGACGATGAGCGGGTCCCGCGGGCCGACGGCCTGGCGCTGTTCGACGCGTTGGCCTCGGCCGAGAAGACCCTGCACGCCAACCCCGGCAAGCACGGGGAGATCCCGGGATTCGAACTGGACAGCACACTGCGGTTCTTCACCCGGCACCTCGGCTGACAGCCCGCGCCTGCGGTCCGCGACGTGCCGATCGGGATCCGTTCCCGGTCGGCGCGTTCGGCTAACAGCGGCGGCCCGGCCCACTCGAAGGGGTCACTTCCACCCGGGACCCCACCCGCAGCCCCCACCCCTCCATCGCCCCCGCCTCCGCCTCCAGTACATGCCGTGCACGCCACCGGGGCAGGCCCAGGCGTCCCGGGGGCATGGTGCGTACGGCGATGACGTGGAGGCGGCGGTCGAGGTAGGCCACGTCGATCGGGATGCGCATACGGAAGGTGTGGATGCTGCTGGCGGGGGAGAGGAGCAGGGCCCCGGAGAGGGAGTCCCGGCCCAGCAGGCCCCTCGTGCGGGCCCGGTAGGAGGTGGCGATCTCCAGGGGGATGACGGCCGGCGGGTTCCCCTCCGGCCAGATGGTCAACTCCCCGTGTCCGTCCGGCCAGCGACCCATTCCCGACCACCCCTCCCCGCGACCCCCCGACCGTATCGCGGACGTCAGTGCTTGCGGAGTTGTGCGGCCAGCGCGGCCAGTGCCTGGGCGGTCTCGGACAGGCTCGCCACGGCCGCCTGGAGTTCCGAGGCGACGCGGGGAGCCGTGGGGACGGCCGACGACACGGCGGCGACCGGGGTGCCGCGGTAGCCGATCGGGCCCTCGTTCCAGCGCTGGTAGTAGCCGGTGAACGCCTGACCCGCGGGTGCCTCGGCGAAGCGGACCCGGGCGAGCTGGACCTCGGAGCCGCCCGCGTTGCGGGTGATGTCGAGACGGTAGTGGCGGTAGGCCCGCGCGTTGGAGCGGAGGTGGAACTCCCGGGTCTGGAACCGCTCCGGGAACCTCTCACCGCTGCGTGTGTCCAGCGGCGTCCACGCGCGGCCGTCCTGGGAGCCGAGGAGGGTCCAGTCACGGGGGTCGCGGTCGTCGAAGTCGTTCGCCGAGGTCAGGGAGTACGAGGCGACGGCGGTGGGGCGGGCGAGGGTGAAGTCGAGATGAGCGGTCTCGTCGAACGTCAGCCACTTGCTGCGCCGGTCCTCCAGGAGGTTGTCCGCGCCCTCGCCCCCGTCGTCGAACTCGTCGCTCGCCTCGACGCCGGTCACCTCGACCTCGGAGGAGGCGGCGTGCAGTGCCACCACACCGGAGTTGCCCCGCTGGTCGCGCCAGGTCACCCGCTCGACGGACGCCCCACCGTCGTCGACGAGCAGCCGCAGCTCGTGGGAGGTGTGCCAACTGCCGCCCCACCCCTCCTCCGTGTGGAAGCGGTGCAGGACGGACGCGGACAGGTTCTCGGTGTCGTCCGAGTACGGCCGACGGTCGGCGAGCCGGCCCCGGTACTCGTACGCCGTACCGTCCGCGGCGCGGTGCACACCGTGGAAGTCGGACATGGCGGACTGGAAGCTGATGGCGGACTCGGCCCCGTCCTCGCCCCGCCAGCCGAGCTGCGCGGGCAGGGACCGCTCGTCCCGGTCGATGTGGAAGAGCAGCCGGGGCGCGGCCTGCCAGCGCGCCGAGGAGGCGTGGGCCGGGCGGAGCTCCGTGTCGTAGGTGAAGACCGAGTCCCGGGCCGCCTCCGCGGTCCGCGCGCGCTCGGAGCGGCCGCGCTCCCCCACCGGGTCCAGGGTGATCCGGTACAGCCAGAGCATGCTGCCGGACTTGTCCGAGGAGCGTATCTCCAGCGTGTTGGTGCCGGGCTTCAGCAGACGGCCGGGCACCGCGAAGACGTTGTCCTGGGGAAGGTCGCCGCCTCCGGGCACGGTGAGGTCCTCGGCCACCGTCTCCCCCTGCACCAGCACGCTCATCGGCGCGTACCCGAGGTCGGAGCCCAGCTTGGAGACGAGGGCCGTGACCGTGAGCGTCACCTGGGGGACGTCCTCCGGGTCCGCCACCTCGAACTCCAGCGCCACACTCCCGCCCGCGCTCAGCGCCACGTGCGACCCGGCGAACCGGGCCCCGTGGAACCGGACGTCGGCGTTCGCCAGCCGGCTCGGTTCGACGGAGAAGTCGGCGTAGGTGGCCTCAAATCCCATGGCTGCTCCAAGATGTGGCGGTACGTCGGTTGCGGCCGCCACGCTCCGGGCGACTGTGATCAGGACACTAATGCGCCCGACTGACAACGCCCGTCACCCGGACGGCCGTTGGGCGCCGGTTTGGGCCCACGGGCCCATCCCCCGAAAGCGCCCTCTCCCTACTCTCGGGCCGTGTCGTGCACAAGACACGGCCCAGAACCGGGGGACTTGAGGAGGGCGGCCATGGCCTCGCACGGGGGAGGAACGGAGTCGGGGGTGGCGCGGGGCGCACCCGGGTACGGGAGGGGCCTGCCCCGGCCGCTGTCCCGGGCCATGCTGCTCGTGCACGCCCTGTTCGCGCTCACGGTGGCCGGTGGCCTGGGACTGCTCCTCACGGCGGCGTCGCTCGACGCGGTCGACGGCACCCTGCTCGCCCAGGTGGCGTACGCGGCCGCCCCCGGCGTCGTCGGCTGGTGGCTGGCCCGGCGCACCTGGCGGGGCGGAACCAGGACATGGCTCGCGCTCATCGCCGTACAGGCATGGCTGATCCTCGGCTCCCTGTCCAACCTCGCCGACGGATCGGCCCGCGGTCTCACCCAGCTCCTCCTCCCCCTGCTGATCCTCTGCCTCCTGACCCGCCCGGAGAGCCGCGAGTGGTATCGCCTCGCGCACCTCGACCGGCCCGAGCGGCGCCCCTTCTCCCTGCCCCGGATGATCCGATGGCGCCGGGACGACGGCCAGACGGCGGTGGAGTACGCGGGACTGGTCGCGGTCGTCGCCGCGATCATCGCCGCGCTGCTGGTCAGCGGGCTGGGCCCGCGGATCCTCACCGGCATCCAGGCCCAGGTCTGCCGCGTCACCGGCACGGCCTGCCTGGCACCCGGCGGGGGCGACGGCGGCCCGGTGACGGCGGAGGGCGGTGACAGCGACGCCGACCCGGACCCCAGCCGTCGCGACACACCCCCTGCGACCGGGGGCGACCCCTCCGTGGTGCACCCGGTGGCCGCCGAGGACGAGATCGACGAGCCGCCGTACGAGGACCCGACCACCGGAAACGAGGAGGAGGGCGAAGGGAGCCAGGAGGACGAGGGCGAGGGCTGTTTCTCCGGCTTCGGTGCCTTCTTCGGCTGCGCCGGCGACCAGATCGGCCAGGTGGGCGGCGGCCTCTTCGTCGACGGTGTCTGGGGCGACGTCACCGGCATCTGGGACGTCGTCACCAGCCCCGTCGACACGTGGAACGGCCTGATGGACTACGGCAGTTCCCTCGGCGCCCAGTGGTGGGACGACTCCGCCGACGCCCGCGGCATGTGGGACGACGGCGACTACCTGGGCGCGATCCTCGGCTGGGGCGGATCCTCCCTCGGCACCGGCGGCACGGTCCTGTTCGACTCCTTCATCGGCGACGACGTCGTGGACCAGTGGGACGACGGCAACGAGACGCGCGCCGTCACCACCGTCATCTGGAACATCGGCTCCCTCTTCATCCCCGGCTACGGCGAGGCGAAGATCGCCGAGAAGGTCGGCTCGCTCGGCCGGCTCAGCCGGGTCGTCGACGACGCCACCGAGGCCGCCCAGGACGCCCGGCGTGCCGCCGAGGCCGGCGACCTCGACGCGGTGAAGGACGCCGCCCGCCGCGCCGACGAGTCGGCGGACGAGGCCGAGGACGCCGCCCGCCGCACCGGCTGCACCATCTCCGCACCGCCCCGCAGCACCCCCTACGACTCCACGGGCCCGCGCGGGGGACCCGGCACCGGCACCACCGTCCTCGCGGCGGCCGGCAGCCCGTACGTCGTCCTGGCGGAGGGCGGCTGCGACGAGGAGGCCCGCGAACAGGCGGAAGCGGCCCGCGCCGCCGAACGCCAGGCCTACCTCGAACGCAAACGCGCCGAGGAACCCGAACGCGCCCGCCAGGCGCTGGAGAAGAAGAAGCAGTACCCCGACCCCGAGCGCAACGACACCAGCGACCCGCGCAACTACAACGCGCCGGACTGGGCCGACGACCTCGACAGCCGCACCTACGGCGACGCCGACGCCGGCGACGGCTTCTGGGCGAGCCGCGACCGCAACCCCGCTCCCAACTGGCGCAACGAGTCCTGGCTGCGCTACCAGGAACAGATCACCGGCACCCAGCGCGGACACGAGTACGTCGTCCCGCACACCGACCCGGACGTCCCGGACGTCGAGTTCGACGGCTGGGACTCCTCCCGCCAGACCTATCTGGAGGCCAAGAACGGCTACGACAGCTTCCTGAGCGCCGACCGCACCGAACTCACCCCCTCGGGCAAGGAACGGCTTCTCGCCGAGGCACGCAGGCAGACCGAGGCGGCACGCGGCAAGGACGTCGAGTGGCACTTCTCCAACGAGGAGGTCGCAGACGCGGCCCGCGACGCGTTCGAGGACGCAGGCCTGGACATCGAGGTCGTCCACACCACCCCCGAACCGATCGCGGGCGACCGCCGCCCCGAGGCCTTCGACTGACGGGGCGGCGGGGCACGTACGACCTAGGGTGTGAAGCCGGACACGGGCGGCGGAGAGCGGGAGAGAGGGAACGGGACATGCGACGCGTGGTGCGGGGTTTCTGGGGCCCCCGGCAGGAGTCGGCGGCGGAACTCGCCGCACGATGGAGCATGACACTGGACCGGTTCGCCAGGCTGCTGCCGGAGCTGACGGGCACCTGGCACACCGTGCCCGCCTCCGGATCCGGCGAGACGATCCGGCCGGACGAAGCGTCCCTGCTCGCCGCCCTGCGTACGGCCCAGGCGGCCGACGACTGGTCGGCGGCGGACGGCACCTCGCTGCGCCTCCTCGCCGACACCGCCGCCCCCGGCTGGAAGGTGGAGCTCGCCGCACTCGCGGGCGGAACCCCGCAGTACCTGCTCCAGTCGCTGGTGGCCACGATCGTGTCCCCCGACGACGCGCCCGGCCTCCCGGACGCCGAACTTCTCGCGGCCGTCGCGGAGTCATGGGATCCGGACCACGGCGACGTCGGCGACCGGGCGGTGACGTCCGCGCTGAAGAAGGAAGCGGGCTACAGGATCGGGACACCGTCGGTCGGCTGGGTGGGCTGTCTGTCCGCAGGACGTGTGGCCCGTACGCCGTCCGAAGCGCTGCCCGAGCGCAGGGAACTCCCCACCGGCGGCACCCTCTTCACCATCGCGGCCCCCGGAGACACGGCGAGCGTCGTCAAGGCGTACCAGACCCTGAAGGCGTCGGGCGCACTCGAGCCGCTGCCCCAGCCGATGACCCGGCCGGCGCTGTGACCGCCCGCGAGGGCGAGCCCTTCGACCTGCCCCGCGCGGTGTCCGCCGTCGAGTCCGCGCTGTCCGCCGCACTCCCGGCTTCCGGACCGACAACCGATCAGGGGGAACCGGGGACCGGCGCATGGGCGTCGACGCACGGTGAGGGGTTCCTGCTCCTCCCCGTCTGGGAGAGCGAAGCCCTCACGGGCGTGTACGGCCGCGAATGGAACGAGGCGGAGGAGAGGGCGGAGATGCACCTGACGGCACTGGCGGCGCATCTGGACGCCCGCTTCGGCCCGCACCGCACACTGGTCATGCGCCCGACGGGAGTTGCCCGCCCGGAACCCTTCCGCACCCTCCTGGCCAAGGACTGTCTCGGGGACCTGAAAGTCTGGGGCCCCTCGCCGTCCGGCCGTTGGACCGCGCTCTCCCTCAACCAGTCCGACGGGGACGCCCCGATGATCCTCACGGCCCTCATCACGGACCGCCCGCTCAGTTGACCCCAGCCACTCTGGTGCCTGTACTCACCCAGCCGATAGCTTTGGATTCGCTGAAGAGAAGCCTCGCCCTCCCGGGAGCCGACTGTGAACCGCCGCCCCACCCTGCTCGCAGCGCTCGCGCTGACCGCCACCGCGGCCCTGACGCTGTCCGCGTGCGGTAGCGACGACAGCCCGTCCAAGGACAAGGACAACGACAAGATCGCGGGAGCGGACACGGGGGGTGAGAAGTCGGCGTCCCCGAGCGCCGACGCCCCGGACTCCGGGGGACGCCCGAAGATCACGTTCCCTTCCGACGCGAAGAACGTCTTCGAGGGCGACAAGACAGGCGATCCGGTGAAGGACGCCGTTCTCGCCGACAACGCTCTCGGCGTCAATGCCGTCGACGAGGCGATTTTCCAGGGCAGTACGGACACCAAGGCGCTCGGCTTCTACAACACGGAGAAAGCCCTGGAATCCTCGATCACCTACGCGCAGCGCTATATCGACGGCAACGACACGTGGACGGGCGTGACGCGGTACTTCAACCGCAAGGCGACGCTGGACGGCGCCGACAAGGCCTATGTCACGTACTGCTCCGACGAGAGCAAGTCGTTCATCAAGAGCAAGAAGACCGGCAAGGTCGACAAGTCGGCGGCCACCTCGGACAGTTACGTGCTGTACAACACCGCGCTCAAGAGGAACGCCGACGGCGTCTGGCAGACCACCAACATCGTGTCCGAGAGGGGGGCCGACGAATGCCAGCCGTAAGGAACGTTCGGCGGGCGGCGGCGACGGTTCTGGCTACCGTGTGTGTTTCCGCCCTCTTGTCCCAAGCGGCGTACGCCGGCCGGGACAAGTACGGAAACAACGGCGACAAGCAACAGACCGCCAACGCCGACGACAAGGGCAACCTCTCCGTCCAAGTGGGCGGCGTCAAATTCGACTACTCCAAGAACGGCACCGGTGACAAGGCCGGCGCCCTGGCCTCCTCCACCTCCTGGAGTCCTCCCCCCTGCTGGTACGCCCCCATGTTCACCCCCGAGCAGCTGCAGAACTACCTGGAGCCGATCTGGGAAGCCGGCTCCACGGGATACGAGTGGGACGCCAAGCAGCGGGAGAAGTACGACGCGGACGACGAGAAGAAGGGCTTCAACAAGGACAAGTCCGGCAAGGGCTACTGGTGGGGGTCGTACGTCGACCGGAGCTTCCCGCCGGGCTGGGACTCCTGCACGAAGGACTACTTCTGGGTGGACACGGGCGACGCCCCGCCCGCCGACGTGGAGAACGCCGTCACCCCCGAGATCCTCGCCGAACTCGCCTACGCCCAGATCCGTGTTCCGGGTACGGAGGTGACGCTGGCCCCCGCCGAGGAGACCAAGGTGAACCTTCCGACGTGGGCGTGGCTGGACGGCGCGGAGTTCAAGCCGGTGTCGGTCACCGCGTCCGTCCCGGTGCTGGGTATGAACGCGACGGCCACGGCGGAACCGGTCTCCCTGGAGATCAAGGCGGGCACCCCCGACGCGGAGACCTATCCGGCGTCCGGCGTGTGCGAGATCAACGACGGCCGGATCGGCGAGAAGTACGAGAAGGGCAACGCGGACCGGACCCCGCCGTGCGGCGTGAAGTACCTGCGCTCCTCGGGCGAGGGCACGTTCCCCCTCCAGGCGACGGTCACGTGGGAGATCCACTGGACCGGCTCCGGAGGCGCGGGCGGCGACCTCCCGGACGGCCAGTTCGGCGCGACCCAGGACGTCACGGTCCAGGAGATCCAGGCCATCAACCGCTGACCCGTCCGGCCCGTTTGAGCCCGTGGCCGTACGTGGGTAGGAACCCCGCATGACCACACTCGGCGCAGTCTTCCGCCCCCAGCTCGCTCCCGAGCGGCTCCGTTCCGTCGCCCGGCTCGCCGATGACAGCGGGCTCGAGGAACTCTGGCTGTGGGAGGACTGTTTCCGGGAAGGCGGGATCTCCACGGCCGCCGCCGCGCTGGCGTGGACCGAGCGGGTGCGGGTGGGCGTCGGGCTGCTGCCCGTGCCGCTGCGGAACGTGGCGGTCACGGGCATGGAGGCCGCCGGGCTGTACCGGATGTTCCCGGGGCGCCCGATCCTCGCCGTGGGGCACGGCGTACAGGACTGGATGGGGCAGGTCGGGGCGCGGGCCGAATCGCCGCTGACCCTGCTGCGCGAGCATCTCGCCGCGCTGCGGGCCCTGTTGCGTGGTGAGCGCGTCACCACCGAGGGGCGGTACGTCCGGCTCGACGACGTCGCCCTCGACTGGCCGCCGCAGGAACCGGTGCAGGTGCTGGCCGGCGGCACCGGACCCAGGACCGTGCGGCTCACCGGTGAGGCCGCCGACGGGACCGTCCTCACCGCCAACACCTCACCCGAGGGCGTGCGACAGGCGCGCCGGCTCGTCGAGGAGGGGCGCGCCGCCGCGGGACGTACCGCCGAACCCCACCGAACCGTCGTCTACCTCCTCGCCGCCACCGGGCCCGGCGCGGCCGCGCGGCTGCGCGCCGAACTGGTCGCCGAGGGCGTCGGCGGGGAACCGGAGATCGGGGTCGCCGGGGACGCGGAGGCCGTCGCCAAGGCCGTACAGCGGCTTGCCGAAGCCGGGGCGGACTCCGTCGTCCTTCAGCCGACCGGTGACGAACCCGACCCGGAGGGCTTCGTGCGGTTCGTGGCGGAGGAAGTGCGCCCACTGGTGCCGTCATAACGGAGAAGACAGCACGCGGCCGCTCCCGGCATGATCGGTGCATGACCGACAAGGCGAGCGGGCGGACCTTCGAGGACCTCGTCGAGGAGGGCGCCTCCGTGCCCACCGAGGGGTGGGACTTCTCCTGGTTCGAGGGGCGGGCGAGCGAGGCCCGGCCCTCCTGGGGGTACGCCACGGCGGTGGCCGCCCGGCTGGGCGCGGCCGAGGCCGTACTCGACATCCAGACCGGGGGAGGGGAGGTGCTGGACTTCGCCCTCGCCCACGCTCCCCGGCGGCCCGGGCTCGCCGTCGCCACCGAGGGCTGGCCGCCCAACGTCGCCAAGGCCACGGCCGTACTCCGGCCGCGCGGTGTCGCCGTCGTCGCCTCGCCCGAGGACGCGTCCCTGCCCTTCGCGGACGGCGCCTTCGACCTCGTCGTCAGCCGGCATCCCGTGGAGGCCCGGTGGCAGGAGATCGCGCGGGTGCTCGCCGACGGCGGCGTGTACTTCGCCCAGCACGTCGGACCCGGCAGCGTCCACGAACTCGTCGAGTACTTCCTCGGCCCCCAGCCGGACGAGCGGCGCGACGCGCGGCACCCGGACCGTGAACGGCGCGCGGCCGAGGCCGCCGGACTGGAGATCGTCGACCTGCGGGCCGAACGGCTGCGCATCGAGTTCTACGACATCGCCGCCGTCGTCCACTTCCTGCGCAAGGTGATCTGGATGGTCCCCGGGTTCACCGTCGACGCGTATCTGCCGCGGCTGCGCGCCCTGCACGAACGGATCGCAGCCGAGGGGCCCTTCGTGGCCCACAGCACCCGGCATCTCTTCCACGCCCGCAAGGGCACGGGCGCCCGCTCCGGACAGGTGTGAGTTTCCGCATCGTTATCGGATGCGGCTGGTCTCCGGAGCGGGCCGTCGCATAGGTTCGGACCAAGTTGATTCGCGTCAGCAAAGCTGCGCGGGATGGCGGTACCGCGCGGTGGAGGGGGCTGCGCGGTGCCCCGATTCACGTCTCCTCGCACCCTCCCGGGTCAACCCGGTGACCCTGCCCGGGTCGTCCGTCGGAGGGAAGGCCGAAAGTGCGGTCACCCGGTCGGCGGCAGGTGTCCCATCCGGCACAGAGCCCCCTCACCGCACGCTTTTCACGCGATTCAGCCGGTTTTCGGCCACCTCGAACCCCGGAATGATGCCTTCCGTGCCCCTCTGCGCGTCGCCGGGCGACTTCGGAGAGTAGTTGTGTCGCGCCAATGTACGCAGCATCACTTACGAAGGGTTATGGTGGAAACCCCCCCTCGGGCCGGTCCGTATCCCCCCCCCACGGACCGGCCCGTTTTTTCTTGCCCCGAACCGGGGCCCCGCCCAGCCGCACGCAGCAACCCGCCCAGCCGCGGGCAATCGTGCCGCTGGGGCGGCACGGGTGGGCGCGGCGGCACCCGGCAAACCCCCTCGGCCCCCGTACGCCCGACGGCCACCCCCGCCCCGGACGTTGAGGACCCCTGCCCCCGCGGGGGTAGGCTTCGCCTTCGGGGACCGCCAACGGACAGGGGCCGCCCGCGGCCGAGACCGGGCCGCTTGCCGCGTGAGGCGGCGGGGAGCGCCGAGCCTGTCCGATCCGTACGGAGGGGCTGACGATCACGTGAACCTGCGCGACAAGCTGCGTGGCCTGCTGGTCAGGCTGTACGCACGCCGGGTGGAAGGCCACCTGGACACCGCTCAGGTGCCGGGGCACATCGGCGTCATCATGGACGGCAACCGCCGCTGGGCGAAGGCCTCGGGTTCCAGTACCGTCCACGGCCACCGGGCCGGCGCGGACAAGATCGGCGAGTTCCTGGGCTGGTGCAGCGAGGCGGACGTCGAGGTCGTCACCCTCTGGCTGCTGTCGACGGACAACTTCGACCGGCCCAAGGACGAACTCGTCCCCCTCCTCGGCATCATCGAGGACGTGGTCCGCACCCTTGCCGCCGACGGACGCTGGCGGGTCCACCACGTCGGCACGCGCGATCTCCTGCCCTCGGGGATGCAGACCACCCTCAAGGAGGCCGAACAGGCGACCGCGGACGTCAAAGGGATAGTGGTCAACGTCGCCATCGGCTACGGCGGCCGCCAGGAGATCGCCGACGCCGTACGGTCCATGCTGCTGGACGCCCAGGAACGGGGCACCTCGATGGACGAGCTCGCCGAGGCCGTCGACATCGACATGATCGGGCGTCACCTCTACACCCGCGCCCAGCCCGACCCGGACCTCGTCATCCGCACCAGCGGCGAACAGCGGCTGTCCGGATTCATGCTCTGGCAGACCGCGCACTCGGAGTACTACTTCTGCGACGTGTTCTGGCCGGCCTTCCGCAAGGTCGACTTCCTGCGCGCACTGCGCGACTACGCCGCCCGCCACCGGCGCTACGGCGGCTGAGCACCCGCTTTCCCACCGCGCACCCATCGCGCGTCACACGGAGTTCACCGGCGCGCCGTCATATGCCGTGGCATGGCGGCGCCTGTTCGAGGGCATAAGCCAGACAGGTCGACACCCGAACCACGGGTGTCGGATCTCAGCGGGCGGCGCAGAGCCGTCCGCCCGGGAGGCCCTTTGCACCAGCCCGACCGTGCGGTCACGGCACGGAAGAAGCGGCGGAGGGCCGGTTCCCGGCCCGCTGTGCAAGCGGGCCGTCGACCGGTCCAGTCCCGCCTCGTCGCTCCCCGACCTCATCCGAGGGGGTACGTCCTTCCGTGGTGACCAGCGCAAAGCGCCACAAGCCAGACCGGCGCACCTACGTTCTCGACACCAGCGTCCTGCTGGCCGACCCCAACGCCCTCACCCGCTTCGACGAGCACGAAGTCGTGCTCCCCGTCGTCGTGGTGACCGAGCTGGAGGCCAAGCGGAACCACCCCGAACTCGGCTACTTCGCCCGCCAGGCACTGCGCCTGCTGGACGACTACCGGGTGCGGTACGGCCGTCTCGACGCCCCCATTCCGACCGGGGACGTCGGCGGGACCCTGCGGGTCGAGCTCAACCACTCGGACCCCAGCGTGCTGCCCAGCGGCTACCGCCTGGGGGACAACGACTCCCGCATCCTCGCGGTCGCCCGCAATCTGCAGGCCGAGGGGTTCGACGTCACCGTGGTGTCGAAGGACCTCCCGCTCAGGATCAAGGCGTCCTCCGTGGGCCTCCTCGCCGAGGAGTACCGGGCGGAGCTCGCCATCACGGACTCCTCCGGCTGGACCGGAATGTCCGAACTGACCCTGCCCGGCGAGCAGGTGGACATCCTCTTCGAGGAGGGGCACGTGTATGTGCCCGAAGCCGCCGGCCTGCCCGTGCACACCGGGCTGACCATCCAGTCGGAGCGCGGCAAGGCGCTCGGCCGGGTCACGGCCGACGGCAGCGTCCGGCTGGTGCGCGGCGACCGGGAGGCGTTCGGCATCAAGGGCCGCAGCGCCGAGCAGCGCATCGCGCTCGACCTGCTGCTCGACCCGGACGTCGGGATCGTGTCCATGGGCGGCCGGGCCGGCACCGGCAAGTCGGCGCTGGCCCTGTGCGCGGGCCTGGAGGCGGTGCTGGAGCGCCGTCAGCACCAGAAGGTGATGGTCTTCCGTCCGCTGTACGCGGTGGGCGGCCAGGAGCTCGGCTATCTGCCCGGCTCCGAGGCGGAGAAGATGAGCCCCTGGGCGCAGGCCGTGTTCGACACCCTGTCGGCGGTCACGAGCCGGGAGGTCATCGAGGAGGTCACCGCGCGCGGCATGCTGGAGGTCCTGCCGCTCACCCACATCCGGGGCCGCTCGCTGCACGACGCGTTCGTCATCGTGGACGAGGCCCAGTCACTGGAGCGGAACGTCCTGCTGACCGTTCTGTCGCGGATCGGGGCCAATTCGCGGGTCGTTCTGACCCACGATGTCGCCCAGCGGGACAATCTGAGGGTCGGTCGGTACGACGGTGTGGTCGCCGTCGTCGAAAAGCTGAAGGGGCATCCGCTGTTCGCGCATGTCACCCTGACGCGGTCCGAGAGGTCCCAGATCGCCGCGCTTGTGACCGAAATGCTCGAGGACGGGCAGATCTGACCCCCGGAATCCAACAAGGGTCGGTTACGCGGTAGTTGGCGCCGTCCGGAAAGGCGTAGAGCCTAGCCGGGCGGCGTCGGCGTGTGTGGGGATTTCCGGGATTCCCTGGGGCCAAACGAGATGTGAGCTTTCACACGCAACGGAGAATTGCCTTGCGCCGCCGTGTTACGGCAGAGTCTCACTCCTGTCAGGCCCCGCATACGACACAGCTGTGCCCCTGGGGGTGCCGCCCACGCCCTTAAGGCAGTGGGGGAGGTACGGCGCCTCAGTTTTAACTCCATAGCGTCGTCGTATGCCGCCCGAGCACCACGCGGCGCTCCTTCCGCAGGAGTTGCCCACCGGGCCCGTGCCTCCCGTGACCAGTAGTGGGGGAGGCCAGTGGCAAGGGGCACGATTGCGTCCGCGAGGGTCACCGAAGCGGGCGATGCTGGAAGGAAACCGTGTGAGCCGGATGTCGGTCCGGGGATTCGCAGTGGCCTCGGCCACGGCGGTCACCGCTGTCGGAAGCGTCGTCGGTGTTGCCTCGGGCAGCGTCGCGCAGAACAACGACGCCGAAGCGACGGCAAGCGGCACCACGCTGCTCGCGGACATCCCCGCGGGCCAGCAGGCCCAGGTGCAGACCGCGTCCCTGACGCAGCAGGCCGAGACGATGGCCATCGCGGCGGACGCCAGCGCGAAGAAGGACGCGGAGGAGGCCGCCCGCAAGGCCGCCGCCGAGACCGCGGTCGCGAAGAAGCAGGAAGCGGCCGAGAAGGCCGAGCAGGAGGCCAAGGAGCGCGCCGAGGCCAAGGCCGCCGCCAGCCGCTCCGCCACCCGTGACGCGTCCAGCTTCGCTGTCCAGTCGTCCTACACCATCGCCGAAGTGCAGGCGATGGCCCGGCAGATCGTGCCGGCGGACCAGTTCCAGTGCTTCAGCACCATCGTGGACCACGAGTCCAGCTGGAACTACCAGGCCGACAACCCCACCTCCGACGCCTTCGGCCTGATGCAGGCGCTCCCCGGTTCCAAGATGGCCTCGGCCGGAGCCGACTGGGCGACCAACCCGGCCACCCAGATCAAGTGGGGCCTCGGCTACATGAACGACCGCTACGGCAGCCCGTGCGACGCGTGGAACTTCTGGCAGGCGAACCACTACTACTAGAAGTACCCGAGCCGGCCGCCTCACCGCCCCGCTCAACCCTGGCGCAGCCCCGCACCGTCCTACGGTGCGGGGCTTTCGCCATGTACGGTCTGACCGACGACTCCAGGGGTGAGTGGTGGGGAGAAACGGGGGAAGAGGACGGATCATGTCGCGAGTGCCAGGATGGCTCGGCCGGGTCGGAGCCGGACTGACCGAGGTCAGCAAGCGGTTGGAGGAGCGCCGCGCGGAGGTGGAGGGGGAGCGCCGTCCGGACCCGGCTCCCGAACCCGAACCCGTAGCCGGACCCGTACCGGAGGACGCGCCGCCGTCCGGCCAGGAGCCGGCCCCGCGCGAGTACGCGGCCGCCCCGGTGATCCCGGTCCGCCCGGATCCGGCGCAGGCCGTGCCCTGGGGCGTACGGGTCGCCGCCGAGGCCGGCTGGCGGCTGCTGGTGCTGGCGGGCACGGTCTGGGTCCTCATGCGGGTCATCAGCGCCGTACAGCTGGTCGTGCTGGCGTTCGTCGCCGCGCTGCTGATCACCGCGCTGCTGCAGCCGACGGTGACCCGGCTGAAGCGGATCGGCGTGCCGCGCGGCGCGGCCACCGCGCTGACGGCGCTGTTCGGGTTCGTCGTGATCGGCCTCATCGGCTGGTTCGTGACCTGGCAGGTCATGGAGAACATCGACCATCTCTCCGACCAGATCCAGGACGGCATCGACGAACTGCGCAACTGGCTGCTGAACAGCCCCTTCCACGTCACCGACAAACAGATCAACGAGATCGCCAAGAACCTGCGGGAAGCGGTCGGCGCCAACACCGAGCAGATCACCTCGGCGGGCCTGGAGGGCGTGACCGTCGTGGTCGAGGCGCTCACCGGCATCCTGCTCGCGGTCTTCTCGACGCTGTTCCTGCTCTACGACGGCAAGCGGATCTGGGAGTGGTCGCTGAAGCTCGTGCCCGCGGCGGCGCGTCCGGGGGTCGCCGGGGCGGGTCCGGCGGCGTGGCGGACGCTCACGGCGTATGTGCGCGGCACGGTGATAGTGGCTCTGATCGACGCGATCTTCATCGGGCTCGGGATCTACTTCCTCGATGTGCCGATGGCGGTGCCGCTGGCCGTGTTCATCTTCCTGTTCTCGTTCATCCCGCTCGTGGGCGCGGTGGTGTCGGGGGCGCTGGCGGTGGTCGTCGGGCTGGTCACGCAGGGCGTGTTCACCGGCGTGATGGTGCTGGTGGTGGTGCTCGCGGTGCAGCAGATCGAGGGGCACATCCTGCAGCCGTTCATCCTGGGACGGGCGGTGCGGGTGCATCCGCTGGCGGTGGTGCTGGCGGTGGCGTCGGGCGGGATGGTGGCGGGGATCGGCGGTGCGGTGGTCGCGGTACCGCTGGTCGCGGTCACGAACACGGTCGTCGGCTACCTGCGGCGCTACGCCCACGACAGCGCGCTGTCCCACACCCCACGCCCCCATGGCGCAACGGCCCTCTCAGCAGCGCGAACCCCCACACCCCCCGAGGACGAACCCCCGCCCCCCACCGAAAAGTAGCGCCGCGGTCCGCGCGGCTGCGGCCAGTCGTGCCGCTGGGGCGGCACGGGTGGGCGCAGCGGCACCCGGCAAGCGCCGGCGAGTGAGTCCACCCCCGCACTCCGCCGCAGCTGCGGGCAGTCGTGCCGCTGGGGCGGCACGGGTGGGCGCAGCGGCACCCGGCAAACGCCGGCGAGTGAACCCACCCCCGCCCCGCACGGGTCAACGGTGTGGGTGCGGGACGGGGGGGAGCCGCGCGGCCCGGCGCTGACGGGGTGCCGTCGCGCCCACCCGTGCCGCCCTGCGGCACGCCTGCCCGCGGATCGGCGGGGGCACCTGCCCGCGGATCGGCGGGCTGGCCTGCCCGCGGATGGGCGGGGACGCCTGCCCGCGGATCGGCGGCACGCCTGCCCGCGGATGGGCGGGGGCGCCTGCCCGCGGATCGGGCGGCGGAGTGTGGCGGCATGCGCGTGGGCCCGCTCACCGAGTGGTGGGCGGGCCCGGGGGAAGCGGGGCGGAGCTAGTCCGCCAGCGCCGCCTCCGCGTCCAGCGTTGCCGCGACCGCCTGGATCACCGCGGCGATCTTGAACGCCTCCTGCACGACCTCGCGCGACACGTCGGCCTTGCGCAGCACCTGCTCGTGCGAGTCGAGGCACATCCCGCAGCCGTTGATCGCGGAGACGGCGAACGACCAGAACTCGAAGTCGACCTTGTCGACGCCCGGGTTGCCGATGACGTTCATCCGCAGCCCCGCGCGGAGCGTGCCGTACTCGTGGTCCGACAGCAGATGACGCGTCCGGTAGAACACGTTGTTCATCGCCATCACCGCGGCCGCGGCCTTCGCCGCCGTGTACGCCTCCGGCGACAGATTCGCCTTGGCCTCGGGCTCCAGCTCACGCAGCACGATGGGCGAGCGCGAGGCGATCGCGGTCGACAGCACCGTGCCCCACAGCAGCTGGGCCGGCAGGTCGGAGTTGCCGATGACCGAGCCCAGGTTGAGCTTCAGGTCCTTGGCGTAGTCCGGTATACGGGACTTCAGGGAGTCGAGGGACATCCGCGTTCACTCCCCCGACAGCAGCGCGACCGGGTCAAGGGTCTCGTCACCCTTGCTCCAGTTGCACGGGCAGAGCTCGTCGGTCTGCAGGGCGTCCAGGACCCGCAGGACCTCCTTGGGGTTACGGCCGACGGAACCGGCGGTCACCATGGAGAACTGGATCTCGTTGTTCTGGTCCACGATGAACACCGCACGCTTGGCGAAGCCGTCCTCGCCCTCGATGCCGAGGTCGCGCATCAGCTCGTGCCGGGAGTCCGCCATCATCGGGAACGGCAGGTCGCGCAGGTCGTCGTGGTCCTTGCGCCAGGCGTGGTGGACGAACTCGGAGTCGCCGGAGAAGCCGAGGACCTGGGCGTCACGGTCGGCGAACTCGTCGTTCAGCTTGCCGAAGGCGGCGATCTCGGTCGGGCACACGAAGGTGAAGTCCTTGGGCCACGCGAACACGATCTTCCACTTGCCCTCGTAGGTCTTGTGGTCGATCGTCTCGAACTCCTTGCCCTTCTCCAGCGAGACACAGGCCGTCAGTTCGAACTCGGGGAACTTGTCACCGACAGTGAGCACAGGCTCTCCTTGCAGCGAGGAAAACCCCAGGATCGTGGGGATTTCCCATGGGTTGGACTGGAAATGATGTTGGCACACCGTGCATTGATTAGTGAAATAGCTACACTCGGTCGTGTTGATCGGAGGTAGCTATCAGTGACGGTGGGTAACAGGCGTAGACAGCCGAGCCTGGCGCAGCTCCGCGCGTTCGCCGCGGTGGCCGAGCATCTGCACTTCCGGGACGCCGCCGGGGCGATAGGGATGAGCCAGCCGGCGCTGTCCGGGGCCGTGTCGGCGCTGGAGGAGACGCTCGGGGTCACGCTCGTGGAGCGTACGACGCGCAAGGTGCTGCTCTCACCGGCCGGTGAACGGCTCGCCGCCCGCGCCAAGGCCGTACTCGCGGAGGTCGGGGCGCTGATGGAGGAGGCGGACGCGTTGCGTGCGCCGTTCACGGGGGTGCTGCGGCTCGGGGTGATCCCGACCGTGGCGCCGTATCTGCTGCCTACGGTGCTGGGGCTCGTTCATGACCGGTATCCGCGACTGGATCTTCAGGTGCATGAGGAGCAGACCGCGAATCTGCTGGACGGGCTCGCCGGGGGGCGGCTGGATCTGCTGCTGCTCGCGGTGCCGCTGAGGGTGCCCGGGGTCACCGAACTGCCGCTGTTCGACGAGGACTTCGTGCTGGTCACTCCGCTCGAGCATGAGCTCGGGGGGCGGGTGGGGGTGCCTCGGGCGGTGTTGCGGGAGCTGAATCTGCTGTTGCTCGATGAGGGGCATTGCCTGCGGGACCAGGCGCTTGACATCTGCCGGGAGGCGGGGCGGGCGGGGGTGCCGGCGACGACGACCGCGGCGGGATTGTCGACGTTGGTGCAGTTGGTCGCCGGTGGGTTGGGGGTGACGTTGCTGCCGCGGACGGCGGTGCGGGTGGAGACGGCCCGGTCGGTGGGGTTGTTGACCGCGTCGTTCGCGGAGCCGGCGCCGAGTCGGCGGGTCGCGTTGGCGATGCGGACGGGGGCGGCGCGGGGGGAGGAGTACGCGGAGCTTGCTGTGGCGTTGCGGGAGTCGATGCGGGGATTGCCGGTGCGGACGGTGGGGTGACGGGGGAGTTTTCCGCCCCTGTCACCCCTTCCCGTCCCCGGGGGGGGCGATGCCCCCCGGATCCCCGCTCCTCAGAACGCCGGAGGGGCTGAACTCACTCCGTCCGCAAGCCGTCCGGGCGCATCATCCGCAACAGGGGCGGGAGGCTCAGCAGCGTGACCGCCAGGACCACCCCCGCTCCGATGCCCGTCATCTGGAGCACGCTCGTCCAGTCCACCGTGACCGGGGTCGAGGTCATGCGGAGCAGGACCGTGCCCAGGGTCGTGCCCACCGTCGCGGCCAGGAGCAGGCCCAGGCCGATCGGGATCGCCGTCTGCCACAGGACCGACAGGCTCAGGGTGCGCCGGCGGGTGCCGAAGGCGACCAGGGCCGACAACAGCTTGCGGCGTTCACGCAGTTGCTCCAGCTGGGAGACGAGCAGGCTCGCCCCGATCAGCGCCAGCACCGCCACCGCGCCCGCGAACAGGCCCGTACGGATGGAGTCGAAACGCTCGGAGCGTTCCGTGGCGGACCACGTCATCGGCTGGGACATCGGATCGATCTCCGCGGCCGTGTTGCGTACGTGCTCACGCGCGTCCGGCACCGACTCGTCGAGCGCCAGATACAACTGCCCGCGGACCTCCCGCTCGACGGCCGGCGGTACCGATGCCGGGGTCATCAGGAAGCCGCCGCGCTTCGATCCCGTCGGGTCGTCGACGGAGTCGGCCGGGGTCAGGATCTTCGGGAGGGTCCAGACGACGTCCTCACCCCTGTCGCCACCGGGGACGGTGGTCTCCAGATACAGCTTCCGGCCCGGCTTGCTCAGCGCGGGGGTGTCGGTGTCGTACTCGCCGCCGCTGACGGTGAACACGTCCCCGTCCTCGCACCTGGGCAGCTTCGCCACCTCGCGCAGGGCCGAGCAGCCCCCGATGGTCAGCTGGGCGCCGCGTTCCGGCTCGTCCTTCCAGGGTTCGTCGGCGAGGTAGCCCTCGGACAGCGCGTACACCTCGCGTACGCCCTTGGTCTTCTCGAACTTCGCGGCGGTGGACGCCATGTCGGTGCCCTCGGGGACCTGCATCTGCATCTGGGCGCGTGTGGTGTCGTAGCCGGTCGACTTGGTGTAGTCGCCGTCGACGCCGGCGAACAGCATCTGCAGCGCGATCGCGCCGGCCACCGCCACCGCGATGCCGTTGACCATCCGGGCCGCCGCGCCACTGCTCAACTGCAGGCGTCGTACCGCCAGTTGCCAGGAGAGGCTGCCGGCGCCGAGCCGGGCGACGACCGCCTCCACGATCCACGGCAGCAGCGCGGTGATGCCGACGAGGAGGCACATGACGCCGCTGACGACGAGATACTGGTTGAAGTCCCCGCCGTCCCGGCCCTGGCCGATCATCGGCAGCAGCAGGCCGACCCCCGCCAGCGGCAGCAGCAGCCGCCACCAGAGGCGACGCCGTGCGGGCCGTGCCGTACGGACCACGCCCAGGGGCTCGATGACCACGCCGCGCAGTGCGAACAGCGTCACCAGCACCGCGGCCGCCGGTACCGCCACCGCGACGAGGAGCGCCAGCAGCGGGGAGGGGTTGAGATAGCTCGGGAAGACACTGATCCCGAAGACCTCGACCGAGGCCGCCGCCTCCCGCCCGGCCAGGAAGAAGCCGGTGCCGAACACCAGCCCCAGCAGCGCCCCGGCCAGTGCCTCACCGGCGGCGATCCGCCGGGTCATACGGCTGTCGGAGCCGACCAGCCGCAGTGCCGCCAGCCGGCGGTCCCGCCGCTCGCCGCCGAACCGTACGGCCGCGGCGATGAACACGGCGACCGGCATCAGCAGCACCACGAAGACGACCAGTACCAGCAGTACCAGGACCGGGTCCGTCTCCTGCTCCATGGGGTTGGGATTGCCGAAGGCGTCGATACGGGCGGTCAGGGCGTTGTCGATGTGCGGCGCGAGGTCGTCGACGCCCGCGTAGTAGGCGAGTTCCCGGGAGCCGATCAGGCCCTGCTCGCCGATCGTGCCCACGACGTCGTACGGCAGCCGCTCCCGCAGCAGCCGTCCCCCGTCCGAGTCGAGGAGTTCCTTCAGCGCGGGGGAGACCACCATCTCGCCCGGCGCCGGATACTCCCGCAGGCCCGGCGGCAGCGGGGCCTTGTCGCCCTCGGGCTGCACCAGCCGGCCGCGCACCTCCTGGTCCCGGTAGTCGGTGTCGAGATCGGAGATGACCAGGGTGTCGTCGGCCTTCTCGGGGGTCTCCGCGCTGTACGTGTAGTCGAGGCGGGCGTCCCCGCGCCGGTCGCGTTCCGCCAGCGCGCCCGGCAGGGCGGTGGTGAGCAGCAGCAGCGCCACGCCCAGGCCGACGCCGACGGCGGTGAGCAGCGCCCTGATCCAGCCCTCGCGTCCGCCCGAGAAGGCGAACCGGGTGCCCATCGCGAGATCCCGCGCCCACTGCGTCCCGCTCGTACGACCGCTCATACGACGCGCTCCATGTCCCGGGACTTGCCGTCGCGCACGACGACCTCGCGGTCCGAGTACGCGGCCACCCGCGCCTCGTGCGTGACCAGGACGACGGCGGCGTTCGAGGACCGGGCGGCGTCGGTGAGCAGCTCCATCACCCGCTCGCCGTTGAGCGAGTCCAGCGCGCCGGTCGGCTCGTCGGCGAACAGCACACGGGGTCCGGTGACCAGCGCCCGCGCCACGGCGACCCGCTGTCCCTGACCGCCGGAGACCTCGCCGGGCCGCTTGGCGCGGACGTCGTCGACCTCCAGCCGCTCCATCCAGGTCAGCGCGGCCCGCTCGGCCTCCTTGCGGGAGGTGCCGCTCAGCCGCAGGGGGAGGGCGACGTTCTCCACACAGGTGAGCTCCGGGACGAGCTGCCCGAACTGGAAGACGAAGCCGAACTCCGAGCGGCGCAGCGCACTGCGCTCGCCGTCGCTCATGGTGGTCAGCTCACGCCCGTTGTACGTGATCGATCCGGAGTCGGGGGTGACGATGCCGGCGAGACAGTGCAGCAGCGTCGACTTGCCGGACCCGGAGGGGCCCATCACGGCGACGACCTCGCCCGGGTGGATGGAGAACGCGGCGCCGTCGAGGGCGGTGGTCGGGCCGTAGGCCTTGCGCAGGTCCTGTGCCGTCAGCAGGGAACCGGGCGGAATGGGTGTGGTCATCGGATTACCGCCTCACGGAGCTTGTCGAGGCGCGCGGCGGTCAGTTCCAGCCAGCGCAGATCGGCCTCGAGGTGGAACAGGGCGTGGTCGCAGATGAGCTGGTCGGCGAGATCGCCCTTGCGCTTGCGGTCGGTGAGGATCCGCATGCTGCGCAGATGCTCCGAGCGCTGCGTGTCGAGGATGTCGGCGGCGTCCCGGCTGGTGAGCAGGGCGAGGACGACCTTGGTGTAGAGCGTCGACTGGAGGTACGGCTCCGGCTTCTCCGGTGTGGCGAGCCAGCGCTCGACATCCGTGATGCCGGCCTCGGTGATCGCGTACCGCTTGCGCTCGGGGCCGCCGCCGGCCTCGATGCCGTCGACTTCGACGAGGCCGTTCTTGAGGAGGCGGGACATCGTCGAATAGACCTGGCCGTAGTGCAGGGGCCGGTCGTGACCGAACTTCTCGTCGAAGGCGCGCTTCAGGTCGTAGCCGTGGCGTGGGCCGGACTCCAGGAGCCCCAGGAGGGTGTGACCGATGGACATGAGCTGCACTCTACACACGGTGTATACGCGGTGTGTATACGCGGGGTGCGCGGGTGGGTTCGGGGCGTGCGACGCCGCTGGTGGGGCGCGATTGTCACGGTTCTGCTACCGCATATCGATACGGCCCCGCGCCCCTGGGCGGGCTGCTGTGCCGGAGCGGAGGGTCATGGGGTCAGGGTGATGGGGGCCGGGGGCCGCCCTCGGAGTCGCCACGCCCTCCGGGGGCGCCGGGGCCGCCGGGGGTCCCTGGGCCTCCGGCGGCCCGAGGTGGCCGCCCCCTGCGGGGGATCGGGGGTGTGTCGCCGGGGAGGCGGCCCGACTCCGACAGGGCTCGGCGCAGCAGGAACTCGATCTGGGCGTTCGCCGAGCGGAGTTCGTCGTTGGCCCAGCGGGCCAGGGCCTCGTACACCGACGGGTCGAGCCGCAGCAGTACCTGCTTGCGCTGCGGCCGACCCCGGGGGGAGGACGCCGTCACTGGTAGAGCGTCCCGGTGTTGAGGACCGGCTGCGCCGAGCGGTCGCCGCACAGCACCACCATCAGGTTGGACACCATCGCCGCCTTCCGCTCCGGGTCCAGCTCCACGATGTCCTGCTCCTGGATCCGGGCGAGCGCCGACTCGACCATGCCCACCGCGCCCTCGACGATCTGCTGCCGCGCCGCCACGACCGCGCCCGCCTGCTGCCGCTGGAGCATCGCCGACGCGATCTCGGGGGCGTAGGCGAGGTGCGTGAACCGGGACTCGATGATCTGCACGCCGGCCGCCTCCACGCGCGCGTGCAGTTCGACCGCGAGCTTCTCGGTGATCTCCTCGGCGTTGCCGCGCAGCGAGAGGCCGTCCTCGTCATGGGCGTCGTACGGGTACTCGATGGCGATGTGCCGCACGGCCGCCTCGGTCTGGGTGGAGACGAACTCGATGTAGTCGTCCACCTCGAAGGTGGCCTGCGCGGTGTCCTCCACCCGCCACACCACGACCGCGGCCAGCTCGATCGGGTTGCCGTAGGCGTCGTTCACCTTCAGGACGGCGGTCTCGTGGTTGCGTACCCGCGTCGAGATCTTGGTACGCGAGGTGAACGGGTTCACCCAGCGCAGCCCGTCCTGCCGGATCGTGCCCCGGTAGCGGCCGAAGAGCTGCACCACGCGTGCCTCGCCCGGCGCCACCATGTTCAGCCCGCACATCGCGAGGAACGCGGCGATGGCGACCAGGATGCCGGCGATGATCAGCGCGGCCTTGGCGCCCGCCCCGTCGACCGCGCCCGAGGCGGCGATCAGCGCCGCGCCGATGAGCAGCCCGACCATGCCGAGCAGCAGTGCGAGCCCGCCGCCGATGCTGTGCGCCGTGACCTCCCGCACGCGCGGGGCCGGCATCTCCGGCACATCGGCCGTGACCTGCGTGTCGTGAGTGGACATGGGTGATCCCCCGCTCCTCCGGGCGCCTGCCGAACGGCTAGCGCCTTCCTAGCTAAGTGATATCAGATTACCCTCTCCCGGCAACCTTGAACCCCCTTCGAACGTCGGTTCCAGTGGTGCGGGTGCTGATTGTCACGCCCGTAAAGGCCGGATCGGACGCCCTTTGTCACAGCCACCGGTGTTAGCTTTCCAAGCTGACCTCGGCGGCGAACTGGTGTGGCGGCTGAGCACACACGAACGAAGCGGAGCGGAACGGACGCATGGGACGAGCGGAAGAAAGACGCGCACGACAGCGCGGTGGGCGCCGAGCGGCACCCAAGGGCCGCTCCTCGGACGGGACCGGCCGCAGCGGCATACGCCGCCTCTTCACCTGGAAGAAGATCCTCGGCACGTTCTTCGGCCTCTGCCTGCTCGGCATGGGCGCCTTCATCGTGCTGTACATGGTGATCGACATCCCCGAGGGGAACGCCGACGCCGAACTCCAGGGCAACGTCTACAAGTACAGCGACGGCTCGATCATGGCCCGCCGGGGCTACAACCGCGAGATCGTCGACCTCGCCAAGGTGCCCAAGGAAGTCCAGCGCACCTTCGTCGCCGCCGAGAACAAGTCCTTCTACAAGGACTCCGGCGTCGACCTCAGGGGCACCACGCGCGGTCTGCTCAACACGGTCTCCGGCAAGGGCGCGCAGGGCGGTTCGACGATCACCCAGCAGTACGTCAAGAACTACTACCTGACGCAGGAACAGACCGTCACCCGCAAGCTCAAGGAACTGGTCATCTCCCTGAAGCTGGACCGGGAGAAGTCCAAGGACTACATCCTCGCCGGCTACATCAACACCAGCTACTACGGCCGCGGCGCCTATGGAATCCAGGCCGCCGCGCAGGCCTACTACCGTGTCGACGCCGAGGACCTGAACGTCCAGCAGGGCGCGTACCTCGCCGCACTGCTCCAGGCGCCGAACCAGTACGACTGGGCGATCGCCAGCGACACCGGCAAGCGGCTCGTCCAGGAGCGCTGGAACTACGTCCTGGACAACATGGTCGAGCAGGACTGGCTGGACGGGGCCGACCGCCGGGGCCTGAAGTTCCCGGTTCCCAAGGAGCCGAAGGCCGCCCCCGGTCTCGAGGGCCAGACCGGTTACCTGGTCGAGGCCGCCAACGCCGCGCTCAAGCAGCAGCTCGTCGAGCAGGGCACCGCCGAGGACCTGGAACAGGCCAAGGCCATGGTCGACCTCGGCGGCTACACCATCACGCTGAACATCGACAAGAAGAAGCAGAAGGCGCTGGAGCAGGCGGTCAAGGAGAAGCTCACCAGCAAGCTCGACCCGAAGAAGCGCGACGTCGACGCCGACGTCCAGGCCGGTGCCGCCTCCGTCGACCCGAAGACGGGCGCGGTCGTGGCGATGTACGGCGGTGTGGACTACGTCAAGCACTACCGCAACAACGCCACCCGCGACGACTACCAGCCCGCCTCCACCTTCAAGCCGGTGATCCTCGCCGCGGCCGTGGACCAGGACGCCGAGACCCAGGACGGCGTGCCGATCACGGCGAACACGCTGTACGACGGCACCAGCGGGCGCCCCGTGATGGACGGCACCAGGAAGGTCGGCTTCTCACCGCCCAACGAGGACGACCGGGACTACGGCGACATCGACGTGCAGGAGTCGATGAACAAGTCCGTCAACTCGGTCTTCGCGCAGATGGGCATCGACGTCGGCATGACCGAGGTGGTGAAGGTCGCGGGCGAACTCGGCATGGAGACCGAGGGCATGGCCCCGCTGCCCGCGCAGACCCTCGGCACCATGGGCGCGAGCCCGCTGGAGATGGCCGGCGTCTACGCCACCCTCGACAACCACGGCAAGAAGGTCACCCCGGCGGTCGTGAAGTCGGTCGAACACAAGGACCGCCAGGTCGAGTTCCCGGACCCGATCGGCGACCAGGTGATCAGCCGCGAGGCCGCCGACACGGTGACCTCCGTACTGACCGGTGTGGTCGACGACGGTACGGCCCGGGTGTCCGTGAAGGAGAACCCGCTGCGCGACGGCCAGGTGGTCGCCGGCAAGACGGGCACGTCCGACAACAACAAGTCGGCCTGGTTCACCGGCTTCACCCCCGGACTGGTCACCTCGGTCGGCCTGTTCGGCGAGGACCCCAAGAGCGGCAAGCAGGTCCCGATGTACGAGGCGGCCGGCGTCGACTACCGCGTCAACGGCGGTGGCCCCCCGGCGGAGATCTGGGCCGCGTACACCTTCGGTGTCATGGACGAGGTCACCAAGTTCGACCTGGACACCAAGCAGGGCGCCGCGGTGAAGCCGAGCAAGTCCCCGTCGGTGTCGCAGTCGCCGTCCCAGACGCCGAGCAACGAGCCGACGAGCGAGGCACCGACCACCGAGGCGCCGCCGGAGACCTCCGCACCGCCGACGTCCGAGGCACCGAGCCCGCCGCCGACGTCGGAGGCGCCGCCGACCCCGCCCACCTCCGGACCGCCGACCACCGAGGCCCCGGGTGGCGACGACGACCCGGAGAACGCCGACGCGGAACGGTAGACAACGAAAAAGGGGCGCCCGGTGTGACCAGCACACCGGGCGCCCCTTCTCGTACGCCCGTTCAGCCGCGGTTCAGCTCGAACCACACCACCTTGCCCGTGCTCAGCCGGGTCGCGCCCCAGCGCCGGGCCAGCCGGTTCACCAGGTACAGCCCGCGCCCGCCCTCGTCCGTGGCGCGCGCCTGCCGCAGCCGGGGCAGCTGCGGCACGTCGTCACCGACCTCGCAGCGCAGCACGTCGGTACGCAGCAGCCGCAGCGTGACCGGCCGCGTCGCATACCGCACCGCGTTCGTCACCACCTCACTGACCAGCAGCTCCACCGAGTCGCTCAGCTCCTCCATGCCCCAGCGGGACAGCGCCCGCCGGGCGAGACGGCGGGCCCGGCCGGGGGCCGCGTCCTCCGGCTCCAGGAACCAGTACGCCACATCGCTCGGCGCGATCCCGTCGAAACGGGCGGCGAGCAGCGCGATGTCGTCGTCCCGGTCGCCCGGACCGAGCATGTCGAGCACCTCGTCGCACAGCGCCTCGAGCGGCGGCGGATGGTCGGGGCCGGTCAGCTGCGCGGTCGCGGCGAGCTTCTCCCGCAGCTGCTCGATCCCGGTCCACACGTCCCGCAGCCGGGACTCCACCAGACCGTCCGTGTACAGCAGCAGGGTCGCCCCGGCGGGCGCGTCCAGCTCCACGGCCTCGAAGTCCACCCCGCCCACACCGATCGGCGCGCCCGCGGGCACCCGCAGCACCTCGGCGCGGCCGCCCAGCTCCAGCAGGACCGGCGGCGGATGTCCGGCGTTGGCGATGGTGATGCGGTGCGCTACCGGGTCGTACACCGCGTAGAGGCAGGTCGCCATGCGGTCCACGCCGAGCCGCTGCGCCTGTTCGTCGAGGTGGTGCAGCACCTCCTGCGGCGGCAGGTCGAGCCCGGCGAGGGTCTGCGCGGTGGTACGCAGCTGGCCCATGATCGCCGCCGAGGTCATGGAGTGCCCCATGACGTCACCGACGACCAGCGCGACCCTGCTGCCGGGCAGCGGGATCGCGTCGTACCAGTCGCCGCCCACCCGCGCGGTCTCGGCGGCCGGCAGATACCGGGACGCCAGCCGTACGCCGGTGCAGCGCGGCAGGTTCTCCGGCAGCATCGTGCGCTGCAGCTCGTCCGCGATGTACGCCTCCCGCCCGTACAGCACCGCCTTGTCGATGCCGAGGGCGCTGTGCGTGGCGAGCTGGGCCGCGACCAGCAGATCGTCGGCCTCGAACGGGATGCGCTCCGGACGGCGCAGGAACAGCGCCGCGCCGATCACCCGCCGCCGCCCGCGCAGCGGCGCGAGGACCGCCCGCTGCCCGTCCGGTACGGCCGACGCGCCCTCCTCGCCGAGGAGCTCGGGCAGCGCGGCCCGCGCGGCGGGCGCGTCCGTGAACACCGGCCGCACCCCGCGCAGCACCTCGGCGAGCGCACTGCCGGGCCGTACGGTGCACAGCTCCGCGCCGACCGAGTCCAGCTCGGACGGCTGCTCCGGCGGGGCGATCGGGGCGAACCCGCCGTCGGTGTCCCGCTCGGCCGGGATCCGGTCGGTGCGGCGCAGCCGCAGCACCAGCGGGCCCGTGGGCCGCTCGTCGCCGACCGGCAGCGGATCACGCAGATAGACCAGGATCGCGTCGGAGAAGGTGGGCACGGTGGCCCGGCACAGCCCCATCACGATCTCGTCCAGGTCGATGCCGCGGGCGATCCGCCGGGTCGCGGCGCCCACGAACCGCAGCCGGTCCCCGTCCCGCCGCATCGGCGTGGGCCGCCCCGGCTGGGCGATCTGCCCGGTGCGGCGCTCCCTGCCGTCGGGCCGCCCGTGATCGGCGGCCGGCTGCACCGGGATGCCCTCGGGCGCCGGACGCGGCCGGTGGGTGTCGGGGCCCGCGCCCTGGCCGGCACCCGGCTGGGAGTGCTCGGAGCCGGGCTCCGTCGCCGGGTCCTGCCCCGTACCGCCGGGTGTCACGGTGTCCGGCGAGGCGGGAGGCTCACCGCCGGAACGGCTCTGCAGAGGTAAAGCGGCTCCGGCGCCCGGCACACGCAGGAGCGCCCCGCGAGGATCCGCGGGGTCGGCGCCCGGCTGCGGGCGCTCGAAGGAGGTCGGCTGCTCCGTCACGCGTGTCGAGTCCATCCGTCCGGCGCACGCCGTGCGCGCGGTTCGTCCCGCCGAAACTCCGATACCCGGAATACCTGCCCCCGGAACGGATTTCCCGCGTGGTCAGAGGTTGTGCCTGCTGCGCCGGCCGGCCGATGCCCGCCGGCGCCGGTGTTTCCGTACCCCTCGCTCACGTCCTGCCGCCCCTCGGTGACGATCGGTCAAGCCCGTTCTGCTCTCCGGTGGTTGCTGCCCCGCGCCTTGCGGAGGACGATCCTACGTTTCCCGCCCGGGGGTGCAGCAAGGGTCTCACGAGGACACTTGCGCGGGAGTGCGGTCCCAGTCCTGTGGCAGTGACGGTACCGCCCATGACGGATCGGGGCGCCAGTTCTCCCACCCGTCCGAGAACGGCGGCCCCCAGGCCTCGATCACCGCCACCGCGGCCCGCCCGGCCTCCCGCACCCTTTTGGCCAGCGCGGAGTCCACCAGACCGTCCCGCCGGGCCTGCGCGAACTCGTCCTCGTCGAGCCAGCGCCAGCTGCGGTCCGGGTGCACGGAGATGTCCAGGAAATGATCCTCGGAGTCCACCCCGCCCGCCCAGCGGACCATCGGCTCCTCCAGATTCACGTACCAGTTCTTGAAGCGCCAGCCCGGATTCCAGAACAGCCACACCGACCAGGGCTCGCCGGGCCGGACCAGCTTCAGCACACCGGTGCCGGACCAGCGGTCCCGCCGTACCGTGCGCGGCTTGGTGTACCGGGTGCCCAGCGGCTCCTGGTGCACCGGCGACCCGTCGGCGAGCACCGGCTTCACACACTCGGTCCCGGGCGCCATCCACACCGCGAGCAGCCCGTCGTCGTCGCGCACGACCGTGACGGGGCGCGCGATGTGGACGCGCGGGCCGCCGTTCTCCCGGTACCGCCACAGGATCCGTGTCCCGGGCGCCCAGTGGCCCGTCGTGCCGTCGGTGTCCTCGCGCACAGTTGCTCCGTCCTCCGCCATGGCCAGATATGAGAGTGCCATGGCCATACGACGCCGCTTTCCCCGTCACGGTTCACACGCACCGGGGAGCCGTTTCACGGCCTTGTCATCCGCAGGACGTCCAGCGCCGCGTCGAGCTGCTCGACGGTGAGGTCGCCGCGTTCGACGTAGCCCCCCTCCAGGACCACCTGACGAATGGTCCTCCGCTCGGCCAGCGACTTCTTGGCGACCTTGGCGGCCTCCTCGTAGCCGATGTACTTGTTGAGCGGGGTGACCACCGACGGCGAGGACTCGGCGTACTCCCGGGCGCGTTCGCGGTCCGCGACGACGCCGTCGACCGTGCGGTCGGCCAGCAGCCGGGAGACGTTCGCGAGCAGCCGCACCGACTCCAGCACGTTCTTCGCGATGACCGGCAGCATGACGTTGAGCTCGAAGTTCCCGGAGGCGCCCGCCGCGGCGACCGTCGCGTCGTTGCCGGTGACCTGCGCGCAGACCATGAGCACGGCCTCCGGGATCACCGGGTTGACCTTGCCGGGCATGATCGAGGAGCCGGGCTGCAGGTCGGGCAGGCTGATCTCCGCGAGGCCGGTGCGCGGCCCGGACGCCATCCAGCGCAGATCGTTGGCGATCTTCGTCAGCCCGACGGCGATGGTCCGCAGCTGCCCGCTGGTCTCCACGATGCCGTCCCGGGCGCCCTGCGCCTCGAAGTGGTCGCGTGCCTCGGTCAGCGGCAGCCCGGTCGCGCGGGCGACCTCCTCGATCACGGCGGCGGAGAACCCGGGCGGGGTGTTGATACCGGTACCGACGGCGGTCCCGCCCAAGGGCAGCTCGGCGAGGCGGGGCAGGGAGGCGTTCAGACGCTCGATCCCGTACCGCACCTGGGCCGCGTACCCGCCGAACTCCTGGCCCAGCGTGACCGGTGTGGCGTCCATCAGATGCGTACGCCCGGACTTCACGACGTCGGCGAACTCCTCCGACTTGCGCTCCAGGGACGCGGCGAGATGGCCGAGCGCCGGGATCAGATCACGGGTGACGGCGGCGGTCGCGGCGATGTGGAGCGACGACGGGAAGACGTCGTTGGACGACTGCGAGGCGTTGACGTGGTCGTTCGGGTGCACGTCCCGTCCCAGCCGCTCGGTGGCGAGCGTGGCGACGACCTCGTTGGTGTTCATGTTGGACGAGGTCCCGGAGCCGGTCTGGAACACGTCCACGGGGAAGTGCTCGTCCCAGCGCCCCTCGGCGACCTCACCGGCCGCCTCCTGGATCGCCTCCGCGATGTCCTCGTCCAGCACCCCCAGCCGGGCGTTCACCTTCGCGGCGGCGCCCTTGATCCGGGCGAGGGCCTCGATGTGGGCGCGCTCCAGGCGCTGCCCGGAGACGGGGAAGTTCTCCACGGCGCGCTGCGTCTGCGCGCGCCACTTGGCGTCGGCCGGTACCCGTACCTCCCCCATGGAGTCGTGCTCGACGCGGTAGTGCCGGTCGTCGTCCGTGGTCGTCATCGTCGTACCTCCGAAGAGCACAGCAGCGGTCCCCGACGAGCGTATTCCCGTACGAAGGCCGCCGCCCCGCCGCAGAGGGATCACGGCGGGGCGGAGCACCCGTGGGGGGTGGTCAGTCGCTCTCCAGCGTGACGTCGTCCACGACGAAGCCCGTCTGCAGAGAGGAGTCCTCGGTGCCGGTGAAGGTCAGGGTGACCGTCTGGCCCGCGTACGCCGACAGGTCCACCGACCGCTGCGCGTAACCGCTGCCGGCGTCGGCGTTGGACAGCGTGGCGAGCGTGGTGGAACCGGCCTTCACGGTGAACCGGTCGTACGGCGTCGAGCCGGTCTCGTCGGTGTCGATGTGCAGCCAGTAGCGCAGCTCGGCCCGCGCGCACCCGGCCGGCACGGTCACCGACTGGCTGATCGACTCGGTACGGGTCGAGCCGTACCCCGACAGCCAGGCGAACCGGGTGCCGGTGTGCGCGGACTGGCCCGAGTGCGCGCCGATGGCTCCGGTACTCCCGGTCCACGGCGAAGTCCCGCTCTCGAAACCGCCGTTGGCGACCACTCCGGCGGTGTCGCAGGTGCTGCCGGTGCCGGTGTCCACGGCCCGCTGCCACAGGGTGTACGCGATGCCGTCGGACGCGCGGTCCAGGCCGGTGGTGTTGATGTTGGTGAGCGTGTCGCAGGAGGAGTGGTAGCAGGGGTCGTACGCCCGGCTCGCCGTCCCGCCCCACTTGGCGGCCTGCGCGGAGGTCTTCCGCGCGCTGGCTCCCATCGCGTAACCGGAGGTGGGGATGGAGTACTGCTCGAACGAGTAGTCGTCGCTGCGGCCGGCGCCCTCGGTGTTCTCCTCGGGCTGGAGGCCCAGCGAGTCCCAGTACGCCTTCATCGGCGCGGCGGCCGAGGAGGTGATGTGGTTGATGAAGTAGCCGCCGTTGGTGGAGGCGATCATGTCGAAGTTGTAGTACGCCTTGATCTTCGAACGCTCGGTCGAGGACAGTGAACGCACATAGAAGTCGGACCCGTTGAGCCCCTGCTCCTCGTCGGTCCACCAGGCGAAGCGGACCCGGTTGCGCATGGCCGGGTTCTGCTGGGCGAGCGTCAGGGCGTTCTCGAGCAGGGCGGCGGAGCCGGAGCCGTTGTCGTTCATACCGGGGCCGGCCGAGACGCTGTCGAGGTGGGCGCCGAACATGTACACGTTGTTGGCGTCGCCCTTGAGCCACTCGGCGATCAGGTTGGGCCCGGCGCCGCTGGTGCAGCCGGAGGTGCAGGGCTGCTCGGTGACGGTGTAGCCGGCGGCCTGAAGCCTGCCCTTCACATAGGCGACGGAGTCGTCGTAACCCTGGTTCGTGGAGCGGCGGTTGCCGCCGTTCCTGGAGGCTATGGCGCTGAGTTCGGTGAGGTGCGCCTTCACCTTGTTCACGTCGACGTCGGGTGCGGCGAGGGTGTCCGCGGTGGGGGTGGTGGCCGCGGCGGGGAGTGTGCCGCTGCCGAGCACGACGGCGAGGGCGATGCCCGCGATGGCGAGTCTTCGGTTCACCTGGTCTCCTCGGGGATTGACATGGCATGTGCATGTCGGAGCGCCGAGAAGACTCACAGTGTTGGTTGAGCGAGTCAACGGAACGGGCGGGCTGACAACGAGGTTGTCCGAAAGCGGTACTCGAAGTCCGCTATGCGGAGAGGTGGAGTCCTCAACCCCGTCCGGCGAAGATCAGCCCCTCCGGCGTTTGAGGAGCGGGGTCCGGGGCGGAGCCCCGGGGTGGGACGGGAAAGGGCGGCGGGGGCGGAGAACCACCCCAGCCGCCCCGCGGGAGCGAACGCGCGCTACACCAGCCCGGGCCCCCGCACGGGAATCGACGTGAACGTCGGCTGCTGCGGCGAAGGATCCTGGAAGAAGTCATTCCCCTTGTCGTCGACGACGATGAACGCGGGGAAGTCCTCCACCTCGATCCTCCACACCGCCTCCATCCCCAGCTCCTCGTACTCGACGACCTCCACCTTCTTGATGCAGTCCTGGGCCAGCCGGGCCGCGGGCCCACCGATGGACCCCAGATAGAACCCGCCGTGCGCGTCACACGCGGACGTGACCTGCTGGGACCGGTTCCCCTTCGCCAGCATCACCTTGGACCCGCCCGCCGCCTGGAACTGCTCGACGTACGAGTCCATCCGCCCGGCCGTCGTCGGCCCGAACGACCCCGACGCGTACCCCTCGGGCGTCTTGGCGGGCCCGGCGTAGTACACGGGATGGTCCTTCAGGTACTGCGGCATGGACTCACCCGCGTCCAGCCGCTCCTTGATCTTCGCGTGCGCGATGTCCCGCGCCACGACCAGCGGCCCGCTCAGCGACAGCCGCGTCTTGACCGGGTACTTGGTCAGTTCGGCGAGGATGTCGTCCATCGGCTGGTTGAGATCGATCCTGACGACGTCGCCCTCGGACTCCAGCTGCTCGTCCGTCGTCTCCGGCAGGAACCGCGCCGGATCCGTCTCCAGCTGCTCCAGGAACACACCCTCGGCGGTGATCTTCGCGACGGCCTGCCGGTCCGCCGAGCAGGACACCGCGATGGCGACCGGACACGACGCCCCGTGCCGGGGCAGCCGCACCACCCGCACGTCGTGGCAGAAGTACTTGCCGCCGAACTGCGCCCCGATCCCGATCCGCTGGGTCAGCTCGAAGACCTTCTCCTCCAGCTCCTTGTCCCGGAAGCCGTGCCCGAGCTCCGACCCCTCGGAGGGGATCTCGTCCAGGTAGTGCGCGGAGGCGTACTTCGCGGTCTTCAGCGCGTACTCGGCCGACGTACCGCCGACGACGATCGCCAGGTGGTACGGCGGACAGGCGGCCGTGCCCAGCGAACGGATCTTCTCCTCCAGGAACTTCATCATGGAGGCCTCGTTCAGGACGGCCTTCGTCTCCTGGTACAGGAACGACTTGTTGGCCGAGCCGCCGCCCTTCGCCATGAAGAGGAACTTGTAGGCGCCGCCGTCGGTGGCGTACAGCTCGATCTGCGCCGGGAGGTTGGAACCGGTGTTCTTCTCCTCCCACATGGTGAGCGGAGCCATCTGGGAGTAGCGCAGGTTCAGGTTCTTGTAGGCGTCGTAGATGCCCTTGCTCAGGGCCTCCTCGTCGCGCCCGGACGTCAGCACGTTCTGCCCGCGCTTGCCCATGACGATCGCCGTACCGGTGTCCTGGCACATCGGCAGCACGCCCGCCGCCGCGATGTTCGCGTTCTTCAGCAGGTCCAGCGCCACGAACTTGTCGTTGGACGACGCCTCGGGGTCGTCGATGATGCGGCGCAGCTGCGCCAGGTGGGCGGGGCGCAGATAGTGCTGGATGTCGTGGACGGCCTCCTCGGCGAGCTTGCGCAGCGCCTCCGGCTCCACCCTGAGGAACGTCCGTCCGTCGGCCTCGAAGGTGGAGACACCTTCGGAGGTCACCAGCCGGTAGGGGGTGGTGTCCTCTCCCATGGGGAGCAGATCGGCGTACTCGAACTCAGGCATCTCGCCCATTCCTCACTCGACGGAAGACCGCCCGCCTCCATCGGCGGGCGCTCACCAGCGTAGGACCTGCCGCCGGCGGTGAACTTGTGAGGTTGTCCTCAGTTGTCCCCGCCGGGGGGTAGTCGCGATCTATCGCGTTTGGGTACGCTGCTGTCGTGGACCTTCAGAAGCACGCCCAGCAGCCGGACACGGCACCGCGGACGGCCGAGCTGCGCGCCTCCGACGCCGACCGGGACCGTATCGCCGACCTCCTGCGCGAGGCCCTCGCCGAGGGCAGGCTCACCGCCGACGAGCACGCCGAGCGCGTCGAGGGCGTGCTGGCCGCCAAGACGGTCGGCGAGCTGGACGTGTTCGTCCGGGACCTGCCGATAGCCCACGAGCGGCGCACGGCCCCCGCCTCCGCGCCCAGCCGCCCCACGACGGGCGCGATACCGATGGACGCGGATGACAACGTCGTCGCGGTGTTCAGCGCCGCCGCCCGCAAGGGCCGCTGGCGCACGGGCCGCCGTATCCACGCGTACGCGATCTTCGGCAGTGTCGACATCGACCTCAGCGAGGCGCTGTTCGACCACCAGCAGGTCATGATCAAGTCGTACGCCGTCTTCGGCAGCGTCGACATCCGCGTCCCGGAGAACGTGTCGCTGCGCGGCATGGGCGGCGGTGTGCTCGGCTCCTTCGAGGTGGACACACTCAACGCGACCGATGACGAGGCCCCGGTGGTCTTCGTCGACGGCTGGGCGGTGCTGGGCAGCATCGAGGCGCGGCCCAGGCGCGGCCGGCTGGTGGCGGACATCCTGGACCGGGTGCAGCGCAAGGTCGACAAGAGCATGCGCAGGCATCTGGGCCACTGAGGGCTGCCCTACGGCCGTGGCGCCGCCGGGAGTTCGACCGTGACGCGGAGTCCGCCGGCGGGGTGCGGGACGAGGGTGAGCGTTCCGCCGTGTGCCCGGGTGATGGACCTGACGATGGCCAGGCCGAGGCCGACACCCGCGTGATCGGTGTGGACGCGCTCGGTGCCGCGCTGGAAGGGCTCGGTGAGGGTCGGGACCCGCTCCGGGGCGACCGGCTCGCCGGTGTTCTCCACGGTGAGCACCACGCTCGTCGGGCGGATCCAGGTGCTCACCCACACGCCGCCCCCGTCCGGCAGGTTGTGGACGATCGCGTTGTGCATGAGGTTCGTGGTCAGCTGGAGCAGGAGCGCCGGCGAGCCGATCGTGGGCGTGATGTCGCCGTCGGCCGCCAGGGTGACGCCGTGCTTCTCGGCGAGGGGGAGGAGTGTCTCCGCGGCCTCCTCCGCGACGAGGGACAGATCGACGTGTTCCCGGGTGAAGGACTGCCGGTTGGCCCGGCTGAGCAGGAGCAGCGCCTCGGTGAGGTCGATGGCCCGGGTGTTGACGGTCTGGAGGCGGTCCAGGATCGCGTCGGTGTCCTGTGACGGATCGGTGCGGGCCACGTCGAGGAGCGACTTCGAGATGGCCAGCGGGGTGCGCAGTTCGTGCGAGGCGTTGGCCGCGAACCTCTGCTGCTCGGCGAGGTGTGCCTCCAGCCGGGCGAGCATCGTGTCGAAGGCGTCGGCGAGTTCGCGGAACTCGTCCTGGCGGCCCGGCAGCCGGATGCGGTGCGAGAGCGACCCCATGGCGGCCGTGCGGGTGGCGTCGGTGATACGGGCCAGCGGCGCGAGCATGCGCCCGGAGAGGATCCAGCCCCCGAGGAGGCCGAACACCAGCAGGAACAGCATGAGCCAGGCCGCCACGGGCGTGAAACCGCGGATGAAGCTGGTGCCCGGTCCGGCTTGCCACGCGCCCTGCTCGTTGGTCCGCAGCCATCCCTGCCGCACCAGGAACACACCCACGGCGGCGAGCAGCAGCGCCCCGGCGAGCATGAGGAACCCGGCATAGCTGAGGGTGAGCTTGAGGCGGACGCTCAGCCCGGGCGGCCTACCCACCGCCCTCTCCCTCGTCCGTGACGTTCCTGGTGTCGATGCGGTAGCCGACGCCGGGCACGGTGGCGATGAGCCAGGGTTCGCCGAGCCGCTTGCGCAGCGCGGAGACCGTGATGCGTACGGCGTTGGTGAACGGGTCGGCGTTCTCGTCCCAGGCCCGCTCCAGGAGCTTCTCGGCGCTGACGACACCGCCGTTCGCGGCGACGAGGACCTCGAGCACCGCGAACTGCTTACGCGTGAGCGCCACATAGCGCCCGTCCCGGTAGACCTCGCGGCGGAACGGGTCCACGCGCAGCCCCGCGATCTCCCGCACCGGGGGCCGGGCGTGCGCACGCCTGCGGTCGAGCGCCCTGAGCCTCAGCGCGAGCTCCCGCAGTTCGAAGGGTTTCGTGAGGTAGTCGTCGGCGCCGAGGCCGAACCCGGACGCCTTGTCGTCGAGACGGTCGGCCGCGGTGAGCATCAGGATCGGCATACCGCTGCCGGAGGCGACGATGCCCTTGGCGATCTCGTCACCGGAGGGGCCGGGGACGTCGCGGTCGAGGACGGCGATGTCGTAGGTGTTGACGCTCAGCAGCTCCAGCGCGGTGTCGCCGTCGCCCGCGATGTCGGCGGCGATCGCCTCCAGCCGCAGACCGTCGCGGATGGCTTCCGCCATATAGGGCTCGTCCTCGACGATCAGCACACGCATGGCTCCCAGGCTACGAGCGGTCGCATATCGCCGGCGTATCGAAAACCACATACGCGCCGGCAACACGGGACCGCCTTGACTGGCGGCATGCATCCACCCGCACCAGTGAACGAACAGGGGCCTGCGGCAGTCCGGCCCGTCCGGCCTTCCGCCGGCGAAGCACCGTCCGCCCCGCGCCGGGCGGTGCGCGCCCTCGCCACGCCCGGCCCATGGAAGCGCGGCCTGGTGCTCGCGGTGTGCGCGGTGCTGCTGGGTCTGCTCCTGTCGCTGCACGCGTCGGTCACGGACCGCGCGGGCCTCGGCAGCCTGGTGGAGACCTTCCTGCCGTGGTTCGGCCTGCTCGTCCCCCTGCTGCTGGCAGGGGCGCTGTGGCGGCGCTCCGCCTCCGCGGTGGTCGCGCTGCTGCTGCCCGCCGTGACCTGGCTGACCCTCTTCGGCGGACTGCTCGTCGACAAGTCCCACCCGGCCGGGGACACGGACCTCACCGTGGTGGGGCACAACGTCGGCGCGGGCAACCCCGATCCGGCCGGCACCGCCCGCGACCTGGCCGGCTCCGGGGCGGACGTGCTCGCCCTGGTGGAGCTGACCCCGGAGGCCGTGGAGACGTACGAGAAGGGCCTGGCGGAGGCGTACCCGTACCACACGGTGCAGGGGACGGTCGGGGTCTGGAGCAGGCTGCCGCTGTCGGAGACCCGGCCGATCGACATCCTGAACGCCGGGCCGCTGGCCGCCACCAAACTCGCCGACGAGGTCTGGGATTTCAACCGGGCCCTGCGCACCACGGTGACCACGGACCGGGGACCGCTGGCGGTGTACGTGGCCCATCTGGGATCCGTACGGCTGATGCCCCGAGACGGTTTCTGGACGGTAAGCCGGGACCGCAACGCGGGTGAGTTCGCCGAGGCCGTCGCCGCCGAGCGCAACGAGCGGATGGTGCTGCTCGGCGACCTGAACGGCACGACGGACGACCGCGCGCTCGACGGCGTCACCTCGGGCCTCCGCTCGGTCCAGACCGAGGCCGGGGACGGCTTCGGCTTCACCTGGCCGGCCCGGTTCCCGGTGGCGCGGATCGACCACATCCTGGTCCGCGGGGTGACGGCGACGAGCTCCCGGGTACTGCCGGCCACCGGCAGCGACCACCTGCCGGTGGCGGCCGGCATCGGCTGGTGATCCCGCGCGGACCCGGGCCATGGCTCAGTGCATAGGCGCGCGTACATCGGGTAAGCCTTGCTGCATCGTGTCTCGCTTGCGAAGCCGTCGTCAGGAGTAGACCGTGCTGCAACCGCCGCATTCGTCCCTGCAGATAGCCGCCGTTCCGGCCCGGCGAGCGGCAGCGCCGGACAGGGACCAGGACGCCCCCTGGCACACCGAGGCGGTGTGCCGGCGCGACGAGGCGGGTCTGTTCTTCGCACCCTCGAAGGAACCCACGGCCGCCCGGCTCTCCCGCGAGGAGGCGGCGAAGCGCGTCTGCGCCCGCTGTCCCGTGATGGTCGAGTGCCGCGAGCACGCCCTGCTCCAGCCCGAGCCGTACGGCGTCTGGGGCGGCCTTACCGCCGCGGAACGCCGGGTGGTCCTGGCCCGCCGCAGGCGCCGCGAGATAGAACTGAAGAAGTCCCCCCGCCAGGGCCCCATAGCGGCAGCGGGCTGACCCCCACCCCCACCAGGGCACCCCCTCCGCACAGGGGGCGCCCGGTCACGCCCGGCCGGGACCACCTACCCAGGCGCGCGAGCGCTCCCCCGCACAAGGGAGCGCCTTACAACGCCGGCCGGCATCAGCCCCCTAGGGGCGCGGGGCCGTGACATCTGCGGCTCCGCCGCGCCGGCGCGACAAGCCCCACCACACCCCCACTCACCAACAAGCGGCGCCTCACTTCGCGCGATCGAAATCAACCGCGCTATAGGCCCGCAGCTTGGACAGCCGGTGCTCGGAATCAATCCTCCGCACCGTGCCCGACTTCGACCGCATCACGATGGAATCGGTCGTAGCCGTCTCCGGCCGGTACCGGACCCCCCGCAGCAGCTCCCCGTCCGTGATCCCCGTAGCCACGAAGAACACGTTCTCCCCCGCGACGAGGTCGTCGGTGGTCAGCACCCGGTCCAGATCGTGCCCCGCGTCCAGCGCCCGCTGCCGCTCCTCCTCGTCCTTCGGCCACAGCTTCCCCTGGATCGTCCCGCCCAGGCACTTCACCGCGCACGCCGAGATGATGCCCTCCGGCGTCCCGCCGATACCGAGCAGCAGATCGATGCCCGTCCCCTCGCGCAGCGCGAGGATCGAGCCCGCCACATCCCCGTCGGAGATCAGCTTGATCCGCGCCCCGGTCTCCCGGATCTCCTTGATGATCCCCTCGTGCCGGGGCCGGTCCAGGATCACCACGGTGACGTCCTCCGGCGTGACCCGCTTCGCCTTCGCGACCCGCCGGATGTTCACATTCACCGGCGCGTTGATGTCGACGAAGTCGGCCGCCTCCGGCCCGGTGACCAGCTTGTCCATGTAGAAGACGGCCGACGGGTCGAACATCGACCCGCGCTCCGCGGCCGCCAGCACCGCGATCGCGTTCGTCATGCCCTTGGCCGTCAGCGTCGTACCGTCGATCGGGTCGACCGCGATGTCGCACTCGGGCCCGGTCCCGTCCCCCACGCGCTCCCCGTTGAAGAGCATCGGGGCCTCGTCCTTCTCACCCTCGCCGATGACGACGACGCCGTTCATCGAGACGGTGGAGACGAGGGTGCGCATGGCGCGCACCGCGGCGCCGTCCGCGCCGTTCTTGTCCCCGCGTCCCACCCAGCGCCCGGCGGCCATGGCCGCGGCCTCGGTCACCCGTACCAGCTCCAGGGCGAGGTTGCGGTCGGGGGCCTCGGAGGGGACATCGAGCTCGGACGGCAGGTGATGGTGTTCGGTCATCGGAGCGCACCTTTCTGTACGACGACGGCCGGATGAGGGTCGGAGCACGACTCTATCGCCAGTCCGACAATATGAGCAGGGCCCCCCACGGATGAGCGCCCCGGCGGCCTGCGACGATAGGAGGCGTGGCAGGAACGAACAGCATGCAGAAGACCGCCCGGGACATGATCTTTTCCATGGTCCTGATCGTGCTCGCCGCGGGAGTGATCTGGCTGTTCATCCCGCACGAGGACGGCGAACCCGACATCAAGCGGGTCGACTACCGGGTCGACCTGCTCACGGCCCGCCGGGCCGCCTCCTACCCCGTGGCCGCGCCCGAGGGCCTGCCGGAGGCGTGGAAGCCCACCTCCGTCCGCTACAAGGGCGCCGAGTCCGAGGCCTGGCACCTCGGCTACCGCACCCCGGAGGGGGAGTACGTGGCGGTCGAGCAGTCCACCGGCAAGCGGTCGGCGTTCATCGAGGACAAGACGCAGGGCGCCGAGAAGACCGACGCCACGCAGCGGATCGACGGGCGGACCTGGACGCGCTACGAGGGCGACCACTACGACGCGCTGGTGCTGGAGGGCACCGACGGCGCGACCACCGTGGTCACCGGCACGGCATCGCCCGGCGAGCTGACGGCGATGGCGGAGGCGCTCCGCACGGAGTGAACGACACGGAGTGAACGAAAAGGGGCCCCGCCATCCGGCGGGGCCCCTTTTCCTGTTCGTCCGTCCGGACTCAGACGGACGTCACGACCTGCTCGTACTCCAGTCGCGGAGAGCGCGGGTACCACGCGTCCGGACCGGGGCGGCCGATGTTGACGATCATCAGCGGGGTGTGGTCGTCGTCGAGGAACTCCTTGCGGACGCCCTCGTGGTCGAAGCCGGACATCGGGCCGGCGGCCAGACCGGCGGCGCGCACGCCGACGATGAAGTAGGCGGCCTGGAGGCCGGCGTTCATCGCCGCGGAGCTCTCCCGGACCGGGCGCTCGCCGAAGACGGCGTCCTTGGCCTGCGGGAAGTGCGGGAAGAGGTGCGGCAGCTCCTCGTGGAACTCGTTGTCCGCGGAGAGGATCGCGACCAGCGGGGCGGTGGCCGTCTTGGCCCGGTTGCCCTCGGCCATGTGCGGGACGAGGCGCTCACGGGCCTCGGCGGAGCGGACCAGCGTGACGCGCAGCGGCGACTGGTTCATGGCGGTGGGACCGTACTTGACCAGCTCGTAGATCGCCCGCACCTGCTCATCGGTCACCGGTTCGTCGGTGAACGTGTTGGCGGTGCGCGCCTCACGGAACAGCAGGTCCTGGGCGGCGGGGTCAAGGGCGAGAGGCATGCGGGAACCTTCTTGGGGATACGTCGGCCCGTCTGTCCGTGTAGGAACCACGGACCGGTTGACAGGTCCGACCGTACGCCTATGAAGTTCAACTCTCAACTAAATCTGGACCCTGGTGATCCGCTTCACAGCGCCTTGCCGTCTCCTTCCTCTTCCTCCTCCGCGAGCGCCGCGTCCAGCCGCGCCCGCGCCCCGTCCAGCCAGCGCCGGCACACCCTGGCCAGCTCCTCGCCCCGCTCCCAGAGCGCGAGGGACTCCTCCAGCGTCGTCCCGCCCGCCTCCAGCCGCCGTACGACCTCGATCAGCTCGTCCCGCGCCTGCTCGTACCCGAGCGCCCCGGCCGCCGCCGTCTGCTCCGTCTTGCTGGTCATCCGCCCACCCTAAACATCGACTCGGACAGTGAACTCGCCCTCGGACACCCGCGCCCGCAACGCCTCACCGGCCTCCACCTCGTCCGGCCCGCGCACCGCGTGCCCGTCCGCCCGCTGCAGCACCGCGTACCCCCGCTTCAGCGTCGCGGCGGGGGAGAGGGCCACCACCCGCGCGTGGGTGTGCGTCAGCTCGGAGTCGGCCCGGTCCAGCTGATGCCGCAGGGTGCGCCGGCCCCGCTCCAGCAGCGCCGTCACCTCCTCCGCGCGGGCGTCCAGCATCCGGTGCGGGTCCTGTATCGAGGGCCGGGCCAGCGCGTGCGCCAGCCCCCGCTCCTCCCGGTCCAGCAGCCCCTGGACACAGCGCCGGGCACGGTCGCGCAGCATCCGTACCCGCTCGTACTCCTCGCCCACGTCCGGCACCACCTTCTTGGCGGCGTCGGTCGGCGTGGAGGCGCGCAGGTCGGCGACATGGTCGAGGAGCGGATTGTCCGGCTCGTGCCCGATCGCCGAGACGACCGGCGTACGGCACGCCGCCACCGCCCGCACCAGCTGCTCGTCGGAGAACGGCAGCAGATCCTCCACGCTGCCGCCGCCGCGCGCGACGATGATCACGTCCACGTCGTCGAGCGCGTCGAGCTCCTTCACGGCCTGCACGACCTGCGGTACCGCGTGCACCCCCTGCACGGGCACATTGCGCACCTCGAAGCGCACGGCAGGCCACCGGTGCCGCGCGTTCTCCAGCACATCCCGCTCCGCCGCCGACGCCCGCCCGCACACCAGCCCGATCAGCTGCGGCAGGAACGGCAGCGGCTTCTTGCGCTCCGGCGCGAACAGGCCCTCCCGCGCGAGCGACTTCTTCAGCTGCTCGAGCCGCGCCAGCAGCTCCCCGACCCCCACCGGCTTGATCTCGGCGGCCCTCAGCGACAGCTGCCCGCGCGGCGCGTACCACTCCGGCTTGCAGTGCACCACCACCCGCGCGCCCTCGCTCACCACGTCCGCGACGGCGTCGAACACCTGCCGGTAGCAGGTCACGCCCACGGAGATGTCGTGCGACGGGTCGCGCAGCGTCAGGAACACCACCCCGGCGCCCGGCCGCCGGGACAGCTGGGTGATCTGCCCCTCGACCCATACCGCGCCGAGCCGGTCGATCCAGCCGCCGATCAGCCGTGACACCTCGCCGACGGGCAGCGGCGCTTCCGCGGACGTGTTGAGAGCCATGTCCGCGAGAGTAGTGCGCCCCACTGACAACGCACCGTGACCGGGCCCCGGGGGGCGGCCTTACGATGGGACGCATGACCGCTTCGTCTGGCCGCCGTGTCCTGCTCGCCGCCCCCCGTGGCTACTGCGCGGGTGTGGACCGCGCCGTGATCGCCGTCGAGAAGGCCCTGGAGCAGTACGGGGCCCCCGTCTACGTCCGGCACGAGATCGTGCACAACAAATACGTCGTGCAGACCCTGGAGAGGAAGGGCGCGATCTTCGTCGAACAGACGGAGGAGGTGCCGCCGGGCAACATCGTGATGTTCTCCGCGCACGGCGTCGCCCCCGTCGTCCACGAGGAGGCCGAGCGCGGGAAGCTCGCCACCATCGACGCCACCTGCCCGCTCGTCACCAAGGTCCACAAGGAAGCCGTCCGCTTCGCCGACGACGACTACGACATCCTCCTGATCGGCCACGAGGGCCACGAGGAGGTCATCGGCACCTCCGGCGAGGCCCCCGACCACATCCAGCTGGTCGACGGCCCCGGCGACGTGGCCAAGGTCGAGGTCCGCGACCCCTCCAAGGTCGTCTGGCTCTCCCAGACCACCCTCTCCGTCGACGAGACCATGGAGACCGTCGACGCCCTCAAGGAGAAGTTCCCCCAGCTCATCTCCCCGCCCAGCGACGACATCTGCTACGCCACGCAGAACCGCCAGCTCGCGGTCAAGCAGATGGGCGCCGAGGCGGAGCTGGTGATCGTGGTCGGCTCCCGCAACTCCTCCAACTCCGTGCGGCTCGTCGAGGTCGCCAAGCTGGCCGGCGCCCGTGAGGCGTACCTGGTCGACTTCGCCGACGAGATCGACGAGAGCTGGCTCGAGGGCGTCGGCACGGTCGGTGTCACCTCGGGCGCCTCCGTGCCCGACATCCTGGTCGAGCAGGTGCTCGAATGGCTGTCGGCGCGCGGCTTCGAGGACGTCGAGATCGTCAAGGCCGCCGAGGAGTCCATCGTGTTCTCGCTGCCCAAGGAGCTCCGCCGCGACCTGCGCGAGGAGGCGGCCACCCTGGTCGCCGAGCGCGGCGGCGCCGGGACCGACTCCGCGAAGTGACCGTGGAGCGACGGTGACGGTCACGCGGACTGCCTCGCGTGACCGTCCGTCGTTCGTCGTAACGTAGGGCCATGCAGATCTTCGGTGTGGACATCGGCGGTTCCGGGATCAAGGGTGCCCCGGTGGACCTGGACAAGGGGGACCTGGCGCAGGAGCGCTGCAAGGTGCTCACCCCGCACCCCTCGACGCCCGACGCGGTGGCCGACGGCGTGAAGGAGGTCGTCGACCACTTCGGCTGGACCGGACCGGTCGGGGTCACCTTCCCGGGCGTCGTCACCGACGGCTCCATGATCCGTACGGCGGCCAACGTCGACAAGAGCTGGGTCGACACCGACGCGCGCGTGCTGCTCGGCGACCGGCTGGGCGGCCTGCCGGTGACGGTGGTGAACGACGCGGACGCGGCGGGCGTCGCCGAGATGCACTTCGGCGCCGGACGCCACCACCGGGGCACGGTGATCCTGCTGACCTTCGGCACCGGTATCGGCAGCGCCCTGTTCGTGGACGGCGTCCTCGTCCCCAACAGCGAACTGGGCCATCTGGAGCTGCACGGTCACGAGGCCGAGAAGCGGGCCTCCAGCAGGGCCAAGGAGGACCACGACCTGTCGTGGGAGGAGTGGGCGCACCGGGTGCGGAAGTACCTGGCCCATGTGGAGATGCTGTTCTCGCCCGAGCTGTTCATCATCGGCGGCGGTGTCAGCCGCAAGTCCCACAAGTTCCTGGACCAGCTCCACGGCATCAAGGCCGAGATCGTCCCGGCCCAGTTGCAGAACAACGCCGGCATCGTCGGCGCGGCGATGCGCGCGGCCAGCGGCGCCTGAGCGCCGTCAGGGACGGGGACGGTTCCGCGCGGCGCGCCGGTTGGCCATACGCACCCGGCGCACCCTGCGGACCAGCACGATCACTCCCGCGGTCAGCGTCCCGCCGTAGAGCCAGCCGGCCTGGGTGGCGAGACCCGTCACCATCCCCATCAGCCCCTCGAGGGTGCCGCTGCCGAGGTCGGCGACCGGGACCAGCCCCACGGCGAAGGCGATCGGCACGACGACGGGCGCGATGAGCAGGTCCCCGTCCCTCGCCCACAGCGCGGTCAGCGCGCACACCGGCAGGAAGAGCACGCCGTACACGGTCGGGGACGAGCCGAACAGCGCCCCGGTCAGCAGACCGAGGACGAGCATCACCAGCCCGCAGAAGAGGCCCGAGCCCAGTCCGGTGAGCCGGGGGCCGGGCAGCCGCCGGGCGGCCGCGCGCGGGGGAGCGGGCCGGCGCTGAGGCACCCGCGCGGGGCGCGCCGGGTGCGCGGCCCCGCCGCCCTTTGCCCGCCTCGCCTGCGGAGGCAGCGGCGGCCCCTCACCGCGGGGTCCGTACCGTCCGTGCTGCGTGGGTCGCGTCCTGTGTTGCTCCACTGGACCAACCTAGGTCGTTTTATGTGCCGAACGGCCTGTCAGACACGCCGGTGATCGGTACGGGTCCGGACGTCCGGCGCATCGCCGGGGCGCGAGCGGACACGCCGTAGACTGGTGGATCGGTCCTCGTCCCCCATCCTCATGTACGGGAAGTCGCAACGTGTCGCTCACGATCGGAATCGTCGGTCTGCCGAATGTCGGCAAGTCGACCCTGTTCAACGCCCTGACCAAGAACGACGTGCTGGCGGCCAACTACCCGTTCGCCACGATCGAGCCGAACGTCGGCGTGGTCGGCGTCCCCGACCCCCGCCTCACCAAGCTGGCGGAGATCTTCGGCTCCCAGCGGATCCTCCCCGCCACGGTCGACTTCGTCGACATCGCCGGCATCGTGCGCGGCGCGTCGGAGGGCGAGGGCCTCGGCAACAAGTTCCTCGCGAACATCCGCGAGTCCGACGCGATCTGCCAGGTCATCCGCGCCTTCCAGGACGAGAACGTCGTCCACGTCGACGGCAAGGTCTCGCCCAAGGACGACATCGAGACGATCAACACCGAGCTGATCCTCGCCGACCTCCAGACCATCGAGAAGGTCCTCCCGCGCCTGCAGAAGGAGTCGCGGATCAAGAAGGACATCGCGCCGAAGGTCAAGGCGGTCGAGGAGGCCAAGGAGATCCTCGAGAAGGGCGACACCCTCTTCTCCCAGGGCATCGTCCAGAACACCGAGCGCGCGGAGCCCCTCCACGACCTGCACCTCCTGACGACGAAGCCGTTCCTCTACGTCTTCAACGTCGACGAGGACGAGCTGACCGACGAGGACTTCAAGAACGAGCAGCGGGCCCTGGTCGCCCCCGCCGAGGCGATCTTCCTCAACGCCAAGCTGGAGGCGGACCTCGCCGAGCTGGACGAGGAGGACGCGATGGAACTCCTGGAGTCGGTCGGCGCCGAGGAGCCCGGCCTCGCCACCCTCGCCCACGTCGGCTTCCGCACCCTCGGCCTGCAGACCTACCTCACGGCCGGCCCCAAGGAATCCCGCGCCTGGACCATCAAGAAGGGCGCCACCGCCCCCGAGGCCGCCGGCGTCATCCACACGGACTTCCAGAAGGGCTTCATCAAGGCGGAGGTCATCTCCTTCACCGACCTGGTCGAAACGGGCTCGGTGCCGGAGGCCCGCGCCAAGGGCAAGGCCCGCATGGAGGGCAAGGACTACGTGATGCAGGACGGCGACGTGGTGGAGTTCCGCTTCAACGTCTGACGCACCCGGCGAAAGGCCGTCGGGCCTGCTGCGGAGCAGGGCGGTCGCGGTTGCTCATTCGCGCAGTCTCGTGGGAGGGGCGGCCGGTGTGCCATTGAATTCGGTACCGCCTTCCCGCGGTCTTGCTGCTCCGGAAACGCGGGTCGCGTGGTGGTTCCGGTGTGACAGGGTGTGGGCATGGCATCGATCCAGACGCTCAGTGATGCGGACCGGCGGGTGCTTGCGCGTTGGGCGGCGGGTTGTGCGGAGCGGGTGCTTCCGCTGTTCGATGCCGATGCCGGCGCGGTGCGGGAGATCCTGGACGCGGTGGAGCGCACGCGACGGTACAGCCGTGGGGACAGCAGCGCCGCCGACGAGATCGGCAGGCGCATGGTGGCGGTGAAGGCGGCGAAGGCCGCCACCACGGCCGCGGGAGCCGCAGCGGCGAGGTCGGTCGCTCAGGCCGCGGCGGTCGCGCACATGGGCGCTCACGCGCTGGGCGCGGCCGCGTACGCGACGAAGGCGGTCTCGCTGGCGAGCGAGGGTCGCCCGGGTGCTGTCGCGGAGGAGATCCGGTGGCAGCTGGGGCAGTTGAGTGACCGTGAGCGAGCGGCCTTGCGCCTTCTGCCGCCGCTGGGTGCCGACTCCTCCGGACCGCTCTGCGAAGGCCTGTTGTCGCGGGGCATCCTGGGGGCGACGATCCGCGAGATCCAGGTGGATGTCGGATCGACGCCGACGCCGGGAGTCGCGTAACCACTGAAGGAGCACCAGGGCGTCTTCGGCTGCTGCTGCCCGGGCTGTGTCAACGGGCCCGAAAATCAGGCGGGTTCGGGCTGTGGCTTGCGTCGTGGCGGTGGTACGGCGGTCGATTCCCACTGGGCCGTGGTGCGCAGGTAGGCGTGGATCACCGAGGCCGTCGACAGGAGGAGCAGGGGGCCGAAGAGCCAGGGGCGGGCGGCCATCTCCGTCGGCAGCCAGCGGTACGACAGGAGCAGCGCGGTGAGGACCGTCGTACCGTAGGCGACCAGCAGGCCCGCCGGACGGTCCCAGCCGCGGGCGAACGCGCGCATCCCCGCCTCGACCGTGAGGGCGAACACCACGCCGGCGAGGAGGTCGACGCCGTAGTGGTAGCCGAAGCCGAGCGTCGCCGAGAGGGTGGCGACCAGCCAGAACGTGCCCGCGCAGCGCATCGCCCGGGAGCCTTCGCGGGAGTGGATGAAGAGCGTGGTGGCCCACGCCGTGTGCAGACTGGGCATGCAGTTGCGCGGGGTGATCCCGTCGAAGGGGATCGGGAGCGGGACGCCGATCGTCGGCAGGGTGTCCGGCCACACCGGGGCCGCCGCCCAGGCGCCGCCCTCGGCGCCGTAGGCGTAGACCGGGCCCACGACCGGGAAGAGCAGGTAGCAGGCCGGTCCGAGCAGGCCGATCACCAGGAAGGTGCGCACCAGGTGGTGGGCCGGGAAGCGGCGTTCGACCGCCACGCGGCGCAGCTGGTAGAGGCCGACGAGTGCCGCCGCCAGCGGGAGCTGGCCGTAGACCAGGTGCAGGACGAACGGCCCGACCGGTTCCGTCGCCTCGACGATCCGGCCGGCCAGCCACGACGGGTCGCCCAGCGCGTGGTCGGCGGTCGCCACATAGGGGTCGAGCACGGTCGGGCGGGTCTTCGACGTGATGAGCAGCCAGGTGTCGCCCGTCTTGTGACCTGCCACCAGGAGCAGGCCGAGGCCGGTGCCCTTGAGCAGGAGCAGGCGCTCCGCCCCGGTACGGCGGGTGACGGCGACGACCGCGATACCGAGGACCACCCACAGCGCGCCGTTGCCGAAGTTCTGTTCCGCGCCGGCCGCCCACCGCACCAGCAGGAAGACGACGTCGACGCCGACCGCGGCGCCCGCCGCGACGAGTCGCTGCCGCCAGGTGAGCACCACCATCGACAGCGCCAGGCCGCCGTACAGCAGCGGCCCCGAGTCGGGGGCGAGGAGCAGCTCGCGCGCCTGGTGGGTGACCGGTCCCGGCACGCCGTAGCGGCGCGCGGCCCCTTCCAGCGCGATGAGGAAGCCGAGGGTCGCCACGCCCGCCGCCGCCCACAGCATGGCTCGCGGCCGGCGTATGCGCGCCGGTATTCGACTCGGTCTGGTGTCCACTGCCTGGTCTTAAGGGTGAAGATCGGATGATCTGGTCGTTGTCATGGGTCCGCACATGCTAACCGGACGCTGTGCGTTTGATGTGCGTCGGACCCGATTCGCGGTGGTCGGCGGCGGTGGGGACGGCGATGCCGGGGTCCTGGGATGTCCCGACCCGCCCGTACGATGCGGCGGTGTCCATACCTCCGCCGCCCCACGGCCCTTCGCAGGAACCCCCGGTCCCGCCGGGGCAGCACCCCGCCGCCCCGGGCCAAGGGCCGTACGCGCCGCCGCAGTTCACCTACGGCGGACAGCCCGGGTTCGCGCCGTACGGGCTCTACGGGCCGTACGGCCCCCGGCCCCCGGCCGCCGTCAACGGTCTCGCCGTCGCCGCGCTCGTGTTCGGCGTGCTGTGTGTGGTGCCGGCCGTCGGACTGGTGCTGGGGCTGGTCGCGCTGTGGCAGATCAAGCGGCGCGGGGAGCGGGGGCGGGGGATGGCGATCGCCGGAACGGTGCTGTCGTCGCTCGGGCTCGCGCTGTGGGCGGCGGCACTCGCCACCGGTGCCGTGGCCGGCTTCTGGGAGGACGTCAAGGACGCGACGCGCTCCGGCGGTGTCCTCACGCTGGACAAGGGCGACTGCTTCGACTCGCCCGGCGGGCTGGAGGGCTGGACCGTCGACGTGGACCGGATGCCCTGCGCGCGGCCGCACAACGGCGAGGTCTTCGCCGTCGTCATGCTCCCCGACGGCCGCTATCCGGGCGAGGACGGCCTCACCGACACCGCCGAGGAGCGGTGCTACGACCTCCAGGACACGTACGTCATGGACACCTGGGCGCTGCCCGCCGAGGTGGACGTCTACTACCTGCTCCCGTCCCGGCAGAGCTGGAACGTGGGCGACCGCGAGATCACCTGCATCTTCTTCGGTGAGGACGCCCGCGGCACCCTCACCGGGTCGCTGCGCCGGGACGCGACCACGCTCGACGCGCATCAGCTGGCCTATCTGGAGGCCGTGGGGGAGCTCAACCCCGTGCTGGGTGACGCGCCCGGCATGGAGTACCCCGACGAGGACCTGACGGACGACAGGGAATGGGCGGGACGGGTCGAGAAGGCCCTCACCGAACAGGTGAGGCTGTTGCGCGCGCACACGTGGCCGGCCGGCGCGGAACGGGAGCTGAGGGACCTGGTCGCCCAGCTGGACAAGGCCCGCGTGGAGTGGGGGAAGGCGGCCGACGCCGCCGACGTGGGCGCCTACTACCAGCACGAGGCGAAGGGCTGGGAGCTGATCGACCCCCTCGAGTCCGTCACCGCCCGCGAAGCTCTGGGGCTGGCCACCACACCGCCGGCGTACGAGGAGCGGCCCGAGCGCGACACCGGAGGCGGAGAGCTGAAGGTGTGAGGGCCGCCATAGCGGGGAGAAAGTGCCTGGGTAAAGCCCTCACCGCGCCATTGTCATCACATCGAGTGAATCTTTGGCCTTCGCTTGCCCGGTACAACCTACGGTTGCCACGCTGTTGCTGTCTGTACAACCTGATGGGAGCGGCCCGTGACATTCGGTGAGCAGCCGGCGTACCTGCGCGTCGCGGGTGATCTCCGCAAGAAGATCGTCGACGGCCGGTTGCCGCCGCATACGCGGCTTCCCTCGCAGGCGAGAATCCGCGAGGAGTACGGCGTCTCGGACACGGTCGCGCTGGAGGCGCGCAAGGTGCTCATGGCCGAGGGGCTGGTCGAGGGCCGCTCCGGTTCGGGGACGTATGTGCGTGAGCGGCCGGTGCCCCGGCGGGTCGCCCGTTCCGGGTTCCGTCCGGAGCGCGGGGCCACGCCGTTCCGTCAGGAGCAGGCCGACGCCGGTGTCCGGGGCACCTGGGAGTCGAGCAGTGAGCAGGCCGAGGCGGGCGGTGCCGTCGCCGAGCGGCTCGGCATCGAGCCCGGCGGCCGCGTGATGCGTACCCGGTATCTCTTCCGGGAGGCCGGCGAGCCGATGATGCTCTCCACCTCCTGGGAGCCGCTCGCCCTCACCGGCCGCACCCCCGTGATGCTCCCCGAGGAGGGCCCGCTGGGCGGTATGGGGGTCGTCGAGCGCATGCGCGCCATCGACGTGATCGTGGACAACGTGACGGAGGAGGTGGGCGCCCGCCCCGGACTCGCCGAGGAGCTGGTGCTGCTGGGCGGTGTTCCCGGACATGTCGTCCTGGTCATCCAGCGCACCTACTTCGCCTCGGGGCAGCCCGTCGAGACGGCGGACGTGGTCATCCCGGCGGACCGGTACCGGGCCGCCTATCACCTGCCGGTGAAGTAGCGGCCGGGGCGGGGTCCGCGTCCCCGCCCCGGGCAGCCACGCCCCCCCGCCGAGACCCGCTCCGGATGATCCTCGCGCGCCTTCGCGCGCCGTTCCACGCCCCCGCCCCGCCCCCGCTCCGGCGCACCGCCCACCGTGCCCGCGCCCCCGATGCCGTAGCAATCTGGCCGTTCTCCCAGGTCGCCCCCGGAGCGCGGCGTATCCGGCGGTATGCCGCTGACCGGACGCGTCAGCCTCCCCGCACGGCGCATCCGTCACCGCGCGCCCCCTGGGTTCTGGCTGGTTGCGTGCCTCTTTGTGAAAAGCCGTATTCGCTCAGTGAAGGTAAGGCGTAGGCTCGGGCATATGCGGACTGGGGTTTCGTTATCGGGCGGGGCGCGGCACCGGCCGCGGACGGGAAGCGGAGGGGAGCGATGAACGACGGCACGGTGACTCTTCCCTGGCTCGTCGTGCGCCAGGACGACAACGGCAACCGCTACCGGGTGGGCCGGTACGCGACCCGTGCCGAGGCCGAGAAGATCGCGGACAGCCTCGACGGGCGCGGACACAAGCAGCTCTACTGGGTCGAGCGGATCGGCCAGAACGGAACGGCCGCGGACTGACCCGGTCCGTTTCGCCCGCCTCCCGTAGGCTCCGGCGCATGAGGAGACGGATCGTGGTGGTCGGCGCCGCCCTGTGGCACGAGGGACGGCTGCTCGCGGCCCGCCGGAGCGCACCCGCCGAACTGGCCGGGCGCTGGGAGCTGCCCGGCGGCAAGGTCGAGCCCGGAGAGGCCCCCGACGCCGCCGTCGTACGGGAGTTGCGCGAGGAACTCGGCGTCGACGCCGAGGCCGTGGAGCGCGTACCGGGGGAGTGGCCGCTGCGGACGCCGTACGTGATGCGGGTGTGGAGCGCGCGGCTGCGCCCCGGATCCCCCGCCCCCCGGCCGCTCGAGGACCACGACGAACTGCGCTGGCTCACCCCCGACCGGATCTGGGACGTCGACTGGCTCGACCACGATGTGCCGGCCGTCCGGGACGCCCTTGTCCTCGGTCCGGGGGAGCACGCCCGAGGCGCGACTCCGGCGCACGGAGGCAAGGGTGACGGAATGTGGGCACCCTAAGAGCGCCCTCCGGGCGCCTGTCGAGCGCCGTCCCGCGCTGTGTGTGCCACCGTGCGCTGCCGAGTGCGGTAATCCGTCCGGGATATCGGGTATGTGCCCAATGACCCCATGAAACCGGACATGGGTGGAATCCTTCGGCCGGGACGTGATCCGCGTGATCGACACCGACGGCGACTACGCCGCGTGGACCTTCTCCGCCGACCCCGGGACCGTGCGCGGCGCCCGCTCCGCGGTCCGGGACCAGCTGCGCCTGTGGGGCCTCGACAGTGTCGGTGATCTCGCCGCGCTGCTGGTCAGCGAGCTGGTGACCAATGCCCTGCGGCACGCCGCCGGCCCCATCGGCGTACGCCTGACCCGTCCCGCCGACCACACCGGTGTCCTCCTGGTCGAGGTCTCCGACCCGCTCCCCGACCCGCCGCACGAGCGTGCCGCCCGGCCCGAGGACGAGAGCGGACGCGGATTGCAGCTGCTGGCGTCCGCGTCGCGCCGCTGGGGCACCCGGCCGGGGGCCGCAGGGAAGACCGTATGGTTCGAACTCGCGGTGCCGAGATGAGCCCTCGCACGCCCGTTCACGGTGTACGCGCCCGCCGTTTCCGTCGAGTGACCCGTGACCGGTCCGGGAGGTTGTCGAAGAGGGGGGTTCGACGACGTGTCCGCTGGTTAGAAGACTGGAAGTGTTCTCACGGCGCGGACCGAAAAGCATCGGGACCGTGCTGTGATCGTGAACACCGTGTTGTGCGGCACCGTAGTGCTGGATACTGCGGGCAGCCGCCCCCGGTGACCGGTGCCGGACGCGGTGAGCTGGAGGGGACGGTTCGCGTGAGCGAGATACCAGCGAAGGCCACGGAGTCCGAGGACTCGTCGGGTGGCACGAGGCGAGAGGCCGCGGACGGCCTCTTCTCAGGCGATGCTCCGTCCGCCGACGCGATGTGGCAGAGCAGTCCGCCCGGCTCCATCTACGACTACATCAAGGTGGCATCCTTCTCCATCGGCCCGGACGGGCTGGTCGACCAGTGGAGCCTGCGCGCGGAGCAGATCTTCGGCATCCCCGCCGAGCGCGCCCTCGGCATGGATCCCATCGAGGCGTTCATCGAACCCGTCCGCCGGGAGCGCGGCCAGCGCAAGATGGCCGAGATCCTCGACGGCCGTGAATGGACCGGGGTGGTGCCGTTCCGGCTGCCGGCCGGACTGGCGGCGGACGAGCGCGACCGGGACGGCCTCGCCGAGGTCTACGTCATGCCGACGCGCACCGAGGAGGGCGAGAAGGCCGCCGTCTGCATCGTCGTCGACGTCCGTACGCTGCGCCGGATCGAGACCGACCTCGCCGCCTCACAGGCGATTTTCGGCCAATCTCCGTTCGGTTTCCTGCTGATCGACCCCGACCTGCGGGTACGCCGCGCCAACCAGCGGTTCGCGTCCATCTTCGGCGGCTCCCCCGACGACCACCGCGGCAAGGGGGTGCACGACTATCTGCCGCGCGGCGAGGCCGACCGGGTCGCCGCGACCCTGCGCCGGGTGCTGGAGACCGGCGACTCCATCACGGACATGCACGTCACCGGCTTCGTGCCGGGTTCCGACGAGCGCCGTCACTGGTCCGTCAACCTGTACCGCGTGCACAGCGGCAGCGGCCGGCCCATCGGCGTCGCCTGGCTCGGAACCGACATCACCGCCCGCCGCGCCGCCGCCCGCGAGGCCGCCGCCGCACGGCGCAATCTCGCCCTCCTCAACGACGCGGGCGCCCGGATCGGCAACTCCCTCGATCTGGAGACCACCGCCCGCGAACTCCTGGACGTCGTCGTCCCCGGCTTCTGCGATCTGGCCACCGTCGACCTCTACCAGGGGCTGCTGGCCGGCGACGAGACCCCGCCGGGCCTCGCCGACGGCAGCGCGGAGGTACGCCGTGTCGCCTTCGCCAGCGCCGTGTCCGACGCGCCGTTCAGCGTCACCGGGGAGCCGGTGAAGCTGGGCGCCGTCCACCACTACCCGTTCAACTCGCCCTGCGCGGACGCCCTGCGCACGGCCCGCCCGCAGAGCGTCCCCGGCGGCGAGGGCGGTCTGGTGCAGTCCACGCTCGCCGTGCCGATGGTCGCCCACGACACGGTCGTGGGACTGGCCCAGTTCGCCCGTACCAAGGGCAGTGAGCCGTTCGGCGACCGCGACCGCGATCTCGCGGTGGAGCTGGCCGCGCGCGCCGCCGTCTGTATCGACAACGCGCGTCTCTACCGGCGTGAGCACGAACGCGCGTTGATATTGCAGCGGTCCCTGCTGCCGCCCGGCGATCCCGAGGCGTCCGGTCTGGACATCGCCTGCCGCTATCTGCCCGGCAATGTGGCCACCGGCCGGCCCAGTGAGGTCGGCGGCGACTGGTTCGACGTCATCGAACTGCCCGGCCACCGCACCGCGCTGGTCGTCGGCGACGTCATGGGGCGCGGACTGCGTGCCGCCGTCGCCATGGGCGAACTGCGCACCGCCGTACGGACGCTGGCCCAGCTCGATCTGGAACCCGCCGAGGTGCTCTCCCAGTTGGACGAGATCGCCCGCGGTCTCGGCGCGCCCGGAGGCGTCCAGCAGGCCACCAGGGCCGCCCGGCGCCCCCGTGAGGCCGACCTGTCCGAGGTGTACCTGGCGACCTGTGTGTACGCCGTCTACGACTCGGTGACCAGGCGCTGCACGTTCGCCAACGCGGGCCATCTGCCGCCCGTCCTGGTCGAACCGGGCGAGCCCGCGCTGATGCTCGACGTACCCCCGGGGATGCCGCTCGGTGTCGGCGGCGAACCCTTCGAGGAGGTGGAGGTCGAACTGCCCGAAGGTGCCCTTCTCGCGCTCTACACGGATGGACTGGTCGAAAGCCGCGACCACCCCCTCGACGAGGGCCTCCAGGCGTTCGTGAACGCCCTCACGGACCCCTCCGCGCCCCTGGAGGACGTCTGCGACCACGTCCTCAACACCCTCGACACGCACCACGGCGAGGACGACATCGCCCTGCTGATGGCCCGCGTCCAGGGACTGCCCGCCGAGTCCGTCGGCGACTGGACCCTGCCCCGCGAGCCCCGCAGCGTGGGCCGGGCCCGTGAGTACGCCCGCGCACAGCTGCTGGCCTGGGACCTGGAGCCGCTGGTCGACACCACGGAGCTGCTGGTCAGCGAGCTGGTCACCAACGCGCTGCGGTACGGCGAGGGCGAGATCAGACTCCGTCTCCTCCTCGACCGCACCCTGGTCTGCGAGGTCTGGGACTCCGGCCTGGTCCAGCCCCGCCGCCGGCGTGCCCGGGACACCGACGAGGGCGGCCGCGGCCTCCAGCTCGTCGGCCTGCTCAGCGCCGCCTGGGGTTCCCGCCGCACCCCCCGCGGCAAGACGGTCTGGTTCGAACTCCCCCTCCCCGGCCCCGACACCACCCTCACCGACCCGGCGGAGGCCCTGCTGAGCCTGTTCTGACCGCCGTCGGCGCGGACGTGCGTACGCTCGCGCCATGCATACCGTCCCGATCACCCCGGTCCGTCTGACGGCCGGTCCGCTCATCCTGCGCCCCTGGGCGCCCGAGGACGCGGCCGTGCTGGCGGCGCTGTACGACGACGCGGCCCTGCGCCGCTGGGCGAGCGCGCCCGTGCACGACGGGCCGAGCGCGGCGCGCTGGCTGGCGGAGCAGCGGCACGGCTGGGAGACCGGCGAACGCCTCGCGTTCGCCGTGGAGGAGGACGCCCGGCCGGCGGGCCATGTCGTACTCAAACGGCCGGCCTCGACCGCCGCCACGGCCGAGGTCGGCTACTGGACGGCGGCCCACGCGCGGGGCAGGGGAGTGGCCCCGCGCGCCCTGAGGGCGCTGGCCGACTGGGCCTTCACCACCTTCGCCCGGGACGGCCTGACCCGCCTGGACCTGCTGCACCAGGTCGACAACACGGCCTCCTGCCGGGTCGCGGAGAAGAGCGGGTTCGCGCTGTTGGGCCTGCTCCCCGCCGCACCGCCGGACTTCCCCCTGGACGGCCACCTGCACATACGGGAGGCACCCCGCGCCACATGATCGCAACCGGAACGCCTGTTCCCCTCGTCCTCCCCCTCAACATCGAACACGCGGCTGCCCCGAGGGAGTCGACGGGCGAAGGGGAGCCGGCATGGAACGCGCGGAACCGCAGGAACCGGTGACCGAGGCGGACGCCGCCACCCCGGAACCGGACCCCGAGGAGCAGCCCGGCACACGCCGCAGACCCTGGGTCCGGTGGGTCCGGCGCGGCGCCCTCGGGGTCGTGCTCCTCCTGGTCGTGCCGCTCCTCGCCATCGAGACCGCCCTGCGGATCAACTACATGGGAGACCCGGCGGACACCGCGTACAGCCGCGACCGGGACGCCATGTGGCTCGGGCATGCCTGGGTCGACGGGCGGAAGAAGGACGCGGACGTCACCGCGCTCGCCCGCCGGCTCGAGGACACCGGCATCCGCGACCTGTACGTCCACTCCGGGCCGCTGGAGCACGACGGCACCCTGCCGAAGTCCAAGTACCCCCGCGCCCGTTGGCTGATCGACGCCGTGCACCGGGAGCTGCCCGGCGTCCGGGTCCAGGCCTTCCTCGGCGATGTCCTCGCCACCGAGGGTCCCGACGGCATGCGTCTGGACCGCGCCGCCACCCGCGCCGCCGTCGTCACCTCCGCCCGCCAGGTGCTCGACGCCGGCTACGAGGGCGTCCACCTCGACCTGGAGCCCCTGCACTCCGACGACCAGGACTACCTCGCCCTCCTGGACGGCCTGCGCGCCGTCACCCGCGCCCAGGACGCCCAACTGTCCGTCGCCGCACACCAGATCGACCCGCTGCCCGGCCTCCACACCGTCGCCGGTCTCTTCGCCGACCACCCCAAGTGGTGGTCCCAGAAGTTCTTCGGCCAGGTCGCCCGGCGCGTCGACCAGATCGCCGTGATGTCGTACGACACCGCGCGTCCCCTGGAGAGCACCTACGGCGGCTACGTGGCCCAGCAGACCTCCCTCGCCCTGGAGGTCACCCCGCCCACCACCCACCTGCTGATGGGGCTGCCCTTCTACTACGAGAGCGACTTCAGCCACTGGGGCCACGCCGAGACCGTCGCCGCCGCCGTCCGGGGCGCCCGCCTCGGCCTCTCCCGGACCGACCCCGACCGCACACTCTTCGGCCTCGCCCCCTACATCGACTTCGCGGCATCGGAGACCAACTGGAAGGAGTACAAGGAGGGCTGGCGACGCCCTACCGCCTCCTGATCTTCGAGCCCAGCCATACCAGCGGGTCGTACTTGCGGTCTGCCGCGCGTTCCTTCAGGGGGATCAGGGCGTTGTCCGTGATGTGGATGCCCTCGGGGCAGACCTCCGTGCAGCACTTGGTGATGTTGCAGTAGCCGAGGCCGTGTTCGTCCTGGGCCGTGCGTTTGCGGTCCAGGCCGGTTTCGTCGGCCGCGTCCAGGGGGTGCATGTCGAGTTCCGCGACCCGCATCAGGAAGCGGGGGCCCGCGAACGCCGGCTTGTTCTCCTCGTGGTCGCGGACCACATGGCAGGTGTCCTGGCACAGGAAGCACTCGATGCACTTGCGGAACTCCTGCGAGCGGTCCACGTCCTCCTGCATCATCCGGTACTCGCCCGCCGCGACCCCCTCGGGCGGTACGAAGGAGGGGACCTCGCGGGCCTTGGTGTAGTTGAAGCCGACGTCCGTCACCAGGTCCCGGATCACCGGGAAGGCCCGCAGCGGCGTCACGGTGATCGTCTCCGCGCGGTCGAACACCGACATGCGGGTCATGCACAGCAGCCGGGGGCGCCCGTTGATCTCCGCCGAGCACGAACCGCACTTGCCCGCCTTGCAGTTCCAGCGGACGGCGAGATCGGGGGCCTGGGTGGCCTGGAGGCGGTGGATGATGTCCAGGACCACCTCGCCGTCGTTCACCTCGACCCCGAAGTCCTCCAGGCCGCCGCCCTGCACGTCCCCCCGCCACACCTTGAAGCGGGCCTCGTAGCTGCTCACTCGTAGAGCTCCTCTTCGGCGAGGTATTTGACCAGCTCATCCTTCTCGAAGAGGGCGAGCAGGTCGGGGCGGACGGGTTCGGTGGTCTCACGGGTGAGGGCGATCTGGCCGCGCACCGAGTCGGTGCCGGCGAGACCGCCGGTGGGGTCGGTGAGCGCGCACAGCAGGTTCACGTTGCGCCAGGAACGCTCCATCGCGGAGTGGTCCTCACGCGTGTGCCCGCCGCGCGACTCGGTGCGCTCCAGCGCGGCCCGGGCCACGCACTCGCTGACCAGCAGCATGTTCCGCAGGTCCAGGGCGAGGTGCCAGCCCGGGTTGAACTGCCGGTGCCCCTCGACACCGGCCCGCCGGGCCCGTACCCGCAGCTCGGCGAGCTTGGCCAGGGCCTGTTCCATCTCGTGCTCGCGGCGGATGATGCCGACCAGGTCGTTCATCGTCTGCTGGAGCTCCTGGTGCACGCTGTACGGGTTCTCCGGCGGCCCCTCCACGGGTTCCTCGCCCTCCGCCGAGAACGGGCGCAGCGCCTCCGCGGCGGCCGTGTCGACCTGGGCGTCGTCCACCCGGGGCCGTGCCGCCCCGCCCGCGTACTCGGCCGCGTGCCATCCCGCCCGGCGCCCGAACACCAGCAGGTCGGACAGGGAGTTGCCGCCGAGCCGGTTGGAGCCGTGCATCCCGCCGGCCACCTCACCGGCCGCGAACAGCCCCGGCACCCCGCGCGCCGCCGCCGAGTCGGAGTCGACGGCGATGCCGCCCATCACGTAGTGGCAGGTCGGCCCCACCTCCATCGCCTCCGCCGTGATGTCGACGTCCGCCAGCTCCTTGAACTGGTGGTACATGGAGGGCAGCCGGCGTTTGATGACCTCGGCGGGCATCCGTGTGGACACGTCCAGGAACACCCCGCCGTGCGGCGAGCCGCGGCCCGCCTTGACCTCGGCGTTGATCGCGCGGGCCACCTCGTCGCGGGGGAGCAGTTCGGGCGGGCGCCGGTTGCGGTCGGGGTCGTCGTACCAGCGGTCGCCCTCGTCCTCGGACTCGGCGTACTTCTCCTTGAAGACGTCCGGGATGTAGTCGAACATGAACCGCTTGCCCTCGGAGTTGCGCAGCACCCCGCCGTCCCCGCGCACCGACTCGGTGACGAGGATGCCCTTCACCGACGGCGGCCAGACCATCCCCGTCGGGTGGAACTGCACGAACTCCATGTTCAGCAGCGGGGCCCCGGCCAGCAGCGCCAGCGCGTGCCCGTCGCCGGTGTACTCCCACGAGTTCGACGTCACCTTGAACGACTTGCCGATCCCGCCGGTCGCGACGACGACGGCGGGCGCCTCCATGACGAAGAAGCGGCCGGACTCGCGCTCGTAGCCGAAGACGCCCGAGACCCGCGGCCCGTCCTTCAGCACGCGCGTGACCGTGCACTCCTGGAAGACCTTCAGCCGGGACTCGTAGTCCCCGGTCTCGCGGAAGTCCTCCTGCTGCAGCGAGACGATCTTCTGCTGGAGGGTGCGGATCAGCTCCAGGCCCGTACGGTCGCCGACGTGCGCGAGGCGCGGGTACTCGTGGCCGCCGAAGTTGCGCTGCGAGATCCGGCCGTCCTTCGTACGGTCGAACAGCGCGCCCCAGGTCTCCAGCTCCCACACCCGCTGCGGCGCCTCCTGGGCGTGCAGCTCGGCCATCCGCCACTGGTTGAGGAACTTCCCGCCGCGCATGGTGTCGCGGAAGTGGACCTTCCAGTCGTCGCCGGAGTTGACGTTCCCCATCGCCGCCGCGATGCCGCCCTCCGCCATCACGGTGTGCGCCTTGCCGAACAGCGACTTGCAGATCACCGCCGTACGGGCGCCCCGTGCGCGTGCCTCGATCGCGGCGCGCAGACCGGCGCCGCCGGCCCCGACCACGACGACGTCCCACTCCTGTCGGTCGACCACGGACATCAGTCAAAGCCCCCAGCTAGAAGAAGCGCGGATCGTCGAAGACACCGGACGCGACGAGGTAGACGTAGAAGTCGGCGAGCGCCACGCTCAGCAGCGACGCCCAGGCGAGCTGCATGTGCCGGGCGTTCAGCCGCCCCACCCACTGCCACATCCGGTAGCGCACCGGATGCTTCGAGAAGTGCTTCAGCTTGCCGCCGACGATGTGCCGGCAGGAGTGGCAGGAGAGGGTGTACGCCCAGATCAGCGCGATGTTCAGCAGGAAGACCAGGGTGCCCAGACCCATGTGGCCCCACGCGTAGTGCTCGTCGCGGAAGGCGAGCACGGTGTCGTAGGTCAGGATGCCGGCGACGAGGATCGCCGCGTAGAAGAAGTACCGGTGGATGTTCTGCAGGATGAGCGGGAAGCGGGTCTCCCCCGTGTACGTGGCATGCGGTTCGGCCACCGCGCAGGCCGGCGGGGAGGCCCAGAAGCCCCGGTAGTACGCCTTGCGGTAGTAGTAGCAGGTCAGCCGGAAACCGAGCGGGAAGATCAGGATGATGATCGCCGGTGAGATGCCCCACCAGCTCCCGAACAGCTCCCAGTTCGGCCCGGACCGCATCGGCTCGCAGTTCTCCGCGAGGCACGGCGAGTAGAACGGCGAGACGTACGGCGCCGCGTAGTAGTCGGTGTTCGCGAAGGCCCGCCAGGTCGAGTAGACGATGAAGGCGAGCAGCCCGGCCGCGGTGGCGGCCGGGGCCAGCCACCAGCGGTCGGTCCGCAGATGCGGGGCGGCGATCGCGGCGCGCGTGCCGTCACGCACGCCGCCGGTTCGGGGACGGGGTTCGGTGGCAGGAGGTTCCGTGCCTGTGGCCACTGGTCCACTCCGGTAGGGGTCGGGGGGAGACCGCGTTCGGCGGGGGTCAGGGAGCGCGACGGTCGCGGGCGCCGAGCCCCTCGTCGTCCGTGTCCACCCACAGCGAGGGGTCGTACGGCGTGTCGGAGATGGTCACGAGGTCCGGGCGCCGCTGCGGGGCCGACGGGGCGGGGGCCGCCTCCCGCAGCAGCGCGATGCTCTCGCGCAGATGGTTGGTGTCGGAGCGGACGCGGCGCATCTCCAGTCCGCCGCTGCCCATTTCCTTCTCCAGGCGCCCCACCGACCGGATCAGGTCGTCGAGACAGCGCTGGACCGATGTCAGTTCGTCGTGCACGGACATGACTTGCCCTCACTTCCACGGGTCCTTCGAGGCCCAAGGCGGCAACGTTCATGCGCCTGCGAGTGTTGCGCGTCACACCTTGCGCTGTGAAGGGATGTGCATCGATTGATCGGGGCGTACGAGTGCTCCGTTCGACACTTTGCGCCGCACGGGTGGGCTTGCCGTCCGTGAACGCCGTGTCGCCCGGAGTTGCCGAACCCTTTCCTCTTCAGTGGGCCGCATACATCGGATGAGCTCCAAATACCACCAAAAGTGATCGTAACGCCCGCCGCTTCCCGGAGGTACCCAGAGATGTCCTACGACGGCGTCGGCCCGCGCGCCGCTCTGCGCTCGGTCGCCTTCCTCACGGCGGGCGTGCTCACGGTGCCCGCGTTGGCCGGATGCGGTTCCGACGACGACCCGGCGGGCAAGCCCCTCGCACGAGCGGACATCGCACGCGCGGACCGGGCCCGGATCACCGACGGAGGCACCCTGCGCTGGGCCGTGGACACCGTCCCCGACACCCTGAACACCTTCCAGGCGGACGCCGACACCACCACCGCCCGGATCGCCCAGGCCGTGCTGCCGTCGATGTACCGGATGGACAGCCGCGGCCGGCCGGTGCGCGACCCCCACTATCTGGACTCCGCCGAGGTCGTCGACACCGAGCCGAAACAGGTGGTGCTCTACCAGCTCAGCCAGCAGGCCGTCTGGAGCGACGGCCGCGAGATCGGCGCCGCCGACTTCGCCGCCCAGTGGCGCGCCCTGTCCGGCAGGGACACCGCCTACTGGACCGCCCGCAACGCCGGCTACGACCGCATCGAGAAGATCGAACGCGGCAAGGGGAACCTCGAGGTCAAGGTCACCTTCAGCCGCCCCTACGCCGACTGGAAGTCGCTGTTCACGCCCCTGTACCCGAAGGAGGTCATGGGCACCCCGGACGCCTTCAACGACGGCGCCCGCAAGAAGCTCAAGGTCACCGCCGGGCCCTTCACGGTGAAGAAGGTCGACACCGAGGAGGACGAGGTCACCCTCGTCCGCAACGCGCGCTGGTGGGGCGACCCGGTGAAGCTGTCGAAGATCGTGCTGCGGGAGGTGCCCCGCGACAAGCGGGTCTCCGCGCTCAGCGCCGGCACCGTCGATCTGGCCGAGATCGATCCCTCCGCCGCCGACCGCGTCACCGCCGCCGCGCTGCCGCACAGCGAGAGCAGCCCGCTGGCCGGCCCCGGCGCCCACCGGTCCGCCGCGGACGCGCTGCGCTCCTGGGCCGTCGCCAACGGCTCCGACGAGGAGGCCGCCGACGAGGAGCTCTCCGCCCGCAAGAAGCTGCGCAGGAAGGCCGAGAAGTACGCCCGTCAGCAGAAGGCCCTCAGCGGCTTCGAGGTACGCAAGTCACTGGAGCCCGCCTACACCCAGCTCGCCCTCAACGGCTCCGAGGGCCCCCTCGCCGACGAGCGGGTCCGCCGTGCCGTGGCCCGCGCCCTGGACCGGCAGGACATCGCCGAGACGGTCCTGAAGCCGCTGGGCCTGCCCGCCGAGCCCCTCGGCAGCCACCTCGCGCTGGCGGGGCAGGCCGCCTACGCCGACGGCAGCGGCGCCCTCGGCAAGCAGGACGCCAAGGAGGCGCGGGCGCTCCTCACGGACGCGGGCTGGGTGCCCGGCGGGCCGGTGAAGGAGAAGAAGAAGGAGACGGAGGAGGAGGCGGCCGGCCCGGAGGGCGAGTCCGAGTCCGATTCCGAGGGCGGCGACGACGGTACGTACATCGTCGGCGAGGACAACCGCAACGGCGACGACAAGGGCCCGCGGGACTCCGGCACCGGCACCCGGCAGGGCGGCGCCCCCGGCGCCTACGCCCCCAAGGGCACCGCCGCCCCGGCCCGCGCGGGCGGCGCCCGCCTCGCGAAGGACGGCAAGGCGCTCACCCTCCGCTTCGTGCTCCCCTCGGGGCCGGGCTCGGACACCCTGCGCACCGTGGCCGACCGCATCGCGGGGATGCTGGACCGGATCGGCATCGGCACGGAGATCACCAAGGTCGACGACGAGAGCTACTTCAAGGACCACATCGCCTCCGGCGACTACGACCTCGCCCTGTACTCCTGGCCCGCCACCGCCTACCCCGCCACCGACGCCCGCCCCGTCTACGCCAAGCCCGTCCCGGCCGCCGACGGCTCACTGAACGTGGAGCAGAACTACACCCGCGTGGGCACCGACCAGGTCGACCAGCTCTTCGACCAGGCCATGACCACGCTGGACGCCTCCGAGCGCAGCGCCCTGCTCCGCAAGGCCGACTCCCGCATCTGGGCGGCGGCCGGCTCCATCCCCCTCTACCAGCGCCCCCAGCTCACCGCCGTCCGCAAGGATCTGGTCAACACGGGAGCGTTCGGTCTGCGGACGCCGGTGTACGAGGACATGGGCTTCCTGAAGAAGTCCGCTCCGGGACCCAAGGGCTCCCCGGGCGCGAAGGGCGGCGCGTCGCCGGACGGGGACTGACGCGCGCACACGAGAGCGGCACACCCCCCGCCGGGGGTGTGCCGCTCTCGTGCGTGCCTCGGATCAGCCGTGCTTGGCGCGGCTCGCGGCGCGGGCGCGCTCGCGGGCGTCCAGGTTCACCTTGCGGATACGGACCGCCTCCGGGGTGACCTCCACGCACTCGTCGTCGCGGCAGAACTCGAGGGACTGCTCCAGCGACAGCTTGCGCGGCGGGACGATCGCCTCGAAGGAGTCGGCCGAGGACGACCGCATGTTGGTGAGCTTCTTCTCCTTGGTGATGTTGACGTCCATGTCGTCGGAGCGGGAGTTCTCACCGACGATCATGCCCTCGTACACCTCGGTGCCGGGGTCGGTGAAGAGCACCCCGCGCTCCTGGAGGTTGGTCATCGCGAACGCGGTGACCGCGCCGGCGCGGTCGGCGACCAGGGAGCCGTTGTTACGGGTGGTGAGGGTCCCGAACCAGGGCTCGTGGCCCTCGTGGATGGAGTGGCCGATGCCCGTGCCGCGGGTCTGCGTCAGGAACTCCGTACGGAAGCCGATCAGACCGCGCGAGGGCACCACGAACTCCATGCGCACCCAGCCGGAGCCGTGGTTGGACATGTTGTCCATCCGGCCCTTGCGGACGCCCATGAGCTGGGTGACCGCGCCCATGTGCTCCTCGGGGACGTCGACGGTCATCCGCTCGACCGGCTCGTGGACCTTGCCGTCGACCTCCTTGGTGACCACCTGCGGCTTGCCGATGGTGAGCTCGAAGCCCTCGCGGCGCATCTGCTCGACCAGGATGGCCAGCGCCAGCTCGCCGCGGCCCTGCACCTCCCAGGCGTCGGGGCGCTCGGTGTCCAGGACGCGCAGCGAGACGTTGCCGATGAGCTCGCGGTCCAGACGGTCCTTGACCTGGCGGGCGGTGACCTTGCGGTCCTTGACGGCCGCCTTGTTGTCGGCGCCCTTGCCGGTGCCGCCGCGGCCGACCAGCGGGGAGGTGTTGGTGCCGATGGTCATGGAGATGGCCGGCTCGTCCACCGTGATCAGGGGCAGCGGGACCGGGTTCTCCGGGTCGGCGAGGGTCTCGCCGATCATGATCTCGGGGATGCCCGCGACGGCGCAGATGTCACCGGGCCCGGCCTTCTCGGCGGGCTTGCGGGTGAGCGCCTCGGTCATCATCAGCTCGGAGATGCGCACGTTGGAGACGGTGCCGTCGCGCTTCATCCAGGCGACCGTCTGCCCCTTCTTCAGCTCGCCCTGGTGCACGCGGAGCAGGGCGATACGGCCGAGGAAGTTGTCGGCGTCGAGGTTGGTGACGTGCGCCTGGAGCGGGGCGTCCTCCTCGTAGGTCGGGGCGGGGATGTGCTGCAGGATCGTGGAGAAGAACGGCTCCAGGCTGGTGGAGTCCGCCGGCACCGTGCCGTCCTCGGGCTTGGTGAGGGAGGCCACACCGTCACGGCCGCAGGCGTAGACGATCGGGAACTCGATCTGCTCCTCGTCGGCGTCCAGGTCGAGGAACAGGTCGTACGTCTCGTTGACGACCTCGTCGATCCGGGCGTCCGGGCGGTCCGTCTTGTTGATGCACAGGATGATCGGCAGCCGCTGCTGCAGCGCCTTGCGCAGCACGAAGCGGGTCTGGGGGAGCGGGCCCTCGGAGGAGTCCACCAGCAGCACCACACCGTCGACCATCGACAGGCCGCGCTCGACCTCGCCGCCGAAGTCGGCGTGGCCGGGGGTGTCGATGATGTTGATCGTGATGGGCTCCCCGCCGTCCTTGGGGTGGTACTTCACCGCCGTGTTCTTGGCGAGGATCGTGATGCCCTTCTCACGCTCCAGGTCGTTCGAGTCCATCATGCGGTCGTCGACCTGGTCGAGCTGGTGCGCGGCGAAGGCGCCGGCCTGCTTGAGCATGCCGTCGACGATGGTGGTCTTGCCGTGGTCGACGTGCGCGACGATGGCGACGTTACGGATGTCGTGACGAGTCAGAGACGGTGCCATAAAAGGCGTACTCCCGGAGTGCTGAGGAATGCCCCGCACGAGCGTCTGTGGTGTGCGGGCCCTGCCGGGCTGAACACCACGGCCTCACTCCATGGTACGGGGCCGCCGAGGGGTACGCCGTCGCGATCCCGGGCGCCCCCCGCGTCACAGGAGGACCGTAAAGTGCTGTTCGGATATCGGTGTGTGCGCGAACACGTTTCGGACATGTAAACAAAAAGGTGTACCTAATTGTCCGAATTGCCGTTTTGTCTCGGAGGGTGTCAAGCGCGCGTAGGTGTCAATCTTTGCAATTTTCGCTCAAAATATGAACGGTAGGGAGATCCCTATGCCTTCCGCCCTTGACGCGCGTTGACTGGGTTGGCGAAAGTTCCCCCAAACCACAGAACCTGCCGGTATCTGTGCTGCGCTCAACTCTCCAACCCCCCGGGGGACGAACACGATGACCAGTCCAATCAAGGCCGAGGACTCCGGGTCCGCGGCTGTCTTGGACCCTGAGCTCGCGGCGACCACCGAAAACACGGTCGCCAAGGGCGTCAAGCAGCCCGAGGGTCGTTCCCCCGGCCAGTTGATGTGGCAGCGCTTCAAGCGCGACCGTACCGGAGTCGTCTCCGCGTGTGTGGTGATTTTCTTCTTCGTGGTATCCGCCTGCGCCCCGCTCATCGCGAAGGTGTACGGCAAGAACCCCTACACGCTGTACGCCCAGGAGCCGGACTTCCCGTTCCTCCTGGACGACTTCGCCATGCCCACCGGTTCCTTCGGTGGCATGTCGGGAGACTTCTGGTTCGGCGTGGAGCCCAAGCTCGGCCGTGATGTGTTCACCATGCTGCTGTACGGCATGCGGACCTCGCTGTACATGGCCGTGGTCGTGACGACACTCTGTGTGGTCACCGGTGTCGTCATCGGCATGGTCAGCGGCTACTTCGGCGGCCGTGTGGACTACTGGCTGGGACGGATCACCGACTTCTTCCTGGCCTTCCCGAGCCAGCTTTTCTTCATCGCCTTCATGCCCGTTGTGACCGCGATGTTCGTCTCTCCCGCGGACGAGACCCCCACCTATCTGCGGGCTCTGGCGATCGTCCTGGTGATGTGGGTCCTGGGCTGGATGGGCCTGGCCCGACTGGTGCGCAGCTCCGTGCTGTCGCTGGCGGACCGGGAGTTCGTCGAGGCGGCCAAGGTGTCCGGTGCCTCTCCCTGGCGCATCGTGCGCAAGGAGATCCTGCCGAACATCGTCACCCCGATCCTGGTGCAGGCCACCTACATCCTGCCGAGCACGATCCTCACCATCGCCTTCCTCTCGTTCATCGGCGTCGGCTTCGTGGAGCCGACCCCCGACTGGGGCCGGATGTTCGCCGTCGGCGCCGACGTGTACGAGCAGGACCCGATGTTCATGTTCTTCCCGGGCCTGGCGCTGGTGACCTTCGTTCTAGCCTTCAACCTTCTCGGAGACTCCGTCCGGGACGCATTCGACCCCAAGACCGGACGCTAAGTCCATTGGTGGTGGGGGAGCTGCCGCCCCCGTGCCGGGTTACCGGACCGTCAGGCAGCACTCGTGGACAACTATCGACAGGTAGGTGCATCGGCATCATGAAGCCCATCAGAACGCGCACCGCGCGTGCCATCGCCGTGGCCATCGTGGCCGGTTCTCTGGCTCTGACCGGCTGCTCCAGCGACAACGGCAGCGGCAGCAAGGGCAAGGACGACTCGAAGCAGCAGAAGGACGCCGCCGAGCAGCAGGACCCTGTCGCCTACGGTGACGCCGCCGCCTCCAACGGCCCGGCCGAGGAGATCGCCGGCGCCAAGTCCGGTGGCTTCATCAACGTCTACATGCAGTCGGACCTGTCCCACATGGACCCGGGTCAGATCTACGTCAGCGACGCCGGCCAGTTCTCCAACCTGGTCCACCGCGGCCTGACGAACTACCAGGAGGACGAGAAGGGCAACCTGACCGTCGTCGGTGACATAGCCACCGACTCCGGCAAGTCCTCCGACGGCGGCAAGACCTGGACGTACACGCTCAAGGACGGCATCAAGGACGAGGACGGCAACGCCATCACCTCGGCCGACGTCCGCCACACCATCGAGCGCCAGTACTCGAAGGTCATCTTCGACGGTCCGACGTACGTCCAGACCTGGCTGTCGGGCTCCGACTACCGCAAGGCGCTGCCGGACGGCCCGTACAAGGGCAAGCACCTGCCGGACTCCGTGCTGGAGACCCCGGACGACAAGACGGTCGTCTTCCACTTCAACCAGCCGCGCCCCGACCTGCCGCAGGCCATGGCCATGGCCGGTTACGCCATCGTGCCCGAGAAGCAGGACACGAAGGAGAAGTACGACGACGCCCCCGCCGCGCTCGGCCCCTACAAGATCGCCGAGTACAAGGCCGGCAAGTCGATGAAGCTGGTCAAGAACGACCAGTGGGACCCGAAGACGGACTCGGTGCGCCACCAGTACGTCGACGGCTACAACTTCACCTCGACGATCGACCAGCCCAGCCAGACCAAGCGTCTGATCGCCGACCAGGGCGAGGCCAAGAACGCCATCCAGTTCACGGACTCGGTCGACCCGGCGCAGCTGTCCACGGTCATCGGTGACGCCGGGGCGAAGAAGCGCACCATCCAGGGCTACCAGCCCTACGTGTGGCAGCTGACCTTCAACCTGGACCGCGTCAAGGACAAGAAGATCCGCGACGCGATCACCTACGCCATCCCGAACCAGTCCATGGTCCAGGCGGACGGTGGCCGCTACGGCGGTGAGGTCGCCGGCGGTCTGCTCGCCCCGACCCTGCCGAACTTCGACCCGACCTACGACCCGTTCGGCAAGCTGAAGAAGCCCAACGGTGACATCGCGAAGGCGAAGGAGCTGCTGAAGGAGGCGGGTGTCAAGGAGGGCACGAAGCTCACCTACGCCTACTCCAACACCCCGCGCGGCCAGGCCCAGCAGGTCATCATCAAGGACGCGCTCGGCAAGATCGGCTTCGACGTCCAGGCCAAGGAGATCGACCGGGCCAGCTTCTACGAGCAGGTCGGCAAGCTGGACAACCCGTACGACATCTACATGACCGGCTGGGGCCAGGACTGGTCCTCGCCGTCCACGGTCATCACGCCCGTCTACGACGGCACGCAGGTCCAGGACGGTGCGTCGAACTACTCGCACATCGACGACGCGCAGGTCAACGAGCTGATCCAGAAGGCCCTGACGCAGGAGCCGGAGGAGGCCGCCAAGACGTGGGAGCAGGCGCACAAGCGCATCGTCGAGGAGATCAACCCGGCTGCCCCGGTCTACTACTCCAAGCAGATCCAGCTCTACGGATCGAACATCGGTGGCGCCCGGTACAGCACGGAGTCGAGCTACATCGACATCAACGACCTGTACCTGAAGCAGCCGTAAGCCGTCAGTTCGGCTGACCGCGGGGGTGTGCGCCAGGCGGAGCGCACCCCCGCGGACGGTTCCCCCTCCCCGCCGCCGCGTTTCGAAGAGAGCATTCACCCGCCATGCTTCAGTTCCTCATCCGCAGGCTGATCGGCGCCGTCGTCATCATGTTCCTGATCGGCGCCTTCACGTTCTTCCTGTTCTATACGGTCCCCCAGGACTTCGCTGCGCTGTCCTGCGGCAAGAACTGCTCGCCCGAGAACCTCGCGGTGATCCGGGAGAACCTGGGCCTGGACAAGCCCATCACCACCCAGTTCTGGGAGTTCATGTCGGGCATCGTGTCCGGCCGCGACTTCCCGCAGGGGCACTGCTCCGCGCCGTGCCTGGGTGTCTCCTTCGACAGCGGCAACTTCGTCTGGGACTCCATCGTCGACCGTTTCCCGCTGACGCTGTCCCTGACCGTCGGCGGCCTGGTGATCTTCCTGACCCTGGGCCTCGGCTCGGGTCTGCTCGCCGCCTGGAAGCGCGGCACCGTGGTCGACAAGCTCGTCTCGGGCGCCTCGATCGTGCTCAGCTCGTTCCAGATCTACCTGCTCGGCCCGATCGTCCTCGGCATCCTGGTGTACAGCAGCGGCATCATGGAGAACCCGAAGTACCACCCGTTCACGGAGAACCCGGGAACCTGGGCACTCGGACTGCTCATCCCCTGGGTCGTGATGGCCACCATCTTCACCGCCCAGTACACGCGTATGTCGCGCTCGACCATGATCGAGCAGCTCCAGGAGGAGCACGTCCGCACCGCCCGCGCCAAGGGCATGTCCCAGCGGTACGTCTTCTTCCGCTACGCCTGGCGCGGCTCCCTCATCCCGATCGTCACCATCCTCGGCATCGACCTCAGCGCCCTGCTGGCGGGCGCCGTCGTCACGGAGTTCACCTTCGACCTGCCCGGCCTCGGCCGGCTCGCGGTCGACTCCTCGCTGACCAAGGACCTGCCGCTCACGATGGGCATCATGCTGTTCGGGGCCTTCTTCATCCTGATCCTGAACATCATCGTTGACCTCGCCTACGCTTACATCGACCCGCGCGTGCGGCTCAGCTAGGAGTAACCCCGTGACCACTCTGACCAAGACCGAAGGGGAGAAGGCCCCGACCGGGCCGGACTCCTTCCTCTCGGTCCGCGACCTGCGGGTGCGGTTCTCCACTGAGGACGGCATCGTCAAGGCGGTCGACGGACTGTCCTTCGACGTCGAACGCGGCAAGACCCTCGGCATCGTGGGCGAGTCGGGCTCCGGCAAGTCCGTGACCAACCTGACCGTGCTCGGGCTGCACAACCCCAAGTCCTCCACCGTCGAGGGCGAGATCCTCCTCGAGGGGCAGGACCTGGTCACCGCCTCCGAGAAGGAGATGGAGAAGCTCCGCGGCAACAAGGTCGCGATGATCTTCCAGGACCCGCTGACGGCGCTCTCGCCGTACTACACGGTGGGCCGGCAGATCGCCGAGCCGTACATGAAGCACACCGGCGCCTCCAAGAAGGAGGCGCGGGCGCGGGCCATCGAGATGCTGACCAAGGTCGGCATCCCGCAGCCCAAGACGCGTGTGGACGACTACCCGCACCAGTTCTCCGGCGGTATGCGCCAGCGCGCCATGATCGCCATGGCGCTGGTCTGCGACCCCGACCTGCTGATCGCCGACGAGCCGACCACGGCCCTCGACGTGACGGTCCAGGCGCAGATCCTCGACCTGCTCAAGGACCTCCAGCAGGAGTTCGGCTCCGCGATCATCTTCATCACCCACGACCTCGGCGTCATCTCCGACATGGCCGACGACCTGCTGGTGATGTACTCGGGCCGGGCCGTGGAGCGCGGCAGCGTCCGCGAGGTGCTGCGCGAGCCCAAGCACCCCTACACCTGGGGCCTGCTCAGCTCGATGCCTCGCCTCGGCGGCGACACCGACCAGGCGCTGAACCCGATCCCCGGGTCCCCGCCCAGCCTGCTGAACCCGCCCTCCGGCTGCCCCTTCCACCCGCGCTGCGCCTTCACGGACCAGGTGTCGGGGGACCGCTGCAGCACCGAGCGCCCGGCGCTCGGCGAGGGCCGCGCCGCCGCCTGTCACCTGACGGCGGAGCAGAAGCAGACCATCTTCTTCGACACGATCCAGCCCCGGCTGCGCTAGGGAGAGATCCGAGACATGAGCGACAACCTCACCCTCCCCGCACAGCAGGGCTCCACCGGGGCGTCCACCGAGACGCTGCTGAAGGTGGAGGGCCTGACCAAACACTTCCCGATTTACGGCGGCTTCCCGATCAAACGGAAGGTCGGCGCCGTCCAGGCCGTCGACAACGTCGACCTGACCGTCGGCGTCGGCGAGAGCGTCGGCCTGGTGGGTGAGTCGGGCTGCGGCAAGTCGACCACGGGCCGGCTCATCACCCGGCTCCTGGAGCCGACCGGCGGCAGGATCGAGTACGCCGGCCAGGACATCACGCACGCCTCGCGGCGGCAGCTGGCGCCCGTGCGGTCCGAGATCCAGATGATCTTCCAGGACCCGTACTCGTCGCTGAACCCGCGGCAGACCGTCGGCACCATCATCAAGTCGCCGATGGAGGTCAACGGGATCGACCCGGCGGGCGGCCGGGAGAAGAAGGTCCGCGAGCTGCTCGAGCTCGTCGGCCTGAACCCGGAGCACTACAACCGCTTCCCGCACGAGTTCTCCGGCGGTCAGCGCCAGCGCATCGGCGTCGCCCGCGCGCTCGCGCTCAACCCGAAGCTGATCGTGGCGGACGAGCCGGTCTCCGCGCTCGACGTGTCGATCCAGGCGCAGGTCGTCAACCTGCTGAAGAAGGTCCAGGACGAGCTGGGCATCGCCTTCCTGTTCATCGCGCACGACCTCGCGGTGGTCCGGCACTTCTCGCATCGCGTGGCCGTGATGTACCTCGGCAAGGTCGTCGAGGTCGGCGACCGGGACTCCATCTACAACCGGCCCCGGCACCCGTACACGCACGCCCTGCTGTCGGCCGTGCCCGAGGTCGCCATGGACGACGAGGAGGAGAACCGGGAGCGCATCCGGCTCTACGGCGACGTCCCCTCGCCGATCTCGCCGCCGTCCGGCTGCCGCTTCCGCACCCGCTGCTGGAAGGCGCAGGACAAGTGCGCGACGGAGGAGCCCCCGCTGCTGCAGATCTCCGGCAACCGGGAGAACCACCTGACGGCCTGCCACTTCCCGGAGGACCCCACCACGGAGGCCCGTGCCGAGGACGTCGTCCTCGACCCGGCGCTGAAGGCCCTGGAGCAGACCTCCGCGAAGAAGGACTGACCCGGCGTCGGACACGGCTGCTGCCGTCCGCCCCTCACAGGGGTGGACGGCAGCAGCCGTTTTCGCGCAAAAGGCTGGAGTCCGCCCCGTACAGGTGCCGTGCGAGTGCGTGCCGCCCCCTTTGCCCCGATATTGGCGTAAAGGATCAGCGCGCGTACTCAGCACACGTACGAGGAGGCACCCATGCGCGGAGCCACACACGCCGGATGGGCCGTCTGCGCGGTGGCGGTCGCCCTGGCCGCGACCGCCTGCGGAGGCGGCGGGGACGGCGGCAGCGGTGACGCCGGTGCCGTACTGAGCGCCTCCTGGGGCGACCCGCAGAACCCGCTCGAGCCGGCCAACACCAACGAGGTCCAGGGCGGCAAGGTCCTCGACATGATCTTCCGGGGGCTGAAGCGGTACGACCCCGTCACCGGCGAGGCCAAGGACATGCTCGCCGAGAAGATCGAGACCTCCGACTCGCAGAACTTCACCGTCACCGTCAAGGACGGCTGGACCTTCAGCAACGGCGAGAAGGTCACCGCCCAGTCCTTCGTCGACGCCTGGAACTACGGCGCGAGCCTGAAGAACAACCAGCGCAACTCGTACTTCTTCGGCTACATCGAGGGCTACGACAAGGTCCACCCCGAGGACGGCAGCGAGCAGACCGCGGACACCCTGTCCGGGCTGAAGGTCACCGGCGACCTCACCTTCACCGTCAAGCTCACCCAGAAGTTCTCGACGTTCCCCGACACCCTCGGCTACAACGCCTTCGCCCCGCTGCCGAAGGCCTTCTTCGACGACCACGACGCCTGGGTGAAGAAGCCCGTCGGCAACGGCCCCTACCTGGTCGACTCGTACAACCGCGGCTCCCAGATGGCGCTGCGCAAGTGGGACGACTACCCGGGCTCCGACAAGGCGCAGAACGGCGGCGTCGACCTCAAGGTCTACACCGACAACAACACCGCCTACACCGATCTGCTGGCCGGCAACCTCGACCTGGTCGACGACGTGCCCGCCGCCCAGCTGAAGAACGTCAAGAACGACCTCGGCGACCGCTACCTCAACACCCCCGCCGGCATCATCCAGACCCTCGCCTTCCCGTTCTACGACGACGCCTGGAACCAGTCCGGCTCGGCGAAGGTCCGCCAGGGCCTGTCCATGGCGATCGACCGGGGGCAGATCACCGACACGATCTTCCAGCAGACCCGCACCCCCGCCACCGACTGGACCTCACCCGTCCTCGGCAAGGACGGCGGCTTCCAGGACGGCCTGTGCGGAAAGTTCTGCGAGTTCAACCCCGACGAGGCGAAGAAGCTCGTCCAGGAGGGCGGCGGGCTGCCCGGCGGCAAGGTGACCATCACCTACAACGCCGACACCGGCTCGCACCGCGAATGGGTCGACGCCGTCTGCAACTCCATCAACAACGCGCTGGACAACGAGCGCGCCTGCACCGGCAACCCGGTCGGCACCTTCGCCGACTTCCGCAACCAGATCACCCAGCAGAAGATGAGCGGCCCCTTCCGCGCCGGCTGGCAGATGGACTACCCGCTCATCCAGAACTTCCTCCAGCCGCTCTACTACACCAACGCCTCCTCCAACGACGGCAAATGGTCCGACGAGAAGTTCGACGGCCTCGTCGACCAGGCCAACCGGGAGACCGATCAGCAGAAGGCCATCAGCCTGTTCCAGCAGGCCGAGGAGGTCGTCCGCGACAACATGGCCGCCATCCCGCTCTGGTACCAGAACGGCAGCGCCGGCTGGTCGGACCGGCTCTCCGACGTCAAGCTCAACCCCTTCAGCGTCCCCGTCTACGACCAGATCAAGGTGAGCTGAGCCGCCATGGGGCGCTATGTCGTCCGGCGGCTGCTCCAGATGATCCCGGTGTTCATCGGGGCCACGCTGCTGATCTTCCTCATGGTCAACGTGATGGGCGACCCCATCGCGGGCCTGTGTGGCGAACGCCGGTGCGACCCGGCCACGGCCGCCCAGCTGGAGAAGGAGTTCGGCCTCGACAAGCCCGTATGGCAGCAATACCTGACCTACATGGGGAACGTCTTCACCGGCGACTTCGGCACCGCCTTCAACGGCCAGGAGGTCACCGAGCTGATGTCGACGGCGTTCCCCGTCACCATCCGGCTCACCCTCATCGCGATCCTCTTCGAGATCGTCATCGGCATCACCCTCGGCGTGGTCACCGGACTGCGCCGGGGCCGCCCGGTCGACACCGGCGTCCTGCTGTTCACCCTCGTCGTCATCTCCGTGCCCACCTTCGTCACCGGTCTGCTGCTGCAACTGCTGCTCGGCGTGAAGTGGGGGTGGATCCGGCCCTCGGTCTCCTCCGAGGCGCCCTTCGACGAGCTGATCCTGCCCGGCCTGGTCCTCGCCTCCGTCTCCCTGGCCTACGTCACCCGGCTGACCCGGACCTCCATCGCCGAGAACCGGCGCTCCGACTACGTCCGTACCGCCATCGCCAAGGGACTGCCCCGGCACCGGGTGGTCGTCCGGCACCTGCTGCGCAACTCCCTCATCCCGGTGGTCACCTTCATCGGCGCCGACATCGGCTTCCTGATGGGCGGCGCCATCGTCACCGAGCGGATCTTCAACATCCACGGCGTGGGCTACCAGCTCTACCAGGGCATCCTGCGGCAGAACACCCAGACCGTCGTCGGCTTCGTCACCGTGCTCGTCCTGGTCTTCCTGGTCGCCAACCTCGTCGTCGACCTGCTCTACGCCGTACTCGACCCGAGGATCCGCTATGCCTGACGGACGTCACGAAGAGGAACAGGCCATCGCGGGCACCGGGATGGGCGGCACCATGGACCTGGGCGTCGACGAGGCCGAGACCCTGGAGAAGCGGCCCGAGGGCCCGGACGGCTCCGGGCCGCAGGACAAGCCCCGCTCGCTGTGGTCCGACGCCTGGCGCGATCTGCGCCGCAACCCCGTCTTCATCCTCTCCGGCCTGGTCATCCTCTTCCTGGTCTTCATCTCCCTGTGGCCCTCGGCGATCACCTCCGGCAGCCCCCTCAAGTGCGACCTGTCCAAGGCCCAGGAGGGCTCCCAGTCAGGCCATCCCTTCGGCTTCGACGGCCAGGGCTGCGACGTCTACACCCGGACCGTCTACGGGGCCCGTACGTCCGTCGCCGTCGGCGTCCTGGCCACCCTGGGCGTGGCGGTCCTCGGGAGCGTCCTGGGGGCTCTGGCGGGCTTCTTCGGGGGCATCTCGGACTCCGTCCTGTCCCGCATCACCGACGTCTTCTTCGCCATCCCCGTCGTCCTCGGCGGACTGGTGCTGCTCTCCGTCATCACCAGCAACACCATCTGGCCCGTCATCGGCTTCATCGTGCTGCTCGGCTGGCCGCAGATCTCCCGCATCGCCCGCGGCGCCGTCATCACCGCCAAACAGAACGACTACGTGCAGGCCGCGCGGGCGCTCGGCGCCTCCAACTCCCGTCTGGTGCTGCGGCACATCGCGCCCAACGCCGTCGCCCCGGTCATCGTCGTCGCGACCATCGCGCTCGGCACCTACATCGCCCTGGAGGCGACCCTGTCGTACCTCGGCGTCGGTCTGAAGCCGCCCAGCGTCTCCTGGGGCATCGACATCTCCGCCGCCTCCCCGTACGTCCGCAACGCCCCGCACGCGCTGCTGTGGCCCTCCGGGGCGCTCGCGATCACCGTCCTGGCGTTCATCATGCTCGGCGACGCGGTGCGCGACGCCCTCGACCCGAAGCTGAGGTGAGCGGCCGTGCTGCTCGAAGTGCGCGACCTGCACGTGGAGTTCCGCACCCGGGACGGGATCGCCAGGGCCGTCAACGGCGTCAGCTACGGCGTCGACGCGGGCGAGACCCTCGCCGTGCTCGGCGAGTCCGGCTCCGGCAAGTCGGTGACCGCGCAGGCCGTCATGGGCATCCTCGACATCCCGCCCGGCCGGATCACCGGCGGCGAGGTGATCTTCCAGGGCCGGGACCTGCTGAAGCTGAAGGAGGAGGAACGCCGGCGGGTCCGGGGCGCCGAGATGGCCATGATCTTCCAGGACGCGCTGTCGTCGCTGAACCCCGTCATCTCCGTCGGCGACCAGCTCGCCGAGATGTTCACCGTGCACCGGGGCATGTCCCGCAAGGACGCGCGGGCCAAGGCCGTCGAGCTGATGGACCGCGTGCGCATCCCGGCCGCGCGGGAGCGGGTCAGGCAGTACCCGCACCAGTTCTCCGGCGGTATGCGCCAGCGCATCATGATCGCCATGGCGCTGGCCCTGGAACCGGCCCTGATCATCGCCGACGAACCGACCACCGCCCTCGACGTCACCGTCCAGGCCCAGGTCATGGAACTGCTCGCGGAACTCCAGCGCGAGCTGCGCATGGGCCTCATCCTCATCACCCACGACCTGGGCGTGGTCGCCGACGTCGCCGACCGCATCGCCGTGATGTACGCGGGCCGGATCGTCGAGTCCGCCCCCGTGCACGACATCTACAAGGCGCCGGCCCACCCGTACACGCGCGGCCTCCTCGACTCCATCCCCCGCCTGGACCAGAAGGGCCAGGAGCTCTACGCCATCAAGGGCCTGCCGCCCAGCCTCACCCACATCCCGCCGGGCTGCGCCTTCCACCCCCGCTGCCCGCTGGCCCGGGACGTCTGCCGCACCGACGAGCCGCCGCTGTACGAGGTCTCGGCGACGCGGGGGAGCGCCTGCCACTTCTGGAGGGAGTGCCTGAATGGCTGAGCCGATCCTGGAGGTCCGTGACCTCGTCAAGCACTACCCGCTGACCCAGGGCATCCTCTTCCGCAAGCAGATCGGCGCCGTACGGGCCGTCGACGGCGTGGACTTCGCCCTCGGCCGGGGCGAGACCCTCGGCATCGTCGGCGAGTCCGGCTGCGGCAAGTCGACGGTCGCGAAGATGCTGGTCAACCTCGAACGCCCGACGGGCGGTTCGATCCGCTACAAGGGCGAGGACATCACCCGTCTCTCGGGCCGTGCGCTGAAGGCCGTACGCCGCAACATCCAGATGGTGTTCCAGGACCCGTACACCTCCCTCAACCCCCGTATGACGGTGGGCGACATCATCGGGGAGCCGTACGACATCCATCCCGAGGTCGCGCCCAAGGGGGACCGGCGGCGGAAGGTGCAGGAGCTGCTGGACGTCGTCGGCCTCAACCCGGAGTACGTCAACCGCTATCCGCACCAGTTCTCCGGCGGTCAGCGCCAGCGCATCGGCATCGCCCGGGGGCTGGCGCTGCGCCCCGAGGTGATCGTCGCCGACGAGCCCGTCTCCGCGCTGGACGTGTCGGTACAGGCCCAGGTCGTCAACCTGATGGACCGGCTGCAGAGCGAGTTCGGTCTCGCCTACGTGTTCATCGCGCACGACCTCTCGATCGTCCGGCACATCTCCGACCGGGTCGCGGTGATGTACCTCGGCCGGATCGTGGAGACCGGCACCGACACCGAGATCTACGAACACCCCACGCACCCCTACACCCAGGCCCTGCTCTCCGCCGTCCCCGTACCGGACCCCGAGGCGCGGGAGCACCGTGAGCGGATCATCCTCACCGGCGACGTCCCGTCCCCGACGAACATCCCCTCCGGCTGCCGCTTCCGCACCCGCTGCTGGAAGGCCCGGGGGACGGACGCGGAGACGGGCCGGTGGAGAAGCACGGCGACGGGCCGGTGGACGGACGCGGAGACGGGCCGGTGGAGAAGCACGGCGACGGGCCGGGGTGACATGGCGGCACCCCGGCCCGTTTACGGCACCCGCACGGCCGTACGCTGATCAGCGTGCCGTGTCCGTATATCGGTACCGCTTCCGTGGGGTTGCGTGTGCGTTAACGCGCTTCGTCCCCGTTCGTGAGCCCCAGCGAGCGCTTCAGGAAGCCGAGTTGGAGCCGGAGCAGGTTCTCGGCGACCTCCTCCTGCGGGGTCATGTGGGTGACGCCGGACAGGGGCAGCACCTCGTGCGGCCGGCCGGCCGCCAGCAGGGCCGAGGACAGCCGCAGTGAGTGGGCGACCACCACGTTGTCGTCCGCGAGCCCGTGGATGACGAGCATGGGGCGGTGCGGTTCGGCGGCGCCGACCAGGCCCGCGTCGTCGATCACCGAGTTGCGGCGGTACACCTCGGGCTGCTCGTCCGGGTGGCCGATGTAACGCTCCTGGTAGTGGGTGTCGTAGAGGCGCAGGTCGGTGACCGGCGCGCCCACCACGGCCGCGTGGAAGACGTCCGGGCGGCGCAGGGCCGCGAGGGCCGCCAGATAGCCGCCGAAGGACCAGCCGCGGACGGCGACCCGGCCCAGGTCGAGGGGGAAGTCGGCGGCGAGCGCCTGGAGCGCGTCCACCTGGTCCTGGACGACGATGTCGGCGAGGTCGTCCCGGACGGACTTCTCCCAGGCGGGCGAACGGCCGGGCGTGCCACGCCCGTCGGCGACGATCACCGCGAACCCCTGGTCCGCGAACCACTGCGAGGTCAGATGCGGGTTGTGCGCGGCGAGCACCCGCTGGCCGTGCGGACCGCCATAGGGGTCCATGAGTACCGGCAGAAGGGTGTCACCGGCGTAGTCCCGAGGCATAAGCACGGCGCACGGAATATTGCGTGCGCCCCCCTGGGTCAGGGTCAGACGAGGGGACATACCGGGGTCTTCGGCGTACGACGGGACAGTCGCCGTCGGTTTCCCGTCACGCAGCACCTGGACCCGCGAACCTGGCCGGTCCGGGGTCGCGGAGACGAGCACGGTCACGCTCCCGGCGCGGATCGCCGAGTGTACGCCGGGCTCCTGGGAGACCCGCTCCACACCGAGTTCGTTCACCCGGTAGACGTGCACCTCGCCGAGTTCCGGATCGGCCGCCTCCGCGCCCGCCGACGCCGAGACCAGCACATCGTCGGCGGTGACGTCGAGCACGGCCCGGATGTGCAACTGCGGTCCGGTGAGCGGTCGTTCACCTACGGCGAGTCGTCGCGCTCCCCCCTCGTCCGCGATCCGTACCAACTGCCCGGAAGGGCTCCAGCAGGGCACCCCGGGGAAAAGTTCCAGCCAAGTTGGATCTTCGTCGGCGTGCACCATCCGAGTCGCCCCGGAGCCCGGGTCCACCGCCAGGATCAGCTGGCCGCGCTGGTCGCGCGCCTGTACGAGCAGCAGCGGTGCACCCGCCGCTGACCAGTGCACACGCGCCAGATACGGGTACCGCGCCCGGTCCCAGGAGACCTCCGTGCGATGGCCGTCGAGGTCGATCACGAACAGCCGTACGTCCGCGTTCGGGGTGCCGGCCGCCGGGTACGGCACCCGCTGCGGCTCCCGGTCCGGATGCGCCGGGTCGGAGATCCACCAGCGCCGTACCGGCGTGTCGTCCACGCGCGCCACCAGCAGCCGGTCCGACTCCGGGGCCCACCAGAAGCCCCGCGAGCGGCCCATCTCCTCGGCCGCGATGAACTCCGCCAGCCCGTAGGTGACGTTCTCCGACTCCGGGGTGGTGAGGGCGCGTTCGCCCGCCCCCTCGGCCTCCACGACCCGCAGCGCACCCCGCGCGACGTAGGCGACGTACCGCCCGTCCGGCGAAGGCCGGGGGTCGATCACCGGTCCGGGGACCCGCAGTTCGCGCGCCGTGCCGGCCCGCAGCTCGGCCGTGAAAAGCCGCCCTGACAAGGCGAAAGACGCCAACTCCACGGCCGCGTCGGTGGCGTAGCCGACGATGCCGGCACCGCCCTCACGGCTGCGCTCGCGGCGTGCCCGCTCCTCCGCGGGGAGGTTCTCGGGGGTCCCGCCCAGGAGGGCGTGCGGGTCGGCCGCCACGCGCTCCCCGCCCCCTTCCGGATCGAGGACCCACAGTGAGTTCGCCCGGTCCGTACCGGAACCGGAGCGCAGGAACACGACACGTGAACCGTCCGGGGCCACGCTGAACGAACGCGGCGCGCCGAGGGTGAAGCGGAGGGTGCGGGCGTGCCGTCGGGGGAAGGAGTCCGTCTCGGTCGTCATGCCTTGACCATATTGGCCATGCGCCCCCTTGTGCGGCCGTGCGCCGATCGATGCGCACGTACGGATAGTTATGATCGTTAGCGCATAGTGGGTATGAACCTGCTGGCTGCTGTGTCGCTCTACCTGCCCCCATGTTCCTACGTCCCCCTTACCCCCGCGCCCTGGGACCTTTGGAGGTGAACCGCCGTGGCACTCTCGATTTCGGCGGTGGTGCTGCTGGCGATCATCGTCTTCCTGCTGATCAAGAAGTCGGGCCTCAAAGCAGGGCACGCGGTCGTGTGCATGCTGCTCGGCTTCTATCTCGCCTCGTCGACGATGGCGCCCACGATCAGCGAGCTGACGACCAACATCGCGGGGATGATCGGCAGCATCAACTTCTGAGCGGCCCGTCTTCCGGCCGGGCCCCGAGGCACGTCCCGGGAGCCGGCCGGAGTCCACGTCCCGCCGCCCCCTCGCGTGTTACCCGTCGGTACGCCATGATGACGGGCACTTGTCCACGCGTTCAGGAGCGGAGCCGACGGTGACGACTTCCGAGGAGCAGAGCGAGGTACGGACCAGGGTGCACGTCTTCCGGGACGACGCCCTGGGCGACCACGACGCGGTCGGTCTGGCCGACGCGATCCGCCGGCGCGAGGTCGGCGCCGCCGAGGCCGCCCGCGACGCCGCCGCCCGCGTCCGCGCCGTGGATGCCCGGCTGCACTCGGTCCAGGTCCACCTCGACGCCCCGGCGTACGGCGGCGACGGCGCGCTGTCGGGCGTGCCGACCTTCGTCAAGGACAACACCGACTACCTGGGCCTGCCCACCGGTCACGGCAGCGCCGCCTTCGCGCCCCGCGCCGCCCGGCGGCACGCCCCCTTCACCCGCCAGTTCCTGAGCACCGGCGTCACGGTGCTCGGCAAGACCCGGCTGCCCGAGTTCGGCTTCAGCCCGAGCACGGAGTACGAGGACGCCGACCCGGTCCGCAATCCGTGGCACACGGACCATTCGGCGGGCGGCTCCTCTGGAGGCAGCGCGGCCCTCGTCGCCGCCGGTGCGGTCCCGATCGCGCACGCCAACGACGGCGGCGGTTCGATCCGTATCCCCGCCGCCTGTTGCGGACTCGTGGGCCTGAAGCCGACCCGCGGCCGGGTGGTGGCGAACGCGCAGGGCCGTCAACTGCCCATCGACCTGGTGACGGACGGCGTCCTGACCCGCTCGGTACGCGACAGCGCGGCGTTCCTGGCGGCGGCCGAACGGCACTGGCGGAACCCGAAGCTGCCGCCCGTCGGCCTGGTCGAGGGCCCCTCCGGCCGCCGCCTGCGCATCGGCCTCCTGGTGGACTCCCCGAACGGCGTCACCTCCGACGCGGACACCCGGCAGGCGGTGACGGAGACGGCCCGACGTCTGAACGGGCTCGGCCACACCGTGGAACCGGTGTCCCTCTCCATCGACCCGCACTTCACCGACGACTTCCTCACCTACTGGGGCCTGCTGTCGTTCCTGATCGGCGTCACCGGCCGCACCCTGGGCACGGACTTCGACCGCCGCCGTATGGACGGGCTGAGCAGGGGCCTGCGCGAGACGTACGTGAGGTCGTGGCGGACGACGCCGACGGTCCTGCGCCGTCTGAAGCGCACCCGCGAGGCATACGCGGCCGGCTTCCGGGGCCTGGACGTGATCCTCTCCCCGGTGCTGGCCCACACCACCCCGCCGCTGGGCCACCTGAGCCCGGCGGTCCCGTACGTCACCCTGATCGAACGCCTCCTGAACTATGTGGCGTTCACCCCGGTGAACAACGTGGTGGGCACTCCTTCCCTCGCCCTCCCGGCCCCCACCACGACGGCCGCCGGCCTTCCCGTCGGCGTGATGCTCTCGGGCCGCCCGGGCGCCGAACGCACGCTGCTGGAGCTGGCGTTCGAGCTGGAGGCGGACCGGCCGTTCCGGCGGCTCCAGGACGTCTGAGGGCCCGGTCTCAGAGCAGGAGCAGCACCGCCGCGCCCCACAGCACCGACAGGGCCGCCAGCGGAGGCCCGACCGGTATGCCCTGCCGCCCCACCGGCGCCTCCTCCCGTGGCCGCAGTTCCGGCAGGAGGAGCAGCGCCCGTAGCTCCTCGGCTACGCGCTCCGCGCCCGGCTCGTGGCCCAGACGGCGCTCCAGCCATGTCCATCCGGCGGGGGAGATGCCGACGGAGGAGTCCTTGGCCCGGCCGATGCGGATGCCGTCGTCGGCGTGCCGTACGGACGTGATCACGTCCCATGGGACCCGTCGCACGCGCCACGCCCCCGTCACCCAGAGCCCGTCCCGGTCGGCGGTGATCCGCCAGGTGAGCGCGGTCGCCACGGCCGTCACCAGCCAGGGCACCCCCACCGCCAGGAGAAGCCAGGTCCACGACGGCCCGTCGGCGAGCGACGCCCAGATCCCGCCGCCCTGCACCAGCAGCAGAAAGAGGCCCACAGCCCGCGAGAAGCCGTGCGCCCGCCACACCCGCGGGCCCGCCGTGGGCGTCATCCCGGCGGCGACCTCGTCGGCGGCCCGCGACGGTCGCTCCCGTCGGCCGCTTTGCGGCCCGCGCCTCCGCCGCCCCGCGACCGCAGGCCTCACCTCGCTGACGCTGCACTCCACCGCCACCTCGTCGTCGTCCTCGTCGTCGCGGGCGACGAACGCGACTTCGGCACCGGCGTAGGGGACGCCGTACAGGACCGCCTCCCGCAGCGGCGGGGTGGGGGCCCCGCCCTGGAAGACCTCCTTGAGCCTGTCGACGACGGCCATGGAGTCGTCGTCCGTCTCGGGGTGGTCCTCGCGCTCGTCGTCGTCCTCGAAGGCGTACAGCGAGTGGAAGTGCAGGACCGGCCGCAGGCCCCCCGGGTCGTCGGCCGCGTACACCCAGGTGCGGCTGTCCTCCGGGTCCTCCCGCACCAGCACACGCAGCACCGGCAGCGGTCCGCGCCGCAGCCTTCCCGAACGCACCCGCCCGGCCACGCCGTTGGCGAGGAACGCCAGCCCCGCGACGGAGCCGCCCAGCACCAGCGTCTCCCAGCCGAAGACGTCGTACGGCTCCGCGACCAGCACCGCCCGGTCGCCGTCCACGAGGATGTCGACCCGGCTGCCCACGGGGAAGTCCTCGGGGTACGCCGTGTCCAGGCGGTGGGTACGCCCGTCGGCCGTCACCGTGAGGACGTCGGCGTCCTCGTCGCCCTGGTCTAGGGCCGTCACCCGTCCGGACAGCTTGGTGGCGTCCGCGGCACGCTCCTCGTACGCGTCCACGACCCGTTGGGCCTGCCAGAAGCCGAACCCGGCGCAGGCCAGCGCCAACGCGGCCAGGATCAAGGAGAGCCGGCCGCGGCGGAACGTCCGCGCGGCGGCGGGCAGCGGCTGTACGGCCGGCCCGGCCGCCTCCACGGCCAGCGACCGCTGCCGTCCGGCGACGGCCAGCCGGTGGACGATCCCCGCGGTGGTGAACGCGACGGCCAGGACGAAGCCGAGGGCGGACGGCCGGCCGAAGGTGCTGAAACCTTCCTCCATGGCAAGCGTCGCCAGCCCGATCGCGAGCCCCGCGACCGCGAGCCTCGGCTGCCGCCACACCCAGTACGGGGTCAGCAGGAGCACGGCGGCCACCATGAGGCCCGGCCAGTCGGTACCGCACGGCGCGGCGGACGTGCAGGCGGCGACGGGGCCAGCCTCCAGTTCCCACACGATGGCGACGACCAACGCCAGGACCGCCCACAGGGGATGAGCCCACTTGGCGGGTACGGCGGCGAGCCAGCGCTGGGCGTCGGGAGTCCGCCAGTCGGCGGTGCCGGGCGGTATCCGCTCGGCAGGCAACGGCACGGGAGGTGTGGTCACCCGCGCATTATGATCACACGCCGCTGACCGGCGGGATCAGCCCTCGACGAGGTAGGGCAGGAACCCGGCCCAGGTGGCGGGAGCGAAGGCGAGCCGGGGGCCGTCGAGGTTCTTCGAGTCGCGGACGTGGACGGTGGCGGGGGCGGTGGCGATCTCGACGCAGGAGTCGCCCTCGCTGCTGCTGCTGTAGCTGCTCTTGAACCAAGCTCCCGCAACTTCGACGCAGGAGTCGATCTCCGGCCCGCTGCTGTAGCTGCTCTTGAACCAGGCCCCTGCCACTTCGACGCACGAGTCGCCCTCATTGCCGTCGCTGTAGCTGCTCTTGAACCACGCGAGGCCCGAAGTGTGGCGGTCGGAGACCTTGCGGATCATGTTTCCCCCAGCAGTTCCTCGATGAATGCCAGCGACTCCCGAGGTGGGAGAGCCTGCGCGCGGATGGTGCCATATCGTAGTTCGGCGATGCGGAGTTGCCGGGTGTCCGAGACCGGGCGGCTGTTGAAGACTCCCTCGCAACGTGCCACTGCTGAGCCGTCCTCGAACTTCAGCAACTCGATCTTCCCGTCCAGGCCGGGATGCGTCTCGCAGTGCGTCGGCATCACCTGAAGCGTCACGCAACGCAGTTTGCCCATATCGAGCAGATGCTCCAACTGCCCGCGCCACACCATTGTGCCTCCAAGCGGCCGCCTCAGCGGGGCCTCCTCCAGGACGAAACTGAGTGTGGGCGCCGGGTCTTTCTGGAAGATGGCCTGGCGATCCATGCGGGCGGCCACCATGCGCTCGATCTCGTCCTGAGAGTAGGCGGGTTGCCGTGACTCGAATGCCGCCCTCGCGTGGTCGGCCGTCTGGAGAAGCCCGCTGATGCTGTGGCAGACGTAGAGGCCGATCTCGACCGCCCGCCCTTCCAACTGTGCGAGATCCCGAACCTTCTTCGGATACCGGACCTTCTTCACGTCCTCCTGCATCGCCGCGATGAGCCCCCCGGCGTTGAGTACCTCGTCCGCCGTGTCCAAGTACTCGGGGCGAGGAATCCGCTTCCCCGTCTCGATCTTGTAGACGAGATCCGCCCCGTACCCGGCCGCCACCGCGAAGTCGTTGACCCGCATTCCCGCCGCTTCCCGGCGCAGCCTCAACTGCCGTCCCACCGTGGCCACGACGGCCAGGGCCCAGTCGTCGTCCGGGTCGACCTCCCACCCCGGCTCGTCCGTCTGGTCCGCTTCGGTCCCGACCCGCACCGCCTCATCGCTCACCGACATGCGTGCCCCTCCGTAGTGCAGCGACGTACTGTTCCGACCTGTTCGCAGGAGCTACTTCGACAGCGTGGACAAGGCCCGTCGACACGTGGACCGTAGCTCTACGTAACAGCTCAATTACCCGTCTCAGTATCTCCGGTCCGCCACGCTCGGTGATGTGAATCAGCAAACTCAGGGAATCGCCGAACACGGGCCGGGACCCGAACCCCACGCCGGCGTACGCAACGTCAGCATGCTGCTGTCGTCGACCCCGCGCGGTGCCCGGCTGGCCCGGCTGCTCGCCGTGGACACGCTCCGGAGCTGGGGGCTTCCGCACGAGAGGGCGAGCCACGTCATCGCCGAACTGGCGGCCAACGCGGCCACCCACGGCCGCCTCCCCGGCCGCAGTTTCCGGCTCACGCTCTACGTGGTCCGGGCCACGCTCCGTATCGAGGTCACGGACACACGCGGTGACGAGATGCCCGTGCCGCAAGTGCCGGACGCGGGGGCGGAGTCGGGCCGGGGCCTGCTGCTCGTGGAGGCGCTGGCCGATCGCTGGGGAGTGACCGAGGGGCGGTTCCCCCGGAAGACGGTCTGGGCCGAACTGGACTTCTCTCCACCGGAACCCGAGTCCTCGCGCTGCGGTGACGGCGGCGACTAAAGACAAAGAACTCCGAGGGAAAGCACCTCCACCAAACCCGTCCCTCCCGCCCGTGGCCGTACTCACTCGGGCGGGTGAACATCGCCGTTCCGGCTGGATTTTCGGACCTCGCAGGCCCGACGCTCAGCGCAAGGAACGACCACACGACTGCGGACATGAGTCGGCCCCCGCCGGGACCTGCAATCCCACTGCGAGGGCCTGACCACCGAGGAAGAAGCACCTTCCAGATGGATACCCAGAACCCTAGCGCGCCCCCGCGCGCACAGGCCCGAAACGCGGGCAGCAACACCCCGCACCGCCCCCACCGCACCACCACCGGCGGGCTGCACCACGACAACTCCCCGCACACCGCCCGCTTCACGGTGATCGGCAACCACCTCGCCCAGCACGGCCGTCTCTCGCTGCTCGCAATCGGGCTCGGTGTGCACCTCCAGTCGCTGCCCAAGGGCGCCCCGGCCGACATCAAGAGCCTGACCGCGCGGTTCCCGGAGGGTGCGACCCGTATCGCCGCCGCCCTGCGCGAACTGGAAGGCCACGGCTATCTGCGCCGCGAGCGCCACCGCACGCCCTCCGGCTGCATCGTCAGCCGTACGGTCTCCTGCAACCAGCCGACGGCGGCCCGCCCCCACCCCGAGCCCCCGGCGGCACCGGAACCACGCGAAGAGCCCGAGCGTGAGCCCGAGAACACCTGCGAGCAACCGCGCGCCCGCAAACCCCTCCCCGCCGTACCGCGCCCGGAGTGCACCGTCCCCGCGGTGTTCAAGGCCGCCGCCGACCTCCTCGCGGGCCTGCACCGCCACAACCCCCAGCTGCTCCTCTCCACCGCCGACGCGGCCCACCTGGCCCCCGGGGTCGCCGCCTGGCTGGAGCGCGACGTGACCCCCGCCGCCGTACGCCGCGCCCTGACCACCGACCTGCCCCCCGACGGCGTACGACGCCCCGCCGCGTTCCTGGCCCACCGTCTGGCCGCCCAGCTCCCGCCCCCGGCCCCGTACGTCCGCGAGCCCGCAGCCCTGCCGTCACCCGCACGCCTCCGGCACTCCGTGCAGGAATGCGACGGCTGCGACCGAGCCTTCCGTGGCCCCGCCCCCGGCCGCTGCCGCGCCTGCCGAACACAGAGCGCGTGATTCACTGACCGCATGGTGGAGGACAGCACATGTCTGGGGCCGTTGGAACTGAGCGGTGGGCGTTGGAGGGTCGGGGACGCCACGCGGCCCGATACCCACTGGGTGGAGTTCCGGCCGGACGGGTTCTTTCAGCACGAGCCGGAGTCCGAGGGGCAGTTGGTCCCGTGGTCCCGGATCATGGACGGCATCCGGATCACCTGGGGCAAGCGCTCCTGGAGCACGAACAGCAGAGGCCTGTACACGGTCAGGGGCATGGTCGCCACCCGCGACGGCGGCTGGCTGCACATGACACTGCGTCACCCGTATGAGGACCACCCACTGCGCTTCGACCAGCACACGCGCCCGTACCGGGCGGTGGACGCGCTGCGGCTGGAGTACCTGCTGCGGCAGCTCACCACCGAGGGGATGCTCCAGCTGCTCGGCGACCCGGACTGGGTGGGCCGTGCCGTGGCGTACCTGGGCGGCGGGAAGAACCGCTGGATCACCACCCGTGCACTGCGGCAGGCGGCTGCGGAGGCCCTGGCGGCAGCAGGCCCCGGCAGCCCCTGACAGGCGCCACCGCTGTGGGCGGACGGCCGGTCTCTCAGCTGTCCGGGCTGCCCGTGGGCCCGGAGCCGGGCGGGGGGCCGTCGGTCGGGGCTCCGCTCGGGGGTTGGCCGCCGCCGGGGCCGCCTCCGGGGGCGTTGCCGGCGGTGGGTTCGGTGGTGGTGTCGATCGGGACCGTCAGTTTCGCCGTGTAGCCCGCCTTCGCCGAGCCGGTCGTGGTGGCGACCTGGTGGACCCCGCCGTCGTCGCCGAAGACGTTGTCGGTCTTGAGGGTCAGCTTCGAGAGGTTCTCGACGGAGGACTCGTATCCGTCGGTGGCGAAGACGGTGTCGCTGACGTCCTTCGGGAGCGCCATCTGGGACGTCGACAGGCGCTTGTCGTAGTCGGTGATCGAGTCGAGGCCGGGGTAGACCTCGAAGTGCACGTGCGGCCAGCGGCCCGGGTAGCAGGCGGGGAAGACGCTGACGAACCTCACCCGGCCGTCGTCGTCGGCGACCTGTACGCCGCGCAGGTAGTTCTCGTTCTCAATGGCGTCGGAGTACAGGGAGTAGTTGCCGTCCCGGTCGCACTGCCAGGCGTAGACGGCCGCGCCGGCGAGCGGCTTGCCGTCGTTGACGATGTCCAGCACCGTGAGTTCGAAGGTGAGGGGGATGCCCGGGGCGGTCGTCGTCGAGTCGCCGAAGCTCGAGCGGATGTCCTGGCGGACGATGCCGTCCTTGTCCAGGACGTTGATCCCGTTGGTGCCGTCCGCTGGGTAGGGGCCGTTGGTCTCGTCGGGGATCTCGGTGAGGCCGGACGACGACGCGGCGGAGGCGGTGCCCTCGCCCGCGGTCGTGCCGCCGGAGCCCGAGCCGCATGCCGCCAGCGCCGCCATGCCGCCGACCCCTCCGAGGAAGGACAGAGCCCGCCGCCGGGACAGGGTGCCCAGGTCGAAGCCGAGTCCCTGGTCCACGACCTCCTCCCCGGGGTTCGGAAGCAGCCGCCCCTGGTAGGCGGGGCCGTCGGGTGTCTGATGGGCTTTCGGCTTGCGCATCGGGTGCCTTCCGTCAGTGGGGTGACTGGTCCGTGGTCCACGCCGGGCCCGGGAGAGGCGGGGCGCCGTCGCCGGTCCGGGGTCAGCTTGACGCCGTAATCCATGACCCGGCTCGGTGTTGCCTGTGAGCCGCCTGAGAAGGGCGGGCCGAGGGGCGGCCGGGCCCGGCATCCACCCCCGTGGACGGTCTTCCGCGTTACCGGGACGAGGACGCGGCCTCATAGGGTGAACCCATGACGGAACTGCCCGACCGACGGATGCTGCTGGTCCACGCACACCCGGACGACGAGTCGATCAACAACGGCGCGACCATGGCCCGGTACGCCGCCGAGGGCGCCCGTGTGACGCTGGTCACCTGCACGCTCGGTGAGCGGGGGGAGGTCATTCCGGCGGAGCTGCGGCATCTGAGCGGCGCCGCTCTCGGCGGGCACCGGCTCGGGGAGCTCAAGGACGCCATGCGGGCGCTCGGGGTCGAGGACTTCCGGCTGCTCGGCGGGGCCGGACGGTACTGCGACTCCGGGATGATGGGGCTGCCCGACAACGACGACCCCGGATGCTTCTGGCAGGCCGACGTCGATCAGGCCGCCGGGGCGCTCGCCGACGTGATCCTCGAGACCCGGCCCCAGGTGCTCGTCACCTACGACGAGAACGGGGGCTACGGGCACCCCGACCACATCCAGGCCCACCGCGTCGCCATGCGAGCCGTCGAGCTCGCCGCCGGGCAGGGGTGGGACATCCCCAAGGTCTACTGGAACCGCGTGCCCCGGTCCGTCGGCGAGGAGGCGTTCGCGCGGCTCGGCGAGGATCTCGCCGGGCTGCCGTTCGAGAAGGCGGGCGTCCTCGACGACGTACCCGGGGTCGTCGACGACGGGCGCGTCACCACCGCGATCGACGGCACCGCCCACGCCGCCGCCAAGGCCGCCGCCATGCGGGCGCACGCCACCCAGATCACCGTGGCGGAGCCGTACTTCGTGCTCTCCAACGACCTCGCCCAGCCGCTCTTCACCACCGAGTACTACGAGCTGGTACGCGGTGAACGTCCCCAGAAGCCGGAGAACGATCTGTTCGCCGGGGTCGGGGAGGCGTCGTGAGCGGCCGGCCGGCCTCCGCGCTCGCCCAGCCGCTGCGGCCGCCGTCCGCCGGACGCGTCGTCGCCTGCCTGGCGTTCTTCCTGCTCGGCGCCGTGGTGGGGGTGGCCGGGGCGCTGGTGCAGCCGGCCTGGTTCCCCGGCGGGCTGCTGCTCGCCCTCGCCGGTGAGGCCGGGCTGGTGCTGGGCGCCACCCGGGTCCTGCGCAGCCGGGCCGGGGGTGCCTGGGCCGCAGGCGGGTGGATGCTCGTCGTCATCCTGCTCACCGCCAGCCGCCCGGAAGGCGACTTCCTGTTCGCCGCGGGAGGCGGCTCCTATCTCTTCCTCCTCGGCGGCATCGCCGTGGCTGTGATCTGTGCCACGCTCGCCTCCGCGAGGCAACCGGACGGCGCTCCCGCCCGACTTGGCAAGTGACGTACCACTTCGCCGTGCGACGGGCGTGCGGGTCCGGTGTGGGTTTCCCCGGCGGTACTGGGATACGGGCCGGATATGGCCAGTAAGGTGGTGCGCGCCGCCGAGCCTCCCTCGAACCCTCGGCTTCGCCCGAGCTGGGAGGACTCCCACCGTGAGGTCGTGACGGGCGGCGGAGCCAACCGGGAGAACCTGCCTTGAGTCGTGAAACTGACACTCCGTCCTCCGGGCCCAACGGGCGCGGCGGAGCCGCCTACCCGTCGGGCACCCCGCCCTACGGGATTCCGGCGATTCCGGACGAGGGTACGGACGCGGGCCGTCCGGCCACGCGGCCGGAGGAACGCAAGACCGAGACCACGCTGACGACGCGGATCCGCATCAACATCCCGGGATCCAGGCCCATTCCGCCGGTCGTCGTGCGCAAGCCCGTCGCGGACGCGGACAAGGGCACGGAGAGCAAGAGAGCCGCGGAGCCCGAGGCTCCGGCGCCGGCCCCGTCTCCCGCCCCGCCCGCCGCCGCGGCCGAGCCCTCCGCTCCGGCCGCCCCGCAGGCGGCCGAGGAGAAGCCGGCCAGCGACTGGTTCGCGCCGCGCAAGTCGGGTGCGGGCAAGGGCGGTCAGCCCGGCGGCCCGGCCAACGGCACGGGCGCGCCCGGCGGTTCGGGTGCCGCCGCGGGCGGTCCCCCGCAACTCCCCGCCGGTCCCGCCGGTGGCGCGCGGCCGGGCGCCGGACGCCCCGGTGGCTCCACGGGAGCGCCCGGCGGTGCCCTCCCCGGCGGTACGAAGGGGCCCACCGGCGCCACCGGTGCGACCGGCGGGCCCGTGGCCCCCGGGCACGGCGGCGGTACGGGCTCCTTCGACGTGACCGAGGCGCTGGCCGGCGGCCCGGCGGGCAACGGCGGCCGTCCGGGCGCCGCGCCCGGCGGTGAGCCGCGCCGCGACGATCTGCCGTACTTCACCGACGAGGCTCCCGGTGGCCGCGAGGGCCGGCCCGGACGAACCCCTCCGCCCGCCATCCCCGGCCGGCCGGGCCCCTCGGGCCCGACCGCCGGCCCGGCGACCGGCTCGAGCCCGGTCGCCCCCGGCGCGGGCAGGGGCCCCGGCGCTCCCGGCCGCCCCGGCGGCCAGGCGGTCCCCGGCATCCCCGGCGGCGGACTGAGCGACGACACGGCCATCCTCACCCCGCAGAAGCTCGCCGAACCGGGCGCCCCGGGGTACGGGCCGCGCCACGACAACGTCTCCGGGCACACCGTCACCAGCGGCATCCCGGTCATCCCGCCGGGCGCGGACTTCACCGCCCCCGGCTCCCCGGCCGACGGCCCGCGGACGCACACGCCCCCCAAGCTGCCCGAGCCCGTGTCCCCGCCCCCGGCGAACTCCTCGAAGCCGGCGAAGAAGAAGGGCCGCAGCAAGCTCGTCCTGCTCTGCGGCTGCGTCGTCTTCCTCGCCGGTGTCGCCTACGGCGCCGGTCTGCTGATGAACCGTTCCGACGTGCCCAAGGGCACCACCGTGCTCGGCGTCGACATCGGCGGCAGCACCCGCGACCAGGCGGTGAACAAGCTCGACGACGCCCTCGGGAAGCGGCTGGGCCAGCCGCTGAAGCTGTCCGTCGACGGCAAGAGCGTGGAGCTGGACCCGGACAAGGCGGGCCTGCAGTTCGACACCGACGCCACCGTCGGCAAGGCCGCCACCAGCGACTACAACCCGGTCAACGTCATCGGCTCCCTCATCGGCAACGAGCGGGTCGTCGAGCCCGAGATGCCCGTCGACGAGGAGAAGCTGCAGGCCGCCCTGGAGGACGCCGCCGGCGGTGCGGGCTCGGTGACCGAGGGCTCGATCACCTTCAAGTCCGGCAAGGCCGTCCCGGTCTACCCCAAGGGCGGCCAGGGCATCGACGTCGCCAACGCGACCGACGTGGTGACGGCGGCGTACCGCACCCAGGTCGAGACCGGCAAGCCCGCCACGGTGAACGTCCCGACGGCCGACCAGCAGCCGAAGGTCACCAAGGCCGAGGTCGACCGGATGATGAAGGAGTTCGCCGAACCGGCGATGTCCGGCATCGTGACCGTGCAGACCGACGCGGCGCACTCCGTCCCGATGAGCCCGGAGAACTCCCTCTGGAAGTTCCTCGGCGTCCAGGCCGTCAACGGCAAACTGGTCGAGAAGCCCGACCTGAAGGCCCTGGAGGAGCTGTACGGCCAGGCCTTCGACGGCGTCCTCATCGTCCGCGGCAACGGCAAGAAGACGGCCGTGACCCCGCAGGACGTCTACGGCGCCCTCCGCCTCGCCCTGGTGAACAAGACCGACCGCCTGGCAGTGATCGACACCAACCCCAGCTGACCGGCACCAACACGCGAAGGGGGCACCCACCACCGGGTGCCCCCTTCGCGCCCAGCAGCACCCGCCGCACCCTGTGCGCCCAGCACACCCGCCGCGCCCTCTGCGGCTGGCAGTGCCCGCCCCGCCGCCCCGCCCTTTGCGCCCAGCACACCCGCCGCGCCCTCCGCGGCTGGCAGTGCCCGCCCCGCCGTCCCGCCCTCTGCGGCTGGCAGTGTCCGCCCCGCCGTCCCGCCCTCTGCGCCCAGCACACCCGCCGCGCTCTCTACGGCTGGCAGTGCCCGCCCCGCCGCCCCGCCCTCTGCGGCTGGCAGTGCCCGCCCCGCCGTCCCGCCCTCTGCGGGCAGCAGTGCCGCTGGGGCGGCACGGGTGGGCGCAGGCGGCGCCTCGTGAGCGCCGAGCGGCGCACCACCCCCCGGCCCACCGCAGCGGACGTTCAGCCCTCCGCCCACAGCGGCGAACCGCTCAGTTCAACATGGCCCGGGCGGCCAGAGCCTCACCCCGCACCCGCTCCCCGGCACCCGCGTCCACCGCCCCCACCACCTCCGCGTACGCCTCCAACTCCCCGGCCCCCGCCAGGAACTCCCCCCGCCGCACCAGCAGAACCGCCCGCTCGTACCGCAACCGCGCGGGATGCGAGGGCAACAGCAGCGACAGATCCAGCGCCCACAACCCCACCCCCGACTCCTCGGGCCGGGCCTCCGCCCACGCCCGCACGTTGTTCAGCACCCGCGACACCACGTCCAGCACCCCCGCCGGCGCCAGCGACGACGCGTCCAACGGCACCCCCGTAGCCCCCGCGACCAGCACAGACGCGTCGGCCCCACTCAGCACCCGCCCCCCGCCGAACGGATCGGCCAGCACCTGCGCCTCCACCTCCCCGACCCCGACCACGAAATGCCCCGGCAGCGCGACGCCGTACACCGGCGCCCCCGCCCGCCGGGCCACCTCCATCCACACCACCGACAGCAGGATCGGCAGCCCCCGCCGACGCCGTACGACCGCGTGCAGCAGCGACGACTCCAGCCGCTGATAGTCATCGGACACGCCACCGAACCCGTACCGCTCACCCAGCAGATCCCGCAGCGCCAGCGCCCACGCGCGCGGCGAACCCGGCCGGTAGGGCAGCTCACCGGCCAGCCGGTCCAGCTCCACCTCGACCGCGTCCATGCCCGCCTCGTCCAGCGAGCCGTCCGCCACCGCCCCGATCAGCAGGCACAGCGTGGTCAGGTCCGGCCGCTCGCAGCGGGCCTCCTCGGCGAACCGCCGACGCAGTTCGGCGGAGCGCTCGGGCGGCGGGGGATGCGGCGCGCGCATACCCGGTTCGTGCCCGCTCACGGCGCCGCCTCACCCGCCGGAGCGGACGATTCCGGAGCGCGGTGGTGGTGATACGCGTGGTGCGCGGCGAACCCCAGGCGCGTGTACAGCGCCCGCGCCCCCGCGTTGTCGTCCTCCACCTGCAGCCACGCCGCCGAAGCACCCTCCTCCAGCGCCCGCCGGGCCAGCGCCGCCATCACGGTGGTCGCCAGCCCCCGCCGCCGCAGCGCCGGATCGACCTCGACCGCCGCGAACCCGGCCCACCGCCCGTCCACGACACACCGCCCGATCGCGGCCGGAGCGCCCGTACCGCCGTCGCCCGGCACGGTGGCGAACCACACCGAGGCCCCGCTCCCCAGCACCCGCAGCGCCACCCCGCTCACGCCCTTGCGCTGGTACCGCGCCAGCCACGCCTCGTCGGCCTCCCGCGACAGCGTCACCCCGGACGGCTCCCCGCCCAGGTCGGCGACGGGCGCCAGCGCGCCCGTCCACAGCTCGGCGGTCACCTCCCGCACCCAGCCCCGCCGCTCCAGCTCCGCACAGAGCGGCTCCTGCGCCCCCTCGGCGCCGGTCGCGGTCTGCACGTAGGCGGGCAGCCCGCGCGCCGTGTACCAGGCGCGTACGGCCGTCAGTGCCTCGTCCAGCGGCACGCCCGGGTCACCGAGCGGCAGGACGGAGTTGGCCCGCCGGGTGAACCCGTCGGCCGCCCGCAGCTCCCAGTCGCCGAGCCGCTCGCTCTCCACGGGCCGCCACGCCCGCGCGGAGACCCGCGCCAGCTCCTCGTACGAGGCCGCCGGACCTCGGCGCCGCGCCGGAGCCGACGGAACCACCTTGCCCGCGACCAGCGCGGACTCCGGAATACGGACACCCTCGCCGTTCTTCCTTGTGATCCGCAGCACACCGTCGTCCCATGATGTGAGAACCCCGACCGTGTCGGTGAACTTCTCACCCGGGCGACCATGTTCGATCAAGCTCCTTACGGAGACCCGTTTTCCCACGTCAGCAGTGGTGATACGGACCTCGAGGCGTCCGGCGGCAGAGATTTCCACAGGTCAGTTCACCCCTCCTGTTCGGATCGTGCCCAAGAACGGAGATACTAGGGGCGGGCATCGACGACGCCGCGCTCCCGCGCGCCAGGCGGCGGAGCCTGAGGAGGCCCGCCAGCGCCCTATCGAGGAGGAACGACAGCGTGACCTACGTCATCGCGCAGCCTTGTGTCGACGTGAAGGACAAGGCGTGCATCGAGGAGTGCCCGGTCGACTGCATCTACGAGGGCCAGCGGTCCTTGTACATCCACCCGGACGAATGCGTCGACTGTGGTGCCTGTGAGCCGGTCTGCCCGGTCGAGGCGATCTTCTACGAGGACGACACTCCGGAGGAGTGGAAGGACTACTACAAGGCGAACGTCGAGTTCTTCGACGAGCTCGGCTCGCCCGGCGGCGCCAGCAAGCTGGGGCTGATCGAGCGGGACCACCCGTTCATCGCCGCGCTGCCGCCGCAGGCGTAGCCGTTCCGCGAGAAGCGGCCCCGCAACGACGTGCCGCCTCGGTCCCGTACGGCCCGATCCTCCCGATCGCCGTACGGGACCGAGGTGTTTGCCGGACCAGAAAGTGAGCCCGTACGTGTCCGCAGTCTCCGACCGGCTGCCCGCCTTCCCCTGGGACAAGCTGGAGCCGTACAAGAAGACGGCCGCCGCGCACCCCGACGGCATCGTCGACCTCTCGGTCGGCACGCCCGTCGACCCGGTGCCCGAGCCGGTTCAGAAGGCCCTGATCGCCGCGGCGGACTCGCCGGGCTATCCCACGGTCTGGGGCACGCCGGAACTGCGCGACGCGCTCACCCGCTGGGTGGAGCGCCGGCTGGGCGCCCGCGGGGCCACGCACCACCACGTCCTGCCGGTCGTCGGCTCCAAGGAACTCGTCGCCTGGCTCCCCACCCAGCTCGGGCTCGGCCCCGGCGACAGGGTCGCCTTCCCGCGCCTCGCCTACCCGACCTACGAGGTCGGCGCGCGCCTCGCCCGCGCGGATCATGTCGCGTACGACGATCCGACCGAGCTGGACCCGGCCGGTCTGAAGCTGCTCTGGCTGAACTCCCCGTCCAACCCGACGGGCCGGGTGCTGTCCAAGGAGGAGCTGACGCGGATCGTCGCGTGGGCGCGTGAGCACGGGGTGCTCGTCTTCTCCGACGAGTGCTACATCGAGCTGGGCTGGGAGGCCGACCCGGTCTCGGTGCTGCACCCCGACGTCAACGGCGGCTCGTACGACGGCATCGTCTCGGTGCACTCGCTGTCCAAGCGGTCCAACCTCGCCGGTTACCGTGCCGCGTTCCTGGCCGGTGACCCGGCGGTGCTCGGTCCGCTGCTGCAGATCCGCAAGCACGGCGGGATGATGACCTCCGCGCCGACGCAGGCGGCGGTGGTGGCGGCCCTCGGCGACGACGAGCACGTCCGCGTCCAGCGGGAGCGCTACGCGGCCCGCCGCACGGCCCTGCGCCAGGCTCTCCTCGCCCACGGCTTCCGCATCGAACACAGCGAGGCCAGCCTCTACCTCTGGGCCACGAGGGACGAGTCCTGCTGGACGACGGTCGCCCACCTGGCCGACCTGGGCATCCTGGCCGCCCCGGGCGACTTCTACGGCCCCGCAGGCGCGAACTTCGTAAGAGTGGCCCTGACAGCCACAGACGCCCGAGTCCAGGCAGCGGTAACCCGCCTCACCCCCTGACCCACCCCCGACACCCCCCACCCGGCTGCGCACCCGGCTGCGCCACCCCGCCCGGCTGTGGGCAGTCGTTCCGCAGGGCGGAACGGGTGGGCACAGCCAGCAACGCCGGGTGACCGGTCAACCCACGGCCACCGCACCCGCGTAGAAACGGCGACGGGGCCTGGGGGAGCACCCCAGACCCCGTCGCCGTACAACACGGGCCTCAGCCCACCGGCAGCCCCTTCACAGGCGCACCCTTCGTGAGGGAACCCGCCGTCTTCTTCACGGTCTTGCCGACCGGCGCCACCTTCGAGGCCGCACCCGTGGACTGGGCGACATCGTCCACGGCGGACCCGTCCAGCGCGGTCACCCCGCCGAGGTTGGGCGCGGCCGGCAGCTCCGGCGCCGCGCTCGCGGTACCGGCCGCACCGACCCCGGCGGCCGCTCCCGCAGCGACGAGCAGCGCGGCACGGGCGATCCGACGGGTCAGGGGGAGGGACATGGTGCTCCTTCGGCGGAGAGGACGCTGACGCAGTGACTACCGCTCGACCACCGAGAAGGTTGCGGCGAGGCAACGCAAAGAGTTGGCAATGCGTCGCATTATCGGCCGCGTACAACCCCTGCGAGTGACACCCCGCACCCCTGCACGATCACCCCCGCACACCCCTACGGCTTCGTCGTGATCGTGACGACCTCCGCGCCACGCCCTGAACCCGAAGCGTTCTTCCCGTCCGTCGGCCGCCACTGACTGTCGGTGTTCCCGGCGGTCCACTCCCGCCCCGCGTACGACACCCGCTTTATGTGCAGCTCGGACGCGTTCGCCACGGCCCAGTGCGCCAACTGCCACCCCCGCGCCCCGCTGCCGGCGCCCTCGACATCGGTGACCGGAACCCGCACGACCCCCGCCGAAGCGTCCACGGAGGCCGAAACAGAAGGCGAAACGGAGGGCGACGGCGACGGCGTACCGCCCACCTCCGCCCCCGCCGGCTCCAGCGCGTCCCGCCCGAAGTCCCGCGCCAGCGCGGCCCGTACCGCGTCGGCCCCCGCCGGCGGCGTCGCCGCGGGCCGCCCCGCACAGGTCAGCGTGGCCGCCGAACGCCCCGTGAGGGCGGCCGCCAGCAGCGCCGCGTCCGGCTCGTGCTTGGCGTACGCCTGAGGGAACCCGCTGCGCTGCACCTTCTGCGCCGCGACGGTGAGCGGCAGCCGGGTGTAGCCGGGCACCTCCTCGAGATGCTCGTAGAACTTCTCCGCCGCGTACGCCGGGTCCATGATCTCCTTCGGCGTGCCCCACCCCTGCGAGGGACGCTGCTGGAACAGGCCCAGCGAGTCACGGTCGCCGTAGTCGATGTTGCGCAGCGCCGACTCCTGCAGAGCGGTCGCCAGCGCGATCGTCACGGCCCGCTCGGGCAGTTCGCGCGCGGTGCCCACCGCGGTGATCGTCGCCGCGTTCACCGCCTGCTCGGGTGTGAACTCGTACGTGGCGCCGTCCCCCTTCCCGGAGACGACCTTGCAGTCCGGCCCGCCGGTACCCCCGGTGACGTACTGCACCACCAGGTATCCGGCGACCGCGGACAATACGACGAAGGCCGCCCCGCAACGGAGAAGGCGGCCGCGACGTTTGCGCTGAGGAGTGAGGGACGGCTCTGGCACGCCTACAAGGTACTGGAGAGTACGGTTCCTTGTGTGCCGGGTGTGAACAGTGGCCCGCGAACCGGCGCGCTAGGGTCGACGCCATGGCCGACACCCCGCTTGACCTCACGCTGGACGCCGCGCGCCTGACCGCGCGGCTCGTCGACTTTCCCTCCGTCAGCGGCACCGAGAAGCCGCTCGCGGACGCGATCGAGGGCGCGCTGCGCACCCTGCCGCACCTCACGGTCGACCGGTTCGGCAACAACGTCGTCGCCCGTACGGAGCTGGGGCGGGACGAGCGGGTGATCCTGGCCGGCCACATCGACACCGTGCCGATCGCGGACAACGTGCCCTCCCGGCTCGACGCCGACGGGGTGCTCTGGGGCTGCGGCACCTGCGACATGAAGTCCGGGGTCGCCGTCCAGCTGCGCATCGCGGCCACGGTCCCGGCCCCCAACCGCGACCTGACCTTCGTCTTCTACGACAACGAGGAGGTCGCCGCCGACCTCAACGGGCTGAAGCACGTCGTCGAGGCGCACCCCGAGTGGCTGGAGGGCGACTTCGCGGTGCTGCTGGAACCCTCCGACGGCCAGGTGGAGGGCGGCTGCCAGGGCACCCTGCGGGTGCTGCTGAAGACGGCCGGCGAGCGCGCCCACTCCGCGCGCGGCTGGATGGGCGCCAACGCGATCCACGCCGCCGCCCCGATCCTCGCCCGCCTCGCCGCCTACGAGCCGCGCTACCCGGTGATCGACGGCCTGGAGTACCGCGAGGGCCTGAACGCGGTCGGCATCACCGGGGGAGTGGCCGGCAACGTCATCCCCGACGAGTGCGTCGTCACCGTCAACTTCCGCTACGCGCCGGACCGCAGCGAGGAGGAGGCCCTGGCCCATGTGCACGAGGTGTTCGCGGACTGCGGGGTGACGGAGTTCGTCGTCGACGACCACAGCGGCGCGGCGCTGCCCGGCCTGTCCCACCCGGCCGCGGCGGCCTTCATTGAGGCGGTCGGCGGCACCCCGCAGCCCAAGTACGGCTGGACGGACGTCTCCCGCTTCTCGTCACTCGGCGTCCCCGCGGTCAACTACGGCCCCGGCAACCCGCACTTGGCGCACAAGCGGGACGAACGCGTGGACACGGCGAAGATCCTCGCGGGGGAGGAGCGGCTGCGCTCCTGGCTGACGGCGTGACGCGCGCCGGGTTTGGGCCGCTGTGTGCCGGACATGCTGAGGTCCCTCGTACGTAACCCGAGTGGATCTACGCTGAGGTGGAACGACTGGCACGACGGAGGGAGCGCACATGGCGACCGGTAACCCCGTGGGGAAGAAGCAGCCGCCGGACGAACAGCGGCTCGGGCCGGTCCTCCGCCGGCGGGGCCAGGTGCAGGCGAGCACCACCGACCAGCGGCTGCTGGACGAGCGCGCGCCCACGGACTGGGTCCACACGGACCCGTGGCGGGTGCTGCGCATCCAGTCGGAGTTCATCGAGGGCTTCGGCACGCTCGCCGAACTCCCGCCGGCGATCAGCGTCTTCGGCTCGGCGCGTACGCCGGTGGACTCCCCGGAGTACGCGGCGGGTGTCGAGCTCGGCCGGGGCCTGGTCGAGGCGGGCTTCGCGGTGATCACCGGCGGCGGCCCCGGCGCGATGGAGGCGGCCAACAAGGGCGCGCTGGAGGCGGAGGGCCTCTCGGTCGGCCTGGGCATCGAGCTGCCGTTCGAGCAGGGGCTGAACCGCTATGTCGACATCGGCCTGAACTTCCGGTACTTCTTCGTCCGCAAGATGATGTTCGTGAAGTACGCGCAGGGCTTCGTGGTCCTGCCCGGCGGCCTGGGCACCCTGGACGAACTCTTCGAGGCCCTGACCCTGGTCCAGACGCAGAAGGTCACCCAGTTCCCCATCGTCCTGTTCGGCACGGAGTACTGGGGCGGCCTGGTCGACTGGCTCCGCCACACGGTCATCGCCCAGGGCAAGGCGGCCGAGAAGGACCTCCTCCTGTTCCACGTCACGGACGACGTGGACGAGGCAGTGGCCCTGGTCTCGAAGGAGGCGGGCCGCTAGAGGGGCTGTGGAAGGGCGCTCGCAGGGCGCCTTTTCGACTCCCCAGCCGGGCGGCGGGCGGGCCAGGGCCGAGGGCCGGGGGCGGGAGCCCCCGGAAGGGGCGGCGGGAACCCCCTACGCCAGCCCTCTGCGCCCCACAGCCGGCCCCCGCTCCCCGGCGATCGCGGACACCATGTCCAGCACCTGCCGAGTCTCGGCGACCTCATGCACCCGGTACACCCGCGCCCCCAGCCACGCGGACACGGCGGTCGTGGCCAGCGTCCCCACCACCCGCTCCTTGACCGGCCGGTCCAGGCTCTCCCCCACGAAGTCCTTGTTGGACAAGGACACCAACACCGGCCACCCCGTGGAGACCATCTCCCCCAACCGCCGGGTCGCCTCCAGACTGTGCCGCGTGTTCTTCCCGAAGTCGTGCCCCGGATCGATCATCACCGACTCCCGCGGCACCCCCAGCGACACCGCCCGCTCCGCCAGCCCCACGGTCACCCGGAGAATGTCCGCCATGACGTCGTCGTACGACACCCGGTGCGGCCGGGTCCGCGGCCGCGCCCCGCCCGCGTGGGTGCACACCAGCCCCGCGCCGTACCGCGCGGCGACCTCAGCGAGCCGTGGGTCGACCCCGCCCCACGCGTCGTTCAGGACGTCCGCGCCCGCCTCGCACACCGCCTCGCCGACATCGTGCCGCCAGGTGTCCACGCTGATCACGACGTCCGGGAAGCGCCGCCGCACCTCGGCGACGAAACCGACGGTCCGCCGCGCCTCCTCCTCGGCGGTGACCTCCTCGCCGGGGCCGGCCTTCACGCCGCCGATGTCGATGATCGCGGCGCCGTCCGCCACCGCCTGTTCCACACGCATGAGCGCGGGCTCGTCGCGGAACGTGGCGCCCTGGTCGTAGAAGGAGTCAGGGGTCCGGTTCACGATCGCCATGATCACCCGCTCCTGCGGCCCGAATTCCCGCTTGCCCAGCCTGAGCATCCCCTGTGACCTCTTCCTCGTACGATCCCGTCCTGAGCCACCCGTGACACGTCCGGCGGCCTCGCCTGTCAGACTCGCATGGCACGATCGGAGCCACACATCCGACTCCGACCGATCCGACACCGACTCATCCGACCGTGGGGGCCCCGGCGATGGTTATGTTCCTGTTCCTGGTCGTCGCGCTCGCCGTCGTGGTCACCGCGGTGACGCTCGCCGTGGTGAGCGGCGGCGAGAACGGCCCGCTGCCCGATGCCGCGCCCGAGCGGCTCTGGGACGCCCTGCCGCCGGACCGGCCGGTCAGCCGGGCGGACGTGGACGGACTGCGCTTCCCGCTCGCCGCCCGCGGCTACCGCATGGCCGAGGTGGACGACGCGCTCGGCAGGCTGGGCGCGGAGCTGTCCGAGCGCGACGCCCGGATCGCCGACCTGGAGTCCGCGCTGGCCGGGGTGCGTGCCGCCGCGGCGCACCTCTCCATGGACAAGCCGGCCACGCACCCGGAGGACGGGCACCTGTGAGCAAGGAAGCGGCGGCCGGACCGGACGGCGTCCCGCGCTGCCCGTGGGCGCTGTCCACCCCGGACTATGTGACGTACCACGACGAGGAGTGGGGCCGCCCGGTCCACGGCGACGACGCGCTCTTCGAGCGCCTCAGCCTGGAGGCGTTCCAGTCCGGGCTGTCCTGGATCACCATCCTGCGGCGGCGCCCCGGCTTCCGTGCCGCCTTCGCCGGCTTCAAGATCGCCGAGGTTGCGAAGTTCACCGACACCGACCGCGAGCGCCTGCTGGCCGACACGGGCATCATCCGCAACCGCGCCAAGATCGACGCGACGCTCGCCAACGCCCGCGAGCTGGCCACGTGGGCGCCCGGCGACCTGGACACCCTGATCTGGTCCCACGCCCCGGACCCGGACGGCCGCCCGGTCCCGAAAACCATCGCCGACGTCCCGGCGGTGACCCCGGAGTCGACAACTCTGTCGAAGACCCTGAAGAAGCAGGGCCTGCGTTTCGTGGGCCCGACAACGGCGTACGCCCTGATGCAGGCCTGTGGCCTGGTCAACGACCACTTGGAAACCTGCGGGGCGAGAAATGTTCCGTCAGGAGTGCGGGGCCCTGTCCGCTAGCGGCTCCTCCGCGGGGCGCGACGAACCACCACGCACCCGCACCTCCGAGCTCACCGGAATCTCACCGGCCCACATACCGAGGCGTCGCCTTGTTCACGAACGCCTCGACCGCGATCACATGGTCCTCGGAGGACCCCGCGCGGGTCTGCAGCTCGTCCTCCTTCTCCAGCGCCTCCTCCAGCGAGCGGCTCAGCCCGTACGCGACGGACTCCTTCAACGCCGCGTACGCCACCGTCGGCCCCTGGGCCAGGGCCCGCGCCACCTTCTCCGCCTCCGCCCGCAGCTCCGCCGCCGGAACCACCCGGTTCGCGATCCCCAGCTCGTACGCCTCCCGCGCCGGGACGTTGCGCGGGAACAGCAGCAGATCCATGGCCCGCCCGGAGCCGATCACGCGCGGCAGCGTCCAGGAGATCCCGGAGTCCGCGGTCAGCGCCACCCCGGCGAACGAGGTGTTGAACGCGGCCGTCTCCGCGACGATCCGGTAGTCCGCGGCCAGCGCGAACCCGAAGCCGGCGCCCGCCGCGACCCCGTTCACCGCCGCGACCACCGGCTTGGCGGCCCCGGCGATCGCCCTCACGATCGGGTTGTAGTGCTCGCGCACCGTGCTCATCGTCTGCCCCGAACCGCTCTCCCGGTCGGCGGCCAGCAGCCCGATGTGCTCCTTGAGGTCCTGCCCGACACAGAACGCCCGGTCCCCGGCCGCGGTCAGCAGCACGGCCCGTACGGCGTCGTCGTCCGCGGCGGACCGGAGCGCGTCCCGGAGGGCGGCCTTCGCCGCGACGTTCAGCGCGTTCATCGCCTCCGGGCGGTTCAGCGTGATCGTCGCGAGTCCGTCGCTCACCTCGTAGAGCACGGTGTCGGCCATGGCGTATCCCTCCGTACGGCGGCTCGGGACGTACCGGCGAGTACATCCCCGTCTGCCAGACAGCATGACGGAGATCACCGGCCGTGGCGGATGACCGGTGTGTGACCTGCGTCAAACAATTTCCGCGGGTTTCCGGCCGCCGGGAGTCCGTGGGGCGGCGCAGTATCGCAGTCACATCGCCGAATTGGGTGGTTTTGCTCGCGCGCGTTGCCCAAGCGATGCCGACTGATGTTGGTCATCGGGTCCCGCCATGCGGGATAATGGCCTGGAAGCAATGTGTTCGATGCCGGTGGCGTGTGTCCTGCTTCGAGGACCGCAGGTGCCCTTCAGTGGGCCGTCGGCTCTGACGTTTCAGCCGGGTTTCAGGAAGGGGAACGAGCATGGCGGCCATGAAGCCGCGGACGGGTGATGGCCCGCTCGAGGTGACCAAGGAGGGGCGGGGCATCGTCATGCGCGTTCCGCTCGAAGGCGGCGGTCGGCTCGTCGTCGAGCTGACCCCGGACGAGGCCGACGCGCTCGGCGACGCCCTCAAGAAGGTCGTCGGCTGACGCGCAAGCGACCATACCCTTTCAGCCGCCCCGGTGCCGCACGCGGTGCCGGGGCGGCTGTTTCACGTACGGGCGCGGGGCGTAGAACGGGTGCGCCGGTCAGCGCTTGACGGCGCAGAGGAGCCCGTCTCCCACCGGCAGCAGCGACGACACCAGTTCCGTGCTCTCGCGTACGGCCCGCACCAGTTCCCGCAGGCGCAGCACCTCCGTGGGCTGCGGACCCGAGTCCACCGTGCGGCCGTTCGCGAAGACGCCTTCGAAGGCGACCAGGCCTCCCGGGCGCAGCAGACGCAACGATTCGGCGAGATAGTCCTGGTACTCCTGCCGGTCGCCGTCGCAGAACACCAGGTCGTAGCCGGCGTCCGCGAGACGGGGCAGGACGTCCAGCGCGCTGCCGGGGATGAAGCGGGCCCGGTTGCCGGCGAAACCGGCGTCACGGAAGGCCTGGCGGGCCGACTGCTGGTGCTCCGGCTCCTGGTCGACCGTGGTCAGCACCCCGTCCGGCCGCATCCCGTGCAGCAGATGGATCCCGGAGACGCCGCAGCCGGTGCCGATCTCCGCGACCGCCTTGGCGTCCACGCTCGCGGCGAGCAGCCGCAGCGCCGCGCCCGTGCCGGGCGACACCGAGCGCAGCCCCGCGTCACGGGCCCGGTCACGGGCCCAGTGCAGTGCTTCGTCCTCGGCGACATAGGCGTCGGCGAACGCCCAGCTCGTCTGCCGGTTGGCGGTAATGACCCTCTCCTGTCCCCGTGGATGCCTGGGCGTGACTGTATCCGTTGGCGTCGGGAACCTGCTGATGGGACCGGTCGTTCCAAGAGGTGAGGAAGTGGCGTGTGCCATGACGGGGGGCAGGCAGTGGACGAGGACGCCGAGCAAGTGCTGACGCAGCCGTACGAGCCGTGGCAGCCCAGATCAAATTCTCGTAAAACCGCTTATCCGGAGCTAACGGGCGAGGTGGCTATGGTAGGGGCTCCACTGGACACCACCAGAGCCGATAGGGGAGGTGCGGCTGCGCCTGTGGATCGCGGAGGAGTGCTGCGGCGCTTCCTCGGATCGGCGGGCAGGCCGAAATCCGTGAACGACACCGCTGCTGACCACCACCGCGCCGGCGACCCGGCCCAGACCGCGACCTTCTCCAGCGACGCGGACGGGCAGGCGTGGACTCCGCCCACCTGGGAGGAGATCGTCAGCATGCACAGCGGCCGGGTCTACCGGCTCGCGTACCGCCTCACCGGCAACCAGCACGACGCGGAGGACCTCACCCAGGAGGTCTTCGTCCGCGTCTTCCGCTCCCTGTCGACGTACACGCCGGGCACCTTCGAGGGCTGGCTGCACCGCATCACCACCAACCTGTTCCTGGACATGGTCCGCAGGAAGCAGCGCATCCGCTTCGACGCGCTCGGTGAGGACGCGGCCGAGCGGCTGCCCAGCAAGGAGCCCTCGCCCCAGCAGGTCTTCAACGACGCCCACTTCGACGCGGACGTCCAGCAGGCCCTCGACACCCTCGCCCCCGAATTCCGTGCCGCCGTCGTCCTGTGCGACATCGAAGGACTGTCGTACGAGGAGATCGCGGCCACTCTGGGCGTCAAGCTCGGCACCGTCCGGTCCCGGATCCACCGGGGCCGTTCCCAGCTGCGCAAGGCCCTGGCGCACCGCTCGCCGCAGGCGCGCGCGGAGCGCCGCTCCTTCGTGCCGCGTGTTCCCGCACTGGGAGGAGGGGGCGCGAGCGCGTGAGCGGTTCACAGCCGAAGTCGTCCGAGGGACGCCTCGCAGAGCAGCACCTGGGAGACCGACTCTCCGCCCTGGTGGACGGGGAGCTCGGTCATGACGCGCGTGAGCGCGTACTGGCGCATGTCGCCACCTGCGCGAAGTGCAAGACGGAGGTGGACGCGCAGCGCCGGCTGAAGAACGTGTTCGCGGAGGCGGCGCCCCCGCCGCCCTCCGAGAGCTTCCTGGCCCGCCTCCAGGGCCTGCCGGCCGGGGGAGACCTCGGCGACGGCGGCTCCCCGCTGAGCGGCGGAGGACTGCCGGGCGGCACGCCGGGGCGGCTCGGCGGTGGTCTCGGGGTCTTCGGGGCCCGGCGCGGCGAGCGCTTCGAGTTCGCGTACACGCCCGTCCGGCGGCACGAGCCGGCGGCCGCGGCGAACAGCGGTGGCTTCGCCGTGCATGACGTCGGCCGCCATGACACCGACCGGCCGTCCTCCCGCGGGCTGCGGTTCGCGTTCGTCGCCGCCGGAGCGGTGTCGCTGGCCGCGATCGCGCTCGGCGGGGTCACCACGGTCACGCCCGCCGACGCGGAGGCGCGCGGCGCGGGCAAGGGCAGCAATGTCACGCCGATGCGTACGCAGGGGACGGGAGCCGCGCTGCCCGACTCCCAGCGGCGCCGTGGCGCGGGTCCGCTGCTGGGGCAGCTGACGGGGCAGAGCGCGCTCGCGGACGCCCCGGCCGCCCCGGTCATGGTCTCGGCCCCGCTGCTGCCCGGAAACCCGGCGCCGACGGAGCACCACCCCACGACGGGCACGCCGGTGACGGGAGGTGCGACGGCCCTGTCCCCGCTGATACGGCCGCTCGCCTCGACCCCGCCGCTCACGCTCACCACGTGGGCCCTCTCCGCCGGTCTCAAGGAGCCCGGCCTCGTCACCGCCGGTACGACACCGGCACCCACGGCGACATCCCGCTGAGCCGTCCAGTGCGCAGGGGCGCGCGAACCTGATTGAATCCAGGGGGCGCGCCCCGGCCCAGCCGGGTGCGGCCACCGCCGTGTCCAGCCGTGGGGAGAGCATGAACGAGGGGAAGCCGGGCCCATCGGGGGAGGAGCCGACGACGCGTCCGCAGGGACGCGACGGCGACTTCGAACTGGCCCACCCGGCCCGCGACCGGGCCACCGAGCCCGCCGACGAGGGCGACTACGAACTCGACCGCCCACAGGAACCCGCCGGTCCCGTGCCACCCGGCGCCCCCGCCCACGGTTCCGACACGCCCCAGCACCCGGCCGAGCCCGCGCCCGGGGGTTCCGGGGCGCGGGCATCCGACTCGCTGCCGGGGCCCGTCGGTGAACGGCGTGGGCCGCTGCACGACCCGGACCCCTACAGCACCCCGCCGTACGGTGAGCCGGGCCCCTGGGCGCCCGCGCCGCCCGTGCAGCACCCGGCGGCGACACCGGCGCACGGGATGGCCGAAACGGCCCCTCCCACGGCCCCGGAGACGCCACCCCAGGGCACCACACCCCCGGCCCCCGCCCCGGACCCGACCGCGCCGCCACAGCAGGGCGCCACCCCGGCGCACGGTGCGGCGCCGCACCAGGGCGCGGCCCCGGCCCCCGCCCCGGCGCACGGCGTGCCGCCGGTGCCCGCCCCGGACCTGGTCAAAGCTCCGCATGGAGCGGCCCCGGCCCCGGCCCCGGCTCCGGTCCCCGCCCCGCACCCGGACGCGGTACCCCCCGGCGCATCCACGGCGCCCCACATCCCCGCGCAGGCGCGTCCGGACGCCGATCCCTGGGGGCGTTACGACCCCTGGGCGGCGGCCGCCGCCGCGCCGTTGCAGCAGGCCGAGCCCGCCCTCGTCAGTGAGAAGCAGCAGCGGCGCCGGGGACGGCGGGTGCTCATCGGGGCCGCGCTCGTGCTCGCGCTCGTCTCCGGCGGCGTCGGCGGAGCCATCGGCACCTATCTGGAGCGCAACGGCGGCGTCGACACCGTGGAACTGCCGCAGGCCGGGAAGGAGGACGTCGCGCGCGACCCCGGCAGCGTCGCCGGAATCGCCGCACAGGCCCTGCCCAGCGTCGTCACCCTGCACGTCAGCGGCGCCGACGAGGCCGGTACCGGCACCGGGTTCGTGCTCGACGGCCGTGGCCACATCCTCACCAACAACCACGTCGTCGAACCCGCCGGCGACCGCGGCGAGATCACCGTCACCTTCAACAGCGGAGACACCGCCGAAGCCACCGTCGTGGGCCGCGACAGCGGCTACGACCTCGCCGTCGTCAAGGTGAAGGGCGTCAGCGGCCTCACCCCCCTGCCGCTCGGCAACTCCGACAACGTGCGCGTCGGCGACCCCGTCGTCGCCATCGGCGCCCCCTTCGACCTGGCCGGCACGGTCACCTCCGGCATCATCAGCGCCCGGGAGCGGCCCATCACGGCCGGCGGCGAGAAGGGCGACGGCAGCGACGTGTCGTACGTCGACGCCCTGCAGACCGACGCGCCGATCAACCCCGGCAACTCCGGCGGCCCCCTGCTCGACGCCAAGGGCCATGTGATCGGCATCAACTCGGCCATCCGCTCCGCCGCGGGCGGCGCCGACCCGGAGGGCGGTCAGGCCGGTTCCATAGGGCTCGGCTTCGCCATCCCCATCAACCAGGGCAAGCGCGTCGCCGAGGAGCTGATCAACACCGGGAAGGCGTCCCACCCGGTGATCGGCATCACCCTCGACATGGAGTACGGCGGCGACGGCGCCCGTGTCGCCGCCAAGGGCAGTGACGGCGGGCCCCCGGTCAGCACCGGCGGCCCCGGCGCCAAGGCCGGGATCAAGGCCGGCGACGTCATCACGCAGGTCGACGGACAGCGCGTCCACTCAGGTGAGGAGCTCATCGTCAAGACCCGCGCCCACCGCCCCGGCGACCGCCTGGAGCTCACCCTGGAGCGGGACGGCGAGGAGCGGACGCTCACCCTGACGCTCGGCTCGTCGGGAGGCGGCTGAGGCGCGAGGGGGCCCGGGACGGTACCGGTCGCACGGGGCGGCCGGGTACCGTGGACGCGGCCCGGACCACGGAAGACCGCAGGCCGCCCCGAGGACCGAGGACCGAAGGCATCGCGAGGAGCTTCAGGTGTTCAATGACATAGGTTCGTTCGAGCTGGTGACGCTCATCGTCCTCGCCGTGCTCGTCTTCGGTCCGGACAAGCTCCCCAAGGTCATCCAGGACGTGACCCGCACGATCCGGAGGATCAAGGAGTTCTCGGAGGGTGCCAAGCAGGACATCCGCCAGGAGCTCGGGCCGGAGTTCAAGGACTTCGAGTTCGAGGACCTCAACCCCAAGACGTTCATCCGCAAGCAGCTGGACAACGAGGACCTGGGGCTCAAGGAGATCCGTAACGGCTTCGACCTGAAGAAGGAGATGGCCGAGGTCACGGACGCCGTCAACGGCCACGACACCGACGCCGCCCCGGCCGCGGCCCCGGCGACGTCCGGTGGCCGCGTGGACATGACCAAGAAGCCCGAGCCTCCGGCGGCCGACACCCGTCCGCCGTTCGACGCGGACGCCACCTGAGCGGAGGACCCGGGGCGCACGCCTCGGCGTACGTGACGCGTTTCATACTCCACCCGGGCTCCGTACGGCCTGATCAGGGCGTCCGTGCGGCCCAAGAGCCGGGCGGTTTCCCGGGCCGCGCCGTCAAGGTGGCTATGCTGCCGAGTTGTTGTGCGGAACGGACGAGTACGCCCGAAGGGGGGCGGGCCGCCCGCTCCGACGAGAGCGAGGAGGCGTCCGGCCATGGAGACGACGAGTTCGGCAGTCGCGCAAGCGCCGGCCGCGGAGGACGGAGAACCCGTACCCTCCGCCCGGCGGACCGTCGACGGCTATCTGCGCGCGCCCTTCCCCTGGTACGGCCTGGACGAGGCCTTCACGGGCCGGCGCTGGCTGATGCAGGTCGGACAGGCGGCCGCCGGAGCCGTCGAACACGGATCGGTCGGGCACGGTGACGAGCCCTCGGTGCGCAGCGAGTACACGGCCGGGAGCGACCAGGAGGCCAAGGAGAAGTTCGCGGTCGTGGTGACCGTGGCCGCCAACCCGGTACGCCGCAGCGCGGACGGCACCGGACTGCTGGAGGCCACCTCGGTCTCCTCCGCCGCCTGGCTCGCCGGGGTGGGGCTGCTGTCCTTCACCTGGCCCGGCCAGATGGACCACTCCCTGCGCGACGACTGGCTGGACCAGCAGACCGAGACGGCCTGGGTGCTCGCGGACGACCTGGCGGGGGAGGACTGGTCGACGCTGTCCCTGCCCGTGGACGGGGTGCCGACGCCGTTCCACTACCGGGAGTCCGAGTTCGGCTGGGTGCTCGCCGGTTCCACGGCGGCGGGCGTGCACGTGGGGGCGTACGGCAGGGGGATGAGCGCGTACGGCCTCGGCTTCGCCGTGGTCAAGGACATCGCCGCGTACCAGGCCTGAGCGCGTACCGGGCCCGAGCGGGTACGCGGAAGGGCGCCGTCCGCTGTGGACGGCGCCCTTCGCTGTGGAGAACCTCAGAACTTGTTGCGCGGGGTGATCCCCAGCGACATGCCGGACAGGCCGCGCTGCCGGCCGCCCAGCTTGCCGGCGATGGAGCGCAGCGCCGAGCCCGCCGGGGAGTCCGGGTCGGTCAGCACCACGGGCCTGCCCTCGTCGCCGCCCTCGCGCAGCCGGACGTCGATCGGGATGGCGCCGAGCACGGGGACGGTCGCCCCGGTCGTACGGGTCAGGCCGTCGGCGACCGACTGGCCGCCGCCCGTGCCGAACACGTCGACCATCTCGCCGCAGTGCGGGCAGGGCAGCCCCGACATGTTCTCGACCACGCCGACGATCTTCTGGTGCGTCTGCACGGCGATGGAACCGGCCCGCTCGGCGACCTCGGCCGCCGCCTGCTGGGGCGTGGTGACGACGAGGATCTCCGCGTTCGGCACCAGCTGGGCCACGGAGATCGCGATGTCGCCCGTGCCGGGCGGCAGGTCGAGCAGCAGCACGTCCAGGTCGCCCCAGTACACGTCCGCGAGGAACTGCTGCAGCGCGCGGTGCAGCATCGGGCCGCGCCACACCACCGGCGCGTTGCCCGGGGTGAACATGCCGATGGAGATGACCTTCACGCCGTTCGCCGACGGCGGCATGATCATGTTCTCGACCTGGGTGGGCCGCCCGTCGGCGCCCAGCATGCGGGGCACCGAGTGGCCGTAGATGTCGGCGTCCACGACACCGACCTTCAGACCGTCGGCCGCCATCGCCGCCGCCAGGTTCACCGTCACCGACGACTTGCCGACACCGCCCTTGCCGGACGCCACCGCGTAGACCCGGGTGAGGCTGCCCGGTTTGGCGAAGGGCACCTCGCGCTCGGTCTGGCCGCCGCGCAGGGCGGTCGCCAGCTCCTTGCGCTGCTCGTCGCTCATGACGTCCAGCGTCACGTCGACCCGGGTGACGCCGTCGACCCCGGAGACCGCGTCCGTCACGCGCTGCGTGATCGTGTCCCGCATGGGGCAGCCGGAGACCGTCAGGTACACGGTGACCGCGACCGCCCCGTCCGCCCCGATCTCCACCGATTTGACCATGCCGAGTTCGGTGATCGGCCGGTTGATCTCGGGGTCGTTCACCGTCGCCAGTGCCTCGCGCACCGCGTCTTCCGTAGCCATAGGGACGATGGTACGGCGCCGGGTACACCCGCCGGTAAGAACGTCAGTGGTCGTCTGCGTCACGTCCCGGCGGGTGTTCCGCGCGCATCGCCGGGAAAGGACCCTGATGGTCCTTGTGCCCGTTCTGCCGGCCCTCCATCTCCTTGGCCATGTCCTGGAGCTCCGAGCGGATCCAGTCCCGGGTGGCGACCTCGCCGAGCCCGATCCGCAGGGCGGCGATCTCCCGGGTCAGATACTCGGTGTCCGCGATCGACCGCTCGTTCTGCTTGCGGTCCTGCTCCAGATTGACCCGGTCCCGGTCGTCCTGCCTGTTCTGCGCGAGCAGGATCAGCGGGGCCGCGTAGGAGGCCTGGAGGGACAGCATCAGCGTCAGGAAGATGAACGGGTACTCGTCGAAGCGCAGCTCCTTCGGCGCGGACACGTTCCACACCACCCACAGGATGATGACGAACGTCATCCAGACGATGAACCGCCCGGTGCCCAGGAACCGCGCGACGCTCTCCGAGAGCCGTCCGAAGGCCTCCGGGTCCCACTCGGGCAGGATCCGCCGCCTGGGCGGGCGCGGCTGGTCCAGACGGGGCGCACGCGGCCGCCCGGCCGCCGTGGCGCCCGCCGGTACGCGCTCCCGCACGCCCTCACGCTCCGGAGCCACCGGTCCCCACCCCCTCGTCGAGGTGGAACTCGGTCTCCCGCCAGTCGTCGGGCAGCATGTGGTCGAGGACGTCGTCCACCGTCACCGCGCCCAGCAGCGACCCCGACTCGTCCACCACGGGCGCCGCCACCATGTCGTACGTGGCGAAGAACCCGGCGACCACGGGCAGTGCCGCGTCCGGGTCCAGGGGCTGGAGGTCGTCGTCCAGGATCGACCCGACCAGCGTGTACGGGGGATCGCGCAGCAGCCGCTGGAAGTGCACCGTGCCCAGGTACTTGCCGGTGGGGGTCTCCTCCGGCGGACGGCAGACGTAGACCTGCGCGGCGTGCGCGGGGGACAGGTCGGGCTCGCGGATCCGGGCGAGGGCGTCCGCGACGGTCGCGTCCGGCCGCAGCACGATCGGCTCGGTCGTCATCAGACCGCCGGCCGTGTGCTCCTCGTACGCCATCAGGCGCCGCATGTCGGCGGCGTCGGCGGGCTGCATCAGGCTCAGCAGCCGCTCCTTGTCCGCCTCCGGCAGCTCGCCCAGCAGGTCGGCCGCGTCGTCGGGGTCCATGGCCTCCAGGACGTCGGCGGCGCGCTCCTCCTTCAGCTTGCCGAGGATCTCGATCTGGTCGTCCTCGGGCAGCTCCTCCAGGACGTCGGCGAGCCGGTCGTCGTCGAGGGCGGCGGCCACTTCCGCGCGGCGCTTGGGGGAGAGGTGGTGCAGGACGTTGGCGAGGTCGGCGGGGCGCAGCTGCTCGAAGGTGGCGAGCAGGTTCTCGGCGCCCTGCCCCTGCTCCTCGAGGGAGAACCCGGTGACGGCGGACCACTCGACGGTCAGTGCCTCGCCCTTGCCGCGCCGGAACGCGCCGCCCTTCTTCCCCTTGCGCACGAACACGCGGTCGATCTCCCACTCGCGGCGGGCGGGCAGTTGATGCACCGACAGGTCGAGGACGGTGACCTCCTCGTCACTCCCCACCAGCGTCACCCGCCGGTCCAGCAGTTCGCCGAAGACGAGCCGCTCGGTGGGCCGCTGCTCGAACCGCCGCACATTGAGCACCCCGGTGGTGATGACCTGGCCGGACTGCACGGCGGTCACCCGGTTCATGGGCAGGAAGATACGGCGGCGGGTGGAGAGTTCGACCACCAGGCCGAGCAGCCGCGGCGGACGCCGTCCGGGCCGCAGGATGACGACCAGATCGCGCACGCGCCCCACCTGGTCGCCCGCCGGATCGAAGACGGCGACGCCGGAGACATGTGAGACGAAGAACCGGGGAGCGCCCCCTGCCATGGCCGCCACTCCTTTCCCCGCGGGGTGTTTCGTTGCCGTGTACCGCCTGCTGCGTCTGTTGTTCGGATTGCCCGCTCGGGTGGGCTTCAGGCTAGCCCGTACCGATCATCCGTGCGTCGGTGGCCGGTCCGGACGGACTGGCTCCGCTCGGGTCTCCCGGCCCCGGTACTCTGCGGTACGCCGTTCAGGTCCCCCGTCAGAGAGGCAGCCCACCTGTGATTCCGATCTCCCAGGGCCGTTCCCGCAGGGCCACGCTGGCCGGCGCCGTGTGCGCACTGCTCGTGACGGGAACGGCGCTCACGGGATGCTCCGAGGATCCGAACGAGGGCACCAACGGGGTCGGCAGACTGTCCGCCGACGAGATCCAGGGCAGAGCCCAGAAGGCCGCCACATCGGCCGGCACCGTACGGCTGCACGGCACCGTGGTCGCCGGCGAGCGTACCTACACGCTGGACATGCGGCTGAAGGAGCAGGGCGGTGTCGGCTCGCTCAGTGCCAAGGGGGAGACGTTCCGTCTGCTGCGCGTCGACGACGAGCTGTATCTGAAGGCCGGAGCCGAGTTCTGGGGTCACGCGGACGACGAGTCCGACGGCAAGACCGACGGCAAGACGGACGCGGCGGCGGCCGGCAAGCTCGCCGAGAAGTATGTGAAGGTGCCGCAGGCCGACCCCTCGTACAAGAAGTTCATCGGCTTCACGGACAAGAACGTTCTCCTCGACGGTCTGCTGACCCTGCACGGCAAGCTGGCCACGGACGGCCACCACGAGCAGTCGGGCGTCCGCACCATCCGCGTCACCGGCGACGACGGTTCCGGCGGCACCCTGGACGTCTCGCTCGAGGGCCTGCCGTATCCGGTCCGGCTGGTACGCGCCGGCAAGGCGGGCACCCTCACCTTCTCCGACTGGGGCACCGACTTCGACGTGAAGAAGCCGGCCGAGGACGAGACCCTGGACTACGGCGGTCAGCTCCCGACGTCCTGACCCCGCCGCTTCCTCTTCCTGAACAGCAGCCGGGGCAGGCCCGCCGGGACGGGGTGCCGGGTCGTGGCCGGGGTGGGCAGCGGAGCCTCGGCCAGGGAGTCGTCGGGGAGCGGGGCCGTCGTCCCGGTCGGCTCCAGGCGCAGGACGCGGCACTCGCGGGCCCAGCGGCCGGTCATCGCCTCGCCGTCGGGCGCGTTGAGCCGCTTGCCCTTCAGCTCGGCCACCGCCGCCGTCCACCGCTCGGAGCCGGACGGCAGCTCGACGACCCGCGCGGTCCAGGAGACCAGCCGGCCGCCCTTGTCCTTGCTGCGGACCGTGACCTCGGCGGACGCGCCGTCGGCCAGCCCCGGCAGCGGCTGCTCGCCGGGCCCGTCGCCGATCACGCACGCGGCGCCCTCGTGCCACACGTGCCACAGCGCGCGGGCCGCCGCGCCGGGCCCCCTGACCCAGACGAGGCCGGACTTCTTCGTGGCCTCCTCGATGAGGGCCCGGTCGAGCAGCGCACGTGTCATGGGCCCAGCCTATCCAGGGACCCTCAGAGCCAGCCGTTGCGCTTCAGTGTCCGGTGGATGCCCAGGCACATGCCCACGGTGATGCTGAGGACCAGCGGATAGCCGTACCTCCAGTGGGTCTCGGGCATGTGGTCGAAGTTCATCCCGTACACCCCGCACACCATGGTCGGTACGGCGATGATGGCGGCCCACGAGGTGATCTTCCGCATGTCCTCGTTCTGTGCCACGGACGCCTGCGCGAGGTTGGCCTGGAGGATGGAGTTCAGCAGTTCGTCGAAGCCGATGACCTGCTCCTGCACTCGCGCCAGATGGTCGGCGACATCCCGGAAGTACTTCTGGATCTCCGGGTCGATCAGCCGCATCGGCCGCTCGCTCAGCAGCTGCATCGGCCGCAGCAGCGGCGCCACGGCCCGCTTGAAGTCCAGTACCTCACGCTTGAGTTGGTAGATCTGGCCGGCGTCCGTACCGCGCGGGGTGCCCTTGCGGCCCGGCGAGAAGACTTCCGTCTCGACCTCGTCGATGTCGTCCTGCACCGCGTCGGCCACCGCGATGTAGCCGTCCACCACATGGTCGGCGATGGCGTGCAGCACGGCCGAGGGGCCTTTGGCCAGCAGTTCGGGGTCGTCCTGGAGGCGGTGCCGCAGGGCCCGCAGGGAGCCCTGTCCGCCGTGCCGGACGGTGATGAAGAAGTCCCGGCCGGTGAAGCACATGACCTCGCCGGTCTCGACGACCTCGCTGGTGGAGGAGAGCCGGTCGTGGTCGATGTAGTGGACGGTCTTGAACACCGTGAACAACGAGTCGTCGTAGCGCTCCAGCTTGGGCCGCTGATGGGCCTGGACGGCATCCTCCACGGCCAGCGGGTGCAGCCCGAACTCCCGGGCGATACCGGCGAATTCGGCCTCGTTCGGCTCGTGCAGACCGATCCACACGAAGCCTCCGTCGCGGCGCACCTGCCGCATCGCCTCGTGCGGGGTGAGCGGGCCGGCCTCGGACGGGAGGCGGCGGCCGTCGCGGTAGACGGCGCAGTCGACGACGGCGGTGGTCGTCGCGGGGTCGCGGGTGGTGTCGTACGGGCCGCTCTCCTTGCGCAGCGAGATGCGGGAGGCGGGACGGACCACGGCGCGCAGGTCGCGGATCATCGACATGGCGGGCTCCTTCGCGGACAGGCAACGAAAGGCGCCGGTACGACGGATGGAACAACCCGGAATGAGGACGTCCTGGACTGCGGATGTTTGGCACGTCCACAAAGCGGGGAGCACCGCACCGTCGCGGTGGCGAGGTTCGTCGCTGATACAGCTACTGGGGCAGATCAGGCGGAACGAAACAAAGTGCTCTTCCGATGAAGACGCGCGGACGAAAGGCGGGAGCCAGACAGGAGCAGCTGCCTCAGCGGGCGGAAGAGCGGGTGCTACTGCACGGTCGACTTCGGTCCATGCCAGCCCCACCTCCTCCGGTCGGTCCCTCGTAAGGGACGATCCACGATCCCTTCAAGGGATCGACCCCTTGGAGCAGGGGTCCTTACAGCGTTCGGGACGACCGGACGCTTCTGCGTGCTGCCCGAACCACCGGCCAAGCGTATCAGCCGACTGCCGTGTCAAGGCTCCGCTTTGCCCGCCGCTGACGAGTTCTATGCTCGCCGCATGGCTGATGTTCTTCCTCTGGTCGAGGCCCGGTTGCTCACGGCGCTGGGCGAACCGGACGCCCGCGCGGCGGTCACCTTCCTCGGCACCGACCGCATCGAGGTACTGCGCTTCCACGAGGGCGACATCGTGCGCTACGCCACCCTCGGTATGTCCGCGCAGCCCATGGCCGACCCCACGTCGGTGATCGCCGACCCGGTCGAGGGTCCGCGCGTGGAGCTGCTGCTCTCCGTCCGGGCCGGCGCGGCCGACACCGACAAGGTGCTGCGCCCGCTCGCCGTACTCGCCGCCTCCCCGCAGGTCGAGGGTGTGGTCGTGGCCCCCGGCGCCTCGCTCGACGTGGGGGAACCGCTGTGGCCCGGTGCCCCGTTCACCTCGGTGCTGGTCGCCGAGCCGGGCGGACTGGTGGAGGACCTGGAGCTCGACCGCCCCCTCGATCCCGTACGGTTCCTGCCGCTGCTGCCGATGACCCCGAACGAGGCCGCCTGGAAGCGGGTGCACGGCGCCCAGGCCCTCCAGGAACGCTGGCTGGACCAGGGCACGGATCTGCGGGATCCGTTCCGGCGGCCGGTCCCGCTGGACTGATGTCCATGGCCGGATGTCGCCGCCCCGTGGGCCCGTGACGTCGGCGGACAGGCGCGCCGGGCGGGTGATCGTCCTTGACGTGGCGCGGTACGGGTAGGACCGTGGGGCCCTATGAGGGGCGAACCCAGTTGCCCGAAGTGCGGTGGCCGGGTCAGGGCTCCCGGCCTCTTCTCGGATGCCTGGCAGTGCGCCGTGCACGGCACGGTGCACCCGGTGCAGCCCGTGATACCGCCGAGCGTCGAAGCCCTCGAAGTCGTCGTGCACCGCACGAAGGTGCCGGTGTGGATGCCGTGGCCGCTGCCGGTGGGCTGGCTGTTCACGGGTGTGGCCTGCGCGGGTGACGACCGCAGCGGGGGCCGGGCGACCGCCGTCGCGTGCACCGGGCCCGGACCGCTCGGCGGCATGGGCGAGCTGATCCTGGTCGCCGAGGAACTCGGCGTGGGCCTCGGCGCGCGGTACGCGGGCCTCGACGCCCCGGACCCGGGACCGTACATGAACGTCGAGAAGCCGCCGCAGGCCAAGGTGCTGGCGGCGGGCCGGCCGACCCCGCTCTGGCATGTCGCCCAGACACCGGACGACCGCGCCGTCTTCGCCGGCGAGGCGCTCGGGATGTGGCTGTGGGCGGTGGTGTGGCCCGAGCAGTCCGGGCTGCTGATGTACGACGAACTGGTCCTCACCGACCTACGGGACGCCGGCGCCGAGGTGGAACTGGTGCCCTGCGGAGCGCTGTCCCCACGTCTGCTGGAGACCTAGGGGGTGTCGTTCGGATCTTGCCGGGGTCGCGGGGTCTGGCTTGATCCGCCGGACACGCCCTGGCCGCGGTAGGGGGCGCACAGGGGGTTCGGGTGTGACAAGGAGCGTCCGGGGATCCGGTTATCCTGGAGCGTCCCCGTCCGCCCGTCATCGCTTGGAGTCATGCGTCGTGCGTATCGATCTGCACACCCACTCCACCGCGTCCGACGGCACGGACACCCCGGCCGAGCTCGTCCGCAAGGCGGCCGCCGCCGGTCTCGACGCCGTGGCCCTGACCGACCACGACACCACCCGCGGGCACGCCGAGGCGCTCTCCGCGCTCCCGGCGGGGCTCACCCTGGTCACCGGGGCGGAACTCTCCTGCCGGCTCGACGGCATCAGCATGCACATGCTGGCCTACCTCTTCGACCCGGCGGAGCCCGCGTTCCTCGCCGAGCGCGAGCTGGTCCGGGACGACCGGGTCCCGCGCGCCCAGGGCATGATCGCCAGGCTGAACGAGCTGGGCGTGCCCATCACCTGGGAGCAGGTCGCCCGGATCGCGGGCGACGGCTCGGTGGGCCGCCCGCACATCGCCAGCGCGCTCGTCGAGCTCGGCGTCGTACCGACGGTGAACGACGCCTTCACCCCGCAGTGGCTGGCCGACGGCGGCCGGGCGCACATGCCGAAGCACGAGACCGACCCCTTCGAGGCACTGCGGCTGGTCAGGAACGCGGGCGGCGTCGCCGTCTTCGCCCACCCCGCCGCGAGCAAGCGCGGCAGGACCGTGCCGGAGTCCGCGATCGCCGAACTGGCCGTGGCCGGACTCGACGGCATCGAGGTCGACCACATGGACCACGACCCCGACACCCGGGCGAGGCTGCGCGGCCTGGCGAAGGAGCTGGGCCTCCTGACGACCGGCTCCAGCGACTACCACGGCAGCCGGAAGACCTGCGTCCTCGGCGAGTTCCTGACGGACCCCGAGGTGTACGGCGAGATCACGCGGCGCGCGACCGGCGCGTTCCCGGTCCCGGGGGCCGGCGGGGCCTGAGGCCCCAACTCCGCGCCGCCCCTTCCCCTCCGTACCTCCAGCAAGGCAGTCATGCTCGACGTCGCCGTCTTCGGCTCTCTCTTCCTGACCCTTTTTGTCATCATGGATCCCCCTGGGATCACCCCGATCTTCCTCGCCCTGACCGCGGGCCGGCCCGCCAAGATGCAGAAGCGGATGGCCTTCCAGGCCGTCTGTGTGGCCGGTGGTGTGATCACCGTGTTCGGCCTGCTCGGCCACCAGATCCTCGCCTATCTGCATGTGTCGGTGCCCGCCCTGATGATCGCGGGCGGGCTGCTGCTCCTGCTGATCGCGCTCGACCTGCTCACCGGCAAGACCGACGAGCCCCAGCAGACGAAGGACGTCAACGTCGCGCTGGTCCCGCTGGGTATGCCGCTGCTCGCAGGGCCGGGCGCCATCGTGTCGGTCATCCTCGCCGTGCAGAAGGCCGACGGTGTCGGCGGGCAGCTCTCGGTGTGGTCGGCGATCCTCGCCATCCATGTGGTGCTGTGGCTGGTGATGCGGTACTCGCTGCTCATCATCCGGGTCATCAAGGACGGCGGCGTGGTCCTGGTGACGCGCCTGGCCGGCATGATGCTCTCCGCGATCGCCGTGCAGCAGATCATCAACGGCGTGACCCAGGTGATCCGGGCCGGCTGACCCGCACGTGCGCGGAGCCCCCGTACCGATGGCGGTACGGGGGCTCCGGGACGTACGCGATCGAGCGCCGGCCCGTGTGGCCGGCGTCCCGCGTGCTGCGCGTTATGAGGCCGGTGTGTCGGCCGGGCGGATCCACAGGCGCTGTCCGATGGCGGCGGCCTGCTGAACGATGCGGTTGACGGAGGCGGCGTCTACGACGGTCGAGTCCACGGGTGTGCCGTCGACGTCGTCGAGTCGCATGATTTCGAAGCGCAAGGGGCTTCTCCCTTCGTCTGGTCATCCTCCTGAGGAGAACTACTCGGTGGGTGGCGCACCGGCCACTCGGGCCCGTGTTCCATCGATATCAACGGGATGCGGGAGGCAATCATTCCCTACGCTAAGGAAATTTTTCGATCGACTAAATACTGACCAGTAAGGGTTTCGAAGGAGACCGACCGGGACCGGTTGTGTTCGTAGCGTGACCAACGGGAGAATGGAGGCGATGAACGAAGACCTCACGGCCCTGCAAGCCCGTATCGACCGCACGAACGAGCTGCTCCAGCGCATGCTCGCCGAGGTGGCGAAGACGCCCTCGACGCACGCCATCTTCGTCGACGCGGGCTATCTGTACGCCGCCGCGGGGCGCCTCGTGGCCGGGACGGAGGACCGCCGGGCCGTCGACCTCGACGCCGAGGGACTCATCGACGCGCTCATCGACCGTGCCCGCACCATCTTCGCGGACAGCAGGCTGCTGCGGGTCTACTGGTACGACGGCGCCAGGCGCCGCATCCACACCGCCGAGCAGCAGACCATCGCCGAACTCCCCGACGTCAAGGTCCGCCTCGGCAACCTCAACGCCAACAATCAGCAGAAGGGCGTCGACTCCCTGATCCGCACCGATCTGGAGTCACTGGCCCGGCACCGCGCCATCAGCGACGCGGCCCTGCTCGGCGGCGACGAGGACCTGGTCTCGGCGGTCGAGGCGGCCCAGGGGTACGGCGCCCGGGTCCACCTCTGGGGCATCGAGGCGCCCGAGGGCCGCAACCAGGCGGAGCCGCTGCTCTGGGAGGTCGACAGCCAGCGCACCCTCGACCTGGACTTCTTCAAGCCGTACGTCTCCCGGCGCACGGCGCCGCCGTACGAACCCGCGTCGGGCCGGCCCACCCGCGAGGACGTACGGTTCGTCGGCGCGCAGATCGCCGCGAAGTGGCTGGCGGCGCGGGGCCGGGACACGCTGGTCGAGCTGCTGCCCGGCCATCCCTATCTGCCCGGCTCCGTCGACCAGGACCTGCTGGTGGAGGCGGAGGGGCTGCTGCAGTACTCCCTGCGCGGCCAGGCCGACCTGCGGCGCGCCCTGCGGGACGGATTCTGGGACCACTTGCAGGCGCAGTACTAAAGGGTGTCGTTCGGGGTTGCCGCGAGGCCGTCCCAGAAGTCGGCGAGGGCGTGGGCGGTGGGCCCGGGGCGGTCGGCGTTGGGGGAGTGCTCGGCGCCTTCGACGACGGTGCGGTGTGCCTCCAGGCGCCGGGCCATCTCGTCGAGGTCCGGTACCGGCCAGGTGTCGTCGCGCTCTCCCGAGAGCACGTGGAACGGCAGGGGTACGGCGGCCAGTTCGGCGACCCGGTCGGGCTCCGTGCACAACTGGCGTCCGGTGGCCAGTAGTTGCGCGGGCCTGGTGCCCAACCAGCGGCGGCGCAGATGCTCGTGTCCGCCGAGCCCACGTGCCGGACCGCCCACCTCCTCCGGCGGGCCCATGGCCAGGACCGCCTCCCAGCACTCCGCCATCGACAGCACCGCGAGCGCGTCCCGCAGCAGCTTCACGCGCTGTTCCTGGGAGTCGGAGATCCGTGCGGGGCCGGAGGAGACGAGCGTGAGCGAGCGGAAGGGGGAGTGGTCGAGGAGGGCGGCGGCACGGGCGATCTGGCCGCCGAGGGAGTGCCCGACGAGGTGCACGGGCGCCCCGATCGCATGCGTCTGTGCGAGCACGTCCAGCGCCAACTCGCCCTGCGCGTAGGCGGCTTCGTCGTGTTCCGGGCCGTCCGACTCGTACTGGCCGCGTCCGTCCACGGCGACGGTGCGGTAGCCGCGTGCGGCGAGCGGCGCGTGCAGCAGCGCGAAGTCCTCCTTGCTGCCGGTGTATCCGGGCAGCAGCAGCGCGACCCCTTTCGCCGCGCCGGAGGCGGCGGCCGGAACGTCCACGACGGCGAACTCCCCGCGTGAGGTGTGGAGTCGAGTGGAAGAGGAGGAGGGGGTCACGGGGTGAGGGTAGCGGGTGCGCGGACGCCGACGGCCCGGCCCCCACGGGTGGGGACCGGGCCGTCGGCGGTTCGTCGCGTCAGCCCTCCGCGGACTCCGCGGCGGCTGCCGTCTTCCGGGTGCGGCGGGGCTTCGACTCCGCCTCCGGCTCGGCGGCGACCGCCGCCTTGCGGGTACGGCGGACCTTCGGCTTGGCCTCCTCCGCGACCTGCGCGGGGATCTCGGCGGCGACCTCGGTCTTCTTGACCGCGGTCTTCCGCGTACGGCGCGGCTTGGCCTCGGCCTCCGGGGAGGTCTGCGCCGGGATCGCGACGGCGACGGCCGCTTCCGGCTCCGCCTCGGCGACCTTGCGCGTCCGGCGACGGGGCGTGACCTCGGCGGCCTCGGCGGTGTCGACGGCGGCTTCGGCCTTCTTCGCGGCGGCCGTCTTCCGGGTGCGGCGGGGCTTGGGCTCCGTCGCCTCGACCTGCTCGGTGCTGCCTTCGGCGGTGTCGACGGCGGCTTCGGCCTTCTTCGCGGCGGCGGTCTTGCGGGTGCGGCGGGGCTTGGCCTCGACGGCCTCCTCCACCGTGTCCACCGCTGCCGCTTCCGCCGTCTCCACCGGCTGCGTGGTCTCCGCGGCCTTGCGGGTGCGGCGGCGACGCGGCTCGGCGACCGGGGCCTCGGGCTCCGTGACCACGGGGGCCTCGGCGACCACCGTCGTCTCCTCGGCGACGGGCGTCACCGGCGCCGTGTCCGTCGCGCCCTTGCGCGTACGGCGGCGACGCGGCTTGTCGGACGCCTCGGACGCCGCCTCGGGGGCGTCCACCGCCGTGCTCTTCGCCGTGCCTTCCGCCGTGTCGACGGCGGTCTCCGCCGCCTCCACCGCGGCCGGTGCACCGGCAGGCACTCCGCCGCGCATACGGCGACGTCGGCGCGGGGTGCGGACGGCGGCCGTGTCGGTCTCCGCCTCGCCGGCGCCTTCGGCGGCCGGGCTCACGGGCTGCTGCGCGGCCTCGTCCGGCGCGGCGCCACTGCGCGTACGGCGACGACGGCGCGGCGTACGCGTCGAGGTCTCCCGCTCCGCGGAACGGGAGGCGTCGCGTCCGCCCCGGCCACCGCGCCCACGCGGTCCGCCGCGTCCGCCCGGCTCGCCCAGGTCCTCGAGCTCCTCCGCGTCCAGCCCGGCGCGCGTACGCTCCGAGCGCGGCAGGACGCCCTTGGTGCCCTCGGGGATACCGAGGTCGGAGAACAGGTGCGGGGAGGTGGAGTACGTCTCCGGCGGGTCGCTGAAGCCCAGGTCCAGCGCCTTGTTGATCAGCTGCCAGCGCGGGATGTCGTCCCAGTCGACCAGCGTGATCGCCGTACCCTTCGCCCCCGCGCGGCCGGTGCGGCCGATGCGGTGCAGATACGTCTTCTCGTCCTCGGGGGACTGGTAGTTGATGACGTGCGTCACGCCTTCGACGTCGATGCCGCGGGCGGCGACGTCGGTGCAGACGAGCACGTCCACCTTGCCGTTGCGGAACGCGCGCAGCGCCTGCTCACGGGCGCCCTGACCGAGGTCGCCGTGGACCGCGCCGGAGGCGAAGCCGCGCTGCTTGAGCTGGTCGGCGAGGTCGGCGGCGGTGCGCTTGGTGCGGCAGAAGACCATGGCCAGGCCCCGGCCGTCGGACTGCAGTATCCGCGCGACCAGTTCGGGCTTGTCCATGTTGTGGGCGCGGTAGATGAACTGCGTGGTGTTCGCGACCGTCGCGCCCTCGTCGTCGGGGGACGTGGCGTTGATGTGCGTCGGCTGCGACATGTAACGCCGGGCCAGACTAATCACCGCGCCCGGCATCGTGGCCGAGAACAGCATGGTCTGGCGCCGGGCCGGAAGGAAGTTGATGATCTTCTCGACGTCGGGCAGGAAGCCCAGGTCGAGCATCTCGTCGGCCTCGTCGAGGACGAGGGCCTTCACGTGCTTGAGGTCGAGCTTCTTCTGCCCGGCGAGGTCGAGCAGCCGGCCCGGGGTGCCGACGACCACGTCGACGCCCTTCCTCAGCGCCTCGACCTGCGGCTCGTAGGCCCGGCCGCCGTAGATCGCGGTGACGCGCACATTGCGCACCTTGCCGGCGGTGAGCAGGTCGTTGGTGACCTGCGTGCACAGTTCGCGGGTGGGGACGACGACCAGCGCCTGCGGCGCGTCGGTGAGGTCCTCGGGCTTCGCGCGTCCGGCCTCGACGTCGGCGGGGACGGTGACGCGCTCGAGGAGCGGAAGGCCGAAGCCGAGCGTCTTTCCGGTGCCGGTCTTGGCCTGGCCGATGACGTCCGTGCCCGACAGGGCCACGGGGAGCGTCATCTCCTGGATGGGGAAGGCGGTGATGATGCCGACGGCCTCCAGGGCCTCGGCGGTCTCGGGGAGGATCCCGAGCTCTCGGAACGTCGTAGTCAGGGTGCTGCCTCTTCTGTGTACGCGGTGCGAGGCGAGCGCGGGGGTCGAGTAGGGACCGTGCCGGGGACGTCGGCTGCCAGATGGGCCATGCCGTAGGACACGGGACCACTGCCGACGCTCGAGCGCTCGTACCGCTGAGGGTCCCCCTCCGGAATCCGTACGCAGCGTGGCGTACGGCAGGGAGGGCTGTCGGGTCGGAGCCGATCGGGCTTACGACCGGGCATCCTCATACATGCGGCCCGTCGAGAACGTCAGAGTGCTCAGCAGGCGCATTACCACCATACCCCGGATTGGCGCACACGCCATGGCCGATTTGGTCACGTAGTCGTCGTCACACTGATCGGTCAGGGCCTTCCGGGGCCTGACGGGCGGGCTATTGTGCGCTCCATGACGAGCTCTGACACGCCTGACAACGCCTCCACCGGACACACCGGCGTCGCCGCCATGGACTGGTCGGCGGCCTCCGCCGATCCCCAGTACCGCGCCGCCGTCGTGGATCTGCTCGGCGCGCTCGCGTACGGGGAGCTGGCGGCGTTCGAGCGGCTCGCGGAGGACGCCAAACTGGCGCCCACGCTGGCGGACAAGGCGGAGCTGGCGAAGATGGCGTCGGCCGAGTTCCACCACTTCGAGCGGCTGCGCGACCGGCTCGCCGAGATCGGCGAGGAGCCGACGCTCGCGATGGACCCGTTCGTCGCCGCGTACGACGGCTTCCACAAGCAGACGGCGCCCTCCGACTGGCTGGAGGGGCTGGTCAAGGCGTACGTCGGCGACTCCATCGCCAGTGACTTCTACCGGGAGGTCGCGGCCCGCCTGGACGCCGACACCCGCGCCCTGGTGCTGGCCGTCCTCGACGACACGGGCCACGGCGGCTTCGCCGTCGAGAAGGTGCGCGCGGCGATCGACGCGGAGCCCCGAGTGGGCGGCCGCCTCGCCCTGTGGGCCCGCCGCCTGATGGGCGAGGCCCTCTCCCAGTCCCAACGCGTCGTAGCCGACCGGGACGCCCTGTCGACGATGCTCGTGGGCGGTGTGGCGGACGGCTTCGACCTGGCCGAGGTGGGCAGGATGTTCTCCCGCATCACGGAGGCCCACACAAAGCGCATGGCAGCCCTGGGCCTGGCGGCATAGGGGGCGCGGGGCTCAAGGGGCGCGGCTCAAGGGGCGCGGGGCTGTACCGATGTGCGGCTCCGCCGCGTGGGCGCGAACGGGGGTCTGGGGGCAGAGCCCCCAGGGACGGGACGGGAAGGGGCGGCGGGGGCGAAAAACCAAGCCGCCCCCAAGCACCGAGGGCCGCGCAACCAAGGGGGCGCCCCACGACACGCCGCAAGACGGGGCCGCAGGCCAGGACAAACGCCCGCCGACAACGACCGCTCACGCGGTAGCGGACCGCCCCAGCCTCCCCGCCGGCCGCACCAGCAAGGACAGAGACGCCACAGACACCACCGCGGCCCCCACCAGCACCGCCACCAGACTCCCCGCATCCACCGCCGTATTCACCAGAAACGCCCCGAACAGCGCCCCCGCCACCCCCGTGGGCACCACCAGCACCCGCGCAGGCAACCGGTGCGGCAGTCGACGCACGGCCGCCCAAGACAGAACCAGGCCGACGATCGCGGAGCTGAGCGCTTCGAGGAGCACGGGGTCCCTCCCAATGTGGCCGGCCATGTCGGTCGTACCCCGTCTTACCCCTGACCTGCGGAATCCAATCCCCCCTGTGGACGATCTGTGCGCCGTCCGTGAACACGCGAAGGGCCCGGCGGTACGAGACCGCCGGGCCCTTCGACATCCGGTCTTCGCTACAGCGCGCCGAAGCCCACCTTGCGCGGGGCCGGCTCGCCGATCTCGATGTAGGCGAGACGGTCGGCCGGGACCAGGATCTTGCGGCCGTGCTCGTCCACGAGGCTCAGCAGCTGCGACTTCCCGGCCAGCGCCTCGGCCACCACGCGCTCGACCTCCTCCGCGCTCTGACCGCTCTCCAGAACGATCTCGCGGGGCGCGTGCTGCACGCCGATCTTGACCTCCACGGCTATGTCCCTCCGACGGTCAGTGAAGTGCGCGACCTTCCGCGCCGTACCAGCACACATTAGCCCGGTGAAGGGACGTACACGTTGCGTCCCCTCAACGCCAGAAGCGAACAGCCGACGGGAACAAACGGCCGCCGACGGATCAGTGGTGCTGTTCGTTGCCGTGCAGCGGGAAACCGGCGATACCGCGCCAGGCCAGCGAGGCCAGCAGCTGCACCGCCTGATCGCGCGGGACGCTGCGGTCGCTGTGCAGCCAGGACCGCGCCACCACCTGGGCGAGGCCGCCGAGCCCCGAGGCGAGCAGCATCGACTCCGCCCGCGACAGGCCCGTGTCCTCGGCGATCACATCGCAGATCGCCTCCGCGCAGTCGTTGGTCACCTTGTCGACGCGCTCCCGAACGGCCGGCTCGTTCGTCAGGTCCGACTCGAAGACCAGACGGAACGCGCCGCCGTCGTCCTCCACGTACGTGAAGTAGGCGTCCATGGTGGCCCGGACGCGCTGCTTGTTGTCCGTCGTCGACGCCAGAGCGTGGCGCACTGACTGGATCAGGGCCTCGCAGTGCTGGTCCAGCAGCGCGAGATACAGATCGAGCTTGCCCGGGAAGTGCTGGTACAGCACCGGCTTGCTGACGCCCGCGCGCTCGGCGATGTCGTCCATCGCGGCCGAGTGATAGCCCTGTGCGACGAAAACCTCCTGGGCGGCGCCCAGCAGCTGGTTCCGCCGGGCCCGGCGCGGCAGGCGTGTACCCCTCGGGCGTACCGCGTCTGTCTGCTCGATGGCTGTCACGCCGCCTCCCATTGTCGTCCTCATGCGGTGTGAGCCGCGCCGCCATCGTACTTTTCGGTAACCGTGGTGTGCGCGGTGAGAGCGCAGAATTTCACGGACCGGACGGCGGCGAAAGCCATACGGACGGTTTCAAAAGATGTCAGAGCGGGCAAGAAGTGCCCTCCTCACGGTTCGGCGACATCGCTCCACGACGTCCCGGCCCGCGCGTCCGTCACCGGTAGTCGTCCTCGTCGAGGGAGACGATCCGGGCCTGTTCCGCCAGGTCCGCCTCGTTGGCGCGGTCCGCGTCGGCTCCCGTCAGCGGGTCGTCGCGGTCCGGCCGCACCTCCGCGCGCTGCTCGGCCGTATCGACCTGGGGCGCCTCGACGTCGTACTCGTCGCCCTCGTGTACGTCCTCGTCCTCCGCGAACGTCTCGGGGTCGGTCGGATCCACGGCCATGCTGGGCTCCCTTCCTGCGAACGTCCCCGGAGCATGCAGGGACTCTGTACGGGTGCCCTGTCTACGAGCCTAGGAGACACCCGATCCGGACGCCATGCGATCCGCGACCGGAACGTGACGGGGAGCGCACGCCGGAACCCGCCCACCCGGGGGCACGCGCCCCAGGAGTGCCGCTCCTGAAGGAACCCGCGCCCGGGCACGACGCCCCGTGACGCCTTGTGACAGCGAACACATGAACCCGTACGTGATCGTCTCGTAACATTGCCGCATGTCTTCGACCGAGCAGCCGCCCGTGCCGCCCGCAACAGTGCTCCCCAGGGTCGCGCCGGTCAGGATCGCGGAGGGTGAGCGGCTCGGCTCGGTGGAGCTGCCCGGGGTCACGCTGTCGGTGCGGTCGCGGCCGCCCGCGCGGGAGGGCCTGCCACCCGCCCTCTACATCCACGGGCTCGGCGGTTCCTCGCTGAACTGGTCGGCGCTGATGCCGCTGCTGGACGACGTCGTCGACAGCGAGGCCGTCGACCTGCCGGGGTTCGGCGACTCCCCGCCGCCCGACGACGGCGACTACTCCATCACCGCGCACGCACGCGCGGTGATCCGCTATCTCGACGCGACCGGCCGCGGCCCGGTGCACCTCTTCGGCAACTCGCTCGGCGGCGCGATCACCACCCGCGTCGCCGCCGTACGCCCCGATCTCGTCCGCACCCTCACGCTCGTGTCACCGGCCCTGCCGGAACTGCGGGTGCAGCGCACCGCCGTCCCCACCGGACTGCTCGCGGTGCCCGGCATCGCCCCCCTGTTCACCCGGATCACCCGGGAGTGGACGGCGGAACAGCGCGTCCGGGGCGTCATGCAGCTCTGCTACGGGGACCCCGCGCGGGTGACGCCGGAAGGGTTCCGCCATGCCGTGCAGGAGATGGAGCGGCGGCTGCGGCTGCCGTACTTCTGGGACGCGATGGCACGCTCCGCGCGGGGGCTCGTCAGCGCGTATCTCCTGGGGGGCCAGCAGGGACTGTGGCGCCAGGCCGAGCGGGTGCTCGCGCCGACCCTGCTCGTCTACGGCGGCCGGGACCAGCTCGTCGGCTTCCGCATGGCCCGGCGTTCGGCGCGCGCCTTCCGGGACTGCCGGCTGGTGACACTCCCGGACGCGGGACACGTCGCGATGATGGAATACCCCGGGACGGTGGCCCTCGCGTTCCGTGAACTCCTCGCGGATGCAACGGAATCGGTGGTTGAGGGGGATACTGGTGTGCCGGGCGCGCAGGGCGCTCCGGGTCCGCCCGCCGGTACCGGTGGGGGGACCACCGCCGAGAACTTGAGGGGCTGAGGCGCGACGTGGGACGCCACAGCCGCCGCGGACCCGCCCCGAAGGGCGACAGCGCGGACAAGAGCGGCCGTCCGGCACCGGGCGGCTCGTCGGGGTCCGCGCAGGCCGGCAGGCCGCCGCAGCGGACCGGCGGGCTCCCGCCGCAGCAGCAGCGGCCGCCCCAGGGGTACGGGCCCCCTCCGGTACACGGCAACGGGGGGTACGGGACACCCGCGGGCGGAGTACCGCGTCACCCGGACGGGACTCCCGCCCACGGCATCCCCCGCCTCCCCGACGGCTGGCTTCCGGACGGAACCCCGGCGCACGGCTTCCCCCGGCTTCCGGACGGGACTCCCGCGGGTGGTGTGCCCCGGCTGCCCGACGGAACCCCGGCGCACGGCGTGCCCCGGGCCCGTGGCGGCCATCCCGAGCAGCGGGAACCGGGGGGCGGCTGGGGGGCGTTGAACGGTCGTACGGCCGGCGGGGCCGGGTACGGCACGCCGGCGGGCCCGACCGCGCCCCTCCCGCGACAGCGGCAGGCGCCCGCCGGAGCACCGCGCCAGGACTACGTCGACGCCTTCGGCGACGACACGGACCTCTTCTCACCCCGCACTCCCGCCGCCCCGGACCCCTACACCGCCGTCACCGACTGGAGCGGTGCCCCGTCCACCGGCATCGCCTCCGACCGGGACGACGACGACACGCCGCCGACCGGCGACCCCGCTCCGGCCAAGGGCGGCAAGGGGCGCGCCTTCACCGGGATCGCGGCCGCCGCCGTCACCACCGTGCTGGCCGTCGTCGTCGCCGGCCAGGTCGCCGACGAACGCGGCGGCACCGACGTACAGGCACAGTCCACCGGCGACCAGGCACGCGACGTACGGGATCCCGCCTCGCGCGGGGACGACCGCGAGACACCGTCCGCGCCGGGCGCCGCGCCCCTGACGTACGCGCAGAAGATGGACCGGACGTATCCCGTCGACGCCGCGCGTGGCGGCACGGGGAGGTTCGACGCCATCCCCGGCATCGCCAAGGCACCGGGCAAGGGCGAGAAGATCACCTACCGGGTGGACGTGGAACAGGGACTGGACCTCGACGGCGCGCTCTTCGCCGAGGCGGTCCAGAAGACGCTCAACGACAACCGGAGCTGGGCGCACAACGGCGCGCGCGCCTTCGAGCGCATCCACTCCGGACAGCCCGATTTCGTCATCACCCTGGCGAGCCCGGACACCACCGCCGAGTGGTGCGCCAAGTCCGGTCTGGACACCACCGAGGACAACGTCTCCTGCGACTCGGCGGCCACCGAACGCGTGATGATCAACGCGGACCGCTGGGCACGGGGTTCGGAGACGTACGGCGACGAGATCCACGCCTACCGCCAGATGCTGATCAACCACGAGATCGGCCACCGCCTGGGGTTCAACCACGTCACCTGCGACAAGGACGGCGACCTGGCCCCGGTCATGCAGCAGCAGACCAAGTTCCTCGACCACGACGGAATCACCTGCCGCCCGAACCCATGGGCGTACCCCAAGAGCTGATCGCCTAGCGCGGCGAAACGCGCCCCGCGCGGGAAAGTCACGCGCGTTCACCCCTTTTGGTGGCGTGATGGACAACCGTCCATCACGCCACCCCCTTGTCCGCATACGTTCGTACCGATGTGAGCCGTCGGACCAACGGCGGCTCCCCACACGGGAGATCGGGGGTGCACACGTGCGCATCGGACTGCTTACGGAGGGTGGCTATCCGTACGTGGGCGGTGAGGGCGGGCTCTGGTGCGACCGCCTGGTACGCGGACTGGACCGGCACGAGTTCGACGTCTACGCGTTCAGCGGCGACGAGGCCCAGGAGGACGCGGGCTGGGTCCCGCTGCCTCCCCAGGTGAGCAGGGTCCACACCGCCCCGCTGTGGACCGCCGAGGACGACGGGGTGGTGTACGGCCGCCGCGCACGCCGGCGCTTCTCGGAGCACTACGGCGAACTCGCCGCCGTCCTCTGCGCCGCGAGGGACCTCATCACCCCCGGCACTCGGCCCGCGACGTCCGAGGCGGACCGTTTCGCCACCGCCCTGCGGGGCCTCGCCGAACTCGCCCGCGACGAAGGCGGTCTGGTGGCCGCACTCCGCTCCGAGACGGCCGTACGCGCCCTGGAGCGCGCCTGTCGTACGCCGGGCGCCCAGCGCGCCGCGCGCGAGGCGCGCGTGCCGGATCTGCTGTCCGTCGCCGCGCATCTGGAGCGCGCCCTGCGCCCCCTTTCGCTCGACTGGTACGAGGAGGACGGACTCGGCGCGGTGGACCTGTGCCACGCCACCGCCGGCGGACTGACCGCCCTTCCGGGCCTGCTCGCCCACCACTTCTTCGGCATCCCCCTCCTCGTCACCGAATACGGCGTACGCCTGCGCACGCACTACCTCACCCGACCCGACGCCTCACCCGCGGTCCGCTCCCTGCTCGCCGCCTTCCACGGCAGGCTCGCCGCCGAGACCTACCGCCGGGCCGCGTTCGTCACACCGGGCAACACCCACGCCCGCCGCTGGCAGGAGCGCTGCGGCGCCGACCGGGAGAAGCTGCGCACGGTGTACCCCGGCATGGACGCCGCGCCCTTCGCGGAGGCCGGGGAGTCCCCGGGGCGCGCGGACCCGCACACCCTCGTCTGGGTCGGCCGGGTGGAGCCCGCCAAGGACCTGGTCTCCCTGCTGCACGCCTTCGCGGAGATCCGCAAGGAGGAGCCCGGGACCCGGCTGCGGATCGTCGGCAGTCCCTCGGATCCGGAGGGCACCGCCTACCTCGGCCACTGCAGGGCACTGGCCGCACAGCTCTTCCCGGACGAGGCCGACGGCCCGCACTCCGTCGGCGCGAACCCGGTGTCCTTCGAGGAACTCGGCGGCCCGGGCCTGGACACACCCGCCGACGCGTACGCCTCCGGCGCGGTGACCGTCCTGTCCAGCGTCGTCGAGGGCTTCCCGGCCGGCCTCGTCGAGGCCATGTTCTGCGCTCGCGCGACGGTCTCCACGGACGTCGGTGCCGTCGTGGAGGCCATCGGCGGCACCGGTCTCGTCGTACCGCCGCGCAATCCGCGGGCGCTCGCCGAGGCGTGCGTCTCCCTGCTGCGCGACCCCGAGCGCCGTGCACGCCTCGGTGCCGCCGCGCGCGCCCGCGCACTCGAGCTCTTCACCGTCGAGCAGAACGTCTCCGCCTTCCGCGGCATCTACCTGGAGATCGTCGCCCGGACCCCGGTCCGCCGTCTCCTCCTCGACGGCACCGGCGACCCCCTGCCCTTCGCCACACCCGCCGAGGCCCACGTGCCCGGCCACTGGACCGACCCCACCCCGCGCGCCGTCCCCGGGTGGGCGGCCATGGACACCCCCGTACCCGCGACGGAGACAGCCCGATGAACGACCTCGGCGCACTGCACCACAGCACTCCGCCGGGCGCGGCGGACCCGGTCAAGGCGCTGCTGCACCGGCACCGCGACCTGTGCGAGCAGGCGGTGGACCCGCTGGAGATCGCGGCGGGCCTGGAGGCCCACGGCATCACCGACCGCACCGCGGCCCGCTTCCGCCACCGCGACGTGTTCTCCCTCGCCGAGGAGCTCTACGCCCGCGTGTCCCGCGACGACGCCGCCCCCAGGCCCGCCCCGGCCACGACGACCGCCCGGGCCGGCGCCGCCCGGACCGTCCTCGTCCTCCTTCCCGGCCTTCCCGGCGCTCTCTGCGCCGCGTCGGCCGTCGCCCTGCGCCTCACCCACGGCGAGGCCCGCGTCTACACGGCGGCGGCCGGTGTCCTCGCCGTCACCCTCGCCCTGCACGCGGCCCTGCGCCGGGGCCCGCTGAGCGCCCGGACCGAGATCCCGGCCCACTCCTCGGCGGCGTCCTGGACCTGCTGGCTCATCGCCTACACCCTGCTGGGCGACGGCCTGCTCCGTACGGCGGTCACCGGCGGCCCCGACGGCCTGCCCGACGGTACGGCGGCGGGGGACTGGCCCCTCACCGTCGCCCCGGTCGTGGCGCTCGCCTTGTCCTGCGCCCCCGCCGCCTGGACGGCCCACGTCCTCGCCGCCCGGGTCCGCCGAAGGCTGGAGTCGAGCCGTGGCCTGGAGGACTTCGCGGCATCCGTACGGCCCCTGCTCATCGCCCTGTTCGCCCTGTTCCTGGGGACGGTGGCCGTACTGGTCACGGCGACCTCCGCGCTTCTCGACGAGCCCCTCGCCCTCCCCTCGACGCTCGCCCTGGGCGGCCTCCTGTTCCTGGCCCGCCTCCTCACGATCCACGGCTTCACCCACGCCCCGAAGGTGATCCTCACCCTCACCGCCGCCGCCCAGCTGACGGCCCTGGCCACACTCTTCGCGGCCCGCCTCCCCGGCTGCGACGCCCTGGCCACCCCGCTCCAGACCCTGACCACCTACTGGAGCCCAGCCGCCCTCCCCACCCTCACCTGCGGAGCAGCGTCCCTGCTCCTCCTGATCCACACCACCCGAAAACTCCCCCAAGCCTCAACCCACATCCCCCCGGAACCACCCCGGTGAGAACCACACCCCTACCCCTACGGTCAGCCGCACCGCGCCCGCACCCCGCCCCCGCACCCCGCCCCCGCACTCCGCCGTCGCACCCGCGCTCCCTGCCCTCCGCCCTTCGCGGGCAGTCGTGCCGCTGGGGCGGCACGGGTGGGCGCGACGGCACCCCGCAAACGCCGGGCTGCGACACCCCCCCGGGGTCCACACCAGCGCATCGGCAACCCCGCAATCGCCCGGCCGCGCAACACCCCCCGGCCCGCCCTCATGAGGGGGCACCCCGCAAACCCCGGGCCGCGGTCACCGACGACCCGGCCCCGCCCCCGACATCAGGCCCTCGCGCCACAAGCCCGCACACGAAGGAGAACCCCGCGATGACCACCCCGGACGCCGAAGGAGCCGCCCGATGAGAGTCCTCCTGATCGGAGCCAACGGCTACCTCGGCCGCTTCGTAGCCGACCGCCTCCTCGCCGACCCCGCAGTCCAGCTCACCGCCCTCGGACGAGGCGACGACGCCGACGTCCGCTTCGACCTCGCCACCGGCAGCCCCGGCGCCCTCACCCGCTTCCTCGACGCCGTCCATCCCGGCGTAGTCGTCAACTGCGCCGGCACCACCCGAGGCGGCGCCCGCGAACTCACCCGCCACAACACCGTCGCCGTCGCCACCGTCTGCGAGGCCCTCCGCCGCAGCGGCTGCGGCGCACGGCTCGTACAGATCGGCTGCGGCTCCGAGTACGGCCCCAGCCAACCCGGCTCGTCCACCGCCGAGGACGCCGTCCCCCGCCCCGGTGGCCCGTACGGCGTCAGCAAACTCGCCGCCACCGAACTCGTCCTCGGTTCCGGCCTGGACGCCGTGGTCCTGCGGGTCTTCTCACCCGTCGGCCCCGGTACCCCCGCCGGCTCCCCTCTCGGCCGCCTCGCCGAGGCGATGCGCCGCGCCATGCAGTCCGGCGACGCCGAACTGAAACTCGGCGGCCTCGGCGCACAGCGGGACTTCGTCGACGTACGCGACGTCGCCCGCGCCGTCCACGCCGCCTCCCTCTCCGCCGCGCAGGGCGTCATCAACATCGGCTCGGGACGGGCCGTCCGCCTCCGCGACGCCGCCGGAATCCTCGCCCGAGTGGCCGGCTACGGCGGCGCCCTCAACGAACTGGACGGCCCCCCGCACTCGCACGCACCCCACGCCGCCCTCCACGCCACCTCCCACCCCGCCCCCACCCTCCGCGCCACGATCGGGCACCCCCGCCAGGACTCCGACCACCACCCCGGTACCGCTCCCGTCGCCTTCCCGTACCCCGACGGCTGCGGCAGCTGGCAGCAGGCCGACGTCCGCACCGCGCGCGACCGCCTCGGCTGGCGCCCCCGGATCAATCTCGAGGAGTCCCTCGCCGACATCTGGATGGAGGCGGCATGCCGTATCTGACGAGCGTCAAACCCGGCACCGCCACCACCGGCGTCCGCACCGGCGTCGGTGTCCCCGGCCTCGCCCACCCCCTCGTCGCCCCGGCCGAGTGGAACGAACTCACCCGCCCGGGCACCCCGCTGCACTGGGTCGTCCTCGATGTGGCCGACGGCCCCGGCTGCCGGCCCGACCCGCACTGCCTGGAAGCGGCCGGCCGCCTCCGCAACACCGGTGTCCGCGTCCTCGGCCGCCTCGACACCGCCTACGGGATGCGCACCTTCGCCGAGGTGATCGCGGACGCCCACCGCTTCATCGACTGGTACCAGGTCGACGGCTTCCTCCTGGACCGCTGTCCCGCCGACCGCGCCGCACTCCCCGAAGTCCGGAGCACCGTCACCGCACTCCGGGCCCTCCACGACGCCCACATCGTCCTCGGCCACGGCACCCATCCGTACCCCGGATACGCCGAGCACGCCGACCAACTGGTCACCTTCTCCGGCCCGTGGAGCGACTACCGCTTCTCGCAGACGGCGGAATGGACCGCCGACCACCCGCCCGAACGCTTCTGCCACTTCGTGCACGGCATGCCCCGCCCGCACCTCGACGAGGCCCTGCGCATCGCCCGCTGGCACGGTGCCGCGACGATCTACTTCACGGACCGCACCCACGACGCGAACCACCGGGCCCGCACAGCCCCGTGGGAACCCCTGCCCGGCTACTGGGACGACATCGTCTCGCGGATCGGAACAGGTGTCTCGGAATGAAAAAGGCCATGGCACTGTTAAGCGGAGAACAACCGTAGTGATCGTCCGACCAACGGAGTCCCCGTGTCGTTGCCACCCCTGGTCGAGCCGGCCCCCGAGCTCACCGTAGACGAGGTCCGCCGGTACTCCCGCCACCTGATCATCCCCGATGTGGGCATGGACGGGCAGAAGCGGCTGAAGAACGCCAAGGTGCTCTTTGTGGGCGCCGGCGGCCTGGGCTCGCCCGGTCTGATGTACATGGCCGCGGCGGGCGTGGGCACACTCGGCATCGTGGAGTTCGACGAGGTCGACGAGTCGAACCTGCAGCGCCAGGTCATCCACAGCCAGGCCGACATCGGCCGCCCCAAGGCCGAGTCCGCGCGTGACACGATCAAGGGCATCAACCCGTACGTGAACGTGGTCCTGCACGAGGAGCGGCTCGAAGCCGACAACGTGAAGGACATCTTCAGCCAGTACGACCTGATCGTCGACGGCACGGACAACTTCGCCACCCGCTACCTGGTCAACGACGCCTGCGTGCTGCTGAACAAGCCGTACGTGTGGGGCTCGATCTACCGCTTCGACGGCCAGGCGTCGGTCTTCTGGTCCGAGCACGGCCCCTGCTACCGCTGCCTCTACCCGGAGCCCCCGCCCCCCGGCATGGTCCCCTCCTGCGCCGAGGGCGGCGTCCTGGGCGTGCTGTGCGCGTCCATCGGCTCCATCCAGGCCAACGAGGCCATCAAGCTCCTCGCCGGCATCGGCGAGCCGCTGGTCGGCCGGCTCATGATCTACGACGCCCTGGAGATGCAGTACCGCCAGGTCAAGGTCCGCAAGGACCCCGACTGCGCGATCTGCGGCGACAACCCGACCGTCACCGAGCTCATCGACTACGAGGCCTTCTGCGGCGTCGTGTCCGAGGAGGCCCAGGCGGCGGCCATCGACTCCACGATCACTCCCAAGCAGCTCAAGGAGTGGATCGACGAGGGCGAGAGCATCGAACTCATCGACGTCCGCGAGCCGAACGAGTTCGAGATCGTGTCCATCCCGGGCGCCCGCCTGATCCCCAAGAACGAGTTCCTCATGGGCAACGCCCTGGAGAGCCTGCCGCAGGACAAGAAGATCGTCTTGAACTGCAAGACGGGCGTCCGCAGTGCGGAAGTCCTGGCCGTCCTGAAGTCCGCGGGCTTCGCCGACGCCGTCCACGTGGGCGGCGGCGTGATCGGCTGGGTCAACCAGATCGAGCCGGAGAAGCCGGTCTACTGACCGAACCGGGCACGACCACGGGCCGACGCGGGGGCTCCGGGCACCACGAGTGCGCGGAGCCCCCGCGGTCGTCAGGAGCAGACCTTGCCGTCCTTCGGCACCGTGCCGTCCAGCAGATACGCGTTCACCGTGGAGTCGACGCAGTCGCTCCCACTGCCGTACGCGCCATGGCCCTCGCCCTTCCAGGTGAGCAGCACGCCCACGCCCAGCTCGTCCGCCATCTTCCGGGCGCCCTCGTACGGCGTCGCCGGGTCGCCGGTGTTGCCCACGACCAGGACCGGCGCCGCGCCCGGGGCGCTCACCTCCGGGGTGTCGAACTGGCCCGGGACCGGCCAGTCGTGGCACCAGCCTGCCGTGTCCCAGCCGAGGAAGGACCCGAACACGGCCGAGATCTCCGCGAATTCGGGCAGCAGCCTCTTCGTCTCCTCCAGGGTCGGCCGCTGCTTGTCGTCCAGGCACGATATGACCCGCTGTGAGTGGCCCGTCGTGCCGTAGTGCCCCGACTCGTCCCGTTCGTTGTAGCCGTCGGCCAGCGCCAGCAGCTCCGTGCCGTCGCCCTCCTCGGCAGCCTCCAGCGCGCTGGTCAGCACGGGCCAGCTGGTCTTGCTGTACAGCGGCAGGACGATGCCGGTCAGGGCCAGCGTTTGCGTCAGCTCGCGCCCGGACGACGACGTCGGCAGCGGCTCGGAGTCGATCCGCTCCAGCAGCTCCGCGATCTCCCGTGAACCCTGTCCGGGGTCCCGCCCGGTGGACTTCAGATAGTTGTCCAGGGCCGTCTGGAAGCCCCGGGTCTGGTTCTTGGCGTGGCCCACGGTGTCGGCGGTCGGGTCGACCACCGCGTCGAGCGTCATCCGGCCCACCTTCTTCGGGAACAGATGGGCGTAGACACCGCCGAGTTCGGTGCCGTAGGAGATGCCGAAGTAGTTCAGCCGGTCGTCGCCGAGGACCTGCCGGATGCGGTCCATGTCGCGAGCGGTGTCGGTGGTCGAGACATGGGCCATCAGCTTCCCGGCCGCGTCCGCGCAGCCCTTGCCGAAGCCGACGGCGTCCTGGAGGAACGCCTGTTCCTCCGCCGGGGTGTCCGGGGTGCCGTCCACCGACGACTCGGCGGCCCGGATGTCCTCGTCGTCGCGGCAGCGGACGCCCTCGCTGGCCGCGACGCCGCGCGGGTCCCAGCTCACCAGGTCGTAGCGCTCGCGCAGCTTGGCGGCCGTGGCGCCGTAGGACGGCATCATGTCCACGCCCGAGCCGCCGGGGCCGCCGAAGTTGAACAGCAGTGAGCCGAGGCGGTCGTCGCCCGTGGCCTCGGCCCGGATCAGGGCGAGCCCGATCGTGGAGCCTTCCGGCTTCGACCAGTCCAGCGGCACCTGGAGCGTGGCGCACTGCCAGTCCTCGCCCGGTGCGGGGGCGTCCTCGGTTGCCTTGCAGCGCTCCCAGTCGAGCGCCGTCCCGCCGTTCTCACCGTTCTTGTCGTCGCCGCCGGAGCCGTCGTCCGGTGAACCGCCGCCGCTGCAGCCGGCGGTCAGGAGCGCGGCGGCGACCGTCAGGGCCGTCCACCGTGTGAAACGGGTCATGCGTCAATTCCCCCCTCGCTGGCCGTCCGCACCGTGCCACGGATGGCGGTCAGGCCATGGTAGGCAGATCCGCCGCTCGCCGGGGCAGCCTGTGGATAACGCTCTGACCTGGTATTTCGTAGGGGTGCAGGTCTGGATCACGAACAGACGGTTCCGGCTTTCGGCACCTTTCCGTCCAGGAGATAGCCGCGCACCGCGTCCTGCACACACCTGTTACCGCTGTTGTAGGCCCCGTGCCCCTGTCCCTCGTACGTCAGCTCCACACCGACGCCCTCGCCGAGGGCCTGCACCATCCTGCGTGCCCCCTCGTACGGTGTGGCCGGGTCGCCGGTGTTGCCGATCACCAGGATCGGGGCCGCGCCGGGGGCGTGGACGTCCGGATGCCCGGCGGCCCCGGCCACCGCCCAGTCGGTGCAGCCGACCATTCCCCATGCCAGATACTCCCCGAACAGCCCGGAGGCTGCCCGGAACTCCGGAAGGAGGCGCTCCACGTCCCCGACCGTGTAGCGGGGTTCGTCGTCGGCGCAGTTGATGGCGATGTTGGCCGCGAGGAGGTTGCTGTACTCGCCGTTCTCGCCGCGGCCGTTCATCGAGTCGGACAGCGCCATCAGAATCGTTCCGTCACCGTCGTACGCCTGGTCGAGGCCCTCGGTGAGGAACTCCCAGAACTCCTGGGAGTACAGCGCCTGGAGGATCCCGCCGGCGGCCGCGGTCTGGGTCAGCTCCCGGGGGAAGATGCCGGGGAGGGGCTTGTCGTCCAGGTCGCTCAACAGCCGGGCGATACGGTCCTTCACGTCCTTCGCGCTGTCGCCCACGGGGCATTCCCCGGCCTGGGAGACGCAGTTCTCCGCGTAGTTGTCGAGGGCGAGCTGGAATCCCCGTGCCTGTCCGAGTGAGCCCTGTTCCGCGGTCTGTGTGGGGTCCACGACCGCGTCGAACACCGCGCGGCCCACCTTCTTCGGGAACAGATGGGCGTAGACGCCGCCGAGTTCGGTGCCGTAGGAGATGCCGAAGTAGTGCAGCGTGTCGTCGCCGAGGACCTGGCGCATCAGGTTCAGGTCGCGGGCGGCGTCCGTGGTGCGTACGTGGGGGAGCACCCGTTCGGAGTTCTTCTCGCAGGCCGCGTTGAACTTCTCGGTGCCGTCCACGAGTTCGGTTCGCTCGGCGGCGTCGTCGGGTGTGGCGTCCTGCTGGAGGTACGCGTCGAGCTGCTCGTCGTCCAGGCAGGTCACGGGCGCGCTGCGGCCCACCCCGCGCGGATCGAAGCTCACCAGGTCGTAGCGGGTACGCAGGGCCGCGTAGTCCTGGCCGAACGCGGGCAGGGTGGTGACGCCGGAGCCGCCCGGGCCCCCGAAGTTGAAGATCAGGGAGCCGATGCGCCGGTCCGCGGGACCGCTCGACCTAACCCGGATCAGCGCGACGCCGATGGTGTCGCCGTCGGGTTCGTCCCAGTCCAGCGGGGCCTTCATGCGGGCGCAGCTCCATTCGCCCCGGCCGCCCGGCAGCGGCGACGGGGCGGCGCCGCCGCCCTGTGCCTCGGACGGAGCCGGGCAGTCCTGCCAGTCGAGCTGCTGCTCCGTCAGGTCCTCGCCCCTGTCGTCGTCCTCACCGCAGCCCGTCAGCAGCGCGGGCAGCAGGACGGCGCAGACGGTCAGGGCGGCGGCACGCAGACGGAAGGGGCGGGACATGGTCCCATCCTGCGGTCGCCCGGAGCGGGACGCGCGGGACACGGGCCGTACGAGGGAGGGCGCCGCTCACAGGGCCGCTTTGCGGGTGAGGTGGTTGAAGGCCAGCCAGCCCGGCAGCACCGGCAGCCACAGCGTCAGCAGCCGGAAGAGCAGCACCGCCGGCGCGGCGACCTCCTTGGGGAGCCCGACCGCGATGAGACCGACCGTCAGGGTCGCCTCGACCGCGCCGACACCGCCCGGCGTCGGGGCCGCCGACCCCAGTGCGTTGCCCGCGAGGAAGACGACCGCGACGCTGGCGATGCTGACCGAGGTCGTCTCGTCGCCGAACGCCCGGATCGAGGCGTCCAGACACATCACGAAGCAGGCCGTCAGCAGCAGCATGCCGCCGATGCCGGTGACCAGCTTCTGCGGCCGCTGCAGTACATCGAGCATGCGCGGTACGACACCGGCGAAGAGCGACCGCACGCGCGTGACGACGAATTTCCGCAGGAACGGCACCGAGGTCACGACGAGCACCAGCACCGCCACCGTCAGCAGGCCCCCGATCACCGTGCGGGACGGGGACAGGGAGGGCGTCTTCTCGGTGCCGGTGAGATAGCCGAAGGACAGCAGCATCAGGATGTGGCAGCCGAGCCCGAAGAGCTGCGACGCGCCGACGCTCGCCACCGCGAGCCCCGGCCGCACCCCCGCGCGCTGCAGGAACCGGGTGTTCAGGGCGACACCGCCCACGGCCGCCGGGGCGACGATCTTCACGAAGGACGCGGCGACCTGCGCCGCCACGGTCCGCAGGAACGGCACCCGCTCCGGGACGAATCCGAGCAGGGCCATGGCCGCGGCGACGTAGCTGGCGGCCGCGAACAGGACCGCCGCGATCACCCAGCCCCATTCCGCGTTGGCGATCAGCGGGCCGAACTCGATGTGGGTGAGCTGCGTCAGCAGGAAGTACGCGCCGATCGCGCCGGCGATGAAACTGATCAGGGTCCGCGGCCGCACCCGCTCCAGGCGGGCCGGTTCGACCGGCGCCTGCGGTCTGATCCGCAGCACCTCGTGCCGGATCTGGGTGAGCAGATCCTCCTCGCGCGCCTCTTCCATGGCCTCGTCGATGGCCCGCTTCTCGGCCCGCTGCTCCGCGCGTACGGCCTTCTTGTCGACCTTCTCGAGCGCGGTGTCGGCGGCGTCGTGGGCGCCGTGCTCCGCGCGGGCCGGCTTGGACTGCCGGTAGGCCTCCAGGACGGCCTCACGCTCGCGTTCCGCCCGCTCGCGGGCCAGCTGCCGCAGCGTCCCGCGCGTGGAACGGCTCAGCGCGATGGGCTGGAGCATCGGCAGACAGTCCGCCACCGTGTCGGGGCCGAGGACGCTCAACGCGGAGGCCACCGCGCGTTCGGCGCCCACCCGCAGCCCGAGGGTCACCAGCAGCTGGGAGGTGTCCATGCGCAGCAGCAGATCGCCGGCCGCGATCTCGCCGCCGCGCAGATCGGTGAGGATCACCGTGCCGGAACGATCCACCAGGATGGCGTCGCCCACCAGCCTGCGGTGCGCGATCCGGCGGGACTGCAAAGCCCGTACCTGGTGCCAGGTGTCGCGCAGCAGATCGTCGGTGATCTCCTCGTCCGCCAGTGAGTCGAGGGTGCGCCCGCCCGTGTGCTCGTACACGAGCATGACCGCGTCGGGGCCGAGTTCGGAGGTCGCGATCAGCTTGGGCGCGTTGGCGCCGGCCGCGATGGCCGCGTACGCCAGCAGTGCCTCCTGCTCCAGCGCCTGGCGCAGCGACTGCAGGCTGCGTCGGGTCGCGAAGCCGCGCAGCGCCAGATTGCGCCACGCGCGGTAGAAGAACCCCTGCGCCTGCTGTTCCCGGTCGACCACCGTGACGTCCAGCGGTGGACCGTCCTCCAGGGTGACGAAGTAGCGGCGCCCCCGGTCCCCGGCCTCGGCGGCGTCTCCCGACTCCACCCGGGAGGCGGTCACGGGCCGGAAACCGACGGTGCGCAGGCCCGCCATCAGGGTGCGGCCGGTGGGGCGCACATTGGGCGAACCGACCGCGTAGAGGGTGCCGTAGGCGACGGTCCAGCCGATCAAAACCGTCAGGATGATCGAGAACGGTGTGGTGTACCCGGTGACGAGCATCGAGAAGGCGTCGAGGAGCAGCACCACCCAGAGCACCGCGCGCCACCGGGGTCTGCGGGACATCCCGACGGCCGTCATGTACGCGATCACCGGCGCGAGATAGCCGTGCACCGGGTCCGTGAGGGCGTGGATGTCGCCGGGGGAGGGCTGGGTGAGCGCCTCCTGGATCGAGCCGGGTGCGGCACGCGCGACCCACAGGTCGGTGGCGAGCGTCACACCGTGCGCGAGGACGGCGGCGAGCACGCCGTCGGCGATCCGCAGCCCGTCCCGTTTGATCAGCCGCTCGATGGCGAAGGCCACCGGCACCAGGAGGATCGCGATGCTGGAGGCCAGGCCCGCGATCTTGATGAGCAGGTCGGGCGCCTGCCCGGTGCCCTTGTTGATGTCCTGTTCCAGGCCCGAGGTGGTGCCGTGGGCGAACGCGGCGATCGCCAGCAGCACCACGACGGCGAGTACGCCCGCCAGGAGCCGCATGAGGTCGGACGGCCGGTGCACCCGCGCGGGGAGCAGCGGTTCGTCGCCCTCCACCTCGTCGATGTGCGCCGTCTCGGGCTCCGCGGTGTCCGGGCGCGATGAGGCGTCAGGGGTGCCCTCCGTATCGTCGGGGTGCGCGCCCTGCTGCTTCATCGTCTCTTCTCGATCTTGTATCACCGGTCACCGCCCGCACGATGGTGGCATGCCGTACCGCCAGAAGGGGGCATCAGGGTCCGAACACGGGCGGCACAGTCTGCCCGACGCGCCGCTCCGGGGCGAGCCGCGCGCACACGCGCGAGCGCGTCGCGTTGTCGGTGGGGTGCGGCAGGATGGGCCGGATGAGCCAGGAGAGCCTTCCGTCCGACGGGGGTCCGGAGCACCCGGACGCCCTGCCCGAGTACGCCGAGCGCGTACTCGAGGTGGCCGAGCTGATTCCGCCGGGACATGTCATGACGTACGGGGACGTGTGCGAGTGGCTGGGGGAGGGCGGTCCGCGGCAGGTCGGGCGGGTGATGGCCCTGTACGGGGGCGCCGTCCCGTGGTGGCGTGTCGTCCGCGCGGACGGCGTGCTGCTGCCGGGACACGAGCTCAGGGCCCTCGGGCACTACCGCGTGGAGGGCACGCCGCTGAAGGAGGCGAGCCGGGCCGCGGAGGGCCATGTGCCGCGCGTCGACATGAGACGCGCGCGCTGGGACGGCGGCGGGCACACCGAGGGTCACACCTGACAGCCTCCGCCATGACGCACGCCGCCGTGTGACCTGTGAGCCCTCAGGGTGAGATGGGGCACATTCGTGGCATGACGTACGTTCGTGAGGCAAGGGACATGTGCGGCCCGAGTGGCCGGAGGGAAGAAGCGGAAAGCCTGCTTCCGTACTTTTCACCGGCGTAGCGTCGGCCGCGCGTACCCCCTTCACCCCGCGCCCACCGCCCCGCACGCGCGGCGAACGGCCCCACAGCACACCCACCAGGACCGGCCAACCACGTGAGCTCCTCTTCCTCCACCAGCGGCCTGCCGCACCCCCAGGTGCGGCGGGGGAACCGTGGTGCTCATCGTCTGGTGCGTACCCCGCCGGCTCGCCGGAATCCCCCTCGTCTGGACGCCGCACAGCGCTCCGTGGTTGAGCACGAGACCGGTCCGCTGCTCGTTCTCGCAGGTCCGGGCACCGGGAAGACCACCACGCTGGTCGAGTCGGTGGCCGCGAGGATCGCCCGCGGCGGGAACCCCGAGCGGGTCCTGGTCCTGACCTTCAGCCGCAAGGCCGCCGTCGAACTGCGGGACCGCATGGCCCTGCGCATGGGCGCCGCGCGCGCCCCGCAGGCGACCACCTTCCACTCGTTCTGCTACGCCCTGATCCGTGCCCACCAGGACAACGACCTCTTCGTCGAGCCGCTGCGGCTGCTGTCGGGCCCCGAGCAGGACGTCACCGTCCGGGAGCTGCTCGCCGGCCAGGTGGACCTGGAGCGGCTCGGCCTCGCCCACGTGCGCTGGCCGGACGAACTGCGCGCCTGCCTGACCACCCGCGGCTTCGCCGACGAGGTCCGCGCGGTACTCGCCCGCAGCCGCGAACTGGGCCTCGGCCCCGAGGCCCTGGACGCCTTCGCCCGCCGCATCGGACGCCCCGACTGGCGCGCGGCCTCGGCCTTCCTCGCCGAGTACCTCGACGTACTCGATCTGCAGGGCGTCCTCGACTACGCCGAACTGGTCCACCGCGCGGTGCTCCTCGCCGGCCGGCCGGAGATCGCCGGACGGCTGGCCGCGCGGTACGACGCCGTCTACGTCGACGAGTACCAGGACACCGATCCCGCCCAGGTACGGCTGCTGCAGGCCCTGGCCGGCGGACGCACCCTCGTCGCCTTCGGCGACCCCGACCAGTCGATCTACGCCTTCCGGGGCGCGGACGTGGGCGGCATCCTGGAGTTCCCCCACGCGTTCGCGCGCGCGGACGGCCGCCCCGCCCCGGTCGAGGTGCTGCGCACCTCCCGGCGCTCCGGCGCCGCCCTGCTGGAGGCCACCCGGCGGGTGACCCGGCGCATGCCACTGCCCCGGCTGCCCGCCGAGAAGGTCCGCGCCCACCGGGAACTCGCCCCGGACCGGGACGGCGGCCGCGTCGAGGTGTACACCTACCCGACCTCCGGCACGGAACTGGACAACATCGCCGACATCCTGCGCCGGGCACACCTGGAGGACGGCGTGCCCTGGAACGAGATGGCCGTCCTGGTCCGGGCCGGCGCCCGCACCCTGCCCACGGTCCGCCGCGCGCTGACCTCGGCGGGCGTCCCCGTGGACGTCGACGGCAACGACCTGCCCCTGCGCCACGAACCCGCGGTGGCCCCGCTGCTGACGGCCCTGCGGGCGGTGGCGACGGCGGAGGCGGGCGAACGGGAGGACACCGGAAACGGTGCCGACGCGTGCTGGCTCGACACCGAGACCGCCCTCACCCTGCTCACCTCCCCCCTCGCCGGCATGGACACCGCAGATCTGCGCCGCCTCGGACGGGCCCTGCGCGAGGAGGAGCGGGCCGCCGGCAACCCGCTGCCGCCGCCCTCGGACGAACTCCTCACGCGTGCGCTCGCCGAGCCGGAGCGGCTCGCCGTGCACGACCCCGCCTACGCGCGGGGCGCCCAGCGGCTCGGCGACCTGCTGCGCCGGGCCCGCGCAGGGCTCTCGGGCGGCGGCACCGCCGAAGAGGCCCTGTGGGACCTGTGGAACGACACGGACTGGCCACGGCGTCTGGAGCGCTCCGCCCGGCGCGGCGGCGCCGCCGGCCGCAATGCCGACCGGGACCTCGACGCCGTATGCGCCCTGTTCGCGACCGCCGCCCGCGCGGAGGAACGCACCGGCGGCCGGGGAGCCCTGAACTTCCTGGAGGAGATCGAGGCCCAGGACATCGCCGCCGACACCCTCACGCGGCGCGCCGCCCGCCCCGACGCCGTACGTCTGATGACCGCGCACCGCGCCAAGGGCCTGGAGTGGCGCCTGGTCGTCGTGGCCGGCGTGCAGGAGGGCCTGTGGCCGGACCTGCGCCGCCGCGGCTCCCTGCTGGAGGCCGACCGCATCGGCCGTGACGGACTCGCCGAGCCCCTCACCCCCGGCGCGCTGCTCGCCGAGGAACGCCGCCTGTTCTACGTCGCGGCCACCCGCGCGCGGGAACGCCTCGTGGTGACGGCCGTGAAGGCACCCGCCGACGACGGCGACCAGCCCTCCCGCTTCCTGGCCGAACTCGGCGTCGACCCCCAGGACGTCACCGGCCGCCCCCGGCGCCCCCTGTCCGTCGCCGCGCTCGTCGCCGAACTGCGCGCCACGACGGTCGACCCCCGGGTCTCCGACACCCTGCGGGAGGCAGCCGCCCGGCGGCTGGCCCGGCTCGCCGCGCTCGCCGACGAGGACGGCCGCCCCCTGGTGCCGTCCGCGCACCCGTACCGCTGGTGGGGCATGTTCGAACCCACGGAGAGCAAGGTGCCGCTGCGCGACCGCGACCAGCCCGTCGTGCTCTCCGGAAGCGCCCTCGACCAGCTCGCCAACACCTGCGCCCTGCAGTGGTTCCTGGGCCGCGAGGTGAAGGCCGACGCGCCCGCGACCGCCGCCCAGGGCTTCGGCAACGTCGTGCACGTCCTCGCCGACGAGGTGGCCTCCGGGCACACCCCCGCCGACCTCGACGTCCTCATGGGGCGCCTCGACTCCGTGTGGAACGCGCTCGCCTTCGACGCGCCGTGGAAGTCGGACCAGGAGAAGGAGAACGCGCGCGTGGCGCTCGAACGCTTCCTCGAGTGGCATGTCATGGACCGCGCCGGACGCACCCCGGTGGCCAGCGAGCACGACTTCGACGTCACCCTCGAAGCGGGCGACTACGAGGTCCGCATCCGCGGCCAGATGGACCGCGTGGAGACCGACGGCGACGGACGCGCGTACGTCGTCGACTTCAAGACCGGCAAACAGGCGCCCAGCGCCAAGGAGGTGGAACGCCACCCCCAGCTCGCCGTCTACCAGCTCGCCGTCGCCGAGGGCGCGGTCGACGACGTCTTCGACGGCACACGCCCCGAACCGGGCGGCGCCGAACTGGTCCAGCTGCGCCAGGGCGCCGCCAAGCGGGACGGCGGCGAGACGCTGCCCAAGGTGCAGGCCCAGGAGCCGCCCGAGGGGGAGTGGGTCGGCGACCTGCTGGCCACGGCCGCCGGGAAGGTCCTCGACGAACGGTTCGGGCCGACCGCGGGCCAGCACTGCGCCCACTGCGCCTTCCGGGCCTCGTGCAGCGCCCGGCCCGAGGGCCGGCACGTCGTCGAATGACCGGCGTGACGCATCGCACCACCGGCGCCGACCTGCGGTTCTTGACCCCCGGGGCACTGTGACGGCATCCGTTGTCAGTGCCCGCCGTTAGATTCTCCGTGTGCCCGCCCCCCTCACCGATCCCGATCAGCTCAAGGAACTCCTCGGGATCCCGTTCACCCCGGAGCAGACGGCCTGCATCATCGCGCCGCCCGCCCCGCAGGTGATCGTGGCCGGAGCCGGGTCGGGCAAGACCACGGTGATGGCGGCACGCGTGGTCTGGCTCGTCGGCACCGGTCAGGTCGCCCCCGAGCAGGTACTCGGCCTCACCTTCACCAACAAGGCCGCCGGTGAACTCGCCGAACGCGTCCGCAAGGCACTGATCAAGGCCGGCGTCACCGACCCCGACGCCATCGACCCGGACAACCCCCCGGGCGAGCCGGTGATCTCCACGTACCACGCCTTCGCCGGCCGTCTCCTGACCGACCACGGCCTGCGCATCGGCCTCGAACCGACCTCCCGCCTTCTCGCCGACGCCACCCGCTACCAGCTCGCCGCGCGGGTGCTCCGCGAGGCACCCGGCCTCTATCCGGCGCTCACCCGCTCCTTCCCCGACCTGGTCGGCGACCTCCTCACCCTCGACTCCGAGCTGTCCGAACACCTCGTACGGCCCGAGGACCTGCGCGCCCACGACGCCGAACTGCTGCACACCCTGGAACACACCAGGCTCACCAACGCCGACCTGCGCAAGGTCCCCGACGCGGCCGCCGCCCGGCGCGAGCTCGCCGACCTCGTGCTGCGCTACCGGACCGCCAAACGCGAACGCGACCTGCTCGACTTCGGCGACCAGATCGCCCTGTCCGCCCGGCTCGCCGCCCTCCCCGAGGTGGGCCGCGTCCTGCGCGACGAGTTCCGTGTGGTCCTCCTCGACGAGTACCAGGACACCTCCGTCGCCCAGCGCGTCCTGCTGGCCGGACTGTTCGGCGGCGGCACCGGACACCCCGTGACCGCCGTCGGCGACCCCTGCCAGGCGATCTACGGCTGGCGCGGCGCCTCCGTCGCCAACCTCGACGACTTCCCCGAGCACTTCGCCCGCGCCGACGGCCGGCCCGCCACCCGGCAGTCCCTCAGCGAGAACCGCCGCAGCGGCGGCCGCCTCCTCGACCTCGCCAACGGCCTCGCCGAACCGCTGCGCGCCATGCACGCGGGCGTGGAGGCCCTCCGCCCGGCCCCCGGCGCCGAACGCGACGGCACCGTGCGCTGCGCCCTGCTGCCCACCCACGCGGAGGAGATCGACTGGATCGCCGACTCCGTCGCCCACCTGGTGAACACCGGCAAGGCACCCGGCGAGATCGCCGTGCTGTGCCGCACGGCCGGCGACTTCGCCGAGATCCAGGGCGCCCTCGTCGCCCGGGACGTCCCCGTTGAGGTCGTCGGCCTGTCCGGGCTGCTGCACCTGCCCGAGATCGCCGACCTCGTCGCCGTCTGCGAGGTCCTCCAGGACCCCGGCGCCAACGCCTCCCTCGTCCGCCTGCTGACCGGTCCGCGCTGGCGCATCGGCCCCCGCGACCTCGCCCTGCTGGGACGGCGCGCACGGCTGCTCGTCTCCCACGCGCGCGTCGACGGCGACGACCCCGACCGGCGGCTCGCCGAGGCCGTCGAGGGCACCGACCCGGCCGAGGTGATCTCCCTCGCCGACGCCCTCGACACCTTCCTGGGAGTCTCCCTCGACGGCCCCGGCGACGACGGACTGCCCTTCTCACCGGACGCGCGCGTGCGCTTCGCCCGCCTCGCCACCGAACTGCGCGACCTGCGCCTCTCCCTGTCCGGCCCCCTCATGGACGTCCTGCACCGCGTCCTCGCCGTCACCGGCCTGGAGGTCGAGCTCTCCGCCTCCCCCCACGCCCTCGCCGCCCGCCGCCGCGAAACGCTCTCCAACTTCCTCGACGTCGCCGCCTCCTTCGCCGCGGGCGACGGCGAGGCCACCCTCCTGGCCTTCCTCGGCTTCCTGCGCACCGCCGCCCAGTACGAGAAGGGCCTCGACAACGCGCTGCCCGGCGGCGAGAACACCGTCAAGGTCCTCACCGCGCACAAGTCCAAGGGCCTCGAATGGGACGTCGTCGCCGTCCCCGGACTGGTCACCGGCACCTTCCCCAGCAGCCAGGGACGCGAGAAGTGGACCGCGCAGGGCAAGGTGCTGCCGCACGCGCTGCGCGGCGACGCCGACACCCTGCCCGACGTCGAATCGTGGGACTCCCGGGGCCTGAAGGCCTTCCACGAGGCCATGAAGGACCACCAGCACACCGAGGAACTCCGCCTCGGCTACGTCACCTTCACCCGCCCCCGCACCCTGCTCCTCGGCTCCGGCCACTGGTGGGGCCCCAGCCAGAAGAAGCCGCGCGGCCCCTCCGATTTCCTCCACGCCCTCTACGAGCACTGCGCCGCCGGACACGGCGAGATCGAGGCGTGGGCGGACGAGCCCGCCGAGGGCGAGGAGAACCCCGCCCTGCACCGGGCCGGCGACGACCAGGTGTGGCCCCTGCCCCTCGACGCCGCCGCCCTCACCCGCCGCCGCGCGGCCGCCGACACCGTCCTCGCCCACCTCGACCGCATCGCCGCCCACCCGGACGGCCCCGCCACGGCCGTACACGACCCCGACACCTACGAGGACCCGGACTGGCCGCCACCGCCCGACGACGAGGACCCCCTCCCCGGGGAGGACGACCCCTTCGCCGGCCCGGACGACTGGGACTCCTGGACCGCCGACCGCCCCGCCGTTCCCCACCAGGCGACCGCCCCGGAAGCCGCCACGCGCGCCCCCGCGGCGGAGGCGGAACCGGCCCACCCGCCGCGCCCCCGGCTCACCCCCGAGGAGGCCCGCACCGTCGCCTCCTGGGACCGCGACCTCGACGCCCTCACCGGAGAACTGCTGCGCACACGCGAGAGCGTCACCGAGGTCGCGCTGCCCGCCTCCCTGACCGCCTCCCAGCTGCTCCGCCTGGCCGCCGACCCCGACGGCTTCGCCCAGGAACTGGCCCGCCCCATGCCCCGCCCGCCCCAGCCGGCCGCGCGCCGCGGCACCCGGTTCCACGCCTGGGTCGAAGCCCGCTTCGAGGCACTGACCCTCCCCATGCTCGACCCGGACGACCTGCCCGGCAGCGACGCCGAGATCGCCGACGAACGCGACCTGGAAGCCCTCAAGGAGGCCTTCGAACGCACCGAGTACGCCCACCGCACCCCCCACCGCGTGGAAGCGCCCTTCCAGCTGACGCTCGCCGGCCGTGTCGTCCGCGGCCGCATCGACGCCGTCTACAAGGAGGACGACGGGGACACGACGACGTACGAGATCGTCGACTGGAAGACCGGCCGGGGCCGCGACGCCGACCCGCTCCAGCTCGCCGTCTACCGGCTCGCGTGGGCCGAACAGCAGGGCGTCCCCCCGCAGAGCGTCAGGGCCGCGTTCCTGTACGTACGCACGGGCGAGGTCGTCCGGCACGACGCCCTGCCCGGCCGCGCCGAGCTGGAACGGCTGATCCTCGAAGAGCCGTCCGGTGAGATACCGCACTCCGAGGACACCCGCGCGGGCCGATAGGCTCGAGGACATGAGCCAGCCCGTTGACACTGCCGTCAGCGCCGTCCGTACGTACATCGCACAGCACCGCGTCGCCTTCCTCGACGACCTCACCGAGTGGCTGCGCATCCCGTCCGTCTCGGCCCAGCCCGACCACGCGCCCGACGTGCGCCGCAGCGCCGACTGGCTCGCCGCGAAACTCGAGGAGACCGGCTTCCCCACCGTCGAGGTCTGGCCCACCCCCGGCGCCCCGGCCGTCTACGCCGAGTGGCCCTCCGACGACCCCGCAGCACCCACCGTGCTGGTCTACGGCCACCACGACGTGCAGCCCGCCGCCCGCGAGGACGGCTGGGACAGCGAGCCCTTCGCCCCCGTCGTCCGCGACGGCCGCCTCTACGCGCGCGGCGCCGCCGACGACAAGGGCCAGGTGTTCTTCCACACCCTCGGCGTCCGCGCCCACCTCGCCGCCACCGGCCGCACCGCCCCGGCCGTCCATCTGAAACTGCTGATCGAGGGCGAGGAGGAGTCCGGCTCCCCGCACTTCCGCGCCCTCGTCGAACAGCACGTGGACCGGCTCACCGCCGACGCCGTGATCGTCTCCGACACCGGCATGTGGTCCGAGGACACCCCCACCGTGTGCACCGGCATGCGCGGCCTCGCCGAGTGCGAGATCCGGCTGTACGGCCCCGACCAGGACATCCACTCCGGGTCCTTCGGCGGCGCGGTGCCCAACCCGGCCACCGCCGTCGCCCGCCTCGTCGCCGCCCTGCACGACGAGCACGCGCGCGTGGCGATCCCCGGCTTCTACGACGGTGTCGTCGAGCTCACCGGCCGCGAACGCGAACTCTTCGCCGAGCTGCCCTTCGACGAGGAGCGCTGGCTGCGCACCGCCAAGTCCCACGGCACGCGGGGCGAAGCCGGCTACAGCACCCTGGAGCGCGTCTGGGCCCGCCCCACCGCCGAGGTCAACGGCATCGGCGGCGGCTACCAGGGACCCGGCAGCAAGACGATCATCCCGTCCTCCGCCATGGTGAAGCTGTCCTTCCGCCTGGTCGCCGGCCAGGACCCCGAACACGTACGCAAGGCCGTCGGCGACTGGGTTCCCGCACAGCTTCCCGACGGCATCCGCCACGAGATCACCTTCAGCCCGGCCACGCGCCCCTGCCTGACCCCACTGGACCACCCGGCCCTGCGGTCCGTGGTCCGCGCGATGGGCCGCGCCTTCGGCACCCCCGTCCGCTTCACCCGCGAGGGCGGCTCCGGACCGGCCGCCGACCTCCAGGACGTCCTCGGCGCACCGGTCCTGTTCCTCGGCATCTCCGTCCCGTCCGACGGCTGGCACGCCCCGAACGAGAAGGTCGACCTGGACCTGCTCCTCAAAGGCGTCGAGACCAGCGCGTACCTGTGGGGCGACCTCGCCGAGCACTGGCGGCACGCCCCCTGATCTCCCGCGCCGCCCGAACCGGAGCCCCGCGCGGGGCACACTGGAAGAGCCCCGCCACCGCGCGGGCCCCGGTGCCCCCGCCGTCCGTACCGCCGAACCAATCCCATCCACCGGGGGAGTTGGAAGCACCTGTGACCACCTGGACCGACCACACCGCCGACCGACCCATCTCGCTCACCCTCCCGAGCGGCATCGACCGCGCCGCCCACCACCGGCTCGACGAGGCATGGCTCGCGGCGGCGTGGAGCCACCCCTCGACGCGCTGCTTCGTGGTCTCCGGCGGCCAGGTCCTCATCGACGAGACCGCGGACGGGCGTACCGAACTCGTCATGACGCCGTCCTTCGAGGCCCCGCTCACCGAGGCCCACCGCTACTTCCTGGGCAACGACGAGGACGGCGTCAGCTACTTCGCCCTCCAGAAGGACTCCCTGCCCGGCCGCATGGACGACTCCGCCCGCCCGGCGGGCCTGCGCGAGGCCGGACTGCTCCTGTCGCCGCGCGAGGCCGGCCTGATGGTGCACGCGGTCGCCCTGGAGAACTGGCAGCGGCTGCACCGTTTCTGCTCCCGCTGCGGCGAGCGCACCGTCATCGCCGCCGCCGGCCACATCCGCCGCTGCCCCGCCTGCGGTGCCGAGCACTACCCGCGCACCGACCCCGCGGTGATCATGGCCGTCGTCGACGACCAGGACCGCATCCTGCTCGGCCGCCAGATGCACTGGCCCGAGGGCCGCTTCTCCACGCTCGCCGGATTCGTCGAGCCGGGCGAGTCCATCGAGCAGTCGGTGCGCCGCGAGGTCCACGAGGAGGTCGGCATCGGCATCGGCGAGGTCGAGTACATCGCCAGCCAGCCCTGGCCCTTCCCCTCCAGCCTCATGCTGGGCTTCACCGCCCGCGCCACCTCGACCGAGATCAACGTCGACGGCGACGAGATCCACGAGGCCCGCTGGTTCTCCCGCGACGCGCTCGGCGCCGCCTTCGAGTCCGGCGAGGTCCTGCCGCCGTACGGCATCTCCATCGCGGCCCGTCTGATCGAACGCTGGTACGGCAAGGAACTGCCGACCCGCAGCGCCTTCTGAACCCGGGCACGACAGAGCGGGGTGGCCCCCTCCCGATGAGGATGAGGGGGCCACCCCGCTCCGTGCGAACCGCTCAGACGCCGACCTTCTGCTTCACCTGCGCCAGTGACGGGTTGGTGAGCGTCGAACCGTCGGGGAAGAGGACGGTGGGCACCGTCTGGTTTCCGCCGTTCGCCTTCTCCACGAAGGCCGCGGACTCCGGGTCCTGCTCGATGTTGATCTCGGTGTACGCGATGCCCTCACGGTCCATCTGGCTCTTCAGCCGACGGCAGTAACCGCACCACGTGGTGCTGTACATCGTCACAGTGCCCTGCATGCCTCTCGCGCTCCTTCGGCGGCTCGGGGAAGTCCTCGGTGCTCAGAGAACGTACTTGAAAGCGCAGACATTCCCACCGGGCGCCCCACGGCTCCCGCGTGACGGCCGCCGCGTCGGTCCGTGTGATGCCCGCCGCGTCGACTCGCGTGATGCCCGCCGCATCAGTACGACTGCGAGGGCCTCCCTGTGGACAACCGGCTCACCCGACTCCGGCGACCTGGCAGCATGGCTGTGTGACAGCAGCAACGCACTCCACCCTCTTCCCACAGGTACCGGACTCGGCCGACGCGGTGCTCGACGGGCTCGACCCCGAGCAGCGCGCCGTGGCCACCGCCCTGCAGGGCCCGGTGTGCGTGCTGGCCGGCGCCGGTACGGGCAAGACCCGGGCGATCACCCACCGGATCGCCTACGGCGTACGCGCCGGGATCCTCCAGCCGTCCAGCGTCCTCGCCGTCACCTTCACCAACCGCGCCGCCGGGGAGATGCGTGGCCGGCTGCGGCAGCTCGGCGCGGTGGGGGTCCAGGCCCGTACCTTCCACTCGGCGGCGCTGCGCCAGCTCCAGTACTTCTGGCCGAAGGCGATCGGCGGTTCCCTGCCCCGGCTCGTCGACCGGAAGATACAACTGGTCGCCGACGCGGCCGCGGCCTGCCGCATCCGGCTCGACCGGGGAGAGCTGCGGGACGTCACCGCGGAGATCGAATGGTCCAAGGTCACTCAGACCGTCCCGGGCGACTACGCGGCAGCCGCGGCCAAGGCCGGCCGGGACGTTCCCCGCGACCCCGCCGAGATCGCCCAGCTGTACTCCGCCTACGAGGAGCTCAAGCGGGAGCGCGTCGTCATCGACTTCGAGGACGTGCTGCTCCTGACCGTCGCCGTCCTGCAGGACCGCCGCGACATCGCCGAGCAGGTCCGCGCCCAGTACCAGCACTTCGTCGTCGACGAGTACCAGGACGTCAGCCCGCTCCAGCAGCGCCTGCTGGAGCTGTGGCTCGGCGAGCGGGAGAACCTGTGCGTGGTCGGCGACGCCAGCCAGACGATCTACTCGTTCACGGGCGCAACCCCCGACCATCTGCTCGACTTCCGCATGCGCCATCCCGGGGCCACCGTCGTCAAGCTGGTCCGCGACTACCGCTCCACCCCGCAGGTCGTCCACCTGGCGAACGGCCTGCTCGCCCAGGCCCGCGGCCGCGCCGCCGACCACCGGCTGGAACTCGTCTCGCAGCGTGCCGCGGGGACCGAGCCGGTCTTCACCGAGTACCCCGACGAGCCCGCCGAGGCGGAGGGTGCCGCCCGCCGTATCCGTGAGCTGATCGACGCGGGGGTCCCGGCGAGCGAGATCGCCGTCCTGTTCCGGACGAACGGCCAGTCCGAGACCTATGAGCAGGCCCTCGCCGATGCCGGGGTGCCCTACCAGCTGCGCGGCGCCGAACGGTTCTTCGACCGTCCCGAGGTGCGCAAGGCCGGTATCGCCCTGCGCGGCGCGGCCCGCTTCGGCGGCAACGACGCGCTCCTCGACGACGCCCCCGACCTGCCCTCCCAGGTGCGTGCCGTGCTCTCCGGCGAGGGCTGGACGCCGCAGCCGCCGGCCGGTTCGGGAGCGGTCCGCGAGCGCTGGGAGTCACTGGCCGCGCTGGTGCACCTCGCCCAGGACTTCGCCGCCGCGCGACCGGGCGTGACCCTCGCCGACCTCGTCGCCGAACTCGACGAGCGGGCCGGCGCCCAGCACGCCCCGACGGTGCAGGGCGTCACCCTCGCCTCCCTGCACTCGGCCAAGGGACTGGAGTGGGACGTCGTCTTCCTGGTCGGCGTCGCCGAGGGCATGATGCCGATCACCTACGCAAAGACCGACGAACAGATAGAGGAGGAGCGCCGCCTCCTCTATGTCGGTGTCACCCGCGCTCGTGAGCGTCTCCATCTCTCCTGGGCGCTCTCCCGCTCACCCGGCAGCCGGCCGAACCGCCGGCCCAGCCGCTTCCTCGACGGACTGCGCCCCGGCTCCAGCGGTGCCGCGGGCCGTGGCGGCACGTCCGGCGCGGGAGGTGTGGAGCGCGGCTCGGCCGCGACGGCGTCCGCCCCGGTGGCCCCGGGCCCGCGGCGCAGACAGCGCAGTCCCGCCCGCTGCCGGGTGTGCGGCCGCACGCTGACCGACGCGGGCGAGATGAAGCTGATGCGCTGCGAGGACTGCCCCTCCGACATGGACGAGGGTCTGTACGAGCGGCTCCGGGACTGGCGCGCCGGACAGGCGGAGCGCAGCGGGCAGCCGGCCTTCTGCGTCTTCACCGACAAGACGCTGATGGCCATCGCGGAGACGGTCCCCGACGAGGAGCACGCGCTGGCCAGGATCCCCGGGGTGGGGATGCGCAAGCTGGGCCGCTACGGGGCCGATGTTCTGGCCATCTGCGCAGGTCGCGACCTCGACGAGGACCGAGGCCTGAACTGATCCGAACTCGTCGGAAAAATAGTTTGCGCATGCCCCGGCAATCCCCATAGGTTCTTAGGCACGGGGACAGCGGCCTTCTCCGAGGCCCTGATTCCGTGTTGTACTTGCATATCCGCGGATCGGTTCACACCGGTCCCCTAGACGCCGAGAGGAGGCGAGTCCAGTGATCAGCATCAACAGCAGCTCCGTCGTCAAACTGACCGATCGCTCGGCCGTCTCCGCGTGCATGCTCGGCGCCTCGAACCAGGGCACCGGTCTGTCCGGCATCCGTGCCGCGCACCTGGTGTCCTCCCTCGCTCCCGCGGCTCCTGCCGTCCGTGAGCGCGATGAGCGACCGACCAAGGCACTGGAAGCGGTAGTGGCACAGGCGAAGGCCTATGCCTTTGCGGCAGCCGGTGCCGGATTCCGGAAGCAGACGACGCAGCACCACCTGATGTGGGCCTTCCGTGGGCCAGAACCCTGGAGTGATCCAGCCTGATTCGATCAGGCCGGCGCCTTCAGGGCCGCGGAACCCCACCCGGGATCCGCGGCCCTTCTGTTTTCCCCGAACGGGGAGAGCGAAGCGCCTCGGGGCAAGAAAGAACCCGGTACCAGCCGCCACCCGGCCAACAGGCCGGAACGACCAGACGAGGAAGACGAACCGTGCAACTCGAAGCGCACGTCCCGTCCGTACCGCCTTCCGACACGATCCCCAAGCCCTGCTCCACGGAGGACCCGACCTTGACTCCGCTCACGGCGCTCACCGCGCTCGACGACGCCATCGAGAACCTCGGCGTACCCGTCCCGTGCCGTTCCTACGACCCGGAGGTCTTCTTCGCCGAGTCGCCGGCGGACGTCGAGTACGCCAAGTCCCTCTGCCGCACCTGCCCGCTGATCGAGGCCTGCCTCGCCGGCGCCAAGGAGCGGCGTGAGCCCTGGGGCGTCTGGGGTGGCGAGCTGTTCGTCCAGGGCATCGTCGTCGCCCGGAAGCGGCCGCGTGGCCGCCCGCGCAAGAACCCGGTCACGGCATGAACACCCCCGGAACGATCGACCGACCCTTCACGCACGACCCCCAGAAGCAGGCCCCGATGATGCCGTCCGCCCACGAGCCCGCAGGCTCCGCGACCGAAGACTTCACCACCAGTGGTGCGAACGACTCGCGCCAGAACAGGACCCGAGAGATGCAACTCATCCCAGAAGCCCTGGCCCGTGCGCATATGCACGAGCGACTGCGAGAGGCGCAGCGGGAGCGCCAGGCCGCCAGCCTGGTGACCGCTCGCCGGATGCAGCGCCGGGCAGAGCGCGCCTCCCGGCGCGCCCGCCGCGCGCTCGCCATGGCGGTCATGCAGTAACCGATCCGAAGCGACGGCCTCCCCATCCGGAGGCCCCGCCCTGCTCGCGGGGGGCCGGTCCGTTCACACGGGCCGGCCCCCGCGGTGCGTGGTGCGGGCGGGCCGCCGGGAACGGCGTTATCGTCGCCGGGTGACGAGTCATCACGGTGACAGCGGCGACGACGGCACCATGGCGGAGCCGGAGCCGCTGGTGTGTGCCCGCTGCGGCACCCGCGCCGAAGGACCGCAGCCGACCTGGACCTTCTCCGTGGAGAACGGCGCCGCCCGGCACTACTGCGAGCCGTGCTCGCGCGACAACCTGCGGGCGATCGAGGGCCGCCTGGACGCGCGGTGGTGGTAGCGGCGACGGCCGGTACCCGGGGTGTCCGCCGGGCGTGTCACGCCTGCGCCGCCGGCTCCTCCTCCACCGGTTCCTCCGGGACGAAGCCCGGCAGCCACTCCTCCAGTTCGGCCCGCAGCCGCACCGTCGCACCCAGCTGACAGAGCACGCCGATCGTGCTCAGGGTCACCCGGTGGATCAGCAGATAGGCCGGGGGGAGGTTGAGCTGCTTGGCCAGCTGGGAGGCGGGGGAGCGCGGGTCGGCTATCCGGGTCGCCTGACTCCGCATCCAGCTTCGGGTGAAGGTGAACTCGTCGGCCGCGGCGGGCTCGATGATCGGCAGCAGATAGTCGAGGACGGAGTCGGGGTCCAGCTCGATCGACTCCTTGACGAAGCCCTCGGCGCAGAGCATCTCGTAGACGGCCTCGGCCTCGCCGTCCAGAGTCATCCGCAGGGCCTCGCCGATCGGTTCGGGAAGTCCGCCGGGGAGCCGGTCGACCGTGCCGAAGTCCAGTACGCCCAGCCGCCAGTCGTCCTCGCCCTCCGGACCGCCCGGCAGCAGACGGAAGTTGCCGGGGTGCGGGTCGGCGTGCAGCAGACCGGTGCGGGCGGGGCCGGAGAACAGGAAGCGGGCCAGGAGCTGGCCGGCCCGGTCGCGCTGCGCCTCGGTGCCGTCCGAGATGATCTCCGACAGCGGTATGCCGTCCATCCACTCGGTGACCAGCACCTGCTCGCACTGGTGGACCACGCCCGGCACGACCACGTCGGGGTCCTCGGTGAACTCCTCGGCGTGGGCCCGCTGGGCCTGGGCCTCGAGACCGTAGTCCAGTTCCTCGGAGACCCGGTCCTTGAGCTCCGCGATCAGCGGTTTGACGTCCATGCCCGGAATGAGCGGACCCAGCAGACGGGCGAAGCGGCTCAGCTGGTTCAGGTCGGACAGCAGGGCCTCGCCCGCGCCCGGATACTGCACCTTGACCGCCACCTCGCGGCCGTCGTGCCACACACCCCGGTGCACCTGGCCGATCGAGGCCGCGGCGGACGGTTTGTCCTCGAACTCCAGGAACAGCTCCTGCCAGTCCTCGCCCAGCCGCTCCCGGAGCACCCCGTGCACCGTACGGGTCGGCATCGGCGGGGCCGCCTCCTGGAGCTTGGTCAGCGCCGCGCGGTAGGGGCCGGCGATCTCCTCCGGCAGGGCCGACTCGAACACGGACAGGGCCTGGCCGAACTTCATCGCGCCGCCCTTGAGCTCGCCGAGCACCTTGAAGAGCTGCTCGGCGGTCCGCTGCTGGAGCTCGCGGCCGACCAGCTCCGCGGACTCGCCCACGATCCGCTTGCCGAGACCCCAGGTCGCCCGCCCGGCGAAGCCGAGCGGGAGCGCGGCCAGCTTGGCGGTCCGGGTGACCGCCTTCCGGGGAAGATCAGACATGCGCCCTCCAAGTCCCTGCCGGCCGCTTCGCGTCCGCCTTGCGGCGCCACTCGTCCGACGGCCCGTGCACGGCCATTGTCTCGTGCGACGGCTCCTCTCCGGGGGTGTGTTCTCCCTTACGTTTTTCCGGATCCCCCAGGGCGGCCCCGCACGGACACTCCGCATGCGGCCGGACCGGCCGCGTCCGCCACTCCAGCCCGGGGACGGCGGCCTCCCAGCGTGCGCCGGCGCTGGACGGAAGCCGGCCGTCGAGGAACATGAGCGCGTGGGCGGCCGCCAGTCCGGCCACCGTCGTGGCCAGCGTCAGATCGCAGGCACCCACCCGGCGCTGCCGGCCGGAGCGCCACTGAGCCACCAGCCGCGGCCAGGCCGGGTCCCGGTCGGTGCGGTCCTGCTGGAGGCAGCCCGCGCAGCCCGTCTCCCCGGGCAGGACCAGCGGGCCCACCACACCGGTCCCCTCCACGACACCGGCGTAGAGATGAGGAGTGCCCGAGGACAGCAGGGTCTGGGCGGACGCCGGGTCGGGCGCGTGCACGGCGACGTCGTCCCGCGGGGCGAGCACCACCAGGGAGAAGCCGGGGTCGCCCTCGTCCAGCGGGGACCGGCCGGTACGGCGAGGCGGCCGGTCCGGAGCGGCGCGGCGCGCGGTCCGGCGTGCCGCCTCGTCCCTGCGGTCGCCGACGGACTCGGCGGGCAGCCCGCCCGGCGCCACGTCCCACGGTTCGACCCGCCCGACGTCCCGCACGTCGACCTCGCCCACCCCGGCCCCCGACAGCAGCGCCGCGAGCGCGGCGCCCACCCTGCCCGCACCCCTCACCTGCACACGCATGCTGCGGCGCGCCGCCAGCAGGCGGAGCGGATCGCCGGGTTCGGAGGTGGTCAGGGAGAGCGACGCCAGGTCCGGACGGAGCCGGTCGAGCACCTCGGTCCTCTCGCGCAGCGCCTCCGCGGCCGGCCCGCCGCCGCGGGAGTCGTCGAGCAGCCCGGCCCGCGACAGCCGGCGCACCAGCCGGTCGACGTGCCCCTCGGACAGATCCATGCGCCGGGCCTCCTCCCGCAGGAGCTCCCGGCCGCGCGTGCCGTTGAGCAGGTCGAGGAAGCTGCCCGTCGCCGTGTCCATCGGGCCCAGCGTCAACGCGTGTGCCGGCGTCATCCCGAACTGCACGGTGTTGAGATCACGCCAGCCGCGCCGCAGCGCGGGCTTGACCATCGGATGCATGACAGAACCCCCGTATGTCCTGGAACGTCCCCGTCGAGCGGGCGAGTCCGTCGCGGCTCACCCGACGCATGCCAGCATGCCGGGACCCGCCGAAGGCTGCCGAAAGTTGTCCACAGGGAGTGGGACTCATCGTACAAATCCGGCGCCCGGAGGGGGTATCGCCGGAGAACCGTCCAGGAGCCAAGACTTCCCCGTGTCCAGCGGGTACGGTCGGTGCGTGCCCGCCGACCCACTGCACCGCGCCGGAAAGTCACAGCGCAGCACGACGAGCCAGCCGACGAACGGCTCACGGGCGAGCGCGATCGAGGTCCGCAGGAGCACCCGCCGCCGCAGAACGGTCTCCGCGTACCGCGAGGGCGATCGCACCGTCGTGCTCATCCCCGCCCGGATGTCCGAGGCGGAGGAGCAGCGCTGGGTGACCGTCATGCTCGACAAGCTGGCCGCCCAGGAGAGCAAGCGGGCACTCGGCGACACCGAGCTGGCCGAGCGCGCCCGGCGGCTGTCCGGCCAGTACTTCGACGGGCGGGCCAGACCCGCCTCGGTGCGCTGGGTGACGAACCAGAACACCCGCTGGGGCTCGTGCACCCCGTCCGAGGGGAGCATCCGGCTGTCGCACCGGCTGCAGGGCATGCCGGAGTACGTCGTCGACTACGTCCTCTGCCATGAGCTGGCGCATCTGCTGGTACCCGGGCACGGCCCGCGTTTCTGGCGGCTGCTCGAGGCGTATCCCAGGACCGAGCGGGCCCGCGGCTATCTCGAGGGAGTGGTCGCGGCGGAGCGGCTGCCGCATGTTCCCGGCGCGCGCGACGTGTGAGCCACCGCCCGAGGTGAGCGCGGCGCGGGCCCGCCATTGCGTTGTGTACCGGGTCTGTACCGACTTCATCCGGTGTCGGAGTTTGCGGTTAGCCTGGCGCGACGCACTCACATTCGGGATGGGGGACGGTCGTACGTATGGCCAGGGAATTCCAACGCGGCCACAAGGCCAGGATCAGTGACCTGACGGCAGGGACGGATCTGTACGTAGGTGTGCAGATCTCCGGCCCGGGGCTGACCTTCGACATCAGCTGCTTCGGTCTCGACGCCGACGAACGGCTCTCGGACGACCGGTACTTCATCTTCTACAACCAGCCGAAGTCCCCCGAGGAGTCCGTTCAGCTCCTGGGTGCGCAGGCGGGCGACACCGAGTCCTTCCGCGTGACGCTCGACCGGATCCCGCAGCAGATCAGGAAGCTGTCCTTCACGGCGACCCTCGACGGTGCCGGCCAGATGTCGCAGGTGGGCCCCGGTTACATCCGTATCGTCGCGGGTGGCGAGGAAGTGGCCCGGTATCCGTTCAGCGGCTCGGAGTTCTCCACCGAGCGGGCCGTGATGCTGGGTGACTTCTACTTCAAGGACGTCTGGCGGTTCGCCGCCGTCGGACAGGGTTTCGACGGCGGGCTCGACGCGCTGCTGAAGAACTTCGGCGGCGAGGTGGCCGAGGACGAGCCGGCCGCCGCCCCACCGCAGCAGCCGGCGGCCGGCGGTGCCGCGCCCGGTTTCGCGCCGCCCGCCCAGGCCGCCGCACCGCCCGCGTTCGGAGCGCCCGGCGGTGGCCCGGCACCCGTGCCCGCTCCCGCGCCGCCGGCTCCCGTGCCCCAGCCCGCCGCACCGGGCTTCACGCCGCCGCCGGCCCCCGCACCGGCCGCGCCGCCGGTGCACACCGCGCCGACCATCGTCGCCCCACTGCACACCCCGCCCGGCGGATCCCCCGTACCTCCCCCGGCGCCGGCACCCGCTCCCTTCGGCCAGCCGGGCCAGCAGCCGCCGTACGGCCAGCCCGCCCCGCCGCCGGGCTACGGACAGCCGCCGGCCCCGCAGGCACCGCCCGGCTACGGCCAGCCGGCACCCCCTCCGGGCTACGGACACCAGCCGCCGCCCGGACAGCCGCCCGCCCCGCAGGCCCCCTACGGGGCACCGCAGGGCGCTCCCCACGGTGCTCCGCAGGGCGCACCGCAGGGCCCCGGTGTCCTCGGCGCGCTCCAGCAGTTCAAGGAGACGCCCACCGGCCAGCGCTGGACGCAGCAGAACAAGAAACTCGTCCGCGCGGACCTCGGCATCGGCGGGCAGCCCGTGCTCGCCCGGCAGGGCAGCATGGTGCTCTACCAGGGCAAGGTCGACTTCAGCTACAAGGGCGCCGGTTTCTCCGGCCGCATCGTCGGCAACGCCACCGGCCAGGAGATGCAGCTGATGCGCTGCACCGGCCAGGGCCAGGTGTTCTTCGCCGAGAACTCCACGATGCTGCACCCGATCGAGCTTCAGGGCGACGCCGTCTGCGTCTCCGCCGAGAACGTGCTCGCCTTCGACGAGGGCCTCCAGTACGAGGTCCGCCGTATCGAGGGGCACGGCATCCCGGGCGGCGCGCTGTTCACGATGCAGTTCCAGGGCACCGGCACCATCGTCGTGAAGACCCACGGCGTGCCCGTGGTGCTGCCGGTCACACCGACGACGTTCGCCGACTGCAACGCCGTGGTCGCCTGGTCCGCCGCCTCCCAGGTGGTCGTCTCCAGCCAGGTGCGGATGCGCCGCAACTCCTACCCCGGTGACACGGGGGAGAGCGTGAACCTGCAGTTCCGGGGCGCACCCGGGAACTTCATCGTCGTCCAGCCGTACGAGATCTGAGGGAGCCCGTCATGAACCAGCCACTCGCGGGCTTCGCTCCCGCACCCGTCACCGCCCGCATGGAGAACCACGGCAATCACATGCTGAAGGTCGCCATGCAGACCGGCAACGACCTCCTCGCGCGGGTGGGGTCGATGGTCGCCTACGAAGGGTTCGTCCAGTACGAGCCCAACCCGCCCGCCGTGCGCCAGATCGCCAAGGACTGGCTCACCGGTGAGGGCGCGCCCCTGATGAAGTGCTCCGGCGACGGTCTGCTGTACCTCGCCGACTACGGCGCCAACGTCGTCGTGATCAACCTCAACGGCGACGGCATCTCCGTCAACGCCACCAATCTGCTCGCCTTCGACGCCCATCTCACATGGGGCGTGGAGCGGGTCAAGGGCCTGGCGAAGTTCGCCGGACAGGGCCTGTGGAACACCAAGATCTCCGGGCAGGGCTGGGTCGCGCTGACCTCGCGCGGCAAGCCGATCGTCGTCGACTGCGGAGGAGGCGACGACGAGACGTACGTCGATCCGGACGCCCTCGTCGCCTGGTCCCCGAACCTCAAGGTGAAGGGCAAGCGCAGCTTCCGGGCACAGTCGCTGATCGGCCGCGGCAGCGGGGAGGCCTACCAGATGGCCTTCTCCGGCCAGGGCATCGTCGTCGTCCAGCCCAGTGAGGACAGCACCGACCGTCTCCGGGTCCGGGGCTGAGGGGGAGCAACCACACCATGCAGAGCCCGCTTTTCGCGTACAACGACCAGCAGTCCCAGGACCGCTGGAGTCTGCAGAACCAGCAGATGCTCCGTGTCGCCCTGGAGGGTCACGACGACATCCTCGCCCGCAAGGGCGCCATGGTCGCCTATCAGGGACTCGTCGAGTTCGACGCCGAGTACCAGAGCAACAGCGCCTCACGCGCGCGTGCGCACACCGGTGAGGGACTCGACCTGATGCGCTGCCACGGGCAGGGCACCGTCTATCTCGCCAACCTCGCCCAGCGCATCCACGTCATGGAGGTGGAGCAGGACGGGCTGACGGTCGACAGCAGCTATGTGCTCGCGATGGACTCCTCACTGCACCACGAGGTCATCGCCGTCGACAGCCTGTACGGCATCTCCGGCTCCGGGAAGTACCAGCTCAACATCACCGGCCAGGGCAGGGTCGCGCTGATGACCTCCGGTATGCCGCTGCTGATGCAGGTGACGCCGGACAAGTACGTCAACTGCGACGCGGACGCGATCGTCGCCTGGTCCACATCCCTGCGCGTGCAGATGCAGGCGCAGACCCACTCCTCCGGGGTGTGGCGGCGCCGCGGCAGCACCGGCGAGGGCTGGGAGCTCAGCTTCATGGGCACCGGCTTCGCGCTGGTGCAGCCCAGCGAGCTGCTGCCGCCGCAGAACGCCCAGATCGGCTCCGGCCTCTCCGCCCAGTACGGCATGGGACAACAGGGGGCCCGCGGCCAGAACCAGGGCAACGTCTGGAGCTGAGTCCACGGGTAAGGGGCGGCCGCAATGGCGGCCGCCCCTTACCCGTGTCTCAGACGCCCAGTCTCGTCCGGGTCGCTTCGACCAGACGGGTGACCGAGGTGTCGGCCACGTCCGCCACCTCGTCGTACGGGAACCAGCGCAGGTCGAGGGACTCCTCGCTGATCGCCTCGGTGGCCCCGGAGGGGGCCAGCGCCGCGTACTGGACGTCCAGGTGCCAGGCACACGGCGTGTGATGACGGTCCAGCCGCACCGGGCCCCCGGGCGCCAACGTCAGTCCGGTGATGCCGGACTCCTCCGTCGCCTCCCGCAGGGCCGCCGCCTCGAGCGAGACGTCGCCCGGCTCACAGTGCCCGCCCATCTGGAGCCACATGCGCAGCTTCCGGTGCAGGGTCAGCAGCACCCGGCCCCGCTCGGGGTCGATCACCAGGCCGCTCGCCGTGATGTGACCGTCCGTACAGGCCTTCCACATGCCGTCCGGATGCGCCGCGAGGTGGTCCAGATAGGTCTGGCGCAGGTCGGGCTGATCCTCGTACCGCTTGAGCACGAGGACCGCGTCGTCGTGAAGGGTCACTCGGTGTCGTCGCCCTTGCTCTTGTCCTCGCCGTCGTCCTTCTTCCTGAGGTCGGGCGTGCCGCCGGCGGCCTCGCCGAGCATCTTGTCCAGCTCGGAGAAGTCGATCTGCTCGCGGTGCACGAAACCGTCCGGGTCGTCCAGGTCGGTCGCCGTCGGCAGCATGTCCGGGTGCGCCCACAGCGCGTCCCGGCCGTCGACCCCGCGCGCGTCGGTGAGCGACGCCCACAGCCGCGAGGCGTCGCGCAGCCGGCGCGGGCGCAGCTCCAGACCGATCAGCGTGGCGAACGTCTGCTCCGCCGGACCGCCCGAGGCGCGGCGGCGGCGCAGCGTCTCGCGCAGCGCGTCCGCCGACGACAGCCGCGGCTTGGCGGCGGCGTGCACCACCGCGTCCACCCAGCCCTCGACGAGCGCCAGCGCCGTCTCCAGACGGGCCAGGGCCGCCTTCTGCTCCGGCGTGTCCTCCGGCTGGAACATGCCTTGCTGAAGGGCCTCCTGCAGCTGCTCGGGGTTCTGCGGGTCGAACTGCCCGACGACGTCCTCGAGCTTGCCGGTGTCGACCTTGATCCCGCGCGCGTAGCCGTCCACGGCGCCGAACAGATGCGAGCGCAGCCACGGCACGTGGGCGAAAAGACGCTGGTGGGCGGCCTCGCGCAAGGCGATGTACAGCCGCACCTCCTCCTGGGGGACGCCCAGGTCCTTGCCGAACGTCTCGATGTTCAGCGGCAGCAGCGCGGCCTTGCCGGCGGGACCGAGCGGAAGGCCGATGTCGGACGAGCCGACGACCTCACCGGCGAGAACGCCGACGGCCTGCCCGATCTGCGTGCCGAACATGGCGCCGCCCATGGAGCGCATCATGCCGATCAGCGGGCCGGCCATGGCCTGCATCTCCTCCGGCAGGACATCGCCCATCGCGTTCCCGACGCGCTCGGCGACCGGGTCGACCAGTTCGCGCCAGGCGGGCAGGGTCGCCTCGACCCACTCCGCGCGGCTCCAGGCCACGGAGGAGTGGGCGCCCGACGGCAGCGAGGTCGCGTCGTCCAGCCACAGATCGGCCAGACGGACCGCTTCCTCCACGGCCTTGCGGTCGGAGGCCCCGACGCTCGCGTCCTTCGACCCGTCCGCGGTGCCCTGCGCGACGGTCTGCCGCGCGATCTGCTTGGCCATGTCCCAGTTCACCGGCCCGCCCTCGTACGAGAGCATCTGGCCGAGCTGCTGGAACGCCGCGCCCAGGTCGGTGGGGTTCAGCGACCCGAACATCGCCGCGAACGGATTGTCCGCGCCCGGGCCGCCAAATCCTCCTGCTCCGGACATGCCGAAGCCGAACGGGTTGGCCGGGCCCTGACCACCACCGCTCTGCGGGTCCTTCTTCTTGCCCTCGTCGCCGTCGTCCGGCTCCTCCGGCGGAAGGCCGAATCCGAATGGGGTGTCACTCACGGGTTTCCTCGGCTGGTAGGGCCACCGGTTCTTTCCGGCGGCACGGCTGCCCGACAACACCACCCAGCGTAGACACCTGAAGCGGTTCGGGCCTCGGTGCTTCGCCGACAGATCGCCTGCGGCAGGATGGATGCCACCTGGTACGTACGCGTCGCTTGCGCCCGTACTGAAGACAACCACTGGAGACGCCCGGTGAGTTCCCCAGATCCACAGGTTCGCGCAGCGCGAAACAACTCAACCAGTGCCGCCCCGCGCGGGCCCGTCGTCGCGGTCACCGGAGCCGCTTCCGGCGTCGGCGCCCTGCTCACCGCGCGGCTCGCCGCCTCGGAGGAGATCAAGCAGGTCATCGCCATCGACGAGCGGCGCGGCGAGTGCGACGACGCGCGCTGGCACATCCTGGACGTACGGGATCCGGCGATCGCGGACAAGCTGCGCGGGGCCGACGTCGTGGTCCACCTCGCGCTCGACCTCGACCTTGAGACCGACGCGGCCGCCCGGACGGCCTACAACGTACGGGGCACCCAGACGGTGCTGACGGCCGCCGCGGCCGCCGGGGTGCACCGCGTGGTGCTGTGCACCTCGACGATGGTCTACGGGGCCCTGCCGGACAACGAGCTGCCGCTGTCCGAGGACGCGGAACTGCGGGCCACGGCGGAGGCCACGGGTGTCGGAGACCTCCTGGAGATCGAGCGCCTCGCGCGCCGGGCACCCAGGGCACACCCCGGCCTCAATGTCACCGTCGTACGCCCAGCCCTGCTGGTCGGCGGCACCGACACCGCGCTGACCAGGTACTTCGAGTCCCCCCGGCTGCTCGTGGTGGCCGGGTCGCGGCCCGCGTGGCAGTTCTGCCACGTCGACGACCTGTGCAGCGCCCTCGAGTACACCGTGCTGGAGAAGGCCGACGGCGAGCTGGCCGTCGGCTGCGACGGCTGGCTCGAGCAGGAGGAGGTCGAGGAGCTCACCGGCATCCGGCGGATGGAGCTGCCGTCGGCGGTCGCGCTCGGCGCGGCGGCCCGCCTGCACCGGATCGGGCTCACCCCGTCCCCGGCCGGGGACCTGGCGTACACGATGTACCCCTGGGTGGTGAGCGGCAGCAGGCTGCACGACGCCGGGTGGCGGCCCGCGCACACCAACGAGGAGGTGCTCGCCCAGCTCCTCGAGGAGGTGTCCGGCCGGCACACGGTCGCCGGACGGCGGCTGGGACGCAAGGACGCGACGGCGGCGGGCGCCGCGGGAGCGACGGTCGCCCTGCTGGGCGCGGCGGCGGTGGTACGCCGGGCCCGGAAGGCACGCCGCCGCATCTGAGACGCCACGGCGGCACCACGCGTGTGCCGGTCGCCCTACCGCCCATGGCGTCCGGCGGACGCGCACGCGTGTGTGCCGGGTCTGTTCCGGGTCGCCCCCGGGGTGGGGCACGATGGGGGCATGGCATCCACGCACGATCACCCCGGTGAGCAGGCCGCGCAGGACCCGATCAAGCTGATCGCGATCCGCGACACACCGCTGTCCGTGGACGAGGTGCTGCGCGCGGTCGGCGACGACGCGGCGGGCGGGACGGCGCTGTTCGTGGGGACCGTTCGCAACCACGACGGGGGCGCCGACGTCGACGAGCTCGGCTATTCGTGCCACCCCAGCGCCGAGGACCGGATGCGGCGGATCGCCGAGAAGGTCGCCGCCGATCACCCCGTCCGCGCGCTGGCCGCCGTGCACCGTGTGGGCGACCTCAGGGTCGGGGACCTCGCGGTCGTCGTCGGCGTGTCGTGTCCGCACCGGGGGGAGGCCTTCGAGGCCTGCCGGAAGCTGATCGACGACCTCAAGCACGAGGTGCCGATCTGGAAGCACCAGAGGTTCTCGGACGGCACAGAGGAGTGGGTCGGCGCGTAGCGCCGTCGTTCGGGGGTGGTGGTCGGGCGACGGGAGGGCGGGTCGGCGCCTGCTGAGGCGCGCCCAGGGCTCCGGTTGCGTAACCCCACCCCGGGCGTGAGCGTTGTCACTGCGGATGGTTAATCTGCTGATCAGTCAGTTGCGGACGCTCATGGGGTTGGGAGGTCGGCATGGCAGCGCTTGCCTGGTTGCTGATTCCGCTTGTGGCCGCGATCGGAGCGGGGCTGTGGGGCAGTTGGGCCAATCGCACGCGCAAGGTGCGCGGCGACGGCCCGGAGGTCATCGGTTACGCCCGCTTCCGCGAGGCCATGGAAAAGCCGCGCTCAGGTAGCTGAAAGCCGTAGAACAGCAGGTCACGGCGTACAGAGCGAGCAGGGCCGCCCGTCCGGGCGGCCCTGACGGTGTGCTGACAGGTCTGTCCCGTACTGTCGATACATGCCACGCCGCACCGCGACGATGCTCGCCTCCACCTTGATGCTGATCGCGCTCCTGTGTGCGGGAGTGTTCTTCCCGGTGCCCTACTCGGAGATGTCGCCGGGCCCGACGGTGAACACGCTGGGCGAGCACGACGGCGAGCCGGTGCTGCAGATCGACGGGCGCAAGACCTATCCGACGGACGGCCATCTCAACATGACCACGGTGCGGGTCACCGGCGCCGACTACCGGATGAACCTCGTCGAGGCCGTCTACGGCTGGCTCGCGCACGACAACAAGGTCGTGCCGCACGAGACCCTCTATCCCGACGGCAAGACGGAGGAGCAGTCCACCCAGGAGAACGCCGAGGAGTTCAGCCAGTCGCAGGAGAGTGCCAAGGTCGCGGCGCTGAAGCAGCTCGACGTCCCGGTGAAGTCCTGGGTGATCGTCGCCACGGTCGTCAAGGGGTCCCCGTCCGAGGGCAGGCTGCACGCGGGCGACGTGATCAAGACCGTCGACGGCAAGACGGTGAAGGAGCCGGCCGACGTCGCCGAGCTGGTCACCGAGCACAAGCCGGGCGAGGACGTCGTCTTCACGATCGTGCCGGCCAAGGAGCAGGCCGCCGCCGAGAAGGCGAACCGGGAGCCGACGAAGACCGAGAAGGTCACGATCACCACCACGGACTCCGACGACGGCGGCGAGAAGCGCGCGATCGTCGGCATCTCCGCCGGGACCGACCACACCTTCCCGTTCAGCATCGACATCAAGCTGGCGGACGTCGGCGGGCCGAGCGCGGGACTGATGTTCGCGCTCGGCATCTACGACAAGCTCACCCCCGGCAGCCTCACCGGCGGCAAGTTCGTCGCCGGCACCGGCACCATCGACGACGACGGCAAGGTCGGGCCGATCGGCGGGATCGAGATGAAGACCGTCGGCGCGCGCAGCAAGGGCGCCCAGTACTTCCTCACGCCCGCCGACAACTGCGCGTCCGCCGCCCAGGACACCCCCGACGGGCTGACCCTGGTGAAGGTGGACACCATCGACGACGCCCTGGGCGCCCTGGAGGATATCCGCTCCGGGGACACCGCGGACCTGCCGAAGTGCGCGGTGTCCTGACCGGCCTCGCTACTCCTCGAACGTCGCGGTGAGCGCCTGGGCCAGGCCCGGCACCAGGTCGGAGCCGGTGAGGACCTCCGTGGGGGAGTCCTTTTCACGCAGCCGCAGCGCCGACTCGCGGGTTCCGTCGCGCAGCACCGCGACCGTCATCCGGACCTCCTGGCGCTCCGGGTGCCGCGCCACCCACTTCGTCAGCGCGGCCTCGTCCAGGTCCTTCGGGACCTGGGCCTCGGCCGACGGAGGCAGCATCAGCCGCTCCACGGCCAGGGCGCAGCCGGTCACCGAGCCGGGCCAGGCGATGGTGCCCAGGAACTCGTCGAGCGGCTTGCCCGTTGGAACCTCGTCCTGCTCGATCGGGGTGAGAGCGGTTGTCTCCTGTTCGTCGCCCAGACCGAGCCGGTCCGCGAGCGAGGGCTGTTCTGCCCGCAGCCGGGCGGTGTCGACGAGGGCGAAGAGGCGGGCGGGCTGGTCCCAGCCGAGGCCGGAGACGTACTCGTCGATCTCGAGCACGGCCCGGGTGAGCGGGTTGGCCGCCATGGGTGTGTTGGACATGGTCACAATCCTCTCTCGTTCCTCACCGGAATCGGGAACCGAGTAAAGCGTGAGTAAGTTGCATAGGTGTGGGCCCTCGAACACAGGGGCCCGCACACGGTCCGTGAAGACGCGGGCCTGACGAATCAACAGCGAACTTCGAGGTGCCTACCTTGGCTTTCCAGATGCCGGACCGAGGCGGAGGCCCGACGGGGCCACGGATCAGAGTGGGCCGCCCGTCCCGGCGGGTCCGGACCCTGCTCATGACACTGGGCGTCCTGGCCGTCCTCGGCATGGTGTTCACCATGTTCGCGGGCTTCTGGACCGACTGGCTGTGGTACCGCTCGGTCGACTACTCGTCGGTGTTCACCACGACCCTGTCGACCAAGATCGGACTGTTCTTCGTCTTCGGTCTGCTGATGGCCCTCGCGGTCGGCTTCAACGTCTGGCTGGCCCACCGCATGCGGCCGCCGCTGAGCGCCATGTCGATGGAGCAGCAGAACCTCGACCGGTACCGGATGGGCATCGCCCCCTACAAGAAGTGGCTGCTGCTCGGCATCACCGCGCTGGTCGGCCTGATCGCCGGCGCCTCGGCGTCGAGCCAGTGGCGGACCTGGCTGATGTGGGTCAACGGCGTGCCGTTCGGCCAGAAGGACCCGCAGTTCAAGCTCGACGTCTCCTTCTACGCCTTCGACCTGCCCTGGTACCGGTTCCTGCTCGGCTTCGGCTTCGCCGCCACCATCCTGGCGCTGATCGCCGCCGCGCTCACCCACTACCTGTACGGCGGGCTGCGCATCACCAGCCCCGGCGCGCGTGCCACGGCCGCCGCCACCGGACACCTCTCGGTGCTCCTCGGCATCTTCGTCGCCCTGAAGGCGGTCGCCTACTGGCTCGACCGGTACGGACTGGCGGTGAAGTCCAGCGATTTCAAGGCCACCGACAGCTGGACGGGCCTGCGGTACGTCGACGCCAACGCCTATCTGCCGGCCAAGACGATCCTGTTCTGCATCGCCGTGATCTGCGCGCTGCTGTTCTTCGCCACCCTGTGGCGGCGCACCTGGCAGCTGCCCGTGATCGGCTTCGGTCTGATGGTGCTGTCGGCGATCCTCATCGGCGGCCTGTACCCGGCGATCGTGCAGAAGTTCCAGGTCCAGCCGAACGAGCAGGCCAAGGAAGCGCCGTACGTCGAGAAGAACCTCAAGGCCACGCGTGAGGCCTACGGCATCGACGACTCCCAGGTGACCGAGTACCCGGGCACCAGTCAGACCCAGGACAAGACGCGGCTGCGGGACGACGTCGATGACACGGCGAGCATCCGGATCATGGACCCGAACATCGTCTCGCCGACGTTCCAGCAGCTCCAGCAGATCAGGAACTACTACGCGTTCCCGACCAACCTGGACGTCGACCGCTACAACAAGGACGGCAAGGACCAGGACACCGTCATCGGTCTGCGCGAGCTGAACCTCAGCGGCATCCCGAAGCGGAACTGGATCAACGACCACTTCCGGTACACGCACGGATACGGGGTCGTCGCCGCCGAGGGCACCAGCGCCGACGCCGGCGGCCGTCCCGAGTTCACCGAGTCCGACCTGCCCTCCAAGGGCGACCTGGGGTCGTACGAGCAGCGCGTCTACTACGGCGAGCGCACGACGACGTACTCGATCGTCGGCGGTCCGCAGAAGGAGATCGACTACTCCGACGACAACGGCGAGAAGACGTACAGCTACAAGGGCGACAGCGGGGTCAACCTCGCCAACCCGGTCAACCGGGCCGCCTACGCGGTGGCGTTCAGCGAGCCGCAGATCCTCTACTCGGGTGCGATCGGCGAGGGTTCAAGGATCCTCTACAACCGCACGCCCAAGGAGCGCGTCGAGGCGATCGCCCCCTGGCTGACCATCGACGGCGACGCCTACCCGGCGGTCGTGGACGGCCGCATCCAGTGGATCGTCGACGCCTACACGACCACCAACGGCTATCCGTACGCGTCGCGGACGACCCTCGGTGACACCACGGCCGACTCGCTGACCGCCACCAACGACCAGCGCGCGGTGGTGGCCCAGCAGAACCAGGTCAACTACATCCGCAACTCGGTGAAGGCGACCGTCGACGCGTACAGCGGCGAGGTCAAGCTCTACCAGTGGGACACCCAGGACCCGGTCCTGAAGACCTGGATGAAGGCCTTCCCGGACACGGTGCAGCCGAAGACGGAGATCTCCGGCGATCTGATGGCCCATCTGCGGTATCCGCAGGACCTGTTCAAGGTGCAGCGCGAACTGCTGACCCGCTACCACGTGAAGGACGCCACCACGTTCCTCTCGGGCAGCGAGGTGTGGCAGGTGCCGGACGACCCGACCAACAAGACGGGCGACGCGGTTCCGCCGTACTACCTGAGCATGAAGATGCCCGACCAGTCGGAGCAGACCTTCTCGCTCACCACGACGTTCACACCGAACGGCCGTGACAACCTCAGTGCCTTCATGGCGGTGAACGCCGATCCGGGCACCGACGACTACGGCAAGATCAGAGTCCTGAAGCTGCCGACCAGCACCACGGCCGCCGGACCCAAACAGGTCCAGAGCCAGTTCAACTCCGAACAGAACATCGCCGAGTCCATCAGGCTGCTGAGAGGCGGTGACTCGGAGGTCGAGTACGGCAACCTGCTCGCCGTCCCGCTCGACGGGGGACTGCTCTATGTGGAGCCGGTCTATGTGCGCGGTGGCGGGCTGAAGTATCCGCTGCTGCGGAAGGTGCTGGTGACCTACGGGGGCCAGACGGCCTTCGAGGACACCCTCGACGAGGCCCTGAACAAGGTCTTCGCCGGTGAGGGCACGCCCACCGAGCCACCACCGGGCGAGGACGAGGGCGCCGGTGAGGACGAGGGCACGACACCACCGCCGGCGTCCGACAACCCGACGGTCCAGGAGGCGCTGAACGACGCCCAGAAGGCCTTCGACGCCGGCCAGGAAGCCCTGAAGAAGAACGACTGGGAGGCCTACGGCAAGGCACAGAAGGACCTGGAGGACGCGCTGCGCAAGGCCGAGGCGGCCCAGTCGTCCGAAGGGGGTGGCGGAGCCGGGGGCGGGGAGAGCGAGCCCAGTCCCGACGCGAGCCCGAGCAGTTAGCGACCGGCCTGGTCAAACGCCCCTCCCGCGCCGTGCTACGGTTGCAACACAACGGCGCGGGGTGGAGCAGCTCGGTAGCTCGCTGGGCTCATAACCCAGAGGTCGCAGGTTCAAATCCTGTCCCCGCTACTCACGTCACCGACAGGTGACACCAAAGGCCCGGATTCCTCAAGGAATCCGGGCCTTTGTGATGGGCGAACGCATGTACCTGGCCTGGCTACGGCCGTGCCGCCGACGGGAGTTGGCAGATCTGTGTTTGACTTGTCTCTCTGTGGGCATGTCGACAAAACGCTGTAGTGACCTCACTGACTGCGGTATACCAGGTGTACCCAGGTTGCAGGTGGTGCGACGATGGATGGTATGGGGGACAAGGCAACTCTGTTCGAGACAGGGCGTTTTGTGAAGTCCTCCGTTCAGGAGGAACCCCGCGACGCGGGGGAGGCCGCCGACGAGGCGGCGGAGGAGCTGCGCCGGCGGCTCGCCGCCGAGACCGGCGACGTGGAAGCGATGAGTGTCCTCGGCGCCATGCTGCTGCGCCGGGGTGATCTCGACGGAGCCGAACCCCATCTGCGCGCCGCCACCGCCGCGGGCGACCGCGCCGCCGCCAACAACCTGGGCGTCCTGCTGCACCAGCGGGGCTACGCCGACGAGGCCGCAGGCTGGTGGCGCATCGCCGCCGTCGCCGGCTCCACCGCGGCCGCCCACGCGCTGGGCCGCCACCACCGGGAGCGAGGGGACGAACCGGCCGCCGAGTACTGGCTGCGCCAGTCCGCCGAGCAGGGCCACACCCTGGGCGCGTACGCCCTCGCCGACCTGCTGGAACACCGCGGGGACACGGCGGGGGCCGAGCGCTGGATGCGGGCCGCCGCCGAACGGGGGCACCGGGAAGGGGCGTACCGGCTGGCCCGCGCGCTGGAGGGCAGGGCCGCCGTACCGGAGAGCGACGACGGTACGGCGCTGGTCGGGGAGGCCGAGCAGTGGTACCGGCAGGCCGCCGCGCGCGGACACCGCCGGGCCGCGCTGCACCTCGGGACGATCCTGGAGAGACGCGGCGACCTCAAGGAGGCCGGCCGCTGGTATCTGACCTCCGCCAAGGACGGCGAGGCCCGTGCCGCCTGTGCCCTCGGCTTCCTGCTGCGCGACGCCGGGGACAGCGAGAGCGCCGCAGTGTGGTGGCTGCGGGCCGCCCAGGACGGTGACGGCAACGCGGCCAACGCGCTGGGCGCGCTGCACGCCGAGCGCGGCGAGACCCAGACCGCCGAGCGCTGGTACCGGGCCGCGATGGACGCCGGTGACATCAACGGCGCGTACAACCTCGGGCTGCTCTGCGCCGACCAGGGCCGGACCGGCCAGGCCGAGCAGTGGTACCGCCGGGCCGCGTACGCCGGCCACCGCGAGGCGGCGAACGCGCTGGCGATCCTGCTGCTGCGGGCCGGTGACGAGACCGGCGCGGAGCCGTGGTTCTCCAAGGCGGCGGAGACCGGCAGCGTGGACGCCGCCTTCAACCTCGGCATCCTGCACGCGGGCCGGGGCGAGGAGCGGTCCGCGCTGCGCTGGTACGAGCGGGCGGCGGCCGCCGGGCACATGGAGGCGGCGCTGCAGGTCGGCATGGCGCGGCTGCGGGAGGGCGAGGAGAACGAGGCGGAGCGGTTCCTGCGGTGCGCGGCGGGAGGCGGCAGCGCGGAGGCCGCCTACCGGCTGGCGACGTTGCTGGACGCGCGTCGGCCGCCGGAGCCCGAGCATGAGCTGGGGGAGCCGGTGAACCGGCGCAGCGAATGCGAGGAGTGGTACGAGCGAGCCGCCTCGCAGGGGCATCGACGGGCGCAGGTGCGGGTCGGGATGCTCGCGGCGGCGCGGGGGGACGTGGTCGAGGCGGCGCGGTGGTACCGGGAAGCGGCGGAGGCGGGGTCGCGGAACGGCGCGTTCAATCTGGGGCTGCTGTTGGCCCGGGAGGGGAGTGAGCCGGAGGCGGCGGTGTGGTGGACGCGGGCGGCCGATGCGGGGCATGGGCGGGCGGCGCTGCGGCTTGCGCTGGTGTATGCGCGGCGGGGGGAGCTGGCGGAGGGGCAGCGGTGGGCCGAGCGGGCGGTGGGGCTGGGGCCGGTCGCCGTGGCGGAGCGGGCGACGCGGTTGCGGGACGCGCTGCGGGAGGAACTGTCGGCGTGAGGCTGCGCCGGCTGGGCGGGGGGTGTTGCGCAGCCCGGCGTTGCGGGGTGCCGCTGCGCCCACCCGTGCCGCCCCGGCGGCACGACTGCCCGCAGCTGTGCGAGGGAACGGATTTGCTTCTGTTGGATGGGTTGACGTAGTGTTTCATTCATCGACGCGGGGTGGAGCAGCTCGGTAGCTCGCTGGGCTCATAACCCAGAGGTCGCAGGTTCAAATCCTGTCCCCGCTACTGAAGGCCGAGGGCCGGAATCCGAATGGATTCCGGCCCTCGGTCGTATGTGCGGCCCCGGGCACTCAGAGGTGCCGGGGCTTTCGGCTACGCGGACGCGCAGTTCGGGCAGACCCCGCGGTACGTCACCTCGACGTCGGAGACCGTGAAACCGAAACGCTCCGTGTCGGGCAGGTCCGCCAGCGGATTGCCGGTCGGGTGGACGTCGCGTATCGCGCCGCAGCGCGCACACACCAGGTGGTGGTGCGGACGGTGGGCGTTCGGGTCGTACCGCTTGGCCCGCTTGTCCGTGGCGACCTCGAGCACCTCACCCAGCGAGACCAGCTCGCCCAGGGTGTTGTAGACGGTCGCCCGGGAGATCTCCGGCAGCTTGACGACGGCCCTGGCGTGCACCTCGTCGGCCGTCAGGTGGACATGTTCGCCGTCGAGGACCTCGGCCACGACACGGCGCTGCGCGGTCATCCGCCATCCACGTCCACGGAGCCGTTCCAGAAGGTCACTCATAGGCACCAGCCTAACAGCAGGGGGATCGGAGTCCCGAACGGGTGTGACTTTGGAGCTTAACTTGACTTAGACATTGTCCATTGTAGGATCGAGATCGGCTTTGGCCAAGGAACAGGGTTGGTCGGAAATGACGCAGGAGGCGTACGTGACGCAGGGACCGCTTACGACGGAGGCCGGGGCTCCGGTTGCCGACAACCAGAACAGCGAGACCGCGGGCGTCGGTGGCCCGGTCCTCGTCCAGGACCAGCTCCTCCTGGAGAAGCTGGCCCACTTCAACCGTGAGCGCATCCCGGAGCGCGTGGTGCACGCCCGCGGCGCCGGCGCGTACGGCACCTTCACGGTGACCGCCGATGTCACGAAGTACACGCGCGCCAAGTTCCTCTCCGAGGTCGGCAAGCAGACGGAGACCTTCCTGCGCTTCTCGACGGTGGCCGGCAACCTGGGCGCCCCGGACGCCGTGCGCGACCCGCGCGGTTTCGCGCTGAAGTTCTACACCGAGGAGGGCAACTACGACCTCGTCGGCAACAACACCCCGGTGTTCTTCATCCGGGACGCCATCAAGTTCCCCGACTTCATCCACACCCAGAAGCGCGACCCGTACACCGGCTCGCAGGAGGCGGACAACGTCTTCGACTTCTGGGGTCTGTCGCCCGAGTCCACGCACCAGGTGACCTGGCTGTTCGGAGACCGCGGCATTCCGGCGTCGTACCGCCACATGGACGGCTTCGGCTCGCACACCTACCAGTGGAACAACGAGGCGGGCGAGGCCTTCTGGGTCAAGTACCACTTCAAGACGGACCAGGGCATCAAGACCCTGACCGCCGAGGAGGCCGAGGTCCTCGCGGGCAAGGACCCCGACTCCCACCAGCGGGACCTGCGCGAGGCCATCGAGCGCGGCGACTTCCCGTCCTGGACCGTCTCCGTCCAGGTGATGCCGGCGTCCGAGGCGGCGACGTACCGGTTCAACCCGTTCGACCTGACCAAGGTCTGGCCGCACGCGGACTACCCGCTGATCGAGTTCGGCAAGCTGGAGCTCAACCGCAACCCGGAGAACATCTTCGCCGAGGTCGAGCAGTCCATCTTCAGCCCCGCCCACTTCGTGCCGGGCATCGGTCCCTCCCCGGACAAGATGCTCCAGGGCCGCCTCTTCGCCTACGGCGACGCCCACCGCTACCGCGTCGGCATCAACGCCGATCACCTGCCGGTGAACCGCCCGCACGCCACCGAGGCGCGCACCCACTCCCGTGACGGCTACCTGTACGACGGCCGCCACAAGGGCGCGAAGAACTACGAACCGAACAGCTTCGGCGGCCCGTTCCAGACGGACCGTTCGCCGTGGCAGCCCGTCGCGGTCACCGGGGTCACCGGCGAGACGGTCACGCCCGTGCACGCCGAGGACAACGACTTCGTGCAGGCCGGCAACCTCTACCGGCTGATGACGGAGGAGGAGAAGGAGCGCCTGGTGAACAACCTGGCGGGCGCCATCTCCGGGGTCACGCGTGACGAGATCGCCGACCGCGCGATCAACAACTTCCGCCAGGCGGACGAGGACTTCGGCAAGCGGCTGGAGGCCGCCGTCCAGGCGCTGCGCGGCTGACGCCGGCGCTGGACCGCCGGCCGGCGGACGGGCCGGACTCCCTCGGGGGTCCGGCCCGTTTCGCGTTACGCCGGTACCTGCTGGGCCCGCTGCCGCCGAGGCGCCCAGCAGCGGATGATGTCGCGGACCGAGACGATGCCCGCGGGCTCGCCCCGTTCCAGGACGATCAGATGGCGGAAACCGCCGTGGGTCATGGCCGCGGCGGCCTCCTCCAGGGTCCAGGACGGGGCGGCGAACACGACGTCGGTGGTGGTGTGGGCGTGGGCGCGCTCGGCGTCGGGGTCCTGGCCGAGCCCCAGGGAGTTGAGGACGTCCCGTTCGGTGAGGATGCCGATGCCGGTCCCGTCGGGATCGAGGACCACGGCCGCGCCCACCCGGCGGGTGGACATGAGGGCGGCGGCCTGGCGGAGGGTGTGGGCGGGGCCGATGGTGAGGACCACGGTGCTCATGGCGTCACGGACGAGCATGGATGGAGCCACCTCCTACCGGAAACCGCGTGGTCACGGGCGCGGAAGCCCGCTCGTTCACGGTTTCACAAGTTCACAAGTGGGGGGACTCTCAGAGTGGCAGGCAAAGCGGGGGTCAACAAGGGGGCGCGTGCGGCCGATCGGGGGCGCGCACGCTCGCCCCGTGCCGCTCAGTAACGCTGGTTCAGATACCCCAGCAGCTCGTCGTGCAGCAGCCCGTTCGACGCGGCCGCGTTGCCGCTGTGCGGTCCGGGACGGCCGTCGAGCCCGGTGAAGGCGCCCCCGGCCTCCGTGACGACGATCGCGGTGGCCGCCATGTCCCACAGCGACAGCTCGGGCTCGGCGCACATGTCGACCGACCCCTCGGCGACCATCATGTACGGCCAGAAGTCGCCGTACGCGCGGGTGCGCCACACCTCGCGCGTGAGGTCGAGGAAGCCGTCGAGACGCCCCTGCTCCTCCCAGCCGCTGAGCGAGGAGTACGCGAGGGAGGCGTCGGACAGCTTCGAGACGCGCGAGACGTGCAGCCGGGAGGCCGAGGACAGACTGCGGCCGGCGAAGGCGCCGTGTCCCCGCGCGGCCCACCAGCGGCGGCTGAGGGCGGGCGCCGAGACCACCCCGACGACCGGCTGGAAGCCCCCCTCACCGGCCTCCATGAGGGAGATCAGCGTCGCCCACACGGGGACGCCGCGCACGTAGTTCTTGGTGCCGTCGATCGGGTCGATCACCCAGCGCCGCGGCCCCGTGCCCTCGACGCCGTACTCCTCGCCCAGGACCGCGTCCCTCGGGCGGGCGCGCTTGAGGTGATTGCGGATCAGCTCCTCGGCGGCCTTGTCCGCCTCACTCACCGGCGTCATGTCCGGTTTGGTCTCCACCTTGAGGTCGAGAGCCTTGAACCGTTCCATCGTCGCGGCGTCGGCGGCGTCCGCGAGGACATGGGCGAGACGCAGGTCGTCGAGGTAGTCGGGCATGTGACGAACGGTATCTGCCGAGGTCGGTGCGGGGCCAGCGGGGGGCGGGGCCCGAGAACCCTTGACAGTGCCCGACGGCGCGTCAAATCTAACCGCAGGGTCGGCCGCTCGCCCCGAGGGAGGCGAAGATGCCTGCAGCGCGGGAATCTCTGCTGGACGCCGCCGGCACGGCACTGGCACGCCGCCCGTGGTCCGCGGTGCGGATGGTGGACGTGGCCGCCGCGGCCGGTGTCTCCCGCCAGACGCTGTACAACGAGTTCGGCAGCAAGGACGGCCTCGCCCGGGCCCTCGTACGCCGGGAGGCCGACGGCTATCTCGCGGGCGTCGACCGCGCCCTCACGGGTCACTCCGACCCGCGCGAGCGGCTGACCGCGACCGCCGAGTGGATCACCGCGAGCGCCCGCGGCAACGCCCTGGTGCGCGCCCTGCTCACCGGTTTCTGGAGCGAGCGCCTGCCCACCCCCGGTCTCGCGGCCGTGGCGTCCGGCTCCGCCGTGCCGGCACAGCGCCGCGCCGACGGCCCGCTGCCCTCACCCGCCGACTTCGTCGCCCTCGTCCGGGACCGCGCCGTCGCCGTCCTGGCCGGCACCGGCATCCCCGGGCAGGCGCCCGCCGAACTGGCCCGGTCCTGTGAACTCGTGGTCCGCCTCGCCCTGTCCTGCGTCGCCGCGCCGCCGCCCGGCGACGGCGTCACCGACCTGGTGCGCGGCGCCCTGCACCGGCACACCGCCGTTCCGTAGCACTCCCTCAGTGCGCGGACCCCGACAGCTGCAGTCCGATCACGCCGACGATCACGAACGTGATCGACACGATCTTCAGCGTCGACACCAGGTCCCCGAGGAACACCATCCCGTAGATCGCCGTCCCCGCCGCGCCGATACCGGTCCACACCGCGTACGCGGGCCCCACGTCGAGCTTCTTCAGCGCCATGGTCAGCAGCCCGAAGCTGCCCAGCGCGAACGCGCAGAACGCGACGGTCGGCCACAGCCGGGTGAAGCCGTGCGACAGCTTCAGACACACGGCGAAACCGGTCTCGAGAACCCCGGCCACCACGACCAGCAGCCACGCCATGTGTCGTCCTCCCGCATCGCCCAGTTCGGTGACCGCTTCGCCACGTTCGGGTCCGGCTCGGTGCGATTATGCACTTACCGTCCGCGGGCCACGACAAACAACCCGGAGGTCAGTCGCCCTCCGTGCGCTCCCGCGTCGCCAGCAGCCGCCGCAGCGAGTACAGCCGCGCCTGGTCCGCGTGGCCTTCGGCCACCCAGGCGTCCAGCGCGCAGTCCGGCTCGTCGTGACTGCACGCGCGCGGACAGCCCTCCGTGCCCGGCTCCAGATCGGGGAAGGCGTGGATCACCCGGGACGGGTCGACATGGGCGAGCCCGAACGACCGCACCCCCGGGGTGTCGATCACCCAGCCCTCCGCCCCCGCGAGGGGCAGCGCCAGCGCGGACGTCGTGGTGTGCCGCCCCCGGCCCGTCACCGCGTTGACATGGCCGGTCGTACGGCGTCGTTCCTCCGGCACCAGCGCGTTGACCAGCGTCGTCTTGCCGACCCCGGAGTGCCCCACGAACGCCGTGATCCGGCCGTCCAGCTGCTCCCGCACCCGGTCCGCCGCCTCGCCGCTCTCCAGCTCGGCACGGCTGGTCACGACGTACGGGATGTCGAGGTCGCCGTACAGCTCCAGCATCTTGTCCGGCGGCGCGAGGTCCGACTTGGTCAGCACCAGCAGCGGTTCGAGGCCGCCGTCGTACGCCGCGACCAGACAGCGGTCGATCAGCCGCGGACGGGGTTCGGGATCGGCGAGGGCGGTGACGACGGCGAGCTGGTCGGCGTTGGCGACGACGACCCGCTCGTAGGGGTCGTCGTCGTCCGCGGTACGGCGCAGTACCGACGCGCGCTCCCCGATCCGCACGATCCGCGCGAGGGTGTCCTTCTTCCCGGACAGGTCGCCCACGATCGCCACCCGGTCGCCGACCACCGCCGCTTTGCGGCCCAGCTCACGGGCCTTCATGGCCATCACGGTCCGGTCGTCGACGAGGCAGGTCAGCCGGCCCCGGTCGACGGTGAGGACCAGGCCCTCGGCGGCGTCCTCGTGCTTGGGCCGGATGTGGGTGCGCGGCCGGTTGCCCTTGCGGTTGGGGCGGGAGCGGATGTCGTCCTCGTCGGTGTGCTTGCCGTAGCGGCGCATGGTGAACCCCTACGCCCCGAGCATCCCGGTCCACAGGTCGGGGAAGTCCGGCAGGGTCTTCGCCGTCGTCGCCACGTTCTCGATCTGCACGCCCTCGACCGCGAGGCCGAGGATCGCGCCCGCGGTGGCCATCCGGTGGTCCTCGTAGGTGTGGAAGACCCCGCCGTGCAGCCGGCGCGGGCGGATGTGCAGACCGTCGGCGGTCTCGGTGACGTCGCCGCCGAGCTCGTTGATCTCCTTGGTCAGCGCGGCGAGCCGGTCCGTCTCGTGCAGCCGCAGATGGGCCACGCCGCGCAGGGTGGACGGGGAGTCCGCGAGCGCCGCCACGGCCGCGATGCCGGGCGTCAGCTCGCCGACCTCGCCGAGGTCCACGTCGACGCCGTGGACCGATCCGGAACCGGTGAAGACCAGACCGAACTCGGTCAGCTCACAGGAACCGCCCATCTCGGTGAAGATCTCCCGCAACCGGTCACCGGGCTGGGTCGTACGGGCCGGCCAGTCCGGGATCACGACCTTGCCGCCGGTCACCAGCGCCGCCGCCAGGAACGGCTGGGCGTTGGACAGATCCGGCTCGATGGTCAGGTCCCGGCCCAGCAGGGCGCCGGGCGTGACCCGCCAGACGTTGGGCTCGCCGCCCGACTCGGGGGTGTCCACCTGGGCGCCCACCGCGCGGAGCATGTCGACGGTCATCCGGATGTGCGGCAGCGACGGCAGCGTCGTGCCCGTGTGCCGTACCTCGACGCCCTGGTTGAAGCGCGGCGCGGACAGCAGCAGGGCGCTGACGAACTGGGAGGACGACGACGCGTCGACCTCCACCGTGCCGCCGTCCAGGGCGCCGCCGCCGTGCACCGTCATCGGCAGCGCGCCGCGGTCCTCGTCGTCGATCCGCGCACCGAGGTCCCGCAGCGCGTCGATGACGCCGTTCAGGGGACGCTCGTACGACCGCGGATCGCCGTCGAAGCGGACGGGGCCGTCGGCCAGCGTGGCGACCGGGGGCAGGAACCGCATCACCGTGCCGGCGTTGCCGACGTCGACGGTGGCCTGGCCGCGCAGGCCCGTGGGGAGCACCCGCCAGGCCTCGCCGGTGCCGTCGGGGCCCACGCCCTCCTCGATCTCCACACCCATCGCACGCAGCGCGCCCGCCATCAGCAGCGTGTCGCGCGAGCGCAGCGGGCGGCGCAGCCAGCCCGGCTCGGAGGCGAGCGCGGCGAGGACGAGGGCACGGTTGGTGACGGACTTCGACCCGGGCACGTGGACCGTCGCGTCGACGGCTCCGCTCGCGTGCGGGGCGGGCCAGAGGGCGGTGTCTGCGGGGTTTCGGGCCATGGGGCCCACTCTATAAGGAGGGGGGTGTGCGGGCCCCGCTTGTCGGCTGCGCGTTCGTTGTGGCTGGTCGCGCGCCGTGTACCCCTGCGGTCCATGAGCCCAGCACAGGGTGTCGTGGACCGCTACAGGCCCAGGAGCCACCTGCCGCCACCCAGCAGTGAGCACAGCGACACCGCGTGGAACAGGAACAGCCACAGGCCCGGTGGGACGTGGGTCAGGCGGGAGAGCTGGTCCGCGTCCGAGTCGCCGGCGCCGCCGCGGGAGCGTTTGGCCTGGAGTTCGAAGGCCGGGCGTACGCCGCCGAGCAGCAGGAACCACACCACGGCGTACGCGAACGCCGCCTGCACCTGGGGGCCGGTCAGCCAGGACACCAGGACGAACGTGGCGCCCGTGACCAGCACCGACATCGCCCCGTACGCGTTGCGGATCATCACCAGCATCGCCACCAGCAGCCCCGTCGCCAGCCACAGCAGCAGCGTGATGCGCCCGGCGCCGAGCAGCGCGGCGCCGCCCAGGCCCAGCAGCGGGGGAGCGGTGTAGCCGGAGGCGGCCGTGAGGATCATGCCGATGCCGTCCGGTTTGCCGCGGCTGACGGTCAGGCCGCTGGTGTCCGAATGCAGGCGTATCCCCGTCAGCGTGCGCCCGGTGAGCAGCGCCACCAGTCCGTGCCCGCCCTCGTGCGCGATCGTGATCGCGTTCCGGGACAGCCGCCAGGGCCCCTGCGGTACGACGACGGCGGCCGCGGCGACCAGGGTGGCGACGACCACCCAGATGTCCGGGTCGGGCTGGGTGCCGGAGACCTCGTCCCAGAGGGAGGCGAGTGAGGCGGACGCGGTACTGACCATGCTTTCCATCTGTGTGCGGGTGCTCCCTCTGCGCGTACGGAGTCTGGCAGTGTTGCACGTATGTGCGGACGGTATGCAGCGAGTCGAAGGCCCGAGGATCTCGCGGGAATCTTTGAAATCGAGAAGTGGGAGCCGGAGGAGACCCTGGAGCCCGACTACAACGTGGCGCCGACCAAGGAGGTCTTCGCCGTTCTCGACCGTGCCCTCAAAGACGTGACGGAACCGCGTCCGGTTCGGCAGCTGCGGAAGCTGAAGTGGGGCCTGGTCCCCTCCTGGTCCAAGACCCCCGAGGGCGCCGCCCGGATGATCAACGCCCGCGCGGAGACCGTCCACGAGAAGCCGTCGTACCGCCGTGCCTTCTCCTCCCGGCGCTGCATCCTGCCCGCCGACGGCTACTACGAGTGGGTCACCGGGCAGCAGGAGCGGGACCTGGAGGTCGAAGGGAAGAAGAAGCGGCCCCGCAAGCAGCCCTACTTCGTCACGCCCGCCGACGGCTCGGTGTTCGCGATGGCGGGACTGTACGAGTTCTGGCGGGACAAGACGCTGCCGGACGACCACCCCCGCGCCTGGTGGGTGACCTGCTCCGTCATCACCACCGAGGCCGAGACCGGCCCCCTCGCCGTGTCCCCGGCGGACGGCCCGCACGCCCTCGCCGAGATCCACCCGCGGATGCCGCTGATGCTCACCCCGGACCGCTGGGACGCCTGGCTGGACCCCGCCCGCACCGACGTCGACGAGCTGCGCGAACTGCTCGCCCCGCCGCCCACCGGTCTGATGCGCGCCTTCCCGGTCGCCACGGCCGTCAGCAACGTCCGCAACAACGGACCGGAGCTGCTGAAGGAGCTGGACGGGCCCGAAGAGGGCACACTCTTCTGACGTGACCCCCGACACCCCGGCCGCGACGGCCGCCACCGAGACCGTCGAGACGGACGCGGGCCCCGCCCGCGTCACCTGGCACCGCGCACCCGGCCGGGCCCGGCTCGTCCTCGCGGTGAGCCACGGCGCGGGCGGCGGCATCGACGCCCGGGACCTGCGGGCGCTCGCCGCCGCGCTGCCCGCCCACGGAGTCACCGTCGCGCTGGTCGAACAGCCCTGGCGGGTGGCCGGCAAGAAGGTGGCCCCCGCGCCCAGGACCCTCGACGTCGGCTGGCGGGGCGTGTGGCCCGCGCTGGCGAAGCCGGGCCTGCCGGTGATCTCGGCAGGGCGCAGCGCCGGTGCCCGCGTCGCCTGCCGCACCGCCACGGAACTCGGCGCCCGTGCCGTCCTCGCCCTGAGCTTCCCCCTGCACCCGCCGGGCAGGCCGGAGAAGTCCCGCGCGGGCGAACTGCTCGGCGCCGGCGTGCCCACGCTCGTCGTCCAGGGCGGCAACGACCCGTTCGGCAGGCCGCGGGAATTCCCCGAGGGGCCCTACGAACTGGTCGAGGTGCCCCACGCGGACCACGGCCTCGCCGTCCCCAAACGGGCCGGCCTCACCCAGGACGAGGCCGTGGCGCTGGTCACGGACGCGGTCGTGCGGTGGGCCGGCCCACTCGGCTGAGCCGCCGGGAATGCCGGACCGGCTCCCGCTGTTGTGGCGGACGTATGTGCCGGTCAACGGCATCACCGTCGTAGGAGAGGAAGTCCGCCCCATGGGTTCGACCTTCTGCCCACCCGCCACCCGTCACCACCCCGTGGACGGGCTGCGCCCGGCAGAGTCTGATTCGAGCCGCAGTGCCCGCGTCGCCCTGGACTGGACGGTGCTGCACGCGGCCAGGACCGTCCCCGTTCGGGCGGCGGGCGGACCGGATCGTCGTCTATCCTCCGATTCGGGTGAGACCGGTCCCGGTCTCATCAAAACTCTGGAGGAGGTGGGTCAGGTTCCCGGTACCGACGCAGGGACCGAACACGGCCAGGCGGAGCAGCCCGAGGGCCAGGGCAGCACGAGCGCGGAGTCGACCACGGAGCGCAGCGCGCGCTTCGAGCGGGACGCGCTCGAGTTCCTCGACCAGATGTACTCGGCCGCCCTGCGCATGACGCGCAACCCGGCCGACGCGGAGGACCTGGTCCAGGAGACGTACGCCAAGGCGTACGCGTCCTTCCACCAGTTCCGTGAGGGCACCAACCTCAAGGCGTGGCTGTACCGGATCCTCACCAACACCTTCATCAACTCGTACCGCAAGAAGCAGCGCGAACCCCAGCGCAGCGCGGCCGAGGAGATCGAGGACTGGCAGCTCGCGCGCGCCGAGTCGCACATGTCCACGGGTCTGCGCTCCGCGGAGTCGCAGGCGCTGGACCACCTGCCCGACTCGGACGTCAAGGAAGCGCTGCAGGCGATTCCCGAGGAGTTCCGCATCGCGGTGTATCTCGCCGACGTAGAGGGCTTTGCCTACAAGGAGATCGCGGACATCATGGGGACACCCATCGGTACGGTGATGTCCCGGCTGCACCGCGGTCGCCGTCAGCTGCGCGGCATGCTGGAGGACTACGCGCGTGAGCGCGGACTGGTCCCGGCCGGCGCCGGAGAGTCGAACGAAGCGAAAGGCTCGGGGTCATGAGCTGCGGAGAGCCGCACGAGACGGATTGCAGCGAAATCCTCGATCATCTCTACGAGTTCCTCGACCGTGAGATGCCGGATTCCGACTGTGTGAAGTTCGAGCACCACTTCGAGGAATGCTCGCCCTGCCTGGAGAAGTACGGGCTCGAGCAGGCCGTGAAGAAGCTCGTCAAGCGCTGCTGCGGGCAGGACGACGTGCCGGGCGACCTGCGCTCCAAGGTGATGGGGCGGATCGATCTGATCCGCTCCGGCCAGACCGTCCCCGACCAGGACGTCGCCGCCTCCCCGGCGACCCCCCAGGAGTCCTGACACCGGGCCGCCCCCCGGCCCTCATGTCACTCGAACGTGCTAATCCGCGGGTTATCGGCCCGTGGAGGCACCCCTAGCCGTCCTAGGCTCCGGAGCCAGGCATGGTGGCGGGGTCGAGTGCCGGCGGGCACGGTCGGGGGAGGGGGCTCCATGGAGGCGTTACCGGCACGGGCCCGCGCGTACGTCGTCTGCGTCACCGTGGCGGCCCTGCTCTGTCTGCTGCCCCTGATCCCCGGCGCGCCCGTGTCCCAGCCGGGCGGTGACCACATCTCCTGGTGGGCGGCCGCCCTGCTCGCCGCCCTGTACGCCGGCTGCGAGCGCCTCGCCCGGTCACGTACGGTCGCCGCCCCGCACCCGGGCGGCATCTTCCACCCCGTCCTGCTCGCCGCGGCGTTCCTGCTGCCACCGTCCGCCGCGGCGCTGGTCGCGCTCCCCGGCGCGCTGCTGCTTCCCGTGGAGCAGCGGCCGTATCTGGCGCGCAGACTCTGGCGGGCCGGACGGCTGGTGCTCGCCGTATGGGCCGCGAGCCGCGTCCATCTGGCCGTCGGCGGCCGGGACGCGGTGGCGGACTGCGCCGTGCCGGGAGCCCTCGGCACGGCCGGGGCGGCGGTGCTGGTCTTCTGCCTGGTGCTCACCCTGCTCGAGGGAGGCATCCTGGCGCTCACCTCCGGCGCGCTCCCGCGCGGGAGGCGCACTTCGGCGCCGGCCGCCTGGTGGCGGCTGTTCCTCGGCTCGCTGGCACCCCTCACCGTGCACGGCCTCGCCGGGCTCATGATGGCGCTGCTGTGGCGCAGCACCTACGGCCCCGTCGCCGCGCTGCTCGTGCTGCTGCCGATGGGCGTCTCATGGTGGGCGTTCGCCCAGTACCACCGGGAGCGGGCCGCCCACCAGGCCACGATCCGTGCCCTCGTCCAGGCCGTCGACATCAAGGACGGCTACACGCGCGGTCACAGCGAACGCGTCGGACGGGCGTCCATGATGATCGCGCGCGAGCTCGGCATGGACGACGAACGCGTCGAGCTGCTCCGCTTCGCGGGCATCCTGCACGACGTCGGCAAGCTCGGCGTGCCCACCCGGCTGCTCACCAAGAACGGCCCGCTGACCCCCGAGGAGCGCCGGGTGATCGAACTGCACCCCGAGTACGGGCACGAGATGGTGCGGGGCATCTCCTTCCTCGGCGAGGCCCGCGCGGCGGTGCTCCACCACCACGAACGGCTGGACGGCAGCGGCTACCCCTACGGGCTGGCGGGCGGTCAGATCCCGGAGTCCGCGCGCGTGGTCGCCGTCGCCGACGCCTTCGACGCGATGACCTCCAACCGCTCGTACAGCAGGGCCCGGCCCGTGCAGGCGGCACTCGACGAACTGCGCCGTTGCGCGGGCGCCCACTTCGACCCCCGGATGGTGGCCGCACTGGTCCGGGCGATCACCCACTCCGGCTGGCACCCGGCGGTGACCGCCGACGACCCCCGGTCCGCCACGGGCGGCACCCGACGCGCCGACGGTGACATGCGGCCGGCCGACGGCGGTACGCCCTCCGTGCCCGGGCCCGCCGCACCCGGGGCCCGGCGATGAGGCCGCGGCTCCATACCGTCGTGCACGTGTGCGCCGCCGTCCTCGCCGTCGGCTCCCTCGGCGCGACCCTCTACGACGGAGTCGAGGGGCGTGGTGCCGCGCTCGCCTTCGGGGTGCTCATCGCCGTCGGCGAGCTCAGCCGGCGCACCGGGACCGGCATCCGGGAGGCCGCGCCGCTCGCCGCCGCCGGCTCACTGTCGTACGCGCTGCTCGGCGAGATCGCGGGGCGGCCCACCCAGCACGGCGCGGCCCAGGTCGTCACCGTGGTGCTCGCGGCCTCCCTGCTCGGCAGCGTGCCGTACGTCGGTCGCGGGGACGGTCCCGCCCTCGACCCGTCGGCGCGCAGGGTGCTGACCGTCGGTTTCGTCGCCCTGTGCTTCCAGCCGCTGTACAACCGGGGCACCATCGACGGCTGGGGCGGCCCCGCCCACGCGGTACTGCTGCTCGCCCTGCTGTCCCTCACCGCCCTGTGCGACGCCGTCCTCGCCGCCGCGCTCGCCCACTCCCGCACCGGATGGCCCTTCCTGCCGACCCTGCGCGACGAACTGCGGGCCCTGCCCGGCATCGGGGCCGCCGTCATCGCCACGGGCGCGGTGATGGCGCTCGGCGTCGCGGTCGTAGGGCTGTGGGCACTGCCCGTCTTCTCCGTACCGCTGCTGCTCGCCCAGCTGTCCTACCGGCGGTACGCCGCCGTGCGCGCCACCTACCGGCAGACCATCACCTCCCTCGCGCGAGCCACCGAGATCGCGGGCTGCACCCCGGCCGGACACGCCCGCCGGGTCGCCGCACTCGGCCAGGCGGTGGGCCGGGATCTCGGACTGAGCGAACCCGAGCTGACCGTGCTGGAGTACGCCGCCCTGATGCACGACATCGGCCAGCTCAGCCTCGTCGACCCGGTCCCCGCGGGCGCCACCGCCGAACTGCCCGTCGAGGAGCAGCGGCGGATCGCCCTCCTCGGCGGCGCCGTCGTACGCCAGACCGGCGTGGACCCGCGCGTGGCCGCGATCGTCGAACGCCAGGCCGACCCGCACCGGGAGCAGCCGCTCGCCGCGCGGATCGTCCGGGTGGTCAACGCGTACGAGGAGAAGTCGCGGGAAGGAGGGCCCGGCGGGCCGCTCACCGCGCTGGAGGAACTGCGCCTGGGCACCTCCGGCGCGTACGCGCCGGAGGTGGTGGAGGCACTGGCCCGGGTGCTGTCACGGAACACGGAGGGGACGCGTGAACACCAGGGCCGACCGTGGCGAGGACCACGTACGGGACTGTCTGACCCCGGCCGGGGCTGGGTAACCCATGGGTAATGAGCGCCCTTGTGGCCGTACGTGGTTGGATGCGAAGGAGAGGGAGTCCGGGGGCGCGGACAGGTACAGCCAGCCCACCGACGGAACTGGCAGGCGGGAATCGTGAGGATCTTCGGCAAGGGACGGCACCGGCCCTCCGCCTCCTGGCGGCAGGCCACGGACCGCGCGTTCACGCTCATCGGCGACGGCCGGTACGAGGACGCGGGCGCGCTCCTGACACGTGCCGCCGATCTGGAACCCTGGCTGTCGGAGTCCTGGTTCAACCTGGCGCTGCTGCACAAGTTCCGGCACGACTGGGAGCAGGCGCGCGCGGCCGGACTGCGCGCCGTCGCCCTGCTCGACCGCGACACCGGGGCTCCCGACTGGTGGAACGTCGGCATCTCCGCCACCGCCCTCCAGGACTGGCCGCTGGCCCGGCGGGCCTGGCAGGCTTACGGACTCAAGGTGCCCGGCCCGCCCACCGACTCCGGCGAGCCCCTCGGCATGGACCTGGGCAGCGCGGCCGTACGGCTCTCCCCGGAGGGGGAGGCCGAGGTGGTGTGGGGGCGGCGGCTCGACCCCGCCCGGATCGAGGTGCTGTCCATTCCGCTGCCGTCGTCCGGGCGCCGCTGGGGCGAGGTCGTCCTGCACGACGGTGTGCCGCACGGCGAGCGGAGCACCGCCGCCGGTCACACGTACCCGGTGTTCGACGAGATCGAGTTGTGGGCGCCCTCGCCGGTGCCGACCTGGGTGGTGCTGCTGGAGGCCGCGACCGAGGCCGACCGGGACGCGCTGGAGCAGCTGGCCTCCGACGCCGGTTTCGCGGCCGAGGACTGGTCGTCGTCCGTGCGGCTGCTGTGCCGGATGTGCTCGGAGTCCCGGATGCCGTCGGACGAGGGGGAGGGCGAGCATCTGGATCCGCACGATCACAGTGAGCCCGGGCATCCGGGGCCGCTGGGGCACCGTACGGACGGGCAGCTGTGGGTACCGGAACGCGAATGCGGCGTCGCCGCGCCCGCTTCCCTCGTCCGGGGGCTGCTGGACGGGTGGGTAGCGGACAGCCCGGAGTCCCGCGACTGGCGGGACCTCGAAGAGGTGTGCTGAGACCGTGGAGTCCCGCGCCCCTGCCGGGGCACGGTTCCCCGTACCCTTGTCAGATCACAACCCCGGTCTTACTCAGGAAGGCGTACGTCGGTCATGGCTCAGCAGGACACCGATCAGCAGCACGCGGGGGTGCTCCCCGTCGACGGCGAGGGGTATGTCATCGACACGGAGGACTGCGAGGAGCGCGAGGCTGCGTGGCGGGAGCGCGGCACCTCGCGCCCGATCACCGTGGTCGGCAACCCCGTGCTGCACCAGGAGTGCGCGGACGTCACCGACTTCGGCGACGAGTTCCAGCAGCTGGTGGCCGACATGTTCACGAGCCAGCGCACCGCCGAGGGCGTGGGCCTGGCCGCCAACCAGATCGGTGTGGGCAAGAAGGTCTTCGTCTACGACTGCCCCGACGACGACGGCGTCCGGCACGTCGGTGTGATCTGCAACCCCAAGCTGGTCGAACTGCCCGCCGAGCAGCGCCGGCTGGACGACAGCAACGAGGGCTGCCTGTCCGTGCCCACCGCCTACATGCCGCTGGCCCGCCCCGACTACGCCGAAGTGACCGGGCAGGACGAGCGGGGCAACCCCGTCCGGGTACGCGGCACGGGCTATTTCGCACGGTGTTTGCAGCACGAGACCGACCACCTGTACGGCTACCTCTACATCGACCGGCTGTCCAAGCGTGAACGCAAGGACGCGCTGCGGCAGATGGCCGAGAACGAGCCGCGCTACCCCGTGGTCGCCAACGGCTGACGGGCTCCCCCGGAGTCCCGCGTCTCCTCAACGAACGGCGTTCGATCGAGCACTTCTTCGATCGGACGCCGTTCGTCTGTGGGCCCCAATGGTAGTGAAAGAAGCAAATCCGTTCCCATAGCGGTCAGTTGTGGTGCTGAATGGAGGTGTGGGATACGCACGGCGTGCGCCCGGCACGGGGGTGGGAGCACGCCGACTGGCGGCGAGAGGGGATTGTTCGTGCATGCTTTGTCACACGGCACCACATCGACACCGACCACCATCGCAGTTCCACCGGCGCTGTCTCTTCCGGTGATCGAGACGGCGTTTCCCCGGCAACTCCACCCGTTTTGGCCGAAGCTCCAGGAGAGGACCAGGGCGTGGCTGCTCGAAATGCGGCTGATGCCGCCGGACAAGGTGGAGGAATATGCCGACGGCCTGTGCTACACCGACCTTATGGCGGGGTACTACATAGGCGCCCCCGAGGACGTCCTGCAGGCGATCGCGGACTACAGCGCCTGGTTCTTCGTCTGGGACGACCGGCACGACCGCGACATCGTGCACGACCGGCCCGCCGCCTGGTCACGGCTCAGGAAGCGGCTGCACAGGGCCCTCGACAGCCCCGGTGACCACAGAGGGCACGAGGATCCGGTGGTGGCGGGCCTCGCGGACAGCGTGCAGCGGCTCTACGCCTTCCTGCCGGGCGGCTGGAACGCCCGGTTCGCCCGGCACTTCCACGAGGTGATCGAGGCGTACGACCGGGAATTCCACAACCGTACGGAGGGGATCGTCCCCACCGTCGAGGAATATCTGGAACTGCGCCGGCTCACCTTCGCGCACTGGATCTGGACCGATCTCCTGGAGCCGAGCGCGGGAAGTGAACTCCCGGACGCGGTTCGGCACAACCACGCCTATCGGAAGGCGGCACTGTTCAGTCAGGAATTCGCCGCCTGGTACAACGACCTGTGTTCACTGCCGAAAGAATTAGCGGGCAGTGAGGTGCACAATCTCGGCATCAGTCTCATCACCCACGAGAAACTGACCCTCGAAGAGGCGATCGCCGAAGTGAGGCGTCGCGTCGAGGAATGCATCAGCGAATTCCTGGACGCCGAACAGGATGCGCTGCGTCTCGCCGACACCCTCGACGACGGCACGGTGGGAGGAAAGGAGACGAGTGCCGCCGTACGCGCCTGCGTCGGCAATATGCGGAACTGGTTCAGCTCCGTCTACTGGTTCCACCACGAGTCCGGCCGGTACCGGGTGGACAGCTGGGACGACCGGTCCACGCCCCCGTACGTCAACAACGAAGCGGCAGGTGAGTCATGACCGTCGAGTCGGTGAGGCCCGGCACGTCCGAGACCCCACTGCGCGAGCCGCCGGTGGCCGGCGGCGGGGTCCCCCTCCTCGGCCACGGCTGGAAACTGGTCCGCGACCCGCTGGCCTTCCTGGGCCAACTGCGCGACCACGGCGACGTCGTGCGCCTGAAACTCGGACCCAAGACGGTGTACGCCGTCACCACCCCCGCCCTCACCGGGACGGTGGCGCTCAGCCCCGACTACATCATCGCCGGGCCGCTGTGGGAGTCCCTGGAGAGCCTCCTCGGAAAGGAGGGCGTGGCCACCGCGAACGGCCCGCTGCACCGGCGTCAGCGGCGCACCATCCAGCCCGCCTTCAAGCTCGACGCGATCCCCGCGTACGGGCCGATCATGGCGGAGGAGTCGTACGCGGTGGTGGAGCGCTGGCGCTCGGGGGAGGTCCTGGACGTGACGGCGGAGTCCTTCCGTGTGGCCGTCCGGATCGCCGCCCGCTGTCTGATGCGCGGCGGCTACATGGACGCCCGCGCGGACCGCATCTGCACCGACCTCGCCACGCTGTTCAGCGGCATGTACCAGCGCATGGTGGTGCCCCTCGGCCCCCTTTATAAGGTGCCGCTCCCGGCCAACCGGGAATTCAACCGGGCGCTGGCCGATTTGCACGTCCTGGTCGACGAGATCGTCGCCGACCGACGCGCGAGCGGTCAAAAACCGGACGATTTGCTGACGGCTTTGCTGGAGGCGAAGGACGAGAATGGCGACCCCATCGGGGAACAGGAGATCCACGACCAGGTCATCGCCATACTCACCCCCGGCAGCGAAACCGTCGGGGCCACGGTCATGTCGCTCCTCCTGGTTCTCACCGAGCACCCGGAACTCGGCGACAAGATCCGCGAGGAGGTGAAAACCGTCGTGGGTGACCGCCCGGTCGCATTCGAGGACGTGCGCAAGCTGACGTACACCGCGAATGTCGTCACGGAGACCCTGCGGCTGTATCCGGCCGTATGGATATTGACGCGCCGTGCGGTGACGGACACGGAACTCGGCGGATACCGTATTCCCGAGGGGGCCGACCTCATCTACAGTCCGTACGCGGTCCAGCGCGACGGCCGGTCGTACGAGCGGCACGAGGAGTTCGACCCCGACCGCTGGCTCCCGGAGCGCTCGGGGGACGTGCCCAAGTACGCGATGAGCCCGTTCAGCGTGGGCAACCGGAAGTGTCCCAGCGACCACTTCTCGATGGCCGAACTCACGCTCCTCACCGCGGTGATCGCCTCCGCCCACCGCTTCGAGCACGCGGGCGGCTCCGACCCCCGGCCCCGGATCGGCATCACGCTCCGGCCGCGCCGGCTGATGCTGCGGGCACTGCCCCGCTGACCGGGCGCGCGGCACACGTTCAGGCGGCCTCCGGGCCCCTGAACGTGCGCCGGTAGACCTGCGGAGTCGTACCGACGGCCCGTACGAAGTGGTGGCGCAGCGCCGCCGCGTTGCCGAAGCCGGTACGGCCCGCGATCGCGTCCACCGTCTCGTCCGTGGCCTCCAGCAGCCGCTGTGCCAGCAGCACCCGCTGGCGCAGGATCCAGCGGTAGGGCGTGGTGCCGGTCTCCTGCTGGAAGCGCCGGGCGAAGGTACGCGGCGACATATGGGCGCGGGCGGCGAGCTGTTCGACGGTGGTCTCCTCGTCGAGGTGCCGCTCCATCCACACCAGCACCTCGGAGACGGTGTCACCGCCGGGCTCCGGCAGCGGGCGCTCGATGTACTGGGCTTGCCCGCCGTCGCGGTGCGGGGGCACCACCATGCGCCGGGCGATCCTGTTGGCGACGTCCGGGCCCTGCTCCTTGCGCACCAGATGCAGACAGGCGTCGATGCCGGCGGCGGTCCCCGCGGAGGTGATCACCGGGTCCTCGTCGACGTAGAGCACGTCCGGTTCGACCGTCAGATGGGGGTACCGCCTGGTCAGCTCCTCCGCGTGCTTCCAGTGGACGGCGGCGCGGCGGCCCTCGAGCAGTCCGGCGGCGGCGAGCACGAACACCCCGGAGCAGACGCTGAGCACCCGGGCACCCCGGTCCACCGCCCGCCGCAGGGCGTCCAGCAGCTCGGGCGGGAACTCCCGGGAGACGTAGGAGGAACCGGCGGGTACGGCGATGAGGTCCGCCGTCTCCAGCCGCCGCAGGCCGTGCTCGACCTGGAGGGAGAATCCGGTGTTGGCGCGCACGGTGGGACCGTCGGCCGAGGCGACGGCGAAGTCGTACACGGGCAGCCCGTCGTCACTGCGGTCGACGCCGAACACCTCGCAGACGACGCCGAGTTCGAAGGGGTTCACACCGTCGAGGAGGACGGCGGCCACGTTCTGGAGCATGACCCCAGTGTGCCTCGTTGTTGGCAGTAAATCGAGGGTGTACGGCAGTCCTGCCACTGCCGGTAAGGAGTATCCGGCGCGACAGTGGTGTCATGGAAACGACGCAGATACACGCACTGACCGCGCTGGTGGCCGTTCTCGGCCTGTTCGTCTTCATGACCTGGCCCGCCCTGCTCGGCATCGCACGGGAGCGGCGCATCGACCGGCAGATCGAACGGGCCGAGGCAGCCCGGGCCGCGGCCGCAGGCCACGACACGCCGGCGGCCCCGCGCCCGGCGAAGAACGCCGCCCCGCGCCGCACCGCACACGCGGCGTGACGTGGGGCGGCACACCCCCTAGAAGTCCTCGTCCAGGTCGACCGTGCCCTCCACGGCGACCTGGTACGCGGACGGACGCCGCTCGAAGAAGTTCGTCAGCTCCTGGACGCCCTGCAGCTCCATGAACGAGAACGGGTTCTCCGAGCCGTACACCGGCGCGAAGCCCAGCCGCACCAGCCGCTGGTCGGCGACGCACTCCAGGTACTGCCGCATCGACTCGGTGTTCATGCCCGGCAGCCCCTCCCCGCACAGGTCACGGGCGAACTGCAGCTCCGCCTCGACCGCCTCGCGCAGCATGTCGGTGACCTGCTGCCCGAGTTCCTCGTCGAACAGCTCCGGCTCCTCCTTGCGCACGGTGTCGACCACGTCGAAGGCGAACGACATGTGCATCGTCTCGTCCCGGAACACCCAGTTGGTGCCGGTCGCCAGACCGTGCAGCAGACCCCGGCCGCGGAACCAGTAGACGTAGGCGAAGGCGCCGTAGAAGAACAGGCCCTCGATGCACGCGGCGAAGCAGATCAGGTTCAGCAGGAAGCGGCGCCGGTCGGCCTTGCTCTCCAGCCGGTCCATCTTCTCGACCGAGTCCATCCACGTGAAGCAGAACTCGGCCTTCTCCCGGATGGACGGGATGTTCTCCACCGCCGCGAAGGCCGCCGCCCGGTCGTCCGGATCGGGCAGATAGGTGTCGAGGAGCGTCAGATAGAACTGGACGTGCACGGCCTCCTCGAACAGCTGCCGGGACAGGTACAGCCGCGCCTCGGGGGAGTTGATGTGCTTGTACAGGGTCAGCACCAGGTTGTTCGCCACGATCGAGTCGCCCGTCGCGAAGAACGCGACCAGCCGCCCGATCAGGTGCTGCTCCTCGGGGCTGAGCTTCGCGAGGTCGGTCACGTCCGAGTGGAGGTCGACCTCCTCCACGTGCCAGGTGTTCTTGATGGCGTCCCGGTAGCGCTCGTAGAAGTCGGGGTAGCGCATGGGGCGCAGAGTCAGCTCGAAGCCGGGGTCGAGCAGGTTCTTGGTGGTCATCACTGACAGGCCTCGCAGGACTCGGGGTTTTCCAGGGAGCAGGCGACCGCGTCGGGGTCGGCCTGCTGCGGGACGGGGACGGTGGTCCGGGCCGCCGCGCGGGCGATCCGGGTGGCGGGGCGGGAGCGCAGGTAATAGGTGGTCTTCAGGCCCTGCTTCCACGCGTACGCGTACATCGAGGAGAGCTTGCCGATGGTCGGCGTCTCCAGGAACAGGTTCAGCGACTGCGCCTGGTCCAGGAACGGGGTGCGGGCAGCGGCCATGTCGATCAGACCGCGCTGCGGGATCTCCCACGCCGTGCGGTACAGCCGCCGTACCTCGTCGGGGATCCAGGCGAAGTCCTGCACCGAGCCGTTGGCCTCGCGCAGCGCCTCGCGCGTCCGCGCGTCCCACACGCCCAGCCGCTTCAGATCGTCCACCAGATACGAGTTGACCTGGAGGAACTCCCCGGACAGCGTCTCGCGCTTGAACAGGTTGGACACCTGCGGCTCGATGCACTCGTACACGCCGGCGATGGACGCGATGGTGGCGGTGGGCGCGATCGCCAGGAGCAGCGCGTTGCGCATCCCCACGGCGGCGATCCGCTCGCGCAGCGCCGCCCAGCGCTCCGGCCAGACGAGGTCCGTGTCGTAGTGGTCGGGGTGCAGCACGCCCCGCGCGGTGCGGGTCTGCTCCCAGGCGGGCAGCGGGCCGCTCCGCTCGGCGAGATCCGCGGAGGTCTCGTACGCGGCGAGCATGATCCGCTCGGCGATCCTCGTGGACAGCGCCTTCGCCTCGGGCGAGTCGAACGGCAGCCGCAGCTGGAAGAAGACGTCCTGGAGACCCATGGCGCCCAGACCGACCGGGCGCCAGCGGGCGTTGGAGCGGCCCGCCTGCTCGGTCGGGTAGTAGTTGATGTCCACCACCCGGTCGAGGAAGGTGACGGCCGTGCGGACGGTCTCGTCCAGGCGCTCCCAGTCGATGTCCCCGCCGGTCACGAAGGCACCGAGGTTGACCGAGCCCAGGTTGCAGACGGCGGTCTCCCCGTCGTCGGTGACCTCGAGGATCTCCGTGCACAGGTTGGAGGAGTGGACGACGTGGCCGGGCGTCGCCGTCTGGTTGGCCGTGCGGTTGGCGGCGTCCTTGAAGGTCATCCAGGCGTTGCCGGTCTGCGCGAGGGTGCGCATCATACGGCCGTACAGCTCACGGGCCGGGAGGGTCTTCCGCGCCAGCCCCTTCGCCTCGGCCGCGCGGTACGCCGCGTCGAAGTCCCCGCCCCACAGGTCGACGAGTTCCGGCACGTCCGCCGGGGAGAACAGCGACCAGGGCGCGTCGGCGTTCACCCGGCGCATGAACTCGTCCGGCACCCAGTGCGCGAGGTTCAGATTGTGCGTACGGCGGGCGTCCTCACCGGTGTTGTCGCGCAGTTCCAGGAACTCCTCGATGTCGGAGTGCCAGGTCTCCAGGTAGACGGCCGCGGCTCCCTTGCGCCGCCCGCCCTGGTTCACGGCGGCGACGGAGGCGTCGAGCGTCTTCAGGAACGGCACGATGCCGTTGGAGTGCCCGTTGGTGCCGCGGATCAGCGAACCCCGGGCGCGGACACGAGAGTACGACAGGCCGATGCCGCCGGCGTGCTTGGAGAGCCGGGCGACCTGGTGGTAGCGGTCGTAGATCGAGTCCAGCTCGTCCAGCGGGGAGTCGAGGAGGTAGCAGGACGACATCTGGGGGTGCCGGGTGCCGGAGTTGAACAGGGTGGGGGAGGAGGGCAGGTAGTCCAGGCGGCTCATCAGCGCGTACAGCGCGGCGACCTCGTCCACCGACCGCGCGGAGTCGTCCTCGGCGAGACCGGCGGCGACCCGCAGCAGGAAGTGCTGGGGGGTCTCGACGACCTTGCGGGTGACCGGGTGCCGCAGCAGATAGCGGCTGTGCAGGGTGCGCAGGCCGAAGTAGCCGAAGCGGTCGTCGGCGCCCGTGTCGATCAGCGCGTCCAGGCGGGCGGCGTGCAGCCCGACGAACGCGGCGGTCCGGTCGGCGATCAGACCCTCGCGGTGCCCGGTCGCGACGGACCCGGTGAACGACGTGACGCCCTGCGAGGCGGCCTCGGCACGGATACCGAGGGTGAGCAGCCGGGCGGCGAGCCGGGAGTAGGCCGGGTCCTCGGAGATCAGCCCGGCCGCGGCCTCGGTGGCCAGCTCCCGCAGCTCCGCCAGGTCCGCGGCCGCGGACCGGCCGCGCAGCGCGGCGGCGGCGACCCGTCCGGGGTCGGCGTCCGGCAGGTCGGCGGTCAGCTCGGTCAGGATCCGCAGCAGCGCGGCACCGGGGCCGTCGCTCTCCTCGGTCACACCGATCGCTGAAACCGGATCGGCTGGCGCGATGGTCACGTGTGGCTCTCCCTCGCTCGGCACGGGGCCTCGAAGAGCGCAGGGGGCGGTACACGAGCGCACACGGCGTCGCGTCCACCGGCCCATTCCGCGAGGCCCGGACGTCAGGCACCCGGACCGGACGGCCGGGCGCACTGTCGGCAGGTCCTCGGACTGACCCCCATGGCCACGCGGGCATGGGTACACCGTTGCGGGACAGTTCCGGATTCACACCGGATTCCCCTGCGGCGACAGCGAGCATGAGCATACATCTTGTGCCGGGTGTCGCCAGCAGCCCCATATCTTGTGTCGCGAAGGTGTCAGAGTGTCAGCTCGTAGGTGAGCAGGGTGATGTCGTCCAGCTCCGGGAGGGGGTTCCAGTCGCGCTCCGGGGTGCGGGTGAAGCCCAGCCGTTCGTAGATGCGGTGGGCGGCGCGCATGGTGCTCTGGGTCGACAGCACGACCCGTACGCACCCCTCGGCGGCCCGTGCCCGGTCGACGCAGGCACGCACCAGGGCCTCCCCGGCACCCCGCCCCCGGCCCGCTCGGGCGACCGCGAGCATCCGGATCTCCGCCTCGCCCGGCCCCGCGATGTCGGCCATCGGACCGGGGCCCGGCACGAACGTCACCCCGCCCAGCAGCGCCCCGTCCGCCACGGCGACGAGCACCTCGGCGGCCGACGCCCGCTTCGCCACGTTCCTGAGCTCGTGCAGGTACGCGTCGTCCTCCCCGAAGTCGAGCAGCCCGTCCAGGAGATAGGCCCGCGCGGTGATCTCGCCCAGTTCCCCGTGCTCGCCGGACTCCACCGGCCGGATGACGATGTCCATGAGCCGAGTGTGCCGGACGGGTACGGCGACGGGCCGCCGGTTTTCCTCCGGCGGCCCGCTGCCCGAAACGTACGGCGTCAGTGCGAACTGCCCGCCGTGGCCGGCGGAAGCTCCACCTGGACACCGGCGTCACCGGCGTCCGCCGTGTAGTCCTGCGGCCGGGTCTCGTCGACGCCCTCGGGCGCCTTGACGGCCCGGAAGACGAACGTCAGGACGACCGTGACCAGGACGTTGAGCACGAACGCGGTGAGGCCGATGTAGCCGATCTCGCCGATGCCCGGGATCTCCTTGGACGATCCGCCGAAGTGCTTCTGCGTCGGCGAGGCCACCCCGTACGCGGCGACGGTGCCGTAGATCATGCCGACCGCCCAGCCGCCGATCAGCGCCCAGCGGTGGAACCAGCGGGTGAACAGGCCGCCCACCAGCGCCGGGAAGGTCTGCAGGATCCAGATCCCGCCGAGCAGCTGGAAGTTGATCGCGACCGTCTTGTCCATGGTCAGGACGAAGACCAGCGCGCCCACCTTCACCAGCAGGGACACGATCTTGGAGACCTGGGTCTCCTGCTTCGGCGTCGCGTCCGGCTTGATGAAGTCCTTGTAGATGTTGCGGGTGAACAGGTTCGCCGCCGCGATCGACATGATCGCCGCCGGCACCAGCGCGCCGATGCCGATCGCCGCGAAGGCCACGCCCGCGAACCAGTCCGGGAACATGTCCTCGAACAGCTGGGGGATCGCCAGTTGGCCGTTGCTGACCTTGACCCCGGCCGCGATCGCCATGAAGCCGAGCAGCGCCAGCAGACCCAGCATCAGGGAGTACAGCGGCAGGATCGTGGTGTTGCGGCGGATCACCTCACGGCTGCGCGAGGACAGCGTCGCCGTGATCGAGTGCGGGTACATGAACAGCGCGAGCGCGGAGCCGAGCGCCAGCGTGGCGTACGTCCACTGGCCCGCCTCACTCGGTACCAGCGCACCGCGCGGCGCGCCCGTGGCCGGGTTGGTCTGGCTGTACGCCTCGCTCGCCTTGGCGAAGATCTCGTCGAAGCCGCCCAGCTTGATCGGGATGTAGATGATCGCCACCGCGATGACGATGTAGATCAGCGTGTCCTTGACGAACGCGATCAGTGCGGGGGCCCGCAGCCCCGACGAGTACGTGTACGCCGCCAGCACACCGAAGGCGATCAGCAGCGGCAGGTCCTTGACGAACCAGTTGGTGTTCTCGCCGCCGCCGACACCCATCACGTCGAGCACGGCCTGGATGCCGACCAGTTGGAGCGCGATGTACGGCATCGTCGCCAGGATGCCCGTGACCGCGACGGCCAGCGACAGGCCCTTCGAGCCGAACCGGCCGCGCACGAAGTCGGACGTCGTCACATAGCCGTGCTTGTGCGAGACCGACCACAGCCGGGGCAGGAAGGTGAAGATCAGCGGGTACACCAGGATCGTGTACGGCACCGCGAAGAAGCCGGCCGCGCCCGCCGCGTAGATCGCCGCCGGTACGGCCACGAAGGTGTACGCGGTGTACAGGTCGCCGCCGAGCAGGAACCAGGTCACCCAGGTGCCGAAGGACCGGCCGCCCAGACCCCACTCGTCGAGGCTGTGCTCGTTCTCGGCCTTGCGCCAGCGCGCGGCCAGGAAGCCCATCGCCGTGACCAGCAGGAAGAAGAAGATGAAGACGGCGAGTGCCACGCCGTTGACGCCGTCGTTCACCGCGACGCACCGCCCTTCGAGGCCGAGCGGGCGCGCTGGTCACGCTGCCACAGCTTGTACGCGGTCATGGTCAGGACGGTGGAGAGCAGCACCCACAGCATCTGGTACCAGTAGAAGAACGGGATGCCGATGAACTGCGGGTCGGTCTTCGCGTAGGACCCGACCCACAGCATGGCCACGAACGGTGCGACGAGACAGAGGGCGATGACGACGCGGGTGGGCGTCACCACCGGCCCTTCTCTGGTTTCTGGGGCTTGTGACATCAGACGGTTCCCGTCCCCTCACTGATCACCGGCGGTAGTGCGCGGAAATGTAGGTCAGGGCACTGTCCGGCCGTAACCCCTCGTCCGCACAGCGGTACCCAGGCGCCGCGCAACCGAGAGGCAACAGCAACGAAAACCTTGTCAACCACCCGTTTTCGACGCTTTTGCGGGACGCGTCGAAGGTGAGTGCGAGACGGGTCCGGGGTCAGTCCTGGGGGCGCTTCAGGCGCGCGACGAACTTGTACCGGTCGCCGCGGTACACCGACCGCACCCACTCCACCGGCAGTCCGCCGCGGTCCCGCGAGTGCCGGGACAGCATCAGCATCGGCAGGCCGACGTCGGTGCCGAGCAGGCCGGCCTCGCGCGGGGTGGCCAGGGACGTCTCGATGGTCTCCTCGGCCTCCGCGAGATGGACGTCGTACACCTCGGCGAGGGCGGTGTAGAGCGACGTGTACTTCGTCAGGCTGCGCCGCAGTGCGGGGAAGCGCTTCGCGCTCAGATGGGTGGTCTCGATGGCCATGGGCTCGCCGTTGGCCATGCGCAGCCGCTCGATGCGCAGCACGCGTCCGCCGGCCGTGATGTCGAGCAGCTCGGCGAGCCGGTCGTCGGCCGTGATGTAGCCGAGGTCCAGCAGCTGCGAGGTGGGCTCCAGGCCCTGGGCGCGCATGTCCTCGGTGTACGAGGTGAGCTGGAGCGCCTGGGAGACCTTGGGCTTGGCCACGAAGGTGCCTTTGCCCTGGATGCGCTCCAGGCGCCCCTCGACGACCAGCTCCTGGAGCGCCTGGCGCACGGTGGTGCGCGAGGTGTCGAACTCCGCCGCCAGGGTGCGCTCGGGCGGGACCGGCGTCCCGGGCGGGGCCGTCTCCGTCATGTCGAGCAAATGCTTCTTCAGCCGGTAGTACTTAGGCACACGCGCGGTACGGACCGTGGTCCCACCCTCGTTCTCCGCACTGCTGACGTCGGTGCTCATGCTCTGCCTTCCCGGCTCCGGGTGCCGAAGCGGCCGACATCCCCATCGGCCGCGGCTGACATCGTGGCACGGCTCGGGGCGGGGGTGTGCCCCGCACGCTCCGTGATCCCCTTTGTATACCCCTGGGGCGGGGGCTGGTCCAGACCACGGGCGGCGGTCAGATCCCCTGCCACTCCGGCTTGTTGGCGTAGGTGTGCCGGAAGTAGTCGGCGAGCTTCAGCTTGGAGGCGGCGGCCTCGTCGACGACCACCGTGGCATGCGCGTGCAACTGCAGCGCGGACGCGGGGCACAGCGCCGCGACCGGTCCCTCGACGGTCGCGGCGACCGCGTCCGCCTTACCCTCGCCGGTGGCCAGCAGGACCAGGTGACGGGCCTCCAGGATGGTGCCGATGCCTTGGGTGATGACGTGGTGCGGGACCTGGTCGATGTCACCGTCGAAGAAGCGGGCGTTGTCCACCCGGGTCTGCTCGGTGAGTGTCTTGATCCGGGTACGGGAGACGAGGGAGGAGCACGGCTCGTTGAACCCGATGTGCCCGTCCGTGCCGATCCCGAGCAGCTGGAGATCCACGCCGCCGGCCTCGGCCAGCTCCCTGTCGTACCTCTCGCACGCGCCCTGGACGTCGTCGGCGGTGCCGTCGGGACCCATGAAGGCGTCCATGCCGATCCCGAGAGGCTCCAGCACCTCGCGCCGCAGCACCGAGCGGTAGGACTCGGGGTGCTCCGCGGGCAGTCCGACGTACTCGTCGAGCTGGGCGATCCGGGCCCGCGAGGCGTCCACGGCACCGGAGCGCATCCGCGTGGCCAGCGACTGGTAGACGGGCAGCGGTGTCGATCCGGTGGCCACGCCCAGCAGGGCGTCGGGCTTGCGCCGCAGCAGCCGCGCCATGGACTCGGCGATGAGCTCGCCGCCCGCCTTGGCGTCCGCAACGATGACAACTTCCACGGTGGGCCTGCCGATCTTCAGGAGGACTCGACTGGGACGGGACCCCGGGTCCGCGGGTCCGGGTGATGCAATGTGGTTTAGACCAATCTCAATCTAACAGAGGCGGTACGGGGTCCGCGCGGCCGAATTGCGCGACGGCCCGTCCCGTGCGGGGGCCGTACGGGTTAGGCTGCCTCGCGGACGCCCGCGTCCGGAGGACGGCGGGGCGACAGCAAAGAACGGCGTTCCACGCATTTACAGGGACAGTGGTCTAGTCCACAATGCGTAGCAGGGCGAAACACAAGCCTGCCTTCCCCGCACAGGAAGGCGGAACCGAGGAACCGGAGCTCTCTGCCCTGACTGCCCCGGCTCCTCGTCCCTCGGCCGACCGGGACCGCACACCCCACGGCCGATGTTGCTCCGGGCTGCGGTGCCGAGGAGGGTTGAGGGTCCCTCTCAGGCGCCGCGGCCCGCGGGTGTTCTCGGGAGCGGCACCGACCCCCGGGTACGCTCGCTGACGTGCCCTCCATGAACGAACTCGTACGCCAGCACACCGCCCTCGACGACACCGATCTCGAGTGGCTCCATCTGCTGGTCTCGGAGTGGCAGCTGCTCTCCGACCTCTCCTTCGCCGACCTCGTCCTGTGGGTCCCCACCCGCGACGGCACCCGCTATGTCTCCGTCGCCCAGATGCGGCCCAACACCGGCCCGACCTCCTACCAGGACGACATGGTCGGCCATCTCGTCCCGCGTGGACGCCGTCCCATGCTGGACGCGGCCCTGGACGAGGGCCGGATCGTGCGCGAGGGAGACCCGGAGTGGCGCGAGGAGGTTCCCGTACGGGTCGAGTCCATCCCCGTACGGCGTGAGGGGCGCGTCCTCGGGGTGATCGCGCGCAACACCAACCTGCTCACCGTGCGCACCCCGAGCCGGCTGGAGCTCACCTATCTGCAGAGCGCCTCCGACCTCGCGCAGATGATCGCGGCCGGCTCCTTTCCGTTCGCCAACCAGCAGCTGGAGATGGACGCCTCGCCCCGGGTCGGTGACGGGCTGATCCGGCTCGACGCCGACGGCATCGTCCAGTACGCCTCACCGAACGCCCTGTCCGCGTACCACCGGATGGGTCTCGCGGCCGACCTGGTGGGGCATCACCTCGGGCAGACCACCGCCGAACTGGCGCCGTCCCGCGGGCCGGTGGACGAGGCGATGGTCAAGGTGGCCAGCGGCTGGGCGCCGCGCGAGTTCGAGATCGAGGCGCGCGACGGGGTGATCCAGTTCCGGGCGATCCCGCTGAAGCCGAAGGGGACGCGCATCGGTTCGCTGGTGCTGCTCCGTGACGTCACGGAACTCCGCCGCCGCGAGCGCGAGTTGATCACCAAGGACGCGACCATCCGGGAGATCCACCACCGGGTGAAGAACAACCTCCAGACGGTGGCGGCGCTGTTGCGGCTGCAGGCCCGGCGCATCGGGTCCGAGCGGGGCCGTGCCGCGCTGGAGGAGGCGGTGCGCCGGGTGGGATCCATCGCCATCGTGCACGAGACGCTGTCCCAGAACCTGGACGAGCGCGTGGAGTTCGACGAGATCGCCGACCGGGTGCTCGCGATGGTCGCGGAGATCTCGCCGGGCAAGGTCACCGGCCGGCGCTCGGGCCGCTTCGGGATACTCGACGCCGAGGTCGCCACTCCGCTGTCGATGGTGCTGACCGAGGTGCTGCAGAACGCCCTGGAGCACGGCTTCACGGAGAGTGAGACCGGCACCGTCGAGGTGTCGGCGGTCCGCGGCGGCACCTCGAAGGAGTCCCGTCTGCTGGTCACCGTGCAGGACGACGGCGTGGGGCTGCCCGAGGGATTCGACCCGCACACCGCGGGCAACCTGGGCCTGCAGATCGTACGGACCCTGGTGGAGGGCGAGTTGGGCGGCACGTTCGACATGGTGAGGGCACCGGAGCGGGGGACCAGGGTGATCCTGGACATCCCGGTGCAGTCGGACAAGTAGCGGGCGGCCCCGGATCGGTGGCCGGCGCAGACGGCGAAGAGCCCCGGACCGCTGAATGCGGCCGGGGCTCTTGCTCAACTGCGCGCTGCGGCTCGGGGGCGGGAGATGCGTACGCGCTGTACGCGCCGCCAAGCTCAGGCTGTCAGCAGGGGTGGGTTGTCAGGCGGAGGCCTGACGGGCCCGGTTGCGGGCGGCACGGCGCTTCATTGCGCGACGCTCGTCCTCGCTGAGACCACCCCAGACGCCGCTGTCCTGACCGGACTCGAGCGCCCACTGAAGGCAGCTCTCGATCACCGGGCAGCGACGGCAGACGGCCTTGGCTTCCTCGATCTGCAGCAGCGCAGGACCGGTGTTGCCGATGGGGAAGAAGAGCTCGGGGTCTTCCTCGCGGCAAACGGCGTTGTGACGCCAGTCCATGGCTGCTACCTCTCCTAGGTATGTAATGCGATTGCTTGTGAATGTGAACGCTTTCACGAATCCCTCAACAAGGGAAGGGCCGACCGCCAGGTTCGCTGGCGTGGTCCTTGGATGTGAAGAGGGGTTCCGGTGATCTGTGGAGGCCGGTCTTGCGGGCCGTCCCGATCGCCAAGAAGAGACTCGCAAACCTCGGCGGCGGATACAACCCCTTCCGGAAAGTTTTTTTTGATTCTTCGGTGTCGACTAGGTCACAGCCGTACTTCCATGGGGTGGATCCTGGCCTAAACGTTCGACTGCAAGGACTTTGGCCCTTTCTGCTCACACAATCACACGCAGTGCACGGCGTACGCCTGTGAACGTCACGCTGGTTCGCAGCCCCAGGTGGTCACCGTCCATCTGGAGGGGCAGCGGCACCTTCGAATGCAAGGTGAAGCGTGTCAGATCGTGCCGGGAGACCACATGCCTCCCATGGGGTCCGCGCTCCGGGGACGAAGTGAGCAACTGCGTGCCATACCGGGCAACCGCGCCGGTGGACATGCGGCTGAGACCGAAGAGGTCGAGGCCGGTATCGAACGAGGCCTTAGGCGACGCGTAGATCGGGCGATTGCCGAGAAACGTCCACGGCGACGTGTTCGAGACTATGGACAGCGCCAGATCGGTGACCGGTTCGTCGCCCGGGTGCTCCAGGGTGATCACCCCGCGCCGGCGGTGCGGGTCGCCGAGCAGCTGACGGACGACCTGGCGCATGTACAGCGCGTGGGTCGACTTCCTGCCGCGCTCCCGCTGCTGCTCCACCCGGCCGACCACACCGGCGTCGAAGCCCAGCCCCGCGTTGAAGGTGAACCAGCGGGCCGGTACGGCCTCGTCGTCCGAGCCCGGCGTGCCGGAGGTCAGCCCCAGGCCGACCGTACGCTCACGGCCCTCGCGCAGCGCGTCCAGCAGGACGCCGGTCGCCTCCACGGGATGGTTGGGCAGACCGAGCGCGCGGGCGAAGACGTTGGTGGAGCCGCCGGGGACCACGGCGAGACCGGGCAGGTGCTCCGGATCGGGTCCCGCGTGCAGCAGACCGTTGACGACCTCGTTGACCGTGCCGTCGCCGCCGAGCGCCACCACGAGGTCTATGTCGTCGCTCTCCGCGGCCTGCCGGCCCAGGTCGCGCCCGTGGCCGCGGTACTCGGTGGTGACCGCCTCCAGCTTCATCTCGCTGGCGAGCGCGTGGATCAGCACATCGCGCGTGCGCGCACTGGTGGTGGTTGCCGCCGGGTTGACCACGAGAAGTGCACGCATGACGTGCAGGGTACCTACTCAGGGGTACCGGGCCCAGACCGAGTCCGTGCGGACCGGTGCGCGGGGGCGTGAACCTCGGCACGGACGGTGCCCGCGGCGAGGGCTACCCTTCAGGGGTGAGCAGTGAGCAGACCCCCACCACCACACCGGACGCCACCGGGCCCCGCCCGCGCCGGCTGACGTACGCCGCCGCGCTGGCCGCCCTGGAGGGGGCCGCGCTCGTGGCCGGAGGCGTGTGGATGTCGGTCCTCGCCCTCACGGGTGAACCGGACGACCGGCGGCAGGCCGTCACCGGCGGGGTGACGCTGATCGTCCTCGCCCTGCTCCCGCTGCTCGCCGCGCGCGGGCTGTTCGGACTGCGGAGCTGGAGCCGCGGCCCCGCCGTCATCACGCAGATCATCGCACTGCCGGTGGCCTACAACCTGCTCCGCTCCGACAGCGTGGCCATCCCCGCCGGGATCGTCCTCGCCGTCGTCGCCGTCACCGCGCTCGTGCTGCTGATCAACCCCGAGACGACCCGGGCCCTCGGCATCCGGGGACCCGGGCGCGCCGAGAAGTAGCGGCCCCGGCCCGCTCACTCCTCCACGAGCAGCTTCTCCCGCAGCTGGGCAAGGGTGCGAGCCAGCAGCCGGGAGACGTGCATCTGCGAGATGCCGACCTCCTGGGCGATCTGCGACTGGGTCATGTTGCCGAAGAAGCGCAGCAGCAGGATGCGCTTCTCGCGCGGCGGGAGGTCCTCCAGCAGCGGCTTGAGCGACTCCCGGTACTCCACGCCCTCCAGCGCCTCGTCCTCGGCGCCCAGGGTGTCGGCGACCGCCGGCGACTCGTCGTCCGTGTCGGGGACGTCCAGGGACAGCGTGGAGTACGCGTTCGCGGACTCCAGGCCCTCCAGGACCTCCTCCTCGGAGATGGCCAGCTTCTCGGCCAGCTCGTGCACCGTGGGCGAGCGGCCGTGCAGCTGGGACAGCTCCGCCGTGGCCGTGGTCAGCGCCAGCCGCAGCTCCTGGAGACGGCGCGGCACGCGCACCGCCCAGCCCTTGTCGCGGAAGTGCCGCTTGATCTCGCCGACGACCGTCGGGGTCGCGTACGTCGAGAACTCCACGCCCCGGTCGGGGTCGAACCGGTCGACCGACTTGATCAGGCCGATGGTGGCGACCTGGGTGAGGTCGTCCAGCGGCTCACCGCGGTTGCGGAAGCGTCGGGCGAGATGCTCCACCAGCGGCAGGTGCATGCGCACCAGCCGGTTGCGCAGCTCCGCGTACTCGGGAGTGGTGTCCTGCAGTGTGCGCAGCTCGATGAACATGGCCCGCGCCCCGCTGCGGTCCTGCGGGTTGTGGTGCGCGTGCCCGCCCTGGGCGCCGGGGGTGCTCCGCGCGCCCCGCGCGGCGGGCGCCCGCGGCCCCTCGTCCTCGGCGTGTCGCTCGTGCTCGCTCATCGTCCCGCCCGTCGCCCTTCCCCGAGCGCTCGCCTCGTCCCCCGCCGCCGGCCTGGCCTCGGCGGGAGCGCCCCCTCGGCCGGGAGCGGCCCCGGCCGGTCCGGCCGCGGATGCGCTCCGCACGGCGCCGCCGGGCTGCCCGCCGCCCGGCGGGCCGGCCTCCGCGGAGTCGTCCACCGGATGCGGCCGGGCCTGCTCGGGGATGCCGTCGATGCCGTCCGGCATCCGCTCGGCCGGCAGCTCCCGTGTGCCGCGTTCTTCGTCCCGCACCGGCCCGTCCTCGCTCCTCACGCCGGCCCGGGTCCCGCGCCGCGCTGTTTGTAGAGGCTGATCGACACGGTCTTGTCCTCGTCCACGGCGGAGGAGACCTTGCCCGCGAGCGCGGACAGCACGGTCCAGGCGAAGGTGTCCCGTGACGGTGCGTGACCGTCCGTGGTCGGCGCCGAGACGGTCACCTCGAGCGAGTCGTCGACGAGCCGGAAGACACAGCTGAGCACCGAACCCGGCACGGCCTGCTGGAGCAGGATCGCGCAGGCCTCGTCGACCGCGATGCGCAGGTCCTCGATCTCGTCGAGGGTGAAGTCCAAACGGGCCGCGAGGCCGGCCGTGGCCGTACGCAGCACCGACAGGTAGGCCCCCGCGGCCGGCAGCCGGACTTCCACGAAGTCCTGGGTCGCGGGCTCGCCTGCGATCTGGGACACCCTCACCTCCAAGGTGGTACAAGCGTTTCAGGGCCTGGTTCGCCCCCGGGTAACGCGCTACGTGGTTCAGCGGTGACGCTATCGCGCTCTTGACGGTCCTGTCCCCGGGACCCCGAGCCGGGCTGTCACTCATAGTAAAACTATGAATACGCTCCGTGGCTAGGGGTCTGCGGCTCCCAAATGGGAAGAGCGCGCGCCGCATTGACGTACCCAGACGTCAGACGGTCGAACCGTCCGGCACCGGAGTCACGCCGGGTCACACCAGTACGTGGTCCACGAAGCACCAGCGCCAGTCCTCGCCGGGCTCATGGGTCCGCATCACGGGATGGCCGGTTTCCCTGTGGTGCTCCGTGGCGTGCCGGTTCGGCGAGGAGTCGCAGCACCCGACGTGACCGCAGGTGAGGCAGAGGCGCAGCTGCACCGGATCCGTGCCGTCCCGCAGGCACTCCGGACACGTCTCACCGAGCGGGACGGGTTCCGGGTGCGGCAGCGCGTCGGCGTGCGTGCACTGTTTCATGATTGCCAGATTACGACGCCCGCGCGGGGAGTCGCGCGGAAAAACGAGGGTGGGCCCGACATGGATGTGATGCCCCTGCTGTTGCTGGTGGCGGGCAGCGCCGCGATCGCCGCGGCCGCGCGGCGCACCCCGGTGCCGCCCCCGCTGCTGCTCGTCGCCGCCGGGCTGGCGGTGAGCTACCTCCCCGGCGTGCCCGAGTACACGCTCGATCCGCACATCGTCCTGCCGCTCATCCTCCCCCCGCTGCTGCACACGGCCGCCACCGACAGCTCCTACCTCGACCTGCGGGCCCAGCTGCGTCCGGTGGCGCTGCTGTCGGTGGGGTACGTGCTGTTCGCGACGTTCGCCGTCGGCTGGGTGCTGTATCTGATCGTGCCGGGCCTGCCGCTCACCGCGGCGCTGGTCTTCGGCGCCGTGGTGGCCCCGCCGGACGCCGTCGCGGCGACGGCGGTGGCGCGCAGGGTCGGCCTGCCGTCCCGGATCACCACCATCCTCCAGGGCGAGTCCCTCCTGAACGACGCCACCGCGATCACCGCGTTCCGGGTCGCCGTGGCGGCCGCGGTCGGCGAGGGCGCCACCTGGGCCGGGGGAGTCGGCGAGTTCCTGCTCGCGGCGGTCGGCGGTGTCGCGGTCGGCCTGGTGCTGATGGCGCCGCTGCACTGGCTGCGCGTCCACGTGAAGGAGGCGCTGCTGCAGAACACGCTCTCCCTGCTGATCCCGTTCGCCGCGTACGCCGCCGCCGAGCAGGTGCACGCCTCCGGTGTCATCGCCGTCGTGGTCGTCGCGCTCTACCTGGGACACCGCGCGTGGGAGGTCGACTTCGCCACGCGTCTCCAGGAGGACGCGGTGTGGAAGATGGTCGCGTTCGTCCTGGAGTCCGCGGTGTTCGCGCTGATCGGACTGCAGCTCCCCGTGGTCCTGAAGGGGCTCGGCGAGTACGAGGGCGTCGACGCCGCCTGGTACGCGGTCGCCGTGTTCGCGGTGGTCGTCGTCGTCCGGTTCGTCTGGGTGTACCCGGCGACCTGGCTGCCGCCGCTGCTGTCGGCGAGGATCCGGGAACGCGAGGGGAGACCCGGCTGGAAGGCGCCGTTCGTCATCGCGTGGGCCGGCATGCGCGGCGTGGTCTCGCTGGCCATCGCCTTCTCGATCCCGGTCACCGCCGAGAGCGAGAACTTCCCGCAGCGCAACCTGCTGCTCTTCCTGACCTTCACCACCGTCATCGGCACCCTGGTCGTGCAGGGCCTGACACTGCCCCCGCTGATCCGGATCCTGAAGCTCCCCGGACGCGACGCACGGGCCGAGACGCTGGCCGAGGCCAACGCCCAGGCGCAGGCCTCCCGGACCGCGGAGGAGCGACTGGACGAACTCCTGGCCGACGAGCGCAACGCGCTGCCCGCACCGCTCGCCGAACGGCTGCGCAGCGTCCTGGAACGCCGCCGCAACGCCGTCTGGGAACGGCTCGGGCAGGTCAACCCGGTCACCGGGGAGTCGGTGGACGACACCTACCGGCGGCTGTCCCGGGAGATGATCAGCGCGGAGCGCGAGGTCTTCGTCCGGCTGCGCGACGCCCGCTACATCGACGACGAGATGCTCCGCACCCTGCTGCGCCGCCTGGACCTGGAGGAGGCGGCGGCCTACCGGGAGGCGACGTAGCCGCTCACGGGAACGGCCGCCCGGTGATCACCGCGGCGAGCGTGCTCCCGCGCGGGAACGCGTTTTCCTCCGCCAGGGCGACAAGGGCGTAGAGCGACTTGGCGACATAGAGACGTTCGACCGGGATGCCGTGGCGGCGTTCGAAGTCCTCGGCGAACGCGTCGAGTTCCGGGGTGGTACGGGCGTATCCGCCGAAGTGGAAGCGGTCGTCGAGGCTCCAGTCGCCGCGCGGACCGCCGAACGCCGCCGTCTGCAGGGCCCGTATCTCCGCGCCCAGGAAACCGCCCTTCAGCACGGGTACGCCCAGCGCGCGGGTGCCGTCGCCGAGCCCGGCGGCCAGTCCGGCGAGCGTGCCGCCGGTGCCGCAGGGCACCGTCACCACGTCGGCGCGGCCGGCCAGTTCCTCCCCGAGCGCCCGGCAGCCGCGTACGGCTGCGGCGTTGCTGCCGCCCTCGGGCACGACGTACGCGTCCTCGGCGTCCGCCGCGCGGAGCACGGCCGCCAAAGTCTCCGGCTCGTGCTTGCGGCGGTACACCGACCGGTCGACGAAGCACAGCCGCATACCGTCGGCCGCGCACCGGGCCAGCGAGGGGTTGAGCGGGCGGCCGGCGAGTTCCTGCCCGCGCACCACGCCGACCGTGCGCAGACCGAGGAGGCGGCCGGCGGCGGCGGTGGCCCGCAGATGGTTGGAGTACGCGCCGCCGAAGGTGAGCACGGTCCGCCCGGCCGCCCCGGCGAGGTTCGGCGCGAGCTTGCGCCACTTGTTGCCGACCAGCTCGGGGTGGATCAGATCGTCCCGCTTCAGCAGCAGCCGTATCCCGCGCCGCTCGAACCGCTCGTCCACGACCTCCTGCAGCACGGACGGCAGCCGCGGACGCAGGCCCGCGAGGGCGCCGCGGGGGTCGGGGGTGTCGGAGCCGGTCACAGGACCATTGTCGCCCGCGCCTCCTCGCGGCCCCGGCGGCGCCCTCGCACCATGCCGATCAGGGAGGGGCCGCCCCGTAGGCACCACAGCGCGATCACCGGGTCGCAGATCGCGCAGCCCAGGGACGAGGTGTGGGCGAACGGGATGATCGGGTTGCCCTTGAGGTGGTGGACGACGTCCCACGCGGTGTGCAGCAGCCAGCCGACGCCGATGAACGTCCAGGAGTCCAGACCGCGGAAGGCGACATAGGTGACCAGCGCCGTGAAGGCGAACTCCCAGCCGCCCAGCCCGCCGCCGCTGAGATAGGCGGCGCCCGCACCGGCGACCATGATCGCGTTCAGGCGCCGCCGGTGCGGTTCGCGGACGAGGGACATCAGCAGGGCGTAGAGGAGACCGATGCCGACCGGGGCGACGTACTGCATGACTGGGCCTTTTCCTGGGACCGACGGGGACGGTTCACCACGCTAGGAGCGGGCCGTCCGGAGCCCCAGGGGAGCGAACGACAGTTTCCAACGGGTTGTCGCCGCCCGGGCCGTGCGCCGTCGCGCCCGCCCGTCACTTCAGCCGGTCGCCGATGCGTTTCCTCATCGAGCCCATCGTGAATCCGCGCGGGTCCACCTTCCCCGGCTGCCACTCCCTGTGCCCGATCACCGACCGCTCGTTCCAGCCGTGGTACCGGCACACGGCGGCCGCCGCCTTCTCGATGGCCTCCAGCTGCGCCGCCGGCCAGGGGTCGTCGCCGTCGCCCAGGTTCTCGCACTCGAAGCCGTAGAAGTGCCGGTTGCCGTCGGTGTTCGCCTCGTTGTCCGTCGGCAGCCCCTTCTCGGCGATCACCGCGCGGAGCACGTCGTCGTCGCCGAGCCCCGCGTGGTTGGCCCTGCCGTAGCCGACGAGGTGGACCCGGCCGTCCTTGGTGATGACGCCGTGGCACAGGGGCCCGGGCAGCCCCTCGTAGCCCTTGCGGCAGATGTCGACCGTGCGGGCGCTGCCCTTGGTCACCGTGTGGTGGATCATCACGCCGTGGACCGGGCCCCAGGGGCCCTTGTGGTTGCGGTTGTGGTCGCGCCAGTCGCCGACCTCGACGACGGTGAGTCCTTCCGCCTTGAGAGCGCGCAGGAACGCGCTCGCGGACATGGGTGGGGCCATGACCGCCCTCCTTCGTGCCGGGCGGCGGCCGCCGTTCGCAACCGCCTGCTACCCCGGCGTATACCTAAATGGAGCGGGCTCAACTACTTGTCAGTCTTCTGTGCGAGCCGATCCGGACAATCTTCTTCCGCTCCGCCGCCGTTGAGGCAAGCGCCCATCTCTGCCCAGCTCTCCCAAGATCCAACCCCGCTCGATCGTGTAATGGTGCGCGCACGCTGCGTGAGGAAGGCTTGATCGCGCAAGGCCACCCCCGGCGCGGCCGGGAGTGGGATCACCATTGGGGAGGGCGATTCTCTATGTCGGTAGGCGAACAGGTCGGCGCGGAGCAGGCCGGGCAGCAGCAGAGCCTCGGCACCGCGGCGGCGCGGAACCTGGCCACCACGACCAAGTCCGTGCCGCAGATGCAGGAGATCAGTTCCCGCTGGCTGCTGCGCATGCTGCCCTGGGTCGACGTACAGGGCGGTACATACCGTGTCAACAGGCGGCTCACCTACGCCGTCGGGGATGGCCGGATGACGTTCGTCAAGACCGGCGACCGCGTCGAGATCATCCCGGCGGAACTGGGCGAGCTGCCGGTGCTGCGGTCCTACGAGGACGAGGAGGTGCTGACCGAGCTGGCCGCCCGCTGCCGGCAGCGGGAGATCGAGGCCGGCCAGGTCATCGCCTCCTTCGGCAGTCCGGCCGACGAGGTGTACCTGCTGGCGCACGGCAGGGTGGAGCGCGTCGGCACCGGCCCCTACGGCGAGGACGAGTCCCTCGGAGTCCTCGCCGGCGGCGCCTACTTCGGCGAGCAGGCGCTGCTGAGCGACGACGCCATCTGGGAGTACACCGCCCGCACCCTCACCGCCTGCACCGTGCTGGTGCTGCCGCGGGACGCCGTCCAGCAGGTCGCCGAGCGGTCGGAGAGCCTGCGCGACCACCTGCGCCGGCCGCTCACGGTCCCCGGGCAGCGCACCAACAAGTTCGGTGAGAAGGAGATCGACCTCGCCGCCGGCCACAGCGGCGAGCCGGACATCCCGCACACCTTCGTCGACTACGAGGCCAGGCCCCGCGAGTACGAACTCAGCGTCGCCCAGACCGTGCTGCGCATCCACACCCGCGTGGCCGACCTCTACAACCAGCCCATGAACCAGACGGAACAGCAGATCAGGCTGACCGTCGAGGCGCTGAGGGAGCGCCAGGAGCACGAACTCGTCAACAACCGCGACTTCGGCCTGCTCCACAACTGCGAGTACGACCAGCGGATCCAGCCGCACGCCGGCGTACCGAGCCCCGACGACCTGGACGAACTGCTCAGCAGGCGGCGCGGGACCAGGATGCTGCTCGCCCACCCCCGCGCGATCGCCGCGTTCGGGCGTGAGCTCAACAAGCGGGGACTCGTGCCGGAGACCGTCGACATGGGCGGCAACCGCATCCCCACCTGGCGGGGTGTGCCCCTCTACCCGTGCAACAAGATCCCGGTGACCGAGGCCCGTACGACCTCCATCATCGCCCTGCGTACCGGGGAGGAGGACCAGGGCGTCATCGGGCTGCGGGCCGCCGGCATCCCCGACGAGATCGAGCCGGGTCTGTCCGTGCGGTTCATGGGCATCAACGAACAGGCCATCATCAAGTACCTGGTCACGGCCTACCACTCGGCCGCGGTCCTGGTCCCGGACGCGCTCGGCGTCCTGGAGAACGTCGAGATCGGCCGTTGGCGGTGACTCCCGGCCCGCTCCCGCACCGCACGCCGTGTCCCCGCCCGTCGGGGCGGGTACATCAGGGGGGTACGCGCTCGAAGGGTGCGGAAGCGCCATCCCTCCGTTCCTCCAGCGAGCCGGTCCCAGGGGGAAGCCGATGACGGAGTCCATCACGGAGCCGAAGACGGGGCTTACGACGCACAGCACGGCCGACACACCGGCGGTACCGGAGCAGCGGCCCGGTGACGGGCACGAGGCGGCGATGCTGCTGGAGCGGGCGCGGGCCGCGGTCGACCCGGTGCTGCGGGCCGCCATGGATTCGCTGCCCGCCCCGATGCGCCGCGTTGCGCTCTACCACTTCGGCTGGGAACAGGCCGACGGCACTCCGGCCGGGGGTGGTTCGGGCAAGGCGATCCGTCCCGGTCTGGTGCTCGCCGCGGCGTCCGCCCTGGGCGGGTCCGCGGCCCGCGCGGCCGCGGTCCGGGCGGCGGCCGCCGTGGAACTGGTCCACAACTTCACGCTGTTGCACGACGACGTGATGGACCGGGACGCGACGCGCCGTCACCGCCCCACCGCGTGGACGGTGTTCGGGGACGCCGACGCGATCCTCGCCGGGGACGCCCTTCAGGCGCTGGCCCTGCGACTGCTCGCCGAGGACCCCCATCCGGCGGCCTCGGCGGCGGCCGCCCGGCTCGCCGACTGCGTCATCGAACTGTGCGCGGGGCAGCACTCCGACACGGCCATGGAGCAGCGGGGCCCCGGCGAGGTCACCCTCGCCGAGACCCTCGCCATGGCCGAGGCCAAGACCGGCGCGCTGCTGGGCTGCGCCTGCGCGATCGGGGCGCTGTACGCGGACGCCGGCGACGCGGACGTGACGGCGATGGACGCGTTCGGCCGGGAGGCGGGACTGGCGTTCCAGCTCATCGACGACGTGATCGGCATATGGGGTGACCCCCGGCACACCGGCAAACCGGCCGGCGCGGACCTGGCCGCCCGCAAGAAGTCGCTGCCGGTCGTCGCGGCGCTCACCTCCGGTACCCCGCAGGCCGCGGAACTCGCCGCCCTGTACGCGGTCCCGCGTCAGCAGGGGGAGGACCTGGACCGGATGGCCCTGGCCGTGGAGCGGGCGGGCGGCAGGGACTGGGCGCAGACCCAGGCGGCCGACCGTATGGCCCGGGCCATGCAGGAGGTGGCCCGCGCGGTGCCCGACCCGGAGCGGGCGGGCGGCCTCCTTGCCCTGGCCGAGTTCGTGACCCGGCGCAGTACCTGACGGCCCGCCGGCCGTCTCCCCGGTCCCGGAACCACGGTGTGCCGTGCGGCCCCTGACTCCGCACGGTCCCCGTGGCTCCGGCCGGCGGGTCCCGCACTTCCCCACGGTGTGCGGGACCCGCCGTCTCCCAGCCGACCCCGCACTAGGCTCAACGTCCGTACGTTCGACGACGGTTGAGGCGAAGGGGCGGACATGGGTGTGGCGATCCGGACGGCTGGGGACGGGGACCGGGAGCTGATCGTCCGGCTGCTGGACGAGGCGTTCCAGGACGACCCGGTCAGCGGCTGGGTGTTCCCCGGCGAGGAGTACCGCCGTACGACACACCACCGGCTCATGGCCGCGTTCACCGACGTCGTGCTCGCCGAGGGGCGGGTCGACCTCGCCGAGGACGGCTCGGCGTGCGCGCTCTGGCTGTCCGTACCGGCACACGATCCGGCGCACGGCGGGGAACAGCCGGAGAGCGACGAGTTCGCGCGGATGCGCCGGACCGTCGATCCGGAGAACGAGCGCGTGGAGCTGATCGGCAGGCTCACCGCGGGCATTCATCCTGCGGGGCGGGCCCACGAGTACCTGTGGATGATCGGTGTGGCACCCGGCCGGCAGGGCGAGGGGCTCGGTACCGCGCTGATCGGCTCCGTCCTCGACCGCTGCGACCGGGACGGGCTGGCGGCGTATCTGGAGGCGAGCAGCGAACGCAGCGTCCGGCTGTACCGGCGCCTCGGCTTCGAGCCGGCCCGTGAGCCGCTGGCCCTCCCGGACGGCCCGCACATGTGGCCCATGTGGCGCGAACCCCGCACCACCGGCTGACGGGCCGGCAGGCCGCCGGAGGTCCGGGACCTCGAAAGGGACCTTCGGCCCTGCCCGTCGGCGCCCGCCCGGAGTTCACTGGCTCGCGGTAGCGCCCGTCGCCCGCATCGAGGGACCCGGCGGGTGTCGGACGACGAGGCCGGCGGGTGAGTATGAGGACAGCGGAGGACGACGACAGCGGGACGGGCGGGAACATCGCGGTGGTGGGGCACGCGGATCTGGCCCCGGACACGCTCCCGCTGGTGGAGTTCGCGCTGCGGACCCGGCTGGGGCGATGGCTCGCCCCGGTCAGGGCCATGGTGCGGACCGGCGCGGGAACACCCCTGGCGTTCGGCCGGGCCGCGCGGGCGGCGGGATGGCCGCTGGCCCTGGTGATCCCCACGCGTACCGGGATGCCCGCCATGCCGCCCCCGGGGGACCGGAGGGCGACCGGTGAACTGCTGACCCTCGCCGACCGGGTGCGCCTGCTGGCCTACGACCCGATGGACCGCGACTCCTGCATCGGCGCGGACGAGCGGCTGGTCGCCTCCAGCCGCCTCCTTCTGGCCGTCTGGGACGGTTCCCCGTCCGACGGCCGCGACGCCACCGCCCACCTGGTGACCTACGCCCGCGCACGAGGTGTCCCCGTGGAGATCGTGTGGCCCGCGGGGGCCACCAGGGCCGTGCTGCCCGTACCCGATCGGGCGGGCTGAACGACGAGAACAGGGACCTCTCCGGTCCGTGCCCCGGGACGTATGCGGGACCTTCCGACCCGAGCGGACGCCCCGCCGTACCGCGGCGATCGCTTGTCTGACCGGGTGTACGGCACATCCGTAGGGTCCGCCGTGCGACGACGGGCCGCGTCCACCACAAGCCCTGACCGCCGGGCCCCCGCTATGCGGAACCTCCTCACCCACTTGCCCTCGAACCGATGAATCCCCTTGCACCACTACAGTTGGAGTACTACAAATGGAGTTGTTCGGAAGGGCAGTCCACGGAAAGAGACCGCGTTGCGCAAGCTCACGTACTACATCGCCTGCTCCATCGACGGGTTCATCGGCGACCCGCAGGGTGACGCGTCGGCGATGTTCGCCTTCGTCGACGAGGAGTTCTTCGGGTTCCTCGCGGCGGAGTACCCCGAGACGATCCCGACCCCCGGCCGCCGGCAGATGAACATCGACCACCTGCCGAACAAGCGGTTCGACACGATCGTCCAGGGCCGGGCCAGCTACGACCTGGCGCTGCGGGAGGGCGTCACCAGCCCCTACGCCCACCTGCGCGAATACGTCGCCTCCCGCACGCTCGGGGAGTCGCCCGACCCCAATGTCGAGATCATCGCGGACGATCTGCCCGGCCGGGTGCGCGCGCTGAAGGCGGAGGACAGCGCGTACGGCGTCTATCTGTGCGGCGGGGCGGAGATCGCCGGCGAACTGCTCGACGAGATCGACGAGCTGATCATCAAGACCTATCCCATCGTGCAGGGCTCCGGCATGCCGATGTTCGCCGCCGGCTTCTCGATCACGCAGTTCGCGCTGGAGTCGGTGCGCACGTTCGGCAACGGCGCGCTGGTGCGGACGTACAGCAGGAAGCGCTGAACCGGCTCCGGGCCTACCCTGAGGGCATGGACAGTGAACAGCCCGTCTGTCCCGCCTGCGGACAGCCTGTGGAGACGGTGGTCCGGCGCCACAAGACGCTCGGCGCATGGGTGCCGGTGTGGGAGCACGGCCCCTGCCACAACCCGAAGTGCGAGAAGTCGCCGGACCTCGAGGCGGAGGAACCCGCGCCCACGGAAGCGGCCGCCACCGAGCGCTAGCGTGGTCGCATGGCATGGCGTTGGGGCGTGGGCATCTGGACGGCCGTCGTGATCGTCGGGGGCGGACTGATCCTGTGGCTGCAGGAGGAGACGGAACCTGCGGCGCCGCTGGTCTGGGAGCGGACGGACCCGAGCCCGGCCGCCCCCCTCCCGCGCTGCCCGGTCCCCGAGATCCCGCCGGACGCCGAGGACGGCGTGATCGCCACCGCCTGCCCGGGTCAGGGACCTGCCCGGCGCGGAAGGCCGCCCGTATCCGGATCCCGGCCCGTCAGACAGTACGTACCGCCCGCCGGGTCCCGCATCACCGTCCAGTGGCCGAACGCGGCCACGAACACGGCGCCGGACTCCTCGTGCCGCGTCCGGGTGGCACGGATGTCGGCGCAGGCGAGGTCCAGATGCGCGGAGACCGGCCGCTCCGCCGCCAGCCGCTGGAGCAGGATGCGCACGGGCAGCCCGGCCGGCGGCTTGACCACATGGAACTCCGGGAGCGAACCGGGTACGGAGTCCCAGTCGGACAACAGCTCGCTCCAGAAGGCGACTTCGGCGTCGTACGCGGACGGCGGGACATCGAGGCACACCTGGTCGAGGCGGCTGCCGTAGGTGACGGGCGGCCGCACCGACTCCCCGCGCCAGGGCAACGCACAGAACGGCTGCCCCGCCGGGGACCGCAGTACGGCCCACCCCTCGTGCTCGGCGACCGTCTCCGCGCCCAGCCGCGACGCGTGCGCGACGAACCCCGGTATGTCGTCCACGGAGAAGTCGAGATGAGCGCCGCCCGGCCCGGACACGATCCGCTGCATCCCCACGCAGGCGTCCGCACCCTCCGCCAGCAGGGTCGTGAACTCCCCGTGATCACCGCTGGGTTCGGACAGCCGCGTCCCCGTGACAGCCGTCCAGAACCCACCCGCCCGACCGGCCCCGGAAGCCGGCCGGTCGATGAACGCGTACGTCCAGCGGACGTTCACCGACGGGGCCGTTCCATGAAGCGCAGCATGTTCCCGGCCGGGTCGCGGAACGCGCAGTCACGTACCCCGTACGGCTGGTCCACCGGCTCCTGGAGCACATCCACACCGGCCTCACGGACGCGCTCGAAGAGGGCGTCGCAGTCGGTGGTGGTGAAGTTGACCCCGCGCAGCATGCCCTTGGCCAGCAGCTCGGCCATCGCCTGCCGGTCGCCGGGGGAGGCGTCCGGGTTCGCGGCGGGCGGCTCCAGGACGATCTCCACGTCCGGCTGCTCCGGCGAGGCGACCGTCACCCAGCGCATCCCCTCGAACCCCACGTCGTTACGGACCTCGAGCCCCAGCACGTCACGGTAGAAGGCCAGCGCCTTGTCGTGGTCGTCGACGGCGATGAAACACTGCGCGAGCCGTACATCGTTTCCTGTGTCCATGGACCCACGCTAAAAGGTTTCGCTCGGATCGACCCGCGGCTTGCCCCGGACAGGCCGGGTGTACATCCGCGCCACGCACGGCGGAATGACCGCGCTCTCCTCGTGCGACCGCGCCCGGTACGCGCTCGGCGTCTCCCCGACCAGCTCGGTGAACCGCGAGCTGAACGACCCCAGCGACGTGCACCCCACCGCGAGGCACACCTCCGTCACCGAGAGATCCCCCCGCCGCAGCAACGCCTTGGCCCGCTCGATACGCCGGGTCATCAGATAGGCGTACGGCGTCTGTCCGTACGCCGCCCGGAAACTCCGCTGGAAGTGCCCGGCCGACATCAACGCGGTCCGCGCCAGCTCCGCGACATCGAGCGGCTCGGCGTACTCCCGGTCCATCCGGTCCCGGGCCCGCCGCAACCGCACCAGATCCTCCAGCTCCATCCGTCCAGCCTCCCACGGCCGTGTGACAGGGGAGCCGTCCGGCAGACGCCGAAGGGCCCCGGCCGCACGATGCGGCACGGGACCCTTCGGGATGTCCGCGGACCCGCGATGGTGCACCGATCGCCGGTCGTGGCGCGGATCAGGCCTTCTTCGTCTCCCAGAAGATCTTGTCGACCTGGGCGATGTAGTCCAGGGCCTTCTGGCCGGTCGCCGGGTCCGTCGACGCCTTGGCGGCCGAGAGGGCCTTCAGGGTGTCGTTGACCAGCTGATGCAGCTCCGGGTACTTCTCGAAGTGCGGGGGCTTGAAGTAGTCGCTCCACAGCACGGAGACGTGGTGCTTCGCCAGCTCGGCGCGCTGCTCCTTGATGACCGTGGCGCGGGCCTGGAAGTGCGGGTCGTCGTTGCCGGCCATCTTCTCCTGGACGGCCTTCACCGACTCCGCCTCGATGCGGGCCTGGGCCGGGTCGTACACGCCGCAGGGCAGGTCGCAGTGGGCGCTGACCTTGACCTTGGGGGCAAACAGGCGGGAAAGCATGGAGCGTTTCCTTCCTCGTGATCGTCTTCTCACACTGGACATTACTCCGTGGCGGACGGCTTTTCGCGGGTGCCCCCGCGGGCTTAGGACAAAAGTCCGGGGTGAGACTGAGACTGGTGGAGGACGAACCGGGGAGGTGCCGGGTGATGCCGGAGCTGTCGCAGGACGCCGAACGGGCGAGGGCGCCGCTGCCCTTCGGGGTGGCCGAGGTGACCGGGCCGTCCATGGTGCCCACGCTGCACCACGGGGACCGGCTCCTGGTGCACTACGGGGCCCGGGTGAAGAGCGGGGACGTGATCGTGCTGCGGCATCCGTTCCAGCAGGACCTGCTCGTCGTCAAGCGGGCCGCCGAGCGGCGCGACGGAGGATGGTGGGTGCTCGGGGACAACAGGTTCGCGGGCGGCGACAGCACCGACTACGGGGTGGTGCCGGACGAGCTGGTGCTCGGCCGGGTCCGCTTCCGCTACCGGCCGCGCGGCTCCGGGAGGCGTTCACCGCTGGCCGTGGCCGGCTGGGTGCTGTCCTCGGCCCGGCCCGTGCTCTCCCTCTCCGGCCGGTCGGCCTCCAGGCGTTTGCGGGCGCGGTAGGCGGCCACGTTGGCGCGGGTGGCGCAGCGGTCGGAGCAGTAGCGGCGGGAGCGGTTGGTCGAGGTGTCCAGGTAGGCGTTGCGGCACGGCGCCGCCTCGCACAGACCGAGGCGGTCGACGCCGAACTCGGTGAGGTGGAAGGCCAGGCCCATCGCGGCGATGGCGGCATAGCCGGCGGTCGCGTTGGACGGGTGGTCGGCGAGGTGCATGTGCCACAGCGGGCGGCCGTCGTCGTCACGGAAGTCGTGGCCGGAGATCTGCGGGCTGACCGGGAACTCCAGCAGCAGGGAGTTCAGCAGGTCGACCGCGAGGGTCTCGTCGCCGCCGTCCGCCGCCTCGAACACCGAGCGCAGCCGGGCCCGGACCGAGCGGAACCGGGTCACATCGGCGTCGGCGGCGCGCCGGGCGGCCGACTGGTTCGAGCCGAACAGATCCCGTACGGCCTCCACCGAGGTCAGCGCGTCCTTCCCCCGGGCCGGTTCCTCGGTGTTGACGAGGCGTACGGCGTAATCGGAGTAATAGGCCAGTTCCACTTGTAGTCCTTACGCAGGGGATCTATCGTCAGGAGCGCGGTCTTGTAATGGACGATTCCGCACCCAGGGTATTACGGGACGTTTGCGAGGGAGGCGCTCCATGACGGACGCGGACACCACCACGGCGGCCACCGACTGGCAGGCCTGGCAGGAGAGCTGGGACCGGCAGCAGGAGTGGTACATGCCGGACCGTGAGGAACGCTTCCGGATCATGCTCGACATGGTGGAGGCCCTCGTCGGCACCGCGCCGCGCGTGCTCGACCTCGCCTGCGGCACGGGCAGCATCACCGCCCGGCTGTTCGACCGGTTCCCGGACGCCACCAGCACCGGCGTCGACCTGGACCCGGCGCTGCTCGCCATCGCCGAGGGCACCTTCGCGGGGGACGACCGGGTCTCCTTCGTGACGGCCGACCTCAAGGACCCCGAGTGGCCGGCGAAGCTGCCGTACGACTCCTACGACGCCGTCCTGACCGCGACCGCCCTCCACTGGCTGCACCGGGAACCTCTCGCGGACCTCTACGGGCACATCGCGGGGCTCGTCCGCGACGGCGGTGTCTTCATGAACGCGGACCACATGATCGACGACACCACGCCCCGGATCAACGCGGCGGAACGGGCGCTGCGCCACGCGCACATGGACCGGGCCAGGGCGGACGGCGCCGTCGACTGGGCCGACTGGTGGCAGCTCGCCGCGCAGGACCCGGTCCTCGCCGGGCCCACGGCCCGCCGCTTCGAGATCTACGGCGAGCACGCCGACGGCGACATGCCGGCCCCGGCGTGGCATGCGCGCGTGCTGCGCGAGAAGGGGTTCGGCGAGGCACGGCCGGTGTGGTGCTCGCCGTCGGACACCCTGCTGCTGGCACTGAAGTAGCACATGGGCGAGGGGCGGTACGGGGAATCCGTACCGCCCCTCGCCCATGTGCGGGACCGCGCTCAGAGCACCTTGGACAGGAACGCCTTCGTGCGCTCGTGCTGCGGGTCGGTCAGCACGTCGCGCGGGTTGCCCGACTCGACCACCACACCGCCGTCCATGAAGACCAGGCTGTCGCCCACCTCGCGCGCGAAGCCCATCTCGTGGGTGACGACGACCATCGTCATACCGGACTCGGCGAGGTCGCGCATGACGTCGAGGACGTCACCGACCAGCTCCGGGTCGAGCGCCGAGGTCGGCTCGTCGAAGAGCATCAGCTTCGGGTCCATGGCGAGCGCCCGCGCGATCGCGACGCGCTGCTGCTGGCCGCCGGAGAGCTGCGAGGGGTAGTTCCGGGCCTTGTCGCCGAGGCCCACGCGCTCCAGGAGCCGCATCGCCCGCTCCTTGGCCTGTGCCTTGCTCACGCCTTTGACCTGGACCGGCGCCTCCATGACGTTCTCGACGGCCGTCATGTGCGGGAACAGGTTGAAGCGCTGGAAGACCATGCCGATGTCCCGGCGCTTGAGGGCGACCTCACTGTCCTTCAGCTCGTAGAGCTTGTCACCCTTCTGGCGGTAGCCGACCAGATCACCGTCGACGTAAAGACGCCCGGCGTTGATCTTCTCGAGGTGGTTGATACACCTGAGGAAGGTGGACTTGCCGGAGCCGGAGGGGCCGATGAGGCAGAACACCTCGCCGGACTTCACCTCCAGGTCGATGCCCTGGAGGACCTCCACGGCGCCGAAGGACTTGTGGACGCCCTCCGCCTTGACCATGGGGACGGAGGAGTCCCGCACGCGGGCACCGTCGGTCTTGCTCGGCTTCTCGGTCATGCGATGCCTCCCTTCGGGCGGCGCGTCGGGAGGAAGGCGGCCTTCAGCCGCTGCAGGGGCGTCGGCGGCAGCGTACGGACCGCTCCGCGGGCGTAGTGACGCTCGACGTAGTACTGGCCCACGCTCAGGATGGAGGTCATGATCAGGTACCAGGCGGCGGCGAGGAAGTACATCTCCACCGGTGAGCCCGAGTTCTGGCCGATGTCCTTGGCTTCCTGGAAGAGGTCGGCGAACTGCACTGCCGAGACGAGCGAGGTCGTCTTCAGCATGTTGATGACCTCGTTGCCGGTGGGCGGCACGATCACCCGCATCGCCTGCGGAACGACGATCCGGCGCAGCGTCTTGGTGTGGCTCATGCCGAGGGCGTGCGACGCCTCGGTCTGGCCCTCGTCGACCGAGAGCAGGCCGGCCCGGCAGATCTCGGACATGTAGGCGGCCTCGTTGAGACCCAGGCCGAGCAGCGCCGTCAGCAACGGCGTCATGAACGACGCCCAGTAGTCCTTGTAGATCGGGCCGAGGTTGATGTACTCGAAGACCAGGCCGAGGTTGAACCAGACGAAGAGCTGGACCAGGACCGGGGTGCCGCGGAAGAACCAGATGTAGAACCAGGCGAGTGACGAGGTCACCGGGTTCTTCGACAGGCGCATCACGGCGAGCAGGATGCCGCCGGCGATGCCGATCACCATCGACAGGACGGTCAAGAGCAGGGTGTTGCCGACACCGTGCAGGATCCGGTCGTCGAAGAAGTAGTCGGGGATCGCGCCCCAGTTGATCTTGGCCTGCGCGAAGGCGTAGACGACCGCGCCCAGCAGGGCGAGTGCGACGGCCGCCGACACGTACCGCCCGGGGTGCCGGACCGGAATGGCCTTGATGGCCTCCGGCCCGGCAGCGGGCGTCGCGCCGGGACCGTCCGTCTTGTTGACGTCAACAGTCACGGGTGGAGCCTTTCAGAGCCGAGTCGAACCGGGGGTTCAGGAACCGCCGTTGATCTTGGCCTCGGTGATCGCGCCGTCCGCGACGCCCCACTTCTCGACGATCTTCTGGTACTCGCCGTTGTCGATGATGGCCTGGACGGCGGCCTGCAGCGCGTCGCGCAGTTCGTCGTTGCCCTTGGCGACGGCGATGCCGTACGGGCCCGCCTCGACCTGGTCGCCGACGACCTCGAAGTACTTGCCGCCGCCGGAGTTCTTCACGGAGTACGCGGCGATCGGGAAGTCGGCGGAGACGACGTCCGCGCCCTTGGAGCGCATCCGGGTCTCGGCCTCGGGGTTGGTGTCGAAGGGCTCGATCTTGAGGGTCTGCTCGCCGGCGTCCGTGCACTTCTTCGCCTGGTCCTTGGCGAGGTCGTGCGAGAAGGTGTTGCGCTGTACGGCCATGGTCTTGCCGCAGAGGTCGTCCCAGGTCTTGATCCCCTGGTCCTCGCCCTTGTTGGTGTACAGCGAGACGCCCGCGGTGAAGTAGTCGACGAAGTCGACACCCGCGCCGACCTTCTTGCCGGTGTCGCCGTCGATGCCTTCCTGCCGGTCCTTGGTGTCGGTCATCGCCGACATCGCCACGTTGTAGCGCTTGGAGGCGAGACCGCCGACGAGCGTGTCGAAGGTGGCGTTCTCGAACTCGAAGGTCACGCCGAGCTGCTTGCCCATCGCGGCCGCGATGTCGGGGTCGATGCCGACCACCTTGCCGGAGTCGTCCTTGAACTCGACCGGCGCGTAGGCGATGTCCGAACCGACCTTGATGACGCCCTTGTCGCGGATCGCCTGGGGAAGCTTGTCGGCCAGCGGGGCCTTGCTCTCGGACGTCGAGTCGCCGGCGCCCTTGTCCTTCGTCTGGTCACCGCAGCCGGTGAGAAGCAGTGTGCCTGCGACCGCGATCGCGCCGACCGCCGCAAGACGGGAGCGCGCGGCGGTGGTACGACGGGTGGTGCTTGCGGTCATGGTGGGTTCCTCCGGCGGATGGGTGGAGATGCCGATGGGTGGGCCGCCGATGGGTACCGGCGGCGCCGCAGGTCGACGGGAACACACGCCTTCGAGTGTCGCGACCTCGTGCGATTACGGCATCTTGCCATTCGGTCTGAGCCATTCAGGGGGCCCGTGATGTCAAAATCGGATAACGGGTCGTACCCGAACCACACCACTCCGGGACATCCGGCCGAAGAGTCTGCGGGATTCGGCCGCTCTGGCCGGAAGATCTGCGGCTCATTCCAGGATGTGGACGCACCTGCCGAGGTTTTTGTCGTTTTTGTGGGCTTGCTCGTAGCCCCTCGGTCCCTTGTCCTGATATGGAGCGACAATTCAGAGCGGCGGCATGTGACCTTCGCGTTATGGACTCGTCGCCGACGGCGTCCGTCCGGTAAGAAGGTTCCTCACACCCCTCATCCGGGGCACAGGGCGCGTGTGCGGCGTGCCCGTCGTGTTCGGCCCGTACGCATCATCCCTCCGGGCCTTGCGCGGTCCCGCCCACCCCTCACCAGGAGTGGCAACCCTCAAACCATGAACACTTAAGGGGTAAAACCAAGTGGCAGCGGAGATTGTCAATCCTCGCAGCGACAGCGAAAGCCGGACCGGTCGTACGGAGCAGGGTGACGGGGCAGAGCCCCTTGACTCCTTCGACCCGGCGTTCGCGCTGCACCGCGGCGGCAAGATGGCTGTGCAGGCCACCGTGCCGATCCGCGACAAGGACGATCTGTCCCTGGCGTACACGCCCGGCGTCGCGAAGGTGTGCAGCGCGATCGCCGAGCAGCCGGACCTCGTCCACGACTACACGTGGAAGTCGCAGGTCGTCGCCGTCGTGACGGACGGTACGGCCGTGCTGGGCCTCGGTGACATCGGACCCGAGGCGTCCCTCCCGGTGATGGAGGGCAAGGCCATCCTCTTCAAGCAGTTCGGCGGTGTGGACGCGGTCCCGATCGCGCTGGCCTGCACCGATGTGGACGAGATCGTCGAGACCGTGGTCCGGCTCGCCCCGTCCTTCGGCGGGGTGAACCTGGAGGACATCTCGGCGCCCCGCTGCTTCGAGATCGAGAAGCGGCTGCAGGAGCGGCTGGACATCCCGGTCTTCCACGACGACCAGCACGGCACGGCGGTCGTGACGCTGGCGGCGCTGCGGAACGCGGCGCGGCTGAGCGGGCGGCCGCTCGGTGATCTGCGGGCCGTGATCTCGGGCGCGGGAGCGGCGGGTGTCGCCATCGCCAAGATGCTGATCGAGGCCGGTATCGGCGATGTCGCCGTGGCCGACCGCAAGGGCGTCGTCTCGCGGGACCGCGGGGACCTCACGCCGATCAAGACGGAACTGGCGTCCTTCACCAACAAGGCCGGAATCTCCGGTTCGCTGGAGTCGGCTCTGTCCGGCGCCGACGTCTTCATCGGCGTCTCCGGCGGTACGGTGCCGGAGCCGGCGGTGGCGTCGATGGCCGAGGGCGCGTTCGTCTTCGCCATGGCCAACCCGAACCCCGAGGTGCACCCGGAGATCGCGCACAAGTACGCGGCGGTCGTGGCCACCGGGCGGTCGGACTTCCCGAACCAGATCAACAACGTCCTGGCGTTCCCCGGCATCTTCGCGGGCGCGCTGCAGGTGCGCGCCTCCCGGATCACCGAGGGGATGAAGCTGGCGGCGGCCGAGGCGCTGGCCTCGGTGGTGGGCGACGATCTCGCCGCCGACTACGTCATCCCGTCCCCGTTCGACGAGCGGGTCGCCCCCGCGGTGACGGCCGCGGTGGCCGCGGCCGCCCGTGCGGAGGGTGTCGCCCGCCGCTGAAGCGCGTGGACCGCCGGCCGGCCCCGTCCCCCCGGTGGGGCGGGGCCGGCCGTCTTTCGCCGGTGTGCCCGGTGGCAAGAGGGCGTGTCTCACAGTGGGGCCTGGTTCCTTCGGCGGGGCGGGGAACCTATCGTCAAGGTCATGTTCGCCGTCTACGCCGCCCGAATCGACCGCGACCAGCCGCTCACGGGTCTGGAGTCGGGAGAGCGTCCCGCTCCCGAGTCCCGGCCCGGCTGGAGCACCGTCACGGTCAAGGCCGCCTCCCTCAACCACCATGACCTCTGGTCCCTGCGGGGCGTCGGCCTCGCGGAGGACAAGCTGCCGATGATCCTCGGCTGCGACGCCGCAGGCGTCGACGAGGACGGCAACGAGGTCGTCCTGCACTCCGTGATCGGCCAGAGCGGGCACGGCGTGGGTCCCCGTGAGCCCCGGTCCATCCTCACCGAGCGCTATCCGGGCACCTTCGCCGAGCAGGTCGCCGTGCCCACCTGGAACCTGCTGCCCAAGCCGAAGGAGCTCTCCTTCGAGGAGGCCGCCTGTCTGCCGACCGCCTGGCTGACCGCGTACCGGATGCTGTTCACCAACGCCGGGGTACGGCCCGGGGACTCGGTGCTGGTGCAGGGAGCCGGGGGCGGTGTCGCCACCGCCGCGATCGTGCTCGGCAAGGCGGCGGGGCTGCGGGTCTTCGCCACCAGCCGGGACGAGGCCAAGCGCAAGCGCGCGCTCGAACTCGGGGCCGTGGAGGCCGTGGAGACCGGGGCGAGGCTGCCACAGCGGGTCGACGCGGTCATCGAGACCGTGGGCGCCGCCACCTGGTCCCACTCGGTGAAGTCGCTGCGTCCCGGCGGCACGCTGGTGATCTCCGGCGCCACCAGCGGTGACCGGCCCCCGCACGCCGAGCTGACCCGGATCTTCTTCCTGGAGCTCAAGGTCGTCGGGTCGACCATGGGCACCAAGGACGAGCTGGAGGACCTCCTCTCCTTCTGCGCCGCCACGGGCGTACGTCCCGTCATCGACGAGGTGCTGCCCCTGGACCGGGCACGGGAGGGCTTCGAACGGATGGAGTCCGGCGGGCAGTTCGGCAAGATCGTGCTCACCAGTCCCTGACGGAGGGGCCGAGAAGGCTCGCACGGCCGGTCCGGGTCTCCGGGCCGGCCGTCGGCATGTCAACTGGGGTTGACATGCCGCCCTCGTCAACTTACGTTGACATCATGACTGAGGCAACCGACCTCGCCGAGCGCGCGGGCGACCGTGACCCACGGGTCGGCCTGCGGGCCGTCGCCGCCCTGCGCCGGCTGCTGGAGCAACTGGAGACCGTGCAGGTGCGCAACGCGCGCCATCAGGGCTGGTCGTGGCAGGAGATCGCGACCGAACTCGGGGTCAGCAGGCAGGCCGTGCACAAGAAGTACGGGAGGCATTGATGTTCGAGCGGTTCACGAAGGACGCCCGTGATGTGGTGAAGGGGGCGGTCGAGTACGCCGACGGGGCGCGGACGGGGACCGTCGACGCCGAGCATCTCCTGCGCGCCCTGCTGGAGCGCCGGGCGAGCCGCGCGTCCTTCGCGCTGGCGGCGCTCGGTGTGGACGAGCGGGGGGAGTCCGTACGGCGGGCGCTGGACGAGGCCCGGCGCCGGGCCGGTCTGTCGCAGGCCGAGTCCGACGCCCTCGCCGGACTGGGGATCGACGTCTCGGAGATCGTCGCCAGGGTGGAGGAGACCCATGGCGTCGGGGCGATGTCCGGCGACCGCGGGGACAAGGGCCGGTGGTCGGGGCGCCGCAGCTTCGGCCGGGGCGCCAAGGACGTACTCGAAAGGGCCCTGCGGGTCGCCGTGGCCCGCAGGGACCGCCATATCGGCGACGAGCACATCCTGCTCGCCCTCACCGCCCGCCCCGGTGTGCCCGCCGAGGTCCTCGCCGACCACGGGGTGACCTATGAGTCCGTCACCCGCGTGCTGTACGGGAGCGGCGACGCCAAGGCGGGCTGACGCCGGATCAGTCCTTCCCGGTGGGCGGCCCCGCGTGCGGGGCGCGGAGTATCACCCCGATGTGGGCCGCCGCCGTGGACAGATGGCGACGGGCGTCGCGGAGCTGGGCGGTGGTGACTCCCTGGTCGCGGGCCGCGTCCCGGATGTCGTCCCGGAAGCGGTCCAGCAGCCGGTCCAGGTCACGGGCCGGGTCACCGGTGGACTCCGCGGCGTCCTCGTGCGCCCAGGCCGGGGTGTAGCCGGCGGGGAAGTCCTCGGGCGTGTCGGAGTATGACGGCCCGGACGTCTTGCCGGGGCTTCCCGTGCCGGTGCCTGCCGTTCCGGGGCTTCCCGTGCCGGTGCGGCCGAAGGCGAAGTCCTTGCCGAACTCGCTCATCTCCTTGGCCAGTTCGCCCAGGCCCTCACGCAGTCCGGTCGGCCAGTCGCCCCGGGCGAAGTGGCCCTGCACCTGTTCCTGGACCTGCCGCACGACGCGCTGCACCTCCTCCTGCGCCCTGTCCTGGGCCTCCTTGGCCTGGCGGCGGGCGCGCTGGGCCTCCTCGCGGGAGCGGCGGCTCTCGTCCTTGGCGCGCCGGGCCTGTTCCTTCCACTCCTGCTTGGCTCGGCGCATCTCCTCCTTGGCGGCGCGCCAGGCGTCCTTGTCGCCGAACATCGTGAAGTCGCCGAAGGCACCCTCCTCAGCGCCGGACGTCCCGCCCGTACGGCTCTGGCGGGCCTGGCCGGCGGCGGCCCGCATCTCGCGGCGCAGATCGCCCGCCGCCCCGCTGACGTCGGCGCGGATCTCCGCGGCCAGTTCGGCGACGGACTCCCGGATCTCCAGTTCCAGATCGGCCAGTTCGCCGCTGCGGTCGGCCAGTTCGGCGCGGCCGGCGTCGGTGATGGAGTACACCTTGCGGCCGCCCTCGGTGGTGTGGGTGACCAGACCCTCCGCCTCCAGCTTGGCCAGGCGCGGGTAGACCGTGCCCGCCGAGGGCGCGTACAGCCCCTGGAAGCGCTCCTCCAGGAGGCGGATCACCTCGTAGCCGTGGCGCGGGGCCTCGTCCAGCAGCTTCAGCAGGTACAGGCGGAGGCGTCCGTGGGCGAAGACGGGGGGCATGTCAGAGCACCTTCTTGTCGGTCGTACCGGCATTGTCTCCCGAGCCGGGCCGCGGTTCGGGCTCCCCGGCTGCCGCGGCCGGGCGGCGCAGCAGGGCGATGGAGCCCGAGACGGTGGTGGCGCGCAGTTTGCCGCTGCCGGTGCCCAGGCGGCCGGTGAGCTTGTGGGCGCCCCACTGGCCCTGGACCCGGAGGTCGTCGAAGGCGTTGGAGATGGCGCCGCTCGCGGTGTTGGCCTCGACCTCGGCGTCGGCCGGGTCCGGCAGGCGAATGGCTATCTCACCCGAGACGCTGGTCAGCCGGACGTCGGTGGGGCCGCCGGGGTCGAGGTCCACGATCATCGATCCGCTGACGGTGTCCGCCCGTACGGAGGAGCCGGAGCCCTCGACGACGGTGAGGTCGCCGGAGACGGAGGCGAAGCGCAGGTCGCCCGTGACGGACTGGGCCTCCACGCTGCCGGACACGGTGTCCGCGCGGACCGGGCCGGAGAGGGCGACGAGGGTGGTGTCGCCGGCGACCCCCTTCACCGCGGCGGGGGCCTGGATGCCGGAGAGGACGGCGGCGGCGCCGACCACGCCCACCTCTACGCGGGTCTGGGCGGGGACGGCGAGGGAGACCACCGCGCTGCGGCGCCAGCCCTTGCGGTCGAGCCACTTGAGGAAGCCCTTCCAGGGGAGGTCTTCGTAGGCGACCGTGAGGGTGCCGCTGTGGTGGGTGACGGTGAGGGGCGGGCCGTCTATGTCGGAGACCTGGAGGTGGGCCTCGGGGGCGTCGGTGCCGACGATGTTCACCGTGCCGTTGACGACGCGGACGTGGAGGTCCGTGACGGGGGTGTCGAAGGTGAGCTTTGTGGGGTGCGCGACGGTCCACTCGGTCATGGGGGCCTCCTGCTGAGGACGCGGCATATCGCGTCTGTACGTGATTCACGATATATCGCGGGAGGGGAAAGTCAAGACACTCGATGGGGTGAAGCGGGGGGTTTGTGGCCGGTGTCGGCCGACGCTTGTGCGGGTGCCGACGCGCTTGTGTTGCCCCGGGGTGCGGTCGCCCTGCGGGGGCGCGGGTGCTGGGCGGGGGGTGTTCGCGCGGCCCGGCGCTTACGGGGTGCCGTCGCGCCCACCCGTGCCGCCCTGCGGCACGATTGCCCGCGGAGGGCGGAGGGCGGAGGGCGGAGGGCGG
>NZ_JOCA01000008.1 GCF_000718785.1 Streptomyces sp. NRRL WC-3626 | reverse complement strand
CGCCCCCTCCGCCCTCCGCGGGCAGCCCATCCGCCCCTCCGCCCTCCGCGGGCAGCCCATCCGCCCCTCCGCCCTCCGCGGGCAGCCCATCCGCCCCTCCGTCCTCCGCGGGCAGTCGTGCCGCTGGGGCGGCACGGGTGGGCGCGACGGCACCCCGCAAGCGCCGGGCTGCGCGACCTCCCCCCGGCCCGCACCCACACCGGGCGCCCCGCGATCGCCACCACCCCAGCCCGCCGAGCACGCCCCAGCACCCCCGCCGAAAACCCCCCACACGTTTGGGCCCCCCGCCCAGGGGGACGCGGAAGTCTCCCGACGTACGCCGGAGGCGAACCGTGAGTCGACCCCGCATAGTGATCGTCGGTGCCGGCTTCGCCGGCTACCGCACGGCCCAGACGCTCTCCCGCCTGGCCCGGGGCCGAGCCGACATCACCCTCCTCAACCCGACCGACTACTTCCTCTACCTGCCCCTGCTGCCCCAGGTCGCCGCCGGCATCCTGGAACCCCGCAGGGTCACCGTCTCCCTCTCCGGCACACTGCCGCACGTCAAGCTGGTGCTGGGCGAGTCCGACCGCATCGATCTCGACGCCCGGCAGGTGCACTACACCGGCCCGGAGGGGGAGGCCGGCACCCTCGACTACAACCGCCTGGTCCTCGCCGCCGGCAGTGTCAACAAGCTGCTCCCGATCCCCGGCGTCGCCGAACACGCCCACGGCTTCCGCGGCCTGCCCGAGGCGCTGTACCTGCGCGACCACGTGACCCGCCAGGTGGAGCTGGCCACCGCATCCGACGACCCCAAGCGGTGCGCGGCCCGCTGTACGTTCGTCGTGGTCGGCGCCGGCTACACCGGCACCGAAGTCGCCGCGCACGGACAGCTGTTCACCGACGCGCAAGTCGACAGGCATCCGATGCGCACCGGCATGCGGCCACGCTGGCTGCTCCTCGACATCGCCGACCGGGTCCTGCCCGAACTGGACGAACGCCTCTCCCGCACGGCCGACACCGTGCTGCGGGAACGGGGCGTCGACGTGCGGATGGGCACCTCCGTGAAGGAGGCCACGCACGACGGGGTGCTGCTGACCGACGGGGAGTTCGTCGACACCCACACCCTGGTGTGGTGCGTGGGCGTACGCCCCGACCCGCTCGCCGAATCCCTCGGACTGCCCCTGGAACGCGGCCGGCTGCTCGTCGACCCGCATCTGCGAGTGCCGGGCAGGCCCGAGGTGTTCGCCTGCGGTGACGCGGCGGCCGTACCGGACCTGGAGAAGCCGGGCTCGTACACCCCGATGACCGCGCAGCACGCCTGGCGGCAGGGCAAGGTGTGCGCGCACAACATCGCCGCGTCGTTCGGCGACGGCCGGCGGCGGGCCTACCGGCACAAGGACATGGGCTTCGTGGTGGACCTGGGCGGCGTCAAGGCCGCCGCGAACCCGCTCGGCGTGAATCTGTCCGGGGTGGCGGCCGGCGCGGTCACCCGCGGCTACCACCTCGCGGCGATGCCGGGCAACCGGGTGCGGGTGGCCGCGGACTGGTTCCTCGACGCCGTACTGCCGCGCCAGGCGGTCCAGTTGGGGCTCGTACGGTCCTGGTCCGTGCCGCTCGACACGGCGTCCCCGGAACTCGCGCGGGTACCGGCCGGGGGCCGGCCCGCCGTGACCCCGCCGCCCGGGCAGCCGGCGCCCGGCCCCGATGTCGCGCCCGGCCCTGTCAGGCGTACCGACCGACCCACCGAAGGAGACTCATGAACACCGGTGAACTCGTCGAGCTGGGACAGCAGTTGCGGGTGGACAGCGTCCGTGCCGCGGCGGCCGCCGGCTCCGGGCACCCCACGTCGTCGATGTCCGCGGCGGACCTCATGGCCGTACTGTTCGCCCGCCACTTCCAGTACGACTTCGAGCGCCCCGACCACCCCGGCAACGACCGCTTCGTCCTCTCCAAGGGCCACGCGTCGCCCCTGATGTACGCCGTCTACAAGGCGGCCGGCGCCATCGACGACGAGGAACTGCTCACCTTCCGCGAGAACGGCAGCCGTCTCGAAGGCCACCCCACGCCACGGCGGCTGCCCTGGGTCGAGACGGCCACCGGTTCGCTCGGCCAGGGGTTCCCCGTCGGCGTCGGCATCGCGATGGCCGGGAAGCGGCTGGAGCACGCCGGCTACCGGGTATGGGTGCTGTGCGGCGACAGCGAGCTGGCCGAGGGCTCGGTGTGGGAGGCCGCCGAACACGGCGCCTACGAACATCTGGACAACCTCACGCTGATCGTGGACGTCAACCGGCTCGGACAGCGCGGCCCCACCCGTCACGGCCACGACCTGGACGCCTACGCGCGCCGTTTCCAGGGCTTCGGCTGGCACACCGTCGAGGTGGACGGCCATGACGTGGACGCCGTGGACCGTGCCTACGGGGAGGCCCTGTCCACCAAGGGCCAGCCCACCGTGATCCTCGCCCGCACCCTCAAGGGCAAGGGCGTCGCCTCGATCGAGGACCGCGAGGGACTGCACGGCAAACCGCTGCCGGAGGCCGACGAGGCCATCGCCGAACTCGGCGGCCCCCGCGACCTGCGCGTCCGGGTCCGGCCGCCGTCCGTCGACGTGGCACCGCGCCCGGGAGATCGCGGGCGGCCGGAGCTGCCCCGCTGGGACAGGGGCGAGGAGGCGGCCACCCGCGACGCCTTCGGCGAGGCACTGTCCGCCCTCGGCACCGCGCGCGGCGACATCGTGGTCCTGGACGGGGAGGTCGGCGACTCCACGCGCGCGGAGGCCTTCGCCAAGGAACACCCCGAGCGCTACTTCGAGTGCTACATCGCCGAGCAGCAGATGGTCGCCGCCGCCGTCGGCATGGCCGCGCGCGGCTGGACACCGTACGCCGCGACCTTCGCCGCGTTCCTCACCCGCGCCCACGACTTCATCCGCATGGCGTCGGTCAGCGGCTCCGGCCTCGCCCTCGTCGGCTCCCACGCGGGTGTCGCCATCGGTCAGGACGGGCCCAGCCAGATGGGCCTGGAGGATCTGGCGATGATGCGGGCGGTGCACGGCTCCACCGTGCTGTACCCGTGCGACGCCAACCAGACCGCGCGGCTGGTCGCCGAGATGGCCGGCCTCGACGGCATCCGCTATCTGCGCACCTCGCGCGGGGCGAGCGAGGTGATCTACGGCCCCGACGAGGAGTTCCCCGTCGGTGGCAGCAAGGTGCTGCGCTCCTCCGGCCGCGACCGGCTCACGCTCGTCGCCGCGGGCGTCACCGTGCCCGAGGCGCTGGCCGCCGCCGAGGCGCTGGACGGCGAGGGCATCGCCGTACGGGTGATCGATCTGTACTCGGTGAAGCCGGTCGACCGGGAGACCCTGCGCTCGGCCGCCGAGGAGACCGGCTGTCTGATGACGGTGGAGGACCACCATCCGGAGGGCGGCCTCGGGGACGCGGTGGCGGAGGCCTTCGCCGACGGGCGTCCGGTACCGCGTCTGGTGCGGCTCGGTGTGCGCACCGTGCCGGGGTCGGCCTCCCCCGGGGAGCAGCTGCACGCGGCCGGGATCGACGCCGAGTCCATCGCGGCGGCCGGGCGGCTGCTGGTGGGGGAGGCGATCGTGTCGTGAGCGACGGCGGTGCGCGCATCGTACGGGCGGGCCGTCGCACCCTGGAGATCCACCGGCCGGGGAAGGTGCTCTTCCCCGGCGGCGGGGGCGCGAAGGAGTACACCAAGGGCGACCTCGTCGAGTACCACCGAGCCGTCGCCCCGTATCTGCTGCCGCACCTGCGGGGCCGCCCGCTGATGCTGGACCGGCGCCCGGACGGCATCGACGGGCCGGCGTTCATGCAGAAGAACACCCCGGAGGGCTATCCGGACTGGATCACCCGGACCGAGGTCGCCAAGGAGGGCGGCACCGTCACGCACACGGTGTGCGACGACACCGCCACCCTTCTCCATCTGGTCGACCAGGCGAGCATCACGCTGCACCGCTGGCTGTCGCGCACGGACCGGATCGACCGCCCCGACCGGCTGGTGTTCGACCTGGACCCGTCCGTCGACGACTTCGAGACCGTACGGGAGGCCGCCCGGCTGCTGGGGGAACTCCTCGACGAGCTGAAGCTGCCGTCCGCGCTGATGACCACCGGCTCCCGGGGCCTGCACGTGATCGTGCCCCTGAACGCGGCCGAGGGCTTCGACGACGTACGTGCCTTCGCCCGCGAGGTCGCCGACACCCTCGCCGCCGCCCACCCCGACCGGCTCACCACCGCCGCCCGCAAGAAGGACCGTGGCGACCGGCTCTACCTCGACATCCAGCGCAACGCCTACGCGCAGACCGCAGTCGCCCCCTACACCGTCCGCGCCCTGCCCGGCGCCCCCGTCGCCGTGCCCATATCCCGGGACGAACTGGACGATCCAAAGCTGCACGCCCGCCGCTGGACCGTCGCCGACGCCGTCGAGCAGGCACGCGCCGACCCCTGGTCGCACCTGCCGCGCCGGGGACGCGCCCTCGCACCGGCACGCCGCAGGCTGGCCGCGCTCCGCGACTGAACCACGCCGGCACCCCCGTGACCGGGCACGATGCCCGGCCGCGGGGAACAGGCGGGCGCACAGAGGTTTGGCGAACACTCTTGCGGCCACCCGAAGTGCGAGGTGGCCATGTCGAACACGAAGAACACCGAAGAGTCACAGGGTGCACAGGAACCCCGGGACTCCCACGCATCCCACAGCAGAACCAAGAACAGCGGAACCACTCCCCGGCGCAGCCCGATGGAGCTGCTGCGCCAGGCGCGCGGGCAGCTCGCCGAGCTCACCGGAATGGAAGCCGAGTCCGTGTCGTCCTTCGAGCAGACGGAGGAGGGCTGGTCGCTGGAGGTCGAGGTCCTCGAACTCGAGCGGGTGCCCGACACGATGAGCCTGATGGCGAGCTACCAGGTCGAGCTGGACCCCGAGGGGCAGCTCACCGGGTACCGGAGGGTCCGCCGCTACGAACGCGGGCGGGCCGACGCCCACAGGTCCGGCGGCCGGTAGACCGCCCGGCCGGGCCCGCAGCCACACCCATAGACACACCCACAGACACATCCACAGACAAGGAGGAAGCGTCGGCATGACAGTCGTACCGGCACAGCAGACCGGTGGTGGAGGCGGCAGCAGCGGTCTCTACGACGTGCTCGAGCTTGTCCTGGACAGGGGGCTCGTCATCGACGCCTTCGTGCGCGTGTCCCTGGTCGGCATCGAGATCCTCAAGATCGACGTCCGTGTCGTCGTCGCGAGCGTCGACACCTATCTCCGCTTCGCGGAGGCGTGCAACCGGCTCGACCTGGAGGCCGGGCCCCGCAAGAGCCCGGGCCTGCCCGAGATCGTGGGCGAGGTCACCGAGTCCGGTGCCCGCGGCAAGTCCAAGGGGGCGCTGTCCGGCGCCGCCGAGACCGTCTCCGACGCCTTCAGGCAGGCGCGCGAGGGCAGCGGCTCCGAGCGTGAGACCGAGTCGCGTCCGCGGGCCCGTAAGAGCACCTCGTCCCGCCGGAAGGAGGAGCAGGAGTGAGTACGTACATCTACGGCATCACGGCGACCTCGCACCCCGGCCTCCCCGAGGGCGTGGGCGGCGTCGGTGACCCGTCGCTGCCGGTGCGTGTCCTGCGCGAGGGCGGGCTGGCGGCCCTCGTCAGCGACGCCCCCGAGGGCCTGCGGCCCAAGCGCCGGGAACTGCTCGCCCACCAGAACGTGCTCAGCGAGGCCGGAGCGGCCGGCTGCGTGCTGCCCATGCGGTTCGGCAGCGTCGCTCCCGACGACGGCTCCGTGACCGCGGTGCTCGCCGAGCGCGCCGAGCACTACGAGGAGCGGCTGCGGGCCCTGGACAACAGGGTCGAGTACAACGTCAAGGCCAATCACGTCGAGGACGCGGTACTGCACCACGTGATGGCCGGCAACCCGGAGATACGCGCCCTCGCGGAGGCCAACCGGCAGTCCGGCGGCGGTAGTTACGAGCAGAAGATCCAGCTGGGCGAGATGGTCGCCGCCGCCGTCAAGGCCAAGGAGGCGGAGGACGCCCGCACGCTGGAGGGCGTCCTGGAACCGGAGGCCGACGCGGTGAGCGTGGGCCCCGAGTCCACGGGCTGGCTCGCCAACGTGTCGTACCTGGTACCGCGCGACACGGCGGGGGAGTTCCTGGAAGCGGTGGAACGGGCCCGCAAGGACCTGCCCCACCTGGAAGTGCGTCTGAACGGACCGCTGCCGCCGTACAGCTTCGTCGAGCCCGGCCCGGCCGAGCCGGCGGGCGCCGCGGCCGGCGGAACGGACACCGGAGCGGGGTGACGACATGGGCCTGATCTCGGAGGTGCTGCTGCTGCCGTTCGCACCGGTGCGCGGCAGCGGCTGGGTCGTCCAGCAGGTGCTGCGGGAAGCCGAGCGCATCTACTACGACCCCGCCACGATACGGGCCGAACTGGCACGTCTGGAGGAGCGGTTGGAGTCCGGAGAGATCAGCGAGGAGGAGTTCGACCGGCAGGAGGACGAACTCCTGGACCGGTTGGAGACGGCGACGCGCACCGGCGCGGGTACAGGGGACGGGACGGCACCACGATGAACCGAATGGGACTGGGCCTCGCGATAGGGGCCGGATATCTCCTCGGACGGACCAAGAAGCTGAAGATGGCGGTCGCCGTCGGTGGCCTGGTGGCGGGCAAGAAGCTGAACCTCAGCCCGCGCATGGTCGCCGACCTGCTGTCCCAGCAGCTGCGGGACAACCCGCAGTTCAAGGAGATAGGCGACCAGCTGCGCGGCGATCTGCGGGGCGTCGGCAAGGCGGCCTCCGGGGCGCTGGTCGAGCGGCAGCTCGACTCCCTCGCCGACCGGCTGCACGGCCGTACCGCCGATGTGCGGGACCGGCTGTCGGGTGTCGTACCGCAGGACGAGGACGAGGCCGAGGACGAAAACGAGGCCGAGGACGAGGAGAGGTCCGGGGCCGACGCTGACGAGGCCACGGACGAGGAGGACCGGGACGCCGCGGAACCGGAACCCGAGCGGCCGGCGAAGAAGGCGGCCGCGAAGAAGACGGCCCCGGCGAAGAAGGCCGCCCCCGCCAAGAAGGCGGCGGCGAAGAAGACCGCCCCCGCGAGGCGGACGGCCGCCAAGAAGGCCGCGCCCGCGTCCCGGGGCGCCCGCTCCCGTACGGCGAAGGGAGGCGGTGAGCGATGACCGAGACTCTCGGACGGGCCGGCTCGGCCGCGCGGGACAGCGCGAACGGGGCGGCGAAGAACCCGCTCGCCGGCGTGGCCCACAGCGAGGCCGCCGACCGGCTCAAGGCCGAACTGCAGGACTATCTCGCGGCCCAGGCCACCCGGCTGCTGACCGGCCTCGGCCACAAGCTCGGCGACACCACGAACAAACTCAACGACATCGCCGAAGGCAACAGCCCGGGCTTCGCCAAGCTCGCCCTCGACGGCGGCCGGAAGATCGCCGAGGGGAAGAGCCCGCTGCGCAGCGCGGTCGAACTCGGGGCATCGAAGGCCAAGGACAATGTGATGGGCGCACTCAAGGGCCTGGGCGGCGGCAAGGGCAAGCGGAAGAGCTCCGCGGGCCAGAAGCCCACCGTCATCATGGAGCACATCGATGTCGGGGTGCCGCTGCGCACGGCCTACGACCAGTGGACCCAGTTCCAGGACTTCAGCACCTTCGCCAAGGGCGTCAAGAGCGCCAACAAGGCCGACGACGTGACGTCGGACTGGCAGGCGAAGGTCTTCTGGTCCAGCCGCAGCTGGAAGGCGAAGACCACCGAGCAGGTCCCCGACGACCGCATCGCATGGTCCTCCGAGGGTGCCAAGGGCACCACGCGGGGCGTCGTCTCCTTCCACCGCCTCGACGACAATCTCACCCGCGTCCTGCTGGTCATCGAGTACTACCCGACGGGCCTCTTCGAGAAGACGGGCAACATCTGGCGCGCCCAGGGCCGCCGCGCCCGCCTCGACCTGAAGCACTTCGCCCGCTTCATCACCATCAAGGGCGAGGCCGAGGACAGCTGGCGGGGCGAGATCCGCGACGGCGAGGTCGTCCGCAGCCATGAGGACGTCGTCGCCGAGGAGGAGAACGAGGAGAACGAGGGGCCGCAGGACGAGTACGAGGAGGACTCCGAGGGCGCCGACGAGGACGGGTCCGGCACCGAACCCGAGGACGAGGAGTACGAGCCCGAGTCCGAGGACGAGGAACCCGCGGACGAGTACGAAGAGGAACCCGAGGAGTCCGACGAGCCCGCCGACGAGTACGACGACGAGTACGAGGAGGGCGAGGAGCCGGAGGACGAGTACGAGGACGAGGCCGAGGACGAGGCCGGGCGGTCCGAGAGCCGGAGCCGCCGATGACCACCCCCAGCCGGCTTCCCGAGCCGTATGGGCAGGGCGGCGGCGCCAACCTCGCCGACATCCTGGAGAGGGTGCTCGACAAGGGCGTCGTGATCGCGGGCGACATCCGCATCAACCTGCTGGACATCGAACTCCTCACCATCAAGCTGCGCCTCGTCGTCGCCTCCGTCGACAAGGCGAAGGAGATGGGCATCGACTGGTGGGAGTCCGACCCGGCACTGTCCTCGCGCGCCCGGCGCGACGAACTGGCCAGGGAGAACGCGGAGCTGCGCGAGCGGCTGGCCCGGCTGGAGGAACTGGAACCGCGCCGCGCACAGGAGGAGTCCCCGTGACCGGACTGCGGTACGTCTACGCGGTCTGCCGCCCCTACGGCAAGCCGCTCCAGGCCCAGCTGACCGGGGTCGGCGGCGATCCGCCCCGGCTGCTGGCCCACCGCGGTCTGGTCGCGGTCGTCAGCCATGTGGACGAGGCGGACTTCGCCGAGGACCCGCTGCGCGCGCATCTGGAGGACCTGGACTGGCTGACCGCCGTCGCCCGCGCCCACCAGGGGGTGATCGACGCGCTCACCACCGTCACCAGCCCGCTGCCGCTGCGGCTCGGCACCGTGTTCCGCGACGACAGCGGTGTACGGACCATGATGGAGGCGCGGGAGGAGAGCTTCCTGCGCACCCTGGACCGGCTGGACGGCCGGGTCGAATGGGGCGTCAAGGTCTATGTCGAGGCCGAACCGGAACCCGCGGCGTCGGCCGCGCCCGAGCCGAAGCCGGTGTCCGGCCGGGACTATCTGCGACAGCGGCGGATGCGGACGAAATCGCAGGACGACCTGTGGCAGCGTGCCGAGTCGTTCGCGACCCGGCTGCACGAGACCCTTTCCGGGGCCGCCGAGGACTCCCGGCTGCACGCCCCGCAGAATCCCGCGCTCTCCGGCGCGTCCGGGCGCAATGTGCTCAATGCCGCCTATCTCGTGCCCCGTGTGAAATCCGAGGAATTCGTGGAGAAGGTCGACCGGACGAAGGACGGCACGCCCGGAATTAGGGTGCAACTCACCGGCCCCTGGGCCGCCTATTCGTTCGCCGGTGAGGAAATCGCCGAGGAGGAGGGCTCTTGACCGTCGTCGAACGCCGCGAGATAGCCCTGGTGGATCTGCTCGACCGGCTGCTGGCCGGCGGAGTCGTCATCAAGGGGGACATCACGCTGCGCATCGCGGACGTCGACCTGGTCCGTATCGACCTCAACGCGCTCATCAGCTCGGTGAACGCGCGGGTCCCCTCACCCTTCGAGGATTCGCGGTGACCGCCGCCCCCGACGGCGACCGGCACCCGGAGCCGCGCGACGGCCGGCGCCGCAGCCTGGACCTGGAGCCGGACACGGTCGAACGTGACCTGATCAAACTGGTTCTCACCGTCGTGGAACTGCTGCGCCAGCTCATGGAACGCCAGGCGGTACGCCGGTTCGACGAGGGCGATCTGACGGAGGAGCAGGAGGAGCGGGTCGGTCTCACCCTCATGCTGCTCGAGGACCGCATGGCCGAACTGCGCGACCGCTACGGACTGCGGCCCGAGGACCTGAACCTGGACCTCGGGCCGCTCGGGCCGCTGCTTCCGCGTGACTGAGCACGAGCACGACTGAGTCCCCGGGACCCTGTCCCGGGGACTCAGTCGTGCCGTGTCACTTCACCATCGGTACCAGCGGCCCCTGCCGCCGCCCGCCGACGTACTGCGCATGAAGAACCCCAGCAGCCATACGACGAGAACAGCCAGGGCTATCCACCAGAGAATCTTCACCGCGAATCCGGCGCCGAAGAGGACCAGGGCCAGCAACAGGACAAGAAGAATGGGAACCATAATGTCGTACCTCCTGACATGCTGATTGCCCCGAAAGCTGGATTCAGACGTCCTTGCGGCAAAGAATTTCGCCGTGCAGCACACCGAACCAGCCGTCGTCCCGTTCGCCCCATTTCCGCCAGGCTTCGGCCACCTCCCGCAACCGCTGCCGGGTGGCGTGGCCGCCGTCGACCGCCCGCTCGGCATAGGCGGACGCCACGGTACGGTCCGCCCACAGGCCGCTCCACCAAACCCGCTCGTCGGGGGTGGAGAAGGTCCAGGTGGCCGAGGTCGCGGTGATGTCCGTGAGCCCCGCGGCGAGCGCCCAGGACTTCAGCCGCCGCCCGGCGTCCGGCTCGCCCCCGTTGGCCCGGGCCACCCGCCGGTAGAGGTCCAGCCAGTCGTCCATGCCCGGTGACGGGGGATACCAGGTCATCGCCGCGTAGTCCGAGTCCCGGACGGCGACGATCCCGCCCGGCGCGGTCACCCGCCGCATCTCGCGCAGCGCCCCCACCGGATCGCCCACGTGCTGGAGCACCTGGTGGGCGTGCACGACACAGAAGGTGTCGTCCGGGAAGTCCAGCGCGTGCACGTCCCCCACCGTGAAGGCGGTGTTCGTCAGGCCCCGCCCGGCGGCCACCGCGCGGGCCTGCTCCAGGATGCCCGGCTCCCGGTCGAGGCCGGTGACATGTCCGTCGGGGACGCGTTCCGCGAGGCCGGCGGTGATGGTGCCGGGGCCGCACCCGATGTCGAGGATCCGCATATGGGGCCGCAGGGCCCCGAGAAGATACGCCGCCGAGTTCTCGGCGGTCCGCCAGGTGTGCGACCGCAGCACCGATTCGTGGTGTCCGTGGGTGTAGACGGCGGTCTCCCGCGCTTCCGGCATGACGAGCCCACCCCTTCCCTTGCCGTAGGAGGGCACTCACGGTACGCCCGCCACCCGCATATTGAGACCAACGTTTCATATGCTGGTACGGCATGAAGGGAAACCCGTTTGCCACCTGCGCCGACGACCCCGCACAATCCCCACCATGGGTCACCTGGAAGCCGCGCACCTCGAGTACTACCTCCCCGACGGGAGGGCCCTCCTGGGCGATGCCTCCTTCCGGGTGGGAGAGGGCGCCGTGGTGGCCCTCGTCGGACCGAACGGGGCCGGCAAGACCACCCTGCTGCGCCTGCTGTCCGGCGAGCTGAAGCCGCACGGCGGCTCCGTCACCGTCACCGGCGGACTGGGCGTGATGCGCCAGTTCGTCGGCTCCGTACGGGACGCCTCGACCGTACGGGACCTGCTGGTGTCCGTGGCGCAGCCCAGGATCCGCGACGCCGCCCGCGTCGTCGACGCCGCCGAACACGCGATCATGACGGTCGACGACGAGGCCGCGCAGCTGGCGTACGCACAGGCCCTCGCCGACTGGGCCGAGGTGCGCGGCTACGAGGCCGAGACCCTGTGGGACATCTGCACCATGGCCGCGCTGGGCGTGCCGTACGAGAAGGCGCAGTGGCGCGAGGTCCGCACCCTCTCCGGGGGCGAGCAGAAGCGCCTGGTCCTCGAGGCGCTGCTGCGCGGCACCGACGAGGTGCTGCTGCTCGACGAGCCGGACAACTACCTCGACGTGCCCGGCAAACGCTGGCTCGAGGAGCGGCTCGCCGAGACCCGCAAGACCGTCCTCTTCGTCTCCCACGACCGCGAACTCCTCGCCCGCGCCGCCCAGAAGATCGTCTCCCTCGAACCGGGCCCCGCGGGTGCCGACGCGTGGGTGCACGGCGGCGGCTTCGCCACCTTCCACCAGGCCCGCCAGGAGCGCTTCGCCCGCTTCGAGGAACTGCGCCGCCGCTGGGACGAGAAGCACGCGCAGTTGAAGAAGCTGGTGCTGACGCTCCGTCAGGCAGCCGAGAACAGCCCTGACATGGCGTCCCGTTACCGTGCCGCCCAGACCCGGCTGCGCAAGTTCGAGGAGGCCGGGCCCCCGCCGGAGCCGCCGCGCGAGCAGGACATCAGGATGCGTCTCAAGGGCGGCCGTACGGGCGTACGCGCGGTCACCTGCGAGCAGTTGGAACTGACCGGCCTGATGAAACCCTTCGACCTGGAGGTCTTCTACGGCGAACGGGTCGCCGTCCTCGGCTCCAACGGCTCCGGCAAGTCCCACTTCCTGCGCCTGCTCGCCGGCGACGACGTGGCCCACACCGGGACCTGGAGACTCGGCGCGCGTGTCGTGCCCGGCCACTTCGCGCAGACCCACGCGCACCCCGAACTCCGGGGCCGCACCCTCCTGGACATCCTGTGGACCGAGCACTCCCAGGACCGGGGCGCCGCCATGTCACGCCTGCGCCGCTACGAACTGACGCAGCAGGCCGAGCAGACCTTCGACCGCCTCTCCGGCGGCCAGCAGGCCCGCTTCCAGATCCTGCTCCTGGAGCTCCAGGGTGTCACGGCCCTCCTCCTCGACGAGCCGACCGACAACCTGGACCTGGAATCGGCGGAAGCTCTCCAGGAGGGCCTGGAGAGCTTCGAGGGCACGGTCCTGGCCGTGACCCACGACCGCTGGTTCGCCCGAACGTTCGACCGCTACCTGCTCTTCGCCGCCGACGGCCGGATCAAGGAAACCCCGGCCCCCGTCTGGGACGAACGCAGAGTGGAACGCCCTCGCTGAAAGGGGCGCGGCCCCCGGGGACGGGAAGGGGCGGCGGGGGCGAAGGAGGGAATCCTCCCCCCGCCCATGAGGCCCACCCGCCAGGACGTTCGTACAGTGGACCCAGGAACAGCGAGCACGCACCCGACGAACGGGGCCCCACGATGACCGGAGTCGAGCCCGACCGCCTGGACGACCAGCAGCTCATGAAAGAGCTGGAAACGATCCACCGCACCCGCCACGACACCCTGCTGTACGGCTCCAACGACGCCCTACGCACCCACAACGACCGCATGGCCCGGCTCGAGGGCGAATACCTGCGCCGCAACCCCCGCCGCCTGGTCGCGGCGTCCCGCACACGCGAAGGTGCCCGGGAGCGGACGGCCGCGGACACCACGACCCCCACCACCCCGGGCACCTGACAAACCGGTGCCGAGCCTCCTCAGGCCGCGGCCCCGAACACCTCGAGATACGTCTCGCAGAACGCCTTCAGATCATCGGGCTTACGGCTGGTGACGAGCTTGCCCGCCCCGTGGTCGCAGACCTTCACCTGCTCGTCGACCCAGGTCGCACCGGCATTGCGCAGATCCGTCCGCAGACTGGGCCAACTGGTCAGCACCCGCCCCCGCACGACATCGGCCTCGATCAGCGTCCACGGCGCGTGACAGATCGCGGCGACGGGCCGTCCCTGCTCGAAGAAGTCCCGCACGAACGCGACGGCCTTGTCGTCCATGCGGAGGAAGTCCGGGTTGGCCACCCCGCCCGGCAGGACCAGACCGCCGAAGGAGTCCGCCGACGTCTCGCCGACCACCTCCTGCACGGGGAAGGTGTCCGCCTTGTCGAGATGGTCGAACGCCTGGACCCTGCCCGGGCTCGTCGACACGAGCACGGGTTCGTGACCGGCGTCCGCGGCCGCCTGCCGCGGCTCGGTCAGCTCGACCTGCTCGACGCCCTCGGGCGCGGTCAGGAATGCGATACGCATGCTTCTGTGTCCTCTCGTCTCAGATGTTCCCGCACGTCCCCGACCGTGCCGGGCGCCGAAACCGGGGCGCCGCGAAACCACCGCGACACCCCGGCCGAGCCGGACGCACCGCTCACGCGGTCTCCGTCTCCCGCACCCGCGTCAGTGCCTCGGCCAGCTCCTGGACGCTGCCGTAGCGGTCCTGGCGCGGCAGCCGCTGGAGCGCCTCGATGAGCGCGTCCGGCGCGTACCGCCGGTCCAGGGCGCGCATCAGCTCGCGCGCACCCGCGGGGAACGCCCCGCGGCCCAGGATCCTGGCCAGATCCAGCCGCACCGACTCCAGCGACGTCGGGCCGCGGCCCGGCGTCACCGGGCCGTAGGCGACCTCGGGGTCGTCGTCGGCGAACGGCTCGGGGTCGTGCCATTCCTCGGTACGGGTGGGGTGCCCGGACCGCAGCAGACCCTGCAGTTCGTGCTTCATCTCGTCGTCGCGGTGGACGCTGAGCCGGTCGCTGCCTCGCTGCATGTCTCCCTCCACATCCTTCGGGGTGCGGACCGCGTACCCGGCGAGCGGAGGGTGACACGGGAGTTCCGGTTCCGTTTCGTCCCGGTCCGGGGTTTGGCCGCCGTACGGCGGGAGACCCGGACCGCCACGCCCTCCACGCGCCTCCTGGAGAGGACAGGCCATGGTGGTGCTCGCCCTGCTCATCCCGCCCGTCATGCTCGGTGTGCTCCTCATGCTGGGCCGCTACGAGGACCTCCTGCTGCCACCCGTACCGCCCGAGGCCGATCCCGCCGAGACCGGTCCGGCCGGTTTGGGACGGTGAGACGGGGGCAGGCGCACGTCCAGTGCTTCGGACAGCAGGCACGCCCGTGGAAGCGGCGATCACGCCGCCGAGGGCGCACCTGTCCTCGCGCGGTGCGCTCACCACGGTGACCGTCCGTCCCCTGGGGCCTGTGCGACTCGATCCGCCGGACCGGCCCTGGCACCCCGAGGGAGCTGTGACGCACGATGCCGATCCGAGCGACCGCGACATCCCACCCCCACGACGACGCCCCCGACACCGCGTCCGCCTTCCGCGGACTCGCCGCCCTGCCCGCCGGAGCGGAGCGCGACGCCCTGCGTGAGGAGATCGTCGAGGCATGGCTGCCCATGGCCGACCGCCTCGCCGGACGCTTCCGCAGCCGCGGCGAGAACTTCGACGACCTGCGCCAGGTCGCCGCGCTCGGCCTGGTCAAGGCCGTCGACCGGTACGACCCCGAGCTCGGCAACGCCTTCGAGAGCTACGCCGTGCCGACCATCACCGGCGAGATCAAACGCCACTTCCGCGACCACATGTGGACCCTGCACGTGCCGCGCCGGGTCCAGGAGCTGCGCAACCGGGTGCGGCACGCCTCGCAGGACCTGTCCCAGACCCTCCCCGGCCGCCGGCCCACCGTGGCCGAGATCGCCGAGGAGGCCGATCTCAGCGAGGAGGACGTCCGTACGGGACAGGAGGCGCTGGAGATCTTCAGCGCGCTCTCCCTGGACGCCGAGCTGCCCGGCAGCGACGACGGCTACTCGCTCGGTGACGCCCTCGGCGGGCCCGACCCGGCGCTGGACACGGTGGTCGACCGCCAGGCGGTCAGGGAACGGCTCGCCGCGCTGCCCGAGCGGGAGCGGGCCATTCTCTACATGCGGTTCTTCGACGACATGACGCAGAGCAGCATCGCCGACGAGCTGGGCATCTCCCAGATGCACGTCTCCCGCCTGATCAGCCGCAGCTGCGGCCGGGTACGGGACCAGGTCATGCGGGACACCGGCGAGGAGGCGTAGCCCTCCCTCACCCGTCCGGGTGTGCCCGGTCCCGCCAATGGTGTCCGGCGGCGGGCGGTGCGGAGGCGACGGGGCTGTGATGGGGGTGGGGCGTGACCGAACGCCGTGGCCCCGCCGCCGTCGCTCGAAGGAGCCCGCACCATGCGCCGCACCGTCCGTGCCCTGTCCCTCGCCGCCGCCACCGGCGCCGTCCTCGCGGTCTGCGCACCGGCCGCGTCCGCCGGCTCCGTACCGGACGCCGTGGCCTCCTGGGGCAGCGCCTCCCGCGCGCCCTGCCCCGAGCCGGCGGAACACGAGCCGGACGACGAGGCGTGGGAGGGCTACGAACCGCTGAGCGCCGTACCGGACCCGCTCGAACACGACGCGGACCTCCCGGAGGGCACGACCCTGGACGGCCTCGGCTCCGAACCCGGCCTAGACGCCGAACCCGGCCTCGCCGAACCCGGCCTCGCCGAACCCGGCTTCGACGCGGCGATCCCCGGCCCCGAGGACGGCGACACCGCCGAGCTCGTCGAACCGAAGACCGTGAAGCCGGGGCCCACCGGATCCAAGGCCCCCGCCCCGAGGCCCACCGGATCCAAGACCCCCGCCCCGAAGCCCACCGCGTCGAAGGGCACCCCCTGTGCCACACCGCCCGCGCACCACGGTGTCCACGCCGGCGGGGGCGGCGCCTTCACCGACTCCGTGCCCGCCCTGGCCGCCGGTGGTCTGCTGATCGCGGGCGCGTTCGGCGCCGCCGCCCACCGTCTCCACCGGGACCGCACCACCCGCGCGGACGGCTGACGGCGTGCCGCGGTTCCGGCAGCCGGGCCATGGCACGCGGCACGCCGGGTACAGGGACCGTACGGAGGTGCACATGCGGCGGACGGACCCGGAAGGCCATGGCCCCGTCCGGTTCGGGCCCGCGCTGCCCGAGGACGGGCTTCCCGTGCTGCCCGAACTGGCCGCCGTGCTCGCCGCGGCGGCCTCCCGCGCGGGCGTCGAACCGGTCGGCGGCGGGCCCGCCCTGCTGGAGGCGGCCTGCGGCTACGGCGACCGGCGCGGACTGCCCGCCGCCCCCGACCGGGTGGCGGTCGCCCCCGGCGCGCCCGCCCTGCTGGTGGCGCTCACCGCCGCGCTCGGCGGCGACGTCCTGGTGCCCCGGCCCTGCGCCGCCTGGTGGGCCCCCTACGCGCGGGTGCTCGGCAGCCCCGCCTTCCATGTACCGACCCCGGCGGAGGGCGGCGGCGTGCCCGACCCGTACGCCCTGCTGGAGACCGTGCGCCGGCTGCGGAACGAGGGCGGCGACCCCCGGCTGCTGGTGCTCTCCGTCGCCGACGACCCCACCGCCGGCGTCACCCCGCCCGAGCTGCTCCACGAGACCCTGGAGGCCGCCGTCGCCGAGGGGCTGTACCTGGTCAGCGACGAGACCTGGCGCGACACCCTGCACGACCCGCACGCCACCGTGCTGCTCAGCCCCGCCGAGATGCTGCCGGACCGGGTCACCGTCGTCACCGACCTGGCCGGCGCCCTGCTCCCGCCGGGCTGGCCCGCGGCCGTGGCCCGCTTCCCGGCCGGCGAGGACGGGAACGCGCTCCACGCGCGCGTGCTCGACATCCTCACCGCGCTGGACGCGCAGGTCGCCGCGCCCGTCGCCGCCGCGGCCGGATACGCCCTGTCCGAGCCCGAACCGGTCACCGCGCGGGTCACCGACGCCGTACGGCTGCACGCGCGCGTGGCCGCCGCCGCGCACGCCGCCGTCGTCGCCGGGGGCGCGCTCGCCCGCCCCCCGAGCTGCGGCCGGCACCTGTACGTCGACCTCACCCCCCTGGCGCCCGCGCTGCACGCGCGCGGCATCGGGGACGCCCAGGAACTGGAGGAGTTCCTCACCGCCCGGCTCGGCATGCCCGCACCGGGCGGCCACCGCTTCGGCGACGACCTCGAAGCCCCGCGCGTACGCCTGTCCACCGCCCCCCTGCTGGGCGACACCCCCGCCCTGCGCGCCGAGGCCCTGACCTCACCCGCCCCCCTGGAACTCCCCCGGGTGCGCGACGCGTTGAACCGACTGACGGCGGCATTCGCCGAACTCCGCGACGACACCCGACGCTGACACGGCGTACACCCCGCCGGACCCGCCGGTGCCCGCGCCGCGCGACCGGGGCCGTCCCGTGCTCACCCCGTCGCCGTCCCCCGCAGCCGGCGCCACAGTCCCGGGGCCACGCTGATCAGCACCGTCAGGACGATCGCCGCCAGTACGCCCTCCCACGGGCGGTCGAACAGCGAGCCGCCGACCACTCCGATCAGCTGGTACGTCGCCGCCCAGGCCAGACAGGCCGGCAGATTGCCGCGGACGAAGCGCCGCAGCGGCCACTTCGCGACCAGACAGGCCAGCATCACCGGCAGCCGCCCGGCCGGGACCAGCCGGGACAGCACCAGCACCGCCACCCCGTGGTCGGCGAGCTTGCCCTGCGCCTGCTCCAGCCGGTCCTCCGGGGCACGGTCCCGGATCGCCTCCAGCCAGCGGGAGCCGTTCTTCGACTTCATGCCGCGCCGCCCCAGCCAGTACAGCGCCACGTCACCGAGGAACGCCGCCAGTGACGCCGTCACGAACACCAGCAGCATCGACAGCGGGGCCGCCCGGTGGAAGGCGACCACGGCCGCCGAGCTCACCAGCGCGCCCGTCGGCACCACCGGCACCAGCGCCCCGATCAGCACCAGCAGGAACAGCGAGGGATAGCCGACGGCCTGCTGGGTGATGTCGGGCGCCACGGACGGTACGGCGGCCGCCGGCGACAGCGACGCACCGGCCGCCCGGCCCAGGGCGGGGAGGATCACCGCGCGACCTCCAGGCGCACGCGCTCCCCGTGCCCCAGCCGGTGCACCGACGCACCCGGCGCGTGCCGGGCCGCCTGCCGCTCGAACTCGTACCCGGGCGCGTGGAACTCGTGCGGGCGCACGGCGTCCATCCCGATCGGCCAGTACGTGCCGTAGTGCACCGGCACCGCGCTGGACGCCCCCAGCCGGGCCAGGGCCTCGGCCGCGCGTCCGGCGTCCAGATGCCCCTCGCCCAGATACGGCCCCCAGCCACCCACCGGGAGCAGCGCCACGTCGACCGGCCCGACCTCCTTGGCCATCTCGTCGTACAGACCGGTGTCCCCGGCGAAGTACGTGCGGGCCTCACCCTCCAGGACGAATCCCAGGGCGGGGGCGCGGTGCGGTCCCACCGGCAGCCGGCGCCCGTCGTGCCGCGCGGGCACGGCCCTCACGACCAGGGCCCCGACGGTCGTCACATCGCCGGGCGCCATCTCGCGCACGGCGAGATGCGTCAGCCGGCGCAGTCCCGGCACCGCGCGGGCCGCCCCGCGGGGCACGAGCAGACGGGTGCCGGGGGCGAGCCGGGCCAGCGACGGCACATGCAGATGGTCGGCGTGCAGATGGGAGACCAGGGCCACGTCCGCGTACCGGGCCTGTGGCGGCGGCACTTCTCCGCGCCGGCGCCGCAGATGCGCGAGCCGGCGCGCGAACAGGGGGTCGGTGAGCACGCGTGTGTGCGAGTCCTCGACCGTGCAGGTCGCGTGACCCCACCAGGTGACCTCCACCGGCACCTCTCCGCCTCCTTCGCGCGACTCCCCGAAGCCTACGTGCAGGAGTAGGGTCGGCGGCGAAAACCGGAGGTGAGGGGGCGCCATGGGGCCGGTGAGGGTGACGGCGATCGCGAGTCTGACTCCGCTGGAGGAACTGGACGCCGATCCCTTCCTGGTGGATTCCCGCAGCCAGCACGCCATGTGTGCCCGCTGGGCCGCCGAGCGCGGCTACGAGGTGGCCAGGGAACTCCTCGTACGGAAACTGCGTTTCGACCACTGCCTGCTGTGGGACGGTGTGCGGCCCGGAACGGATCTGTTCGTGGCGCCCAGTCTGCGGGTACTGAAACGCGCGCTGTCCTCGGTGGAGGAGTTCACCGAGGAGTGCGCCCGGCGGGGCGCCCGGCTGGAGACGGCCGGCACCGCCGAACCGTCGTACGACGCGGCGATGAAGGCGCGCGTGCACCGGCGGCTGTCGCTGCCCACGGCCGGCTACGACGGCCGCTGAACGACGGCGGCGTACGGGGACGAATCGCCCCGTCCGGCCGTTGTGACAGGGTGGAGAGGGCCAGGTCGGCCGGGACGTGAGGTGTGCGGGGCGTGGGTGGCGGGCGGTGGCGACGGGTCGCCAGTCAGATCGGGCGGAGTGTCGCCGTGTGGGTGGTCTCCACCCTCACCATGCTGCTGCTCGCCGGCATCCTGCCCGACTTCCGGCTGCGCTCGGCCGACGGCGGCAGCGCCACCGACATCGCGGTCACCGCCGCGCTCGGCGCCGGCGCCTTCGGTCTGCTCTCCGCCCTGGTCTGGCCGTTGCTCGTCCGTCTGCTGCTGCTCGTGCCGGCGCTCGTCCTCGGCCTGCTGGTGTTCTTCCTCAACGGCGCCCTGCTGTGGCTCGCCCTGCGGGTCAACCCCGTCGAACGGGGCGCCGCGGCGCCGGAGACGGCGGTCGTGGTCGCCGCCGTGATGTCCGCCGTCGCCTCCGCCACCGGCGGAGCCCTCGCCGTACGCGACGACGACGCCTACCGCCGCCGCCTCTACCGCCTCGCCCACCGCAGACGCGGCTCCGCCCCGCCCTGCCCCACCACCCCCGGCACCGTCTTCCTGCAGCTCGACGGCGTCGGCCACGACATACTGCACGCCGCCGTCGACAAGGGACTCATGCCCACGGTCGCCCGCTGGCTCGGCACCGGCACCGGCGGCGACCACCCCTCCCACCGGCTCACCCCCTGGCGCACCGACTGGTCCAGCCAGACCGGCTCCAGCCAGCTCGGCATCCTGCACGGCAGCAACCACGACATCCCCGCCTTCCGCTGGTACGAGAAGGCCCGCCGCGAGGTCATGGTCTGCAACCGGCCCACCAGCGCCGCCGAACTCCAGGCCCGCGCCATCGAGAACTCCGGGCATGCCGGACTCCTCGCCGACGACGGCGCCAGCCGCGGCAACCTCTTCAGCGGCGGCGCCGACGAGCAGGCCCTGGTGCTGTCCATCGCCACCCGCCGGCGCGACCCCGCCGCCCGCTCCCGCGCGGGCTACTTCGCCTACTTCTCCGACCCCGCCAACGCCGTACGCACCGCGCTGTCCTTCATCGCCGAGGTCGGCCGGGAGATAGGCCAGTCCACCCGGACCCGGTTCCGCGGGCAGCGCCCGCGTGTCTCGCGCGGCGGCCTCTACCCGCTCGTCCGGGCCTTCGCCACCGTCGTCCAGCGGGACGTGGTGGTCGCCGCCGTCACCGGCGACCTGCTGGCCGGCCGCACCTCCGTCTACGCCGACCTGGTGGCCTACGACGAGGTCGCCCACCACTCCGGGCCGGCCGGCAGGGACACCGAGAAGGTCCTCCAGCGCCTCGACCGCGCCCTCGCCCTGATCGAGCACGTCGCCGAGCACGCCCCCCGCCCGTACCGGATCGTCGTCCTCTCCGACCACGGCCAGAGCCCCGGCGAGACCTTCCGCTCCCGCTACGGCCTCACCCTGGGCGACCTGGTGCGGGCCGGCTGCGGACTGCCCGTACCGCGCAGCGCCGGACGCACCCACAGCGGCGCCGAGGCCCGCGCCGCCGTCCGCGCGGCGCTGCGCAGGCCCGTCGAGGAGGGCGCCGGGCAGCACCGGCCCTCCCGCGGCTCCGAACCGATCGTGCTCGCCTCCGGCAACCTGGGCCTGATCTCCTTCCCGGACGTGCCGCACCGGATGACCAAGGAGGAGATCGACGCCCGCCACCCGGCGCTCCTTGCGACCCTCGCCAACCACCCCGGCATCGGCTTCCTGCTCGTCCGCAGCGAACGCCACGGCGGGGTCGTCCTTGGCGCGTACGGCGCGGAGATCCCGCTGGACCGGCTGGACGACGACCCCGGCCCGCTGGCCGCGTTCGGCCCCGGCGCCGCCGACGCCGTACGCCGCACGCACACCTTCCCGCACACCGCCGACATCATGGTCAACTCCTTCCACGACCCCGCCGACGGCGAGGTCCTCGCCTTCGAGGAGCAGATCGGCTCCCACGGCGGCCTCGGCGGCGCCCAGTCCCGCCCCTTCCTGCTCTCCCCGCTGGTACTGTCCCCGCCGGTTCACGACGGCACGGACCTCGCCGGCGCCGAACAGATCCACCGGGTGCTGCGCCGCTGGCTCACCGAGGCGGACGAGTCGGACATACCGGCGGCGCCGGATCAGGAACGCGCGGCCTGAACACCCCGCCGGGCGCCGGAAATTCGGCTGCGTGAGCGTCCGGTCCCGCCCACACTTGGCGTGTTCGACCGTTTCCGGATCCTGGAGTTCGCCGCGTGCAGGCAGCCGTCACCGTCACCCCCGCCCGTATCCCGGAGCTGCTGCTCGGTCTCGCGACCGTGCGGCCGGTGTTCCTGTGGGGAGCGCCCGGTATCGGAAAGTCCTCCCTGGTCAGGGAGTTCGCCGAGTCGCTGGGGCTGGAGTGCGTGAGCCTGCTGGGCACCCAGCTCGCCCCCGAGGACCTGATCGGCGTCCCGCAGATCCGCGACGGCCGCTCGGTCTTCTGCCCGCCCGAGGCCATCGCCCGCGACGAGCCGTACTGCCTCTTCCTGGACGAGCTCAACGCGGCCACCCCGGACGTGCAGAAGGCGTTCTACTCGCTGATCCTCGACCGCCGCATCGGCGACTACGAGCTGCCCAAGGGCTCCATCGTCATCGGCGCCGGCAACCGCTCCACCGACAACGCCCTTGCCCGCCCCATCGCCTCCGCCCTCGTCAACCGCCTCACCCACGTCCACCTGGAGGCGTCCTCCACGGACTGGCTCGTCTGGGCGGCGGACAACGGCATCCACCCGTGGATCACCGACCACCTCACCGACCGCCCCGACCACCTGTGGTCCAGGCCGCCGAAGACCGAGGAGCCGTTCTCCACGCCCCGCTCCTGGCACATGCTCTCCGACGCGCTGCACTCCTTCGGCCGGGACCTCGACGAGGACACCCTGAAGGTCCTCGCCCACGGCACCCTCACCCCGGCGCACGCCACCGCCTTCTGCGGCTACGTCAAGATCGTCCGCAGCCGCTTCGGCATCGACGCCGTCATCAAGGGCGACGCCCGCTGGCCGCACCGCCTGGAGGACCGCGACCTGCTCTACTACCTCGCCGAGTCGTTCCGCGGCCGCCTCGTCAAGGAACTCCCGGCGACCAAGGAGCACATGTCGGCGAACGGCCGCCAGACCGCGTACCGCGCCAAGTCGCTGCTGGTGCAGCTCGCCGAGATCTCCGTCGAGGTCGCCCAGACCGTCATCGCCTCCGACAGCGACGGCAACCCGGTGCTGCCGTCCTGGTTCCTCGTGGAGGCGGCCCGCGACATGCCCCGGCTGGTGGAGGCCCGCCGGTGAGCCGCGCCCGCGCGAAGGGGCCGAAGAAGCGCGACCTCGCCCAGGAGGCGTTCGACGCGGGACTGCGCCTTGTGCGGGCCAACCCCGCACTGGCCGCCGTCGACTTCGACGTCTGCCGCCGGGAGGACTGCGCGCTCGCGCCCCGCGACGGACTGGTGCGCGTCGACTCCGAGGCCGTACTGCACGCCCACCCGGACCGCATGGCCGACCCGGACGCCTGGGCGTGGGCCCTCGCCCACGCCGTCCTCCACCTCGGTTTCGGCCACGTCCCGGCCGCCAAGGGCATCCGCGAGCAGCCGGACCACTGCGAGCTGGCCGCCCGCTGCGTCGTCGTCGACCGCTTCCTGCTCGGCTTCCCCGTCGGCCGGACCCCCGACCACCTGCCCGCCGCCTACCCCGACGGCGACGAGGAGCGGCTCGCCGCCCGCTGGCGCCGCGACGGCGTCCCGGCCGTGTACGAGCGCTGCGGCACGGCGGGCGGCGAGGCGGACCTGTTCCTCCAGGAGTGGCACGGCTGGTACGGGCAGCCGCCCGACCACCAGCTGGCGTTCGCCACCGCCCTCACCCGCACCGTGTCCGCCGCGATGGACATGGCCGCCGGCCGCCTCGACAGCCTGGACGGCAAACCGGTCCCGCGGCGCCCCTGGGAGCGCGCGCTCGGCTGGTTCGTCTCCTCCTACCCACTGCTCGGCGGCATCGCCTCCGGCATCACGATCGTCGCCGACGCCGAACTCGCCCGCGCCCACGGCATCTCCGTCGCCGCCGTCGACGCCGAGGCGGGCGAGATCTACATCAACCCGCTGCGCCGCTACGACGACGAGGAGTGGCGCTTCGTCCTCGCCCACGAGATGCTGCACGCCGCCCTGCGCCACGGCGACCGCTGCGGCGGCCGCGACCCCTATCTCTTCAACGTGGCCTGCGACTTCGTGATCAACGGCTGGCTCGAGGAGATGGGCGTCGGCACCATGCCCGAGGGCCTGCTCCACGACAAGGAGCTCGCCGGACTCTCCGCCGAGGAGGTCTACGACCGGATCGCCGGCGACGTCCGCCGGATGCGCCGGCTCGCCACCCCGCGCGGCAAGGGCCTCGGCGACATCCTCGGCGGCCCCCTCGGCCCGCCCCGCGACTGCGTCGACCTCGACGGCTTCTACCGCCGGGGCCTCGCCCAGGGCCTGGACCTGCACGACCGGCAGGAGCGCGGCTTCCTGCCCGCCGGCCTGGTCCAGGAGATCCGCGCGCTCAGCCATCCGCCGCTGCCCTGGGACGCCCGGCTCGCCCGCTGGTTCGACGAGTTCGTGCCCCGCCCCGAACCGCTGCGGTCGTACGCGCGTCCCTCCCGGCGCCAGGCGTCCACCCCCGACATCCCCCGCGCGGGACGCCACTTCCCGCCCGAGGAGATCGCCCGCTGCACCTTCGGCGTGGTCCTGGACACCTCCGGCTCCATGGACCGCGTCCTGCTCGGCAAGGCGCTCGGCGCCATCGCCTCCTACGCCGAGGCCCGCGACGTACCGGCCGCGCGCGTGGTGTTCTGCGACGCGGCACCCCACGACGCCGGCTATGTGCCGGTCACCGAGATCGCCGGACGCGTGCGGGTGCACGGGCGGGGCGGCACCGTTCTGCAGCCCGGCATCGACCTCCTCCAGCGCGCCGACGACTTCCCGCCCGGCGCGCCGGTCCTCGTCATCACCGACGGCTGGTGCGACGTGCTGCGGGTCCGGCGCGAGCACGCCTTCCTGATTCCGCGCGGGGCGCGGCTGCCGTTCACCGCGAGAGGGCCCGTCTTCCGGGTGAGTTGAGCCGTGATGTGATCGGATGGGGGAGGGCACCCGGTGACACGGGCGCCCGGACCCAGCACCCCCGGACACACGGCCGGAATTTTCGAAAGGAAGCGTCATGGCAGCCACGCGCTCCGCACACACCATTTGGGAAGGCAGTCTCTTCAAGGGCAGCGGGGTCGTCGCCTTCGACTCCTCCGGCGCCATCGCCGAGCAGCCGGTCACCTGGGCGTCGCGTGCCGAGGAGGCGAACGGGAAGACCAGCCCCGAGGAGCTGATCGCCGCCGCCCACTCCAGCTGCTTCTCCATGGCCCTCTCCAACGGCCTCGACAAGGCCGGCACCCCGCCGACCAGGCTGACCACCTCCGCCGACGTCGTCTTCGTGCCCGGTGAGGGCATCACCGGCATCCACCTCACCGTCGAGGGCACCGTCCCCGGTCTGGACGAGGCCGGTTTCGTCGCCGCCGCCGAGGACGCCAAGGTGAACTGCCCCGTCAGCCAGGCCCTCAAGGGCACGAACATCACCCTGACGGCGAAGCTCGCCTGACCCGCCCGCCGCACCACCGCAGGCCGCCCCCCTTTTTTCCGGGGGCGGCCTGCGGCACGTCCCGCCCCCGGAGCCGCCGCCATGACGCCACGCCCCGCCGTCTCCGCCCACCGGGGAGGCTCCGAACGTGCCGCCCCGGCGACCTGGGAGGCGTACGAGGACGCGCTCGCGTCCGGCGCGGAGTACGTCGAGTTCGATGTACGGCGTACGGCCGACGGGGTCTTCGTCGTCCATCACGACGCCCGCGCGGGGCGTACCGGACCGCCGCTGTCCACGCTCACCCACGCCGAGCTGAACGCCCGCAACGGGCACCGTGTGCCCGTCGTGGACGAGGTGATGGAACTGGTCGCCGGGAAGCTCGTCGCCCAGCTGGACCTCAAGGAGACCGGGCACGAGCGGGAGCTGATCGACCGCGCGGTCGCCGTGCTCGGCGAGGACGGACTGGTCGCCACCACCCTCGAGGACCGCTCCGTCGCCGCCCTCACCGCCGCCCGCCCGCGCGTACGCACCCTGCTCTCCCTCGGCCGCGACGGCGGCGGCATCACCCCCGGCCGGCTGGTGCGGACCCGGATCGGCGAGCTGCTGCCCATGCGCCGCGTCCGCGCCTGCGGCGCCCACGGGGTCGCCGCGCACTGGCGGCTGGCCCGTGCCGGAGTGCTGCGCGAGGCGGCCCGTAACGGACTGTTCACCATGGTGTGGACCGTCAACGAGGACGCGGCGCTGCGCGGCTTCCTCGGCGACCCGCGCGTGGACGTGCTGATCACCGACCGTCCGCGCCGCGCGGTGGCACTGCGTGACGCCCGCCCCTCCCGCTGACCGGCACGCGGTCTTGACAATGGGCCGCTCAAGTTTTGTGCTGGAAGTCCGGAGAGGTGCCCTGGCGGAAGGGGACAGCGATGGGACGGGCGGTCGGAATCGACCTGGGAACCACGAACTCGGTGGTCGCGGTACTGGAGGGCGGTGAGCCCGCCGTCATCGCCAACGCGGAGGGCGCCCGGACCACCCCCTCGGTGGTGGCCTTCGCCAAGAACGGGGAGGTGCTGGTCGGCGAGGTCGCCAAACGGCAGGCCGTGACGAACGTCGACCGCACCGCCCGCTCGGTCAAGCGGTACATGGGCGACGCGCACTGGCGGTTCCCCGGCCAGGGCTCGGTCGACGGCACCCGCTACACGGCACAGGAGCTGTCCGCGCGGGTCCTGCAGAAGCTGCGGCGGGACGCGGAGTCCTACCTCGGCGAGGACGTCACCGACGCGGTGATCACCGTACCGGCGTACTTCGACGACACCCAGCGGCAGGCCACCAAGGAGGCCGGGGAGATCGCCGGCCTGAAGGTGCTGAGGATCGTCAACGAGCCGACGGCGGCGGCACTGGCGTACGGCCTGGACAAGGAGAACGACCAGACCGTCCTGGTGTTCGACCTGGGGGGCGGCACCTTCGACGTGTCGCTGCTCGACATCGGCGAGGGCGTCATCGAGGTGAAGGCCACCAACGGTGACACGCGTCTCGGTGGCGACGACTGGGATCAGCGGGTCGTGGAGTACCTCGCGAAACGGTTCAAGGGGCAGTACGGCGTGGACCTGGCGCAGGACAGGATGGCGGTGCAGCGGCTGCGGGAGGCGGCGGAGAAGGCGAAGATCGAGCTGTCGTCGTCGACGGAGACGACGGTCAATCTGCCGTACATCACGGCTTCCTCCGACGGCCCGCTGCATCTGGACGAGAAGCTGACGCGTGCGCAGTTCCAGGAGCTGACGGAGGATCTGCTGGAGCGCTGCAAGAAGCCGTTCCATCAGGCCGTCAAGGACGCCGGTGTGGAGCTCTCCGCGATCGATCACGTGATTCTGGTGGGGGGTTCCACCCGCATGCCGGCGGTGACCGAGCTGGTGCGTGAACTCACCGGGAAGGACCCGCACAAGGGCGTCAATCCCGATGAGGTGGTCGCCGTCGGTGCGGCTCTGCAGGCGGGCGTGCTGCGGGGTGACGTGAAGGACGTGCTGCTGCTCGACGTCACGCCGCTGTCTCTGGGGATCGAGACGAAGGGCGGGATCATGACCACGCTGATCGAGCGCAACACGACGATTCCCACCCGGCGTTCGGAGATCTTCACCACGGCGACCGACAATCAGCCGTCGGTGGGCATCCAGGTCTATCAGGGCGAACGGGAGATCGCGGCGTACAACAAGAAGCTCGGCGTCTTCGATCTCACCGGGCTGCCGCCGGCGCCGCGCGGTGTGCCGCAGATCGAGGTGGCGTTCGACATCGACGCGAACGGGATCATGCACGTGTCGGCGAAGGATCTCGCCACCGGGCGCGAGCAGAAGATGACCGTGACCGGGGGGTCGGCGCTCCCCAAGGACGACATCGACCGGATGATGCGGGATGCCGAGCAGTACGCGGAGGAGGACCGCAAGCGGCGCGAGACGGCGGAGACGCGCAACCAGGCGGAGCAACTCGCCTACCAGACCGAGCGGTTCCTGCGGGACAACGGCGACAAGGTGCCGGGGGAGACGCGGGCGGAGGTGGAGGCGGCGGTGGAGTCGGTGAAGGGGCTGCTGGACGGCGACGCCACCGAACTGCGGGCGGCGGTCGAGAGGTTGGGTGCGGTCAGTCAGCGGATGGGACAGGCGATGTACGCGAACGCGTCGGCGTCGCCGACGGAGGAGCCCTCGGACGACGGCGTCGTCGACGCGGAGATAGTCGACGACGACCGGAGTTCAAACACCCGCCCGAACGACACGGCCTGACCGCCCACCGCAGCCGCGGGTAGCCGCACCGCCGTAGCCCGCTTAGCTGCGGGCAGTCGTGCCGCTGGGGCGGCACGGGTGGGCGCAGCGGCACCCCCTCCAGCGGGGCGAGCGCACTCCCACCCCCGTCCAGCAGTTGCCCGGGGTGACGGGCCCGCGGATCGGCGGAGCCTGCCCGCGGATCGGCGGAGCCTGCCCGCGGATCGGCGGAGCCTGCCCGCGGATCGGCGGAGCCTGCCCGCGGATCGGCGGAGCCTGCCCGCGGCCTGCGCGGATCGGCGGGGCCTGCGCGGATCGGCGGGGCCTGCGCGGGGCCTGCGCGGGGCGGCGGAGCCTGCGCGCGGTGGGGCGGAGCCTGCGTGGGGCGGCGGAGGTTTGGAGCGGGCGGGAGCGGCTGCCCGAGGGGCGGCTGAGGTGGGTGGTGCGGGTGCGGCCGTGAGGGGACTCGCGGCGGGGTCAGTAGTGTTCGCGGCACTCTCGGAGGAGTTTCTGCGTGCGGTGGGTCGAGGCCGCTCGGGCCGTCATGTGGTCCAGGACCTCGAGGTGCGCCGAGACCTCCCGCCGGGAGTCCAGATACAGCGCCCCGGTGAGGTACTCCGTGAACACCATGTCCGGCAGCTCCGGCTCCGCGAACCGGAACAGCGAGAACGGCGCGTACGTCCCCGGATGCGGCCCGTCCGCGAACTCGGCGATCTGCAGCGTGACCCGGTCCCGCTCCGAGTATTCGAGCAGCTTGTCCAGCTGGTCCCGCATCACCCGCCCGTCGATGCTCACCGGACGCCGCAGCACGGTCTCCTCCATCAGCACCCACAGATGCGGCGGATCGGCCCGCTCCAGCAGCCGCTGCCGCTCCAGCCGCAGCGCCACATGCCGCTCGACCGCCTCGGGCCCGATGTTCCCGATCGTCCCGGCCTCCAGCACCGCCCGCGCGTACCCCTCGGTCTGCAGCAGCCCCGGCACGAAGTGCGGCTCGTAGGCGCGGATGATACGGGCGGCGCCCTCCAGGCTCACATACATGCTGAACCACTCGGGCAGCACATCGTGGTACCGCTGCCACCAGCCCGGCCGGTTCGCCTCCTCGGCGAGCTCCACGAACGCCTCGGAGTCGCCCTCGGGCACCCCGTACGCGCTCAGCAGCAGCTGGACGTACGGGATCTTCAGCGCTACCTCGGCCGTCTCCATCCGCCGTACGGTCGCGGGCGCCACCCGCAGAATGCGGGCCGCCTCCTCACGCGAGAGGTCCGCGGACTCCCTCAGCTCCTGCAGCCGCCTTCCCAGAACCACCTGGCCCACGGTCGGTGCGGCCCGCCGCTCACTCACGCCACGCCTCCCCAACGCGCCCGGGCATGCGCTCAGTCTGTCATGTTCCCCCGACACTCTCACGCGCCGCGGGCCCCCGCCCAGTTTCACTGGTCCGCACCGTCACAGCCAGGACCTGACGTACGCGGCCGTCGCCGGGTCCGCCGGGAGCAGCGTCTCCACGGCCAGCTCGGCCACGGTCACGTCCATGGGGGTGTTGAACGTGGAGATCGACGACACGAACGACAGCGTCCGCCCCTCGTGGTCGATCACCATCGGCAGCGCGAAGTGCGCCACGGGCCGGGACGGCTCCCGCGGCCCGCCGGCCGTGTCGTCCGGCACGGGGTAGGCGGCCACCTCCTCGTACAGTGCCCGCAGCCGCTCCGAACGGTGCAGGGCGATCTGCCGCCGCATCTGCTCCAGCAGATGGCCGCGCCACTCCCGCAGATTCCGGATCCGCGGTGCCAGCCCGCGCGGGTGCAGGGTGAGCCGTACCGCGTTCAGCGGCGGCGTCAGCAGCGCCTGGGGAACGCCGTCGAACAGCTTCGCGACCCCCCGGTTGGCCGCCACGACGTCGTACACCGCGTCGACCACCAGCGCCGGATACGGCTCGAAGCCGGTGATCAGCCGTTCGATGCCCTCGCGCACCACGTCCAGCGCGGGGTCGTTCAGCGGGGTCTCCGGGTAGTGGGGCGCGTAACCGGCCGCCAGGAGCAGGGCGTTGCGCTCGCGCACCGGCACGTCCAGGTGCTCGGCCAGCCGCAGCAGCATCTCCTCGCTGGGCCGGGAGCGGCCGGTCTCGATGAAGCTGATGTGGCGGGCGGAGGAGTCGGCGCGCAGGGCCAGTTCCAGCTGGCTGACCCGCTGCCGGTCCCGCCAGGAGCGCAGCAGCGGTCCCACGCCCCCCGTGCGGGAAGCGGTATCGGACGTCACAGTCATGCCAGGACCGTAATCGAGAAACGGCTCCACCGGGGAGCCGGCGCTTTTTGTGGCAGCCTGGACCCGGCAGGAGACCGTCACCGGCGAAGGAGCGCAGCCCATGCCCGTGGAACCGCTGTCGCGGCAGCAGATCGAGGAGCGGCTGGCCGAACTGCCGGGCTGGTCGCTCGACGACGGCCGGCTCACCCGTTCCTACCGGCTCGCCTCGCACTTCGCGGCGACCGCGATGGTCGTGCACATCGCCCAGGTGCAGGAGGAGCTCGACCACCACTCCGACCTCACCCTCGGCTACAACACCGTGTCCCTGTCCGTGCACACCCACAGCGCGGGCGGCGCCGTCACCGAGAAGGACCTCGGGCTCGCCCGCAGGGTGGAGGACCTGGCGCCCGGACACGGTGCACACTGAGGCGTGTGCTGGACTACGACGAGGAAGCGGAACGCTACGACGTCCTGCGCGGCGGTGAACCACGGGCGGCGGCCGCCGCGGACGCCGTACTGGGCCTGATACCCGGGCGGGCGCGGGAACTGCTGGACGTGGCCTGCGGCACCGGCATCGTGACCCGGCGGTTCGCCGCCGCCCGCGCCGGGCTGCGGGTGACGGGCGTCGACCTCTCCCCGGCGATGACCCGAATGGCCGCGGCCCGCCTGCCCGGCGGAGTGCTCCGCGCCGACAGCCGCCGGCTGCCCTTCGCCGGCGCCCGGTTCGACGCCGTCGTCAGTGTGTGGCTGCTGCATCTGATGTCCGGCCCCGGGGACGTGGACGCGGTCGTCGGCGAGTGCGCCCGGGTGCTGCGGCCCGGCGGGGTGTACGTCACCAGCGTCCACAAGGGAGCCTCGCACAACGTCGGCAGCGACATCGACGCCGTGCTCGCCGACCGCCCGCCCAGCCCGGTGCCCGACGCCGCCGACGCCGTCGACGAACGCGCCGCCGCACAGGGGCTGCTGCCCGCCGGGGAGGCCCGCTTCCGGGGGCACGGCCAGGGGCGCAGCCCGCGCCGCGCCCTCGCGGACCTGCGCCGCGGCTGGTTCGTCACCCTGCCGCCCGGCGCACCGGCCGCCGACGAGTTCGCGGCCCGGCTGGCGGGGCTCCCCGACCAGGACCGGCCCCGCCCCGACCCCGTGTTCCGGCTCCGGGCGTACCGGAAACCGTTCGACGGCAACCCGGAGCGCTCCGGCGGCGACTGAGAGGCGGAATCCATCCGTCCTCCCAGGAGGTCCGTCCCGTGACCCACCCCCACAGTCACCGCAGACGCCGTTTCGCGCTGCCCGCGGCACTCGCCGCGGCGGCCCTGGCCGGCGCCGGCCTGACCGCGCTGTCGGACACGCCCGCCCAGGCCGCCACCGCACGGCAGGTCGAGAAGCTGGACCGCGGCGTCGTCAGTGTCTACAACGGCAGCGGCAACCTGGTCAGCTGGCGCTGGCTCGGCACCGATCCGGACAACGTCGCCTTCAACGTCTACCGGGCCGGCACCAAGGTCAACTCCAGTCCGATCACCGGTACGACGACCTACTTCCACTCCGGCGCCCCGTCCCACGCCGACTACACCGTCCGCGCGGTGGTGAACGGCACCGAGCAGGGCGACTCGCCGCACGCCATCCAGTTCCGGGCCGGCTACAAGGACGTACCGATCAGCGCCCCGTCCGGCGGCACCACCCCCGACGGCGTCGCCTACACCTATGAGGCCAACGACGCCTCGGTCGGCGACCTGGACGGCGACGGCGCCCTCGACATCGTCCTCAAGTGGCAGCCGACCAACGCCAAGGACAACTCGCAGTCCGGCTACACCGGCAACACGATCGTCGACGGCGTCAAGCTGGACGGCACCCGGCTGTGGCGGATCGACCTGGGCCGCAACATCCGCTCGGGCGCCCACTACACGCAGTTCCAGGTGTACGACTACGACGGCGACGGCAAGGCCGAGGTCGCCATGAAGACCGCCGACGGCACCAAGGACGGCACCGGCGCGGTCATCGGCAGCTCCTCCGCCGACCACCGCAACTCCGGCGGCTACATCCTCTCCGGCCCCGAGTACCTGACCATGTTCAACGGGCAGACCGGCAGGGCGATGGGCACCGTCGACTACGTCCCGGCCCGCGGCACCGTCTCCTCCTGGGGCGACTCCTACGGCAACCGTGTCGACCGCTTCCTCGCCGGCACCGCCTATCTGGACGGCGCCCGCCCCTCCCTGATCATGGCCCGCGGCTACTACACGCGCACGGTGATCGCCGCCTGGGACTGGCGGAACGGCCAGTTCACCCGCCGCTGGACCTTCGACACCAACTCCTCCACCAACAGCGGCAAGGGGTACGACGGTCAGGGCTCCCACAGCCTCTCCGTGGGCGACGTCGACAACGACGGCCGGGACGAGATCGTCTACGGCGCGATGGCCGTGGACGACAACGGCAACGGCCTGTGGACCACCAGGACCGGCCACGGCGACGCCCAGCACCTCGGCGACCTGGACGCGTCGACGTCCGGCCTGGAGTACTACAAGGTCTCCGAATCCACCGGCCAGCCCGCCGCGCTGTACATCAACCCCTCGAACGGCTCGGTGCGCTGGAAGCTCTCCGCGTGCTGCGACAACGGCCGCGGCGTCGCCGGGGACATCTACGCCGGCAACTCCGGTCCGGAGATGTGGTCCTCCTCCGACGGCAGCATCCGGGACGAGGGCGGCGGCACCAAGGGCCGTAAGCCCTCCTCCACCAACTTCCTCGCCTGGTGGGACGGCGATCCGGTCCGCGAACTCCTCGACCAGACCCACATCGACAAGTACGGCACGTCGTCCGACACCCGTCTGCTGACCGGCTCCGGCGTGGCGTCGAACAACGGCACCAAGGCCACGCCCGTGCTGTCCGGCGACATCCTGGGCGACTGGCGCGAGGAGGTCGTCTGGCGGACCGGCGACAACAAGAACCTGCGGATCTACTCCACCCCGCACGACACCGACCGCCGGATCACCACCCTCCTCCACGACACCCTCTACCGCACGGCCCTGGCATGGCAGAACACCGCCTACAACCAGCCCCCGCACACGGGCTTCTTCATCGGCGCCGACATGCCGGTCCCGCCCAGGCCGTCGGTGTACACGCCGTAACCCGTGCGGCCCGGCCACGTGGTGTCACCAGGTACTACTGAAGTTGATCAAGGTGTGGCATATTGATCCGCGCATGCCAGGGCGTGGGTCCCGGGCCTGGGGAGGAATCAGTATGAAGACCGGAAGAGCCGCACTCCGGACGCTGGTCACCGGCGCCTGCGCGGTCGGTCTCGCCGTCGGTCTGCAGGGTCAGGCGTGGGCGGGAACCGTCACCATCTACGCCCCCGGCGACGCGGGCAGCGCCACCTGGAACCAGGACCCGTCCGGTTCGACCCCCGGTGACGCCATCCGGGCCTGTGACACCAAGTCGGACGGCTGGGGCATCGAAGCCGCCCTCGACTACAACTACGACGGTGTCATCGACCGGTATACCGACACCCGCGGCCACAACGCCGGTTACTGCAGCCCCTGGAAGGGCGGGGACCTCCCCGAGGGCAAGAGCGTCCGCATGTACGTCACCCCGGTCAAGGGCGGCAGCTACGGGCCCTCGACATACATCGACGTCGTCGCCTGACCCGCTCCGCCACATGCCACGGCCCCGGACCTGCCCGGTCCGGGGCCGTGGCATGTGCGGCCACCGTGGCCTTTCGGCCGTACTAGGCGCAGTTCTCCGAGGTCTTCACCACGTCGAGGACCACCGGGTAGCCGGTGATCTGCTGGTTGGGGCCCGGGCGGGAGCCGCAGACCTTCCAGCCGGCCGGGTCGTCCACCGGGCGGCCCTGCCCGCTCGCGTCCTCGAAGACGAGCTCGCGTTCCATGTCCAACTGCTCGGCGGCACGTCCGGCGTTGCCGCCGGTGAGGTCGGGCATGACGGAGGTGACCGGCGTGGCGTCCGCCGGGGCGCTCGCCTCTGCGGACGGCTTCTGCGCACGGTCCGCCGGCCGCTCCGGTTCGGACGATCCCCCGCACGCGGCGACCGCCGTCAGCATCGCGACGGCGAGAGCGGGTCTCACAAGCCTTTTGGTGATCATTTTCCCCTCCGGTGGTGCCCCACGACTCCGGCCCGTCCGTACCGGGTACGGACGGGCCGGAGTTCAGTGGGGGTCAACCTACCGTGCAGGTCTCCCCGCCCACCTGGAAGGTGGTGGGCTCACTGTTGGCCGCCGACCTGGTCGCCGTGAAGCCGAAGGCCGCCGAAGAGCCCGCCGCCACCGTGCCGTTCCAGTCGGTGTTGCGGACCGTCACCGCCGCGCCCGACTGGGTGTGGGAGGCGTTCCACAGCTGGGAGATCCTCTGCCCGTCGGCGAAGGACCAGTTCAGGGACCAGCCGTTCCAGGCGCTCGAGCCCGTGTTGGTCAGCTTGACGTCGGCCTGGAAGCCGTCGGGCCACTGGTTGGTGATCGTGTAGGTCACCTCGCAGGCCCCCGTCGGCCCGGGGTCCGGGTCCTCCGGGTCGGGGTCCTCCGGGTCCGGGTCGGTGCCGCCGGTGTCCGAGGTGTCGCCGTACACGACACCGCGTCCGTTGGTCGCCACATAGACCCGGCCGTACACCCTCGGGTCACCCGTGATGGCCGCGCCCGTCCAACCCCACTGGTGCGCGTCGTCGTTGACCCGGGTCCAGCTCACGCCCTTGTCCGTGGAGCGGAAGATGCCGCGTACGCCGCCGATCTCCGCGCTGGTGAACAGCGTCTGGTACGAGGCGCCCGGTGCCGCCTTGCCGAAGCCCACGGTGTCCGCCGCGTCGACGTTCGACAGCTTGGTGAAGGTCGTCCCCGAGTCGGTGGAGTGCCACAGCCCGTACGGGCCGTCAGCCGCTCCGCCGGCCAGCCACACGTCGCCCTTCGCACCCGGCAGCGCCTTGAAGCGCACGCTGTCACCGGCGGGGAGCCCTGTCGCCGCCGACGCGGTGAAGGTCGCGCCGCCGTCCGTACTGACGTAGAACTTCCCGGACTTGAAACCGTAGAACGTCCTCGGGTCCACCCGGTCGGACTCGACGATCGCTCCCGCCGGGATGCCCGACGACGCCGACCAGGACGTACCGAAGCCGGTCGCGTAGTGCACGCCGGCGCCCTGCGGGCTCCACACGAAGCGGCTGCCGTCGGCCGCCGCCGCGACCGTGCCGCCGCCGCTCACGCCCGAAGGTTCGGTGCCCGCGAACCAGTTGGCGCCGTTGTCCGTCGAGAACGCGATGTGCGGACCGGAGTCGAGATTGCCGGACCGCACCATCGTGTTCGGGTTGGACTCGGCGAAGTCGAGACTGGTCGTCGAGGTGAAGTTCGGCTGGGTGAACATCATCGCCGGGACCTTGGTGAGGTCCGTGTGCCGGAAGCCGCCGACGTCACCGAGCGCGCTGACCAGCGGGGCGCCCGACGGCGGGGAGATCAGGTCGTTGACGGCCGTCTCCTCCAGGCCGCGCACCATCGGTGTGATGGTGAACCGCGTGTCGTCGTCCCAGTTCGTCAGGTTCTCGGTGCCGTAGATCGTCGCGCCCGTCCCGTACATCATCCGGTCCGAGTCGAACGGGTCGATCTCCAGCGCCTCCGTCATCCACCCCAGTTTCGGCGTCTGTTCGGGTGGGGACGGGTTCGCGCCCCAGGTCAGCCAGGGGGACGACGAGACGTCCATCGTGTAGCGGTTCTCCCGGTTCGGGTACGACGTGTAGCTCCACGCCTGCGTCCACGTGCCGCCGCTGTCCGTCGAGCGGAAGATCTGGGTGTCCGGCCACCAGGAGCTGTACGCCGTCGCCATCACCGTGCCCGGGTGCTGCCGGTCCACGGTCAGTCCGCTGAAGCCGTAGTAGGTGTCGGCCTCCGCCACCGGGCTGATGTCCGTCCAGGTGCCGGTCGCCGTCGCGTACCGGTACAGCCGGCCCTTGCCGCCGTCGTACGGGCCGCCGGTGTCGCTGTAGGCGAGGTACAGATAGCCGTTCTCGGCGTCCAGGACGCCCTTGTGCGCCAGGTATCCGGTGGGCTGCCCGGCGACGCGCTGCCAGGTCGCGCCCGCGTCGGTCGACCGGTAGACGGCGTTCTCCTTGTCGGCGACGCCGACGTAGACCGTCCTCGTCGCCGTGCCGCCGCTGCCCGTGGACTCGTCGAAGGTGACCCAGGTGATGCCCTGGTTGTCGGACGCGTACCCGGACGTGTCGCTCGGATCCTGTACGTAGTTCCCGGGGTTGGGGAAGGACGTCACCTCGGACCAGGTGGCCCCCGCGTCGGTGGACCGCCACAGCCCGTGGCCGCTGGGCGTGCCCAGGTACAGCACGTCGTTGTCGTGCGGGTCGACCGCCAGCCGTTCGCCCATGCCCCGGCCGGGCATGTTGCCGCCCAGCTTGAACGGCAGACCGGCCTTCTTCCAGCTGGCGCCCCGGTCGGTGGAGCGCAGTACGGCGCCGTTCGTCGGGTCCCAGTCGTTGGTGTACGTGCCGACCGCCGCGTACACCCGGTCGGGGTCGGCGGAGTCGGAGGCGAGGCTCACCACACCGGTGTGCCCCCAGTCGTCCCAGCCGACGTGGTCGAGCAGGGGCGTCCAGGTGTGGGACGACTCCTGCCAGCGGTAGGCGCCGCCGATGTCGGTGCGGGCGTAGGCGAGGTCCTTCTCGCCGCGGTTGAAGACGATGCCGGGCACGAAGCCGCCGCCGTCGACGCGCGCGTTCTTCCAGGTGTAGGTGTCGGCGGCGAGCGGGGCGGCCGGCTGTGGGGCGTCGGCCGCGAGGGCGGGCGGGCCGCCCGCGAGCAGACCGGCCGCCAGCGCGAGCACGGCCGTGAGAACACGGGTTCTTCGCACGGGGTTCCTTCCTCTTGGGGGGAGGGGGAGCGGGGAGAGCGTGCGAGGGCCGGGCGGCCCTTGGCGTGGGTGGGGGCCGCCCGGCCGGACGATCCCGCCGTCCTGTGACGGGACCTGGGTGCGGAGCCATCAAGCGCTCGCGAAGAGGGGCGCCGAAGTACCGCCTGCCCCGCGGAGCGCTTGGCGGGGGCTATTCCAGAAGCTCCGCGTACGAGCCCATGGCCAGCGCGATGTCGGCCTGGGCCCAGAACCGGTGGTACGTGAAGGTGGGCGCCGCGCCACCCTCGAGGTAGGACTCGATCTTCGACCACGCCGGGTCGTCCTGGTAGAAGGACCGGATCGACTCGAACGTCGACGACGAGTTGATCGCGTCCCCGTTCGGCATCGTGCCGCTCCAGCCGTTCGGGACGTAGACCGGGTCGTCGAAGCGGTTGTAGTCGGCGCGGGTCTCCGGGACGGCGATACCGAGCGCGTCCTGGTTGTTCTCCCACATGCCGTCGAGCAGCGCCTTCGCGGTCGAGGCGGCCTCCGTGTCACCGGAGCGGTCGGCGTAGTACGTCAGCGTCTTGGCGTACGCCGCGGCCACACCGACGTCGTTGGTGTAGTCGGCGACACTGACGTGCAGTCCGCTGTTGGCGCCGGGTGACGACGCGTTCCAGGTGTCGGGCTTGCCCGACCACTGCAGCGTCGCCGGGATCCGGAAGGATCCGTCCGGGTTGACCGTGGTCTCCGACAGCGCCCAGTCGACCCACTTGTCGAGGACCGTTTTGGCGTCGGCGTCACCCGTCTGCTGGTAGTACTCGGCGACCCGCTCCATGGACCACGCCTGGAAGCCGAACCACTGGTTGGACGGCGGGTCGTGGTACACCGGCTTCTCGTCGTAGTACATGCCGTAGAAGGTCGGCGTCCCGGACGGCGGCGAGGTGTACCTGCCGCCCCAGCTGTTGGTGGCGCCGCCCGCGATGGCACCCTCGTCCGACTGCAGCCAGCGGTAGAACTCCAGCTGCCGGTCGAGGGACTTGGCCCAGTCCGCCTGGCCGGAGGCCGACTTCGGCTTCAGGTCGGCGTAGGAGCTCAGCGCGTACGCGGCCAGCGGGTTCTGGTAGCCGCCGTGCGCGTGGCTGGAGCCGATGCGCCAGGCCCAGCCGGCCGAGGTGTCGGTGGCACCGCCCCAGGCGTAGTACCAGGAGAGCAGATAGTGCGAGGCGTCCTTGCCGGTGCCGGCCGGGCAGGACGGGCTGGCACAGTTGCCGATCTTCTTGAAGTACTTGTCGTACATGGCGTAGCGCAGATAGTCGCCCATCTTCGCGGCCTTGGCGACGGTCCCGGAGATCTGAGAGGCCTTGCCCTGCTCCTCCGCCCACAGGTCCGCCCAGTACGCGGCCTGCACGGCGCGCGCGTCGGCGTCGGGGGCGTTGGTGAACTTCCACTGCTTGGCGTAGGACGCGTCCTTGGTGAACAGGTCCAGGTAGCCGTTCTTCCCGCCGTACTTGAAGGCGTCGCAGGTGGGCTGCGGGACGGTCTCCCACACCGACTCCTGCGGGCCGCGCTGGAAGGTGTTGATGTACGACGGTCCGGTGTCCGAGGGGCCCGCCTCGCACTTGCCGGGCGAGTTGCCGTAGCCGTACACGTTGTCGACGTCCTGGATCCAGTGCATGCCGTAGACGTCGTCGGTGCCGTACGCCGACTTCAGCTCGGACGCGATCGGGTCGGGGCCGACCGAGACACCCGAGTCGAGCTGCGACGGGTACTCGTTCGGGGTGTCGTGCTCGGGCGCGTACGTCGCCGGCTTGGAGGCGTTGTAGAAGGAGTTCGTCGGCTGGTCGGCGTGGGTCGGGATCATGAACTTCTCCATGATGTCCCAGGCCCCGTTGAACTTCGTCCAGTCACCGGTCACCTTGCCGTACATCGCCTGCAGCCACAGCAGATAGCTGTACGCCTCCGAGGTGGTCTCGTGGCCGTGGTCCGGCGCCTCGACGATCAGTGTCTCCACCGAGTGGTACGGGATGCCCTCCGGCGAGAAGTAGCCGTTCGCCGGATCGGTGATCTTCCCGTAGAGCTCCAGGAAACGCGCGTCGTACGCCTTCTGGGCGCCCAGCTGCGTCACCGTGACCGCCGCCTTGGCGTGACCGGGTGCCGAGGACTCGAAGACCGCCGTACCGCTGCCCGAGGCGTCGGCCGCGATCGTCACCTTCTGCGCGGTGTTCCAGTTCGACGAGGTGAAGGTGAGCGACGCGCCGCCCGACACCGACAGTCCCGAGTTGCCGCTCGCGCGGGCCGTCGTGACCGTCACGTTCGAACTGGGCTGCTTGGACAGCTTCACCTGGTACGTGCCCGACTCGCCCTGCTGCACGCCGAGTTGGGACGGCGTCGCCACCACGGCGGGACCCGAGGCGATGGTGATGCCGACCGGGGTGGAGGAGGCGGAGGCGCCCATGCTGTCGTACGCCTTCGCCACCAGCGAATGACTGCCCACGGTCAAACCAGCGACCGAAAGAGTGAAGGGCGCGCTGCTGTCGGAGCCCAGCAGTTCGGTGTCGTCGTAGAACTCCACCTTGCTGATGGTGGCCTGGTCGGCCGCCGCCGCGGTGGCGGCGAGCGGGACCGTCTCGCCCTGCGAGTAGACCGCGCCGGCCTGTGGGCTGGTCAGCACGGCGATCGGCGGCTGGTGGGCGCCGGCGCACGTGGTGCCGTTGATCGCGAACGACGTGGGAGCGGCGTTGCTTCCGCTGTAGGTGAACTGGCCGCCGGTCGTGACGGCGGCGCCGGCGGCGATCCGGGCGTTGTACCCGGCGTCCTTCACGGTGATGGTCCGGCCGGACTGCGACCAGCCGCCGTTCCAGCCGTTCGAGAGCTTCTGGTTGCCCGCGTAGTCGTATGTCAGGGTCCAGCCGTCGATGGCGTCCGTACCGCGGTTGGTGAGGGTCAGCTCCGCGGTGAAGCCGGAGCCCCAGTCGTTCGCCTTGTAGTCGACGCTGCACTGGACGGCCGCCGCCTGGGCGGGGGTCGAACCGGCCGACAGCATCGCCAGCGGAAGCGCGAGAGCAGCGGCGGCGACGGTCAGCAACCGCCGTAAGCCTCGGGGTCTCCTGGGTGGGGGATGCATGGTGCTGGTTCCTCCTGCGACTCGGAGATGTCAAGCCTTGAACCAGTGGGAGCGCTCCCATAGTGGGGATGGGGTAGTGAGCGGTCAAGCCTTGTGGCGAATCGAAAACATTCGACGGTTCCCGCTGGGTGAAAGTCGGCGGTCCCTCTGTTCTTTGCCGTCACTTGGCGCTAGCTTCATGTGCACCAGTGGGAGCGGTTCCATCAGTCGACGCGTCCGCCACGACGCGTCCGAGCTGCAAGGAGTCGCTCATGCGCCACCCCCCGCGTTCAGTACTTTTAGCCTTCCCCGTGCTTGTGTGGAGCACCTGACGCGGGGTCGCTCATCCCGTGGGATCCCCTTGCCGTCCGTGCTGCCCGGAACCTCCGGCCGGCACCGCGGGCCTGTCCCGACCGGGCCCGGACGGTACCCCCACCCCGTAAGGCACCAGGCCGCGCGATCGTCTGCGCGCGCCCGAGAAGGACAGCCCCCTACGGATAGGAAACCCGCACCATGAGTCGCACCAGAACCGCGCTTCTCGCCGCCATGGCGCTGGTCGCCGGCGCCACCGGGACGGCGATCGCCGCCGTCCCCGGCGACACCGGCGCGGCCGCCGTCCCCTGCACCGTGGACTACAAGATCCAGAACGACTGGGGCTCCGGCTTCACCGCCGCCGTGACGATCACCAACAACAGCGCCGCCAAGTCGTCGTGGTCGCTGAAGTGGTCGTACGCCGGGAGCCAGAAGGTCACCAGTGGCTGGAACGCCAAGGTGAGCCAGTCCGGAGCGAACGTCACCGCCGCCAACGAGTCCTACAACGGCACCCTGGCCACCGGGGGTTCGGCCTCCTTCGGCTTCCAGGGCACCTACAGCGGCAGCAACGCGATCCCCGCCACCTTCACCCTCGACGGTGTGACCTGCAACGTCGACTCCGGCGGCCCCACCGACCCGACGGACCCGACCGATCCGCCCGCCGGAGACCGGGTGAACAACCCCTACTCCGGCGCCAAGGTGTACGTGAACCCCGAGTGGTCCGAGAAGGCCGCCGCCGAGCCGGGCGGCAGCCGTATCGCCAACCAGCCGACGGGCGTCTGGCTGGACCGCACCGCCGCCATCAACGGCGTCAACGGCGGGATGAGCCTGCGCGACCACCTCGACGAGGCCCTGCGCCAGAAGGGTTCCGGCGAGCTCGTCATCCAGCTGGTCATCTACAACCTGCCCGGCCGTGACTGCGCCGCCCTCGCCTCCAACGGCGAGCTCGGCCCGACGGAGATCGACCGCTACAAGACCGAGTACATCGACCCGATCAAGACCATCCTCGCCGACTCGAAGTACGCCTCGCTGCGGATCGTCACCACGGTCGAGATCGACTCCCTGCCCAACCTGGTCACCAACGTGACGCCGCGGGCCACCGCCACGCCCAACTGCGACGTGATGAAGGCCAACGGCAACTACGTGAAGGGCGTCGGTTACGCCCTGAACAAGCTGGGCGACGTGGGCAACGTCTACAACTACGTCGACGCCGGCCACCACGGCTGGCTGGGCTGGGACGACAACTTCGGCGCCTCGGCCCAGATGTTCAAGCAGGCGGCGACCGCCGAGGGCGCGACCGTCGCCGACGTGCACGGCTTCATCGCCAACACGGCCAACTACAGCGCGCTGAAGGAGGACCACTTCTCCGTCGGCCAGAACGTGGCCGGCAAGTCGGTGCGCGAGTCGTCGTGGGTGGACTGGAACCGCTACGTCGACGAGCTGTCGTACGCCCAGGCGCTGCGCAACCAGCTGGTGTCGATCGGGTTCGACTCGAACATCGGCATGCTGATCGACACCTCCCGCAACGGCTGGGGCGGTGCGAACCGGCCCAGCGGGCCCGGTGCCACCACCGACGTGAACACCTACGTCGACGGCGGCCGCTACGACCGCCGCATCCACCTCGGCAACTGGTGCAACCAGTCGGGAGCCGGTCTCGGTGAGCGGCCGAAGGCCTCCCCGGAGGCCGGGATCGACGCCTACGTCTGGATGAAGCCCCCGGGTGAGTCCGACGGGTCGAGCGAGGCCATCGACAACGACGAGGGCAAGGGCTTCGACCGGATGTGCGACCCGACGTACGAGGGGAACCCGCGCAACAACGACCACATGTCGGGTGCCCTGCCGAACGCCCCGGTCTCCGGGCACTGGTTCTCCGCCCAGTTCCAGGAGCTGATGAAGAACGCGTACCCGCCGCTGTCGTGACGGGCTGAACCACCGGTCCGCCGGGGGCCCCGCCCCGGCGGACCGCCGCGCGCTTCTCCGTTCTTTTGCGGGAGTGGCAACATCGTTTGCTTCCTGCCGGGGCGTCGTCGCACCCTGACGGCATCCGAGCGGAGAGGCTGACCACCATGGCGCACGACCACAGGCAGGACCACAAGCACGGCGAGGGGCACGACCACCGCGGGAACGACCGCGAGCAGCGGCACGGGCACGGTCACGGCCACGACCACGGTGACATCGACTGGGCCGAGATGGCGCCCCTGCTCGAATCCCAGGCGGAGCTGTTCACCCCGCTGTACGAGCGGGCCCTGAACTGGCTGGCGAAGGAGGTGACGGAACCGGGGCTGATCGTGGACGCGGGCAGTGGCCCCGGAGTCATCGCCTGTCTGTTCGCCGAGACCTTCCCCGGCGCCCGGGTCGTGGCCGTCGACGGTTCCGCTCCGCTGCTGGAGCGGGCCCGGGACCGGGCCGCACGCCAGGGCGCCGCCGACCGCTTCGACACCCTCGCCGGTGACCTCCCCGAGGTGCTGGGCGAACTGGACTACCCGGCCGACCTGTTGTGGGCCAGCCGCAGTGTGCACCACCTGGGCGACCAGGCCGCCGCACTGGCCGCCTGCGCCGAGCGGCTGGCGCCCGGCGGCACGCTGGCCGTGATGGAGGGCGGTCTGGCGCCCCGGTTCCTGCCCCGTGACATCGGCTTCGGCCGCCCCGGCCTCCAGGCGCGCATCGACGCGCTGGAGGAGGAGCGGTTCGGTTTGATGCGCGCCGAACTGCCGGGCTCGGTGGCCGTCGTCGAGGACTGGCAGGCCCTGCTGGCCTCGGCCGGACTGCGCCACACCCGCTCGCGCACCTTCCTCCTCGACCTCCCCGCCCCGGCCACGGACCGCGCCCGCGCCTACGTCACCGACGCCCTCACCCGCACCCGCGAGGTCCTCGGCGAATGCCTCGACGCCGACGACCGTGCCACCCTGGACCGGCTCCTCGACGCCGACGACAGGGCGAGCGTCCACCACCGCCCCGACGTGTTCGTCCTCGCCGCCCACACCGTGCACGCGGCGGTACGGCCCGTGTGACAACTTGACTTGGAGCGCTCTCCAAGTGATGGACTCCCCGGCACACAACGACTCAACAGGGGGTTTCCATGACCGACTCTCCGGTCGCGCTCATCACCGGCGGCGGCAGCGGTATCGGCGCCGCCGTCGCCCGACGGCTGCTCGACGCGGGATGGCGGGTGACCGTCACCGGGCGCGGCGAGGAACGGCTTCGCCGTTTCGCCAAGGAACTGGGGGAGCCCGGCGAGCTGTTGACGCTCGCCGGGAACACGGCCGAGTACGACGACGTGACGACGGCGGTGGAGAGGACGCTGGCGGAGTTCGGCCGGCTCGACACCGTCGTCGCCAACGCCGGTTTCGCCACCGGCGATTCGGTCGCGGAGGGCGACCCGGCGGGCTGGACCGACATGGTGCTGACCAACGTCCTCGGGCCCGCCCTGCTGATCAGGGCCTCGATCGACGCCCTCAAGGAGACGCGCGGCCGGATCGTCCTGGTGGGCAGCGTCGCGGGCTTCGTGCCGACACCCGGCAACCTCTACGGCGCCACCAAGTACGCGGTGACCGGGCTCGCCGAGAACACCCGGCGCCAGGTCACCGACTGGGGCGTCGGCGTGACCCTGATCGCGCCCGGCCGCGTGGAGACCCCGTTCTGGGACTCCCTCGGCAGCCTCCCGCCCGGCCACCTGCTGACCGCGGACCAGATCGCCGACTCGATCGTCTGGGCCCTGGGACAGCCGGCCGGTGTCGACGTCAACACCGTGGTCGTACGGCCCCTCGGCCAGCCCAACTGACCCGCGAACGCGCGGCGGCCCTTCCCACCGCGGGGAGGGCCGTCGCACGCGTACGGTCAGCTGTTGACGTCCGCCGGGTCCGAACCGGTGCGCCGGTCCTCGTTCAGCGCGCTGATCGCGGCGAGGTCCTCGGTGTCCAGGGTGAACCCGAAGACGTCGATGTTCTCCGCGATCCGCGACGGCGTCACCGACTTCGGGATGACGACGTTGCCCAGCTGCAGATGCCAGCGCAGCACGATCTGCGCCGGTGTCCGGCCGTGCTTCTGCGCGATCGCCACGATCGCCGGGATCTCCAGGATGCCCTTGCCGGAACCCAGCGGCGACCACGCCTCGGTGGCGATGCCCAGCTCCGCGTGGTGCTCACGCGCGGTGTGCTGCTGCAGATGCGGGTGCAGCTCGATCTGGTTGACCGCCGGGACCACCGACGTCTCGGCGAGCAGGTGGTCCAGGTGGTCGGGCAGGAAGTTGGACACACCGATGGCCCGGACCCGGCCGTCGGCGAGCAGCTTCTCGAACGCCTTGTACGTGTCGACGTACCGGCCCTGCGCGGGCATCGGCCAGTGGATCAGATACAGGTCGACGTGGTCGAGGCCGAGCTTCGACAGCGAGGTGTCGAACGCCCGCAGGGTGGAGTCGTACCCCTGGTCGCTGTTCCAGAGCTTGGTGGTGACGAAGAGTTCCTCGCGGGGCACGCCGGACCGGGCGATGGCCTTGCCGGTGCCCTTCTCGTTGCCGTAGATCGCCGCGGTGTCGATGCTGCGGTAGCCGGCCTCCAGTGCCGTCGTCACGGCCGTCTCGGCCTCCGCGTCCGGAACCTGCCAGACGCCGAAACCCAGCTGGGGCATCTCGACGCCGTTGTTCAGGATGATCGGGGGGACCTTGCTCACGAGCTCTCGATCCTTAGGTTGTGGACAGGTGTCACCCCCCATCGTCGGTGATCACGGCCCGCCACGCATTCCTGACCGGTAAATTCACGCCCGGTAGAGCGCCTCCACCTCGGTCTCGTACGTCTTCTCGATCGCCTTGCGCTTCAGCTTCAGCGACGGGGTGAGCAGCCCGTGCTCCTCGGTGAACGGCTGCGCCAGGATGCGGAAGGTGCGGATCGACTCGGCCTGCGAGACCAGGGTGTTGGCCGCGACCACGGCCCGCCGCACCTCCGTCTCCAGATCCACGTCGCGCACCAGCTCGGACGGCGACATCCGCGGCTTGCCGCGCATCGTCAGCCAGTGCTCGACGGCCTCCTGGTCCAGGGTGACCAGCGCGGCCACGTACGGGCGGTCGTTGCCGACGACGATGCACTGGTTGACCAGCGGATGGTCGCGCACCCGCTCCTCCAGCACCCCCGGTGAGACGCTCTTGCCGCCGGAGGTCACCAGGATCTCCTTCTTGCGGCCGGTGATGGTGAGATAGCCGTCCTCGTCGAGGGAGCCGAGGTCACCGGTGGCCAGCCAGCCGTCGTGCAGCGTTTCGTCGGTGGCCTTGGGGTTGTTGAGGTAGCCGTCGAAGATGTTGTCGCCGTGCAGCCAGATCTCGCCGTCGTCCGCGATGTGCACGGTGACCCCGGGAATGGGCTGGCCGACCGTGCCGTAGCGGGTGCGCTCGGGCGGGTTGGCGGTGGCCGCCGCCGTCGACTCGGTGAGGCCGTACCCCTCGTAGATGTGCACGCCCGCGCCCGCGAAGAACAGTCCGAGCCGCCGGTCCATCGCCGATCCGCCCGACATGGCGTGCCGGATCCTGCCGCCCATCGCCGCCCGGATCTTGGCGTAGACGAGCTTGTCGAAGAGCTGGTGCTGCATCCGCAGCGCCGCCGACGGGCCCGGCCCGTCCCCCCACGCCTTCGCCTCCATCGCGTCCGCGTACTTGATGGCCACGTCGACGGCCTTCTCGAACGGCCCCGAGCGGCCCTCCCGTTCCGCCTTGCGCCGCGCCGCGTTGAACACCTTCTCGAAGATGTACGGCACGGCAAGGAAGAACGTCGGCCGGAACGCGGCCAGATCGGGCATCAGCGCCGCCGCGTTCAGCTGCGGCTGATGGCCGAACTTCACCCTGCCGCGGATCGCCGCGACCTGCACCATCCGCCCGAAGACATGCGCGAGCGGCAGGAACAGCAGCGTCGCCGCCTCGTCGCCCCGGCGGGAGTGGAACACCGGCTCCCAGCGCTCGATGACGGTGTCCGCCTCGTACATGAAGCCGCCGTGCGAGATCACACAGCCCTTGGGGCGGCCCGTGGTGCCCGAGGTGTAGATGATCGTCGCCACGGATTCGGGGGTGACCGCCCTCCGGTGCCGGTGCACCACCTCGTCGTCGAGGTGCGCGCCCGCGTCGTACAGCTCCTGCACCGCGCCCGCGTCGAGCTGCCACAGCCGGCGCATGTGCGGCAGCCGGTCGATGACCGTGGCGATCGTCATCGCGTGGTCCTCGTGCTCCACGACCGCGGCCGTCACCTCGGCGTCGTACAGCATCCAGAAGCACTGTTCGGCGGAGGACGTGGGATAGACGGGGACGACCTGAGCGCCGATCGTCCACAGCGCGAAGTCGAACAGCGTCCACTCGTAGCGGGTACGGGACATGATCGCGACGCGGTCGCCGAAGCGGACGCCGCCGGCGAGGAGGCCCTTGGCGAGGGCCAGCACCTCGTCGCGGAACTCGGCGCCGGTCACGTCCCGCCACTCACCGGAGTCGTCCTTGCGGCCGAGCGCGATGCGCGACGGGTCCTCCGCGGCATGACGGAAGACCACGTCGGCCAGACCGCCCACCGGAGGCTCCAGGGCCAACGGAGGGTTGGTGAATTCGCGCAATCCCGCTCTCCGCTCCTCAGCGCTCGCACTGACGCGGTGACGCCCTCGTCCCGCGCGGCGCCGTGAAAGCTACCCCACGCGATCGGGGGGCGGGAGGGGGTGGAGAGCTGAGCGAAGCTCTTGTTCCCGCTGGTCAGTGAAGGAAAAAGCCCCCACATGGGGAAGGGTCGGACACAAACCTGACGGTCGGGTAAGTATCGGTGCCGTAATCTCCACGGAATCTGTACGCCCGCATGACCGGCGTTTGGGGTCACGGGGAGTCACCCCCGGCCGCCCCGGTGCAGCCGGTCGCCGCCCGCGAGGATCGCCGCCGCCAGCGCGTCCGCCGCGCCCTGCGCGGAGGGGCGGCGCCGCCCGTGCACCACCACGAAGTCCACCTCGCCGGGCTCCGGCAGCCCCGCCCGCTCCGGCATCCGCACCAGCCCCGGCGGGATCAGCCCGCGCGAGTGCACCATCACGCCGAGCCCGGCGCGGGCCGCCGCGAGCAGCCCGTTGAGGCTGCCGCTGGTGCACACGATCCGCCACGGGCGTCCCTCCTCCTCCAGCGCCCGCAGGGCGAGGGCACGCGTGATGCCCGGCGGCGGATACACGATCAGCGGCACCGGGCGGTTCGGGTCCAGCCGCAGTCCCGGCGCGCCGATCCACACCAGCTCGTCGTGCCACACCAGCTCGCCCCGCGGGTCCTCCGGGCGCCGCTTCGCCAGCACCAGGTCCAGCCCGCCCGCCGCCAGCCGCTCGTGCAGGGTGCCCGACAGCTCGACCGTCAGCTCCAGATCGACCTCCGGGTGCTCGTGCCGGAACCGCTCCAGGATCTCCGGCAGCCGGGTCAGTACGAAGTCCTCCGAGGCGCCGAACCGCAGCCGCCCGCGCAGCCGGGTGCCGCCGAAGAACTGCGTCGCCTGCTCGTGCACGTCCAGGATCCGCCGGGCGAAGCCGAGCATCGCCTCGCCGTCCTCGGTCAGCTCCACCGAATGCGTGTCCCGCGTGAACAGCTGACGCCCGGTGGCCTCCTCCAGCCGCCGTACGTGCTGGCTCACCGTCGACTGGCGCAGGCCGAGGCGCCGCGCCGCCTGCGTGAAGCTCAGGGTCTGCGCGACCGACAGGAACGTGCGCAGATGCGTCGGGTCGTACATGCGGGTCAGCGTACGGGGTGGTCATCGCGGAACGTGATGACAGTGAGAGCGGTGTACGGGATTCCCGATCACGAAGCGGGGGAGCAGGATGGGGAGGGGACACCCGTGACCGTCCGAGCACCTGAGCAAGTGGAGCACCGTGAAACGCCTGCAGTGGCCGCGCTGGATGCCGGTCGACCCGTACATCCTGCTTCTGCTCGGGACCGTGGGGCTGGCCGCGCTGATTCCCGCGCGGGGTGCCGGCGCGGACATCGCCTCCGGGGCCTCCACGGGGGCGATCGCCTTCCTCTTCTTCCTGTACGGCGCCCGGCTCTCCACCCGGGAGGCGCTGGACGGGCTGAAGCACTGGCGGCTCCATGTGACCGTGCTGGCCTGCACGTTCGTCGTCTTTCCGCTGCTGGGGCTGGCCTTTCGCGGGCTCGTGCCGGTGCTGCTGACCGAACCGCTGTACCAGGGTCTCCTCTTCCTCACCCTGGTGCCGTCCACCATCCAGTCGTCGATCGCCTTCACCTCCATCGCCCGCGGCAATGTGCCGGCCGCCATCTGTGCCGGTTCCTTCTCCTCGCTGGCCGGCATCGTCCTCACCCCGCTGCTCGCGGCGGCGCTGCTCGGCGGCAGCGGGGGCGGGTTCTCCGGCGGGTCGGTGGGGAAGATCGTGGTTCAGCTGCTGGTGCCGTTCGTGGCGGGGCAGGTGGTGCGGAGGTGGATCGGGGGGTTCGTGGCCCGGCATCGGAAGGTGCTGGGGCTGGTGGACCGGGGGTCGATCCTGCTGGTCGTCTATACGGCGTTCAGCGAGGGGATGGTGCGGGGGATCTGGCATCAGGTGAGCGCCGCTCGGCTGGGGGGACTGCTGGTGGTGGAGGCGGTGCTGCTGGCTGTGATGCTGGGGCTGAGCTGGTACGGGGCGAAGGCGTTGGGGTTCGGGCGGGGGGACCGGATCGCGATCCAGTTCGCGGGGTCGAAGAAGTCGCTGGCGGCGGGGCTGCCCATGGCGAGTGTGCTGTTCGGGGCGCAGGCGTCGCTGGCCGTGTTGCCGTTGATGCTGTTCCATCAGATGCAGCTGATGGTGTGTGCGGTGATCGCGAAGCGGCGGTCGCGGGACGCCGTCGCGGCGGAGGAGGTCGCGGTCGTGGACCGGGGTGGGCGGTCGCGGGCGGGGGTGGGCTGAGGGCCCGGTGCGCGCCGGTGCGCGGTGCCGCTGCGCCCACCCGTGCCGCCCTGCGGCACGACTGCCCGCAGCTGCGTACGTTGAGCGGTGGGCCGGGGTTGTTGTGAGGCGGGGCCCCTCGGCGCAGGGGGCGCTCCCCGCCGGGTGGGGCCCCGCCGCCGTGTGGCGGGGGGATCGGTCAGCCCTGGGTGGCCGCGGCCCGCAGGGCTATGCGGTCCTCACCCGCGTACACGTTCATGGAACCGCCCCGCAGGAATCCCACCAGCGTCAGGCCCGTCTCCGCCGCCAGGTCCACGGCCAGGGAGGACGGCGCGGAGACCGCCGCCAGCATCGGGATGCCGGCCATGACCGCCTTCTGCGCCAGCTCGAACGAGGCCCTGCCGGAGACCAGCAGGATCGTCCGGGACAGTGGCAGGTCCCCGCTCTGCAGGGCACGGCCGACCAGTTTGTCGACCGCGTTGTGCCGGCCCACGTCCTCCCGTACGTCGAGCAGATCGCCCGCCTCGTCGAACAGGGCCGCCGCGTGCAGCCCGCCCGTGCGGTCGAAGACCCGCTGGGCCGCGCGCAGCCGGTCCGGCAGGCCCGCGAGGAGCTCCGGCTCCACGCGCAGCGGGGGAGTGTCCGCGATGGGATGGCGGGCCGTGGTGCGCACGGCGTCCAGGCTGGCCTTGCCGCACAGCCCGCAGGAGGACGTGGTGTAGACGTTGCGTTCCAGCGTGATGTCGGGGATCACCACACCGGAGGCGGTCCGCACATCGACGACGTTGTACGTGTTGGAACCATCGGCGGTCGCCCCGGCGCAGTACACGATGTTCTGCAAATCCGCCGCGTGCGCGAGCACCCCCTCGCTCACCAGGAAGCCCGCCGCCAGCGCGAAGTCGTCGCCCGGTGTGCGCATGGTGATCGCGAGCGGTTTGCCGTTCAGTCTGATCTCGAGTGGTTCCTCGGCGACGAGCGTGTCGGGGCGGCTGGAGACCACCCCGTCCCGGATGCGGAGCACCTTGCGTCGTTCCGTGACTCGTCCCATCGTCCCACCAGTTCCGCTCAGTCCCGGTTCTGTACGTGCTGATAGCCGAAGCGGCCCTTGATGCACAGGTTGCCGTGGGTCACCGGATTGTCGTGCGGCGAGGTGACCTTCACGATCTCATTGTCCTGCACATGGAGCGTGAGGTTGCAGCCCACCCCGCAGTACGCGCACACGGTCGTCGTCTCCGTCTGCCGTGCCTCGTCCCAGGTACCCGCCGCCCGCATGTCGAACTCCGACTTGAACGACAGGGCCCCGGTCGGGCACACCTCGATGCAGTTGCCGCAGTACACGCACGCCGAGTCGGTGAGCGGGCCGTCGTGCTCGACGGCGATCCGGGCGTCGAAACCACGGCCGGCCACCGAGATCGCGAAGCTGTTCTGCCATTGGTCGCCGCACGCGTCCACGCACTTGTAGCAGAGGATGCACTTGGCGTAGTCACGGACGTACAGGTCGTTGTCGACCCTCGGCTCCTCGTCGAGGCGGGCCGCGTCCGGGCCGAAGCGGTCCGGTTTCGCCTCGTACTCCTTGAGCCACTCGGCGACCCGGGGAGTGGTCGACAGGTCGACCGAGGACGCGAGGAGTTCCAGGACGACCTTGCGGCTGTGCCGGGCCCGCTCGGTGCCGGTGCGCACATCCATGCCCGGCTCGGCCCTGCGCGAGCACGCGGGGACCAGGGTGCGGGAGCCCTCCACCTCCACCACGCAGACCCGGCAGGCGTTCTTGGGGGTGAGGGTGTCGCCCTCGCAGAGCGTCGGGACGTCCTTCCCGGCGGCCCGGCAGGCGTCCAGGATCGTCGACCCCTCGGGCGCCCGGACCGGGTCTCCGTCGAGGGTGAACTCCAGCAGTCGGCGGGGGATTCCCAGCGGTGTCACGGTCATTCGTACGCCCCCAGACGGTCGATGGCGGATTCCACGGCGTTCCACGCGGTCTGCCCCAGACCGCAGATCGAGGCGTCCCGCATCGCCCGGCCGACCTCGCGCAGCAGGGTGATGTCGGCACGGGCGTCGGCGCCGGCCCGGTCGACGATCCGGTGCAGGGCCTCCTCCTGGCGGACGGTGCCGACCCGGCAGGGCACGCACTGGCCGCACGACTCGTCGCGGAAGAACTGGGCGATGCGCAGGAGGAGCCGGGGGAGCGGGACCGTGTCGTCGAAGGCCATCACGACACCGGAGCCGAGGGTCGTGCCCGCCTCGCGGGTGCCTTCGAAGGTGAGCGGGATGTCCAGTTCGTCGGGGCGTACGAAACCGCCGGCGGCCCCGCCGAGGAGGACCGCGCGGAGGTTGTCGCGGACGCCCGCGAGGCCGAGGAGTTCGCCGAGGGTGGCGCCGAAGGGGAGTTCGTAGATGCCGGGGCGGGCCACGCTGCCGGAGACGCAGAAGAGTTTCGGGCCGGTGGACTTCTCCGTGCCGATCGCGGCGTACGCCTGGGCGCCCATGGTGAGGATGGGCAGGACGTTGACCAGCGTCTCCACGTTGTTCTCGACCGTCGGCTTGCCGAACAGGCCCTTCTCCACGGGGAAGGGGGGCTTGGTGCGGGGCTCGCCCCGGTAACCCTCGATGCTGTTGAAGAGGGCGGTTTCCTCGCCGCAGATGTACGCGCCCGCGCCGCGCCTGATCTCGATGTCGAAGGCGTAGCCCTGGCCGAGGACGTCGTCGCCGAGGAGGCCGCGGGCGCGGGCCTGGGCGATGGCGTGTTCCATGCGGGCGGTGGCCCGTGGGTATTCGCCGCGGAGGTAGAGGTAGCCGTGGTGCGCGCCGGTGGCGTACGCGGCGATCGTCATGGCCTCGACGAGCGCGAACGGGTCGCCCTCCATGAGGACGCGGTCCTTGAACGTGCCCGGTTCGGATTCGTCCGCGTTGCAGACGAGGTAGTGGGGGTGGTCGGGCTGGGAGGCCGTGGCCTGCCATTTGCGGCCGGTGGGGAAGGCGGCGCCGCCCCGGCCCACGAGGCCGGCGTCGGTGACTTCGCGGATGACCGCGGCGGGGCCGATGGCGAAGGCCCGGCGGAGGGCGGTGTAGCCGCCGTTCGCGCGGTAGTCGTCGAGGTCGGTGGGGTCGGTTGTGCCCATGCGGTGGAGGAGGGTGAGGGTGGGGGTGCCGGCCTGGGGGACGGCGGTGGTGGGTGGGGGCTCGGGGGGTGCGGTTTCGGGGGCGGTGGCTGCTTGGATCGCCGTGTCGGGGGTGGCTGGGGCGCATACGGCTGTGGACCTTTGGGCTTTTCGCCCCCGCCGCCCCTTCCCTCCCCCACTCTCGGCTTCGCTCGAGCGGGAGGTACCCCCATCGTCCCCTGGGGGCTGCGCCCCCGGACCCCCCTTCGGCCCTGAACGGGCCTCGTCCTCAAACGCCGGACGGGCTGTTTCGCCGGCCCGGATCACCAGTGCGGCCGGTGCTCGTTCGCACAGGCCCAGGCAGGGGCTGCGTTCCACCTGTACTCCGGAACCCGGGCCCAGGCCGGATTCGACCTCCGTGCACAGCCTCGTCGCGCCCGCCGCCGTGCAGGCCAGGTCCGTGCAGATGTGCAGGACCGTGGACGGGCGGGGGCCAAGGGAGAACATCGCGTAGAAGGTGGCCACACCGTACGCCTCCGCCGGGGGGATCGTCAGACGGCGGCAGAGGTAGTCCAGGGCGCCCTCGCTGATCCAGCCGATCCGGTCGTTGACGGCGTGCAGTCCCGGTAGCAGCAGGTCGCGGCGGTCGCGGGCCTCGCGGCCGCCGCGGGCCCACCTGAGGTCCGCGTCGGAGCGGTCGGCGCCCTCCCAGGACGACTCGGGCGGGCCGAGCAGGGCGTCCACGGCCGCGCGCTCGTCGTCCGTCGGCTTGCTGTCACCGAAGTGCAGGTCCACTGGTGCTCACCTTCTCGATCCGGATCGCCGACGCCTTGAACTCCGCCGTCCCCGCGATCGGGCAGTTCGCCTCGATCGTCAGCTGGTTGGTGTCCACCTCGTCGGGAAAGTGGAACGTCATGAACGCGAGGCCCGGCCGCAGTCCCGTGTCCACCCACACCGGAGCCAGCACGGAACCCCGGCGTGAGGACACCCGTACCTGTTCGCCCACCACGACCCCGTACCGCTCGGCGTCCTCCGGGCACAGCTCGACGTACTCGCCGCGCCGCAGCGGGGAGGCGAAACCGCCGCTCTGCACACCGGTGTTGTAGGAGTCGAGACGCCGGCCCGTGGTCAGCCGGATCGGATAGTGCTCGTCGGTGAGGTCGACCGGCGGATCGTGCTGAACGATGCCGAATGGCGCCGCGCGGCCGCGCAGTTCCGGGTCCTTCTCCCACAACCTGGCGTGCAGGTAGGGGGGTTCGAGCCCGTCCGTGGTGGGGCACGGCCACTGGATGCCCTGGTGTTCGTCCAGGCGGTCGTACGTCATCCCGTAGTGGTCCGGGGAGACCGAGCGCAGCTCGTTCCACACCGCCTCGGCGTCCGCGTACTTCCAGTCGTGGCCGAGACGGCCGGCGAGGTCGCAGAGGATGTCGATGTCCTCGCGGGCCTCACCGGGAGGCAGCACCGCCCGGCGCACCCGCTGCACCCTGCGCTCGCTGTTGGTGGTGGTGCCCTCGGTCTCGGCCCAGCCGGCGGTCGCGGGGAGGACGACGTCGGCGAGTTCGGCGGTCTTCGTCAGGAAGATGTCCTGGACCACCAGGAAGTCCAGCGACCGCAGTCGGCGTACCGCCTGTTCGCTGTCCGCCTCCGACTGGGCCGGGTTCTCGCCGATGCAGTACACGGCCCGCAGGGAGCCGTCCTCCATCGCCTCGAACATCTCGGTGAGGGTCATGCCGTAGCGCGGCTGGATGGCGGAGTCCCAGGCGGACTCGAACTTCAGCCGGATGCCCGGGTCGAGGAGGTCCTGGAAGCCGGGCAGCCGGTTGGGGATCGCGCCCATGTCGCCGCCGCCCTGCACGTTGTTCTGGCCGCGCAGGGGCTGAAGTCCCGAGCCGTAGCGGCCCACATGGCCGGTGAGCAGGGAGAGGTTGATCAGCGCGCGGACGTTGTCCGTGCCGTTGTGGTGCTCGGTGATGCCAAGGGTCCAGCACAACTGGGCGCGCTCCGCTCGGGCGTAGGCGTGCGCCAGCTCCCGTATCGCCGCGGCCGGTACGCCCGTCACCTTCTCCGCGAGGGACAGGGTCCACGGTTCGACCAGCTCCCGGTACTCCTCGAAGCCGGTCGTGGCCCGCCGGACGAACGCCTCGTTGACCAGGCCCGCGTGGATGATCTCGCGGCCGATCGCGTGCGCCATCGCGATGTCCGTGCCGACGTTGAGCCCGAGCCAGCTCTCCGCCCACTCGGCGGTGGACGTGCGGCGCGGGTCCACCGCGTACATCCGGGCGCCGCCCCGGATCCCCTTCAGCACGTGCTGGAAGAAGATGGGGTGCGCGAAGCGGGCGTTGGAGCCCCACATCACGATGACGTCGGTGTGCTCGATCTCCTCGTAGGAGGAGGTGCCGCCGCCGGAGCCGAACGCCGCCGACAGACCGGCGACGGACGGGGCGTGGCAGGTACGGTTGCAGGAGTCGACGTTGTTGGTGCGCATCACCACGCGGGCGAACTTCTGCGCCACGTAGTTCATCTCGTTGGTCGCGCGGGAGCAGGAGAACATCCCGAAGGCGCCCTGTGCCGCCGCCAGGCCCCGCGCGGTACGGTCCAGGGCCTCGTCCCATGTCGCCCGGCGGAAGGGCTCGTCGCGGGAGTCCCGCACGAGCGGATGGGTGAGGCGGGTGTAGGTCTTCGGGTTCCGGTCGCGGCGCTTTCGGCCGCCTCGGTCTCGGTCGCGTTCGCTCATGCGGCGCTCCTCAGCGCGAGCAGGTCCGACAGGGCGTGCACCGTGCGCAGGGTGGGCACCGGCACACCGGTGATCTCCGCCAGTTCCACGACGGCCGCGAGCAGCACGTCGAGTTCCAGCGGCTTGCCGCGCTCCAGGTCCTGGAGCGTGGAGGTGCGGTGGTCGCCGACCTTCTCGGCGCCCGCGAGCCGGCGCTCGATGGAGACGCCGACCTCGCAGCCGAGGGCCCCGGCGACCGCCAGCGTCTCGGCCATCATCGTCTCGATCACCTGGCGGGTGCCGCCGTGCAGGCACATCTGCCGCATGGTGGCGCGCACCAGGGCGCTGATCGGGTTGAAGGAGATGTTGCCCAGCAGCTTCAGCCAGATGTCGTTGCGCAGATCCGGCTCGACCGGGCACTTCAGCCCACCCGCCCGCATCGCCTCGCTCAGCGCCAGACAGCGCGCCGAGACGGCACGGCCGGGCTCGCCGATCGAGAACCGGGTGCCTTCCACATGCCGTACGACACCGGGCTGTTCGAGCTCGGTGGCCGCGTAGACGACGCAGCCGACGGCCCGTTCGGGCGCGAGCACCGCACTGACCGCGCCGTCCGGGTCCACACTCTCCAGCCGGCGGCCGTCGTACGGTCCGCCGTGCCGGTGGAAGTACCACCAGGGGATGCCGTTCTGGGCGGCCACGACCGCCGTGGTGTCGTGCAGCAGCGGCTCGATCAGCGGCCCGCACGCCGCGTACGAGTTGGCCTTCAGACCCAGGAACACATAGTCGACCGGGCCGACTTCGGCCGGGTCGTCGGTGGCGCGGGCGTGCGCGGTGAAGTCGCCGCGCGGGCTGCGCACCCGTACTCCGTACTGCCTCATGGCCGCCAGATGCGGTCCACGGGCGATGAGATGCACGTCGGCGCCCGCACGGTGGAGCGCGGCACCGACGTAGGCGCCGATCGCCCCGGCGCCGAGGACTGCGACTTTCATGGCGAGAGGAGCTCCGTCCGGTCGAGGGATACCGAGGAACGACGGGAACTGCCGAATCTCTGTCGACGAAATATTGTCTACAGTATGGAGGAGGTGCCAGCAAGGCTTTCCGCAAGGGCTTTGTGCAGTCCCGGTGGTTGTCTGCTCAACTGTCTTCTCAAGGGCCCCCGACGTCCCTACGGTGGGGGACTCATGAGTCCCCCCGTCGCACCGCCGGGCTGGAGCCGCTGGCTCGTGCCGCCCGCCGCGCTCTCCGTCCATCTGTCCATCGGCCAGGCCTACGCGTGGAGCGTGTTCAAGCCGCCGCTGGAGTCCGCGCTCGATCTCAGCGGCACCCAGAGCGCACTGCCCTTCCAGCTCGGCATCGTCATGCTCGGCCTGTCCGCCGCCTTCGGCGGCACGCTCGTCGAACGCCGGGGCCCCCGCTGGGCGATGACCGTCGCCCTGATCTGCTTCTCCTCCGGCTTCCTGCTCTCCGCGCTGGGCGCGGCCACCGAGCAGTACTGGCTGATCGTGTTCGGCTACGGCTTCGTCGGCGGCATCGGACTCGGCATCGGCTACATCTCACCCGTCTCGACGCTCATCAAATGGTTCCCGGACCGGCCCGGCATGGCCACCGGCATCGCCATCATGGGCTTCGGCGGCGGCGCGCTGATCGCCTCGCCCTGGTCGGCGCAGATGCTCGAGTCCTTCGGTTCGGACAACGTTGGCATCGCCTACGCGTTCCTCGTGCACGGGCTGACGTACGCCGTGTTCATGCTGCTCGGCGTGCTGCTGGTCCGGGTGCCGCGCAGCGCGCGGCCGGTGGCGGGCGCGCCCGCCGCGCTCTCGGGGCCGCAGGTCTCGGCGCGTTCCGCCGTGCGCACCCCGCAGTTCTGGCTGCTGTGGATCGTGCTCACCATGAACGTGACCGCGGGTATCGGCATCCTGGAGAAGGCCGCGCCGATGATCACCGACTTCTTCGCGGACACCTCCGCGCCGGTGTCGGCGACCGCCGCCGCCGGGTTCGTCGCCCTGCTGTCGGCGGCCAACATGGCCGGCCGCATCGGCTGGTCGACCACCTCCGACCTGATCGGCCGGAAGAACATCTACCGCGTCTACCTCGGCGTCGGCGCGCTGATGTACGCGCTCATCGCCCTGCTCGGCGACTCCTCCAAGCCGCTGTTCGTGCTGTGCGCGCTGGTGATCCTCTCCTTCTACGGCGGCGGCTTCGCCACGGTCCCGGCGTATCTGAAGGACCTCTTCGGCACCTACGAGGTCGGCGCGATCCACGGCCGGCTGCTCACCGCCTGGTCCACCGCCGGTGTGCTCGGCCCGCTGATCGTCAACTGGGTCGCCGACCGGCAGGAGGAGGCGGGCCGGCACGGCGCCTCCCTGTACGGGGTGTCGCTGATCATCATGATCGGGCTGCTCGTCGTCGGCTTCGTCGCCAACGAACTGGTCCGGCCCGTCGACCCCCGCCACCACGTCCCCGGCACCGACACCCCGAAGGAGGCCGCCGATGACCGGCGAGAACAGCCCGAGTCCGCCTAGCCAGGACCGCCGCGCGCTGATCACCTTCGCCTGGCTGTGGGTGGGCCTGCCCCTCGCCTACGGCCTGTACGAACTCGTGCGGAAGGCGACGCAGCTCTTCACCGGGTGACCGGGGGTTCCCGGGCGGTCACGGGACCGCCCGGGGGCTGACGGAAGCCGACAAGGCTCACCCCCGTTTCCTGTCGCTTCACCTGTCCCCGTACCGGTGAGTCACTGATCAGACTGGTGCATCCCGCACCTGACCCACCGAGGGGGATCCACCCATGATCGGCTCGCGCATCGTCGCCGTCGGCCACTACCAGCCCGCACGGGTCCTCACCAACGAGGACCTGGCGGACATGGTGGACACCAGCGACGAGTGGATCACGAGCCGGGTGGGCATCCGCACCCGTCACATCGCGGGACCCGACGAGCCGGTCGACGAACTTGCCGCCCACGCCGCCGCCAAGGCCCTCGCGGCGGCCGGCCGGACCCCCGCCGAGATCGACCTGGTCCTGGTCGCCACGTCCACCGCGATCGACCGCTCGCCCAACATGGCCGCCCGCGTCGCGGCCCGCCTCGGCATGCCGGGCCCCGCCGTCATGGACATCAACGTGGTCTGTGCCGGGTTCACCCACGCCCTCGCCACCGCCGACCACGCCGTACGGGCCGGCGGCGCCGGCCGGGTCCTGGTGATCGGCGCCGACAAGATGTCCGACGTGACCGACTGGACCGACCGCACCACCTGCGTCCTCGTCGGCGACGGTGCGGGCGCGGCCGTCGTCGAGGCCTGCGCACCGGGCGCGGAGGCCGGGATCGGCCCGGTGCTGTGGGGCTCGGTGCCCGAGATGGGGCACGCGGTGCGGATCGAGGGCACACCGCCCCGGTTCGCCCAGGAGGGCCAGAGCGTCTACCGCTGGGCCGCCACCCAGCTGCCGGTCGTCGCCCGCCAGGCCTGCGAGAAGGCGGGACTGGCCCCCGAGGATCTCGCCGGTGTGGTGCTGCACCAGGCCAACCTGCGGATCATCGAACCCCTCGCGCGCCGGCTCGGCGCCGTCAACGCAGTCGTCGCCCGCGATGTCACCGATTCCGGCAACACCTCGGCCGCCAGCATCCCGCTCGCCCTCTCCAAGCTCGTCGAACAGGGCGCGGTCACGACCGGCGACCCGGTGCTGCTGTTCGGCTTCGGCGGGAACCTGTCGTACGCGGGGCAGGTCGTACGCTGCCCCTGAGCCGGAGTGCTGACCCTGAGCACTGACCCCGAGCCGGAGTCTGTTCGGCCCCGGACGGGTGTGACGTGGCCGACTCGTCCGCCCTCTGGCCCCCGACGCGCCGTAGACTGTAGACGAAAGACAATCACTACCGGCGTTGCGGTGCACCGGCGTTCGCGGCGGTGCGCGGCGGAGGAGGGGGACCGTGATGTTGTCCACCGGACTGCCCCAGGGGGCGGTGCCCCGGCTGGAGAGGCCGGGCCCGCTGCGCGACCGGGTCTACGAGGCGCTGCTCGAACTCATCACCACCCGCGCCCTCCAGCCCGGCCAGCATCTCGTCGAGAGCGAACTCGCCGGCCATCTCGGCGTCTCCCGCCAGCCGGTGCGGGAGGCGCTGCAGCGGCTCAACACCGAGGGCTGGGTCGATCTGCGGCCCGCCCAGGGCGCGTTCGTGCACGAGCCGACCGAGCAGGAGGCCGACCAGCTCCTCACGGTGCGCACGCTGCTGGAGGCCGAGGCGGCCCGGCTCGCCGCGGGCAACGCCGACGAGACGGGCGTCGCGGCCCTCGAGGAGATCCTCGCCGAAGGGCTGAAGGCCGTCGAAGCCGACGACGTGGACGCCGCCGTCGTCCTCAACGCACGGTTCCACGCCAAGATCATGGAGCTGGCCGGCAACGCCGTGCTCGCGGAGCTCGCCGCGCAGGTCGACCGGCGCGTGCGCTGGTACTACACACCCGTCGCCCGGCAGCGCGGCGGCCAGTCCTGGGTGGAGCACCGCGAGCTGATCGCGGCCGTCGCCGCGCACGACGAGCAGCTGGCCACCCGGCTGATGCGTGAACACACCGAACACACGCGGCGCTCGTACCACGCACGCGAGACGTCCTGAGTTCGCGGTCCGCACCTTTTCACCCGCCTTGTCGGCCGATGTCCGGCACCCCGTCCGCTCCTTTGTCCTGTGAGTGGAAAAAGTAGGGGTCAATTCCTGCGCGACTTCTTCCCACCTCCGGCAGGCGCTGCTACTTTCCCATCCGAAAGCACGCCACACACGTGGCCGGAATCCGGCGCGCACAAGCCGATCGAGGCGGGGAGGGGTTCGTGAGACGTATGACGGCTCGACCCGCCAACGCCCACCAGGCGCGACTGCTCAGGCTGCTGCGCGACGGTGGACCCAACTCCCGTGCCCAACTGGGCGACCAGGTCGACCTCTCCCGGTCGAAACTGGCCGTGGAGGTGGACCGGCTGCTGGAGACGGAACTCGTCGTGGCCGACGGACTCGCCGCCTCGCGCGGTGGCCGGCGCTCCCACAACATCCGCCTCAACCCGCACCTTCGGTTCCTCGGCGTGGACATCGGCGCGACCTCGGTCGACGTCGCCGTCACCAACGCCGAGCTGGAGATCCTCGGGCACATCAACCAGCCCATGGACGTACGCGAGGGACCCGTCGCGGTCTTCGAGCAAGTACTCGCCATGGCCGCGAAGTTGAGGGCTTCCGGGCTCGCGGAGGGGTTCGACGGCGCCGGTATCGGCGTCCCGGGCCCGGTCCGCTTCCCCGAGGGCATCCCGGTCGCGCCGCCGATCATGCCCGGCTGGGACGGCTTCCCCGTACGGGAGGCGCTCAGCCAGGACCTCGGCTGCCCGGTCATGGTCGACAACGACGTGAACCTGATGGCGATGGGGGAGCAGCACGCGGGCGTCGCCCGCACCGTGCACGACTTCCTCGTCGTCAAGATCGGTACCGGCATCGGCTGCGGCATCGTCGTCGGCGGTGAGGTCTACCGCGGTACGACGGGCAGCGCGGGCGACATCGGACACATCCAGGCCGTGCCCGACGGCCGTCCGTGCGCCTGCGGCAACCGGGGCTGCCTGGAGGCACACTTCTCCGGCGCGGCCCTCGCCCGGGACGCCATGGAGGCCGCCGAACAGCGGCTCTCCACCGAACTCGCCGGCCGGCTGGAGGCGAACGGCACGCTCAGCGCCGTCGACGTCGCCGCCGCGGCCGCGGCCGGTGACGCCACCGCCCTCGATCTCATCCGCGAGGGCGGCAACCGCACCGGCCAGGTCATCGCCGGCCTGGTCAGCTTCTTCAACCCCGGCCTGGTGGTGATCGGCGGCGGGGTGACCGGCCTCGGCCACACCCTGCTCGCCGCGATCCGCACCCAGGTCTACCGCGGCTCACTGCCCCTGGCGACGGGCAACCTGCCCATCGTCCTGGGGGAGTTGGGCCCCACCGCCGGAGTCATCGGCGCGGCCCGCCTCATCAGCGACCACCTGTTCTCACCCGCGTAGACCGGCAGCCCCACCGCACCCGCACCACGGCACTCGCTCCATCCGCGCACCCGGCACGTCCCGCACCCGCACCACCCGCGCGTCCCGCACCCGCACCACCGCACCTGCGAGACCCGCACCACCGCACCCGCACCACCCGCCTGTCCCGCACCCGCGCGTCCCGCACCCGCACCACCCCGCACGCCGTGCACACCGCACGCCGTGCACACCGCACCCGCCCCGTCACAGCAACCCACACCCACACCCAGGCACCGCCAACGCCCTGCTCCGCCCTGCCCGAAAACGCCTGCCCCGCAAGGGGATCGCCCTGACACCGGCCCGAACGCCCGCCGAGGGGAATCCGCATGGCACCACAACCACCGCTGCTCAGCATGTCCGGCATCACCAAGTCGTTCCCCGGAGTCCGGGCCCTGGACGGCGTCGACCTCGACGTCCAGGCCGGCGAGGTGCACTGCCTGCTCGGCCAGAACGGCGCCGGGAAGTCCACCCTGATCAAGGTGCTGGCCGGCGCCCACCAGCCCGACACCGGCACCATCCGCTGGCGCGGCGAGGACGTCACGCTGCGCTCGCCGATCGCCGCCATGCGCCTCGGTATCGCCACCATCTACCAGGAACTCGACCTGGTGGAACACCTGTCGGTCGCCGAGAACGTCCACCTCGGCCATGAACCGACCGCCGCCGGGTTCGTCGTACGCGCCAAAGCCGCCAAGTCGTCCACGGCCCAGCTGCTCAAGCGGCTCGGACACCCCGAGATCGACCCGGGCCGCCTGGTCGGCGAACTCTCCGCCGCTCAGCAGCAGATCGTGTCCATGGCGCGGGCGCTCTCCCACGACGTACGGCTCATCGTGATGGACGAGCCGTCCGCCGCACTCGACCCGGACGAGGTCGACAACCTCTTCCGCATCGTCGGCGACCTGACCGCCGACGGCGTGGCCGTCGTCTACATCTCGCACCGGCTCGAGGAGATCCGCCGCATCGGCGACCGGGTGACCGTACTGAAGGACGGCCGTGCCGTCGCCGGCGGGCTGCCCGCCGAGTCGACGCCGACCCGCGAGGTCGTCGCGCTGATGACCGGACGCAACGTCGAGTACGTCTTCCCCGAGCGGCCCGCCGCCGCGCCGGACGGCGAACCGGTGCTCACCGTCGAAGGACTCTCCCGCGCGGGCGAGTTCGCCCCGCTCGACCTTCAGGTGCGCCCCGGGGAGATCGTGGGGCTGGCGGGACTCGTCGGCTCCGGACGCTCCGAGGTCCTGGAGACCATCTACGGCGCCCGCAAACCGGACACGGGCCGGGTGACCGTCGACGGCCGCCCCCTGAAGCCGGGCAGCGTACGGGCCGCCGTGCGCGCCGGACTCGGGCTCGCCCCCGAGGAACGCAAGGCGCAGGCCCTGCTGATGCTGGAGTCCGTCACCCGCAACGTGTCGGTCTCCTCCATGTCCCGCTTCGCGAAGGCCGGCTGGATCGACCGCGGCGCCGAACTGGGGGCGGCGCGCACGGCGGTCCGCGAACTCTCGCTGCGGCCCGACAACCCGGACGTGCCCGTGCGCACCCTGTCCGGCGGCAACCAGCAGAAGGCCGTACTCGCCCGCTGGCTGCTGCGCGGCTGCCGGGTGCTGCTGCTCGACGAACCCACCCGGGGCGTCGACGTCGGCGCCCGGGCCGAGCTCTACGCGGTCGTCCGCCGGCTGGCGGACGAGGGCCTCGCCGTACTGCTGGTATCCAGCGAGGTGCCCGAGGTGCTCGGCCTCGCCGACCGCGTCCTGGTACTGCGTGAGGGCCGCGTCGTGCACGAGGCCCCCGCCCGCGACCTCGACGAACACCGCGTACTCGACCTCGTGATGGAAGGAAGCCCGGCGTCATGACGCAGCACGTGTCCCCGCCGCGGGACGGCACCGGCAAGGCGGCACCGCTGGAGGGACCGCCCGCCTGGCGGGTCCGGTTGGGCCGCGCCGACGTCCGCACCCTCACCCTGCTCGGCGTGCTCGCCGCACTCGTCCTCATCGGCGGCGTCACCCAGCCCGACGCGTTCCTCGACACCCGCAACCTCCAACTGGTGCTCACCCAGGCGTCCGTGATCGGCGTCGTCACCGTCGGCATGACCTTCGTCATCGTCTCCGGCGGCATCGACCTGTCCGTCGGCGCCATCGTCGCCCTCTCCTCGGTGTGGGCGACCACGGTCGCCACCCAGGAGTTCGGGTTCTTCGGCATCCTGTTCACGGCGATCGTGGTCGGAGTGGGCTGCGGACTGGTCAACGGGGTGCTCATCGCCTTCGGCCAGATGGTCCCGTTCATCGCCACCCTCGCCATGCTGGCCTCGGCGCGCGGCCTCGCGCTCCAGATCACGGACGGCCGCACCCAGGTCGTCACCGTCCCCGGCGTCCTCGACCTCGCCGAGCGAGACGCGTACGTGCTCGGCATACCGCCGCTGGTCATGGTCTTCGCGGCCGTCACCGTCATCGGCTGGCTGGTGCTCAACCGGACCACCTTCGGCCGCCGCACCGTCGCCGTCGGCGGCAACGCCGAGGCCGCCCGGCTGGCCGGCATCGACGTCCGCCGCCAGCGCCTCTACCTCTACCTGCTGTCCGGGCTGTGCTGCGGCATCGCGGCCTTCCTGCTGGTGGCCCTCGCCGGTTCCGGCCAGAACACCAACGGCAACCTCTACGAACTCGACGCCATCGCCGCCGCGATCATCGGCGGCACCCTGCTGACCGGCGGCCGGGGTCACATCCTCGGCTCCGTGCTCGGCGTCCTGATCTTCACCACCATCACCAACATCTTCGCCCTGAACAACCTCGAGACCGCCGTCCAGCAGATCGCCAAGGGCGCGATCATCGTCGCCGCCGTGCTGGTCCAGCGCCGTACCGCAAGCACGCACTGAGGAAAGGGTCCACCGTCATGACGAACCTCACGAGCCGCAGAGGGCTGCTCTTCGGAGCCGCCGCCGTGTCCGCCGGTGCCGTCCTCACCGGGTGCACGAGCAACGACCCGGACGACGGCGACGACAAGGCCGCGGACACGCAACCCGCCGCGGACGACAAGCCCGGCAAGCCCGTCACCATCGGCTACGCCGGCCCGCAGGCCGACCACGGCTGGCTCAACGCCGTCAACGACCAGGCCAAGAAGCGCGCCGAGAAGTACTCCGAGATCACCATGGAGATCACCGAGGGTTCCAACGACACCGCGCAGCAGATCGGCCAGATCGAGACCCTCATCAACAAGAAGGTCGACGTCCTGGTCATCCTGCCGGCCGACGGCAAGGCCCTCACCCAGATCGGCCTGAAGGCGATGCGGGCGGGCATCCCCGTCATCAACCTCGACCGGATCTTCAACAGCCCGCAGGCATACCGCTGCTGGGTCGGCGGCGACAACTACGGCATGGGTCTCAACGCCGCCCACTACATCGGCGAGAAGCTCAAGGACAAGCCGGACGCCAAGGTCATCGAGCTGGCCGGCATCGACAACCTGGAACTGACGCAGCAGCGCACCCAGGGCTTCGACGACGGCCTGAAGAACTACCCGAACATCAAGAAGGTGGCCCGCCAGGCCGCCGAGTTCACCGTCGAGTCCGGCCAGGCCAAGATGGCCCAGCTGCTCCAGGCCCAGTCGGACTTCGACGCCCTGTGGAACCACGACGACGACCAGGGCGTGGGTGCCCTGCGCGCCATCGAGCAGGCCGGGCGCGACGACTTCCTGATGGTCGGCGGCGCGGGCGCGCTCTCCGCGTTCGAGGCCATCAAGGCCGACAGCGGTGTCCTCAAGGCCACCGTCCTGTACCCGCCGACGATGGCCGCGTCCGCGATCGACCTGGCCCGCGCCCTCGGCCAGGGCAAGGGCATCGGCGGCCTCGCCGAGTTCGAGATCCCGTCGTCGGTGACCTGCTACTCGGCCGTCGTCGACAAGGAGAACGTGGACCAGTACATGCCCACCGGCTTCAAGTGAGGAGCCCCGCCCCACGGGCCTGACCAGCCCACCGGGCGGGGGCCGCCCCCGCCCGCCACGACGACGAGGAGGACATCCGAATGGCACAGCCGCAAGCGTCCGACGGGGCGGAGACGGGGAAGCCACCGCTGCGCATCGGCATGGTCGGTTACGCCTTCATGGGCGCCGCCCACTCCCAGGGCTGGCGCACCGCGGGACGCGTCTTCGATCTGCCGCTGCGCCCCGAGATGGCCGTGATCTGCGGCCGGGACGCGGACGCCGTCCGCGCGGCGGCCGACCGGCACGGCTGGGCGGGCACCGAGACCGACTGGCGCGCCCTGGTCGAACGGGACGACATCGACCTCGTCGACATCTGCACCCCCGGCGACAGCCACGCCGAGATCGCCCTCTCCGCCCTCGCCGCCGGCAAGCACGTGCTGTGCGAAAAGCCCCTCGCCAACACTGTGGAAGAGGCCGAGGCCATGGCCCGCGCCGCCGAAGAGGCCACCGCACGCGGCCAGTTGGCGATGGTCGGCTTCAACTACCGCCGGGTCCCCGCGACCGCGCTGGCCCGGCGGATGGTGGCCGAGGGCCGGCTCGGCACGCTGCGGCACGTGCGGGTCGCCTATCTGCAGGACTGGCTGGTGGACCCGGAGTTCCCGCTGACCTGGCGGCTGCGCCGCGAACACGCCGGCTCCGGTTCCCTCGGCGACCTCGGCGCGCACATCGTCGACCTGGCCCAGTACCTGGCCGGCGAGCGGCTGGCGGGCGTCTCCGCGCTCACCGAGACGTTCGTACGGGAGCGGCCGCTGCCCACCGGGCCCAGCAGCGGTCTGGCCGCCGTCTCCGCGGTCGGCACCGGACAGGTCACCGTCGACGACGCCGCCCTGTTCACCGGGCGGTTCGCCTCCGGCGCCCTCGCCTCCTTCGAGGCCACCCGGTACGCCACCGGACGCAAGAACGCCCTGCGCATCGAACTCAACGGCGAACGCGGCTCGTTGGCCTTCGACCTGGAGCGGCTCAACGAGCTCGAGTACCACGACGGCACCGAGCCCGCCACGCACGGCGGGTTCCGCCGCATCCTCGTCACCGAACCCGAGCACCCCTACCTCGAGGCATGGTGGCCGCCGGGCCACGGCCTCGGCTACGAGCACACCTTCGTGCACCAGGCCCGCGACCTGGTCCACGCGGTCGCCGAGGGCCGGGTGCCCGAACCCTCCTTCGCCGACGGGCTCCAGGTGCAGCGCGTCCTCGCGGCGGTGGAGGAGAGCGCCGAGAAGAACTCCGTCTACACATCGATCGCCGCCTGAGAGGGACGGATACGCATGCCGCGCAACTTCACGCTGTTCACCGGCCAGTGGGCGGACCTGCCACTGGAGGAGGTCTGCCGACTCGCCCGCGACTTCGGCTACGACGGCCTCGAACTCGCCTGCTGGGGTGACCACTTCGAGGTGGACAAGGCGCTCGCCGACCCGGCGTACGTCACCGGCCGCCACCAGCTCCTGGAGAAGTACGGCCTGAAATGCTGGGCGGTCTCCAACCACCTGGTCGGCCAGGCGGTGTGCGACGCCATCATCGACGAACGCCACCAGGCCATCCTGCCCGCCCGCATCTGGGGCGACGGCGAAGCCGAGGGCGTACGGCAGCGGGCCGCCGCCGAGATCAAGGACACCGCGCGCGCCGCGGCCCTCCTCGGCGTCGACACCGTCATCGGCTTCACCGGCTCCGCCATCTGGCATCTGGTCGCCATGTTCCCGCCCGCCCCCGAGTCGATGATCGAGCGCGGCTACGAGGACTTCGCCGAGCGGTGGAACCCGATCCTGGACGTCTTCGACGCCGAGGGCGTGCGCTTCGCGCACGAGGTCCACCCCAGCGAGATCGCCTACGACTACTGGACGACCGTTCGCGCCCTGGAGGCCGTCGGCCACCGGCCGGCGTTCGGGCTCAACTTCGACCCGTCCCACTTCGTGTGGCAGGACCTCGACCCGGTCGGTTTCCTGTGGGACTTCCGGGACCGGATCTACCACGTCGACTGCAAGGAGGCCCGCAAGCGCCTCGACGGCCGCAACGGCCGCCTCGGCTCCCATCTGCCGTGGGGCGATCCCCGGCGCGGCTGGGACTTCGTCTCCGCCGGTCACGGCGACGTCCCCTGGGAGGACGTCTTCCGCATGCTGCGTTCCATCGACTACCAGGGCCCCGTCTCCGTCGAATGGGAGGACGCCGGCATGGACCGGCTGCAGGGCGCCCCCGAGGCGCTCACCCGCCTCAAGGCGTTCGACTTCGACCCGCCCAGCGCGTCCTTCGACGCCGCGTTCAACAGCTGACCCGAGCCCGGCCGCAGGTCGGGGACGGGGACCGGGACAACCGCCGGTCCCCGGGTCCGGCCTGCCCGGATCCCGCTTTGTCCTGAGTTGGGAAAAAGTTCAACCGGTCCTGGTCCAAGGGGTGTCGGCCCCGATGGAAGGCGGTTACCGTCCCTGAAGTGTTCAGGACACCCACGCCTCCGGGGTGACGGCGCACCCCGGCGCCCGCACGCACCGCTTGACCACGCACCCGTTCCGTACGGCCCCACCCCGTTCCCGGAGGGACTTCGTGCACAGAACCAGACTCACATCCGCCCGCGCCTCACAGCGTCCCAGACTTCGCACCGGCCTCGCCCTGCTCACCGGACTGCTGCTGGCCGTCGGCGCCCCCGCGACCGTCGCCGGCGCCCACCCCGGCCACCCGGAACACGACGAACCGGCGGCCGCGGAGGGACAGTTCCAGCAGGTGCCGCTCGCCAAGGGCGAACCCGAGACGGGCGAGCCGATGTCGCTGGCCGTGCTCCCGGACCGCAGCGTCCTGCACACCGCACGCGACGGCACACTGCGCCTCACCGACCAGGGCGGCGTCACCAAGGTGGCAGGCAAGATACCCGTCTACACCCACGACGAGGAGGGCCTCCAAGGCGTAGGCATCGACCCGGACTTCGAGAACAACCGGGCGATCTACCTCTACTACGCCCCGCCGCTGGACACCCCCGCCGGTGACGCCCCGTCGACCGGAACCGCCGCGGACTTCGCGAAGTTCGACGGCGTCAACCGTCTCTCCCGCTTCGTTCTGGGCGCCAACGGGACGCTGGACCTGGCGAGTGAGAAGAAGGTCCTCGACGTCGCGACCTCCCGTGGCATCTGCTGTCACGTCGGCGGCGACATCGCCTTCGACGCCGACGGCAACCTGTACCTGTCGACCGGCGACGACAGCAACCCCTTCGAGTCCGACGGCTACACGCCGATCGACGAACGGGGCGACCGCAACCCGGCGTTCGACGCCCGCCGCACCTCCGGCAACAGCAACGACCTGCGCGGCAAGATCCTGCGTATCAAGGTCGCCGAGGACGGCTCGTACACCGTCCCGGAGGGCAACCTCTTCGCCCCGGGCACCGAGAAGACCCGCCCCGAGATCTACGCGATGGGCTTCCGCAACCCGTTCCGGATGAACATCGACAAGCCCACCGGCACCGTCTACGTCGGTGACTACGGCCCCGACGCGGGCGCCGCCGATCCGGACCGCGGCCCCGCGGGACAGGTCGAGTTCGCCAAGGTGACGAAGGCCGGCAACTTCGGCTGGCCGTTCTGCACCGGCGACAACGACGCCTACAACGACTACGACTTCGCCACCGGCGCCTCCGGACCGAAGTTCGACTGCGCCGCCCCGAAGAACACCTCGCCGCACAACACGGGCATCGAGGACCTGCCGCCCGCGCAGACCGCCTGGATCCCCTACGACGGCGCCTCCGTCCCCGAGTTCGGCACCGGCTCCGAGTCCCCGATGGGCGGCCCGGTCTACCGCTACGACCCCGAGCTCGACTCCTCGGTGAAGTTCCCCGAGGCCTACGACGGCGACTTCTTCGCCGGTGAGTTCGGCCGCCGCTGGATCAAGCGGATCGAGCAGAACGAGGACGGCACGGTCGCGAAGATCAACGACTTCCCGTGGACCGGCACCCAGATCATGGACATGGAGTTCGGCCCCGACGGCGCGCTCTACGTCCTCGACTACGGACTCTCCTGGTTCCAGGGCGACAAGGACTCCGCGCTGTACCGGATCGAGAACGCCGAGGACGGCTTCTCCCCGATCGTCGGCGTCAGCGCGGACAGGACGTCCGGCGCGGCGGGCCTGAAGGTCAAGTTCACCGGCACCGCCAACGACGCCGACTCCCCGGACCTCACCTACGCCTGGGACTTCGGCGACGGCACCAAGGGCGAGGGACTCACCCCCACCCACAAGTACAAGAAGGTCGGCACCTACACCGCCACCCTCACCGCGACGGACCCCGAGGGCAACACCGGCAGCGCCAGCACCCGGATCGTCGTCGGCAACACCGAGCCCACGGTGAAGATCACCCTGCCGGGCAACGGCAGCCTCGCGCCCTTCGGGCAGCCGGTCCCGTTCAAGGTGACCGTCACCGACCCCGAGGAGACGATCGACTGCTCCAGGGTCAAGGTCGCCTACAGCCTCGGCCACGACTCCCACGCCCACGAGCTCACCAGCGAGATGGGCTGTGAGGGCACCCTCACCCCGCCCGCCGGGGACGGCGGTCACGACCCCAACGCCAACATCTACGGTGTCGTCGGCGCCAGCTACACCGACGGCGGGGCAGCCGGCCAGGAGGCCCTGACCGGCACCGCCCGCACCGTGATCCAGCCGCCGCACCGCCAGGCCGAGCACTTCGGCACCCAGCAGGGTGTGTCGGTGATCGACAAGACCGGCGCCAACGGCGGCAAGACCGTCGGCGACATCAACGACGGCGACTGGATCTCCTTCAGCCCCTACCTGTTCAAGGGCCAGAAGAAGCTGACCGTACGGGCCTCCTCCGGCGGCTCGGGGGGCTTCATCGAGCTGCGCACCGGCTCGCCCACCGGCAAGCTGCACGGCTCGGCGTACATCCCGCCGACCGGCGGCTGGGAGACGTTCCAGAACGTCGACGTGCCGCTGCGGTCCCTGCCGAAGAAGACCACCGAGATCTACCTGGTCTTCCGCGGCGGTGACGGCGCCCTGTACGACGTGGACGACTTCGAGTTCTCCACCGAGCCGTTCAAGAAGGGCAAGAAGGTCCTGGTCTTCTCCAAGACCGCGGGCTTCCGGCACGACTCCATCCCCGAGGGCATCGCCGCCCTCAAGGAACTCGGCGCCCCGGCCGGCATCTCGGTCACCGCGACCGAGGAGGCCCGGCAGTTCACCACCGGCAACCTCGCCAAGTACGACGCGGTCGCCTTCCTGTCCACCACCGGTGACGTCCTGAACGCCGAGCAGCAGGCGGCGTTCGAGAACTACGTCAAGAACGGCGGCGGCTACATGGGCATCCACGCCGCCGCCGACACCGAGTACGACTGGGAGTTCTACGGCGGCCTCGTCGGCGCCTACTTCGACTCGCACCCGGCCATCCAGAAGGCCACCGTGCGCGTCCACGACCACGACCACCCCTCCACCGCGCACCTGGACGACACCTGGGAGCGCACCGACGAGTGGTACAACTACCGCACCAACCCGCGTGAGCAGGCCAAGGTCCTCGCCACCCTCGACGAGACCACCTACTCCGGCGGCACCATGAAGGGCGACCACCCGATCGCCTGGTGCCAGAGCTACGGCGGCGGCCGCTCCTTCTACACCGGCGGCGGCCACACCAAGGAGTCGTACGCCGACGAGGCCTTCCGCAACCATCTGCTCGGCGGTCTGCGGTACGCCACCGGCCAGGTGAAGGCGGACTGCAAGCCGGACAAGGGCTACCGCGAGATCTTCAACGGCCAGACCCTGGACGGCTGGAAGCAGGCCGGCCCCGGCAAGTTCAACGTGAAGGACGGCACCCTGCAGTCCGAGGGCGGCATGGGCCTGCTCTGGTACCAGGCCAAGGAGCTGAAGTCGTACTCGCTCAAGCTCGACTGGAAGATGCGGGGCGACGACAACTCCGGGATCTTCGTGGGCTTCCCGGCCTCCGACGACCCCTGGTCCGCGGTGAACAAGGGCTACGAGATCCAGATCGACGCCACGGACGCCGTGGATCGCACCACCGGTGCGGTCTACTCCTTCAAGTCGGCGGACATCAAGGCCCGTGACCAGGTGCTGCGGCCACCCGGCCAGTGGAACTCCTACGAGATCAAGGTCAAGGGCGAACGCCTTCAGGTGTTCCTCAACGGAGTCAAGATCAACGACTTCACCAACAAGGACCCCGAGCGGAGCCTGACCGACGGCTACATCGGTCTGCAGAACCACGGCGCCGACGACCAGGTCTCCTTCCGCGACATCCAGCTGAAGGAACTGCCCTCCTAGGGCACCCCGCCCCCTGACCCGGGGGGGCAACCGGAACGGCGGCGGGCGGAGGACGCCGGACCTCCGCCCGCCGTCCCGCCGGGCCCGCGCCCGGCACCCCGCTCGTCCCCCCACCGGCACTCGCACCAGGTTCGCGTACGACAAGGAGGCTGCCCATGTCCGCCGAACCGTCCCTCCCCACCACCTCCCCGGCCCCCCGCTTCGGCGTCTGGCTCATCGGCGCACGCGGCTCCGTCGCCACGACCGCGATCGCGGGCTGCGCCGCCGTCGCCGCCGGACTCCACCCGCCGACCGGCATGGTCACCGAGACCGCCCCCTTCGCCGCGTCCCGTCTCCCCGCGCTGTCGTCCCTCGTCTTCGGCGGGCACGACACCGTCGACTGCCCGCTGCCCAAGCGCGCCGAGCACCTCGCCGAGGGCGGGGTCCTGCCGCACGGGCTGCCCGCCGCCGTACACGCCGAACTCGTCGCCGCCGACCGGGAGATCAGGCCCGGCGGGCCCCCGCCCGGCGACACCGGGCGCACCCAGGACGAGTGGATCGACGTGTTCGCCGCCGACATCCGCGACTTCGTACGCCGCCAGGACCTCGCGGGCGCCGTCGTCGTCAACGTCGCCTCCACCGAGCCGGCCCCCGCCGACGGCAGCCTCCCGCCCAGCTCCCTCTACGCGGCGGCCGCCCTGCGCGCCGGCTGCCCCTACGTCAACTTCACCCCCTCCACGGGGCTGCACCACCCGGCGCTCGCCGGGCTCGCCGAGTCCTTCGGCCTGCCGTACGCGGGCCGCGACGGCAAGACCGGGCAGACCCTGCTGCGGTCCGTCCTCGGCCCGATGTTCCTGCAGCGCGCCCTCGCCGTACGCGCCTGGTCCGGCACCAACCTGCTCGGCGGCGGCGACGGGGCCGCCCTCGCCGACCCCGCGGCCGCCGCCGCGAAGAACGCCGGCAAGGAACGCGTCCTCGCCGACACCCTCGGCACCACCCCCGAGGGCGAGGTCCACATCGACGACGTACCGGCCCTCGGCGACTGGAAGACCGCCTGGGACCACATCGCCTTCGACGGCTTCCTCGGCGCCCGCATGATCCTCCAGACCACCTGGCAGGGCTGCGACTCGTCCCTCGCGGCGCCCCTCGTCCTCGACCTGGCCCGCCTGACGGTCCGCGCCCACCAGCAGGGCCTGACCGGCCCGCTGAGCGAACTGGGCTTCTACTTCAAGGACCCGGTCGGCGACGGCCCTTCGTCCCTGGCCGAGCAGTACACGGAGCTGCGGCACTTCGCCGAACGGCTCCGAACCGACACCCCCGCCCCCGAGGCCCACCGGTGACCCGCCCGACGTCCGACACCCACGACACGCCCACACGGAGCGGTCCCGCGCGGGGCGACACCCCAGGGGCGCGGGACACGCCTGAAGGGGGTGATTCCGTGCGGGGCGACACCTCAGGGGCGCGGGGAACCGCGCGACCGGCCACGACGCACCCGCGCAAGGCCACGGCGGGCCGCGCCACCGCGTGGGCGGAACTGCTCCGCCTGCCCGCCCTGTTCACCGTCCCCGGTGACGCCCTCGCCGGCGCCGCCGCGGCCGGTGTGCGACCCGGACCGCGCACGCTGCTCGCCGTCGGCTCCTCCCTGTGCCTGTACGAGGCCGGCATGGCCCTCAACGACTGGGCGGACCGCGCCGAGGACGCCGTGGAGCGGCCGCACCGCCCGCTGCCGTCCGGCCGTGTCCGGCCCGCCGCCGCCCTCACCGCCGCCGGTGTCCTCACGGGTGCCGGACTCGCGCTCGCCGCCGGCGCGGGACGCCCCGCCCTCGCGGTGGCCGCGCCGCTGGCGGCGACCGTGTGGGCCTACGACCTCGGCCTGAAGCACACGCCCGCAGGTCCCGCGGCGATGGCCGCCGCCCGCGGACTCGACCTGCTCCTCGGGGCCGCCGCCACCAGCGGCGGCACCCGCGCCGCACTGCCCTCCGCCGCACTGCTCGGCACGCACACCCTCGCGGTCACGGCCGTCTCCCGCAGGGAGACCACCGGCGGCTCGGCCCTGGCCCCGCTGGCGGCCCTCGCGACGACGGGGGCGCTGACCCGGCTGGCCGCCACCCACCGCCGCACCCGACTCCCGGCAGGCCGGCGGGCAGCAGCCGCCCCCGGCCTGCCGGGCTCCGGCCCCGCCGGCGTCCTCGCCACCGCCCTGGCCGCCGCCTACGCCGCCACGGCCGCCCGCCCCTACTTCCACGCCACGCTCAACCCGTCACCCCCGCTCACCCAGCGCGCCGTGGGCGGTGGCATCCGCGCCACCATCCCGCTCCAGGCCGCCCTCGCCGCCCGCTCCGGCGCGAGTGCCACCTCCCTCCTGATCGCGGCCCTGGCCCCGGCCGGACGGATGTTCGCGAGAAGGGCCGCCATGAGGAAGGTGAGCATCACGTGACCGCGCCCGCCCCCACCCCCCTCCGCTTCGGCTACGGCACCAACGGGCTCGCCGACCTCCGCCTCGACGACGCCCTCGCGCTCCTCGCCGACCTCGGCTACGACGGCGTCGGCCTGACCCTCGACCACATGCACCTCGACCCGCTCGCCCCCGACCTCGCCGCCCGCACCCGCACGGTCGCGCGGCGCCTGGACGAACTCGGGCTCGGCGTGACGGTCGAGACCGGTGCCCGCTACGTGCTCGACCCCCGCCGCAAACACGGCCCCTCGCTCCTGGACCCCGACCCGGACGACCGCGCCCGCCGCGTCGACCTGCTCCTGCGGGCGGTCCGTGTCGCCGCCGACCTCGGCGCGCACGCCCTGCACTGCTTCAGCGGCATCGTCCCCGACGGCACCGACGAGGACACCGCCTGGAAACGCCTCGCCGAGACCCTCACTCCCGTCCTGGACGCCGCCGCCCGCGCAGGCGTCCCCCTCGCCGTCGAACCCGAACCCGGCCACCTCCTCGCCACCCTCGCCGACTTCCACCACCTGCGCCGCACGCTCGGCGACCCCGAGCCCCTCGGCCTCACGCTGGACATCGGCCACTGCCAGTGCCTCGAACCCCTCCCTCCCGCCGACTGCGTACGCGACGCCGCCCCCTGGCTGCGCCACGTCCAGATCGAGGACATGCGCCGGGGCGTCCACGAGCACCTCCCCTTCGGCGACGGCGAGATCGACTTCCCGCCCGTCCTGGAGGCCCTCGCCGCCACCGGCTACCAGGGCCTGACGGTCGTCGAACTGCCCCGCCACTCCCACGCGGGCCCCCACTTCGCCGCCCACTCCCTCCCGTTCCTCCGCGGGGCCGCGGCGGCGACCCCCCTCACACACCGCCCGGGCGAGCCCTCCGCCACCCGCTGAAGGGAGCCACACCCATGACGCAGCACGACGCCGGCCATGTCACCCCCGCCGGGCACGACCCCCAGGGCACCACCCCCGCCCACGTCCCGCCCACCGGTCTGCGTGCCGCCCTCACCGCCGAGCTCGACGGAGCCGCCCGCGCCTGGCTGGACCAGGCCCTCGACGAGGCCGCCGCCCACCCCGGCACCCACGGGCCCATCTCGGTGTGGGAGCTGCGCCTCGCCGAGGCCGGCCGCCGCTGCGGCCCCGCCCACGCGGACGCCGCCCGGGTCCTCGTCCTGCACGCCGCCCGCGCCGACACGGACGCCCTGAGACGGGTCTACTCCCAGGGCACCGCCGACGAACGCCGCGCCGTCCTGTACGCGCTGCCCCACCTCGTGCCCGGCCCGGACGCCCTCCCGCTCGTCGAGGACGCGCTGCGCACCAACGACACCCGCCTCGTCGCCGCCGCCCTCGGCCCCTACGCCGCCCGGCACCTGGACACCCACCAGTGGCGGCACGCCGTACTGAAGTGCCTGTTCACCGGAGTCCCCGTCGACCGCGTGGCGGACCTCGACCGCCGGGCCCGCGGCGACGCGGAACTCTCCCGCATGCTCGCCGACTACGCCGCCGAACGCACCGCCGCGGGCCGCACCGTCCCCGAAGACCTGCACCGCGTCCTGGCCCTGACCGGGACCGAACCTCCCGCGCCCGGCACCGCCGACCCCCACGGCAAGGAGTCCTGATGCGCATCTTCGACCCCCACATCCACATGACCTCCCGCACCACCGACGACTACGAGGCCATGCACGCCGCCGGCGTCCGCGCCGTCGTCGAACCCTCCTTCTGGCTGGGCCAGCCCCGCACCTCTCCCGACTCCTTCCGCGACTACTTCGACGCCCTGCTCGGCTGGGAACCCTTCCGCGCCGCCCAGTACGGCATCGCCCACCACTGCACCATCGCCCTCAACCCCAAGGAGGCCAACGACCCCCGGTGCCTGCCCGTCCTCGACGAACTGCCCCGCTATCTGGTCAAGGACCGGGTCGTGGCGGTCGGTGAGATCGGCTACGACTCGATGACGCCCGCCGAGGACACCGCCCTGGCCACCCAGCTCCAGCTCGCCGCCGACCACGGCCTGCCCGCCCTCGTGCACACCCCGCACCGCGACAAGCTCACCGGCCTGCGCCGCACCCTGGACGTGGTGCGCGAGTCCGCCCTGCCCCTGGACCGGGTGCTGGTCGACCACCTCAACGAGACGACGGTCGAGGAGGCCAAGGACTCCGGCGCCTGGCTCGGCTTCTCCGTCTATCCGGACACCAAGATGGACGAGGTCCGGATGGTCGCCCTGCTGCGCGAGTACGGCCCCGAGCGGGTCCTGGTCAACTCCGCCGCCGACTGGGGCAGAAGCGACCCGCTCAAGACCCGGAAGGTCGGCGACCTGATGCTCGCCGAGGGCTTCGGCGAGGACGACGTGGACCGGGTGCTGTGGCGCAACCCCGTCGCCTTCTACGGGCTCAGCGGACGGCTGGAACTGGACGTGACCTCGGCCGACGCCACGCACGAGGGCAACTCCATCCTGCGCGGCGGGGCGTGAGCCATGCGCTTCCGCCACCCCGACGGCTCCACCGTCCACCTCGCCTACTGCACCAACGTGCACCCCGCCGAAAACCTGGACGGTGTCCTCGCCCAGCTCCGCGACCACTGCGAACCCGTCCGCCGCCGCCTCGGCCGCGACCGGCTCGGCATCGGCCTGTGGCTCGCCAAGGACGCCGCACGGGCCCTCGTCACCGACCCGTCCGCGCTGCGGGGACTGCGCTGCGAACTCGACCGGCGCGGCCTGGAAGTCGTCACCCTCAACGGCTTCCCCTACGAGGGCTTCGGCGCCGAGGAGGTCAAGTACCGCGTCTACACACCGGACTGGGCCGACCCCGAGCGCCTGGAACACACCACCTCCCTGGCCCGCCTCCTCGCCGGACTCCTCCCCGACGACGTCACCGACGGCAGCATCTCCACGCTCCCGCTGGCCTGGCGCACCGCCTACGACGAGCAGCGCGCGCAGACCGCCCGCACCGCCCTGCGCACCCTCGCCGAACGCCTCGACGCCCTCGAGGAACTGACCGGCCGCTCCATCCGTATCGCCCTGGAACCGGAACCCGGCTGCGTCGTCGAGACCACCCGTGACGCCATCGCCCCGCTCACCGCGATCGCCCACGACCGCGTCGGCATCTGCGTCGACACCTGCCACCTCGCCACCTCCTTCGAAGACCCGCACACCGCCCTGGACGACCTCGCACGGGCCGGTGTGCCCGTGGTCAAGTCCCAGCTCTCCGCCGCCCTGCACGCCGAACACCCCCACCTCCCCGAAGTCCGTGAGGCCCTGGCCGCCTTCGCCGAACCCCGCTTCCTGCACCAGACCCGCACGGCCACCCTCGCCGGACTGCGCGGCACCGACGACCTCGACGAGGCCCTGGCCGGCGACACCCTGCCCGACGCGGCGCCCTGGCGCTCCCACTTCCACGTCCCGCTGCACGCGGCACCCACCGCGCCCCTCACCTCCACCCTGCCCGTACTGAAGTCCGTCCTGACCCGGCTCGTCGGCGGCCCGCACCCGCTCACCCGCCATCTGGAGGTCGAGACCTACACCTGGCAGGCCCTTCCGCCCGAGCTGCGCCCCCGCGGCCGCACCCAGCTCGCCGACGGCATCGCCGCCGAACTCACCCTGGCCCGCGACCTCCTGACGGACCTCGGCCTCAAGGAACTCCCATGACCGGACCCACCCCCCTGCTCGTCCTCGACGTCGTGGGCCTCACCCCCCGTCTCCTCGACCACATGCCCCACCTCAAGACGCTCGGCCAGTCCGGCTCCCGCGCCCCGCTCGGCACCGTCCTGCCCGCCGTCACCTGCGCCGCCCAGTCCACCTTCCTCACCGGCACCATGCCCTCCGAGCACGGCATCGTCGGCAACGGCTGGTACTTCCGCGAGCTCGGCGACGTACTCCTGTGGCGGCAGCACAACGGCCTCGTCGCCGGCGACAAACTCTGGGACGCCGCCCGCCGCGCCCACCCCGGCTACACCGTCGCCAACATCTGCTGGTGGTACGCGATGGGCGCCGACACCGACTTCACCGTCACCCCCCGCCCCGTCTACTACGCCGACGGCCGCAAGGAACCCGACTGCTACACCCGGCCGCCCGCCCTGCACGACGAACTCACCGACAAACTCGGCACGTTCCCCCTCTTCCACTTCTGGGGCCCCGGCGCCGACCTGGTCTCCAGCCAGTGGATCATCGACGCCACCCGTCACATCATGAGCACCCGCCGCCCCGACCTGACGCTCTGCTACCTCCCTCACCTCGACTACGACCTGCAGCGCTACGGCCCCGACGACCCGCGCTCCCTGAAGGCGGCCGCCGACCTCGACGCCGCCCTGGCCCCGCTGCTCGACGACGCCCGCGCCGAGGGCCGTACCGTCGTCGCCCTGTCCGAGTACGGCATCACCCGCGTGAACCGGCCCGTGGACATCAACCGCGCCCTGCGCCGCGCCGGCCTCCTCGAAGTGCACACGCAGGACGGCATGGAGTACCTCGACCCCATGGCCTCCCGCGCCTTCGCGGTCGCCGACCACCAGCTCGCCCACGTCTACGTGCGCCGCCCCGAGGACCTCGACGCCACCCGCGCCGCCCTCGACGGACTGCCCGGCATCGAGCAGCTCCTCGACGACGAGGGCAAGAAGGCCCACCACCTCGACCATCCGCGCGCCGGCGAGCTCGTCGCCGTAGCCGAACCCGACGCCTGGTTCACGTACTACTACTGGCTCGACGACGACCGCGCGCCCGACTTCGCGCAGCTCGTCGAGATCCACCGCAAACCCGGCTACGACCCGGTCGAGCTCTTCATGGACCCCCTCGACCCCTACGTCAAGGTCAAGGCGGCAGGCGCCCTGGCCCGCAAGAAGCTCGGTATGCGCTACCGCATGGCGGTCGTGCCCCTGGACCCCTCACCTATTCGCGGCAGCCACGGCCGCCTCCCCGCGAGCGACGACGACGGTCCGCTCCTCATCTGCTCCACCCCCCACGCCGTCGGAGACCGCGTCGCGGCCACCGATGTCAAACAACTCCTGCTCCGGCTCGCCGGCCTCGGCTGACGCACCCTCCGGTACGGCACCCGACATCCGACTACCGAGAGTGAAACACACGGCACTGACAAGGGCCGGTCCCGGCGGGACCGGAACCGGCCACGACCGAGAAGGCAGGCCCCCGTGACCCTGAACCCCGACCCCTCGCGCACCGAAGCCGCCGGCACCCCGGACGAGAGACTGCGCCGTACCCTCGGCGTCGGCCGGCGCAGTTTCCTCAGCACCTGCACCGCCGTGGCCGCCGGAGCCGTCGCGGCCCCCGTCTTCGGCGCCGCCCCCGCCCTGGCCCACGGCCGGGACAAAGACCACGGCCATGGCCACGGTCACGGGCAGGAGCTCGTCCCGGCGCACAAGCGCGGCATCATCCTCTACACCGTCCGTGACGCCACCGCCCGCGACCCGCTCGCCTCGGACCTGCCCTCCGGCTTCCGCGAGGTGTTCAAGCAGCTCTCCCGCCACGGCTACCGCCAGGTGGAGTTCGCCGGCTACAACCAGCACGCCAACGCCCCGGGCGGGGCGAGCCTGGAGTCGGTCAAGGGTGCCAGGCTGCTGCGCTGCTGGCTCGACGACTACGGACTGCGCGCCCAGGGCAACCACGGCTTCATCCCCTCCTCCTGGCCGCTGACCACGGCGGACACGGACACCTTCAAGAAGCACCTCGAGATCGCCAACATCCTCGGCATGGACCACATGGGCACCGGCGGCGACCCCACCGGCAGCTCGTACCGCGCCGACTGGGACGTGGCCGCCGACAAGTGGAACGCCCTCGGCGCGATCGCCCACCGCGAGGGCATCAAGCTCTACACCCACAACCACGACAGCGCCTACGGCTTCCTGCTCGACGGCGGCCCGCTGGACGACCAGGGCCGGCCGACCCGCAGCTCCGGCATCCGCAAGCTGGAGTACTTCCTGAAGATCACCGACCCGAGGGTGGTCTGGCTGGAGATGGACATCTTCTGGGCGCACGTCGCCCAGTACAAGTTCCACACGTACACCGCCCACGACGGCTCCACCCGGAAGAACGTCTTCGACCCGGCGGGCCTGGTCGTCCGCAACAACCGGCGCTACCCGCTGTTCCACGCCAAGGACGGCGTCGTCAGCACCACCAACGGCATGGGCTACGACATGGTGCCCTTCGGCACCGGCGTCATCGACTACACGACGTTCTTCTCCCGGGTCGGGGAGCGGAACTACCACAACCCGATGGTCGAGGACGACAACTCCCCGAGCGCCACCGACCCCGCGCAGTCGCTGCGTGAGGCCAAGATCAGCTACGACAACATGGCGGCCCTGCGCAAGCGCCGCCACTGAGCCGGACACGGACCGGGCGGCCCTTCCCGCGCGCTGCGGGAGGGGCCGCCCGGTCCGTGTGTGGGGGGAGGTCCTGTCGGGTCAGCCCTCGCCGAGCGGCCGCGGGTTGGGCGTGACGTGCTTGCCCTTGGTGCGTCCCGGCGGATGCAGGAACAGCGCCACGATCCCGGCGAAGAGCGAGATGCAGCCCGCCAGGGTGAAGGCGCCGTTGTAGCCCCAGGCGCCGACGACCACGGCCCCCATGCCCGCGCCCAGACCGGAGACGAGCTTGGAGCTGTAGACCATCCCGTAGTTGGTGGCGTTGTTGTTCTCACCGAAGTAGTCCGCCGTCAGCGCGGCGAACATCGGGAAGATGGCCCCGCCGCCGAAGCCCGAGATGGCCGAGAAGATCAGGAACAGCGGCAGGTTCTTGATCTCGGCCGACCAGATGATGCCGAACTGGGCCAGTCCCAGAATGGCGCACACGTACAGCAGACACTGCTTGCGGCCGTACAGGTCGGAGAGCCAGCCGATGACGCCGCGCCCGGTGCCGTTGACGATCGCCTTCAGCGACATCGCGGTGGCCACGATGCCGGCCGCGAAGCCCGCGTCCTCACCGATGTCGACCTGGAAGGCGATGCCGAAGATGTTCACGCCCGAGGTGCAGGCGAGACAGAACCACATCAGCGCCACCCGGCCCGTCTGCCAGGCCTCCAGCGGGGAGTACTGCTTGACGGCCGGCGGGTTCTTCTCCAGCGAACGCCGGGCGCGCGGGTCGTCCGGCGGGTTCAGCGGGTCTATGGCGGCCGGCCACCAGTTCTTCGGCGGGTCCCGGAAGTAGAAGCCGGCGACGGCCACCATCGCGGCGAGGAAGAGCCCGCACGCGACCAGCACCCAGCGGAAGTTGGAGCCGTCCATGTAGCCGTGGAAGATGAAGACGAACGGCACCGAACCGTAGGCGAAACCGCCGTTGACGAAGCCGGTCTTGCCGCCCCTGCGCTCCGGATACCACTTGCCGACCATGTTGACGCAGGTCGCGTACACCATTCCCGCGCCCATACCGCTGAAGACGCCGAACCCGATGAACGCGAGCGCGACGTGCGGCGCGAACGCCAGCGACAGATAGCCGAGCAGTGTGCCGGCCGAGCCGAGCATCATCGCCCAGCGCGCGGGAAGTCTGCCGCTCTCACGCAGCCGCCCCGCCGGAAAGGCGACCGCGGCCTGGCAGAACACCCAGGCGGTCATCATCCAGTAGATGCTGCCGCTGGACCAGCTGTGGGCCTCGTGGAGCGTGTCCTCGGCGGACGCGAACGCGTACTCGGCGGAGGAGATGCCCATCATGCCGATCCAGGGCAGGATGACCATCCACTTGCGCTTGCGCCCCATGATGTCGATGTCGGACTCGCCCACGCGGTAGACGCGTCCGTTCCTGTCGGTCACCTCCCGGTAGGCGGCGACCCGTGAGACATCGGTGGTTGTCATGTCGATTGCACCCCTAGCGTCGAAAGTTCTGGCCAGCGCCCCCTGTCCAATGCCTTTCGTGCGCGCGCGGGTCCCCGGGGCCGGCCGGCGCGCACCCGCCGGCCGGCCCCTCGCCGTCTCACGTCATGAGCCGCCCCCCAACAGACCCGCGGCCCTCGCCCACCGGTACTTGGCGCCCAGTACGGCCACCGGCATCTCGGTGGTGTACGGGTAGGCCACGACCCCGTGCTCGAAGAGGTACTGGCAGGCCTCCTCCACCTCCACGTCACCCGCGAGGGACGCCACCACCGGCTTCTCGATCCCGCGCTCCCGGAATTCGGCCACCACACGCGCGGTGAGTTCGGCGAACACCATGGGAGGGGTGACGATCGTGTGCCAGTAGCCGAGCACCAGCGCGTGGATGCGCGGATCCTCCAGCCCCAGCCGGATCGTCGCCTCGTACGTCGACGGCGGCTCGCCCCCGGTGATGTCGACCGGGTTGCCCGCGGCCCCGAACGGCGGGATGAACTCCCGGAACGCCGCGTCCAGGTCGGCCGGGATCTCCATCAGCGACAGCCCGTTGTCCGTCACCGCGTCCGACAGCAGCACGCCGCTGCCGCCGGCCCCGGTGATGATCACCACGTTGTCGCCCCGGGGAGCGGGCAGCACCGGCAACGCGCGCGCGTACTCCAGCATGTCGTTCAGACCGGGCGCGCGGATGACGCCGGCCTGCCGCAGGATGTCGTCGTACACGGCGTCGTCGCCCGCCAGCGCGCCGGTGTGCGAGCCGGCGGCCTTCGCGCCCGCCGCCGTACGCCCCGCCTTCAGCACCACGACCGGCTTCTTCGGCACGGTCTCCCGCGCGGCCTCGACGAACGCGCGCCCGTCCTTGAGGTCCTCCAGGTGCATCGCGATGCAATCGGTGTGCGGGTCCTCGCCGAACCAGGTCAGCAGGTCGTCCTCGTCCAGGTCCGACTTGTTGCCCAGCCCGACGATCGCCGACACGCCGGTCTTCGTCGTCCGCGCGAAGCCCAGGATGGCCATCCCGATGCCGCCCGACTGACTGGTCAGCGCCACCCCGCCCTTGACGTCGTAGGGCGTGCAGAACGTGGCGCACAGGTCCTGCCAGGTCGAGTAGTAGCCGTAGATGTTCGGCCCGAGCAGCCGGATGCCGAGCCGCTCGGCGATCGCCACGATCTCGTCCTGGAGCTCGTGCTCACCCGTCTCCGCGAACCCCGAGGGGATCAGGACGGCGTTCGGGATCCGCTTGCGCCCCACCTCCTCCAGCGCCGCGGCCACGAACCGGGCGGGGATCGCGAAGACCGCCACATCCACCTCGCCGGGAACGTCGGTGACACTCTTGTACGCCTTGCGGCCGAGAATGTCATCGGCCCGGGGGTTCACCGGATGGATCTCCCCGGCGAAGCCGCCGTCGACGAGATTGCGCATCACCGAGTTGCCGATCTTGCCGGACTCGCCGGAGGCCCCGATCACCGCCACCGAACGCGGCTGCATCAGCCGCCGCATCGAGGTGAGGATCTCCTCGCGCGTGTAACGGCGGCGCTCCTTCGGCGTCTCGGTGGAGAGGATCACACGGATGTCGGCGGCGACCGCGCCGTCCGCCGTCGCGATCACCGGGTTGAGGTCGACCTCGGCGATCTCCGGGAAGTCCGCGACGAGTCGCGACACCCGCCGGATCTGCTCGGCGACCGCCCACCGGTCCACGCCCGCCCGGCCGCGCACCCCCCGCAGGATCTCCGCCGAGCGGATCGAGTCCAGCATCGACAGCGCCTCGTCGGCGTCCACCGGAGCCAGCCGGAACGTGACGTCCTTCAGCACCTCGACGAGCACCCCGCCGAGCCCGAACGCCACCACCTTCCCGAACGTCGGATCGGTGACCGCGCCGACGATGACCTCCTGCCCCTTCGGCAGCAGTTCCTGCACCTGCACGCCCTCGATCCGGGCGCCGGGAGCGTACGCGCGGGCGTTCTCCACGATCCGGCAGAACGCCGCGCGGACGTCCGCCGCCCCCTCCACTCCGACGATCACACCGCCGGCGTCGGTCTTGTGCAGGATGTCCGGCGACACGATCTTCATCACCACGGGCCCGCCGAACCGCGCCGCGTACGCCACGGCCTCGTCGACGTCCGCCGCCAGTTCCTCACCGGGCACGGCGATGCCGTACGCGTCGGCGATCACCTTGCCCTCGGGCGCGGTGAGCGCGGTGCGCCCCTCGGCGCGCACGGCGTCGAGCAGCGCGCGCACCTTCGGTGTCCCTTCCTCGGCCGTCACCTCAGATCACCCCGTTCGACTTGAGCAGGCGCAGTTCCTCGTCCCCGAGGCCGAGTTCGCCCACGTAGACCTCTTCGTTGTGCTCGCCGAGCAGCGGGGAGGTGCGTACGTCCACGGGGGAGTCGGAGAGCTTCAGCGGGCTGCCGACGGTGACGAACTCGCCGCGCTGGGGGTGCGGGACGGTGACGACCATCTCGTTCGCGACCAGCGAACGGTCCTCGATGATCTCCTTGGTGGACAGGATCGGCCCGCACGGGATGTTGTGCGCGTTCAGCCGCTCCAGCACCTCCCACTTGGGCAGCGTCGAGGACCACTCCTCGATCAGCTGGAACATCTTGTTCAGCTGGGGCAGCCGGGCCTCCGGTGTCGCCCACTCGGGGTCGTCGGCCAGCTCGGGCCGGCCGATGAGCTCACTGAGCGGCCTCCAGCCGACGGGCTGCACGATGACGTACACATAGTCGTTCGGGCCGCCCGGCGCGCACTTCACCGCCCAGCCGGGCTGGCCGCCGCCGGACGCGTTCCCGGACCGGGGAACCTCGTCGCCGAAGTCGTCGTTGGGATATTCGGCGAGTGGGCCATGGGCCAGGCGCTGCTGGTCGCGCAGCTTCACCCGGCAGAGGTTGAGCACCGCGTGCTGCATGGCCACGTTCACCCGCTGCCCGCGCCCGGTGCGCTCCCGCTGGAAGAGGGCGGCGAGAATGCCGGCCACCACGTGCACACCCGTGCCCGAGTCCCCGATCTGGGCCCCCGTCGCCAGTGGCGGCCCGTCCTCGAAACCGGTGGTCGACATCGACCCGCCCATGGCCTGGGCGACGACCTCGTACGCCTTGAAGTTGGTGTACGGGCCGTCCCCGAACCCCTTGACGGAGGCGTAGACGATCCGTGGATTGATCTCCTTGATGCGGTCCCAGGTGAACCCCATCCGGTCGACCGCGCCCGGCCCGAAGTTCTCGACCATGACGTCGGAGCGCCGGATCAGCTCGGTGAGGATGTCCTTGCCGCGTTCGGTCTTGGTGTTGAGGGTGATGCTCCGCTTGTTGCAGTTGAGCATCGTGAAGTAGAGGGAGTCGACGTCCGGCAGATCGCGCAGCTGCTTGCGGGTGATGTCGCCGGTGGGAGCCTCCAGTTTGACGACGTCCGCGCCGAGCCAGGCCAGCAGCTGGGTCGCGGAGGGGCCGGACTGGACATGCGTCATGTCGAGGACGCGGATGCCCTCAAGTGCCTTGGGGGTCATGGGCGTGCACCTCACTTGTACATGGTCTGGTTCATGGTTCCGGGGGCGTACGCGTCGGGGTCCACCCAGACGTTGATCAGCGACGGCTTGCCGGACTCACGGGCCCGGCGCAGGGCGGGGCCGATGTCGGCGGGGTCGCGGACCTCCTCGCCGTAGCCGCCCAGCATCCGCGCGAACTCGTCGTACCGGACGTCGCCGAGGGTGTTGCCGACCCGCTCGCGCTCCTTGCCGTACTTGGCGGCCTGGCCGTAGCGGATCTGGTTCATCGAGGAGTTGTTGCCGACGACGCCGACGAAGGGGAGGTCGTAGCGGACGAGGGTCTCGAAGTCCCAGCCGGTGAGGGAGAAGGCGCCGTCGCCGAAGAGCGCGACGACCTCCTTGTCGGGCCGCGCCTGCTTGGCGGCGAGCACGAAGGGGACGCCGACGCCGAGGGTGCCCAGGGGTCCCGGGTCCATCCAGTGCCCGGGTGACTTGGGCTGCACGACCTGTCCGGAGAACGTGACGATGTCGCCGCCGTCGCCGATGTAGATCGAGTCCTCGGTGAGGAAGTCGTTGATCTCGCTGACCAGCCGGTACGGGTGGATGGGGGAGGCGTCCGAGCGCAGTTGCGGCAGCCGCTTCTCCAGCGCGGTCTGCTCGGCCGCCCGCAGCTCGTCCATCCACTCCTTGCGACGGGACGCGCCCCCGTTCACCCGTCCGGAGGCCGCCTCGGTCACCGATTTCAGCACCAGCCCCGCGTCGCCCACGATGCCGAGGTCGATGTCGCGGTTCTTGCCGACCGTGCGGTAGTCGAGGTCGATCTGCACCACGGTCGCGTCGGGGGAGAGGCGCTTGCCGTATCCCATGCGGAAGTCGAAGGGCGTACCGACGATCACGATGACGTCGGCATTGGAGAAGGCGTACCGCCGCGACAGCTGGAAGTGGTGCGGGTCGCCGGGCGGGAGCGTGCCGCGCCCCGCGCCGTTCATGTACGCCGGGATGTTCAGCGTGCGCACCAGCTCGATGGCCGCCTCGGTGCCCCGGGTGGTCCACACCTGGCTGCCGAGCAGGATCGCCGGCTTCTCGGCGTGCACCAGCAGATCGGCCAGTTTCTCGATGGCCTCGGGGTCGCCGGCCGAGCGGGTCGACGCGCGGTAGGCGCCCTGCCGCGGCACCCGCGCCTTGGACACCGCCACCTTGGCGTCCAGCACATCGCGCGGGATCTCCAGGAAGGAGGGGCCGGGGGCGCCGTGGTAGCACTCGCGGAAGGCCATGGACACCATGTCCGCCGCCCGCGCGGTGTCCGGCACGGTCGCCGCGAACTTGGTGATGGGAGTCATCATGTCGACGTGCGGCAGGTCCTGCAGTGACCCCATCTTGTGCTGGGTGTGCGCCCCCTGACCGCCGATCAGCAGCATCGGGGACTCCGCGCGGAAGGCGTTGGCGACCCCGGTGACGGCGTCGGTCGTCCCCGGTCCGGCCGTGACGACCGCGCAGCCGGGCTTGCCGGTGATGCGCGCGTAGCCGTCGGCGGCATGGGCGGCCACCTGTTCGTGCCGTACGTCGACGACCTCGATGCCCTCGTCGACGCAGCCGTCGTAGATGTCGATGATGTGGCCGCCGCACAGCGTGTAGATGCGGTCGACGCCTTCGGCCTTGAGGGCCTTGGCGACGAGATGACCGCCTGAGATGACGTCCTGGGTGTCGTCGGGCATGGCGAAGTCCTTGTCCCTTCCTAGGGGGTGGGGAACGCTCTCGCGGTACATTGCATACAGTCGACGAATACTGTATGAAGCTTGTTATCCCGCATCCGATGGGTGGTGTCCAGGGGGTGCGCGGCACTTTTCGGTCGCCGGTCTCCAGCCCCTCCCCGGACCTTCCGGCGACGTCCCAGACAGGAGCCGAGATGGACCTGTACGAACACCAGGCAAGGGAACTCTTCGCAGAACACGGCATCGTGGTGCCGCGGGCCGAGGTCACCGACTCGCCCAAACAGGCACGCGAGATCGCCCGCGGGCTCGGCGGCCGCGTCGTCGTCAAGGCGCAGGTCAAGACCGGCGGACGGGGCAAGGCGGGCGGCGTCAAGATCGCCGCCGACCCGGCCGCCGCCGAGCTCACGGCACGTCAGATCCTCGGCATGGACATCAAGGGCCACACGGTCGGCACGGTGATGCTGGCCCAGCCCGTCGACATCGCCGAGGAGTTCTACGTCTCCTACGTCCTCGACCGCGCCGCCGGCCGCTTCCTCGCGATCGCCTCCGCCGAGGGCGGCATGGACATCGAGGAGGTCGCGGCGACCCGCCCCGAGGCGGTCGCGCGTGTCCCCGTCGACCCGGCCGAGGGGGTCACGTCGGCGACGGCGTCCCGTATCGCCGAGGCGGCCGGACTGCCGCCGCAGACGGTCGACGTGCTCGTCCGGCTGTGGGACGTCCTCGTCCGCGAGGACGCCCTGCTCGTCGAGGTCAACCCGCTCGTGCGCACCCGCGACGGCCGGATCATGGCCCTCGACGGCAAGGTCACCCTCGACGGCAACGCCGTCTTCCGACAGGCCCGCTGGGGCGCCGACGACGCGGAGCACGACGACCCGCTGGAGGCCGCGGCGGCCGCGAAGGGCCTCAACTACGTCAAGCTCGACGGCGAGGTCGGCATCATCGGCAACGGCGCCGGACTCGTCATGTCCACCCTCGACGTGGTGGCGGGCTGCGGAGCCAGGCCCGCCAACTTCCTCGACATCGGCGGCGGCGCCTCCGCCCAGATCATGGCGGACGGGCTGTCGGTCATCCTCTCCGACCCGTCCGTGAAGTCCGTCTTCGTCAACGTCTTCGGCGGCATCACCGCCTGCGACGCGGTCGCCGACGGCATCGTCCGCGCCCTGGACACCGTACGGCTCACCAAACCGCTCGTCGTACGGCTCGACGGCAACAACGCGGCCCGCGGACGGGCCATCCTCGACGAGCACCGGCACCCGCTCGTCGAACAGGTCAGCACCATGGACGGCGCCGCGAGCCGGGCCGCCCGCCTCGCCACCACACCCTGAGGAGACCGGACGACATGGCGATCCACCTCACCAAGGAGAGCAAAATCCTCGTCCAGGGCATGACCGGCGGCGAGGGCATGAAGCACACCCGGCGGATGCTCGCCGCCGGCACGAACGTCGTCGGCGGCGTCAACCCCCGCAAGGCCGGCCGCACCGTCGACTTCGACGAGCGTGCCGTCCCCGTCTTCGGCTCCGTCGCCGAGGGCATGGACGCGACCGGCGCCGACGTCACCGTCGTCTTCGTACCGCCCGCGTTCGCCAGGTACGCGGTCGTCGAGGCCGCCGACGCCGGCATCGGCCTCGCGGTCGTCATCACCGAGGGCATCCCCGTCCACGACTCCGTCGCCTTCACCGACCACGCCCGGCGCAAGGGCACCCGCGTCATCGGCCCCAACTGCCCCGGCCTGATCACCCCCGGCCAGTCCAACGCCGGCATCATCCCCGCCGACATCACCAAGCCGGGCCGTATCGGACTCGTCTCCAAGTCGGGCACGCTCACCTACCAGCTCATGTACGAGCTGCGGGACATCGGCTTCTCCACCTGCGTCGGCATCGGCGGCGACCCCGTCGTGGGCACGACCCACATCGACTGCCTCGCCGCCTTCCAGGACGACCCCGACACCGACCTGATCGTCCTCATCGGCGAGATCGGCGGCGACGCGGAGGAACGCGCGGCGGCCTACGTCCGCGACCACGTCACCAAACCCGTCGTCGGCTACATCGCCGGCTTCACCGCCCCCGAGGGCCGCACCATGGGCCACGCCGGCGCGATCGTCTCCGGCTCGTCCGGTACGGCGCGGGCGAAGCAGGAGGCCCTGGAGGCGGCCGGGGTCAGGGTCGGCGCCACCCCCACGGAGACGGCCCGGCAGGTGCTGGCCGTCCTGAACGGCGAGGGCTGAGCCCCTTCGCCGAGTCCCCTTTCTCTCGTTTTTCTCTCGTTTCTCTCGACCGTGCACCGAGAGCGGAGCCAACCGCATGCCACCCACCCTCACCCTCAAATCCGGCACCTCCTGGACCGACGCCTGGCAGCGCTGCCGGGCCGTCGCCCCCGAGGCCTTCCGGGACGACCGCGTCCTCAACCTCTGGAACTCCGCCTGGCAGCCGGACGGCCGGGCACTGCCCGCCGTCAGCCCCGTCGACGGCAGTCCCGTCGCGGGCCCGCCGCGCCTGGACCGGGTCATCGCCCGGCAGGCCGTGCGCGCCTCGCTCGACCAGCACCGCGCCTGGCGGCACGTCCCGCTGCCGGAACGCCGGGCCCGCGTCGCCGCCACCCTCGACGCCCTCACCCAGCACCGCGAACTGCTGGCGCTGCTGCTCGTCTGGGAGATCGGCAAGCCCTGGCGGCTCGCCCAGGCGGACGTCGACCGCGCCATCGACGGCGTGCGCTGGTACGTCGACGGCGTCGACGGGATGCTCGACGGCCGGGTTCCGCTGGACGGGCCCGTCTCCAACATCGCGAGCTGGAACTACCCGATGAGCGTGCTCGTCCACGCGTTGCTGGTCCAGGCACTGGCCGGCAACGCGGTCATCGCCAAGACCCCGACCGACGGCGGCGTCGCCTGCCTCACCCTGGCCTCGGCACTCGCCGCCCGCGAGGGGATACCCGTCACCCTCGTCAGCGGCAGCGGGGGCGAGCTGTCCGAGGTGCTGGTGCGGGCGCCCGAGGTCGGCTGCGTCTCCTTCGTCGGCGGCCGCGACACCGGCGCCGCCGTCGCCACGGCCGTGGCCGACCTCGGCAAGCGGCACATCCTCGAACAGGAGGGACTCAACACCTGGGGCATCTGGAATCACTCGGACTGGGACACCCTGAGCGCGGTGATCCCCCGGCTCTTCGACTACGGCAAGCAGCGCTGCACGGCCTACCCGCGCTTCGTCGTCCAGCGCCGGCTCTTCGACGACTTCCTGGCCGCCTACCTCCCCGCGGTCCGCACGCTCGAGGTCGGCCACCCGCTCGCCGTGGAACACCCCACCGACCCGTACCCCCGGCTGGACTTCGGACCGGTGATCAACGCGGCCAAGGCGAAGGAGCTGCACGACCAGGTCGCCGAGGCCGTCGACCGCGGCGCCGTCCCGCTGCACCGGGGCACGCCGTCCGAGTCCCGGTTCCTGCCCGGCCAGGACACCTCGGCGTACGTCCAGCCCGTCACGCTGCTGAACCCGCCTCCCTCGTCGCCGCTGCACCACGCGGAGCCGTTCGGCCCGGTCGACACCATCGTCCTGGTCGACACGGAGGCGGAACTGCTGGCCGCCATGAACGCGTCCAACGGCGCGCTGGTGGCCACCCTGTCCACGGACGACCGGTCCACCTACGACCGGCTGGCCCCGCACATCCGCGCGTTCAAGGTCGGCCACGGCGTCCCGCGCTCCCGCGGCGACCGCGACGAACTGTTCGGCGGCTTCGGCGCGTCCTGGCGCGGCGCCTTCGTCGGCGGCGACCTCCTGGTCCGCGCCGTGACCCGGGGCCCGGCGGGAGAACGCCTGCCCGGCAACTTCCCGGAGTACCAGCTCATGCCCTGACCCGTGTGACCGCCCGGACACCCACCGTGCACCCCGCCCACCACCGCCCCCAGGCACGGAAAACGCAGGTGAAAGGCACTGCGAAACCTTGGTATGGTTGTCCATGTCGCCACGGGGGGAACACCCGCCGAGGCGACAGGCACCTGGTCCGGGTGGCGGAATGGCAGACGCGCTAGCTTGAGGTGCTAGTGCCCTTTATCGGGCGTGGGGGTTCAAGTCCCCCCTCGGACACATAACGCAATGGATGGCCCCGATCGTTTCGGTCGGGGCCATCGGTCGTTTTGGAGGAAGTGCACGTGGAGCAGTTCGCTGCGGGCAAGGTACTGCGCGGCAGGTACCGGCTGGACCGGATCCTGGGCAGAGGGGCGATGGGACACGTCTGGCAGGGGACGGACGTGTATCTGGAGCGGCCCGTGGCGGTCAAGACCGTGGCCGCCGACCTGCTGGCGCTGCCGGAAGGCCGCCGCACCGCCCTGGCCCGTTTCGAGCGGGAGGCGAAGGCCGCCGCCCGCCTCGACCACCCCAACATCACCACCGTGTACGACGCGGCCCTGACACAGGACGTCTGCTGCCTGGTGATGCAGCTCGTCGACGGGACGACCCTCGACAACGTGGTCGACGGGGCCGACGACCGGCGCCTGCCGGTGCCCGCCGCGGTCTCCGTGGCCGCGCAGCTGTGCGCGGGACTGTCCGCCGCGCACGCCGCCGGTCTCGTCCACCGCGACCTCAAACCGCAGAACATCATGGTCCGCACCAGCGGTCTGGTGAAGATCCTCGACTTCGGTCTGGTGAAGGTCCTCTCGGACACCGACCCACAGCTGACCATGACCGGGGAGACGCTCGGCAACGTCGCCTGCGCCTCCCCCGAACTCCTCGCCGGCGACAGGACGCTGGACGGCCGCAGCGACCTGTACGCGGTGGGGTGCCTGCTGCACCACATGCTCACCGGCCGGCCGCCCTTCGACGGCGTGGGGCCCGCCGAACTGGCGACCCAGCATCTCACCGTGCCCCCGCCCTCGTTCGCCGACCACGGTGCCGAGGCCCCGGCCGCGCTCCAGGACCTCGCGCACGCACTGCTCGCCAAGCGCCCCGAGGACCGTCCCGGAGGCGCGGCGGAGGTGTACGCGGCCCTCGCCCCCTACCTGCCGGGCGCCGACCCGGCGTACGCGAACCGCCGAATGCCGCCGGAGGATCCCCGGCGGCCGTTCCTCGTGCCGCAGGGGCCGGTCATGCCCGGTTAGCCGGACCCGCCGCGGACCGGATCACGCCGCGGCCGGCGGCCGTACCTCGATCAGCTCCTTCAGGAACGGGCTCGGCTCCCCGTGCCAGAAGACGTCGAGACTGTCCCGTGCGCGCGTGGCCGCCACGAACAGCAGGGACCGGGCGCGCTGCATCTCCGTGCGGTAGCGCGCCGGGTCCGTGGCGCGCCGCTGCCGGACGCCCGCGCGCGGCACCAGCCCGTCGGTCACCCCGGCGATGATCATGCGCTGGTACTCGAGCCCCTTGAACCGGAACATCGTGCCGATGTGCACGCCGCTGTCGCCGAGGGGCCCGTCCGGACCGATCTCCAGCGCCATGATGCCGTGCTCCCGCAGCGCGTACGCCACCTCGCGCGCCATGTCGTTGGTCGGCACGGCGATGGCGATCTGCTCGTGCCGCACCTCCCCCCAGGACTCGATCAGCGCGGCGATCGCCTCGCGCTCGTCCGCCCAGTCGGCCAGCCGGTGCAGGTTCGGGACGGCGCCGCTGAGCACGGACCGGTAGCCGGCCAGCGTCTCGGCGCTGCCGTCGAGGTCGTCGTACGTCTCCTCGCCCAGCACGTTCAGCGCGGAGCGCAGGATCTGCCGGGTGGTGCGGTAGCTCAGCGACAGCTTCGACGCCCGGCCGCGGATGTTGATACCGAGGCTGCCGAGGGTCACCTGGTTCTTGTAGATGCGCTGGTGGGTGTCGCCGACCAGGAACAGGTCATTGCGGTCGGGGGCGGTCATCGCGCGCAGCATCTTCCAGTGCGCGGGCCGCAGGTCCTGGGCCTCGTCGACGACGATGTGCCGGTACCGGTAGCGCAGCCAGCCGCCCGAACCGTCGGCCACGTGGACGTTGTCGAGCCCGCCGGCCTCCTCCCGCCGCCGTTCGATGTCCTGGATGCGCCGGGCGCGTCCCGCCTCCAACTGCGCCGCGCGCTCCGCGATCTGGTCCCAGGTCTGGACCCCGAGCCGGTCCAGGCGCTGGGCGAACCGCTCGGCGAGCTGCCAGATCTCGGCGCGCTCGGCACGGCTGACCGTGCGTCCGCGTCCGGCGCGGCGGGCGCGGAAGTAGTCCGTGCGGGAGGTCACCGCCTGGCCGAGGATCACCTGCGTCCACTCGTCGTGCAGGAACTCCGCGTCCCAGCCGTCCTCGCCGAGTTCGTCGAGGAGTGAGCGCCATTCGCGGACCGCCTGCGCCTCGTCGACGATGCGCTTGCGGTTGCCCGGTTCCGCCTCCCGCACGGTGCGCAGCGCGAGCTGGTCGACGTGGCTGATCTCGACGCGCGACAGCAGCGCCTCGCCGCCCAGCGCGAGCAGCCGTGAACGCAGGTCCGCCGCGAGGTTCTTGTTGTACGTGGTCAGCAGGACCGGCTTGGTGCGGCCGGCCGGGAGCCGCTCGACCAGGTGCCTGACCCGGTGCAGCGCCACGATCGTCTTCCCGGTGCCGGGTCCGCCGCCCACGCGCGCCGGACCGCTGTAGTCCCGGGTGACCAGCTTGGCCTGCGTGGGGTGCAGGAACACCTTCCAGCGGCCGAAGTCCTCGCCCTCCAGCGCCTCGCGCAGCGCGTCGTCGGTCGTGGTGACGATGGTCGCGGGACGGTCGGCGGCGGCCCGGTAGTCCTCGGGGTCCACCGGGTCGGGCACCGCGACGGGGGCCGTGACCTGCTCCAGGACGTCGTCGTACGCCTTGCCGTCGTACAGCGCGAGCAGCACCTCGCCGGTGAGCTGCGGCGCGTACTCGACGAGTCCGAGGAGCTGGTCCTCGGTGGTCAGCGCGGCGACGACCGGGACGAGGGACGGCGCCACGCCCAGGTCGGTGAGCTGCTGCTCCGACCAGGCGGCGAACAGCGGCTGAGGAGCTGCCGGTTCGGGAGCCGGCGCGGGGGCGAGGACCTCCTCCTGCACGACCTGGAGGTCCACGTACTCGATGCCGCCGGTCACCCGGTTCACCGAGTAGGTCAGCCGGTCCAGGTGCGCGTACACGTCCTTGCGGTGCTTGACCGAGACGATCAGCCAGTCGTCGTCGGCCAGCCGCAGCAGCAGCGCGCGGTACTCGTCGTTGACGCGCGCGGAGTGCAGCTTGTCGTGCCCCTGCAACTGCTTGAGGCGCAGGCCGGCGGAGTCGGGGTTGGTCTTGAACTTGTGCTGGAAGTCGTAGATCGCCCCCTTGACCGGGCGGGGGAGTTTGAGGATCTCCCGGTCCGCCTTGTCGAGCAGGCGCAGCGTCACGTTCTTGCCGGTCACGGCTGTTCGTTCCCCCCGTTGTCCTTGGTGGTGTCGTCTGACGGATGAGGGCCGATCCGCTCGGCGAGGCCGTCGGCCGTCCAGGCGGCGGCGGTCCGCACCTCCCAGCCGGCCGCGGCGAAGTCGCGGTCCCGGTCGGCGGCCTCCGGGTCGATGTCCTCGCCCTCCGGCGGCCTCGGGGTACGGACGACTCCGACGCGTGCGTCCGGCCAGGCCAGTTCGGCCTGCCAGCCGGTGTTCGCGTCGAGCTCGTAGCCGTCCCGGGGCACCGGGACGCCCCGTACGGCGAGGGCCTCGGCGAGCTCGGGCAGGCCGTGCTCGTCCGGGTCGAGGAGTTCGATGACCTTGTCCCAGGCCGGGTCCCGGACGGGTGGGGCGGTCACCCCGACGGCCGGGGGAGCCTGCGGCGCGGCCGGCGCGGCCGGCGCGGTCCCGGCCGGTGCCGGCGTGCCGCCGGCGAGCGTGAGGCGGACGCTCTCCAGGACGCCGCCGCCACCCGTGACGGCCAGGGTCTCCACGGGGAACCCGTCGAGGCGTCCGGTCGTGAGCTGGACGGCGTCGCCGCCGCCGGTGTCGAGGAACTGCAGCACGTTGGACCAGTACAGCCAGGCCCGCCAGCGGCGCTTGTGCGCCTCCTCCCGGGCGTGGACGCCGGGCGTGTCGTCGAGCAGGACGACGCCGGTCCACGCCGGGGGCTTCTCCCGGCCGTCGGCGGCCAGCACCAACGGCAGTTCCGAGCGGTCGGTCACCGAGAACAGCTGCACCGGGCCGCGCGGTCCGGCTGGCGTCTCCCCGCGCAGCGCCGCCGTGATCTGCCCGCCCAGTGCTTCCGGCGTGAGCGCGGACGGGCGCGCTCCGGCGCCCATGAACCCGGCCAGCGCCGCCTCCGCACGCCACCGCCAGCGCTCCGCGTCCGGCCGGCGCAGATACTCCACGAGCTGCACGGCGGGGTTGACCCACACCGTGTCCGCCAGCTCCCCGGGCAGCCCGCCCCGCACCGCCGCGTAATAGCCGCGCGCCGTGTCGCGGGCCTTCTCCCCGTACGGCTCCCACACCGGGTCGGCGGGTCCCGCGGCGCCCTGGCCGGTGTCCCGCACGCGGCGCCGCCAGTCGCTCACATCGCCGTAGGTGAGCTGGAAGACCCGCAGTCCCTCCGCGCGCAGCCGGGTGCGCTTGTCGGCGTCGTCGCCCGTCCGGTCGTGCTCCCGGCCGGCGTGGAACTCGTAGCCGTCCAGGTAGAGCGCCAGCCGCGGGCCGGGTGCGTCGACACGTTCGAAGAGGACGTCGGGACGGGTGCCGTCGAGGACCCGCTGCTGGGACACCCGCCAGCTCAGCGTGGTGCCGTCGGCCGCGGTCAGCCGCAGGTCCAGCGCGTGGGTGCCGGCCGGGGTGATGTAGGCATCGGCGCTGGCACGGCTCTCGGGGAGCGCGGCCCACTCCCGCAGCGTGTCGATGAACAGGACCTCGAGGTCGCTCTCGGCCTGCTGGTGCATCGGGATGTGCTGGGTGGTGGTGACGGGCGAGGTGGACCAGCGTTCGCCGTCCGCGCCGAGCAGTTCGTCCAGCATCTGCCGGACCTCGTTGCGGCTGACCTTGTCGTAGTCGGCCGGGGGGACGCGGCGCAGCAGGCAGCGGTGACAGCCGTCGAGGCCCTTCCTCAGGCAGTCGCAGTCCTCGATGACCTCACGGGCCTTCAGCAGTACCTCGCGGAAGCCGTCGGAGGTGGCCAGCCGGTGCAGATAGCCGGTGCCGCCGGGCAGCCGGTCGTAGACCACGAGGAACCGGCGCGGCCAGTCGCGGTCCTCGCCGTCCGGCATGGACGCGGCGGTGATGTCGATGTGGTCGGGATCGCCGCCGTAGCGGGCCGCTATGCCCGCGAACAGGGCGGCGGTGAACGAGGCGAGCCGTTCCCTGGCGCGTGCCACGGACGCGGGCAGCAGGATGCGGACGGCTTCCGTGGTCAGCTCGTGCGCCAGCAGCAGCGGTACGTCCGTGCCCGCGCCCTGCGCCTCGCCGCTGCCGCGCAGCCGCCTGCGCGGGCACCACAGCTGGTGGTGGGCGCTGGCGCGGGTGGAGTGGGCGAGGGACGCGGTGAGGGCGTGCTGCGACTGGTCGACGACCGGCCGTCCGTCGGCCGTCGCACCGCCGCAACTCGTGCACACGTAGAACGGGTTGAGCCGCACGTCGTCCCCGGCCAGCGGGACCGTGCTGCTGCCGTCCTGCCGGTCGATGCCCAGGTTCAGGGTGCGTACGACGGCCCTGCGGGTGAAGTCGGCGCCGAAGACGGCGCTGTCGTGCCGCCACGATCCGGCCGCCAGGTGGGCGGGGTCGATGTCGACGGTGGTGAGCACCGCGTACCGCCTGCGGTCGCGTTCGTCGCGGTCGTCCCGCACCCGGGCGTCGTCCCGCTTGTCCCGGGAGGTGACGCGCCGGGGCGTGAGGACGTGGTGCACGCAGCCCGCGTCGGAGATCTCCCGGGAGCCGCAGCGCGGGCACGGGGAGGTGTCGTTCTTCGGGTCGCCGTGCGTGCGCGCGTACCCGCACGCCGGGCACAGCCGCCACACCGACCAGGCGCGCCGCTCCGGGCTGCCGATGTCGAGGGCGCGCACGACGTGCCGGTAGCCGTTGACGTAGAAGCTGTTGCCGGGCGCGAGTTCGGTCAGCGCCAGTTTGCGGGACCGCTCGTAGTCGCGGGTCTCGCTGCGGTACACCCACTCGCGGCGGTCCTCGTCCCCCGCCGTGGCGGTGTCCGTGCCGTCGTCGCTCCCGGCGGCCTCCTTCCAGTAGAGGGTGGCCTCCAGGGACGTCGTGGTGTCGGTGAGGCTGTAGTTGGGCAGCAGGCCGAGTTCGACGAGGGCGCCGTGGGCGCCGGTCTGGCTGAGCTGGCGCAGCAGTTCACCCGTGGCGCGCCGCTCCGCGAGCAACTCGCGGCGCTCGGCGCCCTGTTCACGGTCCTCGGCGAGCAGTCCGTCGACGGCGGTGTCGATGGCGGCGATCCTGCGGCGCAGTTCCTCGCGGCGCGCCGTCCACTCCTCCTCGGCCTCCGACAGCGTGCGTGCGATGCCGCCGGTGGCGTAGGCGCGCAGCTCGTCGGCGGCGTGCGCGGACACGCCCCGGTCGTCGTCGGGGCCGCTGCCCGCCGGAAACAGGGCGAGGAACTCCTCCACCAGCCGCGCCCCGTGGGTGAGTGCCGCGTCCGACAGGTCCTGGCACCAGCCGGTGGTGCCGAACAGCGCCGACGAGAGGCGCGGCACTGGCATCAGCGGTTCGCCGTCCGACGTGGTGAGTTCGCCGCGCGCCGCCCGGTCCAGCAGGTGTGCCGTGTACTGGCGGCGCAGGATCTCGACAGCGGACAGATAGCAGCCCGGCGGCACGATGTCACCGGCGATCATCTCGGTCGGGTCGTCCAGGTAGTACCGGTCGCGGGCCCGCCGCCCGCCGAAGGCGACCACCAGCGCGTTGCCGGTCCGGCGTCCGGCGCGCCCGGCCCGCTGCACGTAGTTCGCCGGGCCGCCCGGCAGCGAGCCGAGCAGCACCGCCGACAGGTCGCCGATGTCGATGCCGAGCTCCAGCGTGGGCGTGCAGGACAGCACGTTGGGGTCGGTGTAGTGGGTGCCCTGCCGGAACGTCCGCTCCACGCCCTCGCGTTCGGGCCGGGTCAGCATGCCGGTGTGCTCCGCGGTGACGACCCGGTAGGTGCCGCCGGTCAGATACAGCCGGCGGTAGTAGTCGGCCCGGTAGTCCCGCTCCAGTTTCCCGCTGAAGCCGCCGCTGCCCGACCCGGTCGACGACATGCCGTACTGGGGAGGGGTGAGGACGCCGGTGCAGCGCCAGCGCGGGCAGGGGTGCCCGTACCAGCGGGTGCGCCGCTCGGGCGGTACGACCTGCTGCCAGCCGCACTCCTCGCAGCTCACGAACGCCTTGTTGACCAGGTCGTCCGCGAGCAGCCGTACCTGGATGTGGCCCGGCTGGAGCCCGTACACGCGGGTGGTGCGGTCCTTGGCGGTGCGTGCCGACAGCACGCCCACGTCGGCGAGGACGGGCAGCAGCCGGCGCAGGTACTCGGTCGCCTGGGCGGCGTCCAGGCCGAGGCAGCGGCGCGTCCAGTCCTGGTACCAGTTGCCCTTCCCGCCGATCGTGTCGAACTTGGTCTTCTCCTTGGGCCCGGCGAGCAGGAACCTCGGCGGTGCCACATATCCCTCGGGGAAGGCGGGCATGCCCTCCGGGCGCTGTCCGGAGATGAGGTACTGGTTGACGCCGGCTTCCTTGATCCAGGTGTCCAGCCACCGGTGCCGGACGCCCCCGCGCAGCCGCATCCGCTCCAACAGCCCCCGCACGTAGGCCAGATAGCGGTCCGGCGTGGGCAGTCCGCCGTCGAAGCCCAGCTGTCCCGGGAGCGTGAGGTGCAGGTCGCGGGCGAGCGCCACGATCCGGTCCGGTTCGTCGATCACCACCTCCGCGGCCGTGGTCCGGGTGAGCTCCAGGGTGCGCCCGAGCCGCGAGCGCAGCCCGAACTCCATGACGGTGGCGAACGCGAGCCGTTCCCCGATGAGTTTCCAGGTCCGCGCGTCCCCGGTGCCGCGCCCGGACAGCAGCCGGTCCACGCCCGGTTCGTCGTGCAGGTCCGGCGGGACGACCGCGGCGAGGGTCCCCGGGTCGTCCACGGCGTCCAGGACGTCGCCGATCAGGTCGTTCAGCGGGAGCGGCGCTCCCGAGTCGTCCAGCCGGTGCGCCAGCAGCGAGCGCAGCGAGAACTTGTACGAGGCGTTGGCGACGTATCCGGCGCGGTGCGCCGCGTCCTGTGTGGAGTCGTTGAACAGCAGCGTCTTGCGTTCCTCCGGGGCGAGCGCGATCTCGTGGCCGCCGGTGAACAGCTGGGTGACGGTGGCGGAGGCCAGGGCGGCGAGCGCGGTGCCGAGGAACCGGATGCCGTTGTCGGTGTCGCACGCCGGGCAGGTGTCGTCCTTGGCGGCCTGGTCGGCGGTCTTCCTGTCCAGCACGGCCCGCGCGAACCAGGCGTCCTGGAGCCCTTCCCCGTCCTCGGCGACGGGCATCCGGTACGTGCCCTGCGCGCCGTCCAGCACCACCACGGACTGCGGGTCCGCGCCGCCCGCCTGCTTCGGCGCGCCGCCGGTGAGCGCGTCGAGGGCGTCCCGGGCCTCGGCCGGGGTCGCGGAGATGAAGTACCGCAGCCGCCGCTTGTCGCGTCCCACGGAGGCCTGCCAGATCTTCGGCGGGCTCGTCTCCAGCTTCTGCGGATCGGCCTCCGGGGACAGCGCCGCCCATCCCGAACGCCCGCACACCCGGCAGTAGACCGCCGGCAGATGTGCCTGGGCGGGCCGCTGCACGGTGTCCGAACCGGGCAGCGCCTCGGGCCGCCGCGAGTCCGCCGACGGCCACTCGTCGCTCTCCGCCGACTCCTCGGACGCGGACGCCGCGGTGAGCGCGGAGCGCCGGGCGAGGGTCCGCTCGTCCTCGTACCAGCGGAACTCCGGTCTGCCGCCCACCCCGCTCAGCACCCGCCCCACCGGCCGCACCCACAGGTGCGCCTCGATGTGCAGCAGCGGACGCGGCCGGCGCTCGTCGGACTCGGGGTCCCGCGCGGACGACAGCAGCGCGACGAACCGCGACAGCGCCTCCAGCGCGAGCCGCGGGTTCTCCCGCGCGGTGCGCGCCCACGCGTACCCGAAGCGGGCCATGCGGTCCCGCAGTCCCCACTCGTCGAGCGGCTCGCCGTTCAGCAGCGCGAGCACCCCGTGGGTGAAGTCGTGCTTCTTGAGCAGCCGTCCGATCTGGAAGGCGTCCATGCCGCGCCGCCCCAGCAGCCGTTCGGCGAGCCCGTCCAGGTCGAGCCGGTCCGGGTCGGACTCGACGCCGGGCCCGCCCGAGACGTCGATGACCTCCTTCGGGTCGGGCGGCTCGGGCAGTTCGTAGTCGATGTCGCCGACGAAGTCGTCGGCGCTCAGCCGCTCCTCGCCGATCACCGCGTCCGCACCGAACGGCACTCCGAACACCTGCTCGGTGACGGCGAGGATGCCACTGCCGTCGCCCCCGCCCTCACCGAGGGTCGCCGAGGTCGCCACCGGGCAGATCGACCCGAGCGGCCGCTCCGGCTTCGACGCGCCCACGGCCGACGCCAGCCGGCGCAGCAGCATCGCCACGTCCGTGCCCTGCGCGCCGTCGTAGGTGTGGAACTCGTCCAGCACGACGTACGCCGGGTCCGCGCCCTCCCACAGCGGCCGGTCCTCGGCGCGCTGGAGCAGCAGGTCCAGCATCTTGTAGTTGGTGATCAGCACGTCCGGCGGCGCCTGCCGCATCTCCTCGCGCCGTGTCATCACCCGTCGGAAATCGGTGTCCGGCTTGTCCCCGATGTAGAGGCCCGCCGTCACCTGCGCCAGCTCCGGCTGCGCCAGGTACTCGCCGATACGCCCCGCCTGGTCGGTGGCGAGCGCGTTCATCGGATACAGCAGGACGGCCTTGACCCCGCGCCGGCCCAGCGCCTTCTGCCGCCGGCAGTGGTCGAGTACGGGGATCAGGAACGACTCGGTCTTTCCCGACCCGGTGCCGGTCGTCACGAGCGTCGGCTCGGCCGTCCCCCGGTACGTGCTCAGCCGCTCCCACGCCTTCGCCTGATGCCGCCACGGCGTGAACGCGGGCTGCCACTCCAGCGCCGACTGCCACCCGTCCCCGGCCGGATGGAACGGCGTCCTGATCCGCAGATACGGCCCCCGGAAGATCCCCGTCTCCGGATCCCCCAGGAACCGCTCCAGCGCGAGCCGCGTGTCCTCGTCGGCCAGCGCGTACGTCGTCGTGAGGTACTGCGTCAGACTGCCGCGGAGCTGCGCGGCGGCCAGGGTGGGCTTCACGAGGACCTTTCGGGCAGGACGGTTACCGCGACCGCCGGGCACGCGGCGCCGTGACAGCCACCGCGGGCACCATGACGATCAGCGTCGAAGATACCGCCCACCTCGGACATCGGTACCCACCCGGTCGCATCCCGGACCCCGGCCCCGGGAACGGGCGACACCGGTACACCGCGTACACGTTCCCGTCGATCCGCGGGTGTTCCGTGCCCGCGCCGTCATCGGCCCCCTCCGGGCCGGCCGTCCGGGGCGGCGCTCACCGTCGCCCACACGGTCTTGCCGGGGCCGCCACGGCGGTCCATGACGCCCCAGTCGTCGGCCAGCGCCGTCACGAGCAGCAGGCCGCGGCCCGACTCGGCGTGGTCCGCCGGCGCGGCGACGACGGGCCGGTCCTCGCCGCGGGTGTCCGACACCTCCAGCCGGAGGTCACCGCTCGCCTCGGTGGCCAGCCGTACGTGGAAGTCCCGGCCGGGCACACGCCCGTGCTGTACGGCGTTCGCGCTCAGCTCGGCGGTGATCAGCGTCAGCGTCTCGTTGACCTGACTGTCGTAGGGATGGCCCCAGGTGTTCAGGCAGTGGGCGACGAACAGCCGCGCCAGCCGGGCCCCTCGCGGGGTCGAGGTGAAGCCCATGGCGAACTCGTCCGAGGGCATGGGCAGCAGGGTGAGCAGCCGGGGCGGCCGCTGCGGGGAGGGACTGTGCATGACGCCAGCGTGGTGGCTGCGACGGGCGTGTCACCAGCGGCGACGCCTGTACGGGAGTGTGCTGTACATGAGCCGGGCACGGGGCGGGGACGGCGGCCTGCGGAATCACTCGCCCGTCGGCGTCGTCAGGTCCAGCGCGTGAGGTCTCCGACGAAGTCCGCGTACGAGCGGTTACTGCCGCGCGGGGAGGGGATCAGCCGGTGCTTCAGCGCCTCGCGGGCGATCGCGGGGCCGTCGCTCTCCCGGAACACCGGCAGGCCGAGTCCTCGCTTGAGCTCCTCCTTCGCGTCCTTGAGGCGGCCGGTGTCCTTGCCGAGCAGACGGTCGGGGACCTTCCAGCGCGGACGGACGTGAGGGAAGGCGTCCGGGAAGAGCAGCAGCCAGCTCTCGCTCTCCCATGCGGCGAGCGCGACCGCCGTCCGGAACTCCTGGCACTGGCGCCCGAACTCCTCGGACAGTGCTTTGCGGATCCGGTCGTACTGGGAGTCGGTGTAGCCGTCCAGGTCCTCGTGGACGACGAACCCGAGCAGGTCGGCGCGCTGCTGGAGCGCCTTGGCCCGGGCCTTGCCGGCCAGGGTCCGCACGGCGGCGGCGAGGTCGGGACCGGACTTCCTGCGCAGCCGCACCGGATCGTTGATGCGGACCAGCTTGGCGTCCGCGGTCAGATCGGGCCGGTGCGCGCGTATCAGGGAGGCAAGGATCTCGCAGTCGTTCTGGTCCTCGCCGGCCAGCACGATGACGCGCCGCTCCCGCCCTCGGTTCTTCGGGGTCACAGCTCACCACCAGTGAGGTCGCCGCCGAGAACTCCGGAGAACCACAGCTCCCCGAGGGGCTGTTCACCCGATTCCTCGACGATGGCCTTCACCTCGTCGACCGTGAGCGCCGGGATGACCGACGCGCCGTCCTCGTCGCGGTCGCACACGACGAACTCTTCCGGGCGCAGCCGGTTCACGAGCGCGGGCGAGTGGGTGGCGACGATGAACTGTGTGCGCTCGGCTGCCTCGCGCAGCCGCTGCACGACGAGTTCCAGCGCCTGCGGGTGCAGCCCGTGGTCGATCTCCTCGATACAGGTGAACGCCGGAGGATTGGGGTCGTAGAGCAGGGCGAGAAGCCCCAGCAGCCGGACGGTCCCGTAGGAGGCGTCGGCGAGCGGGGTCAAGCGGCGCAAGCCGTGCTCGCGCAGCACGACGGTCAGCTGGTCGGTGGCCCCGCCGACCTCTTCGAACTCGATGTTCTCCAGCTGCGGCAGGACCGTGCGGGCGTCGGCGACCAGATCGTCCCAGATGTCCTCACGGCCGCTCAGGTGGATCAGGAAGGCGGCCAGGTTCTCGGCGTGCGGCGAGAGGGAGGCGAAGCGCGCGCCGCGCAGGCGGGTCGGCTGCCGGGCCGCGGCCACGTCGACGTCGAAGACCCGGAACGACGACAGCCGGTCGGCGACCCGGGTCACCTCGTCGCCGCCGTCGGCGGGACCCAGCCGGGGAAGGGTGGACAGGCCACTGCTCAGCCGACGGATACCGAAGCTGCCGCTGTCCCTGCTTTCACCCGCACGCACATCGAGGATGCGTGCCTCCTCACCCGAGATGGTGATGCGCCGGCCGCGTCCCTGTCTGCGTTTGAACGCGAAGCTCTCCTCACGGGAGAGGGTGTAGTAGGCCGGCCGTTCGTCGTTCGGTTTCGTGCGAAGGGAGCGGCGCCGGATCGTGAGGCCGTACTCGTCCGGAGCTGTGAGGGTGGAGTTCGTCGTCCAGGTCGCCTTGAGGTGGACGCGCATGGTGGTCGGTGGCTTGGTACCGCCCCAGAAGGCCACCTCGTCGAACCCGCCGCGTGCGTCGAGCGCCGGCTGGAGGTCGGAGCGGATGATGTCGGCGAGGAAGTCGAAAACCTTCAGCACATTCGACTTGCCCGCACCGTTGGGGCCCACTAACACCGTGAGCGGACCCAGCGGCACGGTCACATCGCGCAGACTGCGGAAGTTCTCGACGTGCAGTTCGAGGAGACGACCGGGCATGGACAACCTAACGGGAGGTGCGAAGGGCGGCTTCCGTCCGCGGTCGGTACGCACCCACCGCGGACGCAACATCGTGCGTCAGCGTATCCGGGAGCGCAGACAACCTTTGCCTGTTCGGCGTGGCCGTTCGGCCGAAGGCCGTCCCAGGCTCAGGGACGTCCACCCCGTTGTGCCGTGACCGCTGCGGCGGTCTGTGACGCCCCATTCGTCGGCGAGGGCGGTGACGAGGAGGAGACCGCGGCCGGCCTCGGCGTCCCGTTGACGCGACAGTCGTGCTCGGCGGCACCGCGCCCGAAGTTCCGCAAGGATCGCCTTCTCACGGGAGTTGACGTCACCGTCCACGGTGGCCACCCGCTCCGCCGCGTCGAGGATGTCACTGAGATCGCCCGGCTCGGCATCCACGCGCTTCCACACGTCGGCCGGGTCGATGTCGACGACCTGCGCCAGCTTCTCGTCGACCACGTTCGGCGGTCGGCCGAGTTGCCGGGAGAGTGGCCCCGGCTGCCCTCTCCGCGCGTCGCTGCGACGAGCGGCGCGACAGCCACGCGGCCAACCGCCCGGTGTGGCGGACGTGGCCCCTAGTCCCGCGTCGGGTTGTTGTCCAGCTTGCGCCGCTCCCAGCGGTTGGGATGGCGGATGACCACTCCCGCCATGCCGCCGGACCCGGTGAGCCGGATCAGCGGGGTTCCCGGAAGCCGGTCGGGGGTGGTCTTGTCCTTGAGGCCGCCGATGCCGGGGTCCATGCCACTGGTGTCCGCGGCCCAGCCCTCGGGGATGACGATCGTGACGCCGGCTGCCTCCCCGTACGCCTCGACCGCGACCTCCGTGAGGCGGCACTCGACCCGGGTGAAGTCGACCTTCACTCCGGCCAGGCCTCCGTGAGCGATCACGCGCCCGGGAACCTCCCAGCGTCCGGGGCCCCGGGAGGCGCCGTGCATGCCGCCCTTGAGCACCAGCGGCGGTAGTTCCTCCCCGGCGGAACTCGCCCTGGGCAGGTCGGCGGTCAGGACGGCCAACTCGGCGTAGGTCTTGGACTTCCACGCCTGCTCCAGGCGCGCATCCAGCTCATCGAGGTCAATTCGCCCTTCGGCCGCCGCATCGCGCAGCTGCTCCACCACCGCTTCCCGGTCGTCGTGGGAGGCGCGGAGCTCTCCCGGCGGAACAGGGAGCGGAGAGGGATTCGGAGGCTGGGCCGTCATGGCCACAAGGATAAGCAGCCGGCGGATCGGGCGTCATCGTGGGTGAGTTGAATTCCATGACCGACGTGCCCGTGTTCCCCCGGCTCCGCGGCGAGACCGAGCCCGTCCCGGCCGGCCGGGACGCGAGGCGTCGGGGCCGCCCGGTCGTGGCGGACCCGACGCCCGGACCGTCGCAGCCGTTACCGCCGGCGCGGCGTCCAACGGCCCTGCGGCACCGCGGACATCACTTCACTGCGACGTAGTCCCCGGACGACTTCGACGGTCCGGTGGTGCTGTTGCCGTTGTACGCCCAGCGCCACGTGCCCGACTTGGACGCCTTCACGGTCGTCTTGAGGCTGCCCGAGCCGTTCGCGTACACCGTCTTCACCGTGGTGTAGGAGGTGGCCCCGGCGGGCTTGAACTGCAGGTTCACCAGGCGGCCTCCGTAGGTGCCGTACTTCCTGGTCTCCCAGTTGGCCCGCGTGACCTTGCCGGTCACCGTGAGGGTCTTCCCCTTGACCACGGGTTCGGGCGAGGCGTTCACGGTGAGGCGGGAGTTGCGCTTGACGTTGACCGTGAGGCCCTTGTCGTCGACGTCCCCGCCGCCGCCCCTGAAGTGCACCTCCGCCCCGACCTTCCAGGCCCCGGCCTCGCTGTTGCGCATGTCCCACACGCTCGGGTCGAAGAACATCGTCTCGTTGAAGTCGCAGACACCCGACTTCACCTTGACGCAGTCACTCGTCTCGATGGCGTGCCACAGCCGGTCGCCCCCCTTGCGGTACAGGAACACCGCAGGAAACTTGTACTTCTTCGTGGTCGTCATCCGGAACGAGGCGGGCACCGCGATCTCCGCCGACACCCCGATCACGATCGACTTGCCGCCGTTCACCTGGACGCGGGAGAACGACACCCCGCCCTCGGCCGCCCCGGCCGGCACCGCCGCCACGGCCGTGAACGCCGCCGCCGCACCACTGGCCACGACGATTCTCCAGACCTGGTTCCCCACCTGATCCCCAATCCGCACGGAAGGACACCGGAGGCTCATCCCTCCAGCGCCTTGAAGACAGCCGACAACCACACCTGGTTGTACGCCCGTTGATCACGATGGGGCATCGGACCAGTCCTGCCTTCCGCGAGGCGGAGAGACGGTGCGGTGAGGCGGGCGAAGCACACACCCCTCGTCGCCCTCTGAGTAGCCGTACTCAGGCGTGCAGCCGTCCGTTCCCTTCAGCATGGTGCACATGGTGAAGGGTGCCCTGGACCTCGGCCTGGCCATCCTGTTGGCAGGGTTGGAAGCGGCAGCGCTGGTTGCCTTCTGCCTCGTCGAAGGCATGAAGAAATGGGTAGCCAAGGGAGGGCCGGTTCCTGGTGCGACGAGCCGGTTCCTCGTGGTGCTGAGCGTGGGGTCGACCCTTTCGGCGCTGGTCGGCTACGGCTTCTTCCGGGCCGATCTGCCGATGGCCTGCGTCTCTCAGGCGGTTGTGGCCGCACTTCTCACGTCGCTGCTGCTCCTGGACGCGGGAACCGAGTGCGTCAAGCGAAGCGGCAGACACCGATTACGGCGCCGTCTTCGCCGAGAACGTCGTCGCCTTCACGCGTCCCAGTCCGAAGGCCGCTCACCCGCACGGGACCCGGCCCGCCGGGGCCCACGGCGGCGCTGACCCCTCGCCACCGACCGGACTGTGCAGCGGGGGTCCTGGTGCGAGGCAGGCGCAGGGCGTGCACGGCCTTTCCGGTCGCCCCACACGGCCCGTTCCTCGCGTCCGGCTCGTCGGCCCCACCAGGACGACACCTGCGCATCGTCGTATGCGTCGGCCCTACGTATGTGATCGCAGTCGGTGTCCTGCGATGCTGGTCCTGCTGCTCAAGGGCTGTCCCGGTGCGCGTGGTGTCCGAGTGGCCTCGGATGTTCAGCCGGGGGCAGCTCGCGGCCGGTGTCGCTCGCTGCTCAGGGCTCGACGCCGCAGCAATGAGCGATCGCCTTGAGGCGTTCGAGTTCTCGTCGCGCTGCCGTGGGGTGGGCGAGGTCGAGGGCCATGCCGGCGCGGGCCGTGATGTAGAGGATGTCCCGGCGGGTGGCGGTGTCCAGGTCGGGGGCGGCACGGAGGCGACGGCCCGTGACGCTCAGGTAGATCGCGATGCTGTCGAGTTCCTCACGCAGGTGTACGGGGAGTACCCCGCGCAGGTCGTCCTTGGCGTAGTCGCGTGCCTGCCGGTCCGCCGTACAGGGGTCGGGCGGGAGCGGAGCCCAGGGGAGGCCGGCTTCCTGCGTGTCGTCGTACATCTCCGCCACCAGGGCGCGTGCGAACGCGGGATCGTCTGCGGCGGCTGCCTCGCGGGCCGCGTCCAAGGTGGAGCGCAGTCGTGCGCGGACCTCGGGGTCCTCGCCTGTCCGTGCGTTCAGATAGCCGGACCAGACGTCGAACGCCTTGCTCAGCTCGGCGTCCAGCATGATCTGGTACACGTCCGGCACTCTGTCGCCCCTCCGTCGGGATCGTCCGTCCCGGCATGGACGGCAGCAGCGGTCAGAGTAGGACGAGCATGGGGTCGGGCGCCTGTGTATTACCGGGCGGCCGGAACGACGTTCAGCGGCGAGCGTCACGCGCTGCTTGATGTACAGCCGGGTGTCGTACGGGAGAGGGCGAGGGCGCGTCCCCGGTACGGGGGAAGCGGGCCGAACTGGCGCGAAAGCTACGGTGCGTGTCTTTAGAGTGAGCTGTGAGTGACGGCCGGGTGTGTGCGGGTGAGGTGAGGGCGCCGGTGACTACGACTCATGGTGATGGCGAGACGGGGATTCTGCGGTGTTTCGGGCAGATGTTGAGGCTGCTGCGGACCAGCAGGGGGCTGACTCGGGCGGAGTTGGGTGCGAGGCTGAGTTACGGCGAGGACATGGTCACCTCGGTGGAGTTGGGGCGGCGCATTCCCAAGCCGGAGTTCATCGAGCGGGCGGATGCGGTGCTGGAGGCCGGCGGGCTGCTTACGGTGTTGAAGGAGGAGGTGGCTCGGGCTCGGTACCCGGCATTTTTCCGGGATGCGGCGCAGTTGGAGGCGGAGGCCGTAGAGCTGCACGTGTACGCCAACCAGGCCGTTCCGGGCCTGTTGCAGGTCGAGGAATACGCGCGGGTGGTGTTCGAGATGTGGCGTCCTCTTCTGGACGAGGAGACCGTGAACCAGCGCGTTGCCGCCCGGCTCGCTCGTCAGGAGATGTTCTCCCGCAGGCCCATGCCGACGATCAGCTTCGTCATCGAGGAGAGCACCCTGCGTCGGCCGCTGGGAGGGAGCGCGGTGATGCGGGCGCAGCTGGAGCAGATCTACCTCTACGGTCAACAGCGCAACGTCGAGATCCAGGTCATGCCGACCAATCGACTCCAACATGCGGGGATGGGTGGGCCGTTCACCTTGATGGAGACGAGCAAGGGGCAGAGGATCGCCTATGTCGAGGTGAACGAGCACAGTCACCTCTACAGTGAGCGGCCGGTGGTCCGGGGGTACGAGGAGCGGTACGGCATCCTGCGAGCGCAGGGGCTCACGCCCTCGGAGTCGCTGGCCTTCGTTCAGAAGCTGTTGGGAGATCTATGAACACGGAAGACACAAGCCTCCAGTCTCGCCCGGAACTGAGCTGGTTCACGAGTAGCTACAGCAGCGGCGCTGGCGGCGAGTGCGTTGAGGTTGCTGTGGAGGCCGCTGCTGTGCACGTGCGTGACTCGAAGCGGGCGACCCAAGGCGGGCCTGAGCTGAAGGTGAGCTCTGGGGCTTGGTCGGCCCTGCTCGACGCGATGTGAGTTGGTCGCTCCACGGTCGCGTGCCTCGTGAGGTCGGCGCTTCTCCTGCGAAGCGCCGACCTGCGCTATCGCGAGCGGTACTCAGCCCTTACGGCTCCCAGTCGGAGTCCAGCGCCCAGCGGCGATCTCCTTGTCCAATCGAGCTTGGAAGTGCGCGTGCGCGGCACGCATTTCGGTCTCGCGATCGGCTTTGTAGAAGGGGGCGGTGTAGCCAGCCGGAGGTGTGATGGTCTCCGGGGCTTCTAGGTGAGCCAACAGGTTGATGTAGTCCTGTTTGGTTTGACGATGCCCGAAGGCGTACGGATCTGCTGCGATCCTTCTTCCGCTATTGTCGAAGTACATTTGCTTCTCTCGGTCTGAGAGGATCGGATAGCGGGACCGGTAAATGGCAACGAGTTCGTCAGCAGAAATTCCGAACATGACGGCAGTAAGGCTGTCTAGCTCGACGAGAGCAGCACGTCTTTCACATTCGTTGCGGAGAGGGGTGCTCGGACTCCACTCCTCGCTGATGGTGCTTGCGAGAGGTTGGATGTTAGCCCAGTCTGCGTAAGCCCACTCTTCCCTTTCTTGCCAATTCGAACTATATAGCTCGTTCCAGAGAGGGGCGTAGGGTCGCGTCAGGCAGTTGAGGCGCAGTGTGCGGAGAGTGAGAGCTTGAATTAGAGGATGCTCAAGATGTACTGTCGGCATCTTTTCGGCATCAGTGGTCTGGAAATTAGAACGTCCGGCAAGTCGCAGAAGATAGTCCATGGGTAGCGATGCCCATAGTCCCGCTTGTGCGACAGTTCGACGATTTTCCGGCCATGCAACACAGAAGATGCTGTCGTTGTGCGTTGGGCCGGGTGGAATTAGTGTCGCAAAGAGACTCCTTTCGGTGCTCTTTGCGTCGATCATCCTCCTCCAAGCTAGTCGGAAATGGTCCGTGGGGTGGGTATGACAGCTAGCTGCCACCCATGTTTCTTGCTCTTGGACGAAGTCTTCATGCTTACCGCTTCGTGCGAACAGCGTGTTCGGGATAGCGTTCTCGTCGAGAGTGTCAAGTTCCCATGGTGACCAATCCTTGGAGTTGCGCATCGGCATATTAGGTTGCTTGGCGAAAGGTGTTGAGGTTGAGATATGTGACCCCTGCAGGATTGCATCTTGCCACTGCGTGGGGTGATGCAAGAGGTCGTGGAGGATGCCTTTCTGTTTCGCTGCGTTCGCGTCATGGCCACGACTGAACCACGGCGCGGTAGCTTTGATTCTGGCCGGTGCCGCAGAGAGCGCTGAAATGGCCCCTTGCTCGGCAGTTGTGATTGGGTACCGCATGGGAGTTTGTGCGATTGGGATATCGTTGCGCCCGTCCAGGTCTCTCCAGTCTGAAAGTTGCGCTTCTGTGACGCGGACTTTTCGAGCTGCGTGTGGGCGTAGATCCCAGGCTCCCTCGTATTTTTGTCCTGGAATTGGGCCGGATCCGTCATGTTTCAAGGAGGCTGGAAGGACTTGAGCGCCGTAGAGCTGACTGATATTTACGAAGTCGATGACTCCCTTTTGTCCGTACACGTGAATGCCGAACTCAAGCGTCCGACCTGCTTCGAATGCCCAGTTTCCAGCATTCACGAATCCTGCATGAAGGAGGAGTCTCCGGTATGACTCCTCGCGAATGGGGCCTTCTGATCCACCATCAAAGTGACTGTCCTGGTGGATGAGTGCAGAAATTCCTGGTAGGTTCTGATTCTTCCAAACTGTGCACATGAAGACGCGATAGAGATTCGGTCGGGTTCCGTTTGAGAGAGGATATGTGACTGCGGAGCTAACGAAGGTGCCGATTCCGGTATTTTCTGCCAGTTCGCCAAGGTAGTAATCTGCCTCGCCATCCAGCATCTGAGTCTTGCGAAGCTTCCGCTCTTCGGATGGCGGCTTCACCGTAAGCGCGAACCAGGGATCAACTTCTGCAAGGACGGCATCCTCATGCCAATCAGGCCTTACCCAGGGCGGATTTCCCACCTGCAAGTCATATCCACCCGCGGCGAAGACTTGTCCGAACTCCAACTCCCAATGAAAGAACCCCTGCCGCTCAGCCACATCCCGCGCAACCCCCGCCCACGGATACCGTGACTCCAGCGACGTGAAGCGCTCCATGCCCATCCACTCGGGCAACTCGTCCTCGTGCCGCTCGATTTCGTCGAGCGTGTTGAAGTGGGCCCCCAAGGAATCCGCAGCCACATCCTGCGTGCCCAGCAGCGACTCGGCGAAGTCCAGCCAGTCCTCCAGCGAGGCCAGCGCAATCACCGGGCGTCGCTCGCCTCGGATCTGCTCCTTACGGCTGCCGCCCCGCGTGCCCTTCGACTTGATCTCGACGACCTCAACTGTGCCGAGCAGGTCCTCCCGCTCATACGTCTCCCGCGCAGGCGCCCCCGCCTGCCCCGGAACCGAAGCCGCAGCCGCCGACACAGTCCACCCCGCCGACTGCGCAGCCACCTCCGCCGCCCGCACGTACGCCTCATGCGACCCGTCCAGCAGCGCAGCCTCCTGCACGGGCCAGAACCACAGCGCACACCACGCATCCATCAGCGTCTTCAGCCGCCAGTACGGCGTATCAACGGCCTCCAGGTCCGCCTTGACCTTCTCCCGCGGCACCGCCACCTCGGGCGACCGCAGCCACCCCTCCTCCGCGCCCCACACATCCACCCGCCGCGAAATCTCCCGCTCGGAGATCTCCAGCCGCCGCACGACCAGCCCCCACAGATACTCAGCCCGCCGAGCCAGCCCCTGCAACCGCTTCGTCTGCGCAGCGCTCGGCGACTTCGTGATCGCCTTCCGCCAAGCCCCCAGCGTCTTCGCCTCCGCCGGCGCCAGCGCCTTCGCCTCCTTCTCGGCCGCGACCGCGCCCCACTCCTTCGCCGGAAGCAAGAAGTGATGCACCGCCCCCTCAGGCAGCGCCACCCCCGCCACCGCCTCCGACAACGGGAACCGCTCCGGGGTCGCCCCCAGCCAGCCGCCCTTCTTCAACCGCTCAGCCGAGTACACCTCCCGACGCCCACCGATCAACGAGTTGCCCCGCCGCAGGTGCAGCCCGAACCACGGCGCTTCCATCCCCGGATGCATCGTGTTGAGCCACAGCGACACCTCCGCCAGCTCCACCGCCGTGTTGTTGAGGTCGACGCCGTAGGAGTTGTGCAGCGCGATGTACGCCTTGGCCTTCTGCAACTCGACCGCGTACTTCTCGGTGTCGATGGCGACACCCAACTCGTCCTGCCGCCGCCGCAGATACTCCGCCGCGACCTGATTGATCGCCTCGTTCAAGAACGCACCCGAGCCGAGCGCCGGCTCGCAGATCTTCCACTCAAGGAGTTCACGGGCCTCGGTCACCGTGTCGTCCTGGTCGAGCCGGTGCTGCAACGCCAGCTGCACGGTGACCCGCGTCAGCGACTCCGGCGTGTAGTACGAGGCCGACGTCTGCCGGTCACGCCCGGATAGCCGGTACACGAACGAGCCCGCCGCATGTCGAACCCGCCGCTCCTCACCCGTGTCCTCGTCCTTCTGCCGGACGAACACCTCGTCCGGGTACTCGTCGGCCTTGGCCGCCGGGACGAGCCACGAACCGTCCTTCGGGTCCCCGTGCTTGGCGACCTCGTACAGCTCCTCACCGGCGACGAAACCGGAGTACGACATCAGTCCCTCGTACACGGCCCCGAGCTGGTTGATCCCGAGCTGCGCGTACGAGATGAAGCCGCCGCGCTCCCGCTTCTTGCCGCGCGTGAGCATCAGCAGTCGCAGCACCCGGTACAGCGTCTCGTTGCGCAGCCGGGTGTCGATGAACCGCTCCCCGCCCTCGAGACCGGTCTCACCCTCGACCCGCGGGTCCGGCACCGCACGCGCCCCGATCAGCCGGATCGCCTCCGGCTCGAACAGCTTGGAGTGCAACGGCTCGAACCGCAGCCCCACGTCCTCCGACGCCTTCTCGTCCACCATCCCGTGCGTACGGCGCGGCCGGTACCCCTCCTGCACCTTGCTGAACAGCAGATCCAGCGACTCGTACAGGTAGAACCCCTTGCGGGACTTCTCGTCGACGAGATCCCGCTCGGCGATCAACTCGCCCAACCGGCCGAGGCCGTACCCCAGCTGGTACTCGGGGTAGTCCGACGGCAGGATGCCCAGCTCCGGGCGGGCCTCCGCGTACAGCAGGAACAGAATCCGGTACAGGTACCGCAGCGACTCCCGCGTCAACTGCCGTCCCAGTTCGGGCAGTTCCTTGACCTCTTCCGGCCGGACACCGCCCTCTCGCACCCGGTCAAGGACCTCGTTGGCGATCAGCTCGACGCTCAGCCGCAGCCCGTCCCGCAGCTCGCTCGACACACCCACCGCATGCTTCGTCGACTTGTCGACCAGCGTGGCGAGCGGGTTCTCGCCGCCCTCCTCCGGCGTACGCAGCGAGTCCGCGCCGAACAGCGCGGCCACGGTGTCGAGTTCGCCGCCCGCCTTGGTGTCGTTGCGCTCCAGGGACGCGTCCAGCGACACCGCGAGGTACCGGCCCTCGCCCCACGCCGCCCGGTCCGCGAGCACCACGACACCGCCGACCAGCAGCAGCACATAGCGCGGCGCGTCCTCGCACGCGAATAGGAACGAGGCGAGCTTGGACCCGGTGGCCACCGTGTGCTGACCGTCCAGGCGCAGCTCGTCCAGCAACCGCCCGGCCCCGTCCGGGTCCAGCGCGTCATCGGGCTCGGCCGACCACCCGCAGTCCAGCGCGACCAGATCCTTCTCCGCGTGCGCGACTGTCACCTCGTACGACTGATCCGCACGCACGACGGTGAGCGTGCCCGGCTTCGCGTCGAAGCCGAGCGCCCGCAGCACCTCCCCGTTGAGCGCGCGCACGCGATCACGCCACTCGGGCGCGTCGTACGTCACGGCGTCCTCACCCGTCGCCGCCCGCTCCTCGTCCATCGTGAAGTACGACCGAGCGGCGAAGTACGTGCGGCGCAGCGCCCGCAGGCCCGCGCGCGGGGTGACCGGAAGGGCGCCCTCGGGTCGCTCGGCACCGGCGGCGTCCTCCTCGCGCTGCTTCCACTCGGCGAGCAGACCGGACTTGAGGTCCTTGGGCAGGACCTCGGCGAGGTAGTGCGCGGAGAAGTAGTCGCCGCGGTTGACCAGGGAGTCGAACGTCATCGTGAGCAACCTCTGGGTGTGTCGGTCAGGCGGCGGTGTGGGCCGGGGCGAGGACGGCGAGGACGCGGAGCATCGGCCGGCCGGTGGTGAGGAGGGAGTCCGCCAGCGAGGTGAGCCGGTCGCGCGTGGCGGTGGGCGCGGAACCGCCGCCCGCCGCCGGCGTCGGCTGCTCCCACGCGCCCAACCGGGTCTTGTACTCCTCGATGGGCGCCCGCAGCGGCTCGTCCCACGCCTCGCGGTGCTGCTCCAGGAACGCCTCCGCCCGGTCCAGCACGCCGGGGATCGCCTCGGCGAGACGGCCCGTGTCGTGGTCGGCGTCCGGGTTCGCCATCGTCGGGCCGACCTGGGCGCGGCGCAGCACCGCCACCATGTCGTCGTCGACCTCGCCGTCCGTGGTGACCGCCATCCACTTCACGACGGTCGGCCGGCCGAGCGCGTTGGAGTAGATGCCCTGTACGAGATAGGTGGGCCGGGAGACGTCCGCCGTCAGCACCGGTGCCTCCTGCCGGTCGAGGCGGACCAGGACCTTGTCCGTGAGCCACTCCATGACCGGGTGCAGATCGGTCAGCAGGGAGATGTCCGGCCAGCTCGACGTCGCCGAGGCGCGGGCGCGCGTCAGGCTGCTGTCGGCGAGACGCCGGTTGAAGGTGACCTTCAGCCGGTCGCGCAGGCCCTGCTCACGGACGTACTCGGGCGGCAGCGCCTTGAGCCGGTGCACCAGGTCGGAGGGCGGCTCGAAGGAGAGCAGTCCGTTCTCGGCGTCGATGGACAGGTCGAGGCGTTCGTGGGCGTCCGGGTAGACCTCGCGCAGCGCCTCGTCGAGGAACTCGCGCGTGGAGCCGAACAGCCGGGGCACGTCCGCGCGCGGCACCGCCCCGGAGCCGTCCCCGCTGTCGGCGTCCTCCTCCAGCTCCTCGTTCACGGGGTTGAAGAAGTCGGCGAGGAAGTCGCCCACCGCTTCGTCGCCACCACCGGAACTACGGTCGGCGTCCAGGGACTCGTCGACATCACGGCCCCGCAACAGATCCTGGATGAGGGACTTCTCCTCCGCCTCCGCCCGGTACAGCCCGGACACCGCCTCCGCCGTACCCAGCGACCTGTGCGCCTCGGCCTCCCGCTCCAGCAGGCGCTCGGAGACCAGGGTGTCGTCCTTGGCGCCGTCGACCGCACTCGTGAGGATCAGCGCGCGGAACTGCGGCTGGTGCGGCTGCCCGTAGCGGTCGATGCGGCCGTTGCGCTGCTCGATGCGGATCAGCGACCAGGGCACGTCGTAGTGGACCAACTGGTGGCACTGGCGGTGCAGGTTGACGCCCTCGGACGCCACATCGCCGGTGAACAGGATGCGTACCGGGGTGTCCTGGAGGCCGAAGTCCTCCACGCACTGCATCTGCTGCTCGTCCGACAGCCCGCCGTGCATGACCCGGGCGGCCTGCTCGGCGGCCTTCCCCTTGAAGCCGAGCGCCGCCGGCACCGTCCGCGTCAGCCACTCCAGCGTCTGCACCCGCTCGGAGAACACCACGACCCGGGTGTCCGACTTCGGCCCCACCCCGATCTCCCGCAACTGCTCGACCAGTGCCCCGAACTTGCCCGAGTCCGCCTCCGTCATCCCCGACGCCAGCTCGAGCAGCCGGTGCAGGGCCGCCCGCTCGGCGGCCGTCGCCTCCGGGTCGTCCTTCTTCTCCAGTGTCTTGATGCGCGTGGTGACCGTGGCCTTCAGCGCCGTGTGCGAGGAGAGGAAGGACTTCAGCAGTGTGTACGGGAACAGCGGCACGTCGCTGACCGACTTCGACCCGTCGGACGGCAGCCACACCGCCGCCAGTTCCTCGAAGACCTTCTCCTCGGCCGGAGTCGCCGTCACCCGCACCGACTGCGACGGGCCCCGGTCCGCCCACTGCCCCTTCATCTGCTCCCGCACCTCGGGACTGACCTTCGTACGGCGGATGAACAGGTGCTTGATGTCGTCCGCGCGGTAGTGCTCCGGGTCGCGGATCGCGGCCGGGTCGAGCAGGGAGATCAGCTCGGCGAAGGAACGCGCGTCACCGTTGTGCGGGGTCGCCGACGCCAGCAGCAGGGCGTCGGTGTGCGGGGCCAGCGTGCGGGCCAACTGGTTGCGCAGGGAACCCTTGTTGATGAGATTGTGCGACTCGTCGATGACGACCGCGTCCCAGTTGATGCGCTCCAGATGATGCTTGTACTGGTCGGTGTTCTTCAGCGTGTCGATGGAGACGATGACCCGCTTGAAGTACGTGAACGGGTTGCGGCCCGCCGGGATCTCCCGCTGGATCCGCTCGATGCCCACCGAGTCCAGCCGCACCAGCGGGATCGCGAACCGCGTCCACAACTCGTGCTGGAACTGCTCCAGGACGTGCTGCGGGGTGACGACGAGGATCCGCTCGCCCCGGCCCCGGCGGATCAGCTCGGCCAGCGTGAGGCCGATCTCCAGGGTCTTGCCGAGCCCGACCACGTCCGCGATGAGCAGGCGCGGGCGCAGGTTGCGACCCGACAGGGCGAGTTGGGCGGGGCGCTGCTGGTAGGGAAGGGCGTCCAGGAGGAAGGAGTCCGCGAGCGCCAGGCCCCGCTCAGCCTGCGGCAGCGGCGTCTTGCGCAGCACCGCCTCCAGGAACAGGCGCGAGCGGCGGAAGTTGGGGGAGTCGTCCCGTACCAGGCGGGTCAGCTTCGGGTCGAGCAGTTCGATCCGGTCCAGGCCGGTGAAGAACACCGCCTCCTGGTCCCGCACGAAGTCCGACGCGCCGACCGCCTCGATCCGGGCCCCGTCGTGCTCCGTCCGCGTGGCGTTGCGCACGAGCCACACCTCGTCCCGTACGAGGATCTGGGCGCCCGGCGGGTACTGGGCGTCCTCGCCGCTCGTCGCGGGCGCGGTGCTCACATCGGCGGTCACGCGGGTGCCTCCTGGGCGATCAAGTTGTTGGGGCGGGTGGCTGTGCCGGTGGGCACAGCCCGAACGGCGGGGCATGAGGCCGGGGGGAGCGGACGCGGGGTCCGTCCCGGCCGGGCGGCGGCCGGTGTCAGAACGGGGCCTTCGCCGCGTACACGGACCGCAGGCGCTCCGCCGTCCTGCGGGCCTGGACGGAGTGCCGCAGCGTCGGCGTCCCCTCCCGGCGCCGCCCGGCGTCCGTGGGCGGGCGGCGGCCGGGCGCCGGCTGTTCACCGCGGGAGCCGTCGGGACGAGTTCGCGGATCGGCGGGCGCGAGGCCGGGAGCCTGGGGGGCGGGGGAGTCGTCCGGCGTGGGGCCCGTGGGGGCCGGGCCGGTCCCGGCCGGCGTCGCCGGGTGCGGCGGCGGGGCGTCGGCCGGTGTCTCCAGCTCGGCCGGGCTGATCTCCGTGCCCCGGGCGTCGGGCGCGGGGGCGGGCCAGGTCACGGTGGGGACGCTGTCGGCGGGGGCGGCGGGCCGGTGCCGGCGCTGCTCGGCCGTGTGCGCGGTGAGCTTGCGGCGGGCCTGGGCGATCTTCATGCCCTGTGCCTCGATCACCGACCGGCACCGCTGCACCACCTCGGTCAGCGACGGCCGGGCCCCGGCGTCGTGGGCGAGCATGCCGGTCAGCAGCGGCAGCAGTTCCTGCGGGACGCCGGACAGGTCCGGAGCCGTATCGGGGTCCGTGACCAGGTGGAACACCATGTACGGTGTGGCCGCGTCATGCGGGTAGTGACCCGTCACCGCGAACAGCAGCAGCGCACCCAGCGCGTACACGTCCACCGCCGCCGTCAGCGGCTTCACGCCCGCGGCCTGCTCCGGGGCCATGCAGATCGGGGTGCCGACGACCTGGTGGGGAAGGGTGAGGGAGATCGTGGACTCGGTGAACGCGGCCAGGCCGAAGTCGATGATCTTCGGGCCGTTCGGGCCCAGCAGGACGTTGGCCGGCTTGAGGTCACGGTGCAGCAGGCCCTGGGCGTGCACCCCGGACAGCGCCTCGGCGAGGATCGCGCCGAGCGCCGCCGTGAGGACGGACGGGAGCGGTCCGTGCGTCTTGACGTGCCCGGCGAGGTCGGGGCCGTCCACGTACTCCGTGGCCAGCCACGGTCGCTCCGCCTCCGCGTCGGCGCCCAGGAAGGCCGCGATGCGGGCGCCCCAGATCGTCTTGAGCGCCTCGATCTCCTGCGCGAACCGCTGCCGGGACTCCGAGTCCACGACCGACGGCTTGATCACCTTCACCGCCGCGGGCTCACCACCGAGCGACTCACCCAGGTAGACCTGGCCCATGCCGCCTTGACCGATCCGGCCGAGGAGCTCGAAGTCGCCCAGCGCGAGAGGGTCCTCGGGGTTCAGGGGCGTGATCTGCACGGTGTCCTCGGCATTCGGTCCTGGCGCGCGCCTGATCAGCCGCGATGCGCACCTGGAGACACGGTAGTGGATGGGGGCGCGGTCAGGTACGGGGGTTGCGGAATGGAGATATCAACCTCTATGCGTGAAGAGGGTGTGGAGGGTGCGCGCGATGACGGCGCGCGATGACGGTGCGCGCGAGGGGCGTGCGTCGTCATGTCGTGCGCGGCAGCAACTCAGGGGGCGACGGCGGGGGAGTGCACCGGGAGGACCGCTCCGGTGGTGCCGGCCGCGGGCCGCGGTGCTCACCGTCCGCTGTCCGGCGCGGTGTCGAAGGCCGCGAGGCCGTGGTCGTCGGAGGAGTTGACCTGGACGACGAGGCCACCGGAGGCGAGCAGCCGGTCGGGGTGGTTCTTCTGGTAGGCGGTGGGAAGCCTGCTGGTCTCGGTCACGGTGCCGTCGGCCAGCGAGCGGCGCCGTACGGTGAACAGCCAGTCGCCGAGTTCCTCGGTGTCCTCGCCCTCCACGGCGTACAGCGAGTCGCCCTGGATGCGCAGCGGGTCGAGTTCGAGGACCTCCTCCCGCGGGGCGGTGTGCCAGCGGACCTTTCCCGTGCCGAGGTCGATCGCCGCCAGCCCCCGGGCGGTACCGCCCGGGCCCGACTGCGCCTCCATCACCAGCACGTTCCGCCCGACGAGGGTCCCGGAGCGCCGCAGGGTGCCGAAGGACTGCTCGACCGGCAGGTCGAGCGGCTTCCCGCCCGCGGATCCGAGGATGCTCAGGTACACGTCACCGGAAGGGTCGGCGTAGCGGGCCACGAGGGGCTCGGCCGCCACGACCTCCACGGGCGAGGCCCCGCTCCGTTCGACCTCGTGGGTGGCTCGGGCCCTGCCGGTGGCGATGTCGAGTTCGACGACGCGTCTGGTGTCGATGTCCTCCCGGTCGCACGTGTCGGACACGGCGATCGTGCGCACGCCGGGGACCACGTCGTCCACTTCGCAGTCCCCCCGGGTCCAGGGGTACGTCCAGACCGTCCTGCCGGTGGCCCGGTCGAGCCCGAGGACACCCCTCTCGCCGGACACCACCATCACGTCGCCGGAGACCGAGGCGACGTGCCGCGGGGCCTCACCGACCCGCCGGTGCCACAGCAGTCTGCCGGTGCCGGAGTCCAGGGCCGCGGCGACGTCACAGGCGGCGGGCGAGGTGTAGGCCCTGCCGTACCGGACGAGTCCCACGCCGCCGCTGGTCGCCGTCCCGGCGTCCGAGGCCCCGCAGGGAACGAGGCCCTTGGCCGGCGGCGGGACGGTCCACTCGGAGGTTCCGGTGCGCGGGGCGAAGCCCCGGACGCCGGAGCCGTCGACGCGTACCAGTGCCTTGGGTGTCAGCCAGGCGCCCATGACCTCCGAGTCGACCTCAAAGACCCCCGGCTGCGCGGTCCACGCGACCCGGCGGTCGCCCTTCGCGGTGACGTCGGGGAGCGGGTCGGCACCGTCGGCGGCGGGAGCGATGCCGGGTCCCTTGCCGGTCGAGCCGTCCGTGTCCCGCTTCTCCCCGGCCAGGTCCGGCAGGTAGACGACGCCCGCGACGGCCAGCGCGACGACGGCCGCCGCGGCGGTGAGCGCCCGGTAACGGCGCCGCGCACGTGACCGCGCCCCCGCGGCCGTCCCCGGATCCGGGCGGGAGCCGGCGACGGCCGGGGCCGGGAGCGCGGGCGGCGCGATGCGGTACGACGTGGGCTCCTCGGCCGTACGGGCGGAAACCGGAGCGGTGCCGACGGGTACCCGCGACTGCGCGGCACGGGCGGCGCCGATCACCTCGCGCGGGGTGGGCCGCAGCGCGGGATCCTTGGCCAGGCAGCGCCGTACGAGCGCGGTCAGCTCCTCGGGCAGGCCGTCGAGTTCGGGTTCCTCGTACACGGTCCGGTACGCCAGCACGGCCGGCGGGCCCTCGCCGAAGGGATCACGCCCGGTCGCCGCGAACAGCAGTACGCCGCCGAGGGCGAAGACGTCACCCGCAGGACCGACCGGCTCCTCCGCGACGATCTGCTCCGGCGGCGCGTAGCCGAAGGTGCCCAGCGCGTGACCCGTGCCCGTCAGCTCCTCCGAGTCCACCGCCCTGGCGATGCCGAAGTCGATCACGCGGGGACCGTCGTCGGCCAGCAGGACGTTGGACGGTTTGAGGTCGCGGTGCACGATGCCCGCCGCGTGGATGACGATGAGCGCCTCGCCGAGCGCGGCGGCGAGCGAGCACAACCGCTCCACGGGCAGCGGTCCGTCGCGGCGCACGGCGGCGCTCAGCGAGGGGCCGGGGACGTACTGCGTGGCGAGCCACGGTGTCTCCGCGTCGGCGCCGGAGTCCACCAGCGGCACGGTGAAGAAGCTCAGCACCTTCCCCGCCGCCTCCACCTCGCGGCTGAAGCGCCTGCGGAACTCCGGGTCGGCCGTGAACTCCTCGTGGACCAGTTTGAGCGCGACCCGGTGGCCCTCGGCGTCCTCGGCGAGGAACACCCGGCCCATGCCGCCCTGTCCGAGCAGGCCGAGGATCCGGTAACCGCCCATCCGCTCCGGGTCCTCCGGCGCCGGCGGGGTCGTCGTCCCCTCGCTCACGACCCGCTCCCCGAGGCCTTGAACATCATGATCCCCTTGGTCAGCAGGTTGTGTTCACCGGTCATCAGCGCGAGCCGGTCCCCGTACAGGCGGACGCCGTCGAACTCCGCGCGGTCCGGCAGCCGGGGGAGTTCCCCGGCCGCCGTCGGCGTGCCGTCGTCCAGCGCGTACCGGACCAGCGCGGTGGTTCCCGGCTCCGTCACGTGGACCACCAGGACTCCCCGGTCGTCGACGCCCGCGATCACCGGGGAGGAACCGTCGGGTGCCTGACGGTGCCAGCGGATCTTCCCGGTCCGGGAGTCGAGGGCCGCGACCCCGTCCATGCCGGTATGCCGGAGGCCGTCCTGCTGGGTGAGGGTGACGACGGTGTCGCGCCACCCGAAGAAGGCCGGGGTGAGCTGGAAACGGTTGCGGGTCCAGGCGCCGAGGGTGCCCTGGGGCTGGGTCTCGCGGAGCTGCGGACCCGGCTCCCCCTCGTCGCCGAACACCATCATGGGGCCCTCGGTGTCGCCGATCGGTCCCGGCAGGCTGACGACCGGGGGTTCGGCCGTCTCGACGCGCGCCACGGGGACGTCGTCCGGGACGGCGGAGGTCCAGCGGACCCGGCCGTCGGCGATGTTCACCGAACGGACCGTCGTGGGACGGGCGTCGAGCCGGGAGTCCTCTGTGACGGGACAGGTCAGCGCCTCGACGACGCTGGACTGCCCGACCGCCATCCCGTTGACCGCGCACTTGTCGCGGCTGCCCTCGTGCGACCAGGCGGGGGCGCCGTCGCGCAGGCGCCACGCGGTCACCAGGTCGCCGGTCATGACCACCACGCGGTCTCCGCCGATGTCCAGGACGTCCGAGTCGATGCCGGAGGTCGCGTACGGGTCGCCCGGCCGGCGGTGCTCCCACAGGGTGGTACCGGAGGCCAGGTCCACCGCGACGACGCGGTCGCAGCCGACGGTTCCGTTCCGCTCGCCGTCCTCGTCCGACGCGCCGAAGAGCACCGCGCCGATGCCGCCCGGTGCGGTGCGGGACGCGGCGCAGGGGACCATCCCCGGAGCCGGCGGCTTCAGCGTCCACAGGACCCGGCCCGTGTCGGGGGACAGTCCCTGGACGGAGCGGTGTCCGACACGGGCGAGTACACGGTCGGTGAGCCACGCCTCGACGGCGTAGTCGTTGCCCCGCTCCGTCGCCTTCTCGTACTCCGCCTCGTTCGCGTCGTAGCGGATGATCGTGTCCTGCCAGGTCCGCGACCAGACGCCCCGGGGAACGGCCGGGCCGAGGGCGCTGACCGGTTCGGCGAGCGCCGGGACCGAGGGCGACGGCCGGGCCGACGCCCGGTCGTTGGCACCGCCGCCGTCGGACGGGCTGTCCTCGCCGCGCAGCGCCAGGAGGCCCGCGGCCAGGGTGCCCGCGAGAAGTACGGCCAGGACGCCGGCGGCGAGCGGGAGCCGGCGGCCGCCGAGGCGCCGACGGGCACGGGGGGACGCGGGCGCGGAAACGGGAGAGGGACGGGGCGGCCGGACCGGTTCCGGTGCCGGTGCCGGCGAGGACGGCGACGGTCCCGGGCCCAGCGGCACCGTCGGGGCCGGACCGGGCCCCGGTAACGAGGCGGAGCCGTCGAGCGCGCCCCTGATCCGGTGCGGAGCGGGCCGCCGCGCCGGATCCTTGGCGAGGCAGGAGACCAGCAGCGGCAGCAGCGCGGCGGGCACCCCGTCGAGGTCCGCCTCCCCGGTCAGCGTCCGGTGGCCGATCCGGTGCGCGGGCCCGCCGCCGAACGGGGGTCTGCCGGTCGCCGCGTACGCGAGCACCGCGCCCAGCGCGAACACGTCGGCGGCCGGACCCGCGCCGTCACCCGTCAGCTGTTCGGGTGCCATGAAGCCGGCCGAGCCGACCATGAGACCGGTCGCCGTCAGCCGCGTCCCGTCCACGGCACGCGCGATGCCCAGGTCGATCACCTGGGCACCCCGGTCAGGGTGCAGCAGCACGTTGGACGGCTTCAGATCACGGTGCACCAGGCCCGCGGAGTGGATGTCCGTCAGCGCGCCGGCCAGCGCACGGCCGAGCTCCCGCAGCCGGTCCTCCGGCAGCGGGCCGCGGGAGCGGATCTCGTCGGCGAGTGTCGGACCGGGTACGAAGACCGTCGCCAGCCAGGGCCGGGGGGCCTCGGTGTCGGCGTCGACCAGGGACACGACGAAGGGGCTGTCGACCTTGCGGGCGGCCGCCACCTCGCGCCGGAACCGCGCCCGGAAGCCGGGGTCGTGGGCGTACCTGGCGCGTACGACCTTCAACGCCACCGGGGGGCCGTCGCCCGGGTCCGTCCTCCGGGCGAGGTGGACCTCCCCCATCCCTCCTTCACCGAGCGGCCGTTCCAGGACGTACGGCCCGACACGGCGTGGCGTGGCGTCGTCCCCGCTACGCCGCTCCCTCTCTCCCTCACGCACGGCTCAGGCTCCCCCCGTCGCTCGTCGACGGGTGATCGTAGTCGCTTCCGCGTCGTCCGGGGAGGTGCGGAATCCCGCCGGTACGGGGCGTACGGCGCCGCGACCGCCGCGACCGCCGCGACCGCCGGTTCCGCGGGCCTGTCGGGGTCTCAGGACCGCACGGGGCCACGGTCGCCCGTCGCGTGGCCGACGACGCGCTCGCGGGCAGAACCGCGTGGCCGACCGGCGCCGGACCCTGCCCCTCTCCGCCCGCGGGCGGCCGGACACACCGAGGCCCTCCGCGCCCGGTGCACGGACACGGAGGGCCTCGGCGGGCCCGCCGGACGGCTCAGGGGGCCGCGTTGGTGGCGGGCACCTCGTCGTGCTCGGGGCCGGTGACGGCCTCGCCCTCACCCTCGCCCTCGTCGAGCCCGACGTCCTTCGTCTCCTTGCCCAGCAGCAGTGCGACCAGGGTCAGCAGGGCCATCGAGGAGAGGTAGACGCCGACCAGCCACGGGGAGCCGTCGCCGGCCTCCCACAGGGCCACCGCTATGAACGGGGCGACGGCCGCGCCGAGGATCGAGCTGACGTTGTACGAGATCCCGGAGCCCGTGTACCGCACGCTCGTCGGGAAGAGCTCCGGGAGCAGCGCGCCCATCGGCCCGAACGTCATGCCCATCAGCGTGAAGCCGAGCATCAGCCACAGCACCACACCCAGCGTGCCCAGGCCGATCAACGGCACCCACACCAGCCCGAACACCAGGATGCCCGCGGTGACCAGGATCAGCGTGAGGCGCCGGCCGTACCTGTCGGCGAGCGGGCCGGAGACCAGCGTGAACACGGCGAAGAACAGCACACCGAAGATCATCATCAGGACGAAGGTCGTGTAGTCGTACCCCAGGCCGGGCACGGCGGCGTCCTCGGCCGTACGGCCGTAGCTCAGCGAGAACGTGGTCATCAGGTAGAAGAGGACATACGTCGCCAGCATGAAGAACGTGCCGAGGACCAGTTGCTTCCAGTGACCGCGCAGAACGGTGGCGAGCGGCAGCTTCCGCACCAGGCCGGCCTCCCGGGTCCGGGCGAACACCGGCGCCTCCACCAGGCGCATCCGCACCCACAGGCCGATCGCGACCATCACGGCGGAGAACAGGAACGGCACCCGCCAGCCCCAGCTCAGGAAGGCGTCCGAGGGCTGGGACGGGTCGGCGCCCGCCGACGACGGCAGCAGCGCGCCGATGATCAGGAACAGCCCGTTGCCGATGATGAAGCCGAGCGGGGCACCCAGCTGCGGGAACGTGCCGTAGAGGGCGCGTTTGCCCTTCGGGGCGTTCTCGGTCGCGACCAGGGCCGCGCCGCTCCACTCGCCGCCGAGCGCGAAGCCCTGCGCGAGCCGCATCAGCACCAGCAGCGCGGTGGCGACCCAGCCGGCCTGCGCGTACGTGGGCAGTACGCCGATGAGGAAGGTGGCGATGCCCATCGTGAGGAGCGAGGCCACCAGGGTGCCCTTGCGGCCGAGCCGGTCGCCGAGGTGTCCGAAGACCACGGCGCCGATCGGGCGGGCGACCATCGCGGCCCCGAACACCGCGAACGAGGAGAGCAGCGCCGTCGTCGGGTCGCTGTTCGGGAAGAAGAGGGAGGGGAAGACCAGGACGGCGGCGGTCGCGTAGATGTAGAAGTCGTAGAACTCGATCGTCGTGCCGATGAGGCTCGCGACGAGGACGCGGGACCGGGAGTTGACGAGGGCCGGGCTGGTGGATGATGCGGGCATTTCACGGTCTTTCCAGGTAGAACGGTTGCCCAACGATCCCAGACATCTCATTTATCAGGAATGGCGTACCAGAGTGTGAGACGTCGGGGTGTCCCGCGGGCCGGCGTGGCAAGAGGGTGTCGGCGGGTGACCGCAAGTTGCCACCTCCGCCGGTCCGGCCGGGTGCCGGCGGCTGGCAGGCTTCGGACGGCGGCGACGCGTGGGCGCGCCGGTGAGCGGCCGAGGTTTCCCGGGGGGCCCGATGACGACGCGCGACATCCGTGAGCCGCACCGGGACACCGTGGACGACGGCGAAGCCCCGGCGGCGAGCGTCGCGATCGCCGCGCTGGCCGAAGGGGACTCGCCTCGGCTGGGCGGCCTGGACATGGTCCATGTCCGGTCGCTCGCCGACCGCGTGGACGCGATGCCGCCCCTGCTGGTCCGCAGGGCGGGCATGCGGGTGATCGACGGGCACCACCGGCTGGCCGCGGCACGGTCGCGCGGCCTGGACCGGGTGCCCGTGCGGTGGTTCGAGGGTTCCGACGACGAGGCGTTCGTGGCCGCCGTACGTCTGAACTCCTCGCACGGACTGCCCCTGGCGCCGCACGAGCGCGCCGCCGCCGCGCGCCGTCTGCTCGACTCGTGTCCGGAGCGGTCCGACCGGTGGGTGGCCTCGGTGTGCGGGGTCGCGCCGCGCACCGTCGCCGCACTGCGCGCGCGCAGCGCGCCGGAGGGGGAGACCGCCGGCCACCGCGTCGGCCGGGACGGGCGGCGTCGTCCGCTCTCCGCCCGGGAGGGACGGGAGCGGGCGCGGGAGATCATGACGCAGGAGCCGCAGGCGAGCCTGCGGGCCGTGGCCCGCCGCGCGGGGATCTCCGTCGGGACGGCCCTCGACGTGCGCCGCCGGCTCGCGGCGGAGCCCGAGGAGACTCCGGCCGCCGCGCCGGCCGACTTCCTGCGGCCCCGGCTGGAACAGCTGTTGCGGGATCCGTCGCTGCGGTACAACGACCAGGGGCGCACCCTGCTGCGTCTGGTGACGTCGACCCTGGCCTTCATGGAACGGCCCGACTCCGCCGCGCAGGCGGCCGCGAGCCAGTCCCGGGAGGCGCTCCAGTTGGTGGCCCGTGCCTGCGCGGAGGGCTGGCAGCGCTTCGGCGCGCAGGTCGCCGACGGCGAGCCCGGTCAGGACGGTCCGGGCGTCGCCGTGTGACGGGCGGGAGCGGGCGCTACGCCCTGGGCGCCACGTCCACGCACGGCGACGCGCCGCCGGGTGGCCCGGCGGCGCGATGTCGGGTGCGGATCAGGAGCAGGTCCGGCTGGTGTAGGAGGCGACGCGGGTCGCGGCGCCCTCCGAGAACGCGTACCGTCCGGCGGAGTTGCGGACCATCGTGATGTGGTGCGTCTTCCCGAGGTAGGTGTCCACCTGGCCGTCCCCGGTCTGGTCGCGCAGCTTGTCGCCCGCCCTGCTGAACGTCTTCTTCCCGACGATACCGTCGGCCCCCAGGCCATGGTCGTACTGCCAGGTGTAGGTGGCCGCGTGGGTGGTGCTGCCGAAGACCCCGTCGACCTCGGAGGTGGACAGGTAGCCGTCGGCGTACAGGACCTTCTGCCACAGGCAGGTGGCGTTGGAGTACGTCCCCGGGTAGCCCTGGGCCAGGGTGCCTTCGTCGTCCCAGTCGTCCGCGAAGGCGCCGGAGCCCGAGACGTATCCGTCGTTGATGTTGGCCGAGGCGGACGTGGCCACGCAGATGTCGAGGCCGAGGGCCGTCACGGCGGCCAGGGCCACGGGGAGGGTCTTGCGCAGGGCGCGGTTGAGGAACATGGGTTCTCCCGGTGCAGAGAAGAAGGGACGGGTGACTGCTCGCGGCGAGCACTCCGGTGACGGTGCGTCGGCCGGCGGGCCGCCTCCAGGAGTCTGCTCCCTCGCGGCCGTCGTGAGGCCGCTCGTCCGCGGCAGGAGGGTGCAGGCCGGTGGCCGCATCCTGCCAGTTCACACGCCGTCCGGCGGTGTTCAGCGCACCGGTTTGCCGTCGGGCCGCCCACGCCTATGGTGAGCCCGCCCTTCGGGCCCCGGGCCCGTACGGAATCCAACGACCGAGGAGATCGGCATGGTCAGGAGAGCTCTGTACTCCCTGCTTGCTTGTGTCATGCTCATGATAGGAATGGTGGGCACCGGCGTCACCGCCGGCACCGCGCACGCGGTCGCCTGCCGGACCTGGTCCAACCTGCCCCTGGAGCCGGGCGAGTCCAACGAGGACGTCAGACAGCTGCAGATCCGCGTCGCCGGCTGGGTGACCTCCGGCGAACGCCTGTCGTACGACGGCGTCTACGGGGACCGCACGGAAGCGGCCGTCCGCAAGTTCCAGGCGGCCTACAACCTGGACGTGGACGGCGTCGCCGGAACCCAGACGATCACCAAGATCAACCAGCTGTCGGACAGCGACTGCACGCCCATCCACTTCTCCTACGCCGAGCTCAACCGGTGCAACTCCACCTGGGCGGGCGGGGCCGTCAGCGCGGCCACCGCCAAGGCCAACGCGCTGAAGACCATGTGGAAGCTGGAGGCCATCCGGCACAAGCTGGGCGACACCTCCATGACCGTCTCCAGCGGCTTCCGGTCCGACGCCTGCCAGCCGCCGGACAGCGCGCCGTCCAGCCGCCACCGCTACGGTGACGCCGCCGACCTCACCGGCACCCTCGCCCGGCGCTGCTCCTACGCGGTGCAGGGCAAGAGCGCCGGCTTCTCGGAGATCCTCGGCCAGGGCTACGCCGGTCACAACGACCACACGCACCTGGCCCACGACCCGTCACCGTTCTGGAGCGCCCCGGGCTGCTCCAACTTCTGACGGTTCCCGCCGAACCCCGGGCCCGGCGTCGCGGTGACGGCGCCGGGCCCGGTCCGTCCCGTGCGCGCACCCGCCTGCCGGGCCCGTCCCGTCCCGTGTCGCGTCCGCCTGGACGAACCCGGCGGTACGGCCAACAGCTCTCCACGGAAAGGCACTCGACCCATGCTGTCTCCCACCAGACGGTGGTTCCTCGGCGCCGGCGCCCTGATCTCCGCCGGTCTCACCGGCTGCGGCGCGAACGAGCCGTCGCCCCGCCGGCGGACGCTCACCGCCCTCGTCCCCGACGACGGCGGTGTCAGGGTCATCGAGGCGGCTGCCGAGCGCTACAGCCGCTCCTCCGGCACCTCGGTGCGGCTGCGCCGGGTGCCGCCCGACGCCTACGAGGCCGAACTGGGCGCCGCGCTGGACGGTGACGCCGGCGGCCCCGACCTCGTCTTCCACTGGGGGAGCGGATCCATCCGCACCGCCGCGGAGGAGTACCGGGTGACCGACCTCCACGACCTCATGCTGGACCGTCCGGAACTCGGGCGGAGCTACCTCCCCGCGGCGCTGACGGGCGGTCACGTCAACGAGCGTCCCTACGGCGTCCCCGTGCGCGGAACCCGGCCCGTGCTGCTCTTCTACGACAAGACGCTCTTCGCCGGCCTCGGGCTGCGCCCGCCCGCCGACTGGACCACGCTCCGCCGGGCCGCCGCACGCCTCACGAAGGCGGGTGTCACGCCGTTCGCGCTGGCCGGCGCGGATCCGTCGGCGGAGCTGATGTGGCTGGCGTATCTGGTGGAACGCCACGGCGGCCCCGAGGTGTTCGGCCGCATCCAGGCGGGTGACTACACCCAATGGGACCACCCGGCGGTGCTGCGGGCCGCGCGGGAGGTGAGGTCCCTGGCCGAAGACGGCGCCTTCGGCGACGACTTCGCGGACGCCTCCGCCACCGCGGGATCGGCCACCGCCCGGTTCGCCCGGGGGCGGGCGGCCATGCACCTGATGGACTCCCGCGAGCACGCGGCCCTCGTCGACCGCTTCCCCGCCTTCGCCCGCGGACAGTTGGGCTGGCTCCCCTTCCCGGCCGTCGAGGGCGGCAAGGGCGACCCGAAGAACCTGATCGGCACCCCGGCCGGCTATCTGTCGGCCGGCGACCTCACCAGCGGCCGGGGTGAAGTCCTGGACTTCCTCGAGGAGTTCTCCACCCCGGAGCACACCGACGCCCTGCTGGCGGCCGGTGAGGTCCCCGTCACGGTCGCCGCCGCCCGTCGGCTCGGCGCCTCACCCCACCCGGAGTTCACCCGGTTCCAGTACGAACTGGTCCGCGACGCCCCGGTGTTCACACTGAACTGGGAGCAGGCCGTCCACCCGGTCTGGCGCGCGGCCCTGCGCGGCGAGGTCGCGGACCTCTTCGCGGGCCGGTCCACACCCCGCGGGTTCGTCCGTAACCTGCGGGAACGGCGTGTGGCGGCCGCGCAGCCCGGGTGACGGGCGGGGTCAACTCGGGCTGTACCGGCGGCAGCCGAGGAAGCGGTCCGGCACCTCCCTCGACCATGTGGCGTGCCGGACGGCCGCCGCGGTGCGCGGCCCGTACACCCCGTCCGCGGTCACCCCCGCCGCGCGCTGCGCTTCCCGGACGGCCGCCTCGGTCAGTTCCCCGTACACACCGTCCGGCTCCAGGCCGGCGGCGTAGCACCGGTTGAGCGTGCGCTGCAGTGCCGTCACCGCCGATCCGGTGCTGCCCACGGGAAGCAGGCAGTCCACCTCACCGGTTCCGCCGGAGTTGACGGGCATCCGGATGTAGTACGAGGGGTAGACGATGTTGCCTGCCTTGACGCAGGTGTAGAGCGCGGCGGAGGCGGACGGCGCGACGGCGGCCCCCGTTCCGAGGAGAGCCGTGGTGAGGGCTCCGGTGACGACACATGCCCTGAGACGTCCCATCGACTGCATGACGATCCTTTCCGAGGCGTGGATCCGGCCGGGCTCGGCAGGTGAGCCGGGGCGGCAGCGTGCTTCCGGCCCCTCGTGCGTGTCAAAGGTGTCCAGGGCCACGCCGGCCGTCCGACCGCTGCCCGTCGGCGGTTGAACGGCATCCGCGTTCCGGCGGACCGATGGCCCCGTCCCGGCCGGAGCGGCAGCCGGCCCGCTCCCCCGACCGACGGGATACCGGGGACGGGACCGAGTCCGCGTTCGAGCGCTTCGCCGAGGACGCGTGGGTCCACCGCCGAGCCACCGAGCGGTCTCCCGGCCGGACCGGCAGGATGCTGCCGCGCTGCTGGCAGGAGGCTGCCCGGTGCGACGGAGTCCGCCCGGCCCGCCGCGTGCCAGACTCCCTGATGCCGCTGCGGCCCGACCGGCCGGCCGGACCATGACATGACCGGAGTGAGCAGCGGTTCGGACGACGAGGGGGACGTTGTGAGGAACAGAGCCGTAGTGGTGCGCTCGGCACTCGCGGGAGCGGCCGTGGCCGCCCTGGCCGTGACCGGAGTGGCCGTGGGAGCGGGGCAGTCGGACGGTCCGGCCCGGACACCGCTCACCGCCGACGGCCCGCCGAAGGAGACCTGCCGGGGCCCGGCGAACGGCTGGCAGGGCGGTATGCAGTGGCCGGCCGACCCGGAGGAGTGCAAGGAGTAGGCGACACGCCAGCCCGCGCCCGAACGGCGCGGGCCCAGCGGCGCGGGGGTGTCATATCCAGCCGCGCTCGCGTGCGAGCAGGGCGGCGTGCGCCCGGTTCTCCGCGCCCAGGAGCTGCATCAGGGCGGAGATGTGACGCCGGTAGGTGCGCAGGGCCATCCCGCTGGCACGGGCGCCGGCCTCGTCCGTACCGACCGAGCACATGGCCGCGAGTACCGTCCGCTGGGCCTCCGACGGTTCGGTGCCCGCGGACTCCACGAGACCGGTCAGGGGACTGAACACGTCGGCGGAGTCCCACAGCCGCTCGAAGTGCCGGATGATGTTGGTGACGATCCCGGACTCCCGGGCGCACAGCGCGCCCTTCGACGTGTCCTGCGGATCGATCGGCACCAGCGCGGTGTGCTGGTCGTACACCAGCATCAGCTCGGTGAGCTCACCCGAGACCCGGATCTGGGCACCGGCCACGGCGAGCTCCGTCAGATACGCGACGGTCGGCGGGTCCTCCAGCGCCTCGGGACGCACCAGGTTGCGGATGACGACGCCGCGTCGCAGACAGCGCATGTCCAGCGGACGCGCGTGCTCGATGTTCTCGACGCTCAGCGCATCGTAGGGCTCGGCGGAGAGCACCTCGGTGCGGGCGAAGAAGGAGAGCTCGTCGAGACGGGTGCGGATCTCCTTCACATCGGTGATCCGCTCGACGGTGGGCACGGTCTCCGCGGTCGCCGTGGCGGGCATGTCACGCGTCAACGCGTCGATGATCGGGCCGAGATGGGTGAGGACGCGTATCTCCCCGTAGAGGTCCTCCAGACGCTGCTCCGCGAGCCGGGCCACGACGAGCTGCGGCTCGGCGGCCCAGACCGTCCCGTCGTCCTCGCGGACGATGTGCAGCGCGCGCAGCCGCTCCACGGCGCCCCGTACGGCCTCCGCGCTGTGTCTCAACAGGATGTGCGCGTCGTCCAAGGGGGCACCGGGGTTCCGCAGCAGGTGCCGGTAGACGTGCTCCTCGGCGGCGGACAGCCCGAGGACCCCCATTTCACGCGCTTCCACGAGCACCACTCCTGGTCCTGTCATGGGAGAACGACCACCCATGCCTCTGCCGCAGTGTAAGGACATCTTGACGTTCTGGAACCCAGGACTCCAGGGTTTGTTGATCGTTGATGCGATCAGGCGTCCGCGACGGGGCAGCCGCGGCTGGGGCCCGGGGGAAAAGGCGTGGCCCGGCCACCACGGCGTTCCCTACACTCACCGCACAGGCGCCGCCCGCCAACGGGGCGCGCTTCCACGACCGTTGAGGGGGGTACAGCCGTGCGCGACCACGCCACCGCCGCCGCTCCCCGTTCCCGGTCCCGCCGGTCCGTGGTGATCCTGGTGTCTCCCGCCGTCCGGCGCCCGCCGCGCGGCCGGCACCGGATGCCCGTGACGCACGTCTGACCTTCGACGCCCCGACCGATCGAGGGGCGTACGACGCGTGCGCCGGGAATCGCGCAGCCCTTTTCCGGAAACATCCGAAAGGCCACGGGCCATGCGCACCAACCCCCTCGCCACCGTCCGCAACCTGGGCATCCTCGCCCACGTCGACGCCGGCAAGACCACCGTCACCGAGCGGATCCTGTTCGCCACCGGCACCACCTACAAGCGCGGCGAGGTCCATGACGGCACCACCGTCACCGACTTCGACCCGCAGGAACGCGACCGGGGCATCACCATCTTCGCCGCCGCCGTCAGCTGCGCCTGGGACGGTCACCGGATCAACCTCATCGACACCCCGGGCCATGTCGACTTCGCCGACGAGGTGGAGCGTTCCCTGCGCGTCCTCGACGGCGCGGTGGCCGTGTTCGACGCGGTCGCCGGTGTGGAGCCGCAGAGCGAGTCGGTGTGGCGGCAGGCGGACCGGCACGGTGTGCCGCGGATCGCGTTCGTCAACAAGATGGACCGGGCCGGCGCCGACCTGGACGCCGCCGTCGCCTCCATCCGGGAGCGGCTGCACCCCGTACCCCTGGCGGTGCAGCTGCCCATGGGCGCGGAGGACACCTTCACCGGCGTCGTCGACCTGCTGCGCATGCGTGCCCTGACCTGGACCGACGAGGGCAAGGCCGACGACGCGGCACCCGTGCCGGACGAACTGCGCGAGGAGGCGCGCACACGGCGCCGGCTGCTGGAGGAGACCGTCGCCGAACGGCATCCGGGCGCGCTGGAGGAGTTCTGCGACACCGGCACGCTCGGCGACGCCACGCTCGCCGCCGCGCTGCGGGACCTCACCCACCGCGGTGACGCCGTCGTCGTCCTGTGCGGCTCCGCCTACCGCAACCGCGGTGTCGAACCGCTGCTGGACGCCGTACTCGCCTACCTGCCGTCGCCGCTCGACGTGCCGCCGGTGCACGGCACGGACCGCGACGGCGGCGAACAGCGGCGGGCCGCCGACCCGGCGGCACCGCTCGCGGCCCTCGCGTTCAAGGTGAACGCGACCGCCACCGGGCGGCTGACCTATCTGCGGGTGTACTCGGGAACGATCGAGAAGGGAGACACGGTATGGGACGCCACCGCACGCCGCTCCGAGCGCGTCGCCCGCATCCTGCGCGTCCAGGCCGACCGGCACGACCGGCTGGACCGGGCCGTCGCCGGGGACATCGTCGCCGTGATCGGGCTGAAGTCCGCCCGCCCCGGCGCCACCCTGTGCGCACCGGAGAACCCGCTGGTCCTGGAACCCCCGGGGGTCGCCGAACCGGTCGTCTCCGTGGCCGTCGAGGCACTGAAGGGCACCGACACCGGGCGTCTGGCGTCGGCGCTCGCGCGGCTCGCCGAGGAGGACCCCTCGCTGGTCGTGCGCACCGACCCGGAGACCGGGCAGACGGTGCTGTCCGGCATGGGCGAACTTCACCTGGAGGTCGCGGCGGAGAAGGTCCGGCGTGAGCACGGGCTGGGTGTGAACGTCGGCCGCCCCCGGGTGAGTCACCGGGAGACGGTGGGCCGGGGAGTGTCCGGGTTCGTGTACCGGCACGTCAAACAGGACGGCGGGGCGGGGCAGTTCGCCCATGTCGTGCTGGACGTCGAGCCGCTGGACTCCCCGGAGTCCGGGTTCGGGTTCCGTTCGGCGGTCGTCGGCGGCCGGGTCCCGCAGGAGTACGTCCGCGCGGTCGAGGCCGGCTGCCGGGACGCCCTGGCCGAAGGGCCCCTGGGCGGCCATCCGGTGACCGGGCTCCGCGTCACGCTCACCGACGGTTCGACCCATGTGAAGGACTCGTCGGACACGGCGTTCCGCACGGCCGGACGGCTGGGACTCCGGGACGCCCTGCGGGCCTGCGCGATGGTCCTGCTGGAACCCGTCGTCGAGGTCACCGTCACCGTGCCCGAGGACTCGGTCGGCGGGGTGCTCGGTGATCTTGCCGCGCGCCGCGGCCGGGTGACCGGCTCGGTCACCCGGGCGGGTGCCACGGTCGTCACCGCGACCGTGCCGCTGGCCGAACTGTTCGGCTACGCGACCCGGTTGCGCAGCCGCACCCAGGGCCGAGGCACCTTCACCACCCGGCCCACCGGCTACGCGCCCGCGCCCACGCGGTAACGCGTGGACGGCGGCCCCTCCCGCAACTCAGCCGGGAGGGGCCGCCACCGTCGCCGTACGAGCACACCCGACCGCCGGCGTTCGGTCGGGGCATGCCCCCCGGCGGCGGGATCAGGGGTACGACACCACCTTGGAGGGCACCGTGTCGGTGCCGGACGTCGGGGAACCGGTGTCGTTGATGACGCACTCGTACTGCCCGTTGCCGCTCAGCGACACCACCAGCAGTCCGTGGAAGCGCACGTCCGGCCGGTTCGGCGCGGCGAAGCCGTGGTGCTGGACGATGCCCGGGTTCACGTTGTAGTAGCAGTAACTGCCCATGCCCCAGCCCTCGTGGGTGGTGACGTGGTCGCCGACCTTGTAGGCCGCGTAGCCCTTGATCGAGCCGTTCTGCACGGCGGCCTGGTCGGGGGCGTCGTAGGCCTTCTCGTTCTGGAAGAAGACCGTGCGGCCGCGTTCGCCGTTCCACTGCACGTCGTACTTGTTGAAGTGCTCGACGAACAGGCCGGTGGCGAGGACGTCGTGGCCGTTGACGACGACGCCGTAGTCGCAGCGGTTGGTCTCCCAGCCGACGCCGTCGCCGTGGTCGGCGCGCCAGACCCAGGTGTGGTCGACGATGGTGTGCCGGGCGTTGACCACCATCGCGGTGGTCGCCCTGCCGGGGCCGGCCCCGCCGACGCGGAGGAAGACGTCCTGCACGGTGACGGGGTCGGCGGAGTGGTTCCGGGAGGCGCCGTCCGGGCCGACCTCCAGCAGGACGGGCGAGTTGACGGGCCCGGCGTCGATGAGGAAGCCCGCGAGGCGTACGCCGTCGACGTCGGCGACCTTGAGGGCGGTGACACCGTTGCCGGGGATCAGGGTGGCGTAGCCGAGGCCCAGGACGACCGTGCCGGCGCGGTCCACCCGGACCGGCTGGTCGACGTGGTAGATCCCCGGCGTGAGCAGCAGGTTGAGGCCCTGGCCGAGCGCCTGGTTGAGGGTGGCCGCCGAGTCGCCCGGCTTCGCGACGTAGAAGCGGTCCAGTGGCAGCGAGGTGCCGCGCGGGGTGCCGTTGCCCCAGGTGACACCGCGCGCGTCGGTGCGCAGCGCGGGCAGGAAGACGCGGTACTGGTCGCCTTCGAGGTACAGGAACGGCTTCTCGCGGGAGACCGGGGTCCGGTCGAGCGTGGTGTACGGCGGCTCCGGGAAGCCCTGTGCGGGAGCGCCCTCGACACCCGAGAACACCATGTTCCAGACGGCGTTGGTCCAGCCGCCGACCGAGCTGTCGCGGGTGTACCACTGCTGCTGCGAGTACGGCCCGACCGTGCCGTCGACCCGGCTGTCCGCGATGTAGCCGCCGCTGGCCCAGCCGTAGCCGTCCGGAGCGAGGTTGAGCCCGCCGCGAACGTGCATCCGCCGGAACGGGGCCGCCTGCGCGACCGCCCACCGGTTGGTGCCGTTGACCGGGACGACGGCGAGGTTCTCCGCCGAACGCCAGAAGTTCTGCGTGGCGTTGCCGTCGAACCAGCCGGCGTCGACCGTCACATCACCGTTGATGGTGGTGTCGTCGGGGGAGAGACCCAGTCCGGAGATGGAGGTGTAGAAGCCTATTTGGGCGTTGAGCCCGTTGTACGTGCCCGGCTTGAACAGGAGTTGATAGCGGCCGGTGCCGAACTGGGCGCTCTCCTGCTGCCGGAAGATCTCGTCAAGGCGGCCCTGGATGCCCGGCGTGGACGGGTCGAAGACGATCACGTTGGGGCCGAGATCGCCGCCGGCCCGCAGCCGGCGCGGCTTCTTGCGCCCCGCCGGGGTCGCGGCGGAGGCCGTCGTGGACAGGCCCGCGGCCAGTACGGGAGCGGCCGCGGCGGCGCCCAGCAGGGCCCGGCGCCGTACCCCGGAGGGTTCGGGTGTGGGGGAGTTCGTGGGGGAAGCGGGCATGGGGCGTCTCTCTCCTTGTTCGGAAAGTGAACGATGTGGGGGTGGGGGAGCGCTCTCTGGGTCTGCATGTTTCATCCGTGTGCGAGACACGTCAAGAGTTATGACCGTTCAACCTTCGCCGTGTTCAACAAGTGTGGATACGCCGCCCGTTGGTGAGGTGAGCGCGTGACCTGTTGATCCTTGTGCCGGATCCCTTGACACCTTCCCGCCGGGAGCTCAACACTCCGTCCGTGGGAGAGCGCTCTCCGAGATTTTCCCCGACCCCTCTCAGGAGGTCTCCATGCCACGGAGATCAAGAGTTCTGTCCGGCACCCTGATCGCGACCGCGTTACTGCTGACCTCGATCGGGGTCGGCACGGTCGCGGCCGGTGCCGACGCCGACGCTCCGGCCGTGCACCCCGCCGGGCACACCATGGCGGTCTCGACCGCCGCCTCGCCCGAGGACCCCGACGGCGACGGCTACATCCCCGCGAACCCGCCGGTCACCGGTGTCGCCCCGTCCACGAAGGAGCCGCCGCACCGCTACTTCCACGAGTTCCAGGCCAACTGCTCGGTCACCCACACCGCGCCCGACGACCCGATCGTCTACCCGCAGCAGCCCGGCAAGTCCCACGACCACACGTTCATGGGCAACACGACGACCGACGCGAACAGCACGACGGCCTCGCTCGCCGCGGGTTCCACCACCTGCCTCGCCCCCGGCGACCGGTCGGCGTACTGGATGCCCACCATGTACGACGGCGACCGGCCGGTCCTGCCGGTGGGTCCGCAGGTCATCTACTACAAGGCCGGCGTCACCGACTACACCAGCGTGCGGCCCTTCCCCAAGGGACTGCGCTATGTCGTCGGCAGCCCCATGCAGAGCGCCCAGGAGTTCCGCGGCCACCGGGGCTTCGTCGAGGGCTGGGAGTGCGGTGACAGCTTCTTCAACGTCGACTTCCCGGCCGACTGCCCCGACCGCCGTGACGTCCAGGTCAACATCCGGTTCCAGGCGCCCAGCTGCTGGGACGGCCGCAACCTGGACACCCCGAACCACCAGGCCCACATGGCCTATCCGGTGGTGAACCCCGGTACCAACAACAACATCTGCCCGGCCTCCCACCCGGTGGCCCTGCCGATGATCGAGTTCAAGATGGCGTTCCCGGTCAACGGCGACCTCTCACGGGTGCGGCTGGCCAGTGGCGCGAGCTACTCGTTCCACTACGACTTCTTCAACGCGTGGGACGAACGCACCCTGAAGGCCATGGTCGACCACTGCGTCGTCGGCGGTCTGCAGTGCGACGCGCGCGGCTACGACCAGAACCACCCGGAGGCCGGCGCGGCCCTGAACGAGCGCTACGAACTGCCCTGAACCCGCCCCCCGGCCGGCTCCCCGCAAGGGCGGGCCGGCCGCACCGAACGGGCCGGTCCGGCCGTCCACGCCCTGTCACGGCCGGGCCGCCCCCCACCCCGTACCCGGAGACCCCACATGAGCCGACCACACGCCCGCAGACTCACCGCACCCCTGACCGCCGCCCTGCTCACCGCCGGCGCCCTCACCGCCCTGCCCGGCCCGCAGGCCGTCGCCGCGGGCAGCACGGTGAAGGTCACCGGCGGCCAGGGCAACTGGCAGCTGACCGTCGACGGCAGCCCGTACCAGATCAAGGGCCTGACCTGGGGTCCCTCCGTCGCCGACGCCGACCGCTACCTGCCCGACCTGAAGTCCATGGGCGTCAACACCATCCGCACCTGGGGCACGGACGCGAGCAGCAGGCCCCTGCTCGACTCCGCCGCCGCGCACGGCGTCAAGGTCATCGCCGGGTTCTGGCTGCAGCCCGGCGGCGGACCGGGCAGCGGCGGCTGCGTGAACTACCTGACGGACACCGCGTACAAGGAGCAGATGCTCGCCGAGTTCCCGCGCTGGGTGCGGGAGTACAAGGACCACCCGGGCGTCCTCATGTGGAACGTCGGAAACGAGTCCGTGCTCGGCCTGCAGAACTGCTACAGCGGCGACGAACTCGAGCGGCAGCGCGACGCCTACACCACCTTCGTCAACGACGTGACGAAGCGGATCCACGCCGCCGACCCCGACCACCCGGTGACCTCCACCGATGCCTGGGTCGGCGCCTGGCCGTACTACAAGAGGAACGCCCCCGACCTGGACCTGTACGCCGTCAACTCCTACGACGCCGTCTGTGACGTCCGGGCCGCCTGGGAACAGGGCGGCTACACGAAGCCGTACATCGTCACCGAGTCCGGTCCGGCCGGCGAGTGGGAGGTGCCGGACGACGCCAACGGCGTACCGAGGGAACCCACCGACCGGGCGAAGGCCGAGGGGTACACCAAGGCCTGGAACTGCGTCACCGGGCACCGCGGCGTCGCCCTCGGCGCGACCCTGTTCCACTACGGCACCGAGTACGACTTCGGCGGCATCTGGTTCAACCTCCTCCCGGCCGGCGAGAAGCGGCTGTCGTACTACGCGGTGAAACGGGCGTACGGCGCCGACACCTCGCGCGACAACACACCGCCGGTGGTCTCCGGCTTCGGCGTCGAGGGCGACGCGGGCCGGGTGCAGGCGGGCAAGGACCTGGTGCTCACCACCCGGGCGACCGACCCGGACGGCGACCGGATCGCGTACGAGGTACAGGCCAACAGCAACTACATCGACCAGGGCAAGCAGTTGACCACCCTGCCGTTCACCGACCTGGGCGGCGGCCGGCTGAAGGTCACCGCGCCCGAGCGTCCCGGTGTGTGGAAGCTGTACGTCAAGGCCACCGACGGCAAGGGCAACGTCGGCGTGGAGACCCTCTCCGCGCGGGTCGTGCCGCCCGCCGTGGACGGCACCGACGTGGCGCTCGGCAAACCGGCCACCGCCTCGTCGTTCCAGCCGGGTTACGGCGACTGCCCCTGCCCCGCCGCCAACGCCGTGGACGGCGACGCGAACACGCGCTGGGCCAGTGACTGGAGCGACCCCCAGTGGCTGCGCGTGGACCTCGGCAGCCGCACCGCCTTCCGGCATGTGCAGCTGTACTGGGAGACCTCCTACGCCCGGGCGTACACCATCCAGACCTCCGACGACGGACAGAACTGGCAGACCGTACGCACCGTCACCGACGGCAACGGCGGTGTCGACACCCTCGACGTCACCGGCACCGGCCGCTACGTCCGGGTCAACGGCACCGCACGTGGCACCGGTTACGGCTACTCGCTGTACGAGTTCGGCGTCTACAACTGACACGGCATCGGGAAGAGAGGGCGGGGACCCGGGTGGGGACGAGCGAGGACGACATCGAGCGACTGCTGGGCAAACTGACCCCGCGCGCCCGCGCGCTGCTGCTCAGCGGCGCCACGACCTGGCGCACCCGCGCCGAACCGGCCGTGGCACTGCGTGAGTTGGTGATGTCGGACGGGCCGGCGGGCGTACGCGGGCAGTCGTGGGACGAGCGCAGTACCTCCGTGCTGCTGCCGTCCGCGACCGCGCTCGCCGCCACCTGGGACGAGACACTCGTGGAACGCCTCGGCGGCCTCCTCGCCGCCGAGGCACGGCGCAAGGGCGTGCACGTCCTGCTCGCCCCCAACCTCAACCTGCACCGCAGCCCGCTGGGCGGCCGGCACTTCGAGTGCTTCTCCGAGGACCCGGAGCTGACCGGCCGGATCGGCGCCGCCCTCGTCCGCGGCATCCAGGCGGGCGGGGTGGCCGCGACGGCCAAGCACTACGTGGCCAACGACTCCGAGACCGACCGGCTCACCGTCGACGTACGCGTCGGCGAACGCGCCCTGCGGGAGGTGTATCTGGCGCCCTTCGAAGCCGCGGTGGGCGCCGGGGTACGCCTGGTGATGGCCGGCTACAACGCGGTCGACGGCACCACGATGACCGCCAGCGGGCTGCTCGCCGACCCGCTGAAGAGCGAATGGGGCTTCGACGGTGTCGTCGTCTCCGACTGGGGAGCGGTGCGCGACACCGTACCCACCGCGCGTGCCGCGCTGGACCTCGCCATGCCCGGGCCGGACGGCCCCTGGGGCGAGGCCCTGGCCCGCGCGGTGGCCGACGGCGGCGTGCCCGAGGCGGCCGTCGACGACAAGGTACGGCGCCTGCTGCGGCTCGCCGCCCGCTGCGGCGCCCTCGGTGACGAACGGCCCCCCGCCCGCGCCCCGATGCGCACCCGGGACGTACGGGCCCTGGCCCGGCGGGCCGTCGCCGCCGGGGCGGTGCTGCTGAGCAACCGGGGCGTCCTGCCCCTGGACCCCGGCCGCCTCGGGACGGTCGCCGTGATCGGGGAGCACGCCGCACGGACCCGCTCCCAGGGCGGCGGCAGCGCGGGCGTCTTCCCGCAGGACGAGGTGTCCGTCCTGGACGGCGTCCGGGCCGCACTGCGCGGCCGCGCCCGCGTCGTCCACGTCCCCGGCCCCCGTCCGGACGGCCCCGCGCCCGCCCTGGACGCCTCGATGTGCGCCGACCCGCGCTCCGGCCTGCCCGGAGTGCTGCTGCGCGTACTCGACGCCGACGGCGCCGAACTGTACGCCGAACGGCGGGGCGGCGGACGGCTGCTGGAGCCGCGCCCGGTGCCGGGCGCGCGCACCGTCGAGATCAGTGCCCGGCTGCGTCCCCGCACCGGGGGCCGCTGGACGCTCGGCGTCGCGGGCTTCGGGCGGATGAGCCTGGCCCTGGACGGGCGGGTGCTCCTGGACGGGCGGTACCCGCCCGCGACCGACGATCCGGCGGTCGTCCACGTGAACCCGCCCGCCCGGTATGCCGCCGCCGAGTTGGTGGCCGGCCGGGACGTGCTGCTGGTGGCCCGCCGTGAACTGGCGCCGGGCACCGGCCGCGCGACCGTCGTCAGCGCCGCCCCGCCGGCCCCGGACACCGCCGCGTCGCTGGCCGGGGCGGCCCGTGCGGCGCGGGAGGCGGACGCGGCGATCGTGGTCGTCGGCACGACCGAACACGGTGAGTCCGAGGGCTACGACCGGACCGGCCTCGCTCTCGGCGCCGGCCAGGACGCGCTCGTCCACGCCGTCGCCGCCGCCAATCCGCGCACGGTCGCCGTGGTCAACAGCGGCGGGCCCGTCGAGATGCCGTGGCGGGAGGCGGCGGGCGCGGTCCTGCTGGCCTGGTTCCCCGGGCAGGAGGGCGGCGCAGGGGTGGCCGACGTGCTCTTCGGACGCGCCGAGCCGGGCGGCCGGCTGCCCACCACCTGGCCGGCCGTCCTCGCCGACGCCCCCGTCACCCGCACCCGCCCGGCCGACGGCCGGCTCCCGTACGACGAGGGCCTGCACGTCGGCTACCGGGGCTGGCTGCGTCAGCACCGGGCGCCCGCCTACTGGTTCGGGCACGGCCTCGGCTATACGACATGGTCGTACGAGGAGTTGCGTGTGCCGCCTGTCTGGCGGACGGGGGAGGACCTGACGGTGACGGTGCGGGTACGCAACACCGGTGAGCGGGCGGGCCGGGAGGTCGTCCAGGTCTATCTCGCCCGGCCGCCCGGCCCGGTCGACCGCCCCGAACGGTGGCTCGCCGGGTACGCGGCCGTGCACGCCGGTCCGGGGGAGACGGTGACGGCACGGGTACGGCTCCCGGCGCGGGCACTGCGGCACTGGTCGGTGGAGCACCACACCTGGCAGGTCGAACCGGGCCCGTGCCGGGTAATGGCGGGCCGCTCGGCGGGGGAGCTGCCGCTGGCGGCGGAGGTCCGCGCGTCGGCGTGACGCGGTGGACGGGGCGGGCGGGGCCCGGCGTAGGCAGGTGCACCGGGGCGGGCCGGGGAGCGCGGCCCTGCGGGGCGGGCGGGGTCGGTGGTGCGTATACCGGGGCGGGCCCGGCGGCCAGGAGGGCTCCGGAGCGCGTCCCGCCGGGCCGGAGCCTGCGGGGGAGGCCCACGTCCGTGGGCCGGGGCGGCGCCCTCCGGCAAGGGCGGGGTGCGGGAGAGCGCTCTACCGGGCGTGCGGGCCCGGCGGTTAAAGTGCCGTCATGAGCAGACAGGCCCCGACCCTGGAGGACGTGGCCCGGGAGGCCGGCGTCTCCCGGGCCACCGTGTCCCGGGTGGTCAACGGCGTCCGCAACGTGGACCCCGGCATCCAGGACCTGGTCCGCCGGGCCATCGAACGCACCGGCTACACCCCCAACCAGGCGGCCCGGCAGCTGGTGACCCGGCGCACCACGACCGTGGCGCTGGTCGTCTCCGGCGCGGGGGACTCCTCCGACACGGAGCAGAACGCCTTCGCCACGCGGGTGTTCGCCGACCCCTTCTTCGGCCGCGTCGTCGGCGGTGTGGTCGGACGGCTGCGGCCGCGCGGAATGCACCCGGTGCTGATGTTCGCCGAGACGCCCGAGAGCCGTCAGGAGGTCGTGTCCTACCTCCGCCAGGGCGGCGCGGACGGCGCCCTCGTGGTCTCCACCCACCACGACGACCCGCTGCCCGCGCTGCTCGCCGACGCCCGGCTGCCAGCGGTGCTGTTCGCCCGGCCCGGGCGTCCGGTGCCGCTCAGCTACGTCGACCTCGCCCATCGTGAGGGCGGCCGGCTCGCCGCCGAGCATCTGCTGGCGCGCGGCTGCCGCCGGATCGCGACCGTCACCGGTCCGCTCGCGGTCGCCGCGAGCCAGGAACGCCTCGCCGGGTTCCGGGACACCCTGGCCCGGCACGGGGACCCGTACGTGCCGGTCGCCGAGGGCGGGTTCACGGTCGACAGCGGGATGTCGGCGATGGCGTCGCTGCTCGCCCAACACCCCGACGTCGACGGGGTGTTCACGGCGAACGACCTGATGGCCCAGGGGGCGATCCAGGTCCTGCGCGACCAGGGGCGCCGGGTGCCGCGGGACGTGGCGGTCGTCGGCTTCGACGATTCGAGTGTCGCGGTCACGTGCCGGCCCCGGCTGACGACGGTGCGGCAGCCGGTGGAGGAGATGGCGTCGACGATGGCCAGTCTCCTCGACGATCACATCGCCGGCCGCCGCACGGACGCCACATCAGTGATCTTCGACCCGGAACTGGTGGTACGCGACTCCGCGTAACGCTCGGCAGCGGGCCCCGGCGCCGGGGCGGCCCCGCCTCTCACCCCGGCAGCGGATGCTTGGTGGCCGGCCGCGCAGTTCCCTGCGGTGTGCGTGAGGTGGCCCTGTCGCTCGACTGCGGGTGGTGGGTGGCCGGTCGCGCAGTTCCCCGCGCCCCTGGGGTGCTGTCGGTGCGGTGTGTGAGAGGCGCCCGGCCGCTCAACTGCGGGCAGTCGTGCCGCTGGGGCGGCACGGGTGGGCGCAGCGGCACCTCCCAGCGGGCCCTCACACTCGCGCGGCCCGGGTCCCGTGGCGTGGGGCACCCCCCCCAGCGGGCCCTCACTCCCGCGCGCCCCGGGGCACCGTGAACGCGCGGTGCTCGACAGCCCGCCCTCACTCCACCGCGCCGCCCCCGCTCACCACAGCCGGCGACGCCAGTCGCTCCCCGAGTGCCGCCCGCCACGCCGGTGCCGGCGCCGGAGGCATGGGCGCCCGCCGGCCCCCGCGGGCGAAGAAGTCCGCGAGCGGAAGAATCGCCGCGCCCACCGTCACCGCGTCCGGCCCCAGCCGGCCGAGCACGATGTCGACCCGTGCGGCGGGCCGCCGCAGCGCGTACGCCAGCGCATGCCGCCGCACACTCTCCAGGAACCGTGCCCCCAGCTGCAGCCCCGCCCACCCGCCGACCAGGATCCGCTCGGGCTGGAAGAGATTGATCAGGTCGGCCAGCCCCGCCCCCAGATACTCCGCCGTCTCCTCCAGCACCCCCACCGCCACCCCATCGCCCGCCGCCCCCTCCGCCAGCAACGCCGTCAGCGCCCCCTCCTCGTCCACCCCGTCCGGCGGCCGGCCCCCCGCCTCCCGCCACCGCGCGACGAGCGCCTCCGCGCCCGCGTACGCCTCCAGACACCCCCGCGCACCACAACGGCACCGGCGCCCCCGCACCCGTACCGTCAGATGCCCCCACTCCACAGCCCGGCCCCCCGCCAGCTCGTCGGCGACGACACACGCCCCGACCCCCGAACCGAACAGCACCACCACCGCGTCGCGCGCCCCGCGCCCCCCGCCGAACCACATCTCGGCCTGCCCCAGCGTCCTCGCCCCGTTGTCGATGAACACCGGCAGACCGGAGGGCAGCCGCCCCGGCGCCCGCAGCAGCCGCTCCAGTGGCACGGCGTCCCAGCCGACGGTCTGCCCGTGCACCAGGGGACCGTCCGAGGTCTGCTCGACGATCCCGGGCACCCCGATGCCCACGCCCAGCAGCTCACCGCCCCCCGCCCCCGCCGCGCCCAGCACCTCCACGACACCGTCGAGGATATGACCGGCGACCACGCCGACGTCGTACGACCGCTTCCCATGACCGGGCAACAGCCGCTCCGCACGCGCCAGTTCGCGCATCGAGAGATCGAACAGCTCGACGCGCACCCGGGTTTCACCCACATCGACCCCGATCAGCCGCCCCCGGTCCGCCACGACGCGGACCAGTGTGCGCGGCCGGCCGCCGTCCGCGCCGAGGCTGCCCGCCTCCTCCACCAGCCCCTCGGCGAGGAGTTCGGCGACGACGTTGCTGACGGAACCCGAACTCATCCCGGCGGCGGAACCCAGCGCGAGCCTGCTCATCGGCCCGTCGAAATACAACCGTTGCAGAACGGCGGTGCGGTTGTCCCGCCGCAGGTCACGGACGGTGCGTCCGGTCTCTCTGGCCATTGCGCCCCTCCTCCGTGGGCCCACAGCCGGCGTCCGACCGTGCGCGACACCTTGACGTGTCCTTCTCTTGAGGTTTAACTCACGTCCTAAATTAAGCCATGAGGGGCTTCGGGGCGCGAACGGGGTGTCGTTTCCGGAAGCCGGCCTCTGACTTCTCGCCTCCCGGAAAGGGACCCAGAAGCCATGCGCAGCATCCGAGCCGCAGCCATAGGCGCCGTCACCATGTCTCTCGCACTCGCCGCCTCGGCCTGCGGCGGGGGCTCGTCGACGGGCGGCGGGTCCAACGACTCGCCGAAGGAACTCACCTACTGGGCCTCCAACCAGGGCGCCAGCGTCGAGATCGACAAGAAGGTCCTCCAGCCGGAGCTCGACAAGTTCGAGAAGGAGACCGGGATCAAGGTGAAGCTGGAGGTCGTGCCCTGGTCCGACCTGCTCAACCGGATCCTCACCGCCACCACCTCCGGCCAGGGCCCCGACGTCCTGAACATCGGCAACACCTGGAGCGCCTCCCTGCAGGCCACCGGCGCGCTGCTGCCCTGGGACGCCAAGAACTTCGACAAGATCGGCGGCAAGGACCGCTTCGTCGACTCCGCGCTCGGCTCGACCGGCGTCGAGGGCCAGGACCCGGCCGCGGTGCCGCTGTACTCGATGGCCTACGCGCTCTACTACAACAAGCAGATGTTCGCCGACGCGGGCGTCACCAAGCCGCCGGCCACCTGGGACGAGCTGGTCGAGACCGGCAAGAAGATCTCCAAGGACGGCAAGTGGGGCCTCGGTGCCGAGGGTTCCAACCTGTCGAACAACATCCACCAGATCTTCGTCCTCGGCAAACAGCACGGCGCCGACTTCTTCACCGCCGACGGCAAGCCCGACTTCACCTCCGACGGCGCCGTCGCCGCCGTCAAGCAGTACGTCGACCTGATGGCCAAGGACAAGGTCATCGCCCCGGGCAACGCCGAATACGCGCAGAACCAGTCCCTCAGCGACTTCGCCAAGGGCAAGACGGCGATGGTGCTCTGGCAGACCGCCTCGGCCACCTTCAAGACCATGGGCATGAAGGACGACCAGTGGGGCGTCGCCCCCGCCCCGGTCGCTTCCGGCACCCCCGGCACCGGCGAGAGCACCAACTCCATGGTCGCCGGCATCAACATGGCCGTGTTCAAGAACACCGACAACGTCGACGGCGCCACGAAGTTCGTGAAGTTCATGACCAGCGACGCCGAGCAGAAGATCCTCAACAAGGCCTACGGCTCCATCCCGCCGGTCAAGGCCGCCCAGTCCGACGCGGCGTTCAACACCCAGGCCACCGGCGTACTGCGGGAGACGCTCGCCACCAGCGCCGCCGCGCTGCCGCAGGTGCCGGACGAGTCGCAGTTCGAGACGGCGGTCGGTACGGCCGTGAAGGAACTGTTCGCCGACGCCGCCGCCGGCCGCGAGGTGACCACCGAGTCGGTGAAGGCCAAGCTCGCCAAGGCGCAGCAGCAGATGCCGGCCAAGTGACCGCCCACCCGACTCCGACACGGACACGGACCTCTCCATGACCACCACGACCGCCCCGGCGGGGCCGGACGGGCGGACGGTCGGCAAGAACTCCCCCGGTGCGGCGCGCGGACCCCGCCGCCGCACCGGGCGGATCCGCCGCATCGGACTGCCCTACCTGCTCCTCCTGCCGGCCCTGCTGCTCGAACTCCTCGTCCACCTGGTGCCGATGGTCATCGGCATCGTGATGAGCTTCAAGGAGCTCACCCAGTTCTACATCCGGGACTGGACCACGGCGCCCTGGACCGCCCTCGACAACTACCGGATGTCGGTGGACTTCAGCGCCCCGGTCGGTGAGGCGCTGCTCCACTCCTTCCTCGTCACCTGCGCGTTCACGCTGCTGTCCGTCGGCCTGTGCTGGTTCATCGGCACGGTCGCGGCGATCTGCATGCAGGACACCTTCCGCGGCCGGGGCCTGCTCCGGGCCGTCTTCCTGGTGCCGTACGCCCTGCCGGTCTACGCGGCCGTCATCACCTGGGCGTTCATGTTCCAGCACGACAACGGCCTGGTGAACCACGTCCTGCACGACCAGCTCGGCCTCACCGACAAGCCCTCCTTCTGGCTGATCGGCGACAACAGCTTCATCGCGCTGCTCGTCGTATCGGTGTGGAAGGGCTGGCCGTTCGCGTTCCTCATCGTCATGGCCGGCCTGCAGAACATCCCCAAGGAGCTGTACGAGGCCGCCTCGCTGGACGGCGCCGGCGTCTGGCAGCAGATCCGCCGCATCACCCTGCCGTCGCTGCGCCCGGTCAACCAGGTACTGGTCCTGGTGCTGTTCCTGTGGACCTTCAACGACTTCAACACGCCGTACGTGCTGTTCGGCAAGGCCGCCCCCGAGGCCGCCGACCTGATCTCCATCCACATCTACCAGTCGTCGTTCGTCACCTGGAACTTCGGCACCGGCTCCGCCATGTCGGTCCTGCTGCTGCTCTTCCTGCTCGTCGTGACGGGCGTGTACCTGTTCCTGACGTCGCGCGAACGGCGGAGGTCCGCCCGTGTCTAGCACCAAGACGGCCGCACCCCGGTCCCGTACGGCCGCACCCCGGTCCCCGATGGCCGTACCGGCGTCCTTCCTGTGGACGCGCCGTGTCTTCCTGACCCTGCTCACCGGCTTCGTGCTGCTGCCGGTGTACGTCATGGTCTCCAGCTCGCTCAAACCGCTGGAGGACGTCACCGGCGCGTTCCGCTGGCTGCCCACCGGTCTGACGATCCGCCCGTACATCGACATCTGGTCGACGGTCCCGCTGGCGAAGTACTTCGTGAACTCCCTGATCGTGGCGGGCGTGGCGACCGTCTGCTCGGTCGTGATCGCGGTGTTCGCCGCGTACGCGGTCAGCCGCTACGAGTTCCGGGGCAAGCGGATCTTCTCGGTGACCGTCCTGTCCACGCAGATGTTCCCGGGCATCCTCTTCCTGCTGCCCCTCTTCCTCATCTACGTGAACATCGGAAACGCCACCGGAATCGCCCTGTTCGGCTCCCGCGGCGGACTGATCCTCACCTATCTGACCTTCTCCCTCCCCTTCTCCATCTGGATGCTGATCGGCTACTTCGACTCGGTGCCGAGGGACTTGGACGAGGCGGCCCTCGTCGACGGCTGCGGCCCGCTCAAGGCGCTGATCAAGGTCGTGGTCCCGGCGGCCATTCCCGGCATCGTCGCGGTCGCCGTCTACGCCTTCATGACCGCCTGGGGCGAGGTCCTCTTCGCCTCCGTCATGACCAACGACGCCACCCGCACCCTCGCCGTCGGCCTCCAGGGCTACTCCACCCAGAACGACGTGTACTGGAACCAGATCATGGCCGCGTCGCTGGTGGTGAGCATCCCCGTGGTGGCCGGCTTCCTGCTGCTCCAGCGCTATCTGGTGGCCGGACTGACCGCGGGCGCGGTCAAGTGACCGTCCGTCCCGAACAGATCCTCCCCGAACAGAACGAAAGGACCTACGTGAGCATCGACTTCGCCGCACTCCCGCACGACTTCCTGTGGGGCACGGCCACATCGGCGTACCAGATCGAGGGAGCCGTGGCGGCGGACGGCCGTTCACCGTCGATCTGGGACACCTTCTCCCACACCCCGGGAAAGATCGACAACGACGACCACGGCGACGTCGCCTGCGACCACTACCACCGCTGGCGCGAGGACATCGACCTGATGCGCCGGCTCGGCACCAACGCCTACCGTCTGTCCATCGCCTGGCCGCGCGTGGTGCCGGGCGGCGACGGACCGGTCAACGCCAAGGGCCTCGCCTTCTACGACGAGTTGATCGACGGCCTGCTCGAGGCGGGCATCACCCCGTCCGTCACCCTCTACCACTGGGACCTCCCGCAGGCGCTCCAGGACCGGGTCCGCGGCTGGCAGGAGCGCTCCACCGCCGAGCACTTCGCTTCGTACGCCTCCGTCGTCGCCGAACGCCTCGGCGACCGCGTCGGCCACTGGGCCACCCTCAACGAGCCCCTCTGCTCGGCCTGGATCGGCCACCTCGAAGGCGTCATGGCCCCCGGCCTGACCGACCTGACGGCGGCGGTGCGCGCCTCCTACCACCTGCTCCTCGGCCACGGCCTGGCGATGCAGGCGATCCGCTCGGCCGCCCCGGACGCCCAGGTCGGCATCGTCAACAACCTCTCCACCATCCACGCGGCCAGTGACCGCGAGGAGGACCTGGCGGCGGCCCGCCGCATGGACGGCCACACCAACCGCTGGTGGCTGGACCCGGTCCACGGCCGCGGCTTCCCCGAGGACATGCGCGAGGTGTACGGCGTCGAACTCCCCGAACAGGAGGGCGACATGAAGCTGATCGGCGCCGACCTGGACTGGCTCGGCCTGAACTACTACTTCCCGCAGACCGTCGCCGACGACCCCACCGGCCCGGCCCCCCGCGTCCGCACCGTCCGCCGCGACGGCGTCCCGCGCACCGGCATGGACTGGGAGATCGACGCGAGCGGCATCGAGGACCTGCTGCTGCGCCTGACCGACGACTACGGCGCGCGCAGGCTGTACATCACCGAGAACGGCTCGTCCTTCCCCGACGTCGTCCGCCCCGACGGCACGATCGACGACCCGGAGCGCCAGGACTACCTCGCCGCCCATCTCGCGGCCTGCGCCTCGGCCGCCCGCAAGGGCGCCCCGCTGGCCGGGTACTTCGCCTGGTCGCTGCTGGACAACTTCGAGTGGGCGTACGGCTACGACAAGCGCTTCGGCCTCGTCCACGTCGACTACGAGACCCAGGCCCGCACCATCAAGGGCTCCGGTCACCGGTACGCGGACATCATCCGCGGCCACGCGGACCGCGCACGGCGAGCGGCCTGATGTGACCGGTGGGCGCGGACGGACGGTCGTCCGCGCCCACCGGGGCCGCCTTCGTCCGTGCATGTCCGTCCGTGCATGTCATGAACGCGTCACTCAGTGAGATCCCGCGGGGAACCGGCGCCCCACCCTCCCTCCCAAGGAGAGCCGCATGTCATCCCGTACCCCACGCCTCCTCCTCACCGCCCTCACCACGGCGGCCGTACTGACCGCGGGCCCCGCCGTCGCCGCCCCCACCGCCGGGCCGCACGCCGCGGCCGCCGCCTGGGACACCGACCGCGCGGCCGCCGCGTACGCGGCGAACCCGGCCGGGGCCACCGCCTCCGGCAGCGAGAACGCGGGCGTCGCCCCCGGCCTCGCCTTCGACGGCAACGGCGCCACCCGTTGGTCCAGCGACTTCGCCGACAACGCCTGGATCCGCCTGGACCTCGGCACCACGATCCGCGTCGACCGCGTCGTCCTCGACTGGGAGGCCGCCTACGGCAAGCGCTACGTCCTCGAGGTCTCCAGGAACGGCACCGACTGGACCCCCTTCTACACGGAGACCGACGGCACCGGCGGCTCGGTCACGGCCCACACCTACCCCCAGGACGTCACCGGCCGCTATGTCCGGATGCGCGGCGTGGAACGCGCCACCCCGTGGGGCTACTCCCTCTACTCCTTCAAGGTCTACGGCGGTGAACCCGCCCCCGCGTCGACGACCCGCACCAACCTCGCCCTCAACCACCCCGCCTACGCGAACTACTACCAACACGCGGGCAACTCACCGGCGTTCGTCACCGACGGCGGGCGGCCGGCCGACCTCAAGGCGGACCAGTCCCGCTGGTCGAGCGACTGGAACGCCGACCGCTGGGTCTCCGTCGACCTCGGCGCACGCTCCACCGTCGACACGGTCGACCTCTACTGGGAGGCCGCCTACGCCGTCGACTACGAACTCCAGATCTCCGACGACAACCGCACCTGGCGCACGGTCTACCGCCCCTCGGCCTCCGAAGTGGCGTCCCGCCGCGCCAATGTGAAGTCCCCGGGCGAGGCGGCGGGCCTGCACGACTCGGTCCGGCTCCCGCAGCCGGCCACCGGCCGCTACGTCCGCATGCTCGGCAAAGAGCGGCGCTCCTTCTACAACCCGGCTCCCGCGACCGCCCAGTTCGGCTACTCCCTCTACGAGTTCGAGGTCTGGGGCACCGGCGGCAGCGCGGCGGCGGCCTACCCGGCGCTCCCGGCGGAACAGCCGGGCTCGTACCGCACCACGTTCTTCGACGACTTCACCACCGCCTCCCTCGACCGCGCCAAGTGGCGCGTGGTCCGCACCGGCACGGAGATGGGCTCGGTCAACGGCGAGTCCCAGGCGTACGTCGACTCCACGGACAACATCCGCCAGGAGAACGGCAGTCTGGTTCTCGAGGCCAAGCACTGCAAGGGCTGCACCAAGGCCGGCGGCGGCACCTACGACTTCACCTCCGGCCGCATCGACACCAACACCCGGTTCGACTTCACCTACGGCCGGGTCAGCGCCCGTATGAAGCTCCCGGTCGGTGACGGGTTCTGGCCCGCCTTCTGGCTCCTCGGCAGCAACGTCGACGATCCCACGGTGTCCTGGCCGGCCTCCGGCGAGACCGACATCATGGAGAACATCGGCTACGGCGACTGGACCAGCACCGCCCTGCACGGCCCCGGCTACTCGGCCGACGGCAACATCGGTGCACGCCAGACCTACCCGAACGGCGGCCGCGCCGACCAGTGGCACACCTACGCGGTGGAGTGGACCCCGACCGGCATGAAATTCTCCGTCGACGACCGCCTCGTCCATGAGACGACCCGCAACAAGCTCGAATCCACGCGCGGCGCCTGGGTCTTCGACCACAACCAGTACGTGATCCTCAACCTGGCCCTCGGCGGCGCCTACCCGGCCGGCTGGAACAAGGTCACCACCCCGTACTGGGGCCTGCCGCAGTCCAGCGTGGACCGGATCGCGGCCGGGGGAGTGCGGGCGGAGGTGGACTGGGTTCGGGTGGAGCAGAAGGGCTAGGGCCGCCGTCGTCAGGCGCCCTTGCGCGCCACTCCGCCGTAGATGCCGATCGGCGGGGCGTCGGGGCGCCGTACCTCCTCGGGGCGCCAGTCGGTGACCCGGACCAGCCCCGGCTCGACCATCGCGAAGTCGCCGAACAGGTCGAGCACCGTGGTGTGCGAACGCAGGTTGAGGGACGCGGTGGCATTCTTGTAGACGGCCGCAGCGTCCTCGCGCCGGTCCTCGTGGACGTCACCCGTCGCGTGCGACAGGACGAGGTAGGAACCGGCCGGCAGCGCGTCGCGCAGGGTGGCGACGATGCCCGCCGGGTCCTCCGCGTCGGCGACGAAGTGCACGACGGCCACCAGCAGCAGTGCCACCGGCCGGCCGAAGTCGATGACCGCGCGCACCTCGGGATGGTCGAGAATCGCGACCGGATCGCGCAGGTCGGCCAGGACGACGGTGGTGTCCGGGTCGTCCGACAGGGCCCTCGAGTGCGTCGCGACGATGGGGTCGTTGTCGACGTAGGCGACCCGGGTCTCCGGGGCGATCGACCGCGCGATCTGGTGCACGTTGGGTTCGGTGGGCAGGCCCGTGCCGATGTCGAGTATCTGGCGGATCCCGCCCTCGGCCACCACGTGCCGCACCGCGCGGTGCATGAAGTGCCGGTTGGCCAGAACTCCCTCGCGCACCTCGGGCGCCGCCTTCATGAACTGCTCGGCGGCCAGCTGGTCGACCTCGTAGTTGTCCTTCCCGCCGAGGAAGTAGTCGTACATCCGGGCGGGGTGGGGCTTGCTCGTGTCGATCCGGTCGGCGTTCTCGCCGCTGCTCAGGGAGGTCATGCGACCTGGCTCCGTTCTCAACTCGCGGGCCGGCACCCGCGCGGGTGCCTGACGGAACATCATCCTGGCACGAGGAGGCAGCCCGACGCTCCTTGGTCGCTGTTCCCCCACGCGGCTCAACAACCTTTTGATGCACGGGTGTTCGCCCGACCTGGGCGCGTAGGCGTGCCCGGATAGGCTGACGACCCGACGATGCCGTCCCGCAGCACGGAGGAGTGTCCTGTGACCACCGGTACACCCAGACCCCACATAGACACGAGCAAGCCGCACCCCGCCCGCGTCTACGACTGGCTGCTGGGCGGCAAGGACAACTACCCCGTCGACCAGCGGGTCGGCGAGACCCTCCCGAAGGAGGCGCGGGGCAACGCGGCCCGGAACAGGGCGTTCATGCACCGCGCCGCGGCCTGGCTGGCGAAGGCGGGCGTCCGCCAGTTCCTGGACATCGGCACCGGAATCCCCACCGAACCCAACCTGCACCAGATCGTGCAGGCGATCAGACCGGACGCCCGGATCGTCTACGCGGACAACGACCCCATCGTCCTGCGCCACGCCGAAGCACTGCTGAGCAGCACCCCGGAGGGCGCCACCGACTTCCTCCTCGCCGACGTACGAGAGCCCGCGGCCATCCTCGAACGTGCCCGCGAGGTCCTGGACTTCGACCGACCGATCGCCCTCTCCCTGATCGCCCTGCTCCACTTCCTGCCCGACGACGAGGACCCGTACCACCTCGTGCGCACCCTCGTCGGAGAACTCCCCTCCGGCAGCCACCTGATCCTCTCGCACGGAACAGCCGACCAGCACCCGGAGCTGAAGCAGGAGACCGAGACCGCGTACAAGAAGGGTGCGATCCCGCTGCGGATGCGCACCCGCGACGAGGTCGAGCCCTTCTTCGAGGGCCTCGAGCTCGTCGCACCCGGCCTGGTGTTCGCCACCGAGTGGTACCAGGAGGAACCGGCACCGGCGCGGGAACGCAGCGGCTTCTACGTGGGCGTCGCGCGCGTCCCCCGAGCGGAGCACGGGGCCGTCTTGACGTAAGCCGGAACCGGCCGATACTTGTGCGCAGCATGGGTCGGTCGGTGTCCGTGGTCCCAGCGGCAGCGCGACCGGCAACCCCTACCGGGAGCCGCCGTGTTCACGAACGTGCGCGCCAGATTCCTGCTCACCGCGGCCGTGTTGCTGGCCGCGGTCCTCACGCCGGCCGCGCCCCGCGCGCTGGCCGCCGACACGGCACACCGCCCCGGCGCGGAGGTCGTGGCCGTCACCCAGGTCGCGCCCCGGCAGGTGGACCTGTCGGTCCGGTCGACGGCGCTGGGCGGCCGTACGGTCAAGGTCCGCCTCCTCACACCCGACGGCTGGAACCCCGGTGAGCGGCACCGGCACTGGCCCACGCTCTGGCTGCTGCACGGCTGCTGCGGCGACTACACGTCGTGGACGAGCATGACCGACGTGGCGGAGACCGACAGCCTGCGCGACGTCCTCGTCGTGATGCCCGAGGCCGGCTGGAACGGCTGGTACAGCGACTGGTGGAACCACGGTCGGGGCGGCGACCCCGCATGGGAGACGTTCCACACGAAGGAACTGCGCCACCTCCTGGAACGCGACTGGGGCGCGGGCCGCGACCGCGTGGTCGCCGGACTGTCCATGGGCGGCCAGGGCGCCCTGCTGTACGCCGCCCGGCACCCCGGAATGTTCAAGGCGACGGCGGCGTACTCCGGTTCCGCCCACCCCCTCCTCGACTCCGAGTCCGTCGACCGCATCATGGGCTTCTTCGCCGGCCAGAACACCGACCCGCTCCGCGTCTGGGGCGACCCGGTCGCCCAGCGCCGGATCTGGCGGGCGCACGACCCCGTCCACCTCGCCGAGCGCCTGAAAGCACTCCCGGTCTACCTCTCCTGCGGCGACGGCACCACCGGTCCCCTCGACCCACCGGGCGCCACCAGCGCCCTGGAGGCCGACTTCAACCGCCAGAACCACGCACTCGCGGCCGAACTGAAGCGTGTCGGCGCACGGCATGTGACGACCCACTTCTACGGCCCGGGGACCCACGGCTGGGCCTACTGGGAACGCGAGCTCCACGCGTCACTGCCGATGCTGCTGCGCGCGCTCGGCACCGACGGCCGCTGATCACGGCCTCCGGTGCCGTGTTGTCTCGATTGGTTCACGGTGCTGTCCCGGTTGGGATCTTGCCGCGTTCGCACCACGCAAGTCCGGTTAACGTGCCTGGTCACAGGGGCCTGCGTCCGCACGTGCGACACGTCGAGGGCTCCCGCACGGAAATCCGACACATCACGGGGGTACGGCGAATGGCCACGCGCGACGGCATGGGGAACGACAGAGCGACCACGAGGCCCGGGACGTCTTCGCGCCGGCGGATGCTGCGGCTGGCCGGCGGCGGGCTCGCCCTGGCCGCCCTGGCCGTGGGCGCGGTCGGCTGCGACGAGGACGCGGTGGACGTCGAGGACGCCGGCGGCACGGGCGGTTCCGGCGCCGGCAAGCCGAAGGAGACGGGCAGCGGCACCGGTTCCGGCTCCGGCAAGGACGGTCAGGCCCCCGACCCGCTGTGGACCGAGTCGACCCCGGCCCAGACCTACGGCGACAACGACGAGCTGGTGACGGCGGCCGGCGTCGTGATCGCGAGCGGCAGTCCGCTGGCCGCCCTCGACACCGCGACCGGCGGGAAGAAGTGGTCCCTGCCGGGCGGCGCCATACCCGGCGCCCCCCTGCTGCTCGGCAACGGCACGCTGTACCTGGCGAGCAGCGAGTACGACGGCTCCGTCATCGGCTACGACCCCGCCACCGGCAAGGAGACCTGGCGCAGCCACCTGAGCAAGGCCTACCGCCAGCCGCGGCCGATCGCCGTGGACGAGCGGCAGGTGTACGTCATCGCCGAGATCCTCGAGGACGACGGCTCGTCGAAGACCAACGTCATCGCCGCACTCGACAGCGCCACCGGCAGGATCGCCTGGAAGGAACAGCGCGACACCGGCACCGAGCAGAACGGCATCCACGCCGCGGTCCGCGGCCGTCACCTCGTCTACACCGACTTCAAGAAGAACCTCACCGTCCGCGACACCGCCACCGGCAGCCAGGTGTGGACACACAAGACGACCAAGACCAACTACGGCTTCTTCGCCGTCCACCAGGAGTTGGTGATCGTCCCGCAGGGCCAGACCCTCCAGGCCTTCAACCTGTCCGACGGCAAGGAGAAGTGGTCCCTGAAGACCTCGGGATTCGCCGCCTTCAAGGAGCCCGCCGTCCTGGAGGACGTGCTCTACATCGCCGACAGCGACAGGACCCTGCGAGCGGTCGACCCGCGCACCGGCAAGCTGCTCTGGCAGTCCGAGGCCCTCGCGAAGGAGGGACTCCACGTGCCACGCCAGTACGTCAAGGCGGGCGGCACCCTCTACGGCGCCACCGACCTGGACGACAAGGGCGGCATCATCGCCCTGGACGCGAAGACCGGGGATGTGCGCTGGACGTTCAACGACGGCACCGGCGACTTCCACGCCTGGCTGGTCGCCACCGACGGCAAGCGCGTCTTCGCCCTCCACGGCAAGAAACTGCACGCCCTGCCGGTGTGACGGGCTGACGCGGTAGCGCATATTCCGCCGCGCGAGGTGGAACAACCCAGCCATGTCGAAGGTCACCCGCCGGACGCTCGTCATCGCCTTCGTGATCTGGAGCTTCTTCGCCTACCCCTGGTTCGACAGGGGCTGCGACATCGCGGAGGCGTACACGGCGGTCATCAAGTACGGAACCCCGGAAGGCATGGAACCCCTCCCGGCCTGCTACGGCTGAGGGTTGCTGCGTACGCCGGCCCCTCCGAGTGCAGCCGAGCGGCTGCCACCGACCACCCGCGTGTGGCGGGAGACGATGCCGGCCACGTCGTCCAGTCACTGTCGAATGCCCACCCCCGCCGGGGGCGCCACATCCACGCCGAGGATCGAGACGGCCTCCGCCAACGCCCTGTCCGTACCGGCCTGAGCACGCAGAGGTCTCCCGCAGTCCACCGTGGCCCGCGGCGCGGCCGGGGGAGTCCTGGCGGAGGTGGGCTGTGTGCGGGTGGAGCGGAAGGGACGACCGAGCGCGCGGACCTCACCCCGGTCCACTGCCGTGCGGCGGTGGACCGGCCTTCCTCAGCCGAGGGCAGCCGTGGTCGAGGTCGAGTGCGTGGATCTTGTGTTTGGACAGGGCCACCCTCATCCAGCGGCGCATGACCAGCGACCGGTAGCAGGTTAGGAACGCGACCTCCTCCTGAAGTGCGAGCAGGACGCTCTCCGCCTCGCTCTCCTGCAGGCCGAACCGGTGACAGGTGGCCGGAAGCAGCCCGAGGGTGGGCTCAGGGAGCCGGGAGAGGGCGACGGGTATCCCGTACAGCTCCTGCACCTGTTCCGGGTTGAGCAGGGCGGACAGCGCACTGGTGATCGACGGCGACTTCCCTTGGGTGCGCTGTATCGATTCGAGGAGCAGGAGGATGCCGGTACGCGGCTCGGCCTGCTGCGTGATCGTCAGGAAGCGAAGGTACTCCCGCTCGCCGATCAGATATTCGTCGAACCGTTCACCTTCGACCGCCCGCGGGCGGTGGCCTTTCAGCAGAAGGGCGAACCCCCAGCGGTCGATGAGTACTCGGGTCGCCATCACGCCTCACGATCGATCTCTTCCTGGAGTTGTTCGGCCAGATCCGTCTCCAGCCGCCACTGTTGGAGCCGGTGGGACCATGCCCCGGAGCGCACGATCACCACGAAGTCCCCGATGTGCGCGACATGGACCGGTCCCCCCTCCTTCAGCTCCCACTCCTTGCGCGCCGAGCCGGGCAGCGTCAGCTGCCCGGCCTTCGACACCCGGTAGGTCCGGAACCCCGATCCGGGTTCCAGTCTGTCCCGGGAAGGCGCCGGAGGGATCCCGCTCGATTCCCCCGCGCGTTCGGCGCTCTCGTTGAAGTCGTCGATGTCCTGATCGCCCTCGGTCATGACGCCTCCCACGTACCGACCAACTGCTGATAGATCGCGGTGTACTTGCCCGAGTCGTCCTGGTCGAAGAGCGCGGCCAGCGGGTCAGGGTACGCCTTGGCCGGCCGACCGCACACGATGACCATCTTGTCCTCCCGCCGCAACTGCAGCTGGCTGGAGAAGAACAGCACGCTCAGGGCGATGACCTTGTCGCGCTCGATGTTCAGCTCCTCCGCGATCGCGTCGATCCGGACGTCGATATCGGTGTCCAGGTGCTCCCAGGCGGTCTGCAGCACAGGGTCGATCCGTTCGGCACGGTTCTCGAAATCGGGGGCGCTCATGGTGAACTCCGCAGACTAGGGGATTCGGATGGGGTGCCGGCGGGCTTCGCGTCCGCCCGGGTGTCCCGCTCTTTCCGTGACTTGCGCTTGGCCAGCCATTCGTCGAGGAACGCGCTGGTCGACGGGGAGCCGGACTCATCGTCCGAACCGGCGGGGGCGAGATCGAACGGCTCGTCGTCCGGCGGCGTCACGAGAACGGGCGAGGGGCGGCCCGGTGCCCGAGGCCGGCTGGGCCTGCCGTGGGCCCGGAATGTCTCCAGCTCCTTCTGGATGGTGCGCAGTTCGTCGCGCGGCCGCATGATCCCCTGAGCGATCATGCGTTCCCGCACCCGGGCGGCCACCGTGGAATCGCCGCGGCCCGAGACTTCGTGGTCGATGACGAGACTGAACACCGGCTGTTCCACATTGCCGATGACCGTGCGTGCCATAGCCTCGTACTGGGCGATGTTTCGCACCTGCGTCTCGTTCACCGAGAACTCGTCCGCGAAGGCCTTCACGTCCCGGCCCGAGGTCTTCATGACGATCATGGTGCCCACGTTCGAGAAGATCGCCTCGGCGAGCCGTGCGTTGGCCGATCCCTCGTACCGTGAGAAAGCCTCCAGCTGCCGCAGGTTCTGGTGGGCGAAGGTCAGCCCCACATTGAACTTGCGGGCCTCGGCGACGAGTTCCTCCACCTCGTGACTGACGAAGCGCTGGAACTCGTCGACGTGGATGAAGAACGGCGCCGACGTGGTGGAGCCGCTCGCCCGGGCAGCCCGGTAGATACGGTTGAACAGCAGGGAACCCAGGAACTGGCCGGACATCGGCCCCATCATGGTCTCGGGCAACCTGACCAGCAGGATCTTCCGCTTGTCGTAGATATCCCGGATGGACAGCGGTGAGGATCCGGCGGTGAGCAACTGGAGCGGGTTGCCGCTGGTGAAGTCAGCGAACTTCGCCGCCGCCCAGCGGACCGTCTCAGCCACCGAGCTGGCCAGCATTCCCTCGAACGCCCGCCACTGGTCCGCGAGTTCGGAGTCGACACCTTCCATGACGCTTGTGGCCCACTTGCGCATGGCCGGTGTGCGCAGGACCTCCAGGGCGAGTGGGATGCTGGGCAGCCGGTCGCCCCGGATCTCCTGGTGCCAGATCGTCTTGAGCATCAGCCGGGTCGTGTCGTCGAAGACGGGCCCGGTGAACTGGCTGAACGAACGCCGGATGATGATCTCGAGGATTTCTTCGACCGCCATCTGGTAGTCGCTCTCGCCCTCCACGTCCATCAGGAATGGATTGACCACCGGCAGAAAATCCGGGTCGCCGAAGTCCAGATGGACGATGTCCTCCAGACGGTCGCCGGAGTGCTCCAGGGCGTAGTCGACGAGATCACCGTGCGGGTCGATGACGGCGCATCCGTTTCCGTTGAGGATGTCCTGCCGGACCAGCGACTTCAGGACGTTGGTCTTCCCCGAACCGGTCTTCCCGATGACATAAGTGTGTTTGGTGCGGTCCTCGTCGCTGACCTCCACCACTTCGTTGGTGGTGAACCGTGCTCCGTGCCACCGCGCCTTGCCCAGAACGACGCCCGCCTCGACCTTGGGCGGCTTCCGGCGCAGGGCGATCCGCGTGTCCCGCCATGAACTGAGACCCCGGCCCTGCATGTTCCCGTACGGGGCGTGCCAGACCCGGATCAGCTGTTCCGGGCAGCCGACCACGCCCAGTTCGGCGCTGCTGGTGATCGGCCGGTACCGATTGACCGGCCGTAGTCTCACCGGTGTTCCGAACAGCATGCGGCCGGTGGCCTTCGCGAAGACCTCGTCGATGGGCGCTGTCGACTGGAGCGCCACCGTCACGATCAGATGGCGCTGGTCCTCTTGATGGAACCGACACTCCGCCGCGGCCGCCTCGAAGAACGCGGTGGCCCGGTCGATGCTGGTGATGTGGCCGGTCCTCATCGAGGGCCGGTGGTTTCCGACGCGTGCGCCCGTCAGTGTGCAGGTGATGTCCAGGGCGACGTCGTCCTCCCGGCGACGGAAAAGATCCACGAGTTCGGCCCAGTCCCGTTTGATGGGAAGTTCGTCTCCCCGCCGGGCGGCCGGAATGATGCGCGTCCGGTACTTGTAGCCCACGCGGACTTCGGAAGCCGCAGATATGTTGTACGCGGGCAGCAGAGCCACCGCGCTGAGATCATCGAGTGTGCGTGCCTCGGCCGGTGAAATGGTTTCGCCGTCTTTCGACAGGCACCGTAGATCGAAAAGGGCACTCGGCTCCGCGTTCGGACCGCCTTCCGGTGAAGTCCTGAGCCGATAGACCAGCGCCACACCCGGCGTGTCGAGATCCTGCAGAGCGCGCAGAAGATCGAGCTGACTCGGCAGCGTCGCGGGCGCCTCGTCGTCGTAGATTCCGAGCACCTTGCCCCAGTGCAGATAAGCGGGCACCCCACACACCTCCTCATTCCCGCCGTAGCGTAGGAGCGTCCTCACCGGCCCGTCAAAGGATCTCAAAGAGGCATGACTGGGCGTCAACGAAACGGCCTCCGGGCGGGGTTGACGGCCCAGCGTGCGGACAGTATCGGTGGCGTCCGCTCCTCAATGAGGCATCGGGAATGGCTCAACGCGTGCATTTGCGGACGCCTTTCCCTTCCGGGGAGGCTGCGGACACACAACGGTCATTCGGCGCGCCTCCCCATCGGCGCGGGCCCCATCTCCATGAGGACGACGCCACATGTCTTGTTCTGTTTCTTCGACGGGCCGAAGGGTGATCCAGACCTGCGTGGAAGTGGCGCGGGAAGGTCACACGGCGCAAGGCGGGGACACTTTTCTCGGCGGGTGGACCTGGACCGCTGTGATCGCGGTTGCCGCGGTCATCGTCTCCTCGGTGATCGCCCGCGTGGGCTGGCGCAAGCGGGCCTTCGACAAGATGGCGACCCAGCTCCAGCCCTTCCACGACCGTCTCCGCGCGGTCGAGGAGGAGATGGAGACGCTTGAGGCGAAGGGGACAGTGACCAGAAGCCACTTCGCCACACTCGACACGCTACGCAGCCAGCTCCAGGACGATGCCCGACGCTGGCCCGAGGCCCTCGATGGCGTCGACGGGCTGATCGAGAAGTACATCGCAGCCCTGTCGGATGAGCGCCAACGCCGCCTGTGGCCGTGGAAGGTCAGCAAGAAGGTCGGCCTCACGCTGAAGCGGTGCGACATCGCCGCCGAGCTCCGCACCCGGCTCACCGCAGCGAAGGAGTGGACCGAGCGCAGGCTTACCCGATGACGCGGACAGACCGGTGGCCTGTGGCCGGGTCCCGGACGGGGACCCGGCCACAGCTGTCACAGGGCGGCGAGCAGCGGCTCCAGGGCACCGGCCGTCGCCGGGTGCCGTGCCGTCAGAGCGGCGCCCGCACCGGCCGCAGCCGGAACCGTCGTCACCCATCCCCCGTCGCACCCCAGTAGTTCCGCCACCGCGTCGCACGACGCCGGGTGCGCGCTTATCAGCGAAGCGCCGGACGGAGCCGAGAGCTCGGACGACGCCCAGCCCTCGTCGCAGCCGAGGAGCTCCGCCACCGCGTCGCACGTCGTCGGGTGTGCTCCGAGCAGGTGCGTGCCGCGGCGGGCGGGGGATGTCGGTTTCGCGGCGAACGGATCCGGCTCCGGCGTCCGCCACGGCGGTGTCCACGCGTCCAGTTCCGGCAGCCGGCCCGGGAAGACGCGGCCCGCCTCGCGGACCATCAGCGGGGCCAGGTCCGCCGCGCCGGAGCGCAGGGTGGTGATCAGGAGCGGGAGCCAGGGGAGCAGGACCGTGTCCGGCAGGCGGCCGAACGCGTTCGAGACCGCCTCGACCACCACGTCCGCCAGCCCCGGCACCGGCTCCAGCGCGTGCACGAAGCCGCTCAGGTAGCGCGGGTAGGAGGACACCACCAGCGGGTTGTCCAGCAGTTCGTCGCACCGGTCCCGCAACTCCGCGCGGGACAGGGTGCCGAGCTGCACCTGGGCCGCCCACAGCAGGGCCGTCTTGGCCGGGTCGTCGGGGTGGGACTGGGCGACGGCGAGCTCCAGCTGGTGCCGGTCGCAGCCGAGGGACAGGGCGAGGCTCTCCATGGAGAACAGGAAGCCGAGCATCGCCGCGACCTGCCCGACCGTCGCGTCCTCGTCCCGGAACGCCGTCGGCAGCAGCGTGCAGTAGTGGGCGTAACCGGTCTTGACGAACGACTCGATCCACCCCGGCAGCGCCGGCTCGCTGGTGCGGTAGTGGGCCAGGAGCGTCCGCACCCGGCGCAGCACCTCCGGCGCCCCGTCCACGCTGCGTTCGGCGGCGAGCAACTTCAGGGCCTGGGTGCCGAGTTCGTCGGCGAGGCGGTGGCCGCGCAGATACAGGAGCGCGTCCTCGACCGCCGCGAGCACGCTCGCCGTGGTCGCCTGCGGACCGTACGCCTCGCGCCGCAGCCGCTGTTCCAGCACCTGTTCCAGGCTGACGCCCTCGTAACCGAGCTCGATCAGGGCCCGCTGGTGCGTGCCGATGGCGAGGTCCCACGACTCCTGTATCGAGCGTTCGCCGAGCCGCCGCTCACCCATGATGGGCCGTGCCGCACCCTGCGGCATCAGGCGCCGCAGCATCCACAACACATCGGAACAGGCGCGCAGTTCGGGCCGCGAGGCCATGTCCAGCAGCGCCCGGCGCACCCCGCGCTGCTCCAGCTTCAGTTCCAGCGGCGCGAGCCGGTCGTACACGTCGCGGGCGAGCGGCGGCAGTGACTCGTAGCCGACCTGGCCGATCCGGTCGCCGCCCATCATGATCTCGACGAGCCGCCGTACGTCCCGTCGCCCGGGGACGCTGTCCTTCTCGATGCAGGTGACCGCCGCGTCCTGGAAGTCGTACGGCGTCGGCTTGGCGCGGTCGCGCATGCCGGCGAGCAGGATCGACGTCTCGAAGACGGCGATGGCGTCGGCGGTCGAGGCGAGATAGCCGTTGCGCCGGGCCGCGCGGACGATCTCCACCGACCAGCCGAGGAGTTCGGCCTCGTCCAGTCCGTCGAGCACGGGCGGCCGCCGCAGGAAGCCGGACAGTCTGTCCGTGGCGGGCACCTCGGGGGCCGGTGCCGGGACCGCGGCGGCCTTCTTCGCCGTGGACTTCTTCTTCCCGGCCTGCCCTTCCAGTACGTACGGCTTCACGCGCGTGCGCTTCAGCCCCTTCGCCCATTCCGTCGCCGCGATCGACACCGAGCCGGCGGCGAGGCCGAACTGTGCCTCGATCGCCGCGTGACTGGACGGGATCAGCCCGTACTGCCAGGTGGTGGCGGTGCGCGGGGAGATCGTGAACGTGTCCGAGCGTCCCTCCACGCCGAACTCCTCCACCCGGCTGGCCGCGTGGAACGCGCCGCACACGTAGAGACAGTCCTCCGGGTCCGTGCCGGTCGCCGCCAGATGCTCCCGCATCCGGGTCCACATGTACCGCTCCCGGTCCTCGTCCACCCGCAGCCGGGCCCCGTCGCCGGGGGTGAGCCGCCGGAACAGGCTGCCGATGAGGAACATCACCTGGCGGTAGGCGGCGTGGTCGCTGTCCCCGAGCGGGACCTCGACGTACTGGTGCCACCACTCCGACCAGTGCCGCACCTTGCCGTGGCGCAGCAGGTGCTCCTCCAACTCGGCGAAGCGCGGCCGCAGATCACCGATCTCCACGCCGACGGCCTCACCGTGCAGCGCGGCCTCCGCCTCCTGGGGGACGTCGGTCGAGTCCCCGCGGTCCCACTGGAAGACATGGTCCGTGGACCGGTCGACCAGGACCAGTTCCACGCCCGGGGTGTCCAGGGCGTACGCGATCGCCTGGTACTCGGCGGACGCCTCCGTGACCGGCGCCACCACCGACAGCGGCGCCCATTCGGCGGGGAAGCCCTCGACGTCACCGGCGAACGCCTGCACCGCCACCGGCAGCCGGCAGTTGCGCAGCTCGGTCAGCAGCGGGGCCATGTCCTCGCACAGCTCCAGGTACACCACCTTGGGCTGCTTCTCCCGCAGCCGCCGGGCCATGGCGAGCGCGGAGGCGGGGGAGTGGTGGCAGACGGGGAAGATCTCCAGCGGCTCCCGCACCGCCCGGTCGACGTCGTCGACCATGCCGAGCAGGATGCCCTCCAGGGCGTCCGGACCGTCCGCGAACTCGGTTGCGGCTTCCTGCAGTTGCCCGCGCAGGGCGGCGAACGACGTGCTCTCGTGGGTCCCGCTCATGACAGGGTGGCGATCGCGTCGCGGCCGCCCTCGAGGAACTCGGGCCAGGAGCCGCCCTCTTCCTTGCTGCGCGGCTCGACGACACCGTGCAGATACTTGTTGAAGATCGCCAGGTCCTCGGGCTCGCGCCGGGTGAGGGAGCCCACCAGCGAGGAGGCGAGGGTGCGGGCGGTCAGGGCGCGCTCGCCGAAGAAGTTGCTGTGCAGGACGGCGTCCTCCAGCACACCGATCTGCTCGGCCGTCGACAGGGCGGACTCCAGCTTCTCGTCGTCGCTGCCGGCCGCCGCGGCGGACGCCCGCAGATCGGCGAAGCTCTGCAGCAGCACGTCCAGCAGGGTCGGCGGCACGTCCAGCTCGATCCGGTGCCGGCGCAGCAGTTCCTCGGTGCGGAAGCGGACGATCTCCGCCTCGCTCTTCTTGTTCGTCACCACCGGGATGCGGACGAAGTTGAAGCGCCGCTTCAGCGCGGAGGACAGGTCGTTGACGCCCCGGTCGCGGCTGTTGGCGGTGGCGATGACGGAGAAGCCCGGCTTGGCGAAGACGATGTTGTCGTCACCGCCGCCGCTCTCCAGCTCGGGCACCGAGATGTACTTCTCGGAGAGGATCGAGATCAGCGCGTCCTGCACGTCGCTCGTCGACCGGGTCAGCTCCTCGAAACGGCCGATCGAGCCGGCCTCCATCGCCGTCATGATCGGCGAGGGGATCATCGACTCCCGCGACTGGCCCTTGGCGATGACCATCGACACGTTCCACGAGTACTTGATGTGGTCCTCGGTCGTGCCGGCCGTACCCTGCACCACCAGCGTGGAGTTGCGGGAGATCGCCGCCGACAGCAGCTCCGCCAGCCAGCTCTTGCCCGTGCCGGGGTCACCGATGAGCAGCAGACCGCGGTCGGAGGCGAGGGTGACGATCGACCGCTCCACGAAGCTGCGGTCGCCGAACCACTTCTGCGACACCTCCCGGTCCAGCCCGTCGGCCCGCTCGGAGCCCAGGATGAACAGACGGACCATCTTCGGGGACAGCCGCCACGAGAACGGCTTGGGGCCGTCGTCGATCGACTCAAGCCAGTCGAGCTCCTCGGCGTACTTGATCTCGGCAGGGGCGCGCAGCAGGTCGGACATGAGGGAAAAGCCTTTCCGTACGGTGATCACGGTGATGTGGGCGAACGGTGATCAGGTGAGAAACGTCTTGAGTTCGTGCACGAGCTTCTTGATGTGGCCGGAGATCACCGGCGTACCGAGGTCCTTGAACTTCTCCCGGAACCACGGGTTGACGCTGCCGCGCCCCGAGCTGGTCACCGAACCCACCGGGATGAACTTCGCCCCCGAGCGGTGGATGGCGGCCATGCTCTCGAACAGCTCGTCGGTGCGCCATTCGTAGAAGTCGGAGATCCACACCACGACGGTGTTGCGCGGCTCCGCGATCTTCGGCTGGGCGAGCGCCATGGCGACCGTGCCGTCGGTGCCGCCGCCGAGCTGGGTCCGCAGCAGCGTCTCGAACGGGTCGTGCGCCCAGGGCGTGAGGTCCAGCGCCTGCGTGTCGTACGCGATCAGGTGCACGTCGACCTTCGGCAGTCCGGCGAAGATGGACGCCAGGATGGTGCAGTTGACCATCGAGTCCACCATCGACCCGGACTGGTCCACGACGACGATGAGCCGCTGGGGTGTCGTCTTGCGGCTGGTGTGCCGGTAGTAGAGCCGGTCGACGTAGAGCCGCTCCTCCTCCGGGTCCCAGTTGACGAGGTTCTTCCAGATGGTGCGGTCGATGTCGAGGTTGCGGTAGACCCGCTTGGGCGGGACGGACCGGTCGAGCTCGCCGACCGTGGACTTCTCCACCTGGGTGCGCAGCACTTCGGTGACCTCGTCGACGTAACGCCGGATCAGGGACTTGGCGTTGGCGAGGGCGACACCGGAGAGGTTGTCCTTGTCGCGCAGCAGCTGCTCGATCAGCGACATGCTCGGCGTCAGCCGGGAGGCCAGCGCGGGGTCGGCGAGGACCTCGCGCAGCCGCATGCGCTTGACGAGACCGGCCTCGATGGAGCCCAGCTCCGGCCCGATCTCGGGGATCAGGCGGCTGAGGTCGGGCGTGGGGCCGCCGAAGCCGGTGCCGGTGGGGCTGACCCCCTGCCCGCCGCCCGCCGGTGCGGTGCCGCCTCCGGCACGCCCGCCGCGCAGCTCGCCCGGCCGGCAGCCCAGCGCCCGCTCCAGCCAGCCCGCGTCGGACTGCCAGCGCGCCAGCTGCTCGGCGGTGACCGTGCCCGAGTCGCGTGCGAACACGTTCAGCAGCACCTTCGACGCGAGCGCCGCGCGCCGCACCTCGGCGGCCCGGTCCCGCCCACCGTCCTCGTCCGGCTCGGGCGTCATCAGCCCGTCGAACTCGGCGGCCAGCTCCGGGTGCCGCTGTACGACGGAGTCGATGGACGCACCCGGGTCCAGCAGCGCGGGCGGCAGGCCGATGTCCTCGACCACGGCCAGACTCGCCGACTCCAGGGACGCCTGCTCCTCGCTGTCGAAGAGGCGGGCCAGCAGCCGCCAGTACAGCACCTGTCGCCGGTTCTCGTCCGGATCGGGCCCTGCGGTGCCCTCGATGGTCTGCCCGCTCATTTCCGCAGCAGCTTTCCCGCGCGCTCGCGCAGCACCTTCACGGCATCGGTGGCGGCCTTCTCGGCACGTATACCGGCCTTGTCGGCCGTACCCCCGGCCCACGCGCCCGCGTGCACGGCGACGGCCTTCTTCCGCACCATCCGCTCCACGGCGAGCGGCTGCACCAGGAACTCCCCGGCGTCCCACCGCAGCAGCCCGACACACGCGCCGGACGAGGCGACGGCCTCGGGGGTGAGCGGTCCGGCGGCCGGAACCCGGTCGCTGTCCACGGCGAGACGCACGCCGGCCACCTGGAACGCGTCCTCCTCCACGGCGTACCCCTCCAGCAGGACGGGCACGGCGATCCTGGCCGGATGCCGGTCGAGCGGCGCGGTCGCGAACGCGGCCGCGGTCGGCAGCGCCACCCGCGCCGTGGCGAACACCTCGGCGGGCTCGCCCGTACGGGCCCGCGCGTCGTCCCAGATCAGATCGCCCTCACCGGAGACGGGCATCGCGTCCAGGTCCATCGCCCGCCCCTCGCTCACGGCGGCGAGCAGCGACATGTGCGGCCGCAGCAACTGCCACAGCCCGGCCCCGACGACCGTGTCGGGCTTCGGCGCGGACACCGAGGCCCGCACCAGCCTCGGCGTACCGCCGTCGGCCGGCTCGAACACCGCGTGCACCTGCGCCTGTACGGCGGTGGCGTGCTCCTGTACGTCGACGCCGAGCGGGAGCAGCCGCCCGGTCGCCTCGCCGACGGCGGGGGCGGACGCCGCGCCCGGCAGGGTCAGCAGCATGGCCCGCGACCACAGGTCGGCCCATCGCCGTACCGGAACGCGCTCCAGGGACGCGCCGAGGCAGGACGCGGCCAGTTCGGCGGCGAAACCGTCGAGCAGCGTGGCCTGGCGGCGCAGTGCCGGGTCGGGCAGCATCGCGGACACGACGGGCGCGGCACCGGCGATCAGTTCGTGGTCGATCCCGTGCCAGCCGGCCCGCGCGAGATCGCACAGCCAACTGCGGGCCGCCGCGAGAAGATTGGCCGAAGGCTCCGCCGCGTCGGCCGGCGCGGTGCCGTCCTCCTCGGCGCGCGTCCGCCCGATCGCCTCCTCCACCCGCGCGAGGAGCGCGTCGTGCGCGGAACCGAGCAACGCCGTGCGAGCGCCCGCGAGGGCCACGAGGTGATCCTCGCCGGCCGTCCCCGCGGCCGCCTTCTCGGCGGCCTCCGCGACCCGCGCCGCCAGCGGCGACCCGGCGACGGCCTCGGCGACACCGGCGAGCCCCGCCGCCTGCGCGGGCCCCGGACGCAGCAGACCGGAGACCAGCACCTCGTCGAAACCGTCCACGGCCGCGAGCGCCTCGTCGAGCCCGTCGATGCCGTCGTACAGCAGATCGGCACGCATCACGCCACCGCCCTCGTCGTCGGGAACCACTGCATCTCCGGCAACGGAGCGGTAGTGGGCGCCAGTTCGAGATAGGCCAGCTGCCGCAGGAACCGGCTGAACACCTGCGCCGCCGCCGAACTGTCGCCCTGCGCGGGCCGCGTGGCGGTCATCGCGTGGGTGACCGAGTCGGCGTCCGGCGCCTCCCCGGCGACCTCGGCCCTCAGATACCGGGCCACCCGGTCGACGCCGTACTGCAGCACGGCCTCACCGATCAGCGCGCGTATGTGATTGCAGAACCAGCCGCGCGCCCCGCCGCAGGGCCGGTTGTTGTTGGTGCTGCACGCGAACGCGAACGACCCCGCCTCGACGGAGGACACGTACACCCGCCCGATGTCCGACCCGCTGGACACCACCCCCTGCAACCGCCCGTCGGCCAGCTCCACGAACGGCACCTTCGCGAGCTTCCGCGGCCGCGCGGACGGCACCACCCGGGCCGTGCTCGACTTCTCCCAGACCGACAACGCGCACCATCTCCCATGCATGCGAAAGGGGACGTCAACGCCAGAACGGCGCAACGGGATCAAGCTATCGGCAGCCACTGACAACGCGCGGAACAGCGGGGAACAGGCGTCGTACGGGACTCCGGTGCGGCATGCTGTCGGAAGGGTTGGGAGAGGCGCCCGAGGGGGAATCCTCACCTTCCTGCGAGACGGAAACGCCGGACCCCGGGGGAAGCATGCAGCTGGTCGTGACGGTGCGCGGCGACGAGGACGGTACCGACGAAGCCGCGGAACTCAGGGCGTGGCTGACCGACGTACCCGAGCTCAGAGGACGGGTCGCACGCGACGGTGCCCCTCGGGAGGGGACGATGGGCCCGGCCGTCGACGCGCTGGTGGCGGTCCTGGAGCCCGGCGGTGTCGCCGCCGTCTTCGCGGGAGCGCTGGTGGCCTGGCTGCAGACCCGCCGCAGCAGCCACACGATCAGCGTGACCCGGCCCGACGGTACGCGGATCACCCTCACGTCCCGACAGGCCCGCACCCTGAGCCCGCAGGAGGCGGCCGACCTCGCCGAGCGCCTGGCCCGCCCACCACAGGACGGCGACGAGACGGGCTCCCGTACGACATGACGGCGGGCGGCCTCGCCGCTCCCGGCGCCCGCGCGGTGCTGTACGGCACCGGGAGCCACGCCGACGGGTCGGAACTTCCCGGTCTTCCCTCGGTCGACACGACGCTCGACGAACTGCGGCGCACCCTGACCGACGTGTGCGGCATGGACCCCGCACAGGTCGTGCGCGTACCGGCCCACGCCGGGGCGGCCGAAGTGGTCGACGCCGTCGAGGAGGCCACGACGGCCGCCGACGGACCCGTGCTCTTCTACTACGTCGGGCACGGACTCCTCGGCCCGCGCGACGATCTGTACCTCGCCACGCGGGACAGCCGCTCCGCCCGGCACGTCGCGCGTTCCGTCTCCTACCGGACCGTCCGCGACCTGCTGGGCGTCAGGGGCGACGGCAGCCTCGTCGTCCTCGACTGCTGCTTCTCCGGCCGAGGCGACACCCCGCCGGCCGAGGGCGGAGTGCGCCGCGCCTTCGCCACCGCCGGCCCCCGCGGCAGCTTCCTGCTCTCCTCCGCCTCGCACTACGCCCTGTCCTTCGCCCCCGAGGGGGAGCGGTACACCCTGTTCAGCGGCCGGCTGCTCGGCCTGCTCAACCAGGGGGACCCGGCCGGGCCGCCGTGGCTGACCGCCGACCGCCTGCACGCCGCGCTCGACGCGTCCTTCGCCGACGACGCACGCGTCAACCCGGCCCGGCGCAGCGAAGGCACCCTGGGCTCGCTGGTCCTGGCCCGCAACCGCGCCTACCGGCCGCCACCCGCCGCGGCCGAGCGGCCCGCCGAACTCCCGTGTCCCTACCCGGGGCTGGAGCCGTACCGGGCGCAGGACAGCGCGCACTTCTTCGGCCGTGAGGAACTCACCGACCGGCTGATCCAACTGGTCGAGGACCTGCCGGACGGCGGCCAGGCCGTGCTGGTGGGCGCCTCCGGAGCCGGCAAGTCGTCCCTGCTGCGCGCCGGACTGCTGGCCCGCACGGCATCGACCGGGCCCGCGCTGCTGCTGCCCGCCCCAGGACCGCGCCCCTTCCGCGCCCTGGCCGAGGCGTGGGCGGCGGCGACCGAACGGGATCCGGAGGAGGTCCGGGAGGAGCTGGAAGGCGGCCGTTTCCCCCCGCCGTCGCACGGCCTGCCGGCCTGCCGGCTGCTGGTGGTGGACCAGTTCGAGGAACTCTTCACCCGGTGCGAACTCCCCGACGAGCGCGCCGCGTTCATCGCCCTGCTCACCGGCGGGGGACCCGGGCCGGGACCCCGCATCGTCCTCGGACTGAGGGCCGACCACTACGGAAGCTGCCTGGAACATCCGGGCCTCGAACGCGCGCTCGCACGGGCCCAGCTTTCCGTACCGCCCTTGCGTGAACGGGAGTTGCGCGCCGTCGTGGAGCGCCCGGCGGCCGCCGTCGGGATGACCGTCGAGCCGGGCCTGACCGACCGGCTGCTGCACGACCTCCACGCGGGCCGCTCCGCGAACGACGCCGCCACGGCACTGCCGTTCCTGGCGCACGCCCTGCGGGAGACCTGGCGCGGCCGCAGCGGTGCCATGCTCACCCTCGCCGGCTACCAGGCGACGCGCGGCATCTGGCAGTCGGTCGCCACCGCCACCCGGCGCGTCTACGAGTCCCTGGACGACGACGGCCGGACGACGATGCGCCGCCTGCTGCTGTCCCTGGTCCACCTCCCACCGGACGGCGGCGCCCCCGTCCTGCGCCACCGAGTCCCGCTCGACGCACTGCCGCCCGGATCGGACCCCATCCGCGACCAACTCGCCAGGGAACGCCTGCTGACGGTCGATCAGGACACCGCGCAGATCGCGCACGAGGCGCTGCTGCGGGCCTGGCCGCTGCTGCGTGAGTGGATCAGGGAGGACGCCGCCGTCCTGTTGCTGCGGCAGCAACTGGGCTCCGCCGCACGGGAGTGGCATGCCGCGGACCGTGACGCCGCCTTCCTCTACCGGGAGAGCCGGCTCCAGACGGTGGCCGCACTCGACGAACTCCCCGCACTGGAGCAGGAGTTCCTCAAGGCCGGACAGGCGGCGGCCACGGACGAGCTGCGCCGGGAACGGCGCCGCACGACGCTGCTGAAGCGGGCGCTGACCGGGGTGGCCGTCGCGCTGTGCCTCGCCCTCGTCGCCGCCGTCGTCGCGGTCCAGCAGCAGCGCACCGCGCAGCGGCAGCAACGCACCGCCGTCGCGCGGGCGTTGCTGGCCGAGGCCAACGGCATCGGCACCTCCGACCCCCGTGCCGCGCTGCGGCTGGGGCTCGCCGCGCACGCCCTGCGCCCGAGCTCCGAGGCCCGCCGCTCGCTCTTCGACACCCTGGCGGGCAGTGCCTTCCGCGGAGTGTCCGAGGTGCCCGCGAGGATCGATCCCGTACTCGCGCCCGGCGGACGCATGCTGGCCGCGAGGGACGAGGACGAGGACGGGCTGACGGTCTGGGACACCGGCCGCGATCCCGTTCCCCGCACTCCGTCGGCACGGCCCGCCTGCCCCGCGCCGCGGTACGACACGGAGGACTCCGTGACGTTCGGCGGCCCCGGTGGCCGCATGCTCGCAGCCGTGTGCGGGGACGGCGAGGTGCGCCTGTGGAATCTCGCCTCGAAGGACGGCGGCGCCCGACCCCTCGCCACGCTCCGCGCGCGGGGGGTCGAGGACGCCACCGACGGGCCGACCGCGCTCGCCCTGAGCACGGACGGAAAAACCCTGGCGGCCATCGGCCTGTCGCGGTCCGTCGGCCGGGGCGCGATCGTCCTGTGGGACGTGAGCGATCCGCGCGCCCCGCGACAGCTCCCCTTCATGAAGGCCGCCTCGCCGCCCGACGGCTCGGCGCAGGACGACCGCGTGGCGTTCAGCCCGGACGGCCGCCTGCTGGCCACCGCCGACACCTACGGCGACGTACGGCTGTGGGACGTATCGGACCCGCGCGGCCCCCGCCCCCGGGGCACGGTGAAGGGCGGCGGCGGGGCGCTGGCGTTCCGTCCGGACGGTGAACTGCTGGCGGTGAGCCGCGAACGCGTGATCGCCCTGGTCGACGTCCGTGACCCCGGTGCCCCGAAGGTCCTCGGCGAACGCACGGCCCACAGCAACCTCGTCAGCTCCCTCGACTTCTCCCCGGGCGGGCGCAAGCTGGTCAGCGGCGGCTGGGACCGGAGCGTCGCGCTGTGGGACGTGACGGACACCGGGGAGATCACTCAAGAGGCCCGCCTGTACGGGCATGCGGGTTTCGTCGACGCGGCGAGGTACGACGCGGACGGCGGGTCGGTGGTGTCGGTGAGCTACGGCGAGGTCATCCACCGTGACCTGTCGGACGTCCCCCTACCGCACGTCCTCGACGTACTGCCGGACGGCGACGAACTGGCGCTGGCGGCGGACGGCACCACCCTGGCCGTCGCCCGGGGCTCCCGGATCGCCCTGTGGGACCTCTCCGATCCGTCCGAGCCACGGCGGCTGGCCAGGGTCGACAACCCCGTGGAGGACCGCTACGAGGCCGTCGGCGGCGGCACCGTCATCGGCACCGGCGACGTCCTCGCCGACCTCGATTTCAGCTCCGACGGCCGTCTCCTCGCGGCCATGAACCACGATCGCGAGGTCACCCTCTGGGACGTGTCCGATCCCGCCCGCCCCCGTGTCGCCGGCACGTTGAGCGGCGCCCACGAGGGCGCGCTGAACCCCACACTGGACTTCGCCCCCGACCGGCCCCTCCTCGCCGTCAACGACCTGGAGGGCGTGGGTGTCTGGGACGTCTCCGATCCCGCGCTGCCCGCACTGACCGCCTCCACCGTCCCCGGGCTCCTGCAGGATGTCGTCTTCGCCCCGGACGGCCGCCGACTCCTGCTGGTGAAGAAGAGGCTGGACCTCTGGGACATGTCCTCCGACACGACCACGCCCCTGTCGGAGGACACCGACCTCTACGGTGGTGTGAGGGCGGCGTTCTCCCCGCACGGCGACGTGGTGGCGGCCGTCTCCACGGTGCCGTCCGACAATTCCCAGGTCGGCGTGGACCTCTGGAACGCCGCCGCGGACGGCGGGGGAGAGACGCTCGGCAGGACCGAGCCCATCGACATGGGCCAGGCGTACTTCACCCACCTGGCCTTCGACCCCGACGGACGCCTCCTGGCCGGCGCGGGGGAGGACGGCGCCGTGCGCCTCTGGAGTGTCGCCGACCCCGAACAGCCCTACCTGGCCTACACGTTCAGCGGTCACAGTGAACGCGTCGACGAGGTGGTCCTGGCCGGACGTACCATGATCACGACGAGTGCCGACGTCGCCTACGTCACCGACCTCGGCGCCTACCCCGAGTTGGCCGCCGACGCCGTCGGCATCGCGTGCCGGGCCACGGGCGGCGGCTTCACCCGGGAGGAGTGGGAGAAGCGGGTGCCGGAAGAAGATTTCGTGAAGACGTGCCCGGACAACTCCGACAAGTGACCGGTTGACGCCGTCAACGGCCGTCATTCATTGAAACGTGGTCCCGGCGCTGTGTACCTTAGGGGGTATGCCAGAGACCCCGGCCACGCCTGCGAACCCGTCGGTCACCGGTTCCGAGATCGCCCGTATCGCGGGTGTCACCCGCGCCGCCGTGTCGAACTGGCGGCGGCGGTACGACGACTTCCCCGCCCCGGTCGGCGGCGGCGCCAACAGCCCCCTGTTCGACCTCGCCGAGGTCCAGGCCTGGCTGGACAAGCAGAGCAAGGGCCAGGACGTCACCGACGAGGTCCAGCTCTGGCAGGTGCTGCGCGGGGCCTACGGCGACGACATCCTCGGCGGGCTCGCGGACATCGCGCACACCCTCGCCGCCCCCCGGAAGAAGGCGCCGGACGCGCTGCCCGAGCAGGCGGTCCGGCTGGCCCGGCAGATGGCGGCCGGCGGTTCCGCCGCCGACGTGGTCAACGGCCTCGCCGAGCGCTTCACCGAGTCCGTACGGCGGGCCGGTTCGGAGCAGGTGACCTCGCCCCGCGTCGTCCGGGCCGTCCGGCACTTCGCCGGCGACGTGGCGGCCGACGCGGTGCTGCTCGACCCCGCCTGCGGCATCGGCACGCTCCTGCTCGCCCTCGGCACCGGACCGGACGCGCGGCGGTACGGCCAGGAGGCCGACACCCGCAGCGCCCGGCTCGCGCAGTCACGGGCCGGCCTCGCCGGACTCACCCGCACCGAGATCGCACAGGGCGACTCGCTGCGCGCGGACCGGTGGCCCGGCCTCAAGGCCGACCTCGTCGTCTGCGACCCGCCGGTCAGCGACACCGACTGGGGCAGGGAGGAACTCCTCCTCGACCCCCGCTGGGAACTCGGCACCCCCTCCCGCGCCGAGGGTGAACTCGCCTGGCTCCAGCACGCGTACGCGCACACCGCACCCGGTGGCCGGGTCGTGATGGTCATGCCCGCCTCCGTGGCGTACCGCAAGGCCGGCCGCCGCATCCGCGCCGAACTCGTCCGCCGGGGCATCCTCACCCAGGTCACCGCCCTGGCACCCGGCACGGCCGCCGCACACTCCCTCCCCGTCCACCTGTGGCATCTGCGCCGGCCGCGCACACCGGACGACACGGCCGGCACCGTACGCATGGTCGACCTCACCTCGGGCGGCCCGGACGATCCCCTGGAGCCGCGGCCCCGGCAGATCACCGAGGTCCCCCAGATCGACCTGCTCGACGACACGGTCGACCTCACCCCGAGCCGCCACGTCGAGGAGTTCCACCGCGACTACGTGACGGAGTACGACACCCTGCGCCAGGAGCTCACCGAACACGTGCGGCGCCTGACCGAACTCCTGCCCGTCCTCGTCGCCGGCGAAGGCACCGGCGCCCTGGAGGGCCCCAGTGTCAGCGTCGCCGACCTGACCAGGGCCGGGCTGGTCGAGTACGCCGACCCCGAACCGGTCTCCGTCAGCGACCAGCTCGACACCGACTTCCTCCAGGGTTTCCTGCACAGCGCCGCCAACAGCCGCCGCTCCACCACCGCCAGCGGTACCTTCCGCCTCGACAGCAAGGGCGCCCGCATCCCGCAGATGGACATCACCGCCCAACGCGAGTACGGCGCCGCCTTCCACGCGCTGCGCGAGTTCGAGGAGCGGTCGCGCCGGGTGACGGAACTCAGCCGCCAGATCGCGGCACTGGCCCGCGACGGGCTGAGCAACGGGGCGCTGAAACCCGGCACCTGACACCTTCGTGTCGAAAACGTGTACGCGAATCCTCCAGGTGTCTGGCACGATGAGACGCTGCATCGAAGTGTCTTCACGCGGGCCGAGCGTCCTGAACGAAGGGGATTTGCATGGCGGACTGGATCTACATCCTCGATCCGCGCAGGGACACACTGGACGGTGAACCGTCCGACAAGGAGACGATGCTCCAACTGGCGCAAGAGGAACCCGCGTTGGAGCTCTGGCTCGGCCGCCGCAACCGTATGGGACCCGGCGACCGCCTCTGGTTCTTCTTCAGCAGACCCGAGGCGGCGGTCGCCGCCGTGGCCGAGGTCGACGAGGAACCCCGCTCCGACGACGAGGACCCCGACATCCCCTTCGTGGTACCCGTCACCCTGCTGACCGAGGCGACGAAGTCGCTCTACCGCGACCCGGTGAGCCGGGACGAACTGGGCCTGGGCCAGGTGCGGTCGGTGCAGAAGGTGAAGCCCGAGGCACTTCCGGTGCTGCTCGCGCGAGCGGGGCTGTAGCGGACCACGTTCAGCAGGTCAGATCTCCGCTGTCCGTGGGGTCGTTCCTCCCCGTGGACAGGGAGACCTGCTTGATCTTCCCGGTGTACGGGCCGACCGCACCGTCGCCGGTGGATCCGTCGGAGTAGTACAGGGCGTACGCCCACGGTTCGGCGTCCTTCTCGAGGCCCTCGACGACATCCTTGAGGCGCTGGCTCTGAATGTTGACGTTGAGGCAACCGCCCTCGAGATACGACCAGTCGGGATTGACGCCCTCCGTCCTGTCCTCCGCCACCGCGTCGAGCGGGAGCAGGGACAGCGCGGCCTCCAGCGCCCGCTTCTCACCGGCCGGCTCCGCGAACACGACGTCCACGCTGATGAGATGGTCCTTCAGCTGCTCCGCCGGCGGCACGGTGGCGCAGACGACGGCGTCGTCCGACAGCCGGTAGGCGACGGGGTCCCCGATGGACTGACCCGTCTGGGCCGCGCATTCCCTCGACCACGAGACACGCCGGTACCGGGAGTCCCACCAGGAGATCGGTGAGCCCAGCCCGCGCCCCTCCCTGGCGTCCTCCTCCGGTCCGTCGAGGGTCTGCTTCGGCAACGGCGCCTCCTTGTAGGGCGCGACGTGCGGGCAGAACTCCTTCCGCAGGAAGTCCGCCATGGCCGCGGCCTGCTCCTCGGTCCCGCCCGAGCTGACGTCCGAAGCCTGGATCCCCTCCCACGTACGGTGTCCGACGGCCACGTCACGGCATGTGTCGACCTGGAGGGCCGCCAGCCCCTGCCGTTCCTCCAGACTCGTCTCCACGCCCTCACCAAGGCCGTAGCCGTTGGCGTCCCCCACCTCGCCCAGTCGGTTCACGAGGTCGTCGTCGACCCCGGCCGACCGGAGAAGGTCGACGAGCGAGGTGTCGTCCTCGACAGGCGCGTCGGTGTCCGGTTCGGGCGGGCTCTGCCCGACCTCCGCCTCGGCGGCGGCTTCGGAGGACGGCCCGGCCGCCGGTTCCTCGTCGGAACCGCATCCGACGAGCGTGAGGGCCGACACGAGCAGCAACGCCACGGGGGCGAGGCGTCGGGGACGGGACATGGCGCTGAACTCCGGTCCGTGGGCGCTTCCACCAGGAAACGATCTAGTTGTTGACCAGAGCATGAAGCACACGTGTTGGCGCTGTCAACGAGTGGATGAGCGGCGGGACTTCTCAACGTCCGGTCCCGCACCGACGGGCTCGTGTACGTCGGGGATGCCCGGTGGGGCTAGGGTCGTCCCGGCACCGGACTCAGGGGGAGTGACGGGCGTGCTGACGGACTCGGGGGTGTCATGACGCTGCTCGCGGTCTTCGTTGGGCTCGTGGTCGGCTGGGTGGCGCTGCGCGGGCTGCTGGTGCATCCGCTGCTGCCGGTGTGGGTGCGGACCTCGGTGTTCTGGACGGTGCCGGTCTGCGCCCTCACCTGGGTCGTGATCATGACGGCTGACGACGCGTCCCTGTTCCCGGAGACCGCCCCCTGCCCGAGGGTGCCGATGCGCGAAGGCATCCTCGGGGACGGTGAGGTCTCCGGGATCTCCACCCCGTTTCCGCCGCGCGCCTACTGCCGGTGGGAGGACGGCACGGTCTACGACCTCGCACCCGGTGCCGAGTTCCTGTTCTGGGTCTTCTTCGCCATGACGGTCGTACCGCTCGGGACGGGACTGTGGCACGCCCTGCGCAGGCCCACGTCGCTCCTCCGTTAGATCGACCGGTGCGGTGCGGCAGCGGTGGCGTCCGGCCTCACCGCGCGCCCTTGACCGCCCGATCCCGCCACAGGCAGTACACGGCCGCCGGGTCGTCCCAGTACCGCCACGGAAGGGCGTCCACGTACCCGTCGACCAGCCGGAACTGCAGCAACGCCGCCTCGTGCCGGCCCTGCCGGGTCAGGAAGTACGCCAGCAGATGCCGCACGGACGCCGTGTCCGGGTGGCCCTGCGGCGCCTCGGCCACGTCCGCGAGGACCGCGTCCACCATGGCGACCAGGTACGGCGCCCGGAAGTCGGCGTCCTTCGCGTGGTCGTCGCGGTGCTCGTACCACGCGATCAACGGCAGCGCGCTGAGCAGGCTGCCGCGGGGAGCCCCTGCCATGGCGTCGCGGGCGAAGGAGACGGCCAGATCCTCCGAGCCGCGCCACTTCGCACACCAGTACTGAAGCGCCGCGCAGTGCGCACCGTAGTGATACGGATCCCGGACGGTGATCTCCTTCCAGATCCCGCGCATCCGCTCCCGCGAGTACCCCAGACCGAGCGCGGTCCAGATCTCGGAGACGTACGGCGAGGGGTCCTCGGGGTTCAGTTCCGCCGCGCGCGTGTGCAGTCGCGGCGCACGCCCGAGCGTGTCGTGGAAACCGGCGAACTGTTCCCGGCTGGTGTCCTTCGCCCAGCCGCCACCCCGTAGCCGCCAGGCCAGGGACACCGTCGCCCGGGCCCGCACCAGCGCCGCGTCGGGATCGTCCGGCCCGACCGCCGCCTCCCACGCGTCCAGCCAGCTGCCCCGACGCGCCGCCCGGTGCGAACCGAGCGCGTCGGAGTAGAGCGAACGCCGAGCCCAGTCGCGCTGCTCCCTGGTCCGCGCCAGCAACTGCGCCGCCGGCTCCCAACGCCCCTGTGCCGCAGCGGCCTTGGCGCGTTCCAGGTCGGCGTCGGCGGCAACTTGCAGCGTGTTCTGCGCGGACTGCGGCAGAAAACCCAGCGCCTCGGCCCTCCGCGACGAACGCCGGGGTGAGGACGGCCCGCCCATGATCCGACGGTAGTAGGCGACACCGACCGCGACGACGACCGCGAGAACGACGACACGAGCGACCTCCACGCTCACACACCGTCCCGTCGGGTCACGGCCGCCGCCAGGGCGTCCTGCGCACACACGAGTACTGCCATCAAGGAGTCCTTCACGGGGAGATACGGGGAGAGACACGGCTGAGTCAGCCGGCGGAGACGGAGTATCACCCGCCGATGTCACCGCTCGCAAACGCTTTCGGAGAGCGCCGGGGCCCTTGGAGTCACTCCGCGCGCCGGTGACAACTCGGGTCGCCTTCACGGGGTCCGGACCGCGGTGTGATCCCTCCGGTCCGGTCGGACACGCCGCCTCAACGACGTTTCCGTGTACGGACCTTAAGATCACCGAGGGTCTCGGCAGTGAGTCATCCGCGCGGGACACCTGGACAGTGGCACGGCTTCACGGGGAGCGACTTGTGAGGGAACGGGACGAGGTGAGGTCGGGCCGGCGCCACGACCCGCGCGGACGAGGGGCCGCCGTATGAGTCCGGTCCTGGACACCGCGTACATAGCGCCGGGGGACCGGGAGGAAGTGGTCCGGCACGCGGTGTGGGAATCCCTGGTGGCGGTCGACATCGACCATCGCCTCCCGGCCGAGGACGTCTCCGTCCGCATCGGGCTCGGCGCCGTGGGGCCCCTCAAGATGTGCTCGGCGCGGGCGACCGCGGTCACCGTCCACCGGACGGAACGGCAGGCCCGGGCCGACGAGGAACCGGCCGTCTTCCTCGGCCTACAGGTGTCGGGCACCAGCCTCGTGGCGCAGAACGGCCGCCAATGCGTGCTGAGGCCGGGTGAGTTCGCGGTCTACGAATCGATCACCCCGTACACCCTCCTCTTCGACGAGGGAGTCGACCATCACTTCCTGCGCTTCCCCCGGGCGGCACTCGCCCTCCCCGACCGGCTGTTACGGGACACCGCCACGGTCACCCTCGGCTCCGGCAATCCCGTAGCGGGACTCGCCTTCGGCTACTTCTCCCAACTGGCCGTCAGCGACGCCCTGCACGACGGCTCCCACGCGGAAGACGTCGTACAGCCCAGCGTCGAACTCCTCCGTGCCGTTCTGACGGCCCAGCACGGCGACTCCACCCGGTCCAAGGGCCCGTTGGAGGCCACCCTCAGCCTGCGCGTCACCCAGTACATCCGCGAGCACCTGGCCGACCCCGACCTCTGCGCACCACGGATCGCCGCCGCCCACGGCATCTCCGTACGCCACCTCTACGCCGTACTGTCCCGCTCGGGCATCAGCCTCGGCGACTGGATCCGCACCCGCCGCCTGGCCGAATGCAGACGCGAACTGGCCGGCCCCGACGCCCGCCTGCGCACCATCGCGGCGATAGGCCGAAGCTGGGGCTTCGCGAACGCCACCCACTTCACCAAGTCGTTCAAACAGACCTACGGAATCACCCCGCGCGACTGGCGCGACCAGAACACGTCGCAGTGACCGACCATCCCGGTTCAAGTCCCCGCCCCGCTGGGGCAAGGAGGCCCGGGTAAAGCGGGCAAGTCGTCTTTTGACATCTCACTGCCGTCCATGCGTCGACTCATTAGGATGACCGCCATGTCGCCCAGGAGCCGCCAGGTCAGTGCAGAGATCAGTCTTCCGTTCCTGAAGATCGGCACGAATGACGTCGGTGCGTTCTTCACGAGCCGCCGCCGCGAGCCGACCGGCCCGTTCCTCCTCATCTCCGCGAGCAGCGGGCTGGCACTCGACACCGCGTTTCACTCCGGGGACGGCAGCACGCCCCACTTGTGGGCGGCGCATGGCGAGTTGCATCAGCTGTGGTACCTGGAAGCGACCGGGCACGGACGGGAGGTACACATCATCTCGGCGAGCAACAACCTGCTGCTCGACGGTCGGGCGGCGGGATCCGGCGACCACCTCCGCATGCGGGGGCGCAGCGACGACGACGCGGCCTGGCAGCGGTGGCGTGTTTCCGTCGCCCCCGGCCTCCGGACGCATCGCATCATCAACGCGGGGACGGGGTTCGCGCTGGACTGTCCTCACGAGGCCGAAGCGAGGACGATGCCCGTGCTCTGGGAGCAGCACGGCGGCGGCAATCAACAGTGGCTGCTGGTCATGCCGTTCGTGGTGCCGGAGGGCGGTCACTGATCTCCGGTCGCCGAGGGTGTACGTCCGGGCGTCGCGCCGGTCGCACGGTTGGTCCACCGCTGCTTCATTCGGCCGGCCCGGCCAGCTCCTCGGCCTCGGCACGGAGGCTTCGGATTTCCTCCAGTGCTGTGTCACGTGCGGCTCTGATCTCCGCACCCGGCTGAGTGAGACCGCTGAGTGACCGTTCCACTTCGGCGATCCATGCGCTGAGGTGCCGCTCGCCGGCGTCTGTGAGCCCGGCCCGCTGTCTGCGTGCTTCTTGGGCGAAGTGTTCCCTGATCATCTTCCGGTGCTTGTTGACCGCCATCCACTTGCCCTGGTCCTGCGCGACGCTCGTCAAGTCCATCAACGGCTCCATGAGCGCCGTCGCCCACTGCACCTTGTCGGCCGCGGTGGCGATCTTCTTGGCAGCCTTCCCCTGACCCCACGGCTTGTACTTGCCCACACCGTTGGTGAACTTTCCGCCGGTGTCGAGCACCTTCTGGCCCACTCGACTCCTGTTGAGCCAGTTCGCTATGTCGGAGGCCGCGCTTCCCTGCTCGCCACCACCGGCCGCGACCTTCCCCGCCCACTCGTTCAGCTTTCCGGCGCCCGACTTCGCCGCCTTCTTCGCGGCTTCCCTCACCGCACGGGAGAACGGAGATTCGTCGTCCGAGGACGCGTCGATCGTCGTCTCGGGGGAGTCGAGGTCGTTCACCCATGCTTCGGGCTCAGGCACACCGGTTCCGTACTCGGCGACGAGCGCTTCGAACGCCGTACTCATCGATGAGGAGAACTTGGCGTCGAATTCGGCGCTCACACGCATCAGTTCGAGAGCGATGTCGACGGGGGACTCGGCCGCCTCCTCCGAGACGTCGGCGGCGATCCTGTTTCCCGCCGCCTCGAGCTTGAACGCGACGACATCGCTCTCCCTTGCCAGCGTGCTCAGCACGGCCTCTTCGGCCCTGGAGACCGAGCCCTCCACCTTCTTCGCGGTCTTAGCGGCCCCGAGCTCCTCGCCGCCCAGTTCCCACTTCAGTTCGGCGTCCGTCAGAACCCGGAGGAGTTCGTAGGCCTGGGCCTTCGGCCGGACACCGGTGACACCGGGCTCGACGATTCTGCGCAACTCGGCTGTGAGCGCGTCGATGCCGCTCTCCCCGACCAGCAGATCGCGCTGATCGTCGGCGAGGCCGGGGTCGTTGGCGGCGTCGACGTAGTCGCGGGCGTCGGTCGGCACGATCGGGACCCGGTCGGCGAACGAACCGAGGCGTTTGCGAACCTCATCGAGGATGACGTCACGATCGCTGTTCTCGGCGTTCATCTTGTTGACGACGACCACGCTGCGGTCGGCGAACCCGTCGTCATCGAGCGCCCGCAGAATCGCGCTGGTCTCCGCTTCACCCGGCAGTTCGCTGGTCGTCACGATCATCAGCGCGTCCGCGTCGCGCACGCCACGGCGCGCGGCGCCGGAATGCTCGTCGTTGCCCGACAGCGTCCCGGGAAGGTCGACCAGCGTCACGCCGTTCCACTCGTACGGCGTCGGCTTGTGGGTCTTGGGCGCGGCGTCGACGAGTTCCTCCACGGCGGCCGGCGGGAGCCGGAGCAGTGCCGCGACGAGCATCGACTTGCCCGCGCTGTACGGGCCAAGGAGCGCGACGCGCAGCGGGCTCGTGTCCGTGCGGGGCAGGCTCGCCGTCAGGTCCCGGGTACGGGCATGACTGTTCAGGACAGTCTCAGCCCGTGCACAAAGCGCGTGCACGCGGGCGGCCGGCCCTTCGTATCCCTTCAGCGCTTCAACCGGATTGCCGTCAGTCATCTGTGTTCCCGATCTCGATCCGCTCGGTGAGTACATCCACGAGGTGGTCCTGTAGAAGTGCCCGCACTTCCGTCGCGCGGGACGCGTCGGTCCGGACGCGAAGTTCGATTCCCGGCGTTCTGCGCGCCAGGTGGACCGCCGCCGGGTCCCCGCCCACAAGGGCGAGGAGCCGGCGTACCAGTACGAGATCGATGGAATCGAGGGCGGACCGTACCGTCGACCGCAGTCGTCGGAGCTGCTCGAACCGCTCCCTCGTGCGGCTGAGGTCGGCGGCCTCCTCGTCGAACCGGGCCATGGCCCGAGCCGCTGTGACGTCGATGATGCGCGTCAACTGCCGTTCGACTCCGTCGAACAGTTCGTCCAGCTTGGCCTCGGCCTCGGCCGCGGTCTCGTTGGTCCACTTGTCCTTCGCGAGCCGCGCTCGCTCCACCTCACCGTGCACCGCCTTCGCCGCTCCGGCCAGGATGGCCAGCACATGACTCATGTTCTCCGCGGTCGAGTTGGCCTTCCCGGTACCTGGGGAGCGCCCCTTGCCGTGCTCCTGGGCGGCAAGGGAGTTCAGGAACGCGGTCGCAGCTCCCTTGACGGCCGCCATGCTCAGGACCGGGATACTCGCGTCAGGCCGCGGTTCTATGTGCAGGCCCTCGTCGTCCTGCGACTTCGCGGTGTCCGACCGCGCGCGCAGGACCCCCCGCCGCTTCCCCAACGCCTGGGCGAATTCGCCTTCCAGACCCGAGACGAGTTCCGTCAGCTCCAGGCCCGTGATGAAGTCGCTCCACCGCTGCGCGTGGTCCACACCACCCAGTCCTGCCACGACGTCCGCCAACTGTGCTCTGGCCAGGTGACGTTCGGCTTCGAGACGGTCGCGCGTGTTCCGGCCTGCCTCCTGGAAGGCGTCGAGGAGGGCGGCCTGTCGGCTCGGCGTCGACTGTTCGAGGTCGCCGAGTACGAGGTCGATGTGCGTGAGTTCGGCCATCGCCCGGTCGTGGAACGCGGCGAGCGGCGCTCGTACGCCGTCGGCCAGCCGTACGGCACGCAGGGGTATCGCGCGTTCGGCGAGGAGCCGGACGAGGGACCGCTCCATCTCGGACAGCCTGCTCGCCCGGAAGGCCATGTCCCTCAACTCGCCGTCGGCGGTGGACAACGCTTCGTGCGCCGCACCGGAATGGACTGCGAGGACGGTGGGCGGAGTGACGCCGACCGTGCCGGAGACCTGCTCGATGCGGGCCATGTGGCCCGGCGCCGACGCGAAGGCTCTCTCCGGACGCTCCGCGAAAAGCCGCAGGCGGTCCGGTGTGTCGACTCGTTCCTTCACATTGACGACGGCGAGCAGGGGCTTCCCCGAGAGGAGGAGCCGTTGGAGTTCGGCGGACTCCTCGCCGCGCAGCGTGTCGGCATAGTTCCATATGACCGCGTCGGCGATGTCGCACGCGACCCGGGCGTGATGGGCGTCGAGGTCGTCGTCCTTCGCGGCGACGCCGGGTGTGTCGAGATAGATCACGGAGCCGAGCTCGAACGCGGAGGTCTTCCGTGTGGTGCGGTGCGCCCCGCGTCCGATCCCGGTCCGGTCTGCGTCGCGGGTCAGTGCTTTCCTGAGCGTGGTCTTCCCGGACTTGGTTCTTCCGACGATGGCCACGCGTAGCCTGCCTCTCGTCTCAGGCATGTCCCGCACGGCCTCGCGCAGTTCGCGTTCAAGTGCCCCGATGCGGCGGATGACGCCGACGAGGTGCGCGCTCTCCATCGCGTGCGCGGAATACGACGGCGGCCGAAGGTGAGCCTCGACCTCCGCCCGGAGGGCGGACTGGATGTCACGGTAGGCGGTACGACTCGCATCCAGCGTCCCCGACGGCAGCCGAAGTCCGTCGGCCAGGGCCTCGAGAGCCTCGCCGAGACCCGGTGCGCTTCGCCGCGCGTCCATGGCCGCTGCCACACGGTCGAGGAACTCGGCGTTCTTCGTGTACCAGGACTCGAGCGCTCGCAGTTCGTCGACACGGGTCCGGGAGGCGACCGCGGACAGACCTGTCAGGAGCCGCGCCGCCGTGCTCGTCGCGGGTGCTGCCGGGAGATCGGTGGTGTCCGTCAGCGCCGTCGCGAGCCGCTGCTCGATCACGACTCTCACACAGTCGTCCGCGAGCATCTCCAGAGTGCTCCCAGACAGGGTGCCGGTGTCGCGCGCCCTGATCGCCCAGAGCAGGGCTTCACGCCGATCCGATCTGAACGTGAATCCCGTGTCCGGTCCGAGCCAGCGCCACCAGTCCGGTCGCACCGACAGGGCCGCCTCGTACGACTCCTCCGCGGCGACGAAGTCCCGCACCCTCTCCAGCAGCGTCACCAGATCGCTGTTCCGCAGATCCCGAGCCGCCGAGACACTGTGCTGCAGCACGAGTTCGCGTGCGCCGGCTGCCTGTCGGCTGCCTCGCCGGCGACGCAGGTCGGTCATCGCGCCAGCGAGGTCGATTCCACGGATCGAGCGCCAGATCTCCGCGGGCCACTCCTGATGGGCACGGCGACACGGTTCGAGGACGCCAGGGAGCAGCCGTTCCGCGAGCGCCACGACTGCCGGATCGGCCCGAAGCGCTTCCACCGTCACGCCCTCGAACGCCTGGAGATGAGACCGCAGTCCTTCGGTCCTCATCAACCCGCGAAGGGTTCCGGCCTCGGACGGCGAAAGGGTCCGGCCCCGGTCCGCCGCCCGACGGACCAGTTCATGTTCCTCGACGCACGCCGCCACGGCACCGGACACCCAGGGAAGAGTGCTCCCGGTCGGGGGAAGTGCGGCACAGCCCCGCTCATGAGCGGCCGCGTCGACGCCCTTGGCGAGGCGCATGAGGGCGGCCGCGCCGACGGTGGCGTCAACACCCAATGGTTCGAGCAGGAAGGCCAACGCTTCGGCTTTGAGGCTCGCCCTGTCGTCCACCCGCATTGCCCCTTGCTCCTTCGTCCCCCGCACGTGCGTGCCCGCGTCCCGCCCCGCCCGGGTGAGGGGCAGACCCCCTCGCGTAGGGGCAGCGGCGGCAGACAAGAGCGTAGACGATGTGTCCTCAGATTTTCAGCAGTTCATCCGTTGACGTCATCAACGCGTACGGTTTCCATCCCGTTTGTCGCGTCGCAGCTGTTCCCTGAGGGTCGAGCGGAGGGTGAGGGCGGCGTCGTAGTCTCCGACCTGCGAGGTGTCGAGGGTGAGGCGTAGCAGCGCGCGGGTCCTGTCGGACAGTTCGTCCGGACCGACTCCCGCCGCTGCCGCGAGCGGCGGGGCTGCGAGCACCTCATTCACCCGGACCGGCGTTGACCGTGGTCACGTCGACCCGCTCCAGCAGCTCCTCGTCGCCGTCCAGGACCAGCGACAGATTCTCGCGCAGCGCCGCCGCCAGGGCGTTGGTGTACGTCGTGAGCAGAACCCGGGTGTCCACGGAGCGGCGCACAGTCGAAGGTGTCCGCCTGGAGGCGGTCGGTGGGCCCAGCCGGGTTCCGGGGTTTTGATCACGTCGGGGAGGCGGAATATCGGCGGCACTGGCCTTGTTGCTCGCCAGCGTTGATCAACAAGGAGGCCCCATGTCAGTGATCCTTCGGCCCCGCACGCTACGTTCCGGCGACCTCGTGGTCGTTACCGCGCCCTCGGGCCAGCTTGAGCCGGGTGAGGAACCACTGCTCGACCGCGGTGTGGCGATATTGGAGCGGATGGGTTTCCGCGTGCGAGTCAGCCCAATGGTCGACCCGGCGCAGAATCGCTGGTGGGCGTCGGGCACTCCGGCGGAGCAGGCCGCCGAGCTCAATGGTCTACTCCGTGACCCGGAGGTACGGGCCATCGTCGCGCATACCGGTGGACAGGCGACCATCGGCTATCTCGATTTGATCGATCTGGACGCGATCCGGGCCGACCCGAAGCCGATCCTCGGCTATAGCGACATCTCGGTGCTGCACATGGCGTTGTACGCCAAGACCGGCCTCGTCGGCTTCCACGCCGACATCGTCACCCACGGTTTCGGCAGCGATTGGTACACGTTGGGCGACGAGGCCCGTCGGTCCGAACTCGTCGACCTCTACGCCCGTGTGCTCACCAAGGCCGAGGCGCCGGGCGCGCTGCCGGCAAGGGAGGCTTGGGAAACCTGGCGGCCGGGCCGCGCGCAGGGACCACTGGTCGGCGGCTTGCTGAACCGCCTGGTCCAGCTGCAGGCGACACCGTTCGCTCTGCCCGCCGAACGGTTCGACGGCGCCGTCTTGTTCTGGGAAGAGCTACAGCGGCCGGTCACGCGGATCTGGAACGACCTGCATGTCTTGCGGCTGTCCGGGGTGCTGGACCGGATCGCGGGCATGGTGGTCGGCATCCCGAGAGAGGTCACGCCCTACGAGGGCGGCGGAGACCAGGTGGGTCTGCGCGACGTTGTGCTCGACGTTCTGGCGCGGCGTGACATCCCCGTTCTCGCCCAGGTCGACTTCGGCCATACCTCTCCGAACCTGCCGCTGCCTCTCGGCGTCCGCGCAGACGTGGACGCGGACAACCAAACGCTGTCCCTGCTCGAGTCGGCGGTCGCGGAAAGCTGAGTTCTGTTGGCTGTTGGCGCGGGCCCGGAGAGCCGCGACGAGATCGGCCTGCACCTGGACACGGTTCGTGCCTGGCGCGGCCGGTTCGCCCACGGCGGCCTGTCGGCCCTGGAAGACTGGGGCCCGCACTGGTGGAGCCGTTGTCCCGGTTGGCGGCTTCCGCCGGTCGTGGACGACGCCGCCTGCCGGATCGAGGACGAGGAGAGGCCCACTGGGCCGGTCCGTGCCCTGTCCGCCGCTTCCCCCCTTCGGGGTGGGGCGGCGGACGGGCCGGTCACAGGCCCATGACGACCGCACGGTCCCCGCACAGCTTGCGCAGGTCGTCCTCGTCGGAGGTGAAGACCGTGACGGGGGAGAGGAACCGGTCCCCGCGGGCGCGGACGGGTCCGACGGTGCGCCGGGACCTCCGGAGCGGCTTAGGTTTCGTCCGGCTCCGCGCGCCGGGCGGTGATCCGGGTGATGTCGGGGCGTGACGGGGAAGCTAGCGAGGCGCCGCGAGTACGTCCCGGAGTACGGTCTCGAGCGTGACGCGGGCCAGTTCGTGTCTCAGGGTCTCCTCGATGCCCTCGTAGATGTTCTGCATCGCCGGCTGGATGCCGTGACCCACCACGCATCCCTGGTCCGGAGTGGTGCGGTGCATGGCGAACAGTGGGCCGGGTTCCACTGCCTCGTACACGTCGAGCAGGGTCATCGACTCCAGCTCGCGTGCCAGCGACCAGCCCGCGCCCGCGCCCCGCCGGGACTCCACGAGCCCGGCTCTGCGCAGTTCGCCGAGCAGTCGTCTGATCACCACGGGGTTGGTGTTCGCACTGGTCGCGATCTGCTCGGAGGTGGCGACCTCATGGCCCTGGCGCTGGTAGAGACCGATCCAGGCCAGCGCGTGGGCGGCGATGGTCAGCCTGCTGTTGGCACTCATGAACCCCTCCTCTCGGCCGCAACGCTTCATGTTACGACGGTGTAGTCGTAACAGAAAAGGTTGCGACCATCCGTCGTAACAACTAACGTTGCGACTGTCGGGGGAAGGGCCAATCAACGAGGTGAGAAGAATGAGCAAGCCACTCACGGGCAAGGTCGCCCTGGTCACCGGGGGGTCGCGCGGACTGGGAGCCGCGACCGTACGGCTGCTGGCCGAGCAGGGCGCCGACGTCGCCTTCACCTACGTCAGCTCCGCGAAGCAGGCGCAGGCCGTCGTCGACGAGGTGCACGGCAAGGGAGCCAAGGCCTTCGCCTTCCGGTCCGACCAGGCGGACACCAGCCGGGCGCCGGCGCTGATCGACGACGTGGTCGCGCACTTCGGCGGCCTGGACATTCTCGTCAACAACGCGGCGATCTCCGTGGCCGGCACGGTGGACGACCCGGACGCCGACACCGCCGCACTGGACCGGATGCACGCCACCAACTACCTCGGCGTGATCGCCGTCATCCGGGCCGCCTCCCGAGTGCTGCGGACGGGCGGACGCATCATCACGGTGAGTTCCGGACTGGGCTCCCGGGTCGGCGCCCCCGGCCTCGCCGACTACGCGGCGACCAAGTCCGGGATCGAGAGGTACACCATGGGCGTCGCGCGCGACCTCGGGCCCCGGAACATCACGGCCAACGTCGTGGAGGCCGGACTGATGGAGGGCGGCATGGAGCCGCCGGACCCCGAGACGCTCAAGGTCCTTGTCGGCTCGCTGTCCCTGCAGCGCATGGGGCACCCCGACGAAATCGCCGCGGCGATCGCCTTCCTCGCGAGCCCCACCGCGTCGTACGTCACGGGCGCGGTGCTGGACGCCCACGGGGGCTACAACGCCTGATCCCGAACCCTTGCCACGCGCCCCGAAGGACATCGCGCCTTCGGGGTGTACGCACCGCCGACGACCCACGCGTGTGGACGGCTCCACCCCGCGCGCGGCAATTTTTGCCATAGCAGCAAAGCGCCTTCGCGAACTGGCACGGTGGCGCGGACGCTGGTTCTCGAGCGCCCCTGACCGCATGGGGGTAGGTACGAGAGGGCAACCGATGACCAGCAGTGACATGGCCGCAGCCGCTGCGGGCCGGCCCGACGAGCAGGACTCCGAGTCGTCCGCCCGCTTGGCCGCTGTGCGTCAAGTCGCCAGTCGGTTCACCGGAACATACGGCCTGACGCAGGTCGACCCCGAGTTCGGTCTGCTCTTCGCCGAGACCGTGGAGGTCTGGCACAGCTTCGATCACGAGACCGTGTCACTTCCCGGCAAGGAGTTCGCGGGTGCGATGCTGCGGATGCTCCGTGCGACCGCCGACCTCATGAGAAACCACGCCGACCGCATCTGGTCCCTCCACGTCGACCACCACGGCTTCGCTCTGGCCGCCACCGCTTCGGGCGAACTGGAGAACGGCACCCCGGTGCGCATTTCACGTTGCCTCCAGGTGACGGTCCACGAGGGGCGCATCACTCGCATCTGCGAGTTCGGCGACCGACAGCAGCGCCTGCCGCTGGATGAAGCCCTGCGTGCCGCAGGCCGCTTCCGCAGCTGACATCCCAACCACCCCGATATCGCCAGGAGTCGTCATGGACGTCTTTCTCACAGGTGCCAGCGGCTATATCGGCGGAGCCGTAGCCCGCCGTCTGATCCGCGAGGGGCACACGGTGCGCGGCTTGACCCGTACGCCCGGCGTGGTCGATGCTCTCGCCGCCGCCGGCATCGAACCGGTCGTCGGGGACCTCGACGACACGGCGCTGCTCGAGCGAGAGGCCGACCGCGCCGACGCGGTCGTCAATGCCGCCCACAGTGACCACCGCGGCGCTGTGGCCGCCTTTGTCGACGCTATGCGGGGTTCGGGCAAGGTGTTGATCCACACCAGCGGGACCAGCGTCATCGGTGACGACGCCCAGGGCCGGTACGCATCCGAGGTGGTCTTCGACGACGCGAAGCCCTTCGGCCCGGGGGACCACGAGATCCGGCGGGAGCGGTACGCCATCGACCGCTCCGTCGTCGATGCCGGTGCGGCGGGGATGCGTTCGGTGGTGCTGTGCAACTCACTGATCTACGGCAACGGCACGGGACCGCGCCCGCAGACCGTGCTGATCCCGCCGCTGGTCGCACAGGCCCAGGCCGGCAGGACCGTCCGCGTCGTCGGACGCGGCCTGAACCGCTGGTCGACGGTGCACCTCGATGACATGGCCGACCTGTATCACCTGGCGCTCACCGACCCCGCGGCCACGGGCTTCTACTTCGTGGAGGGCGGCGAGGACGCCTCGTTCGCCGATATCGGCGAGGCGATCGCCCGTCGGCTGGGTCTGGGGCCGGTGGAGCCGTGGGATCTGGGTTCCGCCGCGGCCGCGTGGGGGGAGGGCTTTTCCCGGTACGCCCTCGGCGCCAACAGCCGTGTACGTGCCACCCGGGCTCACGACCTTGGCTGGCGCCCCTCGCGTCCGTCGATCACGAAGTGGATCGAGCAGGAAATGCCCCTGCCGTGAGGCGGTCGGCGCGGCGGTGGTGTGATTCGTGTGATTTCTTGATCACATCCATCACACTGAGATCACGACCGGAATCGGGAGCGGCTGCTGCCCTGTCCGCTTCGCCGGAGCCGCTTCTTGAGGGTCGAGCGGAGGCTGAGGGCCGTGGCCGCCTGTTGTTGGTAGTCGCGGCCGGGTCTGTTCCTGAGCGTGGTGAGCAGCGCGTCCAGCAGGGACACGGCGCGTTTCGGGTCTCCCGACTCGGCTACGCAGTGGGCGTGTTGGATGCGCAGGCGTGTGTCGGTTCTTCCCAAGGCCGCGGGGCTGGTCGGCAGCAGGCGTTCGTACAAGGGAAGGGCGGCGCCATAGTCCTCGGTCTGGTAGGTGTCGAGGGCGAGGCGGAGCAGCGTGCCGGTGACCCGTGGGTCGCCGGCGCCCAGGCCCTCCACGAGATCGGGCAGAAGGGGTTCCAGCAGTGCGCGGCGGCGCTCCGCCCGTACGGCGTCTCGGGGTCCGTTGCCGGGCACCGGCCGGCCGTGGGCGTCGTAGACGCGGTCCAGCGCCTCGACGAGATCGAGCCGGGCAGTCAGTGTGATGGGATCGGTGGCGCCCAGTATGCGCGTGGCCTGCGCGATGATCTCCCGGAGTTCCGGGATACGGCCCCTGCCGTCAAGGAGCCCGCGTGCGGCCGCGTTTCCGGTCAGGACCGCCCGGACGTCGATAGTGCGGCGATGGCCGGGACCCAGGACCCGGATCAGCCGGGGCAGCACGCTTTCCAGGCCCTCCTGGTCGTGAGCCGTCTGCCAGAGGTACATCGCCCGTTGGTAGGCCGCCTCGACGGTCAGCGGATCATCCGCCCCCAACTCGGCGGTGAGGTCGACGATCAGCAGATGGAGCAGCCGGGTGAACTCCGCCCCGTCACCGGCGGCATGGTGGGACAGGACCCGGGCGAGCCTGTGCTCCAGTGCGGCACGCGCGGAGAGGGCCGGCCCGTTCACGGCGCCGGCGTCGGCCTCGCGGACGGTGGGGGAGTGGCCGACGGGCGGGTGCGGGGGTCCGGGGTCGGGTGCCGTACGGGTTCGGGTGGTGCTCCCGGCCTGCCCGATGATGTCCGCCAGGCGGTCGGCGACCTGCCGTGCGCTCGCCGGTCGCCGTGCGGGCTCCTTGGCGAGCAGATCCAGGATCAGTCGGTCGACGGCCTTGGGCAGGCCGGGGCGCAGTGAGCTGGGACGTGGTGGTGTGCCCGCAGCATGCTGGGCGAGCAGTTCGTGCAACTCCCGTCCCTCGAAGGGGAGTCGTCCGGTGAGCAGCTCCATCAGCACACAGCCCAGGGCGTACAGGTCGGCGCGTCCGTCGACCGGCGTGCCGCTCCCCCAGCGTTCCGGTGCCATGTAGGGCCAGGAGCCGATCACGTACCCCTCTGCGGTGATGCCGGCGTGTGCCTGGTGCTTCGCGATGCCGAAGTCGAGGACTTTGGCCGGTCCCGTACCCGTGCCCGTGACGATCACGTTGGCCGGTTTGACGTCCCGGTGGACCACTCCCCGGTCGTGGGCGGCGCCCAGCGCCTCGCAGATGTCCCGCGCCCACGCCAGGGACGACGCGATCGGTGGAACGCCACGGCGGATGACACGGTCGAGGGTGTCGCCGGGGACCAGTTCCATCACCAGGAAGATGAGCCGTTCGCCCCTGTACCAGGTCTCGCCGTAGTCGTAGAGCGCCGCGATCCTGGGGTGGTTGAGGTTGCCGACCAGTTCGGCTTCCAGGGCGAAGCGTCGCGCCTCCTGGGCCGACCGCGGACGCCCGATCTTGACCGCCACCTCCCGTCTGATCCGCGTGTCGAAGGCCCGCCACACCTTGCCGAAACCGCCTTGCCCCAGTAACCCGGTCAGCACATAACGTTGTTCGAGAATGTCCTGCGGCTGCATCCGATCCCCCCGCATCGCCGTGTCCGGAGACTCGCGTCAGGTGTTCGTGACCTCCGTCGACGTTTCGAACGCCGCGAAGACGCGGGCCTGTTCCAGCTTCCGGAGGCGGCCGAGTTCGATCGGGCGGTCCGTGTGCGGCCGGTCCAGGGCCTTGAGGATGTCGGCGAAGTACGGCACCGGGGTGTTCTCGGCGGAGATCACCAGCGACGACAGCAGTACGCCGCCGGGGCCGGCCGGACGGTCGACTTCCGTGAGGATGAGTGCCCGGGTCCGGTCGGACAGTTCGTCCGGACTGAGTCCCGCCGCTGCCGCGAGGGTGTGCCAGCCGACCTTGACGCGACGGCGGGCGGCGGAGACCAGTGCCGCGCGTACGGAGGCGATGACGGCCTTGCGGTCGAGACCCCGCTTGGACCAGAAGACGCCGCCCTCGGTCGGCCGTTGCGGGGTTCCGCCTCCCCGTGCCGACCGTGACACGAGAGCGTAGGCCCGCTCGCGTTCCGCCTTCCAGGCCGCCGCGACGCCGGGGACGCCGGCGGAGGGGGGCCGGCCCAGCTCTCTGAGCACCTTGTCGAAGAGCGCCACCGGCCCTCCTTGCTGGCTGTCCGCTCGGATCAGCGAGGAGAGGACGGGGCGGTCGGATGCGTACGGGGAATCCACGGCGACCAGGAGACGGACACCGTCGTGCGGTGCCACGGTGGAGGCGGCCACCCCCGCCTTCTTCAGCAGGTTCGACCACCGTATGAGTCCGCGTCCGCGGGCGACGAGCTGAAGGTGCTGACGGAGCCGGCCGACCAGTTCCGCGTCGACCGTCAGCGGGACCTTCGTGGTCGTCGCCGTGGGGAGCCAGGTGGCGCGATGCGCGGCTTTCTGCTGCTGGGACCAGATGTCCTCGACCTTCGCCTCGGGGAGACCGGGGTCCCAACCGAGGCCCGTGAGCACGTCACGGAAGAACGGCGGCAAGCCGGGCCGCTGCCCGGCCAGTTTGACCAGCGACGCGAGTACCGGCCCGCCACTGGACCGGGTGTGCCCCACGGCCACGAGCAGACGCACGCGGTCCTCGGGGGTGAAGTCGGCGGGTGCGTGACCGGCGTAGGAGATGAGGGTTTCCCAGTTGATGACGCCGTGTGAACGCGCGACTTTGGCGAGCCTGCTCCGGAAGGACTCGACCAGGGCGCGTTCCTCGGAGGTCAGGGTGGGCAGGGAGGCCGTCCGGGCCGGCGCTTCCGGTCGCGGCGGGGGAAGGGTTTCGGGTTCTCGTGGTTCGGGGGAGGGGCGCAGGGCGGGCCAGCGCGGGTCCGTACCCTTCGCGAGGGCCGAGTAGCCGAGGGCACGGATGAGCCAGCCGTCCCCGGCGGCGCCGAGGCGCGCGGAACCCTCGACGAGGTTGAGACGGTGGGGGAGGGGCGGTTCGACATCGCTGGGAAGAGCGAGCCGCATGCGGAGCATGCCCGATCCGGTGGGCTGCACATCCGCCTCGTAGAGGCGGTGCGCCGGGTCGCCGGCGTCCGCCTCCAGGGCGACGCTCGCGGTGAAGGCGACGCTGCCGGGAAGGAGCGGGAACGCGGGTGACGGCTGCGCGGGCTCCGGAGCGACCGCTCGCAGCGTGGCGGCGAGTCGAGGCGTGACGATGCCGTCGTCCGTCAGCGCACAGTGCTCGAGGGTGGTCGACTCGACGCTGTGGTCGGCGTCCTGCGTGCCGACGTACACCTGACGGGTGCCTCGTTCGGTCCGGCAGGTGAAACGCAGGGCGTGGCCCTCGGCCCGCACCTCGTTGTGCGCGAGCCCGCTGTCCGGCCCGTAGGCCCAGTGGACCCGGGTGCTCCCGTCGGAGAGCTCGGCGCGGGTGCGCTGCCACACGGCGAGGGGCAGACGTGACATCTGCACGCGGATCAGCCGGCGCCCCGACCCGAACCGCACCTCCACCACGCCACCCGGACCCGGCCCGAGGTCCGGGTAGGTCACCTCGGCGTCCGGGTGGCCCCGCGCACGGAGCCAGCGCTGGAGCGCCTGACCGATGTAGAGGTGGTCCGCGCTGTCCTCGCCGGTCCGGGCACGGCGGCAGTGGACGGGGGGACGGTGCGCGAAGTGGCACTTCTTGTCGAGGTACCGCTTCGCCGTGAGCTTCTTGCCGCAGCCGCCGAGGAGGACGCCGCAGTAGAAGTCCTCACGCGTACGCCCGTGCATGAACAGGTCGAAGTCGTCGTGGTCGAACGGAAGGAAGACGGGCGAGTCCGACCCGGGGCGGCCGGTGACCGCCGTCTGCACCTTGCGGGTGTCGTCCACGTGAGAAGGCATCGGGTCTCCGTGCGGCAGGGCTCTGTGTGAAACACCTCATTCTCTGCGATGCGCGTGGAGTACGGGGCGTAACCCGGCAGCCGGGACGGCGACGCGGACATCCGGACCCCCGGTGCGGAGCACGACCAGGAGTCGCGGGACCTGCACCGGGTGGCGGGCCGGCCGCGCCTCCTCGGTGCGGCGGAGCTCGCCCTCGCCGCGGACGGCATGGTGCTCTCGGTGACCCGGGGCCTTCAGGCCGTCGGGGTGCCGGGGCGCGTGCCCTCCGCCAGGGCTGTCCGTACGGACCTGCCCGAGCTCGAGCATGTCCGTACGGACCTGCCCGGGTTCGAGGAACACCCACCGTGCCCCGGGCACGCCCGCTCAGTTGGCCAGTGCCACGCGCTCCACGTAGGCGACCTTCACGGAGGCGATGTCGGACAGTTCGCGCTCGTCCTCCAGTTCGCTGTAGTCGCTGAACTGGCTCTTGTCCGCGTCGGTCTTGCCGGCGGCCAGGTGGGCGGACCCGATGTAGGTCTGGCCGAGGAAGTCACCGTCCTCGTCGAAGGCGTTGACGATGACGGAGTAGTTGGCGGGCCCGTCCCCCTTGTTCGTGATCTTGTAGACGAACTCGTACGTCTCGTCGGTGTCGGCGTCACAGTCGTTGTACGTGTACTCGTCCGTGTCGTCGCAGTCCTCGTACGCGTCACCGTCACTGGTGATGAGCTTGCCGCCGGAGACCTCGACATGGTCGATGGGGTCTTCTTCACCGGCAAGCGCCCACCAGGAGACACCGGCGGCGGCGAGGAGCAGTACGACGACGGCGACTACGACCGTCAGGGTGCGCCCTCTCTTTCCGCCCGCCGGAACGGCCATGGGGTAGGGATGGACAGCCGTGTATGTGGGCGGCGCGGCCGGGAGCGGCGGGGGAGTGCTGTCCGGTCTCTCGGGTGTGCCTTCGGTCATGGGACGGCTCCGTTTCGGGACGTGGAGTGCGCGCCGGTGCGGTGGTCTGCCTCAACCATGCGGCCACCGGCACCCGCCAGGAAGAGCGCGGCACCGATCCGTATCATCCCGATACCGGTCAACTCGCGTGCAGGGCACACTTGTTGTATGTCAGGTCTCGGACGCACGGCAGGAGCGGCCGCCGCCGCGGCGGGGCCGGTGGTGGCGGTGGACACCGATGACATCGGGGTGCCGGACCGCTTCGGCTGGTGGCACGACATGGTCGACCACGACGTCATGCCGGTGGACATCCGGAGCCCGCACGCCCACCGCTTCCGGGGCCGGGTGGAGTCGGTCGGCCTCCCGTACGGCCAGGTCGCCGCCTTCGACTTCTCGCCCATGACCGCCCGGCGCTCCCCGTCCCACATCCGCAGGCAGGACCCCGAGGATCACTTCCTGGTGCTGGTCCGGGACGGCGCGGTCCGGCTGGAGCAGCAGCGCGGCGTCGCCTGCCTCGGCCCCGGCGGCATGGCGCTGTTCTCCACCTCGTACCCGCTGACCTGCGACTTCCTGGGCGGGGGCGGCCCGCACCGGCTGACCCTCCTGCGGCTTCCCCGTACCGTCCTCCCCCTGTCCGGCGGTCGCGCCGACCACATGCTGGCCGAGCCGCTCCCCGGGAGTTCCGGCTCCGGCGCACTCCTGGGCCCGTATCTGACCTCCCTGCCGGCCGCCGCCCGCACGTCGGGCCCCGCCGAACTCGCCCGGCTCGGCACCATCGGCGTGGACCTGGCCGGCTCCCTGCTCGCGGCCCGGTACGGCGACCCGGGCGCGCTGCCCGCCGAGACCCGCAGAACGGCGCTCCTCGCCCGGATCAACGTCTTCATCGACCATCACCTCCCCGACCCGGCGCTGGACCCGACGGCCGTCGCCGCCCGTCACCACATCTCCGTACGTACCCTCCACCAGCTCTTCCAGGGCGAGCCGGAGTCGGTCGCGGCCACCATCCGGCGCCGCCGCCTGGAGCGCTGTCACGCCGATCTCACCGACCCCCGGCTGCGTCACCGCACGATCGCCGAGACCGCGCTGCGCTGGGGATTCGAGCGCCCCGCGGACTTCAGCCGGGCCTTCCGCAGGGCGTACGGGGTCTCGCCGAGCGAGGTCCGGGCCGGTCTGCGCTGAATGCGCAGGCTCTCTGCGCTGACGGGTGATGACCGGCCGGTACGGCGCGGAGGACAGTGGGACGGCGGCATCCCGGTGACTTCCAGTGGGGGGACCGAAGCTCCGGGGTGCCGCCCGCTGCCCGCACGGAGAATCGGAAAGACATTGCGACGCTCATCGCTGAGAAACGGGATCGTCGGCTGCGCGGTCATGGGCCTCACCCTGCTCCTGGGGTGTTCGGCAGCCGCCGACAAGGGCGCGGACGAGGGCGCCGACAAGGGCGCCGGGAACAGCCCTACGAGTCAGCCCAAGCCGTCGGACACGACGGTCCGGCCGCGCGCGCACGACCCGGTGACGAAATTCGGTGAGCAGGAGTTCGACTTCCCCGGAGACCTGAGCCGGGCGGCACTGGACGGCACCACCGCGTGGATCACCGGGTCCAACGACCTCACCGCGGTGGACCTGACCACCGGGAAGAGCACGGTCGTCCGCCCGAAGGGCCAGGACCCCCAGACCTCCCCGCTCTTCGGCCGCCCCGTCCTCACCGACGTACAGGGCAGGCGGGTCGCGCTGGTGCTCCTGCCGGTCTCCACGCCCGGCAGCGGGACCTTCACCGACCAGGACGCGGTCGAAATGCTCGTGGTGGACGCCCGTACGCGCAAGACGCTATGGAGTTCCGAGATCGCCGACGTGGAACCCGGATTCTCCAAGGCCGCCGACGGGACCGTCATCGGCGCGGACGACGGTATCGCGATCGTCGACGCCGGATCGGGCGTCCAGGCGGTCAACCTCGGTACGCGCAAGACAGTCTGGAAGACGGACGCGTCAGCGGACGACGTCGTCGCCGTCGGCGAGGGAATCGTCGCCCTCACCGAGAGCGACACCTGGGGAGAAGACCGCCTGTACGGCCTGCGCGTGAGCGACGGCAAGCGGGCCTGGACCTTCGGCGAGCGCGAGCAGAACCTGAACGTCACCGCGATCGGACCGCGCCGGCTCCTGGTCACGCAGGGTGTGGACGTGGCGTACGACGACGGCGGCAGGGTCGTGAACCTGGCGGACGGCCGGCAGGTGGCCGCCCCCGAGTACTTCGCGGTGCCGGACCGCTGCCTCTACGACGGCGAGTCCACCGCCGTCTGCTTCAAGCAGGAGTACGGCCAACGCGCCTCGTTCGCCCTGGACGCGACCTCCGGCAAGGTGCTCTGGGAACTCCCCACGGAGGACCGCTTCGCACCTCACATCTCCACGGCCTGGCACGGCATCGTCTACACCGAGACCGAGGACGGCCCCCTGATGCTGGACGCACGCACCGGCAAGGACCGAACCGGGCAGCTCCCCGACGCCCCGGACCTGGTCAACGCCTACGTCGGCCTCTTCCAGAAGGACGAGGACGACTACGAGGGCGAACCCCCGACGTCCCTGCGGCTCACGACGGGCTGAACCGCCGCGTGACGTACGGCGGGCACCGGCGCCATACCGGTGCCCGCCGCGTCGGCATCGCCGGTTCAGCTGTACGGGATCACCAGCACGGACTTGTCCGTCCCCGTCCGCAGCTTCGACGTGCCGTTGCCGATGGCGCTCCACACCTCGAGGCGTACGGTGCCGCCGCTGAGGTTGCCCGGGGTGCCGGTGGACGCCGCCAGGCCGCGGGCCTGGCTGTACTCCTCCCAGCCGGTGACCGGGTCGGTCGCGAAGTAGTGGTACGTCTCCGTGCGGTCGAAGCTGCCGTCGCCGGTGAGGTCGTAGCTGATCCGGGCCTGCTGGCCCAGCCCGACCGACGTGCCCGCGTCCACCTGGAGCCGGAACGCGGTCTGCGCGCCGGGGGTGAGGGTGCCGTTGACGCCGCGTACCTCGTAGACGAGGGGCTGGTACGGGGTGCCGTCGTGGTTGGTGCCGCCGGCGGAGGCGATGGTGTCGCTGCCGTCCGTGCCGCCCGACGCCGTGGTCAGGGTGCCGCCGCTGCGCAGCTGGAAGGTGTTGCCGGTCGGCGGGTCCGGATCCGGGTCGGGGTCGGGGTCCTCCGAGCCGGTACCCGTGCCGGTCGCGGTGGAACGGGCCGGTACGGAGAGGGACTTGCCGTCGGAGAAGGTCACGGTACGGGCCGTGGAACCGTAGTTGTGGGCCGCGTAGGTCCGGGTCGTGCCCTTGGTGAAGACGGCGGACGAGGGGATGTCACCGGTGACGCCGGCGTCCGGGGCGCCGAGGGAGTCGAGGGTGTTGATCCAGTGGTAGGTGTGCGCCTTCGACTCGCCCTGCTCGGGCGTGTAACCGGCGTTGCCCGCGTCCCACTTCGACTTGGCCGTGCCGGGGTCGGCGAGGGACTGGAACTCCCAGAGGATGTCGCGCCATTCGACGGCGGGGCCGCCGTTCTCCCGCTCCATCTCGGCGATGTTGCGCCGGATCGCGGCCTTCTCGCCGCCGAGGTGCAGCGAACCGCCGGTCACCGGGAGGACGTTGATGCCGTGGATCTCCTCGGGGTTGGCGGTCCACCAGGTGGAGTAGGCGGCGCCGCTGCCCCACACCATGCCGGCCGTGTCATGGCCGAAGGAGGACGGGAAGACCTGTTCGTCGGCGTCGAACCAGTACTGGGCGATCGACTCCGCCTCGGTGGTCAGCAGGAAGGTGCCGAGGTCACGCAGTGCGGTGTCGCCGGTGGCGGAGCCCCACAGGATCAGGGCGGCGCTGAGGTTGGTGGACTCGGAGGAGGACTCCTGGTTGTTGCCGGCGGCGAAGCCCTGGTGGCCGGAGGCCCAGCTGTGGCCCGCGTAGACGTCGAAGCCCCGCAGGAAGGGGAAGGCGGTGTCGGTGCGGCTCGGGTTCGCGGTGTCCCGGACGAGGGTCTTGACCATGCCGCCCCAGGCGGAGTCGGCGGCCCAGCCCTGGTCGTACTGGGCCACGATCGCGGCCGCGTAGACGTAGTAGCCGTAGTGGAAGTGGTGGTCGTTCAGCTCGGTGTCACTGCCGTAGGAGGCGGGGTAGCCGGTGAGGGTCTTCCAGTCCTGGTCGTAGCTGAACTCGTTCGCGCCGCCGGCCGTGAACCAGTCCTGGAGCCTGCCCTTGAGCAGGCCGAGCATCCGGTCGCGGGTGGCGGTCTCGCCGATCTGGTCGGCGACGGGGACGAGCTGGGCGAGGCGGCCGAGGGCCTTTCCGGTCCAGTAGGTGTCGGCGGCACCGGAGAACGGGTCGGAGGCGTTCACGACCTCGTTGAGATAGCCGCGCAGCCGGGCGGTGTCCACACCGTTCGACCTGGGCAGCGCGGGCAGCACCGCCGACGCCTTCTGGCTGGTGGTGAACGAGGCCGACTCGCGGACCTTCATGGTGCCGCGCGGGGAGACGTACGTGTACGAGGTGAGCGGGTCGGTGGTGTGCAGCCACTGGTGGCGGTACAGGGCCTGGAGCGTGCCGCGCTCGGTGCCCTCCTTCGCCTCGGTGGTGAGCGTGTAGGTGGCGCCGACGGTGCCGCCGGTGTAGTTCCAGGTGACCTTGGACCCGGTGACGAAGCTGTAGGCGTACTTCTTGAACGTCGCCAGCGCTCCGGTGGACGGCAGGACGGCGACGGAGAAGTAGTCCTTGGAACCGAGCCCGGCGGTGACCGTGGAACCGGAGACGTTCCAGTCGCTGCCGGTCGGCGCGAACAGGGCGTAGTGGTGCCCGGCGACGGTGATGCCGAGGACGTTGCCCTGGTCGGCGAAGACGGCGGGCGTACCGGCGGTGGTGATCTGGGCGTTGCCGCCGGAGCCCTTGGCGTACACGAACGGGGAGCCGTGGCCGATGGTCGTCCGCAGGGTGCGGGCGCCGTCGGACCAGTAGGGGGTGACCGTCCAGTCGGACCAGTCGTCGGCCTTGGTGTCGGGGGAGTTGAGGCCGGACAGCCCGATGGTGAGGTCGCGCTTGTGGGCGTACTCGTACTGGCGGCCGTCGCCGACGATCGCGGGCGTCGTCGGATAGCCGACGTCGAGGCCGCCGGCCGTGGCCTGGTAGGTGAGGGGGTGCCCGTACATGGGGGTGGAGTACGGGTTGTCGCCGTAGCGCTGGAAGGCGAGGGAGGACCACCAGTCGTTGGTGGGCACCGGCCGGTTGCGGGCGGCGGAGGTCACCTTGGGCGTGACCGGGGCTCCCGTGTTGGTGGTGGGGCCCGACGTACCCGCGGGCCGGGTGTCGGAGTAACTCCCGGAGCCGACCGGGACGGTGGCGGCGGCCGCCGGTGTGGCGGCGGGGCCCAGGCCGAAAGCGGCGAGGGCCGATGCCAGCAGCACTACGGCCGCCGGTCTGGTGCGGGGGGTTGGCATGTGCCACCTCGAATTGTGACAGGGGGGAGAGTCTGAGAGCGCTCTCAGATGGCCGGAACGTAAAGCCCATGTAATGCACGTGTCAATGGTGTTGCCTCCGTCATCGCGTTTCCCCAGCTCGCGCACGGTTTCCCCGAGGGCCCCCCGGCGGGCAACAGGAAACCCGTCGACCCCTGCCGGCAACCGGGCAAATCTGGGTTTGTCCGCAAACGGCAGTCAACGGGGGTGGAGTTGATGAGACGAGCACTCGTCTCGATGTGCGCGGTCGTGACGGCCGTGGCGGCCGTCACGACGGGATGCTCGGACGGCGACGACGGCCGGGCAGCACACCAGGAGGCGCGTCCCGATGCCCTGACCTGGCGGCAGGAACTGCGCATCGCCGACGCCCAACAACGCCTGATCAAGCAGTGCATGGAGCGCCACGGCTTCACCTACTGGGAGGACCGCAGGCTCACCCTCCAGGAGAGCCGCCCGGTGCGCTTCGTCCAGGACGACGTGAAGTGGGCCCGTACGTACGGCTACGGGGGACGCATCGAGGCCGAGAACCTGCGGGTCCACGAACGAAACCCCAACGGCACCTACCGGCAGGGCCTCTCCGCCACCCGGCGCGCCGCCTTCGACACCGCGCTCGACGGCGGCGACGACGCCAGGTTGCTCCGGGCGTCGCTGCCCGTCGGCGACGGCGAGGTCCGCAAACGCCTCGGCGGCTGCACGGAGGAGTCCGAACGCACCCTCTACGGCGACCCGGAGCTCTGGTTCCGCACGGGCAAGACCGTGACGGGACTCAACGCCCTCTACGGCGAGCAGCTCATGAACGACCGCCGGCTGACGACGGCGATCCGGAAGTGGGCGAGCTGCATGAAGCGGGCCGGACAGGACTACAAGGACCCCCAGGCGGCCCGCGACGCGGCGCGCGTCCGCACCAGCCGGCTGGGCGAGGCCCGCGCGGACGAGGCGTTCGCCGCCGAGCGGAGGACCGCCGCCGCGGACGCGGCCTGCGCCCGTGAGACCTCCCTGCGGGCCGTGGCCACGGCCCGGGAGACGCACTATCTGGACCGCCTGCGCGACCGGTTCGGCGAGGACATCGACACCTACCGCGACCTGGGTCACCAGGCCTACGACCGGGCGGTGCGCATCGTCCCGGAACGCGACTGACCACGTCGCACCCGGGAGCGCACCGCTCCACGGCGCCGGCACACCGGCACCGTCGCACCACCGGAACACCAAGCACCAAGCACCAAGCACCGACAGTGACATCAACGAGGGGAAACAGCATGCGCAAGTTCACCGTCACGGCAGCGGTCCTCGGGCTCGCGGCCCTGGGCCTCGCCGCTCCCGCCACCGTCGCCCAGGCGGCCGAGAGCACCGTCGCCGGCCCCGGCTGCGACAGCAAGTGGGGCCCGCGCAACGGCAACGTCTACGCCTGGGAAGGCTTCGACTGCTCCGGCACCCAGCTGATCGCCACGGCGGGCAGCAGCAGCAACTGGGGCTCCGCCAACGACCGTGCCTCGTCCGTCATGAACCGCGGCTTCACCGGCAACCTGTCGATCGTCGCGTTCTACTTCCTGGCGGACCACCAGGGCGGCCACGCCTGCCTCCAGCCGGGCGAGCTGTACGCCGACAACCTCTCCGACAACTTCTTCAGCAGCGGCCCCGTCGTGAACGACAACATCAGGTCGCACCGCTGGGTGAACGGGGGCTGCTCGGTCAACCTGACCTGACCGGCCCGGCGACGAACACCGCGAACGTCCGGAACCTCCCCAGGGTTCCGGACGTTCGTGATTTCGCCACACCGGGTGAAAGGTTTGGCTGGCCTCACCGCCCCCGCAGTAACCTGGGCTTCCACCGTCTCACGGCCGCACCGCATGGGGGACTCCGTGGGAGATCCGCAGTACGGGCATGAACCGGACCACGGGACCGGACGGGAACGGGAAGCGCGGACCACGCACTCGTTCCCCACCGCATTACGACGACTCAGACAGGCGCGAGGCCTGTCACTGACCGACCTGGCACGGCAGACCCACTACAGCAAGGGCTACCTCAGCAAGATCGAGACCGGCACGAAACCGGCGACCGCCGACGTCGCCCGTATCTGTGACCGGGTTCTCGGCGCCGAGGGGCAGTTGCTCGCACTCGTACGAGCCGGGCCGCAACCGGCCGAGCCGGCCGCCGCCGAGCCCCGGCCCGGTGAGGTGTGCCCTTACCGCGGCCTGTCGGCGTTCACCCCGCAGGAGGCGGACTGGTTCTTCGGCCGCGAGCGGGCGACGGCCGCACTGGTGGAGCGGGTCTTCGAACGGGTGGGCGGCGGCCCGCTGATGCTCGTCGCCCCCTCGGGCGCGGGCAAGTCGTCCCTGCTCAACGCCGGACTGGTACCGGCCCTGCGGCGCGGGGACTTCCCCATGCCGGGCGCCGACTGCTGGCCGGTGGTGACGTTCACGCCGACCGCACGCCCGCTGGACGAACTCCTGGAGCGCACGGCGAAGACGGCGGGCGGCGACCTGGCCGTGACGGCCGCCCAGGTGCGCGAGCGTCCCGACGCGGTGCTGGACGCCGTACGCGCGATCGTCGGCGATCCGCCCGTGCCGTCCGGCGGACGCAGGCCCCCGCCCTGCCGACTGGTGCTGATCGTCGACCAGTTCGAGGAACTGTTCACCCTCTGCCGGGACGCCGCGGAGCGGCGCGCGTTCGTCCGGGTGCTGTGCGCGCTGGCCGCGCCCCGCCCGGAGGAGAGCGTGCACGGCCCCGCCGTGGTGGTGCTCGGCGTGCGCGCCGACTTCACCGGCGACTGCCTGGACCTGCCCGAGCTGGCCCCGGTCCTCACCGACGGGCTGTTCGTGCTTCCGCCCATGTCCGTGGGGGAGTTACGGGAGTCCATCACCCGTCCCGCCGAACTGGCCGGACTGACGCTCCAGCCCGGCCTGGTCCCCCTGCTGCTGCGCGACGCGGGACTGCGCGACACCGGACCGCACGACGAGCCGGGAGACCGGCTCCGGCTCCCGCCCCCGCGAACCGGGGGCGGGGAGCCCTCGCGGGCCGGCGCCGACGCCACCCCCTCCGGCGTCCTCCCGCTCGTCTCCCACGCCCTCCTCGCCACCTGGCAGCACCGCGAGGACTCCGCGCTCACCGTCGCCGGATACGAGCGGGCGGGCGGCATCCGGGGCGCGATCGCCCGCACCGCGGAGAACGTCTTCGCCCGCCTCTACCCCGCCGAACAGAAGACCATCCGCCGCCTGCTCTCCCGTCTGGTGTACGTGGCCGACGGCGGCGGCGCGACCCGCCGCCGGATGAGCGGGGCCGCGCTGATGGAGCAGTTCGCCGACGCGGACGGCGCGTCCGCCGCGCTCGACGCCTTCGTACGGGCCCGGCTCGTCACCATGGACAGCGACACCGTCGTCATCACCCACGAGGCCCTGCTGCAGGCCTGGCCGCGCCTGCGGGACTGGATCCACGCCGACCGGGCCGGACTCCTCCTGCACCAGCAGCTCACGCACGCCGCCGTCGAATGGGAGCGCGAGGGACGCGACCCGTCCGCGCTGTACCGGGGCACCCGGCTGAGCACCGTACGCGCGTGGGCCGACGAACTGGACGGCCGGCACCGGCTCGGCCCCGGCGAGGAGGCGTTCCTCGACGCGAGCGTCGCCGAACAGAAGCGGTACGAGCGGCAGGCCGGACGCCAGGTGCGGCTGCGGCAGACGATGCTCGCCACCCTCGTCGTCCTGCTCGGGCTCGCCCTGACCGCCGGGGGACTCGCCTATCAGCAGCGCGAGAGCGCCCTCGACCAGGAACGCGTCGCCCGCTCCCAGGCCCTCGCCGTCCGGTCGGCGTCGCTCGCCGGGGGCCGCCCGGAGGCGTCCATGCTGCTGGCCGGGGAGGCCTACCGGGCGCACGCCACCGCCGAGGCGCGCGGCGCCCTGCTGAGCACGCAGTCCCAGCCCTTCCTGGCCCGGCTGAGCGGACACCGCGGACCGGTCAACGCGGTGGCGTTCGCGCCCGGCGACCGGCTGCTGGCGACCGGCAGCACGGACGGGACGGTGACGGTGCGACGGGTGTCGGACCACCGCAGGACGGCCACGTTCACCGTGTCCGGGCCGGTCCGCGCGATCGCCTTCAGCCCCGACGGCCGTACGCTCGCGGCGACGTCGGCGCACGGCCCCGTGAGCCTCTGGGACGTCTCCGGACACCGCCGCAAGGCCGTCCTGGGCCCCGGCACCGAGGCCGCCAGGGCGCTCTCCTTCGCCCCGCGCGGACACCGGCTCGCCGTCGCCACCGTCGACGGCCCGATCGAGGTGTGGGACACGGCGGACACGCCCCGCGTCACCGCCACCCTGGAGGGGCACGCGGGAGCGGTCAACGCCCTGGACCACGCCCCCGACGGCCGGACCCTGGTCTCCGCCGGCGCCGACCGGACCGTCCGCCTGTGGGACACCGGCCGGGGCCGGCAGAGCGACGTGCTCGAGGGCCACACCGACGAGGTGCTGGGCGTGGCGTTCTCCCCGGACGGCCGGGAGGTCGCCTCCGGCGGTGTCGACCGGACCGTACGGCTGTGGGACGTACGCGCCGGACGGCTCGCCGCGACACTGCCCGGCAGCAGCGACGACATCAACGCCGTGGCGTACACGCACGACGGCGATACGGTCGTCGGCGCGGTCGGCGACGGCACGACCAGGCTGTGGGACGTCCGCAGCGGCCGACAGACCGCCGTCCTCGCCGGCCACACCGACTATGTGATGGGGGTGGCGGTGACCGCCGACGGCACCCTGCTCGCCACGGCCGGCTTCGACCGTTCCGTGGTCCTGTGGAACCTCGGCGGCCCGGTGCTGACGGCCCATCCGTTCACCGCGGTCTGGCAGGCCCGTTACAGCCCCGACGGGAAACTCCTGGCCACCGCCGACGCCGATCACACCGTCCGGCTGTGGGAGGTGAGCGGGCGCCGGCTCCTGGCGACGCTGCGGGGCCACAAGGAGGCGGTCTTCTCCGTGGCGTTCGCCCCCGACGGGCGGATCCTGGCGTCGGCGGACTCCGACGGCCGGATCCGGCTGTGGGACGTGGCCGCGCGCGGACCGCTCGCCACCCTGACCGGCCACAAGGGGCAGGTCTACGCCCTCGACTTCGCCCCCGACGGCCGCACCCTCGCCTCGGCCGGCGCCGACCGTACGGTACGCCTGTGGGACGTGGCCGAGCGCGCCCCGCTCGCGAAGCTCACCGGACACCGGGACTACGCGAACGCGGTCGCCTTCAGCCCCGACGGCCGGATCCTCGCGAGCGCCTCCGACGATCTGACCGTACGACTGTGGGACGTCGCCTCGCACCGTCAGGCAGGCCTGCTGAAGGGCCACACCGGCGCGGTACGCGGCGTGACCTTCACCCGGGACGGACGGACCCTGGCCAGCAGCGGCAACGACGGCACCGTACGGCTGTGGAACGTCCGCGCCCGCCGCCCGGAAGCCGTCCTCACCGGCCACACCGGCGCCACGCGCGGCATAGCGTTCACCCCCGACGGCCGTACGCTCGCCAGCAGCGGCAACGACCGTACGGTACGCCTGTGGGACGTCGCCGGACGGCGCCCGTGGGCGACGCTCACGGGCCACACCGACGCCGTCTGGAGCGTCACCTTCAGCCCCGACGGGGGCACGGTGGCGAGCGCCGGCACGGACGGCACCGTACGGCTGTGGGACCTCGACCCCGCCGCCCGCCTCGACCGGATCTGCCGGCTGCGCTCGAGCCTCGACGCGGACGCGCGCGCCAAGCTCCTGCCCGACGTCCCGCCGGCCGACGGGGCGTTCTGCGAAGACCGGGGATGACGGCTGGACGCCTGCTCGGCGGGGGTTTCCCGGGTGTTTCCCGTTGCCCTTCGCAGGGAGGCGACACCCGGCTCCTCGACAGACGGCCGGCGTGACCAGCAGGCTCGTGAACGACCGAACGACCACTCACCAGCCACAGGAAACGGGGGTCCTGGCATGGTCCGCCGGACCAGTCTCATCAGCACACTCATCGCACTGTTCGCCTTCCTCCTCTGGACGCCGGTGTCCGCCACCGCGGCACCCGCCCGACAGGCCGCCACCTGCGGCGCCCTCGCACCCGGCGCCTCCGCGGCCGCCGAACGCGCCATCGCCGCCGCCTGCGCCGAGGTCGCCGCCGGCACCTGGTACACGTGGGGCGGCGGGCACGGGCCCCAGCCGGGGGCGACGTACGGCCAGATCGACCCGACCGACCCGGACAGCGAACACGACCCCGAACGGCGCGGCTTCGACTGCTCGGGCCTGGTCCGCTACGCCTACGCGGAGGCGGCGGGCGCCGACATCATCAACGGCGTCGCCAGCCAGCAGTACTACACACACCGCGCCGCCGCCCGCTTCACCGCGGCCCAGGGCCTGGCCCCGCTGGTCCCCGGCGACCTGCTCGCCTGGGGCACCTCGCGGGACCTGCACCACATCGCCATCTACCTGGGCGCGGGCAAGATGGTCGAGGCCAAGGAGTCCGGCACCCGTCTGATGGTCAGCGACGTCCGTCTGAACGGCGACTACTTCGGCGCCGTCCGCGTCAACACGGGCCAGGTCACCGGCCACATCCACCGGACCTGGGGCACCGACGTCTGGACGAAGGCGGCCCCCGCCCTGTCCGCCGCCCGCGTCTACGCCTTCCCGTACTCCACCACCATCCGCGTCCAGTGCCAGAAGCACGCGGAGGAGGTCACCTCCGACGGCTACACCAACGACGTGTGGTCCTACCTCCCGGACTACAAGGCCTGGGTGACCAACATCTACATCCAGGGGGCGGCCTGGCTGGAGGGGGTTCCCGAATGCGGGGCGGGGGACCCGCAGGCGCGGTGACGCTCTCCTGAACACGACCCGTATGACGAGCGGCTGGACCGCTGCCAGGTCCAGCCGTCCGTCACGTCGCCCAGGCGGCCTTCGCCACCGGGTCGACATCGCATTGCGCGATCTTGTCCAAGTGCGGCGATTTGGCCGGCACCCGATAGGTCCATGTGTCCTTCGCGGGGACCGATATCTGACCGCCGGCTGTCATCAGCACGAAGCCGTTCGCGTCCGCGAAGCTGACGCTCAGGTTCAGGACGGCGTCACGTCCGTTCGGATTCCTGATCCGCGGCAGCGAGGTCGCGCACCTCCCCGGGAGGACATGTCCGTCAGGCAATTCGACTCCGGAGCCGGTGCGTCAGACGGTGGTGGCGCCTGCCTCGGTCAGGAAGGTGCTCGGTTTGCCCCACCAGGACACGGCGAGGTTGTCCCGGGCGCGTGTGCAGGCCACGAACAGCAGGCAGCGTTCGGACATCAGGTCCGTCTCGTGCTGCTTGGGGTCGATCTCGGGCGGCGTGACGGCCTTCGGGAACGGCAGGGTCTCCTCGTCGACGCCGATGACCGCGACGCAGCGGAACTCCAGGCCCTTGAACGAGTGCATGGTGCCGACCCGTACGGCCGCCGGGTCCCCGGTGCCGGCGTCGGCGGAGCGCAGCGTCACCGCGGGAATCCCGGCGTCCTTCAGGTGCGCCACCGCCTTCGCGCACGTCTTGTTGAACCGGGCGCTCACCCCGATCTCCCCGGCGCCGACCCCCGCGTCCAGCCACGCCCGCACCCGGTCGACGAGCGCGTCCAGTTCGGCCTCTTCGCTCGCCGCTCCCCGCACATCCGGCCCGTCACCGTGCAGGGCGGAGCGGTATCCGAGCAGTGTCTCGCCCAGGCCCTCGTCCTCGAGCCGGTCGACCGGCCGGCCGACCAGCAGCGCCGTGGACCAGCGCAGGATCTCCTGCGTGCTGCGGTAGTTCTTCCGCAGCTTCACCGACCGCCCCGTCACCTTGATGCCGAGCGACTTCAGCGACACCTTCGAGTCGTAGATGCGCTGGTGCGGGTCGCCCGCGATGAACAGGTCGTCCGGGCGGGCCGGAACGGCCGCGCGCAGCAGCCGCCACTGCGCCGGATGCAGATCCTGCGCCTCGTCCACCACCACATGCCGGTACGGCGGTCCCTGGACCTCCAGCAGCCGCGCCGCCTCCACGCACGTCTGCAGCCAGGTGCGGCAGCCGTCCGCCGCCAGACCGGCCGTGAACCGCTCCACCGTCTCCCACACCAGCGGCCGTTCGGCCGCGGTCAGCCGGCTGCCGCGCCCCCGCCGGTCCGCCGCCCCGTACTCGGCCGGGCCGGTGATGCCCTGGGCCAGAATCACATGCCGGTACTCCTGCGCGAGGAACTGCGCGCTGCCCGTGAAGCCCGTCGCCTTGGCGGCCTTGCCCCAGCGGCTGACCTCCTCGTTGCTCATCAGCGGCCGCAGCGCCACCGCGCCGGGAGCCTCCGCGACGATCCGGCCGGCGAAGCCGTCGACCGTCGAGATGTCCACGCGCTCGCGCAGTTCCGGGTCGTCGACCAGCGATTCCAGTCCGGAACGCAGCGCGTTGACGAGCGCGTTCGTGTACGTCGTCAGCAGGATGCGGTCACCGTCCCGCAGATGCCTGAGCAGATGCCTGACCCGGTGCAGCGCGACGACGGTCTTGCCGGTGCCCGGACCGCCCGTGACCTGCGCGGGGCCGGAGTACGACGCCCGGTACGCCGTCTTCCGCTGGGAGGGGTGCAGGAAGACCCGCCACGCCGCGAAGGGCTTCTCCAGGATGTCCCGCAGCTCCTCGGGGGCCGTCACCAGCGCGATACGCGCCCGCGTGTGCTGGATCGCCGTCTCGTAGTCCCGCGTGTCCACCGGCTCCGTGGACGTCTGCAGGGCGGGCGCCACGATGTCCTGCCAGACCTCCTCCACCGTGCACCCGGCGGCGAGGTACTGCAGCACCTCCCGCTGGTCCTGCGGCAGCAGCGGCGCGAAGACGTCCAGCTGCTCCTGGTCGACCAGCGAACGGGCCTGCCGCAGCGTCTCGGCGTCGATGCCGAGCGCGCCGAGGTCCCCGTCGGAGAACTTCGCGAACAGCCGGGGCTTCGACGAGGACTCCGCCACCCGCTCGTACGCCGGCGTGATCTCGTCGAGGGTCGCCGCGTCCCGGATCTCGACCGCCCGCGTGACCTCGTTGATGCTGGACTTCTGCTTCATCGCCCAGTCGATGGCCTTGTCGTGCGGCAGCACCCGCAGCAGGACGAAGGTGTCCCCGGTGGGCGGCGCCAGCACCACCCCGCGCCAGAACTGGTCGATGCGGATCGTCCGGATCTGCTTGTCCTTCGCCTTCGTCAGGCTCTCCAGCTTCAGCCCCGGATCCTTGAACAGCTGATCGAGGGTGAGCCGGCCGAACTTCTCCCAGGCGTCCAGGACGCCCTTCCTGACCGGCGGCTGAAGCTTGGGCAGTTCGGCGAAGAAACCGATGTCGAAGGCGAGCTGCGGCATGGGTGGATCCTAGTGTCCGTGCGGGCGGGGGCAGAGACGTAGGCCAGGTCAGGGAGAAGATCCAGAGGCTCCGCCGTCGAGGTCCAGGCGGATCACCGCCAGGGTCTCCGCCACCTCGGCCGTCAGTTCGTGGTCCGGGCCCAGCACCATGCACAGGTCCGTGTGCAGGGGCTCCAGCACGTCGTACGCCTCCGCCGCGCGCTGCTGCGCCAGGAGCAGCATGCCGATGTCGCGGCGCAGTTCCACCGCGTTCTCGCTCGCGTCGCCGTCGACGGCCCGGACGGCGTCGAGTACGCCGTTCAGTCCGGCCAGCGCCTCGGTGACCTGACCGAGTTCGCCACGGCAGCGGGCGGCCTGGGCGCGGCAGTCCAGCGATTCCTCGCTGTGCGGACCGCTGACCCGGCCGTACGCGTCGGCCAGGGCCTCGAACTCCGGCAGCGCGGACCGGTGATCGCCGGCGAGCTGGCGGCTGAGTGCCCGACGGGTGCGGAGCGCGAGGACCGCCTTGCTCTCCGCGCCGAGGACCCGGGCGGCCGCGTCGATCATCTCGCCGACCACCTCGGCCGCCTGTGAGAAGCGGTCCTCTTCCCACAGCGCGTCGCAGTGGTCGTACACCTCGCGGATCCGCTCCCGCAGCTCGTCACGCTGGGCGGGCGGCAGCACGGGTGCCGGGGCCGCGTCCGGCGCGTTCCGCCGTACGCCCGCGGCGCCGGCGCGTGAACGGGGCGCGTAGGGGTGGCGGAAGATACCGGTGGGGTCGGGCGCCCCGGCAGGGCCCGCCTGCGGCGCGGACTCCTCACCGGGCGCGGGCAGGAACGGCCGCAGCCGCTCGTACACCTCCTGCACGTCCACCGGACGCGCCTCGGGCGCCTTGCGGAGCAGGTGCAGGACGAGTTCCTCCAGCGCCTGAGGGACGTCGGCGCGCAGCTGCCGCAGTGGTGTCGGCGCCGCGTTGATGTGCTGCATCATCAGCTGCCACTCGCTGTCACCGCCGAACAGCGTCCGCCCGCAAAGCAGTTCGTGCAGCACGCAGCCGAGCGCGTACAAGTCGGTGCGGGGTGTGACCCGCGCCCCGCGCACCTGCTCGGGCGCCATGTACTGGTACGTCCCGACCGGGCTGCCCGTCGCCGTCAGCTTGGTGACGTCCGTGCGCAGGATCGCCGCGATGCCGAAGTCCAGCACCTTAACCGTGCCGTCGCGGGCGACCAGGATGTTGCCCGGCTTCAGGTCACGGTGGACGACCGGCACGTCGTGCGCGTACGACAGCACGGTCGCCACCTGCGCCGCCACGGCCACCGCCCAGCTGACGGGGAGCGGCGGCCGCTGCTCGGGACGCACGTACGCGGTCAGCGGCACGCCGTCGACCAGCTCCATCACCAGGAACAGCTGCTCGTACGACTCGTCAAGGACCGCGTCGTACACCTGCGGCACACCCGGGTGCTGGATCCGCGCGGTGACGCGCGCCTCGCGCCGGAAGCGCTTCTCGAACTCCTCCGCCAGATGCGGCGACGTCACCGCCTGCGGCCGGATCAGCTTCACCGCCACCGGCCGGTCCAGCACGGCGTCGTAGCCGCGCCAGACGTCCCCCATGCCGCCGTGGTCGAACTGCTCGAGGAGTTCGTAGCGTCCCGCGATCCGTCGTACGTCGTCCGGCACCTGATCCCGCCCCCGCTCACGTGGAGTGCCCGAAGAGTGCTGCGCTGTGGTCGGGGATCAGTCTTCCGGGCGGGGGCGCGTGCGTCCAACCGGGGCGGGTGGTGCGGGTGTGATCAGGTCAGCCGGAGTACGCCGTGCACTCCGCCCACACGGTCTTGCCCGGCCCGCCCCCGGCGCGCGGCGAGCAGCCCCAGCGGTCGGCGAGCGCCGCGACCAGCAGCAGGCCGCGCCCGCTCTCGCCGTCCTCGGGCGGTGTGGCGGGGAGTTGGGGCAGGCGTTCGTCCCGGGTGTCGGTGACCTCGATCCGTACGGTGCGGGCGGCCGGGTCGGCGGTCAGGCGTACGTGGAAGTCGCGGCCGGAAACGTGCCCGTGCCGTACCGCGTTGGCGGACAGTTCCGCCGCCACGAGCGTGACCGCGTCGTGGGCGTCGCTGTCGTACGGCACCCCCCAGGCGTCCAGGCAGTGCTCGCACATGCGCCGGGCGAGACGGGCGCCGCGCGGGGTGGAACTGAAGCGCATCGAGAACTGGTGCACCGTTGGGGGTGATTGTGTGACGTTCATGCCCTTACGGTGGCCGGTCGTGGCATAGCGTGACCAGTGGTGACGCGCCGTCGCGGCGCTTTCGTACGGCGTTGGCGCGGGCGCTGTACGGCACGGTACGTGGGGAGAGGCGGGCAGGGCGATGACCGAGGTACGGGACGAGGAGACGGCGGCGGTACGGCAGCAGCGGCGGCCGGAGGACGAGCCGGGGACGGGCGTGGTGACGGCGTTCGGGCGGCAGTTGAAGCTGCTGCGGACGCGGGCGGGGATGGAGCGGGCGGAGTTCGGGAGGCGGGTGGGGTACTCGGCGGACTCGGTTGCCTCGATCGAGCAGGGGAGGCGGATTCCGCAGGCCTCATTCATCGACAAGGCGGATGAGGTACTGGGGGCGGGCGGTGTACTTCGGGCGTTGAAGGATGAGGTGGGGAAGGCCCAGTACCCGGCAATGTTCCGGGACATGGCGCGGCTTGAAGCCAGAGCCGCGGCGCTGAACCTGTACGCCGTGTATGCCGTGCCTGGTCTGTTGCAGACCGAGAATTACGCGCGGGCGGTCTTCCACAGGCAACGTCCGCTGCTGGAGGACGACGTGATCGAGCAGCGACTCGAGGCGCGCATGGTGCGTCAGGAGATCTTCCTGCGTCGTCCAGCCCCCTTGATGAGCTTCGTGATCGAGGAGGCCGTCCTGCGCAGGCCGATCGGTGGTGTGGAGGTGATGCGCGAGGCATTGGCGCACATCCTCGCCACGGGACAGTCCAGGAACGTGGAAGTCCAGGTTATGCCGATCGAGCGGGAAGACAACGCCGCGTTGAGCGGGCCCTTCTCACTGATCGACACCGACAAGGGGCAGCGGATCGCGTACGCCGAAGTACAGGATCACAGCCGCATCTTCACCGACACCGCATACGTGCGGACGCTGGAAGCTCGCTATGGCATCCTCCGATCACAGGCCCTGACACCGAGCGAGTCAGCGGCGTTCATCAAGCAACTGATGGGAGAGACATGAGCGTGCAGCACAGCAAGGCGGCTGTGCCCGAGGCCGCTTGGGTCAAGAGCAGCTACAGCACTGGCAATGGAGGCGAGTGTCTGGAGGTTGCCCCGCTCCCCGGAGCTGTCCTCGTCAGGGATTCGAAGCGGCCCGCGGTGGCGAATCTGGCGGTTGGCTTCGCCGCTTGGAGCGACTTCCTGCGGATGGCCACAGGGCGGTGAACCGTGTGCGTGGGCTCGGCGCTCGTGCACCGAGCCCACGGCACTTCAGAAGTCGTCCAACCCTTCCTCCCGGCGGATCATCCGCCAGGCCGCGCGGCGAGCGCTGCGGTCGAGGTTGGACTTGAAGTCCCGGTCCGTACCGAAGTACCGCTTGCCGAGGGTGTCGATGGTGGATACGTGATCCATCATGTTCTCCTCGAACTTCTTGTCGAAGACGATCCCGAAGTTCTCCTCGTCGTTGACGACGGCGGCCGCCCGGACCTTCGGGTCCTTCTTCGTCGCGTTGAAGGCCGGGAGGACGTCCTCCTCGGTGAACTCCGTACCGAACTTGGAGTTGAACTTCTCGATCAGCTCGGACAGCAGTGACTTGTCCGCGTCCTTCGCGCCGCCGGCGCCATCACCGAAGCCCTTGAGCTCGGCGGGACCTTCGGGAGCGAGGGACACATCATGCTCGCCGGTCTTCTCGACCCGCAGGTGGCTGAGGTCGACCTCTCCTATGTCGACTCCGCCGTCAGCGAGGCGGGGGAGTCGGTTGAGCAGGTGGCGCCCGTACAGGTGCAGGCGCTCCAACTCGGCGTCGCGGTAGGGGACGATCTGCGCGAGGAAGCCGTACTTCCGGACGTAGTCGTTGAGGTTGGCGCGGAACTCCTCCGCCGTCTCGACGTCGTCCTCCTCCTCGCTCTCCAGCAGAGCGCTGAAGCGGGCCACGGCGGGGGAGAGGAGCCGGTACAACTCCGCGTGCAGCTTCTCCCACTTGGACTGGACGCCGGCCGCCTTCTTCTCCGCCTCCAGGTACGCGGCGACGAACTCGTCCATGTCCTGCTCCGAGATGATCGGCGCGGACATGACGCGACTCTGGGCCGTGTAGAGGAGGTTGGGGTCGGAGGGCAGGGTGTGCGCCTCCTCGAAGTAGGGGCGGAAGGCTTCCTTGATGTCCTCGGCGTCGTTGACGAAGTCCAGTACGGCCAGGTCGGCCTGCGACTTGCGCTCGGCGGTGCGGTTGAGGCGCGAGAGAGTCTGCACGGCCGCGATGCCGGTGAGCGTCTTGTTCACGTACATCGTGGTGAGAAGCGGCTGGTCGAAGCCGGTCTGGTACTTCTCCGCGACGACCAGGATCCGGTACTCCTGCTGCCCCTTGCCGCCGGCCTTCGCGGCCTTGTCGTCCTCGCGGGTGTAGCCGAAGGCCTTCGGCAGCGCCGCCTCGGAGATGCCGCCGTTCTCCTTGACCTCGGTGGTCTCCTCATCGTCGATGGTGAGGGTGCCGGAGATCGCGACGAGCACGCCGAGGTCCGGGTACTTGGTGTCGTACTCACGGTCCGCGATGTAACTGCGGATGGCGCGGGCCATCTGGACGGCAGAGTGCCGGGAGGCCGTGACCACCATGGCCTTGGCGCGTCCCCCGAGTCGGCCGCGGGTGTGGGCCAGGAAGTGCTCGACGATCACCGTCGCGTGCTGGGACACGGTGTGCTCGTGCATGAGTGCGAACCGGGCGAGCTGGCTGTTCGCCTTGGAGGGGTCCACCTCCTTCTCGTCGCGGTTGAGGTTCGCGAGCTTCCAGTAGGTGTTGTAGGTGACGTAATTGCGCAGGGGGTCGAGGATGAAGCCTTCCTCGATGGCCTGGCGCATGGAGTAGGTGTGGAAGGGGCGATAGACGGTCTTGCCGTTCTCCACGCCTTCCGCGCCGAAGAGTTCGAGGGTCTTGGACTTGGGGGTAGCCGTGAAGGCGAAGTAGGAGAGGTTGGCTGCGCGGGAGCGTGCCACCGCCTTCGCCTTGAGCTGGTCGTCCACGGTGAGCGTGGTCGCGCCCTCGTCGTCCGAGTCGGCGTCCAGACCGAGGTCCCGCAGGGCCGACTTCACGGCGGTAGCGGCGTCGCCTGACTGCGAGGAGTGCGCCTCGTCCACGATGATCGCGAAGCGGGTGCCCTTGATCTCGGTGGGGTTGCGCTTGATGTAGTCGAGCAGCGCGGGGAACGAGTGCAGGGTGACGGTGACGATCTTCCCGGTGTCCCGTGAGAGGGCGCGGGCGAGCTGCTCGCTCTTCGCGCCGTGCTTCTCGTCGACCTTGACTACCAGGCCATCGGTCTGGCTGAAGCTGCCGACCGTCGCCGAGAGCTGAGCATCCAGGGCACGGCGGTCCGTGATGACAATGACCTTGTCGAAGACGGGCTCGCCCGGCTTGATACGGCCCTCGGCGAGGGCGTCGGGCCTGAGGACCGCCGGGTCGGTCCGGGCGTGGAGGTCGCTGAGGCGGTGGGCCAGCCAGCCGATGGTGTTCGACTTGCCCGAGCCGGCGGAGGCCATGACGAGGTAGTTCTGGCCGGCGCCGTGGACGGACGCGTGCGCGGTGAGCTTCTTGACGACGTCCCACTGGTGGAAGCGCGGGAAGATCGTCTTTTTGGTGGTGCCTCCGCCGGGCGTCTTCTCCTTCTGCTGGTGAACGAAGCGCTGGAGGAGGTCGAGCCAGTTGTCCCGCTGCCAGACCTGTTCCCAGAGGTAGGACGTGGCGTACGTGCCGTGAGCGGTGGGGTCGGGGTTGCCGGATCCGCCGGGCTGGCCGGGGCCGTTCGAGCCGGTGTTGAACGGCAGGAACTGGGTGTTCTTCCCGCGCAGTTGCGTGGTGACGAAGACCAGGTCCGGGTCCACGGCGAAGTTAGCGATGACCCGGCGGGTGAAGATCAGCTCGGTCGGGTCCCGGTCGGTCCGGTACTGCTCCTTGGCCTGCTCGACACCCTGGCCGGTGAGCGGGTTCTTCAACTCGGCCGTGGCGATCGGGATGCCGTTGAGGAACAGGGTGAGGTCGAGGCGGTGACCCCAGTCGGCCTGCTTGGTGGCGTAGGGGAGTTCACGGACGACGGTGAGGCGGTTGGCGTTGTAGCCGTTGAGGACGGACGGGGCCGAGATGAGGTTGGGCTTGAAGTAGGCGACGCGGAGGCGGACTCCGCGGTCCTTGACACCATTCCGGAGGACGTGAAGGAGCCCGTCATCGGCGATGGCCCGGTCGAGCCGCTGCGCGAAACCGCGCTGGGCATCGTTGGGGTTCTCGCCGTAGACGGTGAGCAGTTCGCTCCACTCGTCAGGCTGGGTCGCCCCGATGAAGGTGAACAACTCATTGGTGTCGAGCCCGAGGTCGGATCGGTAGTCCTCGGGATTCGCCTCCCGCCAACCTCGCTCACAGAGGGCGGCAACGATGGCCGACCCGAAGGAGGACTCGTCGTGCGCAGGGCTCATACGGATACTCCTTCGGTGACGTTGCGGCCGCTGGCGGTGGAGATGTCGAACTGGCCAGTTACGGCAGCGGTGATGAGGGCTTGACGGCGTTCTCGGAGCAATTCTTGCTGGCGGCGCACCCGGTCGGTGAGTGTGTCGATGCGTGCATTTTGACGCCGAATGCTCTGTACGATCTCCTCTTGCTCCTCCATGGAAGGCAAGGGAATACGGAGCATCTGCAGATCCGGGACATAGATTGTCTTGTGTGTCGAGCCCATGGCGAGGCGACCTAGAAGGTCAGGGCGCATGGCCCGAAGGCACCACAGGAGGAAGTAAGGGGACAAGTGAGGTCCGCAAGTCCAGGTAACGAAATCCTGGCTTGTTGCCATGTCGAGGCCCATGACGCCGGAGTAGCCAGCTGAAGCCGTACGGCACAGAAAGACTGTACCTTTTGGATGCAATTCAGCTGCTGAGTTACTGAGTCCCAACGCGCTAATCTTCTCGCGTGTCTCGTAGAGCTGTTCGATGCGGTCGTCTCGCACCTGCCTAACTTCGCCCGTTGTGATCCAGGGGATGCGGCAGTCCACCCACCATTCTGGATGGGACCGGCTGGGGGTGTGGCCGCTTCCCATCTGAGCCAGCAGTCCCAGACGGACTTCCTGCCAGTGCGCCGGAATTGACTGCAGCCAAGCGAGGGTAGAGCCCTGTCGGGCGTTGTGCGTGCTGCCTGACACTGCGGCGACTACACCGGCAGAGCGACGCTCGCTCAGGAGATCGAGTTCACGCTGCAATGCGGCTCTGAGGCTGTCGATGCGATCGGTTTCGGCGTCGAGAAATTTGGCGATGCGGCGCTGCTCTTCCAGCGGGGGCAATGGAACCCGCAACTGCTCGATGTCCGGCATGTAAATGGTCTTGTGCGTGGAGCCCGTGGCCACCCGCTTGAGATCAGGCGCCATGCCGCGAAGTGCGTGCAGAAGGTAGCGAGGGTCCAGCCTTGGCCCACAGGTCCAGGTCGCGAAGTCCTGGCTCGTAGCCATGTCACGTCCCATGATCGCGGAGAAACCCACTGAAGCGGTCCGCGAAAGGATCACGGTTCCCGCCGGGTGCTTCACGGCGGAGGAGTTGGCCAAACCGAGAGGGCTGACCTTTTCCTTCGTCTTCGTGATGACTGTGGTCCGCCCGTCACGCAATTGCCATACGTCGGCGAGGGTGACCCAGGGAACCGTGCAGTTCTCCCAATACTCGGGCTTGGTGCGACTCGGCGTATGTCCGGACCCCAGGCGCGCCACGAGCCGAATTGGTGCTGTCGGCCAATGTGACGCAGAGAGCCACGGCGCCAGACGAGACTCGGTCATTCCGTAACCTCCCCCAACAGCCCTTGAATCTCAGCCTCCAACGCCTTCAGCTCCGCGTCGATCTCCGCCAGCGGCCTCGGCGGCTCATACACATAGAAGTGCCGCGTGAACGGAACCTCGTACCCCACCTTCGTCTTACTGCGGTCGATCCACGCATCCGGCACATGAGGATGAACCTCTCGCGCCAAGTACTCCTCGACGTCCTCCCCCAACGGCACGTTCTCGAAGTCCCGAAGCTCCCCATCCGGCTCCGGCTGCCCCTTGACGAGCTGCACATCGCCCTCCGGATCCCGCACTCCCAGCACATCCCGCAGCGCCTTGTTAAACGGCGCCCCCGTAGGCCACGTCCCGCCGGCCTGGACCACCGCGTCCTTCAACGCGAGCCAAGCCTCTTGTTTCGCCCCCCAACTCGCCCCCATCAGGGACTTGAACGCATCTGCCAGTACCGACGCCTGCGGCAGCTTCTGGATTGTCTTCGACGCCTCCAGCGCCGCCAACGTCTCCTCCGTCACCTCGAACCGCAGCTTCAGCGGGCGTTCGACGGTGATCCGCTGGTACCCGAAGTCCTCGTTCGCGAAGACCTTCACCTTCCCGTGCAGCGGATGCTCCGCATCCCCCGCGACGGCCAGCGCCTCCCCGTACAGCTTGACGACGTCGGCGATGTGCTCCTTGCCCAGAGCCTTCCGCTTGTCGCCCAGCGACTTCCGCATCTTCTGCCACTGGTCGCGCGCGTCCAGCAGCACGACCTTGCCCTTGTGATCGGGGCTCTTCCGGTTCGTCAGGATCCAGAAGTACGTGGAGATCCCGGTGTTGTAGAACAACTGGTCCGGCAGCGCGACGATGCCCTCCAGCCAGTCGTTCTCCAGGATCCAGCGGCGGATCTCCGACTCGCCCGACCCCGCCGCACCCGTGAACAACGGAGAACCATTGAAGACGATCGCCAGCCGCGAACCACCCCCGCCGCTCACATCCACCGGCTTCATCTTCGAGATCATGTGCTGGAGGAACAGCAACGACCCGTCGTTGATGCGCGGCAGCCCCGCCCCGAAGCGGCCGGCCTCGCCCAGCGCCTTGTGCTCGTGCTCGACCTCGTCCTTGACCTTCTTCCACTCCACGCCGAACGGCGGGTTGGCCAGCATGTAGTCGAAGGACTTCCGGGCGTGCCCGTCATCCGAGAACGAGTTGCCGAAGGCGATGTTCTCGGGGTCCTGCCCCTTGATCATGAGGTCGGACCGGCAGATCGCCCACGACTCGGGGTTGAGCTCCTGTCCGAACACCTCCACCGTGGCGTCCGGGTTCAGCTCCTTGATGAGGTCGTCCATCGCGGAGAGCATCCCGCCCGTACCGCAGGCCGGGTCGAGGACCGTGCGCACCGCACCCGGGAGCTGCAACGCGTCGCCGTCCGGGGCGACCAGCAGCCGCACCATGAGCTGGATGACCTCGCGGGGCGTGAAGTGCTCACCGGCCGTCTCGTTCGACTGCTCCGCGAACCGGCGGATCAGCTCCTCGAAGATGTAACCCATGTTGTGGTTGGGTACGACCTCCGGACGCAGGTCCAGGTCCGTGAACTTGCCGATGACCTGATACAGCAGCCCGGCACTGTCCAGCCGCTTGATCTGCTGAGCGAACTCGAACCGGTCCAGCACCCCCCGCGCGTTGTCGGAGAACGCCCCCACATACACCTGAAGGTTCTGCGCCGCGTTCTGCGGGTCCGCGGCGATCTTCTTCAGGGTCAGGCTCGACCGGTTGTAGAAGGAGTGCCCCGAGGCCCGCCGCAGGAAGCGGTCCGGGTCGATCCCGCTGTCCTCGTGCTGCTCCGAGATCTCCGCGACCTTCTCGCGGGTCGGTTCGAGCACGCACTCCAGTCGCCGCAGGACCGTGAACGGCAGGATGACCTTGCCGTAGTCGGACTGCTTGTAGTCCCCCCGCAGGAGGTCGGCGACGGACCACGCGTGGTTCGCCAACTCCGTGTGCTTACTGCTGTTCAACTGGATCCCCGGATTCCTTCCGAAATGTCCCGACCCCGCCGCCCGAGCCGATCAGTGGGCCGGGCGGTCCGACAAGTGTGGTCTATATGTGGAGGCGCGCGTGCCTAATGGGGCGAATCGCCACCCGGACCGGGCGCCTCCGCCGCCTCCCGCGACGGCAGCAGCTGCCCGCCCGTGAGCCCGCCCGCCAGCAACCGCGCCGTTTCCTCCGCCAGCCGCATGGCCCGCCGGGCCTCCGCCCGGAGCGCGTGCACATGCCGGAAGGCATCGCCGTACCGCCGCTGCTCCTCCAGCGGCAGCAACGGCACCCGCAGTCGCCCCGGACTGACGCTGAGCACCGTGCTGCCGGTCGACGCGCCCGCGATGTTCTCGTCCGCGCCCAGGAACCCGGCGAGGAACCAGGCGTCCAGGCGCTTCGGGTCCGGGCGGAACAGGTGGATGTGGAGTCCGAGCAGCGCGCCGGCGTCCTCCTCGCCCGCCACCCGGGCCATCGGGCCGTCCCCGCCCACGACCGCCCGTACGAGAACGTCCCCCACGGCGATCACCGGAGCCATGTCGCTCCGCAGCTCCGCCGGGTCGCCCGTGGGACCCGAACCGCGCGAGATGTCCGAGCCGGTGAGCACCGCGCGGACCTCCCCCCGCTCCCCGCTCCCGTCGTCCTCCGCCCGCCCGCGCGTGCCCTCCGGCACCGTACGCAGCAGGGTGAGCGCCCCTCCGCGCGCGAGGTCGGACGCCGTGGCCGTCCGCCACTCCCGCGCTGCCGCCCCCGCCGCGCTCCACTCCTCGCGACCGGCGGCCCGCGCGAGCGCCTTCGCGGCCCGGGCGAGGTCCCGGCGGGTGGCGTCGACCTCGGCCGACAGCTCCGCGGGATCGGCCTCGGAACGTGACGCCCGTACGAGCCGGGCCGGGGTCAGATCCACCACGTCGTCCAGCAGATCCACCACGGCGACCGCGCGCGCGACACCGGGTTCGCCCTCGAACGTCTCCGCGTCCTCCGTGAACGCCCGCCACGCGTCCAGGGCGCGAGCCGTGACACCCGGCCAGTCCAGGGAGGCGGACCGGCTCGCCCCCCGCGTACGGTCCGCCGACGGCCCCGCCGACGCCGTGTCCACGAAGAGCACCGACTTGCGCTCGGCGCCGCCCGGTTCGGGCCGCTGCAGCACCCACACCTGAAGCCCGATGTGCAGTGGCACCGACGCGCCCACCGGCAGCGCGATCACCGCCCGCAGAGCCCCGCTGCGCACCAGCTCCTGCCGCACCCGCCGCCCCGACGCGCGCCCGGCCGTGGCCGGGGGCAGCAGCAGTGCCGCGTAGCCGCCGGGGGCGAGATGGGCGAGCGCGTGCTGCGCCCACGCCAGTTCGGACTCGGCGCGGGCCGGTACGCCGTACGCCCAGCGGGGGTCGTAGGCCAGCTCGTCGTGCCCCCAGTCCCGGACGCCGTACGGCGGATTGCACAGCACCGCGTCCGCGACCAGCCCCGCGAACGCGTCCGCGCGCAGACTGTCGGCGGCGCGCACGGTGACCGTGGCCTCCGGCGCCGTCAGCATCAGGCTCACGGCGCTGCGCCGGGCCTGCACGGGCAGGCTGTCCTGGCCGTACAGCTCACGCGCCCCCCGCCGGGCGGCGGCCGCCAGCAGGGTGCCGCCACCGCAGGCCGGGTCCAGGACGACGGACGGTGAACCCGGGATCAGACGGGCCATCAGATCGGCCAGCGGCGCGGGCGTCTGATACGCGCCGGACGCGGCACTGTCCTCCAGCTCCCGTTCCGCGAGCACACCCAGCGCGGCCTGGGCGCCCTCGTCCCGTACACACGCGTACAGCGCGCGCAGCGCCGCCGCGTCCCCCGCCTCGAAACGCACCGGATCGGCGGCCGGCACGGCGTCCGCCGCCGCCACCGTGTCCCGCCGCGCGTGCGCCACGAGATCCGCGTCCGGCAGCTCCATGGCGGCCGTCAGCTCCGCCGCCGTATGCCCGGCCGCCGCGAGGACGAGAAGCAGCAGCCCCTCCGACGTACCGCTGCCGCCGCTCTGTACGCGCAGGCGCAGCGTCGTACGCAGCTCCTCCGACGGCGTCGCCGCCGAGGCGTGACCGCGTGAGGCGAGCCAGGCGCGCACGGACTCCAGGTCGTACAGCGGACTGCTGTCCGTGCCGCCGGCCGGCGCGGGGAAGTCCTCGTGCCGACGGCGCCAGTTGCTGACCGTGGCACGCGTGACCCCCGCGATACGGGAGATCTCGGCTGCGGTCACCTGCGCGGATGGCTGCTGAGGCATGGCGGGAGTCCTGACCCTCTCTGGAGTGAGCAGTCAACAACCTACAGCGTTCGCCACATCTGTCAAAGTGATTGACGATGCTTTCATTGCTGTGCTTCTCTGGTGTTGCTTCCGGCAGGGAGGGGTGACCTGGGGAATCGCAGTTCAGGGGAGGGGTAGGTGAGGATTTCGTGCGCGGTTACAGTGTCGGCGTGTACGACATGACCGACCCGGTCGCCGCCCGCCGCGCGGCGATAGCCGCCGAGAAGGAACGCCTGGCCCGAGCGCGAGAGCGCCGGTCGAGCCAGGGGCAGAGCGCCGCGACCGGCTTCGGCCGACGCAAATGGCGCTGGCTCGGCGTCAACGGCGACGAGGCCATCGACGCCGTACTGGTGATGCTCCGGGACTTCGCGGCCGCTCCCGAGCTGACGGACGGCCAGCGGGACACCCTGGACCGGGCCGTCGCGGGGACACCGGACCGCGAGACACTGCTCCCCGCGGTGCGGGCGGGCCTCGCGACCCTGGAGCCCGAGGCCGTGCTCGGACACCTGCGGAGCCTGTGGGCCGCGGGGGTCCGCTGGCTCGGCGAGCGGGGATCGGACCGCTGCCGCGTCCTGTGTTCCACCGCTCCCGGCGTCGAACTCCTCGGCACGCGATCCCACGCGGTCTCCGGCGGCCCGGCCTTCTCCCTCTTCGTCACCGCCGCCACCCGCGGCGCGATACCCCTGCCGAACGCCGTTCTGACCCAGGTCCTCCCCTGGGCGCCGCTGTCGGTCCTCGACGACCTCGTGGACCACGGAGGCCTCCTGACGGACGACGAGCCCTGGCTGGCCCGGGCCGGGGACGAAGCGCTCTACCTGCGCGCCCGTCTCGCCCCCCACACGGTCGGCCCGCAGGACGCGGAACGGCTCGACTGGCAGGACGCGCTGCGCCGCAGGGCGTTCCTCGCCGACGAGACACTCCTGAGGCAGGAACCGGAAGACGTCTGGGACCTGCTCTACGACGTCGCCAGAGACGTCCAGTTGTCGTCCCTCGACGCGCTGGACGCCGTACTCCCGCGCGCTCAGCAGATCCAGCTGCGCGACCTCAGATCCGGGGCCCTCGTCGGCCAGTGGGACCGCGACACCCTCCGCGACCGGGGACTGTGGAAACTGATGGCCGCGCTGTGGCGGCCGACCGAGACCGTCGACCCCCGGCGCGGCGAGTTCTACGCGCTGGTCGCACTCGGCCGGGCGTACGACCTGCTGAAGTCCGGCGACCTGGACGGGGCACGCCGGCAGGCCGAATCCTTCGTACGGGAGCGGAAGACCGCCCCCGGCCCCTCGCTGCCCGCCGAACTCCTGGCCGAGGCCTACACGATCGCCGCCTACGCCACCGCCGTCACGTCGGCCGACGCGGGCAGCGACTGGGCCGCGAGAGAACAACTGGACCTCGCGAAGACGTACGCGGAGAAGGCGGCCGAGGACGGGGGGCCGGTCGCCGAGCGCAACCTCAGGCACGTCGGCGCCTGGCGGGCGACGCCGAAGAACAAGCGCGGCATGATGACGAACCCGTTCCTGGACATCGGCCTGGACCACGGCGCGGAAAGCTGGGAACGGCACTGTCGCGCCCTCTTCCGCGACTACGAGGAGCACGGCGACCAGGCGGCCCAGGCACGGCTCAACCTGGCACAGGACCGCATCGACGAGGCGGCCCGCCACGAGGCGGGATTCGACGTCTTCTTCCGGGCGCCGCTCGACCCGGCCCGCTCCGCGCAGCCCGACGCCGTACCCGGACGGCTCGTCCCGCCGCTGGAGCCGATGGCACGCAGGACCGCCCTCACGAGCGGCGCGGACCTCGAGTCCATCCGCGCCCTGGCGTCCGTCGAACTCCTCGACGACTTCCGCAGTACCCCGCCGCATCTCGACCGTCACGGTTCCACCCGCTGACGGCTTTCCCCGACCCGACGCACGACGGTGAGCGAGGCCCGACCAGCCCATGGCCGAGAAGAAGAAGACCACGGCAAGCCGTGGGAAGGTGAAGATCCCCAAGAACCAGCGCCCGCACCGCCCCTGCCCGCACTGCGGGCAGATACAGCCGGGCCACAGCCACGTGGACGCGCCGCACAAACCTGGCGGACTGCAACGGCGCAGGGACAAGCGGGAGCGCGGGCAGGACGCGGCCCAACCCCTCGCTCCCGTGGACGCACCCGAACCCCTTGAGCCCATCGACGCCAAGACGATCATCCAGGGGGTGGTCGAACGGATCCCCGCCGCCCTGGAGTCCGTGACGACCGACGGTGACACCGCACCGGCCACCGGCCTCAACGTGGTCGTACGCAAGGCCGTACTCGACGAGTTCCGCACCCGCGCCCAGTTCGCGGGACGGCTCGCCGAGATCGACGCGCTGCTGTGGACCCAGCCCGACCACGGCGGTGACCTCGTCACCGGCACACTCGAGGACCACCTGCGGCAACTGCGCCTCAGCAGACTGACCGAGCCGGAGGAATCGGACCGGTTCGTCGTCACCGAGGGCGAGGGCGACGGCTTCGAAGTGCTGCGGCCGGCGTACGTGGACGAACTGACCGGCAAGGTCGTACTGGCCGGACACCTGCGGAGAATTCCCGCGGACGACGGCGGAGCAGCGGGGGAGGAAGCATGACGACGGGTATCGACTTCGGCACCACGAACTCGGTCGCCGCCCAGTGGAACGGCGAGTACGTCGAGATCCTGGAACTCGGCGGCCAGGGACTCGACGCCGACTGGGAACGGCCCGGGTTCGAGAAGCTCTACCCGTCGGTGGTGGGCACGAGTTCGCTGCGCCCCGGAGCCCTGTTCGGCTGGGAGGCCAAACTGCGCTCCGAGCAGGCGGTCGAGGCGTGCAAGCGCATGCTGCGCGAGGAGCCGCTCGTGACCGTCGGCGGGCGGCGCTTCGCCGCCACGACCGCGGCCGCCGGAGTGTTCCGCTCGATGGCCGTCGCGGCGGAGGAGGAAGCCGCGACGGAGATCGGCGAAGCGGTGATCACCGTACCGGCGAACGCCACCGGAGCGGCACGGTTCCGCACCCGGGAAGCGGCGCGGGCGGCGGGCATCTCCGTCAAGACCCTGCTGAACGAACCCACGGCCGCCGCCATCGCCTACGCGCACACCCTGGAGGAGGACGGGGAGTTCCTCGTCTTCGACTGGGGCGGCGGAACCATGGACGCCACCCTGCTGCTGCACGACGACGGGTTCTTCGACGAGAAGGCCAGCCGGGGCGTCAACAAGCTCGGCGGACTGGAGATCGACGCGCGCCTGCGCCGTATGGTCCTCGAGCGGGCGCCCGCACGCGGGAAGTGGTCCGAGTCGGAGCGGCGGCAGTTCGCCCTCGAGATCGAGCGCAACAAGATCCTGCTGTCGTCCCAGGAGTCCGTGCGCATCGTCACGCCGGACGGGAACGCCGTGGAGATCGGCCAGGACGAGTTCTCGGCCGAGATCCAGGACCTCATCACCCGCGCCCTCGACCCGGTCGAGGAGTGCCTCGAACAGGCCCGCATCGACCCCGGTGAACTCAAAGCGGTCCTGATGATCGGCGGGAGCAGCCAGATCCCCGCCGTGCGTGACGCGGTGGCCGAGGCGCTGGACTGCGAACTCGTCGGCGCGGAACTCTGCCACCCGCTGACCGCCGTCGCCGAGGGAGCCGCGGTCTGCGCCGCCGCCATGGACGGCGAGCTCAAGAGCATCATCCGTGTCGTCAACACCCACGCCCTCGGCACCATCACCAAGGACCGGCACGGCAAGCGGGAGTTCAGCGCGCTCATCGACCGCAACCAGCGCCTTCCCCAGCAGCGCAGGAAGTCGTACCAGCCGTCCAGGGACGGAGTGTCCAGACTGACCGTCGAGGTGTGGGAAGGCGATCCCGACCGGCCCGTGGACCACCCCGACAACGTGAAGCTCACCGAACTCACCCTCGCCTACCCGGAACGTTCCGGAGCGGCCGAGGACGGCGCCTTCGACCTCGAGTACACGTACAGCAAGGAAGGCCTGCTGACGGTGCGCGCCACACTGCAGAAGACGGGACTGACCGTCCTCGACGGTGAGGTCAGGGTCTTCGGCGACAGCACCGTGCCGCCGGAGATCGAGAGGGAACTCAACGACCTCCTCTCCCTGCGCACGACCGGCCGCGAGACGCCCCGCCCCACCCACCCCCAGTCGGTCGCGGCAGCCCCGGAACCGGGACGGGCCGCCGCCGTGACGACGGCCGGCACCCCCGCCACCCGCCCCACGCCCGCTGCCATGGCCGGGTCGCGCAAGGCCCCCGAGAAGCCTGGCGCGCCCCTGGTCGTCGACGGTTCCAACCTCGCGTGGAACGGCCGTCCGCCGCGCGCGGCAGGCGGACTGCCCAGCTTCCAGGCGCTGCAGGCCGCCATCAAGTCGCTGCGGTTCAAGAACTCCGACCGGGACATCCACGTCGTCGTCGACGCGACGCTCCGGCACGACGTCGCTCCCCACGAGCGTCCCCTGGTGGAGGAGGCCATCGCGGCCGGCACCGTGGTGCAGCCCCCGGCGGGCACCGAAGGCCGCGGGGACGCCCTGGTCATCTCCATCGCGGAGGAGGTGGGCGGAGTGATCGTGTCCAACGACAACTTCGCACCGTTCCAGAGGGCGAACCCCTGGCTCCTGGACGTCGGCAGGGTGCTGGGCGCCACCCAGTCCCAGGGAGTCTGGGTCTTCAACCCCCGCCGGCCCAACGCCGCCGGGGCGGGAGCACGGCGCTCCTGACGCCGACGGCACGTGCGGGACGTGCCGCTGGAACTCGACCGGAGGAGAAGGCGCGCGTGGAGCAGTTCGCCGCGGGCAAGGTGGTGCGGGGCCGGTACCGGCTGGACCGGGTGCTGGGGCGGGGGGCCATGGGGCATGTGTGGCAGGGGGTGGACGTCTTCCTGGAGCGGCCCGTCGCCGTGAAGACCGTAGCCGCGGACCTGCTCGCCGTGCCGGATCTGCGCCGTACCGCCCTCGCGCGGTTCGAGCGGGAGGCGAAGGCGGCCGCCCGGCTCGACCACGCCAACATCACCACCGTGTACGACGCCGCCGTCACCGAGGACGTGTGCTGTCTGGTGATGCAGCTCGTCGACGGGACGACCCTCGACAACGTGGTCGACGGCGCCGACGACGGGCGGCTGACCGTGCCCGCCGCCGTGTCCGTCGCCGCGCAGCTGTGCTCCGGGCTGTCCGCCGCGCACGACGCCGGCCTCGTGCACCGGGACCTCAAGCCGCAGAACGTCATGGTCCGCGCCAGCGGCCTGGTGAAGATCCTCGACTTCGGTCTGGTGAAGGTCCTCTCGGACGCCGCCCCGCAGCTCACCGTGATCGGCGAGGCACTGGGCAACGTCGCCTACGCCTCACCCGAACTCCTCTCGGGGGACAGGCCGCTGGACGGGCGCAGCGACCTCTACGCGGTCGGGTGCCTCCTGCACCACCTGCTCACCGGCCGCCCGCCCTTCGACGCCCGGAACCCCGCCGAGCTGGTGACCCGGCACCTCACCGCGGCCCCGCCCCGCCTGGACGCCCCGCCCGCGCTCCAGGACCTGACCGACGCCCTGCTCGCCAAACGCCCCGAGGACCGGCCCGCCGGCGCGGCCGAGGTGTACGCGGCCCTCGCCCCGTACCTCCCGGCCCCCGAACCGGCCCTCGCCACCCGCAGGATGCCGCCGGAGGACCCCCGGCGGCCGTTCCTGCTTCCGCAGGCACCGGTCATGCCGCGGCAGGCGGGCGCACCCCGGTCAGTTCCCTGAGGAACGGCTCACTCCGGGAGGGGGCAGGTGAGGGGGAGGACGCGGTCCGTGAGGGTCGCGGTGAGGTGGGTATCCGTGGCGGCGGTGTCCGCCAGCCAGTCGAGAGACGTCAACTGGTCGATCAGAAGCAGCAGTTCGGAGACGGGCACCGGGACGTGGGCGATGAGGTCGTCGAACGGGACGCCCTTGCCGTCGGCGCCCAGACGGCCTGCCGCGTCGGTTCGTGTGGCCAGGGTCAGGGCGAGCAGGCGGGTGGGGGCGGAGGCCTTCTTCTTGCGGAGCTTCTTGTCCGAGACGACTCGCTGGGCCCAGCCCGAGAGTTTGGGGCGGGTCTTTCTGCCGAAGGGGAAGACGCTTCCGTCCTCGGTGGGGACCAGCGACGGCACCGTGATCGGGACCGCGTTCTCCGGGCGGGAGGTCAGGAGGTCCTCCACCGTGCAGGGCAGGTCCAGCCAGCCGGTGGTGGTGAGCCGGGTGACCAGCGACGACGGGTCGGTCAGGCCCAGGCCGTTCAGGTCCTGCCCGACCAGGTTGCCGGTTCCCGAGTGCGCGGTGCGCAGGGTCAGCATCAGGACCAGCAGGCGGGCCTCCGCCCCGGGCAACGGGGCGTGCGCCGCCACGTGCGCGAGCACGGAGCGTACGTACTCCCAGTGCGTCGGTACGGTCAACAGGCGGGCCACCCCCGTGCCTTCGCCCGCCACGGCCTCGCCGGTACGGTGCTGGTGCTGGCGCCGGATGACCGCCGCTGCCTGCTCGGCGCGCGTCGCCTCCAGCCGCAGGGTGACGTCGCAGCTGACGTCGGACCAGGTGAGGAAGGCCCGAGCCTTGCGCTCCTGGAGGTCGGCGAGCATCGCCAGATCGGGTTCGTCGCGACGCTGGTAGGCGCGGAACAGGTCCCCGAGTTCGACGAGTTCGTCCCGCAGCGACTCGGGCCGCAGATCGTGCGGGATGATCCGCTGGGAGACCCGCTTCTCCGGCACCCGGCGGCGCCGCGGCGGTACGGGGCGGGGGACGGCGGGAGTGGGACGGGGCCCCGGAACGGCCGAACTGGTGGCGGCGGCCTGCCCGTCCGAGAACTGCGGCGTCCCCGCCACCGCGGGGGCCGGGCGGGCGCCCGCCTCGGGCGGCCGGGACGTGACCGCCGTCCGCGCTCCCGGAGTGGCGGCCGCGCACCGCGAACAGCACTCCAGCGCCTGCCACCACCGCCCCGCCCGGTCGGCGACCACGGCGAGCACCACCGGCCCGCCGCACCGCCAGGGTTCCGTACGGGCCCGCCCGCCGGTGTCGGGAAGATGGGGATGGCATCCCTCGGCCCGGCACGCGCAGTACGTGTCGGCCCGGGGGGCGGGCATGGCGCGCAGGTGGGCCTTCAGGTGGGCGACCGCGGCCGTACGGCCCTCCGCCGTGGACGGCAGCCGCTGCTCGGCGCAGGCCGGCCGGCTGCACGAGACGCGCACCTCCGCGCTGCCCCGTCCGACGGGGTCCAGCCGCACCGTCCACCGGCGCCCCGGCACCCGCTCACCGAGCTCGCTCCCCGCGACCTGTGTCATCCCGTACCTTCTCCGTCCTCCGCGACGTGACCCATCTGCGTGCCTTCCTGATCCGCCGCCGCGCGGGGCGGTGTCCGGCCGGAGAACCCACGGTATGCGGCACAGCGCGAAGGGGATGATGAAATCGCATGAGGTGAGAGCTTTTAGGCCTGATCGTCGCCCGTTCCGGTGAACTCCGGTGCGACACCCGTGACCCGGACGCGGACCGCGGCTACGGCTTCCGGGCCAGCCCGGCGACGATCAGGTGCTGCCAGACGCTGAGTTCACGCTCCGCGCCGTCGGCGTTCCACGGGTTGGGGTTCGTGTCGGGCCGCCACAGCGGCGCGGGGACGATCCCGGGGTCGAGGATCTCCAGGCCGTCGAGGAGGGCGGCGATCTCCGCGTCGGACCGCCACCGGCCGCGCCCGAACGTCTTCTGCAGCACCCGTTCCGCCTCCTCCGTCTCCGGGTTGTCGCCGGAACGGAAGTGGCTGACGAAGAAGTGGCTCCCGGAGGGGACATGGTCGCGCCAGTGGCGGACGATCCCGGCCGGGTCCTCCTCGTCGTTGACGTGGTGGAGGATCGCGCTGAAGATCACGGCGACCGGGCGGCCGAAGTCGATCAGTTCCCGGGTGTCGGGGTGCGTGCGGACGGTCTCGGGGTCGCGGACGTCGGCCCGGACGACCCGCGTGCGCTCGTTCTGCTCCAGCAGCGCACAGCCGTGCACCAGGACCTGCGGGTCGTTGTCGACGTACACGATCCTGGACTCGGGTGCGTGCCGCTGCGCGACCTGGTGGACGTTGTCGGCGGTCGGCAGGCCACTGCCCAGGTCGATGAACTGCCGTATCTCCGTGGTCGTCACGATCTCCACGATCGCCCGTATCAGCGCCGCGCGGTTGGCGAAGGCGATGGCCACCGAGCCGGGAAGGTCCCGGAAGAACACGTCGCCGATCTCTCTGTCCACGGCGTAGTTGTCCTTGCCGCCGAGCAGATAGTCGTAGACGCGGGCGATGCTGGGCCGGGTGGAGTCGATGGAGGGGCCTTCAACCGTCATGAACGCCATCCTCCCCCGCGAAACCGCCCCCACACCGGCGTTCCGGAAACCCCGGGGGACGTATCCCCGGCACCCGGTCCGGCGACTCCGGATCCGGAGCCGGGCCGCGTCCGCCTACTCCGGGGGCGTCGGGGTCTCCGCCGTGCGGTACATCGCCTGGACGTCCAGCTCCAGTTGCACGGTCGGGCCGACGACCGCGATGCCGCGGGCCAGCATCGACCGCCAGTTGAGGGTGAAGTCCTCGCGGTGCAGCTCCGCCTTCGCCAGGGCCGCGCAGCGCAGCTCCTGCTCGTAACCGCCGTTCACCGTTCCGAGATACGTCGTGTCCAGGCCCACGGAGCGGCTGGTGCCGTGCATGGTCAGCGTGCCGTTCAGCGTCCAGCGTGAGCCGCCCCGGTAGACGAACCGGGTGCTGGTGAAGTCGATGTACGGGTAGTGCTCGACGTCGAGGAAGTCGGCGGACCGCAGATGGTTGTCACGGGTCCGGTTGCCCGTGGTGATGCTGGACGCGTCGATGCGCACCTGGACCTGGGAGTCGGTCACGTCCGGTGTGACGCGGATGCCGCCCGTGAAGCGGGTGAAGCGTCCGTGGACATGGGCCATGCCGACATGCTTGGCGATGAACCGGATCGCGGTGTGCGGCGGGTCGAACAGCCAGGTGCCGGGCGCCGGCAGTTCCAGCTGCCGGGCGGGCAGCAACTCGACGCGCGCCGGGGGAAGGACGGCGCCGGCGGTGATGTCGACACCGCTGCGGGCCGGGGTGAGCCCCTCCGCCGAGACCATCACGCTGTACGAGCCGGGCGGGAGCGCGGCCATGAACAGGCCGTAGGGATCGGTGGTGCCCTGGGCGGCGACCCGGTGACTGTCCATGGCGGTCACCGTGACCTCGGCGCCGCCCAGGGGCTGGCCCATGGGGTCGACGACCTCGCAGCCGTAGGCGCCGGCGCCGGCCGGCAGAGGCAGCGAGAGGTCCCGTGCGGCGCCGGAGGCACTGCGGGAACGCGAACGCCGGAGCAGTCCGAGGGCCATGCGGTTCACCTTTCCTTCCGCGGGCCGTCGACGGACGTGTTCACGGTCGCCGAGAACCGCCCGGGATGGGTTGCAGAAGCGACTAAGTTGACGTTTGAACGATCCTAGGGCAGGGGGAAGGGTGCTGCGGCACGGGAGTCATGGCGCGCAAATGGGCCCGCCCATGTGCCCGATGGACCCGAAGGGCCGTGATCCCGGCGGTTCAGCGGGTCGTGCCGGTCCCGGTGATCGCGATTCTTTGCTCCGCTGCTGTGGTGAAGGTCATCCGGGGTGCCGGAAGATTCACAGGCGGCTCGCCGTCCCGTCACGCGGTCCGCACAACGCGCTCACGGCAGGACGGGCGTCAGACGGTCGAGGTCCGGGTCGCCGAACTCCGCCCGCAGGGCCTCGAACGCGGTCACCTTCTCCTCGCCGTAGCGGCCGATGAAGGCCGCGTAGCCGGCGGGGGTGAGGAACCGTGTCGGCCTGGACTTGGTGTGGAACTTGTCCGCGTACATCACCAGCCGCTCCTCCGCCGTCACCGGGAGATAGTCGGCGGGAGGGAGCGGCAGACGCTGCGTCTCGACGTCGTGGCGGGTCAGGCCCACACCGGTGTGATGGGAGCAGAACCGGCACAACGGCTCCGGGAACCCCTCAGCGGCGAGGAGTTCATGACCGAGCAGACCGTGCCGGACGTAGTTCGCGTGGTCCAGGCGGCCGTCGTCGCCGTAGAGCCGGTAGACACCGATGTCGTGCAGCAGACAGCCCGCGCGGACCAGTCCGGCGTCGACGTGGGCGAGGCGGGGCGAGGAGAGCAACTGCTCGGCGATGCTCCAGACGGTCTCGCAGTGCGTGTGGACGCCGGCGAACGCCTCGGCGGTGGGCGCGTGTTTCTCGTGCAGGGCGCGGATCTGGTCGGGGTCCGGGATTCTCACGCGATCGAGCACTCCTTCACACTGAGCGGCTTCGTGCTGCCCGCCGGTCTGCTGCACAGGACCTCCGCCCGCGAGACGCCCTCCGCCGTCCTGCGGACCCGGTTGAGGACGATGCTGTGGCCGTGGCGCTCCGCGTACAGGGGCGCGCCGGTGAAGTCGATCGTGCCGGTCGCCATACCGTCGATTTTCACGTTCCGGAGGTTCACCCAGGTCGCCGCCCGGCTCTGCGGGACGTCACCGAGGCTGGCCGCCCAGTACAGGGCACGCGTGGAGTCGTGGGAGAGGGCCGTCTGGCCGCTCGCGAAACCGGCCGCGTCGTACGTCACCCTGTCGTCCTTCAGCCACGGCAGATAGTGGGAGGCGTCCTCGTAGAAGGCGGTCCTGGACGCGGCCTCCTTCAGCTCGGCGAGCGCCGCGTGGTACAGCGTGATCCGCGGGGCCACGCCGTCCCGGCCGCCGGTCCCGGAGAAGCGGGCCTTGCTCAGGTCGTCGCCGGTGAGGATCGAGATCTGCCGGTTCGCGCAGCCCGGTTCGGTGCTCAGCTGCGTCATCAGGGGGCCGATGTCCTCCACCCGGCCGGCGAAGTAGATCACCGACGGGACGTGCTCACCCCGGCAGATGCTCTCCGCGTGCTGCCGCAGTTCCGGCTTGCCGTTCGCCACCCGGTAGCGCTGGGCGGGCAGCGGCTCGAAGCCCTCACGGTCCAGCATCTCCCCGCCGTACAGCGCCTGTTCGCTGGTGTAGCGGTCCTGCGACTCCTTGGTGTCCCGCGCCAGTACGAGAGCGTGGGCGGCCTTGCCCCGCTGGGTACGGAGCTGGCGGGCGATGAGACCGAGCGCCCTGGCCTGGTGCTCGTCGGGGGCCGCGAGACTGAACCAGTTGGAGAAGTCCTTCGGCAGGTACGTCGCCGAATTGGTGCCCGAGACGATGGGCAGTCCGGCCTCGAGCAGCCGGCGCGTGACATCGGGGCTGCTCTGCAGATCGCGGCCGAAGCCGACGACACCGACGACGGTCGGGTCCCGGTCGGCGTACGCGGCTATCGCGTCGGCCGTGACCTTCTGGTGGCCCATGTCGGAGCCGCCGTTGGCGAGCAGCACCCGCAGCTTCACCGTGTAGTTCTCGTTGACCACGCGCTGCGCCAGATAGACGCCGGTCAGCTCCTCGGCGCCCTTGACCAGGGACGGGTCCGCCGAGGCGGAGCTCAGCGGGCCCGCGTACACCACCGTGACGTACGCGTCGGGGTGGTCACGCACCACCCTGCCGTTCTCGGCGCGGACCAGGCTCTCCAGCTCCCGCAGCCGCTTGCCCTCACCCGCCGTACCGCCCGTCAGATGTGCGCCGAAGCGGACGTCCCCGGTGGCTATGCCCACGCACTCCGTGCCGCCGCCGGGCGCGGGACGTTTCTCCGTGTCCCGGTCGGCGGTCAGCAGACCCGCCGAGCAGTACGTCCGGTCCAGTTCCCGCGCGTGGACGACGCCGGCCGTGACGACCAGGGCCAGGACCAGCAGGACGCTGTGCACCGACCACACCACGCGCGCCACCGGCGGCCGGTGCCGGGCCCTGACACACCGCCAGTCCGACTGGCGCAGCTGGTCCAGCTCGCTGTGCGGCAGCGGGATCCGCAGCACCCACGGCAGCGCGTTCGTCCGGCTCGGCGACTGATCGGCACGGAGATTCCCCGCCCATTCGTCGTACCAGTGCCGCAGCCGCTGCGGGAGGCGTGAGGGCGGTGCCGGGCGGTTGGCCGGGGGGTTCGCGGCCGGGCCCCGGTCGAGCAGCGCGGCGTCGTCCGCGGCCACGCCCGCCACGATCAGCAGCGGGTCGAGCTCACTGCGCCGGCTGCGGACGTCACTGACCGCCCTGATCAGCTCTATCCCGCCGTTCTCCCGGGCCGCCCGGCGCAGGAACAGCACCGGCGGGCGGGTCCGCTTGAAGCCGCGCAGATCCCAGCTGGCGCGGCGGTGGTTGTCGCGCAGATCCTCGAACAGCGCCAGCACGTACAGCTGGAGCGGGAACTCGCCGCCCTCGCGCATCGCCTCGGACACGTCGTAGGCGCGCGCCGCGATCGCCCGCCAGGAACGGACCGGCCGCAGCAGCCGCACGCTCGTCGACTGCCGGCGGGCGGCGGACTGCAGAAAGGTCGTGGTCAGGAACCAGCGGCTCTCCCTGCGCAGCCACAGGAAGAGGGGAGCACGTCCGGGCACGTGGTTCAGCCCGGCGAGGAGCACCATCAGGCCGATGCCCGCGAGGACGGCGATGTACCACTCGGGGCGGGTCAGCAGCGCCGTGAAGGCACCCAGGACGCCCATGGGGAGGAACTGCTGCACATCGTTGAGCAGCAGCTGCCGGTTTCGGCGCGAGGGCCTGCGGGGACGCCAGCGCTGCCGGGCCAGGATGCGCAGGAGCTGCGTCTGGGCCTGCTCCCGCTGGACGTTCCCGTCCGGGGTGCCGCCGGGCGCCGTCGGCCAGTGCTCGCGCATGTCCGGATCGTCGGTCGCCTCCTGGAGGGCGCGCACCAGACCCAGGCGGGGAAAGGAGTAGGGGCGGTACGCGGCGGAACGGTCGCCCCACTTGCGGGAGTCGCCCAGGTCCCACAGGAGGCGCGCGGCGCGGGCGGTCGGGTCGAGGTCGCCGGGCTGCGGCTCGGTCGGGGCGACGGCCGTCCGCGTACCGTGCCGCTGCTGGCCCTCGCTCAGCTCGTCGACGAGTTCCGTGACACGGTCGTCGTCCCCCGCGTCCTCGGCGTGCAGCACGATCACCGGCATCGGCGGATCGCTGGTCCGGAAGTCCTGGATCAGGGACTCCAGCTGATGCTGGACGTCGATCCCCGCCTCCGTCGACATGCCCGGATGACCACCCGGACAGTTCTGCGGAAAACTCTGGTCACGGCTCTGCATGGACGACACCCCCCGTTGTCGTAAGACACATGTGTCGCAAGCGCCTTGTGAGGATAACTCCCGACTCCGACAACCGCTGCGGTGCAACAAGGGGCTGTTGCTGCCGAGTTGGCGGAACCCATGTCGGGGGCGGGCGGGCGTGTTCACACGATCGGGTGATGCTGTGCGAAAGGGGCACGAGCCGGGCGGGTGGTCCGTTCGATTCGGTGACGGGCCCGGACGGGACGGGTCCGTCGGATCAGTCCCTCGGGGCAGTGCCCCGGTGATGAACGGAGTACGTCATGAGTCTCACCCTCCACCGCAACGCCGACGGCACGACGACCGGGCGCAACGAGGCGACGGGGTTCACCGTGACCCACGCCGAAGAGGAGGAGGTGACACGGCAGTTGTACGAGGACGCGGACTGGGAGTACACGCCGCCGCCACCTCCGGCCCCACCCGGGTTCCACCGGTTCGTGCTGGTGCACGACGCGTTCGGGGACGCCGGGGTGGACGACGAGCGGTACGCGGGGGTGCGGGCGCGTCCGCCGCGGGGGTGCGTGCCCGTGGACCGGGGGTGCTTCGCCCTGAAGTGCGAGCGGCCGGGGCGGACGCTCATGGACGCGGTCGCCGGGACCGTCGCGGAGGTGCGCCGGGAGCACGGTCTGGTGCTGACCGGCCTGGGCGTCGGAAGACCCGAGGAGTGGTACGGGTCCGGCCCGGACGGCCACGCGGGCGTGATCGTCACGCAGTCGCTGCTCACGGCGGCCCACCGGGCCCGGCTGCTCGGCTACGGGCGCAGGGACGTGGTCCGGCTGCTCGACGCGGCCGGCCTCGAGTGACGGGGGCGAGGTGAGGACGCGGTGCCCGGCTGCCGCACGGCTTCCTGACGCGGCCCCCGGGCGGGCCGTGGACCATGGCGGGCGCCGGGGTTCCGGCGTGACCTCAGCCGGCGACCAGTTCCCGTACCTCGTGCGGGACCGGGACCGTCTCGACGCGGGAGGTCCGCCACAGCCACAGCACGTCCCGGCCGAACGACCACAGCAGCAGGCCCAGCGCCAGCGCCACCACACCGACGTTGACGACGTGCGGGAGCAGTGCCGCGCCCGCCACCAGCAGCAGCACACCCTGGAGCGCGGCCACCGTCTTGCGGGCCGTGCTCGGCGGGAGCGGAGCGGTCAGCCAGGGCCAGACCCGCGCGGCGGCCACGAACACGTACCGCATACCGCCGATGAGGAGCACCCACGGACCCATCGCCATCGACACGTACACGCTCAGCACGAGGATCAGGAACGCGTCCACCTCCATGTCGAAGCGGGCGCCCAGCGGAGTCGACGTACCGGTACGGCGCGCGACCTTGCCGTCGACACCGTCCAGGATCAGGGCCACGGCGGTCAGGCCGACGAACAGGGAGACGGGGGGTGAGTCCTGGAACGAGTCGGCGACCAGCGCGGTGACCCCGCCGACGAGGGTGGCACGGCCGAGCGTGACCCGGTTCGCCGCGCCGAACGAGCGCAGCCGGGACCGGTGCAGGGCCCGGGAGAGCACCGCCCAGGTGGCGATCGCGAACGCGAGGCCGGTCAGCCAGCCCGCAGGGCCCATGCCGATCGCGGTACCGATGAGGGCGAGCAACAGGATCTGTACGCCCGCCCCCACAGCAGTCTCCTGCTGTACGAGCCTCGCGTCGTAACTGTGGTTCAGGGCCACCGAACATCCTCCGGCCGTGTGACAGAGTCGATCAACGCCGCTACCTTGTGCGCGGCCTGTGCACCCCTCGGTACGCGTGCAGCTTCCCGATCGTTCAGGAGGATTCCGATGAACCGCACCGCCCGTGCGTTCTGGCTCGACTCACCCGGCCGAGGGGTGATCCGTGAGATCGCCCTGCCCGCGCCCGGCGCGGACGAGGTCCTGGTGCGGTCCCTCTACTCCGGGGTGAGCCGGGGCACGGAGACGCTCGTCTTCCGCGGCGGAGTGCCCGAGAACCAGCACACCGCCATGCGCGCGCCGTTCCAGGAGGGCGACTTCCCGGCCCCCGTGAAGTACGGCTACCTCAACGTCGGTGTGGTGGAGGAAGGACCCGGAACACTCGTCGGGCGGACCGTGTTCAGCCTGTACCCGCACCAGACGCGGTACGTCGTCCCGGCGCGCGCCGTCACCCCCGTACCCGACGGGGTGCCCGCCGGACGGGCCGTCCTCGCCGGCACCGTCGAGACCGCCGTCAACGCGCTCTGGGACGCGGCACCGCTGGTCGGCGACCGTATCGCCGTCGTCGGCGGCGGCATGGTCGGCAGCTCGGTGGCCGCACTGCTCGCCCGCTTCCCCGGCGTACGCGTCCAGCTCGTCGACGCCGACCCGGCCCGCGCCGACACCGCGGCGGCACTCGGCGTCGGATTCGCCCTGCCCGCCGACGCCCTCGGCGACTGCGACCTCGTCGTCCACGCCAGCGCCACCGAACAGGGCCTCGGCCGCGCCCTCGAACTGCTCCGCCCCGAGGGCACCGTCGTCGAACTCAGCTGGTACGGCGACCGCAGGGTCGGCCTCCCGCTCGGCGAGGCCTTCCACTCCCGCCGCCTCACCCTGCGCGGCAGCCAGGTCGGCACCGTCTCCCCGGCCCGCGCCCACCTCGGCTACGCCGACCGGCTCGCCCTCGCCCTCGACCTGCTCACCGACCCCGCCTTCGACGCCCTCGTCACCGGCGAATCCGCCTTCGAGGACCTGCCCGACGTCATGCCCCGCCTCGCCTCCGGCGAGATCCCCGCCCTGTGCCACCGCCTGCGCTACGACACCGCGTAGCGGCACCGGCACGCCTGACCTGAGAAAAGAGGTAGAGAGGGCTGAACACGGGAAGGCAGTCAGCCGTACTACACGGCATCCCCGGCGGCCATCGGCCGGGGAGCAGACGCGCCGCACATGGAGGGTCGTCCGTTGTTCAGCATCACCGTCCGCGATCACATCATGATCGCCCACAGTTTCCACGGCGAGGTCTTCGGACCGGCCCAGCGCCTGCACGGCGCCACATTCCTCGTGGACGCCACCTTCCGGCGCCAACAGCTGGACCAGGACAACATCGTGGTCGACATCGGCCTCGCCACACAGGAACTCGGCGCCGTCGTCGGCGAGCTGAACTACCGCAACCTCGACAACGAGCCCGACTTCGCGGGGGTCAACACCTCCACGGAGTTCCTGGCCAAGGTCATCGCCGACCGGCTCGCCGACCGCATCCACAAGGGCGCGCTCGGCGAGGGAGCCAAGGGCATCGCGAAGGTCGCCGTCACCCTGCACGAGTCGCACATCGCCTGGGCGAGTTACGAGCGTGACCTGTGACCGACACGACCCTGGACGTGACCCCCACGACCGCCGACCGGGCCGGCACCGCCCGCCTCGACTACGTTCCCCGGCAGACGGCCTTCTCGAGGAACGGCGGGATCATCCCCATGTCCCTGCGCTCCGTGCACTTCGTCATGCCGGGCGGCGTCGACGACCCGGCCGCGCCCAGCGGCGGCAACGCCTACGACCGGCGCGTCTGCCTCGACCTGCCCGGCTTCGGCTGGCAGGCGCACCGGCACGTCGTGCCCGGCGACTGGCCCCGGCCGGACGCCGCCGCCCGCGCGGAACTCGCCCGCACCCTGCGCGAACTCCCCGACGGCGCCGTCGTCCTGCTCGACGGCATCGTCGCCTGCGGGGTGCCCGAGATCGTCGTCCCCGAGGCGGAGGAGGGACGGCTGCGCATGGCCGTCCTCGTCCACCTCCCCCTCGGCGACGAGACCGGGCTCGACCCGGCCGTCGCCGCCGACCTGGACGCCCGCGAACGCGCTGTCCTGCGGGCCGTGCCCGCCGTCATCGCCACCAGCGACTGGGCCGTACGCCGACTCGTCTCCCACCACGGCCTGGCCCCCGAACGGGTCCATGTCGCCGCCCCAGGCGCCGACATCGCCCCCGTCGCGCCCGGCACCGACGGCGTCTCCCGGCTGCTGTGCGTCGCCGCCGTCACCCCGCGCAAAGGCCAGCACCGGCTGGTCGAGGCGCTGGCGGCGGTGGCCGACCTGCCATGGAGCTGCGCGCTCGTCGGCGGACTGGGGCACGACCCCGAGTACGTCGACCACCTGCGCGGACTCATCCGTACGCATGGCCTCGAGGACCGGCTGGAGCTGACCGGCCCGCAGGCGGGCGCCGAACTCGACGCGAGCTACGCCTCCGCGGACCTGATGGTGCTCACCTCGTACGCCGAGACGTACGGCATGGCCGTCACCGAGGCGCTGGCGCGCGGCATTCCGGTGCTCGCCACCGATGTCGGCGGGGTGCCGGAGGCCGTCGGCCGCGCGCCCGACGGCGGTATGCCCGGCATCCTCGTCCCGCCGGAGAACCCCGCCGCCATCGCCGCCGAACTGCGCGGCTGGTTCGGAGAGGCGGACGTACGGCGCCGGCTCAAGGCCGCCGCCCGCAGCCGTCGGGCCGCCCTCGGCGGCTGGGCCGGCACCGCACAGAGCCTGGCGGCCGTACTGCGCCGGCTTCCCACCGAACCGCGGAGGGCCGCATGACGAACCAGGCGACCACCACCACCGAGCACGACGGCACGGCGTCCGGCCGGCCCGACGTCCGGGACGTCATCCCCGGCGCCGGACCCGCGCTCCGCCCCGGCGAGCGGGCCACGCTGCGGCTGCGGGACGACGGCGAGGACGAACCCGCCCGCTACGCGCCCGAGTGGCTGCAGCTGCGGGAGCCGGCGGATGCCGCCGCCCGTTCCTACGACCTGCTCGATCCATTGCGGATCCGGCTCGCCAATCTGCCGCGCCGGGCGGACGGGTTCGTCATCCACGACATCGGGTGCGGGACCGGGTCCATGGGACGGTGGCTCGCGCCCCGGCTGGACGGTGCCCAGCACTGGGTGCTGCACGACCGGGATCCGTATCTGCTGCACTTCGCCGCCGTCGCCTCGCCCCGGTCCGCCGCCGACGGGAGCCATGTGACCGTGGAGACCCGGCGGGGCGATGTCGCCCGGCTGACGCCGGAGGCGCTGTCCGGGGCCTCGCTGGTGACCGCGTCCGCGTTGCTCGACGTCCTCGACCGGGAGGAGATCGAGGCGCTCGCCGCCGCCTGTGCGGGGGCCGGGTGCACGGCTCTGCTGACGCTCTCCGTGGCCGGGCGGGTGGAGCTGACCGAGCCCCACCCGCTGGACCGGGAGATCATGGAGGCGTTCAACGCCCATCAGCGGCGGGGCGGGATGCTCGGGCCGGACGCGGTCGACGTGGCCGCCGAGGTGTTCGCCGAGCACGGGGCCACCGTGCGGATCAACCCGAGTCCCTGGCGGCTCGGGCCCGCGGACGCCTCGTTGACCGAGCAGTGGCTGCGGGGGTGGGTGGGGGCCGCCGTGGAGGAGCGGCCCGGGCTCGCCTCGCGGGCGGAGGGGTATCTGGCCTCCCGGCTGGAGGCCTGTGCCGCGGGGAAGCTGCGGGTCGTCGTCCATCACAGTGATCTGCTCGCCCTGTGCCGGCCGGCGGACGGGGACGCATGAGTGCGCGGTCGCGCGCACGGCTGGGGGCGCTGGGCGGGGTTCTCATTCTCGCCGTACTGGTGTGGCGGGTCGACACCCGGGCGCTGGGGGAGGGGCTGCGGCGGATCGACGGGGGGACGCTGCTCGCCGGGGTGGGGATCGGCGTCGTGACCACCGTGTTCAGTGCGTGGCGGTGGGTCGTCGTGGCTCGGGGGGTGGGGATCCGGCTGCCCTTCGGTGCCGCCGTCGCCGACTACTACCGTGCGCTCTTCCTCAACGCGGCCCTGCCCGGCGGGGTGCTGGGGGACGTTCATCGCGCCGTGCGGCACGGGCAGAGCGCCGGGGACATGGGGCGGGGGGTGCGGGCGGTGGTGTGGGAGCGGACCGCCGGGCAGCTCGCGCTGTTCGTGGTGGGGGCGGTGGTGCTGGTGATGATGCCGTCGCCGGTGCGGGAGTCCGTGCAACAGGTTGCGCCTCTGGTGGGGTTGGGGGCTGTTGGCGCGCTCGCGGTGGTGGTGGCTCTGCGGATGAATCGGGGGGCCGGGCGGGGGATTGCCGGGCGGCGGGCCTGGGTCGCCGAGGTTCGGGAGGGGTTGTTCTCCCGGCGTAGCGCGCCTGTGGTGGTTCTGTCGTCCGTGGTGGTGCTGGGCGGGTATGTCGCGATGTTCGTGCTGGCCGCCGATGTGGCGGGGGCGGGGGCGTCGGTGGCTGAGCTGGTGCCGCTGGCCGTGCTGGCGTTGCTGGCCATGGGGCTGCCGCTGAACGTGGGGGGGTGGGGGCCTCGGGAAGGGGTCACCGCCTGGGCGTTCGGGGCGGCGGGGCTGGGGGCCGGGCGGGGGCTGACCGTCGCGGTGATCTACGGAGTGTTGAGTCTTGTGGCCAGCCTGCCGGGTGTGGTGGTGCTGGTGGTGCGGTGGTACGCGGGAGTTCGGGGGGCTGTGCCTGGTGGTGTCGCCCCCGCCGCCCCTTCCCGTCCCGTCCCCGGGGGCGTCGCCCCCGGACCCCCTGTCGGCCTTCGGCCTCGTCCTCAAACGCCGGACGGGCTGGAAGGGGCTCGCCCTCGAACACCGGACGGGCTGGATGAGGCTCGTCCGCAAAGGCCGGACAGGCCGGAACGGGTCTGTTCTCAGAGGTCGGACGGGCCGGAAAGCGACGTCAGCAGTGAGAAATACGGGGCGAAGGAATCCGTCAGGGCCGCCAGGAGTTCCCTGCCCTTTTCCGCCGACGCCAGGGAGGGGCGGCCTATGACGCCCGAATCCGTGTAGGGGGCCATGCCCGTTGTCAGGAGGTGGCGGCGGTCGTCCGCCGTGTGGTCCGAGGTTTCATAGCCGGGGCGCAGCAATTCGGGATGGGTGTGCAGGAGGATGGACGCTTCGATTTCGCCGGCGTGCATGTCGGTGAGGAGGGAGGTGACCACGCCGGAACGCGTGCGGGCCGTTTCCCAGTCCTCAGCGGCCGGGTACAGCGCCATTCGCTCGCCCCGCGCCGAGGCTTCCTGAACGACGTTGCCCAGTACGTAGTTTCCGCCGTGCCCGTTGACCAGCACCAGGATGTCCACGCCCGACCTGCGCAGCGAGTCGGCGATGTCCCGTATCACCGCGTGAAGGGTCACGGAGGAGATGGAGACCGTTCCCGGCCAGGCCGCGTGCTCGTGCGAGCAGGAGATCGTCACCGGAGGGAGGAGATGCACCGGATAGGCGTCCGCGATCTCCCGCGCGATCGCGCAGGCGACCAGTGTGTCGGTCGCCAACGGCAGGTAGGGACCGTGCTGTTCGAAACTCCCGACCGGAAGTACCGCGATCTGCCGTGAGACGTCGGCGCCCCGCGTCCGTACATCCTCTGTAGTATCCGCCGGCAACAGACCGTGCACCGGGCCGTATGCCGCCGACCGCTTTTGTGAACCACCCATATCGTCACGGCCTTTCGTCTCTGCTTAGGAACTCGAGAATCATGACAGAAAAAGTAGGCGTCCTCGGCAAGAAGCCCCAGCGGCGGACCGGTGTGGAACGCGTCGTGAATGCGCCGCTGCCCACCGTGTACGGAAAGTTCCAGGCGGTCGGCTACATGGACCACGACCGCGGTGACGAACAAGTAGCCCTCGTGTACGGCGACATCGGCACCGACGGTGTCCTCACCCGGCTGCACTCGGAATGCCTCACCGGGGACGCCTTCGGCTCCCAGCACTGCGAGTGCGGCGACCAGCTGGCCTCCGCGCTGCGCGCCGTCGCCGCCGAAGGCGCGGGCGTGGTCGTCTATCTGCGCGGCCACGAGGGACGCGGCATCGGCCTGCTCGGCAAGCTGCGGGCGATGGCCCTCCAGGCGGAGGGCCTGGACACCGTCGAGGCGAACGTGGCCCTCGGATTCCCCGTGGACGCCCGTGACTACGGCGCAGCCGCCGGCATCCTCCAGGACCTGGGCGTCCGCTCGGTACGCCTCATGTCCAACAACCCGCGCAAGCGCGAGGCGTTGATACGGCACGGCATCCAGGTCGCCGAGCAGGTGCCCCTGCTGATACCGCCGTGCGAGAACAACATCACCTACCTGCGCACCAAGCGGGAGCGGCTCGACCACCACCTGCCCCATCTCGACGCGGTGGCGCACCTGTCGTAGCTCAGCCCGTCACCGCCTCGTGCACCAGCCGCTTGAGGTCCCGGAACACGGTGTGGGAGGACCTGGGCCGCACCTGCGTGTGGAACTGCACGGTCAGGTCGCGGCCCGGGTCGACCCAGAACGTGGTGGTGGCCACCCCGCTCCAGCCGTAGCTGCCGAGAGTGGACGGCGCCTGCGTCCGGGACGGGTCGACGACGACGGAGACACCGAGTCCGAAGCCGACTCCGTCGTTGCCGGGGGTGTCGTGCGCGGGGCGGCTGCCGACGGCGCGCACATCGGCTCCGCCGGGGAGGTGGTTGCGGGTCATCAGGTCCACCGTCGCGGGAGCGAGCAGGCGTATGCCGTCGAGCTCGCCGCGCCGGCGCAGCAACTCCATGAAGCGGTGGTAGTCGTGGGCCGAGGCCACCATGCCGCCGCTGCCGGAGAGGAACCGGGGGCGGCCGCGCAGAGGCAGGCCGGGGATGGCCTCGATGCCGCCGTCGTCCGACTCGCCGTACAGCTCCGCCAGCCGCTCTGCCTGCGCCTGGGTCACCTCGAAACCGGCGTCCGTCATGCCGAGCGGCCGGAAGACGCGTTCGGAGAGGAACACGTCCAGTGGCCTGCCCGACACGACCTCGATGATCCGGCCCAGCACGTTCGAGGCGACCGAGTAGTTCCACTGCGTGCCCGGATCGAACTGCAGGGGCAGGCTCGCGTACACCTCCGTCGTACCCGCCAGATCCCTGCCCGGCGCCACCGACGACTCCAGTCCCGCCTCCCGGTACAGCTGGTCGACGGGGTGGGAGCCGTAGAAGGCGAACGTCAGACCCGCCGTGTGCGTCATCAGGTGACGGACGAGGAGCGGGCCCCCGGGCGGGCGGGTGCGTATCTCCGTGCCCGACCCGGACTCGTACACGCGCGGGTGCGCGAACGCCGGGAGGTGGTCGCCGACCGGGTCGTCCAGGGACAGACGGCCCTCCTCCACCAGCAGCAGCGCGGCGACAGCCGTCACCGGCTTCGTCATGGAGTAGATCCGCCACAGCGTGTCACTCTCCACCGGCAGCCCCGCCGCCACGTCCCGCGCCCCGTGCACCGAGAGATGCGCGACCCGGCCGCCGCGGGCGACGGCCACCAGGAAACCGGGCAGCCTCCCCTCGTCCACCAGGCCGGCGAAGTGGCGGTCCAGCCGCTCCAGCGCCCGCGCGTCCAGTCCGGCCTCGGCGGGATCGGCCTCTTGCCGCAGCACTGTCATCGGTCTCCTCGGGGAACGCCGGCCCCGTTCGGGGCGTTGAACCAGTCATGACTCACGACGCCGAACAGAACGCACTGCTCGCCCTGCTGTCCGAGGGGCACGGCGGAGTGCTCGTCACACTGAAACGTGACGGACGGCCCCAGCTGTCGAACGTCATGCACGCCTACTACCCCGACGAGCGCGTCATCCGCGTCTCGCTCACGGACGACCGGGCCAAAACCGCCAACCTGCGCCGCGACCCCCGCGCCTCCTACCACGTCACCAGCGACGACCGCTGGGCCTACACGGTCGCCGAGGGCACCGCCGACCTGTCACCCGTCGCCGGAAACCTGTACGACGAGACGGTGGAGGAGCTGATCCGGCTGTACCGCGACGTCGGCGGCGAGCACGCGGACTGGGACGAGTACCGCGCCGCCATGGTCCGCGACCGGCGCCTCGTGCTGCGGCTGCGGGTGGAGCGGGCGTACGGCATCCCGCGCCGCGCCGGGGCGTGAGACGACCACCCCGGCGCGCACGGCGTACGCCTCAGGCGCCCACGTACTGGGCCAGATGCTCGCCCGTGAGGGTGGAGCGGGCGGCGACCAGATCCGCGGGGGTGCCCTCGAAGACGATCCGGCCGCCGTCGTGACCGGCGCCGGGGCCGAGGTCCACGATCCAGTCGGCGTGCGCCATGACCGCCTGGTGGTGCTCGATGACGATCACCGACTTGCCCGAGTCCACCAGCCGGTCCAGCAGGCCCAGCAGCTGCTCCACATCGGCGAGGTGCAGACCGGTCGTCGGCTCGTCGAGGACATACACCCCGCCCTTGTCGGCCATGTGCACCGCCAGCTTCAGCCGCTGCCGCTCACCGCCGGACAGCGTGGTCAGCGGCTGGCCGAGGGTGAGATAGCCGAGCCCGACCTCCGCCATCCGCTCCACGATCCGGTGCGCGGCCGGGATGCGTGACTCGCCCTCGCGGAAGAACTCCTCGGCCTCGGCCACCGACATCGCGAGCACCTCGCTGATGTCCCGGCCGCCGAAGTGGTACTCGAGCACCGACGCGTCGAACCGCTTGCCGCCGCAGTCCTCGCAGGTCGTGGCGACGCTCTGCATGATCGCCAGGTCGGTGTAGATGACGCCGGCGCCGTTGCAGGTGGGGCAGGCGCCCTCCGAGTTGGCGCTGAACAGGGCCGGCTTGACGCTGTTGGCCTTGGCGAACGCCTTGCGGATCGGGTCGAGCAGGCCCGTGTAGGTGGCCGGGTTGCTGCGCCGCGAACCCCGGATGGGGGTCTGGTCGACCGAGACCACACCCTCGGGGGCCGGGACGGAACGGTGGACCAGGGAGCTCTTGCCGGAACCGGCGACACCGGTGATCACACAGAGCACGCCGAGCGGGATGTCGACGTCGACGTCCTGGAGGTTGTTCGCGTTCGCGCCCCGGATCTCCAGAGCGCCCGTCGCCTCGCGCACGGTGTCCTTCAGCTTGGCCCGGTCGTCGAGATGGCGGCCGGTGACGGTGTCGCTCGCCCGCAGCTCCTCGACGGTGCCCTCGAAGCAGACGGTGCCGCCCGCCGTACCGGCGCCGGGGCCGAGGTCCACGACATGGTCGGCGATGGCGATCGTCTCCGGCTTGTGCTCGACCACCAGCACCGTGTTGCCCTTGTCGCGCAGCCGCAGCAGCAGACTGTTCATCCGCTGGATGTCATGCGGGTGCAGACCGATGGACGGCTCGTCGAAGACGTACGTCACATCGGTGAGGGAGGAGCCGAGGTGGCGGATCATCTTGGTGCGCTGGGCCTCGCCGCCGGAGAGCGTGCCGGAGGCCCGGTCGAGCGAGAGATAGCCGAGGCCGATCTCCACGAACGAGTCCAGGCCGTGCCGGAGTTTGGCCAGCAGCGGCGCCACCGAAGGCTCCTCCAGCCCGCGCACCCACTCGGCCAGGTCGCGGATCTCCATGGCGCAGGCGTCGGCGATGTTCAGCTTGCCGATCCTCGAGGAGCGGGCCGCCTCGCTGAGCCGGGTGCCGTCGCACTCGGGGCACCGGGTGAAGGCGACCGCCCGGTCCACGAAGGCCCGGATGTGCGGCTGCATCGACTCGCGGTCCTTGGACAGGAACGACTTCTGCAGCTTCGGGATCAGCCCCTCATAGGTGAGGTTGACCCCGTTGACCTTGACCTTGGTCGGCTCCCGGTACAGGAAGTCGTGCCGCTCCCTCTTCGTGTACTCGCGGATCGGCTTGTCCTTGTCGAAGAACCCCGACTCGGCGATGATCCGCACCACCCAGCCGTCCCCGGTGTAGGTGGGGATGGTGAACGGGTCCTCGGACAGCGACTTGGAGTCGTCGAAGAGCTGCGCGAGATCGATGTCGGAGACCGTGCCCCGGCCCTCGCAGTGCGTGCACATGCCGCCGGTGCGGGTGAAACTGACCTTCTCGGTCTTCGTCTTCTCGGAGCCCCGGTCGACGGTGAAGCCGCCGGTCGCCGAGACGGAGGCGACGTTGAAGGAGTACGCGGCCGGAGGGCCGATGTGCGGGGTGCCGAGCCTGCTGAAGAGGATGCGCAGCATCGCGTTGGCGTCGGTGGCGGTGCCGACGGTGGAGCGGGGGTCGGAGCCCATCCGCTGCTGGTCGACGGTGATGGCCGTGGTCAGACCGTCCAGCACGTCCACCTCGGGGCGGGCCAGGTTCGGCATGAAACCCTGGAGGAAGGCGCTGTACGTCTCGTTGATCAGCCGCTGCGACTCGGCGGCGATCGTGTCGAACACCAGGGAGCTCTTGCCCGAGCCGGACACACCGGTGAACACCGTGAGCCGCCGCTTGGGGATCTCGATGCTGACGTCCTTGAGGTTGTTCTCACGCGCCCCGTGCACGCGGATCAGCTCGTGACTGTCGGCGGCGTGCGGCTCGGACGGCTGTCCGTCCGCCCTCGTGGCCATGCTCATCGCTCTCCATCCGTCGGGCGGCGACCGCGTACGGCCCCCGCCGGCGTTCCCCAACCCGGCAAGGCTAGGCGACCCACGGCCACCCGTGCTTCTCGATTCCTGACCGACCGGGGAACGCCCGCGACGTCCGCTCAGGCCGTGACCTTCGCCGGCCGCTGTGCACCCGCCTCGACGGCCCGTTCGCCCAGCCGCTCGGTGGGGACGCGATGCGTCTCGCGGGCCGTGATCGCCGCGATCACCGGCGGTACGCACAGGGCCGCCGTGAAGAAGGCCACCGCCGTCCAGTCGTCGCCGTCGGGGCCCGCGATCCGCGCGGCGAACGTGACCGCGAACCCGGCCACCGCGAACCCGATCTGCGTGCCGATCGCCATACCCGAGAGCCGGACCCTGGTCGGGAACATCTCGCCGTAGAAGGACGGCCACACCCCGTTCGCGGCGCTGTAGACCACGCCGAACGTGACGATCCCGAGGACCAGGGTGAGCGGATAGTTGCCGGTGGAGATCGCCCACAGGTAGAGGAACATCGTCACCGCGCTGCCCACGGCCCCGACGAGGAAGACGGGACGCCGTCCGACCCGGTCGGCGAGCGCGGCCCACAGCGGGATCGCGGCCAGCGCGACGACGTTCGCCAGCGCGCCCACCCACAGCATCGAGGTACGCGACATGTCCACCGCGTCACTGGTGGCGTACGCCAGCGCCCACACCGTGAAGATCGTGCTGACCGAGGCGATCAGCGCGCACGCGATCACCCGCAGGACGTCCGCCCAGTGCTCCCGCAGCAGCACCAGCAGCGGCAGCTTCACGACCCCCTCCGTGGCGGTCTGCTGCTCGAACGCCGGCGTCTCGTCCAGCCGGCGCCGGATCACATACCCGACGACGGCGACCGCGATGCTCAGCCAGAACGGCACCCGCCACCCCCAGGACAGCAACTGCTCCTCGGGCAGCGCGGCGACCGGGATGAACACCAGCGTGGCCAGCAGCTGGCCGCCCTGCGTACCGCTGAGGGTGAAGCTGGTGAAGAAGCCCCGCCGGTGGGGCGGCGCGTGCTCCAGCGTCATCGAGTTGGCGCTGGCCTGCTCGCCGGCCGCCGAGATGCCCTGGAGCACCCGGCACAGCACCAGCAGTACGGGGGCGAGCGTGCCGACCTGGGCGCGGGTGGGCAGACAGCCGATGAGGAAGGTCGACACGCCCATCAGGATCAGGGTGAAGACCATGATCTTCTTACGGCCCAGCCGGTCCCCGACATGCCCGAGGAACAGCGCGCCGACCGGCCGGGCCGCGTACGCGACACCGAACGTGGCCAGCGACAGCAGGGTCGCGGTGGCCGGGTCGGAGTCGTCGAAGAACACTTCCGGGAAGATCAGCGCGGCCGCGCTGCCGTAGATGAAGAAGTCGTAGTACTCGAGGGCGCTGCCGATCCAGGCGGCGGCCGCCGCCTTCCTCGGCTGTCCGGGCGGGGAGGCGTCGCGGGGCGGTACGGGGACGGTCACGGCGGGCTCCTTCGGGGGACTCCACGACGGTACGCGGAGGGGGAGAGCGGAGGGGATGTGCCGAGGCGCTAATTAACCCACTGGATAGTTAGTCGCGGCTGGGTAGGGATGCTGCGCCCGGTCGCCCGCACTGTCAAGGGGTCGCGTCGTACGTGATGCCGGCGCGCGGTTCAGTCCGCGGCGCGCTCCGCCGTCAGATAGGCGATCACCATGTCGCCCAGCATCGCCCGGTAGTGCTCGCGCCGGCCCGGGGCCACCAGGTCGCGGCCGAACAGGGCGCCGAAGGTGTGCCGGTTGGACACCCGGAAGAAGCAGAACGAGCTGATCATGGCGTGCAGGTCCACGGCATCGACGTCGGCCGTGAACAGACCCGACTCCTGCCCGGCGGCGAGGATCCGGCGGATCACGTCCAGCGCGGGGGAGCCCATCCGGCCCAGCTCCTCCGAGGCCGCGATGTGCTCCGCGTCGTGGATGTTCTCGATGCTCACCAGGCGGATGAAGTCCGGGTGCCGCTCGTGGTGGTCGAAGGTCAGCTCCGCCAGCCGCCGAATGGCCGCCACCGGGTCCAGATGATCGACGTCCAGCTGCTGCTCGGCCTCGCGGATCACGCCGTACGCCCGCTCCAGCACGGCCGTGAACAGCTGTTCCTTGCCGCCGAAGTAGTAGTAGATCATCCGCTTGGTGGTGCGGGTGCGGGCGGCGATCTCGTCCACGCGGGCCCCGTCGTACCCGGCCCGGGCGAACTCCGCCGTCGCCACGTCGAGGATCTCGGCCCTGGTACGGGCGGCGTCGCGGATCCGCTCGCCGGGCCGTGCCGGTTCTTCGACGCTGGTCATCGGGTCCCTCCGGGCCGAGGTGTGTGCCGGTGATTCTAGAAGCAGCCCTCCGCCCGGCCCGGACGGGTCTTCCCGAGGGCCCCGGACGGCTGATATAGCTAACGTACTGGTTCGTACATTACTGAGCCGCTCTGGAGGTCCGCGGTGTCCAAGGACTCGTATCTCGTCGGGCTGATCGGCTCTGGCATCGGCCCGTCGCTCAGCCCCGCGCTGCACGAGCGGGAGGCCGGCCGGCAGGGCCTGCGCTGTCTGTACCGGCTCCTCGACCTCGACACCATCGGCGTCCCGCCCGAGCGGGTGGGCGAGCTGCTGCGCGCCGCCCGGCTGCTCGGCTTCGACGGGCTCAACATCACCCACCCGTGCAAGCGGCTCGTCGTCGAGCACCTGGACGCCCTCGACCCGAGGGCGGAGGCGCTGGGGGCGGTCAACACCGTCGTCTTCGACGGCGGACGGGCCGTCGGCCACAACACGGACGTCACCGGCTTCGCCACCGCCTTCGCCCGCGGACTGCCCGACGCCCCGCTGGAACGGGTCGTCCAGCTCGGCGCGGGCGGCGCCGGCGCGGCCGTCGCACACGCCACGCTCACCCTCGGCGCCGAACGGGTCACGGTCGTCGACGCCCTGCCCGAACGGGCCGCCGACCTCGCCGCCGCGCTGAACCGGGGCTTCGGGGCGGGCCGCGCCGCCGCCGCGACCCCGGACCGGCTGCCCGAACTGCTCGCCGCCGCCGACGGCAACGGCGGGCTCGTGCACGCCACCCCCACCGGCATGGCCGCCCACCCCGGCCTGCCCCTGCCGGCCGGACTGCTGCACCCCGGACTGTGGGTCGCCGAGGTCGTCTACCGCCCGCTGGAGACCGAGCTGCTGCGCACCGCCCGCACGGCAGGCTGCGCCACCCTCGACGGCGGCGGTATGGCCGCCTTCCAGGCCGCCGACGCGTTCCGCCTGTTCACCGGCCGGGAACCCGACAGCACCCGGATGCTCGCGGACCTCACCGAGCTGACCGGCGGCGCCGTCGGGGCGCCGCAGTAGACCGACCCCGGAAAGCGAGAGGTATCGACGTGCGTACGTCCATCGCCACCGTCTCCCTCAGCGGCTCCCTCACCGAGAAGCTCACGGCCGCGTCCCGGGCCGGCTTCGACGGGGTGGAGATCTTCGAGAACGACCTGCTCACCGCACCGCTCACCCCCGAGGACATCCGCGCCCGCTGCGCCGACCTCGGCCTCGGCATCGACCTCTACCAGCCGCTGCGGGACATCGAGGCCGTGCCCGACGACCTCTTCGCCCGCAATCTGCGCCGCGCCCGGCACAAGTTCGAGCTGATGCGCAGGCTCGGCGCCGACACGGTCCTCGTCTGCTCCAGCGTCGACCCGTCCGCGCTCGACGACGACGCCCTCGCCGCCCGGCAGCTGAGCGAACTCGCCGACCTGGCAGCCGGCTTCGGCATCCGGGTGGCGTACGAGGCACTGGCCTGGGGGCGGCATGTGAGCACGTACGACCACGCCTGGCGCATCGTCGAGGCGGCCGGACATCCCGCGCTCGGGACCTGTCTGGACAGCTTCCACATCCTCTCGCGCGGCAGCGACCCCGGCGGCATCGAGGACATTCCCGGAGAGAAGATCTTCTTCCTCCAGCTCGCCGACGCCCCGCTGCCCGCGATGGACGTGCTCCAGTGGAGCCGCCACCACCGCTGCTTCCCCGGCCAGGGAGGCTTCGACGTCGCCGGACTGGTCCGGCACGTGCTGCGCACCGGCTACACCGGGCCGCTGTCCCTCGAGGTCTTCAACGACGTCGTACGGCAGGCCGACGCCGGACCGACCGCCGTGGACGCCCGCCGCTCCCTGCTGCTGCTCCAGGAGGAGACGGGCGCGGGCGCCCTGCCCGCCCCCGCCGTCCCCACCGGAGTCGCCTTCGCCGAACTCGTCACCCCCGACGCACAGCCCCTCGCCGGACTCCTCGACGCGCTCGGTTTCGCCCGCACCGCACGGCACCGCAGCAAACCCGTCGACCTCTGGCAGCAGGGCGAGGCCCGCGTCCTCGTCAACACCGGGACGGCCGTACGCCGCGACGGCACCCGGCTCGCCGCCGTCGGACTGGAGTCACCCGACCCGCGGGGCGCCGCCCGCCGCGCCGAGGCCCTGCTCGCGCCGGTACTGCCGCGCCGCCGCGCCCCCGAGGACGCGCCGCTCGACGCGGTCGCCGCACCCGACGGCACGGAACTGTTCTTCTGCGGCGCCTGGCGCTCCGACTTCACCGGCCTGGACCACCCGCCCGCCGCCCCGCACGTCCGGCACATCGACCATCTCGCCCTCACCCAGCCCTGGCACCACTTCGACGAGGCGGCCCTCTTCCACCGGGGCGTCCTCGGACTGCGCGCCGAGGAGAGCGTGGACGTCCCCGACCCCTACGGCCTGCTGCGCAGCCGCGCGGTCGGCACCGCCGACGGCAGCGTCCGTATCGCCCTCGGCGTCGGCGCCGCGCCCACGGACGACACCGTGCACGCCCAGCACATCGCGTTCGCCACCGACGACGTGGTCGCGGCCGCCCGCCGCTTCCGCGCCGCGGGCGGCCGGCTGCTGCCCATCCCCGCCAACTACTACGACGACCTCGCCGCCCGCCACGAGTTCGCCGACGGCGAGCTGGAGACCTACCGCGACCTGGGCATCCTCTACGACCGGGACGAGCACGGCACCCTGCGCCACTGCTACACCCTCACCGTCGGCCAGGTCTTCTTCGAACTCCTCCAACGTGACGGCGCCCACCACGGCTACGGCGCCCGCAACGCCCCCGTCCGCCTGGCCGCCCAGCACGCGGCACAGGGCGGCGCCGGAGTCACGGGCGGGTGTTCCACTCCGCGATGACCGGGCTGCCGTGCTCCAGGGACAGCCGGCTCAGGGTGCCCGTCTCCAGGCGGAACAGGCGGCCGGCGGACGGGGGGAGGCCCAGGCGGCGGGCGGTGAGGACGCGGAGCAGGTGGCCGTGGGCGACCAGCATCACATCACCCTCGTCCAGGGCCTCGGCCAGACGGGCCAGGACCCGGTCCGCGCGGTCGCCCACCTGCTGCGGGGACTCGCCGGGGAAGTCCCGGCCCGGCGGTACGCCGTCGGTCCACAGGTCCCAGCCGGGACGGGTGCGGTGGATGTCCGCCGTGGTGATGCCCTCGTAGCCGCCGTAGTCCCACTCCCGCAGGTCCGCCTCCGGTATCGCGCCGGTCAGGCCCGCCAGCTCTGCGGTGCGCCGGGCGCGGACCAGCGGGCTGGTGAGGACCAGCCCGAAGGTCCGCCCGCCCAGCAGCGGGGCGAGCGACGTGGCCTGGGCCTCACCGGCCGGGGTCAGCGGAAGGTCGGTCCCGCCGGTGTGCCGGCCCGCCCTGCTCCACTCCGTCTCGCCGTGCCGCGCCAGCAGCAGATCTCCCACCGGCGCTACGCCTTCTCCGCCGACTCGACGGCATGCCCGCCGAACTGGTTGCGCAGCGCCGCCACCATCTTCATCTGCGGCGAGTCCTCCTGACGCGAGGCGAAACGCGAGAACAGCGACGCGGTGATCGCGGGCAGCGGCACGGAGTTGTCGATCGCCGCCTCCACCGTCCAGCGGCCCTCACCCGAGTCCTCCGCGTAGCCGCGCAGCCGCTCCAGATGCTCGTCGTCGTCGAGCGCGTTCACCGCGAGGTCCAGCAGCCAGGAGCGGATCACGGTGCCCTCCTGCCAGGAGCGGAACACCTCCCGGACGTTGTCCACCGAGTCGACCTTCTCGAGCAGCTCCCAGCCCTCCGCGTACGCCTGCATCATGGCGTACTCGATCCCGTTGTGGACCATCTTCGCGAAATGCCCGGCACCCACCCGGCCCGCGTGGACGAAGCCGTACGGCCCGTCCGGCTTGAGCGCGTCGAAGATCGGCTTCAGCAGCTCCACGTGCTCCTCGTCGCCGCCGACCATGAGCGCGTAGCCGTTCTTCAGGCCCCACACCCCGCCGGAGACGCCCGCGTCGACGAAGCCGATGCCCCGGGCGTGCAGCTCCTTGGCGTGCTTCTCGTCGTCCGTCCAGCGGGAGTTGCCGCCGTCCACGACGACGTCCCCGTGGCGCAGCAGGCTCCCCAGCTGGTCGACCACGAGCTGGGTGGCGGCGCCGGCCGGCACCATCACCCACACCACGCGCGGCCCGTCGAGCCGGTCGACCAGGTCGGACAGATGGTCGACGTCGGAGACTTCGCGGTTGGTGTCGTACCCGATGACGGTGTGGCCGGCGTTGCGGAGGCGCTCCCGCATGTTGCCGCCCATCTTGCCCAGACCAACAAGACCGATCTGCATGTCAGTTCACTTCCTGCGTTCGCGGTAGGCGGCCACCAGCGCGGCCGTGGACGGATCGAGGCCGGGGACGTCGGCCCCCTGCGTGAGAGCGGGTTCGACGCGCTTGGCGAGGACCTTGCCGAGTTCGACGCCCCACTGGTCGAAGGAGTCGATGTTCCAGACCGCGCCCTGGACGAACACCTTGTGCTCGTACAGCGCGATCAGCTGGCCGAGCACCGAGGGGGTCAGCTCGGTGGCCAGGATCGTGGTGGTGGGGTGGTTGCCCCGGAAGGTGCGGTGCGGCACCTGCTCCTCGGGCACGCCCTCCGCCCGTACCTCCTCGGCGGTCTTGCCGAAGGCGAGGGCCTGGCCCTGCGCGAACAGGTTGGCCATCAGCAGGTCGTGCTGGGCCGCGAGTTCACCGCTCAGCTCGGCGACCGGCCGGGCGAAACCGATCAGATCGGCCGGGATGAGCTTCGTGCCCTGGTGGATCAACTGGTAGTAGGCGTGCTGCCCGTTGGTGCCCGGGGTGCCCCACACCACAGGACCCGTCTGCCAGGTGGCCGGACGGCCCTGACGGTCCACCGACTTGCCATTGGACTCCATGTCGAGCTGCTGGAGATAGGCGGTGAACTTCGACAGATAGTGCGAGTACGGCAGTACCGCGTGCGACTGGGCGCCGAGGAAGTTGTTGTACCAGATGCCCAACAGGCCCATCAGCAGCGGGGCGTTGGCCTCGGCCGGCGCGTTGACGAAGTGCTCGTCGACGATCCGGAACCCGTCGAGCATCTCCCGGAACCGGTCCGGGCCGATGGCGATCATCAGCGAGAGACCGATCGCCGAGTCGAAGGAATAGCGTCCGCCGACCCAGTCCCAGAACTCGAACATGTTCGCCGTGTCGATCCCGAAGTCCGTGACCTTCCCGGCGTTCGTGGACAGGGCGACGAAGTGCCGGGCGACCGCCTTCTCGTCGCCGAGCGCGTCGAGCAGCCAGGAGCGGGCCGAGGTCGCGTTGGTGATCGTCTCGATCGTGGTGAACGTCTTCGACGCGACGATGAACAGCGTCTCGGCCGGATCCAGATCACGGGTCGCCTCGTGCAGGTCGGCGCCGTCCACGTTCGACACGAAACGGAGGGTCAGCGAGCGGTCGGTGTACGCGCGCAGCGCCTCGTACGCCATCGCCGGGCCGAGGTCGGAGCCGCCGATCCCGATGTTGACGACGTTGCGGATCCGCTTGCCGGTGTGCCCCGTCCACTCGCCGGAACGGACCCGCCCCGCGAAGTCGGCCATCCGGTCCAGCACGGCGTGCACGGCCGGGACCACGTTCTCCCCGTCGACCTCGATCACCGCGTCGCGCGGGGCGCGCAGCGCGGTGTGCAGGACGGCCCGGTCCTCGGTGGTGTTGATCCGCTCCCCGCGGAACATGGCGTCCCGCAGGCCGAACACATCGGTGGCCTCGGCGAGTTCACGCAGCAGGGCGAGCGTCTCGTCGTCGACCAGGTGCTTGGAGTAGTCGAGGCGCAGATCGCCCACCCGCACCACGTACCGCTCGGCGCGGGACGGGTCGGTGTCGAACAGCTCGCGCAGGTCGGGCCGGGGCAGCGTGTCCCTGCGGTAATTCTCCAGGGCGGTCCACTGGGGGCGCCGGGTCGGTTCGGGGACGTCAGACATGAGCGGGGTTCTCCTCGGTGACCTCGCCGCGCAGGGCGACGGCGTACATCTCGTCCGCGTCGAGGCGCCTGAGCTCCTCGGCGATGAGTTCGGAGGTGGGCCGGACCTTCAGCGCCAGCCGGCGCGGCGGCTGGCCCGGCAGGGTGAGCGTGGCCAGCGGGCCCTCGGGACGGTCGATGACGACCTCGCCGTCCGCCGTACCGAGCCGGACCGCCGTGACCACCGGCCCCTCGGTCACCACCCGCTCGACCCGCACCCGCAGCCGCGCCTCCAGCCAGCGCGCCAGCAGCTCGGCGGCCGGGTTGTCGGCCTCCGCCTCCACGGTCGCCGAGACGACCGCCGCCCGCGCCTGGTCCAGCGCCGCCGCCAGCATGGAACGCCACAGCGTCAGCCTGGTCCAGGCGAGGTCGGTGTCACCCGGCGCGTACGTGCGCCGGCGGGCCTCCAGCACCTCCATGGGGTTCTCGACCATGTACAGGTCGGTGATCCGGCGCTGGCCGAGCGCGCCCAGCGGGTCCTGCGACGGGTTCTCGGGCGCCTGGGCCGGCCACCACACCACCACCGGCGCGTCCGGCAGCAGCAGCGGCAGCACGACCGAGTCGGCGTGGTCGGACACCTCGCCGTACGTCCGCAGCACCACCGTCTCGCCGGTGCCCGCCTCCGAGCCGACCCGCACCTCGGCGTCCAGCCGGGGATGGGTGCGCTCGCGCGGATTGCGGGTGTGCCTCTTGATCACGACCAGGGTGCGCGCGGGATGCTCGTGCGAGGCCTCCTCGGCCGCCTTGATCGAGTCGTAGGCGTTCTCCTCGTCCGTGACGATCACCATCGTCAGGACCATGCCCACGGCCGGGGTGCCGATGGCGCGGCGGCCCCGCACCAGCGCCTTGTTGACCTTGCTTGCCGTGGTGTCGGTCAGGTCGATCTTCATGGCCTGCGCCAGCTCCGTCCGTCTCGTGCGAGCATCTCGTCGGCTTCCGCGGGTCCCCAGCTGCCCGAGGTGTACCGCGCCGGCCGTCCGTGCGACGCCCAGTACTCCTCGATCGGATCGAGGATCTTCCAGGACTCTTCCACCTCCTGATGACGGGGGAACAGATTCGCGTCGCCCAGCAGGACATCCAGGATGAGCCGCTCGTACGCCTCAGGGCTGGACTCGGTGAACGACTCGCCGTACGCGAAGTCCATCGTCGGGGGAGTGCGGCGCCCGCTGGAAGACCACCGCGATCTCGGTGACCCGGCGGCCCAGCCGCTTGCCGGTGCGCAGATAGAAGGGGACACCCGCCCAGCGCCGGTTGTTGACACCGAGCTTGATCGCGGCGTAGGTGTCGGTCTTCGAGGAGGCGTCGATGCCGTCCTCCTCCAGATAGCCGCACACCTTCGCACCGCCCTGCCAGGCACCCTCGTACTGTCCGCGCACGGTGTGCAGGCCCAGGTCGTCCGGGAGCCGCACGGCCCGGAACACCTTCAGCTTCTCGGTGAGCAGCGAGGCCGCGTCGAAGGAGGCCGGTTCCTCCATCGCGGTGAGTGCCATCAGCTGCAGCAGGTGGTTCTGGATGACGTCACGGGCGGCGCCGATGCCGTCGTAGTAGCCCGCGCGCCCGCCGATGCCGATGTCCTCGGCCATGGTGATCTGCACATGGTCCACGAAGGACCGGTTCCAGATCGGTTCGAACATCTGGTTGGCGAACCGCAGGGCGAGGATGTTCTGCACGGTCTCCTTGCCGAGGTAGTGGTCGATCCGGAACACCTGCTCCGGGTCGAACACTCCGTGCACGATCTCGTTGAGATCCTGGGCCGACCTCAGATCGTGCCCGAACGGCTTCTCGATCACCGCCCGCCGCCAGGACCCCTGCGGACCGTCCGCCAGCCCGTGCTTTTTCAGCTGCTGCACGACCTTCGGGAAGAACTTCGGGGGTACGGAGAGATAGAAGGCGTAGTTCCCGCTGGTGCCCCGGGAGGCGTCCAGCTCGTCGACGGCCTTGCGCAGCTGTTCGAACGCCTGGTCGTCGTCGAAGTCGCCCGGCACGAACCGCATGCCCTCGGCGAGCTGCTGCCAGACCTCCTCACGGAACGGGGTCCGCGCGTGCTCCTTGACGGCGTCGTGCACCACCTCGGCGAAGTCCTGGTCCTCCCAGTCCCGGCGGGCGAAACCCAGCAGCGAGAAGCCGGGCGGCAGCAGACCCCGGTTGGCGAGGTCGTACACGGCCGGCATCAGCTTCTTGCGGGACAGGTCGCCCGTCACGCCGAAGATGACCAGCCCCGAGGGGCCCGCCACCCGGGGCAGCCGCCGGTCCCGGGGGTCGCGCAGCGGGTTGTCCCAGTCCGCCGGGGGCGCGGGCAGCGCCCCGAGGAGCTCCTCCTCCGGTTCCCGGCGGGGCGCGTCAGCCGCCGGTTCGGTCGTCTCGTCGGTCATGTGGCGTCAACTCCCTTGCTGTCGAGCGCTTTCGTCACCGCGTCCAGCAGTTCCTGCCAGGCGTCCTCGAACTTCGCGACGCCCTCGTGCTCCAGCTGCCGCACCACCTCGTCGTACGAGATCCCGAGCCGCTCCACGGCGGCCAGATCGGCCCGCGCCTGGGCGTAACCGCCGGTGACGGTGTCGCCCCGGACCACACCGTGGTCGGCGGTGGCCCGCAGCGTGGCCTCGGGCATCGTGCTGACGGTGCCGGGTGCGACCAGCTCCTCCACGTACAGGGTGTCCTTGTACGCGGCGTCCTTCACCCCGGTGGACGCCCACAGGGGACGCTGCTTGTGCGCCCGCGAGCCCCCGGCCAGCGCCAGCCAGCGCTCACCGCCGAAGACCTCCTCGTACGCCGCATAGGCGAGCCGCGCGTTCGCCAGGGCCGCCCGGCCCTTCAGCGCGAGGGCCTCGGGGGTGCCCAGCACCGACAGCCGCTTGTCGATCTCGGCGTCGACACGGGAGACGAAGAAGGAGGCGACGGAGTGGATCGCGCCCAGGTCCCGTCCCGCCGCGCGGGCCCGCTCCAGACCGGCGAGGTAGGCGTCCATCACCTCGCGGTAGCGCTCCAGGGAGAAGACCAGCGTCACGTTGACGCTGATGCCGGCGCCGGTCACCTCGGTGATCGCGGGCAGCCCGGCCCGTGTCGCCGGGATCTTGATCATGACGTTCGGCCGGTCCACCAGCCGGGCCAGCTGCCTCGCCTCCGCGACGGTGGCCGCCGTGTCGTGCGCCAGCCGGGGGTCGACCTCGATGGAGACCCGGCCGTCCCGGCCGCCGGTCGCCTCGTACACCGGCCGCAGGACGTCGGCGGCGGCCCGTACGTCGGCGGTCGTCATCATCCGTACGGCCTCGTCCACCGTGACGCCCCGCACGGCCAGATCGGCGAGCTGCTCCTCGTAGCCCGCGCCCGACCCGATGGCCGCCCGGAAGATCGAGGGGTTGGTGGTGACACCGACGACGGTCCCCGCCCCCACGAGCCCGGCAAGGCTCCCCGAGGTCAGGCGCTCGCGCGACAGGTCGTCCAGCCAGACCGAGACCCCCTCGTCGGCCAGTCTCTTCAGTCCTCCCGCGCTCGCGGTCGCTTCGCTCACAGTGATCATCTTCTTTCTCGCGGTCGCGTCAACCGCGCGCGGCTGCCGGTGATTCCCGGTGCGTCACTTCAAGAAGTCCTCGGTTCAAGCAACATCGATGCCGCCCTACGTTCAAGCTTAAAAGTATGACCTTTCCGATGGCGGGTCTCCGTGTGCCAGCCTTTGGTGAAACTGGGACACGGCCGGGCGCGGCGTACGGGCAGGGCGGAGCGAAACGGACATGAGACGGCCGGGGCGGGCGGACCGCGCGGAATCGGGCGACGGCGACTGGATCAGGACCTTCCCCTTCCCGGTGGACCGGACCGTCCTCGGGGTCGGCATGCAGATCGCCCCCATGGACCCCGGCCACGGCTGGCGCGCCGACGCACCGCCGGACCGGGTGCACCGCATCGACTTCCACATCGTGCTGCTGCTCGACGGCGGACCGGTCCGGCACATGATCGACTTCACCGAGTACGAGGCCACGGCCGGCGATCTGCTGTGGATCCGCCCCGGGCAGGTCCACCGCTTCTCCCGCGGCGGCGGGTACCGCGGAACCGCCCTCGCCATGCAGCCCGGCTTCCTGCCGCGCGCCACCGTCGAGGCGACCGGCCTCTACCGCTACGACCAACAGCCCCTGCTCCGCCCCGACCCGGCACAGCTCGGCGCGCTCAGGGCGGCCCTCGGCCAGCTGCGCCGCGAGTACGAGGACACGGCCACGCTGCCGTTGGGCCTCCACACGGCCGTACTGCGCCACTGTCTGACCGCGTTCCTGCTGCGCCTCGCCCATGTCGCCGCCGGCCCGGCGCAGGCGGAGGCGGACCGGCGGGTCACCGGCACCACCTTCACCCTGTTCCGGGACGCCGTGGAGCACGGCTTCGCCACCCACCACAGCGTCAGCGCCTACGCCGACGGACTCGGTTGCTCCCGCCGCACCCTCCTGCGCGCGGTGCGCGCCGCCACCGGGCAGACCCCCAAGGCGTTCATCGACAAGCGGGTGGTCCTGGAGGCCAAGCGTCTCCTCGCCCACACCGGCCTGCCGATCGGCCGCGTCGGGGCGGCGGTCGGCTTCCCGGACGCGGCGAACTTCTCCAAGTTCTTCCACCAGCACACGGGTACGACCCCGGCGGCGTTCCGCGCGGAACTGCGCTGACGGAAGAGGGCCCCACGCGGGTGCGTGGGGCCCTCTTCGGATCCCGGCCGAGGAGGGCCGGGTGTGGGGGGTGGGATCAGTGGCCGAAGGTGAACCAGTTGACGTTCACGAAGTCCGAGGGCTGACCGCTGGTGAAGGTCAGATAGACGTCGTGGGTGCCGGTCACGTTGCTGATGTTCGCCGGGATCGTCCGCCAGGACTGCCAGCCGCCCGTGTTGCCCACCGCGAAGCTGCCGATGGGCGCGTTGCTCCTGCTGTCCAGCCGCACCTCGACCAGACCGCTGACACTGGCGCCCGCACCGCTCGCCACCCGCGCGGAGAACTGCCGGGCCGGGTTCGAACCGAAGGTGACCCCCTTGAACTGCAGCCAGTCACCGTTGGCGAGCGCGCCCACGTTCTGCCCGCCGCCGGAGTCCGAGGTGCTCTCGGTCATCGTGCCGCCCTGGCCGTCGTACGACTCGGCCTGGATGGTGCCGTAGGCGTCACGGCTGCCCGGCGTACCGGGGTCGCCGCCGTTCCCGCCGCCGGAGGTCAGCACCTGTACGTAGTCGACGAGCATCGAGTGCCCCGGCTGGGTGCCCGAGTCCGGGCCGCCGCCGAAGGCGTCCGGGAAGCCGCCGCCCATCGCCACGTTCAGGATGATGAAGTAGCCGTGGTTGGTGGCGTTCGTCCAGGTCGTCGCGTCGACCTGGTTCTCCCGCACGGTGTGGAAGTTGTTGCCGTCGAGGTAGAAGCGGATCTCCTCCACGCTCGTCGAACGGTCCCACTCCATGCGGTAGGTGTGGAAGCCGGCCTGACAGGTCGTGCCCTGGCAGGTGGTCGAACTGCCGATACCGCTGGTCTCGTTGCACGGGCCGCCCGGGGATGTGCCGCAGTGCATCGTGGCGAACACGGTGTTGTTGCCCTGTGTGTTCTCCATGATGTCCAGCTCGCCGACCGCGGGCCAGTTCCAGTAGTTGCCGCGGTAGGGGGCGCCCAGCATCCAGAAGGCCGGCCAGTAGCCCTTGGCGGCGGCGCCCGTGACGTTCGGCACCTGGATACGGCTCTCCACACGGAGCTTGCCGCCGGCCGGGGGCTGGAAGTCGGTGCGTTTCGTCTCGACCCGGCCCGACGTCCAGTTGCCGGAGCCGTCGCGGCGCGGGGTGATACGGAGGTTGCCGTTGCCGTCCAGCGAGACGTTGTCCGCGTTGGACGTCATCGTCTCGATCTCACCGGTGCCCCAGTTGGAGGGGCCGCCCGGGTAGCCCTTGCCGGTCGCGTACTGCCAGTTGGCGGTGTTGACGCCACTGCCGGCGGAGCCGTTGAAGTCGTCGACGAAGACCTGGGTCCAGCCGGAGGGGGGAGTCGGAGCGGAGGCGCTCGCGGGGCTCGCGGTCGCCGCGGCGCCTGCCGCGAGGGCGAGCGTGCTGACGACGGCGAGAACGGCCCGCCGCAGGGGCCGGGATCTGCGGGATCTGCGGGGTGTGCCGGGGGAGTCACTCATGTGGGGTAGCCCTCTCGGGTTCGAGTGCCGGATGTCTTTGAGAGCGCTCTCACAGTGACGCCAATGTGCTCCGTGCTTCCGGCGGCGTCAAGAGGTGTAACGGAGAAAGTGGTTGAGGGCGGGGGGAGTTCAGGTTCCGAATGGATGCGAATGCGGGCAACGTGGGGGGTTGCCGCCGGGCGGGTGGGGGCTGGTCGCGCAGTTCCCCGCGCCCCTGAAGGGGCGCGGGGCTGTGCCGACAGCGGCTCTGCCGCGCGGGCGCGAACGGGGGTCTGGGGGCGGAGCCCCCAGGGACGGGACGGGAAGGGGCGGCGGGGGCGAAGACAGCCCCGGCCTACACCCCCGTGGGTACCCGCCGCTTCGGCTCCTCCGACGGCTCCTCCCGCAGGCCGAAGCGGTCGTGCACCCGCCGCAACGGCGCCGGCGCCCACCACGCGACACGTCCGAGCAGCGACATCGTCGCCGGAACCAACAGCATCTGCACGACGGTCGCGTCGATGAGCACGGCCAGCGTGAGCCCCAGCCCGATCTGCAGGATCGGCGAGAACCCACCCGTCATGAACGCGGCGAAGACGACCGCCAACAACAGCGCCGCACAGGTCACCACCCGCCCGGACCGCCGCAACCCGTCCACCACGGCCCCGGCGTCGTCCCCCGTCCGCTCCCGCGCCTCCCGCATCCGCGCCAGAATGAACAGCTCGTAGTCCATGGCCAGCCCGAACGCGATGGCGACGATCAGCGGCGGCGCGGTGAGACTCAGCGCCCCCAGCCCCTCCGCGCCCAGCAGCCCCGCCAGATGCCCGTCCTGGAACACCCACACCACCGCGCCCAGTGCCGCTCCCAGACTCAGCAGCGTCGTCACGATGGTGCGCAGCGGCAGCAGCACGGACCCGGTGAACGCGAACAACAGCACGAAGATTCCGACCAGTACGGTCAACGCGGCCCACGGCGCCCGGTCCGCGAGCATCTCGCGGAAATCGACCAGCCGGGCGGCGGGCCCGGTGACCTCGACCGGCGCGTCGCCGCGTACGTCCCGCACCCGCTCGACCAGGTCGGTGGCCTCCTTGCCGTCCGCCTCCCCGGGCGGCCGGATCTCCAGCACCGAGGCTCCGCCCGGCAGTTCACGGACAGCCGCCCCCGGAGACAACGCGCGGATCCCCTCGACGACCCCGGCATCGGCACCTGGCCGCACCACCACGGTCACCGGCGTCACCCCCGCACCGGGCGGAAAATGCTCACCCACGGTGTCATGCAACTGCCGCGCCTCACTGCTCGTGGGCAACTGCCGCGCATCCCCGATGGCGATCTTCATCCCGGCCACCGGCACCGCCAGCACCAGCAACACCGGTACGGCCACGGCCAGTACGGCGAAACGCCGCCGCGCCGCGAAACGGGCGAGCCGCGCGAAGACCCGACCCTCCTCACCGTCCGCGGGGACCTTCGCCGGCGGAATCCGCCCGCCGAACCGGGCCAGCAGCGCCGGCAGCAGGGTGAGCGCCGCCAGCATGTCGATGACGACGACCGCGGCGACCGCGAGGCCCATGCTCCGCAGGAACACGCTCGGGAAGACCAGCAGCCCGGTCAGGCTGACGGCCACCGTGAGCCCGGAGAACAGCACCGTCCGCCCGGCCGCCGCGACCGTACGGTGCACCGCCTCGACGACGTCCTCGGTGTGCCGCCGCTCCTCCCGGAACCGCATCACCATCAGCAGGGCGTAGTCCACGGCGAGCCCGAGCCCCAGCATCGTCGTCACCTGGATCGCGTACACGGAGATGTCCGTGACCCCGCTGAACAGGAACAGCGCCAGGAACGCGCCCGCGATCCCGCTGACCGCGACGACCAGTGGCAGCAGCGCCGAGCGCAGCCCGCCGAACACCACGAGCAGCAGCGCCAGCACCACCGGCAGGGAGACGATCTCCGCGAACTTGACGTCCTCCTGGGCCTGTTCACTGAGCTGCTGCCCGAGCAGCGGGCCACCGCTGACCTGGACGTCGGGCGCGTCGATCTCCCGGAGCCGGTCGGCCGCCGCCTCGAGCGTGTGCTCCTCGGCGTCGTCGTCCAGACCACCCTCGAGCGTGACGGGGACGATCAGCGCCTTCCCGTCCTCGGCGAGAAGTCCGGGCGTGGTGTACGGGTCGGGCACGGCGGCGACCCCGGCGACCTTCCGGACGTCGGCGACGGCCCGCTCGACCTCGGCGCGCAGCGTCGCGTCCGAGACGGCGGTGCCGGCCACCACGCCGGTGATCGACTCGCCCGCCGGGTCGGTCCGGTCCAGGTACTGGGCGGCCGAGTCCGACTCGGTTCCGGGCACTTCGGGCACATTGTCGGAGAGCCGGGCGAACACGCCCGTCCCGAGGCCGAAGCCCAGTAGCAGAAAGAGCCCCCACAGGAGCATCACGGTCAAGGGGCGGCGGGTGGCCGCCCGGGCGAGTGCGGAAAGCACGGTCCCTCCCGGCGGATGGTGGTTCGTCATCGACTCACAGAGTCGTCCCGCGGGGCGGTGCGGCGGATCGCCAGAGGGAGCGGTTTGCGGGCCTCGCCCGTACGGGGGAGACGGCCCGGGGACTCACTCCTCAGGGGGAGCCGGGGACGATCAGCCCCGTCTCGTAGGCGCAGATCACCGCCTGCACCCGGTCCCTGAGAGCGAGCTTGCCCAGCACGTTGCTGACATGGGTCTTGACGGTGTGCTCGCTGACGAACAGGGTCGTCGCGATCTCCGCGTTGGACAGTCCCCGGGCCAGCAGCCGCAGCGTCTCCACCTCGCGGGCGGTGAGCGCGTCCAGCCGCTGCGGGGTCGCCGTCTCGGCGATGGCCCGTTCCCGGCGGCGCCGCACGATGTCCTCGACCAGCCGCCGGGTCACCGCGGGCGCGAGCAGCGAGTCACCGGCGGCGACGACGCGCACCGCGTGCACGAGGTCGTCCCGGCGGACGTCCTTGAGCAGGAAGCCGCCCGCACCGGCGTACAACGCCTCGTACACGTACTCGTCCAGGTCGAACGTGGTCAGCATGACCACCTTGCAGCTCGACTGCGCGCACACCAGGCGGGCCGCCTCCAGGCCGTCCATCACCGGCATGCGGATGTCGAGCAGCAGCACGTCCGGGGCGTGCCGGTGGACCGCGGCGACGGCCTCCTCGCCGTTCCCGGCCTCGCCGACCACCTCGATGTCGTCCTGCGCGTCGAGGATCATGCCGAAACCGGCCCGCACCAGCTCCTGGTCGTCGGCGACGACCACCCGGATGCTCACCCGAGGGCCCCCTCCCGGTCGGCGGCCACCGGCAGCCGTACCACCACGCGGAAACCGCCGTCCGGGCCGCTGCCGGTCTCGGCGCTGCCCCCGCAGGCGGCGGCCCGCTCCCGGATGCCGATCAGCCCGTGCCCGCCGACCGGGGCGGACGGACCGCGTCCGTCGTCCGTCATCGTGAGGGTCACCCCGTCCTCGGTCCAGTCCAGCTCCACCACGGCGCGCGAGGCACGGGCGTGCTTCACGGTGTTGGTGAGGGCTTCCTGGACCACACGGTAGGCGGCGATCTCCGTGTCCGACGACAAGGGGCACGGTTCGCCCGTGGTGCGCAGTTCGGTGTGCAGCCCCGTGGAGTCCCCCACCTGGCTCACCAGCAGCGGAAGCGCCGCCACGCTCGGCTGCGGCATCCGCCCGGTCACCCCGCCGTCCGGCCGCTCCTCCTTCAACACCCCAAGGATACGCCGTAGTTGAGCCATGGCGTCCCGGCCGGTCTCCGCGATCGTTTCGAAGGTGGCCTCCGCCCGCTCCGGATCCTTGCGCACCACCACGGGTCCGGCCTCCGCCTGTACGACCATCAGGCTCACCGCGTGCGCCAGGATGTCGTGCATGTCCCGGGCGATACGGGCGCGTTCCTCGGCGCGGGCCCGCGCGGTGTCCGCGGTCCGCTGTCCCTCCAGCCGGCGGGCCCGGTCCTCCAGCTCGGTGGTGTAGGCGCGTTGGACCCGGGCGAGCATCCCGAGGGCGTAGGCGCAGACGATGCCCATCAGATGGAAGGCGTACTCGAAGGGCTCCTTGTCGGCCTGGTGCTGCATGGTGGAGACGACGCCGACGATCCACCCCGTGAGCATGAGCCGTCGCTGCCAGGGCCTGGCGAGGGCGGCCATGGTGTACAGCACGACCATCCCGCCGTACATCACGTCCGGCGGGGGAGCGTGGTACAGCGCCTGCGCCGGGGTGGCCGCCGACACGGCCCACCCGGACGCCCAGGGCGCCCGCCGCCGCCACACCAGCGGTACGGCCGTGGCGGCACCGAGCAGCCAGCCCCCGAGGCTCAGCGGGTCGTCCCCCTCGTCGGGGAACATCCATTGCAAGGACACGGCGAACAGCACGATCGCGGCGACCGCGACATCGAGCGCGTACGGACTCGCCGCACGCCAGCGCGCGACGACCGGCACGAAAACGGACCGAACGGACCGCAGGGACATGAACGGCTCCTCGAGGCGGGGGCCGTCCCAGTATCACGAGCGCCCGAGGGCCGAGTCCTCACCGGTGAGAGGGATTTCGGGCGCCGGATGCCACCCCAGGGCGCGTGAGATGCCGCGGCCGGCGAGGCGTACGGCCGGGACCAGGGCCGGGACCCGGGCGCCCGCCTCCGGGACGACGACCGAGATCGCCGCGGTGACCGTGCCGGTGGGGTCGCGCACCGGGGCCGCCACCGACAGGGCGTCCCGGGTGATCTGGCGGTCGCTGACCGCGACGCCGGTACGGCGGACCTCCGCCAGTGTGCGGCGCAGCAGGGCGGGTTCGGTGATGGTGTACGGGGTGAAGGCGGCCAACGGGCCCGCGCAGTACGTGTCCTGGAAGGCGGGGGCGCAGTGCGCGAGCAGGGCGAGGCCCACCCCGGTGGCGTGCAGCGGCCAGCGTCCGCCGACCCGTATGTGCACGCCGACCGCCGACCGCCCCGACAGCCACTCGGTGTAGACGACCTCCCGCCCGTCGCGCACCGCCAGCTGCACGTTCTCGTGCGTCGCCTCGTACAGGTCCTCCAGATACGGCAGCGCCACCTGCCGCAGCGCCGGTCCGCGCGGGGCGAGCGCCGCCAGCTCCCACAGCCGCAGCCCCACGTGATACGTCCCCGACGCGTCCCGCTCCAGCGCGCCCCAGCGGGTCAGCTCACCCACCAGCCGGTGCGCCGTGGACAGGCTGAGCCCGGCCCGGCGGCCGATGTCCGTCAACGTGAGCGCCGGATGCCCGTGGTCGAACGCGGCGAGCACGGACAGCAGACGGTCGGACGCGGAACGGCTGGTCATGACCGGCTGTCCTCCACAGGGTCGGGTCGGCGGAGGGTACCGCCGCCGCGGCCGCGCCGCGAGTAGGGTCGACCCGGTTCGTCGTGGTCGGAAGGTGCGGATGTGAAGCTGACGATTCTGGGCGGCGGGGGCTTCCGCGTCCCACTGGTGTACGGGGCGCTGCTGGGGGACCGAGCCGAGGGGCGGGTGACCCATGTCGTCCTGCACGACGTGGACGCCGGACGGCTGCGCGCGATCGCCCGCGTGCTCGCCGAACAGGCCGCCGGGGTGTCCGACGCGCCCGAGGTGACCGCCACCACCGACCTCGACGAGGCCCTGCGCGGCGCGGACTTCGTCTTCTCCGCGATCCGCGTCGGCGGCCTCGAAGGCAGGGCGCACGACGAGCGGGTCGCCCTCGCCGAGGGCGTGCTCGGCCAGGAGACGGTCGGCGCGGGCGGCATCGCCTACGGTCTGCGCACCGTCCCGGTCGCCGTGGACATCGCCCGGCGGGTGGCCCGCCTCGCCCCCGACGCCTGGGTCATCAACTTCACCAACCCCGCGGGGCTCGTCACCGAGGCCATGTCCCGCCACCTCGGCGACCGCGTCATCGGCATCTGCGACTCACCGGTCGGCCTCGGCCGCCGTATCGCCCGGGTGCTCGGCGCGCGGCCGCGCGAGGCGTGGGTCGACTACGTCGGGCTCAACCACCTCGGCTGGGTGCGCGGCCTGCGCGTCGCCGGCCGGGACGAACTCCCGCGCCTGCTCGCGGACCCGTCTCTGCTCGGCTCCTTCGAGGAGGGCCGGCTCTTCGGCACCGAATGGCTGCGTTCGCTGGGCTCGATCCCCAACGAGTACCTGCACTACTACTACTTCAACCGTGAGGCCGTACACGCCTACCAGGAGGCGAAGCGGACACGCGGCGCGTTCCTGCGCGACCAGCAGGCCCGCTTCTACGCGGGGGTGGCCGACACCGCCGTGCCCGCACTGGACCTGTGGGACCGGACACGCGCCGAACGCGAGGCCACGTACATGGCCGAGAACCGGGAGACGGCCGGTGCGGGCGACCGTGAGGAAGAGGATCTGTCCGGCGGCTACGAGGACGTGGCGCTCGCGCTGATGCGGGCCGTCGCCCGTGACGAACGCACCACCCTGATCCTCAACGTCCGTAACCGGGGCACCCTCTCACCGCTGGACGCGGAGGCAGTGATCGAGGTTCCGTGCCTGGTGGACGCGAGTGGCGCGCACCCCGTCTCCGTCGATCCGCTGCCCGGTCACGCCATCGGCCTGGTCTGCGCCGTCAAGGCCGTCGAACGCGAGGTGCTGGCCGCCGCCCGGTCCGGTTCGCGTGAGACGGCCGTCAAGGCGTTCGCCCTGCATCCGCTCGTCGACTCCGTGAACGTGGCCCGCCGGCTCGTCGACGGCTACACCGCCGCCCATCCGGGCCTCGCGTACCTCGGCTGACCTGCCCGGCTCGGGTCGGCCGGTCGCCCCCCGTGACAGCGGCCGACCGACCCGAGCCCCCCGTTCCCCCGTGCTCCCCCCGGCGGCTTCCCCAAGTCGCCTTCATCATCAAGAGTCCGCACCGCGGCCCCTGATACACCCCTGGCGGAGATTTTCTGGAGAATTTCTAGAGGCCGATCCTCTGGGTCGGCGCGCCCGTCGCCGTCCGCGGCTCCACGGGCGGTGCCGGGGCCGGTACGGCGGCCAACGCGCCCGCGTCGGCCCGCTGGTGCGGCAGCGACACCGGCAGCAGCGGGCGCGGCCCGGACACCACCGAGTAGTCCTGGCCCAGGAACGGCGGCGTGATCTCGCCCGGATCGTCGCCGAGCGCCAGCCGTACCGCCGCCCACGGGGCGTTCACCCCGCACAGCGACAGCTGGTGCAGTCCGCCCGCGGGGCGCGTGTTGACGTCCATGAGCACGGGCCGGTCGCCCAGCATCCGGAACTGGATGTTGGACAGATGGTGCAGCCCGAACCCCTCGGCGATCCGCCGGGCCGGCTCCAGCCACTGCTCGTGCAGCGTGAACCCGCGCCGCCGGCCGTTCTTCGTCCGCCCCACCGCCATCCGCACCCGGTTGTCCGTGCCGGTGAGGCAGTCCACCGACACCTCGGGCTGCTCCAGCCGGGGCATCACCAGCCAGTCCACCGGCTCCTGAGCCGACCGCAGCGCCTCCAGCACCAGGTGCAGCGGCACGTACGGGCTCGGGAAACCGTTCAGCTGGCTCAGCGAGTAGGGGGCTCGGGTGATCACCCGGAAGCCCACCCCGCCCGCGCCGGACGCCGGCTTGAAGCAGGCCAGGTGGCCGCCCGCCTCCAACTCCTCCACGGCCGCCTCGAGTTCGCCCGCGCTCCGGACCCGCCACCAGGGCGGTACGGGCACCCCGATCGCCTGGACCGCCTCATAGGCGATCACCTTGTCGTGGAACACGGCCACCGCCTCGGGCGGCGGCGCCAGCAGCGCCGTACCGACCGCCTCGAAGTCGGCGCGTTGCGCGACGATCGCCGACTGGTGCAGCCGGGGCACGAAGACATCGATGCCACGCCGCTCGCACTGGGCGAGCGCGTATTCGACGTACGCCGCCGGTGACAGCCCCTCGGGCTCCGGTTCGGCGGTGTCGGCGGCGGCCAGCACGGGGGAGTCCGGGTCGCCGTGGGTGGCATGGATCTCGACGGCCCGGTCGCTGGGATTTCGCCTCAGCTGATCCATGAAGAACACGTTCTCCGCGTACGTGCGGTTGAGCCAGACGCGTACGCGAGAGACCATGCAGGCCGCCTTTCACGGTTCACGGGCAGGGCTCAGCGGCCCGTTGCCCGGGCAAACATATGGAGGGTCACCGAACCGCCTGCGCGAAGGGCGTTTCCCGGCGGTGGTGTCGGGGCAGACTATACGGCCTCCCGGACCGTTCCCGTACCACACCCGGTGACGGTCCTGCTTGTTCCCGTGCACGCGATGTGGTCTCTTGGTGACGTTCGTGACGGCTGGAGGAGCGACGGGTGATGTCGGGAAGAGACGGCGGCGGACAGCTGTGGGCCATCAGCGACCTGCACATCGGCTACGCCGAGAACCGTGCCCTGGTCGACGGCATGCGGCCCGGGTCCGACGAGGACTGGCTGATCGTCGCCGGTGACGTGGCGGAGACCGTGGAGGACATCGGCTGGGCGCTGAAGACCCTGGCCGGCCGGTTCGCCCAGGTCGTCTGGGTACCCGGCAACCACGAACTGTGGACCCACCCCAAGGACCCCGTCACCCTGCGCGGCGTCGCCCGCTACGAGCACCTGGTCGCACACTGCCGCGACCTCGGGGTGCTCACCCCCGAGGACCCGTACCCCGTCTGGGACGGCCCCGGCGGCCCGGTCGCCGTCGCCCCGCTGTTCCTCCTGTACGACTACTCGTTCCTGCCGTCCGGCTGCGCCACCAAGGACGAGGGGCTCCAGTACGCGTACGGCACCGGGGTGGTCTGCACCGACGAGCGGCTGCTGCACCCCGACCCCTACCCGAGCCGGGAGGCCTGGTGCCGGGCCCGGGTCGCCGAGACCGAACGCCGGCTGGCCGAGGTGCCGGACGGGCTGCCGCTCGTCCTCGTCAACCACTGGCCGCTGCACCGCCACCCGACCGACGTCCTGTGGTACCCCGAGTTCGCCATGTGGTGCGGCACCACGCTCACCGACGACTGGCACCGCCGGTTCCCCGTCCACACCATGGTCTACGGCCATCTGCACATCCCCCGCTCCACCCGGCAGGACGGCGTCCCCTTCGAGGAGGTGTCGGTGGGTTACCCGCGCGAATGGCGCAAACGGGACCAGCCGCCGGGGCGGCTGCGCCGGATCGTGCCGCGGGAGGACGAGGGGCGATGATCGAGGAACTGCTGCCGCCGACGGTGGTCGCCGTCGAGGCCTACGGCGACGAGGGCGTGGACGCCCCGCTGTACCCCGAGGAGGAGGCGCTGCTGCGGCGCGCCGTCGCCAAGCGCCGCCGCGAGTTCACCGCCGTACGGTCCTGCGCCCGCGCCGCCATGCGCAAGCTCGGCTTGCCGGAGCGGCCCGTGCTGCCCGGTGAGCGGGGCGCCCCCGGCTGGCCGGACGGGCTGACCGGCAGCATGACCCACTGCCAGGGCTACTGCGCCGCCGCCCTGGTGCGCGCGGCCGACCTGGCCTCCCTCGGCATCGACGCCGAGCCGCACGGGCCGCTGCCCGGGGGCGTGCTGCCCTCCGTGGCGCTTTTGGCGGAGGCGACGCGGCTCGCCGGGCTGGCCGAGGAGCTGCCCGACGTGCACTGGGACCGGTTGCTGTTCAGCGCCAAGGAGTCCGTCTACAAGGCGTGGTTCCCCCTCACCGGGAAGTGGCTGGACTTCATGGAGGCCGACCTCGACCTCCACGCCGACCCCGGCGAGCGGACGCGCGGCGGCTTCCGCGCCACCCTCCTCGTCCCGGGCCCGCGGGTGGGCGCCCGCGTCGTCGACCACTTCAGCGGCCGCTGGACCGTCCAGGGCGACCTGGTCGCGACGGCGGTCGCCGTACCCCACGGCTGAACGGCGCGGCGACCGCCGCCGCGTACGCCCTACGGCTCCGGATGCCAGTCGCGCACCATCCGGAAGAACGCCTCCTCGTTCCCCGCCAGCCCCGCCCGCGCCAGGGCCGTCTCCGCCTCGGCGAGTACGGAGGGCGGCACCATCGGAGGGCCGGGGACACCCGGCGGGTCCGGCCGGGTGTCGAGGGCGGCGCGCACCGTGTGCAGCAGCCGCAGATAGGCCTGGACGGCGGTGCGCTCGCGGTCGGTCGGTACGGCGGTCGTCATCGCTCGGATCTCCCCGTGTCGCGTTCGGTGACAGGTCGACTCCAGCTTGCCGCCCACCACTGACAATCGGGCATCACCGCAGGCCGTCAGGGCCTGTTCGGCTCAGGACCTGGGCCGCTGCACGCTCTCCAGCAGCATGTCCAGCCACTCCGCGACCTTGTCCCGGTGCTGGTCGGTGGGGAGTTGGGCGGCCCGCCAGGCGATGCCGCGCACCCCGTGGTCCTGCAGCAGCCGCTCCAGCGGGTCGTCGGCCGGCGCGGCGGCCGCCCGCTCCCGGTCCGCGAGCTTCTGCAGCAGTTCCTGCTCGGTGTGCTGGAGCGCGCCCGCGAGCGCCTCCGGGTCCTCGGCGGTGAGGAAACCGGCGTGCACCCGGAAGAACCGCTGGATGGCGTCGCAGTGCTCCATGGTGGGCCGCCGGTCGCCGTTGATCAGCGCACCGGCCTGCTGACGGGACATGCCCGCGCCGTCGGCGATCTCCTGCTGGGTGTACCTGCGGCCGTTCGGCTTCAGCCGGGTCCGGCGCAGCAGGTCCAGCCGCTGCACGAACCGCGCCTGCACATCGGGTTCACCCGCGAGGCGGCTGCCCAGCAGCGCCTTCACCACGGACTCCGGTACGCCGGAGGCGGCGGACAGCCGGCCGGTGTCGAAGACCTCGGTGTGCGCCACGCCGAGCCGGTCGGCGAGTGCGGTGACCCGGGCGACGACGGCCGGCAACGCGGTCGTCGGCACACTGCCCGGAACCTCGAGGCCACCCGTCACCGAAAGATCTCCTAGGTCTCTCACAGGCTTCTCACAAGCGATCGCCGTGAACGTCACGGAGACTAGCCGTTGTCTCGAACTCACATCCAGGTCTCGCCACAACTGTGGCCAATTTCGGCCGTCAACAGGCACGAAATGCCACGATAGTTGACACGCTTCCCCTGTGGGCAGCAGGATCGGGGCGCCGCGTCAGGGCCGCACAGGCAAGAGGGGTGACCTCCCGATGGCACATCAGGCAGGAGGGCAGCGGCCGGTACCGCGGCCCGCCCCCGGGACTCCCGACGTCCAGGCCTATCTGCGGGACTACGCCGCGCTCCTGGAGGCATGCCCCTTCCCCTCCCTGGTCGTCGACCACCGCTGGGGCGTGCTGCTCACCAACACCGCGTTCCGGACACTTTTCCGGGACGTCGAACCGCACCCCACGGCGCTGCCCTGGGACAACTTCCTGCGCTTCGTCCTCTTCCACCCCGACGCGGCCACGGTCCTCGGCGACCACGAGGCCGGCTGGTGCCTGCCGATGCTGGCCCACTTCGCCAAGACCGTCGAGCGGTACGGCCACGACCGCGGGCTGCAGGCCATCCGCCGCGACATCGGCCAGGACCCCATCATGGAGGCCGCCTACCGGCACGGACTGCCGCACTGGCTGCGGGCCGTGGGCGAGCGTGCCGCCGAACACGACGGATCCGTACGGCCGTTGCTGCATCCCGACCCGCGCTGGGGCGCCACGGACTGCCGCCTCGTCGTGGAGACGACACCGACCCTCGCCGAGCTGGACTGCGCCCGGCTGACGCTCGTACTGCGGGAGACCCACCGCGCTCCGTCCGGGCACCGCAGGTCCCGGCGCGCCGCATCACACCTGCGCGTGGTCCACGCCGCCGACTGACCCGGCCCCGCGCCGGCGCCGTCCGTCCTCTTCCCGGCATCAGTGCTGTGTGACATAGTACTGAGGTGAGCGAGCCGCTGACCTGCGATGTCGTCGTGGTGGGCGCCGGAATGACGGGCGCCGCCTGTGCCCTGTACGCGGCCCGTGCGGGCCTCGACGTGACCGTGGTGGACCGGGGTCCGGTGGCCGGCGGGACGACCGGCGCGGGCGAGGGCAACCTCCTCGTCTCCGACAAGGAGCCCGGCCCCGAACTCCGGCTCGCCCTGCTGTCCCTGCGCTTGTGGGCGGACCTGGCCCAAGAGCTGGGCCGGGAGGTCGAGTACGAGGCGAAGGGCGGACTCGTCGTCGCCGCGAACCCCGAAACGCTCGACGCGCTGGGGACGTTCGCGGACGCACAGCGGGCGGCCGGGGTGACGGCCGACCCCGTCCCCGCCGGCCGGCTCCACGACCTGGAACCCCTGCTGGCGCCCGGCCTCGCGGGCGGCGTCCACTATCCGCAGGACGCCCAGGTGATGCCCGCCCTCGCGGCCGCCCACCTGCTGCGCGCCTCCGGCGCCCGGCTGCTCGCCGGCCGCGAGGTCACCCGGGTCCTGCACACCCCGGAAGGGACGGTACGCGGCGTCCGCACGGACCGGGGCGACCTGCACGCCCCCGCCGTCGTCAACGCGGCCGGCACCTGGGGCGGCGAACTGGCCGCCCGCGCCGGGGTGTCCCTGCCCGTCCTGCCCCGGCGCGGCTTCGTCCTGGTCACCGAGCCACTGCCGCCCCGTATCCGGCACAAGGTGTACGCCGCCGACTACGTGGCCGACGTCGCCAGCGACTCCGCGGCCCTGCAGACCTCCCCGGTGGTGGAGGGAACGGCCGCCGGACCGGTCCTCATCGGCGCCAGCCGGGAGCGGGTCGGCTTCGACCGCTCCCTGTCGCTCCCGGCCGTGCGCGCCCTGGCGGCGGGGGCGACCCGCCTGTTCCCGTTCCTGTCGGGCGTACGGGCCGTGCGCACGTACGCCGGATTCCGGCCGTATCTCCCCGACCACCTCCCCGCGATCGGCCCCGACCCCCGGATGCCGGGACTGTTCCACGCGTGCGGCCACGAGGGCGCGGGCATCGGACTGGCCCCCGGTACCGGCCTGCTGATCGCCCAGGCACTGACCGGACACCCACCCGGACTCGACCTCACCCCCTTCCGCCCCGACCGCTTCCCCCCTACGGCGCAGGAGGCCGAGCAGTGAACCCGATGGAGCTCGCCGGGGCGCGGCCCCAACCCGCCTTCGAGGTCACCTTCGACGGCCGGACCGTCGAGGCGCTGCCCGGCCGTACGATCGCCGCGGCCCTGTGGGCCGCCGGCATCACCTCGTGGCGCACCACCCGTGACGGCGGACGCCCGCGCGGGGTGTTCTGCGGGATCGGGGTGTGCTTCGACTGCCTGGTCACCGTGAACGACCGCCCCAACCAGCGGGCCTGTCTCGTCCCGGCCCGGCCCGGCGACGTGATCCGCACCCAGGAGGGGACGGGCCATGCGCACTGACCTCGCGGTGATCGGAGCGGGACCGGCGGGACTCGCCGCCGCTCTCGCGGCCGAGCGGCGCGGCCTGCGGGTCGCCCTCGTCGACGCGGCACCGGAACCGGGCGGCCAGTTCTACCGGCAGCCCGCCCCCGCACTCCGCGCGGAACGCCCTCAGGCCCTGCACCACCAGTGGCGCACCTGGACGCGGCTGCGGGACCGGCTCGCGACGAGCCGCGTACGGCTGCTGACCGAGCACCATGTGTGGAGCGTGGAACGGACGCCCGAGGAGCTGATCGTGCACGCGCTGCTCGGACCGGAGCAGGAGGAACCGGCCGAGGTGCGCGCCCGCGCCGTACTCCTGGCCACCGGCGCCTACGAGACCGTGCTGCCCTTCCCCGGCTGGACCCTCCCCGGCGTCGTCACCGCGGGCGGCGCCCAGGCGATGCTCAAGGGCGGGCTCGTCGTACCCGGCCGGACCGCCGTCGTCGCCGGTACCGGGCCACTGCTGCTGCCGGTGGCGACCGGACTCGCGGCGGCGGGCGTACGGGTCGGCGCGCTGGTGGAGTCCGCCGACCCCGGACGGACGCTGCGGCACGCCGGACCACTGGCCGGCAAGCTGCCGGAGGGAGCCGGGTACGCGGCCCGGCTGCTGCGCCACCGCGTTCCCGTCCTCGTCCGCCACACCGTCCTGCGCGCCCACGGCGAGGGGCGGTTGACCGGCGTGACCGTCGCCGCGCTCGACGCCCGGGGCCGGGTACGGCCCGGCACCGAACGCCGGCTGCCCTGCGACACCCTCGCGGTGAGCCACGGCATGCTCCCGCACACCGACCTCGCCGAGAGCCTCGGCTGCCGTCTCGACGGACTCACCGTGGCCGTCGACGCCGAACAGCGCACCGACGTGCCGGGAGTGTGGGCGGCGGGCGAGGCCACCGGCGTCGGCGGGTCGGGGCTCGCCCTCGCCGAAGGCCATGTCGCCGGCCGCTCGATCGCCGCCCGGCTGCGCGGCGCCGTCCCCGATCCGGGGCAGTGGGCCCCGGCCGCCCGGGCCCGCGCCCGGCTGCGCGCGAGCGCCGGCGCGCTCGACGCCGTGTTCGCGCCGCCCGCCGGCTGGGCGGAGCGGGTCACCGACGACACCGTCGTCTGCCGCTGCGAGGAGGTCACCGCGGGCGCCGTCCGCGCGGGCCTCGCACTCGGCGCCGGGGACGCCCGCACGGTCAAGCTGCTCACCCGGGCCGGGATGGGCTGGTGCCAGGGCCGCATGTGCGGCCCGGCGGTGGCGGGCCTCACGCACCGCGACCCCACCCCGCCCCGACGACCGTTCGCCCGCCCCGTACCCCTGGGCGTCCTGGCCCGGCAGCACGAAGAGAACACCGACCCCGCCCCGGGCAGCGGGCCTGACCTGGACGCTGGGCCTGACTCGGGCGCTGGTCCCGACCTGGGCGTCGCGTCCGACCTGGGCGGCAGCCCTGCCCCGGACGCCGGGCCTGCCCCGGACGCTGGTCCCGACCTGGGCGCCGCGCCCGACCCGGGCGGCAGCCCTGCCCCAGGCGGCGGCCCCGACCCGGACGCCGGGCCCGCCCCGCACGACGGTCCCGACCCGCACGGCCATCACACCGAGAGAGGCTCCTCATGACCGACCTCCGCCCCTGGCGCGGCGTCCTCGTCGCCACCGCGCTCCCGCTGACCGACGACCTCTCCGTCGACTACGACCGCTACGCCGAGCACTGCGCCTGGCTCGTCGCCAACGGCTGTGACGGCGTCGTACCGAACGGCTCGCTCGGCGAGTACCAGGTGCTCACCCCCGAGGAGCGCACCCGGGTCGTCGAGACGGCCGTCGCCGCGATCGGCGGCGAGCGCGTCATGCCCGGCGTCGCCGCCTACGGCTCCGCCGAGGCCCGCCGCTGGACCGAGCAGGCCGGCGAGGCCGGCTGCCGGGCCGTGATGCTGCTGCCGCCCAACGCCTACCGCGCCGACGAGCGCGCCGTCCTCGCCCACTACGCCGCGGTAGCCGCCGCCGGACTGCCGGTCGTCGCCTACAACAACCCCGTCGACACCAAGGTCGACCTGGTCCCCGAACTCCTCGCCCGGCTGCACGGCGAGGGGCACATCCACGCCGTCAAGGAGTTCTCCGGCGACGTCCGCCGCGCCTACCGCATCGCCGAACTCGCCCCCGAACTCGACCTGTTGATCGGCGCGGACGACGTACTCCTGGAGCTGGCCATCGCGGGCGCCAAGGGCTGGGTGGCCGGCTACCCCAACGCACTGCCCCGCGCCTGCGTGGACCTCTACCGTGCCGCCGTGACCGGCGACCTCGACACCGCGCTCCCGCTCTACCGCCAGTTGCACCCCCTGCTCCGCTGGGACTCGCGGGTCGAGTTCGTACAGTCGATCAAGCTGTCCATGGACCTCGTGGGCCGGCACGGCGGCCCCTGCCGCCCGCCCCGCGTACCGCTGGACGCCGGTCAGGAGGCGGCCGTCCGCGCGGCCACCGAGAAGGCCGTCGCGGCCGGACTCGCGTAGGGGAGGGGCACCGTCATGCGCAGCAGACTCGTCCTGCACGCCGTCGACTCGCACACCGAGGGCATGCCGACCCGGGTGATCACCGGCGGCATCGGCACCATCCCCGGCGCGACCATGAACGAACGGCGCCTGTACTTCCGTGAACACCGCGACGACATCAAGCGGTTGCTGATGAACGAGCCGCGCGGGCACTCCGCGATGAGCGGCGCCGTCCTCCAGCCGCCGTCCCGGCCCGACTGCGACTGGGGTGTCGTCTACATCGAGGTGTCCGGCTATCTCCCGATGTGCGGGCACGGCACGATCGGCGTCGCGACCGTCCTCGTCGAGACGGGGATGGTCGAGGTCGTCGAACCCGTCACCACCATCCGCCTGGACACCCCCGCCGGGGTCGTCGTCGCCGAGGTGGCGGTGGAGGACGGCGCCGCCACGGCCGTGACCCTGCGCAACGTCCCGTCCTTCTCCGTCGCCCTCGACCGGAAGGCCACCCTCCCCGACGGGCGGACGGTGACGTACGACCTCGCCTTCGGGGGCAACTTCTACGCCATCCTGCCCCTGGACCGCCTCGGACTGCCCTATGACCGTTCCCGCAAGGACGACATCCTCGCCGCCGGACTCTCCCTCATGGACGCGATCAACGCCGAGGAGGAACCGGTCCACCCCGAGGACCCGTCCATCCACGGCTGTCACCATGTCCAGGTGACCGCACCCGACGCCACCGCCCGCCACTCCCGGCACGCCATGGTGATCCACCCCGGCTGGTTCGACCGCTCACCCTGCGGCACCGGCACCAGCGCCCGCATGGCCCAGCTGCACGCACGCGGCGAACTCCCGCTGCACACCGAGTTCGTGAACGAGTCCTTCATCGGCACCCGGTTCACCGGCCGGCTGCTCGGCACCACCGAGGTCGCCGGCCGCCCGGCCGTCCTGCCCAGCTTCACCGGCCGGGCCTGGATCACCGGCACCGCCCAGTACCTGCTGGACCCCACGGACCCCTTCCCGGCGGGGTTCGTCCTGTGAGCAGCGCACTCTCCGACCTGGGCGGCCGCAGACCCAGCTACCGCGAACGGGTCGCGGACGCGCTGCGGGCCGCCCTGATCGCCGGGGAACTCCGCCCCGGCGAGGTGTACTCGGCGCCCGCCCTCGCCACCCGCTTCGGCGTCTCCGCCACCCCCGTGCGCGAGGCCATGCTCGACCTCGCCAAGGAGGGCCTGGTCGACACCGTGCCCAACAAGGGCTTCCGGGTCACCGCCGTCTCCGACCGGCAGCTCGACGAGTACACCCACATCCGGGCGCTCATCGAGATCCCCACCACGGCCGGGCTCGCCGTCACCGCCGACCCGGTCGCCCTGGAGGCGCTGCGCCCGGTCGCCGAGGAGATCGTCACCGCCGCCGCGGCCGGTGACCTCATCGCGTACATCGAGGCCGACCAGCGCTTCCACCTCGGCCTGCTCGCACTCGCAGGCAACGGACACCTCGTCGAGGTCGTCCGCAACCTGCGGCAGCGCGCCCGGCTCTACGGCCTGACCGCGCTCGTCGAGCAGGGACGGCTGGACGCGTCGGCCGAGGAACACCTGGAACTCCTCGACGCGCTCCTCACCCGGGACCCGGAGGCCGTACGGGCCGTGATGACCCGGCACCTCGGACATGTCCGAGGGCTCTGGGCGGCACACTGACCGAGAATTTGCGTCCCCATGCAAGCCGCTTGCGTTTCTTGCGCTACTCTTGCGTGCATGACACGACGACTTGCTGTGGTGGCGAAGAAGGTCGGGGTCAGCGAGGCCACGGTCAGCCGGGTGCTCAACGGCAAGCCGGGGGTCTCCGAGGCCACCCGGCAGGCGGTGCTCTCCGCGCTGGACGTGCTCGGCTACGAGCGGCCCACCCAGTTGCGCGGTGAGCGCGCCCGGCTGGTCGGCCTGGTCCTGCCGGAACTGCAGAACCCGATCTTCCCCGCCTTCGCGGAGGTCATCGGCGGCGCACTGGCCCAGCTCGGGCTCACCCCGGTGCTGTGCACCCAGACCCGCGGCGGTGTCTCCGAGGCCGACTACGTCGACCTGCTGCTGCAACAGCAGGTGTCCGGCGTCGTGTTCGCCGGCGGGCTCTACGCCCAGGCCGACGCGCCCCACGACCACTACCGCCGGCTCGCCGAACGCAACATCCCGGTCGTGCTCGTCAACGCGGCCATCGAGCACCTCGGTTTCCCCGCCGTGTCGTGCGACGACGCCGTAGCCGTGGAGCAGGCGTGGCGGCACCTCGCCTCCCTCGGCCACGAGCGCATCGGGCTGGTGCTCGGCCCCGGCGACCACATGCCCTCGGCCCGCAAGCTGGCCGCCGCCCGCGCGGTCGCCGGCGAGGTGCCCGAAGAGCACGTCGCCCGTGCCATGTTCTCCATCGAGGGCGGCCACGCCGCCGCCTCCCGGCTGATCGAGCGGGGCGTCACCGGCTTCATCTGCGCCAGCGACCCCCTCGCCCTCGGAGTCGTACGGGCCGCCCGCCGCAAGGGACTTGACGTCCCCGGACAGATATCGGTCGTCGGCTACGACGACTCGGCGCTGATGAACTGCACCGAACCCCCGCTCACCACCGTCCGGCAGCCCATCGAGGCCATGGGCAGAGCGGTCGTGGAACTGCTGAACGCGCAGATCAGCGGCAGCACCGTCGCCCCCGAGGAACTGCTCTTCGAGCCCGAGCTGGTGGTCCGCGGATCGACCGCCCAGGCACCCCGTTCCTGAGATCCATCTCTCTGTCGAATAATTTCAAATTCTGCGCGACATCTTGCGGACCGATGTCGTCGGTGCTTGAGTGTGCCCCGCCCACCGCTCCTGTTCCGAGGGGTTCACTCACTCCTGTCCCTAAGGGGTCCACCGATGAGAAGCACCGGGATCCGTCGTACCCTCGTCGCCCTGGGCGTCGGCGCGCTCGCGCTCACCGCCTGCGGCTCCGACGACGACGAAGCCGCCGGCGGCAAGACCCGCGTCACCGTCAACTGCATGCCGCCCAAGAGCGCCAAGGTCGACCGGCGGTTCTTCGAGGAGGACATCGCCGCCTTCGAGAAGAAGAACCCCGACATCGACGTCGTCCCGCACGACGCCTTCCCGTGCCAGGACCCGAAGACGTTCGACGCCAAACTCGCCGGCGGACAGATGGAGGACGTCTTCTACACCTACTTCACCGACGCCCGGCACGTCGTCGACATCAACCAGGCCGCCGATCTCACCCCGTACGTCAAGGAGTTGAAGAGCTACGCCACCATCCAGCAGCAACTGCGCGACATCTACACCGTCGACGGCAAGATCTACGGGATCCCGCGCACCGGCTACTCCATGGGCCTGATCTACAACCGGGCGCTCTTCGAGAAGGCCGGCCTCGACCCCGACCGCCCGCCCACCACCTGGGACGAGGTCCGCGACGCCGCCGAGAAGATCGCCGCCCTCGGCGACGGCACCATCGGCTACGCCGACTACAGCGCCCAGAACCAGGGCGGCTGGCACTTCACCGCCGAGCTCTACTCCCAGGGCGGCGACGTGGTGAGCGCCGACGGCAAGAAGGCCACCATCGACACCCCCGAGGGCAAGGCCGTCCTCCAGACCCTCCACGACATGCGGTGGAAGGACGAGTCGATGGGCAGCAAGCAGCTGCTCGTCATCAACGACGTCCAGCAGCTGATGGGATCCGGCAAGCTCGGCATGTACCTCGCCGCCCCCGACAACATCCCCATCCTCGTCAAGGAGAAGGGCGCCGCGTACGAGGACATGGCGCTCGCCCCCATGCCCGGCGGCGAAGGCACCCTCATCGGCGGCGACGGCTACATGTTCAACAAGAACGCCTCACCCGAGCAGATCCGCGCCGGCCTCAAGTGGCTCGACCACATGTTCCTCACCCCCGGTGACGGCTTCCTCGGCGACTACGCCCGCGCCAAGAAGAACGACGCCCCCGTCGGCCTGCCCGAACCACGCCTGTTCACCGGCCCCGCCGACGACAGGGACCAGCAGGTCAAGAAGGCCAACGCCAACGTCCCGGTGGAGAACTACCAGGCCTTCCTCGACGGCAACCAGCACCTGGAGATGAAGATCGAGCCGCCGCACGCCCAGCAGCTCTACTCCGTCCTCGACGGCGTCGTCTCCGCCGTCCTCACCAAGGAGGACGCGGACATCGACCGGCTCCTCGGGGACGCCTCCGGCAAGATCGACGGCATCCTGGCCCGGGGCTGACCGGTGACGAAGACCGTGGAACGGCCGGCGCCCGCCGCGCGGGTCCGTCCGGTGAAGGCGCCGCCCCCGGCGGGGGACCGGAGGCGGCGCCGCCTCACCGACCATCTGCGCGCGTACGGCTTCCTCGCCGGCGGACTCGTCTGCTTCGCCCTGTTCTCCTGGTACCCGGCGATCCGCGCCGTCATGATCGCCTTCCAGAAGTACACGCCCGGCTCCGACCCCGAATGGGTCGGCACCGCCAACTTCACCCGGGTTCTCGACGACCCCGAGTTCGGCGCGGCCTGGCGCAACACGCTCACCTTCACCCTGCTCGCCCTGCTGATCGGCTTCGCGATCCCCTTCGTGCTGGCCCTCGTCCTGAACGAACTCAGGCACGCCAAAGCCTTCTTCAGGGTCGTCGTCTATCTGCCGGTGATGATTCCGCCGGTGGTCAGCGCCCTGCTGTGGAAGTGGTTCTACGACCCGGGCGCCGGCCTCGCCAACGAGGCACTGCGCTTCCTCCACCTGCCCACCTCGAACTGGTCCAACGGCGCCGACACCGCCCTGGTCTCCCTGGTCGTCGTCGCCACCTGGGCCAACATGGGCGGCACCGTCCTCATCTACCTCGCCGCACTCCAGTCCATCCCCGGCGAGCTGTACGAGGCCGCCGAACTCGACGGAGCGAGCCTCCTGCAGCGCGTCCGCCATGTGACGATCCCGCAGACCAGGTTCGTCATCCTCATGCTGATGCTGCTGCAGATCATCGCCACCATGCAGGTGTTCACCGAACCCTTCGTCATCACCGGCGGCGGCCCCGAGAACGCGACCGTCACGGTCCTCTACCTCATCTACAAGTACGCCTTCCTCTACAACGACTTCGGCGGCGCCTGCGCCCTCAGCGTCATGCTCCTCGCCCTGCTCGGCGCGTTCTCCGCCGTCTACCTCAGGCTCACCCGCTCCGGAGAGGAGGCCGTCGCATGAGCGCCACCCGCACCCTCGTCTCCCCGGCGGTGCTGGCCCGCCCGCGTGGCAGGGCCGTCTACTGGACCGTGTTCACCGGCGTTGTCCTGCTGTTCGCGCTCGCCTTCCTCTTCCCCGTCTACTGGATGGCGAGCGGCGCGATGAAGTCACCGGACGAGGTGGCGCGCACCCCGCCCACCCTCGTCCCGGAGAGCTGGAGCACCGACGGCTACACGGACGCCTGGGAACTCATGCAGCTGCCCACCCACCTGTGGAACACGGTGGTGCAGGCGGCCGGGGCCTGGCTGTTCCAGCTGGTGTTCTGCACGGCCGCCGCCTACGCCCTGTCCAGGCTCCGGCCCGCCTTCGGCAAGCTGATCCTCGGCGGCATCCTCGCCACCCTGATGGTCCCGGCCCAGGCCCTGGTCGTACCGAAGTATCTGACCGTGGCCGACCTCGGACTGCTCAACGACCCGCTCGCGATCTGGCTGCCCGCCGTCGCCAACGCCTTCAACCTCTATCTGCTCAAGCGGTTCTTCGACCAGCTGCCCAGGGACGTCCTCGAAGCCGCGGAGATGGACGGCGCGGGGAAGCTGCGCACCCTGTGGTCGATCGTGCTGCCCATGTCCAGGCCGGTGCTCGGCGTGGTGTCGATCTTCGCGCTGGTCGCCGTGTGGCAGGACTTCCTGTGGCCGCTGATGGTCTTCTCCGACACGGACAAGCAGCCGATCAGCGTGGCCCTCGTGCAGTTGTCGCAGAACATCCAGCTGACCGTGCTCATTGCCGCGATGGTGATCGCCAGCATCCCCATGGTCGCGCTGTTCCTCGTCTTCCAGCGGCACATCATCGCCGGAATCAGCGCGGGCAGCACCAAGGGCTGAACACCGACCCGACCACCCGAACAGAAAGGCCAGCACCGTGGGACAGCCCACCCCTGCCCTGAACGACGACTGGTGGCGCTCCGCCGTCATCTACCAGGTGTACGTCCGCAGCTTCGCCGACGGCGACGGCGACGGCACCGGAGACCTCGCCGGCGTCCGCGCCAGACTGCCGTACCTCGCCGAACTCGGCGTGGACGCACTCTGGTTCAACCCCTGGTATCTGTCCCCCATGAAGGACGGCGGCTACGACGTAGCCGACTACCGGGCCATCGACCCGGCCTTCGGCACCCTCGCCGAGGCGGAGAAACTCATCGCCGAGGCACGGGAACTGGGCATCCGCACCATCGTCGACATCGTGCCGAACCATGTCTCCGACCAGCACCCCTGGTTCAGGGCGGCGCTCACCGGCGGCCCCGAGCGGGAGCTGTTCCACTTCCGCCCCGGCCGTGGCGAGCACGGCGAACTCCCGCCGAACGACTGGCGGTCGGAGTTCGGGGGCCCCGCCTGGACCAGACTGCCCGACGGCGACTGGTACCTCCATCTGTTCGCGCCCGAACAGCCCGACCTCAACTGGGCCCACCCCGCCGTGCGTCAGGAGCACGAGGACATCCTCCGCTTCTGGTTCGAGCGGGGCGTGGCCGGCGTCCGCATCGACTCCGCCGCGTTGCCGGCCAAGGACCCCCGGCTGCCGGACTTCACCGCGGGCCGCGACCCGCACCCCTATGTCGACCGCGACGAACTCCACGACGTCTACCGGGGCTGGCGAGCCGTCGCCGACGAGTACGGCGGCGTCTTCGTCGGCGAGGTCTGGCTCCCCGACACCGAACGCTTCGCCCGCTATCTGCGCCCCGACGAACTGCACACCGCGTTCAACTTCTCCTTCATGACCTGCCCCTGGCACGCGGCCCGGCTGCGCACCTCCATCGAGGACACCCTGGCCGAACACGCCCCGATCGGCGCCCCCGCCACCTGGGTGCTCTGCAACCACGACGTCACCCGCACCGTCACCCGCTACGGCCGCGCCGACACCGGCTTCGACTTCGCCACCAAGGCCTTCGGCACCCCCACCGACCTCACCCTCGGCACCCGCAGGGCGCGCGCCGCCGCCCTGCTCTCCCTCGCCCTGCCCGGCGCGGTCTACGTCTACCAGGGCGAGGAACTCGGCCTGCCCGAGGCGGACATCCCGCTCGACCGCATCGAGGACCCCATGCACGCCCGCTCCGGCGGCGTGGACCCCGGCCGCGACGGATGCAGGGTGCCGCTGCCGTGGACGGCCGGCGCTCCGCACGCCGGGTTCGGCGGCGAACCGTGGCTGCCGCAGCCCGCCGGCTGGGCCTCGTACGCTGCCGACCGGCAGGAGACCGACCCCGGCTCGATGCTCACCCTGTACCGCGAGGCGATCCGGCTGCGCCCGGCCTTCGGCGACGCCCCCCTCACCTGGCTCCCCGCCCCCGACGGCGTCCTCGCCTTCACCCGCGCCGACGCCCTGTGCCTGGTCAACCTCGCCGACCCGCCCGCCGGCCTCCCCGCCCACACCTCACTCCTCCTCGCGAGCGGCCCTCTGGACCCCGACGGACGGCTGCCGAAGGACACCGCGGTCTGGCTGCGCGCCTGAGCCGGCCGCACCCGCTCGTTCCCGTACCCCCACCACGAAGGGACCAGCACATGAGCACCAGTGTCAGGAGCATGTCAGTAATCGGTACGGTCGTGGCGGTGGCCGCCGGCACGCTCGTCGCCCTCGCCCCCGCACCGGCCCACGCCGCGGCGGGCGCCGTCCTCCCCTTCACCTCCGTCGAGGCCGAGGCGGCCGCCGGCACCGGCACGAAGATCGGCCCCGACCACACCCAGGGCACCCTCGCCTCCGAGGCCTCCGGCCGCCAGGCGGTACGCCTCGACGCGGGCCGGCGCGTCGAGTTCACCGTGCCCCGCGCGGCCAACTCGGTGAACGTCGCCTACAGCGTCCCCGACGGCCAGTCCGGCAGCCTCGCCGTCTACGTGAACGGCCAGCGGCTCGCCCGGACCCTCCCCGTCACCTCCAAGTACTCCTACGTCGACACCCCCTGGATCGCCGGCGCCAAGACGCACCACCTCTACGACAACACCCGCATGCTGCTCGGGCGGAACGTCCAGGCCGGTGACAAGGTCGCCCTGGAGGCCACCGGTGTGCAGGTCACGGTGGACGTCGCCGACTTCGAGCAGATCGCCGACCCGGCCGCCAAGCCCTCCGGTGCCGTCTCCGTCACCGACCACGGGGCCGACCCCGGCGGGCAGGGCGACTCCACGCAGGCCTTCCGGTCCGCCATCGCCGCCGCCCAGGGCGGCACGGTATGGATCCCACCGGGGGAGTACCGGCTCACCTCCTCCCTCAACGGCGTCCAGAACGTCACCATCCGGGGCGCGGGAAGCTGGCACTCGATCGTGCGCGGCTCGCGCTTCATCGACCAGACCGGCTCCGCCGGGAACGTCCACCTCAAGGACTTCGCCGTCATCGGCGAGGTCACCGAGCGCGTCGACTCCAGCCCCGACAACTTCGTCAACGGCTCCCTCGGCCCCGACTCCACCGTCTCCGGCATGTGGCTCCAGCACCTCAAGGTGGGGCTCTGGCTGACCGGCACCAACGACAACCTCGTCGTCGAGAACAACCGCTTCCTCGACATGACCGCCGACGGCCTCAACCTCAACGGCAACGCGCGCGGAGTGAAGGTCCGCAACAACTTCCTGCGCAACCAGGGCGACGACGCGCTCGCCATGTGGTCGCTGAACGGCCCCGACGTGAACAGCAGCTTCGAGAACAACACCATCTCGCAGCCGAACCTCGCCAACGGCATCGCCATCTACGGCGGTACCGACATCACCGTACGGAACAACCTGATCTCCGACACCAACGCCCTGGGCAGCGGTATCGCGATCTCCAACCAGAAGTTCCTCGACCCCTTCCACCCGCTGTCCGGCACCATCACGGTCGACGGCAACACCCTGGTCCGCACCGGCGCCATGAACCCCAACTGGAACCACCCGATGGGCGCCCTGCGCGTCGACTCCTACGACAGCGCCATCGAGGCGCAGGTGCGGATCACCAACACGACCGTCACCGACAGCCCCTACAGCGCCTTCGAGTTCGTCTCCGGCAGCGGACGCGGACACGCGGCGAAGAACATCACCGTCGACGGCGCCACCGTGAACCGGGCGGGCACGGTCGTCGTCCAGGCCGAGACGCAGGGCGCCGCCACCTTCCGCAACGTGACGGCGTCCGGCGTCGGTTCGGCCGGCGTCTACAACTGTCCCTACCCGTCCGGCTCCGGGACCTTCGCCGTGACCGACGGCGGGGGCAACTCTGGCTGGGAGAGCACCTGGTCGGACTGCTCCAGCTGGCCCCAGCCGGGCCAGGGCAACCCCGACCCCGACCCGGACCGCAACCTCGCCCAGGGCCGCCCGGCCACCGCCACCGGCTCCCAGGACGTCTACACCCCCGGCAAGGCCGTCGACGCAGACCCCAACAGCTACTGGGAATCCGCCAACCACGCCTTCCCGCAGGCCCTCACGGTCGACCTCGGCTCCCGGCAGCCGATACGCCGGCTGGTGCTGAAACTGCCCCCGCAGACGGCCTGGGGCGCCCGCACCCAGACCCTCTCCGTGCAGGGCAGCGCCGACGGCTCGGCGTACTCGACGGTCGTCGCCTCGAAGGACTACCGCTTCGACCCGGCCACCGGCAACACCGTGACCATCCCGGTCAGCGGCGACCTCCGCTACCTCCGGCTGCACGTCACCGGCAACACCGGCTGGCCGGCGGCCCAGTTCAGTGAGGTGGAGGCTTATCTGTCCCAGCCGTGACGGCACCGCGCTTCGCCGCCTGGATCTGCTCGTACACATGGGTCCGCAACTCGGCGAAGCGCGGCGCCACGCGCGTGCTCAACTGATCCCGCTCAGCGGGCAGATCGACCTTCAGCTGCTCCCGTACGACGGTGGGGGAGGCCGACAGCACCACCACCCGCTCACCCAGGTACACGGCCTCGTCGATGTCGTGGGTGACGAACAGGACCGTGATTCCGCGCTCCCGCCACAACCGCCGTACCAGGTCCTCCAGATCGGCGCGGGTCTGCGCGTCCACCGCCGCGAACGGCTCGTCCATCAGCAGCACCTCGGGTTCGTACGCCAGCGCCCGCGCGATGGCCACCCGCTGCTGCATACCGCCCGAGAGCTGCCACGGATACGCCCCGGCCGCGTCCGCGAGGCCCACCGAGGCGAGGGCGTCCGCCACCAGCGCCCGGCGTCGCCCCTTGTCGAAGCCCTTCCGCTTCAGCGGCAGCCCGACGTTCTGCCCGACCCGCATCCACGGGAACAGACTGCGCCCGTACTCCTGGAACACGAACGCCATCCCGGGCGGCGGACCGTCCACCTTCCGCCCGGCCAGATACACCTCACCGCCCGTCGGTTCGAGCAGCCCGCCCACGCACTTCAGCAGAGTCGTCTTGCCACAGCCGGACGGGCCGACCAGACACACCAGTTCACCGGCCTCCACCGTGAAGGTCAGGTCGCGCACCGCCTCGACATGCCGCCCCGCACCCTCGTACACCTTCCGCAGACCGCGTACGTCGAGCATCGACCGCCCTTTCGCGAGAGTCACCGGGACCGCCGGGCGGCCGCGCGCAGACCGTGGTACCAGCCGAGCGCCCGCCGCTCGACCAGCTGGAAGAGAACCGAGAGCACGAAGCCGAGCAGCCCCAGCAGCAGGATGCCGGTCCACATGTCGGGGATCGCGAACGAGCGCTGGAACTGCACGATGGTGAAGCCGAGACCGTTGCTGGCCGCGAACATCTCGCTGATCACCATCAGGATGATCCCGATCGACAGCGCCTGCCGCAGCCCCGCGAAGATCTGCGGGCTCGCCGACGGCAGCACCACGTCCTTCAGACGGGCCGCGCCCGTGATGCCGTAGGAGCGGGCCGTCTCGGTCATCACCGCGTCGACCGCCCGCACACCCTCGACCGTGTTGAGCAGCACCGGCCAGACACAGCCGCTCGCGATGACGACGATCTTCATGGTGTCGCCGATGCCGGCGAACAGCATGATCACCGGAACCAGCACCGGCGGCGGCACCGCTCGCAGGAACTCCAGCACCGGCTCGCACACCGCGCGCACCCGCCGGTACGAGCCGATCAGCGTGCCGAGCGCGACACCGGCGACCGCCGCCAGGACGTAGCCCGCCGCCAGGCGCAGCACGCTGGGCAGCACATCACCGCGCCACCGCTCACCGGTCCACACGCCGGGGAAGGTCTCCAGGATGGTGCGCAGCGGCGGCCAGTACACGTCCTCGCTGTCCGCCGAGGACACCCACCACACCGCCACCAGCACCACCGGCAGCGCGAGCGCGAACACCAGCCGCAGCAGCAGAGGCCTCACACCGCCACCTCCCCGCGCACCGACTGGTGCCAGGCCAGCGCCCGCCGCTCCACCGACCGGGCCCCGACGTTGATCAGCAGCCCGAGCACACCGGCGACCACGATCAGCGCGTACATCTCGGGCACCGCCTGCGAGGTCTGCGCCACCGCGATCCGCGCTCCCAACCCAGGGGCCCCGATGACGAGTTCGGCGGTGATGGCGAGGATCAGCGCGACCGCCGCCGCCAGCCGCACCCCCGTCATCACATACGGCAGCGCGGTCGGCCACAGGACGTGCCGGACCCGGGCCCAGGTGCCGAGCCCGTACGACCGTGCCGTCTCCTCGGCGACCGGGTCGACGTCCTGGACGCCGTACAGGACCTGGATCAGCACCTGCCAGAAGGAGGCGTACACGACGAGGAGCAGCACCGATCCCAGCTCGGTGCCGTAGAGCAGCACGGCGAGGGGGATCAGCGCGACCGACGGGATGGGGCGCAGGAACTCGATCGTGGACGCCGTCGCCTCGCGCAGATACGGCACCACGGACAGGAGCACCCCGATCACGATCCCGGCGACGACCGCGATCGCCAGGCCCGCCGCCCAGCCCGTGAGGGTGTCGCCGAGGGCGGTCCAGAAGGCGCCGTCCGCGAGCTCCGTGCCGAGGGCATCGGCGATCCGGGAGGCCGGCGGGAAGTACTCCTCCCCGACCAGGCCGAGCCGCGGCACCGCCTCCGCGAGCAGGAGGAAGGCCGCGAACCCTGCCGCACCGAGCGCGGCGTTCCCGCCCCTCACGGCAGCAGCTCGTCCAGGTCCGGAGTCTGCTTGAACAGCCCGTCCTTCGCGCCCAGCTCCGCGAGTTCCTCGATGGCGGCACGGTTCGGTTCGGCCGGCCACTTCGGCAGCGTCACCTTCGCCAGCACGTCCGCCGGGATCTTCGTGTACGTGGCGACGATCTCGCGCACCTCGTCGGGATGGGAGTCGGCGTAGGCCAGGGACTCGACGGTGGCCTCCTGGAACCTCCTCACCGTCTCCGGGTTCTCCCGCGCGTACGTGACCGAGGTGAAGTACATGGCGACGGTGAGCTTCGGCGCGACGTCGATCATGGGGGAGGCGATCTCCCGGCCGCCCTGGCTCTTGATGGTGGCCAGAGCCGGTTCCACCACCATCGCCGCGTCGATCCGCCCGCCGTCGAGCGCGGCCGGCATCTGGTCGAAGGCCAGCTCGACCAGTTCCACCTTGTCGGGGTCGCCGCCCGCCCGGCGCACCGAGGCACGCACCGCCGTCTCGTTGATGTTCTTGAGGGTGTTGATGGCGACCTTCTTGCCCTCCAGATCCCTGGCCGACTTGATCGGGCTGTCGCCCTTGACGGTGAGCGCCTCGAAGTCCTTGCCGACCTCACCGGTCGAGGCGATGCCGTTCGCCACCGCCTTCACCGGCACGTTGTTGGACTGGGCGATCATCAGCGACGTCATGTTCGAGAACCCGAACTCGAACTGTCCGCTGGCCACGCCGGGCACGATGGCCGCGCCGCCCTGCGCGCTGGAGAACTCGAGCTTCAGCCCGCGCTCGCTGAAGAACCCCTTCTTCTGGCCCAGATACAGGGGCGCCACATCGACGATGGGGATCAGCCCCACCGTCACGCTGGTGGTGCCGCCGGACGAACCGGCCCCGTCCGACCCGTCGGAGCCGGAGGAGCCGCAGGCCGTCGCGGCGGTCAGTACGGACAGGGTCGTGAGGGCGATGAGCAGACGACGCATGACGGTGACTCCCGCGGTGGGACCGGACCGAATTGCTCCGACAGGCTGTGCGCAGAGAGAACGAACGTGCTGAGCGGGAACGTAGGGCCGGTGACGAGACACGGTCAATCCCCGTACACCGTCCAATCGTCAACGATCGCATCGTGGACAACCACCCCTGCGCGGACGCATCGTTGACAGTCACATGGCGCACTCATAGCGTGCGCACCGCGTACGTTCGTACGTCTTCCCGGAGGCCACGATGACCGTCGACGTCCGCGGACCGCATTTCGTCCGGTCCTTCGAGCGGGGCCTTGCCGTCATCCGGGCCTTCGACGCCGACCATCCGGCGCTGACCCTGAGCGAGGTCGCCCGCGCCTGCGAACTGACCCGCGCGGCGGCCCGCCGCTTCCTGCTCACCCTGGCCGACCTCGGCTATGTCCACACCGACGGGCGGCTGTTCCGCCTCACCCCGCGCGTCCTGGAACTCGGCTACTCCTACCTCGCCGGTTTCACCCTGCCGCAGATCGCCGAACCGTACCTGGAGCAACTCGTCGCGCAGGTAAGGGAGTCGTCCTCGCTGTGCGTGCTCGACGGGGACGACGTCGTGTACGTGGCCCGCGTCCCCACCAGCCGCATCATGACCGCGTCGATCACGGTCGGCACCCGCTTCCCGGCCCATCTCACCTCGGTGGGCCGGGTGATCCTCGCCGGGCTGCCGGACGACGAGATCGACACCCGGCTCGCCCGCGCCGATCTGCGCCCGCACACCGCCCGCACCCTTGTCTCGGCGGACGCCCTGCGCGCCGAACTGCGCCGGGTGCGCCGCCAGGGGTACGCCCTCGTCGACCAGGAACTGGAGGACGGACTGCGGTCCGTCGCCGCGCCGGTGCGCGACCGCGACGGAGAGGTGGTGGCCGGCGTGAACATCGCGGTGCACGCCGGCCGCAACTCGGTCGAGTCGGTACGCCGGGACCTGCTGCCCCATCTGCTGGCGACGGTCGCCCGGATCGACGCCGACCTGCGGATCACAGGTCCAGCACGAGCCGCCGCCCACGACAGCGGGACACACAGATGAGCATGGTCTCCCCGGCGGCCCGTTCCGCGTCGGTGAGCACCGAGTCGCGGTGGTCGGGGTCGCCCTCCAGGACGTCGGTCTCACAGGTGCCGCAGGTGCCCTCGGTGCAGGAGTGGAGCACCTCGACACCGGCCCCGCGCACCGTGTCCAGGACACAGACGCCCGGGGGGACGGTGAGCGTCCGGCCGCTGCGGGCCAGGACGACCTCGAACTCCTCGTCGACGTCCGTGGGTTGCTCAGCCGGCTGGAACCGCTCGGTGCGCAGCGCCCCGGCCGGGCACCGCTCGCCGACCGCGTCGAGCAGCGGCCCGGGACCGCAGCAGTAGACGAGGGCGCCCTCCGTCAGACCGTCCAGCACCGGCGCCAGGTCCAGCAGCCCGGTCTCGTCCTCGGGGGCGAGCGTGACCCGCTCCCCGTACCGGCTCAGCTCCCCGGTGAACGCCATCGAGGCACGGGTGCGGCCGCCGTACAGCAGTGTCCAGTCGGCGCCCGCCGCCTCGGCCGCGGCCAGCATCGGCAGGACCGGGGTGATGCCGATACCGCCCGCGACGAAGCGGTACCTCCCGGCCGGCTCCAGGCGGAAGTGGTTGCGCGGCCCGCGCGCCCGCACCCTGTCACCCGGCCGCAGCCGCTCGTGCACATACGCCGAACCGCCGCGCCCGTCCCGCTCCCGCAGCACGGCGATCCGCCAGCCGGTCCGGTCGGCCGGCTCCCCGCACAGCGAGAACTGCCGTTCCAGCCCCGGCCCGAGCAGCAGATCGATGTGCGCACCCGGCTCCCAGCAGGGCAGTTGACCGCCGGACGGATGCCGCAGGGTGAGGACGAGCACGCCCTCGGCCGCCGACTCCCGCCGCTCCACGACGAGTTCGATGCCGTCGTACGAGGTCATGCACCGGCTCCCCGTGGTTCGTGCCCCCGCGGATGCGCGAGCATCCACTCCCACATCTCGACCGGGTCCCGCGCGGTGTGCTCACGCCCGCAGTGACAGGTGCCGTGCAGCAGATCGGTGCCCGGCAGCCAGTCCACGCGGTAGATCTCGCCGGTACGCCCGCTCATCGGACCCGCTCCACGGGCTTGGCGCCCTCCTCCACCAGCCGGGCGAGGATACGGCGGGCGGCCAGACCGCCGGTGTCGATGTTGATGCTCAGCTCCTGGTAGCCGGTGCGTTCGGTGCCCAGGGAGCGCTGCAGCAGATTGAGCGCGTCCACGTCCTGCATGACGACCGTGTGGTTGTTGCTCCGCAGGAACTCGCTCACCTCGGCGTCGTCCGTGGCCCAGTCCCGCGAGACCGCCCAGAAGTCGTACACCTTGCCGTCGGCGGAGGGCGTGATGGCGTACGTGATCTCGGTGTGGAAGCCGCCCGGGTCGCCGCCGTCCGGCTCGGGCAGCACCCCCACCGGGGCGATCCTGCTGTGCAGCAGATACAGGCACGGCGCGTGGTACTCGATGTCCTGCCAGCGGGTGATCCGCCCCTCGATCCCGGTCGACCGGGCGTAGAACGGCGGACACGCCGCGTCGTCCATGTGCCGGCTCACCCGTACGATCCCGGCGCCCTCGTCGACCTCGGTGGTGATCGGCGTCTCGGCGACCTCCGGCGTGCCGATGTAGCCGCCGTGCAGATAGGTCTCGTGGGACAGGTCGAGGAGGTTGTCGACCAGCAGTCCGTGGTCGCAGTCGATGGGCTCGATGCCCCGCACCGTCACCCAGCCGGGGGAGTCCAGGTGCCGGGCCCGCGGAATCGCCGCCGGGTCCGCGAGCGCCGGGTCACCGATCCACACCCACACCAGCGAATCCCGCTCCACGACGGGATAGGAGGCGACCCGCGCGGTGCGCGGCACACGCTTCTGCCCGGGCACGTGGACACACGTACCTGTGGTGTCGTAGGTGAACCCGTGGTACCCGCACACGATACGGTCCCCGTCGAGCCGCGTCGGCGGCTCGGAGAGAGGGTAACGGCGGTGCACACACCGGTCGTTGAGTACGACCGGAGTTCCGTCGCCCTCGGTCCGGTAGAGCACGAGCGACTCCCCGAGCACCGTCCGGCCGAGCAGCTCCCGGCCCACCTCGTGACCGTAGGCGGCGACGTACCACTGGTTCCTGGCGAAGGCGGTGATGTGCGGCATGGGGGCTCACTCCCGTCGCTCTGTCGTGGCGACATCGTCCGCAAGGGCTGCACGAGCCCGCAACACCTCTTCCGTCTCGCGGAAGGATTTCCATGAAACGCCTGTTCAGGGCGCTGGTCGGGATGCGCCGCACAACCGCTTCCACGGATGGGCCGTGCACTCCGTGCTAGCGTGTGGCGTTTGCAGCGTCGCTGTGTCGGTGCCCGGTGCGGGGCCCCTGGCCGGTGACCGCGTCCCCGCCGCGCCTTCCTCGGTACGGTCCCTGTGGAGGAAGGCCTTCTATGAGCGAATCAGCACGTGCCGATGACCAGCGGCAGGACGAGGTGTCCGGTGCCGCCGCGGCCCTGCCTCCGGCGTCGTCCTTCGCGGAGCTGGGGCTGCCGGCCGAGATCCTGCGCGTGCTCGCCGAGCACGATGTGACGGTGCCCTTCCCCATCCAGGCGGCGGCACTGCCCCACGCGCTCGCGGGACGGGACGTCCTGGGCCGGGGCCGCACCGGATCCGGCAAGACGCTCGCCTTCGGTCTGGGGATGCTCGCCCGGACGGCCGGGCGGCGCGCGCAGCCCAAGGAGCCGCTGGCGCTGGTTCTGGTGCCCACCAGGGAGCTGGCGCAGCAGGTCGGCGAGGTGCTCACGCCGTACGCCGAGGCGCTTCGGCTGCGGCTCGCGACCGTGGTGGGCGGTGTGTCCATCGGACGGCAGGCCGCCGTGCTGCGGGACGGCGCCGAGATCGTCGTCGCCACGCCCGGCCGGCTGCACGACCTGATCGACCGCAAGGGCTGCCGGCTGGGACGGGTGCGCATCACGGTCCTGGACGAGGCCGACCAGATGTGTGACATGGGGTTCCTGCCGCAGGTCACCGAGATCCTGGACCAGGTGCGTCCCGACGGGCAGCGCATGCTGTTCTCCGCCACCCTGGACCGCGATGTCGACCAGTTGGTGCGGGACTACCTCCGCGACCCCGCCGTCCACTCCGTGGACCCCTCGTCCAGCGCGGTCTCCACGATCGAGCACCACGTCTTCGTCGTGCACGGTCCCGACCGGTACGCCGTGACCACGGAGATCGCCGCCCGCGACGGCCGCGTCCTGTTGTTCCGGGACACCAAACACGGCGTCGACCAGCTCACGCGGCATCTGCGGGCCAGCGGCGTGGCCGCCGCGGCCCTGCACAGCGGGAAGTCCCAGCCGCAGCGCACCCGGACCCTGGCCCAGTTCAGGAGCGGGCAGGTCACCTCACTGGTCGCGACGAACGTCGCCGCACGCGGCCTGCACGTCGACGACCTCGACCTCGTGGTCAACGTCGACCCGGCCACCGACCCCAAGGACTACCTGCACCGCGCGGGCCGAACGGCCCGGGCCGGCCGCTCCGGCACCGCCGTGACGCTCGTCCTGTCGGGACAGCTCCGCGAGACGAGCCAGGTCATGGCGGACGCCGGCGTCGTTCCCAAGGTCACCAAAGTGCGGTCGGGCGAGGCCGAGCTGAGCCGGATCACCGGCGCCAGGGCACCCTCCGGGCAGCCTCTCGACGGCGGCCGGGCCGCACCCGGGCCCAAGAACCACAACGCCCCGTTCCGCGGCCTGGGCAGCACCAAGGACGCGCGGGGCGGCTCCGGTGGCAGGCCGTCCCGTAAGAGCGGCGAGGCCCGCAAGCTCGCGGAGGCCCGCGCGGCGGCCCGGGTGCGGCGCGGCGGCTGAGCCCGGCTTCTCGGACGGCGCTCCAGGCACGGTCCCGTGGGACCCGCGTTTCCCGCGGCGGTCCCGGCGGAGTTCAGGTGCGCCCGCGGAACGCGCGGCGCGCGGTCCGTACGGCAACGCCGAGACCCCGTCGCCGTACGCGCGATCCCCGTGGCGTCAGGGACTTTCGCGTCGCTCCACGGCGCGGCCGATGAGTTTGCGTCCCCCGGCCGGTCCAAGCTCGTGACACCCCGTGGAAAGGACACTGTCATGTCGGAGCTTCTCGTCGACTTCATCACCTCGCTCGACGGCTACGCGTCGGGAGAGGGATGGCCCGGATTCTGGGGGCTCGAAGGCCCGGAGTACCTCGCGTGGCTGGGGGAGCAGCCCGAGGTCACCTATCTGATGGGAGCGAACACCTACCGCCTGATGTCGGGCTTCGCCGCAGGCGAGGTCCCGGCCGGCCAGGACGATTTCAGGCCGGAGGAAGAGGCGTCCGTCGACGAGCTCACGCAGGCGTCCAAGGTGGTGTTCTCCTCCTCGCTCGAGGATCCGCTGACGTGGGCCAACTCCACGCTCGTCCGCGACGACGCCGTCGAGGCGGTCCGCGCCATGAAAGCGGACGGTTCGGGGCTCCTCAGCACGATCGGCAGCCTCAGCCTGAGCCGGTCCCTGCTCCGGGCCGGACTCGTCGACCGCTTCCGGGTCGTGATGTTCCCGGTGATCACCGGGGCCACGGGCCGGGAACGCATCTACGACGGCTATCCGGACGTCGCCCTCGAGATGACCGGGCACCGCACCTTCGACGGCCGCATCCAGCTGGTCGAGTACAGGCCCCGCGTGCTCGAGCACCCGCCGCTCGGCACCCCCGCGTGACGCCATGCCCGAACGGCCGCCGGCCGGCCCGGACCGTCCGCGATGCGGGACGGTCCTCTTGACGACGGCGGCGGCCCGATCGACACTCGCCGGGGAATCCTAGTGAATGGGTAGGGAAACATGAGGCGTGCTGATCCGGCCACCGCACGAGCCGGCCGTTCGCCTCTTCTGACCTCCCGTCGGCACATCGATCTGCTCCGCGTCTGCAGCGCCCTCGGGCCCGAGGGCTGACCCGGCGCCCCTCCCGCCCGACGGCGCCCGACGCGCACGCCGGTCCGCCCCCTCCGGGCGGACGAGGGGATCTCCCGATCACACCCCCAGGCCCGACGCCGCTTCCGCCGCGCGCACCTCCGCGCCCGCTCTCGGGGAGAGTCATGATCGTCACACCACCGGCCGCACACGTGTCCGACCTGCCCGCACCCGCCTTCCGCGGCCGCATCGGCAGGGACGCGCGCAGCGGCCACTACGCCGTCCCCGGCCGCTACCGCCTCCATCTGGCGACCGCCTGGCCCGACGGCCTGCGCATCGCCGTCCTCCACAGCCTGCTCGGCCTGGACACCGTCTGTCCGGCGGCCTACCTGCCCGCCGTGCCCGACTGCCCCGAGGGCGTCCACCCGGCTCTGCGCCCGCTGTACGAGGCGAGCGCCCACCGGTACACCGGACCGGCCGCCGCTTTGGTGCTCAGCGACGCCTGGTCCGGAAGGATCGTCAGCACCCACGCCCCGGACATCATGCGCGACCTCGCCCGCAGGTTCGACAGCGACCGTCCCTCGCCCTACCCGTGCGGCGCGGAGTCGGAGATCGAGGGCGTCGAGCGGATGTGCGCGCGGGGCATCGAGGAGGCCGCCCAGCGCGCCGGTGCGGCGGGCGGCGAGCAGGCCGAGCGTGACGCGGCGCTCGGAACGCTGCTGGAGGCGCTCGGTGCGCTGGAGCGCCGGCTGGTCGGGCGGACGTATCTGATCCGCGACGAAGTCACCGCCGCCGACGTCGAGTTGTGGGTCACGCTGGTCGAACTCGACACCGTGCACCGCCACCACCTGGACGCCTCGGCCGTCCGGCGCATCGCCGGCCACCCGGCCCTGTGGACCTACGCCCGCCGTCTCACCGCCCACCCGGCGTTCGGCGCCCACCTCGACCTCGACGGCATCGAACGCCGTCATCGCGCCCGCTGCCAGGGCCTGGAGGCCGCCGGAGCGGCGGTCCGGATCCTGGACTGGGCGGCACACGCGGCCCGTTAGACGTTCCACCGGACGGAGGCGGCGCCGACCCGCGTCCCGGAACCGACTCGACGCCCGGTTCGTCGGCGCACCGGGCCGATGCCCGGGAACACACCGCCGTACCGGCTCTCAGCATGTGAAATCCCCCCGGGGCGTTCTTGACCGGCCCGACTCTCCCCTGGTTCGATCCACGGTATGAAGCGACAGGACCTCACGCGGCGACGCCATGTCGACCTCGCGCGTGTCTCCAGCGCCTTCTGTCGCCGTCGCGTCTGAGCGCACCCGAGGGCAACCCCTGAGGGACCCCTCCCACTCGCTCCCTCCATGACTTCCCCCGTGCGTTCCGGTCCGGACGCCTCCGTCATGACGACGGCCTTCCCGGAAACGCCACCCCGGCACGTCCGATGTCCGCGGAGCCCTTTCGCCCTGCCCGCGTGGCGTGCCGCACCTGGAACGACGAACCGAAAGGTCCTCGCATGGCCACGATCCTGTCCGTCTCCGCAAGCCCCTCCGCCACCTCCCGCACCGCCCGGCTGCTCCGCCACCTGGACGCGCGGCTCACCGCCCAGGGACACGAGGTGATCGCGCTGGACGTCCGCACCCTTCCCGCCGAGGCGCTGCTCGGAGCCGACTTCGGCCACCCGGCGATCGTCCGCGCCGGTGCCCTGTTCGAGCAGGCGGACGGAGTGGTGATCGGCACCCCCGTCTACAAGGCCGCCTACTCAGGGCTGCTGAAGTCGCTGCTCGACCTGCTCCCGCAGTACGCCCTGACGGGCAAGACGGTCCTCCCGCTGGCCACCGGCGGCACGACCGCCCACGTCCTCGCCATCGACTACGCCCTGCGCCCGGTGCTCGCCTCCATGGGCCCGGCCCACATCACCCCGGGCTGGTTCACGCTCGACAAGGACATCACGGTGGCCGACGACGGCACACTGACCGTCGCACCGGGCTCGGCCGAGGCACTGGCCCAGGTCGCCGACCAGTTCTCGGCCGCACTGGGCGGCCGCACGACCCTGCTGGCGGCGACCGGGTGAGCAGCGGATGCTCGTCCGGCACGGGGGCGGACCCCGGGCGGGACGAGCATCCGCCCCAACCTGTGGGCCGGCACCGGACTCGTGCGCGGCGGGGGTCACCTCCCGAGCCCTTGGCAGTGGCAGTGGGGTGTGCGTGCCAGGCCCCGTCTCTTCGTCATGGTCCGACGCACCGGCCCCGGCCATTGATAGCGTCGAGGTGTGCCGTGCCGCCCGACCGGGAGGAAGCCGATGTCCCCGACGATCCGCAGGGCGGTGATCCCCGCCGCCGGTCTCGGCTCCCGCCTGCTGCCCCTGACGAAGGCGACACCGAAGGAGATGCTCCCCGTCGGCGACAAGCCGGTCATCGAGCACACCGTGCGCGAACTGGTGGACTCCGGCATCACCGACATCACCATCGTCGTCTCCGGCGGCAAGAGCCTCATCCAGGACCACTTCCGCCCCAGCCCCGCCCTCGTCGCACAGCTCCGCGAGGACGGCAAGACGGCCTACGCGGACGCGGTGGAGGAGATCGCGGAGCTGGCCCGCCGGGGCCACATCACCTATCTGGACCAGTACGGCCCCTACGGCAACGGCACCCCGGTGCTCAACGCCGCCCGCACCTTCGGTGACGAGCCGGTCCTGGTGCTCTGGCCCGACGACGTCTTCGTCGCCGAGGTCCCCCGCGCCCAGCAGCTGATCCGCGCCTACGAGCAGACGGGCTGCCCCGTGCTGGCCCTCATGCCGATGGACCCCGCCGAGTCCCAGCGCTACGGCGTCCCCGTCGTCAAGGAGGACCTCGGGGACGGCCAGCTGAGGATCACCGGCCTGATGGAGAAACCGGAGCCCGCCGCCGCGCCCTCCTCGTACGCGGCCATCGGCGGCTACGTCGTCACGCCCGGCATCATCGACGAACTGCGCGAGCAGACCCGCCGCTGGTACGAGCACCGCACGGGCGAGGTCTATCTGACCGACGCCATCAACGCCTACGCCACCACCCGCGCCGTGTACGGACAGGTCATCAAGGGCCGCTGGTACGACACCGGCAACCCGGCCGACTACCTCGTCGCCCAGATGGCGTCCGCCCTCGCGCACCCGGAGTACGGCCCGGTCCTGCGCGGCCTGGTCGCCCGGCTCGACGCGGAGCAGGACACCTGACCCCGGGGACGCCCGCGACACCGCGGCGCACCTCACGTACCGGCGACCTTCACACCCGCGCCATGGCACCCTTCCCTGACGTTCGCCACCCCTGAAACACTCCTCTCGCGCGCACCCCGACACTGTCCGGCACCGTCCGAGAGGCCTCACCCATGCCCGAAGTCAACCGGCGCCGATTCCTCCAGCTCGCGGGCGCCACCACGGCGTTCAGCGCCCTGTCCGCGAGCATCGAGCGGGCCGCCGCGCTTCCCGCGAACCATCGCTCCGGGTCGATCGAGGACGTCGAGCACATCGTCGTCCTGATGCAGGAGAACCGCTCCTTCGACCACTACTTCGGCAGTCTCCGCGGCGTCCGCGGCTTCGGCGACCCGCACCCGGTGCGCCTGGACGGCGGCAGGCCGGTGTGGCACCAGACCAAGAGCGACGGCACCGAGGTCCTGCCGTTCCGCCCGGCGGCCGACGACCTCGGCATGCAGTTCCTGGAGGGGCTGCCGCACAGCTGGCCCGACGGCCAGGAGGCCTACCACGACGGCAGGTACGACCGCTGGCTGCCCGCCAAGGGCACCACCACGATGGCGTACCTGACCCGTGAGGACATCCCCTTCCACTACGCGCTCGCCGACACCTTCACCGTCTGCGACGCCTACCACTGCTCCTTCATCGGCTCCACCGACCCCAACCGCTACTACCTGTGGTCGGGCCACACCGGCAACGACGGCAGGGGCGGCGGACCGGTCCTCGGGAACGAGGAACTCGGCTACGACTGGACGACGTACCCCGAACGGCTCGAAGAGGCCGGGATCTCCTGGAAGATCTACCAGGACATCGGCGACGGACTGGACGCGGCGGGCAGTTGGGGCTGGATCTCCGACGCCTACCGTGGCAACTACGGCGACAACTCGCTGCTGTACTTCAACAGGTACCGTGACGCCGAGCCCGGCGACCCGCTGTACGACAAGGCGCGCACCGGCACCGACGTCAAGAACGGCGACGGATACTTCGACCGGCTCCGCGCGGACGTCAAGGCCGGGCGGCTGCCGCAGGTTTCGTGGATCGCCGCGCCCGAGGCCTTCTCCGAGCACTCCAACTGGCCGTCCAACTACGGCGCCTGGTACATATCCCAGGTCCTGGACGCGCTCACCTCCGATCCGAAGGTGTGGGCGAAGACCGCACTGTTCATCACGTACGACGAGAACGACGGGTTCTTCGACCACGTGGTGCCGCCGCTGCCGCCGAAGTCCGCGGCGCGGGGCCGCTCCACCGTCGACGTGTCGCTGGACGTCTTCGAGGGCAGCGCCACCCACCGCGAGGGGTTCTACGGGCTCGGCCCGCGTGTGCCGATGCTGGTCGTCTCGCCCTGGAGCAAGGGCGGTTACGTCTGCTCCGAGACGTTCGACCACACCTCGGTGATCCGCTTCATGGAGCGCCGCTTCGGGGTGCGCGAGCCGCAGATCTCGCCGTGGCGGCGGGCGATCTGCGGTGATCTGACCTCAGCCTTCGACTTCTCCCGCAGGGACGGCAGGCCGGCCCGGCTGCCGGACACCGACGGGTACGAGCCGCCGGACCGGGACCGGCACCCCGACTACCGGCCGACGCCGCCGGTGGACGCGGGGATGCCCCGGCAGGAGCGGGGGGTGCGGCCGGCACGGCCGCTTCGGTACGCGCCGGCGGTGGACGGTGCGGTGGACGCGGCGACCGGTCGGTTCACGCTCACCTTCGCGTCCGGGGCGCGGACGGGGGCGGCGTTCCTCGTCACGTCCGGGAATCGTACGGACGGGCCGTGGACGTATACGACGGAGGCGGGCACGGAGATCGCGGACACATGGAACTCCGCGTACTCGGGGGGTGCGTACGACCTGACCGTGCACGGTCCGAACGGGTTCCTCCGCGAGTTCCGGGGGGCGAACGGGGTGGCGGGGTGCGAGGTGACGGCTCGCCACACCGGGGAGGACATCCGGCTGACGTTCGTCAACGAGGGGGCCGAGGCGGTACGGCTGCGGGTATCCGACGCGTACGGCGCCGTTCACTCCGTGGTGGCGCTGCGTCCCGGCGGGAGGAGCCACCGCACGGTCCGGCTCCACGCGAGCCACCACTGGTACGACCTGACGATCACGTCCACGGGCGATGCGACCTACCTGCGCCGCTTCGCGGGCCACGTGGAAACAGGCCGCCCGAGCACCAGCGACCCGGCCCTGTCCCCAGCCTGACCGCCCCAGCCTCCCGCCCCAGCGGCACGATTGCCCGCGGGAACGGGCGGTGAGGGAGGGGTCGGGGTGGCGGGACGGTTGCCTGCGGGAGCGGGGGAGTTGGGGGGTGGGCGCACGCCGGTGCGCCGGCGCGACACAACCGCGCGCGCCCGCGCACCGGGCGCACCCGTCGTCCGGGTCAGCAGGAGTACCCCCCGGGCGGCGACCGCCGCGCCGGCAGCCGCCAGCAGCACCCCCGCCGGCCCGCCGTTCAGGCGTTCGCCGAGGAGGGTGGCCCCCAGAACCGCCGCCGCCAACGGGTTGGTCAGGGTGACCACCGCCAGCGGCGCGCCCAGGCCGTCGCGGTAGGCCGTCTGGGACAGGAGCAGGCCACTCACCGCGAAGGCGGCCACCAGAACCGCCACCACGACCACCTCCGGCAGCGGACCGGACCCGACCATCACCGTCTGAGTGAGCGCCGACGCCACCCCTGACGCGATCCCCGACGCCGTCGCGTGCCGCAGGCCGGGCCGGGTGCCCGGCCAGGACAGCAGGCCGATCAGGGCCGCCGTACCGCCCGCGACGACCAGCGCCTCCCGCGCGCTCAGCGCATGGTCCGGCGCAGGCCCGGACGCCGTCACCAGCACCGCCGCCAGCCCGGCCAGCGTCAGCGCCGTACCCCGCCACTCCACCGCCCGCACCCGCCGCCCCGCGAGCCGCGCCCCCATCGGCACGGCCGCGACCAGGGTCAGCGCGCCCAGCGGCTGGACCACGGTGAGCGGGCCGTATCCGAGCGCCACCACGTGCAGCAGCGCCGCCGAGGCGTTCAGCGCGACCGCCCACCACCACGCACCGTCGCCGAGCACCCGCAGCGTGCCGCCGGACCGGGAGGCCAGCCGTTCCTGCGCCACCGCCGCGGCGGCGTACGCGACGGCGGACACCAGCGACAGCAGCACGGCCACGAGAACGGCGCTCACCGTCCCGCCCCCACGAGCGCCCGCCGCCCCGCCGGCACATGACGGGCCCGGACGATCCGCCCGGCTCCCCCAAAAGGACCCCGCGGCACCCGTAGCAGCACGAGCGCCGCCCCCAGCAGCGCCGCCGCCACGACCGCGTCCAGCCAGAAGTGGTTCGCCGTCCCCACGATCACCAGCAGCGTCAGCAGCGGATGCGCCAGCCACAGCGGGCGCCACCGCGCGCGCGTGGTGACGATCAGCCCGACCGCGACCATCAGCGCCCACCCGAAGTGCAGCGACGGCATCGCCGCGAACTGGTTCGACAGCCCGTCCGTCGCCGGCGGGCCGTACACCGACGGCCCGTACACCCGCGCGGTGTCCACGAGCCCCGTCACGGCGAGCATCCGGGGCGGGGCGAGCGGGAACGCCAGATGCAGCATCAGCGCGGCGGCGGTGACCGTCGCCAGCACCCGCCGCGCCCACACGTAGTGGACGGGGCGGCGCAGATAGAGCCAGACCAGGAAGGCCACGGTGGCGGGGAAGTGGACGGCCGCGTAGTAGACGTTCGCCGCGTGCGCGAGCCCGTCGCCGTGCAGCAGCAGGGACTGCACCGCACCCTCGCCCGGCAGGCGCAGGGCCCGCTCCAGGTCCCACACCTCGTGGCCGTTGCGGAATGCCGCGCCGGTGTGGCCGGACGCCAGTCGCCGCCCGAGCTTGTAGACGAGGAAGAGCGCCGTCACCAGGAGGAGTTCACGGACGAGCGGCGGGCGCGCCGACGCGGCGCGCCCTACCGCCTCAGGCTCCTTGCGGGCATTCATCCCCCGGCCCTTTCACTGACCGAATCTTATCGATACGAGTCCGTACCGATACGCCAGTGTACCGATACGGGCGTGTACCGGTACACTGGCGTATCGATGAAGTGGGTCTCACCCGAGAGGCAAGGAGCCGAGCCGATGACGTCGCAGGACGCGGACCGACCCGGGCCGGTCGGAACCTCGCGCCGCTCCAAGATCACGCCGGAGCGTGAGCGGGAGTTCTTCGACGCCGTGCTGGACCAGATCCGCGAGTGCGGCTACGACGCCGTCACCATGGAGGGCGTCGCCGCCAGTACGCGGTGCAGCAAGTCCACCCTGTACCGGCAGTGGCGGACCAAGCCGCAGTTCGTCGCCGCGGCCCTGCGCTCCAGCCGGCGGGCCCGGTTCGCCGGGATCGACACCGGCAGCCTCGCCGGTGATCTGCGCGAGGCGGCGCGGTGCGCGGGGGAGTGGTCGCCGAAGGACACCACGCTGCTCCAGGCGCTGGGGCACGCGGTCATCCAGGACCAAGAGCTGGCGCAGGCGCTGCGCGAGGCGCTGGTCGACCCGGAGATCACCGCGCTGGAGGAGATCCTGCGGCGCGGCGTCGACCGCGGGGAGGTCGCCGCGGAGAACGCGGCGCTGGAGTACATCCCGGCACAGCTCTTCGGCGTGCTCCGGGTCCGCCCCATCCTGGACGGGCGGAACGCGGACCCGGACTATCTGATCCGCTTCGTCGAGGCCGCCGTACTGCCGGCGCTCGGCCTCGAATGAGACGCAGGCCGCCGCCGACGGCATGACCGTACGGCGGAGGCCTGGCCGCGCCGCACCGTGGGGACGGGGGCGGCGCTCACGCCGGCCGGGTGGGACACCTCTGAGCGGAGGGTGTCCCACCCGGCCGTCGTACGTGGGGCGTCAGACGTCCTGGCCGCTGCCGCCGCCCGACGACACCTCGATGCCCTTCGTGATCTCGTCGAGGACGGACTCCTTCTGGTCGGTGTCCACCCCGAAGCGCACCACGACGATCTGCCGAGGCTGCGCGGGGGACGGGAAGGCCAGCGACTGCACATACCCGTCGGAGCCCTTGCTGGTGACCGCCTTCCAGCGCACCAGATAGCCCTTCTGTCCGGCCACGGTCACGGCCTCGGACGCGAGAACGTCGTGCGAGGTGATCCTCCCGTACGAGTCGCCGCCGTAGCTCTGCTCCGCGTTGGCGGTGATGTCCTCCTTGGCGACCTCCTCGGCGGTGGTGCCCTTGAGTCCGAACGCCAGGGCCGGCGCCGAGTAGGCCCCGCCCTTGGTGCAGGTCTTCGAGGTGTCGCCGGGACAGTCGTACGCGTTCTCCGACGTCACCGAGGCGCCGACCTCCAGCTCCTGGCCGTACCAGCCGTCCGGGATGGGCAGACTGATCCCGCTCAGCCCGTCGGTCACCGACCCGCTCTCGATCCGCGGCGCCTCGGACCCCTCGGGGCCCGGCTCGTCCCCCTCGGAACCACCGGAACCGCCGGAGCCGCCCCGGTCGCCGCCGGACCCGCCGCCCGAGTCGCCGAAGGGCCCGCCGTCCCGGCCGTCCGGCCCCTGTGAGGCCGCGTTCCCGCCGCCCCCGCCGTCGTCCGTCAGCGCGTACACACCCACACCGATACTCGCCAGCACGGCGACGGCCACCGCCACGGCTATCCCGTTGCGCACCCGCCGGCTCCGTCCGGGCGGGGGCGCGGCGGGATACGCCGGATAGGCCGGATACGCCGGCCCGCCGGGCGCCGGAGGACCCCAAGGGGCGGCGGCCTGCCCCACCGGACGGACCTGCTCCGTCCAGGCCCTGCCGTCCCACCAGCGCTCGGTGGCCGGCCCCTCATTCGTCTGCCCGGGGTCGGGGTACCACCCGGGAGGAGTCACCTGCGTCATGCCCCCACCGTATGAGGCGTCGGTGAAAGCCGGATGAGAGAGCCCCGTCACACCACCGCCCGGCCCACCCCGGAAATCCCCATCTCCCCTGCCCTTGACAGCTGTTGACCGAAGGGAGCCCTGGTGGGGAGCGGTATGCGTCGACTTCCGGCGTGCATGTCACCCTTCACGGCAACACGTGCCACGAGCAGGCACCGCTCGGACGGCCGGGGGACTACGCTCGACCTCTGTACGTCATTCGGGCGACTCGGGGAGGTAGCGGGATGACGGAGGTACGGCCCCCGGGCGCCCCCACGGCGGGTCTGTGGGAGCGCGACGAGGAACTCGCCGCCATCGCGGAGGCCATCGACACGCTGTGCGCGGACCGCTCCTCGCCGGGCAGTCTGCTGGTGCTCCGCGGCGAGGCCGGATTCGGCAAGACCGCGCTGCTCGCCGAGACCCGCCGCATCGCCGAACAGCGAGGCTGCACCGTGTGGTCGGCCCGTGGCGGCGAGACCCTGCGCTCCGTCCCCTTCAACGTCGTCCGCAGGCTGCTGCAGCCCGCCCTGGTGTCGATGCTGCCGGAGGAGGCACGCGATTACCTCGGCGACTGGTACGGCATCGCCGGCCCCGCCCTCGGCATCACCGACCCCGGCGAGGGCCACGCCGACCCGCAGGGCGTGTGCGAGGGACTGGTCGCCGCGGTGGGCCGGCTGGCCCACCGGGACTGGCCGCTGGTCCTGCTGATCGACGACGCCCACTGGGCCGACCAGGAGACCCTGCACTGGCTGGCCGTCTTCGCCGAGCGCCTCGCCGACCTGTCCGTCCTCGTCGTGGTCGCCCGCCGTCCTGGCGAGATCTCCGGAGTGAGCGCCGGCCACCTCGACGCCGTCGCCGCCGCGGCCCACCGCCCCGTCACCGTCCTCAGCGCCCTCACCCGGAGGCCGCCGCCGGACTCACCCGCGCCGCCCTGGGCACTCATGCCGACGCCGCGTTCTGCCGCGAGGTCTGGGCCGTCACCGGCGGCAACCCCTACGAGACCGTCGAACTCCTCGCCAAGGTCCAGGACAGCGAACTCGAACCCGTCGAGGCCCACGCCGGTGAACTGCGCGACCTCAACCGCTCGGCCCGCGGCGGCGGACTCGTCGCCCGCCTCGAACAACTCGGCATAGACGCCACCCGGTTCGCCTGGGCCGCCGCCATCCTCGGCAACGACATCACCGTCGACCTGGTCGCCGAACTCGCCACGCTGAAAGCCGACTCGGCCGCCCGCTGCGCCGAACTCCTGCGCAGCGCCCGCATCCTGACCACCCCCGACCCGTCCGGCGCGGGCCGCGGCACACCCGGCGACCTCGAGTTCGTCCACCCCCTGATCGCCACCGCCGTCTACAACTCCATCCCCGACGCCCTGCGCCGCGCCATGCACGGCATCGCCGCCCGGATCGTCACCGACTCCGGACGCGGCGCGGCGGCGGCCGCCCGCCATCTCCTCGAGGTCCACCCGGACGACGACGAGGAACTGGTCTGGCAACTGCGCGAGGCCGCCCGCGAACATGTCGCCGTCGGCGCCCCCGACGCGGCCCGCCGCTGCCTGGAACGCGCCCTGGAGGAACCGCCCCGCCCCGAGATCCACGCCCATGTCCTCTACGAACTGGGCTGCGCCACCTTCCTCACCGCGCCCGCCCGCACCATCGGCCATCTGCGGGCCGCCCTCGGCATGCCCGGCCTCGACGGCGACCGCCGGGTGGACGCCGTGGTCCGGCTCTCCCAGGCGCTGCTCCACAACAACCAGATGGACGAGGCCGTCCGCACCGTCGAGGCGGAGGCCGCCCGTCTGGAGCCCGGCCCCGGCCAACTGCGGCTGCGGGCGGTGCAGTTCATGTGGGAGGGCCTGCTCGCCGGGGAGGCCGGCTCACCCGGCCGCTCCGAGCGGCTGGCCGAACTCGCCGCCACCTGCACCGGCCGTGACAACTCCGAACGCGTGCTGCTGATCCTGCGCGGCTTCGACGCCATGATGCGCGGTGAGAACGCCGAGGAGATCGTCGAGGTCTGCGACCGCGCCCTCGTCAACGGGCGCCTGGCGCCGGGCCTCGGCTGGACCGACTCCGAGTGGGGCGTCGAACTCCTGCTGATGCTGGCGAGCTCCTACGCCTACACCGACCGCCTCGACCGCGCCGAGAGCCTCTACAACGAGGCCCTGCTCGCCTACGACACGGCGGGCTGGGGCGGCGGCCACCTGGCTCTCGCGCACGCCTATGTGGGCCTCGGGCACCGCAGACGGGGCCGGCTGGAGGCGGCGGAGACCTCACTGCGCGAGTCCCTGCGCCTGGCCGAACGCGTGGGCCGCGGACTGCCCCTGTACTGGACGGCCACCTGCAACCTCGTCGACACCCTGCTCGCCCGCGGCCATGTCGACGAGGCGTGGGAGGTCGCCGAGCGGCACGGATTCGCCCCGCCCTACCCGTCCACCGTCGTGCTGCCCGACCCGCGTTCGGTACGCGGCCGGCTGCTGCTGGCCGTCGGCCGCACCAAGGACGGGGTCAACGAACTGGAGGCGGCGGAGAAGGCGGCCGCCGCGCGCGGCCACCACCACCCGGTGCATGTGTCCTGCGCCGCGGATCTCGCCCGCGCCCTCGTCACGGAGGACCCGGTGCGCGCCGCCCGGCTGGCGGTCGATCTCCGCCGGCGGGCCGAACGCCTCGGCACGGACACCGCGATAGGCGAGGCCCTGCGGGTCGCCGCCGCTCTGGAGACCGGCCAGCGCGCGGTCCGTCTCGCCGCCCAGGCGGTCACCTACCTGGAGTCCTCGCCCTGCCAGTACGAACACGCCGCGGCCCGCGTCGAGTACGGCATCCTCGCCCGTTCCGTTCCCGACCTGGAACGCGGACTGGCCCTGGCCCGCTCCTGCGGCGCGGACGCCCTGGCGAAGCAGGCCGCACAGGAACTCGGGACGGGCGTGGGTCCACGCTAGGGCCGCAGTGGTTACTCGTCCTCTTCCGCCAGGACCCGCTGGGCCGTCGCGAACGCCGAGTTGGCCGCCGGGACCCCGCAGTACACGGCCGTCTGGAGCAGCACCGCGCCGATCTCCTCGGGCGTGAGCCCGTTGCGGCGCGCCGCGCGGACGTGCATGCCGAGTTCGTCGTAGTGGCCGTGCGCGACCAGCGCCGTGAGCGTGATCATGCTGCGTTCGCGGCGGGTGAGGGTCGGGTCGGTCCAGATCTCCCCCCAGGCGTAGCGGGAGATGAAGTCCTGGAAGCGGGCCGTGAACGGCGTCTGCCGCGCCTGCGCCCGGTCCACGTGCGCGTCGCCCAGCACCTCCCGGCGCACCTCCATGCCACGCCGGGCGGTCCCGTCGAAGTGCGCCCGCAGCGCCGTCAGTACCGCCCCGGGCCGCTGCGCGGGCGCCAGGTGCGAGGCCCCGGGGAGCTCCACCAGCGTGGCGTCCGGTACCGCGTCCGCGATCTCCCGCAGATGCTCGGGGGGTGTCGCCGGGTCCTCCCGCCCCGCGATCAGCAGCGTCGGCAGACAGACCTCGGCCAGCCGGTCCCGCAGATCGAACGCGGCGAGCGCGTCACAGCAGGCGGCGTACGCCTCCGGGTCGGCCTCCCGGTGGTCCCGGACCAGCCGCGGCACGGTGAACCCGGCCGTGAACCAGCGGGCGTCCGCGCCGTCCGCGAGGCCGCCGAGCCCTTCGCGCCGCACCCGCGCCGCCCGCTCGCGCCAGGGCCCGGCGCCGTTGAAATGCGCCGAGGAACAGATCACGGCCAGCGACGACAACCGGTCGGGATGGTGCACGGCCAGATGCAGCCCGACCGCGCCGCCCAGCGACACACCCGCGTACGCGAACCGCCCGATGCCGAGGGCGTCGGCGAGCGTGAGTACCAGGGAGGCGAGGTCGCCGACGGTCGCACCGGCACCGATCAGCCCCGCCGCCGAGCCCCCGTGTCCCGGCAGATCCCAGCGGACCACCCGGTGCCCGGCCGACAGCTCGGGCGCCACCCTGTCCCACAGGGCGTACGACGTGCCGAGCGAGGGCCCGAGCAGGAGCGGGGGAGCCGAAGCGGGGCCCTCTGCAAGGTGGTTGAGAAGTCGGTCGGTCAACGTCGCTCCAGAGCACGGTCGGTGAGGGGCCCGGCGGAGCCCGTGTAACGGGCGGGATCGATCAGAGGGGCGAGGTCGACCCCCTTCAACTCCTCTTCCTCGTCGAGTAGTTCACCGAGCTCGCGGCCTTCCTCGTACGCCCGCCGGGCCGCTTCCGTCAGCAGCTCCTTCGCGCGGGAGCGGCCGAGGACCGGAGTGAGTCCGGCGGAGAGCCGCTCGGAGACGATCAGCCCGTGGGTGAGGCCGAGGTGCTCGCGCATGACCTCCGGGTACACGCGCAGCCCTTCGGTCAGCTCGGCCGCGTCCCGGGCGGCCCCGCCCACCAGGCGGAGCAGGTCCCGCAGCGGCTCCCACTCGGCGTGCCATGCCCCGGCCGGCCGCTCGTCCTCGGCGGCCAGGGACCCGTACAGCGTGGCCGCGAGCTGCGGTGCCCGCCGGGCCGCGGCCGCGATCAGCGTCGAGCGGACCGGGTTCGCCTTGTGCGGCATGGCCGACGAGCCGCCGCCGCTGCCCTCGGCGACCTCCGCGATCTCGGTACGGGACAGGGTGAGGACGTCCGCCGCGAGCTTGCCCAGGGCGCCGGCCGCGAAGGCGAGACACCCTGCCAGGTCGGCGACCGGTGTGCGCAGGGTGTGCCAGGGCAACAGCGGTCTCGCGAGGCCGAGTTCACGGGCGTACGCGTCCGGCAGCGCGGTCGGCTCCTCGGCACCGTACGCGGAGAAGGCGGCCAGTGTCCCCGCCGCGCCGCCGAGCTGGGCGGGCAGCGAGCCGCGTACCGCCGTCACCCGGTCCCGCGCGTCCAGCACCAGCGACCGCCACCCGGCCGCCTTCAGCCCGAACGTCGTCGGTACGGCGTGCTGGGTGAGCGTCCGGCCCGGCATCGGCGTGTCCCGGTGCCCGGCGGCCAGCAGGGCCAGGGCCCGCTCGCAGCGGTCCAGGTCGGCGAGGACCGGGCGCAGGGCGCGACGGGCGACCAGCATCATCGCCGTGTCCATGATGTCCTGGCTGGTCGCCCCCCGGTGCACATACGGGCCGTGCTCCTCGCCGGCCGCCCGGGTCAGCTCCGCGACCAGCGGGATCACCGGATTGCCGCCGCCCCGCGCCCGCGCGGCGAGGGACGCGATGGCGAACCCGGCCGGGTCGGCGGCCTCCGTCACCGCCGTCGCCGCCCTTTCCGGGGCGAGCCCCAGCGCGGCCTGGGCACGGGTCAGCGCCGCCTCCGCGTCGAGCAGCGCCCGCAGGACCGCCGTGTCCGCGGTCTCGGCGGCGGCGGGGGAGCCGGCCCACCCGGGGGCGAGCAGACCGGTGGTGTCATCGGCTGATGTCACTGGAACTCCAGGAAGACCGTCTCGCCTTCGCCCTGAAGGCGGATGTCGAAACGGTACGTGCCGGCGCCCTCCGCGCCCGCGACCAGCGTGTCGCGGCGCCCGGTGTCGAGCCGGGACAGCAGCGGGTCCGCCGCCAGCGCCGCCTCGTCGCCCGGCAGGTAGATCCGGGTGAACAGATGCACCAGCAGACCACGCGCGAACACGCACACACTCAGATACGGCGCACTCCGGCCGCGCGCTCCGGGGCGCAGCGTACGGACGTACCAGTGGCCGTCCGCGTCGGTCTGGATCCGCCCGAACCCGGTGAACTCCACGCCGTTGCGGCCGAGGAAGCCGCCGCTCGCCGGGTCCCGCCGCATCGAGCCGTCCGCCGTCGGCACGTTCCCTGCGGGGTCCGGCCCCCAGATCTCCAGGAGCGCGTCGGGAATCGGCCGGCCCTCGCCGTCGTACACATGGCCGTGCACGGTGACGGTGTCCGGATGCCCGAGCGGTGCGATGTCCTCGCCGCCGGGGAACGGCAGCGCGTAGCCGTAGAAGGGGCCGACGGTGTGCGAGGGGGTGGGCAGCGCGTTGTCGGTGTCGATGCGCGTCATGGTGTCAGCGTCCCTCTTCCATCCAGGTGGCCCGCGGCCCGTCCAGCACGATGTCCCAGTGGTAGCCGAGCGAGAACTCCGGCACCGACAGGCTGTGGTCGTACGTCGCGACCAGCCGCTGCCGCGCCGCGTCGTCGGTGACGGACTGCAGGATCGGGTCGTACGGGAACAGCGGGTCGTTGGGGAAGTACATCTGCGTCACCAGCCGCTGGGTGAACGCCGAGCCGAAGACCGAGAAGTGGATGTGCGCCGGACGCCAGGCGTTCACGTGGTTGCGCCAGGGATACGGGCCCGGCTGGACCGTGGTGAAGCGGTAGAAGCCGTCCTCGTCGGAGAGCGTGCGGCCCACGCCGGTGAAGTTCGGGTCCAGCGGCGCCTCGTGCTGCTCGCGCCGATGGGCGTACCGGCCGGCCGAGTTGGCCTGCCACACCTCCACCAGCTGACCGCGCACGGGCCGGCCGTCGCGGTCGAGCAGCCGCCCGGAGACGGTGACGCGCTCACCGATGGGCTCACCGGGGTGCTGCCGGGTGAGGTCGTTGTCGACCGCGGTGATGTCCCGTTCCCCGAACGCGGGGGAGGACAGCTCCACCAGCTCCGGGTCCTTGGCTGTGTCGATGGCGACCGGCGGCCGCCGCGGATGACGCAGCACCGAGGAGCGGTACGGGGCGTAGTCGCGGCGCGGGTGGTGCTCGACGGGGGCCCCGTCCGCGACCCGTTTCCCGTACGCGGCGTGCTCGGCCGCGATCTCCCGGTCGATGTCGGCTTGAGTGAGTACGTCGGTCACGACAGGCCCTCCCCGAGGGTGAGTTCGGCTCCGGTCTTGGCGGTGATCTCGTCGACGGACACGCCGGGAGCGGTCTCCACGAGGACGAGTCCGCCCCCGGTGACGTCGAGGACGCCGAGGTCGGTGATGATCCGGTCCACGCACTCCTTGCCGGTCAGCGGCAGCGCGCAGTCGGTCACGATCTTCGGTGAGCCGTCCTTCGCGGTGTGCGTCATCACCACGATCACCGTGCGGGCGCCGTGGACCAGGTCCATCGCGCCGCCGATCCCGGTGACGAGCTTGCCGGGTATCGCCCAGTTGGCCAGGTCACCGCGCCCGGACACCTGCATCGCGCCGAGGACGGCGACATCGATGTGCCCGCCGCGGATCATCGAGAACGACAGCGCCGAGTCGAAGAAGGACGCGCCCGGAAGGACGGTGACGGTCTCCTTCCCGGCGTTGATCAGGTCCGGGTCGACCTCCGCCTCGGTGGGATACGGGCCCGTGCCGAGGATGCCGTTCTCGCTCTCCAGCACCACCTCGACACCCGGCGGAAGGTGATTGGGGATGAGCGTGGGCAGACCGATGCCGAGGTTGACGTACTGGCCGTCGCTCAGCTCCCGGGCCGCCCGCGCGGCCATCTCCTCCCTGGTCCAGGCCATCAGCCGCTCACCGTCCGCCGCTCGATCCGCTTGTCCGCCGCCTGTTCGGGCGTGAGCGCGACGACCCGCCGTACGAAGACGCCCGGCAGGTGCACCGCGTCCGGATCGATCGCGCCGGGCTCGACCAGCTCCTCCACCTCCGCGACCGTCACCCGGCCCGCCATCGCGGCGAGGGGGTTGAAGTTGCGGGCCGACTTGCCGAACACGAGGTTTCCGTGCCGGTCGCCCTTCGCCGCCCGCACCAGCGCGTAGTCGGTGCGGATACCGCGCTCCAGCACGTACTGAGTGCCGTCGAAGTCCCGCACCTCCTTCGCCGGCGAGGCGAGGGCGACCCCGCCGGAGCCGTCGTAGCGCCACGGCAGACCGCCCTCGGCGACCTGCGTGCCCACCCCGGCCGGGGTGTAGAACGCGGGGATGCCGGCGCCCCCGGCGCGCAGCCTTTCGGCGAGCGTGCCCTGCGGGATCAGCTCCACCTCCAGCTCACCGGCCAGATACTGCCGGGCGAACTCCTTGTTCGCGCCGATGTAGGAGCCGGTCACCCGGGCGATCCGGCCCGCCGCGAGCAGCACCGCGAGCCCGGACTCCATGGCCCCGCAGTTGTTGGAGACGACCGACAGGGAGCCGGTCCCGCGCTCGTACAGCGCCTGGATCAGCACGTTCGGCACACCGCTGAGGCCGAAGCCGCCCACCGCCAGCGACGCGCCGTCCGGTACGTCAGCCACCGCCTCCGCAGCGGAGGCGACCACCTTGTCCATCCGAGGAACCCCATCCCAGCGAGACGACCCATTTAGTCAGCGCACTGAGTATTTACGTGGAACGGCTCCGCTGTCCAGTACTCTTCGGATGCCCGCAAGAGATCAGTGCACCGACGAAAGAACCGGGGGAGCGCATGGCCGCCGTGGACCTCACCACCCATCCCGGGCACCTCGCCCGCCGGCTCCAGCAGGCGCACCACCTGCTGTGGAACACGATGGTCTCCGAGGAGACCACCTCGCCGCAGTTCGCGGTCCTCAACGCGCTCGTCGCCGAACCGGGCCTGGACCAGCGCACCGTGGGGGAGAGGGTCGGCCTCGACCGGTCCACCATCGCCGAGGTGATCGCCCGGCTGCTGCGGCGGGGACTGCTGGACAAGGTCCGCGACCCGCAGGACGGCCGCCGCTTCCTGCTGCGTCTCACCGACGACGGCGTACGCACCCACCGCAGGCTGACCGTGCGCACCGCCCGGATGAACCAGGTACTGCTGGCCCCCCTCGCTCCCGAGGAACAGGCGGTGTTCATCGACCTGATCGGCAGGGTGGCCGACGCGGCCGAAGGGCTGCGCGACCCCGCCCCCTCCCTGGCCGCGCCGCGCTGACCGGTACCGCTCAGGGCGTCTTCGCGTACACCACCCACACCTGACCGGGCGCGACGTTCACCTCCTCGCCGTCGCCGGTGGTGAACGACGTGCCGTCCGCGGCCGTCGGACGGCTCCACCGCGCCTCGTACGCCTGCCCGCCGCGCAGCACCGTGGCCTTCCCCGAGCCCACGGTCTCGGTGTACGGGGTGTTGTTGCCGAGGAAGTCCCCGAACCGGGAACGGCGCACGCCCACGTACTGCACGACGACCGTCGGCGGCGCCAGCCGCTCGCCCTCCGGGGTGAGCGCCGGAGTCCCGTCCATGGAGACCAGCCAGCCGTCGCGGGCGCCGGACCAGGTGAAGGTGAAGCGGGCCGCCGGGAAGCGGACCGTCACCTCGTCGTCCGTCCTGCCGCCCGCCGGCGCCGGACCCTGATGGAATCCGGTGGTCAGCGAAGCCGCGCCGGGCGGCTCCTTCATGAGCCGGTCCGGTCGCAGATACAGATTGTGCGGGGCGAACCGTTCCGGGCGCCGGACGAAGGCGTCCGGCTCCGACTCAGGGGTCACCGCCTCCAGCGGAGCCCGGTCGATCAGCGGCAGCAGCTTGCCCTGCGCCCCGGAGAAGGCCAGCACCGGACGGTCGAACTGGCGCAGCAGCTCAAGATCCGACTCACGGGCGCTGCGCACCGGCCCCACGGACTCCGGGAGCCGGGTGGCGTACACCGCCAGCAGCCGGCTCAGCCCGCCCTCCACCTGCTCGGCATAGACCACGTCGGCGGCGTCCAGACCCGTCTGCGGCCGGGCCGGGAACGCGTTGTCGATCTTCACAGCCAGCACCGGAGAGGTCTCCGGCTCACTCTCCGGGTCGCTCGGCGTCGTTTCCCGTGGCGTGGCGGACGACTGCCGGGGCGATCCGCGCCCGTCGTCGCCCGGCGCCCGCGACACCGTGCACCCCGCCGCCAGTCCGGCCGCCAGCAACGCGGCCACCAGCACTCTCGCCCCCGTGCCGCGCCGTCGGCGCGCCCCTTGTTCCGTGCCCACCGTCGCCACCGCGCCCGCCTCATATCATCCGTTGTCTTGATTGTGCGCTTTTCCGATAGTCACTGGCCATAGCCGATCAGAGGCGTTCCCGCGCGGTGACGTCCGCCGATCGGCCCAGCGGTCCGCGGTTCGGTGTACGGCCGCTCGGGTACCCGGACGCCCACCGCACGAGCGGCACACCGGCCACAACGGAAGGGAGCGGGCGGCGATGAGGGCACTGACCTGGCAGGGAAAGCGGGACGTGAGGGTGGAGACCATGCCCGATCCCCGGATCGAGGAGCCGACGGACGCGATCATCCGCATCACGTCCACCGGACTGTGCGGATCCGATCTGCATCTGTACGAGGTCCTCACCCCGTTCATGACACCGGGCGACATCCTCGGCCACGAGCCGATGGGCATCGTCGAGGAGGTCGGGGCGGCGGTGCCCGACCTCCAGGCCGGCGACCGGGTCGTGGTGCCGTTCCAGATCGCCTGCGGCAACTGCTGGATGTGTCTCACCGGACTGCCCACCCAGTGCGAGACCACCCAGGTCAGCGCCGAGGGCATGGGCGCGGCACTGTTCGGCTACACCCGGCTGTACGGCGCCGTGCCGGGCGCCCAGGCCGAGTACCTGCGGGTCCCGCAGGCGCAGTACGGCCCGATCAAGGTCCCCGAGGGGCCGTCCGACGACCGGTTCGTCTATCTCTCCGACGTCCTGCCCACCGCCTGGCAGGCGGTCGAGTACGCCGGTGTCCCGCGGGGCGGCAGCGTCGCCGTGCTCGGGCTCGGGCCCATCGGCGACATGGCCTGCCGGGTGGCCCAGGTGCAGGGCGCCGGGACGGTGTTCGGCGTCGACCTGGTCCCGGAACGGCTCGAACGGGCCAAGGAACGGGGCGTGGAGACCTTCGACCTGCGGTCCTTCGACGACGAGAAGGAACTCGTCACCGCGATCCGCGACCGGACCGACGGCCGTGGCCCCGACGCCGTGATCGACGCCGTCGGCACCGAGGCGCACGGCGGCGCCGCCGCCCGCATGGTGCAGAACGTCTCGGCACTGCTGCCCCGCAAACTCAGCGGCCCGATGGCCGAACGCTTCAGCGTCGACCGGCTCGCCGCCCTCCACACCGCCATCGAACTGGTGCGGCGCGGCGGCACGATCTCGGTCGTCGGCGTCTACGGCGGCATGGCCGACCCGATGCCCATGCTCACCCTGTTCGACAAGCAGATCCAGCTGCGCATGGGACAGGCGAACGTACGCCGCTGGAGCGACGACATCATCCCCCACCTCACCGACGAGGACCGGCTCGGCGTCGACGACTTCGCCACCCACCACGTCACCCTCGAGGAGGGCCCGGAGGCCTACGCGATGTTCCAGGAGAAGCGCGACGGCGCGGTCAAGGTGCTGATGCGGCCCTGACTCAGACGCCGCCGAGGATCTCGGCGAGGTCGTAGCGGACCGGCTCCTCCAGCTGCCCGTACGTGCAGCTCTCCGGGGTGCGGTCCGGGCGCCAGCGGCGGAAGCGGGCGGTGTGCCGGAAGCGCCGCCCGTTCTCCATGTGGTCGTACGCCACCTCGGCCACCCGCTCCGGCCGCAGCGGCACCCAGGAGAGGTCCTTCCGCCCCGACCAGCGGCTCGGCGCGCCGGGCAGCCGTGCCGACTCGTGCGCGGCCTCGTCCGCCCAGGCCGCCCACGGATGCCCCGACGCGTCGGCCATCCGCAGCGGCTCCAGCTCCTCGATCAGCTCCGCCCGCCGCTTCATCGGGAACGCCGCCGACACACCGACATGCTGCAGCCGCCCCTGGTCGTCGTGGAGCCCGAGCAGCAGCGAGCCCACCACCGGGCCGCTCTTGTGCAACCGGTACCCCGCGACCACCACATCGGCCGTGCGCTCGTGCTTGATCTTGTACATGGCCCGCTCGTCCTGCCGGTAGCGCAGCTCCAGCGGCTTGGCGATCACCCCGTCCAGGCCCGCCCCCTCGTACTGCTCGAACCAGCCCCGCGCCACCTCGATGTCCGTCGTCGCCGGCGCCACGTGCACCGGCGGACGTACCCCCACCAGCGCCCCGGCCAGGCGTTCCCGGCGGTCCGTCTGCGCGGTCTGCAGCAGCGACTCGTCCCCCAGCGCCAGCAGATCGAAGGCGACGAAGGAGGCCGGCGTCCGCTCGGCGAGCGTCCGCACCCGCGAGTCCGCCGGATGGATGCGCTCGGTCAGCGCGTCGAAGTCGAGATGTCCCTCCCGCGCGATCACGATCTCCCCGTCCATCACACACCGCGTGGGCAACCGCTCCCGCACCGCCACCACCAGCTCGGGAAAGTACCTGGTCAGCGACTTGCCCGTACGGCTGCCCAGCTCGACCTCGTCCCCGTCACGGAACACGATCGCCCGGAACCCGTCCCACTTCGCCTCGTACTGCATCCCCGGCGGGATCTTCGACACGGACGTGGCGAGCATCGGCTTGACGGGCGGCATCACGGGCAGATCCATGCCCCGATTCTGCGCGCACGCGCCCGGTACCGCCCGGTGTGCGCGCTATGCGCGTTACGCCTACGGTGGCTCGCATGGGCGACGCGGTGGAACTCGAGGTGGCGGGCCGGACCGTACGGCTGTCCAGTCCGGGGAAGATCTTCTTCCCGGAGCCCGGATACACCAAGCTCGACGTGGCCCGCTACTACCAGGCCGTCGCCCCCGGCATCCTGCGCGCCCTGCGCGAGAGGCCCACCACCCTGCAGCGCTACCCGGACGGCGTCACCGGCGAGTGGTTCTACCAGAAGCGCGCCCCGAAGGGCATGCCCGACTGGATCCCCACCGCGCACATCACCTTCCCCAGCGGACGCAGCGCCGACGAGATGTGCCCCACCGAAGAGGCCGCCGTGGTGTGGGCCGCCCAGTACGGCACCCTCACCTTCCACCCCTGGCCGGTGCGCCGCGACGACGTCGACCACCCCGACGAACTCCGCCTCGACCTCGACCCCCAGCCCGGCACCGACTACGACGACGCCGTCCGCGCCGCGGGTGAACTGCGCGCCGTACTGGACGAGTTCGGCGGACTGCGGGGCTGGCCCAAGACCTCCGGCGGCCGGGGACTGCATGTCTTCGTACCCATCGAGCCGCGCTGGACCTTCACCCAGGTACGGCGGGCAGCCATCGCCGCCGGACGGGAACTGGAACGGCGGATGCCCGAGCAGGTCACCACCAAGTGGTGGAAGGAGGAGCGCGGCGCACGCATCTTCGTCGACTACAACCAGACCGCCCGCGACCGCACCATCGCCTCCGCCTACTCCGTACGCCCCCGCCCGCACGCTCCCGTCTCCGCGCCGCTGCGCTGGGAGGAGGTCGGCGTCGCGCGTCCGCGGGACTTCGACATCACGACCATGCCCGCGCGCTTCGCCGAACTCGGCGATGTGCACGCGGACATGGACGATCACGCCTTCTCACTGGAGCCCCTGCTCGAACTCGCCCGCCGCGACGAACACGACCACGGCCTGGGCGATCTGCCGTACCCGCCCGAGTATCCGAAGATGCCGGGGGAGCCCCTGCGGGTACAGCCCAGCCGGGCCAGGAAACCGGAATCTCCGGCCTCCTGACCCGGGGGACGCGCCTACAGCTCCTTGATCCGGACGTCCCGGAAGGAGACGACGTCCGTCGTGCTGTGCACCTGCAGTCCGACGTAACCGGAGGCGAACCGCCGCCCGTCCGTGCCCGGGTCGTCCGAGCGCGGCGGGGTGAAGTCCTGGCCGCCGATGTTGTCGAACTCGTTGATCAGCACACCGTTGCGGTAGACCGAGTAGTGCTGGTCCACCACCCGGATCTCGTAGTCGTTCCAGGTGCCCTTCTGCGTCACGCCCGCGCCGGCCAGACCGACCCGGTCGAAGCCGTAGACCGAGCCCGTCTTGTACATGTCGCCGGTGGGCGAGTCGAACACCTGCACCTCGTGCCCGTACTTGATGGCGACCCACTCCGGGTTCGGCTCCTCCGGGTGGTCGTGGACCTGCGGGAACCGCACGAACACACCGGAGTTGGCGTTGACGGTGCCCGGACCGTCGTCACGCCACTGCAGCTTCAGCGAGAAGTCGCCGTACTTGCGCTCGGGGAACCACAGCATGCCGAGGCCGCCCCGCGAGGTGCCGGAGGTGATCGAGCCGTCCGGGTTCAGCGCGAACGAACCGCCGCCCACGTGCTCCCACTTGCCGAACGACTCCTGGCTGCCGTCCAGGATCTTGCGGTAGCCGTCGGTCTGGCCGGGCTTGCCGATGCCGGACTGACGGGCCGCCTTGTTGATGGCCCGGTACTCCCGCTGGTCGACGACCCCTTCCTTCTTGAGCCTGTCCAGGACGGTCTTCACATGCTTGAGGAACAGCGCCTGGGAGGTCCACTCCTTCTCGTCCTCGATCAGCTCACCGATCCGGCACCGGCTGTTGGTGACCCGGTTCGGCACACCCGAGTCGACCGTGCCGACGATGACCGTCAACCGCTCGTCGTACTCCGGGCAGTTGGGCGCGGGCACCCCGCCGTCCGCGACCACCGTGAAGCTCACGGTGAGCGGCTCGGAGGTGTTGCCGGCCCGGTCGGTCGCCCGGTAGGCGACCGTGTGCCGGCCCGCCCGGTCGACCACCACGGGCGCGGTGTACGCCAGGTAGGGGCCGCCGTCGAGCGAGTACTCGACACCGGCGACACCGGAACCTCCGTGCCCGTCGTCGGCGGTGACGGTCACCTTGGCGTCACCGACGTAGGCGCCGTCGGAGTTCTTGGTGCCCTCCACGGTCACACCGGTCGCCGGCGGGGTGGTGTCCTGCGGGGGAGCGGCGACGACCGTGAACTGCACGCTCTTCGCCGCCGCCGCGTTGCCCGCCCTGTCGGTGGCCCGGTAGCGCACGGTGTGCGTGCCCACCTGATGCACCATCACCGGCCCGGTGTACGGCTGCCAGGCGCCGTCGGCGCCGATCGCGTACTCGATGGTGTTGACGCCGGTACCGGTGTCCGACGCGGTGACGGTGACCGTCGCCATGTCGATGTAGTCACCGGCGTCGTTCTTCTCACCGGCCACCGTCGCCGAGGTCTCCGGCGCGGTGGTGTCGTCCGACTGCGGCGCGGCCACGGTGAACTCGACGCTCTGCTCGGCCGATACGTTGCCCGCCTTGTCCAGCGCGCGGTAGCGCACCGTGTGCGTGCCGACCTGGTCGACGACGACCGGGGCGGTGTACGGCTGCCAGGCACCGTCGGCGCCGATCGCGTACTCGATCCGCTCCACGCCCGAACCCTCGTCGGTGGCGGCGAGCGCGACGCTCGCCGAACCGACGTACTCGCCGTCCGCGTTCTGCGAACCGGTCACCTTCGCCGTGGCCTCGGGCGCGGTGGTGTCCTCACCGCCGCCGCCCTCGGTCACCGTGAGGATGCCCTGCATCTCCCCGTGCCCCGGGATGGTGCAGTGGTAGAAGTAGCGGCCCGGGGTGAGCGTCACCTCGGCGGTGTGCTTCCCGCCCTGGGCGTCGGCCGGATTGGCCAGGATGTTCAGCTGGACGTCGTTGTTGAACTCCGGGTCGGAGGTCGCGAACGTCAACGTGTGCGGCATACCGGTGGTGTTGCCCGTCGCCGCGCTGTTCTCGAAGACGATCGTCGCCGCACCGGCCACCGCGGTCACCGGGGCGGACACATAGTCGGTGATGCTGTCACCGGCGGTCCAGGTGAGGACCTGCTCGGCCGCCGCGCCGGACGCGGACCGGGGGTCACCGGCCGCGGACGTCGTCTGCAGGCCGAGCATCATCAGCAGGGCGGCCAGCAGACCGGCCCACATTCTTCGTTGCCGTATCACTGGTTTCACTCGGCCTTCCTCGCCAGCTGACCGGCGGCCGGGGTCGGGCCGCCGCCCGTGTAGGTGACCCGCCACAGCGCGGACTTGGAGTCGGAGGTGAAGAAGCCCCGGCCGTAGTCGAGGACGTACAGCGAGCCGTCCGGGCCGAACTTCCAGCCCATCAGGTTCTTGATGCCGTCGTTGCCGACCGGCACGATCTTCTTCAGGGACTCCGAGTGCACCGGAAGACCGCCGTCTCCCTGCGTCTTCGGGTCCATCAGCACCGCGTTGCGCGGCTGGTCGGCGTCGTAGAAGTCACCGACGAACCACTTGCCGTCCCAGTACGCCGGCCACGTGACCTCACTGGCGCTGTCGGCGTCGTAGCGGTAGACCGGGCCGTTCATCGCGGCCTGCCCGCCGCCCTTCAGCCAGGGCAGCTTGTACGTGGCCTCACCCTGGACGTACGACGGGACGCCGTTCGCGTCGCGCGGGTAGTCCGGGCCGCCGCCCTGCGGCGAGTACCAGATGTTGTTGCCGGTCACCGGCGGCAGATTGACCAGACCGTCGTTGTTCGGCGACTCGTTCTTCGGGTGGTCGCAGTCGTACCAGCCCAGCGGCTTCGACGGGTCGGGCAGATTGCGGTCCCGGTAGGGCTGCTTGTTGCCCATGCAGTACGGCCAGCCGCGGTTGGACGCCTTGGTGATCACGGCGAACGTGTCGTACTTCGCCGGACCCCAGGTCGTCGACGGGGCGCCGGCGTCCGGGCCGACCCAGCCCGCGTACAGGGTGTCGGTCTGCTGGTCGACGGAGATGCGCGCGGGGTTGCGCACGCCCATCACATAGATCTCGCCGCGCGTCTTGCCGCCGCCCTCGGCGGTCTCCTCACCGGTGAACAGGTTTCCCTCGGGGAGGGTGTACGTGCCGTCCGGCTCGGGGTGGATGCGCAGGATCTTGCCGTTGAGGTTGTTGGTGTTGCCGGCGGTGCGGCGCGCGTCCGCGAAGGACACGCCCTTGAAGTTGGGCTGCGGGTTGTTGCCCGAGTAACCGTCGCTGAAGCCACTGGAGTTGTTGTCACCGGTGGCGATGTACAGGTTGCCCTTGGAGTCCCAGGCCAGCCCGCCGCCCGCGTGGCAGCAGCTGTGGATCTGCACCGGCCACTTCAGCAGCACCTTCTCGCCGGCCAGGTCCAGCTTGTTGGTGGCCGGGTCGAGCGTGAAGCGGGAGACTCGCCGCTCGGCCATGTGCGTGTCCCGGTTGATCTCCGAGTGCGGGGTGTAGTGCAGATACACCCACCCGTTCCGCTCGAACGCCGGGTCGAGTTCGATGCCGAGCAGGCCCTCCTCGACCTTGCGCAGCTCGTCGCCGCCGCCCTTGTTGCCGAAGACGGTGAGCGCCCCGGCGAGGGTCACCTTCTTCGTCTTCGGGTCGTAGACGTGGACCTCGCCCCTGCCCTTGCCGATGTCCGGGTCGTTCCAGTCGGTCACCACGGGCTGCGAGGCGTCGGCGCCGCCCCGGCCGATGTACAGCACCCGGCCGTCGGGCGCCGCCACCAGGCCGTGCGGCTCGCCGATCTGGTCGTTCCGGCCCGGCTGGTTGGGCTGGGTCAGCCGCTCCGCCTTGTAGTTGCCGGTGATGGCCGCCTTGCAGTCGGCCCGCACCAGCCGGGTGGTCCACAGCAGCGCGCCGCGCAGATGGTCGCGGAAGTCGGTCTCGTCGTACGACGACACCGTGCCGCCCATCCCGGTGTAGAAGGACCGGCCGCCGTCGTAGTCACGGCACCAGCTGACCGGGTGGTCCCAGCCGTTGGCGCTCGCACCGGGCTCGTACGTCGACTCGCGGACCCTGGCGACCGTGTGCACGTCGCCGGACGGGTTCTTCACCCAGTTGAGCCACTTGTCGGGCCGCTTCCACTGCTGCGGCAGGCTCTTGGCCGCCGGATGCGTCCGGTCGCCGACCTCGACGGTCGCCCGCTGCACCGTGCCGGGGCTGGAGGCGGCCGGGCGGGCGCCGATCAGACCGGTGAACCAGTCCGAGTACGGCTCCGCGCGGGCGGCGTCGTGCAGACCGACGAAACCGCCGCCGGCCTCCATGTACGCCTCGAGGCCCGCCTCCTGGTCCGGGTCGAGGACGTCCCCGCCGCCGGTCAGGAACACGATGGAGTTGAACCGGCCCAGCTTGGTCTCGTTGGTGAAGACCGAGGCGTCGTCCGTGGCGGTGACCTTGAACCGCTGGTTCTCCGGACCGGACAGCCCGATCCTCTCGATCGCCGCGATCCCGGCGTTCACGAGCGGTGACTCGTCGCCGGCGGCCGCGGAGCCGTAGAACAGCAGCACACGTACGTTCGCGCCGCCCGGGGGCGACTTGATGGACATCGTTGTCAGGGACGGTTCCGGGGCCGTACGCGCGCTGGCGGCGGGACCCGACAGCAGTCCGGCGGCGACGACACCGGCGGTCACGGTGGCCGCCCAGGCGCGTCGTCTCGTTCTCGTCCTTCGTGCGCTCGTGGTGCTTCTCGTGCTCAACCCTCTTGAGCGCATGGGTTCTTGATGCGATGTGGACCGCACGTGGCCACCCACCCCTCCTCGGTCGCAGCAACAGCGTCAAGGAAGCTAGACCCCTTTGCGCCACACGCCAATACCTATCGCAGAGATGACACGAACTTTGTCCTGAGTGTGGATAAACGAGGGGCCGGCCGCTACGGTTTCACAGGTTCATGACAGCCACGTGGGGAGTTCGGCATGGACAGACGCGGTTTCAACCGGCGCGTACTGCTGGGCGGCGCTGCCGTCGCGACATCGTTGTCCATCGCGCCCGAGGCCGTGAGCGCGGCCACACCGGCGAAGACCGCGCCCGCCGGGGGCGAGGTGCGGCGCATCAAGCTGTACGCCGAGCGGCTCGCCGGCGGACAGATGGGCTACGGCCTCGAGAAGGGCAAGGCGTCCATCCCCGGCCCGCTGATCGAGCTCAACGAAGGCGACACCCTGCACGTCGAGTTCGAGAACACCATGGACGTGCCCGTGAGCCTGCACGTCCACGGGCTGGACTACGAGATCTCCAGCGACGGCACCCAGCAGAACAAGAGCGACGTCCCGCCCGGCGGCACCCGCACCTACACCTGGCGCACCCACAAGCCCGGCCGCCGCTCCGACGGCACCTGGCGGTCGGGCAGCGCGGGCTACTGGCACTACCACGACCACGTGGTCGGCACGGTGCACGGCACCGGCGGCATCCGCAACGGGCTGTACGGGCCGGTGATCGTGCGCCGCAAGGGCGATGTGCTGCCGGACGCGACCCACACCATCGTCTTCAACGACATGTCGATCAACAACAAGCCGGCGCACACCGGGCCGGACTTCGAGGCCACGGTGGGGGATCGCGTCGAGATCGTCATGATCACGCACGGCGAGTTCTACCACACCTTCCATATGCACGGTCACCGCTGGGCCGACAACCGCACCGGCATGCTCACCGGGCCCGACGACCCCAGCCAGGTCATCGACACCAAGATCTGCGGCCCCGCCGACTCCTTCGGCTTCCAGATCATCGCCGGGGAGGGTGTCGGAGCGGGCGCCTGGATGTACCACTGCCATGTCCAGAGTCACTCCGACATGGGCATGGTCGGTCTGTTCCTGGTGAAGAAGCCGGACGGTACGATCCCGGGCTACGACCCCCACGAACACGCGCACGGGGCGGCCGCCGAGGAGACCCACGAGCACGGGCACTGACGCACCGGACGTTGATCCGAGAGCGCTCTCGCCCGTGGCGGGGCGGGGCTATCCTTGCCCGCAGCCGCAGGTGAGGAGCCCCGACAGTGACCGACACAGTGCCGCGCCCCACCCTGGAGGCCGTGGCCGCGCGGGCCGGGGTCTCCCGGGCCACGGTCTCCCGCGTGGTCAACGGCTCGGACGGGGTGCGCGAACCCCTGGCCGAGCGGGTGAGGCGGGCGGTGGACGAACTCGGGTACGTGCCGAACCAGGCGGCCCGCAGCCTGGTGACCAAGCGGCACGACGCCATCGCGGTCATCGTGGCCGAACCGGAGACCAGGGTCTTCGCCGACCCCTTCTTCGCCCGGCAGCTGCGCGGCATCAGCAAGGAACTGACGGCCCACGACAACCAGCTGGTCCTGCTGCTCACCGAGGACCGCGACGACCACGCGCGCGTCGGCCGCTACCTCGCGGGCGGGCATGTCGACGGCGCTCTGGTGTTCTCCCTGCACATCGACGACCCGCTGCCCCAGCTGATCCAGCGGGCCGGTCTGCCCACCGTGTACGGCGGCCGCCCCGACTGGAACGGCGGCCAGGGCGGCGTGGCCTACGTCGACAGCGACAACCGGGGCGGCGCGCGTGACGCCGTACGGCATCTGCTCGGCCTCGGCCGCGAGCGCCTCGCGCACATCACCGGCGCGCTGGATCAGACGGCGGCGGTGGACCGGCTGGACGGGTTCCGGGACGTCATGGGGGACGCGGATCCCCTGCTGGTCGCGGAGGGGGACTTCACGCCGGGCGGGGGTGAGCGGGCGATGCGGCTGCTTCTTGAGCGGTGCCCGTCGCTGGACGCGGTGTTCGCGGCGAACGATCTGATGGCGGCGGGGGCGCTGCGGGTGCTGCGTGAGCATGGGCGGCGGGTGCCGGACGACGTGGCGGTCGTGGGCTTCGACGATATGCTGCCGGTCGCGGAACAGACGGATCCGCCGTTGACGACGGTCCGTCAGGACATAGAGGAGATGGGCCGGCTGATGGCCCGGCGCCTGCTGGACGACGGCGCCGAGCCGGACGGTCTGATCCTCCCGACGATGCTGGTGCGACGGGCGTCGGCGTGACCTGGACCCCCCGCTCCGCAAACGCCGGAGGGGCTGCATCAGCCCCTCCGGCGTTTGAGGAGCGGGGGTCCGGGGGCAGCGCCCCCGGGGGACGGGAAGGGTCGGCGGGGGCGAGCAAACCCCACACGTGGAAGACTCGGCAGGGAGGAGGCACCATGCTCACCACCCACTTCACCGACGGCGCCCCCAACTGGATCGACGTCGGCACCGCCGACATGGAAGGCGCCGCCCACTTCTACGGCACCCTCTTCGGCTGGGAGTTCGCCTCCGCCGGCCCCGACGCCGGAGGCTACGGCTTCTTCCGGCTCGCCGACCGCATCGTCGCCGGCGGCATGCGGACCACCCCCGAACAGGGCCCACCCGCCTGGACCGTCTACTTCCGGACCCCCGACGCCGACGCCACCGCCGAGGCCGCCCGACAGGCCCACGGCAGCGCCCCCGTCCCACCCGTGGACGTCATGCGACAGGGCCGCATGGCGATCCTCGCCGACCAGACCGGCGTCCCCTTCGGCATCTGGCAGCCCGCGCAGCGCGAGGGCCTCGAAGCGGCCGGCGAGGCCGGCTCGCTCTGCTGGGTCGAGCTCTACACCCCGGACATCGCCCGCGCCGCCGCGTTCTACCGTTCCGTCCTCGGCTGGGAGACCTCGGCGGTGACCTTCCCCGGCGGCGTCTACACCTCCGTCAACCCCGCCGGGACGGGCGAGGACGGCATGTTCGGCGGACTGGTCCCGCCGGCCGACGACCTCACCGGGCCGGAGTCCGGCGAGCCCCACTGGCTGCCGTACTTCGGGGTGGACGACACGGACGCCGTCGTCGCCAGGGCCGTGGAACTGGGCGGCCGGGTGCGCCTGCCCGCCACGTCCCTCGCAGGCGTCGGCAGGCTGGCCCGCCTGGAGGACCCGTACGGCGCACGGTTCGCCGTCATCAAGGGCGACCCGCGCCAGACGTGAACGACCCGGCGCGCCGCCGTGCGCGCCGGGTGCCCCGCCGACATCATCAAGCGGTCACGCGAACCCCCGCGTTGATCCCGCGTTGAGCGAACGTTTTTCGCCGCCCGGCACGCTTTTGGACATGCACACCGAAACGTTCCCGTCGCCCGACCTCGCCTGGCAGGAGGAGGCGCTGTGCGCGCAGACCGGGGGAGACTTCTTCTTCCCCGAGCCGGGCAGCTCGGTCCGTGACGCCAAGCGGATCTGCGGCCTGTGCCCGATCCGCGCGACGTGCCTCGAGTACGCCCTCTCGCACGACATGCGGTTCGGCGTCTGGGGCGGCATGTCCGAGAAGGAACGCCTGGAACTGCGGCGAACCGGCCGCTGACTAGGCGTGCTGCGCGCGGGCCGCCATTCGGGCCTTGCGGGCCGCCAGCTTCTCGTCGAACTTCGACGCCTCCGCGTCCAGGCCGCCCATGAAGAGGCCCAGCTCCTCCTGCGCCTTGAGCCCCTCGGGGCCCAGCCCGTCGATCTCCATGATCTTCAGGAAGCGCAGCACCGGCTGGAGCACGTCGTCGTGGTGGATGCGCATGTTGTACACCTCGCCGATGGCCATCTGCGCGGCCGCCCGCTCGAACCCGGGAATCCCGTGTCCGGGCATCCGGAAGTTCACCACGACATCGCGCACCGCCTGCATCGTGAGGTCCGGGGCGAGTTCGAACGCCGCCTTCAGCAGGTTGCGGTAGAAGACCATGTGCAGGTTCTCGTCGGTCGCGATGCGTGCCAGCATGCGGTCGCAGACCGGGTCACCGGACTGGTGGCCGGTGTTGCGGTGCGAGATGCGGGTGGCCAGCTCCTGGAAGGCGACGTAGGCGATCGAGTGCAGCATCGAGTGCCGGTTGTCCGACTCGAAGCCCTCGCTCATGTGCGACATGCGGAACTGCTCCAGCTTGTCCGGATCCACCGCCCGCGAGGCGAGCAGGTAGTCCCGCATCACGATGCCGTGCCGGCCCTCCTCGGCCGTCCAGCGGTGCACCCAGGTGCCCCAGGCGCCCTCCCGGCCGAACAGCGTGGCGATCTCGTGGTGGTAGCTGGGGAGGTTGTCCTCGGTCAGCAGGTTGACCACCAGGGCGATCTTGCCGACCTCGGTGACCTTCGACTGCTCCTTGTCCCAGGCCTCGCCGTCCTCGAAGAAGCCCGGGAAGTTGCGTCCGTCGCTCCACGGCACGTACTCGTGCGGCATCCAGTCCTTGGTGACCTTCAGATGCCGGTTGAGCTCCTTCTCGACCACTTCCTCCAGCGCGTACAACAGCCGGGCGTCGGTCCAGACCGAAGGGCTGCCCAGGTGGGGAGAAGTGAGCGACACGGGTGACTCCAGGGGACGGGAGAATACGGAAGTACCGGCGAGCGGACCGGGAACCTACGGCATCGTAGGCTACGAGTCCGTAGGTTACGTAGCCGTAGGTTAAGAGTGCCGTAAAGACCCCTGATCAGCGGGGTCCCCGAAGCGCCGCCCGGGGGTGCGGAGCCGCAGGTGGCTGCGCCGTACGGGTGAAGGTGCGGGCTGTCAGGCGTACAGCTCCCGCAGCCGGACCGAGAGGCACGTGACACAGCCCTCGAGTTTCTCGAACTCCCCGATGTCCACCAGGACCGGCTCGTAGCCGAGGTCCGCGAGCAACTCCGCCGTCTTCGGCGCGCTCGCCGCCATCAGCAGCCTGTCCCCGCCGAGCAGCACCACATGCGCCCCGGACGGCTCCGGCACCGGAAGGAAGCGGGGGAAGAGCGCCGGCGCGTCCATGTTCGGCACATGCCCGATGGCCGTCCCGCCGGGCAGCGTCGTGACGGCCGACTTCAGATGCGGCACCTTGGTGACCGGTACGGCGACCACCCGCGCCCCCAGCGGCTCGAACGCGGCCCGCACCTGCCGCACCCCGGCCGCGTTGGTCCGCCCGCCCCGGCCGACGTAGACCGTGTCGCCGGTCCTCAGCACATCGCCGCCGTCCAGCGTGCCCGGCTCCCAGACCCAGTTCACCGAGCAGCCGAGCGACGCCACGGCCTCCTCGACGCCGAGGGTCTCCGCGCGGCGGGACTCGGCGCCGGAGCGGGCGATCAGCGCCACGTTCCGGTACATCACCACCGTGTCCTCGACGAACACGGAGTCCGGGCAGTCGTCGGCCGGGTCGACCTCGATCGTCTCCCAGCCGTGGGCGCGCAGTGTCTCCGTGTACGCCTCCCACTGCTCCACCGCCCGGTCCACGTCGACGCCTTCCCGTTCGATGTGCGTCACCAGCCCCTCGGCCAGACGGGGGGAGGGGCGGCGGACGAGGGCCTTCTTGCTGGGCACGAGGGGGACTCCGCATCGGACGGGACGTGTGGGGGCGCGGCCGGGCCGGGGGAGGCCCCCGGGTGCCGGCCCAGCCATCATGCAGGGCCGGTGCGGGCCGGACCACCCCGGGCGGCGAGAACCCGTACCGCTGGTAACCGTCCCGGCCGCCTACTCGACGTCCTCCGGATCGATCTCCTTCAGCTCCCCCTCCTCCATCAGCAGCCATCGGGTGATCCCGATGGACTCCAGGAACGGCAGATCGTGACTGGCCACGACCAGGGCTCCCTCGTACGACTCCAGCGCCGAGGTCAGCTGCCGGACGCTCGCCATGTCGAGGTTGTTGGTCGGCTCGTCCAGCATCAGCAGCTGCGGCGCGGGCTCCGCCAGCATCAGCGCGGCCAGGGCCGCCCGGAAGCGTTCGCCGCCGGAGAGCGTCGCCGCCTTCTGGTCGGCGCGGGCGCCCCGGAACAGGAAGCGGGCGAGCCGGGCCCGCACCCGGTTGTTGGTGGCGGCCGGCGCGAACCGGGCCACGTTCTCGGCGACGCTCAGCTCCGGGTCGAGGACGTCCAGCCGCTGCGGCAGGAACCGCAGGGGCACATGGGCGCGCACCTCGCCGGAGACGGGCTCCAGCTCCCCGGCGACCGTGCGCAGCAACGTCGTCTTGCCCGCGCCGTTGCGCCCGATCAGCGCCACCCGCTCCGGGCCGCGCAGATCGAGACCGCCCTTCACCCGGGCGCCGTACGCCGGCTCCAGGTCCATGAGCGTGAGGACGCTCCGGCCCGGCGGTACGGCCGTGTACGGCAGGTCGACGCGGATCTCGTCGTCGTCCCGTACGGCGTCCACCGCGTCGTCGAGCCGTTCCCTGGCCTCGGCGAGCTTCTCCTCGTGCATGATGCGGTGCTTGCCCGCGGACTCCTGTGCCGCGCGCTTGCGCGCCCCCATGACGATCTTCGGCTCGCGCTTCTGCTCGAACATCTTCTGTCCGTACCGCTTGCGGCGGGCCAGTTTGACCTGGGCGTCGACCAGTTCGCGCTTCTGCTTGCGGAAGTCCGCCTCGGCGACGCGCACCATGCGCTCGGCGGCCTCCTGTTCGACCGCGAGCGCCTCCTGGTACGCCGAGAAGGCGCCGCCGTACCAGGTCACCTCCCCGGAGCGCAGGTCCGCGATCTGGTCGACGAGTTCCAGCAGTTGACGGTCGTGACTGACCACGACCATGACGCCGGGCCAGCCCGCGACGGCCGTGTAGAGCCGCTTGCGCGCGTACACGTCGAGGTTGTTCGTGGGCTCGTCGAGCAGCAGCACGTCCGGGCGGCGCAGCAGCAGCGCGGCCAGCCGCAGCAGCACCGACTCGCCGCCGGACACCTCGCCCACGGTGCGATCGAGGCCGATGTGGCCGAGTCCGAGTTCGCCGAGCGTGGCCAGGGCGCGTTCTTCCACGTCCCAGTCGTCGCCGACGGTCTCGAAGTGCTGCTCGGCCACGTCGCCGGCCTCGATGGCGTGCAGCGCCGCCCGGTGTGCGGCGATGCCGAGCGCCTCGTCGACCCGCAGGGCGGTGTCGAGCGTCACGTTCTGCGGCAGGTAACCGACCTCGCCGGCGACCCGGACGGCGCCGTCGGCCGGGCGCAGCTCGCCGGCGATCAACTTGAGCAGGGTCGACTTGCCGGACCCGTTGACGCCGACGAGCCCGGTACGGCCGGGGCCGAAGGCGGCGTCGAGGCCCTCGAAGACGGTGGTGCCGTCGGGCCAGGTGAAGGCGAGGGACGTACAGGTGATGGATGGTGACATGCGGGCCTCCGCGGTTGCTCGGGGCGATCAGGGGCAAACGCGTATCGAGACACCGCGGGCACGAGGACCGGCAGCCGGGAGGGAAGGCCTGGGCATGGAAGGAGCCCTGTTCCGCAAGGACCGCAAGGACGGCTCGAACGCCGAGGTCGCACGCGACGTACACACACCTGTGGTGTGACGCGGTGTCTCAGAACCTCAGACGAGCAACGTCCTTCTCCATTCGACGGCAACAGGACCGCTGAACACGGTAGGAGTGCCCCGAAGGGCTGTCAACGGAGTTTCGGAGCACCACGTCATCGTCATCGTCCCGAGGAGGCCCCGTGCCCGACGGTCCGCTCTCGCTGCCGGCCCGCCTGTGTCTGCTGGCCTGGGACGCCGACCCGTCCCGGCAGGCCCCCGTGGTGCGGGCCGGGGCCCTCGCCGCACTGGCCCGTCGGGGACTGCTGGCCGACGACGACGGCATCGCCACACCGCTGGACCTCGACTCCCGCACCGGGGACGCGGTCCTCGACGGGCTTCTCGAACTGGTCACCGAGTCCCGCCCGCACCGCTGGCGCGTCTGGGTGACCCTGCACGCGCGGTACACCCTGGACGCGGTCCGGGAGCAGCTGGTCGCCGAAGGCCTGCTCCGCGCGGAGAAACACCGGGTCCTCGGACTGTTCCCGTCGGTGGAACACGTGCTGTCCGACGCCCGCCGGTTCCGCTCCCTGCGCCGGGAAGCGGGGGACGTCCTCGCCGGCCCGCCCGAGACGGTCCCCGAACCGACGGCGACCACCCTCACCCTGGCCCTGGCGGCAGGCCTGCTGCCACCCCCGTCGCCCTCCCGCGCCGAGGCCCTGGCCCACCGTGCCACGACGGTGTCACCCGCCTACGAGGCGATCCTCCAAGAACTCCGCGCAGCCCTGACGGCTACCACCCTCTCCGGCGTCTGAGGAACAGCGCGTTCCAGCCCCTCCGGGTCTTTCCGGCCCCTCCGGCGTTTGAGGAGCGGGGTCTGGGGCGGAGCCCCAGGTTCGGGACGGGAAGGGGCGGCGGGGGCGAGAAAGCACCCGCGCGACCCGTCGCCGCGCCCGCGCGGGAGTGCCGGTCCCGGGGCCGTCCACCCGGGACCGTGGAGCGGGCCGCCGCCGCGAGGCGACCGTTCACGCGTCGCGCATCAGTTCCGCCAGTTCGTGGTCGAGGTCGAGGCGGAGGTGCTCCAGGCCCGCCGGCACCAACTCGCCGGTGGCCTCCAGGAAGCGGCGCAGCTCACCCGAGCGGACGTGCACGACGGCGGTCCCCTCCGGGGCGTGGAACTCCAGCACGGTGCGGTCGTAGCCGTACGGCCGCACGCGCACGTCGCCGTCGCCCTCGGGTTCCTCCATCCCCGCGGCGAGCAGCTCGCGCGCGAAGGTCCAGCAGACCTCGACACCCTCGAGGGTGGCGGGCGCGGGGAAGGTCATGTGGACGGCGAACGGGTCGTCGCGGTCGTACAGCAGAGTGGCGGGAATGCTCGGCATCCGCGGCGCTGCGGCGACGAGACGGGCCTCGACGGTCTGCTCGATGACGATGGACAACGCCTTGCTCCCTCGTGACGGCTGGACGGGCTTTCCGGGGCGGAACGGATCGGCTACTTGTAGAGACGACGGAATCAGCCATTCCGTGCACACGAAAGGCGAGTGACCTCTGTCACCGCCTTCATGCACCCGCGTGACACGACTCTCCTCGCGTGCCTCGCGTGCCTCGCGTGCCTCGCGGGGCGCCGGCCCGCGGCATGGCCCCGCCCACGCGGGTACCCGTCCGCCGTACGCCGGCCGTACACGACAGGATGGGAGCGGACATGCCACGCGGGTCGAGCGCCAGGCGGGAGCGTCAGTACGAGCACATCAAGGAGAGCGCCGAGGACCGGGGGGAGAGCACCGGACGGGCCGAGGAGATCGCGGCCCGGACCGTGAACAAGGAGCGCGCCAGGGCCGGCGAGTCGAAGACGGCCAGCCGTACCTCCACCGAGGACATGTCGTCCGGCAGGCGGGGCGGCCTGCGGTCCGGGAAGGGCTCCCAGGGCCCCACCCGCGACCAGCTGTACGAGGAGGCCAGGAAGCGCGGCGTGGAGGGCCGTTCGAACATGAACAAGAGCCAGCTCCGGCGGGCGCTCGGCAAGTGAGCCCCCTCCGCCGGGCACCCTCCGCGCGAGGCGCGTCCGCCGCGTAGGCTCGGCGGCACCATGACGACCGTAAGCACACCGGCCGGCTGGCCCGTGACCGAGGAAGCCGCCCGCGCCGTCCAGGACGGGTTGCGCACACGCGTGGTGCTCGACGAACCGGGCCCGCCGACCGGCACGGGCCACGTCACCGGCGTCGACGTGGCGTACGACGACGAACGCGACGTCGTCGCCGCGGCGGCCGTCGTCCTGGACGCGGCGACCCTCGACGTCGTCGCCGAGTCCACGGCCGTCGGACGTGTCTCCTTCCCGTACGTCCCCGGCCTGCTCGCCTTCCGTGAGATTCCCACCGTGCTGGCGGCCCTCGGCGCCCTGCCGTGCCCGCCCGGCCTCGTGGTCTGCGACGGCTACGGCCTCGCCCACCCCCGCCGCTTCGGCCTGGCCAGCCACCTCGGCGTCCTCACCGGACTGCCGACGATCGGCGTCGCCAAGAACCCCTTCACCTTCACCCACGACGACCCCGGCACCCCGCGCGGCAGCACGTCACCCCTGCTCGCCGGCGACGAGGAGGTGGGGCGCGCCCTGCGCACCAGGGACGCCGTCAAGCCGGTCTTCGTCTCGGTCGGCCACCGTGTGAGCCTGGACAACGCCTGCGCCCACACCCTCGCCCTGACCCCCGCCTACCGCCTCCCGGAGACCACCCGCCGCGCGGACGCCCTCTGCCGCCGCGCACTGCGCGAGGCCGCCGTGCTGTGAGCCCTCGTCGATGATCTAGAGTCACGCTGTTTCCGGGGAGGGGATGACGTGACGCGTGGGGGAAGAGCGGCCGTGCTGTGCGCCGTGGCGGTACTGGTCCTGGTGGGCTGCGGTCAGCGTGCGGGACAGACCGAGTACGACGGCATGGGGGACCTGCCGGAGAAACTGGGTGCGGACGGCACGACCGTCCACGTGGGCGATCCGGATGCCAGGACGGTCGTGCATCTGTACGAGGACCCGCGGTGCCCGTACTGCCGTGACTTCGAGGTCGACGGCGGCGGCCCCGTACTCGGCGAGGCGCTGCTCGGCCGGGAGGTGAGGGCGCAGTACACCCTCGCCTCCTTCCTGGACGACCGCGTCGGCGGCAGCGGCTCCAAGAAGGCCGTCAACGCGCTGCGCGCCGCGCTGGCCGAGGGCAAGTTCGTGGAGTACCACGAGGTGCTCTACGCCAACCAGCCCGAGGAGTCGGTCGACGGCTACACCGACGACCGCCTGCTGGAACTGGCGGGCGAGGTCGAAGGGCTGCGCGGCCCCGCGTTCGACAAGGCCGTCACGACCATGAAGTACCGCTCCTTCGTCACCGCCTCGGAGAAGGCGTACGAGCGGGCCGGCGGAGCGGAGGAACCCGAGGGCCCCGGCACCCCGACCGCGGTCGTCAACGACAAGCGGATTCCGCTGGAGTACAGCGGCGTCCTCTACGAGGGCGAGCCGTTCGGCCGGCTGCTGAGCGAGATCGACGCGGACCCGCAGGGCTGGGAGGACTTCCGGTTCTGATCCGTACGGCACTCGGTCCCGGACCGAGTGCCGTACGGATGTCCGGCCGCCTCCGCCCCGACAGGCTGCCGTACATGACAACGCACCGCGCACCCGAGCCCGTCACCGCCGACGGACGGCCCGTCGAGCGGGCCGTCACCATCGGGCTCGGCCTCGCCGTACTGGCGGGGCTGGGCCGGGTCGTCGGGATGATCTACACACTGGTCGAGTGGCCGCTGTAGCCCTCGTCCTGCCGGGTCGCGGCCACGCGGAAGCGGATGCCCGCCGCGCGGAGGCGTTCGGTGAGGGCGTCGCCCATCGCCGCCGCCGTCGTGACCTGCCCGGCCGTCGGCGGCAGGTCGTCGAAGGCCAGGCAGAGGGCTCCCTCGGCCAGCATCTTCGCCGTCTCGTCGTAGCCGGGGTCGCCGCCCGCGACCTCCGTGTACACCCGGCGCCCGCCGCCCTCGCCGACGAAGCGGACGGAGAACCAGCTCCGCGCGCGCTTCCCGGGGCCGGGCCCGGCGCCGGGCGCGAGCCGGTCCGAGAGCCGGCGGCGCAGCCACGGCAGCTGCGCGGCCGTGGCCAGCGCGCCCACCGCCGCCACCCCGCCCACCGCCATGGGCAGCCGCCGGACGGCCGCGTAGTGCCGGTAGCGGAAGTCGGGACCGTACCGGTCCAGCGTCCTCGCCGAGCGGCGCACGACCTGCCCGTCGATCGTCGGCAGGGGCAGGGCCCAGGCGCCGACCTCCGGCGCGTAGCGTGGCGCGCCCGCCGGGGCCGACACCCGGCGGCCCACGAGCCGCGGTTCGTGGCGCCGCCGGTCCAGGGCCGCCGCGCGCAGCCCGCGATGCCGGGCGAACTGGTTCAGCGCGGAGGCGAAGGTCCCGCCCGAGAAGGCCGCGTCGACGGTCACGAAGCCGTCCACGGTCAGCGGCACCCCCTCGGGCAGCTGCCGCACGGTGAAGTACGCGCCCAGGTCGTGCGGCACCGAGTCGAAGCCGCACGCGTGCACCAGCCGCGCCCCGGTCTCCCGCGCGCGTGCGTCGTGCCGTACGTACATCAGGTCCACGAACTCGGGCTCACCCGTGAGGTCGACATAGTCCGCCCCGGTGTCCGCGCAGGCGGCGACGAGTTCCTCGCCGTACTCCACATAGGGGCCCACGGTCGTGGCGACCACGCGCGCCCGCTCGGCCAGGGCCCGCAGCGAGGCCGGGTCCGACACGTCCGCCCGCAGCAGCCCGATCTCCGCACCGCCGGGCAGCCGCTCCCGCAGCCGTTCCAGCCGCTCCGTGTCACGGCCGGCGATCGCCCAGCGCAGCCCGGCCGGGGCATGGGCCGCGAGGTACTCCGCGGTGAGTGTCCCGACGAAGCCGGTCGCCCCGAAGAGCACGATGTCGTACGGACGGTCCGCCCTGTTCAGCCTGCTCATGACACCCCTTGGTCGTGCAGCCGCGCCGCTGTCGGTGGCCGAGGCTAGCGTGAGGGATGCGGAGCCCGACGACGAGCCCGGAGGAAAGCCGATGGCCGTGCCCCCGAACGCCCTGAAGAAGTGGGAAAAAGTGCGCGACCGCGCCCCCGGGCTGCCGGAGGCCGCCGAGGATCACCCCTGGGGCGAGACGGTCGCCGAGGTCGACAAGAAGGTGGTCGTCCGCCTCGGCGTCGTCGACGGCGGTCACCCTCTGGGGGTGACGGTGAAGCTCACGGACGGGACGGTGCACGCCCACGCGATGACCCGCCCGGGTGCCGCGCCCGCCGGGTACGGACCAGGAACGGCGGGCTGGGCGCGCGTCCCGCTCGAACCCGAGGGGCCGGGCGCCGGCCGAGGGACGGGGCGGCGGGCCGCGCCGTAAAGTGGCCAAGCGCTTGCTCGCCCGCTCTTGTGCCGGACGGAAGGCATTCCTAACATCTCAGGTGTTACACCAGTAGTGTCACAGTCGATGGGGGTGCGATGACCGAGGCGAAGCCGCACGGACCCGGTCCGCTCGGTGGCGTACGCGTGGTGGAGTTGGCCGGGATCGGGCCCGGCCCGTTCGCCGCCATGCTCCTCGCCGACCTCGGGGCCGACGTCGTCCGTGTGGACCGTCCGGGCGGCCCCGGACTCGGCATCGACCCCGCCCTCGACATCACCAACCGCAACAAGCGCTCCGTGATCGTCGACCTCAAGGCCCCCGACGGCCCGGCCCGCGTCCTGGACCTCGCCGAACGCGCGGACGTGCTCATCGAGGGCTACCGCCCCGGCGTCGCCGAACGGCTCGGCGTCGGCCCCGGGGACTGCCACGCCCGCAACCCGCGCCTGGTCTACGGGCGGATGACCGGCTGGGGCCAGCAGGGCCCCCTCGCCGACCGCGCGGGCCACGACATCGCCTACATCGCCCTCACCGGCACCCTCGGCATGATCGGCGACCCGGCGACGCCCCCGGCCGTCCCGGCCAACCTGCTCGGCGACTACGCGGGCGGCTCCCTCTACCTCGTCGTCGGCGTCCTCGCCGCCCTGCACCACGCGCGGGCGACCGGCACCGGACAGGTCGTCGACGCCGCCATCGTGGACGGCACCGCCCACCTCTCCTCGATGATCCACGGCATGCTCGCCGCGGGCGTCTGGCAGGACCGGCGCGGTGCCAACCTCCTCGACGGCGGCTGCCCCTACTACGGCACCTACGAGACAGCCGACGGCGGCCACATGGCGGTCGGGGCGCTGGAACCGCGGTTCTACGCCGAGTTCCTGCGCCTCCTCGGCATCGAGGACCAGGCCGGCGCCCACGCCGACATCACCCGCTGGCCCGCACTGCGCGCGCAGGTCACCGCCCGCTTCGCGTCCCGCACCCGCGACGCCTGGACGGCCGTCTTCGACGGCTCCGACGCCTGCGTGGCGCCGGTGCTGTCCCTGCGTGAGGCCCCGCACCACCCGCACCTCGCCGCCCGCTCGACTTTCACCGGTCACGGCGGCATCACCCAGCCCGCACCGGCCCCGCGGTTCTCCGCGACCCCCACCACCGTCCGCACCGGCCCCGCCCGGCCGGGCGCCGACACCGACGACGTGGCCCGCGACTGGGACGTACCCCGACTGCTGCCCCCGCCCGTGAACCCTCAGTGAAAGGCCCTCCCGTGAGCACCGAAGCGTATGTCTACGACGCGATCCGCACCCCGCGCGGGCGCGGCAAGGCAGGCGGCGCCCTGCACGGCACCAAGCCCATCGACCTGGTCGTCGGCCTGATCCACGAGATCCGCGACCGCTTCCCCGGCCTCGACCCGGCCGCCGTCGACGACATCGTGCTCGGCGTCGTCGGCCCCGTCGGCGACCAGGGCTCCGACATCGCCCGTATCGCCGCCATCGCGGCGGGACTGCCCGACACGGTGGCCGGCGTCCAGGAGAACCGCTTCTGCGCCTCCGGACTGGAAGCCGTCAACATGGCCGCCGCCAAGGTCCGCTCCGGCTGGGAGGACCTCGTTCTCGCGGGCGGCGTCGAGTCGATGTCCCGGGTGCCGATGGCCTCCGACGGCGGCGCCTGGTTCAACGACCCGATGACCAACCTCGCCGTCGACTTCGTCCCGCAGGGCATCGGCGCCGACCTGATCGCCACCGTCGAGGGCTTCTCCCGGCGCGACGTCGACGAGTACGCAGCCCTCTCGCAGGAGCGCGCCGCCACCGCCTGGAAGGAGAACCGCTTCGAGCGGTCCGTCGTCCCGGTCAGGGACCGCAGCGGCCTCACCGTCCTCGACCACGACGAGCACCTGCGTCCGGGCACCACCGCCGACTCCCTGGCCCGGCTGAAGCCGTCCTTCGCCGACATCGGCGAACTGGGCGGTTTCGACGCCGTGGCACTGCAGAAGTACCACTGGGTCGAGTCGATCGACCACGTGCACCACGCGGGCAACTCCTCCGGCATCGTCGACGGCGCCGCCCTCGTCGCCATCGGTTCCAAGGAGGTCGGCGACCGCTACGGACTCACCCCGCGCGCCCGGATCGTCTCCGCCGCCGTGTCCGGCTCCGAGCCCACCATCATGCTCACCGGCCCCGCCCCCGCCACCCGCAAGGCCCTCGCCAAGGCCGGCCTCACCATCGACGACATCGACCTCGTCGAGATCAACGAGGCCTTCGCCGCGGTCGTCCTGCGCTTCGCGCGGGACATGGGCCTGTCCCTGGACAAGGTCAACGTCAACGGCGGCGCCATCGCGCTCGGCCACCCCCTCGGCGCCACCGGCGCGATGATCCTCGGCACGCTCGTCGACGAACTGGAGCGCCAGGACAAGCGCTACGGCCTCGCCACCCTGTGCGTGGGCGGCGGCATGGGCATCGCCACCGTCGTCGAACGCCTCTGAGCCCCAGCGACCGCCACCTCACTCACGGAGACTCCCTCATGACCGAGAGCACCACCATCCGCTGGGAACAGGACCGCTCCGGCGTCGTCACCCTCGTCCTCGACGACCCGAACCAGTCCGCGAACACCATGAACCAGGCGTTCCGCGACTCCCTCGCCAAGGTCACCGACCGCCTCGAGGCGGAGCGCGACACCATCCGCGGCATCATCGTCACCTCCGCCAAGAAGACCTTCTTCGCCGGCGGCGACCTGCGCGACCTGATCCGCGTCACCCCCGACACGGCCCAGGACCTGTTCGACGGCGGCATGGCCATCAAGCGGCACCTGCGCCGCATCGAGACCCTCGGCAAGCCCGTCGTCGCCGCCATCAACGGCGCGGCCCTCGGCGGCGGCTACGAACTCGCCCTCGCCTGCCACCACCGCATCGCCCTCGACGCCCCCGGCTCCAAGATCGGCTGCCCCGAGGTCACCCTCGGCCTGCTCCCCGGAGGCGGCGGCGTCGTCCGCACCGTCCGCATGCTCGGCATCACCGACGCCCTGCTGAAGGTGCTCCTCCAGGGCACCCAGTACAACCCGCGCCGCGCCCTGGACAACGGCCTCGTCGACGAGATCGCCGACACGCGCGAGGACATGCTCGCCAAGGCCCGCGCCTACATCGACGCCCACCCCGAGTCCGCCCAGCCCTGGGACAGGCCCGGCTACCGCATTCCCGGCGGCACCCCCGCCCACCCGAAGTTCGCCGCCAACCTGCCCGCCTTCCCGGCCAACCTGCGCAAGCAGACGAACGGCGCCCCCTACCCGGCCCCGCGCAACATCATGGCCGCCGCCGTCGAGGGCTCCCAGGTCGACTTCGAGACCGCCCAGGTCATCGAGGCCCGCTACTTCGTCGAGCTGGCCGCCGGACAGACCTCCAAGAACATGATCCAGGCGTTCTTCTTCGACCTCCAGGCCGTCAACTCCGGCGCCAACCGCCCCGGGGGCGTCGCACCGCGCAAGGTCACCAAGGTCGCCGTCCTCGGCGCCGGGATGATGGGCGCCGGCATCGCCTACTCGTGCGCCCGCGCGGGCATCGACGTCGTCCTCAAGGACGTTTCCCTGGAAGCCGCCGTCAAGGGCAAGGACTACTCCCGGAGACTGTGCGCCAAGGCCGTCGCCAAGGGCCGCACCAGCCAGGAGAAGGCCGACGCGCTGCTCGCGCGGATCACGCCCTCCGCCGAGGCCGCCGACCTCGCCGGCTGCGACGCGGTCATCGAGGCCGTCTTCGAGGACACCTCCCTCAAGCACAAGGTGTTCCAGGAGATCCAGGACGTCGTCGCCCCCGACGCGCTGCTCTGCTCCAACACCTCCACCCTGCCCATCACCGCCCTCGCCGAGGGCGTCGAGCGCCAGGACGACTTCATCGGCCTGCACTTCTTCTCACCCGTCGACAGGATGCCGCTGGTCGAGATCATCAAGGGCGAGCGCACCGGCGACGAGGCCCTGGCCCGCGCCTTCGACCTGGTCCGGCAGATCAACAAGACCCCGATCGTCGTCAACGACTCGCGCGGCTTCTTCACCTCACGTGTGATCGGGCACTTCATCAACGAGGGCGTCGCCATGGTGGGCGAGGGCATCGAACCCGCCTCCGTCGAGCAGGCGGCCGCCCAGGCGGGCTACCCGGCCAAGGTCCTCTCCCTGATGGACGAGCTGACGCTCACCCTCCCGCGCAAGATCCGCAACGAGTCGCGGCGGGCCGTCGAGGAGGCCGGCGGCACCTGGACCGCGCACCCCGCCGAGACGGTCGTCGACCGCATGGTCGACGAGTTCGAGCGCCCCGGCCGCAGCGGCGGCGCCGGGTTCTACGAGTACGGCGACGACGGCAAGCGGGTACGGCTGTGGCCGGGACTGCGTGAGCACTTCACCAAGGCCGGACACGAGATCCCGTTCGCCGACATGCGGGAACGCATGCTGTTCGCCGAGGCGCTGGACACCGTCCGGCTCCTCGAGGAGGGCGTGCTGACCTCCGTCGCCGACGCCAACATCGGCTCCATCCTCGGCATCGGCTTCCCCGGCTGGACCGGCGGAGTGCTGCAGTACATCAACGGCTACGACGGCGGCCTGCCCGGCTTCGTCGCCCGCGCGCGGGAACTCGCCGAACGCTACGGCGAGCGCTTCACCCCGCCGGCGCTGCTGGTGACGAAGGCGGAGAACGGCGAGGTCTTCACGGACGCGCGCTGAATCCCGGCGGGGCGGGGGCGACGGGTCCGGCGGCCCGTCACCCCTCCTCGTCCAGCCACTCCCGCAGCTCCTCCCGCAGCGACCGCTGGAAGGTGGTCAGCAGCGCCTGCACCACCAGCGGATGCATCCGCGCGGACAGCGACCGCACATCCCGCGCGTCCCGCTCCGCGACCGCGTCGCGCAGCAGCCGCGACAGCTCCCGCGCGGCCGCGCGGGAGTGCTCGATGAGCGCCGTCCGGGCGGCGAGGAGCGTCTCGTGGGACAGCGGCACGTCCAGCAGCTCCACGCCCAGCCGCAGCAGTCCCGGGTCGACCCGGAACGCCTCGCCGTCCCGCTCGACGACGCTCATCGCGGCCAGCCGCTCCACGTCCTCCTCGCTCAGCGCCCGTCCCGCCCGGCGCTCCAGCTCCGCGCGCGACACCGTCTCCACCGCCTCCGGCGCCCAGGAGGCCACCACCGCCCGCTGCACCGCCAGGTCCCGCACCGTCAGATCCGGGGGCAGCCGCGCCAGATACCGCTCGATCGCGGCCAGGGTCATGCCCCGGTGCTGCAGCTCCTCGATCAGCTCCAGCCGGGCCAGATGCTCCCGCCCGTACTGGCCGACCCGCCGGGGACCGATCACCGGCGGCGGCAGCAGCCCCTTGGTGCCGTAGAACCGGACCGTGCGCACGGTGACACCCGCCCGCGCCGCCAGTTCGTCGATCGTCAGCGGCTGCTCGGTCTCGGTCGTCATGTGCAGCAGTATCGCTGTCCCACCACTGCTGTGACACCTCTCCTGTCACCCTCGCCGTGAGGACGTCGCCCACCGGCACGGTGGTGCCCCGGAACTCTCGCCGCCGACGAAGCGGCAGCTCACAGCCGCTGTCAGTGAGGGCGCCTAGGGTGGGGTCATGTCGGGGATCACATACGTCCGGGGTGACGCCACCGTTCCGTCGGTGAAGGGCGTCAAGGTCATCGCCCATGTCTGCAACGACCTCGGCGGCTGGGGCAAGGGCTTCGTCCTCGCACTCTCCCGCCGCTGGCCCGAACCGGAGGCCGCCTACCGTGCCTGGCACCGGGACCGCGCCTCGACCGATTTCGGCCTGGGCGCGGTCCAGATGGTGCGGGTGGACCGCTACGTCTGGGTGGCCAACATGATCGGCCAGCGCGGCACCCGGACGGGCAGCAAGGGCGTCCCCGTCCGCTACGAGGCGATCGACACCGCTCTCGGCCGCCTCGCCGGCCACGCGGCCGAGCTCGGAGCCTCGGTCCACATGCCCCGCATCGGCTGCGGCCTCGCGGGCGGCAAGTGGTCCCGCGTCGAGCCCCTGATCACGGAGCGGCTGGTACGGCGCGGGATACCCGTGACCGTGTACGACCACGGTGACTGAGCGGACGTCTCCCACGCACCCGCGCGGCGCATCACCCGGTGGAGGAGGCCGGTACTTTCTCCCGACGGGGTGAGTTTTGCGCCAAAGGTGGTAGGGGCGTATCGGGAGGAGTGCTCTCCGCCCGATGGCTCTTGATGAAAGGTGCCGCCTGTGACGCAGAACGAGCACAGCGACAAGGACGACACGACGGGCCCGTTGCCGGGATCCGAGGCGGACCTGCCGGGCCGGGGGCACCCACGGACCGACCGGGTGGTGTTCGGCGTCACGGCCGTCCTCACCCTCGCCTTCGTGGTGTGGGGCGCCGTCTGGACGGACTCGCTCGAGGACGCGTCCAGCACCCTGCTCGGCGGCCTGATCCACAACGGCGGCTGGGGGTTCATGCTGGCCGCCTCCGGCTTCGTCGTCTTCGCCCTCTGGCTCGCCGCCAGCCGCTACGGCCGGATCCACCTCGGAGCCGAGGGTGAGGAGCCGGAGTTCCGCACGGTGTCGTGGATCGCCATGATGTTCAGCGCCGGCATGGGCATCGGCCTGATGTTCTGGGGCGTGAGCGAACCGCTCGCGCACTACACGACACCCCCGCCCGGCACCAGCCCGGCCGACTCCGGCGAACGCATGGAGACGGCCATGGCCACCACGCTGTTCCACTGGACGCTCCACCCGTGGGCGATCTACGCCGTCGTCGGCCTCGCCATCGCCTACAGCACCTTCCGCAGGCGCCGCCGTCAGACCGTCAGCGCCGTCTTCACCCCGCTCATCGGCGAGCACCACGCCAACGGCGTCGGCGGCCGGGTCATCGACGTGCTCGCCATCATCGCGACGGTCTTCGGCTCCGCGGCCTCGCTCGGCCTCGGCGCCCTGCAGATCGGCTCCGGGGTGGAGAAGCTCGACTGGATGGACAAGGTCAGCACCGGGCTGCTCGTCGGCATCATCGCCGTCCTGACGGTGGCGTTCGTGGCCTCCGCGGTCTCCGGTGTGGAGAAGGGCATCCAGTGGCTGTCCAACACCAACATGGTGCTGGCCCTGATCCTCGCCGTGTTCGTGTTCGTCGCGGGACCGACCATCCTCATCCTCGACCTGGTGCCGACCTCGGTCTTCGCCTACCTCGGCGACCTGCCCGCGCTGGCCGGCCGCACCGAGGCCAGCGGGGGAGAGGGCGTCGCCGACTGGCTGGGCAGCTGGACCGTCTTCTACTGGGCCTGGTGGATCTCCTGGACGCCCTTCGTCGGCATGTTCATCGCCCGCATCAGCCGGGGCCGCACCATCCGCCAGTTCATCGGCGGGGTCATCCTCGTCCCCAGCACCGTCAGCCTGATCTGGTTCGCCATCTTCGGCGGCACCGCGATGCGGCTCCAGGAGCAGAACCGGCTCGGCGACGAGGCGACCCCCGAGGGCCGGCTCTTCGCCGTGCTGCAGGAGTACCCCGTCGCCACCGCCACCAGCCTGCTGGTGATGATCCTCGTCGGCATCTTCTTCGTCTCGGGCGCCGACGCGGCCTCCGTCGTCATGGGCACCCTCTCGCAGAAGGGCTCGCTCGAACCCAGCCGCTGGGTGGTGATCTTCTGGGGCGTGGTCACCGGCGGCGTGGCCGCGATCATGCTGCTGGTCGGCAGCGGCCAGGGCGACGCCCTGACCGGTCTGCAGAACCTGACGATCCTCGCGGCGGCCCCGTTCGTCATCGTGATGATCTTCATGTGCGTGGCCCTCATGCGCGACCTGCGCCACGACCCGCTCATCGTGCGCGGCGAAATGGGCTCCGAGGCGGTGGAACTGGCGGTCATCGAGGGCCACACGAAGTACGACGGGGAGTTCGAACTCCGGGTGGGCCCGGGCCGGGGCCCGGACGTCGAAGGCGACCCCATCGGCAAACACTGACCCCCCGACTGCCCGGGAGACTCCCCGCTCGGCGAGGACCATCGCCGTCGTCGGACCGACGGCCCCGCCGCCGGTCACCGGCACGGCGCGGCCCGGTTCCGTTTCCGGGCGGGGACGGTGGCGGACGACGTCGGAGCGCCCTGGTGACGCGGGTGCGGCGGTGCGAACCCGGCGGCGCCCGTCCGCACCCGGCCGTTAGGATCGGCTGTCTGATGACTGCCACACTCGTCGCCAAGAATCTCGCCGCCGGGCACGGCGACCGCTCCCTGTTCACCGGTCTCGACCTCGTCGTCGCACCCGGCGACGTGATCGGTCTCGTCGGCGCCAACGGCGCGGGCAAGTCCACGCTGCTGCGCCTGCTCGCCGGGCTCACCGCACCGGAACAGGGCGAGCTGCGCCTGTCCCCGCCCACCGCGACCGTCGGGCACCTCCCGCAGGAGCCGGAGCGCCGGCCCGGCGAGAGCGTCCGGGAGTTCCTGGCCCGCCGTACCGGTGTCGCCGAGGCCCAGCGGACCATGGACGAGGCGACCCAGGCCCTGGTCGACGGCGCGCCCGGCGCGGACGACGCGTACGCCACCAGCCTGGAGCGCTGGCTGTCGCTCGGCGGCGCCGACCTCGACGAGCGCGCCGAGGAGGTCGCCGGCTCCCTCGGGCTGACCGTCGGCCTGGACCAGCCGATGACCTCACTCTCCGGTGGCCAGGCGGCCCGCGCGGGCCTCGCCTCCCTCCTCCTCTCCCGCTACGACGTCTTCCTCCTCGACGAGCCCACCAACGACCTCGACCTGGACGGCCTGGAACGCCTCGAACGCTTCGTGGCCGGATTGCGCGCCGGCACGGTCGTCGTCAGCCACGACCGCGAGTTCCTCACCCGCACGGTCACCAAGGTCCTCGAACTCGATCTGGCCCAGCGGCAGATCAACCTCTACGGCGGTGGCTACGAGGCCTATCTGGAGGAGCGTGAGGTCGCCCGCCGGCACGCCCGCGACGACTACGAGGAGTACGCGGACAAGCGGTCCGCGCTCCAGGACCGGGCGCAGACACAGCGCTCCTGGATGGACAAGGGCGTGAAGAACGCGCGCCGCAAGGCGGGCAACGACAACGACAAGATCGGCCGCAAGTTCCGCAGCGAGGCCAGCGAGAAGCAGGCCGCGAAGGCCCGTCAGACGCAGCGCATGATCGAGCGCCTGGAGGTGGTCGAGGAGCCGCGCAAGGAGTGGGAACTGCGCATGGAGATCGCGTCGGCCCCCCGCTCGGGCGCGGTCGTCGCCACCCTCCGCGACGCAGAGGTCCGGCGCGGCGACTTCACGCTCGGTCCGGTGTCCCTGCAGATCGACTGGGCGGACCGGGTCGCGGTGACGGGCGCGAACGGCGCCGGCAAATCGACCCTGCTCGGCGCCCTCCTGGGCCGCGTCCCCCTCGACGCCGGGCACGCCTTTCTGGGCTCGGGTGTCCTGACCGGCGAGGTCGACCAGGCCCGTGCGCTGTTCCACGGCCCGGAGCCCCTGCTCGACGCGTTCCGTCCGGCGGTCCCCGACCTGGATCCGGCCGACATCCGCACGCTCCTGGCCAAGTTCGGCCTGAAGGCGGACCACGTCGTGCGCCCCGCGGCCACCCTCTCCCCGGGGGAACGCACGCGAGCCGCGCTGGCCCTCCTCCAGGGCAGGGGCGTCAACCTGCTGATCCTCGACGAGCCGACCAACCACCTGGACCTGCCGGCCATCGAACAACTCGAATCAGCCCTCAACACCTACGAAGGCACCCTCCTCCTCATCACCCACGACCGCCGCATGCTCGACGCGGTGCACGTGACAAGGCGCCTGGAGGTCACGGACGGCAAGGTGACGGAGACCCCCGCCTGACGGGCGGGCCGTCACCCCGCCCCCTCCGCGGGCCATCGTGCCGCCAGGGCGGCACGGGCGCGGGCGGCACCCGGCAGGCGCCGGGCCCGCACCCCACCCCCGGCAGGCCCGCGCCTACGCCAGCCCGGCCCGCCGCAACGCGTCGGCCATCGCCCCGTTCGCGGAAGAAGGCGCGGCGGACTGCCCCTTGCCTCCCGAACGGCCCTGCTGCCGCTGCTTCGGCGGCCGGCCCCCCTGCCGCTCCCCGCGCCGGCCCCGCTGCCCCCGCTGTTCCCCCTGCGGCGCGGCCTCGTCGTCCAGCCGCAGCGTCAGCGAGATCCGCTTCCGCGGAATGTCGACCTCGAGCACCTTCACCTTGACGATGTCCCCCGGCTTCACCACATCCCGCGGATCCTTCACGAACGTCCTGGACATCGCCGACACGTGCACCAGCCCGTCCTGATGCACCCCGACGTCCACGAACGCCCCGAACGCGGCGACGTTCGTGACGACCCCCTCCAGCACCATCCCGGAGACCAGATCGGAGATCTTCTCGACCCCCTCCTTGAACACGGCCGTCTTGAACGCCGGACGCGGGTCCCGCCCCGGCTTCTCCAGCTCCTTCAGGATGTCGCCCACCGTCGGCAGACCGAACGTCTCGTCGACGAAGTCCCCCGCCCGCAGGGACCGCAGCACCGCCGTGTTCCCGATCAGCGCGGCGACGTCCGCCCCGGAGGACTTCACCATCCGCCGCACCACCGGATACGCCTCCGGGTGGACGCTCGACGAGTCCAGCGGATCGGCACCGCCCCGGATCCGCAGGAAGCCCGCACACTGCTCGAACGCCTTCGGACCGAGCCGGGACACCTTCTTCAGCTCGCTCCGTGACCGGAACGGACCGTTGCCGTCCCGGTGCGCCACGATGTTCTCGGCGAGCCCGGACGTGATGCCGGAGACCCGGGCGAGCAGCGGAGCGGACGCGGTGTTGACGTCGACACCCACGCCGTTCACACAGTCCTCCACCACCGCGTCCAGCGAACGCGACAGCTTCACCTCGGACAGGTCGTGCTGGTACTGGCCGACGCCGATCGACTTCGGGTCGATCTTCACCAGCTCCGCCAGCGGATCCTGGAGCCGGCGCGCGATCGACACCGCGCCGCGCAGCGACACGTCCATGTCGGGCAGCTCCTGCGAGGCGAACGCGGACGCCGAGTACACGGAGGCGCCCGCCTCGGACACCATCACCTTCGTCAGATTCAACTCGGGGTGCTTGGTGATGAGTTCACCGGCGAGCTTGTCGGTCTCGCGGGACGCCGTACCGTTGCCGATCGCGATCAGCTCGACCGCGTGCTCCTTCGCCAGCCGCGCCAGCTTCGCGATCGCCTCGTCCCACCGGTTGGCCGGAACATGCGGGTGGATCACGTCCGTGGCGACGACCTTGCCGGTCGCGTCCACCACGGCGACCTTCACACCCGTACGGAAACCGGGGTCGAGTCCCAGCGTCGCGCGCGTACCGGCGGGGGCGGCGAGCAGCAGATCGCGCAGGTTCGCCGCGAAGACCCGTACCGCCTCGTCCTCGGCCGCCGTACGCAGCCGCAGCCGCAGGTCGATGCCGAGGTGCACCAGGATGCGCGTACGCCAGGCCCAGCGGACCGTGTCGCCCAGCCACTTGTCGCCCGGACGCCCCTGCTGGGAGATCCCGAAGCGGCTCGCGACGATCCCCTCGTACGACGACGGGCCGTCCACCGCCTCCTCGGGCTCCAGGACGAGGTCGAGGACCTCCTCCTTCTCGCCCCGCAGCATCGCCAGGATCCGGTGCGAGGGCAGTTCGGTGAACGGCTCGGCGAAGTCGAAGTAGTCGGAGAACTTCGCGCCCGCCTCCTCCTTGCCGTCGCGTACCTTCGCGGCCAGCCGCCCGCGCACCCACATGCGCTCACGCAGCTCGCCGATCAGGTCCGCGTCCTCCGAGAACCGCTCGGTGAGGATCGCCCGCGCGCCGTCCAGCGCGGCCTGCGGGTCGGCGACGCCCTTGCCGGCGTCGACGAACGCGGCGGCCGCGGCGAGGGGCTCGACGCCCGGATCGCCGAGCAGCCCCTCCGCCAGCGGCTCGAGACCCGCCTCGCGCGCGATCTGCGCCTTGGTACGCCGCTTGGGCTTGTACGGCAGATAGATGTCCTCCAGGCGCGCCTTGGTCTCCGCGCCCCGGATCCGCGCCTCCAGCTCCCCGGTGAGCTTGCCCTGCTCGCGCACCGAGTCCAGGATCGCCGCCCGGCGCTCCTCCAGCTCCCGCAGATAACGCAGCCGCTCCTCGAGCGTGCGCAGCTGCGCGTCGTCGAGCATCTCGGTCGCTTCCTTGCGGTAGCGGGCGATGAACGGCACGGTCGAACCGCCGTCGAGCAGCTCCACCGCGGCCTTGACCTGCCGCTCCCGTACGCCGAGCTCCTCGGCGATCCTGCCTTCGATGGACCCTGTCAGGGGTGTCGTCACGTTCCCGTACCGCCTTCTCCACTGAGGTTGCGCGGCAATTGTGGCAGGTGGCGCCGACATTCGGGGATCAGGGCGGCGACTCGCCGGGGGAGCGCACGGGCGGCGTCAGGCGCGGCGGCCCCGCGCCGAGGACGAGGCTCCGCCGAACAGCCTGGCGAGCGCCCGGAACGGCAGGGTCACCACAGTGGCGATCGCCCCGCCGATCTGACGCAGGACATCCGCGATGGCACGAAACATGTCGAACTCCTCTCCATCCGCCCGGCCGTCGTTCGTCCGGACGGAGGACCGTGTACCTCGTCAACGCTTCAACATGCGTGCGGGGCATGGCAGAAATAGTGGGGAACTCGTCGTTGCGGCCACGGCGGGCTGCCGCGAAGAATCGACGGCATGGCGCAGCGAACCGTTCTCGTCGTCCTCTTCGACGGCGTGCAGAGTCTCGATGTCACCGGCCCCGTAGAGGTCTTCGCGGGCGCCGAGCAGCACACCCCGGGGACGTACCGGCTGTGCACCGCGTCCCTGGACGGCGCTCCGGTGCGCACGACCAGCGGGCTGACCGTCGTACCGGACGGGGCGCTGGCCGGCGCGCCCCGTCCGCACACGCTGCTCGTGCCCGGCGGGCAGGGCACCCGCACACCCGACGCCCGGCTGACGCAGTGGCTGCGGCAGCACGGGCCGCGTGCCGAGCGGCTGGTCTCCGTCTGCACGGGAGCGGCCCTGCTCGCCGGGGCCGGGCTGCTGGACGGCCGGCGCGCCACCACGCACTGGGCCTACTGCGACACCCTGGCCAGGAACCATCCGGCGGTCGAGGTGGACCCGGACCCCATCTATGTCCGGGACGGCCGGGTCGCCACCTCCGCCGGAGTCACCTCGGGCATCGACCTCGCGCTCGCCCTCGTCGAGGAGGACCTCGGCCGGGAGACCGCCCTCACCATCGCCCGGCACCTGGTGGTGTTCCTGCGCCGGCCCGGCAACCAGGCACAGTTCAGCGCCCAGCTCGCCGCCCAGACCGCACAACGCGAGCCACTGCGCGAGGTCCAGCAGTGGATCACCGAGCATCCCGGCGCCGATCTCACCGTCGAGGCCCTCGCCGCCCGCGCGGCCCTCTCCCCGCGGCACTTCGCCCGGGCCTTCCACACCGAGACCGGCATGACACCGGGCCGCTACGTCGACCGCGTACGCCTCGAAAACGCCCGTCGCCTCCTGGAGGACACCACCGACGGCGTCGAGGAGATCTCCCGCGCGAGCGGCTACGGCACCCCCGAGGCGATGCGCCGCGCCTTCGTCCGGACCCTCGGCACGTCACCGGCGGAGTACCGCCGCCGCTTCCGGCCCGCCCCCGCACCCACCCACGCCTGAAAGGAAGCCGATGCAGATCGCCATCGTCCTCTTCGACCGCTTCACCGCCCTGGACGCGGTGGGCCCCTACGAGACCCTCGGCCGGCTCCCGGACGCGCGGACCGTGTTCGTCGCCGAACGGACCGGGCCCGTACGCACCGACACCGGCGCCCTCGCCATCACCGCCGACAGGACCCTGGACGAAGTGCCGTCCCCGGACATCGTCGTCGTCCCCGGCGGCCCCGGCCAGACACCCCAGATGGAGAACGGCACGCTGCTGGACTGGCTGCGCACCGCCGACGCCACCAGCACCTGGACGACGTCCGTGTGCACCGGATCCCTGCTGCTGGCCGCGGCCGGACTCCTCCGCGGCCGCCGGGCCACCTCCCACTGGCTGGCGCTGGACCATCTGCGGCGGTACGGCGCCGAGCCGACCGGGGAGCGGGTGGTCACCGACGGCAAGTACGTCACCGCGGCCGGGGTCTCCTCCGGCATCGACATGGGGCTCACCCTGCTCGGCCGGATCGCCGGCGACGAACACGCCCAGGCCGTCCAGCTGCTCACCGAGTACGACCCGCAGCCGCCCTACGACGCCGGCTCACCGCAAAAGGCGCCCGCGCACCTCGTCGAGGAGTTCCGCTCGAAGAGCCGGTTCAACCTGACGCGGACCAGGTGAAGCGGGGCGGGCGGCGCTCCAGGAACGCGGTGACGCCCTCCGCGGTGTCGCCGCTCTCCGCGGCCCGCTCGCCCCAGTACGCGTCCCGGTCGGTGCGGCCGTTCGCGAACTCCTTCGCCGCCGCCTGCGTCAGCTGTGACCGGGACGCCAGGATCCGCGCGAACTCCGCGACCCGCCCGTCCAGTTCGCCCTCCGGCAGTACCTCGTCCACCAGACCCGTGCGCAGCGCCCGCCCGGCATCGATCAACTCGCCCGAGAACAGCAGATACTTGGCGGTCGCCGGGCCGACCAGGGAGACCAGCCGCCGGGTCGCGGAGGCCGGGTAGACGATGCCGAGCTTCGCCGGCGTCACCCCGAACCGGGCCCCCTCCTCGGCGAACCGCAGATCGCAGGCCGCCGCCAGCTGCGCCCCGCCGCCCACACAGTGCCCGCGGACCGCCGCCAGGACCGGCTTGGGGAAGGCGGCGAGCGCCTCCTCCGCCGCCACCGCCAGCCGTTGCGCCTCGAGCGGCGACCCCCTCAGGGCGGAGATGTCGGCCCCGGCGCAGAACGTGCCGCCCTCGCCGGTGAGCACCAGCACCCGTACGTCCGGATCGGCCGCCAGGGTTTCCAGCAGCGGTGGCAGGGAACCCCACATCGCGGCCGTCATGGCGTTGCGCTTCGCGGGATTGCGTATGACGACCGTGGCGACCTGCCCGGTGACGTCGTGCAGCAGCTGGGGCTCCATGCGCCGGATGCTATCCGCCCCGGTCACGGCGCCGGGCGGCAGGGAGCCCGCCCGGCGGGGGACGGACGGACAGCGGGGGAGGTCCGGACGGCGGAGACTGGGAGAGGGGAAGCGGGAGCGAGGAGGCAGTCATGGCGAAGTCCGCCGCACCCCGGGACGAGACCGCGAAACTGAGCCGCGGCTTCAGCTGGCTCGCCGTACTCGGCGTGATCCTGGTCCTCGCGGGCCTGGTCGGCCTCGTCTACACCGGCGTCGCCACCCTGACCTCGATGGTGCTGTTCGGCTGGCTGCTGCTGATCGGCGGTGTGGTCGGACTGCTGCACGCCGTCCAGGCGCGGGCCACCAACTTCTTCTGGCTCGGCGTGGTCGTCGCCGCGCTCAACATCGCGGCCGGCGTGGTCGTCCTGAAGACACCCGAGGCCGCGGCCGAGGCGCTCACCATGTTCGCCGCCCTGCTGTTCCTCACCGGCGGGCTGTTCCGCCTGGTCGGCAGCCTGGTGGTGCGCGGGCCGCAGTTCGGCTGGACCCTGGTGCAGGGCGCCTTCGGACTGCTCCTCGGCATCCTGGTGCTGGGCACCTGGCCGAGCAGCAGCCAGTACGTCATCGGGACGTTCTTCTCCCTCTCCCTGCTCTTCGACGGGCTCGGCCTGATCGCCACCGGTTACGGCGGCCGCAGGATCGTCGGCATGGTCGCCGAGCGGCTGGCCGACGAGGAGACGGCCCCGGGGACACCGGAGACGGGCGAACACCGGGCCGCCAAACCCGTACAACCCGAATAGTGTGCCGACCCGGCACGGAACGGACCCGAACGGTCCCGCACGGGTCCGTGGCACAACCGATCGGTCGGAAACGCTCGATATCCGCTGACTTCTGTTCAGCGAGGAGGTGCGGAGGCGATCGGTACCAACACTCGACGTGTGGTGACAATCGAGCGTGAGAGCGGCGATCAGCTTCCGTACGAAGGTGTCTGGCGGTTCACCGCCCCGGCCGTCGACGCCTCGGTCCCGCAGGCGCGCCACGCCGTGCGGGACCTGCTGCTGCGCCAGGGGGTGCCGGTCGCGGACGACGTCGTACAGGGACTGCTGCTGATCGTCTCCGAGCTGGTCACCAACGCCGTACGGCACGCGGCGCTGCTGTCCCCGATGCTCGCCGTGGAGGTCGCCGTCGGCGCCGAGTGGGTGCGGGTGGCAGTCGAGGACAACCACCCCTACCGGCCCACCGCCCTGGAGACCGACCACGGCCGCACCGGCGGACGCGGGCTGCTCCTGGTGCGGGAGATCACCCGCGAGGCGGGCGGCGCGTGCGACGTCGAGCACACCACGACCGGCGGCAAGGTGATCTGGGCCGCCCTGCCGCTCAAGCCCCCCGCCCTGCCCTGACTCTCACCAGCCCGCCGACGCTCCCGTCAGTTCGCGGACCGCCGGACGGGCCGCGTCCAGGACCGTCGGGAACCAGGCCGAGAAGGTGTCCCGCGCGTGCCGCTCCGCCAGCTCCGCCGGGGTCACGAACGCCGTGGTCCCCACCTCCTGCGGATCCGGCCGCACCGTCGCCTGCACCATCCCGACGAAGAGATGGTTGTACTCCTGCTCCACCAGGCCCGAGGCAGGGTCCGGGTGGTTGTAGCGGACCGTGCCCGCCTCGGCGAGCAGCGACGGGGACACACCCAGCTCCTCGAAGGTCCGCCGGGCCGCCGCCGCGAACGGCGCCTCACCGGGATAGGGATGGCCGCAGCAGGTGTTCGACCACACACCGGGGGAGTGGTACTTCCCCAGCGCCCGCTGCTGCAGCAGCAGCCGCCCCCGCTCGTCGAACAGGAACACCGAGAACGCCCGGTGCAGCCGTCCCGGTGGCTGATGGGCGGCGAGCTTCTCCTCCGTACCGATCGTCACGCCGTCCTCGTCGACCAGTTCCAGCAAAATCGGCTCGGCGGCGCCGTTCGACGGGCTGTTCGTCGCGGTGGCAGGTGTGATCGGCATACCCATCCTTCACTCGGTCTTCGCGCCCCAGTCTGCCGCACGAATCCGGCACTCCCGGCACTCCCCGACACCCCCGCATGTCCCGGACCGCCCCGCGCGGGGGCGGAAGGCCGCGTTCCCCGGCGCGCGGGCGCGCGTGGGGGGCGCCCAGGTCCTGTCGTGACGACAGGACCTAGTGACAGAGGCGTGCCTCGTGCTCCGCGTGTCCGCCGGGCTCCAGCTGGAAGGTGCAGTGCTCCACGTCGAAGTGGGCGCCCAGACAGTTCTGCAGCTCGTGCAGCATCTTCTCGTGCCCGATGGCGTTCAGGACGTCGGAGCTGACCACCACGTGCGCGGAGAGCACCGGCATCCCCGAGGTGATCGTCCACGCGTGCAGGTCGTGCACGTCCTCCACGCCCTCCGTCGCCAGGATGTGCGCCCGCACCTGCCCCATGTCGACACCCTTGGGCGCGGCCTCGAGCAGGACGTCCAGGGTCTCGCGCAGCAGCTTCCACGTCCGCGGCACGATCATCACCGCGATCACCAGGGAGGCGACCGGGTCCGCGGCCGTCCAGCCGGTCGTCACGATCACCAGCGCGGCGAGGATGACCGCGAGGGAGCCGAGCGCGTCCGCCGCCACCTCCAGGAAGGCGCCGCGCACGTTCAGGCTCTCCTTCTGCCCGCGCATCAGCAGCGTCAGCGACACCATGTTGGCGACCAGGCCGATGGCGCCGAACACCATCGTCAGACCGCCCTCGGTGCCGGCCGGGGTGACGAACCGCTCGACCGCCTCGTACAGCACGTAGCCGCCGACACCGAGCAGCAGCAGACAGTTGGCCAGCGCGGCCAGGATCTCCGCGCGGGCCAGCCCGAAGGTGCGGCGCTCGCTGGGCGGGCGGTTGGCGACGTGGATGGCGACCAGCGCCATGCCGAGCCCCAGCGCGTCCGTCGCCATGTGGGCGGCGTCCGCCACCAGCGCCAGCGAGTCGGCCATGATCCCGCCGACGATCTCCACAACCATGACGGCGAGCGTGATCGCCAGCGCCACCCGCAGCCTGCCGCGGTACGCGGCGCTCGCGGTACCGCCGGCGGGCGCGCCGTGCGCATGCCCGTGATCGTGCCCTGCCCCCATGCCCGCGACCCCTTCCCGTGACCCCCGTCCGGACCACAGTCAACTACGGGGAGGGGGTATCCGCAACGCGGCACTGAACACCGTTGTCATGTGCTCTGACCTGCGGAAACGATGTGCAGGTCAGAAGCCCGTCGATGGTCGGCCGCCATGGTGCAGCTGCCAGCCCCGCCAGGCCGACTCGATCATCTCGGGCACCGAGCGACGCGCGGTCCAGCCCAGCCGTTCCTCCGCGCGGGCGGCCGACGCCACCGCGCGGGGCGCGTCGCCGGGCCGGCGGTCCTCCACCACCGGGGCCCGGGTGTCCCCGGTGACCTTGCCGATGGCCGTGATCAGCTCACGCACCGAGACGCCCTCGCCGCGGCCGATGTTCACCGTCAGATCCCCCGCGACGTCCCCCGCGGACAGCCGCCGGGCCGCCGTCAGATGCGCGTCCGCCAGATCGGCCACGTGGATGTAGTCGCGGACGCACGTGCCGTCCGGCGTCGGATAGTCGTCCCCGAAGATGCGCGGTGCCTCGTCACGCGTGAGCCGGTCGAACACCATCGGCACGATGTTGAAGACCCCGGTGTCGGCCAGTTCCGGTGCCGCCGCCCCCGCCACGTTGAAGTAGCGCAGGCACACCGTGTCGATGCCGTGCGCCCGGCCCGCCGCCCGGACCAGCCACTCACCGGCGAGCTTGGTCTCGCCGTACGGGTTCACCGGAGCGCAGGGCGCGTCCTCCGTGATGAGATCCACACCGGGGTCGCCGTACACGGCCGCCGAGGAGGAGAAGACGAAACGTCTGATCCCGGCCCCGGCGACGGCGTCCAGGAGTGTCATGAGGCCGCCCAGGTTCTCCCGGTAGTACCGGGTCGGCTGCGCCACGGACTCTCCGGCCTGCTTGCGCGCGGCGAGATGCACCACCCCCGTCACCCCGTGCTCCGCGCACACCCGCTCCAGCAGCTCGCCGTCCAGCGACGAGCCCCTGACCAGCGGGACCTCGGCGGGCAGTCGTGCCGGCACCCCGGCCGAGAGATCGTCCAGAGCGACGACCCGTTCCCCGGCACCGGTCATGGCTCGCGCCACATGTGCCCCGATATAACCGGCTCCGCCGGTGATCAGCCATGTCATGGTCGCCCACCCTATGCCGAGCGGGCCCGGCGGCCGGCTATGCGGCCCTTGCTGCCAAATGCCCGTTCCGCTACGGCGGTTTGTGGGCCGGGCCCCGCATCACCGATGATGATCGCGGCAGCGGCGCGCGGGCGAACCACACCGATCCACTCGTCGAACGGGCGGTGAACACGGCCTGGTGGGCATCCGATAACCTCTGCCGACATGCCGCCCGGGGGACCCGCACGGGCAGCTCATCGTGTACATGACCGGCGTCGACGCGTCGGCACCCAGGGAGTGAGATTCGGTTGTCGACCGCCATCCTCACCGGTCCGCCGGTCCCCGGCTCGTCACTCGAGGGCGACCTGCGCTCCCTCGGCTTCGACGTACGGATCGCGACCGGCATCGCCGAGGCCGAGACGCTGCTCACGGCGGTACCCGCCGGACAGCGGGTCGCCGTCGTCGACGCCCGCTTCGTGGGCCATGCGCACGCCCTGCGCCTCGGTCTCACCGACCCCCGCTTCCCGCTCTCCGCGATCGCCGGCGCTGTCACCGCCCAGCCCGCCGGCCGGCAGGCCCTGACCCGCGCGCTGGCCCGCGAGAACGCCGCGGCCGGCGGCACCACCCTCGTCGACAGCCTCGCCGACCGGATCGCCGGCGCCCTCGAGACCGACGGCGCCGACGTGCACCGCCCCGAGCTGGGCAGCCTCGTCGCCACGGTCCCCGGCGACCCCCAGACCCGTAACGAGGCCCGGCAGGCCGTCGCCGCCGTCGACGACGAGGCCGTACGCCTGAAGTCGGCCGTCAAGGCCCGCGACGGCTTCTTCACCACCCACTTCATCAGCCCGTACTCCCGCTACATCGCCCGCTGGTGCGCCCGCCGCGGACTGACCCCGAACCAGGTCACCACCGCCTCGCTGCTCACCGCGCTGATAGCCGCCGCCTGCGCCGCCACCGGTACCCGCGGCGGTTTCGTCGCCGCCGGCGCGCTGCTCATCGCCTCGTTCGTGCTGGACTGCACCGACGGCCAGCTCGCCCGCTACTCCCTGCAGTACTCCACCCTCGGCGCCTGGCTCGACGCCACCTTCGACCGCGCCAAGGAGTACGCCTACTACGCCGGCCTCGCCCTCGGCGCCGCCCGGGGCGGCGGCCATGACGATGTATGGGCCCTCGCACTCGGCGCGATGATCCTGCAGACCTGCCGGCACGTCGTGGACTTCTCCTTCAACGAGGCCAACCACGACGCCTCCGCCAACACGAGCCCCACCGCCGCCCTCTCCGACAAGCTCGACAGCGTCGGCTGGACGGTCTGGCTGCGCCGCATGATCGTCCTGCCGATCGGCGAACGCTGGGCGATGATCGCCGTCCTCACGGCCGTCACCACCCCCCGGATCACCTTCTACGCCCTGCTCATCGGCTGCGCCTTCGCCGCGACGTACACCACGGCGGGCCGGGTCCTGCGCTCGGTGACCCGCAAGGCGAAGCGCACCGACCGGGCGGCGCGGGCACTGGCGGACCTCGCCGACTCCGGGCCGCTCGCCCAGGCCCTCGCCGGCCGGCTGGACCGGACCGCCCGTCGGCTGCCCGGCTTCGCCGTCCCGGCGCTCGCCCTGACCGGCGGCCTGGCCGTCACCGCCACCGCCGTACTCACCGGCTTCGGCGGCCCCTGGACGGTCATCGCCGCCTGCGGCTACGTCCTGACCTCCGCCCTCGCCGTCACCCGCCCCCTCAAGGGCGCCCTCGACTGGCTGGTCCCGCCGTTCCTCCGTGCCGCCGAGTACGGCACCGTCCTCGCACTCGCGGCCGACGCGAACGTGAACGGAGCCCTTCCGGCGGCCTACGGACTGGTGGCCGCGGTCGCCTACCATCACTACGACACGGTCTACCGCATCCGCGGCAACGCGGGCGCTTCCCCGCGCTGGCTGGTGCGGGCGATCGGGGGACACGAGGGCCGCACGCTCGCGGTCGCCGTCCTGGCGGCGGTGCTCACCGCTGCACAGTTCACCGTCGCGCTCACGGTCCTCGCCGTGGCCGTGGCGCTGCTGGTGCTCGTCGAGAGCATCCGCTTCTGGGCCTCCTCCGGGGCGCCCGCCGTACACGACGAAGGAGAACCCGCATGATCGGCCTCGTGCTGGCGGCAGGCGCCGGACGGCGTCTGCGCCCCTACACCGACAGCCTCCCCAAGGCGCTGGTGCCGGTCGGGCCCGCGGGTGCGGAGGGCGAACCGACGGTCCTGGACCTCACCCTCGGCAACTTCGCCGAGATCGGCCTGACCGAGGTCGGCGTCATCGTCGGCTACCGCAAGGAGGCCGTCTACGAGCGCAAGGCCGCCCTCGAGGCCAAGTACGGCGTCAAGCCGAGAAGGGGATGACGAGGATCACCAAGCTGATGGACCCCGCCGAGGCGACGGGCGAGTACATCGGCGTCACCCTCATCGAGGGCGCCGCCGCCGCCGGGCTCGCCGACGCGCTGAAGACCGTCTGGGAGACGGACCCGCAGCAGTTCTACGAGCACGGCTACCAGGAACTGGTGAACCGCGGCTTCCGGATCGACGTGGCGCCGATCGGCGACGTCCAGTGGGTCGAGATCGACAACCACGACGACCTCGCCCGTGGACGGGAGATCGCGTGCCAGTACTGACCCGGCTCATCCCCTCGCCGGTCGTCGTCGACATCCGCCCGGGCGCCCTCGACGACCTGGCCTGTGTCCTCGCCGACGAGCGCATCTCGCAGTCGGGCCGGCTCGCCATCGCCGTCAGCGGCGGTTCGGGCGCCCGGCTGCGCGAGCGGGTCGCGCCCTCGCTGCCCGGCGCCGACTGGTTCGAGGTCGGCGGCGGCACCATCGACGACGCGGTCCGGCTGGCGGGCGCCATGAAGGCCGGCCGCTACGACGCGGTCGTCGGTCTCGGCGGCGGGAAGATCATCGACTGCGCCAAGTTCGCGGCGGCGCGCGTCGGCCTGCCCCTGGTCGCCGTCGCCACCAACCTCGCGCACGACGGCCTCTGCTCCCCGGTCGCCACCCTCGACAACGACGCGGGCCGCGGCTCGTACGGCGTGCCGAACCCGATCGCGGTCGTCATCGACCTCAACGTCATCCGCGAGGCCCCGGTCCGTTTCGTCCGGTCCGGCATCGGGGACGCCGTGTCCAACATCTCCGCCGTCGCCGACTGGGAGCTGTCCCACCGGGTCAACGGCGAGAAGGTCGACGGCCTGGCCGCCGCCATGGCCCGGCAGGCCGGCGAGGCGGTGCTGCGGCACCCGGGCGGCGTCGGCGACGACGGCTTCCTCCAGGTACTGGCCGAGTCGCTGGTGCTCACCGGGATCGCCATGTCCGTCTCCGGCGACTCCCGTCCCGGATCCGGCGCCTGCCACGAGATCAACCACGCCTTCGACCTGCTCCACCCCCAGCGGGCCGCCGCCCACGGTGAGCAGTGCGGACTGGGCGCGGCCTTCGCGATGTATCTGCGCGGTGCCCACGACGAATCGGCCGCCATGGCCGAGGTGCTGCGCAGGCACGGACTTCCGGTGCTGCCGGAGGAGATCGGATTCACCGTGGACGAGTTCGTCCGGGTCGTCGAGTTCGCCCCGGAGACCCGCCCCGGCCGCTTCACCATTCTCGAACATCTCGACCTGAAGACCGAGCAGATCAAGGACGTCTACGCCGACTATGTCAAGGCCATCGGTAGCTGAACTCCGTCCGGTCGTCCACCCCCCGGGGGTCAAGGACCGGCGCAGCGGTGAGCACTGGATGGGGCGCCTCTACATGCGTGAGGTGTCCCTGCGGGTGGACCGCTACCTGGTGAACACCAGGGTCACGCCCAACCAGCTCACGTACCTGATGACCGTCTGCGGAGTCCTCGCGGCCCCGGCACTGCTGGTGCCGGGGATCACGGGGGCCGTCCTCGGCGTCGTCGCCGTGCAGCTGTACCTGCTGCTGGACTGCGTCGACGGCGAGATAGCGCGCTGGCGCAAGCAGTACTCGCTCGGCGGGGTCTACCTGGACCGGGTCGGTGCCTACCTCACCGACGCCGCCGTCCTGGTCGGCCTCGGCCTGCGCGCCGCCGACCCGTTCGGCAGCGGACGGATCGACTGGCTCTGGGCCTTCCTCGGCACGCTGGCCGCCCTCGGCGCCATCCTGATCAAGGCGGAGACCGACCTCGTCGGCGTCGCCCGGCACCAGAACGGGCTGCCGCCGGTGAAGGAGGCCGCCGCCGAGATGCGCTCCTCCGGCATGGCGCTGGCCCGCCGGGCCGCCGCCGCGTTCAAGTTCCACCGCCTCATCCTCGGCATCGAGGCGTCCCTGCTGATCCTGGCCCTCGCGATCGTGGACGCGGTCCGGGACGACCTCTTCTTCACCCGCCTGGGCACCGCCGTCCTGGCAGGCATCGCCCTGCTGCAGACCCTGCTGCACCTGGTGTCCGTCCTCGCCTCCAGCAGGCTGAAGTGAGCACCGGCATGAAGGTCGGCGCGGTGATCATCACCATGGGCAACCGCCCCGAGGAGCTGCGCGCCCTGCTGGACTCGGTCGCCAAGCAGGACGGCGACCCGGTCCAGGTGGTCGTCGTCGGCAACGGCTCGCCCGTCCCCGAGGTCCCCGAGGGCGTGCGCACCGTCGAACTGCCGGAGAACCTCGGCATCCCCGGCGGCCGCAACGTCGGCATCGAGGCCTTCGGCCCCGGCGGCACCGACGTCGACGTCCTGCTCTTCCTCGACGACGACGGACTGCTCGCCGGCCACGACACCGCCGAGCTGTGCCGCGAGGCCTTCACGGCGGACCCGGCGCTCGGCATCATCAGCTTCCGTATCGCCGACCCGGAGACCGGGGTCACCCAGCGCCGCCACGTCCCCCGGCTGCGCGCCTCCGACCCGATGCGCTCCTCCCGCGTCACGACGTTCCTCGGCGGCGCCAACGCCGTACGCACCAAGGTCATCGCCGAGGTCGGCGGGCTGCCCGACGAGTTCTTCTACGCCCACGAGGAGACCGATCTGGCCTGGCGGGCCCTCGACGCCGGCTGGATGATCGACTACCGGTCCGACATGGTGCTGTTCCACCCGACCACGGCCCCCTCACGGCACGCGGTCTACCACCGCATGGTCGCCCGTAACCGGGTCTGGCTGGCCCGCCGCAATCTCCCCGCGCTCCTCGTCCCCGTCTATCTGGGCGTCTGGCTGCTCCTCACCCTGCTGCGCCGGCCCTCGCGCCCCGCGCTGAAGGCGTGGTTCGGCGGATTCAGGGAGGGCTGGGCCACCCCCTGCGGTCCCCGCCGGCCCATGAAGTGGCGTACGGTGTGGCGGCTGACCCGACTGGGCCGGCCTCCCGTCATCTGACAAGCTCGTGTCCGGAACATCGGGGCCCTACCCAGGCTCCCCGGCGCATGCCGGGCCCGCCCCGGGCCCGGCATCTCGAGGACGAAAGTTTTCCACCAGTGAGTGAGACCACGCACGACGGCACGGTCGCGGTCGGCGCGCCCGTGCCGCCCGACGAGGGCCTGACGGCGGAGCGGCTCGCCGCCAAGTACGGCCTCACGGTCAGCGGCGCCCGGCCCACCCTCCGGGAGTACGTCCGTCAGCTCTGGGACCGGCGGCACTTCATCCTCGCCTTCTCCCGGGCGAAGC
>NZ_JOCA01000007.1 GCF_000718785.1 Streptomyces sp. NRRL WC-3626 | reverse complement strand
ACATCAGCAGCATGATCGTGCCGTGCATCGTGAACGCCTGGTTGAACTGCTCGTTCGACATGATCTGCAGGCCCGGACGGGCCAGCTCGGCACGCATCAGGAGCGCCATCACGCCACCGATGACGAAGAAGACGAACGACGTCACCAGATACAGCGTGCCGATCGTCTTGTGGTCCGTGGTCGTCAGCCACGTCAGGCCCTTGCGGCCCCTGAGTCCGTCGATGCTTTTCACGACCCGCCTGTGTCCGCGCGCCGCCCGCCGGTCACACTCGCAGGATGCGACATGGATCACGCCATCCGGCGGTGACGATCACGGGGATGCCGGACACCGACGGGACATGAGCGACGACGAGATCTTCGCCGCTGCCTATCGCGAGCACTACTGGGCGGTCAGCCGTTATGTGGCGCGGCGACTGGACGGGCGTACGAGCGAGGTGGAGGAAGTGGTGGCGGAGGTGTTCACGGTCGCCTGGCGGCGCCGGGCGGACCTGCCGGCCGCCCCGCTGCCCTGGCTGTACGGCGTGGCCCGCAACTGCCTGGCCAACGCCGTACGCGGCCAGGGGCGCCGCCGGCGGCTCGTCCACCGGCTGGGCAACGACCACACCGCCCACCGCCGGCACCTCGTGGCCGGCCCCGGAACCGAGACGCCGGGCGACTGGGTGCACGAGGCGCTGGCCCGGCTCGCCCCGGCCGACCAGGAGGTGCTGCGGCTGACCGCCTGGGAGGAACTCGGCGTCGACGAGGTCGCCGTCGCCCTGGGCTGCGGCCGGCGGGCCGCGGCCATGCGTCTGCACCGGGCCCGCCGCCGGCTGAGAGCCGAGATCGACCGACTGTGCCCCGCCCCCGCCGACGCGCACGCCTCCAAGGACCACGGCCATGACTGACGAACTCGATGTGCTGCGCCGCGCCAACCCGGTACCCGGCGACGGCCCCGCCTTCGGCGACGGCCCCCTCGACCACCGAGCGGAGCTCCGGCTCGGGCGGCTGCTCGACGGCCGTCGCACCCGGCCGCGGCCCGGCGGCCGCCTCCGCCCGGTCTGGGTCCTCACGGCCGTCGCCGCCGTCGCCGCCCTCACCTCCGTGCTGCTGCTCGGCGGTCCCGCCGCCACCCCCGCGATCGCCGCGCCCCGCCCGCTGGCCGTGCTGGCCGACTCGGCCCCCGTACCCCTGGAACGGCTCGCCGAGCGGGCCGCGACCGCCGCGTCCGAGGGCAGCCCGGCACTGCGCAAGGGCACGCATGTGCGGTCGTGGAGCCTCGGCATGAGCGACACGGAGCCGCCGGTCACCCTGCCCGAGGAGCGCATGGTGCGCTGGACGGCGGACGGCCGTCACACCGAACTCGTCGTGGCCACCGACCCCCGGCAGCACGGCCGGCCCGTCCTCAGCGACGAGGACGGCACACCGCGCCTCGTCGACGACGGGCAGGTGATCAGCCGGGTGACCTTCCCGCCGAGCTGGAGCGACGCCCCGCCCGCCGCCCGCCCTCCCCATGACACCGGACGGCTGCGCGCCTACCTCGCCGAGACGGTGCACGGCGACATCCGGACCACGCCCGAACTCCTCGACGCCATGGCCCAGCTGCTCGACAACTGGACGCTCGGCGCCCGCGAGTCCGCCGCGCTCGCCGGGCTGCTGGCCGACTCCGGCGGACTGCGGTCCGCGGGCGCGCTCACGGACCGCGTGGGCCGGCCCGGCCAGGCCTATGTGTACGACGACGGCTCGGGCGTCCGCCACATGCTGATCCTGGACCCGTCCACCGGCGCCGTCCTCGGCCTGGAGGAGACGTTCACCGCCGACCGGCCCGAGTACGGCGTGCGGGCGGGCGATGTCATGCAGTACCGCGCCTGGATGCGCTGACCACCTCCGTACCGCCGGTCCTACTCGTCCCAGGCCTGGATCATCATCTGCCCGGTGATCTTCCCGTCCCGCAGGGTGAGCATCGACTCCGAGAGCACCCGCGTGCCGTCCGCGTACCGGCAGCTCTCGCAGTAGGCGGCGTGGTCCCCCTGGACGACGCACGCCTCCAGGGTGTGCGTCATGTCGCGGCTGTAGACGTCGTCCAGCACGGCGGCGATCTCGTCGCGGCCGTGCAGGACCTTGGGGTGGCTGGGCTGGGTGTGGCGGTCCACGACGCGCAGTTCCGCGTCGTCCGCGTACAGCGACACCAGCGCCGCCGATGTGTCCGCCTCGATACCCCGGCGCAGCGTGTCGGTGCCGAAGGCGGGATGTGCCGCGGTGGTCATGATGACGTACCTCCTCCGAGGGACCGCGGCCCGGACCTCCGGCGGGCCGGTACGGCCCCTCCTGCCAGCCTCCTCCGGCCCGCCGGGCAGGGCAAGCCGAACCCCGCTCACCCCGCCGTCGCGAGGAACTGGGTGGCCGCCAGCTCCGCGTACAGCGGATCCGCGGTCACCAGTTCCCGGTGGGTGCCGACGGCGCGGACCCGGCCCGCGTCCATCACCACGATCCGGTCCGCCATCGTCACCGTCGACAGCCGGTGCGCGACCACCAGGACCGTCGTCGTACGCGCCACATCGGCGACCGTGTCCCGCAGCGCCGCCTCGTTCACCGCGTCGAGCTGCGAGGTGGCCTCGTCCAGGAGCAGCATCCGGGGGCGGCGCAGCAGTGCGCGGGCTATGGCCACCCGCTGACGCTCACCGCCCGACAGCTTGGTGCCGCGATGCCCCACCAGGGTGTCGAGCCCGTCCGGCAGCCGGGACACCAGACCGTCCAGCCGCGTCGTCTTCAGCACCCGCGTCAGCGCGCCCTCGTCCGCCTCGGGGTTGCCCAGCAGCAGGTTGTCCCGCAGGGAGCCCGACAGCACCGGCGCGTCCTGCTCGACGTACCCGATCGAGGCGCGCAGCCGCGGCAGCTCCCAGTCGGCCAGATCGCGGCCGTCGAACGTGATCACGCCGGAGCCGGGGTCGTAGAACCGCTCGATGAGGGAGAACACCGTGGTCTTGCCCGCGCCGGACGGGCCGACGAACGCGGTCATGCCCTGCGCGGGCACCGTGAACGTCACCCCGTGGTGGACGTACGGCAGATCCTCCGCGTACCGGAAGCGGACGTCGTCGAAGGCGAGCGCGGCGGGCGTCGTACCGGTCTCGGGCAACCGGGCGGGACCGGCGGCCGGCTCGGCGGGCAGCCGCAGCGCCTCCTGGATCCGGGCGAGCGCCGCACTGCCCGTCTGGTACTGCGTGAGCGCGCCGACGACCTGCTGGATCGGCGCCATCAGATAGAACACGAACAGCAGGAACGCCACCAGCGTCCCGATGTCGATGGCGTCCGTCGCGACCCGCGCGCCGCCCACCGCGAGCACCGTGATGAACGCGATCTGCATCGCGAGCCCCGCCGTATTGCCCGCCGCGGCCGACCACTTGGCGGCGCGCACGCTCTGCCGCCACGACTCCTGCGCCGCGTCGTGCAGCGTGCGCTCCTCCCGCGGCTCGGCACCGGACGCCTTCACCGTGCGCAGCGCGCCGAGCACCCGCTCCAGGGACGCCCCCATCACACCCACCGCGTCCTGCGCCTGCCGGGAGGCCCGGTTGATGTGCGGCACGATGACCCCGAGCACCGTGCCCGCCAGCGCGATCACGCCCAGCGTGACACCCAGCAGCACCGGGTCCACGAACCCCATCAGCACCACCGTCGCGACCAGCGTCAGCCCGCCCGTGCCGAGACCGACCAGCGAGTCGGTGGTCACCTCGCGCAGCAGTGTGGTGTCGGAGGTGACGCGGGCCATCAGATCGCCCGGCTCAGTGCGGTCCACCGCGGCGATCCGCAGCCGCAGCAGGTACGACGACAGCGAGCGCCGCGCCCCGAGCACCACCGACTCCGCGGTACGCCGCAGCACATACGAACCCAGCGCCCCCAGTACGGCGTTGGCGACGACGAGCGCCGACATCAGCAGCAGCGCCCCGGTGATCGCCCGGTCGTCCGAGAGGTCGTCGATCAGGTCCCGGGCCACCAGCGGCAGCATCAGTCCCGTCGCCCCGGTCATCAGGGACAGCACGGCGCCGCCCAGCAGGGCCCAGCGGTGCGGTCGTACGTATCCGAGGAGCAGCCGCCAGGCGGGCGGGCCGGATTCCTCTGCGGTGTTGCTCACGTCGCCCCCCTCGGCGTCGTCCGATGATTCAGATTACGTCGCCGGGGTGCCCGCGCCGCACGGCGGGCGGCGGAAGAAATCTTTCCCGCGTAGGGTCGGAGGGGAACGGATACCGGCCGACCAAGGAGTCAGCAGCATGGCGCAGGAAGTACGCGGCGTGATCGCCCCCGGCAAGGACGAGCCGGTGCGGATCGAGACGATCGTCGTGCCCGATCCCGGCCCCGGTGAGGCGGTGGTCCGGATCCAGGCCTGCGGGGTGTGCCACACCGACCTCCACTACAAGCAGGGCGGCATCAGCGACGACTTCCCGTTCCTGCTCGGCCACGAGGCCGCGGGCGTCGTCGAGTCCGTCGGCGACGACGTCACCGACGTCCGGCCCGGCGACTTCGTGATCCTCAACTGGCGTGCGGTGTGCGGGAAGTGCCGCGCCTGTCTGCGCGGACGCCCCTGGTACTGCTTCGACACCCACAACGCGAAGCAGAGGATGACACTCACCGACGGCACCGAACTCTCCCCGGCCCTGGGCATCGGCGCCTTCGCCGAGAAGACCCTGGTCGCCGCCGGACAGTGCACCAAGGTCGACCCCGGAGTCTCCGCGCAGGTCGCCGGGCTCCTCGGCTGCGGGGTGATGGCCGGCATCGGCGCCGCGATCAACACCGGCGAGGTCGGCCGGGGCGACTCGGTCGCCGTCATCGGCTGCGGCGGCGTCGGCGACGCGGCGATCGCCGGCTCCCGCCTGGCCGGGGCGGCGAAGATCATCGCCGTGGACATCGACGACCGCAAGCTGGAGAAGGCCCGCTCCATGGGCGCCACCCACACCGTCAACTCGCGGGAGAACGACCCCGTCGAGGCGATCCGCGACCTCACCGGCGGCTTCGGCGCCGACGTCGTCATCGAGGCCGTCGGCCGCCCCGAGACCTACCGGCAGGCCTTCTACGCCCGCGACCTGGCCGGCACGGTCGTCCTGGTCGGCGTGCCCACCCCGGAGATGAAGCTCGAACTGCCGCTGCTGGACGTCTTCGGCCGCGGCGGCTCCCTCAAGTCCTCCTGGTACGGCGACTGTCTGCCCTCCCGGGACTTCCCGATGCTGATCGACCTCCACCTCCAGGGCCGCCTGGACCTGGGCGCGTTCGTCACCGAGACCATCCGCCTGGACGAGGTGGAGAAGGCGTTCGAGCGGATGCACGAGGGCGACGTGCTGCGTTCGGTGGTGGTGCTCTGATGGCCGCCCGCATCGAACGACTCGTCACCTCGGGGCAGTTCAGCCTCGACGGCGGCACCTGGGACGTCGACAACAACGTATGGATCGTCGGCGACGACCACGAGGCGATCGTCATCGACGCAGCCCATGACGCCGACGCCATCGCCGAGGCGGTGGGGGACCGGCGCCTGACGGCCATCGTGTGCACCCACGCCCACAACGACCACATCGACGCCGCGCCCGCCCTCGCCGACCGCACCGGTGCCACCATCTGGCTGCACCCCGACGACCTCCCGCTGTGGAGGCAGACCCACCCCGACCGCGACCCCGACTCCTGGCTGGCCGACGGCCAGGTCATCGAGGCCGCCGGCGCCGACCTCACCGTGCTGCACACACCGGGGCACGCACCGGGCGCGGTCTGCCTGTACGAGCCGGGGCTGGCGACCGTGTTCACCGGCGACACCCTCTTCCAGGGCGGCCCCGGCGCCACCGGCCGCTCCTTCTCCCACTTCCCGACGATCATCGACTCGATCCGCGACCGGCTGCTGGCCCTCCCGCCGGAGACGAAGGTCCTCACCGGTCACGGCGACTCCACCACGATCGGCGCGGAGGCCCCGCAGTTGCAGGAGTGGATCGCACGGGGTCACTGAACAACGTGGTCATGGGGCGTGGTCCGGCCGTACGATCACGCCCCATGACCACCAACTCACTCGTGACCCTCCATGACGTACGCGTGCTGCGCTGCGCTCCCGACGGCCCGCTCCTGGACAGCGAGAGCGCGGCACTCGATCTGCTCGGCGACGCCTTCGGACAGGACGCCGAGCTGGTCGCGGTGCCCGTCGAGCGGGTCGCGGACGAGTTCTTCCGGCTGCGCTCCGGTATCGCGGGCGCGGTGATGCAGAAGTTCGCCAACTACCGGCTGCGCCTCGTCCTGGTCGGCGACATCTCCCGGCACATCGCCGCGAGCACGGCCCTGCGCGACTTCGTCCACGAGACCAACAACGGCGGCCAGATCTGGTTCCTGCCGACCTACGACGACCTCGACGCACGACTGCGCCCGGCCGGGTGACCTCGCGGACCACCCGGTAAAAGACGACAGAGGATGTCCGGCTTACCCGTCAGGCTCGAAGCGACAGCGAAGAGCCGTTGACGGGAGGCCGTACATGTCGGAGCAGTTGAAGGGCAGGGTCGCGCTGGTGGCCGGGGCGACCCGGGGCGCGGGGCGGGGCATCGCCGTGGAGCTGGGGGCGGCGGGCGCCACCGTGTACGTCACGGGCCGCAGCACCCGCGAGCGCCGCTCCGAGTACGACCGCCCCGAGACCATCGAGGACACCGCCGACCTGGTGACCGAGGCGGGCGGCCGGGGCATCGCGGTGCCCACCGACCACCTCGAACCGGCACAGGTGAAGGCGCTCGTCGACCGGATCGCCGCCGAGCAGGGCCGCCTCGACGTCCTCGTCAACGACATCTGGGGCGGCGAGACGCTCTTCGACTGGGAGGCGCCCGTCTGGGAACACGACCTCGACAAGGGCCTGCGCCTGCTGCGGCTCGCCGTCGAGACCCACGCGATCACCAGCCACCACGCCCTGCCCCTGCTGCTGCGCCACCCCGGCGGACTCGTCGTCGAGGTCACCGACGGCACCGCCGACTACAACCGCGACCACTACCGCGTCTCCTTCTTCTACGACCTGGCCAAGTCCTCCGTGCTGCGCATGGCGTTCGCCCTCGGCCACGAACTCGGCCCGCGCGGTGCCACCGCCGTCGCCCTCACCCCCGGCTGGCTGCGCTCGGAGATCATGCTCGACCAGTTCGGCGTACGCGAGGACAACTGGCGCGACGCCCTCGGCACCGAGCCGCACTTCGCGATCTCGGAGACCCCGCGCTATCCGGGCCGGGCCGTCGCCGCTCTCGCCGCCGATCCGGATGTGGCCCGCTTCAACGGCACCTCGCTCTCCAGCGGCGGCCTCGCGGGGGAGTACGGCTTCACCGACCTCGACGGCAGCCGCCCCGACGCCTGGCGCTATCTCGTCGAGGTCCAGGACGCGGGCAAGCCGGCGGACGTCACCGGCTACCGCTGACCCCTGCCGCGCTGATCGCCCCGGCGGCTACCTTCACCCCATGACGACGGACACGAGACGGTTCGCGGGGTACGGGGTTCTCATCACCGGGGCGGCACGCGGCATCGGCGCGGCCACCGCCGCCCGGTTCGCCGAGGAGGGGGCCCGCGTCCTGCTGACCGACGCCGACCCCGACGCGGCGTGGCGGGCGGCGTCGAAGCTGCGGGACCGGGGGCTGACGGCGGAGCCCTTCGCCTGCGACGTGACCGACCGGGATTCCGTCGAGGGGGCCGTGGCGCACGCGGTGGACGCCTTCGGCTCGCTCGACGTCCTGGTGAACAACGCCGCCCACTGCACACCGGACGCGCCCCGCTTCGAGGACGAGCCGGACGACGAGTGGGCCGCCGACCTCGACGTCACCCTCACCGGCGCCCACCGCTGCTGCCGCGCCGCGCTCCCGCACCTCGCCGCCTCGGGCCGGGGCGCGATCGTGAGCGTCGGCTCCGTCAACGGCCTCCAGGACTTCGGCAACCACGCCTACAGCGCCGCCAAGGCCGGTCTGATCTCCCTCACCCGCACCCTCGCCGGGCACGCGGGACCGCGTGGGGTCCGGGTCAACCTCGTGGCACCGGGTACCGTCCGCACCCGTGCCTGGGCCGGCCGGGACGCCGACCTCGAAGCGGCCCGGCGCCTCTACCCGCTGGGCCGGGTCGGCGAGCCCGAGGACATCGCGGCCGCCGTCACCTTCCTCGCCTCCCGCGACGCCGCCTGGATCACCGGCACCACCCTCGTCGTCGACGGCGGCATCACGGCCGTCAACTCCGGTTTCCGGCAGGCGACGGACGGCACACGGCCGTGAACCGGTGATCGTTTTCGGTACGCGCGAGCCGATTGTCACCGTTCGGTCGCGGCCCGCCGGGTCCGCACAACCGATTTTCCCGGTCGTCCGTCTACCTGGCAGAGTGCGCAGACCATGCGCTCACCTCGACGAAAGGCGGAAGAGGTCATGGGGGACATACGCAGACGGAGTGCCGTCGTTCTCGGGGTCACCGCGCTGGTGGCTCCGCTCACACTCGCGCTCGGCGCGGCACCCGCACAGGCCGCGAGCTGCACCACCTCGACGGGCCCGTACCAGAAGAAGGTGGAGAAGTTCCTCGGCCGTCCGGTCGACGGGAAGCAGTCCTCCGCCGACTGCAAGGCCACCCGCGCCTTCCAGACCAAGCACGGCATCACGCCGAACATCGGATACGCCGGCCCCGTCACCTGGGGCGTGATGAACCTGATGAACAAGCAGAAGGCCGTCGGCAAGAACCCTAACAAGTCGGGCAAATGCCCCACGAACAAGGGGCGTATCGCCTGTGTCGACCTGACGCTCCAGCTCAGCTGGATCCAGGACGGCAAGAAGCTGGTCTACGGGCCGGTGCCGGTCCGCACGGGACGCAACGGGTACGAGACCCGCACCGGTCTGAAGAAGGTCTACTGGCGCAACATCGACCACGTTTCGACCATCTACGACGTGCCCATGCCGTACAGCCAGTTCTTCGACGGCGGCCAGGCCTTCCACTCGGTCGGCGTCAGCATGTGGAACCCGCCGGGCTCCCATGGCTGCGTCAACATGACCAGGACCGCGGCCAAGAAGTACTGGTCGCTGCTGAAGAAGGGCGACGACGTCTACGTGTACGGCCGTAAGCCGGGCACCTGATGCCGGCCGGGAGGGCGCTGGGAGTGTGAACTCGCCCACGTTGCTGGGCAGATGGACGTGATCAGTGACACTGTCCGAAATGCCCGAAGAGGGTGCGATTACTCACAGCGCCTTCACGCCGGGCGCCGTATGCTTCACGGTATGTCCACCAGTGTTGAACCCTCCTCCGAGCGATCGGCTGCCGAGGTCAACGAGGAGATCCGGGCCCTGTGGCTCCGGTCGGGCGGGACACTGAGCGTCGAACAGCGCGAGGAGTACCAGCGCCTGGTCCAGGAGTGGGCCTCGGCCCTCCCGCAGCCGGCCAGAGCCGCCTGAGCGGCGTCCCGCCGCCCCGGCTCGTCGACCCGTCACCCGGGCACCCGTGTCCCCACGGGTGCCCCTCCCACACCGACCCCGGCATCACCGTCCCCCGTCCGACCCGGCGGGGGACCTGCTCAGCCCCAGGTCGCCGAATAGTGCCGGCGATACTCCTTGCGGTCCTGCTCGGCCCGTATCCAGCGGGACGCCACCAGGGCGACCAGGCTGGCCCCGAACACCAGTAGCCCCGGACCGACGTTACGGGGATCGGCCAGCCGCGACACCAGTGTCGACGGGTCCGGGAGGATGCCCTTCACCGAGGTCGACGACCCCGGCGAAGCGGCGTCCGGAGCCACCGCGCCCTGCGCGTCCGACGGGGCCGGGGAGGGCTTCGCCGCACCGCCGTCGGCGCCGGGCGCCACGATGAGCCGTACGTCGAGCTCGGCCAGTGCCTTCGTCACCGGCTGGAAGTACGTCGTACCGCCCGTCCGGCAGTCACCGCTGCCACCCGACGTGACACCGAGCGCGATCCCCTCGGAGAACATCGGACCGCCGCTGTCCCCGGGCTCGGCGCACACATTCGACTCGACGAGACCGCTGACCGTGCCCTCCGGGTAGTTCACCGTCGCGTTGAGCGCCGTCACCTCGCCGTCCCGCAGTCCGCTCGTACTGCCGCTGCGGAACACCCGCTGGCCCACCGTGGGATCCGCCACCCCCGTGATCCGTACGCCCTTGCCCTCGCCGACGGCCACCACACCGGCGCCCTCGCCCGCCCGGCCGGACGCGTACTCGATCAGCGAGTAGTCGTCCCCCGGGAAGCTGCCGCCGACCGTCGTCCCCACCTCCTGTTTCGCCTGGTCGTCGGCGAACCACACCGAGCCGTCGGGCCCGCAGTGACCCGCCGTGAGGATGAAGTCCCGCTTCCCGTCGGTGACGTTGAAGCCCGCCGAGCAGCGGCCGGCCGTCGACAGGATGGGCCGGGCCCCGTTGAGGCGGGTGGTGAACGTGCCCTCGCTGCGCTCCATACGGACGAACCCGCCGATGCCGTCGGCGACTTCGGTCAGCTCGGACCAGTCCTCCGCGGACACCGTGCGGTCGCCCCGGACCACCACCTCGTTGGCCCGGTAGTCCACGGCCCACGCGGTCCCGGGCACGCGCGGCGCCGAACCCAGCGTCTTGGTCGCCGACTTGAGGTCGTCCATGCTGTGGTCCACCATCTTCGGCTCGGCGCCGGACCCGCGTACCCGCGCCGCCGCCTTCTCGTCGGTGACCGCGACCACCGTCCCGCCGTCGGCGGCGATCCAGCTGCCCGCCGTACGGGACGTGCCGAGCCGGGACACCAGTTCGTCGCCCGGTCCGGCCGACGCCTTCTCCCCGGCGGTGGACAAGGGCACCGCGCCGGGCGCGCGGGGCTCACTGGCGACGGCGTGGGTGACCATGGTGGCCCCCAGGAGGAGTCCGCCGACGGCCGCCAGCCGTGTCACTCGCCGGACGACCCGTCGTCGTGCGTGCCTCATGCATGGCTCCCGAACCTCAGCCGCGCGGTACGGACACCGCGGAGACCCCCGCCGAGTCGGAGGTCCTCTACCCATACGGGCCCGGAACCCGCCGCGTTCAGACCGGACGCGATCCCTTCCGCGCCACGGCCGCGGGCCGCCTATCGTGGGAATCATGACCAGGACCCCGAACGCCACGTCCGGTGAACCGAATCCCCTGCGCACCCTCACCCTCGACCGGCTGCGCCGCCGCACCAGCATGAAGTGGCGCACCCACCCCGAGGACGTACTGCCCCTGTGGGTGGCCGAGATGGACGTACCCCTGGCCGAACCGATCGTCCGCACCGTCACCGGGGCCATGGAGCTCGGCGACACCGGCTACCCGGCCGGCACCGCCTACGCCGAGGCGCTGGCCGCCTTCGCGCGGAAGCGGTGGGACTGGGACGGGCTCGCCGTGGAGCGCACCGCGATCGTGCCCGACGTCATGCTGGGCGTGGTGGAGATGCTGAAGCTGGTCACCGGGTACGGGGACCCGGTGGTGGTCAACCCGCCGGTGTACCCGCCCTTCTACGACTTCGTCCGCCACCTGGACCGGGAGGTGGCCGAGGCCCCGCTCGGCGCGGACGCGCGGATCGACCTGGACGTCCTCGAGGACACCTTCCGGCGGGTGACGGAGGGCCGGCGGCGGGCCGCCTATCTGCTGTGCAGCCCGCACAACCCCACCGGCACCGTGCACACCGCCGACGAGCTGACCGCCGTGGCCGCCCTCGCCGAGCGGTACGGCGTACGCGTCGTCGCCGACGAGATCCATGCCCCGCTGGCCCTCGGGGACTCGCGGTTCGTGCCGTACCTGAGCGTGCCGGGCGGCGAGCGCGGACTGTCCCTGATGTCGGCGTCGAAGGCGTGGAACCTGGCCGGACTCAAGGCGGCCCTCGCCGTCGCGGGGGCCGACGCCGCGGACGACCTGGCGCGGATGCCCGAGGAGGTCGGCCACGGCCCGAGCCATGTCGGCATCCTCGCCCACACCGCCGCCCTGCGCGACGGCACCGCGTGGCTGGACGCCCTGCTCGACGGGCTCGACTCCAACCGGCGGCTCCTCGCGGACCTGCTGGCCGAACGGCTGCCGGCGGTCCGCCACCGGCCGGGCGACGCCACCTACCTCGCCTGGCTGGACTGCCGCGCCCTCGGCCTCGGCGACGACCCCGCCGCCCCCTTCCTCGAACACGGCCGGGTGGCCCTCAACTCGGGCCTGCCGTTCGGCACCGGAGGAGCGGGCCACGCCCGGCTGAACCTCGCCGCCTCGCCCGAGGTGCTCGATGAGGCCGTACGGCGGATGGCGGCCGCCGTGGAGCGCGCGGGCGGCGACCGTGGCTGACGAGTGCTTCGGAAATCCGCGGCTCGCCGCGGTCTACGACCCCCTCGACCCCGACCGGAGCGATCTCCGCGCCTACCTCGCCATGGCGGAAGAGTTCCAGGCCCGGCGGGTGCTGGACATCGGCTGCGGGACGGGCGTGTTCGCGCTGCTCCTCGCCGGCCGGGGGATCGAGGTCGTCGGCGTCGAACCCGCCGGGGCCTCCCTCGACGTGGCCAGGGCCAAGCCGGGCGGGGAGCGGGTCCGCTGGATCGAGGGCGACGCCACGGCGCTGCCGCCGCTGCGGGCCGATCTGGCGACCATGACGGCGAACGTCGCCCAGGCCATCGCCGATCCGGACAGCTGGCACGGCACGCTGCGGGGCGCTCACGCGGCCCTGCGGCCGGGCGGACGCCTGGTGTTCGAGACCCGTGTCCCGGCCCGGCGGGCCTGGGAGGGCTGGACGCGGGAGGAGTCGTACCACACGGCGGACATCCCCGGCGTCGGCCCGGTCGAGAGCTGGCACCGGGTGACCGGGGTGGAGGGCCCGCTGGTGACCTTCCGTACGACCTACGTGTTCGCCGCGGACGGGGCGGTGCTCACCTCGGACTCGACGCTGCGTTTCCGCGAACGGGAGGAGGTCGAGGCGGATCTGGCCCTGCACGGCTACGAGACGGAGGACGTACGGGACGCCCCCGACCGCCCGGGGCGGGAGTTCGTCTTCGTCGCGCGCCGCCCGCACGCGTAGACTTCCCACATGGACGAGGCGTTGCCCGACCGGCTCGGTGCCGGGAAGTACCTGTTGGTCACCAGCTACCGCAAGAACGGTACGCCCGTCGCCACCCCGGTGTGGGTGGTGCGCGACGGTGACGCGCTCGGCGTGTGGACCGTCACCGACTCGTGGAAGGTGAAGCGGATCCGCGCCCGCGGCGATGTCCTGGTCGGCCCCTGCGACCTGCGCGGCAACCCGACCGGCGAGCAGGTCCCCGGCACCGCGGAGATCTGCGACGCGGCGACCACCGCCCGCTACCGCGAACTGCTCGCCCGCAAGTACGGCCTCGTGGGCCGGCTGACCCTGCTGGGCAGCCGGCTGCGCCGGGGCGCGGACGGCACGGTCGGTATCCGCATCACGCTCTGAACCCGGCCGGACCGCGCGTCCTGGAACCGTGGTCGAGCGACCGTCAGGTCCAGGCCCGGAACGGCTCGTCCACCAGCTGGAAGACCGGCTCGCCGCGCACCGGGTCCTTGGCCGTCGACAGCCGGACCCGGTCGCCGCCGTGGATGCCGATGGGCGGGCCCATCACCCTGCCCCGCACCACGAAGCCCTCGGCCATCTCGATCAGGGACACATTGCGGGCCGCCGGGGTGTTGCGGTGCACCACCGTGGAATGGCGGATCGTCCCGACGCCCTGACTGCGCTCCGTACGCAGCTCACTGCCCTGGCAGACCGGGCAGAGCAGCCGGTGGTACGTGGCGGTGCCGCACCAGGCGCAGCGCTGGAAGAGCATGGCCTCCGCCTGCGGGTCGAGGACGCCCGCCGCGGAGCCGGCTGCCTGCTGAGCGACGCTTCCTGAGTGGTGGTACACGCTGGTCAACTCCCTGCACTCGGCCGGAATCCGGCGTGCGCGGTCACCCGGCACGCGTGTGCCCGGTGTGTCGTGCCACCGTGCACAGGCCACAGGGTATGGCACTCAGTGCCACAGGTAAAGGCACTGCGTACCCTCGAAATCGGGGCGGGGGTCCGTGCCGGATCAGCCGTTCCCGAGCGCGGTCTCCAGTTCCCGCACCACCCGCCACAGCGGCGCCCCGCGCCGTGAGACGACCACCACCACGTCCTCGGGCCCCTCCGCCACCGGCGGGACGGGCCCGGCGGTGAACGCCTCCCGCACATGCTCCAGCGCGTGGTCCACCGCGGCCCCCGCGTCCCCCTTCCCGTCCGAACGCAGCCAGGAACGCAGGGCGTTGTTGTGCGCCGCCACCACCGCCGCCGCGATCACATCGGCGCGCAGGATGCCGTCGGGCAGACCGGCGAACCGCTCCCGCAGATATCCGGCCAGCGCCCGCTCGTACCGCCAGACCACGGACAGCTCGTAGGCCCGCAGCCCCGGCACCTGCTTGGTGAGGCGGTAGCGCTGCACGGAGAACGCCGGGTTCTCGGCGTACATCAGCAGCACCAGCCGGGCCGCGTCGCAGACCCGGCGCACCGGTTCGCCGTCGGCGGGGCCGGCCGCCAGGAAGTCGGTCATGTCGGCCAGGCACCGCTCGTGGTCCGGGAAGACCACATCCTCCTTGGAGGGGAAGTAGCGGAAGAAGGACCGCCGTCCGACCCTCGCGAGCGCCACGATGTCGTCGACCGTGGTCTGCTCGTAACCCCGCTCCAGGAACAGCCGGAACGCCGCCGCGACCAGGGCGTCCCGCATCGGAGGCTTCTCGGCCTTGTCACCGCGGCCGGGAGCCGCACTGCTGGAGCTCATGCACGGAACGTAGCACCGGGACAGCCGGCGTGGCACGCAGTGCAGGATGTCGCGGAACTCGGTACCGTCGGATGGCATTCCGGCAGGTCAATCCTATGATCGTGGCACCGTCGTCCCCGAGGAGCCCGTCATGCGGACCGCCCGTCCCCGCGTCCTGTACGTCACCGACCTCGCCTACCCGGCCCGCGGGCGCCGCTACTGCGACGAGGACATCTTCCTCACCTCCCGGCTGCGCGAGCACCTCGACCTCGCCCTGTGCCATCCCCGGGACGCCGCCGCGCTGATGGACGGTTTCGACGCCGTCGTCGTCCGCAACAGCGGTCCCGTACTGGGGTACCAGGACGCCTACGACGCCTTCCGCGAGCGCGCCACCGCGACCGGCAAGCCGGTCTACAACCCCCTCACCGGCCGGGGCGACATGGCCGGCAAGGGGTACCTGCTCGACCTGACCACCGCCGGCCGTCCGGTGATCCCCACCGTCGGTCGGCCGGCGGATCTGCACCTCCTGCCCGCCGCCGAGCGGTACGTGGTGAAACCCGCACTCGGCGCCGACTCCATGGGGCTGCGCATCGTCCCCGCCGGCGAGGTGTCCGCCATCGCCGGCGGCGACGTACTCGTGCAGCCGTACATCGACTTCTCCTACGAGGTCTCCTTCTACTTCGTCGACCACGACTTCCAGTACGCCCTCCACGCCCCGCACCCCGAGCGGCGCTGGCAGCTCGTACCGTACGAACCCACCCCGGACGACCTGGACTTCGCCCGGGGCTTCATCGAGTGGAACACCCTCGCCCACGGCATCCAGCGCGTCGACGCCTGCCGCGCGCCGGACGGCGCACTGCTGCTGGTCGAACTGGAGGACCTCAACCCCTATCTGTCCCTCGACGCCCTCGACGACCAGGCCCGCGAGGCGTTCCTGTCCGCCCTGACCGCGTCCCTGCGCCGCTTCCTGCGCACCCGCTGAACCTCCGGCCCCTTCGTCACGTATCTCTCTGCGCAGACGGCTCAACTCCCCCGCGCAGAACGGAAGGAGAGCGACGTGACGACACCGTCCGAACCGGGGCGGCCGGACGACGGGCCACCCCTCGAACCCGTCCGCGTCCTGCGTCCGCGCCGCACCGACGCACTCGCGGAGCTGTTCCGGGAGTTCGAGCAGGACGGTCGGGGCGGATACGAGTCCGTGCCGCTGCCCCCGCCACCGCGCGGCTCCGAGGACCTGACACAGGAAATCCCGCCCGTACCGGCCGCCCGCCCCCGCCCCTCCGCCCGCCCCCGCCCCTCCGTACGCGGCCGCGCCGCCATCGCCCTCGCGGTGGCCGCCGCGGCGGTGGCCGGCTTCGGCGGCGCCCTCCTGCTGATGGAACGGACCGCCGGCGACCGCGCGGCACCCGTCCCGCCCCCGGCCACGAGCACTGTCACCACCACCCCGCCGCCGGCCGCCCCCGCACAACCGGGCTTCCTGAGCGAGGGCGACACGGGCCCCGAGGTGACCGAACTCCAGGAGCGTCTGCTGCGCGTCCCCGACGTCTACCGGTCCGGCGCCACCGACGGCCGCTACGACGCCACCCTCTCCGCCGCCGTCGCCCGCTTCCAGCTCTGGTACGGCATCCGCGGCGACGAGACCGGCGTCTACGGCGACGACACCCGCCTCGCCCTGGAATCCCGTACCGGAGAGCCTGCCGGCTGACCGGTGACCACGGGAGAGCGCCGGCACGCGGATGTCCCGGCGGGCCCGGTGGCCACCGCGGCCCCGGCACGCGGGTGTCCCGCGGCGGACGCCGGTCCTGGTCAGCCCGGGGCTACCGCTGCCCCGGCACCCGGATGTCCAGTAGGCACACGTCGTCGCGGCGTTCGCCGTCCAGCATCGTCTCCAGCAGCGGGCCCGGGAATCCGTTCCCGTCACCGGGGTGCGCCGCCACCGCTGCGGCGAGCCGTGCCAGCCCCACGTCGATGTTCTCCGGCGGGCGTTCCACGAGACCGTCCGTGTACAGCAGTACCCGGTCGCCCGGTTCGAGACGGCACTCGGCCTCCTCGAAGTGCGGCGACGCGGCCCCGCCGAGCAGCATGCCGCGGGGCCGGGGCAGATACGTCACCTCGCCGTCGCGCAGCAGCAGCGGCGGGAGGTGTCCCGCCTGCGCCCACACCAGGCGCCGCCGCTCGGGCTCGTAGCGGGCCAGCACCATGGTCGCGGTGCCGTGGCTGTCCCGGGAGTGCAGCAGCAGCGTGTTGAGCCGGGCGAGCGCGCCGGTCAGCGAGGAGCCGGTGATGACCATGCCCTTGGCGGTGAACCGCAGCTGGGCCATGGTGGCCACGGCGCCCACCCCGTGCCCCGCGACATCGCCGACGACGAACAGGGCGTCGCCGTCGGGGAGTTCTATGGCGCTGAACCAGTCGCCGCCGACGTGTATGCCGGCCTGGGCGGGAAGATAGGCGACCTCGACGCGCAGCCCGGCCAGCTCGACCGCCCGCTGCGGCAGCGGCAGCAGCGCGTTCTGCAGCCGGGCGACCAGGGTCCGCTCGGCCTGGAGCACGTCGTGCTGGGTGAGGATGGCCCGCTCGGACTCCACCAGGGCGAGTTCGGCCCGCCGTCGCGCGGTCAGGTCCTGGAGGAAGCCGTGCACCTCGAGCGGCGTGCCGTGCAGTTCGGCGGCCAGCCGCAGATGCCGGACACCGCGCGTGCCGCGTACCCGGAACGGGGCGTCCAGCGGCACTCCGTCGTCGAGCAGGGCTTCGACGGCCCGGCTCAGCGCGGGCCGGTCCTCGGGCACCGCGAGTCCGGGAAGGCCGGTGAGCCCCACCGGCCCGTCGGCGGGGTCCCGGCCGAGGATCGCGAAGACCTGGGGCGACCAGGACGCCTCGCGGCCGGCCAGGTTCCAGTTGGCCCAACCGAGATCGCCCAGTCGCTGCAGATCGGCGAGCCGCTGTTCCTGCCGGTCGAAGGAGGTGTGCCGGACCCAGATGAGGACCAGCGAGTCCTCCAGCCGGGTCACCTGTACGACGTAGGTGGTGGCCGGCTCGGTGACGCCGTCCACCATGTCCGGGAGGCCGAACGGCTCGCTCTCGTACGGTTCCCCGCCGGCGAGGGCGGCCAGACAGCCCCGCCACACGGGGGTGTCCGCGAGGTCGGGCCGTAGCTCGCGCAGCCGCCGCCCGGCCGGGTCGTCCCCGGTGCCGCCCAGGACGTCGGCCCCCTGCGCCGTCACGGCGTCGACCCGGAAGTCCTCGGTCGCGCCGGCCGGGCCGCGCACCGGGGTCAGCAGCATCGCCGGCACCGGCAGCGCGGCGAACAGCGCCCGCACGGCGTCCGGGAGCGTCCCGGCGGCCGGTTCCGGTGGCGCGGTGAAGCCGCACAGCCGCCCCGCGCACAGCAGGACGGCCTCGCGCAGCCGGTCGCGCTCGCGCGGGGTGAAGGGGCCGGGGCGGCCGCGCAGCACCCCGACGCGGATGTCGGGGCCGTCGCCGCCGGGCAGTGGCAGCCAGGCGTGGGACCACCGGCGCCCGGGCGGATCCCCGATCGGCGGCCGGCGCGGTTCACCGGCGGCGGGGGCGTCGGACACCTCGGCCCCGCCGAACGGCGGCCCATGGCGCCATTGGGCGGCGAGCCGGTCGTCGATCCCGGCGTGCCCGAGCAGTTCCAGGGTGCCGCCGTCCCGCCGGGCGTAGATCATCACCGCGTCCGCGGCCAGCTCCGGTCCGAGGTGGGCCAGCAGGCAGCGGGCCAGCTCCCGGGGCGAACGGCCGTGCGCGAGGGCCGGGGCGAGCCGGCGCGGGGCGTCGGGAAGCGGGTGCTCCGCCGGGGAATCGGCGGTGGTGTCCCCCTCGCCCAGGGTGATCCGGCATTCCTCGAGCAGGGTGCGGCGGCCCGCCTCGGCGCGCCGGAGCAGTTCCTCGCCGGCGGTGTCCGCGGAGCCGCCGGTCCGCGCCATCACGACGCCCTTGGCACGCTCCACGACGGCCGCCGTCGCGGCCTGCTCGCGCAACCGGTCCAGCTCGGCACGCTGCCGGGCGACGATCCCGGCGAGTTCCACCAGGTCCGGCGCGGCTCCGGACCCCACCGGGGCGACGGGCTCCCTCATCACGCCCTGAGCATCGCACACCTGCCGCGGTTCGTTGACCGGCTTGTTCGCATGATTGCGGTGAGCGGCCGTGGCCGGGGGAGGGGTGTGTGGCCCGGCCGGTGGGGGCTGCGGTCAGCGGCCGGACTCGGCCAGCGCCAGGGCGACCGCCCGTACGCTGCGGGCGATGTGCTGGAGCTGCGCGATCTCGGCCGCGTACAGCTTGATGGTGTGCTCGATGACCGTCTCGTGCAGTCCGGCCCGGGGCAGATCGGCGCGGGCGGTCTGCAGGGCGGTGCGGGCCACCCGGATCTCGTGCTCGACCTGGATCCGGGCGTGGCGGGCCAGCAGGACGGGATGCCGGATGAACGCCGGGTAGCCGGCGTAGCGCGCGGGAACCAGTTCGCGCAGCCACTTGGCGGCCGAGCGTTCCCAGTCGTAGCTGCCGGGGGTCTTGACCTGGCAGGGCCAGTCGGGGCCGAGGCGCGTGGTCGTCAGAGGCATGATCATCGCTCCGGGTGTACGGCGTCGCATGGGTGGACGACGGTGTGGGGCGGCCCCGGCCTAGGGGATGGCCGGAGCCGCCACGGGGTGGCCGGGCTGGAACGCCCGGCCGGAACACCCTCGCCGTCGGTGCGGGTAGGAGCCGACGGCCGCGGGTGCTCGCGGACGCCCGGTGCTGAGCGGCCGGGCTGTGATCCGTGAGCAGTATTTATATATGCCATCTGGTTTTCAAGACGTATGAAAACATTCATGCGTGCTTCGTAGGGGCGCACCCCGTGAGCCGGCCCCGGGCGCGGGTCAGTCCCGGAGGAAGAAGTGGTGCTCGTCGGCGACGCGCTCGTACTCGTCGAGCCGGGCCTGCGTACGCTCCGGGTCGGCGTCCGTCATGGCCTGCAGCAGCGCCGCGCACATCACGCCGGGGGCGGCGTAGGAGTCGAACACCAGCCGCGATCCGGTCCCGGTGGCGAAGGTGACGTCGGCCTCGTCCGCGAGCGGGCCCAGCGCCAGATCGGTGATCAGCGCGACCTTCAGCCCGGCACTGCGGGCGACCCGCACCGCCGTCAGGGTCTCCTGGGCGTGCCGCGGCATGGAGAACGCCAGCACCCAGGTGCCGCCCGCCTCCCGTGACTGCAGCAGCGCGTCGTAGGCGACACTGCCGCCCAGTGTCACGAGCCGTACGTCCGGATGGACGCGGCGCGCGGCGTAGGCGAAGTACTCGGCCAGCGAGACGGAGATGCGCAGACCGAGGACGGTGAGCGGAGTGGACGCGGCCAGCCGTCGGCCGGCCTCGATGAACCGGTCGGCGTCGGCGAAGTCCCGCCGCAGGTTCTCCAGGTTCTCGATCTCGGCGTCGACCGCCGCCTGCAGTTCGTTGCCCCGGACCTCCTCGGCGTCGCCGGCGGAGCGGGCGCCGAGCGTGATCGACTGCAGCCTCTCCCGCAGCGCCGGGTAACCGCTGAAGCCCACCGCCGAGGCGAACCGGGTCACCGAGGGCTGACTCACCCCGACCCGGTCCGCGAGATCCGTGATCGACAGGAACGCCGCCTCGGCGATGTGCTCGATCAGATACTGGGCGATGCGCCGCTGCCCGGGGGAGAGCCGGGGCCGGTCGAACAGCGTGCGGAGCTGGGCCGTGGGAGACACCTCCGGATCCCGGCCCGTCTTCCCCGAGGTGATGGTGGATGCCTGTGCGCGTGCCTGCTGCGGCGATCGCACCGGTGTGCCTCCTTCGTCTCCCACGAGGATTCAACATAGCCCACCCGCCCCGGTGACCGGTCCGCTCCGCGGAGCACACCGCACGCATCGGCGGGGATAGCCGCGCCGTCGGCGGGAACCCGTCGAACCGGCGAACACGAACCCATGACACACCAGGAGTCACCGGACATGACCGTCCCCGAGGAGAACCGGCCGAAGACCCGCGACACCGACCGCGTCGTCGGGCGGCACGACGGCAACGAGGCCCGCGCCCGCGGCGGCACCGGCCGCACCCTGCGCGAGGCGCTGGAGGAAGTGGAGATCAAGCCCGACGACTTCGAGGAACGCCGGACCGAATCGGACAGGTGACACATATGAGTGCCCTGAGCGCGCTGGAAGACGCTTTGGAGAACCGGTGGCAAGCGCTGCGGGCGCGGCTGTTCGACCGGGAACCGGTCGAACTCGTCGACGCCCTGCGCCGCGAGTGCGACAGCCACGCCGTGGTGTGCGGGGCCGGCCGGGTCATGGTCCCCAACGCCTACGACGTCGAACTCGCCGGGCCGGTGCACGACGAACTGTCGCGCCACGGCGCCGGGGTGGGGCAGGCCCTCACCGACCGCCTCGCCCGGCACGCCGCACGCCACGGCTACGAATGGGCGGGCCCGCTCGCGGTCCACGTCCGCCGTTCCGCCGAAGTCCCGGGCGGCCGCTACCGCGTGGCGAGCACCGTCATGCCGCACGTCAGCGCGGACGCCTTCCAGCGCGCGGGGGAGCGGACCCCGTAGCCCGCGATACGGCCGTCGCGGAGGCGGCCGCGGACGCGTCGCGGCGCCGGCATGACCAACACACGCGCCGCACCGCACAGTTCGCGGTCGGATGGGCAGACGGGCCCGGAACACCGGACGCCGCCCGGCCTGTGCAGCGACTGCCGCCTCGACGCGCCCCGACCGCCGTCGACTTCGGTATCGGGGTGCGCGTGCGGGTCCGGCGCAGGTCCGCCGTCGTGAGGTCCCTCGCCGACGTTTCTCAGCCCACCGCGGGAACCGCCCGTGCGGCGAGTGCCTCCAGCGGGGCGCCGGTCAGCCGGCACACCGTCCACTCCTTCAGCAGCTCCGCGCCGAGCGACTCGTAGAACGCGATCGCCGGCGCGTTCCAGTCCAGCACGACCCACTCGAAGCGCTCGAACCCCCGCTCCCGGCAGATCGCCGCGAGCCCGGCCAGCAGCGCCCTGCCGTGTCCGGCGCCCCGGGTGCCCGGGCGGACGTAGAGGTCCTCCAGATGCATCCCCCGCGTGCCGGTCCAGGTCGAGAAGCGCGGGAACCACAGCGCGAACCCCACGACGCCGCCGGTGCCGTCGTCCTCGGCGATCAGGACGGAGGCGGCGCGGTCCTCGCCGAACAGCGCCGCCCGCAACTGCTCCTCGGTGGCGCGGGCCTGGCCGGCAGCCTTCTCGTAGGCGGCGAGTTCACGGATCATCGCGCGGATCTCGGGGACGTCGTGCACGGTGGCTTCTCTGATCACGGTACGAGAGCCTGCGTCACCAGGCCGCACCCCGTCCACCCCGTTCCGGGGACCGGACCACCAGATCGGCCCGCTCCCGCGTCGACGCGACCAGCCCGGCGTTGCGCTGATCACTGCGCTCGACCCAGGACACCGCCTCCGCACGGCTCTTGCCGAACTCCACGTGCCGGGCGATCAGCCGCCGCAGCCGTTCCTCCTCGTCCAACTCGCAGAACCACACCTCGTCGAGCTGCGGCCGCACCCGCGCCCAGGCGCCGGACTCCAGCAGCAGGTAGTTGCCCTCCGTCACCACCAGCCGGGCCGCCGGCGGCACCGGCAGCGCGCCCGCGACCGGCTGCTCCAGCGCCCGCTCGAAACCGGGGGCGTACACGACGTCGCCGTACGCCTCCTCGCGCAGCCGCCGCAGCAGTGCCGTGTAGCCGGCCGCGTCGAAGGTGTCCGGGGCGCCCTTGCGGTCCCGGCGGCCGAGCCGGTCCAGTTCGGCGTCGGCGAGGTGGAAGCCGTCCATCGGGACGTGCGCGACCCACGGCTCCCCGCCGCCGTTCAGCTCCCGCACCAGCCGCTCCGCGAGCGTCGACTTGCCCGCGCCCGGACTGCCGGCGATACCGAGGATCGCGCGCCGGCCGCCTCGGGGGAGGGCACGGGCACGCCGGAGAAGCTCGTCGAAGGAGGGCGCCACAAGGGAGAGTGTGTCACCTGGGAAGCGGGCGTCCTGCCGCCATGTGGCCCGCGCCACCCACTGATCCGCGCCGTACGGGGAACGGTCTCCCCATGACGGATCTGGGTCTGCCCGATGACATCCTCGCCTGCCTCTTCGACCTCGACGGGGTCGTGACGAAGACGGCCGTCGTCCACGCGGCCGCCTGGAAGGAGATGTTCGACGACTTCCTCCGCGAACGGGACGGCGACGCCTTCCGGCCCTTCGGCGACGCCGACTACGGCCGGTACGTCGACGGCCGCCCCCGCGCCGACGGCGTCCGCACCTTCCTCGCCTCCCGCGACATCCGGCTGCCCGAGGGCGGCCCCGGCGACCCGCCCGACGCCCGCACCGTGCACGGCCTCGGCAACCGCAAGAACGAACTGCTGCTCGCGAGGATCCGCACCGACGGCGTGGCGGCCTACGACGGCACCCTGCGCTATCTGACGGCGGTCCGCGCCCGCGGACTGCGCACCGCGATCGTGTCCTCCAGCGCCAACTGCCGTGACGTCCTGCGCTCCATCGACGCCGAGGACCTCTTCGACGTACGGATCGACGGCGTCGTCGCCGCCGAACGCGGGCTGCCCGGGAAGCCGGAGCCCGACACCTTCCTCGCCGCCGCGGCCGACCTCGGCGTCGAACCGTCCCGGGCCGCCGTGTTCGAGGACGCGCTGGCCGGCATGGACGCGGGCCGCGCGGGGCACTTCGGATACGTCGTCGGTGTGGACCGGGTCGGACAGACCGACGCCCTGTACGCACACGGCGCCGACCGGGTCGTGACGGACCTGGCCGAACTCGGGGGAGCGAAGTGATCACACAGCGGGCGTACGCCGTCGAACCGTGGACCGTGCGCGAACACAGCCTGGACCTGGACGTCCTGGCCCAGAGCGAGTCGGTGTTCGCGCTGTCCAACGGCCATGTCGGCTGGCGCGGCAACCTCGACGAGGGCGAACCCCACGGCCTGCCCGGCGCCTACCTCAACGGCGTCCACGAACTGCACCCGCTGCCCTACGCCGAAGCCGGCTACGGCTACCCGGAGTCGGGCCAGACCGTCATCAACGTCACCAACGGCAAGGTGATCCGGCTGCTCGTCGACGACGAGCCGTTCGACCTGCGCTACGGACGCCTCGTCAGCCACGAACGGACCCTCGACCTGCGCCGGGGCGTCCTCGAGCGGGTGTGTGAGTGGACCTCCCCGGCCGGGTCCACGGTCCGGGTGCGCTCCACCCGGCTGGTCTCCCTCACCCAGCGGGCCGTCGCCGCCGTCGCCTACGAGGTCGAGCCCGTGGACGCCCGTACGCGTGTGGTGGTGCAGTCCGAACTCGTCACCAACGAGAGCCTGCCGGGACCCGACGGCGACCCGCGCGCCGCCCGCGCCCTCAAGTCCCCGCTGGAGGCCGAGGAGGACCTCGCCAAGGACCACCGGCTGCGCCTGGTGCACCGCACCCGCCGCAGCGGTCTGCGGGTCGCGGTCGCCGCCGACCACGTCATCGACGGCCCCGAGAGCACCACCACCGGCTGCGAGAGCAACGTCGACATGGCCAGGCTCACCATCACCTCCGTCCTGGAGCCGGGACAGCGGCTGCGCGTGGAGAAACTCGTCGCCCACGGCTGGTCCGGCGCACGCTCCCGGCCCGCGATGAGCGACCAGGTGGAGGCGGCGCTGGCCGCCGCCGCGCACAGCGGCTGGCAGGGCCTCCTCGACGAACAGCGCGCCCACCTCGACGACTTCTGGGCCCGCGCCGACGTCGAGGTCGACGGCGACGAGGAGATCCAGCAGGCCGTCCGCTTCGCCCTCTTCCACGTCCTCCAGGCCGGGGCCCGCGCCGAACGGCGCGCGATACCCGCCAAGGGACTGACCGGTTCCGGCTACGACGGTCACGCCTTCTGGGACACCGAGGTGTTCGTACTGCCCCTGCTGATCTGCACCGCGCCGGACGCCGCCGCCGAGGCCCTGCGCTGGCGGCAGACCACCCTGCCCGTCGCCCGCGAACGCGCCACCCAACTCGGCCTGCGCGGCGCCGCGTTCCCCTGGCGCACCATCGAGGGCTCGGAGGGCTCCGCCTACTGGCCGGCCGGTACCGCCGCCTTCCACGTCAACGCCGACATCGCCGACGCCGTGGTGCGCTACGTCCAGGCCACCGGCGACGAACGCTTCGAACACGACACCGGCGTGGAACTGCTGGTGGAGACCGCCCGCCTCTGGCGCTCCCTCGGCCACCACGACGACCGGGGCGTCTTCCACCTCGACGGGGTCACCGGACCCGACGAGTACAGCGCCGTCGCCGACGACAACACGTACACCAACCTCATGGCCCGGGCGAACCTGCTGGCCGCCGCCGACGCCTGCAAACGCCACCCCGACCGGGCGGCGGACCTCGGCGTCGACGAGGAGGAGAGCGCCGGCTGGCGGGACGCGGCCGAAGCCGTGCACCTGCCCTACAACGACGAACTCGGCGTGCACGAACAGCACGCCGGCTTCACCCGCTACCAGCGCTGGGACTTCGCCGGCACCCGCGCCGACCAGTACCCGCTGATGCTGCACTTCCCCTACTTCGACCTCTACCGCAAACAGGTGATCAAACAGGCGGACCTGGTGCTGGCGATGCACACCTGCGCCGGTTACTTCGAGGAGGTCTTCGGCGAGGAGCAGATCGCCCGCAACTTCACCTACTACGAGCCGCTGACCGTACGGGACTCCTCCCTGTCGGCCTGCGTCCAGGCCGTCCTCGCCGCCCGCACCGGCCACCTCGACCTCGCCCACGCCTACACCGCCGAAGCCGCCCTGATGGACCTCGCCGACCTGGAGCACAACACCCGCGACGGACTCCACATCGCCTCCCTGGCCGGTACCTGGACCGCCCTGGTCGCCGGGTTCGGCGGCATGCGCTGGGACGACGGCAGCCTCCGCTTCACCCCCCGGCTGCCGCCGCGGCTGCGCCGCCTCGCCTTCACCCTGCGGTTCCTCGGCCGGTGCCTGCGCGTGGAGGTCACCGCGGACCGGGCCACGTACACGCTCCGCTCCGGACCGCCGCTGACCATCCGTCACCACGGCGACGAGCTGACCGTGCGGGAGGACGCCCCCGCCGAACGCCCCGTCCCGCCGCTCGGGCCGCGGCCGGCCCCCGCGCAGCCACCGCACCGCCGCCCGCACGCACGCTGACCGGCGCGGTGGCCGGCTCCCGCCCTGCGGCCCCGGCGCACGCGGGTTAGTTTGTCGGTGATCTCCGGAACGCCGATTTCCTGGAACCCGTCCTCCACTGCAAGGACCCGTGGAACCCAGGGCCCCATGAGGGCGGAGTGAGGGACGGACGATGACCGACGGCACCGGTGCACTGCTCACCCGGACGCGGCGGCGCGTGCGGCGGCCGGGGCCGGGTCACCCGCCACGCGGCGACGCCCGCCCGCTCGCGGTGCTCGCCGCCGTCTTCACACTCGCCCAACTCGCCTTGGTCCGGCCCGGGCTGGGCCTGGGCTGGGACGAGATCGTCTACACCAGCCAGGTCACCTCCCACCACCCGGCCGCCTTCTTCAGCGCACCCCGCTCCCGGGGCGTCTCCCTGCTGGTGGCGCCCGTCGCCTCCTGGTCCGACTCCACCGCCCTGCTCCGCGTCCACCTGGCCGTCTGCTCCGGTCTCGGTCTCTTCCTGGCCCTGCGTGCCTGGCGCGGCCTGTTCCCCACCCGCGTCCTGGTCACCGCCGGCGCCTTCTTCGCCTCCCTGTGGGTGACGCTCTTCTACGGCCCCCAGGCCATGCCGAACTACTGGGTCGCCGTCGGCGCCCTGACCGCCGTCGGCTGCTTCCTGCGCCACCGCGCGGACCCCGCGTCCGGCGGACCGCTGTGGGGAGTGGTGGCCGGGGCCGCCCTGATGGCGTTGATGCGGCCCACCGACGCCGTCTGGACGACCGTCCCCCTGCTGGCCCTCACCCTCGCGGGCCGGCACTGGCGGGCCCTCCTGGCCCTCACCGGCGGTCTGCTGGCGGGCGCGGTCCCCTGGGTGGTCGAGGCGTACACCGCCTTCGGCGGACTGGGGGAGCGGTTGGAGGAGGCCTCCCGCATCCAGGGCGGCCTGGGCTGGCACATCGCCGTCGACGACCAGTTGCGCAGCCTCGGCGGACGCGCCCTGTGCCGCCCGTGCACCGGATCGATGCCCCACCCGGTGATCACCCTGTGGTGGTTCGCCCTGCCGCTGCTCGCCGTCCTCGCCCTGGCCGTCGCGGTGCGGGCCCGCCGTACCCTGCGCACCCTGCTGCCGCTGGCCTGCGCCACGACCGCCGCACTGCCGTACCTCTTCCTGATCGCCTACGCGGCACCCCGCTTCCTCCAGCCCGCCTACGCGCTGCTCGCGATCCCCGTCGCGGACGCGCTGTGGCACCTGGTCACCGCACCGCGCGGGAAGTGGCGGCCGGCGGTCAGGGCCCTGGCCGTACTCGCACTGGCCGGGCATCTGACGGCGCAGCTGACCGTCCTGGTGTACACCGTGGACCGCACCGCCGACAGCCGCCGCGACTGGGCCCGTACGGCCGACGCCCTGCACCGGCTCGGCGTCCGCCCGCCCTGCCTGGTCACCGGCTTCGAGGCGATTCCCATCGGCTACTACACCGGCTGCTCCTCCGGCGCGATCGCCGGGAACAACGAGAGCACCACGGCCGGCGAGATCCTGCGGACCGCGGACCGCGTCCCGGTCGCCGCCCTCACCGGGCCCGACGGCACCCCGCCCGGGTACGCCCGGCCCTGGCCGGTCCACCGGATCGGCGAGCTCGAGGCCCGTATCGCCCCGGCGCCAGGACCCGGAGCGCGAGGTTAGAGATCGCGTGACGGGAAACGCGGACCTGACACCGGACGAACGAGCCGACGCAGCGTGACAGGGAGGCAGCCCATGGGCACCGAACCGATGGGGGACGACGCGTACCAGCCCACCGGGAACAACGAGGAGCAGGCGGACGCCGCACCCCTCGACATGGAGGACGCGCTCGGCGAACGGACCTACGACGAGACCCTCGACGAGGGTTACTCCCCGCCGGAGAAGCCGCTCGGGGTGACCAAGTACGGCACCACGGCAGGTGAGCAGCACGACGGCGAGAGCCTCGACCAGCGGCTCGCCCAGGAGGTGCCGGACGCGGCCGGGCCCGCCGGGGACACGGTGGGCGACCTGCCCGGCGGTGAGGGCGAGCCGGTGGACCCGGAGGCCGGCACCGGCCGCGCCGGACGGCTGGTCGCCCCCGACGAGGGCGCCCGCGCCGACACCACGAAGGAGACCGTCGCCGAGGACGTCGGCGTCGACGGCGGGGCGGCCGGCGCGGAGGAGGCCGCGATGCACGTCGTCGAGGACGGCGACCGCGACGGAACCTGACCGTACGGGCCGGAGAACGGCGCCGCCGGGTCCGGTGCGCGAGCACCGGACCCGGCGGCGCCGGCCCGTACGAAGGCTCAGGGAAGGATCTTGTCCAGGGCGGAGGGTCCCTCCTCGTCCAGCTTCCGCCTGGCCCACTCGAGACTGTCCGGGGTGAGGTCCTTGCCGGAGGCGAGAACCAGGTCCTCCGGCGACACGTCGGTGCCGGTGCGGGCGTGCAGCAGGCTGTCCGGGGTGGCACGGTCCCCGGCCTGCCGGGACGCGTCGGGCTGGGACGCGTCGGGCTGGGACGTCGACATCTTCTGGCTCCTCGGGTCCGGATCGCTGTGGCGGCCCCGGTGCTGTCATCGGGTCCGATACTCACCATTCAACGCGGGAGCCCGCCGTGCATCCGGAACGCTCGCGGCACCGCGGTGAAGGGCCGCTCCTCCTGGCTGCCGGGGTACCTTCCCCGGCCCGGGGGAAACCTCCTCCCCGGGCCGCCGGACGGGCCCCGGCTAGAAGGCCCCGAGTGTCAGGCGCAGGCCCGTGGGGGCCGTGTCCTGGATGTACGAGGCGAAGTCGGCCACGTCGTCGAAGGCGAAGCCGTACGCCCTGCCGTCCTCGGTGGCCGTGTGGACGGCCTTCGCGTAGTGGTTGGTGAGCTCGGTGCCGTAGAAGTCCGGGGCGTTCGTCGTCGGCTGGTCGGGGTGGCTGAGCAGCGTCGAACGGTTGAAGCCCGCGCCCAGCACCGCGGCGACCGGGCCCGTCGTGCCGTCGTTGGGGGCGGCGAGGGCGCCGTCGCAGAAGAGGACGTCCCGGGTGGACGGCCTGCCGAAGGAGACCTGGGCGGGCCCGTCGAAGGTGAACCGCTCGCCGCGCACCCGGCCGGTGAAGGTACCGGCGTTCGTGGTGACCTTGAGGTCCCGGCCGGTGTACGTGCTCCACACCTCGTCGATGTACGGGGCGAGGTAGTCCTTCGCGAACAGTCCCGCGTCCAGACCGTGCCCGGGGGCGATGATCCGGGTGTCGTCCACGACGAGCCGGGAGAACGCCTCCACCTTCTCGACGGCGGCGAACGCGGCCGCCCGGCCGCCCTCGCGGACGGTGCCCGTGGTCTGGTCCTTGGAGCCGGTGAGCCGGATGCCCAGCGGCACGCTGAACATGTCGACCATCGTCGTGTTGCAGAACATGCCCGAGGAGTTGTACGTGAACTCCGCGCAGTCGTGCAGCACCCCGTAGTTGGGGTCCGAGGTGACCCAGCCGGCCGGGTACTGCAGCGCCGCGTTGCCGTTGCCGTCCTCGACGACCTTGAACTTGAGCTTCGCGCCGAGGGAGACGTAGATCCGGCCGGACATGTACGGCAGGGACAGCTTGGTCTCGCCGCTGCCGGCCAGGCCGATCGCGTAGTCGGTGAAGCCGTCGGAGCCGTTGTCGGAGGCCGCGACCGGGGCGACGGTGCCCTCCGGGGTGACCCGGACCTGACGGCCGTCCGCGTTGCCCACGATGTAGACGTGCACGTTGCCGTTGTCGAACGAGCCGCTGCCGTTGACGATCGTCAGCGGCAGGGCGCCCGCCGCGGCCGTGCCGGCCTTCCGCTCACCGGACTGGTCCGCGAGGGCGTGCGGGGCGATCGCCGCCGCCGCGGGGATCGCCACGGCGGCGCCGCCGAGGGCGAAGAGGAGCTTGCGGCGGCCGAGGTCGCGCTGGTGACGAGGAGTCATGTGGGGGGTCTCCCGGAGGCTCGTGCGGGTTCCTGACCACGCCGGCCGCCCGACGGGAGCAGCGCTGCTGAGAGCGCTCTCATGCGCTACGTCGGGACCGGCGCGCGGTAGTGATGCTAGGGACGGCCGGGGCTCCGGCCAACGGTCCGACTTGTCCGCACCACCACGCTGACCTGCGGATGTTCGAAGATCCGGCGCGGACCCGACGATCGCTTAACCGGCGTTTAAGGGCCGCTTAAGCCGGCCTGGGCCGGACGGCCACGGAGCGCGCCGGGAGTGCTCCGTTCCGCAGTCGTCCGGCGCGGCCGTCAGCGCGCCCCGCCGGAGGTCAGGGACTCCGCCGTGGCCAGGATCTCCGTCACCCGGAGGGCGAACGCCGCGTCACAGGGGTGGGGGACGCCGGTGCGGGCCGCGGTGAGCAGGGCGTCCGCGGCCCGGGCGAGGGCCGGCACCGCGCCCTCGGAGACCTCGGGGAGCGTCGTGACGCCCGCCGCGCCGCGCAGCTCGACCAGGGCACCGGACGCGGCCGGGGGTGCGGTCAGGCTCAGGGTGAGGCTGCTGGAGGCGCCGCCGGCGTGGTCGAGGACGAGATGGACGGTGTCGCCGGGGCCGTACGCCGCCGCCGTCACCCGGCGCGGATCGCCGAGCACCGGCAGCAGAACGGACAGGGCGTGCGGTCCGACGTCCCACAGGGCGCCCTTCTCCCGCCGCCACGGCGAGTCGGCGAAGGGACTGCCCTCGGAGGTGAACACCGCCCCCAGCCACTGCGCCCGCCCGGTGAACCAGCCGCCCGTACGTGCCTGCTCGGTGATCCACGCCTCCGGCTCCGGCTGGAAGCGGGTGGTGAAGAAGACGACGGAGGCGACGCTCGCCGCCCCGGCCGCCTCGACCACCGCCCGCCCCTGCGCGACGGTCGGGGCGAGCGGCTTGTCCAGCAGCAGATGGCACCCGGCCCGCGCCGCGCGCACCGCCAGGTCCGCCTGCACCGCCGGCGGCAGGGCCACGGCGACGGCGTCCACGTCGGCGAACAGCTCCTCGACGTCGTCGTACGCCCGGGTGCCGTGCAGCTCGGCCAGTTCCTTCGCCGCGTCGGGCCGGCGGCCCCACACGCCGGCGAAGTCGAGGTCCGGGTGCCCGCCGAGCGCGGGGGCGTGTGCCATCCGTGCCCAGGGGCCGGTACCGAGCAGTCCGATCCGCATGCCGCCGCCTCTCCAGGACCGGCGAGCGCCGCCGGACCGGTGTTCCGGCGCGCTCCGCGGGCGCGCCCCGGTCTGTACGGTGAGCCGCGCGCGAACGCCCTGTCAACGGACGCGGTGCTCAGTCCCCGGGCTGGTTGATGTTGACCATCCAGGGGACGCCGAAGCGGTCCGTGCACATCCCGAACACGTCGCCCCACATCTGCCTCTCCAGCGGTACGGACACCGAGCCCCCGGCGGACAGCTTGTCCCAGTAGCCGCGCAGTTCGGACTCGGTGTCGCCGCTGAGACTCACGGCGAAGGTGTTGCCCGGGGAGTACTCCGTGCCGGGCGGCATGTCGGCGCCCATGAGGGTGAGTCCGGAGGGACTCTCCAGCATGCCGTGCATGATCCTGTCGGCGTGGTCGCCGCCGGGCTGTCCGAACTCGCCGAAGGTGTTGAGGCGCAGCTCGCCGCCGAAGACGTCCTTGTAGAACTCCAGCGCCTGCCGTGCGTCCCCGTCGAAGCTCAGATAGGGGTTGAGGAGCGAGGCCATGATTCCTCCAGAAAAGTCCCGAAAGGGTCGGCTGCGCGCAGCGTAACGCCGCGCACCGGGCCTCGCGCGGCGGCGGGGATTCAGCACCCCGCCCACTGAATGCGTTCGCGTTCTTCTATTGGATTTCGGCCCGTTCGAGGACCAGGCTGGTACGCGCTTTCCGGGGCCGCCCGGCAGCGTCGACCCGCCCGTCTCAGGCGCTGGACGCCGGGGGCGGCCCTCCGTGCGCCCTGGTGTACTCCTGGCACACGGGTTTGGAAAGCGCTTGCTCAGGCGCTTGCGCCTGCTGATCAGAGCACACAGGGGAGGACCACCACCCATGGCGTCGTCGCCGGCACGACCGCTCGACCACCGCTACCGCGGCGAGCACCCGATCCGCACCCTCGCCTATCTGTTCCGCGCCGACCGCGGCCGGCTCGCCGCCGCGGTCGGCGTCTTCACGTTCAAGCACAGCCCGGTCTGGCTGCTGCCGCTGATCACCGCGTCCATCATCGACACCGTCGTACAGCACCGGCCGATAGCCGAGCTGTGGACCAGCACCGGCGTCATCATGTTCATCCTGCTGGTCAACTTTCCGCTGCACCTGCTCTACGTCCGGCTGCTCTACGGCAGCGTCCGCCGCATGGGCACCGCGCTGCGCTCCGCCCTGTGCACCCGGATGCAGCAGCTCTCCATCGGCTACCACTCCCGGGTCAGCGCCGGTGTGCTCCAGGCCAAGGTCGTACGGGACGTGGAGACCGTCGAGCAGATGGTGCAGCAGACCGCGGAGACCGGGCTCGGCGCGCTCACCGTCCTCACCGGCGGACTCGTCATCATCGGGATCCGCACCCCCGAGTTCCTGCCCGTCTTCCTGATCGTCGTGCCCGCCGCCGCCCTGCTGGTCGCCCGGCTCCGGTCCCGGCTGCGCACACACAACGAGCGCTTCCGCCACGAGGTGGAGACCCTGTCCTCCCGGGTGACGGAGATGACCCGGCTCATCCCCGTCACCCGCGCCCACGGACTGGAGGGCAAGGCGCTGCGGCGGATGGACGGCACCCTCAACCGGCTGCTCACCTCCGGAATGCGCCTGGACCTGGTCAACGGCCGGTTCGGCTCGCTGGCCTGGGTCGTCCTCAACGTCGTCGGCGTGTCCGTGCTGGCCGGCGCCGCGCTCATCTCGTACTACGGCGTCTGGAACGTCTCCGCCGGTGACGTGGTGATGCTCAGCGCCTTCCTGACCACGCTCACCAACTCCACGACCACCCTGGCGGGGCTGACGCCGGTCATCGCCAAGGGGCTGGAGTCCGTCCGCTCCGTCGGCGAGGTCCTCCAGGCTCCCGAGCTGGAGGACAACGAGGGCAAGGCGAAGGTCGACGGGCTGCGCGGCGCGATCACCTTCGAGGGCGTCGGGCTGGCGTACGAGAACGACGGGCGGCCCGCCGTCCGGGACTTCACCCTCGACGTCGCCCCGGGCGAGACCATCGCGCTCGTCGGCGCGTCCGGGGCGGGCAAGTCCACGGTGCTCAACCTGGTGATCGGCTTCATCCGTCCGACGTCCGGCCGGCTGCTGCTCGACGGGACCGACATGAACAGCCTCGACCTGCGTACCTACCGGCGCTTCCTGTCGGTGGTGCCCCAGGAGTCGATCCTGTTCGACGGCACCGTCCGGGAGAACGTCGCCTACGGCATGGACGACGCCGACGAGGAGACGGTACGGGCCGCACTGCGCGACGCCAACGCGCTGGAGTTCGTCGACCGGCTGCCCCAGGGCCTCGACACCCTCGTCGGCGAGCGCGGCGCACGCCTCTCCGGCGGCCAGCGCCAGCGGCTCGCCATCGCCCGCGCGCTGATCCGCGACCCCAAGGTCCTCGTCCTGGACGAGGCGACCTCCGCGCTGGACACCCGCTCGGAGGCCCTGGTCCAGCAGGCCCTGGCCCGCCTGCTGCGCGGCCGCACCACATTCGTCGTGGCCCACCGCCTCTCCACGGTGCGCGGCGCGGACCGCATCGTGGTCATGTCCGACGGCCGCATCCAGGAAACGGGCACCCACGAAGACCTCCTGCACCGCGGAGGCGCCTACACGGCCCTGCACACCGGCCAGGCGGCCTGACCGCCCGGTGAGGACGGGATCCGGCCAAGCCGTGTGGGCCGCGGGCCCGGGCCCGGGTGAGGTGCTCTGCCGTGCCCGGCCAGAGCCGCCGTCATGACGGAGTGCACTCCCGGGGGCGTGTCGGGGGTGTCCCGGCCTGCCCTCGGCTCCGGCCCCGGGCCTTCGCTCGGGGTCCGTACGGGGCCGGGGCGCAGCCCGGGGGCGGGACGGACGGGCTTCCGCGCCCACGCGGTCGGTGTGCGGGTGTTTTCGGTCAATTGTGGCTGCCGGGGCATACCGCGTGCGTGGTTTCGGCTGGTTCGGGCATACGGAGCGAAAACCAGAGAGGGGCGCTTCGTGCTCGTACCGGATCCGAAGGCCGTCAGACAGTTGCTGACGCTGTACGCGACGCTGCGGATAGCCCAGGCGGAGCGTTATTCGCCGGACGCGGCGCGTGAACTGGAAGCCGTCTGCGACACGCTCTGCGTGACGATGGGGGCGTCCGGCGTGCACGAGGCCATCGTCCTGGCCGACGCCCTGCTCGACCAGGCGCGGACCCCCGGCGCGGACGGGGAGGACGGTCTGTCCCTGGCCGTCTGAACCGGCCGGACGCTCACCGGGGCACCCGCTCCCCGTTCACCCGTCGTCCGTTGAACGTCGACCGGTACGCGTACGGCGTGGTCCCCACCACCTTGCGGAACCGCTCACGGAACGCCGTGGGCGAGCCGAACCCCGCCTGCTGGGCGATCCGTTCGACCGTGTAGTCGCTGTTCTCCAGCAGATACTGCGCCCGCCGCACCCGCGCCCGCAGCAGCCACTGCAACGGCGTGGTCCCCGTCTGCTCACGGAACCGGCGGCTGAACGTCCGCTCGCTCATGCTCACGCGCGCCGCCATCGCCCCGAGCGTGACCTCGTGCGCCAGATGGTCCTCGATCCAGTCCAGCAGCGGCTCCAGATCCGAGCCCCGGGGCACCGGCGGGTGCTCGTGCACGATGAACTGCGCCTGCCCGCCCTCCCGTTCCAGCGGCATCACCGACATCCGGGCGGCGTTCGCGGCCACGGCCGAGCCCAGGTCCCGGCGGATCATGTGCAGGCACATGTCCAGCGCGGCGGCGGCACCGGCCGAGGTGAGGATCTGCCCGTTGTCGACGTAGAGCACGTCCGGCCGCACATCCACGTCCGGGAACGCGCGGGCGAGCTGGTCGGCGGCCACCCAGTGCGTGGTGGCCCGCAGCCCGTCCAGCAGCCCGGCCTCCGCCAGCACGAACGCGCCCACGCACACCGAGGCGATCCGGGTGCCCGACCCGGCCGCCGCGCGCAGCGCCGCCAGCACGCCGGCGGACGGCGGGGGCGCGTCCTCGGCACGGCCCGGGACGATGACCGTGTCGGCGTCCGCCAGTGCCTCCAGCCCACGCTCGACCCGCAGGGTGAAACCGCCGTCCGCGAGCACCTCCGGCCGCTCGGCGCACAGCCGCACCCGGTACGCGCGCCGGCCGTCGGGCAGCCGCGTCCAGTCGAAGACCTGCATGGGCGCCGCCATGTCGAACGGCACGACCCCATCGAGAACCAGAATCGCCACGGAGTGCATGACCGCCACGATAGGCGGATTCCCGCCACCCGCCCGAACCGGGGGGAACAGCGGGACGACCGGGCGCCGGCCCAGGTGAGCGGTGTTGGCGGGAACCCGTTGGAAGCTGTCGTTCCAGCCCCTGGGTGATCACCGGGCGGGCTCCTAACGTGAGCCCGGCACCGCCGATCACACCATGGAAAGAGTTCCGGTGACCAAGCTCCTGCTGTCCCTCCACGTCCTGGCCGCCATCATCGCCGTAGGCCCCGTCACCGTCGCCGCGAGCATGTTCCCGCCCGCCGCGCGCCGCGCCGTCCCGGCGGGGGGCGACGGGCCCGTCGCGACGGCCGTGACCACCGTCACGCTGCTCCACCGCATCTGCGGGGTCTACGCCCGGATGGGGATCGCGGTGCCCGTCCTCGGTCTCGCCACCGCCCTGGCGATGGGCGTCCTGGGCGACGGCTGGCTCATCACCTCCATCGCCCTGACCGCGGCCGCCGCCGGCGTCCTGATCGCCTTCGTACTGCCCGCGCAGGAGGAGATCATCACAGAGCTGGACGAGCGCCGGCCCGTCGACCGGCGGAACACGGTACGACTCGCCATGTTCACCGGGGTGTTCAATCTGCTCTGGGCGACCGTCACCGTCCTGATGATCGTCCGCCCCGGCTCGACGACCGGAGCATGACCGTCCGGTTCCATCCGTGGCGTCCGAAGTGCGCCGCACTTCCGCGGCGTCCGTTCTGTATCCGCTTGTACCGGGGAATTCCCCCCTCGGGGGGTCCGGCCGCCTAGACTCTGCAATCGCGTCCCGCATCGGGGCCGACGAGCAGAAAGGCACGTTGACGGGTGTTCCAGGATTCCCCCATCTACGACCGACTCATCGCGGAGAAGGGCGACGTGCCCGCACAGGTGCGCCGCGAAGCCGAACGCGTGAGCAGGGAACTGGAGCTGGTCATGCGGCCCGCGCAGTCTCCCGGTTACGGCCCCGGCCTCGACCGCCCGCAGTCCCCGGGCAACGGCTGGCAGCGCACCGCCCTGCTGCCCGGACCGCGGCCGCACTGACCACCGGGCGGCCGACGGTCCCTCACCGGACCGTGCTGCCCGCCTCGTCCAGTTTCACGGGCTCCTCGGGAATGGGACGGGACAGCCAGTCGGCGATCGTCCGGGCGATCGGCTGTCCCGTCTCCACCTCCACGAACCCGAACTGCCCCGACTGGTTGCACTCCAGGAACCACCACGTCCCGTCGGCGTCCTCGGCGAAGTCGAAAGCGCCGTACGCCAGTTCGGCCCGGCGCAGATACGCGCGTACGGCGTCGGCGGTGCGCGCCGGGACCTCGACCGGCTCCCAGGGCGACCCGGGGGCGGCGAAACGCACATCCACCTCCTCCGGATCCGCGTCCGGCCGTACCGCCTTACGGGCCGCCAGCAGCGTCTCGCCCACCACGGTGAGCCGGATGTCGGCCCGCTTCGCGATCCGCCGCTGCAGCAGCGTCGGCCCGAAGGCGACGGCGGAGAAGTCGGTGTCCGGCGCCACCCTGCTGGTCGGCACCGCCCGCGGCGGGTCCTGCGGATGGGCTCCCGACACCGGCTTCACCACCAGGTCCGGGAAACGCTCCGCGAACTCCCGCGCCGCGCGCGGGAACGTGGTGATCACCGTGGCCGGCACGGGCAGGCCGCAGCGCTGGGCCAGCCGCAACTGCCACGGCTTGTGGCGGGCCTGCCGGGCAGCGTCCGGATGGTTCATCCAGCGCGCGTCACAGCCGCGCAGCATCCCGTAGAGCGCCTGCGACGCCTCCTCGGTCAGCCACGCGGACGGATGCGGCGCGTGCCCCGCCGGCGCACCCGGCCGGCGCACCCACACCGACCGCAGCCCGTTGATGCTCACCAGCCTGCCGCCGGCGGACAGATGGCCGCGGAAGCGGCCGTGGACATACTCGGCGGACAGTGAGACACCGTCCGTCAGATCGGCGGGATCGAGGCGCACCACCGGCACGCCGGAGCCGTTCAGATGGACGACCACCATGTCGGCGGTCACATCCTCCTCACCGGTGAGGATCAGCACGGTCATCGTCTACGGTCCGCGTTCAGTCGTCGAAGTGGGTCTTGGAGCCCGCGGTGGACGTCGTCGTCCCCACCTCGCGCAACAGCGCGTGGTCGCAGGCCGCGATCCGTCCGTCCCCGAGTACGTTCAACTGCAGTCCGGAGTCATACGCGTACGGAGTGGCAACGGCCAACTCCACCGCCGGACGTGCGTAGTTGAGCGCGAACGGTTGCATCGTCTCTCCCTCGTCGGTGCTGCGTCGAGCAGGCAACGGCCCTCTGTGCGCCGTCGCTTGGTCCGCCGACTTCATTTGGCTTTCAGAGACTTATACGAATCGAACGAGTGGTTGGTTTCCTCACGGAGCGTAATCATCGGCGGGGCGTCGGCCGCCCCGCCCGAGGTGCGTTCCGGGCGCCCGGGCGCCGGAGGAACCGCGCATGGTGCGCAGAGCGAGCAGAAGTACGCCCATGTCGTCCAAGTAGACGGGATCGGGCAGCAGATCGGCCGGCAGCACCAGATAGAAAACCGCCCCCCAGAACACCCAGCGGGGCCCCGTCGGCAGTCCGGCGTGACGCAACTCACGCCGGGTGCGCACCAGTCGGACCAGTACGGCGACCGCGCCGGCCAGCACCGCGGCCGCCAGGACCGCGGCGACGACGAGCACCACGGTGGTCGTCTCCATGGGACCGCCCTCCCTCCGTCGTCCGTGCCGCGGACCGCGGCGACGCAGCCCGCACAGACCGGATTCCCGTTCCCGGCGCCGGTATGACGTCCGGGACCAGCCATGCGCGCACGCCTCCGATGCCCGGCGCGATCCCCGTGCGACACCGGATCGCCGCAGGTCATCCCGGTGGCTCAACCAAGTGGCAGGGAAGGGTGGGGGCATCTAGTAATGGTCATCAGCCCTTCCCCTGGAGGCGATCATGACCACTTTCTCGTCCTCACGCACCCCGGCCGATTCGGAAATACCGGCCATACCGGCCGAGCCGCCCTCGCCGCCCCCCGCCACGACGGCCGCCGGGACCGGCACCCGCGGCTCGGACCGCACCGTCCTGACCACGACCCGACCGCTCGATCCGGGCCCTCCGTACGATCCCGTGGCCACCGTCGACCTCCTGGACCCGCTCGACCCCGCCCGTCCCCCCGCCCCGCCCGACCCTCCGGCCCCAGGAACGCCGTACCACGATCCGGTCGGCGACCTCGTGCGCACCGCCGTGGCGGACCGGCCCCTGGAGGAGGTCGTCGACCTCATCACCGCGCTGGAACGCTCGCCCGAGCACACGCGTGCCGTCGTCGACGCGCTGCGCGCCGCCGGGGTCGACCGTTCCGTGGAGGACGTCACCCGGCTCGTGGCCCTGCTGACCCGGCCGCCGCGCGACGCCACCAGCGCGGACGAGACGATCCGCGCGGCGGCGGCCCACCGTTCCGTCGACGACGTCACCCTCCTCGTCACGCTGCTGCACAGCGAACCGCTGGCGCCCCACTGCCGCGAAGAGGCGCTGCGGGCGGCGGCGATCGGCCGGACCGTCGACGAACTGGTCGAACTGATCGACCGTCTGGCCGCCCAGCGGCCGTTCACGGAGCCGCCCCGCACCGAGGGCGCCGACGCCGGCGTGAGCCGTCCGGTCAGGTCCGTGGTCCGATCTGGCCGGCTGGCCGCCGTGGCCCTCGCCGTGTGCGGGGTGACCCACTTCCCGCTGCGGCACGACGGTGTCTCACTGGGCCTGCACGCCTCCACCATCGGCCTGTCGGTCCTCTGCACGCTGCTGGCGCTGCTGCTGGTGGTGCGCCCCGGCGCGATGATCCTGGCGGGGGCGGTCGCGGTCTCGGCGTTCCTGACCACGGCCCACGCCTACCCGGGTTCCCTGCCGTCGTCGACCCTGTCCACCTTGATGGACCTCGCCCTGGCGCCGGCCTGGCTCGCGACGGCAGCCGCGGCGACAGCGGCGGTTCTCTCCCTGGCGGCGCTGATAACCCGCCTGGCCGCACCCCTCCCCACCCCGTGGCCGAACCCCCGAACACAGGCGCTATAACACCACGCCGCCCAACCGCGCGCCCCCGCCCCCGCGGCCAACCGAGGCCGCCCGCCCCCGCCCTCCGCGGCCAGCCGCGCGCCTCCGCGGCCGCGCGGGCAGTCGTGCCGCTGGGGCGGCACGGGTGGGCGCGACGGCACCCCGCAGGCGCCGGGCCGCGCGAACACCCCCCGCCCCACCCCCACCCGGGGCACCTCGCAGGACGCCGCGCCGCGGCCGCACCCGCTACTGGTCCGGCGCAGCCGGCGCAGGATCCTCGGGAGCGGAACGCCTCCCCCTGTTGCCGGCCTTCAGCCACTCCAACGTACGGGTGAGCCCCTGAAGGGGAGACGAGGGCGTCGAGACCTCCGCCGACACAGCAGGCTCCCCCGAACCCGCCCCCGCGGACTCCCGGAACACCGCCAACGCCTCATGCGCCCGCTCCGCCGCCTCCCGATACAGGTCCCGGGACTTGGTCATCGCATCCAGCGCCTCCGCATACCGCGCCACCAGCGCCCGTTCCCGATCGAGCTCCTCAACCAGAGTCAGCAGCCGCCACTCCTCCCGCAGCGCGGTCAGCGCGGCCTGCGCCCCCTCCGGCAGCGCACGCGGCAACGCGTCGTACCGAACCACCGCGTCCACGAGTTCAACGGGCTCCGTCCCGTCCAGATACACCGCGCGTACGGCGAAGGCGTCGGCCTCGTACCCCTCGGGAGCCGGAGCGCCCGGCAGCACCACCGCACCCCCGCGCGGAACCTCCACACCGAACTCCCGCAGCGCCCAGTTCGCCACGCGCGACTGCTGGGGCGCGGCCCGGTGCTCCACGACACGGTCCCGCAGCCCCGGCGGCAGCCAGCGCGTCAGCGGCAGCCGGCCGCGCTCGTCCGGCGTCATCGCCTCATGGACGACGACATGGATGTGCCACGCGTCGCGCGCGCAGTCCCGCAGCAGCCGCCGTACGGCCTTGTCGTCCTCGGGCAGCGGGTTGGCGGCGCCCGGCCGTACTCCCGTCACCGGGTCGGTGTTCCACTCGGCGTCCGGCGCCGGTTCCGCCGGCCAGAACATGGCGGCCGGGGACGGCCAGGAAGGGTCCCAGGGCTGCTCCGCCTCGGCGACCAGGATCCAGTCCCGGCCCGCGTCCGTGCCCGGCGCGAGGCTCAGCCGGGCGCGCACGGTGACCCCGTCGCCGACCCGGCTGCGGGCCTCGAACACCAGGTCGGGTTCCGTCTCGGGGGCGGGGAGTTCCAGGAAGTCGTCGATGTCCTGGCCGGCCTTGAGCCAGTGCAGGGTGTGCCGGAGCGCGGCGTCGGCTCTGCCGGTGTGGCGACCGCGGGCCAGCCGGACGGTGGGCGGGACGGTGGGGCGGCTTGAACGGGTGGTCGACATGGGTCCAGTCGTGAACGGGGGCGCGTGCTCCTGCCAGTATCGCCGCCGTCGCCCGACGGGGTGATCCCGGGCTCCACCGACGGCGTGTCGCACACGGGGTGTGCGCACCGCACACAAGCCGACCGCCCTCCACACGTGGTCCCACCCGCCCACGCCCACCACAATGTCCCCGGCGGGCGGGGGAGACCCACCATCCGCACCGGGGCCGCCCCCGCCCGCCCCGGGCCGGGCGGGCACGCACCCGCACCCGTCCCGAACGCTCACCCGCACCCCCGGCCCCTTCTCGAGCCACCGAGTCGGGTGGTGGGGTGGGCAGGGGCCGCCGACCGCGGGCCGGGAGGGACGGAGCCCCTTCACACCGGACAAAGGCCCGGACCCTACCAGCGCCGCACGGCCCACGTCGCATATTCCCCCGGAAAACGCCAAACCCCTCACCTCGCCCGTGCACACACCGTAGCGTCGACGTCACGTTCGCGGTACAGCCGTGCGAGAAGGGGGATCCGGCGTGCCCGGAATCGACGAGAGTCTGCTGGAAGCCATGCGACTGCCGGGTGCCCGCGGCGCCCTGGTCGTCGACTGGATCAGCGGACTCGCCCTGGGAGCGGTGGGCGAGGCCCCGGGCGAGGACGCGGAGGCCACCGCCGCGGAGACCGCCGAACTCGCCCGTCTGGCGATGGAGAGCGGCACGCTCGCCCCCGCCGACGGCGGCCACCCGAGAACCGGCAAGGAACCACCCGTCGACGACCTGATCCTCACCACCGCCGACGCCTACCACCTGATCCGCTTCGTCATCACCACGTTCGACAGCACCGTGTTCCTGTACCTCTGGCTCGACCGCGAAGCGGGCAACCTCGCCCTCGCCCGGATCCGGCTGGCCGAGATGGCGGACCGGCTGGTGCTCGGATGACCACGGCGTGCACCGACGGAACCGCGCCGGAACTGCTCGGCACCCTCGCGGCCGACCACGCCACCGGAGCGCTCTCCACGGAGTCCGGGATCTTCTACCTCTCGGCCGGACGCGTCGTCCACGTGGAGTCCGCGTACAGCCCCGACCTCGGAGACCTGCTCACCCGCAGCGGCGCCGTCGCCCCGGCCGGCTGGTGGGACGCGGTCGAACAGGCGGGGGCCGCGCACGGCGTCGGCCGCCGGCTGGTGGACAGCGGCCGCCTCACCACGGGCGCGCTGGAACTGTGCCATCTGGGCGCCCTGTTCGACGCCGCGTACTTCGCGCTCGTCCACGACGGCGCCACGCTCCGCTTCCGCCCCGGGGTCGCGCACTGGCTCGGCGCGGTCCGCCCCGTACCGGTGTCGACCGTCCTCGGCGAGTCACGGCGCCGCCGCGACCTGCTGCACCGCATCTGGCCCGACCCGTCCGTCGACACCGCCCCGCTCACCCGCGTGCCCGGCACCGGCCCCGCCGAACTGCCGCCCCGCCGCGCCCGCACCCTCGCCCAGGTCGACGGCGCCCGCACCGCCGCACAGATCGCCTCCGCCCTCGCCCACCGCACCTTCCACACCCTCGTCGAACTGCGCCGCCTGGCTGCCGGCGGACTGGTCACCCCCGCGCCGCCCCCGCCCGCCACGCCCGTCCACGCCGTCCCCGACACGGGCGGCGCGGCGTGGGACGAGCCCGACACAGCCCTGCTGAGACGGCTCCTGGACGCCTTGGAGGCCCTGTGATCCGCGCGCGCCGGCAGCGTGCCGAAAGGAGACTGCTCATGGCCGTCGAGACCGACGTGCTGGACGAACTGCGTCGGCTCCGTACCCGGATACCCAAACTGACGGGCTCCCTCGCCGCCACCGTCGACGGACTCGTCCTCGCCCACGACGTCCCCGACGCCGAACCGGAGGGGCTGGCCGCGCTCACCGCCGCCGCGCTCGGGGTCGCCCACCGGATGACGGACGCCGCCGCCCGCGGCGACTTCCGCGAACTGCTGGTGCGGGGCGGCAAGGGCTATATCGCGACCTACGCGGCCGGCACCACGGCCGTTCTCACCCTCCTCGCCGACGACAGGGTCAACGTGGGCCGGCTGCATCTGGAGGGACGGCGCAGCGGCGCCCGGATCGCGGAGCTGGTGGACACCCACAGCGGCCCGGGCGGCGGGCGGCACGCCGACCGGCTCGCGCTCCGCGAGCAGACCCCCGAGCCGGGGGAGATCCCGGCCCGGCCCATCGGCACCCTCCCGGTGCGGACCCCGCAGCGGCCCGCACACCGGCCCCGGCCCCAGCCCGGCGGCTGACGCCTGCTTCTCTCCCACGGCCGGACGCCCTCGCAGGACCCGGCGGCCGGCCCGGATCACCCATCACGACAGAAGGGACACCCACCCATGGCCAACACCGAGACCGCGCTCAAGGAATGCCTCAGCTCCATCGACGGCGCGACGGCGGCCGCACTCGTCGACTACACCAGCGGCATGGCCCTCGGCACGCTGGGCGGCGGCAAGGACTTCAACCTCGAGATCGCCGCCGCCGGCAACACCGACGTCGTACGGTCCAAGCTGCGCACCATGGAGCACCTGGGGCTGAACGACGAGATCGAGGACATCCTGATCACCCTGAGCAGCCAGTACCACCTCGTCCGCCTGCTCAAGGGACGGGGCGGGAACGGCCTCTTCCTGTATCTGGTGCTCGACAGCACCCGGGCCAACCTGGCGATGGCGCGGCACCAGCTGCGCCGTATCGAAGCCGACCTCGAGGTCTGACCCGGTGCCCGGGCCCTTCGCGCCCCCGGGTGCGAAGGGCCCGCCGGCGGCCGGGGCGTGTGTGCGGGGCACCCGCCAGGGGTACTCCGGTGGTCGACCGCCTGCCGTCGGCGGGAGGAGCGGCGCAGTGACGGGCTGGACCTGGGAGAACGAGGGGTACGACCCCGACGGGGCGCGGCTGAGGGAGTCACTGTGCACCCTCGGCAACGGATACTTCGCCACCCGCGGGGCGCTGCCGGAGTGCTCCGCCGACGAGGTGCACTATCCCGGCACGTACGCCGCCGGTATCTACAACCGGCTGGTCTCCGAGGTCGCCGGACGGCATGTCGAGAACGAGGACATGGTCAACCTGCCCAACTGGCTGCCGCTGCGCTTCCGGCTCCCCGGCGAGCCCTGGCTCACCCCCGACACCGCGGCCGTGCTCGACCACGGCGAGACGCTGCATCTGTCGTCCGGGCTGCTGGAGCGCCGGACCCGGTTCGGCCTCGGCGCGGGACGGACGCTGCTGGTGCGCCAGCACCGGTTCGTGCACATGGCCGCCCCTCATCTGGCGGGCCTGCGCACCGAGTTCACCGCCGAAGGCTTCTCCGGCCCGCTCGAGACCGAGGCCGCGCTCGACGGCGACGTCACCAACACCGGTGTGCCGCGCTACCGGGACCTGGACGGCCGTCACCTCACCCATGTGCTCACCGGGACGACCGCCGCGGACACCGTGTGGCTGCGCTGCCGCACCCGCACCTCGGACATCCGGATCGCGCTCGCCGCCCGGCTGACCTCGCCCGCGCCCGTCGTCAACCGGCACGACCGCCCGCGCGCCCTGCAGACCACCCGCCTGGAGCTCGCCGCCGGGGAGACGGTCACCGTCGACAAGATCGTCGCCCTGCACACCTCCCGCGACCCCGCGATCAGCGACCCGCTGCACGCCGCCGTGGACCGGGTGACCCGGGCGGGCGGCTTCGACGAGCTGCTGCCGCCGCATCTGACGGCCTGGGAGCAGCTGTGGCGCCGGGCCGAGCTGGACGTTCCGGGTGAGGCGGGCCGCATCCTGCGGCTGCACCTCTTCCACGTCCTGCAGACCCTCTCCCCGCACACCGCCGACCTGGACGTCGGGGTGCCGGCCAGGGGGCTGCACGGCGAGGCGTACCGGGGCCATGTCTTCTGGGACGAGCTGTTCGTCCTGCCGTACCTCAACCTGCACTTCCCCGAGGTGTCCCGCGCGCTGCTGCACCACCGTCACCGCCGTCTGGAGCGCGCCTGCACCGCCGCCCGGGACGCCGGGCACCGGGGCGCGATGTATCCGTGGCAGAGCGGCAGCGACGGCCGGGAGGAGACCCAGCAGCTGCACCTCAACCCCCGCTCCGGCCGCTGGCTGCCCGACCACTCCCGTCTCCAGCACCACGTCGGATCGGCGATCGCGTACAACGTGTGGCAGTACTGCGAGGCCACCGGCGACCAGGAGTTCCTGCAGACCAAGGGCGCCGAGACGCTGCTGCAGATCTCCCGCTTCTGGGCGGACACGGCCGCCTACGACGACCATCTGGGCCGGTACCGCGTCAAGGGCGTGGTCGGTCCCGACGAGTACCACGACGCCTACCCGGACGCCGCCGAGCCGGGCCTCGACGACAACGCGTACACCAACGTCACGGCCGCCTGGGTGCTCGCCCGCACCCTGGACGTACTGCGCGCTCTTCCCGAGCCGCGCCGCCGTGAACTCGCCGAGCGGACGGGACTGGACGCGGCGGAACTCGAGCGGTGGGAGGAGGTCTCACGCACCCTGTACGTCCCCTTCCACCACGGTGTCATCAGCCAGTTCGAGGGCTACGGCGAACTCGCCGAGCTGGACTGGCGGGGCTACCGGCACCGGTACGGAGACATCCGGCGCCTGGACCGGCTGCTGGAGGCCGAGGGCGACACCGTCAACCACTACCAGGCGTCCAAGCAGGCGGACGTCCTGATGCTGGGCTACCTCTTCTCGCCCGCCGAACTCCAGTCCGTCTTCCGCAGACTGGGGGTGAGCCTGGACGAACGGACCTGGCGGCGCACCGTCGACCACTATCTGCACCGCACCAGCCACGGCTCCACCCTCAGCGGTCTGGTCCACGGCTGGGTGCTGGCCCGGGCCCGGCGGGCGGACGCCTGGAAGTTCTGCCAGGAGGCCCTCCAGGCGGACATCGCCGACATCCAGGGCGGTACCACCGGGGAGGGCATCCACCTCGGCGCCATGGCCGGCACACTCGACCTCGTCCAGCGCGGGCTGACCGGCCTGGAGACCCGAGGCGGGGCCCTGTGGCTCGACCCCGTCCCCCTGCCCGAACTCTCCTCCTACGGCTTCACCCTGCGCTACCACGGACACTGGGGCGTCCGGCTCCGGCTGGAGCACGACCTGCTGGAGGTCGCCGTACCGGCCTCCGGCCGCACCCCGATCGAGGTCCACCTCCCGGACCGCACGGTCCGTCTCCGCCCGGGCGAGACGGACCGCCTGACCCTCCCGGACTGACCGCCGGCCGGCCCGCGGGCGGACCCGCCGTGGACGCCCGGGCGCCCGTCCGGTCCGCGTACGGACCGGACGGGCGCTCGGAACCGGGCCCTTCGGCGGGTCAGGCGCCGCTCTCGCGGAGCATGTCCTCACGTTCGACGAGCTTCACACGCTCGCGGCCCTGCGCTTCGCCCAGCGCCTTCTCCGCGGCGTCCAGGCGGTACCAGCCGTCCCAGGTGGTGAAGCGGATGCCGCGCTCGGCGAGGAACGCGTCGACGGCCTCCGGGGCGGGGGCGCCGGGAGCGGCGAGCCGGCCCGCCGCGTAGTCCTCCAGCAGGTTCGCCACCGTCTCGTTGGCGTCGCCCTTGGTGTGGCCGATCAGGCCCACCGGACCGCGCCGGATCCAGCCGGTGACGTACGTGGACTCCAGGTGCTCACCGGACTCCTGGAGGACGCGCCCGCCCCGGTCCGGGACCGTGCCCGAGTCGAGGTCCCAGGGCAGCTTGGGCAGCTTGTCGGACAGATAGCCCACGGCCCGGTAGACCGCGCTGACGTCCCAGTCCTTGAACTCGCCGGTGCCCTTCACATTGCCGGTGCCGTCGAGTTCGGTGCGCTCGGTGCGCAGGCCGACGACCCTGCCGTCCTCGCCGAGGATCTCCGTCGGCGACTCGAAGAAGTGCAGGAACAGCTTGTGCGGACGGTCGCCGGCGTCGCGGATCGCCCAGTTCTCCAGGGTCTTGGCGACCATGTCGGCCTGCTTGTTGCCGCGCCGGGTCGCGATGGAGCCGTCGTCGTAGTCGATGTCCTCGGGGTCGACGATGACCTCGATGTTGGGGGAGTGGTCCAGCTCCCGCAGTTCCATCGGGCTGAACTTCGCCTGCGCCGGGCCGCGGCGGCCGAAGACATGGATCTCCAGCGCCTTGTTGGCCTTCAGGCCCTCGTACACGTTCGCCGGGATCTCGGTCGGCAGCAGTTCGTCGGCCGTCTTGGCCAGCACACGGGCCACGTCGAGCGCGACGTTGCCGACGCCCAGCACGGCGACCTTCTCGGCCTCCAGGGGCCAGGTGCGCGGCACGTCCGGGTGGCCGTCGTACCAGGAGACGAAGTCCGCGGCGCCGTAGGAACCGTCCAGGTCGATGCCCGGGATCGAGAGCGCGCGGTCCGCGGTGGCGCCGGTGGCGAAGATCACACCGTCGTAGAAGGCGCGCAGATCGTCCAGGTGGACATCGGTGCCGTAGTCCACATTGCCGAACAGCCGGATCTGCGGCTTGTCGAGCACCTGGTGCAGGGCGGTGATGATGCCCTTGATCCGCGGGTGGTCGGGGGCGACACCGTAGCGGATCAGTCCGAACGGCGCCGGCATGCGCTCGAAGATGTCGATGGACACGCCGGGTTCGGCGGCCACGCTGGACTTGAGCAGGGCGTCGGCGGCGTAGATCCCGGCGGGGCCGGATCCGACGATGGCTACCCGCAGGGGGCGGGGCATGGTCAGGTTCCCTTCGAGCGATGACAGGCGACTCGATGGGAAGCCTAAACTGAGGCATGCCTTACCTGGTACGCGGGTCCGGTCTATGGGCTCATAAGCCTCACTTATGAGGTGCCCCTGCCTCGCCTTATGGCTCAGGGAACGGGCTGTGCGGCCCAGATGACCTTGCCGGCCGGCAGATAGCGGGTGCCCCAGCGCTCGGCGAGCTGGGCGACCAGGAACAGCCCGCGCCCGCCCTCGTCCGTCATCGTCGCGTACCGCAGATGCGGCGAGGTGCTGCTGCTGTCGTACACCTCGCAGATCAGATGGCGTTCGCACAGCATCCGCACCCGGATGGGGGAGCCGCCGTAGCGCAGCGCGTTGGTGACCAGCTCGCTCAGGATCAGCTCCGTGCTGAACGCCAGCTCGTCCAGCCCCCACTCGGCCAGCTTCCGGGTGACCGCGGCCCGCACCTCGCCGACGGCCGCCGGATCCGCCGGCACCGTCCACTCGGCGATCCGGTCGGCGGGCAGCGCCCGCGTCCGCGCCACCAGCAGCGCGATGTCGTCGACGGCCCGGGCCGGCCGCCGCGACTCCAGTACGACCCTGCACGTCTCCTCGGGGGAGTCGCCGGCCCGGGACAGCGCCTCGCGCAACTGCTCCAGGCCTACGTCGATGTCGTGCTCCCGGTCCTCGACCAGCCCGTCGGTGTACATGACGAGCCGGCTGCCCTCGGGAAGCTCCAGGTCGGCCGACTCGAACGGCAGACCGCCGAGCCCCAGCGGGGGACCGGCGGGCACGTCCACGAACTCCACACTGCCGTCCGGCCGCACCAGGGCGGGCGGGGGATGACCCGCGCGGGCGACGGTGCAGTGCCGGGAGACCGGGTCGTAGACCGCGTACAGACACGTCGCTCCCGTCACCGGGGCGCTCTCGTCGTCCTGTGCCTCGTCCTGGTCGATACGGCCGACCAGCTCGTCGAGCAGCGCGAGCAGCTCGTCGGGCGGAAGGTCGAGCGAGGAGAAGTTGTGCACCGCCGTACGCAGCCGCCCCATCGTGGCCGCGGCGTGCAGCCCGTGTCCGACGACATCGCCGACCACCAGCGCGACCCGGGCCCCGGACAGCGGCAGCACGTCGAACCAGTCCCCGCCGACACCGGCCTGCGCGGGAAGGTAGCGGTAGGCGATCTCCAGGGCGCTCTGGTCGGGCAGCGTGCGCGGCAGCAGGCTCTGCTGGAGCGTCACCGCCATGCCGTGCTCGCGCGTGTAACGCCGCGCGTTGTCGATGGAGACCGCGGCCCGCGCGACCAGTTCCTCCGCCAGCGCCAGCTCGTCGGTGTCGAACGGCTCGTCCTTGCGCGAACGCCAGAAGCTGACCACCCCCAGCACCAGCGCCCCGGCCCGCAGCGGCACGGTGATCAGCGAGTGGATGCCGTACTCCATGACCTGCCCGGAGCGCTCCACGTCCTGCGCGTGCCAGCCCGGAGCCTCGCTGAGCCGGGGCTCCAGGACGGGCCGGCCGGTGGCCAGGCTGACGCCCTGCGGGGACGACTCGACGAAGCGGATCTGCTGGTCGGTGGGGTAGAGCGGGGCGTCCTCGCCGCCCCCCGTCGACGCCGCACGCCGCAGGACGCCGCCCGCGTCCGGATGACCGCCCGCCAGTACCGCCTCGAAGAGGTCCACCGTGACGAAGTCGGCGAACCGCGGCACGGCCAGCTCGGCGAGCTCCTCGGCCGTGCGGGTGACGTCCAGGCTCGTACCGATGCCCACACCGGCGTCGTACAGCATGTTGAGCCGCTCGCGTGACTCCTCCGCCCGGCCGGACAGGGCGCGCAGCTCGGTGGAGTCGCGGACCGTGGCCACACTGCCGCGCGGACCGCCCACCCGGTCGGTGGGCCGCTGGTTGACGGCCAGCAGCCGGTCGGCGACCAGGTGCACCTCGTCCGTGGCGACCCGGCCCGAGGACAGCAGCTCGGCCGTGCCGGGATCCAGCCCCAGGTCCAGCACGTGCCGGCCCTCGGCGTCCTCGGGCAGGCCCAGCAGCCGGCGTGCCTCGTCGTTGGCGAGCATCAGCGTCCCGTCGCCGTCGACGATGATCACGCCCTCGCGCACCGCGTGCAGCACCGCGTCGTGATGTTCGTACATCCGGGTCATCTCGTGCGGACCCAGGCCGTGGGTCTGGCGCAGCAGCCGTCTGCTGACCAGGGCCGCGCCCCCGGTCGCCAGGGCCAGCGCGGCCAGTGCCGCGCCCAGTACGAGCGGCAGCTGGTCCTCCGCCGCCCCGCCGACGTGCTCGGTCGTGATGCCCGCCGACACCAGGCCCACCACCCGGCCGCCGGAATCCTTCACCGGCACCACGGCCTGCACCAGCTGCCCGATGGTGCCCTTGATCTCCTCCACCACCGGCTGCCCGGCCAGCGCGGGCCCGAGGGTGCCGACGAACTTCTTGCCGATGCGGTCCGGCTTGGGATGCGTGTAGCGGATGCCGTCGGTGTTCATGACCACGACGAAGTCGACCCGCGCCTGCTCGCGCACCGCCTCGGCATGCGGCTGGAGCACCGCCGTGGGATCGGGGGACTCCAGCGCCTCGACCATGCCCGGCGCGTTCGCGAAGGTCTCCGCGACGGCGAGGGAACGGTTGCGGGCCTCCTGGGTGCTGTCGCGCCGGACCTGGAGCACCAGCGCCACGACGGCGGCCACCACCAGCAGCAGCACGATCACCAGGTGCAGGACGAACACCTGGCCGGCGACGCTGCGCCCGCTCAGCACCGACCGCAGTCCCGCCGCCGGACGCCACCGGGAGCGGCCGTCTGCGTCCCGCCGGCGCCGTACGGACGCCGCGGCACCGGGCCGCAGGGACGACCGGGCCTGGGATCGACCCTTGAGTCGGACCATGTGCCATGTCTACACTGCCGCGCCGTGCGAGGCGAGAGGCGCCACCCGCCCGACCGGCGGGTCGTCACCGATCCGTCACAGGATTTCCGGGTCGCGCGCGGCCGTCCCCCCGTTGACCGCGCGCGACCCTCCCCCCAGCGCGCGGCTCGTCCCCCGAAGGGCCGCGCGCGTTCTTCGACCGGGCCACCCCGGCGGCCGTGCTCCGCGGCCTCAGTCGGCCAGGGCGCGGGCCAGCTCCGTGGTGGCGCGGGCGATCTCGGTGTCCGGCTCGGCCAGCAGCCGGTTCAGGTCGCCGCGCCGGGCGCGCACCGCCTGCCGGGCGGCCCGCTCCCACACCACCGGGTTCTCGCGGCGGTTGAGCAGCTTGGGGTAGGCGGCGGCGGTGCTCTCCCACTGCCGGGCGTCGGCGATGGCCTTGAGCAGCTGGATGATCCGGACCCGGCAGGTGATGTGCGGCAGCTGGGCCAGCTCCCAGAGGAAGGGGACCGTGGCGGCGGTCGCCTGTTCCGTGACGAAGCCGTACTGGCAGATCCGCTTGCGCAGATCCTCCAGGGCGGTGCGGGCCGTGCGGGCGTCCCCCCAGGCGATGCCGTTCAGCAGCAGCGGGATGGCGGCCGCCGATCCGGTGGAGTCCTGCATGTCCGCCCACGGCACGCGGGACACCGCGGTGAGGGGCGTGGTACGGGCCACTTTGGTGGGGGACGTGTGGCGCACAGGGCGCTCGCTGCTCGGTTGTTCCGTAGAAGCGCTGCGCATGGCGTGGATGCCTTTCCGCGGCAGTCGTGTCAGATGGGCGGGCGGGTCGACAACTGGACCCACACCGTCTTGCCCCGGCCCTCGGCCGGGGCGTCGACGATGCGCGGTCCCCGGCCGTGCTCCGCCGGGCCGGAGCCGGCGCCGGGGGTGCGGACGGGCGGGTGGTCGTCGGAGTCGGTGGCGCTGGGCAGCGGGTGCGTGGGCTCCCGGCAGGACCTCGGCCGGACGTCCGGCGCACCCGCGCGCCGCGGTGCCGTGTGGGTCACGGCGTCGGCGATGAGCTCGGTGATCAGCAGGGTGGCGTCGGCGCGGCGGTCGCCCGGCGGCCGGGCGCACAGGGTGTCCGGGGTGAAGGCCCGCGCCCGCGCGGGCCCCTCCCGGCCGCACCCGGTGCGCAGGCCGGCCGAGGGGGACACGGGGCGGGCCGTCTCCGGCACCGGGCGGGCGGGCGCCACGCGGGCGCCCGCCGTCCGGATCACCGTCCCGGCCGGTGGCCGGAGCGGTGGAAGCGCAGGTGATGACACGGCATCTCCCCGATGCGACGTCAGGACGGGGCGTCAACACGGGGGTTGACGCCACGGCTATTATCCACGCTGAGAGCGCTCGTGTGCAATTGCACGAGAAATTGCGCGAGATTTTTCGCCGATGCGCGTCCGGACCCCCGAACGGCGCGCACCGGCGGACCGGGACAGCAAGGAGACAGCGGTGGCAGGAGTGCGGAACGGAGTGCGGGCCGGCCAGTTGGGCGCCCGCTGGATCAAGAGCCGGCACAGCAACGCCGAGGGCAACTGTGTCGAGGTGGCCCCGCTGCCCGACGGGAGCGTCGCGATGCGCAACTCCCGGGACCCCGACGGCCCGGCACTCGTCTATACGGCGGCGGAGCTGGCGGCGTTCCTGGCCGGCGCCAAGGACGGCGAGTTCGACCACCTGGTCTGAACGCCCGCGGCGAACCGGCGCGGGCCTCCCGGGCCGGTGCCGGGAAGCGGAGCACCGTTCACTACTTCCGCTCGGCTTTCGCACGTGGATGCGGTGAGGGACAGTCAGATGCGATAGTGTGAATCGCCCTTGTGCCGGTCTGCTGGGAGTCAGGATGTCCGCCGCGTCGCCTCGAATCTCCCGTCTGGAACCCTATCTGGACAGGTCCGAGCCCGCTCCGACCCTGCTGAAGATGCTGGTCGGTGTGCAGCTGGCCGGTTTCCGTGACGATGCCGGACTGTCCCAGGAGCAGGCGGCCCGCTCCGTCGGCTTCAGCCCGGCGAAGCTCTCCCGCATCGAGTCCGGCAAGGGCCGGCGCCCGCCGACCGAGGCCGATGTCCTCGCACTCCTGACGCGGTACGGCACCGACGAGTACGAGGCCTCGGTGCTGCTGAAACTGCTCCGGCGGGCCGGTGAGCCGGGCTGGTGGCAGCGGTACGACAAGCGGCTGATGCCCGAGTGGTTCGACCGTCTGGTCGGCCTCCAGGAAGCCGCCGCCACCATCCGTACGTTCGAGATCCAGTACGTCCCCGGACTGCTGCAGACCGCCGCCTACACCCGCGCGGTCGTCGAGCGGGGCCTGCCGAACGTCCCGTCCGGCGAGGTGCGGCGCCGGGTCGAACTGCGGATGCGCCGTGCCGAACTGCTGCAGCGCGAGGACGCCCCGCAGATCTGGGCCGTCATCGACGAATCCGTTCTGCTGCGCGTCCTGGGCAGCCGCGCCGTGATGCGCGAGCAGCTCGAGCACCTGGTGACGCTGGCCGGGCGCACCAATGTGACGGTGCAGATCGTCCCGCTGGACGTGACGAACGCGTCCGCTCCCGCCATACCCGTCACCTATCTGCGCTTCGGCGGCCTCGACCTGCCCGACGTGGTCTACCTGGAGCACATCAGGAGCGCCAACTTCCTCGAGGACCGCGACGAGACGGAGGAGTACCGGATCGCGCTGGACCGCCTCGCCGACGAGGCCCTCAAGCCGCGCGAATCGGTGGATCTGCTGCACCGGACGATCAAGGAGCGCTACGCCACGGTGTAGCGGCGGGCCGACGCGCCGACGCCCCCGTGGGACCCGAACGGTCCGGCGGGGGCGTCGTGGCGTCGGCGGCTACAGCGGAAGCCGCCCCACACCGCCGAACTCGATCCACTCCTTGGTGAGCTGACGGGGCGCCACCTCCGTGTCGGGCCGCCAGGTGGAGACCTCCACCAGACCCGGCTCCAGCACCTCCAGGCCCTCGAAGTACGACACCACGTCCCGCTCCCTGCGTACGCGCCCCCAGTGCCCCTGGGTCGCCTGGTCCATGAAGTCGGTGACGGCCCTGCGGACCTCGGCGTCCTCGCTGACGAGCTGGCACATCACCATGAAGCTGCCCGGAGCCAGCCGTTCCCGCACCCGGCGGGCCAGGGCGAGCGGGCCGTCGGCGTCGTCGTCCGGGATGCAGTGGAAGACCGAGTTGAACAGCACGCAGACCGGCTCGGAGAAGTCGATCAGACGCTCGGTCTCCGGATGGCCGAATATCCCGTCGGTGTCGCGCAGGTCGGCCTGGATCACCACCGTGCGCTGGTCCTGCTCCAGCAGGGCGCGGCCGTGCACCAGCACCATCGGGTCGTTGTCGGCGTACACCACGTGGGCGGTCGGGTCGATGCGCTGGGCGACCTGGTGGACGTTGTCCTGGGTGGGCAGACCGGAACCGTGGTCGACGTACTGCCGTATCCCGTACTCCTCGCTGAGGGTGCGGACCACCCGCTGGAGGAATCGCCGGTTGTTCAGCGCCAGCCGTCGGGTGCTGGGGACCACCTTGTCGAGTTCCTCGACCGCCGCCCGGTCCGCCGCGTAGTTGTCCTTGCCGCCCAGGTAGTAGTCGTACATGCGCGCCGCCGTCGGCACGGACGCGTCGATCTCGGTGGACAGCTGCTTACCGGTGTGCATCGTTCCCCCTGCGGGCCGCGCCAACTGGACTGGCTGGACAGGGAGTACATCCTAGGGAGACGCGCGGTCCCCGTGCCAGCCCGTCGGCGAACCCGGCCCGGAACGGACCCGGCGGTGACGTAGGGTGTTCGTTCGGGCGCCCGGTGTGAGCGTAGGAGTGGCGGCCCCCTCAGGTTGCCTGCGCACGCGCTTGTGCCCCGCTATCGTCGGGTTCGTCCCCTACGGACGTTCGTCGCCGGCGTCACCCGCGGCCGGCCATCCGCTGCCCCGGGAGGCACGCATGGACGACTACTACGACCTCGGCGACCACCGCCGGCCCGTGACGACCGTCTCCGCCGAGGCGCAACTCTGGTTCGACCGCGGACTGATGTGGACGTACGCGTTCAACCACGAGGAGGCGGTCGCCTGTTTCGAGCGCGCCGCCGAGGCCGACCCCGACTGCGCCATGGCGCACTGGGGCATCGCCTACGCCCTCGGCCCCAACTACAACAAACCCTGGGAGGCCTTCGACGGCGACGAACTCGTCCACACCGTCGCCCGCACCCACACCGCCGTCGAGCGGGCGCACGACAGGGCCGCCCACGCCACTCCCGTCGAGCGGGCCCTCATCGAGGCCCTGCGCGCCCGCTACCCCCGCGCGCAGGCCGCCGAGGACTGCTCGGTCTGGAACGAGCCCTACGCGGACCGGATGCTCGAGGTGTACGAGGACGCCCCCGGCGACCCGGACGTGGCCACCCTCTGCGCCGACGCCCTGATGAACCTCACGCCCTGGCAGCTGTGGGACCTGCGCACCGGCCGTCCCGCCGACGGCGCCCGCACCCTGGAGGCCAAGGCGGTCCTCGACGGCGCGCTCGCCACCGAGGCGGGCGCCCGGCACCCCGGCGTCCTCCACCTGTACATCCACCTGATGGAGATGTCCCCCACGCCCGAGGCAGCCCTCACCGTCGCCGACCGGCTGCGCGGCGCCGTGCCCGACGCCGGGCATCTGCACCACATGCCCTCACATCTGGAAGTGCTCTGCGGCGACTACCGCCGGGTGGTGTCGGACAACACCCTCGCCGTCGCCGCCGACGAGAAGTACCTCCGGCGGGCCGGCGCCATGAACTTCTACACGCTCTACCGCGCCCACAACCACCACTTCAGGATCTACGGCGCCATGTTCGCCGGCCAGTCGGCGATCGCGCTGGACGCCGCCGCCCGGCTCGAGGCCGCCGTTCCCGAGGAACTGCTCCGTGTGCAGAGCCCGCCCATGGCCGACTGGCTCGAGGGGTTCCTCGCGATGCGCGTCCACGTCCTGATCCGCTTCGGCCGCTGGGGCGACATCCTGGACCTGCCGTTCCCCGCCGACCCGGAGTTCCACTGCGTGACCACGGCCATGCTGCACTACGCCCGTGGCGTCGCCCTGTCCGCGACCGGCGCCGTCGACCGGGCCGAGGCGGAACGGGACGGCTTCCGTGCGGCCGTCCGCCGCGTCCCCGGCACCCGGATGCTGTTCAACAACACCTGTCTGGACATCCTCGCCATCGCGTCGGCGATGCTCGACGGTGAACTCGCCTACCGCAAGGGCGAGTACGACACCGCGTTCGCCGCGCTGGAGCGGGCCGTCGCCCTCGACGACGGCCTGCCCTACGACGAACCCTGGGGCTGGATGCAGCCCACCCGGCACGCCTACGGGGCGCTGCTGCTGGAACAGGGCCGGGTCGAGGAGGCCGAAGCGGTGTACCGGGCCGACCTGGGCCTCGACTCCACCCTGCCCCGCCCGCTGCAGCACCCGAACAACGTCTGGGCACTGCACGGGTTCCACGAGTGCCTGCTGCGCACCGGGAGGACCGGGGAGGCCGCGATCGTCGCCCGCCAGCTCAGGCAGGCGGCCGCGCTGGCGGACGTACCCATCGAGGCGTCCTGCTACTGCCGGCTCGAGACGGACCCGGGGGCGGCCGTGCGGGCGGCTCCGGAGACGGGTCGCCCCTGCCACTGAACCGGCCCGGGACGGACCGGCTCGGCGGCAGGGACGGGGTACCGTCTCAGCTCGCCTCGACGACGGACTGGAACGTTCTCATGCAGGAGAAGCAGTGCCGGTCGGTCGCGTGCCGATGCGTCGACTCGTTCTGCTTCTCCACTCCGCAGAGCGTGGATGACTTGTCCGACGTGAGGACATGCCACACCAGCTCCCCCGAGGTGTCTGCACCGCACCACATCTCGTGCATTCCCAGCTCCCTCCGGGTAGGCATGGAGGCCGCTTCCATACGAGCACGGGCCGGGTCCGGACGGCTCGTCCGGCGCGGCAGTCGGGTGACGTACCGGGCCGGGATGCATGGCGGCGGCACCGGCCGGATCCTGGAGGGATGAGGAAACCGCCGATCGTGGTGCACCCCCCGCTCGGGTCGGGCGGCCGCCGGGTGACCGTGCGCGGTGAGATCGTCGGCCTCGCGAACTCCGACCGGGACGTGGTGGAGTTCCTGCGCCGGGCAGGACTGCCCGAGGCCGAACGGCTGCTGGACGATCCCGCCTGGGTGAAGTGGGCCGGCGGCCGGGCCCACGTCTACGACGCGGCGTGACGGTCCCCCTCTGACGCACCGCGGCCACCGTCGGCGCCGACTCCGACGGTGACCGCGTCTGTCCCCGTACCCCCGCGTCCCTGTCGCATGCCGGGCGCCCCGGCCCGTCCGCTCCGCACCCGGCGCCGTATACGAGACCGGTGAGATTGCCGGTCCGCACCGGCCCCCTCCTCTCCGACAGTGGCACCGCCAGTCCATCGGCGGCGCCCCCGGCCGGGGCACGGCCCCAACCGTGCCGTGAACCATGTGCACCGACCGGCCGGGCGGTCCGCCGCGACAGAGAGGACCACTCGTCGTGCAGCAGCACCCCCACACCCGCAGGCGCCGGACCGGCCGGCTCGCCGGACTGACCGCGGCCCTCGCCGCCGCCGTCGCGCTCACCACCCTCACCGGCCCCGGCGCCCAGGCGGCCGACAACCCGTACGAGCGCGGCCCGGCACCGACCGAATCGAGCATCGAGGCGCTGCGCGGCCCGTACGCCGTCTCGGAGATCTCCGTCTCCTCGCTGTCCGTCACCGGCTTCGGAGGAGGCACCGTCTACTACCCGACCAGCACCGCCGACGGCACCTTCGGGGCGATCGCCATCGCTCCCGGCTTCACCGCCTACCAGTCCTCCATCGCCTGGCTGGGCCCGCGCCTGGCCTCCCAGGGGTTCGTGGTGTTCACCATCGACACCAACACCACCCTCGACCAGCCCGCCTCCCGCGGCGACCAGCTGCTCGCCGCGCTGGACTACCTCACCCAGCGCAGCGCGGTCCGCGGCCGGATCGACAGCGGCCGGCTCGGCGTCATGGGCCACTCGATGGGCGGCGGCGGCACCCTCGAGGCCGCCAAGGACCGGCCCTCCCTCCAGGCCGCGATCCCCCTGACCCCCTGGAACCTCGACAAGACCTGGCCCGAGGTCAGGACCCCCACCCTCCTGTTCGGCGCCGACGGCGACACCGTCGCCCCGGTCTCCACCCACGCCGAACCCCTGTACACCGGCCTGCCGTCCTCCCTGGACCGGGCCTATCTGGAGCTGAACGGCGCCACCCACTTCACGCCCAACTCGTCGAACACGACGATCGCGAAGTACAGCGTTTCCTGGCTGAAGCGGTTCATCGACAACGACACCCGGTACGAGCAGTTCCTCTGCCCGCTGCCCCGGCCGAGCCTGACGATCGAGGAGTCCCGCGGCAACTGCCCGCACACCTCCTGATCCCCCGACCCGGTGGCGGTCCGCGAACGGCGCGGGCCGCCACCGGCGTTGTGCGCGCGCACCGCCGGGCGCCGGGCGCCCTGGGCCCCGGCACACTCGTGGACGCACCCCCTCCACCCGGCCTTACGCGTGAGTAACGTCGATGGAATGACCGGACAGACGACTCCGCGACGGCAGACGGACCACCGGCTGCCGGACCATGCCGCGCGCGCCCACCGCTACACCGCCGCCGCGGCACGGGCGCTCCTCGCCGGGCACTCGCCCGCGGCCCTGCGCCTCCTCGACGCCGCCCGCAGCCGGCCGGCCCCCGCGTCGGTACGCGGCGGCGCGGAACTCCTGCGCGGCTCGGTACTCCTCACCGACGGCCCGGTGGCGGACGCCCACGCGTCCCTCCTCCTCGCCGCGACGCTGCTGGCCGCCACGGACCGGACCGCCGCCGACACGGCGACCCTGGCAGCGGCGGAAGCGGCCTGGTCCGCCGGTGATCCGACGGCCTGCCTCCACGCCCTCGCCCTCCACACCGCCCCCACGCCGGCCACGCCCACGCCCGGCACCGTCCCCGGCCGTGGAGCACCGGCCACCGGGCCGCCGCCTCCCGGCACCGCCGTCCGCCCGACGGCCGAAGCCGGCACCGGGGCGGCGTCACCGTCCGGCGTCCCCCGGCCGCCGGGCCTTCCCTCCGGCTCGGGGCCGGACGTGCCGGTCGCGGCCGTCGGGCCCGAGCCGGAACCGTCGGCCGGCGGTCCCCGGCCGCCCTGCGCGTCCACCCGGTCGGGGGTGTTCGCGGGCCCCGGTGCCCGGTCGGTGGCCGGGGGCGGTTCCGGGGCGGACGTGCGGGCAGGGCTCTCGTCGCCTTCCGGCCCCGGTCTTCGGTTCGTCGCCGGTGACGGCCCGGAGGTGCCGCCATGTGAGCACCCGCCGTCCGGATCTCCCGGCCCGGGCGGGGCCGAGACGGAAGCGGCCGCCGGGGGTGGGGGCCCGGGGGCCGGTGGTGACGTGTGGAGCGCCGTTGAGGGGCGTTCCGCGGTGTTGCGTGATCACCGGGACGGGATGCGGGATGTGCTGCTGGGGCGGTTCGACCGGGCGGCCGGGCCGTTGCGGCGGGTGGTCGCGTACGAGCAGGGCGGCGACGGGGCCGAGTCGCTGCTGCGGGCCGCCTCCGCCGCACTCATGCTCGGCGACGTGGCCGCCGCCCGCCGCGCCGGCGCCCGGGCACTCGCCGCGGCCCGCGTCCACGGCTGCGCCGCCCTCGAACCACGGGCCCTGGAGTACCTCGCCTACGCCGAACTGCGTGCCGGACGCCACCAGCTCGCCCGCACCCACGCCGAGGAGGGGCTGCGCACCGCGTCCCGGACCGGGCAGCGCAACACCGCCGCCCACCACCACGCCGTACTGGCACTCGCCGCGTCCATCGAGGGGGAGCGGGACGTCGTCGCCGAACATGTCGAGGCGGCCCTGCGCACCGCCCGCCGGCACGGACTGGCCCAGGCCGCGACGCTCGCCCAGTGGGCCGCGGCCCGTGCCGACCTCGGTGCCGGCCGCCCCCGCGAGGCCGCGGACCGGCTCGGCCCGCTGGTGCGCCCCGGTGCGCGCCGCGGCCACTTCGCGGTGTGGATGCTCGCCGTCCCCTGCTTCGTGGAGGCCACCGCGCTCACCGGCCGCCCCGAACTCGCGGCCTCGGCGGTCGAGGACTTCGCCGTCTGGGCCGGGTGCCGGGCGGACCCGCAGGCCCCCGCCCAACTGCTGCGCTGCCGCGCCCTGCTGGCCGCCCCGGACGAGGCCGACGCCCTGTACCGGCGCGCCCTGGACCGCCACGAGGAGACCGCCGGCGACTTCGAACGGGCACGCACGGAACTGCTCTACGGCAAATGGCTGCGGCGCCGGCGCCGGCTGCGCGAGGCACGGACCCGGCTGGGGGAGGCCCTGATGGGCTTCGAACGCTGCGGCGCGCACCTCTGGGCGGAGCAGGCCGCCGCCGAGTCACGGGCCGGCGGCGCGGCCCCCGGCCGGACAGGTGCCGGGGACCTCTCCGCGCTGACCCCGCAGCAACTGCGTATCGCACGGTGCGTCGCCGAGGGCGCCACCAACCGGGAGGTGGCCCTGAGCCTGTCCGTCAGCACCCGCACCGTCGACTACCACCTGCGCAACATCTTCGCCACCCTGGGCGTCCGCTCCCGCGTCGAGCTGGTCCGACTGGTCGAACAGGCGGAAAAGACCGGTGCACGGCTCTAGGGACCGACCGGACGGTATGTCATCCTTCGGGACAGGACGAGTCCGATGGCGGCCGGCCCACGGGCTCCCCCGTACCGGCCGGGCGCCGATACGGGGACCCGCCGCACGGGCACCGCCGGGAAGCCGACCCTGGGGGAGACGCGCGATGCGACACGCCGTACGGCCACGAACCCTGCCGCGCCCTGGACCCGAGCCCGCACCGCCGCCCAGGACACCGCGCGTGCGGTCGCTGATCGACGCGGACGCGCTGCGCGTGCTGCACCGGGCCGCCCGCGTCCTGCTGGACGACCTGCCCCAGCACACCGACGGGCTGCTCGCCGTCCTGCAGGAGCAGGAGCCCGCCTACAGGGCCGCCGTGGAGGCGGACGCCACCACGACCTGGCAGGAGGTGCACCGCTCGCTGCGGCACAGCATCTCCTCGCTGCTCGACCCGCGGGGCGCCCGCGACGCCGCGCGGCGCTGCACCTGGAAGATCGGTGCCGTGCGCGCCGAACAGGGGCTGCCGCTCGACGCCCTGCTGCACGCCTTCCGGCTGGGCGGCTCCCTCGTCTGGCAGGGCCTGGTCGACGAGACGTCCCGGTCGGCGCCCGAGGACGTACGGCTGCTGGTGCACGTGGCGTCCGACGTGTGGGACTTCGTCGACGAGCACTGCACCCTCGTGGCGGACGCCTACCGGCAGACCGAGCGTCAGCTGGCGTGGCGCAGGGAGAACAGGGTGCGGCTGCTGGCCGCGGCCCTGCTGGACGGTACGAGCAGGATCGCCGACCTGCCGGAGGCGGCGCAGGCGCTGGCGCTGCCGGAGCACGGGCGGTACGTGGTCGTCGCGGTCGCCGGCGGCGCTGCTCCCGGTTGTTCCGGTGCCCAAGCGGCCCTCGCCCCGGGTGTGCGCGTGCACTGGCACACCGGCGTGGACGCGGACTACGGCATCGTCCTGGCCGGGGACGGTACGGAGCCCGTGGTCCCCGAGGAACAGGCGGCCGGGGCACGGATCGGCGTCAGCAGCGCGGTCCGGGGACTGTCCGCGGTGGGGGAGGCACGGCGGCTGGCGGACACCGCGCTGAGCCTGTGCCCCGGGGAGGGCGGCACGATCCGGCTGACCGAGCATCTGCCGGCCGCGCTGGTGGTGTCGAGCCCGGGACTCGGCGCCGCGCTGGTCGAGCGGCTGCTGGGCCCGCTGGCCCACCTCGAACCGGCCGACGCGGAGGTCCTGCTGGACACCCTCGCCACCTGGCTGGCCTGCGACGGCTCGGCCCAGCGTGCGAGCCGCCGCCTCTACTGCCACCGCAACACGGTCCTCAACCGCCTGCGCCGCTACGAACAACTGACAGGCCGCTCCCTTTCCCGCCCCACGGACCTGACGGAGACGACCCTGGCCCTGACAGCCAGAACCTTCCTGACGTAGCACCGGACACCCCACCCGCCCCGAAAAGCAGAGGGGCCCGGCAACGGGCCCGCCTGGGCACCGGCACAACCCCCGCCCACCCCCATTGGTACGCCGCAGCGTACGACCCCCAAAACCTGTACCCCCCGCCCGCCCCCATGCTGTCGTGAGGCACCCCTGCCCCCCGAAGCCGCCGCGCCCCGCGCCCCGGCCCCGAGGAGTCGCGATGCCCGAAGCACCACCGGACAGCTCACCCACGCTGCGCGTGGAGACCGTGGACGTCACCTACGGCCGCGCCCTGTCCGCCCTCCGCTCCGTGTCCCTGACCGTCCCGCCCGCCACCGTCGTCGCCCTCCTCGGCGCCAACGGCGCGGGCAAGACGACCCTCCTGCGGGCGGTCTCCGGCACCCTGCGCCTGCACCGGGGCGCGATCACCGCCGGCACCATCCGCTACGGCGACACGGTCCTCGACGGCGGGGACCCGGTCGCCGCGGTCCGCGCCGGAGTAGTCCAAGTCCCCGAAGGGAGGAGGGTGTTCGCCGGCCTCTCGGTCGACGAGAACCTCCGCTCCGGCGGCCTCGGCCTCAGCCGCCGCACCCGTACCGCCCAGATCCAGGAGTCCCGCGACCGCGTCTTCACGCTCTTCCCCCGTCTCGCCGAACGCACCCACCAGGCAGCCGGCCTGCTCTCCGGCGGCGAGCAGCAGATGCTCGCGATCGGCCGCGCCCTGATGGCCGCCCCGCGCCTGCTGCTCCTCGACGAGCCCTCCCTGGGCCTCGCCCCGCAGATGGTGCAGCGCATCGCCGAGGTGATCCGCGAGATCAACGCCCAGGGCACCGCCGTACTTCTCGTCGAGCAGAACGCCGGGATGGCGCTCTCCCTCGCCGACCACGCCCACGTCCTGGAGGTGGGCGAGACCCGCCTCGAAGGCCCCGCCGGCGAACTCGCCCGCACCGACGCCGTACGCCGCCTCTACCTGGGCGAGTCGGCCGAGGACCAGGGGGCGGCGTGACCGACCGCACCGCCGCCGCGCCGCCGCCCGTGCTCGACGTACGGGACGTCACCGTGCGCTTCGCCGGGCTCACCGCCCTCGACGGCGTCTCCTTCACCGTCACCCCGGGCTCGGTGCACGCGCTCATCGGACCCAACGGCGCCGGCAAGTCCACCTGCTTCAACGTGCTGTCCGGCCTGTGCCGCCCGGCCGCCGGCACGGTGACACTCGGCGGCACCGAGCTGACCCGGCTCGCCCCGCACCGTATCGCCGCGCTCGGCGTGGCCCGCACCTTCCAGAACATCGTCACCACCCACGGCACCGTCGCCGACAACCTGATGCTCGGCCGCCACGCCCTCACCCGCGCCGGTTTCGCGGCCACCGCGCTGCGCCTGCCGAGCGCCGTGCGGGAACAGCGCGAGCACCTCGAAAGGGCCCGCGAGATCGCCGAACTCACCGGCCTCGGCGCCCACTTCGACAGCCCCGTCGCCCTGCTGCCGTACGGCGACCGCAAGCGCGTCGAACTCGCCCGCGCCCTCTGCCTGGAGCCCCGTGTGCTGCTCCTCGACGAACCGGTGGCCGGAATGAACGCCGCCGAACGCGCCCGTACCGCCGAGGCGGTGGGCGAACTCCGCGCCGAACTCGGCCTGTCCATCGTCCTCGTGGAGCACGACATGGGTCTCGTCATGCGTCTCGCCGACGACGTCACCGTGCTCGACTTCGGCAGACGCATCGCCCACGGCACCCCCGACGAGGTCCGCCAGGACCCCGAGGTGCTGCGCGCCTACCTCGGCACCGACGCGCCCGGGGAGGACGCGGCATGACGGCATTCCTCGACAACATCCTCGGCGGGCTGGCCCTCGGCTCGGTCTACGCGCTGGTCGCGCTCGGCTTCGTCGTCATCTTCAAGGCCTCCGGCGTCCTCAACTTCGCCCACGGCTCCCTGCTGCTGTTCGGCGGCTACCTCACCGCCGTCCTGCACGACGACCTCGGATTCGCCGGGGCACTCGCGCTGGCCGTCCTCGCCACGGCCGCCCTCGCGGGCGTACTCGACCGGTTCCTGCTGCAACGCGGCGGCCAGGACGCCCACTCGGCGCATGTGCAGACCATCGTCACCATCGGCGTCGACATCGTCCTGCTCACCGATCTGTCCCGGCGCATCGGCGGTGACCTGCTGTCCCTGGGCGACCCGTGGGGCGACTCGGTGACCGAGCTGGGGCCGCTGACCGTCGCCGACAGCCGGCTCGCCGCGATCGTGGTGTCGGCGCTGGTCATCGGCGCGGTGTTCGCGCTCTTCCGGTTCACCGCCTGGGGCCTGTCGCTGCGGGCGGCGGCGGAGGACCTGGAGGCGGCCGCCCTCATGGGCGTACGGCTCAGCAGGGTCCGCGCCGGCGCCTGGTGCCTGGCGGGCGCGCTCGCCGCGCTGGCCGCCGTGTTCCTCGCCGCGTTCCCCGCCCCCGGACTGGAGCGCACCACCGGTCAGATCGCCCTCAACGCCTTCCCCGCCGCGATCCTCGGCGGCCTCGCCTCCCCGGCCGGAGCCCTGGCGGGCAGCATGATCATCGGCCTGACCGAGGCGCTCGTCGTCGGCTACCAGTCCGATCTGCACGTCCTCGGCGAGGGCTTCGGCGACGTCGCCCCGTACGCCGTGATGCTGCTCGTCCTCCTGGTGCGGCCCACCGGGCTGTTCGGCGCGAAGGGAACGGCCCGTGTCTGACCGACTCCCCGGCATGCTCACCCGACGCCGCGCCTCGCTCCTGCTGGTCGCCGTCGTCCTGTGCCTGCCACCGTTCTACCTGGACGCGTTCTGGCTGCGCATCGGCCTGTTCTCCATGGCGGCGGCCATCGGCGCCATCGGCCTCGCCCTGCTCAGCGGCACCGCCGGACAGCTCTCCCTCGGACACGCCTTCTTCCTCGCCGTCGGCGCCTACGGCTACGCCTGGCTCGCGGGCGAACCCGGCCCGGGACTGCCCCCGGCCGTCGCCGCGCTCCTCGCGGTCCTGCTCGCGGGGGCGGCCGGCGGACTGTTCAGTCCCGTCGCCGCCCGGGTGAAGGGCATCTACCTCGGCATCGCCACCCTCGCGCTGGTCTTCCTCGGCCACCATGTGCTGCTCACCGCGGACTCCGTCACGGGCGGCTTCAACGGCCGCTCCGTGCCCCCGCTGACCCTCGGCGGTTTCACCTTCGCCGAGAGCGACCCCGAACTGACCGTACTCGGTGTGCCGTTCGGCGCCGAGGAACGGCTGTGGTTCCTGGGCCTGACCCTGTTCGCGTTCACCTGGTTCACCGCCCGCGGCCTGCTGCGCGGACGCCCCGGCCGGGCGCTGGCCGCCCTGCGCGACAGCGAGACCGCGGCCGCCGTGATGGGCGTGGACGTCGCCCGTCACCGCTCGGCCGCCTTCGTGGTCTCGTCGATGTACGCGGGCCTCGCGGGGGTGCTGCTGGCGCTCGCCTTCCGCCGCGTCGTCCCGGACTACTTCTCCCTCGCGCTCTCCGTCGACTACCTCGCCATGATCGTCATCGGCGGCCTCGGATCCGTCGCGGGAGCCACCGCCGGCGCCGTCTTCGTCACCGCGCTCCCGCTGCTGATGACCCGCTACGCCGACCAGCTCCCGCTGGTGACCGCGCCCGGCTCCGCGGAGGGGGCGGTGGGCCCCACCGAGGCGGCCCGCTACCTCTACGGCGCGGCGATCGTCCTGGTCCTGCTGTACGCCCCCGACGGCCTGCACGGTCTGACACGCCGGCTCCGGGACCGCGTACGGCGCCACCGCCCCCGTACCCCCACCCCGGAAACCGTCCCTTCGCCACCGCAACCGGCCGCACGACCCAAGGAGCACACCCCGTGAACACCACGCACCCCAGGCGCCGCAACCGGCACCGCACCGCCGGGACCGTCCTCGCCGGCGCCCTCGCCCTGCTGCTCGCGGTCAGCGGATGCAGCTCCAAGGCGGACGGCGGCGACAAGGGCGGAGAGGCCGCCGACGGCCTCCGCACCGGACCCGGTGTCGGCGCCGACACCATCAGACTGGGCGCCCTCACCGACCTGACCGGCCCCTACGCCACGCTCGGCAAGAGCATCGTGCAGGCCCAGCAGATGTGGGCCGACGAGACCAATGCCAAGGGCGGCATCTGCGATCGCAAGGTGGAGATCGTCGTCAAGGACCACGGCTACGACGTACAGAAGGCGGTCACCGCCTACGCCGACATCGCCCCGGACGTCGTGGCGCTGCCCCAGGTCATCGGCTCCCCGGTGGTCGCGGCCCTGCTCGACGACATCGAGCGGGACAAGATGCTCACCTTCCCGCAGGCCTGGGCGGCCTCGCTGCTCGGCAAGGACGCCGTCCAGGTGCTCGGCACCACCTACGACGTCGACATGATCGCGGCCGTGGAGTTCCTGACCCGCACCAAGGGCCTGAAGAAGGGCGACACCATCGGCCACGTCTACTTCGAGGGCGACTACGGCGCCAACGCGCTGGAGGGGTCCACCTGGGCGGCTCAGAAGGCCGGCATGAAGGTGGCCGGGCAGAAGATCCAGGCGACGGACACGGACCTCTCGGCCCAGGTGTCGGCCCTGCGCAAGGAGGGCGTGAAGGCCATCCTGATCAGCGCCGGACCCGCGCAGACCGCGTCCCTCGTCGGGGTCGCCGCCTCCCGCGGGCTGAAGGTCCCCGTCGTCAGCAGCGCCCCCGGCTTCGCGCCCCAGCTGATGAAGACCCCCGCGGCCCCGGCCCTGGCGGCGATGCTCAGCATCGTGAGCGCCGCACCGGCGGTCAGCTCCGATCTGCCGGGCGTGAAGAGCATGGTCGCGGCGTACCGGAAGAAGTACCCGGACTCGCCGGTGGACTCCGGGGTGCTGTCCGGGTACAACGCGGCGGAGCTGATGGGCGCCGACCTGAAGGCGGCCTGCGAGGCGGGCGGCCTGACCCGTGAGGACGTCGTCAAGGCACACCGCGCGCAGACCAAGGCCGACACGGGCCTCGGCACCGCGCAGAACTTCTCGGACGTGAACCGTCCCGCGAGCGTCGAGACGTATGTGCTCAGGCCCGACGCCGACGCGGTCGGCGGAGTGGTGAACGCGGAGGAGGCGCACGCGGCTCCGGGAGTCGAGGACTATCTGTCCGCCCGGTGACGGCCGGACACACCGCCGGGCCCCGGCGCACCCCAGGAGGGGGCGCCGGGGCCTTCGTGTACCCGTCCTTCAATAAATAAATTAGGAATAATTATTGACAGGGGTTCCGTGTGGCGCCACAGTCTTCGCCGTGACACCCGCCGTCACGCCGAACCCAGTGCAAATAAATTAGTAATTATCCTTGACGTGGCGCGTCCGCCACGCGAACCTGGATCCGCCGCGAGCGGGTGCCGGCCGTACGAGGGCCGGCCGCCGGCCGCGCGGATCCCCAGGGAGTGCTCCATGACGAACCACCAGACCAGCCGACGCCGCTTCCTCGCCGGGCTCGGCGCCGCCGGTACGGCCGCCCTGCTCAGCGGCTGCGTGACCTCCGGCTCCTCCGGAAAGAGCGCCTCCGGGGGAGCGGTGACCCTCCAGTCCAACCTGTCCGCCCCGCAGGCGAAGGCCGCGATGGAGGACCTCGTCGCCGCCTACGTCAAGAAGGGTACCGGCGAGGTCAGCCTGAACACCGTGGCCGCCGAGACCTTCCGCACCCAGCTGCCCACGTACCTCACCTCGGCCAACCCGCCGGACGTGTACACCTGGTACCCCGGCTCGGTCGCCGACGCCTACGCCCGCAAGGACCTGCTGCTCGACCTCGGAGAGGTCTGGGAGTCCCCCGAGCTCGCGGGCTACTCCAAGGCGCTGAACAGCCTGTGCACGGCGACCTCCGGCAAGAAGGTCTTCGTCCCCACCACCTCCTACTGGTGGGGCATGTTCTACCGGAAGTCCCACTTCGCCAAGTGGGGCGTGAGCGAGCCGAAGAGCTGGGACGACTTCCTCGACCTGTGCGACAAGCTCAAGAGCAAGGGCATCAGCCCCATCGGGCTCGGCGCCGGCGGCAACACCGCCTGGGTGGCCTCCGCCTGGTTCGACTACCTGAACATCCGCATCAACGGCGCCGACTACCACCGCGGGCTTCTCGCCGGTGAGCACCGCTTCGACGACCCCGAGGTGCGCAAGGTGTTCGACCGCTGGCAGGAGGTGCTGCCGTACTTCGACCCGGACGGCACCGCCGTCGCCTTCCAGGACGCGTCCACCTCCATGCTCAACGGCCGCAGCGGCATGATGCTGATCGGCACCTTCTTCGCCGACGCGGCCCCGAAGGACGCCCTGGACGACATCGACTTCTTCCGCTTCCCGGTCATCGACCCGAAGGTCCCGCTCGCCGAGGAGGCCCCCACCGACGGGTACTTCGCCGGTGCCCGCACCGGCCGCCACGACGAGGTGATCGACCTGATGCGCTACCTGGGCACCGCCGAGGCGCAGGAGATCTACATCAAGGGCTCCTCCGGTACGGTCCTGCCCTGTCACCCCGACGCCGGGGACGCCGGCACCCCGCTGGTCGTCAAGGGGCGGGCGCACATCGAGGAGGCGGCGGAGATCACCCAGTTCTTCAACCGGGACTCCAGCGACGCCCTCCAGCCCACCGCCGACAACGCGCTGACCCGGTTCATCGCCGAGCCCAAGTCGATCGGCTCGATCCTCACCACCTGGCAGCGCGACGCCGAGAAGATCTGGAACGCCTGACGTGGCCGTCCTGACCACCACCAAAAGCACCTCCCCGGCCCCCGCACCGCCCCGCGGCAGGCGGGGCCGGGGCGCCCGCCGCACACCCCCGCTGGTGCTCGCCTTCGTCCTCATCCCGCTCCTCGCCGAGGCGGTGTGGGTGTTCTGGCCCGCCCTCCAGGGCTTCTACCTCTCCCTGACCAGCTGGGACGGGGTGTCCGCGCCCACGTTCGTCGGCCTGGACAACTTCCGCGAGATGGCCGGCGACGCCACGTTCCGCGACGCCACCTGGAACACCGTGCTCTGGCTGGTCCTGTTCGGCGGTCTGTCCGCCGTCCTCGGCCTGGCCACGGCACTCCTGCTCCAGCAGGAACGGCGCGGCATCGGCTTCTACCGGGCCGCCCTGTTCCTGCCCGTCGTCTTCTCCCTGGTCGCCACCGCCCTGGTCTGGCAGGCGATCTACCAGCCCGACGGAGTCCTCAACCAGGTCCTCGAGTCCGTCGGCCTGGAGAGCCTGCGGCACGCCTGGCTCGCCGACCGGGACACCGCCCTGTACGCGGTGATCGTGCCCGCCCTGTGGCGGCAGATCGGTTATGTCATGGTGCTGTACCTGGCCGGCCTCAAGGGCATCGACCCCGCCCTCCACGAAGCCGCCAAGGTCGACGGCGCCGGACCCTGGCAGCGCTTCCGCCATGTCACCCTGCCCCAGCTGCGCAGCGTCAACGCCGTCGTCCTGTCCGTCATCGTCATCGACTCGCTGCGCTCCTTCGACGTGGTGTGGTCGCTGACCCGCGGCGGCCCCTACCACTCGTCCGAGCTGCTGAGCACCTACATGTACTCCACCGCCTTCCAGTCCCTGCGCCTCGGCTACGGCTCCGCCCTGGCCGTCGTGATCTTCGTCCTCGCGTTCGGGGTCATCGCCTCCTACCTCGTCCGCGCCTTCCGGGAGGCCGACTGATGGCGACCGTCCACACCCCGTCGGCCCCGCGCCGCAGGCGCCTCGCGACCGCCGGGTTCCACCTCGGCGCCGGCACCCTCGCCGTGCTGTGGCTGCTGCCCATCGCCCTGGTCCTGGTGACCAGCGTGCGCTCCTTCGACGACATCGCCGCCCACGGTCTGGGCAGCCGGCCGCACTCCTTCACCCTCGGTAACTTCGCCCAGGCCTGGGTCGACGGCGGCCAGCAGCGCGCCCTGATCAACAGCCTGCTGGTGACCGTCCCGACCGTTCTGGTCACCCTGGCGCTGGCCGCCATGGCCGCCTTCGCCCTCAGCCGCTACGAACTGCCCTTCCGGCGCTCCCTGCTGCTGCTGATGCTCGGCGGCAATCTGCTCCCGCCGCAGATCCTGCTCATCCCGGTGTCCAAGCTCAGCGAACTCATGGGCGTCTACGACACCCTGCCCGCCCTGATCGGCGTACAGATCGGCTTCGGCGTCGGCTTCTACGTCTTCGTCCTGCACGGTTTCATGCGCGCCATCCCGCCCGAGATCCAGCAGGCGGCCGTCGTCGACGGCGCGGGGCCCTGGCAGATCTTCTGGCGGATCATCCTCCCGCTCACCCGGCCCGCGCTGGCCGCCCTCAGCGCCCTGTCCTTCACCTGGATCTTCAACGACCTGCTGTGGGCCATCACCGTGCTGCGCAGCGACACCAAGATGCCCATCACCGCCGCCCTCATCGGACTCCAGGGCCAGTACGTCTCCATGTGGAACGTCATCGCCGCCGGATCCGTCATCGCCGCCGCGCCCACCGTCGCCGTGTTCCTGCGCTTCCAGCGGCACTTCGTGGCCGGCCTCAACCTTGGAGCGGTCAAGTGACGCATCACCGCTGGACCCTGCGCACCGACCGCACGAGCTACACGGTGCGGCTCTCCGAGGACGGCCCCTGGGCCGAACTCGACGCCTGGGGACCGCACGGCAGCGAGGACGGCCCGTCCGCTTTCGACCGGTCCCGGCGTACCCACTTCATCACCCCCGCCGACACCGCCCCGGCCGAGTATCTGCCGTCCGGCCTGCGCCCGTTCACCGGCGCCGACCTCATCGCGTCCCGCCCCGGCGGCGACCGCGGGGTGTGGTGGGAGTTCGCGGGCGCCGAGGAGGGCGAGGACACACTGAGGCTGGCGTTCACCGACGACGTCCTCGGGCTGCGCACCGTCCTGTGCTACGACACCGTGCCCGGCACGGACGTGGTACGGCGCTGGACCGAGCACACCTGCACCGGCGGCGAACCCCTGCGCCTGGAGCGGTTCGACTCCGCCGCCGTCAACGTCCCCGCGGGCGACGGCGTACGGCTGACCTGCCTCGCCGGACAGTGGTCGCAGGAGTTCCAGCGCACCCAGGTCGACCTGACCCGGGGCACCTTCACCATCGGCAGCGTCCAAGGGGTGCCCGGACACGCCTACGCGCCCTGGATCGCCGTACAGGACCGCACGGCACCGCACGACGGCCCCGCGCCCACCTACGGCCTGGCCCTGGAGTGGCCCGGCAACTGGCACATCACCGCCGAGGCCGAACCGGGCGGAGCCGTACGGGTCCGCGCCGGACGCGTACCGCACGAGGGCGCGGTGCTCCTCGCTCCCGGCGACACCCTCACCACCCCCAAGCTGGCCTGCGTGTTCAGCCCCGACGGGCTCGACGGACTGGCCCGCGGCCAGCACCGCTACGAACGCCTGCTGACCGGCGAGCGGATCCACCGCACCCGCAAGGTCCTCTACAACTCCTGGGAGGCCACCGGCTTCGACGTCGACGCCGCCGGGCAGCTGGAACTCGCCGAGGCCGCCGCCGGTATCGGCGCCGAACTGTTCGTCGTGGACGACGGCTGGTTCACCGGCCGCGCCGACGACACCGGGGGACTGGGCGACTGGTACCCGGACCCCGCCGCCTTCCCGCAGGGCTTCGACCGCTTCATCGGCCAAGTGCGGGCACTGGGACTGGACTTCGGCCTGTGGGTGGAGCCGGAGGCGGTCAGCCCCGGCAGCCGCCTGCACGCCGAACACCCCGAGTGGGTCTACCGCGTCGAGGACCGGCCCGCTCGCCTGGTCCGCAACCAGCTCCTGCTGGACCTCGGCCGCGAGGACGTCCAGGACTTCGTCACCGGCACCCTCGACCGGCTGCTCACCACCTACGACATCTCCTACCTCAAGTGGGACATGAACCGCCCGCCCACCGAACGCGGACGCCCCGGCGCCGGGCCGGCGGGCGAGCTCGACCTGGACGCCGCACACGTCCGCGGCTACCTCCGCGTCCTGGACCATCTGCGCACCGCCCACCCGCACGTCACCGTCGAGGGCTGCGCCGGCGGCGGCGGACGCGTCGACCACGCCACCATCGCCCGCACCGACGTGGTCTGGCCCAGCGACAACACCGCGCCCCTGGACCGGCTGCGCATCCAGTACGGTTTTCTGCACGCCCACGCCCCGCATGTGATGAGCTCCTGGGTCACCGACGCCCCCGGCCTGTTCGACCCGCGCCCGCGCAGCCTCGCCTTCCGCTTCGTCACCGCCATGTGCGGAGTCCTCGGCATCGGCGCCGACCTGCGCGCCTGGGGACCCGGACAGCGTGCGGAGGCGGCCCGGTGGACCGCCCGCTACAAGGAGGTGCGCGAGGTGATCCACCACGGCGAGGCGCGTCTCCTCGGCACCCCGGACGACCCCACCTGCGGCGTCCAGTACGACGCCCCGGACGGCCGGCGCACCGTCGTGGCCGCTTTCAGCACCGGACGGCTCGACGGCGCCCCGCTCGTCCCCGGCCGTCCCGCGCGGCTGCGGCCGCGCGGCCTCGACCCCGCCGCCCGCTACCACGACACCGCGACCGGCACGACGTACGGCGGAGCCCATCTGCTCCACTACGGCCTGCCGTTCGCGTGGAGCGCCGGCCACGACGCCGAACTGGTCGTCCTGACACGCCAGTAGCCCCGGCCCGGCATATGTTGCCCACACCGAGTCACCGACACCGCGAAGGAGCCCCACCCCACGATGGACCAGCCCGCACCACGCCAAGGCGCCCGCTACCACGGCCGTACGGCCGTGGTCACCGGAGCGGCCTCCGGCATCGGCGCCGCCACGGCCGAGCGCCTCGCGCAGGAAGGAGCCGCCGTGGTGCTCGCCGACATCTCCGAGACGGCCGGCCGGGCCGTCGCCGGGCGGATCACCGACGGCGGCGGCCGGGCCGCCTTCGTCCGCGCCGACGTCACCGCCGAGGCGGACTGGGACCGCGTCGTGGAAGCCGCCCACGGCTACGGTCCCGTGGACCTGCTGGTCGGCAACGCCTACACGGTCGATGTCGCCCCCGCCCACGAGCTGTCCCTCGACTCCTGGCAACGGCAGCTCTCCGTCAACGTCACCGGCAGCTTCCTCGGCTTTTGCGCCGTCCTGCCCGATCTGCGCGCCCGGCGCGGCGCCGTCGTGCTCACCTCCTCCGTCCACGCCCACAAGGGCATCCCCGGCCACCCCGCCTACGCCGCCTCCAAGGGCGCCCTGCTCTCCCTGTGCGGACAGCTCGCCGTGGAGTACGGGCCCGAGGTGCGCGTCAACGCCGTACTGCCGGGGCCGATCCTCACCGCCGCCTGGGACAGGGTCCCGCCCGCCGACCGTGAACGCAGCGTCGCCGAGACCGCCGCCCGGCGCTTCGGCACCCCCGCGGAGGTCGCCTCCGCCATCGCGTTCCTCGGCAGCGACGACGCCTCCTTCGTCACCGGCTCGCACCTCCTGGTCGACGGCGGCTGGAGCGTCGTCAAGGCCTCCGCATGACCACCACCGCCGTCCCGAAGCAGAAAGGCTCTCCGACATGACGCGCTACGCCCGCCGCGGTGTGCACGGCCAGACCGTGGAAGCCCTGGCCCGCCGCATCCTGGGCGGGGACATCCCCGAGGGCGCGACCCTCGACCTGGTGGCCCTGCAGAGCGAACTCGACGTGAGCCTCACCGCCCTGCGCGAGTCCCTGAAGGTCCTCGCCGCCAAGGGCATGGTCGACGCCCGGCAGAAACGCGGCACCTTCGTCCGCGCGCGCGGCGACTGGAACCTGCTCGACGCCGACGTACTGCGCTGGCAGTTCGAGGGCGGCCGCACCACCGACGCCGACCGCGCGCTGCTGCGCAACCTCGCCGAGGTGCGCGCCATCATCGAACCGGCCGCCGTCCGCCTCGCCGCGCAGCGGCGCACCGAGAGCGACCTCGTCGCCCTCGACGAGGCGCTGCGGGCCATGGGGGAGGACCACAGCGACGCCGGCCACGCCGTCGAGGCGGACCTCGCCTTCCACCGGGCGCTGCTCGACGCCACCCACAACGAACTGCTCGAACGCATGGAGATGGTCATCGAGTCCGGACTCGCCCACCGCGACCGGATCGTGCACAGCTCCCCGCACAGCGAGAACCCGGTACCGGCCCACCGGGCCGTGCTGGACGCCGTACGCGAGCAGGACGCCGACGCCGCCGAGGCGGCCATGCGGGCCCTGCTCGAACAGGCCGGCCGTGACCTGGACCGGATCGACGACGGCGACGACGACACGAAAGGCCCCGGCGCGCAGTGAAGATCGCCCGTATCGAAACGTTCCTCGTGCCGCCGCGCTGGCTGTTCTGCCGCGTCGAGACCGACGACGGCCTCGTCGGCTGGGGCGAGCCGGTCGTCGAGGGCCGTGCCGAGGTGGTGCGCGGCGCCGTCGAGGTGCTCTCCGAACTCCTGGTCGGCCAGGACCCGTTGCGCATCGAGGACCACTGGCAGGTGCTCACCAGGGGCGGCTTCTACCGGGGCGGCCCCGTGCTCTCCAGCGCCGTCGCCGGACTCGACCAGGCCCTGTGGGACATCGCCGGACAGGCCTACGGCGCCCCCGTGCACGCCCTGCTCGGCGGCCCCGTACGGGACACCGTCCGGGTGTACGCCTGGGTCGGCGGCGACGAACCGAGCCGGCTGCGCGAGCAGATCACCGCCCAGGTCGAGGCCGGTTTCACGGCGGTGAAGATGAACGCGGCCGGCGCCACCTCTCCCGTCGCCACCGCCGCCGAGACCGCCGCCGTCGTCGCCCGGGTGGCCGCCGCCCGCGAGGTCCTGGGCCCGGACCGGGACGTCGCCGTCGACTTCCACGGCCGCTTCACCGCGGCGTCCGCCCGCCGGGTCCTCGGCGAACTCGCCCCGCTGCACCCACTGTTCGTGGAGGAACCCGTCGTCCCGGAGCAGAGCCATCTGCTGCCCGGACTGGTCACCACGAGCCCGGTGCCGCTCGCCACCGGTGAACGCCTGTACTCGCGCGCCGAGTTCCTGCCCGTACTCACCGCCGGGGTCGCCGTCGCGCAGCCCGATCTGTCCCACGCGGGCGGCATCTCCGAGGTGCGCCGCATCGCCTCCCTCGCGGAGACGTTCGGCGCGCTGCTCGCCCCGCACTGCCCGCTCGGCCCGATCGCCCTCGCGGCCAGTCTCCAGATCGCCTTCGCGACACCGAACTTCCTCATCCAGGAGCAGAGCCGCGGCATCCACTACAACAAGGACACCGACCTGCTGTCCTACGTCGTCGACCCCGAGCCCTTCCGGTTCGTGGACGGACACGCGCGACGCGGCGACCGGCCCGGTCTCGGCATCACCGTCGACGAGGCCGCCGTACGTGCCGCCGACCGCACCGGGCACGCCTGGCGCAACCCGGTGTGGCGGCACCCTGACGGCTCCTTCGCCGAATGGTGAGCGTGCCGCCCCCGCGGATCGTCACCGACCCGGCGCACGGCGGCCGTTGGACCTCGCTGACCGCGGGCGGACGGGAGTGGCTCTGGCACCGGGAGGCGCCCGAACGGGCCGAAGCCGCCCTGGGCGACGCGTTCGTGGACGCCGGCGGACTGGAGGAGTGCGTGCCCACCGTCCGGGGCACACCCGACCACGGCGACGCCTGGGCGCGGCGCTGGCACCGGGACGGCGACGTGGAACGCGTGGACTGCGACCGCTTCGGCCTGGCCCGCGTCATCCGGGTCACCGGTGAGGCCGCCGAGGTCCACTACACTCTCACCGCCGATCCGGGCTTCCGCTTCGTCTGGGCGGCCCACGCGCTGCTCGACCTCTCACCGGACGCGGTGCTGCGTCTGGCCCACGGGGCACGCACCCGCCTCCACCCCGAGGCGGCACCACTGCTGGACCGCCCCTGGCCCACGGACGCGCCCTGGGCCGAGGGCGTCTGGCCCGAACCCCTCGGACTGCGCCTCGACCGGTTCGGACCCGACGACGGCACCGCTGTCGGCGCCGTCGTCGACACCGGCCACGCCTGCGTCCACGACGGCCCCGCGGACCGGCTGGCCCTGTCCGTCGAGGCCGACGGGCAGCCGGTGTCCGTCGCCCTGTGGCGCAACCTCGGCGGCTTCCCCGCGGACCGCCCCTACCGCAGTACGGGCGTCGAACCGATGCTCGGGCGGGTCTTCGGGCTCGCCGACGCGGGCCCGGACGACGCCGCGCGCGTACCCGCGTCGGGCGAGGTCCACTGGCGGCTCACGCTGACCGCCCACTGCCGCTGCCCCTGAGCACTTCCAGGAAGGAACCCCCAGTCGTGGATCTCCAGGCCGCACTGGCCGCCCACCGTCTCGTCGCCATCGTGCGCGGCACCGACGCCGACGCCGCCCTGCGCACCGTGCTGACGCTGGCCGACGAGGGCGTCGAACTCATCGAGGTGTCGCTCACCGGGACGGACGCCCTGTCCGTCATCGCACGCGCCCGCGCCGCCCTCGGCCCCGGCCGGCCGCTCGGCGCGGGCACCGTCCTCACCGCCGGCGACGCCCGCGCCGCCCACGACGCGGGGGCGGACTTCGCCGTCACCCCGGCGCTCGGAGAGGGCGTGAGCGCCGCGCTCGAGCTCGGACTGCCGGTGCTGGCCGGGGTGTTCACCCCGACCGAGATCGTCGCCGCGAGGTCCCTCGGCGCCACCGCCCTGAAGCTGTTCCCCGCCGCACAGGCCGGGGGACCGGCCTATGTGAAGGCGCTGCGCGCCCCCTTCCCGCACGAGCCGCTCGTCCCGGTCGGCGGCGTCGACGAACAGGCCGCCCGCGCCTACCTCACGGCCGGCGCGACCGCCGTGGGCGTCGGCTCCCCCCTCGTCGGGGACGCGGCCGACGGCGGCAGCCTCACCGCCCTGCGCGCACGGGCGCACGCGTTCACCACGGCCGTACGGGAGGCGGCGCGATGACCACCGGACTCCGCCCCACCCGCCCCGACCCCGGCCCCCGCGCCGCGCCGTTCGTATCCGTACCGGAGGCCGCACGATGACGCGCACGACCACCGACGAGCTCCTTCCCACCCGCCCCGACCGTCTCGAACTCGGCGAGGGCATCCGCTTCACCGGCGGCCGGCTGGTCCTCGTCGACCTCCTCGCCGGGCGTCTCCTCGCCGCCCCCGACGATCCCGCCGCGCCCCTGGAGACCCTGCTCCGGCTGCCCGTGCCGCTGGGTGCCGTGGCGCCCGTGGAAGGGCGGCCCGGGCACTGGATCGCCGCGGCCGGCACCGGCGTCTGCCTGCTCGCCCCCGACGGCACCACCGACCGGCTTGCGTGCCCGGAGGGCGACGGCATGCGGATGAACGACGCCTGCGCCGACCCGTCCGGCCGCTTCTGGGCGGGCAGCATGGGCTACGACGCCGCCGACGGCGCCGGTTCGCTGTACCGGGTCGACCGCGACGGCACGGTCCACCGGGTCCTGGACGGCATCACCGTGCCCAACGGGCCGGCCTTCACCCCCGACGGCCGCCACATGTACCTCGCCGACAGCGCGCGCGGGATCGTCCGCCGCTACCCGGTCGACCCCGCGACGGCCGCGCTCGGCACCCCCGAGCCGTTCCTCACCGTGGACGACGGCAGCCCCGACGGCATGACCGTCGACGAGGAGGGCGCGGTGTGGATCGCCGTCTGGGGCACCGGCACCGTCCGCCGCCACCTCCCCGACGGCCGCCTCGACCGCGTCCTGCGCCTCCCCGCGGGGCAGCCGGCCGGCGTGTGCCTCGCGGGCGACGTACTGCACATCACCTCGGCCCGTGTGGGCCTCGACCGTCCCGGCCCGTACGACGGCGCCCTCTTCAGCACCCGCGTCGATGTACCGGGCGCACCCGCCGCCCCCTACCGGCCGTCGGCCTCCGCAGCGGAGGCGGTATGACCCCCGCTCTCCCGCCCGCCGGGGGCCGTGTGGTCTGTGTCGGCGAGACGATGGCGGCCCTCGCCCCCGACCCGCCCGCACCACTGGAGCACGCCGGACGGCTGCGGCTCGCGGTGGCCGGTGCCGAGTCCAACGTGGCCATGTACCTGGCCGACCACGGCATCCCCGCCGTATGGCTCTCCGCCCTCGGCGACGACCCCCTCGGCCGCCGCGTCCGTGCCGCGGTCTCCGCCGCCGGCGTCGACGTGTCGTACGTCCACACCGATCCCCACCGCCCCACCGGACTGATGCTGAAGGACCCCGGCCCCGACGGCACCCGCGTCCACTACCACCGGGCCTGCTCGGCCGCCTCGGCGCTCGGCCCCGGCCTGCTGGACCGGGAACCCGTGACCTCGGCCCGGCTGCTGCACTTCACCGGCATCACCCCCGCCCTGTCCGCGTCCTGCCGCGCCCTGGTCACCCGGGCCCTCGGAACACCGGCCGGCGCCCGCCCGTACGCGATCGGCTTCGACGTGAACCACCGGGCCGCGCTCTGGCCCGAGGGAACCGCCGCCCCCCTGCTCCGGGAGCTGGCGGACCGCGCGGACATCGTCTTCGTCGGCCTCGACGAGGCACAGGACCTGTGGGGCGCGGACCTCACCACCGAGGACGTACGGACGCTGCTGCCCGGCCCCCGCGTCCTCGTCGTCAAGGACGGCGCCCGCGCCGCGACCGCCCTCACCCGCGACGGCACGCACACGGTGCCCGCACTGCGGACGACGGTGGTGGAACCCGTGGGCGCCGGTGACGCCTTCGCGGCCGGATTCCTCGCGGGGCTGCTCCGGGGCACGACGGTGACGCGCGCGCTGCGCCTCGGACACCTCACCGCGGTCTCCGCCCTCCAGGTGACGGGCGACCACGGACCGCTGCCCGGCGCGGGGGAGAGGGAACGGCTGCTGGGACTCCCGGAGGGGGAGTGGGCGGCACTCGCCACCGGGTGAGTGCCGTCAGCCGCCGACCGCCTCCGGATCGCGGTCGGACGACGGCCACACATACGGCAGATCGTCCGGCTCCCCGGCGAAGACCTCGCCGTAGGCCTCCGGATCCTTGTGGACCAGCGCCGAACGATGACTGCGGTGCATCGCGTCGTCGCCCAGCCACGGCGGCAGCTCACCGGCTTCGGCCAGCTCCTCCTGGCCGCGCACCGGCGCCCCCGGCCGCACTTTGGCGAGGTCGGCGACCAGCGTGGCGGCGCAGCTGTCCTGATGGCCCCGGTCCCGCCAGACCCGGCAGACCTCTAGGCCGTACCGCACCAGGGCCTCCTCGTAGCCGGTCCACATGCGCACCGCCGGATGCCGGCGCCACCCGTACCCCGGGACGATCAGACCGCGCAGCACCTGGATCGCCTCGACCCGCTGCTTGCCGAGCCGGCGCCGGTCGAGGACCAGCGCCGACTCGCGGAAACCGGGATACGGCAGAAAGGTCTGCATGGGACACCCCGGTTCCCCCGTTCCCGGCGACGCACACCCGCGGCCCGCGCACGCTCAGCCCATCGTGCCCAGACGCGCCTCGCGCCACAGGTCGACGCCGCTCTCGGTGGCGTGCTCGTCGATCTCGGCCAGCTCCTCGGCGGCGAAGTCGAGGTTCTCCAGCGCGGCGACGTTCTGCTCCAGCTGCTCCGTGCGGGACGCGCCGATGACCAGCGAGGTCACCCGCGGATCGCGCAGCGCCCAGGCCAGCGCCATCTGCGCGAGCGTCTGCCCGCGCCGGGCCGCGATGGCGTTCAGGGCCCGCAGGCGGCGCAGCATCCCGTCCGTCAGCCAGCCGGTGTCGAACGACGTGCCCGCCGCCGCCCGCGAGTCCCGCGGCACGCCGTCCAGGTAGCGCCCGGTCAGCATCCCCTGCGCGAGCGCGGTGAAGCCGATGACCCCGAAGCCCTCCTCCTGCGCCACGTCCAGCAGACCGTCCGTCTCGATCCAGCGGTTCAGCATGTTGTACGACGGCTGGTGGATCAGCAGCGGCGTCCCGAGGTCCCGCAGGACGGCCACGGCTTCCCGGCTGCGCTCGGCGTCGTACGAGGAGATGCCGACGTAGAGCGCCTTGCCCTGCCGTACCGCCGTGTCGAGGGCGCCCATCGTCTCCTCCAGCGGAGTGGTGGCGTCCAGGCGGTGCGAGTAGAAGATGTCGACGTAGTCCAGGCCCGTCCGCCGCAGGGACTGGTCCAGCGACGCCAGCATGTACTTGCGCGAGCCGCCCCCCTGGCCGTACGGGCCGGGCCACATGTCCCAGCCGGCCTTGGTGGAGACCACCAGCTCGTCCCGGTACGGCGCCAGATCCCCGCGCATCAGCCGGCCGAAGTTGACCTCGGCGGCGCCGTACGGCGGGCCGTAGTTGTTCGCCAGATCATGGTGGGTGATGCCCAGGTCGAAGGCGCGCAGGGCGATCTCGCGCTGCGTCTCGAACGGCCTGTCGTCGCCGAAGTTGTGCCAGTAGCCCAGGGACAGCAGCGGGAGGTCGAGTCCCGAGCGGCCGGTGCGCCGGTAGCGCATGGTGCCGTCGTAGCGCTCGGGGCGGGCGATGTGGTTCATCGGCAGGTCTCCGGTGGTGCGAGCGGGGGTGTCCCGTGCGATGGTGTGGATTCCTTGCCACAGTGCCCCCGCGTGATCGGGAAGTCCAACCGATCTCCTCCATGGCATTCAGCAGTACGGCTTCTGAATCGGCGGGCGGCCGCGACGACGGAATGGAGTCCGTGCCGGCGGGCAGGCGGAAGCGGCGGCATGAGTACCGCGCGCTCCCCCCACAAGGAGGTCGACCATGAGAGTCCGTACGCTGACCGGCGGCCTGGCCGCGGTTCTCGTCCTGGCCGGACCGTTGCTGAACGGTCCCGCCGAGGCCGTCCCGTCCGCCGGCACCGCCCCGCGCCAGGTGGCCGTCGACGTGCTCACCTACGACGCGAGCCGCGCCGGCGAGTTCAAGGCCGCGGTGGACCGGGGCGCGGCGATCTGGAACGAGAGCGTCGAGTCCGTCGAACTGCGTCCGGCCGGCTCGGGGGAGTCCGCCGACGTCCGGATCGTGGCGGACGACGGCTGGCCGCGCTCCGTCCCCTCCTCGCAGGGCGGCGGAACGGTCTACCTCGGGCGCGAGGCCATGGACCAGGGCTACTACGCGATCCGCGTCGCGGCCCACGAGCTCGGCCACATGCTGGGCCTGCCGGACCGCAAGCCCGGTCCCTGCTCCGACCTGATGTCGGGTGCCAGCGCCGGCCTCTCGTGCACCAACCCCTACCCGAGCGCCGCGGAGAAGGCGCAGGTCGAGAGGAACTTCGAGGGAGCCCCCGCCGGGGCACTCCTGGGACGGTCGTGACCCGATGTGACTCCTGGGGCGATCGCCGCTATGGTTGACCCAGGTCAAGGCGACGGGAACTCCCGGAGTCCGACCGTGCGTTGGTGGTCCAAGGAAAGACGCCCCGCTTCCTGCGGGGAGATGCAGGTGCAAGGCCTGCCCGGCGCTCCTCTCGCACGAGCCCCGTCCCGGTCATCCGGGACGGGGTTCGCGGCGTTCCCGGTGGCGTTTCAGGGCTGGACCGGCATGGTGCGGCAGTTCGACACCGCCGGTTCGCCCTTCAGCCGGTCCGTCAGCCACGCCACCGCGTCGCCCTGGTCGGTGAGGAGCGGCGCCAGGTGGTTCGTCAGCAGCTTGTCACCCAGGTTGGGCAGCCGTACCGCCTTGTAGGTGACGTCACCGCCCTTGGCGCACCAGTCCACCGCCAACTGCCGTGCCTGCGCGTGCGGGACGATGTCGTCCCGCACGCCGGTGACCAGCCGGACCGGCCCGGTCGGCCGCGTCGTGCCGAGACGCTGCTCGTCGAGTACGGCCTGGGCGGCGGGTTCCCCGGCGATGACCGCCGCGATGGACTCGCCGCTCTTCGTCCACTTGGTGCTCTTGGTGAAGCCGTAGCCGAGGATCGCGTCGCCCACGCAGGTGGTGGAGATGTCCTCGAGGGCGGCCCGCCCGGTGGCGTTGATGTTCTCCTCGACGACCGCGCGCAGTTCCGGCTCCGCCTGGGCGAAGCCGTTGATCGACCAGCCCAGCGCGCCGGCCAGGGCGCTGCCCTCGATGCCCTTCATCACCTCGGTCAGATCGGCGGGTGGCGCCCCGCTGTAGGTGCCGACGAGCGGGACCTCGGGCGCGTAGGCGCGCTGCAGCTCGGCCGCTGCGGCACTGGCGCCGCCGCCCTGGCTGTAGCCGTACATGGCCACCCGGGACGCCCCGGTCACGGAAGCGCCCGGTACCCCGTGCGCGGCGCGGGCGGCGTCGAGCATGGCGTGCCCCTCGTCCACACGGTTGACGTAGGTGTGGAGCCGGTCGGTCGCGCCGAGTCCGACGTAGTCGGTGACGACGACGGCCGCCCCGGTGGCCAGGAGCCGGTAGACCGCCAGATCCTCGTACCCCAGCGACACCGTCCGCCCGTTGAAGGTGAGCGGGTGCTGCAGGGCGAGGGAGGGCGCACACTGGTCGCCCTGCCCCATGGTCCCCGAGCCGACGACCACCAGCGGCCGGGGTCCGTCGCCCTTCCAGCGGGCGGACGGCTCGATGTAGGCGCCGGTGACGGCGACCGGCTGCCCGTTCGAGTCGGTGGACGTGTACATCAGGCGGGTCGCCGTGCCGGGCAGGGTACGGCCGTCCAGGCCCGGCAGGCTCAGCCCCAGCGGCAGTGGCTCGTGGCGGACCAGCACACCGTTGCCCGCGGGCAGTTCGGCAGGCGGCGTGTAGAAGGCGGGGATGGTGACGCCCCGCGACACCACGGGGTCGCTCGCGGCGGCGGACGGCGCCGACACGCACACACAGGCGGTGGTGGCGACGACGGTGGTCAGCACGGTGCTGATACGGCTCACGGCTCACTCCTCGCTCTGCTCCAGGAAGGTGAACCGGAAACTAGCAGCGCTTACTTACCGCCGGTAACCCATGAATAAGTTACGTCAGGGTAACTTTTGTGGGCGCGCACGCGAGAGCGGGCCCCGCCGGTTGTCCGGCGGGGCCCGCTCCCGGTCGTCGGCCCGTCAGGCCGTGTGCAACGTCAGCCCGTAACGGTTGAGGATCTCGTTGATGGGCTGGAACCAGGTCTCGCCCCCGCCGGAGCAGTTGCCCCAGCCGCCGGAGGTGACGCCCTGCGCCTGGTCACCGCTGATGAACGAGCCGCCCGAGTCGCCCGGCTCGGCGCAGACGCTGGTCTTCGTCATCTGATGGACCGCGCCCTGGCTGTAGTTGACCGTCTCGTTCTTGGCCAGCACATTGCCGCAGTGCCAGTGGGTCGTGGAACCGGAGCGGCAGATCGAGGCGCCGACGGGAGCCGCCGCCGAGCCGCGCACCAGCTGGTCCGACACCGTGCCCCAGCCGAGCACCACCGGCACGGTCCACCAGCCGCTGCCCACGTTCACCCAGGCGTAGTCGTTGTCAGGGAACGAGGAGCCCTGGAAGTTGCCGATGTACGAGCCGTCCCAGCCCCTGACCTGCTGCCCGGCCCCGCCGCAGTGCCCGGCGGTGACGAATCCGCCGTGCACCGAGAAGCCGATGGAACAGCGGACGTTGCCGGTGTAGTACGGGTCGCCGCCGACCGTTCCGGCGGCGAAGGTCTCGGCCTGCGCCGCCACGGTCCGCACGGTGACCGGGCCGGCCTCGCGGGCCTTGTCCACGAAGGCGCGGACATCGTTGTCAGCCCGCTCGCCCGTGACCACGTTCACGACGACCGTGTTGGCGGTCGGGTCGACGGCCCAGCTGCTCACGCCCGAGGGCGCGTCGAGGCGGTCGATCCGGGACTTGGCGGCGTCGAGCTGCCGGGCCGTGTGCTCGACGGTGCGGACGGCGGCGCCGGACGCGCGCAGGGACCGTACCGTCGCGGCGTCGGCGTCCGCGGTGACGGCCACCGTCAGCTTCTCGCTCCTGGCGTCGAACCAGGCGCCGCCGTAGGCCGATCCGGCGGTCCTGCGCGCCTTCGGGGCGAGGTCGGTGGCGTCGCGCTCGGCGGCCAGCCGGGTCTCGGCCTCGGCGCGGGTCAGCCCGAAGTCCCGCTGCATGGCCTCCAGCAGACCCGCGGAGGCGGGTGCGGAGTCGGCGGGGCGGGCGGTGGGGGAGTCGGGGGCGTCCTGCGCCGAGGCGGGCAGCGTGCCGGCCGCGGTCCAGCTGCCGATCATGAGCAGGGCGGCTATACCGGCATGCGTGAGTCTGGTACGTCTCATGGAAGGTGAGCCCTTCGTCGTTCCAGCAAGGTGGGGGTGGAACTGCCGCGGTCTGAGAGCGCTCTCATTCCCGGGTGGGCAGAGCTTAGCGAGCCCGACGGTGTCAGGTCTATGCCAATGCAGGGCCCTTTTCCGGTGGGTCACCGCACGGCTTTCGCCGCCTTCTCCGCCTCACGGGCCGCCGCTCTCGCCTCCCGCTCGGCGCGGGCGAGGGCGTGCGCGGCGGTTCGGTGCCGTTGCCCGGCCTCCCGTTGCTCCCGGTCGGCCCGCTCCCACTCCGTGCGGGCCTCCCGGAGTCGCTCTTCCGCCGCCGACACCCGTTCCCCGGCCTCCCGCCGGCGTTCACGTGCCCGCTCCAGTGAGGCGTCGGCCTCGTCCTGCTCCGTGCGCAGCTCCCGTACGCGTGCTTCGGTGGTCCGGGCCGCCTCCCGGGCGCGCTCGAGCCGCTTCCGCCGTTCGGCACGCCGCTCGGCCAGTTCGTCCTGGCGCCGCGCGGTGGCCGACGGCGTACGAGAGGGCTTGCGAGGGGGAGCCTGTGCGCCGCTGGTCTCCCCGTGGGCCGGCTCTCGTGCCGTGGCCTGCGCGCCGGTCCTCCTTGCGCGGGGTGCCTCGCGAGCGGGAGTCCGCGTGCCGCCCGTCTCCGCGCGAGGCGCCCCCCGTGCCGGGGTCGCACCGGCCGTCTCCGCACCGAAGCCCGTCGGCGGCGTGAGTGCGGTCTCCGTGCGGCCCGTGTCCCACAGGCGGGCGGCCTCCGGGTCCGCGAGCACCGCGCGCAGCGTCGTCTCCACGTCCCGCTGGGCCGAGCCCGACAGCGGATACCCGGCCTCCCGCGCCAACAGCGCCGCCTGGCGCGACAGTTCGGAGACGATGCGCCGGCGCTGCGCGGACAGTTCCTTCAGCGCGCCAGGATCCAGCCCGGCGTACGCCTCCCGCAGTGCCCGCCCCAGCTCCAGGAACTGCTCGGCCTCGTCCGGCCGCGAGTGCCGCAGCAGGTTCGCCGCCCACGCGGCGAGCGTCGGCCGGCGGGCCGCGTGGATACGGCGGGCGTCGCCGGCCCGCCGGGCCGTCCGCGCGGCGGCGGCCCGTTCCTCGCGCCGGGCGACGAAGTCGGACGGCGGCAGCGCGTACAGCTCGTCGAGGACCGCCTCCACCTCGCCGTCCCCGCCGTCCGGTACGTCCTCACGCCGCATGATCCCCAGACTCCACCGGACGCGAGGCGGCCGCACATCGGACTCAGCCGTCCCGGCCGGTGAACCGGTCCGGGGCCAGCGTGGTCAGCAGCGAGGTGATCACCAGGTCCGTCGAGGCGGCCATGTCCACGGAACCGGGGTCCAGCAGCCACTGGACCTGCAGCCCGTCCATCACGGCGATGACCGCGCAGGCCGCGTCACGCGCCCGCCCCCGGTCGGCCTCGGACAGCCCGCACGCCTCGACCAGCGCGTCGGTGACGAAGTCGCGCAGCCCGGTGTACCGGTCCCGGAAGTAGGTCTGTGCCGGGTGGTCGTCGGTGACGGACTCCGCCGACAGGACGGCGTACAGCCGCACGATGCCCTCGCGTTCGGCGTTGCGCCGGGCGGTGTCGACGAGATGCCGCAGAAAGGCGAGCCCCTGCGGGCGTTCGGCCCCGAGCTGCTCGATGTCGGTGCGGTCACGCAGCTCGAGGACGCTGGTGAGCAGCAGCGCCTTGGAGCGGAAGTAGTGCAGCACGCCGGCCTGGGTCAGCCCCGCGCGCTCGGCGATCTCCGCGAGCGAGGCGTTGTTGTAACCGCGCGCGGCAAACGTGTCCATGGCGATGTCGAGGATGTCCCGCTGCCGCCGCCGGGCCTCCGGACTGCGGGGTGTACGGGGCTTCGGCTCGGCCCTGCGGGCGGGCCGGCCCACCGACTGGTCACTCATCCGCGACAGCTTACGGCCGTGATGATCCGTTGGTCGTCGATCTGCGCCCACCCCACGATCGTGTGATGCAAACCACTTACTAACCACTTAGTAGGTGTGCTTTCATGGCGCCGTCATTCCGACGGAACGCCGCCGTCCCGGCGCGCAGGACAGCTCTGAAGCCGGACGGCGTACCCCATGCGTCACCCGACGAAGGAGAGCCGCACCCGTGTCATCCCTCCCGTCCCGCAGAACCGGATCAGGCACCCGCCCGCGTCCCCCGCGCGCCCGCGTCCTCGCCCTCGCGCTCGGCCTGGCCGCCACCGGAATCGGTCTCGCCGGCGCCGGCACCGCGCAGGCCGCCGACCCCGTCGCCCAGGTGTGGGTCACCACCCCCGACGGCGCCAGGAAGCTCAGCGCCGAGGGCGACGTCCCGTTCACCTCGGCCCCGCAGCCCGTCGACATCCGCGTCGACGCGGGCAGCAGGGGCCAGCGCTTCACCGGCGCCGGGGCCTCCGTCACCGGCGCCTCGGCCCACCTCATCCAGGGCCTGCCGCAGGACCGCCGCGCCGAGCTGATGCGCTCGCTGTTCTCCACCGCCGGCGACGGCATCGGCCTCAACTATCTGCGCCAGCCGCTCGGCAGCAGCGACTTCGACGCCACCGACGACCCGCACTCCTACGAGGACACCCCCGGCCGGTTCTCCATCGACCGGGACCGCGCCGAGATCCTCCCCGTCCTCAAGCAGGCCACCGCCGTCAACCCGGCCATCCGCTTCATGGGCTCCCCGTGGTCCCCGCCCGCCTGGATGAAGACCGGCAACTCCCTGAACGGCGGCAGCCTCAGAACCGATCAGTACGGGGCGTACGCCGACTACCTGGTCAAGACGATCAAGGCGTACGGGCAGGAGGGCATCACCCTCACCGACCTCACCGTGCAGAACGAACCGGAGTTCGCCACCAGTTACCCGTCGACGTCGATGACCTCCGCCCAGCAGGCGGACTTCCTGAAGGTCCTCGACCCGAAGCTGACCGCGGCCGGGCTGCCGACCAACATCCTCGCCTTCGACCACAACTGGGACCACCCGAACTACCCGTTGGACGTGTTCTCCCGCACCGCGGGCATCAACCGGATCATCGGCGCCGCCTTCCACTGCTACGGCGGCCAGGCCGGCGCCCAGCGGCAGGTCGCCGACGCCGGCAAGCGCGTCTTCTTCACCGAGTGCTCCGGCACCGACAGTGCCGACACCGCCGCCACCTTCGGCGACACCCTGCGCTGGCACGCCGAGAACCTCGTCGTGCAGAACATGCGCAACGGCGGCGAGACCGTGGTCAACTGGAACCTCGCCCTCGACCGGAACGGCGGCCCCCACCAGGGCCACTGCACCAACCGCTGCAACGGCGTCGTCGAGATCGCCGGGGGCGACGTCACCCGCAACGCCGAGTTCTACGTGCTCGGCCATGTCACCAAGTTCATCAAGCCCGGTGCCGTCCGCCTCGGTTCGACCAGTCAGGGCGCCGGTGGCGTGCAGAACGTCGTCTTCCAGAACCCCGACGGCTCCCGCGCCGCCTACGTCGTCAACACCTCCGGGAGCGCACAGCGGTTCTCCCTCACCGACAACGGCCGGTCCCTCGCCCACACCCTGCCCGCCGGCGCCGTGGCCACCCTCACCTGGAACGGCACCGGCGACCCGGCCGGCCCGATCGACCCCGCCGCCTGGTACCGGGTCGCGGGCGCGGGCAGCGGCAAGTGCCTCGACGCCGCCGACTGGGGCACCGGCGACGGCACCGCGCTCCAGCAGTGGGCCTGCGGCACCGGAGCCAACCAGTCCTGGCAGTTCCGGCCCACCGCCGACGGCCACTACCAGGTCGTCAACCGGCACAACAACAAGGTCTGGGACGTCGACGGCGGCACCGGCGCCACCGCCGACGGCACCAAGGTCCACCTGTGGAGCTATGCGGGCGGCACCAATCAGCAGTGGCGCGCCGAGAGCGCCGGCACCGACGGCCGCTACCGGTTCGTCGCCCGGCACAGCGGCAAGTGCCTGACCGTCGACAACGCCTCCACCGCCGACGGGGCACACCTGTCCCAGCAGCCCTGCACCGGCTCGGCCGCCCAGACCTTCACCCTCACCGGCTGAACCACCGGTCCACGAGGGCGCGTACGCCGACGTCGGTACGCCGGGATACTCCCGCCGTCAGATGTCCGTACCGTCCGGGCCCGGCACCGTGGGCGGGGTGAAACTCAGCCGACCCGCACGCCGGGCCCACCTCGTCGTCCATGTCGTCGCCTCCGCCGGCTGGCTCGGACTCACCGTCGGGCTGCTCGCCCTCGGCATCACCGCGAACACCACCGGGTCCGCGGCGATGGTGGAGGTGTCCGTCCGGGCCATGAAACTCTTCACCGACCGGCTCCTGCTGCCGGTCGCCTTCCTCACGCTCGGCAGCGGCCTCGTGCTGTCCCTCGGCACCCCCTGGGGGCTGGCGAGGCACCGCTGGGTGTGGGCCAAGTTCTGGCTGACCCTGGCCACCGCCACCGCGACGGCCCTCGTGCTGCGGCCCGGCGTGAGCGCGGCCGCGGCCGCCGTCTCCGCCGGGCAGCCCCTGCCCGACGGGAACGACGTCCTGATGGGGCCGATCGTCTCGCTCACCGCCTATGTCTTCATGACGGTGATCTCCATCCTCAAGCCCTGGGGCCCGACCCGCCGCGGCCGGCGCCTGCGGGAGGCGGCCCGCAGGCCGCGGACCGCCGGGCCGGCCGGTGTCTGATCACGGCCCGGCGCACCTCCGGGTCACAGGGTGCGCTCCAGCCGGTCCGCCATCAGCCGCACGAAACGCGCCGGGTCCTTCGGGCGGCCGCCCTCCGCCAACACGGCCAGCGCGTAGAGCAGTTCGGCGGTGTCGGTGAGGTCCGAGCGGTCCTCGCGCTCGCCGTACGCCTCGTTGAGGCCCTTCACCAGCGCGTGGTCCGCGTTGAGTTCGAGGATGCGCCGGGTGGCCGGCACCTCCTGGCCCATGGCCCGGTACATGCTCTCCAGCGCCGGGGTGAGATCGTTCGCGTCGGCCACGAGACAGGCCGGGGACACGGTCAGCCGCGTCGACAGCCGCACCTCCTTGACGTCCTCCGCCAGCCGCTCCCCCATCCAGCCGAGCAGACCCGCGTACTCCTCGGCCTGCTTCTCCCGCTCCTCGTCGCCGCGGTCGTCCTCCCGCGCGCCGAGGTCGACCTCGCCCTTGGCGATCGACCGCAGCGGCCTGCCCTCGTACTCGGACACCGCGTCGACCCACACCTCGTCGACGGGGTCGGTGAGCAGCAGCACCTCGATGCCGCGCTCGCGGAACGCCTCCATGTGCGGCGAGTCGCCGACGCTCTCCCGGGACTCGCCGGTGATGTACCAGACGGCCTCCTGTCCCTCCGGCATCCGCTCCACGTACTGCCTCAGCGTGGCCGTGCCGCCGCCGTCCCCGTGCGTGGTCGCGAACGACGTCACCGCGAGGAGCGCGTCACGGTTGTCCGGGTCGGTGACCAGCCCCTCCTTCAGCACGGCGCCGAACTCCCGCCAGAACGTGGCGTACCGTCCCGTGTCGTCGGTCATCATGTCCTTGACCGACGACAGCACCTTTTTGGTGAGCCGGCGCTGCATCATCCGGATGTGCCGGTCCTGCTGGAGGATCTCGCGGGACACGTTCAGCGAGAGGTCCTGGGCGTCGACCACGCCCTTGACGAAGCGCAGATACGGCGGCAGCAGCGCCTCGCAGTCGTCCATGATGAAGACGCGCTTCACATACAGCTGCAGTCCGTGCCCGGATTCGCGCCGGAACAGGTCGTGCGGGGCGTGCGACGGGACGAACAGCAGGGCCTGGTACTCGAAGGTGCCCTCGGCCCGCAGCTGGATCGTCTCCAGCGGTTCGCGCCAGTCGTGGCCGATGTGCTTGTACAGCTCGTGGTACTCCTCCTCGGACACCTCCTCGCGCGAACGCGCCCACAGCGCCTTCATGGAGTTCAGGGTCTCCGGCCCGGCCGCCTCCCCGTCGTCGCCGCTCCCGCCGACGAGCCGGATCGGCCAGGTGATGAAGTCCGAGTAGCGCTTGACGATCTCCCTGACCGTCCACACCGAGGCGTAGTCGTGCAGCTGGTTCTCGGGGTCGGCCGGCTTGAGGTGCAGCACGACGGAGGTGCCCTGCGGGGCGTCGTCGACGGCCTCCAGCGTGTACGTGCCCTCGCCCCGCGACGTCCACCGGGTGCCCTTCGGCTCGCCCGTGCGCCGGGTGAGCAGGGTGACCTCGTCCGCGACCATGAACGCCGAGTAGAAGCCGACGCCGAACTGGCCGATCAGCCCCTCCGCGCCGCCCCCGTCCTGCGCCTCCCTCAGCTCCCGCAGGAATTCGGCGGTGCCCGAGTTGGCGATCGTGCCGATCAGCCGGCCGACCTCGTCGTACGACATGCCGACGCCGTTGTCCCGCACCGTCAGGGTGCGGGCGTCCTTGTCGATCTCGAGCTCGATGTGCAGATCGGAGACGTCGGCGTCCGGTGCCTCGTCCCGCAGCGCGGCCAGACGCAGCTTGTCGAGCGCGTCGGAGGCGTTGGAGACGAGTTCACGAAGGAAGACGTCCTTGTTCGAGTAGACCGAGTGGATCATCAGCTGGAGCAGCTGACGGGCCTCAACCTGGAACTCAAACGTTTCGGTCGGCATGATGCGCGATTACCTCACTCATTCACGGATCGCCGGATACTGGCCCGGATCACTCTAGTGAAAAGCGGGGCCGTCGGGCCGCGTTCGGCTTCCCCTCGCCCACGGCCCACCGATGTCACAGGCACCTGGCACACTTCAGTGGCGTGCGGGGGAGCGATGCGGGTAGTCGCGCGGTGTGATCGGTGAGTGAAGGCGGGCCGGATGGAACCAGTTCCAGTCGACGAGGGGGACACGGTGCCGGGCGCACCGCGGCTGCGGGCGTCGTACGCCCTGGACGACGACGGCACGTGGATAGCGCAGGCACGTCATCTCGCCGCCGCGTTCCTGACCCGAGCCCGGGCCGAGGACGGCCTGCCGGTGTCGACCCGCGCGGTGGAGATCACGCAGCTCGTGGTCAGCGAACTCGTCACCAACGCCCGCAAGTACGCGCCGGGCCCCGTCGGCCTCGACCTGCGCGTCGCCGGCGACGCCGTCGAGGTGATCGTCCGGGACGGCAATCCCGCGCCCCCGGTGGCCCGGGACGCGGACCCCGGACGGGTGGGCCAGCACGGACTGGAGATCGTGATGGCCGTCGCCCAGGCCCTGGACGTACGGCAGGAGCCGGCCGGCAAGAGCATCACGGCCCGTATCTCACTCCTCGCCTGAGCGGGCCCGGGCCGTCGGCAGGCCCTCGCGGGCTCACTCGCCGGCTCCGGCGGGCAACGGCTGCTCCGTCCAGATGACCTTGCCGTTCGCCGTGTACCGCGTGCCCCAGCGTTCTGCGAACTGGGCGACGAGGAACAGTCCGCGGCCGCCCTCGTCCGTGATCGCCGCCCGGCGCAGATGCGGGGACGTGCTGCTGCCGTCGGACACCTCGCAGATGAGGGCGCGGTCCCGGATCAGCCGTACCCGGATCGGCGGCGAGGCGTGCCGGACCGCGTTCGTCACCAGCTCACTGATGATCAGCTCCGTGACGAACGCCTCCTCCTCCAGCCCCCACCCGGCCATCGTGCGGGTGACCGCCGAGCGCACCGAGGCCACCGCGGACGGATCGGACGGCACGTCCCACACGGCGGTGTGGTCCTCGTCCAGCGCGCGCGTGCGGGCGATCAGCAGCGCGACGTCGTCGCGGGGCCGTTCCGGCAGCAGCCGGCGCAGCACCGTGTCGCAGGCCTCCTCCGGGTCCCCGGCGCCCTCCAGGGCCCGCCGCAGCAGCTCCAGCCCCTCGTCGATGTCCCGGTGGCGGTCCTCCACCAGCCCGTCGGTGTAGAGCGCCAGGCTGCTGCCGGGCGCGAGCAGCAGCTCGGCGGTCTCGAACGGCAGCCCGCCCAGCCCGAGCGGCGGACCCGCGGGCACGTCGACGAACCCGGCCCGGCCGTCCGGACCGACGACGGCCGGCTGCAGATGCCCGGCGCGGGCCAGCGTGCACCGGCGGGTCGACGGATCGTAGATGACGTACAGACACGTCGCCCCTGTGACCTGCGCGGCCTCACCGTCCCCGCCCTCGTCCTGGTCGATCCGGGTGACCAGCTCGTCCATGTGCCACAACAGCTCGTCCGGAGGCAGGTCCAGAGTGGAGAAGTTGTGCACCGCCGTACGCAGCCGGCCCATGGTGGCGGCCGCGTGCAGCCCGTGACCGACCACGTCGCCGACCACGAGCGCCACCCGGGCGCCCGGCAGCGGGATGACGTCGAACCAGTCGCCGCCGACCCCGCCGCGCCCCGCCTGCGCCGGCAGATAGCGGTGCGCGACGTCCAGCGCGTTCTGCTCCTGCAGCGCGCGCGGCAGCAGACTGCGCTGCAGCGTGCCCGCCATGGCGTGCTCACGGGTGTAGCGGCGGGCGTTGTCGATGCTGACCGCCGCACGGGCCGCCAGCTCCTCGCCCAGCGCCACGTCGTCCTCCTCGAACGGCCCCGGCTTGCGCGAACGCCAGAACGTGACCACGCCCAGGACGACACCGCGTGCCCGCAACGGCACCGCGACCATCGAGTGGATACCGGCCTCGACGACCTTCCGGGCCCGCTCGGGGGCCGGCTCCTGCCACCCGGAGAAGCTCGTCATGTCGGCCTCCAGGACCGGCCGGCCCGAGCGGAAACCGGCGCCCTGCGGCGTGGCGGGACCGTACGGGATCAGCTCACCGACCGGCAGGAACGGGACGTCGTCCCGGACTCCCCGGAACGCGACCCGGCACAGCGCCGCGTCCCGCTGCGACGGCTCCTCGCCCCGCAGCACGGCCTCCGCCAGTTCCACGGCGACGAAGTCGGCGAACCGCGGCACGGCGAAGTCCGCCAGCTCCTGCGAGGTGTGCACCACGTCGAGCCGGCTGCCGATGCGCAGGCCCGCGTCGTAGAGCAGCCGCAGCCGCTGCCGCGCCACATCGGCCCTGCCCTCCAGGGCCTGCAGTTCGGTGGTGTCCCGCAGTGTCGCGACGGCCCCGGAGGGCCCGCCGTCCCGGTCGGTCGGACGCTGGCTCACGGCCAGCAGCCGGCCCCGGGCGATGTACACCTCGTCGGTGGCCGGGCGGCCCTCGGCGAGCAGCCCGGCCAGGGCCGCGTCGATCCCGGCCCCGGCCGCCGTACGGCCCTCCGCGTCCGCGGGGAGGTCGAGCAGCCTGCGCGCCTCGTCGTTGGCCAGGGCCAGCCGGGCCTCACCGTCGACGATGATCACGCCCTCGCGTACCGCGTGCAGCACGGCGTCGTGATGTTCATACATCCGGGTCATCTCGGCCGGCTCCAGCCCGTGGGTCTGCTGCCGCAGACGGCGGCTGACCAGGGCCGTGCCCAGCACCGACAGACCGAGGGCGGCGGCCGTCGCGCCGAGCAGCAGCGGTACCTGGTGGTTGGCGGTCTCACTCACGCGTTCGAGCGTGATGCCGGCGGCGACCAGCCCGGCCACGGTGCCGTCCGGGTCGGTGACCGGCACCACGGCACGCGTGGACGGCCCGAGTGTGCCCGTGACGGTCTCCCGGACGATGCCGCCCTGCGCGGCGGGCTCGATGGCGCCGATGTAGTGACGGCCGATCTCGGCCGGATTGGGGTGGGTGTAGCGGATGCCGTCCGTGGTCATCACGACGATGAAGTCCACGTCGGAGGCCTTGCGCGCGGCCTGCGCGCGAGGCTGCAGCACCGCGCTGGGATCGTCGGACGCCAGCGCCGCCCGCATCCCCGGCGCCTGGGCGAAGGTCCGCGCCACCGCGAGCGCCCTGTTGCGGGCCTCCCGCTCGGTGTCGGCGCGCGCCTGCAGCACGAGGGCCGTCGCCGCGGCGAGCGCGAGGAACAGCACGATCACCACTTGCAGGGCGAACACCTGGTGGGCGAGGGGACGCGCGGTCACCACCGGGCGAAGGCGGCCCAGGAAACCGGCCATGCCCCATTTCTAGCACCGCCCCACGCCCCGTGCGCGAAGGATCCCCCAAGATCCTCCCCGGGCCGCCGACCCGCCGACCCGCGGGGAGTCCCGTATCCCCGGTGCCCTGAGGACGCACCGGTTCGCCCGGTCCCGCCCCGCACACGCCCTGCGGGTGGCCGCGCCCCTCAGCCGTAGCGCTCGAGGAGCGCCTGGAGATATCCCTCCAGCCTCTCCGTCAGCACCTCCGGCGTCAGATCCGTACGGCCCAGCTCCCGCCAGGGAACGGCGACCTTCTCCGCGTCGGGCGCGAACGCCAGCGCGTCGAGAAGCTGCCAGTACACGTGGGCGCCCGGATCCCCGTCCAGGCTCCCACCAGCGGCCGCGTAACGGCCGGCGAAGGCCATTCCGGCGGGGACGCCGTGGAGCAGGGCCAGGGCCGTCGAGCAGTGGGCGACGTCCAGATCGGCCGGGCCCCATGAGGTCTCCACCCAGTCGACGACGCCACTGATCCGCAGCCCGGGGCCGGCACCCGAGAAGAGGACGTTGCCGGGATGGAAGTCCCGGTGCAGGAAGCACCCCCGGTGCTCCGGCGGCTCGCGGCGGATGACATCGACGGCACGCCGCCACAGCTCCGGCCGCCGGGTGTGTTCCGGCGGCGTCACCCGCTCGGGAGAGGTCCACGCCTGGTAGGCACGGGGCCGTACGGCGGGCCGCACGGCGTGGATCCGCGACAGCTCCCGGGCCAGCGGCCCGGCACGTTCCCCGGCGCCCGCGTCGTCCACCCGTACGGCGCCGGGCAGCAGGGACATCAGCAGCGAGGGATGCGCGCAGTGCCGGGCCGACGCGTCCACCGCGACGAGCGTCGCGGCGGGGAGCCCGCGGTCCGCGAGCAGCGACAGGACGTCCGCCTCACGTGTCAGCAGCCCTTCCGCGTGCCGTACGAAGAACGGCTTGACGAAGGACCGCAGGACCAGGGACCGCCGTCCGTCCGGCCCGCCGTACGCCATCGGCGGCGTGGCCGGAACAATGGGGGAGCCGGTGGGGTTCTCACTGGTGGAAGCCGTAGGGCATGTGGGAGAAGGGCGACATTCGAGATGACGAGGAACGAGGAGAGGGCGCTGCTCGCCGGCGGCTGCTTCTGGGGCATGGAAGAGCTGATCCGCACGTTCCCGGGTGTGCTGACCACGCGGGTGGGCTACAGCGGCGGCGACGTGCCGAACGCGACCTACCGCAACCACGGCACGCACGCCGAGGCGATCGAGATCACCTACGACCCGGCCGTCACCGACTACCGCACGATCCTGGAGTACTTCTTCCAGATCCACGACCCGAGCACGAAGAACCGGCAGGGCAACGACATCGGCACGAGCTACCGCTCGGCGATCTTCTACCTCGACGACGAGCAGAAGCGCGTCGCCGAGGACACCATCGCCGACGTCGACGCGTCGGGGCTGTGGCCGGGCAAGGTCGTGACCGAGGTGACCGCGGCCGGACCCTTCTGGGAGGCCGAGCCGGAGCACCAGGACTATCTGCAGCGCTACCCGGACGGCTACACCTGCCACTTCGTACGTCCCGGCTGGCGGCTGCCGAAGCGCACCGGGGCCTGACACCCGTACGGACGAGGGGGCGCTCCCGCTTCGCGGGCGCGCCCCCTCGTCATGGGCCGAAACGGTTCCGTCAGCCGAACTGGCCCGGCCGGTAGGCGCCGGCGGGCTGGCGGTTGATGACGTTGATGCGGTTGTAGGCGTTGATGACGGCGATCATCGAGATCAGGGCGACGAGCTGGTCCTCGTCGTAGTGTTTGGCGGCGTTCGCCCAGGCGTCGTCACTCACCCCGCCGGACGCGTCGGCGAGCCGGGTGCCCTGCTCCGTCAGCTCCAGCGCCGCGCGCTCGGCCTCCGTGAAGACGGTGGCCTCCCGCCAGGCGGCGACGAGGTTGAGCCGGACCGCGGTCTCCCCGGCCGCCGCCGCGTCCTTGGTGTGCATGTCGGTGCAGAAGCCGCAGCCGTTGATCTGGCTGGCACGGATCTTCACCAGCTCCAGGGTGGCGTGCGGCAGACCGGCGTCCGTCACCGCCTTGCCCGCGGAGTTGATGTGCTTCAGCACCTTGGCCGCGAGGGGGTTGGAGAAGAAGTCGAGACGCGCTTCCATGGGGAGCTCCTTGGTCGGCTGTCGTGGATACACCGCACTGACGGAGGAGCTCCGGCTGATGTGACCGAACGCGGATGTGACCTACGTCTCCTCGCCGGACGGGGCGGTCCGATGTGTCGTCCGCGCGGCGGCGCACGACCGATAACCTGGCCGGATGGACGGGGAGCGGAGCGTCGGTGAGTGAGCGTCGGGAGCGCGACTGGGCGGACATGACGCCCCAGGACTTCGATCTCGACGCTCCGCTGTTCCTCAGTGTGGGAACCGGCCCCGTCGTGGTGCCGGCCGAGCCGGACGAGTACGGTACGGCGCCGCTGTTCGGTGAGGAGACCCCGGTACGACGGCCGGGGCCGCGGCGTGTCCCGCGCCGGGCCGCCCCCGATGAGCAGGGGCGGCTGTTCTGAATCCGGCGCGGGACGCCGTCACGCTCAGGGGAACTGGGTGACCTTGGACGGGACGGTGTCCGTCCCCGACGTCGGGGCGCCCGTGTCGTTGATGACGTGGCGGTACTGCCCCTTGCCGCCGAGCGAGATCACCTGCAGATTCCGCATCTTGATGCCGGGCTTCACCGGCACCTGGAATCCGTGGTGCTGCACGATGGTGTCGTCGGACGTGTAGTTGCAGTAACTGCCCAGCGCCCACGCCTCGTGGACGTTCACCGAGTCGGCGACCTTGTAGGCCGCGTAGCCGACGATGCCGTCATGGGTGATGGCGGCCTCGTTGGGGGCGTCGTACGCCTTCTCGTTCTGGAAGAAGATCGTGCGGCCCCGTTCGCCGCTCCAGAACACGTCGTACTTGTTGAAGTGTTCGACGAAGAGACCCGTGGTGAGGACGTCGTCGCCGTTGACGCGCAGTCCGTAGTCGGCGCGGTTGGTCTCCCAGCCGACGCCCTCGCCGTGGTCGGCACGCCAGATCCAGGTGTGGTCGATGATCACGTCGTCGCTGTTGACGACCACGGAGTCGGTGGCACGGCCCGGACCGGCACCGCCGATACGGACGAACACGTCCTGCATGGTGGTCGGGTTGGCGGCGTGGTCCGCGGCGGAGCCCGGCTCGCCGATCCGCAGCAGGGTGTCCGACTTGACCGGGCCGGCGTCGATCAGGAAGCCGGCCAGCCGGACACCGTCGACGTCCGCCACGTGCATGGCGTCGACCCCGTTGTCCGGGATGATCGTCGCCAGGCCGAGGCCGAGCACGACCGTGTTGGCGCGGTCGACCTCGATGGTCCGGTCCAGATGGTAGACACCGGGCGTGAACAGCAGGTTGAGGCCCTGGTCGAGCGCGGCGTTGATGGTCGCGGCCGTCGCGCCGGGCTTCACCACGTAGAACCGGTCGAGCGGAAGGGACGTACCGCCCGCGTTGGCCGGCCAGGAGACCCCGCGCGCGTTGGTGCGCTTGGCGGGCACGAACACCTTGTACTGATTGCCGTCCAGGTAGAGGAACGGCTTCTCGCGGGAGACCGGCGTGGTGTCGAACGTGGTGTACGGGCCGGTCTCGAAGTTGCTCGCCGGAGCGCCCTGGACACCCGTGAACGTCATGTTCCACACGCCGTTGGTCCAGCCGCCGACGGAACTGTCGCGCGTGTACCACTGCTGCTGGGAGTAGGGGCCGACGGTGCCGTCGATTGTCGAGTCGGCGATATAGCCGCCGGAGGCCCAGCCGTAGCCGTTCGGGGCGAGGTTGAGGCCGCCCTTGACGTGGATCCGGCGGAACGGAGCGGCCTGCGCGACCGCCCAGCGGTCGGTGCCGTTCACGGGGTTGATGGCGAGGTTCTCCGCCGAACGCCAGAAGTTCTGGGTGGCGTTGCCGTTGAACCAGCCGGCGTCCACGGTGATGTCACCGTTGATCTGCACGTCGTCGGGGTTGAGGCCGAGGCCCGAGACCGAGGTGTAGAAACCGAGTTGGGCGTTGATGTTGTTGTACGCGCCCGGCTTCAGCAGGAACTGGTAGCGGCCGCTGCCGAACTGGTTGCTCTCCTGCTGCGCGAAGACCTGGTCGAACTTCTGCTGCAGGTTCGGCGTCGACGGGTCCACGACGATGACGTTCGGACCGAGATCGCCGCCGCCCTCGATCGGACCGGTGCCGCCGTCGTCGGACGTGGTGTGCACGGCGACCTCCCACAGGGAGTAGCCGTAGCCGGTCCCGCGGGCCGTGCCGAGGACGCGCACATAGCGGCCCGAGCCGCTCACCTCGTAGGAGGACCGGCCGCCGGTCGCCCCGGTGACGGACTTCAGGGTGTTCCAGTTCTGCCCGTCGGTGGACGCCTCGATCCGGAAGTCCTTGCCGTAGGCGGCCTCCCAATCGAGGTCCACCCCGCACAGATCGCGTACGGCGCCCAGGTCGACGCGCACCCACTGCGGGTCGGCTGCCTGGCTCGACCAGCGGGTGCCGGCGTCACCGTCGAACGCGGCGGATGCGGGGGTGCCCGCGTTCTCCGTGGACGAGGCCGAAGCGGGCCTGCCCTGGGCGGCGTTGGCCGTGCCGCAGGAGGCGGGCGGGTTGGAGCCGGTGGTGCCGAAGACCTGGAACTCCCACAGCGAGTAGCCCCACTCGGTGGCCCGGTCCAGGCCCTGCATACGGACGTAGCGGGCCTGCCCCGACACCTCCACGGTGTCGACGCCGCCGTCGCTCCCGGTCACGGTGCGGGCGTCGGTCCAGCCGCTGCCGTTCCCGGAGAACTGGATCTTGTAGTCCTTGCCGTAGGCGGCCTCCCAGTTCAGGACGACCCGGGTGACCGACGCCGTGGCGCCGAGGTCGACCTGGAGCCACTGGTCGTCGCTCGTGGCCGAGGACCACCGGGTGCCCGTGTCGCCGTCCACCGCGCCGCTCGCGGGCGTGCCCGCGTTCTCGGCCGTGGAGGCGGTGGCCGTCCTGCCCTGGGACAGCGGGGTCTCGGCCGCGGCGGCCGGGGCCTGGGCGGCGGGCAGGGTGACGAGCGCCGCCGTGGCGGCGAGCGCGGTACCCAGGGCTCCGCGTCTGAGGCGGCTCGAATGCTTCATCTGTCTCATGCGTCAGCCTTCTGCTGGGGCGATGTGGGGATGCGGGCGAGCCCGCGTGCGCGCAGGCCTGACCGTCCGGCCGGCCGGTGGCGCTGTGCCGCGGCTCTCTGTGCGTGTGGGCATGCCGGAGGACGAACACGGCTGCGCGGCCGCTTAGTTCAGGCTTTGATTTAAGTGGTGAGACATCGCCCCGGCAAGCCCTCGGACGTGAATTGGTGAAGCGGATGCCCGCCGCGGGGCGGCTCGCCGGGCCGAATCCGCATGCCTTGACCGCCCGGCCCGGGGTACGCGGCCGGGGCGGTTCACCCCTTCGGGGGGCGCCCGCTGCGGGGGTGCTCCCGGCGTGAGACGTTGACAGCGCCTGCTGCCCTTTTCAGACGCTATGTCCTGTCGGGCCGCCCGCATCGCAACTGAACGCGCGGCCACCGTCCGTGGCCGGTCCGAAGCGGAGGAGTGTCACCCATGAGCGAGGCCAACCCCGTCAAGCGGGCGGCGAAGAAGATCGCGGAAAGCCTGCGGGACGACGGATCGGCACCGTCCGACGGCATTCCCGGCCGGCCCGGACCCCTGCCGCCCACCGTGGCCGAGCCGACCCGGCCCCGTGAACCGCTGCCGGCCAAGCCGGACCAGAGCGGCCCGGCCACCGTGTCGCCCACCGGCCAGCCGACCGGCGCCGACCAGGCGAGGGTGGCGCAGTCCGGCAACTACCTGACCAACGCCCAGGGCACCCGGCTGTACGACACCGACCACTCGCTCAAGGCGGGCCCGCGCGGCCCCGTACTGCTCCAGGACCACCATCTGCGCGAGAAGGTCATGCACTTCGACCACGAGCGCATCCCGGAGCGCGTGGTCCACGCGCGCGGCGCCGGCGCGCACGGGGTGTTCCAGAGCTACGGCACGGCGGCCGCCGTGACCAAGGCCGGGTTCCTCGCGGCGGACGTCGAGACACCGGTGTTCGTACGGTTCTCCACCGTGGTCGGCTCGCGGGGATCCGCGGACACCGTGCGCGACACCCGCGGCTTCGCCACGAAGTTCTACACCAGCGAGGGCGTCTTCGACCTGGTCGGCAACAACATCCCGGTCTTCTTCATCCAGGACGCCATCAAGTTCCCCGACGTCGTCCACGCCGTGAAGCCGCACCCGGACAGGGAGATCCCGCAGGCGCAGAGCGCGCACGACACGTTCTGGGACTTCGTCTCCCTGCACACCGAGGCGACCCACCACACGATCTTCTTCATGGGCGACCGCGGCATCCCGCGCTCCTACCGCATGATGGAGGGCTTCGGCGTCCACACCTTCCGGCTGGTGAACGCCGAGGGCGGCACGACACTGGTGAAGTTCCACTGGAAGCCCAAGCTGGGCGTGCACTCCCTGGTGTGGGACGAGGCGCTGACGATCAACGGCGTCGACCCGGACTTCCACCGGCGGGACCTCGCCGACGCCATCGAGGCGGGCGCGTACCCGCAGTGGGAGCTGGGCATCCAGACCTTCCCCGACACCCCCGAGCAGACCTTCGAGGGCATCGACCTGCTGGACCCGACGAACATCGTGCCGGAGGAACTCGCCCCGGTGCGTCCGGTCGGGCTGATGACCCTCAACCGCAATCCGTCCAACTTCTTCGCCGAGACGGAGCAGGTCGCCTTCCACGTCGGCCACCTCGTGCCCGGGATCGACGTCACCGACGATCCGCTGCTCGCGGGACGGCTCTTCTCGTACCTGGACACCCAGATCACCCGCCTGGGCGGCCCCAACTTCCCGCAGTTGCCCATCAACCGGCCGCAGGCACCGGTCAACGACATGCTGCGCGACGGCATGCACCAGACCGCCGTGCACCGGGGCGTGGCCCCCTACCGGCCCAACTCCCTCGACGGGGGCTGCCCGTTCACCGCCGGCGCGGACACGAGCGCGTTCATCGAGGCGCCGGTGCGCATCCCGGAGGCGTCGAAGGTGCGCGAGGCGCCGGAGTCGTTCGCGGACCACTTCAGCCAGCCACGCCGGTTCTGGCTCAGCATGAGCCCCGTGGAGCGCGAGCACATCGTCGGCGCCTACACCTTCGAGCTGGGCAAGTGCTACGAGCAGGCCATCAGGGAGCGGACGCTGCAGGTGCTGGCCAACATCGACCCCGAGCTGTGCGCCGGTGTCGCCGCGGGGCTCGGCCTGCCGGCGCCCGGGCCCACCGTGCCGCTCGCCGACGTGGCGCCGAGCCCCGCCCTCTCGCAGATCGGGGGGACCTGGCCCGTCGACGGCCGCGTCATCGGGATCCTCGCCGGTCCGGACGGCGACCTCGACGGGGTCCACGCGGTACGCGACGCCGTGCTCGAGGCGGGCATGGTCCCGCTGGTCGTGGCGCCGACGGCCGGCACGCTCGGCTCGGGTGAGCCGGCCCTGACGGTACAGCGCAGCTATGTCACCGCGCGGTCCGTCGAGTACGACGCCGTACTGCTGGCCGGGCCGCCGGCCCCGGGCGACGACGCGGCCGGCGCGCGCGACGGCAAGGGCGCGCCGGCCGGGCGGCGTACGGCGGCCGACCCGCGGGTCGGACAGCTGCTGACCGAGGCGTTCCGGCACGGCAAGGCGATCGGCGCGTGGGCGGGTGGCGAGGCCGCCCTCGAAGCGGTGGGTATCCCCTCCGACGCCCCCGGCGTCGTGGTCGCCGACTCCGGGCCCGCGGTCCTCGACCAGGTCCGCGCCCTGCTGGCCTCCCACCGCGTCTGGGAGCGCTTCGCGCCCGCGTGAAGACGCGATCCGGGTGGGAACCCCGTCCACCCGGTTCCGGGCGCACCGGCTCCGCACGCCGTGGGTGGGGGCAAGGATCCCGTGGGGTGCGGTCCCGCCGCCGTACAGTGGAGGAGGCCGTGGCCGTCCGGGTTCCGTGGAATCCGGACGGCGGTCATTCCGTATCGTCTCCGCGTCGAGAAGCCGATCTGCACATGCGCCACCACCCCTCCTCGTCCCCCGGCTCCCAGGAGCCGCTCTTCGGCCTCGACGCGATGGCGGCGGCGTCGGGGGACGCGCCGTCCCTGTCCGCCCCCGGCTTCTGGGACTCCGCGCAGGCGCGCCGGCTGCTCGCGATCCGGGAGATCCACGCCGAACCGGCCGCCGCCGCCTCGCCGCGCGGCCGGCAGATCCTCGCCCGGTTCCCCGACGCCAAGCTGATCGAGGTGGACTCCCACTGGCGCATCCCCGAGCTGCACGGCAACGAGGGCAGCGCCGACCGCTGGATGCGGATCAAGCGCGAGACCCTCGTGCTCGGCGTCAAGAAGACACTCACCACCCGGCCCAACGGCCGTTCCGCCGACTGGATCGCACCCGGCCCGTCCAACGGCTGCGCCCTGTCCTGCGTGTACTGCTACGTCCCCCGCCGCAAGGGCTTCGCCAACCCCATCACCCTCTTCACCAACATCGACGGGATCATCGCCCACCTCGGCCGCCATGTCGCGGCCCAGGGCCCCAAGACCGAACCGAACCAGTGCGACCCCGGGGCATGGGTGTACGACATCGGCGAGAACGGTGACTGCTCCGTGGACGCCCTCGTCTGCGACAACACCGCCGACCTGGTGCGCGCGTTCCGCGACTGGCCCACCGCGAAAGCGTCCTTCGCGACCAAGTTCGTCAACCCCGACCTGCTGGAACTCGACCCGCGCGGCCGGACCCGTATCCGCTTCTCGCTGATGCCGGCCGACGACTCACGCCTGCTGGACCTGCGCACCAGTCCGGTCGACCGGCGCATCGCCGCCGCCGCGGACTTCCTCGACGCCGGGTACGAGGTGCACTTCAACCTCTCACCCGTCGTCCTCCGCCCCGGCTGGCAGGACGCCTGGGCCGAACTGCTGCGGCACATGGACGACGTACTGCCGCCGCGCGTCAGACAACAGGCGCGCTGCGAGGTCATCATGCTCACCCACAACGCGGACCTGCACGAGGTCAACCTCCGCTGGCATCCGCGCGGCGAGGACGCGCTGTGGAAGCCCGCCGCACAGGAGACCAAGCGCTCCCAGAACGGCGCCCTCAACCTCCGCTACCGCGCCGGCGTCAAGCGGCGGGCCCTCGCGGAGCTGCGGGAACTGGTCGCCCGCCACGCGCCGTGGCTGGATATCCGCTACGCCTTCTGACGGGCCGGCAGAACCCGGTCCGGGCTTGTCGCAGGTCACCCCCTGATAACGGGAATTAAGGGTAGGCTAACCTTGCCTCGTGATCCCAGCTGAAGAGGCGACTTCAGGCCCGCGCGGCCATCAACTGTCCGCCACCGACGTGACCGTGGCGTACGACGGCGCCGACGTCGTGCACGACGCCGCGCTGACCCTGCGCCCAGGTGAAGTGACCGCCCTGGTGGGCCCGAACGGCAGCGGCAAGTCGACCCTGCTGCGCACCGTCGCCCGGCTGCAACGGCCGCGCAGCGCCACGCTCACCATCGACGCCGGCACCGACGCGCTCGCCCTCGGCCCCCGGGAGTTCTCCCGCCGCGTCGCCCTGCTGCTCCAGGGTCGCCCCACACCCAGCGGACTCACCGTGCGCGACGTCGTCGAGTTCGGCCGCTACCCGCACCGGGGCCGCTGGGGCGGAACGGACCCCGGCGGCCGCGCCGCGGTGGACCGCGCCCTCGCCCTCACCGGCGTCGCCGAACTCGCCGGCCGCGGAGCCGAACACCTCTCCGGCGGACAGCTCCAGCGAGTATGGCTGGCAGGCTGTCTCGCCCAGGAGACCGGCGTCCTCCTCCTCGACGAACCCACCACGTACCTCGACCTGCGCTACCAGGTCGAACTCCTCGACCTCATGCGCGACCTGGCCGACGAACACGGCATCGCCGTCGGCGTCGTCCTGCACGACCTCGACCAGGCGGCCGCCGTCGCCGACCGCATCGTGCTGCTCGCGGCCGGACGCGTCGTCGCCGAAGGCCTCCCCGAGGACGTCCTCACCCCGGAACGCCTGACCGAGGTCTACGGCATCCGCATCGAGGTCGACACCGACCTCCTCACCGGCCGGCTGCGCACCCGCGCCATCGGCCGTCACCACACCCGAAGCGAAAGGCTCGGCACCACCTCATGAGACGCCTCCTGCTCACCGCGCCCCTGGCCACCGCCGCCGCCCTCCTGCTGGCGGCCTGCGGCACCACCGAACCCGCGGCCGACGACGATGCGACCGCCAAGGAGTCCGCGCAGGCCATCACCCTCACCGACGCCACCGGCGCGAAGGTGGAACTCGACGGCCCCGCCAAGAAGGTCGTCGGCACCGAGTGGAACGTCGTCGAGCACCTGATCTCCCTCGGCGTCGACCCCGTGGGCGTCGCCGACGTCAAGGGCTACGGCACCTGGGACTCCGCCGTCCCGCTGAAGAACGAGCCCAAGGACATCGGCACCCGCGGCGAGCCCAGCATGGACACCATCGCCTCGCTCCAGCCCGACCTCATCGTCGCCACCACCGACCTGAAGCCCGACGCCGTCAAGCAGTTGCGCAAGGTCGCCCCGGTCCTGGAGGTGAAGTCCGCCGACGCCGCCGACCCGATCGGGCAGATGCTGAAGAACGTCGACCTCATCGCCGAGGCCACCGGCACCACCGACCGCGCCACCACCCTGAAGAAGGACTTCGACACCAAGCTCGCCGAAGGGCAGAAGGCCCTCACCGAAGCCGGCCTGGACGGCGCGGAGATCGCCTTCGCCGACGGCTACGTCAACGCGGGCCAGGTCTCCCTGCGCCCCTACACCTCCGGTTCGCTCATCGGCGCCGTCAACGAGCGGCTGGGACTGAAGAACGCCTGGAAGCTCGAGGGCGACGAGGCCTACGGCCTGGCCGCCACCGACGTCGAGGGCCTGACCGGCCTGGGCAAGGTCCAGTTCGCCTACATCGGCAACGACGACGACGCGACCAGCGACCCCTTCGGCAAGGAGCTCGCCGACAACTCCATATGGAAGTCCCTGCCGTTCGTGAAGTCCGGTGACGTCCACCGGCTGGACGACGGCATCTGGATGTTCGGCGGCACCGGCTCGATGGAGGCGTACACCGACGCCCTCGTCGCGTCGCTGACGAAGTAGCGCGATGGCCGTCACCGCCACCACCCCCATCGCCCGTCCGGAGACGGTGCCGTCCCGGACGGGCGCGGCCGCGGTGACGACCGCGCTCGTGCTCCTGGTCGCGGCCCTCGCCGTCGTCGACATCACCCAGGGCACCGCCGCCGTCGGCCCCGCCGAGGTCCTCAAGGCCCTCACCGGCCGGGCCGACACGGCAGACGCGTCCGTCGTCATCGCCTCACGGCTGCCCCGGATGACCGCCGGACTCCTCGTGGGCGCCGCCCTCGGCATGGCCGGCCTCGCCCTGCAGGCCGTCAGCCGCAACGTCCTGGCCTCCCCGGACACCCTCGCCGTCAACGCGGGCTCCTACCTCGCCCTCGGCGTCGCCGCCGTCACCGGAGTGTCCCTGCCGGTGCTCGCCTCCTCGGGCGTCGCCTTCGCCGGCGGACTCGCGGCGGCGGCCGTCGTCCTCGGACTGTCGGGCCTCGGCTCCGGCACCGTACGGCTCGTACTCGCCGGCACCGCGCTCGCCCTCGGCCTCACCGCCGTCACCGAGGGACTGCTCCTGCTGTTCCCGCAGGAGACCGAGGGCCTCTACCGGTGGAACCAGGGCAACATCGGCCAGAACGGCTTCGACGGCGTCCTCCAGATGCTGCCCGTCGCCGCCGTCGGACTCATCGGACTGCTGCTCATCGCCCGCCGCGTCGACGCCCTCGCCCTCGGTGACGACGCGGCCCGCGGACTCGGCGTCCCGGTGCGGGCCACCCGCGTCACCGCCGTCGTGCTGGCGACGCTGCTCTCCTCGGCGGCCGTCACCCTGGCCGGCCCGATCGGCTTCGTCGGCCTGTGCGCCCCGGCCCTGGTCCGCCCGCTCGCCCGCTGGGCCCGGGGCGTCCTGCGGCTGCGGACCGGCGTCCCGCTCGCCGGACTCGTCGGCGCCGCACTCGTGCTCGGCGCGGACGTGCTGCTGCGCGCCTTCGTCGACGCGGACACCGCCGTCGCCGTACCGACCGGAGTCGTCACGAGCCTCGTCGGCGCGGTGTTCCTGATCGTGATGGCCGCCCGGCTGCGCGACACCGCCGGCGCCGCCGCACCGGACAAGCTGCGCATCCGCAGCCACGCCGTCTTCGTCACCACACTCATCGTGCTGGCGGCCGCCGTGGCCGGCGTCACCGTCGCCGCCGTCCTGCTGGGCGACAGCAAGCTGCTGCTGGGCGACGTGGTCAACTGGGCGCAGGGCAGGGCGGGCAGGACGGTCACCTTCGTCCTGGACACCCGGATGCCCCGGGTGTTCGCCGCGCTCCTCGCGGGAGCGGCGCTCGCACTGGCCGGAACCCTGGTGCAGGCCGTCACCCGCAACCCGCTGGCGGAACCCGCGGTCCTGGGCGTCTCCGGCGGCGGCGCGCTCGGCGCGGTGATCCTCGTGACGACGGTCCCCGTCGTCGGGGGGTGGAGCGTCGCCGGAGCGGCCTTCGCGGGATCGGCGGTCACCGCGGTCGTCGTGTTCGGCCTCGCCGCGCGCGGGGGCTACCAGCAGAACCGGCTGGTGCTCGTCGGTATCGGCACCGCGACCGCGACGACGGCCCTGATCAGCCTGCTGATCGTGCTCACCGACCCGTTCAACGCGAACAAGGCCCTCACCTGGCTGTCGGGCTCCACGTACGGCCGGAACATGCCCGACGTCCTCCCCCTCGCGATCGTCCTCGCCGTCGGCATCACGCTGGCCGGCGTACGGCACCGGGAACTCGACCTGGTCTCCCTCGACGAGGACACCCCCCGGCTGCTCGGGCTCGACCTGGCGCGCGGACGACTGGGATTCCTCGTGCTGAGCGTGCTGCTCAGCGCCACCGCCGTCGCCGCCGCGGGCACCATCGGCTTCGTCGGCCTGGTCGCGCCCCACGCGGCGCGGGCCCTGGTCGGACGACGCCACACCCGCGTCCTGCCCGTCGCGCTGCTCCTCGGCGCCGTGCTGGTGTGCACGGCGGACCTGTTGGGCCGCACCGTGATCGCGCCCGCCCAGCTGGGCGCCGGTCTGATGACGGCCGTGATCGGGACGCCGTACTTCCTGTACGTACTGATGCGCGGGCGCCGGTAGTTCCGCGCCGACCCACCGCCGCCGGTCCGTCGGATGACCGGCGGCGGTCTCGTGCCCGGTGAACACCCGGTCCGGCCGAACGCTCGACCCGATCGCCGAACCGGAGGCCCGCCACCGCCGACCGCGGAAGCCACCTGACAGATCGTCGCGCGGCGGGCTATGCTCGCCGCGATGACCACTCACTCCGTCCTCGGAATGGGGGTCCCGTCCGCGCAAGGTGAGTGCTGATGCACCCACACATCGCGAACGGGAATCCCCGCCTTTCCCTCTGGCGGCGCGTACGGGAGTACGCCGTGCCGCCCTCCATGATCGAGACCGCCACCGCCCGCCGGCACGTCGGTGACTGGGCCGGTGCCTGTGCCGCGGCGGGTTTCGACGTCGACCTCCACCTGCGTACCCTGGCCCGCACCCACGGCCGCGACCTCGCGTCCCGAGTCAGGTCCGATCTGCGGCACCTGGCGCCCGATCTGCTGCGCTGGCACATGCCGAGAGTCGCCCCCGACGGACTGCTGCGCCCCGGACTCACCGTCGCCCTGGCCCGCTACGGCCATGAGGACCCGGTGCACCTCGTCGTCCGGACCCCGCCCGCGTGGGCGGACGGCGGCCAGCGCATCGGCCTCGCCCTGTGGGACACCGGCCGGCTCGGCGCCGCCGCCCGGCACCACCCGCATCCGCGTCCCGCTCCCCGGTTCCGCCTGGACCTGCACCGCCACCTGTGGGACGCCCGCAGAACCGGCGAACTACCGGCCCGCTCAGGCGCGGACCGGGAGGCGACCGGACCCGAACCACCCGGACTCCTCCCGCCAGGACACCACTGCGCCGTGGACCGCTGGGCAGACGAGGCCCGTATCGTCCTGCGCGACGCCGGGCGTACGGCCGGGACCCTCACCGTCCGGATCGGCGCCGCACACCGGCTGCTGCTGACCGTCCCCGACGACGGCGGTGACACGACGCTGCGCTCCGCACCCGCCGCCCCTGCCGCGTCCGGCCCGCCCCTGCCCGTCCTCCCCGACGCGGCCACCCATGTCCTGCCCGACCTCGACCTGCTCCGCACCGGAGCGATCGAGGCCGAGCGGCTGCATCCCCTGGTCGCAGCCGCACTCGTACCGGACCGTACGGCGACCGGTCCGCCCCCGGCACCCGGGCGGACCGGACAGCCCCACCTCGTGGAGTGCCGAGGCGCACGCCACCGGATCGGGCTGGTCGACGGCGTACTGGTCCCCCTGGACCATGCCCCGGACGAGATCCGGCGGGAGGAGTTGCTGGCCGAACTGACCGGCACCCCGCTGCCCTGCCTGCGGGTCATCGATCGCGCCCACCGGCGGCCGGACTGCCTCACGGGCGTCCGCGAACGCCTCGACCACGGCGACATCGCCGGGGCGCTCGCCGTCGTCGAGAACCTGCTCGGCCCGAACGCGCGCCTGCGAGGCGGGCCCCTGCGGGACGAACTCGAGGCGGCCGCACACCGGCGGATCACCTACGGGCTCTACCGGTCGGGTCTGAGCGGCCCCGCACCGGCATGGCTCTACCCGGCCCGCCCCCGCCCCGAAAACCGCCGCGCCCACCCACGCCACGCCACCGTCGACTGAGCTCAGGGGGACCCACCGCGCTCGACGGACCTCACGGTGACACCCGTCCCCGTCGACCAGACCCACCGGGGCCGACGCCCCGCCATGCTCGACCGACCTCACGGTGACACCCGTTCCCGTCACCGTCGACCCGACCCACCGGGACCCACGTCCCGCCCACCACGCACACCCACAGGTGATCACCCATGTCCTCGCACGCCCTCGCCACCCCTCCCTCCCGACTCGACGTCGCCGGTGAACTGCTCACCCTCCTGCGCGACACCTCCACCGAACCCCGCCCCGACACCCAGCTGGAGGCACTGACCCTGGCCGTCGCCGCCGACCTGCCCGTCCTGCTGTGGGGCGAGCCGGGGATCGGCAAGACCGCCGCCCTGAACCAACTGGCCGCGTCCCTGGACCTCCCCCTGACCACCGTGATCGCCAGCGTCCACGAGCCGTCCGACTTCTCCGGGCTGCCCATCGTCGGCGACGACCCCGCCGAACAGGGCGTCCCCATGGCCCCGCCGGACTGGGCCGTACGCCTGGTGAGGGCCGGCCGGGGCCTGCTCTTCCTCGACGAACTGTCCACCGCGCCGCCCGCCGTCCAGGCCGCCCTGCTGCGACTGGTGCTGGAACGCCGGATCGGTGCCCTCCGGCTGCCGCCCGGCGTACGGATCGTCGCCGCCGCCAACCCGCGCGCCTCGGCGGCCGACGGCTGGGAGCTCAGCCCGCCGCTGGCCAACCGGTTCGTGCACCTGAACTGGACCCACGACCCCGAGGTCGTCGTCCGCGGCCTCGGCGGAACCTGGCCCCGCGCCACCCTGCCCCGCCTCGACCCCGACCGGCTCGCCGCGGCCGTGGAGTTCGCCCGCCGTGCGGTGTGCGCGTTCCTCACCGCACGGCCCACGCTCGTGCACCGGCTGCCCGGCAGCGAGACCCGCCGGGGCGGCCCTTGGCCCTCCCCGCGCAGCTGGGACATGACCCTGACGCTGATCGCCTTCGCGACCGCCGCCGGCTCCGACCGCGACGTCCTTTCCCTGCTGGTCCGCGGCACCGTCGGCGACGGACCCGGCCTGGAACTCCTGGCCAGCCTCGACCGGCTGGACCTCCCCGACCCCGAACTGCTGCTCGCCGACCCGGCCGGCGCCGAACTGCCCCAGCGGGGCGATCTGCGCCAGGCCGTGCTCGACGCGGTGGTGGCCGCCGTGCGCGCCCGCCCCGAGCGGTCCCGCTGGGACGCCGCCTGGGCCCTCCTCGCCCGCGCCGCCGACACCGGCGCGCCCGACCTGGTCGTCGTCCCCGCCACCACCCTCGCCACGCTGCGCCGCGAGGAGTGGGACGTACCGCCGACCATCGAACGGCTCACCTCCGCCGTGGCCCTCTCCCGGCGCGCGGACCACGCCGCCGCCCGCATCACGGCCGGCCGATGACCACGCACCCGCCAAAGACACCGGCCGCCCCCGCCCCCGCCCTCGACCTGGACAAGCTGCTCGCCGCCCGGCTGCAGGCCGCCCGCGCCCGCCCCTACCTCGCCACCGCCCTGTTCGCACTGCACCCCGTCGAGTCCCGGCGCGTCCCCACGATGGCCGTCGACCGGCACTGGCGCTGCTATGTCTCACCGGCGTTCGTGGCCGCCACACCGGAGGAGGAACTGGCCGGCGTCTGGGTGCACGAGGTGTCGCATCTGCTGCGCGACCACCACGGACGCGGCGACCGCGTCGCCCGCGAACGCGGACTGCACGGCGCGGGGGAGCGGCTGCGGATGAACATCGCCGCCGACTGCGAGATCAACGACGACATCTACGGCGACGGGCTGGCCCGCCCCGGCGACGTGGTGCTGCCGAGCACCCTGGGGCTCACCGCAGGGGAGCTGATGGAGGACTATCTGCGCCAGTTCACGCTCGGCCCGTACACCCAGGGCATGGTCTGGCTGGACTGCGGCAGCGGTGCCGACGGACTCGAACGGGTCTGGGACCTGGGCCCGGACGGCGCGCACGGGCTCAGCGAGCAGGAGCGGGACGCCGTACGGTTCCGTGTGGCGCAGGGCATCAGAGCCCGGCCGGGCGACGCGCCGCAGGGTTGGCGGCGCTGGGCGGAGGAGGCGTTCCATCCACCGCAGCCCTGGCGGGAGTTGCTGGGCGCGGCACTGCGCGCGGCGGTCTCCGGCTCGGGCGCGGGCGACGACTACAGCTACGGACGGCCGGCCCGGCGCTCGGCCGGGGTGCCCGGCGCGGTGCTGCCGAGCCTGCGGCGTACGCCGCCCAGGGTGTCGGTCGTCATCGACACCTCGGGCTCGGTCAGCGACGCCGAACTGGGCAGCGCGTTGCTGGAGGTCACCGCGATCTCCCGGGCCGTGGGCGGCCGCCGCGACATGGTGTCCGTGGTGTCCTGCGACGCGGCGGCCGGCCGGGTGCACCGGCTGTGCCGCGGCGAGGGCATCCCCCTGACGGGCGGCGGCGGCACCGATCTGCGCGGTGGCTTCGCCAAGGCCCTCGCGTCCCGGCCCCGGCCGGACGTCGTCGTGGTCCTCACCGACGGACAGACGCCCTGGCCGGACTCCCGGCCGTCCTGCCGGACGGTGGTGGGCCTGTTCCCCCGGGTGGGGGCGTCCTGGGACGAGGACGACCCCGACTACGTGCCGGACACGCCGCCCGACTGGGCCCGCGTGGTGACCATCGGCGCCGAACCCGGAGCCCGGTGAACGGCGCCGCGCCCCGTTCAGCGGCGCGCGGTGCCCGGCGGCCGGTAGCTCCACTCCCGGTCCGCGTCGGTGATCGCCCGCAGTACACGGGCCGGGGTGCCGGCGACCACGGTCATCGGCGGCACATCGGCGGTCACCACACTGCCCGCGCCGACGACCGAGCCCCGCCCGACGGTCACCCCGGGCAGGAGCACCGCGCCGGCCCCGATCCACACGTCGTCCCCGATGCGCACCGGCGCCGAGAACTGGCTGCCGTCCCGCCGCAGTTCGGGGTGGACGGGATGGCCGGTGCTGGTGATCGTGACATGCGGTGCGAACATCACGCGGTCGCCGACGAAGACCTCGACGTCGTCGACCAGGGTGAGGCCGAAGTTGACGTACACGTCGTCGCCCAGGTGCGTGTTCGTTCCGTAGGCGACGTGCAGCGGCGGCTCGATCCACACACCGCGGCCGACCGAGCCGAGGAGCCGGCCCAGCAGGGCGTGGCGGGTCTCCTGGTCGCGCGGGCCGGTGGCGTTGTACTCGGCGGCGAGTTCCTTGCCGCGCAGCCGTTCCTCCTCGAGCCGTTCGAGGCCGGGTGCGGCGTCGGTATACAGCTCGTGGGCCGCCATACGGCGGCGCACCTCGCGCTCGGCGTCGTCGTCGTGTGCCACTGGTGTTCTCCAGAAGGTGTCGGGAAAGCGGTCCGGCCGCACCACCGGGCGGTGACGCGGCCGGATTCGGGAGCGGAGGTCAGCCCGTGACGTCCGTGACCGTCCAGCGCTGGTTGGCACCGGAGTTGGGCCCCCAGGTGGTGACGGCGGCGCCCTCGTGCGTGGCCTGGCCCCCGACTTCGAGGAGGCGCCCGGTGGCCGCGTTGACCAGCGTCCAGGTGCCGTCGCCGGTGGTCGACAGGAGCCACTCGGCGGCCGGGTCCCGCTTGCCGGTGCGGGGCTCGGCGACGGGCACGTCGTCCCGGACGGTCAGCCGCCCGCCGTTCACCGGATTGGTGAACTCGTAGCGACCGCGCACCCCGTCACCGGGGCGCACCGCGCTCAGCCGCCACCGCTGGGCGGCCGAGTCGTCACCGGTGCCGATGACGAGGTGCGTGCCGTCGTCCGCGACGGTGACCGCCTTGCCGCTCTGCACACCGGTCAGCGTGTAGGTGTGGCCCCTGCGCAGCGGCGAGGCGTCCTCCGCGACGCCGGAGACGCCCTTGACCTCGAAGGACGTCACCGACTGGGCCGGCACCGCGAACGTGGCCGCACGGTCGGTGACCTTGACGGCCCGGTGCCGCTCCAGCTTGCCGTCGGCGCTGGTCACGACGGGGGTGACGGTCGCGTTCCGGCCAATGTGCCGGAACCTGGACAGATCGACGGTGACCTTGCGCGCCTCGGTGGTGCTGTTGACGTGGACGACTGAGGCGCCCTTGCCGTTCTTGGTGACCGCGGCCGCGCTGGAGGTGTCGTCCACCTTGATCAGCCGGTCGCCCGGCTTGATGAAGTGGGTGAAGTTGCGGGCGGTGTCGAACTTGGTGTTCGTGTGGATGGGGCAGGTTTCGAGGGTGTCCTCATCGGTGCAGCTGAAGGGGAGCTGGATCTCACCCCAGTTGCCGCCCTTGGCGGACTCACCTCCCGGTCTCATGTTGTCGTAGTCCTCGACGGGCTGCCAGAACACCCAGGCGCGCGGCTCCAGTTCCCGCAGATCGTCCACGATGCGCTGGGCCAGCCCCAGACCGGGACGCATGTCGGTGAAGCTCTGTCCGTCGCCCCAGTCGCCCTCGACCTCGCTCATCCACAGCCGCTTGTCCTCGGCCTTGGCGATGTCCCGCACGGTGGTGCGCTGACCGGTGCCGTAGGTGTGGACGTTCATCTGGCCGACGAGGTCACGCGCTTCGGGCGAGTAGGCGTTCCAGTTCTGCGCGAAGATCGACGGGTTGGTCTCGTCCATGGCGGCGATTCCCGCCCTGGTCTTCGCCTTCTTCAGCGCCGGGGCGAGCGCGTGGAGGACCTTCTCCTGGAGTGCGGGGCCGATGTGGGCGCCCTCCTGACGTCCGCCGACGGGTTCGCCGTCCGCGCCGAGCCGGGTGCTCCAGTAGTTGGTGTTCGGCTCGTTGAAGGGGTCGACGGTGTCGACCTCGATGCCGTGCGCCTTCTCCAGCCGCTGGGTGGCGCCCGCCAGATAGGCGGCGAAGTCGTCGACCGACTCCGTCTTCAACTGGTCGGCGGTGGGGTCGAATCCGCCGGACACATAGCCGCTGACCGTCATGAACCAGGGCGGTGAGTTGCTGAAGGTCTCCCAGTGGGTGATGTCCTTCTTGACCCGGTCCACCCACCACCGCTGCGCGGCGTCGGCGTTCTCGTTCCAGTCGGCGGGGTCCTCGGCGTCCCACCAGCCGGTGTCCTCGCGGGTGGTGCCCTCGGGCGCCTTCCACCAGCCCTCGACCGCGCCTCCGGCCCGCAGATAGTCCCGAACGCCGGGCGCGTTGCCGCCGCCGACGTTGTAGCGGGCGATGTTCAGGGCGAGGCCGTCGTCGCCGAACAGCAGCCGGGCGAGCTTCTCGCGTATCTCGGGCGGGTAGTCGCCGGTCGCGTTCGCGAACCAGACCAGGCTGGTGCCCCAGCCCTCGAACTCCTCCTGCTGGTACGAGGGGTCCGGTCGTACGGTGACGGAGGGGAGGTCCGCGGCTCGGGCGGCGGCGGACGTCGGGCCGGGGATCAGGGCGGCCCCGGTGGCCAGGGCCGCGGTCAGCCCGGCGGCCGTGAGGAACCGTCTGTTGCGGGTACGGTGTGCCATCGTCAGTGCTCCCGACATTGAGGTGTGGTCGCGCTTCGGTGGACCCTCCCGCCGCACCGGAGACCGGCGGGAGGGGACGGCCCCCGGAACGGGCATGTGCCGTTCCGGGGGAGTGGTGGGGTGTGTCAGGCGGCCGGCTGCCGCAGTACGGCGACCGCGCGGGGCCCGAGCGTGAGGGCGCCCTCGGCGTCGGTGGTGCCGACGAGCACCTCTCCCTCGATGCCGGGGACCGGAACCGTGTCGTCGGTCCGGTTCACCAGGAACAGGAACCGGCCTCCGTCGCCGCGCCGGACGACCGGCTCGATCAGCCCCCGTACCCCGGCGGGCAGTTCGCTCTCCACGCCGGCCCGCTCGAGCAGCCGCGGCAGCAGCGAGGTCAGTCCCTCGACACCGAGCCGCGTGGACACGTACGCGGCGGAACCCGTGCCTGTCCCACGCCGGGTGACGGCGGGCCTGCCCGCCTGCTCGCCGCTGCGGTAGCGGGCCAGGACCTCGGTCCCGGCACCGGTCACGGTGATCCGGTCGGTCCACAGGGTGCCGGTCGTGCCGTCGTCGAGCTCCACGGTGTCACCGGCGAGCAGCGGACCGAACTCCTCGATACGGATGCCGAGCAGATCCCGCAGCGCGCCCGGATAGCCGCCGAGCCACACATGGTCGTGCTCGTCGACGACACCGGAGAAGTAGGTGGTGATCAGATGGCCGCCCTGTTCGGCGTACCGGGTCAGCGTCTTCGCCAGGTCGGCCGGGACCATGTGCAGCACGGGGGCGATCAGCACCTGGTGGCGGTGCAGATCGGCCCGGGTGGTGACGAGGTCGGCACGGATACCGAGCGCGAGCAGCGCCGAGTACCAGTCGAGCGCCTCCTGCCGGTAGTCGAGCAGCGCGGTCGGGTGGGAGTCCTGCTCGCTCGCCCACCACGACTCCCAGTCGTAGACGATGCCGACCCGGGCGGGCTCCCGCTCGGACCCGGCGACCGGGGCGAGCGTCTTCAGGCCGGCCCCGAGTTCGGCCACCGCGCGGAACAGGTCGCTGTCCGCACCGGCGTGCGGGACCATCGCCGAGTGGTACTTCTCGGCGCCCGCCGCAGACTGCCGCCACTGGAAGAAGCAGACCGCGTCGGCGCCGTGCGCCACATGCAGCAGCGAGTCACGGGCCAGGTCACCGGGGCGCTTGGCCACGTTGACCGGCTGCCAGTTGACGGCGCTGGTGGAGTGCTCCATCAGGAACCAGGGCCGCCCGCCGGCGATGCCGCTGGTGAGATTGGCGGAGAAGGACAGCTCGTCGCGGTCCTGCGGGCCGGGGTGCACGTAGTGGTCGTTGGAGACGAAGTCGATCTCGTCGGCCCAGTCGGAGTAGTTCATGCCCTTGGTGTTGCCCATCACCATGAAGTTGGTGGTGACGGGGACGTCCGGGGTGAGCTCCCGCAGGATCTCCCGCTCCGCGCGCAGATGGTCCTTGAGCGCGTCCGAGGAGAACCGCTTGAAGTCCAGCTGCTGCGTCGGGTTGGGATGCGAGGCGGCCAGCCGGGGCGGCAGGATCTGCTCCCAGTCGCTGTACCGCTGCGACCAGAACGCCGTTCCCCAGGCGCTGTTGAGCGCGTCCACCGTGGAGTAGCGGGCGCGCAGCCAGTCCCGGAAGGCGCGGGCCGCGTCGTCGGAGTAGTCGTAGACGTTGTGGCAGCCCAGCTCGTTGTTCACATGCCAGGCGACGAGCGCCGGATGCCCGGCGTAGCGGGTCGCCAGCTCGCGGACCAGGCGCAGGGCGTGGCGGCGGAAGACGGGCGAGGTGGGACGCCAGTGCTGGCGTGCCCCCGGCCACAGCGTCTCGCCGGTGGCCGTGACCGGAAGGATCTCCGGGTGGGCCGTGGTCAGCCAGGGCGGCGGGGAGGCGGTGGCGGTGGCCAGGTCGACCCCGATGCCACCCTTGTGCAGCAGGTCCATCACCTCGTCGAGCCAGGCGAAGTCCCAGGTGTCCTCGGACGGTTGCAGCCGCGCCCAGGAGAAGATCCCCACGGATACGAGGTTCACGCCGGCCTCGCGCATCAGCCGGACGTCCTCCTCCCACACGGTGCGGGGCCACTGCTCGGGGTTGTAGTCGGCGCCGTAGACGAGACGGGGGGCGGGGTCACCGTCCGCCCCGCCGGCGCGGGACAGGAGGGTGGAGATCATGGCGGTCCTTCCGGGTGGGGACACCGGGCGGCGCGGGGGTCCGCGCCGCCCGACGGGTGTTACTTCTCGACGGTGAAGCCCTGCTCCTCGGCGTACTTCACCGAGGCGTCCTGCCAGGTCTTCAGACCGTCCGCGAGCGTGGTGCCCGAGACATAGGCCTTGCCGACCGTGTCGTTGAAGATCGAGTTGGCGTACTGCTGGAACGGCAGGTACGACCAGTCGCTGGCGACGTTGGCGGCGGACTCGGCGAAGATCTTGTTCGCCTCCTGGCCGCCGAGGTACTCGAACTTGGTGCTCTGGAAGTCGGCGGACTGCAGTTCCGCCTTGGTGGCCGGGAAGGCGCCCTCCCCGACGCGGGTACCGACGCCCTCACCGGAGTTGGCGTACTCCACGAAGGCGTAGGCGAGTTCCTTGTTCTTGCCCAGCGCGGGCAGGGTCAGCGAGCTGCCGCCGTTCTCCGCGCTGCTCTTGTCGCCCTTGGCCCAGACCGGCATGGGGGCCGCGCGCCAGTCGCCGGCCGCGTTCGGCACGCCGCTGACGAAGTTGGCGGGCATCCAGGCACCGGTGGTCAGGGTGGCGATGGTGCCGTCGCCGAGGCCCTTGTACCACTCGTCGGTCCAGCCGTTGACCGGGGCGACAAGCTTCTCGTCGATCAGCTTCTGCCAGGTGTCCGTGTACTGCTTGGCCTTCGCGTCACTGAAGTCGATCTTCACATTGGTGCCGTCGACCTTGTAGGGACGCGAACCGGCCTGCCACAGCATGCTGGTGGTGAAGCCGGCGTCGCCCGCGTCGTTGGCGATGTAGACCTTGGGGTCGGCCTTGTGCAGCTTGCGCGCGGCGTCGACGTACTCGTCCCAGGTGGCGGGGACGGCGATGTCGTACTTGTCGAAGATCCGCTTGTTGTAGAACATCGCCATCGGGCCGGAGTCCATCGGCAGGCCGTAGACCGCCTTGTCCTGCGTCACGGCGTTCCACGGGCCGGGCGTGTACTTGTCGGCCAGCTTGTCGGCGCCGAAGGAGGCCAGGTCGGTCAGACCCTTGCCGAGGGCGTACTGGTTCACCGCGAAGTACTCGATCTGCGCGACGTCCGGGACGCCCTTCTCGGCCGACATCGCGTTCGACAGCGCGGTGTAGTGCTTGTCGCCCGACCGCTCGCTGACGAGGTTGATCTTGACCTTCGGGTACTTCTTCTGGAAATCGGCGGCGACCGACTTCAGCGTGGGCTCCCAGGACCACACCGTCACCGTGCCGCCCTTCTCGAGGGCCGCCTGGACGTCCGAGGCGGAGACCGCCTCGCCGGTGGAGTCGTCGTCGGAGCCGCCGCAGGCGGTGGCGCCCAGGGCCACCGCGGAGAGCAGGGCGATGCCGCGCAGCAGGCGGCCGGTGTTTCTGCGCATGTGAGTGCTTCCACTTCTTCGTGGGCGGGTCGTGGTGAGGGTGATGGTGCGGGGTGTGGGGTCTGGAGGGGTGGCCGGCAGCGGCCCGGTCATTCCTTGACGCTGCCCGCGGCGAGACCCGACTGCCAGTACTTCTGCAGCAGCAGGAACGCGACGATGAGCGGCAGGATGGTGAGCAGCGAACCGGTGATCACCAGGTTGAAGATGACCTCGCCGCCGATGGTCTCGGCCTGGGAGTTCCACGCGCTCAGACCGAGCGTCAGCGGATACCAGTCCGGGTCCTTGAGCATGATCAGCGGCAGGAAGTAGTTGTTCCAGGTGGCGACCGTGGTGAACAGCAGCACGGTCACGATGCCGGGGGCGAGCAGCGGCAGGGCGACGGTGAAGAAGGTGCGCGCCTCGCCGGCCCCGTCGATGCGGGCGGCCTCGAGGAGTTCGGTGGGGATCGCCTCGGTGGCGAACACCCACATCAGGTACAGACCGAACGGCGAGACCAGCGAGGGGATGATCACCGCCCACGGGGTGTCGGTCAGGCCCATCTTGCTGAACATCAGGAAGGTGGGCACCGCGAGGGCCGTACCGGGGACGGCCACCGCGCCGATGACCGTGGCGAAGACACCGCGCTTGCCGGGGAAGTCGAACTTCGCCAGCGCGTAACCGCCGAGGACCGCCAGGAAGGTGGCCCCGCCGGCGCCCAGCACCACGTACAGCAGGGTGTTCAGCAGCCAGCGCCCGAACACGCCGTCGTGGTACGTGAACGTGTCCCGGATGTTGTCCCACAGCGCGAAGTCGTCGGCGAACCACATCCCGGACGAGTCGGCCAGCCCCGTCTGTGTCTTGGTGGCGTTGATGACCAGCCAGACCAGCGGCACCACGGTGTAGAGGACGATCAGGGAGGTCAGCACGGTCAGCAGCACGCTGCGCCGGGGCTTGCCGGCGGTGCGCCGGCGCGTCGTGCGCAGCTTCGGCGCGCCGCGGCCGGGGACCTTGGCGGGAGCGGCCGGGGAGGCTGTGGTGAGAGGGGTGCTCATCGGGTCACGCTCCCTTGCGCATGCCGCGCAGCTGCACGACGTAGGCGATCACCATCGTGATCAGGCCCATGATGATGGCCACCGTCGCGGAGTAGTTGTGCTGCTGGCCGTTGAAGGACAGCGAGTACGTATAGAAGTTGGGCGTGTAGTCGGTGGTCAGGGCGTTGCGTGCGAGCGGGCGAAGGATGTTCGGCTCGTTGAACAACTGGAAACTGCCGATGATGGAGAAGATCGTCGCGATGACCAGCGCGCCCCGGATCGCGGGCAGTTTGATCGCGGTGATCACACGGAGCTGTCCGGCACCGTCGATCTCCGCCGCCTCGTACAGGGAGTTCGGGATGACACGCAGCGCCGAGTAGAAGATCAGCATGTTGTAGCCGACGAACTCCCAGGTGACGATGTTGCCGATGGAGGCAAGCACCAGGTCGGGGGAGAGCGGGTCGGGCAGTGTGACGCCGAACGCCCCGTTGATGTCGCCGACCAGGCCGTACTTCGTGCCGTACATGAAGCCCCACATGAGGGTGGCGACCACGGCGGGAACGGCGTAGGGCAGGAAGATCGTGATGCGGAAGAAGCTCTTGCCGTAGAGCCGGCCGCTGTCCAGGGCCAGGGCCGCCAGCAGTGCTATGCCGAGCATGATCGGCACCTGGACGCACAGGAAGAGCGTGACCCGGCCGAGGGCCGCCCAGAACCGCTCGTCCTGGAACGCCTGCTGGTAGTTGTCGAGCCCGACGAACGTGGTGCCGCCGATGAGCTGGTCACGGAAGAGGCTCAGATAGATCGAGTACACGATCGGCGCCAGGAAGACCAGGGCGAACACGGCCACGAACGGACCGATGAAGCCCCACCCGGTCCAGGACCGGCGGTCCCGTCTCGCCGCGGGTGGGGCCTGCCGGGGGCCTGTGGCCGCCGGCGGTTGCAGCGTCGTCATGTCGTTCCTCGCTCGTCACCGATCCGGACCGGCGCCGCCCGGCGTGTGAGCCGGACGGCACCCCCCCCTGCACATGATGTTTGCGTAAACACCGGAGGCCGTGAAGCGCTGCCCAGCTGCTATGTTTACGTAAACATCGGATGGCGGAATGTTTACACTGCCCTCTCAGGGCGGTCAAGGGTTTCCTGGGGAAACCGTGACGCGGACAACGGCAGGAAGGTGCTGACGGCGAGTGGACACGGCCGAAAGAACGCCCGCGAACGTACCCGGACCCGGCGGCGGCGCGCGCCGCACTCGGGGCGGCGCCCGGACCACGGCCTCCATGGCCGACGTGGCCCGCCTGGCGGGCGTCTCCTCCCAGACCGTCTCCCGCGTCTCCAACGGCTACGCCGGTGTGAACGAGGAGACGCGCCGTCAGGTGCTGGCCGCGATGAAGGAGCTCGGCTACCGGCCCAACAGCGCCGCCCGCGCCCTCAAACGCGGCGAGTTCCGCACCATCGGCGTCATCATCTTCACCCTGTCCACCACCGGCAACGTCCGTACCCTGGAGGCGATCGCCACCTCCGCCGCGCGCGAGGGCTACGCCGTGACGCTCCTGCCGGTGGCCGTGCCGACCCAGGACGAGGTGCGCGGGGCGTTCTCCCGGCTCGAGGAACTCGCCGTCGACGCCGTCATCGTCATCATGGAGGTCCACCTCCTGGACGCGGCGATGATCCAGCTCCCGCCGCACGTCCAGGTCGTCGTGGTGGTCGACTCCGACGCCGGCGACCACTACACGGTCGTCGACACCGACCAGGCGGGCGGCACCCGCGCCGCCGTCGAGCATCTGCTCGGCCTCGGCCACCGCACGGTCTGGCATCTCGGCGGCCCCGAGGACTCGTTCGCCGCCCAGCGCCGTACGGACGCCTGGCGCGCGGCACTCACCGAGGCCGGCCGGGTGCCGCCGCCGCTCGTCCGGGGCGACTGGTCCGCGGACTCCGGCTACCGGGCCGGCCTCGAACTCGCCGCCCGTCAGGAGTGCACGGCCGTCTTCGCCGCCAACGACCAGATGGCGCTGGGCCTGTTGCGCGCCCTGCACGAACGAGGCCGGCGCGTACCCGAGGACGTCAGTGTCGTCGGCTTCGACGACATCCCCGAGGCGTCCTCCTTCCTGCCCCCGCTGACCACCCTCCACCAGGACTTCGCCGAGGTGGGGCGGCTCTGTGTGCAGGCGGTGCTGAGCAAGGTGCGCCAGGACGGTCCCGAGCCGGGTACCACGCTCGTGCCGACCCGGCTGGTGGTGCGCGCCAGCACGGCACCGCCGCCGTGACCCGCCCGGGTCGAACTCCTGTCCTCCGTACACCCGTTGCTGTGCCAGACTTGATGATCGTCAGGCACCCTCGATCCACTCTGGGACGGACTTCGCCATGCCGACCGGCACACCCACCGACCCTCCGCACATAGACACCAGCAAGGCGCATCCGGCGCGGGTCTACGACTGGCTCCTCGGCGGCAAGGACAACTACCCGGTCGACGAGGCCGTGGGGGAGAAACTGCCGCCCGAGGCGCGGGACGCCGCCCGGCAGAACCGCCAGTTCATGCAGCGGGCGGCCGCCTGGCTGGCCGGACAGGGCATCGACCAGTTCCTCGACATCGGCACGGGCATCCCCACCGAGCCGAACCTGCACCAGATAGCGCAGGCCGTCGTCCCCACCGCGAAGGTCGTCTACACGGACAACGACCCGATCGTGCTGCGGCACGCCGAGGCCCTGCTGATCAGCAGCAGGGAAGGCGCCACGGACTACATCCAGGGCGATGTGCGCGACCCCGGCGAGATCATCCGGCACGCCCGCGGTGTGCTCGACTTCGAGCGCCCGATCGCGCTGTCCCTGATCGCCCTGCTGCACTTCCTCCCCGAGGACCAGGACCCGCTCGGCATCGTCGGCGAGCTGCGGTCCGCGCTGCCGAGTGGCAGCTACCTGGTGCTGTCGCACGCCGCCTCCGACCTCCACTCCGAGCTGGCCGCGCAGGTCACCGCCGAGTACGCCCGGGCCGGCATCCGCCTCGGCTTCCGCACCCGCGACGAGGTCGCCCGCTTCTTCGGCGGCCTGGACCTCGTCGAGCCCGGTCTGGTGACCGCGCCGGAGTGGTTCCGGACGACACCCGCTCCCGAGCCCGAGAGCAGCGGCATCTACGCGGGCGTCGCCCGGCTGCCCTGAGCGGTACGGACGTACTCCGTCCGTGAACCCGGGATGCGGGCCCCCGCGGCGGATCACAGACTGGGCGGATGAGCGACCGGACCCCAGGGCGCGAGGCGGCGCCGCGGCAGACCCTGGCGCTGGCCGCGATGCTGTTCGCGGTGGCGATGACGTTCATCGACCAGACGATCGTCGCCATCGCCGCGCCGGACATCGTCCACGAGCTGGGTCTGTCGTCCTCGGGCATGCAGTGGGTGGTCAACGCCTATCTGCTCGCACTGGCCGCCTTCTTCGCCCTCGGCGGCCGGCTCGCGGACCTGCTGGGCCCCCGCCGTGTGGTGATCGCCGGAACGCTGGTCTTCGTGATCTCGTCCGTGCTGTGCGGCTGCGTCCCGCGCGGGGACTTCGCCCAGACCTGGCTGATCGTCTTCCGAGCGACCCAGGGACTCGGAGCGGCCCTGCTCTTCCCCGCCGCCCTGGCCGTCGTCGTCGCCGTGTTCCCGGTCGAGCGGCGCGGCCGGGCCCTGGCCCTCTTCTTCGGGCTGTCCGGCGCCCTCACCGCGCTGGGGCCGCTGCTGGGCGGCTGGCTCACGGCGTGGACCTGGCGCGCCATCTTCTGGGTGAACGTCCCCGTCGCGATCGCCGCGCTGGTGCTCACCGCACTCGCGCACATCGCGGACCGGCGACGCCAGGAGTCCCTGGACGTCCGGGGCGCCGTACTGATCGCGGCCGGCATGGGGCTGAGCGTGCTGGGCTTCCAGCAGGCCTGGTCCTGGGGCTGGGACAGCGCGGCGACCTGGATCTGCGTGGCGGGCGGACTCGCCGTGCTCGTGGTGTTCGTACGGTACGAACGGCGCGCCCGTCATCCGCTGGTCGACATCCGGGTCTTCCGGGACCGGGCGTTCACGGTGGACGCGCTGGTGCTGTTCTTCGCGATGCTCGCGTTCGTCCCGCTGTTCTTCTTCGCCTCCGTCTACGCCCAGGTGTCACTGAGCGCCTCGCCCAACCAGGCCGCCCTGTTCCTGCTGTACTTCTTCGCCGGTTTCGCCCTCGCCTCCCAGTGGGGCGGCCGGATCCTGGACCGGCGCGGGGCCCGTCCCGCGCTGAAACTCGGCTCCGTGCTCGGCGCCGTCGGCTTCGCCCTGTGGGCGGGCGAGTTGACCGACCTCTCGATGCACGACCAGTGGCCGTACGCCGCCATGGCGGGCGCGGGCATCGGCCTCATCCTCGCCCCGGCCTCCACGGACGCCGTCAACCGTGCCATCGGCGCCTCCTACGGCGAGGTCACCGGCGTCACCCAGACCGTCCGCAACTACGCGGCGAGCGTCGGCCTGGCCGTGTTCGGCACCGTCCTCACGCATGTCACGACCGACAAGGTGGTGCACACGCTCCGGTCGCGCGGTGTGCCGTCGGACGAGGCCCGGGACGTCGCACGCCAGGTCACCGAGGCCGTCACGGGAAGCGGCGACACCCGTGTCCCCGAAGGCGGCGGCGCGGGAGCCACCGCCATGCGGGACGCGATGGCGGCGGTACGGATGGACTACGCCGAGGCGAATCAGTGGGTGTTCTACGGCATGGCCATCGCCCTGGGCATCGCCTACCTGTGCGCCCTGCGCCACCCGGGCGGCCGCGTGACGGAGTCCCCGCCGGACGAGACGGGGCGCACCCCGTCCACGGCGCCCTGACGCCCCCGGCGACCGCCGACGAGGACCCTTCGGCGATCGCCGAAACGGCCGCAGGCTAGCGTCCTCACATGAACGTTTCCTCCGAGCGGTGCCGGCACCGGGCGACAACGGACGCAGACGGCACGGCCGGAGCCGCGGCGTGACGCCCCTGGAGATGCTCGGCGTGTTCGCGGCGGGCGTCGGAGCCGGCGCCATGAACGCCGTCGTCGGCTCGGGCACGCTGGTCACCTTCCCCGTGCTGCTCGCCACCGGGCTGTCCCCCGTCACCGCCACGGTCTCCAACGCCCTCGGACTGATCCCCGGGTCCATCAGCGGCGCCATCGGCTACCGCAGGGAACTCGCGGGGCAGGGCCGGCGCGTCCGCAAGTTCGCCGTCGGCGCCGTGCTCGGCGGGTTCTGCGGCGCGGTGCTCCTCCTCGCGCTGCCCGCCGCGGCGTTCGAGGCCATCGTGCCCACCCTGGTGGGGCTCGCCCTCCTCCTCGTGGCCCTGCAGCCGCTGATCGCCAAGAAGGTGCGCGACCGCCGGGCCGAGGGCCACTCGGCCCGCCCCGACGGCGGCCGGCCGCTGTCCGCCGGACTCGCCCTGGCCAGCGTCTACGGCGGCTACTTCTCCGCCGCGCAGGGCATCATCTACATATCCCTGATGGGGCTGTTCCTCGACGAACCGCTGCAGCGCCTCAACGCGGTCAAGAACGTGCTGGCGGCCATCGTCAACACCGTCGCCGCCGCCTTCTTCCTGTTCGTCGCGGACTTCGACTGGACCGCCGTCGCGCTCATCGCGGCCGGGTCCGCCCTCGGCGGCCAGCTCGGCGCCAGGACCGGGCGCAAGTTCAGCCCCGCCGTGCTGCGCGGCCTCATCGTCGTCATCGGCACCCTCGCCCTCGTCCAGCTGATCGGCTGACCCCGGGCCAGTCTTGTCGTGCACCTTGCCAAGCGGGGCCGGCTGCAGTTCCATCGGTGACAGGAAACCTTCCTAACCATCCCGACGGACGGGAGCCCCCCACATGAGAACGGCACGACTCCAGCCACGTCCCGCCGCGAGCGCGACGGCCCTCGCCGCCTCCCTTCTCCTCGCCCTGACCGCCGCACCCTCGTCGTCCGCCGCGCCGGCCCCCACGCCGGTCTCCGCCCACGGACAGCTCACGGTCTGCGGCACCCGCCTCTGCGACGAGCACGGCAGCCCGGTCCAGCTGCGCGGCATGAGCACGCACGGCACCCAGTGGTACGCCCAGTGCCTCACCGACGGCTCGCTCGACGCCCTCGCTGGCGACTGGCGCGCCGACGTGCTCCGCGTCTCCACCTACGTCCAGGAAGGCGGCTACGAGACCGACCCGGAGCACTTCACCGGCCTCGCCGATTCCCTGATCCGGGAGGCGAGCGAGCGCGGCCTGTACGTGATCGTCGACTGGCACATGCTCGACCCCGGCGACCCCATGGCGAACCTCGACAACGCGCGGAGGTTCTTCACCGACATCGCGCGGCGCCACCAGGGCCGCGACAACATCCTCTACGAGATCGCCAACGAGCCCAGCGGCGTGAGCTGGCCGCGGATCAAGGAGTACGCGGAGCACATCATCCCGGTCGTCCGCGCCATCGACCCCGACGCGCCCGTGCTCGTCGGCACCCGTGCCTGGTCGTCGTTCGGCGTCTCGGAGGGCGCCGACGAGTCGGAGGTCGTCGACGATCCGGTCGACGCCTCCAACATCATGTACACGTTCCACTTCTACGCTGCTTCGCACCGGGACGAGTATCTGGCGGCGCTGTCCCGCGCGGCCGACCGGATCCCGGTGTTCGTCACCGAGTTCGGCACCCAGAACTACGCCGGCGAGGGCGCCGACGACTTCGCCATGTCCCAGCGCTATCTGGACCTGATGGCGGACAGGAAGATCAGCTGGGTCAACTGGAACTACTCCGACGATCACCGGTCCGGCGCCGTCTTCGAGCCGGGCACCTGCGACGACGACGGCCCCTGGGCGGGCACGTCGTCGCTGAAGCCCTCAGGTGTCTGGATCCGCGACCGCATCCGGGCCGGCTGACCCGCGCGGCCCTGAGCCGCCTTCGTGCGGGGCGGCTCAGGGCAGGATCGCGTCCACGTAACCGCCGTCGACCCGCAGCGCCCCGCCCGTCGTGGCGGAGGCCTGCTCCGAGCTGAGGTAGACGACCATGTTGGCGATCTCCTCCGGCTCGATCAGCCGCTGCAGCAGCGAGTGCGGCCGGTGCGCGCGCATGAAGGCCCGCTGCGCCTCGTCCCACGGCAGCTCGCGGTCCACCAACTCGTACACGAAGTCCTCCACACCGCCCGTGTGGGTGGGCCCGGCGATGACCGAGTTCACCGTGACACCCGTGCCCGCGGCCTGCTTGGCGAAGCCGCGGCCCACGGCGAGCAGCGCCGTCTTGGACATGCCGTAGTGGATCATCTCGGCGGGCGTGACGATCGCCGAGTCGCTGGCGATGTACTGGATCCGCCCCCAGCCGCGTTCGGCCATGCCCGGCAGCAGGAGCCGGGTCAGCCGTACGGCGGCCAGGACGTTCACCTCGAAGTAGCGCCGCCACTCGTCGTCGGTGATCTCCAGCGGGTTCGCCGAGCCGAAGATGCCGAGGTTGTTGACGAGGATGTCCACCCCCGGCAGGGCCTCGGCGACCTGCGCGGCGCCCGCCTCGGTGGTCACGTCCGCCGCGACCGGTACGACGTCGGCGCCGGGCACGTCCCGCTCCAGCGCGGCGGCGCTGTCCCGTACCCGCTCGGCGGAGCGCCCGTTGACCCCGACCCGGGCGCCCGCCCGCGCCAGCCCGGTGGCGATCGCCGCACCGATGCCCTGGGTGGAGCCGGTGACCAGTGCCGTACGGCCCTTCAGATCGATCTGCACGTCGTGCGTCCCTCCGCGTGAGTCCTGCCGTCCTGCCCCTTCCTGTTCCCCGGACCGCGGCCGAATCACCGCATAACGCCCCGCGGGCATACGCTTCGCGTAGCGCACTCGAAAGCGGCGGGAGACGACGTGATGGCCGAACACGCGGACGGCGGGACCGGCGACGGTCTTCTCGACGGTCTCGAGGTGGACGACCGGCGCCCGGAGCGGCCGGTGCTCCTCGACGCCGACGGCACCCCGATCGAGACCTGGCGCGAGAACCATCCCTACGACCGCCGGATCCGCAGGGGTGAGTACGACCGGACGAAACGCATCCTGCAGATCGAACTGCTGAAGATGCAGCGGTGGGTGAAGGACACCGGCCAGCGGATCGTGGTGCTCTGCGAGGGCCGGGACGCGGCCGGCAAGGGCGGCACCATCCAGCGGTTCATGGAACGCCTCAACCCCCGTGGCGCCCGCGTGGTCGCGCTGGAGAAGCCGACCGAGCGGGAGGCGGGGCAGTGGTACTTCCAGCGCTATGTGGCCCATCTGCCGTCCCGCGGCGAGATCGTCTTCTTCGACCGCTCCTGGTACAACCGCGCGGGCGTGGAACGGGTCATGGGCTTCTGTACGGAGGCCGAGTACCGCCAGTTCCTCGAGCAGGCGCCCATGTTCGAGCGGCTGCTCACCGACGACGGCATCCTGCTGGTGAAGTTCTGGTTCTCGGTGTCCCGGGCCGAGCAGCGGACCCGGTTCGCGATCCGCCAGGTCGATCCGGTGCGCCGCTGGAAGCTGTCGGGGATGGACCTCGCCTCGCTCGACCGCTGGGACGACTACACCGAGGCCAAGATCGAGATGTTCCGCGCCACGGACACCCCCCACGCGCCCTGGACGGTGGTGAAGAACAACGACAAACGCCGGGGCCGACTGGAAGCGATGCGCAGCCTCCTCGACCGCTGCGACTACGCGGCGAAGGACCGTGAGGCCCTGGGCACACCGGACCCACTGATCGTCGGCTCGGCGGACACCCTCCTGGAGGCAGGCGAAGAGGCCGCGGTCCTCTCCCCGACCCCCCTGGCCGGCCCGGGCCACGGTCCGGGCAGCCACCCGGGCACCTGACCGCCCCCCCACGGTCCCCGGCCCACCTTGCCCAGCACCCTGCCGCGAACGAGCGGGCGCCATGCACAGGGGCATCGCGGCAACGTCCCCTGCCGGCGGCGACTCCGGTCCTGTGGCCGGGCGCGGTGGGCGGCGCCGCCCACCGCGCCCGCACCCGCCGACGCCGAAGCCCGCCCCGTGCTCACGGTCACGACCGCCGGTTCCCGGGTGACGGCCGCCGCCTCGCCACGCTCACGATGACGGACCGGACGGGTGAGGCCGAGTACGCGCCCGGAGAGCCGAAGGGCACTCCCTGGCACCCGCGGTGTCGAGACCGTCACTCGTGTCTCTGCCGGGGCCGGCCCCCGCGCCCTCCTTCGCCCGCCGGGTGGGCACGGCGTGCCGTGCCCACCCCCGCGGCGGGCCCCGCCGCTCACCCCATCCGCAAGGTCACCTCGCCCGTGCCCCGGGCCTCCGTCCCGCCGGGGAGCCGCACCGTGAACGGGCGGTCGGTGTCCGACGCCGTGACGCGCAGGCTGTCGCCGTCCCGGCGGACCCGGAACGTCGCGGCCGGCAGGCCTGTCATGTCCGGGATCGTGACCTCGGCCGCGTAGTCGGACGCGGCCGGGGGGTGGACCAGCAGGACCGGAGCGGCGAGCCAGTCGGCGTCGGGGCGGGAGTCGTCGGCGGACAGGGCGAGTACGGCGCCCTCACGGATGTACAGCGGAAGACTGTCGTAGCCGTGCCGTTCGGTGCGCCAGCACGGGCCGGTGACGCGCTCGCCGCTCAGCAGATGCGTCCAGGTGCCCTCCGGGAGGTACACCTCCACCTCGCCGTCCTCGTCGAAGACCGGCGCGACCAGCAGATCCCCGCCCAGCATGTACTGGCGGTCGAGCGGGCGGCACGCCGGGTCCCCGGGGAACTCCAGCACCATCGGCCGCATCATCGGCACGCCGGTGCGCCGGGCCTCGGCGGCGGCGCCGTACAGGTACGGCATCAGGCGGTGCTTGAGCAGGGTGAACCGACGGGCGACGTCCACCGCCTCGTCGCCGAACTCCCACGGCACCCGGTACGACGTCGAGCCGTGCAGCCTGCTGTGCGAGGACAGCAGGCCGAAGGCCAGCCAGCGCTTGAAGACCGCCGGGTCGGGCGTGCCCTCGAAGCCGCCGATGTCGTGGCTCCAGAAGCCGAACCCGCTCAGCGACAGCGACAGACCGCCGCGCAGCGACTCGGCCATCGCCTCGAAGGACGACCAGCAGTCGCCGCCCCAGTGCACCGGGTACTGCTGACCGCCCGCGGTCGCGGACCGGGCGAACAGCACCGCCTCACCCTGCCCGCGCTCCTTCTCCAGAAGCTCGAACACGGTCCGGTTGTAGAGGTGGGTGTAGTAGTTGTGCATCCGCTCCGGGTCGGAGCCGTCGTGCCAGACGACATCGGTGGGGATGCGCTCGCCGAAGTCCGTCTTGAAGGTGTCGACGCCCTGGTCGAGCAGCGGCTTGAGCTTCGACTGGAACCACGCGCGCGCGTCCGGGCTGGTGAAGTCGACCAGCCCCATGCCCGCCTGCCACAGGTCCCACTGCCACACATCGCCGTTCGCCCGGCGCACCAGGTGGCCGAGGGCCGCTGCCTCGTCGAAGAGCGGGGACTTCTGCGCGATGTACGGGTTGATCCAGACGCTGATCCGCAGCCCCTTCTCCTTGAGGCGGGCCAGCATGCCCTCCGGATCGGGGAAGACGTCCGGGTCCCACTGGAAGTCGCACCACTGGTACTCGCGCATCCAGAAGCAGTCGAAGTGGAACACCGACAGCGGGATGCCCCGCTCGGCCATGCCGTCGACGAACGACGTCACCGTCGCCTCGTCGTACGACGTGGTGAAAGAGGTACTGAGCCACAGGCCGAACGACCAGGCCGGCGGCAGGGCCGGACGGCCGGTCAGGGCCGTGTAGCGGCCGAGGACCTCCTTCGGAGTCGGCCCGGCGATGACGTAGTACTCGAGCGCCTGGTCCTCGACGCTGAACTGCACCTGCCCGACGGACTCGGAGCCGACCTCGAAGGAGACGGCGCCCGGGTGGTTGACGAAGACGCCGTAGCCGCGCGAGGAGAGATAGAACGGGACGTTCTTGTACGCCTGTTCGCTGCTCGTGCCGCCGTCCGCCTGCCACACGTCGACGGTCTGGCCGTTCTTGACGAACGGCGTGAACCGCTCGCCCAGACCGTAGATCTGCTCACCGACACCCAGCGACAGCCGGCTCAGCACATGGTGGGCGCCCCCGTCGGTGGTGGCGAAGGCGGTGCTCTTGGCGCCGGCGCGGGTCAGTTCCCGCCCGTCCGCGTCATGGAAGGAGAGCCCGAAGGGACCGGACCCGTCCAGCCGCACGGTCAGGGGACCGCTGGTCAGCCCGGTGACGGAACCGTCCGCGCTCACCGCGCCCGCGCCGCCCTCGTCCCCGGTGAGGACGAAGTCGGGACCCGGCCGGTACTTGCCCGCGTGATGGGTGACCCGGACGCCGATCACACCCTCGGCGGGGGAGAAGCACTCGACCGTGATCAGCGGCGCGTTGAGGGTGTCGCCCCTGCGGGTCACTTTCTTCACCGCGGCATACCCGGTGAAGCGCTTCGATTCCGGGCGTACATCACGCACTTCGGTCGCGTACGAGATCTGGACGCCCTCGCGGATGCGCCAGAAACCGTCAGTGAATTTCATGATCTTCCTCGGAGGGGGAGGGCGGCAGAGGTACGGGAGGACTCCTCTGACCAGGAACTATGGCAGGAGACGCGGAACCTGTCACGCCTTGGCGCAAGCAGATCGTACCGTCGGGGGGCTAGCGCGACCGGCTCTCGCTGACGTATTAGTAATCAGGCAAAACAAATTACACCCGGTGCAGCGCCAGGCAACACCTCGGCGAGAGCCGCCACAAGTCGAAGCGCTTCACCACCCTCCCCACAGAGTCACCAGCTCAGCGCCCCGCTGAGCCGGTCCCACGCAAGGGCACCCACCGTGACAGCACATCCTCCGGCTGCCGCACACCGCGCGCTCGGACGCTCGCGCGGAGCCGTCACGTCGTTCGCCGCCGTCTCCGTCCTCATCGCCGGAGCGGCGCTGACCGGCTGCGCGGAGCAGCGCGACAGCGACGTGTACACCGTGATGAACTCCTCGACCGACGAGACCTACCACCGCTGGGACGCCGAGGCGATGGCCCGCTGCGGCGAGCGGCTGGGCGTCACCATCGAGCAGCAGAGCGTCCCCGCCTCACAGGTCATGACGAAGGCGCTGCGCATGGCGTCGTCGAAGTCGCTGCCGGACATCGTGCAGTTCGACGCCTCCGAGATGCCGACCTTCGCCGACGCCGGAGGGCTCGTCGACCTGCGCGCCCTGGGGCTCGCCACCGACGACATCCCCCAGGGCATCGTCGACTTCGGCTCCTACCGGGGCACGTACTACGGCGCGGCCCGCTCCGTGAACACGCTCGCGCTCTTCTACAACAAGGACATCCTCGACGAGGCGGGCGTACCGGTGCCCACCACCTGGGACGAGATGCGCGCGGCGGCGAAGAAGCTCACCGAGGGCAAGCGGTACGGCCTGGCGCTCAGCGCGGGCGGAGCCGAGGACGGCGTCTTCCAGTTCACTCCGTTCATGTGGTCCAACGGCGGCGACGAGTCGGACCTCGACGGCCCCCAGGTCGTGGAGGCGCTCGACTACTGGAAGGCGCTGCTGCAGGACGGGTCGCTGTCCAAGTCCACGGTCAACTGGACCCAGGCCGATGTGAACGACCAGTTCATGGCCGGGAACGCCGCGATGATGATCAACGGCCCGTGGCAGGTCGAGACCCTCAACACGGACAAGTCCCTGCACTGGGAGATCGCGCAGATCCCCGTCCCCGAGGCGGGCGCCGACTCGGTGGGCCCGCTGGGCGGCGCCGTCCTCACCGTGCCCAACACCGGCGACACCGGGCGCGAGAGGACGGCGGGACGGATCGTCGACTGTCTGGCGAGCGAGAAGGAACAGCTCACCTACGCCCTGAACAGCTGGATGGTCCCCGCCAACGAGAAGGCCGCCGCGAAGTGGCGCGCGAAGGTGCCCGAACTCGACGCGCTGGCCGACCAGGTCGCCGCCGCCCGGTCCCGCACCGCGAAGCTCGGTGCTGGCTGGTCGGGCGTCTCCCTCGCCCTGCAGAGCGCCTTCCAGTCCGCCCTCACCGGCCAGTCCAGCGAAACCGCCCTGCAACGCGCCCAGCAGCGCGCCACGAGCGGAAACTGAGGTACGCGCCATGACCACGTCCACCGTCACCGCCCCGGTGCCCGCGAAGACCTCCGGGAAGTCCGCCGGACCGGACCCGGCCCGGCAGCGCCTGCGCCGCAGACTGGCGCAGTGGGGCTTCGTCGCCCCCGCCGTCGTCTTCATGCTGCTGTTCTTCGGCTACCCGCTCGTCCGCAACATCGTGATGAGCTTCCAGCACTACACGCCGAAGACGTTCTTCACCGGCGAGGCCCCCTTCAACGGTGCCGACAACTGGTCGTCCGTCTTCCAGGACGTCCTCTTCGGCCAGGCGCTGTGGCACACCCTCGTCTTCACCGCCGGCTCCCTGCTCGGCCAGTTCTGCGTCGGCCTCGCCCTCGCCGTCTTCTTCAACCGCAGGTTCCCCCTCGGCGGCGTCCTCAGGTCACTGATCCTGCTGCCCTGGCTGGTGCCCATGGTGGTGTCCGGCATCGTGTGGCGCCGCATCCTCGACCAGGACACCGGCGTACTCAACACCTTCCTCGACACCCTCGGCCTCGGCGGTCACACCCCCTGGCTGACCAGCCCCGACATGGCACTGCTCTCGGTGATCCTGGTCAACATCTGGATCGGCATCCCGTTCAACATGGTCATCCTGTACGGCGGCCTCCAGGAGATCCCCAGGGAGCTGTACGAGGCCGCCTCCCTGGACGGCGCCTCCGCCTGGCGGACCTTCCGGTCCATCACCCTGCCGATGCTCAAGCCCGTGATCACGGTCGTCCTGGTGCTGGGCTTCATGTCGACGGTCAAGATCCTCGACCTGATCCTCGCCCTCACCGACGGCGGGCCCGCCGACGCCACCCAGACCCTGGGCACCCTCACCTACCAGAACTCCTTCGTGGAACTGGACTTCGGCGCCGGCGCGGTCGTCGGCAACGTCCTCATTCTCATCTCCGCGGTGTTCGCGGTGTTCTACCTGCGGGCCAACCGCACCGAGGGGAAGTGACCGAGATGGCCGCTCACACTCCCACCGCGTCCCGGCGCCGCTGGGGCTCCACCGTCGCCGGTGTGCTGATCCTGGGCGTGATGCTGTTCCCGCTGTACTGGATGCTCAACACCGCGCTCCAGCCCGAGTCGGGCCTGCTCCAGGTCGACCCGGTGCCCTCCGGGGTGGACCTGTCCGGGTTCTCCAAGGCCCTCAGCGACCAGGGCGGTCATCTGCTGACCTCGCTGCTGGTCTCGTTCGGGGCCGTCGCCGTCTGCCTGGCGATCTCCGCACCGGCGGCCTACGGACTGGCCCGGTTCGGGCTGCGCGGCTCCCGCACCATCGTGTTCGGCACCCTGATCACCCAGATGGTGCCGGGCATCGTCATCGCCAACGCGCTCTACAACTCGTACGTCGACCTCGGCCTGGTGAACTCCTACTTCGGCCTGATGCTCGCGGACGCCTCCCTCGGCATCCCGTTCTCCATCGTCCTGATGCGCTCCTTCATGGTGTCCATCCCGGGCGAGGTCATCGAGGCCGCCGAGATCGACGGGGCCGGTCCGGTACGGGTGTTCCTGCGGGTGGTGCTGCCGATGAGCCGCAACTCGCTGATCACCTCCGGCCTGTTCGCGTTCCTGTTCTCGTGGAGCGACTTCATGTTCGCGCTCACCCTGAACACCACCGACGACGTCAAGCCGATCACGCTGGGCATCTACCAGTACATCGGCGCCCACGTCGGCGACTGGGGCTCCGTGATGGCCGCGTCCGTGCTCTCCGCCGTCCCGGCCGCGATCCTGCTCGTCCTCGCCCAGAAGTACATCGCCGCCGGCATCTCCGGCGGCTCCGTCAAGTGAACACCGCACGTCTCGATATGGACCGATACGCATGAGTGAGTTCCCCGGTTTCCCGCCCGGCTTCGTCTTCGGCGCCGCGACCGCCTCGTACCAGATCGAGGGCGCGGCGTACGAGGACGGCCGAGGCCCGTCGATCTGGGACACCTACAGCCACACGCCCGGACTGGTCGTGAACGGCGACACCGGCGACGTCGCCTGCGACCACTACCACCGCTACCCCGAGGACGTGGCACTGCTGCGCGACCTCGGCGTCGCCTCGTACCGCTTCTCCATCGCCTGGCCGCGCGTCGTGCCCGACGGCACGGGGCCGGTGAACCCCAAGGGTCTGGACTTCTACTCCCGGCTGGTCGACGAACTCCTCGCCGCCGGCATCGAGCCCGCCGCCACCCTCTACCACTGGGACCTCCCGCAGGCCCTCGAAGACCGCGGCGGCTGGCGGGTGCGCGAGACCGCCGAGCGGTTCGCCGAGTACACGGCCGTCGTCGCCGAGCACCTGGGCGACCGGGTGCCCCGCTGGATCACCCTCAACGAGCCGTGGTGCAGCGCCTTCCTCGGCTACTCCGTCGGCCGCCACGCGCCGGGCGCCCGCGAGGGCCGGGGCGCGCTGGCCGCAGCCCACCATCTCCTGGTCGGCCACGGACTGGCCGTCCGGGCACTCCGGTCCGCGGGCGTCCGCGAGGTCGGCATCACCCTCAACCTCGACCACCACCTGCCCGCCGCCGCCTCGGACGAGGACCGGCAGGCCGTCGTGCGCGCCGACACCCTGCACAACCTGGTGTGGACCGAGCCGATCCTCGCCGGGCGCTACCCGGACACCGAGGAGGACACCTGGGGCGAGCTGATCACCGCACAGGACTTCCGCCGCGACGGAGACCTGGAACTGATCTCGCAGCCGCTGGACTTCCTCGGCATCAACTACTACCGCCCGATCGTCGTCGCCGACGCCCCCTACCGCGAGAGCGACCCCGCGCTGCGCGTGGCGACCGACAACCGGTACGCCGAGGCGCCGATGCCCGGCGTCCGGCACACCGCGATGGGCTGGCCGGTCGCCCCGGACACCTTCACCGACCTCCTCGTGGAGCTGAAGGAGCAGTACGGCGACGCCCTGCCGCCCGTCCACATCACCGAGAACGGCTCGTCCGAGAACGACGAGGTGAGCCCGGACGGCGCCGTGCACGACACCGACCGGGTGACCTATCTGCGCGACCACCTCACCGCGCTGCGGGCCGCGATCGACGCCGGCGTGGACGTGCGCGGGTACTACGTGTGGTCGCTGCTCGACAACTTCGAGTGGGCCTTCGGCTACGACAAGCGCTTCGGCATCGTCCGCGTCGACTACGACACACAGAAACGCACCCCGAAGGACAGCTACCACTGGTACCGGCGCATGATCGCCGCCCAGCGGCTTTAGGCGGCATGCGGGGCGGGGACCGGATTGCGCAGCAGGAGGAGGGCCGCGTCGTCGTGCAGGCGGCCGCCCACGTGGTCGAGCAGGTCCTGGTGCAGGGCGGCGAGCGTGCGGGCCGGCTCGTCGCTCAGGTGCCGGGCCAGGCCGTCGGCCAGCGGATAGAAGGCACGGCCGGCGTCGCGGGCCTCCGTGACCCCGTCGGTGTAGAACAGCAGCTGGTCCCCCTCGGTGAAGGACACCACCTGGAGGCCGGGGGCCTCGCCCGACAGGTCCCCCAGCCCCAGCGGCGGCGCCGGGCGGACGGGGTCCACGGCCGTCACGTCGGTGCCGCGGATCAGCAGCGGGGGCGCGTGGCCGCAGTTGACCAGTTCCAGCCGGCCCGGCTCCGGGCAGCCGGCGACCACGGCGGTGACGAAGTCGTCGTCGCCGAGGTTGCGGGCCAGGCTCCGCTCGATACGGCGGACCACGTCCAGCAGATCCGGCTCGTCGTACGCGGCCTCACGGAAGACACCGAGCACCAGGGCGGCCGTCCCCACCGCCGGCAGCCCCTTGCCGCGTACATCGCCGACGATCACCCGGACCCCGTACGGCGTGGGGATGAGGGCGTAGAGGTCGCCGCCGATCCGGGCCTCCGCGGCGGCGGCGCTGTAGTGGACGGCCGCCTGGAACGGCCCGACGGTGTCCGGTACCGGCGTGAGCAGCGCGTGCTGCGCGGTCTCCGCGACCGAGCGTACGGCGGCGAGCACCCGCTCCCGGTGTCCGCGCAGGGCGCTGGCGAGCGCGCCGGCCAGGGCGACGGTCACCAGCGCGGCGAGGACGACGAACAGTGCCGACGCCGCCATCTCGTGGCGGACGCCGATACCCGCGCCGAGCAGCGCGGCGACGAGCCCGACCCCCAGGACACCGGACGGGCGGCTGGTGGCCGCCGCCAGCGCCGGCCCGGCGGCGAGCAGCGGCAGCCACACCTCGCCCGTCCCGCGGACGAGGTCGACGAACACGACGACGCAGACGACCAGTACGGAGAGGGCGGGGGTGCCGGCGGCCCAGTGGGCGACGGCCCGTGCCCGGGGCGACCAGGCGCGGCGGACCCCCCGCCTGTACTGCCGTACCGGCCAGTGGTCGCGTCCTTGCTGTCGGGCGTGACTCATGTGTCGTCCGGGGTCCTCACCTTTGCGCGGCATATGCGCGTCCGTAATGTCTGACTTATTCAGCAAAGATGATCGTCGTGGACGTCACAAGGCCGTGCTTTTCAGATAGTGAGCGACAGCCCCCGGGTCACCCGCCCGGCCGCCGGCAGCAGGCGCTCCCGCACCTCGTCGAGCCGGTGCGACCGGTCCTTCGGCATGGAGACGCCGAGCGAGCCCAGGGTGTCCCCGCTGTACACCGGCACCGCGACACAGACGATGCCCAGGGCGTACTCCTCCACGTCCGTGACGGCCGGGGCCAGCGTGCCGGTCTCCAGCCGGCGGATCAGCTCCGGGGCCGTGGTGATCGTCCGCGGGGTGAGATCGTGGAGCGGGTGCCGGGAGAGGTACTCCCTGCGGGCCTCCTCGTCGAGCTCCCGGAGCACCGACTTGCCGAGCGCGGTGGCGTGCCCGGCGTCCTCGAACCCCACCCACAGCTCGGCGCGCGGGCTGCGGGGGCCGTCCACGATCTCGGCGACACGGATCTCGCCGTCCTCGTAGAAGGTGAGGTAGGCGGCGCTGGACAGTTCGTCCCGCAGCGCGGCGAGAGCCGGCCGGACCCTGCTGAGCAGCGCCTGCCCGCTGCCCGCGGTGTGCAGGCCCTGGACCCGCTCGCCCAGGACGAAGCCGCCGTCGTCCAGCTTGCGCAGATAGCCGTCGTGCACCAGCGTGCGCAGCAGATGGTAGGCCGTGGCCAGGGGCAGACCCGTCTCCCGTGCCAGCTGTTTCGCCGGCGCGCCGTTGCGATGGGCGCTCGCCGCCTCCAGCAGCCGGAAGGCCCGCTGCACCGAGGTGATGAGCGTCGGGCTCGCACCCATGGGACCAGCCTGCGCCGCCCGCCCGCCACAGGCAAGCGAGACCCCCGTCCCGCGCGGGCGGAACGGGGGCCCGCCGTGCGGGCGGCGGTCAGCGACGGGCGGCCGGGGCCGGCGGCACGGGCACCCCGTCCTCGGTCACGTACTTCGTGCCGTCGTCGTACTTGGTGATGGTGAAGGAGTCCAGTACGTCGCCGGGCTCCTTGTCCGTGGTGGACCGGTCGTCCCACTTGGCGGCGACCACCGACTCGTAGCGGATCGTGTCCCCGGTGACCCTGATCCCCTGGAACGTGGAGGTGTGTCCCGCGCGCACCACCTGGGTCGCCCCGTTGCGGGTCCACACGTTGTCGTCCCCGGGAGCCTCCTCGTAGTACTTCGGCCCCGACACGGCGACCGTGTACACCGGGCCGGTGGTCACGCCGGGCGTGGCGGTGGCGTCGGAGTCGACGTATCCGCGGGCGTACACATGGTCGTGGCCCATCAGCACCAGGTCGATGTCGCCGCGCTGGAACACCGGCAGCCAGGCGTCACGCACCGCCTTCTCGTCGCGCCCCTCGGCCCCGGAGAACACCGGCTGGTGGAACACCGCGACCGCCCATCCGCCGGGATTGCTTTCGAGGACGTGGTCCAGCCAGCGGCCCTGCATGCCGAGCCAGAGCTTCTCCGGGTCCGGGCAGTTCTCGCCGCACTCCGGGAGGTCGTCCGGTGTCATCAGCGAACGGGCGTCACCCGTGCTCGCGTTGAGGGAGATGAACCGTACGCCCTGGTAGTCGGTGTAGTACGCCGTCTCGGCGAGCGCCCTCGCCATGTGCGCCTCGTACGCGGCACGTTGTCGCTCGGCGGGGGTGTCCCCGGCGGCCGGGGCGGCGCTCGGACCGTTGTCCGGGTACTCGAAGGTCGACTTCCACGTCTTGAGGAAGGTGTCCCCGGAGTACTCGTGGTTGCCGGGCGCGGCGATGACGTTGGTCGTCTGGCTGAAGCCGTCCATCGCCCCGAACCAGTCGCGCCACTCGCTGTCGTTGCCCGAGGAGTTGACCAGGTCACCGGCGTTGACGCTGCCTACGGCGTCGGGATAGCGCGCGTACGCCTGCTTCACCACCGGGGCCCACTTCGCCGACAGGTCGTTCTGCGCGTCGCCGAAGTAGAGGAAGGTGAACTCCTCACCGGCGGGCCGGGCGGTGGTGAACCGGTACACGGGACTGAACCGGTCACCGGTGCCCACCCGGTACTCGTACTCGGTGCCGGGGGAGAGGCGGTCGACGACCGCGGAGTGCGTGCGTGTCCGCTCACCGTCCGAGGTCAGCTCCTCGTTGGCGCGTGCGGCCACGGTCCGCCACTGCCCGGTGCCGGACTCGCGGACCCGCACCTCGCCGGAGGTGAACGCCGCCGCCGTACGCCAGGTGACCGCCTGGGACGTCCCGGGCTTCTCCGTCGGCGTCAGGACGATCCGCTCCGGGGCCGAACCGGGCACCTCCAGTTCCGGGTTGTCGGTGAGCGCCACGTCGAAGACATGCATGACGCCCCGGTCGGTGCCCTGCGGCAGGACGACGGCGGCCACCCGCTTCGCCGGGTCCAGCAGTTGCGGACGCGTGGCGAACACCTTGGTCTGCACGGTGTCGTTGCCGCCCGCCGCCCGGTTGCGTCCCGTGGTGGTCACCAACGGCTCGTTACCGAACTGGTAGTTCGTCCCCGGGGTCCAGTCGGTGAACCGCACCGGCACCGACTGCGTCGATCCGTCGGTGTACTCCACCACCGCCGTGCCCTGCGAGGGGCCGTTGGTGGCCAGGCCCAGGAAGGAGATCCCGGTCGCGGGCTTCCCGTCCATTCGGATGCGCTGGCCGTGCGGAATCCAGTTGTCGGGCTGACCCGGCCCGGTGTCCGGCCAGGTGAACTCGATTCCGGTGTCGCCCAGTTCGAGCCTCGCGCCCGGCGCCGCCCCGGCCTCGGCCAGCCGCTCCCGGGACAGGGAGTTGTCACTGAGGTCGAGGGAGCCGAGGTTCCCCCGGCCGTCGGGGGTGCTGCCGATGCTGTTCCGGGCGTCCGTGCCGTCCGTGTGCGACGGCGGCACGTCGCCCGCCCGCGTGCCCCATGTGCCGGGCCTCGCCGACATACGGAAACTCAGCTTGCCGCCCGTGCGGGTGAAGTCGGCGGGGAGCCAGGAGCGCGTGGTGGTACGGCCGTTCACCTTCAGCGAGCTCACGTACGGCGCCTCGCCGGCCCGCGGCGCGTCGAGGACGATCCGCCGCCGGCTGTCGGCGCTGTCCACCACGACCCGGTCGAACATCGGGCCGCTCACGACGAGATCGGCGGTGCCCGGAACGGCGGGGAACAGTCCGATGTTCGCCCACACGTACCAGCTGCTCAGCGAACCGAGGTCGTCGTTTCCGGGCAGCCCCGAGGGCGTGGTGTCGTACATCTCGTCCACGGCACGGCGCAGCACGTCCGCCGTACGGTGCGGCTGCCGCAGCCAGTTGTAGACGAACGGCATGGTGAAGCTGGGCTGGTTGCTCAGATACGCGCCCGAGGTGTTGTACACCCCGGCGTCGAGTTCACGGGTGTGGTCGTCGAGGGCCCTGGTGGTGGCCTCGGTACCGCCCCGCTTCTCGATGAGCGCGCCCACGTTGTGCGGGACCATCCAGCCGTACTGGTAGCCGGTGGCCTGCTCGAACTGGTCACCCCGTTGCCCGAGATCGAAGCCCCGGTCGAAGCCCGTACGGTCCCGCGGGCGGATGTGGTCACCGGCGTCGTCGAACACGTTCTGCCAGTTCTGCGCCCGCACCATGTAGCGGTCGTACGTCTCCTCGTCACCGAGACGCCGGGCGAGCTGCGCGATACCGAAGTCGTCCACGGCGTACTCGAGCGTCTTCGACGTCGCCGAGTCCCCCTTGCGGTTCTCGATGAAGCCCACCGTGGCGTACTGGTAGGCGTGCCGCCTCAGTGTGGAGTCGGCGGGCAGGTCCTGCGTCGACTTCATCGACTCCAGTGCGGCCCGGCGGTCGTAGTCCGTGCCGCCGAACGCGTCGATGGAGGCGACCACGGACTGCAGCGAGTCACCGCTCATCTTCTGCTGCGTCTGGTTCAGATGCGGCCAGTTGGGCCAGCTGCCGGTCTGCCGCACCATGTCGGTGATCGACTGGTTGATGTCGCTGCCGACCTCCGGGAACAGCAGCGCCACCAGCTGCGCCTGACTGCGGTACGTGTCCCAGCCCGCGTAGGTGACGTAATGGTGGCGGCCCTTGGCGACCCGGCGGACCTCACCGTCGTAGCCCCGGTACTCGCCGCTCACGTCGTCGAAGACGTTCGGGTGCAGCAGCGCGTGGTAGAGCGCGGTGTAGAACTTCACCCGTTCGTCCCGGCTGCCGCCGTCCGCGTCCACCGTGCCGAGCGCGTTGCGCCATACGCGGGCCGCCTGCGCGCGGACATCGTCGAAGCTCTGGCCGCGGGTCTCGGTCGCCGCGTTGCGTGCCGCGCCCGCGACGCTCACATAGCTGAGGCCGGTCTTCGCGGTGACCTCGGCGCCCCGTTCGAAGACGAGGTAGGCGCCCGCCCCGTGCTTGGTGCCGCCACCGGACGCCCCGGCCGAACCCGGCCGTACGTCGGAGCCCTGCCAGGTGCCGTGAGCCTTCACCGGCCGGTCGAACGTGGTCGAGAAGTAGGCGCGGTAGCGCCCGCCCTCGTCGCACACCGAGGCCGTCTCCACCCAGCCGCTGACCGTGTCGCCGTCGACCTCCACCTCGCTGCCGAAGACCCGGTTGTTCGAACCGGCCACATCGAACAGCAGCGTCGAGCCGCCGTCCGAGGGGAAGTCGAAGCGGCTCACGGCGGTGCGGGTGGTGGCGGTCAGCTCCGTCTCCACGCCGTTTGCGAGGTCCACCGAGTAGTAGCCGGGGTCGGCCTTCTCGTCGGCGTGGTCGAAGCCGACGTGGTAGTCGGTGACCTTCTCCGCCGGGCTGGACGGCAGGGCGCCGCCGCTGAGTTCGCCGGTGTAGGGCAGGACGGGGAAGTCGAAGCCGCTGAACCGGCCCTCGCAGCCGGTCCCGGAGAGCCGGGTCATGCCGAAGCCCCGGATCCTGTCCGCCGTGTACTCGTACCCGCCCTTCTGGTCCCCGTCCGAGGAGCGGTACGTGGTGGGGGAGGACTGCACCATGCCGAAGGGCACCGTGGCGCCCGGATAGGTGTTGCCGTACGCGCTGTTCCCCTTGTTCTGGGACGTGTCGAGGCGGGTGCCGATGAACGGGTCCACGGCGTCGAAGGCGGCGATGTCGCGGCCCTTCGCGGCGGCGCTCGTCACGGGCGTGAGTCCGGCGACCAGGGTGCCGAGGATCAGCGCGGCGGTGAGCAGTCTGCGCCGGCCCGGCGGAGGCGTCGGCGGACGGGGGGTGGTGGCGTTGCGCATGTCGGGGGCATCCCTGCTTCCGATGGGCGTGACAACGTTGTCCGGACATGGCCCGTGTGCGGGCCGCGCCCTACAGTTCAGCCCCTCGGGCTCGCCGGCGGAAGACCCCGGGAAAGATCGCGTGAACGCGGGGAGAAGTCCGGCCGCCGGAGCCCCGTGACAGGGCCCCGGCGGCAGTGGATCAGGACGCGGGCACCTCGTCCACGAAGGACGTGCCGGCCGACCTGTAGCCGTTGATCCTCGCGGTCACCTGGGCCGGGGTGAGCACCTGGTCCTTGACGTGCAGCACGTAGTCGACCTGCTGGTCGTAGGCGCGGGGTGTGGTCGACGTCAGGCCGTCGAGGTCGATCAGCCACTGGTTGAAGTTGATCGACATCGGACGCTCCGGCAGATACGCGGCGTCGTGCGTGCCGAAGTGCCGGCCGTCGACGTAGTAGGTGATGGCGCTGTCGTCGATCGTCACCACCAGGTCGTGCCAGCCGGCGAAGCTCTGCCGGCTCTCGCTGTGCTGGTTGACGGCCTGCCAGGGATCGGGGTTGTAGGTCTCCCAGGAGGTCGTGTACAGGATGTTGGCGGGCTCGCCCCAGCCCCCGTTGGGCAGGTACTCGAAGTCGTACTCGGCGTAGTCGTCGGCCATCGGGGCCTTGAGGTCGTTGATGGTGAAGAAGGTCTGGACGACGCGGTCGCCGTCGGGACCGTACTTCGGGGCGTCGGAGAACCGCACCCGGGCGGCGTAGGTGCCGTTCCTGAACTTCATGGACTTGGTGAGGACTTCGGTGTGGGTGGTGGAGGCGCCGGTGCCGGCGGTGGAGGTCTCCAGATTCATCACCGAGTTGCCGCCCGAGGAGCTGAACGTCACCTTGGACGGGTCCCAGGCCGCGCCCGGCACACCGGGGCCGCCGGAGTTGGACCGCACGTTCCAGCCGTGCGCGGAGATCGCCGGGTCGGTGTGCGAGGTGTAGGCGAAGTCGTCGAACAGGGTCTGACCGCCGCCCGGCGGGTCGGTCGGGTCCGTGGGATCGGTGGGGTCGTCACCCTCCGGCGCCGTGCCCCACACCGTGGCACCGGCGAGCCGGGCGGTGACCTTGTTCCAGTCGGCGTACGAGGTGCGGGTGCCGTCGAAGGAGTAGTCGTCGCTCTGTTTGAGCGTCTGCCAGCTGGACTGATGGAAGCGCAGCTGCATGTCCCCGGTGTCGGCGCCGGGTGCCAGCGAACCGGCGGACGCGGTGAACCCGATCTCCAGATAGCGGTCGGCGGTCGCGGTGGGGTGCGCGAGCGTGCCGAACGTGCCGGTGATGGCGGAACAGCCCCTGACCGCCCAGGAACAGGCGAAGCGGTACGTGGCGTTCGGGGCGTCCGCCTTGAAGTAGTAGCGGACCTTCACCTGGCTCAACTGCACCGACGTGGAACCGGTGTTGCGGACCTTGAGCCAGGGCTCGCTCTGGTCGGCGGTGGCACCGCTCGCGCTGGTGCGGTACTGCACGCTGACATCGCCGTCGGCGGCGACGGCGGTGGCGGGGAGGCCGGCCAGGGCGGCGCTGCCCAGCAGGGCGGTCAGCGCGAGTGCCGCGCGAGTGCGGCGGCCGGTGGGAGGACGAGTACGCATCCGTGTCCTTTCGCGGTGGGGGTGGCGCACGGTGGATCGTCGGTGCGGTGAGCCGCGAGGGCTCGGGGTGGCGGCCGGGCCCGTCGTCGGGTTGACCAGTTGCCGCCGGGGCCTTACCAGTCGACGTGGGGAGAAGGTGGCATAGACCAATGTGGGCGTCAACCCTCCTCGCGGATGTTCCGCGATGAACTCCCGTGTGCGGTGAACCAGTTAGGGTCTGGGGCATACCAGTGATCCGACGGCCCGCCGCATCGTCCCCGACCACGAACGGGAGTCCGTATGGAGATCGATCGCGCGGCCTCGGGTGCCGTGCTCAAACGTGAACGGGTCCGTGACGCGATCCTCGAACTCATCGAGGAGCGGCGCCCGGGCGACGCCATCCCCTCGGAACGCAGTCTGTGCGCCCGGCTCCACGTGTCCCGGCCCACCTTGCGCGCCGCGGTGGACGAACTCGTGCTCGCGGGACTGCTGGTGCGCGAGCACGGGCGCGGTATGTTCGTCGCCGCCGAGAAGATCACCCAGGAACTGGTCTCCGAACGGAGCTCCTTCGCCGTGCCCCCGGCCGCCGGTGTCTGGACCAGCAGGGTCCTGGAGTCCCGGACCCTGCCGGCCGGCGCCCGGGTCGGCCGCAGGCTGCGCGTGTCACCGGCCGCGCGCATCCGCTACGTGGCCCGCCTCCGGCTGGTCGACGGCTCGCCCATGGCGATCGAGCATCTGCACATCCCCGCCGGCCTGGTACCGGACCTGACCGGCGCCGAACTCGAACAGGGCGATCTGTACGAGCACTTCCGCGACCGGCACGGAGTGCGGGTCAGTGAGGCGGTGCAGTCCATCGAGCCCACCGTCGTGACCCGCGCGGAGGCGGAGCTGCTCGACGTGCCCGAACTGTCCCCGGCCCTGCTGTTCGAGCGCCTCACCACCGACACCGGCGACCGGCCCGTCGAGTACGTCCGCTCCCTCTACCGGGGCGACCGCTACCGCATCGTCTCCCGGCTCGCGCTCGGCCCGGCCCCGGTACGGCCGAAACCGCCCGAAGGCCATCACCCGGGCATTCCGCCGGGCGACCTCACCTCCGGTGCCCCCGTCACCTTCTCCACCCGGGGTGTCGTACAGAACGGAGGCTGACGGCCGTACCGGAACCGGGGACTCCCAACCGTTGACAGGTCCAGACCAGGGCGAGATTCTGAGAGCGCTCTCAGAACGATTCCCCCCACAGTCGAACGGAGAGGGAGCATGCTGCGCACACTCAAACGCCGGTTCACGGCGGCCGGGTTGAGCATCGCCACGGTCCTCGGCGGCTCACTGCTCGCCGCCGGAGTGCCGTCCACCGCTCACGCGGCGGTCCCGGACACCATCCCCCTCAAGATCACCAACAACTCGGGCCGCGGCGAGCAGGTGTACGTCTACAACCTCGGCACCCAGCTGTCGACCGGCAGACAGGGCTGGGCCGACGCGAGCGGCACCTTCCACCCCTGGCCCGCCGGCGGCAACCCGCCCACCCCCGCACCCGACGCCTCGATCACGGGCCCGGCCGCCGGACAGTCCACGACCATCCGCGTCCCCAAGTTCTCCGGCCGCATCTACTTCTCCTACGGCCAGAAACTGGTGTTCAAGCTGACCACCGGCGGACTGGTGCAGCCCGCCGTGCAGAACCCCTCGGACCCCAACCGGAACATCCTCTTCAACTGGTCCGAGTACACGCTCAACGACTCCGGCCTGTGGCTCAACAGCACCCAGGTCGACATGTTCTCCGCGCCCTACTCCGTGGGCGTGCGGCGAGCCGACGGCGGCACCACGAGCACCGGCAGGCTCAAGGCGGGCGGCTACAACGCCGTCCTCAACACGCTCAGGGGACGGTCCGGGGGCTGGGGCAACCTGATCCAGACCCGCTCCGACGGCACCGTGCTCCGCGCGCTGTCCCCGTTGTACGGACTGGAGACGGGTGCCCTGCCGGCGTCGGTCATGGACGACTACATCAACCGGGTCTGGCAGAAGTACTCCGGTTCCACCCTCACGGTCACGCCCTTCACCGACCAGCCGGGCGTCAAGTACTTCGGCCGGGTCTCGGGTGACGTCATGAACTTCACCAACGGCTCCGGCGCCGTCGTCACCAGCTTCCAGAAGCCGGACGCCTCCTCCGTCTTCGGCTGCCACCGAAAGCTCGACGCCCCGAACGACCAGGTGCGCGGCCCCATCTCACGCACCCTGTGCGCGGGCTTCAACCGCTCCACGCTCCTGACCAACCCCAACCAGCCGGACTCCGGCTCCGGCGGCTTCTACCAGGACTCCGTCACCAACCACTACGCGCGCGCCATCCACGCGCAGATGGCCGACGGCAAGGCGTACGCCTTCGCCTTCGACGACGTCGGCAACCACGAGTCGCTCGTCCACGACGGCAACCCGAGCGAGGCGTCCCTGACCCTCGACTCCTTCAACTGAGCGCACGGTGGCGGCGCGCGGAACCGTACGCGCCGCCACCGCACCACCCGCGGACGCCGGTCAGCGCCGCGGCACCGGCCGCAGCGCCAGTACGGCGATGTCGTCGTCGCCGTCGGCGCCCAGCCCGATGAGCAGCTCGTCGCAGAGCGTGTCGAGCGGCTCCCGGGCCAGCGCGCCGGCATGCCGGCGCAGCCGCTCCAGGGCGACGTCCAGATGCTCTCCCCGGCGCTCGATCAGCCCGTCCGTGTACAGCAGCACCGTCGAGTGTGCCGGGACCGCGTCCCGGCCCCGCGGACGGGTGGGGGCGGGGTCCACTCCCAGCATCAGCCCCGCGCCGCCCTCCAGATAGCGGGTGTCGCCGTCCGCCCCGATGAGCAGCGGCGGCGGATGTCCGGCCGACGAGTGCACCAGCTCCCAGGGGCCGTCCTCGGGGCCCTTCAGCAGTGCGTAGACACAGGTCGCGGTGGACTCGCGGTACAGACTGTGGTTCGCCAGGTCCAGTCGGCGCAGTACCGTCTCGGGCGGCTCCTGGCGGTCCACGGCGATGCCCCGCAGCATGCTGCGCAGCTGGCTCATGGCGATGGCCGCGTCCAGGTTGTGCCCGCTGACGTCACCGATGACCAGTGCGGTGTCCCCGTCGGGCAGGACGAAGGCGTCGTACCAGTCGCCGCCGACCTGCGCGGTCGCCGAGGACGCCGCGTACCGGGCGGCCAGCCGCAGATGCCCGATCTCGGGCAGCCTGGGCAGCAGCGAACGCTGCAGACGTTCGGCGATGTTGCGGGTCTCCTGGTGGAGGCGGAGGTTGTCCACGCCCAGCGCGAGGCTGCTCACCAGATCGTGGACCAGTGGCAGATCCCCTTCTCCGAACGGCGTGCCCCGTCCGCGGCGCGCCACCGTCAGGGCACCGATGATCTGCCGGCGGGCCCGCAGCGGGGCGACGACCGCGCTGTCCGCGCCCATCGTCCGCAACAGCCCCAGGTAGTGGGCGTCCAGGGCGCTGGCGAGCGGGCCGGCCGACGGCGGCTCGGCGAGCAGCAGGGGACCCGCCCCGCGCAGCGCGCGGGCCAGCGGGCCACGGGCGGCGTCGGACACCGGCGGAAGCCGGCCCTCGTACTCCTCGGGCCGGCGGCCCTGGGAGGGGCGATGGGTGATGGACACCCGCTCCACCTGCGCGTTCTCCGTGAACAGGTCCACCGCGCACCAGTCCGCGAGCCGTTCGGTGAGGATCCGGCCCACCTGCTCCAGACCCTCGCGCAGACCGGGGGCGTTGCTCAGCGCGGCCGCGGTGTCGGCCAGCAGCGAGAGCCGCTCCAGCGCGGACCGGTCCGCGTCCCGTTCCGGGTCACCCGTGGCCCGCGCGGGCGGCCGCTGCGGTTCCCGCTGTCGCAGGGACCGGGGGCGGCCGGACGGGAGCGTGGCCGAGCCGTGCACCGAGGCGCGGGGGGAGAGCTGGGCGACGAAGACGGTGCGGCCGTCGGCCGTCTCCTGCTGCTGGATGAACAGCCGGACCGGAATGAGCCGGCCGTCGTGATGCAGCGCGGGCAGCGGCACCGACCGGCCCAGGATCCGGGGCTGCCCACTGAGCAGCAGCGATGTGAACGCGATGACATGACGTCTGCGCAGATGGTCCGGAACCAGTGTGGTGAGGGGCCGTCCGACGAGGTCGTCCACGTGCCAGCCGAGCATGTCCGCGGCCGGCCCGTTCGCCGCGATGATCCGGTTCCGCTCGTCGGCGGCGATCGTCGGGACCCGGCTCGCCAGCACCTGCCCGGCGTCCCACGCCACCAGTTCCGACGGGCTGGTCCCCTGGTCCCCGGGGACCACCGTCCACGCCGTCGGGGGCGAACCGGCGAACTGCCCCACGATCTGGTCGAAGAGCCACTGGTGGAAGAGGCGCTGCCGGGGCAGGGCCGGCAGGGTCAGCAGCAGCTCCTCACGGGCGCCCTCCTCCGCCCGGTCGAGCACCGTGCGCAGCGTCCGCACGGCCGGCCCGGAGTCCGGCGGCAGCGACAGCGGCAGCGAGCGCAGGGCCTGCTCGGAGGGGCACAGCCGCAGCGCCGCCGTCACCGAGGCGGTCAGCAGATGACTCATGTCCAGGGCCACGGCGAGGTCCTCCGGGCCGACCCCGGGAACATGGCCGGCGCCGACCGCGAGAGCCAGCTCGTGCAGCAGGGTGTGCCGGTGCTGCTGAGCCGCCGCGTACAGGGCCGCCGGCACGTCGAGCAGTGTCACCGTCGCCCCGTCGGGAGCCACTACGGGGTCCCAGTCGGCCGGGCGGCGGGGCGGCCCTCCGGGCGCCAGCTCGAACCACACCGTCTTGTCCGCGTCCCCGGTCTCGACGCCCCGCCGGGACGACAGCTTCGCGACCAGTGACAGGCCCTGTCCCGTACCGGCGTACGGCGGGTAGGCGTGCGGCACGAGTCCGCGCTCCGGACGGCGGTCGCTCACCCGCACATGGACCGTGCCGTCGTCGACCCGGGCCGCCACCTCGACCTCGGTACGGGCGTGCAGCACCCCATTGGTCACCAGCTCACTGACCAGCAGCTGAGCCGTGTCGATCAGGTCCGGCGCGGCATCACCGAGGGCGGCCCGCACGAACCGCCGGGCCTGCGCCGCACTCTCCGGAGCCCGAGGGAACCGACGCGAGGATGCCCCGCGGGCATCGAGATCGCCCATGACCTCAGTCTGCCCTCACCGGGCCCGGACGGCCCGGCCGACACGGTCGCGCCGGACAGGACATCGCACCGACCCGGTCCCGGACGATCACCGGAACCGGCGGGCCCCATAAGGTGCCTCCATGTCTGCCACGTTGAACGCGGGGAGAACCCGCGCCGCGCTGCGCACGTCGGCGCGCGTCTCCGGTGAGCTGCTGCTGGTCCTGGTGGCCGCGGCGGTGGTGCTGTGGGCCCTCGGCCGTATGTGGTCGGTGGTCTGGCCGCTGATAGTCGGCCTGCTCCTCACCACGCTCACCTGGCCGCCCACCCGCTATCTGCGCCGGCGCGGTCTGCCGCCCGCGCTCGCCGCGGCCCTGGTGACCGTACTGTTCCTGCTGTTGGCAGCGGGCACCGTGGCGCTGATCGCGGTGCCGGTGGCGTCGGAGTCGGGCGAACTGGCCGACGGCGTGGTCGAGGGCGTCGACAGGCTGCGCGAATGGGCCGCCGGGCCGCCCCTGAACATCGACGACGCCCAGATCGCCGGCGCCTTCGACAGCGCGACCGCCCGCATCCAGGACAGCGCCGGCGCCATCGCCTCCACCGCCGTCACCGGTGTGAGCACCGTGGTCAGCGGGATCGTCACGGCCGTACTGGCACTGTTCCTGATGTTCTTCTTCCTCAAGGACGGCCCGCGCTTCCTGCCCTGGCTCGGCCGCCAGCTCCCCGGCCGGCTGGCCACCGACGTGCCGGCCGTGGCCGCGCGCTGCTGGAACGTGCTCGGCGCCTTCGTACGCTCGCAGGCCCTCGTCGGTCTCCTCGACGCCGTGTTCATCGGACTGGGGCTGTGGCTCCTCGACGTACCCCTGGTGCTGCCGCTCGCGGTCCTCACCTTCGTGTCCGCGTTCGTGCCCATCGTGGGCGCCCTGTTCGCCGGCTTCGTCGCGGTGCTGATCGCGCTGGTGTCCAACGGCCTGACGGACGCGCTGATCGTGCTCGCCATCATCGTCGCGGTGCAGCAGCTCGAGGGCAATGTCTTCCAGCCCATGATCCAGAGCCGGGGGCTCGGACTCCACGCGGCGGTCGTCCTGCTGGCGGTGACCCTCGGCGGCAGCCTGTCCGGCATCGTCGGCAGCCTGCTCGCCGTACCGGTCGCCGCCCTGATCGCGGTCGTCTGGAACTACCTGCGCGAGCAGCTCACCGACCCGCCGGGCGAACCGCGCCCCGAGGCCACACCCGCCTGACCGGTACGCCCGCCCACCGCACCCACGAGGAGGCCCTCATGACGTACGACGTCACCGCACTGCGCGCCCGGATTCCCGCGCTGTCCGCGGGCACCGCGCACTTCGACGGCCCCGGCGGCACCCAGATGCCGCTGCCCGTCATCGAGGCGATCGCCGCCGCACTCTCCCGGCCGCTCTCCATCCGGGGCGACGGACTGCCCGGCGAGCGCAACGCCGAGGCCCTCGTCGTCGGGGCCCGGCAGGCCATGGCGGACCTGCTGGCCGCCGACCCGGCCGGCGTCGTCTTCGGCCGCAGCGCCACCCAGCTCACCTACGACCTCTCCCGCACCCTCGCCGCGACCTGGTCACCCGGCGACGAGGTGGTGGTCACCCGGCTCGACCACGACGCCAACATCCGTCCCTGGGTGCAGGCGGCCGAGCGGGCCGGCTGCACCGTCCGCCGGGCCGACTTCGACCCGGCCACCGGTGAGCTGACCGCCGACCACATCCGCGCCGTGCTCTCCGACCGGACCCGGCTGGTGGCCGTCACCGCGGCCTCCAACCTGCTCGGCACGATCCCCCCGATCGAGGAGATCGCCCGCCTCACCCACGAGGCGGGCGCGCTCCTCCACGTCGACGGCGTGCACTACGCGGCACACGCCTCGGTCGACATCGGCGCGCTCGGCGCGGACTTCTTCGTCTGCTCCCCGTACAAGTTCCTCGGCCCCCACCTCGGCGTCCTGGCCGCAGCCCCCGACCTCCTGGCCACCCTCCACCCGGACAAACTCCTCCCGTCCACGGACCAAACCCCGGAACGCTTCGAACTGGGCACGCTCCCCTACGAGTTCCTGGCAGGCGCGACGGCAGCAGTGAACTTCCTGGCGACGATTCAGCCCCTCCGGCGTTCGCGGAGCGGGGGTCCGGGGGCGGAGCCCCCGGGGGACGGGAACGGGGAGGGGCGGCGAGGGCGAGAAAACCGCCGCGAACAACTCGTCGCGGCATTCGAGGCGATCGACCGACACGAGTCCACCCTCCGCACCCGCCTCGAGACAGAGCTGACGGCCCTCCCCGGCGTCACCCTCCACTCCCGAGCCCTCCACCGCACCCCCACCCTCCTTCTCACCCTCGACGGCCACAGCACCACGGACGCCTACCGCCACCTGGCCGACCGCAACATCCACGCCCCCAGCGGCAGCTTCTACGCGCTGGAGGCCTCCCGTCACCTCGGCCTCGGCGACACCGGCGGCCTCCGCATCGGCCTCGCCCCCTACACCGACGACGAGGACGTGGACCGCCTCCTCACAGGGCTGTCCGACTTCCTGAAGCGGAGACCGCACGCGCATGGATGAGAACGCCGGCCTCACCTACGCCCCCCGCGGCGCCACCGCCCCGCAGAACCCGGACTGGACCGCGTCCCCGCAGGGCTTCCGCCGGTTCGAGACAAGCGTGACGATCGGACGGGGAGAGGACGCCTGGAACTCCGCCAGGAAGGCGGTGCTGCGGTGGGAGGTCAAACGCCGCAGCGGCTTCACCGTCGCCCCGGCCGACGGAGGCGTGATCGACGCCCGCGAGCGCGGGCGCTACACGGTCACGGCGGGCCGAGGCCGGTGCGTCGTCCGTGAACCGGTCGAGGTCGTCGCCGTGGTCGAGACCGGGAACCGGTGCGGTTTCGCCTACGGCACCCGCCGGGGCCACCCCGTCAGCGGGGAGGAGGCCTTCATCGTGCACCGGGAGGACGACGGCCGGGTCCTGCTCACCCTGCGCTCCCTGACCCGGGCGGCGCCGGCCGGCCCCTGGCGCCCGCTCTTCCCCGTTCTCCTGCTGGCCCAGCTCCACGTCCGCCGCCGCTACCTCCGTGCCCTGCGGAACCCCGGGGTCAGGAGTACAGCGCCTCGATCTCCTTCGCGTACGCCTCCTGCGCCGCCCGCCGTTTGACCTTGAGCGACGGTGTCAGCAGGCCGTTCTCCTCGGTGAACTCGCCCTCGATCAGGGTGAAGGCACGGATGGACTCCGCGCGGGACACGGCCTCGTTGGCGTAGTCGACGGCCCTCTGGACATCGGCGCGCATCCGGGGGTCGCGCACGATCTCGGACACCGGCGTGCCGGCGGGCATCTTGCGCACCGCCAGCCAGTGGGCGACCGTCTCCGGATCGAGGGTGATCAGCGCGGCCACGAACGGCCGGTTGTCGCCGACGACCAGGCACTGCCCCACCGGCGGGCGGCTGCGCAGCCGGTCCTCCAGGACGGCGGGGGAGACGTTCTTGCCGCCGGAGGTGACGAGGATGTCCTTCTTGCGGCCGGTGATGGTCAGATAGCCGTCCTCGTCGAGGGATCCGAGGTCACCGGTGGCGAACCAGCCGTCGTCGAGCACCTCGCCGGTGGCGTCCGGGTCGTTCCAGTAGGAGCCGAAGACGATGCCGCCGCTGATCCGCACCTCGCCGTCGCCGGCGATCCGGACCGCCGTACCGGGGACCGGGAGACCGACCGTCCCCGGGCGGGGGCTCAGCGGCGGGACGAGGGTCGCGGCGGCGGTGGTCTCGGTCAGGCCGTACCCCTCGTAGATCATGATCCCGGCCGCGTAGAAGAAGAGGTTGAGGTCGCGCTCCAGCGGGGAGCCGCCGCTGATGGCGTACCGCGCCCGCCCGCCGAGTTCCTTGCGTACCCGCCGGTACACCAGCAGGTCGTACAGCGCCCAGGCCGCGTACAGACCGGGGCCCGGGCCCTTGCCGCGGCCCAGGGACCTGTCGAGGTGCGCCTCGCCGAAGCGGACCGCGACGCGGTGGGCCCGCTCGAAGGAGGCGCCCCGGCCGATCTTCTCGGCGGTGGCCCGGCCGGTGTCGTGGATCTTCTCGAAGAGATAGGGGACGCCGACGAGGAAGGTGGGGCGGAACGCCTTGAGCGCGGGCCGCAGTTCGGCGGGCTTGATGCTCGGGCAGTGGCCGATCTCGATACGGGCGAGCAGACAGGCGATCTGGATGGTGCGGCCGAGAATGTGGGCGAGCGGGAGGAAGAGCAGGGTCGAGGCGACCTGGTCGGTGACCTCCTCGAAGACCGGGTGCAGCAGTTCGACCGTGTTCGCGGCCTCGGCGTGCAGGTTGGCGTGGGTGAGGACGCAGCCCTTGGGGCGCCCGGTGGTGCCGGAGGTGTAGCAGAGGGTCGCCACGGTCTTCGGGGTCAGTGCCGTACGGCGCGCGGTGACCTCCTCGTCGGGTACGTCCCGGCCGAGCGCGGTGAGTTCGAAGAGGGCGTCCGCGTCCAGTTCCCACACGCGCGGCGGCCGGGGGTGGGCTGCGGTGCCGGTGGTGACGGTGGCGGTGTTCTGCGCGGTCTCCGTGACGATGTACCGGGCGCCGGAGTCACGGACGATCCACTCCACCTGTTCCGCCGAAGAGGTGGCGTAGACCGGCACGGTGACGCCGCCGGCCGACCAGATCGCGAAGTCCAGCACCGTCCACTCGTAGCGCGTACGGGACATCACGGCGACCCGGTCGCCCGGCTCGAGGCCGGCGGCGATCAGCCCCTTGGCCACGGCGGTGACCTCCCGGGCGAAGGCCGCCGCCGTCACCGGACGCCAGACGCCGCCCTCCTCGCGCCGCAGCACCACCGCGTCCGGGGCCTCGGCCGCGTTGGTGAACGGGATGTCGGCGGTACTGCCGGTGACCGTCCGCGCGGCGAGAGCCGCCGTACGGGCCTCACGCACGACGCCGTGTTCGTCCAGGACCGTCCCGACCCGGGTCCGGCCCGCCGGATCCGCGCGTCGCCTCGCCCGTTTCAGATCCCTGTGTACGCCCATGACGGCTCCCGGTCGCGACTGATGCTGTCGTACCCACTTACTTACTCGGGAGTCAACTTACCCGTGCGTAGGAATCAGTCAATGGTCCGCGACCGGTCCAGACGGTCCGCCTCGCGGATCGCCCCGGCCAGCCCACGGATGTCCTCGTCCTCCGTCCGGTCCGCCAAGTCGTCAGCCCGTGCGGAGAGTTCACCGAGCGCGGGGGCGCCCGGCAGCGCGCTGTGACGGTGGTCGTACGAGCGCAGGGCGTCGGCGAAGTAGGCGGCGGTCGCGGTCACCGTCAGACCGCGCGGCGCGCTCCACACGGAGTCGGCCAGGCCGCCCGTCTCCAGGTCGCCCGTCTCCTCGTGCGGAGCGCGGCTGTCGGGGTCCAGCCAGCGCACGGTGGCCGTCGCCAGATGACCTCCGGCACCGGAGCGGGTGCGCACCGCGTACAGGGCGGTCACGGTGTGGCCGGGGCCGACCTCGCCGCCGTCGACCCGGTCGTCCCTGAAGTCCTCGTCGGCCACCCGCCGGTTGTCGTAGCCGACGAGCCGGAACTCGGCCACCGTCTCCGGATCGAAGGCCACCTGCGCCTTGGCGTCACGGGCCGTCAGCTCGATGTTGCGCGGCAGCTGTTCGCAGAACACCTCACGGGCGTCCTCCTCGTCGGACACGTACACCGTGTGGCCGTCGCCCCGGTCGGCGAGCTGCTCCATGAGCGCGTCGCCGTAGTCACTGCCGACACCGACCCCGAACAGGGTCACACCGTGCTCGCGGCGGGCCTGTGCGATCCGTTCGAGAATCGTGTCGGCCTCCGTCGCACCGGTGTTGGCGAGCGCGTCCGAGACCAGCACGACCCGGTTGGTGGCGCCCTCGCGCAGTCCCTCGACGGCGGTCTCGTACCCGGTGTCCACACCGGCCTCGAGGTTGGTGGAGTCCGTCGGCTCCAGGCTGTCGATGGCGTCGTGGATCTCGCCGCGGCCGCCGTCCAGCCGGGTCATCGGCAGGACGGTCTCGGCCTCGTCGCTGAAGGTGACGATGGCCACCGAGTCGTCGTCGCGCAGTCGGTCCGTCATGGTGGCGAGGGAGTCCCGCGCGAGGTCGAGACGGCCCGGTTCCGCCATCGAGCCCGAGATGTCGACGACGAACGTCAGGGCGGCGGGCGGGCGTTCACCGTCCGGTTCGGCGGCCCGGGTCGCCAGACCCACCCGGACCAGCGACCAGTCCTCGTCCTCGGTGCGGGCGCCGTCCACGGTGACCGTGAAACCGTCGCCGCCGGGACGCTCGTAGTCCTGCCGGAAGCTGTTGACGAACTCCTCGGGACGCACGGTCGACGGGGCGGGCAGCCGGCCCTCGGAGAGGGTGCGGCGGGCATAGCCGTACGAGGCGGTGTCGACGTCCAGCGCGAACGTCGACAGATGGTCGGGTTCGGGGGCGACCTCACGGGATTCCTGCTCGCCCTCGCGCCGATCACCCTCGTACCGCCCTCCCGAGCCGCGGTCGGGGGCGGGCGGCGCACCGTCCGCCCCCCGGTCGTAGGAGGAGTCGCTCACCTTGGAGTCGCCGTCGACGCCCCCGCCGCATCCGGTGAGCAGCAGACCGCTCGCCGCCGTGAGGGCGAGCACCGCTCCGCCCAGCCGTCGTGTCCCGTACCGCTTCATCGTCCGTGTCCCCTCGCCTGGTCGACGCCGACCTCAGTGACTGTGACGGAGCGGGGGGCGGGAACGTGCGGTACGAAGCGTTGCGGGTGAGTCTCGAAGAGGGCACGGGAAGGGCCCGCCGAGACCGGTAGGTGATCTTCCGTTGACCTGCGGCCGCGCGCGTCCGCCGGCGAACCCGTGCGGGACCAGGGCGAACGGCGCGTGGCCGGCCGTGATGTACCGCCACCGGCGCGGGTAGTGCCTGCACCACCATGATCGGGGCCCTGGCTGGATGGGCCGCGGGCCGCGCCCTTCGTACCGTCGGGGTGGAACAGCAACGAGATCCGCCCGGAAGGCGCCCCACCATGTCACTGACCCCGGCCGACGTCGCCGTCGGCCTCGACCATGTACACAGGACCTACGGCGGTGACCCGCCGGTCGTGGCGCTGGACGATGTGAGCGCCGTGTTCATGCGCGGCACGGCGACCGCCGTGATGGGGCCCTCCGGTTCCGGCAAGAGCACCCTGCTGCACTGTGCGGCCGGACTGGACCGGCCGGACTCGGGGACGATACGGCTCGGAGGCACCGATCTGTCGTCGATGCCGGAGAAGCGGCTGACCGAACTGCGGCGCAGCCGCGTCGGGTTCGTCTTCCAGGCGTTCAACCTGGTGGGCGCGCTCAACGTGGAGCAGAACATCCTGCTGCCCTCCCGGCTGTCCGGCCGTCGGCCGGAACCGGACTGGGTGGCCGAGGTGATCGCACGGGTCGGACTCGGCGACCGGCTCCGGCACCGGCCCGCCCAGCTCTCCGGCGGCCAGCAGCAGCGCGTCGCCATCGCCCGGGCACTCGTCACCCGGCCCGAGGTGATCTTCTGCGACGAACCCACCGGGGCCCTGGACACCCGGACCGCCGCCGACGTCCTCGCCCTGCTGCGGTCCGCGGTCGACCAGTTCGGGCAGACCGTCGTCATGGTGACCCACGACCCCGTCGCCGCGTCGTACGCCGACCGTGTGCTGGTCCTCGCCGACGGGCGGATCGTACGGGACATGGCACAGCCCGGCGCCGAGCGGATCGCCGAGCACCTGGCACTGCTGGGCCGCCGGCATCCCGTCGCGAGCCGGGAGGGCTGAACCGTGCTCCGACTGGCCGCGCAGATGGTGCGCTTCCGCAAGGCCGGCTTCGCCGCCACGTTCGTCGCGCTCGCCGCCGGTGTCGCCGTTCTGATGACCTGCGCCCTCCTCGTGGAGTCCGGCCGGCACTACCACGGCGAGCCGGGACGCTTCGGTGCCACGGCCGCCGTTGTCGCCGATCGCGAACTGCGGGTGGCCGGACCGACGGTGTTCGGTGAGACCGAGTACACCACCGTGACGCTTCCCGAACGCGGAGCCGTCGACGCCGCGTTGGCTTCGAAGCTCGCCGAAGTGCCGGGTGTGGAACGGGCGGTGGGGGACCGCCTGATTGCGGTCACCCCGACGAGCGCCCCGGACCTGCCCGCCGCGGGGCATGGCTGGGCGAGCGCCGCTCTCGCCCCCTACCGGCTCGTGTCGGGCGAACCCCCGCGCGCGGATGGGGAGATCGCCGTCGACGCCCGGTTCGCCGACCACATGGGGCTCGCGCCCGGCGACCGCACGGACCTCATCACCGGAGGCGAGAGCCGGCCGTACCGGGTGTGCGGTGTCGTCGAGGCGGACGGCGCGACGGGGGAGCGGGCCGAGGTGTTCTTCACCGACGCGCGAGCGGCCCGGCTCGACCCCCACGCCGGCCGCTTCGACGCCATCGGCGTCCTCACCGAACCGGATGCCGACCGCTCCGCCGTCGTCGACGCGGTACGCCGGATGGCGGACGGTGCGGACTCCACCACGTACACCGGTGACGAGCGCGGGCTGGCCGCACAGCCCGAGGCCGCCGCCGCACGGGCGTTCACCCTCCAGGCCGGCGGCGCGTTCGCCGGGTACGCGGCGATGATCGTCGTCTTCGTCGTCGCCGGGACCGTCGGTCTGTCCGTACGGCACCGGCGGCGCGACCTCGCCCTGCTGCGGGCCGTCGCGGCCACTCCGGGCCAGCTGCGGGGGATGCTCCTCGCGGAAGTGGGCCTGCTCGCGTCGGCCGCCGCCGCGGTGGGCGTTCCGGTGGGGCTGTTCGCCACGGGACACATCCGCGACGAGCTGGTGTCCCGGGAGTTCGTGCCCGACGGGTTCGTCGTCCGGGGAGGGGTGTTGTCCGCGGCGGCCGTGCTGGGCGCCGTCGCCGTCGTCGCTCTCCTCTCCGTGTGGATCGCCTCCCTGCGCGTCACCCGGATCCGGCCCACCGAGGCGCTCGGGGAGGCCGCCGTCGAGCCCGGGCTCGGCAGCAGGGCGCGTGCCGTCACGGGTCTGGTGTGCCTCGCCTCGGCCGTGTCCCTCATCGGCCTCACCGGGGCCACCGACGGCCAGACCGCGATGGGCGCCGCCGTCGGCATGCTCTACCTCTTCGTGCTCGGGATCGCGCTGCTGGCGCCGTGGATCAACCAGGGCGCGGCCCGGCTGCTCGCGCCCGTGCTGCGGGGGGTCTGGGGCGACAGCGGGTACCTCGCCGCCGCGAATCTGCGGGCCAACGCACGCGGCATGGTCGCCGTCCTCACCGCGCTGGTCCTTTCCGTCGGTTTCGGCGGCACCGTCTGGTTCCTCCAGGACAACCTCCAGCGGCAGACCGTCGTCCAGAGCCGTGACGGCATCCTCGCCCAGCACGCCCTGACCGGCGCCGCGGGGCTGCCCGCCTCCGCCACGGCCGAGGCCCGCCGCATCCCCGGCGTGCTCGCCGCGACCGGGGTGCGCCGTACCTCCGTCGTCGTACCGGGCGAACTCGAGGCGCAGGCCGTGGTCGCGCAGGGCATCGACCCTGTGGGGGTGGAGCGGACGATGGACCTCGGGGTCCGGTCGGGCAGCCTCGTCGCACTGCGGCCGGACACGGTGGCCGTGTCCACCGCGCAGGCGGACGCCGCCGGGTGGCGGCTCGGGGACGAGGCAGAGCTGTGGCTCGGCGACGGCACGCCTGTCACTCTGCGGGTGGTCGCGCTGTATTCACGCGGGTGGGGTTTCGGGGATGTCACCCTGCACACCGGGACGTTGGCCGGTCACACGGTCACCGGACTCGACGATCAGGTGCTGATCCGTACCGCGCCGGGCGCGGACGGAGCCCTCGCGGATCTCGCGCGGCGGTATCCGGCCGCCGCCGTGGTGGACACCGAGACGCTCACCGGTGACATCGCGCGGGATCTGGCCGTCAGCGGCTGGCTCAACAGGCTGCTCGTCGCCGTCCTGGCCGGGTACGCGGTCCTGGCCGCCGCGAACACGCTCGTGATGGCGGCCCTGGCGCGGCGGCGGGAGCTGTCCCTGCTGCGGCTGGCCGGTGTCACCCGCCGTCAGGTGAGACGCATGGTGCACGCGGAACAGGCCGGTCTGCTGGGGGTGTCCCTGGCGATCGGCACCGCGATCGCGGCGGTCACCCTGACGACGATCGTCAACGCCGTCTCGGGCGCACGCGTCCCGTACGTCCCGGCCGCGGGCTGGGCGACGATCATCGCCGCCACGGCGGCCCTGTCGCTGACCGCCACGATCCTCCCCACGAACCACCTCCTGCGCACCCCGCCGGTCAAGGACATGTCGATCCGCGAGTGAACGCGCGCCGGCTCCGATGCCTGCGGCGCCACTGTCCGTCCGGTGGGGGCTCGGGCAGCGCCCATGGCCCTCCGCGATCCGCGGGCAGTCGTGCCGCTGGGGCGGCCCGGGTGGACGCGGGCGCGGGCCCGGGTGGCCTATTCTCCCCGCCTGGGAGGAGGTACGGACGATGATGACCCAAGACGAGACGTCCGGCAGTCGCGCGGGCACCGTTTCCGCTCGGGCCCGAGCCGCCCTGGACGCCCTGGAACACCTCCTCGCCGGCATGGGCACCGCCCTGCTCGCCCTGCTCGCCGCACTGTGGCTGGCCCTGACCACCGTCGCCTGCCTGGCCGGCGTAGGCCTCTTGCTGCTTCCCTCCGCCCTGCACGCGACCAGAGCCGTCGCCGACCGCGAGCGAACCCGTCTCTCCCGCTGGGGCCCGCAACTCATCAGCCCCCCGGATCCCCCGCCCGGACTGCGCGCCGCCCTCACCGACCGCGCCGTACGCCGCGAGATCCGCTGGGTCTGGGCCCACGCCCTGCTCGGTCTCCTCCTGGGCCTGATCGGCGCCACCCTCCCCCTCAACGCGGCACACGACATCACCTTCCCCCTGTACTGGCGTTTCCTCCCGGAGAGCGAGGCCACCGCCGCCCTGGGCTGGTGGACCGTACGCGACTGGCCCGGCGCCCTCGCCGTCACCCTGTTCGGCGTGCTCACCGTCGCCGCCATCGTGTTCTGCGCCCCCGCCCTCGCGCGGCTCCAGGCATGGCCCGGACGACGTCTGCTCGCCGCCGACCCGGGAACCGACCTCGTCCTGCGGGTCGCCGAACTCACCGCCACCCGCGCCGCCGCGCTCGACGCCCACGCCACCGAACTCCGTCGCGTCGAACGCGCGCTGCACGACGGCACACAGAACCGGATCGTCGCCGTCACCGTGCTGCTCGGCGCCGCCCGGCGCGCCCTCACCCGGAATCCCGGCGAGGCGGACGCCGTACTCGAGCGTGCCCAGGAGGCCGCCGAACAGGCCCTGGCCGAACTGCGGGCGGTCGTCCGCAGCATCCTTCCGCCGGTCCTCGCCGACCGCAGCCTGCCCGACGCCCTCACCGCCCTGGCCGCCGACTGTCCGGTGCCCTGCGGCATCGACACCGACGTGCCCGGCCGCTGCCCGGCGTCGGTGGAGGCGACGGCGTACTTCGTGGTCGCCGAGGCCCTCAGCAACATCGCCAAGCACAGCGGCGCCCGGGAGGCCGGTGTCGTCGTACGCCGCCTCGACGACCGGCTGTACGTGGAGATCCACGACGACGGCCACGGCGGAGCCGACGAACGGAACGGATCCGGGCTCACCGGCATCCGCCGCCGCACCGAGGCGCACGACGGAACACTGGAACTGGCCAGCCCGCCCGGCGGCCCCACCACCCTGAAGGTGACCCTGCCATGCGGATCGTGATCGCCGAGGACGACGCCCTGCTGCGCGAGGGGCTCGCCCTGCTGCTGCGCGCCGAGTCCCTGGACGTGGTGGCCACGGCCGAGGACGCCGACGCCTTCCTGGACGCCGTGGACGCGGAAGATCCGGACGTCGCCATCGTCGACGTCCGGATGCCGCCCACCCACACCGACGAGGGGATCACCGCCGCCGTGGAGGCCCGCCGGCGCCGGCCCGGCCTCGCCGTCCTGGTCCTGTCCGCCTACGTGGAGCAGGCGTTCGCCACCGAGTTGCTCGCCCAGGGCAGCGCCCGGCTCGGCTATCTGCTGAAGGAACGGGTCGGCCGGGTCGAGGAGTTCCTCGACGCCCTGCACCGGGTGGCGCGGGGCGGTACCGCCATCGATCCCGAGGTCGTCGCCCAGCTGCTCACCCGCAGCCGACCGGACGCCCGGCTGGGACGGCTCAGCCCGCGCGAACGGGACGTGCTGGCGCTGATGGCCGAGGGGCTGGGAAACGGGGCCATCGCCGAACGGCTCGTCGTCAGCGACGGTGCCGTCCACAAGCACATCCGCAGCATCTTCGCCAAGCTCGACCTGGCGCCCACCGACCGCACCGACCGCCGGGTCGCCGCGGTGCTGCACTACCTGGAGGACGCCCGGCACCGTGCCTGACCCGGCCCCGGGCGCGGCCGGGCGCGGCCGGGCGCGGCCGGGTTACGCCGCCAGCCGCTCGGCGAGGGTCTTGGCCTTGACGGTCGCGTCCTGGTGCGCGCGCTCGCGGGAGCTCTCGAAGAGCGGGACCAGCTCGGCCATCGCCGGAACCTGCGGGGCCATGGTCAGCTCCGGGACGATGAAGTCGGCCTCGAGACCGAGCATGTCCCCCAGCACCGCGCTCAGATAGTTCTGCACGTACTCGTAGCCCTCGCGCGGGGTGCCGGGCGCGTAGGAGCCGCCCCGGCTGGCGACCACGGTGACCGGGGTGCCCTTGACGGAGGGGCTGTCACCCGCGGTGCGGCCCACCAGGATCACGTTGTCCAGCCACGCCTTGAGCGTCGAGGGGATCGTGAAGTTGTACATCGGGGCGCCGATCAGCACGGCGTCCGCCGCCTCCAGCTCCTCGATCAGCTTCAGGCGCTCGGCGAAGACCGCGGCCTGTTCGGGAGTGTGGGCGGAAGGGTCCGCGAAGCCCGCCGTGTGGGCGTCGGCGGTGAGGTGCGGAACGGGGTCCGTGGCGAGGTCGCGGTAGATCACCGTGCCCTCGGGGTGCTGCTCCTCCCAGGCCTTGCGGAAGGTCTCCGCCACGGCGCGGGACGCGGAACCGGCCGCCGGGAAGACGGAGGAGTCGATGTGCAGAAGGGTGGCCATCTGGGGCTTTCTCCCATGGGTGAAGGGGCGGAGACGCCATCGCGCCGCCGCTAAGAATTCGTACTCGACTATGAATAACACAGGTGCTTACTTTTTTTCATCCCCTTGCACGGGGGTAGTACCCTGAGGGCATGGCGGTCGAGCAGGTGCACGAGGCAGAGGCATGCAAGCGCGTGGACGGTGGCATCACGCGTGTCTTCCAGCTGCTGGGAAAGCGCTGGACGGGGCCGATCGTGGCCGTGCTGGTGGAGCAGCCGGCGTACTTCGCCGATCTGCGCCGGGCCGTCCCGGGCATCAGTGAGCGCATGCTCTCCGACCGGCTCACCGAACTGGGCGCCGCCGGGCTCCTGGTCCGTGAGGTCGACGAGGGACCGCCGCTGCGCGTCTCCTACCGGCTGACCGAGTCGGGCGCGGCGCTGGGACCGGCACTCCAGGAACTCGGCAGGTGGGCCGAGACACACCTGCCCGACGGCGAGGCCTGCAAGGGCCAGACGGGCTGCTGAGCCCGACGGCGCGCCGCGCTACTCCTCGAACAACGCCTCCTGCTCGCCCTCCCTGGCCTTCCGCAGCCGCCTGACCCGCTCGCCGACCGCCATGGTCGTGGCCGCCGCGGCCGCCGCGAAGGCCACCGGGACCATCCAGCTCCGGTTGACCGCGTGGCCGAAGGCGTGGTCCAGGGAGAGCCGGCCGGGACCGGTGACGGCGAGCCCGGCGGCCGTCAGGCCGAGAGACGCGGCGTACTCGAAGCCGCCCTCCTGGTTGAAGAAGCCGTTGGGCGCGTGCACGGCGGACGCGCCCGCCATCGCACCGGCCGCCGCCGCGCCCGCCGCCGGGGTGGCGAGACCGAGCGCGAGCAGCACACCCCCGCCGGCCTCGGCGAGGCCCGCCGCCGTGGCACTGGCCCGGCCGGGCACATAGCCGAGGGACTCCATGAACTGGCCCGTGCCCTCGATGCCGCCACCGCCGAACCAGCCGAACAGCTTCTGCGCACCGTGCGCCGCGAGCACCCCGCCCGTCCCCAGGCGGAGCAGCAGCAGTCCCAGATCACGTCGGTCGTCACAGGTCACGTCGTCTCCCGGAGCGATGGCTTCGCCCCACCGTCCCACCCCCGGCACGGGCCCGGCGCGCCACCGGTTGCCGTTCGGGTGACGCGGGTGGCGCGGCCCGGCGGCCGGTACGACGCTGCAGACATGACGATTCAGAGCACCCGCCTCAGCGACCCCGCCGTCCGCGCCTTCGTCCTGGCCGTGAACAACCACGACCGGGAGGGCTTCCTGGCGCTTCTCACGCCGGACGCCACCATGGCGGACGACGGCTCCGAGCGTGACCTCGCCGACTGGATCGACCGGGAGATCTTCTCCTCCCACGGCCATATGGAGGTCGACAACGAGTCCGCCGCCGGCCGCCGCCTCCTCGCCCGCTACTCCAACGACACCTGGGGCGAGATGCGCACCCGCTGGAATTTCACCGTCGACGACGACGGCCGCATCTCCCACTTCGAAACGGGCCAGGCCTGAGCCGGCCGCCCCTCAGGTGTAGTGATCGCGAGCGTTGGCAACGCCGGTGGGGCTTGATCAGACAAAGGCCTCCGGTGTGGTGGAGGTGCCGAGTCTTCACCGCGCGGAGGTCCTCCTGTCCCACCGTGATGGCCGCGTGAACAACCCTGCGCGTCCGTACGCCTAGCGGGCGGGGTCCGTGTCGTAGACGTGCCGGGCCCGCTCGACCTTGCCCAGGTTGTCCGTCGCCCACTCGGAGAGGTGCGCGAAGAGCGGCGCGAGGCTGAGGCCCAGCTCGCTGATCTCGTACTCCACCCGGGGCGGTACCTCCGGGTGGTAGGTGCGCACGACCAGGCCGTCGCGCTCCAACTGCCGCAGCCGCTGCGTCAGCACCTTCGGGGTGACCCCGCCGATTCGCCGCTGCAGCTCGACGAAACGCTGCCGGCCGTAGGTGTGCAGCGACCACAGGATCGGGGTGGTCCACCGGCTGAACACGATGTCCACGACTGGGCTGATGGGGCACGCCGCTTCGGGGTGGGTCCCGGCGCCCGCCGTCCGTGTCCCGTTCCCTGCCATACGCACCCCTCCGGGATAGCCACTATCTCCTAGGTACCTACTATATCCAGGCTGTTAGCGTCCCCACCACACCGAATCAACAGGGGAGTTGTTCATGTTCGTGGTGACCGGAGCAACCGGGAACGCAGGCCGGGAACTCGTCCGTATCCTCGCGGCGGACGGTGAGCGGGTGACCGCCACCTCCAGGTCGATCTCGGCCGCCGACGTGCCGGAGGGGGTGCGCCACCGGCGTGCGGACCTCACCGACACCGACAGTCTGCGCGCGGTCTTCGACGGCGCCGGCGCGCTCTTCCTGCAGAACGGGGGAGCCAGTGCGCATCTGCTCGAGCCGCACGGCGTCCTCGATGCCGCCAAGGCCGCCGGTATCGCACGCGTCGTCCTGCTGTCCTCCCAGGGAGTCGTCACCCGGCCGCGATCGGCCTCGCACGGCCAGGTGGCACGGACCATCGAGGACGCCGTACGGCAGTCGGGCCTGGACTGGACGATCCTGCGCCCCGGCGGCTTCCACTCCAACGCCCTCGCCTGGGCCGAGCCGGTGCGCACCCGGCGGACGGTCGTCGCACCGTTCGGCGACGTGGGCCTGCCCACGATCGACCCGGCCGACATCGCCGCCGTCGCCGCCGTCACCCTGCGCGGCGCCGAGCACGGCGGCCACGCGTATGAGTTGACCGGCCCGGCCCGCACCACGCCCCGGCAGCGGGCCGAGGCCATCGGCCAGGCGCTGGGTGAACCCGTCCGCTTCATGGAGCAGACCCGCGACGAAGCCCGTGCGCAGATGCGGCAGTTCATGCCGGAGGAGGTGGTCGACACCACGCTCGACATCCTGGGAGCGCCCACCCCGGAGGAACTCCGGGCCGGCCTCGCCGTCGAGGACATCACCGGCCGGCCGCCGCGCACCTTCGCGGACTGGGCGCGGCGCCACGCCGCCCTCTTCCGCTAGGGCCCGGGGGGCGAGGGGCGGCAAACTCCCTCCCCGGTGAGGGTCGGGTGAGGGGATGGTCACCAATCCCGCCCAGCCGGCGGTTGGCGCTTCAAGCACCCCGTTCAGCTCGGCTTTTGCCCGTCGGTTGGCTCCGGCATGGGCGGACGTTGTGGAGATCCGCCGCCGCTGCGGACCGGACCCGGTGCACCACCCATTGATCTGACCGCGACAAGTGGCCACTCTTCTCGTCAGCCTCCCCGCGACCCCGCGCCGGAGGTCAACCCCCCACACCTGACGAGGAGATCCCTCTTCATGACACATCAGATGCGTACCGTCGCACTGAAGGTCACCGCCGCCGCGTGCGCGGTCTCGGCCGCCATGCTCGGAGCGTCGTCCGCCCACGCCGCCGAGCCCGCACAAGGCACCGTCCTCGGCCTGAACGCCGAAGGCGCCGTCGCCGGCAGCTACATCGTCCTGCTCGACGAGAAGACGCGGACGGCGTCCGCCGACAAGAAGGACCTGGCCGAGGAGTACGGCGGCACACTCAGCCGTTCCTACGACGCGGCCCTCGACGGCTTCGCCGCCACCGGCCTCTCCGCGGCCGAGGCGAAGCGCCTCGCCGCGGACCCGGCCGTCGGCGCCGTCGTCGCCAACCGCACCTTCCACACCACCGCCACCCAGGACGACCCCCCGTCCTGGGGCCTCGACCGCGTCGACCAGGAGGACACCGCCGGCGACGGCAAGTACACCTACCCGGACCAGGCCGGCGAGGGCGTCACCGCCTACGTCATCGACACCGGCGTACGCGTCACGCACCAGGACTTCGAGGGCCGGGCGAGCCACGGCTACGACGCCGTCGACGACGACGACACCGCGGACGACGGCAACGGCCACGGCACGCACGTCGCCGCCACCATCGCCGGCGCGGCGCACGGCATCGCCAAGAAGGCCGATGTCGTGGCCGTCAGAGTCCTGGACGACAACGGCTCCGGCACCACCGAGCAGGTCATCGCCGGCATCGACTGGGTCACCGAGAACCACAAGGGACCCTCCGTCGCCAACATGAGCCTGGGCGGCGGCGCCGACCCGGCCCTCGACGCGGCGGTCCAGAAGGCCATCGCCTCCGGGGTCACCTTCGCCGTCGCGGCCGGCAACGAGTCCGCCGACGCCGGACAGGGCTCACCGGCCCGCGTACCGGAGGCCATCACCGTCGCCTCCAGCACCAAGGACGACGCCCAGTCCGACTTCTCCAACTTCGGCACGGCCGTGGACCTGTACGCGCCCGGCTCCGACATCACCTCGGCCTGGAACGACAGCGACACGGGCACCAGGACCATATCCGGCACCTCCATGGCCTCCCCCCACGTGGCCGGCGCGGCCGCCGTGTACCTGGCCGGCCACCCCGATGCCGGTCCGGCGGCCGTGGCGACGGCACTGACCGGCGCGGCCACCGCCGACAGGATCGGCAACCCGGGCAGCGGCACCCCGAACAAGCTGCTGAGGGTCACCGAGTAGGACGCGGCCGGCACGCATGAGGGGCCACAGAGAGGAAACGTTCCTCCTGTGGCCCCTCACCACATGGCCGGGCCGACGGTGAGTGGCCCGGCTCACATGGCGTACCGGACCTGCCACCGACACGATGGTCTTTCGTCACCGGCAGGCTGAAGGGATCGAGAATGTTCCGCAAGGTGCTGGTCGCCAACCGCGGCGAGATCGCGATCAGGGCGTTCCGCGCGGGCTACGAACTGGGCGCCCGAACCGTCGCCGTCTTCCCGCACGAGGACCGCAACTCCCTCCACCGCCTGAAGGCCGACGAGGCGTACGAGATCGGCGAGGCGGGACATCCGGTGCGGGCCTACCTCTCCGTCGAGGAGATCGTCCGCGCCGCCCGCCGCGCCGGTGCCGACGCCGTCTACCCGGGCTACGGATTCCTGTCCGAGAACCCCGAGCTGGCCCGGGCGTGCGAGGAGGCCGGCATCACCTTCGTCGGACCCGGCGCCGACATCCTGGAGCTGACCGGCAACAAGGCGCGCGCCGTGGCCGCCGCCCGCGAGGCGGGCGTACCGGTGCTCGGCTCCTCGGCGCCCTCCACGGACGTCGACGAACTCGTGGCAGCCGCCGACGGCGTCGGCTTCCCCGTGTTCGTCAAGGCCGTCGCGGGCGGCGGCGGGCGCGGCATGCGCCGCGTCGAGGAGCCCGCCCAGCTCAGGGAGGCCATCGAGGCGGCGTCCCGGGAGGCGGCCTCCGCGTTCGGTGACCCCACCGTGTTCCTCGAGAAGGCCGTCGTCGAACCCCGCCACATCGAGGTGCAGATCCTCGCCGACGGACAGGGCGACGTCATTCACCTGTTCGAGCGGGACTGCTCGGTGCAGCGCCGCCACCAGAAGGTGATCGAACTCGCGCCCGCACCCAACCTCGACCCCGGACTGCGCGACCGCATCTGCGCCGACGCCGTGAACTTCGCCCGCCGGATCGGCTACCGCAACGCCGGCACGGTGGAGTTCCTCCTCGACCGGGACGGCAACCACGTCTTCATCGAGATGAACCCGCGCATCCAGGTCGAGCACACGGTCACCGAGGAGGTCACCGACGTCGACCTGGTGCAGGCACAGCTGCGCATCGCGTCCGGCGAGACCCTTGCCGACCTCGGCCTCTCCCAGGAGACGATCACCCTGCGCGGCGCCGCGCTCCAGTGCCGTATCACCACCGAGGACCCCGCCAACGGCTTCCGCCCGGACACCGGCCGGATCAGCGCCTACCGCTCGCCCGGCGGCTCCGGCATCCGCCTCGACGGCGGAACCACCCACGCCGGTACGGAGATCAGCGCCCACTTCGACTCCATGCTGGTGAAACTCACCTGCCGGGGCCGGGACTTCGGCGCCGCGGTCGGCCGGGCCCGGCGCGCGGTGGCCGAGTTCCGCATCCGCGGCGTCGCCACCAACATCCCCTTCCTGCAAGCGGTCCTGGACGACCCGGACTTCCAGGCCGGACACGTCACCACCTCGTTCATCGAGCGGCGCCCGGAACTGCTCACCGCCCGGCACTCCGCCGACCGCGGCACCAAGCTGCTCACCTACCTCGCCGACGTCACGGTGAACAAGCCGCACGGCGAACGGCCCCAGCTGATCGACCCGTTGACCAAGCTGCCCGCACCGCCCGACGGGGAACCGCCGGCCGGTTCCCGGCAGCGGCTCGCCGAGCTCGGTCCGGCCGGCTTCGCCGACTGGCTGCGCGCCTCGCCGACCATCGGCGTCACCGACACCACGTTCCGCGACGCGCACCAGTCGCTGCTCGCCACCCGGGTCCGCACCAAGGACCTCCTCGCCGTCGCCCCGGTCGTGGCGCGCACGCTGCCCGAGCTGCTCTCCCTGGAGTGCTGGGGCGGCGCCACGTACGACGTCGCGCTGCGCTTCCTCGCCGAGGACCCGTGGGAGCGCCTGGCGGCCCTGAGGGAGGCCGTGCCCAACATCTGCCTCCAGATGCTGCTGCGCGGCCGCAACACCGTCGGCTACACCCCGTACCCCACCGAGGTGACCGACGCCTTCGTCCAGGAGGCGGCGGCGACCGGGATCGACATCTTCCGCATCTTCGACGCCCTCAACGACGTCTCCCAGATGCGGCCCGCCATCGACGCCGTACGCGAGACCGGTACCGCCGTCGCCGAGGTGGCCCTGTGCTACACCGCCGACCTGTCCGACCCGGCCGAGCGGCTCTACACCCTGGACTACTACCTGCGCCTGGCCGAGCAGATCGTCGAGGCCGGCGCCCACGTCCTGGCCGTCAAGGACATGGCGGGCCTGCTGCGGGCGCCCGCGGCGGCGACGCTGGTGTCGGCGCTGCGCCGGGAGTTCGACCTGCCGGTCCACCTGCACACCCACGACACCGCGGGCGGCCAGCTGGCCACCTACCTCGCCGCGGTCCAGGCCGGCGCTGACGCGGTCGACGGGGCCGTCGCCTCCATGGCGGGCACCACCTCACAGCCGTCCCTGTCGGCGATCGTCGCCGCGACCGACCACTCCGAGCGCCCCACCGGCCTCGACCTCCAGGCCGTCGGCGACCTGGAGCCGTACTGGGAGAGCGTCCGCAAGGTCTACGCCCCCTTCGAGGCGGGCCTCGCCTCGCCGACCGGACGCGTCTACCACCACGAGATCCCCGGCGGACAGCTCTCCAACCTGCGGACCCAGGCCATCGCCCTCGGTCTCGGCGACCGCTTCGAGGACATCGAGGCGATGTACGCCGCCGCCGACCGGATGCTCGGGCATCTGGTGAAGGTGACCCCCTCGTCGAAGGTGGTCGGCGACCTCGCGCTGCACCTGGTGGGCGCGGGCGTGGCCCCGGAGGACTTCGAGCGGGAGCCGGACCGGTTCGACATCCCCGACTCCGTGATCGGCTTCCTGCGCGGCGAGCTGGGCACACCCCCCGGGGGCTGGCCCGAGCCCTTCCGCGGCAAGGCCCTGCGGGGGCGCGCCGAGCCCAAGCCCGTGCAGGAGCTGAGCGCCGAGGACCGGGCCGGACTGGCGAAGGACCGCCGGCCGACGCTCAACCGGCTGCTCTTCCCCGGTCCCACAAGGGAGTTCGACACACACCGCCAGTCCTTCGGTGACACCAGCGTCCTGGACAGCAAGGACTTCTTCTACGGGCTGCGGCCGGGCACCGAGTACGGCGTCGACCTCGACCCCGGTGTGCGGCTGCTCATCGAGCTGCAGGCGGTGGGGGAGGCGGACGAGCGGGGCATGCGGACGGTGATGTCCTCGCTGAACGGTCAGCTGCGGCCGATCCAGGTCCGTGACCGGTCGGCGGCGTCGGACGTGCCGGTCACGGAGAAGGCGGACCGCGGGAACGCCGGGCATGTCGCGGCGCCTTTCGCGGGCGTGGTGACGCTCGCTGTCGCCGAGGGGGACGAGGTGGCGGCGGGGGCGACGGTGGCGACGATCGAGGCGATGAAGATGGAGGCGGCGATCACGGCGCCGAAGTCCGGCACGGTCGCGCGACTCGCGATCAACAGGATCCAGCAGGTGGAGGGCGGCGACCTGCTGGTGGAACTCGCCTGAGAGTTCCGACCGGAGCGTTTCCCGCCCCACCGCCCCTCCCTTCCCGTCCCTGGGCGCTCCGAAGGGGCGCGGGGAACTGCGCGAACAACCCCCACCGGCCCGCGGGTCCGGGGTCGAAGGGGCAGCGCCCCTTGTGGACGGGAAGGGAAGGGGCGGCGGGGGCGGACACCTGTCCCCAGAACAAGCCTGCGCCGACGACCTGTGGGACCGTAGATTATGCGTTGGCCAGAACAGCCCACGATTGACTACGGACGGTAAAAATGACCGACCCTGCCGCGGCGCCCGGATCAGCGCAGCAGAAGATCGACACCTCGGTGCCGCACTCCGCCCGGATCTGGAACTACTGGCTGGGAGGGAAGGACAACTACCCCGTCGACGAGGAGGCCGGCGACGCCTACACCGCCGTCTTCCCCGGCATCGTCACCATCGCCCGCAGCAGCCGCGCCTTCCTGCGCCGCAACATCACCTTCCTGGCGGGCGAGGCCGGCATACGGCAGTTCCTTGACGTCGGCACCGGCCTGCCGACCGCCGACAACACCCACCAGGTCGCCCAGCGCCTCGCCCCCGACTCCCGGATCGTCTACGTCGACAACGACCCGATGGTCCTCGCCCACGCCCGCGCCCTGCTCTACTCCACCCCGGAGGGCGCGACCGCGTACATCGACGCCGACATCCTCGACCCGGACCGCATCCTCGAGGTCGCCGCGGAGACGCTGGACTTCAAGCGGCCCACGGCCCTGATCCTCAGCAACATCCTGGGACACATCTCCGACTACGACCAGGCGCGTTCCATCGCCACCCGGCTGATGGCCGCCCTGCCGTCCGGCAGCTATCTGTCCGTCAACGACGGCTCACGTGGCGTCGACCCCGTCTTCGAGCGGGCCCAGGACGCCTACAACGAAAGCGGCGCCGTCCCCTACAACCTGCGCACCGTCGACCAGATCACCGCGTACTTCGAGGGCCTGGAACTGCTCGAGCCCGGTGTCGTCCCGGTCCCGCTGTGGCGCCCGGACGGTGACACGTCCACCCCGGAGGTCATCGCCGAACACGGGGGACTCGCCCGCAAGCCGTAGGTTATTCGGTGGACAACGCCCGTGCGGGCGGCCAGCGTTGGCTCAATGGACCAAGAGGAGATCTGGGACGCCGACGCCGCACGGAGCTATGACACCCCCGGCACCGGAATGTTCGCCCCCGAGGTACTGGGACCGACCGTGGACCGCCTCGCCCTGCTCGCCCGGGGCGGGGCGGCGCTCGAGTTCGCCATCGGCACGGGCAGAGTGGCCGTCCCGCTCGCCGGACGCGGAGTCCCCGTCACCGGGATCGAGTTGTCCCGGCCGATGGTCGGGCAACTGCGCACCAAGGCCGACGAGACCACCATCCCCGTGATCATGGGTGACATGGCGACCACCGCCGCACCGGGGGAGTACACCCTCGTCTATCTCGTCTTCAACACCATCGCCAATCTGCTCACCCAGGCCGAGCAGGTCGCGTGCTTCCGCAACGCGGCCCGTCATCTCGGCCCCGGCGGGCGGTTCGTGATCGAACTGTGGGTGCCCGAACTGCGCAGGCTGCCACCGGGAGCGCCGGCCACGGTCGGCCTGTCCGAGCCCGGATACATCCTCCTCGACACCTACGACACCCTCGAACAGCACGTCGTCTCGCACCACTTCTACTTCGACGGCACCAAGCAGGCCGAACTCTTCCGTACCCCGCACCGCTACATCTGGCCGGCCGAACTCGACCTCATGGCCCAACTGGCCGGATTCGAGCTGGAATCCAGGCATGCCGACTGGGACGGTGCGGAGTTCACCGCCGAGTCGCCCTCCCACGTCTCGGTCTACCGCCTCCCGGTCTCGCCGTAACCGCACCGCCGTCCCGACGCCGCCTCATTACATCGATGAAGACTGCCCACCGGAAGGACTTTGAACTCATCGAGTACAAAGTCTGGACGTGTTGAGCAGAAGTCTCCTAGCGTGTCGCCGCAACCGTTGGCGTTTCGCCCATTCGGCACCGGAGTTATCCGGCCCTCCGGTCGACTCAGCAGGAGGAAGCATGGACGCACGGCTGTACCGGCGCGCCCGAAGATCTCTGACAGGACTGGTCGTCGGCGCGTTCGTCGCGGGCGGACTCTGGGGAGCCCCCCTGGCCACGGCCCGGCCGGCCTCCGCGGCCCAGGCGGACGTGCCGCCGCAGGAACCCGGTGTCACCCTGCGCGTCTTCGACGTCCAGGTCCCGCTCGAGAAGATCTGCACACTCAAGCCCGGACAGACCCCCAACGTCGACAAGCTGATGCCGGCCGTCGACTGGAGCACGACCGACGACTTCGGCGGCTTCAACGACAACTTCGTCACCCAGGTCACCGGCAACGTCCATGCGCCCGCGAACGGTTCGTACACCTTCCGGCTGTCCAGCGACGACGGCTCACGGCTGCTGATCGACGGCCAGGTGGTCATCGACCACGACGGGCTGCACGGTGCCGAGCCCAAGGACGGCACGGTCCAACTCACCGAGGGCATGCACTCGTTGCGCATCGACCACTTCGAGCGCGGCGGCGATCAGGTGCTCAACCTCGCCTGGCGGCCCCCGGGCGCCGAGGGGTTCGCGACGGTGCCGAACTCGGCGCTGAGCACCGACGCCGGCGTGGTCCGGGTCACCGCCCCGGGCCGCAAGGAGTGCGAGGGTTTTCGTGACTCGCCGGGCGACGGCCTCCCGCTGAACTCGGTCCGCCCCGACCTCACGCTCACCGACCTGCGCCCCGAGGGCTTCGAACCGCAGGTCACGGGCATGGACTGGCTGCCCGACGGCCGGCTGGTGGTGAGCACCTGGGGCGGCACCGACAACACCGCCGGCGAGGTCTACGTCATGGACGAGGTCACCGGCAGCACGGGCCCCGACAAGGTGAGGGCCACGAAGATCGCCGAGGGCCTCAAGGAACCGATGGGCCTCAAGGTCGTCGACGGCACCATCTTCGTCTCCCAGAAGCACGAGCTGACGGAGCTGGGCGACAGCGACGGCGACGGCGTCATGGACGAGTTCAGGACCATCGCCACCTGGCCGTACGGCGGCAACTTCCACGAGTTCGCCTTCGGACTGCTGTACAGCAAGGGCTACTTCTATCTGAACCTGTCCGTCGCCATCAACTACGGCGGCGCCACCACGGATCCGCAGCCCGCACCCGGCCGCGGCGCGACCATCAAGGTCAACAAGAAGACCGGCAAGGTGAGTTACCTCGCCGGCGGCCTGCGCACCCCGAACGGCATCGGCTGGGGCCCCGAGGGTGACATCTTCGCCACCGACAACCAGGGCGGCTGGCTCCCCTCGTCGAAGCTGGTCCACATCAAGCAGGACCGCTTCTTCAACCACTACACCAACCCCGCCGGCCCCTTCGACTCCGAGCCGGTGACCCAGCCGGTGCTCTGGCTCCCGCAGAACGAGATCGCCAACTCGCCCAGCACCCCCCTCTACCTGACCAAGGGCCGCTTCAAGGGGCAGATGCTGTTCGGTGACGTCACCTACGGCGGTCTGCAGCGCGCCTACCTGGAGAAGGTCAAGGGCCAGTACCAGGGCGCCGTCTTCCGCTACACCCAGGGCCTCGAAGCCGGCGTCAACCGGATCACCATGGGCCCCGACGGCGCCATCTACGCCGGCGGTCTGGGCGCGGACGGCAACTGGGGCCAGGAGGGCAAGCTCCGGTACGGCCTCCAGAAGCTGACGCCGAACGGCGGCGACACCTTCGACATCCAGGCCATGCGGGTGAAGAAGGGCGGCTTCGAGCTGGAGTACACCCAGCCGCTGTCCGAGGAGACCGCTGACAACCTTGTCAGCCACTACGAGGCCCAGCAGTGGCGTTACACACCGACCCAGGACTACGGCGGCCCCAAGATCGCCGAGGAGACCCTGAAGGTGACGTCGGCCAAGCTGTCGCGGGACCGCAAGAAGGTGACCCTGGCCGTCGAGGGCCTCAAGCCCGGCCGTGTCGTCCACCTCCGTTCCCCGCGCCCGTTCAGCTCGGCGTCCGGCGAGACCCTGTGGAGCACCGAAGCCTGGTACACGCTCAACGCCATGCCGGGCAAGCAGCCCGAACAGGGCCCGCTGTACGAGGCCGAGGAGGCGGCCCTCACCGGTGCGGCCGGCATCAACACCGATCACAGGGCCTACTCCGGCAGCGGCTTCGTCGCCCGGTACGGCACCCGGGGCGCCACGACGACCTTCGACGTCAAGGTGCGCAGGAGCGGGACGTACGACGTCGGGCTGCGCTACTCCAACGGCCCGAACCCCTTCCAGGGCACCAAGTCCCTCTCCCTCTACGTCAACGGCGAGAAGGTGAAGCAGGCCGAGTTCCGCAGCACCGGCGACTGGGACACGTGGTCGACACAGACGGAGGCACTGCGGCTGCGCGCCGGGCACAACAGCATCGCCTACCGGTACGACGAGGGCGACACCGGGCACGTCAACCTCGACCTCCTCAGCGTCGACCGGCACGGCGGCGCGGTCGAGCTGTTCGACGGTGACGGTACGGACCGGTGGCAGCACACCGACGGCCGGCCGGTGGAGTGGCCGGTCACCGACGGCGCCATGGAGGTCTGCTGCGGGGACATCCGTACCAAGAACAGCTACGACGACTTCAGACTGCACGTCGAGTACTGGCTGCCCCAGCTGCCGCCGGACGTCACCGGCCAGGACCGCGCCAACAGCGGCGTCTACCTCCAGGACCGCTACGAGCTCCAGATCCTCGACTCGTACGGCGACACCACGCCCGACACCAACGAGGCGGGAGCGATCTATCTCAAGAAGGCCCCTGACGTGAACGCCGCCAGGGCACCCGAGACGTGGCAGTCGTACGACATCGTCTTCCACGCGGCACGCTACGACGCCGAGGGCGAGAAGACGGCCGACGCCCGCGTCACCGTGGTGTGGAACGGCAAGAAGGTCCACGACGACGTGAGCATCAACAGCCCGACGGGCGGCGGAGCCGCCGAGGGCCCCGCAGCCGGAGCCATCCGGCTGCAGGACCACGGCAACAAGGTCCGCTACCGCAACATCCGTATCGAACCGCTGCGTTAGCCGGCGGTGACCGGATCGGGAGTCCTGCCGTCCGAGGAGGACGGCAGGACTCCCGATCCCTCGTCCTCCGTCGTGCCCGAGCCGCGGAGACCGATCATGCCGAACGCCGTCAGCACGGCGGCGACGACGGCCGCCGCACCGCACACCAGGTACGCGGTGCTGAAGCCGCTGCCCAGTGCCTCCAGCGCGACGCCGTGCGCGGCGGAGCCCGGGGCGCCGGGCGGCAGGCTGTTCACGGCGATCGGGCCGCCGGCGGAGGCGATCTCGCGTGCCGCGGCCGTCTGGCCGCCGTTCAGACCCGCGCCGGGCAGGTTCGCCATGAACGCCGAGCCGGCGCCGCTGAGGGCGACCGCGCTGACCACGACGGGACCGAGCGCGAAACCGAGGTCGCGGAGCATGTTGGTGGTGGCGCTCGCCATGCCCGCCAGATGCCGCGGCACGCTGTTCAGCGCCACGGCCGTCACGGAGCTGACGGTCAGGGCGAATCCGGTGCCGATCAGCAGGGAAGGCGCGATGAAGGCACCGAGTCCGGTGTCGGTGACGTCCATCCGGGAGAACAGCAGACAGCCGATCGCCATCAGGACGAATCCCGAGGTCAGCAGCCACGTCGCGGCGACCCGGTGCAAAAGGCGCGAGACGACCGGGATCAGCAGGAAGGCGGGCCCCTGGAGCAGCAGGAAGGGAACCGCGACGCGGATCGGGTCCTGGTGCTGTACCGGACCCAGCCACATGCTCGTGGCGAAGCAGGCGCCCAGGAAGGCGAGCATGCCGATGACCGCGACGACGGACGACACGGTGAAGGCCCGGTTGCGGAACAGCTTCAGGTCGAAGATGGGGGACTCGGCGCCCAGTTCCACCAGGACGAACGCGGCGAGGAAGCACGCGCCGATGCCGAAGGCGAGGATCACGGGCAGCGTGGTCCAGCCCGACTCGGGGCCCTCGACCGCGCCGTACAGGACCAGGACGAGGCCGATGGCGAAGGTGATCTGACCGGGCACGTCGAGTCTGCGGCCCTCGGGCGCCTTCGACTCCGTGGCCAGCGACGCGGTCAGCACCATACTGGCCAGGGCGAGTGCGACGAGCACCCAGAACGAACCGCGCCACGAGCCGACCTTGGCGAACATGCCGCCGAGCAGGGGGGACACGGCGGCACCGGCGGACAGGAAGCCGCTCCAGAGCGCCACCGCGTGGGCCCGTTCCCGCACGGTGCGGGTGACGGCACTGATCGCGGTGAGCGAGCCGGGGAACATGGCGCCGGCGCCGAGGCCGTTGAGGGCGGCGCCGACCCACAGCACCCTGACATCGGGCGCGAGCGCGGCCACGGTGCTGCCCGCGGCGATCAGTGCCGTACCGGCCACGACCAGCCTGCGTCGTCCGAAGAGGTCCCCGAGAACACCGAAGGTGAACTCGAAGCAGACCACGGCGATCATGAACGCGGCGGTGATCCAGGTGAGTTGGGAGCCGTGGGTGTTCAGGTCCTGCTGGAGGAGGCCGTTCAGCGAGGCCGGCAGCGCGTTGGCGACCTGGGCCACGAAGACCGCGCCGCAGGCGGCCGCGAGTGTCCCCGCGTAGCCCGGTTTGCGGGCGGTCCCCGCGGCTGGGCCCTGGGACGTCGGGGCCCCGTTGTTGAGCGTCATGGGTGGTTTCTCCCTGGCTGGGAAAGCGGACGGCCCGGATACGGGCGTCCTGAGAGCGTCGAGGCGCTCGGCTCCGCGGACGCGGTGGGGGAGGGGACACGTCGCGAGTCCGGCGTGGTGCCGTGGAGAATGACATCTCGCTTTACGTCGCGTCAATGAAATCTGCACAACTTAAGATGAGTGATCTATATGTACGACGAATGGCCGCCGGGGCCGCCGCTCAGGGCTGCTCCGAGAGGTCCGCCTCCAGGGCGCGTGCCGCGGCCTCCAGCGTGGAGACCAGCGGCTGGAGACGGTGCGGGTCGTAGCGCACACCCGGCATGGACACCGACAGGCCCGCCACGGCGGTGCCGTCCCGGTCGCGGACCGGTACCCCGACGGCCACCAGGCCGCGTTCGGAGCGCTCCTGGTTGACGGCGAACCCGTTGCGCCGCAGACGCGCCAGTTCGGTCCGCAGCCGGGCGGGGTCGGGGCGCTCGCCGGGGCGGTCCCGGTAGCGCTCGGGGGCGTACACCTCGTCCAGTTCCTCATCGGAGAGGTCGGCCAGCAGCAGCAGTCCCGCCGTGACGCGGTGGGCCGGGAACACCATGCCCTCGCGGGAACCGACCCGCAGCGCCCGCCGGCACTCGACGCTGGCGATGAACCGGGCCGTGTCCCCCGTGCGCACGATCAGGTTCGTGGTCTCGTCCAGCAGATCGACGACCCGGCGCAGATGGGGCAGGGCCGCCGCCCGCAGCCGCGACACCAGGGACTGCGAGTGCGCGGCGAGCTCCAGCACCGGCCCCGCCCGGTAGACCCGGTCCTCGCCCTGAACGGCGAAGTCGCGGTAGACGAGCATCGCCAGGATCCGGTGGGCGGTCGACCGGGCGACACCGAGCCGTTCCGCCAGCTGCGAGACGGTCGCGCCACCCTCCATCTGCAGGATCGCTGCGGCCCGCAGCGCGTGGTCCACGCTGGCGATGAGGTAGGGCGGCGGTGTCTTGAGCTGTTTGTCCATGACGCGACCTCCGGATTCTGCTCTCCAGAATCTACATGTTCTTCAGGGTGACACCATGCACGCTGAGCCACATGACTCAGTCGTCCATCGCCCAAGACACCACGACGGGTTCCCCGGTGCGTTTGCGGGCCGTGTCCGCCGAGGGGCAACCCGAGGTCACGCCGGCCCTCGAAGAGCTCTACCGGGGCTTCGAGCAGGAGCTGCTGGTCCCGCTGTGGACCGAGATCGGCGATCTGATGCCGGCCCGTCCGCGCTCCCGCGCCGTGCCGCACCTGTGGCGCTGGCAGAAGCTGCGGGAACTGGCGGACCGGGCCGGCGGCCTGGTCCCGGTCGGCCGGGGCGGCGAGCGCCGCGCCATCGCGCTGGCCAATCCCTCCCTCGGCGGCCGCCCCTTCGCCACCCCCACCCTGTGGGCGGCCATCCAGTACCTCATGCCCGGCGAGGACGCCCCCGAGCACCGCCACACCCAGCACGCCTTCCGCTTCGTCGTCGAGGGCTCGGGCGTGTGGACGGTCGTCGGCGGCGACCCGGTGCCGATGAACCGCGGCGACTTCCTCCCGCAGGCCGGCTGGAACTGGCACGCACACCACAACGCCACCGCCGAGCCGATGGCCTGGATCGACGGACTGGACATCCCCTTCCAGTACGTCACCGAGGCACAGTTCTTCGAGTTCGGCCGCGACGAGATCACCGACGCCGAGCGCATCACCCCGGAGCGCTCCCGCTCCGAGCGCCTGTGGGGCCACCCGGGCCTGCGCCCGCTGGCGGCCGTGCCCGCCACGCCGGGCAGCCCGCTGCTCTCGTACAAGTGGGAGTACACCGACGCGGCCCTGCGCGACCAGCTGCTGCTGGAGAAGGAGGGCTTCGGCGGCACCGTCGAGCCCGGCCACGCCGCGGTGCGCTACTCCAACCCGCACGACGGCTCCGACGTGCTGCCGACCCTCCGCGCCGAGTTCCACCGGGTCGCCCGGGGCGCCGAGACCGCGCCGGTGCGCGAGACCGGCTCGTCCGTCTACCAGGTGTTCGACGGATCGGGCGTCGTGACCGTCGGTGACACGTCCTGGACGGTGACCCGTGGCGACCTGTTCGCCGTCCCCTCCTGGGAGCCGTTCTCCGCCCGGTCCGAGGCCGGTACGACCGACTCCGACGAGGGCGCGCTCGACCTCTTCCGCTTCTCCGACGCGCCCGTCTTCGAGGCGCTCAAGCTCGACCGCACCCAGAAGGACGCCTGACATGAAGCTCGCCACCATCCGCACCGCCGACGGCACCCGCGCGGTCCGCCTCGACGGCGGCCTCCTCGTCGACCTCGGGTACGCCGACCTGGGCGAACTGTTCGCCGAGGCGGACTGGCAGGACCGGGCCGCCGCCGCCTCCGGCCCCGCCTACCCGGTCGAGGACGCGGACTTCGCCCCGGTCGTGCCGAACCCGTCCAAGGTCGTCTGCGTCGGCCACAACTACACCAACCACATCAAGGAGATGGGCCGGGACCTGCCCTCCCACCCGACCCTCTTCCCGAAGTTCGCCGACACCCTGCTGGGCGCGAACGACGACATCGTCAAGCCTGCCGAGACCGACGCGCTCGACTGGGAGGTCGAACTGGCCGTCGTCATCGGCAGGCAGGTGCGCCGCGCCGACGAGCAGCAGGCCGCCGACGCCATCGCCGGCTTCACCGTCATGAACGACATCTCGGTACGCGACTGGCAGTTCCGCACCATCGAGTGGACCCAGGGCAAGATCTGGGAGGCCACCACCCCGGTCGGACCCTACGTCGTCACCCCCGACGAGGTCGGCGGCGTCCGCCCCGCCCTCGAGGTGCGGACGGTCGTCGACGGGCAGGTCATGCAGCGGGACGACACCGGCACACTGCTGTTCGACCCGGTCTTCCTGGTCCAGTACATCTCCACCGTCATCACCCTGCGCCCGGGCGACATCATCGCCACCGGCACCCCGGCCGGGGTGGGCAACGCCCGCGAGCCCAAGGTTTTCCTGCTCCCCGGCCAGTCCGTGGTCACCGAGATCACCGGCCTGGGCACCTGCGCCAACAAGGTGGTCGGGGCATGACCGACGGCACGCGGACCCTCTCCGACGCACGCGCATGGGCCCGTACCGGCACCGAGCTGATGCTCGACGCCGTGGCCGGCCTCGACGAGTCCGGCCTCTCGGCCCCCGGCGCGCTGCCGGACTGGACCCGGAAACACCTCGTGGCGCACGTCGCCGCCAACGCCGACGCCCTGTGCAACCTGGTGCACTGGGCGGCCACCGGCGAGGAGCGGCCGATGTACGCCTCCGCCGAGGAACGCGCCGCCGGTATCGCCAAGGGCCCCACCCTCTCGGCCGGCGAACTCCGCTCCTGGCTCACCGGCTCCGCGCACAGGCTCGCGGCGGGACTGGACGGGCTCACCGACGAGCAGTGGCACCGCGAGGTCGTCACCGCCCAGGGCCGTACCGTCCCCGCCACCGAACTCCCGTGGATGCGCGCCCGCGAGGTGTGCGTCCACGCCGTCGACCTCGGCACCGGCGTCGTCACCTTCGCCGACCTCCCGATGGACTTCCTGACCGCCCTGGTCGCCGAGATCAGCGCCAAGCGCGGGCTGGCCGAGCTGCCCGACGGTCCGCTGCCCGAGGTCGCCGCCTGGCTGGCCGGCCGCCCCCACTCGCTCGCCGACGCTCCCGAGCTCGGCCCGTGGCTGTAGAGAGGTGAGTCCCGTGTCCCATCCTGATGTGATCGTGGCCGGCGGCGGCATCGGCGGCCTGGGCGTGGCGTTCTCCCTGACCCGCCGGGGCCAGAACGTCCGCCTGCTGGAGAGCGCCCCCGCCTTCGGCGAGGTCGGCGCCGGCATCCAGCTCGCCCCCAACTGCACCCGCATCCTCGACGACTACGGCCTCCTGGAGGAGGCCAAGAGCCTCGGTGTCGTCCCGGATGCGATGGTCATGCGCGACGCCGTCGACGGCGGCGAGCTGACCCGGCTCGACCTGCGCGACCTCGAGCGGCGCTACGGCTACCCGTACCTGGTCATCCACCGCAGCGACCTGCACGGCCTGCTGCTGCGTGCCTGCGAGCGCGCCGGCGTCGAGCTGGTCAACGACGCGCACGTGACGTCGTACGAGAACACCGACGGCGGCGCCCGCGTGACCGTCGCCTCCGGCGCGACCCACGAGGCCGGCGTGGTGATCGCGGCCGACGGCCTGCACTCGTCCGCCCGCGGGCTGTTCGTCGACGACCGGCCCGTCTCCTCCGCCTACGTCGCCTACCGCGGCACCGTCCCCGCCGAGCAGCCGCGGGTGAGGTCCGTCGACCTGAGCGAGGTCGTCGTGTACATCGGCCCCGGCTGCCACTTCGTCCACTACGGGCTGCGCGGCGGCGAGATGCTCAACCAGGTCGCCGTCTTCGAGTCGCCCAGGGCGCTGGCCGGCGAGGACGACTGGGGCACACCCGACGAGCTCGACGCCGCCTTCGCCCGGACCGGCGAGTTCGTCCGGGACGGGCTGCCCTTCATGTGGCGGGAGAAGTGGTGGCGGATGTTCGACCGCGACCCGATCATGACGTGGGTGCACGGCCGGATCGCGCTGCTCGGCGACTCCGCGCACCCGCCGCTCCAGTACATCGCGCAGGGCGCGATCATGGCCCTCGAGGACGGCTGGGTGCTGGGCGAGCACGTGGCCCGCAACCGTGCCGGGGACGGCACCGTCGACTGGAGCGCGGCGCTCGCCGCGTACGAGGCGGTCCGCCCCGAGCACTGCCGTCGCGTGCTGACCACGTCCCGCAAGTGGGGCGAGCTGTGGCACCTGGACGGTCTCGCCCGCGAGCAGCGCAACGTGCTGCTGCGCGCCCGCGACACCTACGACTACTCCTTCACCGACTGGCTGTACGGCCCGACGGCCCTCACTCCCGACCAGGAGCCGGAGATGTTCACGCCGATCCCGCTGGACTCGGCGCCCGTCGGGGAAGCACTGCCGGCGGGTGAGGCCGCATGAGCGAGGCCTTCCTCTACGCGGCGGCCCGTACCCCGTTCGGCCGGTTCAACGGCGCTCTCGCCGGAGTCCGCCCCGACGACCTCGCCGCCACCGCGCTGACCGGGCTGCTGGCCAAGGCGCCCGGCCTCGACCTCGCCGCGATCGGCGACGTGGTGTGGGGCAACGCCAACGGCGCCGGCGAGGACAACCGCAACGTCGGCCGGATGGCCGTACTGCTGGCCGGACTGCCGGTGAGCGTGCCCGCCACCACCGTCAACCGGCTGTGCGGCTCCAGCCTGGACGCGGCGATCATCGCCTCGCGCACCCTGGAGTCCGGCGACGCGGACATCGTCGTCGCCGGCGGCGCCGAGTCCATGACGCGAGCCCCCTGGGTGCTGCCCAAGCCGGACCGCGCCTTCCCCGCCCGCGACGTCACGGCCGTCTCCACCACCCTCGGCTGGCGCCTGGTCAACCCCGCCATGCCGAAGGAGTGGACGGTCTCGCTGGGGGAGAGCAACGAACTCCTCCAGGAGAGGTTCTCGATCTCCCGGGAACGGCAGGACGCGTTCGCCGCGCGCTCCCACAAGCTCGCCGACGCCGCCTGGGACGACGGCTTCTACGACGACCTGGTCCTGCCCACGGAGGGCCTTACGCGCGACGAGGGCATCCGCCCCGGCACCGACCCCGGGAAACTGGCGGCCCTCACACCGTCGTTCCGCCCGGACGGGACGATCACGGCCGGCAACGCCTCCCCGCTGAGCGACGGGGCGTCGGCCGTCCTGCTGGGCACCGGGGCGGCGGCCGGGCGGATCGGCCTGGAGCCCGTCGCCCGGATCGCCGGGCGCGGTGTGCACGCGGTCGAGCCGCAGCTGTTCGGTTTCGCCCCCGTGGAGGCGGCCGAAAAGGCGCTGCGCCGGGCCGGGATCGGCTGGGGCGACGTCGGCGCGGTCGAGCTGAACGAGGCGTTCGCGGTGCAGTCGCTCGCCTGCGTGGACGCCTGGGGCGTCGACCAGGAGATCGTCAACACCCGCGGCGGCGCCATCGCCCTCGGGCACCCGCTGGGCGCCTCCGGCGGCCGGCTGCTCGGCACCCTGGCGAAGGTGCTGCGCGAGCGGCGGCAGCGCTGGGGCGTCGCCGCCATCTGCATCGGCGTGGGCCAGGCCCTCGCGGTAGTCCTGGAGAACGTGACGGACGAGGTGAGCCGGGGATGACCACGACCATCGCCGCCACGACCGACGAGGCCGTCACGGGCATCGAGGACGGCTCGACGGTGCTGGTGGGCGGATTCGGTCTGGCCGGCATGCCGTTCGACCTCGTCGACGCCCTCATCCGGCAGGGCGCCACGGACCTCACCGTGGTGTCCAACAACGCCGGCAACGGAGACGTGGGCCTGGCCGCGCTGCTCAAGGCCGGCCGGGTGCGCAAGGTCATCTGCTCCTTCCCCCGGCAGAGCGACTCCTACGTCTTCGACGACCTGTACCGAGCGGGCCGCGTCGATCTCGAGGTGGTCCCGCAGGGCACCCTCGCCGAGCGGATGCGGGCCGCCGGAGCGGGCATCGGCGCCTTCTACAGCCCCGTCGGCGTCGGCACCCCGCTGGCCGAGGGCAAGGAGACACGGGAGATCGACGGCCGCGTCCACGTCCTGGAGTACCCGATCAGGGGCGACGTCGCCCTGATCTCCGCCCACCGCGCCGACACCATGGGCAACCTGGTCTACCGCAAGACCGCCCGGAACTTCGGCCCCGTCATGGCCACCGCCGCCACCACCGTCGTGGCCCAGGTCACCGACATCGTGCCCGCCGGGAAGATCGACCCGGAGACCGTGGTCACCCCCGGCATCCACATCGACCGCCTGGTACGGGCCGAGGCCCGCCGGCTCACCGTGCAAGGAGCCCGCTGATGACCACGACCGTGCCGGAGCGGACGGACCGGGGCCCGCTCACCACCGACGAACTCGCGGCCCGCATCGCCCGCGACATCCCGGCCGGCTCGTACGTCAACCTCGGCATCGGACAGCCGACCCGGATCGCCGAACACCTCTCGCCGGACGCGGGGATCGTGCTGCACACCGAGAACGGCATGCTCGGCATGGGCCCGGCCGCGACCGGTGACGAGGTCGACACCGACCTCACCAACGCCGGCAAGGTCCCGGTCACCGAACTGCCCGGAGCGGCGTACTTCCACCACGCCGACTCCTTCGCGATGATGCGCGGCGGCCACCTGGACGTGTGCGTCCTCGGGGCGTTCCAGGTCTCCCACCACGGTGACCTCGCCAACTGGCACACCGGCGACCCCGACGCCATCCCCGCGGTGGGCGGCGCGATGGACCTCGCCGTCGGAGCGCGCCGGGTCCTGGTGATGATGAAGCTGTTCACCCGGGACGGCGCCCCCAAGCTCGTCCCCGCGTGCACGTACCCGCTCACCGGGCCCGGCTGCGTGCACCGCGTCTACACCGATTACGGCGTCTTCGCCGTCGGTCCGGACGGCGTGCGGGTGCTGGAGACGTACGGCATCACGGTGGCGGAACTGGAGGAGCGGCTCTCTGTCGGGGTGCTCACATGACGCTGTACGGGCCGTAAGGATCCCGGGCTTCGCGTTGAGTCGAAGTCCGGTGGGTGCGTTCGCCGTACGGTGACGGCGTTAGGATCTCCGGCATGGCGAACCTTCGTGAGGCACAGAAGCAGATGACCCGCCGTCTGCTGCTGGAGTCGGGACTCGAACTGTTCAAGGCGAAGGGGTACGCCGCCACCACGGTCGACGACATCGCGACCGCCGCGGGCACCACACGCGTGACCTTCTACGCGTACTTCCCCTCCCGCAGCGAACTGATGAAGGCGCTCATCGACGAGCAGCTCAACGAGGCGCTGCAGCGCGTCCGGTCGCCCGAACACGGATCCACGGCACGTGACCTCGTCGCCACCGTCGCCGAGGGCACGCCCGAGGCGATCATGGCGTGGCTGCGGCGCACCTCGGACAACTGGCCCGCGATCCGGCCGATCATCCGGATCGGCCGCGATGCCTCGGTGATCGACCCGGACCTCCCCGACCTGGTCGAACGCTGGCTCGAGGAAGCCATCAGCGACATCGAGGACGGGCTCACCGCGGCCGGGCGCCTCGAACCCCACCAGCGCCACTTCCGGGGCGTGCTCGCCATGTCCCAGCTCGACTACGTCGCCCAGCACTGGGACCACGCCGACTGGAGACTCGACCGCGAGCAGATGCTCGAAGAGCTCGGCGCCAGCTGGGTGCGGCTGCTGACCTGACCGGCCGGCGTCAGACGGGCTTCGCCGCGTCGAACAGCAGCGCCCGGAGCCACTCGACGAAGTACTGGTCGCTCAGCCGGGGATTCCACACCATGTCGATCCCGAGGCCGGGCAGCGGGAACGGGAACTCCTCGATCCGCAGCTCGGCGAGCGTCCGCATGGTGGCGGCGACCCGGTGGCGCATCAGCGCGACGCCCCCTCCGCGTGCGACCAGGAACGGCACCAGCAGATAGTCGGAACTGAACTGACCGACCCGGTAGGGGATGCCCTTGTCCTCCAGCAGCGCATAGGGGAAGACCCGCCGTTCGGTGTCGACGACGACGTGCGGCCGGGTGGTCAGGAGGTCGAGCGCGCTCGCCTCCGGCGGCGCGTCCGCCGAGGCCACCACCACGCAGCGGTCGTCGTACAGCCGCTCGCGCGGGTGCGGCGAGAAGTGCCCCTCGGAGATCAGCACCACGTCGACGCCCTGGTCCGAGAAGGTGGCCTCGGTCGGCACCGCGATGGTGCGCAGCCGCAGGGTGGTGTGCGGGGCGCGCTCCGCGACCAGCCGCATCAGCCGGGGCCCGATGACGAACGCGGTGCTGTTGGTCATGGCGACCGTGATGACCCGCTGGTCCGTGGCGGGGTCGAAGGAGGGGAAGTTCACCACGCGTGCCGTCTGCCGAAGGGCGCTGCGCAGCGGCCCGAGCAACTCCAGCGCGCGGGGGGTGAGCGTGACGCCCGTTCCGTGCCGGACGACGAGCTCGTCCCCCAGCATCCGCCGCATCCTCGTCAGGGCGTGGCTCATCGCCGGCTGGGAGAGACCGACCCGCTCGGCGGCCCGGGTCACCGAACGTTCCTCCAGCAGGGCGAGAAGGGGCACCAGCAGGTTCAGGTTGACCGACGCCAGCCGGTCGAGATCCGAACCCGTGGTGCCCTCCGCCTCTGCGCCCATGCGGCGAACCCTACGTGGCCGCCCGGGTCATCCGGCGCAGCCGTGGGACGGGGATGCGGTGGTTGAGCGCCACGGCCCGGGCGGTGCCGTCCCGGTCCTGCCAGCGCATCAGCGCCGGACCGCCGCCCGGCTCCCCGTCGACGTACTCCGGTGCGCCCTGGACGGGAAGGTGCCCCACCGCCTTCAGTCTCAGCCCGAACTGCTCGGTCCAGAAGTACGGGCGGAAGTCGAGCGGGGGTGCCTCCTCACCGAGCACCAGAGCCCTCGCGGCGGCCTTCGCCTGCTCGATCGCGCTGCTCCACAGGGGGACACGGCGCACGCCCTGGGGGGTGGGGAACGCCGCGAGGTCACCGACGGCCGCCACATCGGGGCGCACGAGGCCCCGGCTGTCGACCGGAACGGCCCCCCTCGCGGTGAGGCCCGAGCCGGCGAGCCACTCCGTGTTGGGAATGTCGCCGGCGGCGGTGATGATCACCTCCGCCTCCAGGACCGGGCCCTCCGAGAGGACGACCCGGGCGTTCCCGCCGTGCCCCTCGATCCGCGCGGCCCCGGTCTCGACGACGGTGACGCCCTGCTCCCGCGCCGCCCCGACGAAGACACCGGCGAGGTACGGGCCGAGCTGGAGGACCAGCGGCACGCCCTGGGAGACGACCGTGACCTCGCAGCCCGCGGCCAGACAGCCCGAGGCGATCTCCATGCCGAGCGGGCCGCCGCCGATCACGACGACCGACGGCCTGCCGGCCAGCCGGGCGCGCAACGACAGCGCGTCGTCGAGTCCGCGCAGGGTGAGCTCCTCGGGCAGGCCGGACAGCCGTCTCGCCCGGGAGCCGGTGGCCAGCACGACACGGTCGTACGCCAGCGCCGTACCGTCGTCGAGCGTCACCCGCCGGCGGTCCGGGTCGAGCCCGGTCGCCCGCACACCGAGCAGCTCCGTCGCCCCGTGGCCGGCCGGCGGCAGCTCGTGCGCGGTCATGTCGTCGCCGTCGAGCAGCAGCGCCTTGGACAGGGCCGGGCGGCTGTACGCGGCGTGCGGTTCGTCGCCGACGACGGTCAGCTCACCGTCGAAGCCGGCCTCACGGAGCGTGTCCGCGGCGGTGAGGCCGGCGATCCCGTTGCCGACGACGACCACGCGCTCCGGGGGGCCGCTCATTCGACCCTCAGTGCCGCGACCGGGCACACACGGGCGGCGGCGGCCGCCAGGGATGCGTCGGCGCCGTCGACCTCCTCCTTGTCCAGCACCAGTTCGCCCTCGTCGTCGAGGTGCATGAGCTGCGGTGCGGCCTCCTCGCACAGGCCGTGGCCCTCGCAGCGGGGGCGGTCGAGAACGATCCTCACGCGGGGATCACCTCCAGGACGGGGAGCGCTTCGATGCTCCGGGTGGTGTTGCCGGGAACGCGGACCTCGGGTCCGGCGACGAGACGTTCGACGCGCCGGGAGAGCGCCTCGATCACGGCGTGCGCCTCCAGGCGGGCGAGTCCCTGGCCGGCACAGCCGTGCGGCCCGTACCCGAACCCCAGGTGGTCGACCGGGTTGCGCTCGACGAGGAAGGTGTCCGGGTCGTCGTAGTGCCGCGGGTCGCGGTTGCCGGCGCCGAGCAGCACGGCGACCTGGGCGCCCGCCGGGATGACGGTCCCGCCGACCTCGACGTCCTTCGTGGCGAGCCGGCCCCAGGTGTTGATGGGCGCCCAGTAGCGCAGCACCTCGTTGAACGCCGCGGGCACCAGCGTGGGGTCGGCGCGGACCAGGGCGAGCTGGTCCGGGTGCTCGGCGAAGAGGGCGACGATGTTGCCGATCGCCGCGATGGTGCTGTCGACACCGGCGCCGAGGTACTGGTGGATGATGTGGCCGGCCGTGTCCGGGGGAATGGCGCCGCGTGCCTCGGCTTCGAAGATGCCGCGGCCCACGGAGCCCTCGGCCAGGTCCTCGGCCTTGACCTGGGAGCACCAGGTGTACAGCTCGCCGGCGATGGGGAAGTTCTCGGCCGTGCGCTGGTTCATCGGGCCGAGGACCTGCATGGCGGCCTGGCCCCAGCGCAGCATGTTGGCGCGCACATGGCCCGTGAAGCCGATCAGGTCCGCGACGACCGCCAGCGGGAAGGCCCGGGCGAGGGCGTCGATGGCCTCGAAGGAGCCCTTCTCGACCAGCTCGGCGACGAGGGCGTCCGCCTTCGTGTCGATCCCGGCCTTGAGACCGCGCAGCGCGCGCGGCGAGAGGTTCTCGGTGAGCGCGGCGCGCAGCTGGGTGTGCGCGGGAGGGTCGGAGGCGAGGGAGGTGCCGGTGAGTGCCTCGTTGGCCATCGGATTGAACGCGATCGAGGCCGACGAGAACGACTCCCAGTCCGCGAGGGCGTCACGGACGACGTCGTACCGCGTCAGCGCGTAGACGTCGTTCCGGGGGAGATGGACGACAGGGCCACATTCCCGCAGCTCGGCGTGGGCGGGGTACGGATCGAGGACGACGTCGTCGGCGAAGAGGTCGACGTCGGAGGTGGGAGGGGTGCTCATGCCCCTCAGTGAAGTCGTCGACCCCACATCGAACAAGTGAATGCTTTACATGACCCTTCATGCACGGCGTGCATGTTCCGCATCCGCGTCCGCGCCGGTGAAGGGGGTCCGAGACCCTGTACGCAACCCATGGTGAATTGTTTTTTCGTGGCGTTCGTTTCATTGACGGCCTGTAAAGCGAATGCGTACTGTGATCGCACCCACAGGGTGTGTTCCGCGCATCCCACACCGGAAGACGTGAGGCAGGCATGAGCGTCAAGAGCAACACCGTGAACACCGTCCTGGGACCGGTGCCGGCCGACGAGCTGGGTGTCGTCTCGGTCCATGAGGCGCTGCTGTCGGTGGTGCCGGGAGCCGAACACGCCTACGACGTCCGCATCGACCGCGCCGAGATCTTCGAGGTCCTCGCCGCGAAGCTGGGGGACTTCCGCGCCCACGGCGGCGGCACGATCGTCGACAGCACCGGCATGTTCCACGGCCGCGACGTCCGGCTGTACGAGACCCTCGCCCGTACGACCGGCGTGCACATCGTCGCGTCCACCGGCCAGGGCCCGGAGGAACTGCTCGGCGGCTACTTCCTCACCCCGCAGACCAACCCGCCCACGCCGTGGCCGGCGGAGAGGTTCGCCGACCTGTTCACCAGGGAGGTCACCGAGGGCATGGTGGTCCCGCGGGTCGAGCGCCGCGGCGCGGCGGGCCTGGTGGCCACCACCGCGACCCGCGACGGCATGACCGCGACCGACGAGAGCCTGTTCCGGGGTGCGGCCCGGACCGCTCTGAGCACCGGCGTCGCGGTCTCCGTCCGCTACGGCAAGGACGCCCTCCACGACCTCGACATCGTCCTCGACGAGCGACTCCCCGCCGACCGCGTCGTCGTGGGCGGACTCGACCGCGCGGACGCCGTCGCCTCCGGCGCGCCCCTGGAGGTGGCCCGCCGCGGCGCCTACGTGGCCCTCGACCACGTGGGCACCGAGGACGGCACCCACCTCACCGACGCCGGGCGGGCCGACCTGGTCGCCGCCCTCGTCGAGGCCGGCTTCGCCGACCGGATCCTGCTGTCGGCCGGCGCGACCGGCGTGGCGAAGGGCCACACCGGCAACGACCTGCCGTACAGCCACGTCCTGACCAGCTTCGTCCCGCTTCTGAAGACACAGGGTCTCAAGCCCGAGGACGCGCGGCGGATTCTCGTGGAGAACCCGCGCGACCTGCTGTCGGTGCGCTGAGCGCGCCGGCGCCGACAACCGTCAAGTCTCCTACTCGAAGGTGAGCGTTGTGTCGAGAGTGAACACGGTCCTGGGGCCGGTCCCGGCCGAGGAGCTGGGACTCGTGGCCGTCCACGAGCACATCGGATACGGCATGCCCGGCTCCGAACTGGACACCAAGTGGTGGAAGACGCCCGAGCAGCGGTACCAGGAGACCGTCCCGAAACTGCGCGCGTTCCACGAGTACGGCGGCGGCACCTTCGTCGACGCGACGGGCATCTGCAACGGCCGCGACGTCGACCACTACAAGTCGCTGTCCGCGAAGACCGGCGTCCACATCGTCGCCTGCACCGGCTTCGTCGGCGGTGACACCGCTCTGCCGCACTTCGCGAACGCCGACGTGGACTACCTGATGCGGCAGTTCGTCCACGAGATCACCGTCGGTATCGGGGGCACCGGCAGCCTCGCCGGCGTCATCAAGGTCGGCGTCAGCCGCGGCGGCCGTATGACGGACCTGGACAAGCGCATCTACCGTGCCGCCGCCCGGGCCTCGCTCAGCACCGGCGCGCCCCTGCTGACCCACCTGGCCATCGACGCCGAGAACGCGATCTCGATCTTCGACGAAGAGGGCCTGCCGCTGGATCGCGTCCTGTTCGGACACGTCGACGACGGTGTGAACGCCGAGAAGACGCGTGACGTCTGGATCGCCGGGAAGGGCGGCCGCATCGGCTTCGACACCTTCGGCTACGAGACCGAGCTGCCCGACCCGCCGTTCTGGGCCCGCCCCCGCAAGGAGCGCCTCGACCACTTCCTGCGGTTCATCGACGGCGGCCGGCGGCTCAAGCAGGTCCTCGCCTCCGCCGACGCCAACTGCAGCCCGCTCGGCTGGCCCGGGGTCAAGGGCCACACCGTCAACTACATCTTCGAGGACCTCATTCCGGACCTCCGCGCCGCCGGTCTCGACGACGCCGCCATCAAGACGGTCTTCGTCGACAACCCCGCCGATTTCCTCACCCTTCAGAAGTAGAGCGAGAACCATCATGCAGTCCTCAGAGCTGAAGAACCTGAAGATCGCCGTCGTCGGAGCGGGCTACGGCGGTGCGGCTGCGGCCAAGGCCCTCAGCCTGCTCGGTGCCGAAGTCAACGTGTACGAGCAGGCCAACCGGATCCGCGAGGTGGGCGCCGGCATCGGTCTGCGCCCCGCGACCATGAACCGGTTCCGCGAGTGGGGGATCTTCGACGCCATCGCGAAGGTCACCTCGCCGAGCGAGTACTTCGAGATCCTCACCGCCACCTGCGACCCGATCATGAAGGAGACATGGCCGGCCGCGGGCGAGCAGACCCACACCCACCTGATCCACCGCGGCGACTTCATCGAAGCCCTCCTGGGCGTGCTCCCCGCCGGCATGGTCCACCTCGGTCACAAGCTCGAGAAGGTCGAGGACAAGGGCGACCGCTCCGTCCTCACCTTCGCCGACGGCACCAGCGTCGAGGCCGACCTGGTCGTCGGCGCCGACGGCATCAAGTCGGTCGTGCGCCGCGAGCTGTTCAGCGACCAGGGCCCGGTGTTCGCGGGCGAGCACGCCTACCGTGCCGTCATCTCCCTCGACGCCGCCCACGGCATGGTCGACGACGACAACCTCCGCATGTACATCGGCCGGGGCACCAAGCTCTACCTGCTGCCGCTGCGCCACCGGGGCCAGGTCTCGTTCGACATCACCGCCCTGTGTCCGGACGGCACCTGGACCCCCCAGGTCACCAAGGACGACCTCCTGAAGACGGTGGAGGGCTTCGACGAGCGTCTCGTGAGCATCGCGCGGGGCCTCGACATGGACACCGTGAACGTCCGCGCCGTCTACGACATCGACCCGGTCGACACATGGCACTCGGACTCCGTCGTCCTCGTGGGCGACTCGGCCCACTCGATGCTGCACCACCAGGGCCAGGGCGCCAACTCGGCCATCGAGGACGGCGGCGCGCTCGCCGACGCCCTGCGCGAGGCGGACTCCGTGAAGGAGGCACTGGCCCTGTACCAGGCCACCCGGAAGCCGGTGACCGACAAGCTGCAGAGCATTTCCCGCCAGGGCTGGTCCGAGGACGAGATCGACGAGGTCTTCCCCGGCCAGAAGCCCGCCCCCGCCGCCCCGCAGGAGTGACCCCATGACACTGCACCCCGAGATCGCCACGTTCCTGGCCGGCCTGCCGGCCCCGGACGGAGCCCCGCTCGACCCGGTCGCCATGCGCGCCGCGGACGAGACCCACGTGGCTCCCCCGGAGGAGCGCCTGCCGCTCCACGCCGTCGAGGACATCACGGCGAAGACGTCCGTCGGCGAGGTGCCGGTACGCGTCTACACCCCGGACCGGGCCGACAGCCACGGCCTGCTGGTCTACTTCCACGGCGGAGCGTTCTTCCTCGGCAGCCTGGAGACCCACGACCACGTAGCCCGCTCGCTGGCGAAGGAGACCGGACTCAAGGTCGTGTCCGTCGGCTATCGGCTGGCCCCCGAGGCGGCCTTCCCGGCAGGTCTCGACGACTGTTACGCCGTCGTGCGCTGGGCGGCGGGGGAGAACGCGGACCTGGGCTGGGACGGCAGGACCCTCGCCGTCGCCGGCGACAGCTCCGGCGGCACCTTCGCCGCCGCGGTCGCCGCCCGGGCGCACGACGACGGCTTCGACCGGATCACCCACCAGATCCTCTACTACCCCTCGCTCGACCTGGACTTCGACGTCGAGCGCCATGCCTCGCTGCGGGAGAACGCCAAGGGCTACGGCCTGGAGACGGAAGGCCTGAAACACTTCAACGCCTTCTACCTCGACAGCGGCGCGGACCCCGCCGACCCGCTGGTGTCGCCCCTCAAGCGGGCCGACCTCACCGGGCTGCCGCCCGCGCTGGTCGTCACCGCCCAGTACGACCCGATGCGCGACGAGGGCGAACTGTACGGGGAGCGGCTGCGCGAGGCCGGAGTGGAGACGACGGTGAGCCGGTACGACGGCGCCGGCCACGGCTTCGTCCAGCACTTCTCCTGGATCCCGGAGTACCGCGAGGTCTTCGAGGAGACGCGCGACTTCCTCGGCCGGCGCTGACCCGGCCGGCCCGGCACGAGTTCGGACTTTCGGAAAGAGGACCATGACGCAGGCAGTCGCCGTCCACCCCCTGGTGTCGCCATGGGGCCGGTTCGGTCTGTACAGCTTCTTCATCGACGCACCCGAGCCGGCGATCGTCGACACCGGCATCGCCTCCTCGCCCGCCGAGGGCATGGCCCCGGCACTCGAGGCGATCGGGCGCCGCATCGAGGACGTGCGCTGGATTCTGCTGACCCACGGTCACATCGACCACGTCGGCGGGGCGCACGCCCTGTGGGAACTCACCGGGCGGCGCGCCCGGGTGGTCGTCCACGAGGCCGACGCGCCGATGCTCCGCTCGCGCCGGGCCCATGTGGAGGAGTACCTGGCGGGCCGGGGCCGGTACCTGGACGACCCCGGGGGAGAGGCGAAGGCGACGGCCGCCGCCAACGCCGTCATCTCCGCGGAGATGGAGCCGTCCCTGGTGGTCAGGGGCGGCGAAACCCTCTCCCTGGGAGGCGACGTCACCGTGTCGGTGCACGCCGTACCGGGCCACACCCCCGGATCGGTCGCCTACGCCGTCGACGGACAGCGCTCGGTGTTCACCGGCGACGCCGTCCAGGTCCACGGGGCGGCCAACGGCTTCCCCGGCTACACGGACCCGGTCGCCTACCGGGCGAGCCTCGAGTACCTGCGGGACGAGATCCGCCCCCGGCGCCTCTACCTGGGGCACCCCTACCGCCGCGCCGACGGCACACCGTACGGCGTCGAACTCGACGAGGCCGAGGCCCGGGAGGCCCTCACCCAGAGCCTGGACGTCGAGGCCCGCGTCGCCAGGGCCGCCCGCGGATGCCTCACGGCGGGGCTGCGGGAGACGGATTCGCCGTACTCCCCGTTCGCCCGCGTTGCCGAGGAGCTCGGCTACACCGGCGATCCCGCGCTCGAGCCGTCGCCGTTCTTCACGTCGATGGCCGGCTACCGCACGCACCTCGAACAGAACCTGTAGCACAGGAGCCTCATCATCATGACCGACCTTCACACGGTCCGCGCGGGCGAGCAGCCGATCGGCGTCCGCAAGGATCTCCGGGTGCCGATGCGCGACGGCGTGACCCTCGCGGCCGACGCCTACAGTGGCACGGACGACACCCCGCGGCCCGCGCTGGTGGCCCTCAGCCCCTACGGCAAGGAACTCCAGGCCCTAGCCCTGACGACACCGCCGCAGCGCCGGCCCAGCCCCATGTGGGACGGCTGCATCGAGGCCGGTGACATCGCCCGCGTCGTCCGGGAGGGCTATGTCCACGTCATCGGAGACCTGCGCGGCTCCGGTGCCTCCGAGGGCGAGCACATCGGCAACTACAACGCCGGCGGCGTCTCCCTCGGCCAGGACGCGTACGACTTCATCGAGTGGGTCGCGGCCCAGCCCTGGTGCGACGGCAACGTCGGCATGATCGGCATCTCCTACTTCGGCTCCATGCAGGTGCTCGCCGCGGCCGAGCGGCCCCCGAGCCTCAAGGCGGTCTTCGTCAGCGGCGGCCACTACGACTTCTACGAGACCACCTACCACGGCGGCATCATGTGGTTCATGCCGCGCGCCGCCCGCGAGGGCCGCGGCGGCGACTCCGGCTGGGCGTTCACCGACGGCGTGAAGTCCCGGATGCTGGAGACGTACTCGCCCGAGGAGATCAAAAAGCGGGTCGCCGAGCGCCTGAACGACCCGGACGTGGCCGCCTGGCCCAACCTGGTCCATGTGCTCACCTACCCGAAGAACCACGAGGCCTGGTTCGACATCGTGATGAACGAGCTCGACGGCGAGTGGTACGAGGAACGCAACCCGGTCACCCTCGCGGCGGACATCGACATCCCGGTCTGGCTCCAGATCGACCAGGGCCGCGGCTGGACCCTGGACGGCACCATCGAGCTCTACCACCGGATCAACGGTCCGAAGAAGCTGGACATCGGCCCGTACCCGCCCATGCAGTCGCGCCCCTTCATCGAGGAGCACGACAAGATGTTCCGCTGGTACGAGTACTGGATCAAGGGCATCGACAACGGCGTGATGGACGAGCCGGCCGTCACCGTCCACGTCGAGGGCTCCCGCCGGTACGTCACCGGCGCGCAGTGGCCGCCGAAGCCCGTCGAGCACAGGCCGCTCTACCTCCGCCCGCGCCACAGGCTCTCCTTCGAGCCCGAGCCGATGGGCGCCGAGCACGCCGTCCCCGACGGCTTCTACCAGGCGCCGCTCACGGTCACCGACAAGGTGGAGATCCTCAGCTGGAGCACCGAGCCGTTCACCGAAGCCACCGAGATGATCGGCCAGGGCGCGGCACACCTCTTCGCCGAGATCGACCAGACCGACACCAACTTCATCCTCCGCATGTGGGACGAGGCCCCGGGCGGCAAGCGGCAGCTCGTCACCACCGCCTACCTCAAGGCCTCGCACCGCGAACTCGACGAGGGGCGCACCACCGAGGGCGACCCCCACCACCCGCACACCCGCGCGGTGCCGGTCGAGCCGGGGAGGATCGAGGAGTACGTGCTGCGCGTCTACCCGTTCGCGGCGACGTTCCTGCCGGGCCACAGGCTGGTCGTGGAGCTCTCCAACGACGAGCCGCTCGCCGACGCGCACAACGCGCTGCTGCCGCCGGACGCCTTCCACCTGCCGGTGGGCCGCCCCGTCACCCACAAGATCTACCGCGACGCCGCCCACCCCTCGCGGCTCCTGCTGCCCTTCACCACCGGCGGCGCGCAGGAGACGGCGTAGCGGACCGGCCCGGACGGCGAAGCCGAGGGGCGGGTGCCGGCGCCCGGTGGCACGCTGAGTCAAAAGGGAATCTGCGAAAGGACATCGCGTGATCACCACCGACTTCGCCCCCGGGGCTCCTTGCATGCTCGACCTCGGCGTCCCCGACGTCCCCACCGCCGCCGCCTTCTACGGCGCGGTGCTCGGCTGGGACTACGAGCCCATGGGGGAGGCCGGGACGGAGGGCGTGGAAGGAGGCATGTTCCGCAAGGACGGCAAGATGGTCGCCGGGCTCGGCAAGCTCACCGAGGAGGGGGCGCGCCCGGCCTGGATGATCTACTACAGCGTCACCGACGCCGACGCCACGACCCGGGCGGTGGAGCGCGGCGGCGGAACCGTGCGGGTACCGCCGATGGACCTCGAGCAGTGGGGGCGGATGGCCCAGTACAGCGACCCGCTGGGCGGCCAGTTCGCCGTCTGGCAGCCGCGGGAGAGCAAGGGCGTCGACCTCGTGGACGAGCCGGGCTCACTGTCCTGGACCGAGCTCTACACCAGCGACGCGGCCGCCGCGAAGGAGTTCTACCGCAGTGTTTTCGACTGGCGCTACAGCGACATGGAACTGCCGGGCGGCGGGGGCACGTACTCCCTGATCACCCCGGCCGGGCAGCCCGAGGAGCGTATGCACGGCGGCCTCATGCAGGTCGACGAGGGAGACCTCGCCCCGGCCGGCGGGCGGCCGTACTGGCATCCGGTGTTCAACGTCACCGACTGCGACGCCGCGGTCGCCGAGGTCAACGGGAACGGCGGGAGCGTACAGATGGGACCGGCGGACGCGGAGGGCGTCGGCCGGATGGCCGTCTGCCTCGACCCGCACCGGGCGGACTTCGTGGTCCTCACCCCCGCCCGGAGCTGAGCACCGGACCGGCGGGGTGCGCTCGCCCCGCACCCAGGGCGTCCAGCACCTCCTGATCGGTGACCCGGTGGTAGTCCTCGTACCACTCGCCGACGGACCGCAGCCGCCGAGGCCGGTACAGGGCCACCACGTCGTCGGCCTCGTCCCGCAGCGCCGCCGCGGTATCGTGACCGCACACCGGCACCGCCAGGGTCAGCCGCAGCGGTCCGCCGCGCCGCAGACTCCGCAGGGCCGCGCGGGCGGTGATGCCGGTCGCCAGCCCGTCGTCCACGATCACGATGCTGTGACCGGCGACCTCCGGCGCGGGCCGGTCACCCCGGTAGACCCGCTCCTGCCGGCGCAGCTCGGCCCGCGCCCGGTCCACCTCGGCGCCGAGTTCGTCCTCCGCGAGGTCCAGGACCCTCATCCCCGTACGGTCGAACACCGGGGGATCGTCGTCGGCGACCGCCCCGACCCCCACCTCGGGGGACCCGGGAACCCCGATCCTGCGGACCACCAGGACATCCAGGGGCACCTGCATCGCCCGGGCGATCTCCGCCCCGACCGGGACGCCGCCGCGCGGCAGCGCCAGCACGGTCACGTTGGCGAGATCGCCGCTGCTCGACCACTCCAGCATCCTGACGGCCAGTTCCTGTCCCGCATGCGCACGGCTTTGGAATCGCACGGCTCGCTCCCTTCCTCGGCCACGTCCGCCTGGGGGCCGGGTAACCGTGAATCCGGTGGGCCAACCGGCCGGGGGAGCGGACCGGTCAGAGGCGCGGGGCCCCCGTCACCGACATCACCAGGGAGTACAGGGAGGTGGTGGCGGTGATGAACAGCCGGTTGTTCCTCGGCCCGCCGAACGTGACGTTGGAGACCGGCTCCGGCACGCGGAGCCGTCCGATGAGGGTGCCGTCCGGGTCGTAGCAGTGCACGCCGTCGTCGAGCGCGGCGGCCCACAGCCGGCCCTCGTCGTCGAAGCGGATGTTGTCGAAACGGACGTCCCCCCGCCCCTCGGCGAAGACCCGGCCGCCGGACAGCGTGCCGTCGTCCCGGATGCCGAACACATGGATGCGGGCGGCCCGTGAGTCGGAGACGAAGAGGCGGCTCTCGTCGGGGGACAGGACGACCCCGTTGGGGCCGTCGAAGCCGTCCGCGGCGAGGTGGACCTCACCCGACGCCGGATCGATCCGGTACACGTTGCACGCGCCGATCTCCGACTCGGCGCGATGACCCTCGTAGTCGCTGATGATGCCGAAGTCCGGGTCGGAGAACCAGATCGTGCCGTCGGAGCGTACGACGGAGTCGTTGGGGCTGTTCAGCCGCTTGCCGGCGTACCGGTCGGCGAGGACGGTCAGGCTCCCGTCCGCCTCGGTGCGGGTCACCCGGCGGTTGCCCTGCTCGCAGGTGACCAGCCGGCCCCGCCGGTCGACGGTGTTGCCGTTGCTGTGACCGGCCGGTGAGCGGAAGACCCCCACGGTCGCGGTGGCCTCGTCCCAGCGCAGGATGCGGTCGTTCGGGATGTCGCTCCAGACCAGCTGACGCCAGGCGGGCAGATACAGCGGCCCCTCGGCCCAGCGGCAGCCGTCGTACAGGACCTCCAGCCTGCTGTCCCCGTTCACACACCGTCCGGTACGGAATCGGTCGTCCAGGATCTCGTACGGGCTGTCGGCGGGCATGGCGTCCTCTCCCGGAGAGTGATCGGAAGGGGATTCAACCACGGGCCCCGTCACGGCCCCCGGACAGGCGGGCCGCCGCGGCCGTGGCGACGGCCTGTCCCCCCGCCACGCGGCGTCCGCGTCGGTGACGGAACACCCGCGTACGGCAGCACACCGGCGGCGGCCCGCGCGCCGCTCAGTCGAGGAGGCCGGCGACCAGCGCCGCGAACTCCTCAGGTGTGGCGAGGCGCAGACCGAGCTGTTCGGCCTTCGCGCGCTTGGAACCCGCGCCCTCGCCCGCCACCACCAGCGCGGTCTTCCTGGAGACGCTGGAGGAGGAACGCCCGCCGGCCCGTTCGATCAGTTCGTTCATCTCGTTGCGGGAGAGCTTCTCCAGGCTGCCGGTCATCGCGCCGGTGACCACCACCGTCATCCCGGCCAGCGGGCCGCCCTCCGCCGGAGCCTCGTCCTCGGCACCGGGAGGCGGCGGCGGAGTGGCGCCGGGCTCCGTCATGTTGACCCCGGCGGCGGCCAGCCTGTCGATGAGCGGCGCGAGTTCGGCCAGCTCCGCGACGATCGTGGGCGCCTTCTCCGACCCGATGCCCTCCACCCGCTGCATCGACTCCGCGTCGGCCGCGCGGATGTGGTCCATGGTGGCGAAGTGGCGGGCGATACGCCGGGACATGGACCGCCCCGTGCCCCGCACACCCAGCGCGCACAGCACCCGCGACAGCGGCTGCTCCTTGGCCTTGGCCAGCGCGGCGAGCAGATTGTCGGTGCTGGTCTCGCCCATCCGCTCCAGCGCGAGCAGCTGGTCGCGCCCGAGGGCGAACAGATCGGCGAGATCGGTCACCAGACCCGCCTCCACCAGCTGCACGACCCGGGTGCCGCCCAGGCCCTCGATGTCCAGCTGGTCGCGCCCCGCGGCGTAGGCGAGGGACGCGACGAGATGGCAGTTGCGGCCCTGGGCGCAGCGCCAGCGCTCCTCACTGGAGTCGATCTCCGAACCGCAGCGCGGACACGACTCGGGGAACTCGACCGGCCGCTCCTCACCCGTACGCAGATGGGCCACCGGGGCCTCGATGCGGGGGATGACGTCGCCCGCGCGGTGGACCATGACATGGTCGCCCAGGCGCAGGTCGCGGCGGGTGATGTCGGCCGGGTTGTGCAGCGTGGCGTAGGTGATGGTGGAGCCGTCGATGACGACCGGTTCGAGGACACCGCGCGGCGCGATGATGCCCGTGCGGCCCACGTTCCACTCCACCTCCAGCAGCCGGGTGATCTTCTCCACGGCCGGCAGCTTGTAGGCGATCGCCCAGCGCGGCGCACGGGTGCCGGAACCCGCGGCCCGCTGGTCCTCGGCGAGATCGGCCTTGATGACGATCCCGTCGATGCCGAAGGGCAGTTCGGCACGGAGCGCGGCGATCTCCCCGACCCGCTCCAGGACCGCCTCCGCGCCCTCGGCGACCACGTCCGGGACGGCGGTCCCGGCACTGGTGTGCACACCGAGGTCGCCGGCCAGCGCCATCAGCTCGCTGTGCGCGAGCTCGGTCAGCTTCTCGGCGAGCGGGGCGTCGGTGCCGGGCAGCGGCAGCAGCCCGTAGCCGAAGAACGTCATCGGCACCGTGTAGACCCGCTCCTTCGCGCGCAGCGTGCCCGCCGCCGCGTTGCGCGGGTTGGCGAACGGCTGCCCGCCGTGCGAGGTGCGCACCTCGTTGGCATGCTCGAACTGGGCGTTTGTCATCAGGACTTCGCCGCGCACCTCCACGGTGACCGGCTCGTTCAGCTGCTCCGGCAGCCCCTCGACGGTGCCGATCGCGTGCGAGACGTCCTCCCCGGCCGTCCCGTCCCCGCGGGTGATCAGCCGGGTGAGACGGCCGGCGCTGTACCGGGCGGCGATCGCGAGCCCGTCCAGCTTCGGGCCCACGTCGAAGCGCGTGGCGTCCCGGCCGATACGGCGGGACAGCGAGGCGGTCCAGGCCGTGAACTCCTCCGCCGAGAACACGTTGTCCAGGCTGAGCATCGGCACCGTGTGCGGAACGTCGCCCTCCACCGCACCACCGGCGACCTTGCCGGTGGGGGAGTCGGGCAGTATGCCGTCCGGATGCTCCGCCTCCCAGGCCGAGATCCCCCGTACCAGCCGGTCGTACGCGTCGTCGTCCAGCACCGAGGTGCCGCCCTCGTAATAGGCGGCCGCCGCGCGCACGGCGTCCTCGACCGCCTGGGCGTAGGCGGCGGCATCCACGATCACTGCTGCGGGTGTTGTCATACGCAGCATCCTGCCTCCCACCACTGACAACGGGGTCCGACGGCACCCATTTGCCTAAAGCCTTTAGGGAGATGCATACTCGATTTAGTCGATTGAGGGGATGGCTATGGCAACACGTGCGGGACTGACCACCGAACGCCTGACCAGAGCGGGGGCCGAGCTCGCCGACGAGGTCGGCTTCGACCAGGTCACCGTCTCGGAGCTCGCCCGGCGCTTCGACGTGAAGGTGGCGAGCCTCTACTCCCACCTGAAGAACTCCCACGACCTCAGGACACGGATCGCACTGCTCGCCCTCAAGGAACTCGCCGACCGCGCCGCCGACGCCCTCGCCGGACGGGCCGGCAAGGACGCCCTGACCGCGCTGGCGAACGTCTACCGCGACTACGCGCGCGAGCACCCCGGCCGCTACGCCGCCGCCCAGTTCCGGCTCGGCCCGGAAGCGGCGGCCGCCAGCGCCGGAGTGCGGCACGCCCAGATGACCCGCGCCCTGCTGCGCGGCTACGACCTCACGGAACCGGACCAGACCCACGCGGTCCGCCTCCTCGGCAGCGTCTTCCACGGCTACGTCAGCCTGGAGATGGGCGGCGGATTCAGTCACAGCGCCCCTGACACCCAGGACACCTGGACCCGCGTCCTCGACGCGCTGGACGCCCTCCTGCGCAACTGGCCCGAACCCTGACCGCGGACCCCGCCCGCCCGACCCACGGACGAGAGACAATGCCCTCCACCTGGACCACCACACCCGTCACCGCCGATCTCGTACACGGCGCCCTGGAGCTGGAACACACGGCGAACGGGGTCCTGCCCCACCGCCTGCCCGCCCGGGCCCGCGCCCAGAACACGGACGGTCAGCTCGCCATGGCCGAGTCCCAGCCCTCCGGCGTACGACTGGTCTTCCGCACCCGCGCGACCGCCGTCGAACTCGACACACTGCCCACCAAACGGATCTACACCGGCGCCCCGCCCCGCCCGGACGGGCTGTACGACCTGCTCGTCGACGGACACCCGGCCGGTCAGGCCGTCGCGACCGGCGGCAACACCCTCACCATCGACATGAGCACCGGCGCGGTCGAGCACGGCACCGGCCCCGTCGCCACCCTCCGCTTCACCGGTCTGCCCGGCGAGGAGAAGACCGTGGAGATCTGGCTGCCGCACAACGAGACCACCGAACTCGTCGCCCTGCGCACCGACGCCCCCGTCGAGCCCGCCCCCGCCCTCGGCCGCCGCACCTGGCTGCACCACGGCAGCTCCATCAGCCACGGCTCCGACGCCGCGAGCCCCACCGGCACCTGGCCCGCCCGCGCCGCGACACTGGGCGGTGTGGACCTGGTCAACCTGGGCTTCGGCGGCAGCGCCCTGCTCGACCCGTTCGTCGCCCGCGCGATACGGGACACGCCCGCCGACCTGATCAGCGTCAAGATCGGCATCAACCTGGTGAACGCCGACCTGATGCGGCTGCGCGCCTTCGCCCCCGCCGTCCACGGCTTCCTGGACACCGTCCGCGACGGCCACCCCACCACGCCGCTGCTCGTCGTCTCACCGATCCTGTGCCCCCTCCACGAGGACACCCCCGGTCCCACCGCCTACGACTTCAGCCACCTCGCCGAGGGCAGGCTCCTGTTCACCGCCACGGGCGACCCCGAGGAGCGGGCCGCGGGCAAGCTGACCCTCGGCGTCATCCGCGACGAACTGCGTCGCGTCGTGACCCGGCGTGCCGCGGACGACCCGAACCTGCACCACCTCGACGGCCGTGACCTCTACGGCGAGGCGGACCACGCCGAACTGCCGCTGCCCGACCGGCTCCACCCCGACGCGGCCACGCACCGCCGCATCGGCGACCGCTTCGCCGCCCACGCCTTCACGGCCGACGGCCCGTTCGGCGACGGCAACGGCTGACCTACTCGAAGAACTTGAGGCTCCAGCCGGTGTCCGTGTTCGGCCCCGGCACGTTGGCCCGGCTGTAGGTGGTGTTCCCCCACCAGCAGAACGTGCCCGTGTACCAGTAGCGGTTCTCCCACGTGTACGGCGTGCCCTTCGGCACCGCGTGGAACATCAGCGGGAACCTCGGCCCGGCGGGCGGGCTGGTGTTGATGTCGCCGCGCAGCAGCACGAAGCTGTGATGGCCGGGGCCGTTGACGCGCAGCGTCGGGTCCCAGCCGGCCATCATGGTGGCCCGGTTCGAACCGAAGAGGCAGCCGTTGGACTTGTACCAGTCCCACACGTACGTCGGATCGCCGCCCGCCCGCAGCCGCAGGTCGGCCACGCAGTACTGGTCGCTCCAGCTGCCGTTGGCGGAGTACGTGATGTGCAGCTGCCCGCTCGGATCCTTGATGGGCTCCGGGCCCTCGTTGATGAACGGGTTGCCGACCACCCGCTCCCAGCTCTCCCGGGGCTGCGAGATGACGTATCGCGCACCCGTCGGTGTGGTCGGGCCGCTCATCCGGGCGATGTACAGGTTCTGCTCGACATTGGTGTCCCCGGCCCAGCCGGACCAGACGAACCAGCGCTGCCCGTTGAACGTGAACAGCGTTCCGTCGATCGCCCACTTGTCGTCCGGCAGGGCCAGTTGCGACTCGGCGGAGTAACCGCTGTCGGGACTCGCCGAGCTGATCACGAACATCCGGTGGGCCGCACCGCGCCCGGCCGTGAAGTAGATGTAGTAGCGGCCGCCGTCCATCACGATCTCCGGCGCCCAGACCTCACCACGCCCCCGCGTGTCCGACCAGACCTGCCGCGGGGCCGCCGAATCCAGCGCTGCCGTCGAGGAGGCCTGCCGCACGGCGATGCCCCCGCCGGTCGACTGCACGGAGACGTATGTGCCGCCGACCCGGAGCACGCTCGGATCGGCGGCCCGCAGACCGGTCTGGTCCGCCTGAGCGGGTTCGGCGCACGTCAGGGTCAGCGCGGCGGCGAGCACGCCGGACAGCACGAAGCCGACCACGCCGGTCGGACGGCGGAAGAGCCTCCTCGCCCCCTCGGGAAACCTGGCCATCGTGTCCCGTCACCTCCACGCCGAGGTTTTACATCGATGAAAGACGCCCTCACAGGATTGTGACCGGCGCCGGGCCTGTCAAGAGAGCCGTCAGGCCGGGCCGATGGTCATCCCGGCGCCGCGTGGCACGAGCTGACGGATCATCAGCTCTGCGCGAGGCCTGGACAGTCGTCGGGCGGCGTGCTGTCATTCCGCTGCACAATGAATTTCCAACGTTGGAATAGTTTCCCGGCCGAGCCGACGGCCACCCCTGTTTCGTCCTGGCCCCATGCCCTCTGCGCGAGGAAAGGTTCGATGACAAGACAACTCCCCAGATCCCGATGGTGGACCCTGCTGACCGTGGGTGCACTGGCCCTGTCCACGGGCGCCCTGGCCCCCGCCGCGTCGGCCGCCGCGCCGATCGCCGGACTGTCCGCCGGCACGGCCGCCGCCGACGCCGACGTGGTGGTGCACGGCCTCAAGGGCGAGTACTTCAGCATGTCGGAACCGGGCGCCCGGGACTTCGCCGAACTCGGCGGCACCCTGCTGGAGCCGCAGATCAACTTCTCCGGACTCACCAGCACCTTCGAGGAGCTGACCGGGCGCACCGAGCACACGACCGCCCGCTGGACCGGGCAGATCGAGGCACCGGAAACCGGCGATTACACCTTCTACGCCATCGGCGACAACGGATTCAGGCTGTTCATCGACGACGAACCCGTCATCGACCACTGGGTGGGCGACTGGGACAAGGAACAGACCAGCGCGACGGTCAGACTCGCCGCCGGCGAGAAGCACGACTTCCGTATGGAGATGTTCCAGGACGTCGGCGGCGCCAACATGTTCCTGCGCTGGTCGACGCCTACGATGTCCAAGCAGCTCGTGCCGACGACGGCGTTCACCCCGCCCGCCGGTTTCGAGGTCTTCCCCGTGGAGCCGACCGTCACCGAGGACGGCCGCAAGCTGCGTGCCCGGTTCGAGAACCCGGTGGGCGACCTCGCCGCAGTGGCCGGACACCTCAAGGTGGAAGCCGACACGACCGCCATGCCGGTCGAGTCGGTGGCCGCCGCCCCCGGCGACCCCAACTCCCTTCTGATCACGCTCTCCGAGCCGGTCCAGAAGAACCAGCAGGTCCGCTTCACCTACGACGGCGAGGGCGGCCTCACGGCCGGCGGCAAGGCCGTACCCCGTATCGTCCGCTACGCCGTGAACACCTCCACCCACCGCATCACCACCCCGTGGGGCGACAAGGTCGACACGAAGAACCCGCTGCCGGAGTACCCGCGCCCGCAGCAGGTGCGCTCCCAGTGGAAGAACCTCAACGGGCCCTGGCAGTTCAGCGGCGCCGAAGCCGGTGAGCAGCCGGTCTTCGGCAAGGACCTGGACGAGAAGATCATCGTGCCGTTCCCGGTCGAGTCGCAGCTCTCCGGGCTCGAGCGGCACGAGGACCACATGTTCTACCGCAAGCTCGTGGACGTGCCGAAGAACTGGAAGGTCGGCAAGAGCGGCAAGTCCAACCGGCTCAAGCTCAACTTCGGTGCCGTCGACTACCGGGCCACCGTCTACGTCAACGGCAGGAAGGTCGCCGAACACACCGGCGGCTACAACGCCTTCACCGCCGACATCACCGACGCCCTCAAGAGCAAGGGCAAGCAGGAGATCGTCGTCGCCGTCACCGACACCGGCGGCGCCGACCAGCCGATGGGCAAGCAGTCCACCAACCCCGGTGGCATCTTCTACACCCAGTCGTCCGGCATCTGGCAGACCGTCTGGATGGAGCCCGTCGCCGAAGCGGCCATCGACAACGTCGTCACCACGCCCGACATCGACACCGGCACCCTCGCCGTGACCGTCGAGTCCCAGAACGCCTCCAAGCACGCCCGCGTCGAGGCCGTCGCCCGCGACGCCCGCGGCAAGGTCGTCGGCCGGGTCAGCGGACCCGCCGGCAAGAAGCTGGACCTGCGCGTCGCCAAGCAGCACCTGTGGAGCCCGGACGACCCCTACCTCTACGATCTCGACATCAAGCTGAAGGACGGCCGGTCCACCGACAGGGTCGGCAGCTACTTCGGCATGCGCGAGATCGGCATCGAGGAGGTCGGCGGCTTCCAGAAGCTGGTCCTCAACGGCAAGCCGGTCTTCTCCCTCGCCACCCTCGACCAGGGGTTCTGGCCCGACGGCCTCTACACCGCGCCCAGCGACGACGCCCTGGCGTTCGACCTCCAGGCGCACAAGAAGCTCGGCTTCAACGCCGTCCGCAAGCACATCAAGGTGGAGTCGCCGCGCTGGTTCTACCACGCGGACAAGCTCGGCCTGCTGGTCTGGCAGGACTTCGTCTCCGGGAACATCACCAACGAGACCGGGCAGAAGGCCTTCGTCGACCAGGGCCGGGAGATGATGCGCCAGCACCACAACTCGCCCTCCGTCATCGGCTGGATCGTCTTCAACGAGGGCTGGGGCGAGTGGAACCGCGAGGCGACCGGCAGGATCGCCGAGTCGGTGAAGGCCGCCGACCCGTCCCGTGTCGTCAACACCCACAGCGGCGTCAACTGCTGCAACTCCAAGGGTGACTCGGGCACCGGCGACATCATCGACCACCACGACTACAACAACGACGACGCGCCCTTCCCGGACCACCGGGCGGCCATGGACGGCGAGCACGGCGGCTTCACGCTGCGCACCCCGGGCCACATGTGGCCGGGCACGCCGACCGTGATCTACAGCGGGGTGAACGACAAGGAGGCGCTGACCCGCAAGTACGTCGAGAACACCGAGAAGTTCTACCTCGACCAGGCCGGCGCCGAACTCTCCGGATCGGTGTACACGCAGATCACCGACCTGGAGAACGAACTCAACGGTCTGTACACCTACGACCGCCGGGAGATCAAGGTCGACCCGGTCCGGGTCCGTGAGATCAACCGCGAGGTCATCGCGGCCGGCGCCGCCGCGGGCGACCGCGAGCCGCTCAAGGGCGGCGGGTCCTGGTCCCTCGACGAGGGCACCGGCAGCACCGCGAAGGACGACGGCCCGAACGACAAGCCGCTCACCCTGAGCGAGGGCACCGGCTGGACCCCCGGAGTCAGCGGCAGCGCCTTGACGTTCGACGGCCAGGGCCAGTACGCCGAGACCGAAGGCCCCGTGGTCGACACCACCGGCAGCTACACGGTCTCCGCCTGGGTCACCCTCGACTCCCTGCCCGGCAACTACGCCAGCGCCGTCAGCCAGGACGGCAACCGCCAGGCGAGCCCCTTCTATCTGCAGTACGGCCAGGGCGCGTTCGCCTTCAGCACGCCCGACGGACAGCGCGCACGGCTGGCCACCACACCGGAGACCGGCCGCTGGTACCACCTCGTCGGGGTACGTGACGACGCGACGAACCAGATCAGGTTGTACGTCGACGGCGAGCTCGCGTCGACGGCGACCGCCGGCCCCGCCTACGTCGCCACCGGCCCGCTCGCCGTGGGCCGTGCCAAGTACAACGGTGAGAACACCGACTTCTGGAACGGCGCGGTGGACGAGGTCCACGCCTACGACAAGGCGCTCACCGCCGAGGAGGTGAGCGCGCTCCACAACGGGGAGAAGCGGTAGCCCTGTTCGACGGCGGGGTGGTGCGGCGCCCGGGCGGGCCCGCACCACCCCGCTTCTCATGGCGTCAGGGGGCCCAGGGGGCCTCCACCGCCCAGGTGGTGTCCTCGGTGAAGAGGCCGGGGCCGTCCCAGGTGTGGGTGCCCCCCGGCGTCGCCAGCCACAACTCGGCGTCGTAGTGGCGCAGATACTGCTCGGGGAAGTTGTAGGCCGACAGCCTCACTCCTCCGTTCGCGCCCCGGACGGGGCAGAAGGTGGCGTCGGCACGGAACAGGTCGCCGCTGCCGCCCTCCTTGTGGACACGGTATGCGCGGTGGCGCAGATACTCGCCGGGGTAGTTCCGCGACTCGAACGAGTAGCAGGTGCTGTCGGCCAGACCGGGCACGATCCGCCAGGTGGCGTCGTTCTTCAGCAGCGCGTCGCTCCCGCTGTTCACGACCGCGGTGAACGCGGCGCCGTCCTGGTGCCGCACATAGCGGTCGGTGAGGCCGGACGTCGTCACGCGCAGCGACTTGTACTGTCCGGTGGGCAGTGTCACGGGTGCGGTGGACGAGCGTGAGGCGTCGATCAGGGCCCGGTTGGCGGCCCTGACCCTGGCCTCGTCGACCTTGACCACCTGACGGTCGTAGGTGAGCAGGCCGTTGGCCTCGTTCTCGACGTCGGTGATCTCCGTGTAGACCGAGGCGGACAGCCCCCGCGGCATACGGACCTCACGGATACCGTCCAGCAGGCCGATGAACCGGTTGTTCAGATGCGCGAGGTCGGGCTGGTCCTCGTAGCTGAAGCCGCCGCCGGGGTACCACTCGTGGCCGGCCACCTTGAAGCCCAGGCCGCCGAACTCGCCGAGAACGGCGGCACGGGTGGCGCTGGGCACCGTGGTGCCGGGGCCGACGTACACATGGTGGTCGACCACATCACCGTTGCCGCCGTCCACCGCCCCGCAGCAGTTGACGCCGCTCATGTTGTTCACCAGCCGGGACGGGTCGTACGCCTTCACCTCGTCGGCGATACGGGCCTGGTCGTACTGGCCCCAGCCCTCGTTCTGGTTCACCCACATCACCAGCGACGGTGAGCTGCGGTGCTGGTCGATGATCCGGTCGTACTCGGCCTCCCACTGGGTGCGCGCCGCCGCGTCGGGGGTGCGCGTGTCCATGGCCGGCATGTCCTGCCACACCAGCAGTCCCAGCCGGTCGGCCCAGTAGAACCAGCGCTGCGGTTCGACCTTGATGTGCTTGCGCACCATGTTGAAGCCGAGGTCCTTGTGCTTCTGCAGGTCGTACCGGAGGGCGGCGTCGGTCGGCGCGGTGTAGATCCCGTCCGGCCAGTAGCCCTGGTCCAGGGTGCCCGTCTGGAAGACGAACTCGCCGTTCAGCACCGGGCGCAGCAGCCCGCCGACACGGGCGAGGCCGATGGTGCGCATACCGGTGTAGCTGCCGACCGAGTCGACCGCCGTGCCGCCGGACAGCAGGTCCGCCTTCACGTCGTAGAGGAAAGGGTCGTCCGGCGTCCAGCGGTGCGGGTTCGGGACCGGGACGGTGAACTCACCGCCGACCGGTCCGGTGGCGGTGCCGACCGTGGTGCCGCCGGCGGAGACGGTGACACGGGCCTGGTGGCCGTTGATCCCCGTGCCCCGCACGGTGACCTTGAGACGGTTGTTGCCGAGGTCCGGCACCATGTCGAGGCGGGTGATGTGCGCGGCCGCCGTGGGTTCCAGCCACACCGTCTGCCAGATGCCGGACGCGGCGGTGTAGAAGATGCCCCCACCCGGATGGGGTGTCACCTCGTTGACGCGCTGCTTGCCGACCGCCTGGCCGCCGGTCTGGCTGGGGTCCCACACGGAGACGACGACGGTGTTGGTGCCCCCGTTCAGCAGGTCGGTGATGTCGTAGGAGAAGGAGTCGTAGCCGCCGCTGTGGATGGCACCGGCCTGCCGGTCGTTGACCCACACGGTCGTACGCCAGTCACTGGCGCCGAAGTTGAGCTGGACGCGGCGGCCGTTCCAGTTCGACGGGACGGTGAAGGTGCGCTTGTACCAGAGCTTGTCGTTCTGGGTGATCCTGCGCTGGATGCCCGAGAGCGCGGACTCGGCGACGAAGGGCACCCGGATCTGCTCGGTGAACGAGGCGGGCCGGCCGGCGTCCGCCGAGGTGACGGCGAAGTCCCAGACACCGTTGAGATTGGCCCAGTCGGGGCGGGTGAGCTGCGGACGGGGGTACTCGGGCAGCGGGTTGTCCACCGGGACCTGGCCGGTCCAGGGGGTGGTCATCGGCGCGGGCTTCGGGGTCCACGCCTGAGGTGCCGCGGCCGCGGCACCGGAGACGGTGAGAACCGTACCGGCGACGAGGGCCAGGACCGCGAGCACGGTGGTGACCCAGCGTGCCCGCCGTCCGGACCGGGGGAGGTGCGGTGGTGGTGCGGGTGTTCGACGCATCGTCACTCCTAGGGAAGTGGGGGTGGGAGACGTGCGCGTGCGGAAACGGCCGGTCGCGCGATGGTGCGTGACCGGCCGTCTGGTACCCGGGTGCCGCGGCGTCCGCCGCGGCACCCGGAGCTCTACAACAGTTGCCGTCTGCGGCCCAGCCAGGTCTGGGCGATGACGACCAAAGCCAGGAAGGCACCGCTGACGACCTGCTGGTAGGAGGAGTCCAGCGAGCCGACCTGGTTGATGACGTTCTGGATCACCCTCAGCAGCAGCACACCGACCAGCGAGCCGCTGACATAGCCGAGACCGCCGGTGAGCAGCGTCCCGCCGATGACGACGGCGGCGATGGCGTCCAGCTCCATGCCGTTGCCGAGGATCGTCACCCCGGAGGCCAGCCAGGCCGCGTTGAGCGCGCCGGCCAGTCCCGCCAGCACCCCGGACAGCGTGTAGACGAGGATCTTCGTACGGGCCACCGGGGCGCCCATCAGCGCCGCCGCGTCCTCGTTCCCGCCGACCGCGTACACATGCTGTCCGAAGCGCGTACGGCGCAGGACGACGGCGCCGGCGACGAACAGGGCCAGCGTGATCCACACCGGGTTGCCGAGACCGAGGGTCGTGCCCTGGCCGAGTTCGGCCAGGAACGAACCCTTGCCGATCAGATACGTGTTGGCGCCCTCGTCGGTCAGCGCCAGCATCAGACCGCGCGCGCCGAGCATGGCCGCCAGGGTGACGATGAACGGCGCCAGCCGGGAGCGGGCCACCAGCAGCCCGTTGACGACGCCGATCGCCCCGCACACCACCAGCGGCAGCAGCAGCGCCACCAGGGTGCCGTGCCGCGAACCCCAGGCCGCCAGGACGCCGCCGAGCGCGAACAGCGAGCCGACCGACAGGTCGATGCCGCCGGTGATGATCACGAAGGTCATGCCGAGCGCGACGATCGCCAGGAACGCCGAACTCGTCGCCATGTTGCCGACGTTGTCCCCGGTGGCGAAGGAGTCGAAGCTGAACGACGCCACCAGGGAGACGACCACCAGCACCGCCAGCGCGCCGTGCTGCTGGACCAGCGCGCTCAGCCGCTCCGAGCGGGCGGAGCCCACCGGTTCGGTGGCCGCCGCCTGCTTCCCGTCGCCCGCCGGGGCCACCGGGGCGTCCGTCTTCGTGGCGGTCATCGCTTCCCCCGTCCCCGTGCCGCGTAGACCGCGGCGACGATCACTATGGCCTGCGCGATCTGGGTCCAGGAGGGCGGCAGATCGTGCTTGATGAGGGTGGCGGTGAGCAGCTGGATGAGGACGGCTCCCGCCACGGTGCCGGCGATGTTCACCCGGCCGCCGGTCAGCGGAGTCCCGCCGACCACGACGGCCGTGATGGCGGACAGCTCCATCAAGTTGCCCAGCGACGTGGGATCGCTGGCCTGGAGCCGTGCGGTGGCGAGGACGCCCGCCACCGCGGCGAGCAGCGCGCAGCCGACGTACACCAGGATCAGCACGCGCCGCACCGGCAGTCCGGCGAGCTCAGCGGCCGGGCGGCTGTCGCCGATGGCGAGGAGCTGCCGCCCGAAGGTGGTGCGGCGGACGACGAACGCCACCAGCAGCGCCAGCACGGTGGCGATCAGGATCAGATACGGGATGCCCAGCACGTCGCCCGAGCCCAGGGAGGCCAGCGACGGGTTGCGCAGATCCTCCAGCTGCGGCAGCAGCACCAGGGCGACGCCCCGGCCGCCGACCATGAGCGCCAGTGTCGCCACGATCGGCTGCACCCCGACGAACGCCACCAGCGCCCCGTTGGCCAGCCCCACGACGGCGGCGAACACCGCCACCACGAGAAGCGCCGGCAGGAGGCCGTAGCCGAGGTAGAGGGCCGTCACGGAGGCCGCCAGGGCCATCACGGCACCGACCGAGAGGTCGACGCCCTCGGTGCCGATGACCAGGGCCATGCCGAGCGCCACGATGATGACCGGGGCGACCTGCACGGCCTGGGTGCGGAAGTTCTCCGCGGACAGGAAGTGCGGGGTGATGGCGATGTTGACGACCAGCAGCAGCGCCACGCCGGCGTACACGCCGTACGTCTGCAGCCACTGCATCACGCGGGCCTTGTCCAGCGGGACGGTCTTGAGGGTGGCTTCAGCCATCGGAGGCCGCCTCCTCGACCGCGTCCTTCTCCGGGGCGTGCCCGGCGATGGTCCGCATCAGCTTGTCCTCGGTGACCTCGTCGCCGGTCAGTTCACCGACGACCGCACCGTCCTTCAGTACGACCACGCGGTCGGACCCTTCGATCAGTTCCTCCAGGTCGGAGGAGATGAGCAGGACGCCCAGGCCGTCGGCGGCCAGTTCGTCCACGAGTTTCTGCACCTCGGCCTTGGCGCCGACGTCGATGCCCCGGGTGGGCTCGTCCAGGAGCAGCACCTTGGGGTTCATCGCCAGCCAGCGGGCGAGCAGCACCTTCTGCTGGTTGCCGCCGGAGAGTTCGCCGACCTTCTGCTGCGGCGAGGAGGCCTTGATCCGCAGCCGCTCGATGAACGTGTCCACGATGCTGTCGACCCGCGCCTCGGAGACCAGTCCGAAGCGGGACAGCCGGGGCAGCACGGCCAGCGAGATGTTCTCGCGCACCGAGAGGCCGGGCACGATGCCCTCGCTCTTGCGGTCCTCCGGCAGCAGGCTGATGCCGGCCCGGATGGCGGCGGGAGTGGAGCCGCCGCGCAGGGGCACCCCGGCCACCGTGACCCGGCCCGAACTGGTGGCCAGCGCACCGGAGATGGCCTTCGCGGTCTCGGTGCGTCCGGAGCCGAGCAGCCCGCCGAGTCCGACGACCTCGCCGGGGCGGATACTCACCGACACCTCGTTCAGCTTGTGCGGGACCGTCAGTCCGACGGCCTCCAGCACGGGCCGGCTGTCGGTGGCGTGGTGGTCGCCGGTGAACTTCGTCAGGCCCTCCTGACGGACCTCGCCCAGCTCCCGGCCCAGCATGGTGGAGACCAGGGAGAGCCGGTCGAGTTCGGCGAGCCGGCCGTGGTGGACACGACGGCCGTCGCGCAGCACCGTGACCGTGTCGCACACGGCGTACAGCTCGTCCAGGCGGTGGCTGACGTAGACGACGGCGATGCCCTCGTCGCGCAGCCGGCGGATGACCGAGAACAGCGTCTCGACCTCCCGCGGCTCCAGCGAGGAGGTCGGCTCGTCCATGATGACGATCCGGGCCTCGCTCGCCACGGCACGCGCCAGGGCGACCATCTGCTGCGCGCCGACACCGAGGGTGCGCAGCGGGCGGCGGACGTCCACCCGGACGCCGTACTCCCGCAGCGCCTCCTCGGCCTCGCGGTTCATGCGGGCCGAGTCGAGCAGGCCGAAACGGTTCCGCGGCTCGCGGCCCAGGAAGAGGTTGCGGGCCACGCTCAGCAGCGGGATGAGGTTGACCTCTTGGTAGATGGTCGAGATCCCGGCCTTCTGGGCCTCCAGCGGCGTACCGAAGGAGACCGTACGGCCCTGGAAAACGATGTCACCGGCGTCGGGCCGGTACACCCCGGTGAGGAGCTTGATGAGGGTCGACTTGCCGGCGCCGTTCTCGCCGATGAGGGCGTGGACCTCACCGGGGTGCAGGGTCAGGTCCACGTCGTCCAGGGCCCGGACGCCGGGGAAGGACTTGCTCAGTCCGCGGACGGCGAGGACTTCGGCGGGGGGAGCCACCTGTGCCTCCAGGAAGAAAGTGGTGACGGACGGACGGGGGCCCGGAGGACCGGGCCCCGGAGCGGTCAGTAGGCCTTGCCGAGGTCCTGCTCGGCGTTGTCCGCGCTGTAGGCGCTGTCCTGGATCACGATGTCCTGGGCGACTTCCTTGCCCTGGGTGAAGGTGTCCAGCGTCTGGAACGCCAGCGGGCCGAACCTCGGGTTGGACTCGATGACACCGCTGATCCAGCCGTCGACGACGCCCTGGACGGCGTTGCGCGTACCGTCGACCGTGATGATCTTGACGTCGCCGGCCTTCTTGCCCGCGCCCTTCAGCGCGGCGACCGCGCCGAGGCCCATCTCGTCGTTCTCCGCGTAGACGCCCTTGATGCCGGGCTTGGACTGGATGAGCTGCTCGGTGACCTGCTGGCCCTTCTCGCGGGTGAAGTCACCGGTCTGCTCGAAGACGACCTTCAGATCGGGGGCCTTCTCGGCGACCCGCTCCTTGAAGCCCTTGGTGCGCTCGGTGGTGACGTTGTTGCCGGCCGAGCCGAGCAGGATGGCGACCTCGCCCTTGCCGCCCGTGGCCTCGATCATCTGGTCGGCGGCCCGCCGGCCCTGCTCGACGAAGTCCGAGGCGATGAAGGAGACGTAGTCCTTGCACGCGGTCGCGTTGATCTTACGGTCGATGGTGACGATCGGGACCTTCTTCGCGGCGGCGGCCTGCAGCACCGGGTCCCAGCCGTCGGAGTTGAGCGGGGCGATCACCAGCAGGTCGACGCCCTTGGCGAGCAGCGTCTGGACGTCGCTGATCTGCTTGGAGAACTGCGACTGGGCGTTGGCCGTGAGCAGCTTGACGCCTCTCTCGGCCGCCTCGTCCTTGATGGACTGCGTCTCCGCGATCCGGAACGGGTTGGCCTCTTTCTCCGACTGCGAGAAGCCGACGGTGGCGCCCTTGAGGTCGAGCTTCTCGCCGCCGTAGGCGTCGATGGTGCAGGTCTTGCTGCCCGGCTTCGGCGTGACGACCTTCTGGCCGGCGTCGGCGGCGGCCGACGGGGACTTCTTGCCGTCCGCCGCGTCGTCCTCCGACTTGGCGCAGGAGGAGGCGGTCAGGGCCACGGCGGCGGCCAAAGCCACGACCACGGGACGGGCGAGAAGGTGAGAACGGTGAGTGCTGCGCTGCATGGTGACCCCGATCCGGGTGATGCTGAAAAGGGAACTGGGGAGCCGAAAGGCCCGCGGATGTGTAGCTGCTCCCCTTGTGCAAGGAGTTTTTACATCGTTGGAAGGATGCTGTAAACCCCTTGGGCACAAGGGGCGAACGGAACGCCCCGCGGCCCCACGGTCCGCACGACGGCCCCACACCCGGGCAAGCGCTTGCCCGTAGCCGCCGTAATCCGGGGAGTTGTGCCGGGCGGTACCCCGCGGTCCACAGGAAGCAGTGCCGGCCCGGGCGGCGGGGGACGGCACGCGGGCATGGCGTGCACCCCACAACTACGGGGCGACCCACCGCACTTCGGGACCCTGCGCCACGCGCTCCGCTCCCGCGCGCAGTCACGCCGCGACTCCGCGTGCCGTCGCGCGGTGCCTGCCGTTCTCGCGGGCGGTCGCGCCGTACCCTCCTGTTCTTGCGGGCGGTCGCGCCGTACCCCCGCTCCCGCGCGGCAGTTGCGCTGTGCGTTTCGCTCCCGCAGGGAGTCACGCCGCATGGAACCGCCCTCCGCGGCAGTCGTATACCGCCGCTCCCGCGGGCAGTTGTGCCCTGCCTTAGGCTCCCGTGTGCGGTCGCGTCCCGGCCCCCGCCTTGTGCGGGCGGTCGTATACCGCCGCTCCCGCATGCGGTTGCGCTGTGTGCTCCGCTTCCGCGTGCAGCAGCGCGCAGGATGCATCCGCCCTCCGAGGGCGGTCGTATTCCGCCGCTCTCGGAGGCAGTTGCGCTGTTTCCGCTGCCGCGGGGGAGTCATGTCGCATGCATCCGCCTTCGGCGGGCAGTCGTATACCGTCGTTCCCGCGGGCAGGCGTGCCTCCCCAGTGCCTTGAGTGCCTGGGAGGTACCCCCAGGGCGGCACGGGCGGGCGCGCCGACACCCCGTCGGCGCCGGGCTGCGTCACCCGCCCCGGCCTGCCCCCGGCGCCACCGAGGGCACCTCAACTCCCGTCGGTCCGCGCCCACTCCGGCGTGTCGGAACGCACGGACGCACAGGACACCACCAGCTCCGCAGGCGTGTCGCGCCCGCACGGCAGATCCCGCCCGTACCTCCGCCAGGCAGCCCCCGCCGCCCACATCCCGGCCCCGCGCGACGACACCGGCGTGTCGCCCCCGCCTCCGCCCGCCGCGCAGGCGTGTCGCGCCCCCAGGCTCAGCCCCCCGCCGCAGGCCGCCCCAATGTGCTCTCCCGCTCGGCGAGTTGGTAATCCGCCCAGATCCGTCGCGGCTCCGGCGCCCGGTCGTTGAGCCGCGCCAGCACCGACTCCACCGCCAACCGCCCGATCGCGGCCTTGTCCGGCGATACGGACGTGAGCGTCACCGCCCCGAACCGCCCCTCGATCACATCGTCGAAGCCGACGACCGCGATGTCCTCCGGCACCCGCAGCCCTCGCTCGTGCAGCACCCGCATCGCCCCGATCGCCATCGGGTCGTTGTAGGCGAACACCGCGTCGGGCCGCCGTCCGCTGTCGAGGATGTGGTTCATGGCCAGCGCCCCGTCGGCGTGTCCCCAGCCGTCCGTGGCGGCGACGAGTCCCTCGTCGGACGACAGCCCCGCCGCGCTCAGCTCCTCGCGCCAGCCCTGCACACGCAGTTGCGCGGGTTCGCTCCTGCGCCGCCGCGCCCCGATGAACGCCACCTCCCGGCGCCCGAGACCGATGAGATGCCGTACGGCGGCGCGGGCCGCGGCCACGTTGTCGATGGCGATGTGGTCGTACGGCAGGTCGTAGTCCCGCTCGCCGAGCAGCACCAGCGGTACTTCCTCGGCGCGGTCGCGGAGGTCCTCGGTCTCCAGCTCGATGGGACTGAGGATGAGTCCGTCGATGACCCGGGCCCGGAAGCCCTGGCTCACCAGCAGCTCCTGCTCGCGCGAGCCGCCGGTGTGATCGAGCAGCACGATGTAGTCGTGCTCGGACGCGGCGTCGATGACGGAGGCAGCCAGTTCGGCGAAGTAGGGGTTACCGAGCTCCGGCAGCGCGAGCGCGATGATGCCCGTACGCCCTTTCCGCAGATGTCTCGCGGCGAGATTGGGCCGGTAGCCGAGCGCGTCGATGGACCGCTGGACACGCTCGCGCATGGCCGGGGTGACGTGCTGGTAGTTGTTCACCACATTGGAGACGGTCTTGATGGAGACCCCCGCGTGCGCGGCGACGTCCTTGAGGCTGACCCGCACGGCAATCCCTTCGTGAGCGGCCCGACTCGGTTGGTCGGTGCGGATGGCGAGCCGTCACCATGAGCCGTGCGCCGAGCCGCTGGGCTCAAGTTTTACAACGTTATACATGCCGTCCCGTGACACTGACAAGGCGTGAACGGGGGGCGTGTCGAGAAGGCCCCCACACGCCTCATCCTCCCGAACTCTCCCGCACGATCAGCCGGTGTCCCGCCGTCTCGTCCACCGCGGGACCACCCGGCCCGTCCGCGTCGATACGGTCCAGCAGCAGTTCCACCGCCCGTCGCGCGATGCCCCGTTTGTCCGGTGCGACCGTCGTGATGGTGGGGATGCTGTAGCGGGTCGCCTCGATGTCGTCGAAGCCGGTCACGTCCAGGTCCCCGGGAACCGACCAGCCGTCCTCGTGCAGGGCGCGCACCGCGCCCAGTGCCAGGTGGTCGTTGAGGCAGAGCATCGCGTCGGGGCGTTCCGGCAGCCGCATCAGGGTGCGGGCGGCGGCGGCCCCGTCGGCCCAGCGGAAGGCGGGGACGGGGAGGACCAGTTCCTGCCGCAGAGCGACCCCGGCCGCCGCCAGGGCCTCCTGATGGCCGACGGTCCGCAGCCGGCTGGTGTTCCGCGATCCGCGCAGATCACCGCCGATCACCGCGATACGCCTGCGGCCCCGCGCCAGCAGATGCCCGGTCGCCTCGCGGGCCGCCGTCACGTTGTCGATCGCCACATGGTCGGCGCTGCCGGGCAGATTGCACTCGCCGAGCAGTACCAGCGGCAGCCGGGTGTCGCGATCGGCCAGGTCGGCGGGTTCCAGCGCGAGCGGCGAGAGGATGACGCCGTCGGTGAACTGGGCGTCGAACCCGTGCAGCGCCGCCAGTTCCTTCTCGCGCCGCCCGCCCGTCTCCACCAGCAGCGTGGTGCTGCCCCGGCGCTCGGTCTCCGCCATGACATGCCGGGCGAGCTCCGCGAAGTAGGCGACGTCCAGGTCCGGCACGGCCAGCGCGATCATGCCCGTACGGCCCCGGCGGAGCTGCCGTCCGGCGATGTTGACCCGGTAGCCGAGCGTGTCGATGGCCTCCCGCACCGCGGTCCGGGTCCGCTCGGAGACGTGCTCGTAGTCGTTGAGGACGTTCGACACCGTCTTCGCCGAGACTCCGGCGTACTGCGCGACGTCCTTGATCCTCGGCCTGCCCATGCTTCCCTTCTCGGAGTCCGTCGTCGTCCGGATCGCGACGCGGACGCGGGGCGCACACCCCCACCGCGCGCTCGAGAGGGGCCCGTCGCAGCCGCCGAACGGCACCGCCCACCCCTCCCGCCGCCTCCGGGATCGTAACCGCCGCCACGCCCGGCCAGGCCGCGGGCAGCGTGAATCGTTCCATCGAAAACTTTCCGCCACCGCCATTTACATCGATGTAATCGTATGGTCGCATGACCCCGTACACAGCGCACCTGCACTGATGAGGAGCAGCATGAGCACGCCCCTGCCCCAGGACCTCCCGCGTCCGGAGTACCCCCGGCCCCAGTTCGTCCGCGAGGCATGGCTGAACCTCAACGGCCGCTGGCAGTTCGAGACGGACCGCGGCGACAGCGGACTCGAGCGCGGACTGCGCGAACGCGACCTCACGGGCGAGATCCTCGTACCCTTCTGCCCCGAGTCCGAACTGTCCGGGATCGGCGACACGGACTTCCTGGAGGCCGTCTGGTACCGGCGCACGGTCACCGTCCCGGCCGAGTGGTCCGGGAACGACGTGCTGCTGCACTTCGGGGCGGTGGACCACGACACCACCGTCTGGGTCAACGGCACCGAGGTCGCCCGCCACCGCGGCGGCTTCACCCCCTTCACCGCGGAACTGCGCGGAGCCGCCGCGCCCGGCGAGGAGGCCGTGATCGTGGTCCGCGCCCGCGACACCCGGCACGGCCCGCAGGCCCGCGGCAAGCAGGCCACCTGGTACGCCAACACGCACTGCCACTACACCCGGACCACCGGGATCTGGCAGACGGTGTGGCTGGAACCCGTGCCGGCCGCCGCCCGCCTCAAGCGCCCGCGGATCACCCCCGACCTGGGGTCGGGCTCGTTCCACCTCGACCTCCCGGTCACCGGCAACCTGCCGGGCCACCGGGTGCGCGCGGTCCTCTCCGACGAGCACGGCGACGTCGTGACCGCCTCCGCCCGCGCGGACCTCGACCTCTGCCCCCGGCTGGTGCTGACCGTGCCCGAGGACCGGCTGCGCACCTGGTCCCCCTCCGACCCGCACCTCTACGGCCTGCGGCTCCAACTCCTCGACGCCGAGGGCGCGATCGTGGACGAGGCGACGTCGTACGCCGGACTGCGCTCGGTCGCCCTGCACGGCAGGCGGGTCCTGCTCAACGGCGAGCCCCTCTTCCAGCGGCTGGTGCTCGACCAGGGCTACTACCCGGACGGGCTGATGACCGCGCCCACCGACGCCGACCTCGTGCGTGACATCGAACTGGGCCTGCGGGCGGGCTTCAACGGGGCCCGGCTGCACCAGAAGGTGTTCGAGGAGCGCTACCTCTACCACGCCGACCGGCTCGGCTACCTGGTGTGGGGCGAGTTCGGCGACTGGGGCTGCGAGACCGGCGTACGCGACGACAACCAGCGCCCCGACGCCGGTTACGTCGCCCAGTGGCTGGAGGCCCTGGAACGCGACCACTCCCACCCGTCGATCATCGGCTGGTGCCCGCTGAACGAGACATACCAGAACCTGCACGACCGGATCACCCAACTGGACGACGTCACCCGGGCGATGTTCCTGGCCACCAAGCAGGCCGACCCGAGCCGCCCGGTGATCGACGCCTCCGGCTACGCCCACCGCGTGGCGGAGACCGACGTCTACGACTCGCACTGCTACGAACAGGATCCCCAGGTCTTCGCGAAGACCATGGCCGGCCTCGCCGAGGACCGCCCGTACGTCAACACCGGCCCCGACGGCCGCGACTGGTCCGTCCCCTACCGCGGACAGCCCTACTTCTGCAGCGAGTTCGGCGGCATCTGGTGGGACGCGGCCGCCGCCGCGACCGCCGCGGGCGACGAACGCGGAACCTCCTGGGGATACGGCGAACGGCCGCGCAGCACCGACGAGTTCGTCGCCCGCTTCACCGGCCTGGTGGACGTCCTGCTCGACGACCCCGACATGTTCGGCTACTGCTACACACAGCTCACCGACGTCTTCCAGGAACGCAACGGCGTCTACGGCTTCGACCGCGCCGAGAAGTTCGACACCGCCGCGCTGCGCCGCGTCCAGCAGCGCGCGGCCGCCTGCGAATCCGACGGCTGACCGCAGCACGCCCCCCCGGCCCCACGGCATGCCGGCCGCTGCGTCCGCCGGTGATGTACATCGATGTAGAGAAAGGTAGTGCCATGGTCGACCTGCCTGGCCCACGGGCCGCCTCCGCCGTGCCGGAAGGCAGCGGTGCCGCGCCGTCCCGACGGAGCCTGCTGCGGGCCTCGTTGGCCTCCGCCGCCGTACTCCTCGGCGGCGGGGCGCTCGCCGGCTGCGGTTCCGCGTCGGCCGCCGCGGACCCGCGCACCGTGCGCATGTGGGACCTGTTCAGCGGCGCCGACGGCGCCCTGCTCGACGAACTCATCGGCACCGCACGGTCCGACATGCCCGGCACCCGCGTCGAGCGGACCGTGCTCGAATGGGGCACGCCCTACTACACCAAGCTCGCCATGGCCTCGGCCGGCGGACGCGGCCCGGACGTCGCCATCTCCCACATGTCACGGCTCGCGGGATACGCGCCGCTCGGACTGCTCGACCCCTGGGACACCGGCCTGCTCGCCGAATTCGGCGTCCGTGAACAGGACTTCGCCGCAGCGGTGTGGGGCCGTACCCAGTTCGAGGGCCGGACGTTCGCCATCCCGCTGGACACCCACCCGTTCATCGTCTTCTACCACCCCGGCCCCGTCCGCGAGGCCGGACTGCTGACCGGCGACGGAAGCCTCGACCAGGACGCCTTCTCCACCCCGGAGCGCTTCCTCGAAGCCGGCCGGGAACTGGCCAGGGCCTCCGGCAAACAGGGCATCGCCTTCGGCTACGTCAACGACACCGCGCAGGGCTGGCGGCTGTTCTACGGCCTCTACCGGCAGACCGGCAACGACTTCGACCTTCCCGTCGGCGGCCGGGTCACCGCGAACGTCGACGCGATGACCGAGGTCATCGCCTTCATGCAGAAACTCGTCGACGGCCGCGCCAACCCGCGCCGCCTCGACTACCCGGCCGCTCTGGCCAACTTCACCAACGACCAGAGCGCCATGATCCTCTCCGGCGAATGGGAACTCGGCACCTTCCAGGCCGCCGACCCCGAACTCGGGGCCGCTCCCTTCCCCACGGTGTTCGGCACCCCGGCGGTCTACGCCGACTCCCACTCCTTCGTCCTGCCGCGCCGCCCCGACCCCGACGAGGCACACCGCAGGCGCACCCACCAGGCGGTGGCCGCGATCCTCAAGGCCGGCCAGACCTGGGCGAAGGCCGGGCACATCCCCGCCTACCAGCCGGTGACCCGCACCCGGGAGTACGCGCGGCTGGAGCCGCAGGCCCGGTACGCCGCGGCGGCCGACCACGTGGTCCTCGACCCGGCCGTCTGGTTCGCGGGAGCCGGCTCCGACTTCCAGAACTCCATGTCACAGGTGCTCCAGCAGTCGATGCTCGACGGCCTGGCACCCGACCGGGCGGCCCGCGCCATGGTCGAGCGGATCAACACCGCCCTCTCCAAGCCCAGCCCGGCCTGAGCCGCCGCGAAGGAGGCAGCAGATGTCCACCGAACTCGCTTCCCGCGGCCGTCCGAAGGCCGCCCGCCCTGCCCGGGGACCCGGCGCGACACTGCGCCGCGCCGCCTCGCCGGGACTTCTCTTCGCCCTGCCGTTCCTCGTCCTGTTCGTCCTCTTCATGCTCTGGCCCCTGGTCCAGGGCGCCTGGATGAGCCTCACCGACACCTCGCTCGCCGCGCAGGATCCGTCCTTCATCGGGCTGGACAACTACGCGGAGGCCCTCGGCGACGCCGAGATGTGGCGCTCGATGTGGCACACCGTGTGGTTCACCGTCGTCTCCACCGTGCCCCTGGTGGCCGTAGCCCTCGGCATGGCCCTCCTGGTGTACACGGGACTGCCCGGGCAATGGGTGTGGCGGCTCGCGTTCTTCGCCCCCTACCTGCTGCCGGTCGGTGTGATCGGCCTGCTGTGGGGCTGGCTGTACCAGCCGGACCTCGGCCTCTACAACCACCTGCTGCAGGCGGTCGGCCTGGACGGTTACGCCTGGCTCAGCGACGAGTCCGTCGCCCTCTACGCCATCGTGATCGCCACCCTGTGGTGGACCGTCGGCTTCAACTTCCTGCTGTTCCTCGCCGCGCTCCAGGCCGTGCCCGACCACCTGTACGAGGCCGCCGCGCTGGACGGCGCCGGCGCCTGGCGGCGGTTGTGGCACGTGACGCTCCCACAGCTGCGGCGCATCATTGGTGTCGTCACGGTGCTGCAGATCCTCGCCTCGCTGAAGGTCTTCGACCAGGTGTACCTGCTCACCAAGGGCGGACCCAACGGCTCCACCCGCCCCGTCGTCGAATACCTGTACGACATGGGCTTCACCGGCTACCGCCTCGGCTACGCCTCCGCCATCAGCTACGTCTTCTTCGCCCTCATCGTCCTCGCCTCCGCCGTGCAGTTCGTCGCCCTTCGCCGCAGGGAGAAGTGACATGACCTCCACCGACGTCCCGACACGGCCCACGCGCCGCTCGGTCTCCCCGCTCCCCGCCGCCCGCCGGGCCCACCGCGACCGGCCGGCCCCGTCGCGCGGCCCCAACCTCACCCTCGGCCCGAGCAGGCTGTCCCGCGTCCTCGCCCTGACGGCCCTCGCGGTGATGGCGCTGATCTGGCTGCTCCCGATGGCCTGGGCCGTACTCACGGCGTTCAAGTCCGAGCAGGACGCCAGCGATCCGCTGCACTGGATCCTGCCCCAGGGCGGCTTCACCCTCGACGGCTTCCGCACCGTGATCGAACGCGGCGACCTGCCCCTGTGGATGCTGAACAGCTTCCTCATCGCGGCGGCCGTCACCGTCATCACCGTGGCCGTGTCCGCGATGGCCGGCTACGCGTTCTCCCGCACACTGTTCCGCGGCCGGCGGTGGCTGTTCACCGTCACCATGGCGTCGATCCTGGTGCCCCCGCAGTTGCTGATCGTGCCGTGGTTCCAGCAGATGCTCACCCTGGACCTGGTCGACACCTACGCCGCGGTGATCCTGCCGCAGACGGTCGCGCCCGTGATGGTCTTCATCCTGAAGAAGCACTTCGACTCCGTCCCGCGCGAACTGGAGGAGGCCGCCCGCATCGACGGCGCCGGCCACGCCCGGATCTTCTGGTCCGTGATGCTGCCGCTGTCCCGCCCGATGCTCGCCGCCGTGTCGATCTTCGTGTTCATCGGCGCGTGGAACAACTTCATGTGGCCCTTCGTGTCCACCTCCGACCCGGACCTGATGACCCTGCCGGTCGGCATCACCGCCGTGAAGGACGCCTACGGCGTGAACTACGCCCAGACCATGGCCTCCTCCGTACTGGCCGCACTGCCCCTCGTGCTGGTGTTCGTCTTCTTCCAGCGGCACATCGTGAAGTCCGTGGCGACGACCGGTCTCGGCGGTCAGTGACCCCGGTGGCGGGCGCCCGGGGGACCGCGGCCGGGTGAGGCGTTAGCGTCGGGGCATGGCCGGTGATCGCCGCGGATGGCGGGTGTGTCTGCTCGGCGGTGCGGTGTTCGCGGTGTGCATGACCGGCACCACGCTGCCCACCCCGCTCTACCCCCTGTACCAGCAGAAGTTCGGCTTCTCCGAGCTGACGGTCACCGTGGTCTACGCCGCGTACGCCTTCGCCGTCATCGGTGTGCTGCTGCTGGCCGGCAACGCCTCGGACGCGGTCGGCAGACGTCCGGTGCTGCTGTGGGGCCTGGGCTGCGCGGCCGCGAGCGCCGTCTGCTTCCTGTGCGCCACCGCGCTGGGCTGGCTGTACGCGGGGCGGCTGCTGTCGGGGCTCTCCGCCGGACTGTTCACCGGCGCGGCCACGGCGTACGTCATGGAGTCGGCCCCGCCCGGCGGCACCGCACGGGCCACGTTCGTCGCCACCGCCGTCAACATGGGCGGCCTCGGCTGCGGCCCGCTGCTCGCCGGAATCCTCGCCGAGTACGCGCCCTGGCCGCTGTATCTGCCGTTCGCCGCGCACCTCGCCCTGGTCGCCTGCTCGACGGCCGTACTGCTCCGGCTTCCGGAGACCGTGGCGGAGCGCCGCCCGCTGAGCACCGTACGACCTCAGCGGCCCGGAGTGCCGCCGCGGGTGCGGCCGGTGTTCGGCCCGGCGGCGGCCGCCTCGTTCGTCGGGTTCGCGTTGTTCGGTGTGTTCACCGCCGTCAGTCCCGCGTTCCTCGCCGAGCACCTGGACGTGACCGATCACGCGGTGAGCGGGCTGGTCGTGGCGCTGGCCTTCTTCTCGTCGACCGGCGGACAGCTGGCCGCAGGCCGCGTCGGCACGGTGCGGGCTCTGCCGCTGGGGTGCGCCGGCCTTCTCGCCGGGCTGGCGCTGCTCGCGGGCGCGCTGCACCGGGATCTGCTGTCCCTGGTGGTGCTGAGCGCGGTCATCGGGGGCTTCGGCCAGGGGCTGGCCTTCCGGGGCGCGCTGTCCGCGGTGAGCGGGGCGTCCCCGCCGGACCGGCGCGCGGCGGTGATCTCGACGCTGTTCGTGGTGGCGTACCTGGGCATCTCTGTGCCGGTCATCGGCGTGGGGCTGCTGACCGGCCCGATGGGACTGGAGGGTGCGGGACTGGTGTTCATCGCCTGTATGGGAGTCCTGGTCGTGGCGTCGACCGGCTATCTCCTGCGGCGCCCGGTGCCGGCGGGGACGTGAGCGGGGGCCGTACGGCCGCAGGTGCCCGCCACCGGGCGTGGCGGGCACCCCTTCCGTGCGCTGTGAGGCGGCCGCACCCGCCTAGGACTTCACGAACTCCAGGATGTCGCGGTTGAGGACGTCCGGGTGGGTCGACAGCATGCCGTGGGGGTATCCCTCGTAGGTCTTCAGGGTGCCGTGCTTCAGCAGCTCGACCGTGAGCGGCGCGGAGTCCTCGTAGGGGACGATCTGGTCGTCGGTGCCGTGCGCGACGAGCACCGGGACGTCGATCTGCTTGAGGTCCTCGGTGAAGTCGGTCTCGGAGAACGCCTTGATGCACTCGTACTGGGCGTTGGCCGCGCCCGTCATGCCCTGCCGCCACCAGTTGTCGATCAGCCCCTGGGAGACCTCCGCGCCGGGGCGGTTGAAGCCGTAGAACGGACCTGACGGCACGTCGATGTAGAGCTGCGCGCGGTTGGCGGCCAGGGCCGCACGGAACCCGTCGAAGACCTCGAGGGGTGTTCCGCCGGGATTGCTCTCGGACTTGACCATGACCGGGGGGACCGCGCCGACCAGCACCGCCTTCCCGACCCGGCCCGGCTCCGCCCGCGCCACGTAGCGCGTGGCCTCGCCGCCGCCGGTCGAATGCCCGATGTGGACGGCGCCGCGCAGATCGAGGGCGCCGGTCAGCGCCGCCACGTCCGCCGCGTAGGTGTCCATGTCGTGGCCCGACGAGGTCTGGCTCGAGCGCCCGTGACCGCGCCGGTCGTGGGCGATCACGCGGTAGCCGTGCGAGAGGAAGAACAGCATCTGGTTGTCCCAGTCGTCCGCGCTGAGCGGCCAGCCGTGGTGGAAGACGATCGGCTGTCCGTCGCGCGGACCCCAGTCCTTGTAGAAGATGGCCGTGCCGTCGGGGGTGGTGACCGTACCCATGGGTGATCCCTCCGAGTGAACCGGATCGACGGCATTCACCTTACGCGCCGACCCGGCACCCCTCATCTCCGGAATGCACAACGAAGAGCGTTTGATCACGTTCTATGGTGATCCGATGGTGTCTGTTCCCAGATGGGTCCTGCTCTCGTCGGGGTGTGCGCCCGTCCTGCTGATCGCGGGCTGGGTGATCGCGGCGTCGCTGGAGGGGCCCGCCTACGACCCCGTCACCCAGACGATCAGCGTGCTGGCGGCCTACGGCGCCGCGGGTTCCTGGGTGATGACCGGGGCGCTGCTCGCCCTGGGCGCCTGCCATCTGCTCACCGCCTGGGGGCTGCGGGCGGCGGCCACCGCCGGGCGCGTGGCGCTGGCCGGCGGGGGAGTGGCGGCGCTGGTGGTGGCGATGCTGCCGGCGCCGAGCAGCGGCGGTTCCCTGCGGCACGGTTCGGTGGCCGCCGTGGGATTCGCGCTGCTGGCCCTGTGGCCGCTGCTGGCCGCCGTCGGCGGCCGTGCCGTTCCCTGGGCGCTGCGGCCGGCGGCCTCGGCCGCGGCGACCGGGCTGATGGTCGTCGGCGCGGTCTGGTTCCTCGTCGAGACGCAGCGCCACGGCGTCGCGGGCGTCGCGGAAAGGGTGGTGACGCTCCTTCAGTCCGTGTGGCCCTTCGTGGTCGTCACCTCCTGTCTCCGTCGTGCCGGGGACGGCGGTGAGCCGCCCGCGGGTCAGGCGGACTGACGGGGGTCGGTGAGGTGCAGGCCGGCGGGCGGGTGGTGCGGCAGCGCGCGGGCGCCGGTGGCGAACAGGCCGTCGAAGGCGAGCTCGAGGTAGCGGCGCCAGGCCTGCGGCTGCTGGTCCAGCACGGGCGCGGCCGTCTGATGGATGCCGCCGAGCAGCAGGACGACGTCCGTCCCCGTGATGTCGCCGCGTACGGCGCCCTGTTCGCGCGCCCGGGCGGTGAGGGCCTCGACCGTGTCACAGAGGCGGGCGATCTCGTCCCGCACCTCGGCGTGCTGCAGCGACGGCCGCCCGATCACCTCGCAGAACGCGCGGTCGGCGGCGAGGGTCTCCACACCGGCCGTCATGAACTCCCGCAGCGCCGCACCGGCGTCCTCGGCCTTCAGCAGGCGTTCCGCGGTGCCGACGAGGCCGCCGAGCAGCCGGAGCGTGATCGCCGCGAGCAGATCGTCCTTCGACGGGAAGTGGCGGAACACCGTGCCCTTGGCAACGCCCGCCCGCTGCGCGATCTCGCCCATCGACACGTCCACCCCGCCCTCGGCGAACGCCTCCGTCGCCGCCGTGAGCAGCAGATGCCGGTTGCGGACCATGTCCGCCCGCGGGCTCTGCGCGGGCGCCCTCTCGATCATGGTGCCTCCTCCTGACGGGAAGCCTATCAGCAAGGTGACCAGGTGGTCATGTTAGCTTGGTTCAACATGACCGCACGGTCACTTTCTGATCGGAGAAGCGCGTGAACAACACCCTTGACGGCAAGGTCGCCCTGGTCACGGGCGCGTCCTCGGGCATCGGCCGGGCCACCGCGCTCGCCCTGTCCCGGGCCGGCGCCCGGGTGGCCGTCGGAGCACGCAGGGGGGACCGGCTGAAGTCGCTGGCGCGGGAGGCTCCCGGCGAGACGCTCGTCCTCGACCTGGACGTCACCGACCGCGGCTCGGTGGAGGAGGCCGTCGCGGCCACCGTGGACGGCTTCGGCTCCCTCGACGTCCTGGTGAACAACGCGGGCCTGATGCTCAGCGGCCCGATCCTGGGCGCGGACACCACGGAGTGGACCCGCATGGTCAACACCAACCTGCTCGGCTCGATGTACGCGGTCCACGCCGCGCTGCCCCATCTGCTCGACAGCAAGGGCGCCGTGGTGCAGATCTCCTCCACGTCGGGGCGTACGTCGTCGGCCGCGAGCGCCGTCTACTCGGCCACCAAGTTCGGCGTCAACGCCTTCGCGGAGGCGCTGCGCCAGGAGGTCACCGAGCAGGGGGTGCGTGTGGTGGTCCTCGAGCCCGGGTTCGTCTCGACCGAACTGGCCGACCACATCACGGTGCCGGCGATACGGGACATGGCCAGGACGATGGCCGCGTCGATGCGGGCCCTGCGGCCCGAGGACATCGCGAGCGCGGTCCTGTACGCGGTCACCCAGCCCGACCACGTCGCCGTCAACGAAATCCTGATCCGCCCGACGGACCAGACCCGCTGAACCGGGCCGGGCCCGCACGCCGGCCACCGGCCCGGCGTGCGGACGCGGCCACCGCGTGGCCGGGTGCCGTGGCCGACGGACCATGCCGGCCGAGCCGGGCCCGGCCGGTGAGGGCGAACCGCGAGTCCGCCACCGGCCGCGGTGGGAACGGGCGTGGACCGGACCCGCTGCTCCGGTGCAGGGCCCGCTGAGTGCAACCGTGAGCCGGCCACCGGCCCCGCGGGCCGGACGCGGTCCCGGCCGCCGTGCGGCCAGGTACCGCGGACGGCCGTGACGAAGGCCGTGAGGAGTGCGTCCGGCACGGAACTGTCGCCCTCGTCCGGTGTCGGGTCGGCGGCCACGATCGCCGCGGCGATCTCCGTTCCGGCCGCGCGCCCGACTCCCCGCGCTCAGCGGCCGGTCGCGCCCGTGGGGAACTCCTCGCTGCCGAGCACCCGCAGCAGCTCCAGCCGCTCGCGGGCCTCCGCGTCCGCCGGGGTGAGCACCAGCAGTTGCTGCCCCTGGTCGGGGGTGACCAGGGTCTCGCAGTCCATCAGCACCCGGCCCACCCTCGGATGCAGGAACGTCTTGCGGTCGGCGCGCCGGACCGCCACCTCGTGCTCCGCCCAGAGCCGGCGGAAGAGCGCGCTCTCGGCCGACAGACGCCCGACGAGCCCGCCGACCGTGGGGTCGCCGGCCCGGCGTCCGGCGACCGCGCGCAGATCGGCCACGAGCTGACGGCCGTAGTACTCCTCCTCCTCGGCCGGGCCGATCGCGCGGGCGGCCGGTTCGGTGAACCAGCGGTAGACGATGTAGCGGCGGTCGCCGGAGAAGCCGGTGAGGTCGCTCATCAGCAGCAGCGACGCCCGGTTCTGCGCCAGCACCTCCCCCAGGTCGGACAGCACCAGCGCCGGAGTGTCCCCGAGCAGGTCGAGCAGGCGCATCAGCCCCGCCCGCGCCAGCCGGGCCACCCTGTCGGCGGGCGGCGGCCGGTGACCGGCCAGATGGAACAGGTGGTCGCGCTCGTCGTCGGACAGCCGCAGCGCCCGGGCCAGCGCGACGAGCAACTGCGTCGACGGCTGACTGCTGCGGCCCTGTTCGAGGCGTACGACGTAGTCCACGGACATGCCCGCCAGCATCGCCACCTCCTCCCGGCGCAGCCCGGCCGTGCGCCGGCGCGGGCCGTCGGAGATCCCCACGTCGGCCGGGCGGATCGCCTCACGGCGGCGGCGCAGGAAGTCGGCGAGTTCCTCACGTTGCATGACCCCATCGTCCCTCCTGGCGCGCCCGCCGATCCAGGGAGCGGCTCTCCCATGATGAACGCTCCGCTCCCGGCGGCCCCGGCACCGGCGCAAGGTGGACGACGCAGCGACCACGAAGGAGAACACGATGCAGACACGCACTCTGGGCAGCACCGGTCCGGCCGTCTCGGCGCTGGGCCTCGGCGCGATGAGCATGTCGGGCGCCTACGGCGCCGCCGACCGCACCGAGAGCATCGCCACCGTGCACGCCGCGCTGGACGCGGGCGTCACCCTGATCGACACCGGCGACTTCTACGCCATGGGCCACAACGAGCTGCTGCTCGCCGAGGCGCTGCGCGGCCGCGACCGGGACTCCTACCGGCTGAGCGTCAAGTTCGGCATGCTGAGCGGGCCGACCCCCACCATGGGCGGATACGACGGCCGCCCCGCGGCGGTGAAGAACTTCCTCGCCTACTCACTGACCCGGCTGGGCACCGACCACATCGACGTCTACCGGCCCGCGCGCCTCGACCCGACGGTGCCCGTCGAGGAGACCGTGGGCGCGATCAAGGAACTGATCGACGCCGGGTACGTACGGCACCTCGGGCTCTCGGAGGTCGACGCGGCGACGATCCGCCGGGCGCACGCCGTACACCCGGTCAGCGACCTGCAGATCGAGTACTCGCTGATCTCCCGCGCCGTCGAGGCGGAGGTCCTGCCCACGCTGCGCGAGCTCGGCATCGGCCTGACCGCGTACGGCGTCCTCGGCCGCGGCCTGATCTCCGGGCACTGGTCGGCCGGCCGGGGCGCCGGCACCGGCGACCACCGCGCGCGCAGCCCCCGCTTCGCGAGCGGCAACGTGGAGCACAACCTCGCGCTCGTGGAGGCCCTGCGCCGGGTCGCCGACGCGAAGGGCCGCACCGTCGCGCAGCTGGCCATCGCCTGGGTCGCCGCACAGGGCGACGACATCGTGCCGCTGGTCGGTCCCCGCACCCGCGAGCGGCTCACCGAGGCACTGCCCGCGCTGGACGTCGCCCTCACCGCGGACGACCTCGCCGAGATCGAGAAGGCGGTCCCGGCGGGCGCGGCCCGCGGCGACCGCTACCCGTCGGCGTTCATGGCGGACCTCGGCGTGGGCAACTGACCGGCGCGCGGCGCTGGGAATATACCCCCCAGGGGTATATGTTCGCGAGGTGAGAGGCGAGCCGGCCGCGGCTCACCGCGCGACGCCGGACGGGGATGAAGGCCATGGACCACAGCACGCACCACGCCTCCTGGACGATGGCGGTGAAGGCGACGCTCCACTGTCTGACCGGGTGCGCCATCGGCGAGATCCTCGGCATGGCCATCGGCACCGCCCTGCTGTGGGGCAACGTGCCGACCATGGTCCTCGCGATCGCCCTCGCCTTCGTCTTCGGCTACTCCCTCACCCTCTTCGCGGTCGTCCGCGCCGGACTGTCCCCGAAGGCGGCCGTCAAGGTGGCGCTGGCCGCCGACACGGTCTCCATCGCGGTGATGGAGCTGGTCGACAACACGATCATCGCCCTGACACCGGGCGCGATGGACGCGCAGCTGTCGGACGGACTCTTCTGGTCGGCGCTCCTGGGCGGTTTCGCCGTGGCGTTCGTGATCACCACGCCGGTGAACAAGTGGATGATCGCCCGCGGCAGGGGCCACGCCGTCGCCCACACCCACCACTGACCGGCGCACCGGCGTCAGCCCCGCTCGCGCTCCAGAACCCGGCGGGCCGCCTCGGACTCCGCCGCCGACGGGGACAGTTCGTCGAGCGAGTCGAGTTCGGTGTCGGACTCCAGCTCCCGCTCCCAGGCCGCCGCCAGCCGTTCCTGCTCCTCACGCGGTCTGCCGCCGACGGCCTCCCGGTGGTGCGGGTCCAGGGCCGTGAGGAATCGTCCGACCGGGTCCGTGGCCATGCGGTGCTCCTTGTCGCTCGGAAGGGGCGGCGTCACCGACCCAGGATGGCCAGCCGGACCCGGCACACCGGCCCGACACGGCACGCGTCCACCCTGATGGCCCCGGACGCGGGCACCCCGCACACCACCCGGACCCGTTGTCAGTGGCCTGATCTACTGTTCCCGTGACTTGATCACTGCGGGTGCGGGAGGCACGCATGGGGTGGGTGTCGGCGGGCGACTACGAAGTCGCTCTCGATGACGGCAAGGTGGTGTGCCGCAACGCGGCGGGGCGGCGGCTGAAGTCCGTACCGCCGAAGATCGCCGACGATCCGGCCGTGGTGGGCCTGCGCCAGCTCACCGAATGGCTGGAACGGCACGAACGCCAGTGCCTGGCCGACGTGGAGCGGTGGATGGTGCGTTCGCTGCCGGTGCCGTTCGCGGTCCTCGCCCGGGTCTGGCCGGACCCCGCCTGGCAGACCGCCCTGCGCGACCTCGTGGTCACGGGCACCGACGGCGAGGTGGCCGGATTCCTCCGGGACGCCGACCCCGAGCGCGGCCTCGGCCTGGTCGACCTCGACGGCGACACCGTCCGGATCACCCCCGGCCTGGTCCGCCTGCCGCACCCCGTCCTCCTCGACGACCTGGAGGACCTGCGGGAGTTCGCCGTCGAACTCGGCGTCGAGCAGCGCGCCCAGCAACTGTTCCGCGAGGTGTGGAGACGGCCCGCCGCCGTCGACGCCCAGGCCGTCTCCGTCGACGACCACGCGGGCGGCGTCTTCAAGGAACTGCGGTTCCTGCACGGCCGGGCCGCCCAGCTCGGCTACCGCGTGCGCGGCGGCCACGCCGTGTGCTCCGTGGTGGAGGACGGCCGCGCGGTCGAGGCCCGGGTATGGGTCGGCGACTACGACGGCTACGAGGAGACGGAGACCGGCTCCCTGGTCTTCACCGACCCGGCCGGCCGGGTGCTGAAGCTCGGCCAGGTCGGACCGGTGGCCTGGTCGGAGGGCATCCGCATGGCGGCGGCGCTGTACGCCGGACGCGACATCGAGGACGAGGAGCGTGCGGCGTGACGACGTACGACGGATTCACCTACGACGAGACCACCTGCGCCGCCCTGCTCGACGCCGGCGCCGTACTGCCACCCGGCACCACCGGCCGAGAGGACGCCGACGTCCTCACCGTGCGCACGTACACGCACCCCGCCCTGGACGAGCGGAGGATCGTACGGCTGGTGCCGGGCACGCTCGGCGAGGCGGAGGACCTGGCCCTGGACTTCCTCGGGCTGGCCCGCGAGCCGGAGACCCGCGAGGTCGGACAGGTACGCCGGGAAACCCTCGGCTTCCCCGCCTGGGCCCTGGTCAACGACCCGGCGAACGGACACCACGCGCTCGCGCTCGTCAAGGACGTCGAGCGGCTCGCCCGGCAGGCCAAGTCCCGCCCCGGCACCGCGAAGGAGGGCTTCGAGGCGCTCGGCGACCGGCTCGGCCGGGCCGTGCCGCACTTCCTGCCCACCTTCTACGAGCAGGCGGCCCGCGTCTTCCTCCAGCACGAGAACACCACCTACGCGGCGGCCTTCTTCGGCAAGGCCCGCGCGGCGGAGCGGGTGCACGCCCTGACCGTGGACGAGGAGCGGCAGCGGGCCGTGTTCCTGGAGTTCGCCTTCGCCGGGGCGCTGACCGTCAAGGCGCTCAAGGAGCATGTGAAGGCGCTCGCCGCCCGGCTCACCCCGGCCGACGCCTGGGCGCAGTTCCGGCAGCTCACCGTGGAACGCTGCGCGGCCGGCATGCCGCCGTACGCGTCCCTGCCCCAGGACGCCCGCGCCCTGATCAAGGCCGCGGGCCTGGACCGGGTCACCGCGGAGTGCGCCCTGGTCGGTGACCTGCTCGCCTCGCCCGCGGCGGTCCGGGCCCCCGCCTCCTTCTGGAACACCTACCGGTCGACCCTCGTCGTCCTCGCCGGACAGCAGCCCGCCGTACGCGCCCGGCTGCTGGAGATCATGCCGGCCGGGCTCGGCCGCACCACCGAGGACGACGAGTTCTGGCTGGCGCTGCTCGCCGAGACCGGTGCCGACCTGCTGCTCACGGGAGAGACGGAGACGGCGGACGGCACCGACGCGGCGGACTGGCTCACCCGCTGGTCCCTGTACCGCAAGCACGGCGGAAACGTCTGCGACCGCTCCCCGGCCACCCTCGCCCTCGTGGAGCGCATGGCCCCGCTGCTGCGCGAACGGGGCCGCCCCGTCGACCTCTTCACCGGCCGCTGGCACGCCGGCGCCGACCTCGACCTGCTGGACCTGTGCCTGGCGCTGGACGTGCCGCTGGCCCCGCCCGCGGACGGCACCGACGTCCACCTCGCCCTCGACCGGTGGCTGCGGGACACCCGGCCCGGGCGGCGCGACCTGACGGCCGTCGCGGCGGACCGGCTCGGCCGCCGCACGCTCTACCAGGCCGTCGGCAGCCAGCAGGGCCGGCACACCGGCCCGAAGACGCTGGACGGGATCGCCGGCCATCCCGTGCTCGCCGACGTGCTCCGTGAGTGGCTGGACGACGCCGCCGCCGAACTGGACGCGGCGGCCGGTCTGGAGGCCGCCCGCACGGCACTCCACCGGCTGAGCCCGTTCCGCGCGATCGCCGCACGGATCAGCCCGGACGCCGTCGCCCGCGCCGACGCCTTCGACGTGTCGCCGCTGCTCGGCAACACCCTGCGCGCCGGCATCCCGGACGAACTCGGCTGGCCCGCCCTCGACGAGGCCCTGCGCCGGCTCGACGCTCAGACCCGCAGCGACCGCGACGACACCCTCGCGGTCCACGAGGCATGGCCGGCGCTGATCCTCTCCCGCCGGCACAAGGCGATCGTGGTCGGCCCGCAGGACATCCTGCTGGAGCACGACCTGCGGCTGCCGGACGGACTGGACAAGTGGCAGCGCCCGTCGTTCCGCCACACGGACGGCGAACTCCTGGTGATGTGGCGGCAGGACAACAAGCAGTACGGCTACTGGTCCGCCCGCCCGGCCGAGGTGTTCCCCCTCGACGGCGAGAAGCTCCCGCACTGGTACGGCGGCGGCGCCGGCGAGACCTCCATCCCCCTGCCGGACGGCGGCCGCGCCACCGGCGGCCGCGCCCTGCACGCCGGTGACACGGTCCTGCCGCCCGCCCGCCCGATCCTCGGCGACGGCACCTCCTACTGGCGGAGCGGGCGGCAGGGGACGCGGCAGGTGTGGCTCGAGTACGACCCGGCCACCGGCACCCACGGACGCGCCTCCCTGCCCGCCTTCCTGAACTCCGGCATCCGCGACGGCGCCACCCTCCTCCAGCACCAGTGCGTGGTGCTGCCCCTGCAGCCCGGCCTGGAGGACAGCCCGTTCGGCACGGACGGCACCGTCCTCGGCCGCTGGGTGCGCACCGAGCGCGAGGGCGACGAGACCCGCACCACCGTCGGCACCCCCGACGGCCGGACCGCCACCCTGACCGCGGCCGACGGCCGTATACCGGGCGTTCCGCTCGGCGCGCTGCGGCTGCCCGGCGGCGTCGAGCCCGTCGTCGTCGCCCAGCACCGGCACCTCGCCCTCTACACCACCGACGCCGCCACGGGCCTGCGCGAACTGGGCCGGCTGACACCGCTGGAGCGCGGCGGCGAGTTCGCCGCCGGCACCCGGCTCGTCCCGCCGGCCGATTTCTGGCACGCGCTGCGGCCACGCGACGAGAACGCCTCGGCGCTCCTGCGGGCCCTGAGCGACGAACAGGCTGGGGAACTGCTGCGGGTCGGCGCCGCGGCGCTGACCGAGCGGCTGGCGAGGATCGAGGCGGCCGGCGCGACGACCGGCTCGGCCAAGCCCGATGTCCCGACCGCCGACAAGGTGGTGCGGGACGCCGTGGCCCGCTCCCTCCCCGCCCTCACCGAGCCCCACCTGCTCACCGGGGTCGCCGCCCTCGTCCACGCGGTGCTGCGCTTCGCGGTGTCCGTCGACAGCTTCGTGACACCCCCGGTCGAGCGGCCCCGCACCGAACGCAAGCGCGCCGAGGGCATGTTCGCCGACTACAGCCCCGAGGACGGCGACGACCAGACGCTGCGGGAGGCCACCTCCAAGATCGCCCACCTGCACGGTTGGTGGGGCGGCGCACGGAACTGGAGCACACTGCGCCAGATCCGCGCTGTGAACCACGTCCTGTCCGGCGAACCCGCCGACGGCACACCCCTGTCCGCGTCGTCCCGGCCCACCGGGACCGCCGACGGGTGGCGCAGCGACGAGTTCACCGTCCCCGGCATCGCCGCCGTGTGGCCGTCGGTGCTCGGCGTGCTGCGCCCCCTCGCCTACCGCGCCTCCTGCGCCACCCTGACGGAGGAGCACCGCCGGGCGCTGCTCCTGCTGTTCGAGGCGATCACACAGGGCCCCCTGGCCGCACCAGGGGCCGCGCTGCGCGAGGTGACGCTGAGCGAGCCGAACGAACGGCAGGAGCGCAACGGTCAGGTGCTGCGCCGCGAGGGCCGTACCGTCGTCGTCCTCGGCCGGCAGAACGTCGACCACCGCACCGGGCGGGTCAACTGGCTGGCCCTGGACCACGACCCGGCCGGCGTCTTCGGCGCCGTCGCCCACTTCACCCTGGAGCGGGAGAAGGCGTACCCGCCGGTGTTCCCGGCCGACGCGCTGGCCGCCGTGACCGGCCTGATCCGCGACAAGGGCCCCGCGCCCTGGCAGCCGGAGGCCACCACCGCCCTGTCCGCCGCGACCCGGGACGGGCTGGGCCCGGTCCAGGCGGCCCTGCTGCTCGCCGGCGAGCCCTCGCAGCTCACCGACGCGGTGGCCGCCGCCACCGGCCTGAAGCCCCGCCAGAAGCAGCTCGGTGACGCGCTGCTGGGCTCGCTGGAGAACGGCGACCTGAAGGCGCTCGTCGGCGCACTCCTCCCCGACAACCCCGGTGACCTGTGGACCACCGGACCGGACACGGACGCGGCCGGCCGGGTGTGGGCCGAGCGCCTCGACGGCGTCGTCCGCCTCCCCGAGGACCTCGCCGGTGAACTCACCCTGGCCGGGCTGTCCACCGGCTCCGTGGAGCAGGTGCTCAACCCGCACCGCACCCCCTGGATGAGCCGTACCACCGTGCAGCGGCCCGACAAGGACGGCGACCTGGCCGCGGACGATCCCCAGGCGGTGCCCGGACGGTACAGCCTCACGCACGCGGTCGCCGCCCTGGCCGGGCTCGCCTACGCACTGCCGTACGGACATCCCCTGCGTGCCGCGCTGCCCGAGGCGCTGACCGTGCTGCGCCGCCGCCTCACGGACCCGGGACTCCTCGTCGACCTCGACCTGGAGTGGACCGAGAAGGGCACCTCCACCGCCGTCGAGCTGCGCAAGGCGTACGGACTGCCGGCCACCGGCGGCGCCGACGAGCACGGACTCACCCCCGTCGGCGAGGCGCTGGTGCTGCGCCCCTGGTACGGGGACCAGGAGGCCGTACTGCTCCGCACCAGCGCCCTCACGACGGCCGACGACCCCCTGTTCGGACTGATGGAGGGACTCGTCGGAGAGGGCCGGCGCAGCGGTATCCGGGCGCTGCGGACGATCCTGGACGACGGACTCGCCCGTGCCCTCGCCGCCGGCACGGACCCCGAGGGGCCCGCCGGCTACGCCCAGGACCCCGCCCTGAGCGTGCCCGGACTGGTCGCCGAGGTCGCCGGGGCCCACGGTCTGAGCGAGGACGCGGCGGTCCTCTATCTGCAACTGCTGGCCCTGCCCGACCCGACGGACCGCAACCGCGCCCGCTGGACCGGCTGGAAGCCCGCCCGCGCGAAGAAGGCCCGCACCGAACTCGCCGCCACCGGCCTGGTCGTGGAGGCGAAGCGGGCCCGCGCCGGACGCACCCTCTTCCTGCCGTGCGGCTGGCTCGAACTGAAGTCCCCCGCCCTGCCGGTGGAGCTCTGGAAGCGCGGTCTCCACCCGGTCGAGGAGCACGCCCGCGCGATGCCGCCGATGCCGGTGCCCGAGCTGTTCACCCGCGCCTGGGAGCGCGTCCGCGCCGGCGACGCACCCGCCTACGAGGAACTCACCACCCGCGCCACCCGCAAGGGCCGCCGCCGATGACCACCGTCCGCCCGCACCCGGAAGAACCCGCGCCGATGACCACCACCCTCGCCCCCGCACCGGCCCGCCAGATCGTCCCGCCCGAGGACCGGTACGCGACCGAACTCGCCTTCCTCGCCGCCCACGACAGCGGGCCGCGCCCTCCCGCCTGGCGGCTCACCCCGCGCGCCGTCGTCACCTTCGTCATGGGCAGCGCGGGCAGCGCCCTGAAGCTGCCCGACGACGCCGAGGCGCCCGACGGGGTGCCGCGCCGGCTGGTGATCGAGGACAAGTTCGTCGGCGACCGGGCCCTGGTCGAGCGCTGTGTGGTGACCCTCGCCGGCGAGCGCGGCCTGCTGCTCGTCGGCGAGCCCGGCACCGCCAAGTCGATGCTGTCGGAACTGCTGTCCGCCGCCGTGTGCGGCACCAGCGGCCTGGTCGTGCAGGGCACCGCCGGCACCACCGAGGACCAGCTCAAGTACGGCTGGAACTACGCACTGCTGCTGGCCCAGGGCCCCACCCGGCAGGCGCTCGTGCCCTCCCCCGTCCTGACCGCCATGTCGCGCGGCGCGCTCGCCCGCGTCGAGGAGGTCACCCGCTGCCTGCCCGAGGTGCAGGACTCGCTGGTGTCGCTGCTGTCCGAGCGGCGGATCGCCGTACCCGAACTGGCCGGCACTGACGACGCCCTGGCGCACGCGGCACCCGGCTTCAACCTCATCGCCACCGCCAACCTCCGCGACAAGGGCGTCTCCGAGATGTCCGCGGCCCTCAAGCGCCGCTTCAACTTCGAGACCGTCGGCCCCATCGGCGACCTCGACGCGGAGACCGCGCTGGTGCGCGGCCAGGCACGTGCGTCCGTGGAGCGCGCGGGGGCGCCGTTCCAGGTCGACGACGCCGTGCTGGAAGCCCTCGTCACCGCCTTCCGGGACCTGCGCGAGGGCCGGTCGGCGGAGGGCTGGGAGGTGGAGCGGCCGTCGACGGTGATGAGCACCGCCGAGGCGGTGTCCGTCGCCGGCGCGCTCGCCCTGGCGGCGGCCTACTTCCCCGGCGACCGCGACGTCCTCGGTCTGCTGCCCGGCCATCTGCTCGGCGTGGTCCGCAAGGACGACCCCGCCGACGCCGCCCGGCTGCGCGGCTACTGGGACGGTCCCGTCCGGCGCCGCGCCGAACAGGGCTCCGCCACCTGGCGCACCCTGTGGGACCTGCGTACGGTCCTGGAGGGCTGACGGCCGTGTCCCTCTCCCACGGGGCCGCCGCCGCCCCGCCCGAGGAGGCGCTCGCGGCCCTCACCGGCCCGTCCGCGCCCTGCCTCATCGGCGTACGGCACCACGCGCCCTCCCTGGCCGCCGCCGTGCCCGCGCTGCTGGACGGGGCGAAGCCGGACGTCCTGCTCGTCGAACTGCCCGCGGAGACGCAGGAGTGGCTGCCCTGGCTGGGGCACGAGGAGACGCGGGCCCCGGTGGCGCTCGCCGCCGCCCCCGGCGAGGGCGCCGGAGGACCGGCGTTCTACCCGTTCGCCGACTTCTCGCCCGAACTGGCCGCCGTGCGCTGGGCCGTCCGGCACGGCGTACCGGTCGTCGCCTGCGACCTGCCGCTCGCCGACCGTGCCTGGACCGGCGGACGCCGGGCCCCGGGAGAGGGGGCCGGTGCCCCCGGTCTCGCCGCCGCGCTGCGGACCCGGCTGACGGGCCGGGCGGGGGACGACCTGTGGGACAGGCTCGTCGAGGCGACCGCCCCCGGCTCCCCGCCCGAGGCACTGCGCCGGGCCGCCCTGCTCACCGGCTGGGCCCTGCGCGAGGACGCGGTCGCCTCGGGCGGCGTACCCGAGCTGGACCTGCGGCGCGAAGCGTGGATGCGGGCCCGGCTGGCGGAGGCCACCGCGGGCGGGGAGCGGGCCGCCGTGGTGGTGGGCGCCTTCCACGCCCCGGCGCTCGTACGGCAGGACGCGGGGGAGGAGGACGCGACCACGCCCGCGGAACCGCACCGGCCCGTGTGGAACACCTCGCTGATCCCGTACACCTACGCCCTCCTGGACGAGCGGTCCGGCTACCCGGCGGGCATCCGGGACCCGGAATGGCAGGACATGGTCCTGCGCGCGGCGGGCGACCCGGCGGCCCTGGAGGATGCGCTGACCCGTGCGGCCGTGCGCATCTGCGCAGAGCTGCGCGGCCTCGGCCACCCGTCCGGTCCCGCCGACGCCCGGGAGATCAGCCGGCTCGCCTCGGACCTCGCCCGGCTGCGCGGCCTGCCCGCGGCCGGCCGCGGCGAACTGGTCGAAGCCGTGCAGACGGTGCTCGCCCAGGGCGAGCCCTACGGGCGCGGGCGGTCCGTGGCGCGGGCGATGGAGCGGGTACTCGTCGGCACCCGCACCGGGCGCCCCGCCCCCGGAGCGCCGCGCAGCGGACTCGTCCCCGCGGTCGAGGCCGAGGTGTCCCGCCTCGGCCTGCCCGGCCCCGGCACGGACGGCCCCGGAGCCCCACGGGACTTCCGGCTCGACCCGCTGCGGTCCGACCTCGACCGGCGCCGTGAACTGCTGCTGCGCCGGCTCACCGTGTGCGGTGTCCCCTACGGCGAGGCCAAGGAGGTCGTCGGCGCGGGCGGCGCCGAGGCCCTCACCTCCCGCTGGGAGGTGCGCTGGACCCCCGCCACGGCGGCCGTGCTGACCACGGCCGGCGTCCGCGGAGTCACCCCCGCGCAGGCCGCCGAGGGTGTCCTGCGCGAACGGCGGCGCAAGGAACGCGACGACGGCGGACCGACCGCCGCACAGGCCCTCGAAGGGCTCGCCCGGGCGGCGGAGTGCGGCCTGACCGGTCTCGCGGACGAACGGCTCGGCGACGTCGCCGGCGTCCTGCCGGGCGCCGGCACCCTGCCCGAACTCCTCGCCGCACTGGCCCTCCTCGACCGGCTGCGGGCCGGCCACGTCCCCGGCCTGCCTGCCGAACCGGACCGCGAGGACCGGGCCGCGGCCACCGCGGAGCTCATCACGGCGGCGGCGGTACGGCAGGTCGACGGACTGACCGGGTCCGAGGATGCCGCCGACGCCCACGCCCTCCTCGAACTCGCCCATCGCGCCGACCCGCTGGGCGGCATCCGGCTCACCGACGCCCTCGGCCGCCTGGCCGCCGGCGGTTCCCCGCTGATGCGGGGCGCCGCCGGGGCCGTACGCGTCCTGCTCGGGCACGAGGACGCCCGCGCCTTCGGCGACCGCGTGGCCTCCTGGATCGACACGGCCACCGGCCCGGACTCCCGCGCCGCGCTCACCGCCCGGCTCACCGGACTGCTGACCGCCGCCGGACCCCTCCTGGAAGCGGCCGCACCCGCACTGGAACCCCTGCTCGCCCGGGTGACCGACCTGCCCGACCGGGCGTTCCTCGACCGGCTCCCCGCACTGCGCGGCGGCTTCGACACCCTGAGCCCCGCGGCCCGCGACCGCCTCTTCGCCGCCGTCGAGGAACGCCTCGGTGCCCGGCACGTCGCCGGCAGCGACGACATCGACCCGGCCGCCCTCGCCATCTGGACCGAAGCGGACTTCGCGGCCCGCGAGAGCCTGCGCTCCCTGGGCCTGCTGCCCGCACCGGGCGGCGGCGACCTGGCGCGGGACACGGCGGACAGCCCGGGGAACGGCGCTCCCGAGGACGCCGGGGAGCGGCGCCTCGCTCCCGCCGACCGCTGGCGCCTCCTCCTCGGTCGCCGCACCGACCGGCTCCCGGCGTCCGCCGCACCCCTGGCGACCGCGCTCGACGAGCTGTACGGCAGCGGGCGCGGCGAAGGCAGCCGCGGCGACCTCACCGGCCCCGGAAACGGCGGCGGACGGCAGGCGCCGTACCCCGGTGTGCGGGAGTGGTCCGAGGAACTGGCCGCGCTGTTCGGAGCGGGCATCCGGGAGGAAGTGCTCGCGACCGCCGCCGCGGCCGGCCGCAAGGACGTCCTCGCCGAACTGGACGCGGACAGCGCCCGGCCCTCGGTGGACCTGCTGCGCACCGTGCTGCGGCACGCGGGCGGACTGCCCGAGGCCCGGCTGGCCGCCCTGCGCCCGCTCGTACGGCGGCTCGTCGACGCGCTGACCCGGCAGCTCGCCACCCGGCTGCGCCCCGCCCTGCACGGCACCGCCCTGCCCCGCCCCAGCCGGCGGCCCGGCGGCGGCCTGGACCTCCCGCGCACCCTGCGCGCCAACCTGGCGACCGCCCGCCGCACCCCGGACGGCACGGTGCGGGTCATTCCCGAGCACCCGGTCTTCCGGACCCGGGCACGGAAGGCCGCCGACTGGCGGCTCGTCCTGGTCACGGACGTCTCCGGTTCCATGGAGGCGTCCACGGTGTGGGCCGCCCTGACCGCCTCCGTCCTGGCCGGAGTGCCGACGCTGTCCACCCACTTCCTGGCGTTCTCCACGGAGGTCATCGACCTCACCGGACACGTGGACGACCCGCTGTCGCTGCTGCTCGAGGTCAGCGTCGGCGGCGGCACCCACATCGCCGCCGGACTGCGGCACGCGCGCGAACTCGTCACCGTGCCGTCGCGCACCCTCGTCGTGGTCGTCAGCGACTTCGAGGAGGGCTACCCGCTCGGCGGCCTCCTGGCCGAGGTCCGCGCCCTGGTCGGGGCCGGCTGCCATGTCCTGGGCTGCGCGAGCCTCGACGACACCGGCCGGCCCCGCTACTCCACGGGCGTCGCCGGGCAGCTCGTCGCCGCCGGTATGCCCGTGGCCGCCCTCAGCCCGCTCGAACTCGCCCGCTGGGTAGGGGAGAAGATCTCATGAGCCCGGACCTGCCTCCGGTCGTCCCGTCCGTCACCGCCGAACTCGTCGCGGCCCTCTCGCCCCGGCTGCGCAAACGGCTGGACGCGGGCGTGACCAAGCTGCTGGCGCGTCCGGTCGTCCGGGACGGCGACACCGTACGGATCGCCGTCGACGACGACACCGACGTCGAACTGCGGGCGCCCGGCGGGACGGTGACCGACGCGGACGCGATCCACTGCGGATGCCTGCTGGCTCCCGGCTGCCTGCACCGCGCGGCGGCGGCCTCCGCCGCACCGGTCGCCGAGGACACCCCGGCCCCCGCCGAGGCCACGGAGACCGGGGAGGACACGAAGACGGCAGCGGTGGAGCCCGATGCCGCCACCCCCGGACAACGCGCCGCCGCCCGGGCCGTGTTCGACGCGGCGGCCGCCGTCCTGGAGGCCGGCACCGACGGTGCCGGCGCCGTGCTCCAGGCAGAACTCCTCCAAGCCGCGCACACCGCCCGCCTCGCCGGTCTCCCACGGGCCTCCGCCGCCGCGGTCTCCGTGGTGACCGGGGTGCGCGCGGCCCGCTCCGCCGACCCCGCACACCGCCTCACCGACCTCGCCGGCGCGCTCTGCGGCGTCCTCGGCGTCGCCCACCGCATCCCGCACACCACCGGCCCCGGCCTCACCGGACTGCGCGGCACGGTCCGTCAGCCGTACCGCCCGGACGGCTCGCTGCGGCTGTACGGCCTCTTCTCCGAGCCCGTCCTCACCGCGACCGGATACGCGGGCGCGGTCACCTGGACCGCCGACGCCGACGGACGTCTGTACACGGTCTCGGACGTGGCACCGGGCGGGCCGGCCCGCGCGACCGGCGCCGCCGACCGGGCCGTACGCGTCGGCGACACCGCCCTGACCCACCGCGAACTGTCCCGCGCGGGCCTCGCCGTGTCCGGGGCCACCGTCTCCCCGACCGGCCGTCTCGGCGCGGGCGCGGGGGTGCGGGCGGTCCGCGCGTCCGGCGCCGCCTGGCGCGCCGAGCCGCTGGACCGGCTCTGGACCGTACCCGCCGCCGAGCAGGTGGCCCGCGCCCTGGGCGGCGGGCAGGACCTGCTGTTCCTCGAGGTGACCCTCGCCGGCCCGGTGCGCGAGGCCACGGGCGACTGTGTCCTGGCCGACTGTGCGGGCCTGCCCCTGCGGCTGGTCACCGCCCACGACGACCCCGCGCTCCCGTACCGCGACAACCTGCGCCTGCTCGCCGCCGCCGGGGACCGACGGCTGCGGATCGTCGCACGCCTGGCCCCCGGACCGGCCCCGCGGGCCCTGCTGCTCGCCGCCGAGCACCCCACCGACCCCGACGCCCGGGTGGACCTCGGCCTCGACCGCCTCCAGCACGCGGACCTCCCCAAGGGCGCGGTCGCACCGCGCTCCCGGCCCGCGCAGGCCGCCGACGAGGCCCCGCTGCACCTGCTGCGCCGCCGCGTCCACCAGGCGGTGCCGGGAGGCCGCCGGGTCCTCGCCGTCGCCGGGAGCGGGCCGGGCGACGCCGCCCGGCTGCGCCGCCTCGGTCTGGCCACGGCGGGCGACCTCCTCGACGACCTCCACGCGGCTGCCGCGGACCGTTCCCGTGACCCGTTCGGCCGGCTGCTCCCGGCCGACACGGACCGCTTCGCCCGCGCCTGGCTCGCCGCCGCCGTCTACACCGACGCCGTCGAACGGTCCCTGTGCGCGGCCGCCTGGGGAGCCGCCGCGCCGGCGGTCCCGGTCCCGTGAGTCGCGGTACGCCGCTCAGCGCACGGTGCCGGCGGCGTACTCCCAGAGACGGTCCGCGGCCTCCCGGTCCAGGGCGTGTGCCGCGACACCGCCGGCCTGTTCGTCGTCGGCGGTGACGAGGGGCGCCTCCTGGTTGTCGTCGAAGTAGCGCCCGGTGACGCCGTCCAGGAGGGGAGACGCCGCCAGCAGCACGGACGTCGCGGCGCCCTCGGCCGGCGTCTTGTAGTAGGGCGTCTTGATGAGGTTGCCGTCCTCGTCCATCGCCCCCAGGGCCCGCATGGTGGCGTCGTCGACATGGCGCTGCAGATTGGTGCTGATCCAGCCCGGGTTGAGCGCGTTGGCGGTGATGCCGTCGGCGGCCCAGCGGCGGGCGCCCACGGCGAACAGGACGTCGGCGGTCTTGGACTGCGCGTACGCCGTCCAGCGGTCGTAGGGGCGGCGCACGAAGTGCGGGTCGTCGAAGTCGAACGCCGCGTCGAGGTGCGCGCCGGAGCTGACGACGACGATCCGGGCGGAGCCTGCCGCCCGCAGCCGGTCGTGCAGCCCGAGGGCGAGGGCGAAGTGGCCGAGATGGTTGGTTGCCAGCTGCAGTTCCCAGCCCTCGGCGGTGACCTGCCGTTCCGGGACCGCCATGATCCCCGCGTTGGCCACGAGGACGTCGAGCGGCCCTTGCCACGACCGTACGAAGGCGGCCACCGAGGCGAGATCGGCCAGGTCGAGCGCCGCCACCCGCACGGCGCCCGCCGCGGGGACGGCGGCGAGTTCGCGCAGCAGCGGTTCGGCCGCCGCCGGATTCCGGGTGGCGACGGTGACCTCGGCCCCGGCGCCGGCCAGGGCGCGTACGGTCTCGACGCCGATACCGGAGGCACCACCGGTGACGATCATGCGACGTCCGGAGAGGTCCACACCGTCGATGACTTCGCCGGTGGTGGAGTGCGAGTGGAACGGTGTGGTCAGGCGGACGGCGTGGTTCACGGTCGGGCCCTTCGTGCGGGGGAATGTGCTCACCTCGTCAACGTAAACACCTGAATCCGGACGGGCTATGCTGGAAAGTCCGGAGAACTTGATTCAGCGTCCAGAAGGGTGGGGGAGTGGTGGATCCGCTCGAAGACGTCCTGGCACTCCTCGAGACACGTGGTCACCTGTCGGCCGGGCTGGTGGCCGGCGGCCGCTGGGCCGTCCGCTTCGACGCGCCGGACGGAGTGAAGTTCAACGCCGTCCGGCGCGGCTCGTGTCTCCTGAGCGTGGAGGGGACCGATACGACGGTCTCCCTGTCCGAGGGGGACTGCTATCTCCTCACCCGGCCGCTCGGCTTCACCCTCCGCAGCGACGACGAAGCGGTTCCGGTGGCGGCCGCCCCGCTCTTCGCGGCGGCCCCGGGCGGGCCCGCGCACGCCGGAGAGGGCGAGGACACCGTGCTCATCGGGGGAGGGTTCTCGTTCGGCGAGCGCGCGCGTGCGCTGTTGCTCGACCCGCTCCCGCCGGTCATCCACATACCGGCGGGATCCGACGAGGCGGGCACGCTGAGCTGGGCGCTCACGCAGATCGACCGGGAGCTGCGGGACCGGGAGGTGGCGTCGACGCTGGTGGCCGAACACCTCGCCGTCGTCATGCTCGTCCATGTGCTGCGTCTGCACCTCGCCCGCGAGCCGCACGCCGTCGCCGGCTGGCTGGCCGGCCTCGCCGACCCGGTCGTGGCCACGGCCCTGACCTCGATGCACACCGCACCCGGACGGGCGTGGACGGTGGCCGGACTGGCCCGCGCCGGGGCCGTCTCCCGCTCCACGCTCGCGGCCCGGTTCAAGGACGCGGTCGGACAGGGGCCGCTCGACTACCTCACCGGATGGCGCATCGAACTGGCCTCCGCCCGCCTGCGCGAGGGAACGGACACGCTCGCCACCATCGCCCGCGCCGTCGGCTACGGCTCCGAGAGCGCCCTCAGCACCGCGTTCAAACGGGTCACCGGCAGCTCACCCCGTGCCTACCGCGACCGGCACCGGGCCCGGCACCCGTGACGTACCGGCGCCGACGGCCGCGCCGGTGCGGCCGGCGCCCTGCCGACGGGGGGCGAGGGCGATGATCGTCGGGTTGACCGGGTCGCGGACCGAACCCTGCGGCATCGGCGGCAGCGGCACGAGGCGCGTCCTGCTCGGCGTCGGTCACGGCCGGGCGGCTCCATGACGGTCAGGCCGCCTGGTGCACCACGAGTTTGAACTCCGCCAGGACGATGTTCCGCGCCACGCCGTCGTCATGGGTGGCGCGTACGGCGAGCGGGACGGCCGGGTCGACGAAGATGCCCCAGTGCTTCGTCCAGCACTGCATGCCGGGGCTCGGCGGCCGGTGCTCCGTCGCCGTGGTGTCGTTGGGTGCGGAGGTGAGACCGAGCGGGTCCCGGACGAACTGGTCGCGCAGTTCGTCGTAGCCCCCGGCCTCCCACTGGATCATCGCGTACAGCGCACCCCAGCCGGCCACGCTGGGCCATATCAGCCCCGACCGGGCGTCCGTGTCCCAGCTGGTGACCACGTACCCGTCCGGCTGGTTGACCTGGTGCATGTTGAAGCCGTCGCTGGACTCGGCGGACCCGAACGGGAACCGTATGACCGTGTAGGGGCTGTTGGCCGGGATCGTCTGGGGGGTGTCCCGCTTCAGGGAACACACCTGCACTCCTGTGGGCATGGTCCGTTTCTTCCCTTCTCCGCGACTTTTGATGTGGAATCCGGGTGTTCGAACGTTCTGCCGGATCCCGGGAACAACGGCGACGGGGCGTGTGTTGAGACGTCTGACATGCTCGAGTCAAGCAGCTCGGGTGGTGGCGGAAGGAGCACCCCATGGCACGCGGCACCGCACGCCCGGTCGTCAGGCTCAGGTCGACGGCGGGCACGGGAACCACCTACGTGACCCGCAAGAACCGTCTGAACGACCCCGACCGGCTCCTCCTGCGGAAGTACGACCCGGTCGCCGGCCGGCACGTCCTCTTCCGCGAAGAACGATGAACCCCGCCTCCGCCGCCCCACGGCGGCGGGGGACCCCCAGGAAGGACATCCCGTGAGGCACGGCATCCACCCCGTCTCCCGCCCGGTCGTTTTCCGCGACCGAGCGTCCGGCTTCCGGCTGCTCACCCGCTCCACGATCGAGTCGTCGCACACGGTCGAGTGGGAGGACGGCGCCACCTATCCGGTCGTCGACGTCGAGATCTCGTCGGCCGGCCACCCGTTCTGGACCGGCACCTCCCGCGCCGTGGACACCGCGGGCCGCCTGGAGCGCTTCGAGCGGCGCTACGGCAGCCGGCCCTGACCGGCCACCCCCTCCACCGGACGGCCCGGTACCGCCACCCGCGGTACCGGGCCGTCCGCCGTACCCGCGGCGTGGCACGGCCCCTCGCGAACCGCGGCGCGGCCAGGATGGGGCCCGACGGACGTTGTGGAGGCGGAGATGACGGTGGACCGGGTCGGCATGGTCGTGCACGGCGGACGTCCCGAGGCCGCTCAGGCCGCGCGTACGGTCCGGGCCTGGTGCGCCGAACACGCGGTGGCGTGCGCCGACATCGACGTGTGGAACGACGGCGGACGCCGCAGCGCCCGGCAGGAGGTGGCGGCGGCCGGCGACCCCGACCTCGTCGTCACCCTCGGCGGGGACGGCACCTTCCTGCGCGGGGCCCGGCTCGCCGCCGCCGTCGACGCGCTGGTCCTCGGGGTCGACCTCGGCCGGGTCGGCTTCCTGACCGAGGTGCCCGCGACCCTGGTGCGGGCGGCCCTGGACGCCGTACGCGAGAACCGTCTCGACGTGGAGCGGCGCATGCTGCTGACGATGCGGGCCTCACGACGCCTGGAGGTGCCGTCGGACATCGAGGCGTTCATGGAGTACGGCAGGGGCCCGCTGCTGCCGCCGACCAGTGTGCGCTCCGACTGCGAGACGGGCGGCGAGTGGGGCGTCCCGCTCGACGTGACCGCCCTCAACGACGTGGTGCTGGAGAAGCTCGCCCGGGACCGGCAGGTCTCGGTCGGCGTCTACATCGCGGGCCGGCTGCTCGCCTCGTACTCCGCCGACGCGCTGCTGGTGGCGACACCGACGGGTTCGACCGCGTACAGCTTCGCCGCCGGCGGGCCCGTGGTCTCGCCGCGCGCCGAGATGCTGGTGTTCACCCCCGTTGCCCCGCACATGACCTTCAACCGCTCGGTCCTGGCCGCCCCCGACGAACCGGTCGGGCTGCGGGTGCTCGAACGCTCGGGCCGCGCCGCCGTCAGCATCGACGGCCAGCTGCGCGGGGTGCTCGGGCCCGGGGACTGGATCGGCGTGTACGCGGCACCGCGCCGGCTGCGCGTCGCACGGCTTGGCCCGATGGACTTCTACGGCCGTCTCCGGGACCGGATGAACCTCACCGACGCGCCCGCCGCGGTGGCCGACGGCGTACCCGCCCCGCTGTGGCCGGTGAGCACCCCGCCGCCGGGAGACCTGGCCCACCTCGCCATGCCGCACGGCCCCGCCCCCGCCGGATGACGCGGCGCGGGTTCACTCCCGCGCGGCGCGGTTGCGGCGTACGGAGGAGTAGAACGACGCGCTGATCAGGGTGACGCCGATGAGGCCGGTGACGATGTCGTTGATCTGGTACCGGATGCTGACGAGCAGGATGAGGGCGAGCGCGCCGATGGCGTAGTGGGCGCCGTGCTCCAGGTAGACGTAGTCGTCCAGGGTGCCCTGGCGGACCAGATACACCGTGAGGGACCGGACGTACATGGCGCCGATGCCGAGGCCCAGGGCCATCAGGACGATGTCGTTGGTGATGGCGAACGCGCCGATCACGCCGTCGAAGGAGAAGGAC
>NZ_JOCA01000006.1 GCF_000718785.1 Streptomyces sp. NRRL WC-3626 | reverse complement strand
AGGCCCAGGGCCATCAGGACGATGTCGTTGGTGATGGCGAACGCGCCGATCACGCCGTCGAAGGAGAAGGACGCGTCCAGGACCTCGAGGTAGAGGAACATGAAGAACGCGGCCTTGCCGGCCAGGGCGACCGCCGAGCGTGGCTTGCCCTCCCGCGCGGCTTTCTCCTCCTCCTCGTGCTCGTGTTCCTCCTCCTCTTCGAGCTTGTCCTCGAAGTAGCCGGAGAGACCACCGACGATCATGTACGTGATCAGACCCGCGATACCGGCGAGCAGGACCGTCTCGGCCTTGTCGGCATGGCCGCCGCCGTGTCGAAGGACAGCGAGATCTCGAGCACGGAGAGGATCGCCACGATGCCGAAGGCGGTCCACCCCCCGAAGAGGACCGCTGCGACCAGACCGAGCGCGGTAACCGCGAACGACCAGCCGAAGGTTTTCAGAACCACTGGCTACCCCAGGTGTGTTAACGGGTCTCCCCCGCTGCCGTGATCGGCTTTACGAAACGTTGACTCCGAAGTCTAGAGCGATGCCGCGCAGCCCCGACGCGTACCCCTGTCCCACCGCACGGAACTTCCACTCACCCTGGTAGCGGTAGAGCTCGCCGAAGATCATCGCCGTTTCGGTGGAGGCGTCCTCGCTGAGGTCGTAACGGGCGAGTTCCTGACCGTCCGCCTGATTCACCACACGGATGAAGGCATTGCTGACCTGGCCGAAAGCCTGACCGCGCTCATCGGCCATATGGATGGAGACCGGAAAAACGATCTTGTCGCACCGCTCCGGCACCTTCGAGAGGTCGACCAGCAGGGACTCGTCGTCGCCGTCGCCCTCCCCGGTGAGGTTGTCACCGGTGTGCTCCACGGAGCCGTCGGGGCTCGTGAGCTGGTTGTAGAAGATGAACCACTCGTCCCCCATGACCCGGCCGCCGCCGCACATCAGCGCGCTGGCGTCGAGGTCGAAGTCGGCTCCGGTGGTGGAGCGCGCGTCCCAGCCGAGCCCGATCATCACCTGCGTGAGGTTCGGTGCGGCCTTGGACAGGGAGACATTGCCCCCTTTGGCAAGCGTGACGCCCATCTTGGTCCCTCCCCGGATCTTGTCTCTTCGGTGGTCCTACACGTCCGGCGCCGCACATAAACCGTGCGGCGCCGGGCGGTGTGGCCGTACGGGACGGCCTTGCTCGGGCGTGACCGCCCTTCACGGGCGACTCAGACGTTCACTCCGAAGTCCTGCGCGATGCCGCGCAGGCCCGAGGCGTAGCCCTGGCCGATGGCGCGGAACTTCCACTCCGCGCCGTGCCGGTACAGCTCACCGAAGACCATCGCGGTCTCGGTGGAGGCGTCCTCACTGAGGTCGTACCGGGCGATCTCGGCCTCGCCGGCCTGGTTGACGACGCGGATGAACGCGTTGCGCACCTGGCCGAAGGACTGCTGGCGGTTCTCGGCGTCGTAGATGGAGACCGGGAAGACGATCTTCTCGATGTCGGCGGGGACGCCGGCGAGGTTGATCTTGATCTGTTCGTCGTCGCCCTCGCCCTCACCGGTGAGGTTGTCGCCGGTGTGCTCGACCGAGCCGTCCGGGCTCTTCAGGTTGTTGAAGAAGATGAAGTGCGCGTCGCTGGAGACCTTGCCGCTGTTGTTCAGCAGCAGCGCGCTGGCGTCGAGGTCGAAGTCCGTACCGGTCGTGGTGCGGATGTCCCACCCCAGACCGACGATGACCGCGGTCAGGCCCGGCGCCTCCTTGGTCAGCGATACGTTGCCGCCCTTGCTGAGGCTGACTCCCACGAGTCCTCCATTGGTGTCCTGGGGCGCGGAGCCCCTGAGTGCGGTGGATGTCGGATCAACGAGTCGATCCTAGTGACGGGTTCCCGGCTGCCGCATGCCCCGCGACCGAGGAATCACCCCGGTGCCGGGCCGGACCGCCGGCGTCTCACGCCCCGGCGTGACTACAGGGTGTCGAGCGCCTTGACGTACTCGTTCAGGTCACGGGCGTCCGGCAGACCGTTCACCACGGTCCAGCGCACGACGCCCTCCTTGTCGATGATGAACGTGCCGCGCACGGCACAGCCCTTGTCCTCGTCGAGGACGCCGTACGCGCGCGAGACGTTGCCGTGCGGCCAGAAGTCGCTGAGCAGCGGGTACTCCAGGCCCTCCTGCTCGGCGAAGACGCGCAGGGTGTGGATGGAGTCGTTGGAGACGGCGAGCACCTGGGTGTCGCGGTCGGCGAACCGCGGCAGCTGGTCGCGGACCTCGCACAGCTCGCCGGTGCACACACCGGTGAAGGCGAACGGGTAGAACAGCAGCACCACGTTCTTGTGCCCGCGGAAGTCGGACAGCGCCACGGTCGCACCGTGGTTGTCCTTGAGCTCGAAGTCGGGGGCCTTGTCTCCGGCCTGGATCGCCATCGTCGTGTTCATCCCTTCGAGGTGGTTCGCTACGACCACCCTACGCAGGGAGTACGGCATACCGGCGGACGGGCCGACGCATCACGCGACCGGCCCGCCCGCCGACGGTTCACCGCTTGGACTTGGCCGCCTTGGGCGTCGCCAGCCGGCTGCCGCTCCAGTCCTTTCCGACGCTGACGCTCTTCGCCGCCGTGAGGCCCGCCGTGGTGGCGGCCTCCGAGATGTCGCTCGGCTCCACATAGCCCGAACGGCCGGTCTTCGGCGTGAGGAGCAGAATCGCGCCGCCTTCCTCGATGTACGTGGTGGCATCCACCAGCGCATCCGTCAGGTCGCCGTCGTCGTCGCGGAACCACAGCACAACGGCGTCAGCCACGTCGTCGTAGTCCTCGTCGACGAGGTCGCTCTCGATGACGCCCTCAATGGCCTCGCGGAGCTCCTGGTCGACGTCGTCGTCGTAGCCGATCTCCTGGACCACCTGCCCGGGCTGGAACCCCAGCCTGGCGGCAGGGTTCGTCCGCTCCTCCGCGTGGTCCGCGGTCGCGCTCACGGGTTGCCTCCTGATCATGTCTTGGGAATATCTCAGCCACGCGCGTGCGCGAAGCTTGGCCGTAGTCCACACGGGCGGGACGGATCGCGCAAGTACCCGGCCGTGCAGACCGACGAAACGGTGACGATCCTGGCCGGGTCACCGCAACTCCAGGCACACCATCATGGCCTGTAGTGACGCACACCACACCTTTGTGCCCCGTTTGGCCCTTTGGGAACCGTCTGTGTGTGCGAAGACTCGAATGGACGAGCCCCATAGACACCGTACTGGCCCCGGCCGCGGATTACCTCCCGGTAGAGATGACGGCGACGGCCCCGAGGTGGACCATGGGATCGGCGCAATCCGGGCCGTACCGGCAGAACAGCGGCCCGACTCACGGCCCTCTGACAGGTAAGGAACAGCGTGGCTTCCGCATCCGATCGCAACCCGATCATCATTGGCGGCCTTCCGAGTCAGGTTCCTGACTTCGATCCCGAGGAAACGCAGGAGTGGCTCGACTCCCTCGACGCCGCGGTCGACGAGCGCGGCCGGGAGCGGGCCCGCTATCTGATGCTGCGGCTCATCGAGCGTGCCCGCGAGAAGCGCGTGGCCGTGCCCGAGATGCGCAGCACGGACTACGTCAACACGATTCCGACCCGCGCGGAGCCGTTCTTCCCGGGCAACGAGGAGATCGAGCGCAGGATCCTCAACGCGACCCGCTGGAACGCCGCGGTGATGGTCTCCCGCGCCCAGCGGCCCGGCATCGGTGTCGGCGGCCACATCGCGACCTTCGCCTCCTCCGCGTCGCTGTACGACGTCGGCTTCAACCACTTCTTCCGCGGCAAGGACGAGGGCGACGGCGGCGACCAGGTCTTCTTCCAGGGCCACGCCTCGCCCGGCATCTACGCCCGCGCGTATCTGCTGGACCGGCTGAGCGAGCGGCACCTGGACGGCTTCCGCCAGGAGAAGTCCAAGGCGCCGTACACGCTGTCGTCGTACCCGCACCCGCGGCTGATGCCGGACTTCTGGGAGTTCCCGACCGTGTCGATGGGCCTCGGGCCGATCGGCGCGATCTACCAGGCGCGGATGAACCGCTACATGCACGCGCGCGGCATCGCGGACACCACGCGCTCACGCGTGTGGGCGTTCCTCGGCGACGGCGAGATGGACGAGCCCGAGTCGCTGGGCCAGCTGTCCATCGCCGCGCGCGAGGGCCTGGACAACCTGACCTTCGTCGTGAACTGCAACCTCCAGCGCCTGGACGGCCCGGTTCGCGGCAACGGCAAGATCATCCAGGAGCTGGAGTCGATCTTCCGGGGCGCCGGCTGGAACGTGATCAAGCTCATCTGGGACCGCACCTGGGACCCGCTGCTCGCCCAGGACCGGGACGGCGTGCTGGTCAACCGCATGAACACCACGCCGGACGGGCAGTTCCAGACGTACGCCACCGAGTCGGGCGAGTACATCCGCGACCACTTCTTCGGTGACGACCACCGGCTGCGCGCCATGGTCGAGGGCATGACCGACGACCAGATCCTGCATCTGGGGCGCGGCGGCCACGACCACCGCAAGATCTACGCGGCGTACCAGGCGGCGGTCGAGCACAAGGGCCAGCCCACGGTGATCCTCGCGAAGACGGTCAAGGGCTGGACGCTGGGCCCGAACTTCGAGGGCCGCAACGCCACGCACCAGATGAAGAAGCTGACGGTCGACGACCTCAAGCACTTCCGGGACCGGCTGCATCTGCCGATCTCCGACCAGGACCTCGAATCCGGTCTGCCGCCCTACTACCACCCGGGGCCGGACACGGAGGAGATGCAGTACATGCACGACCGCCGCAAGTCGCTCGGCGGGTACGTGCCGACCCGCGTCGTGCGGTCGAAGCCGCTGCGGCTGCCCGACGACAAGACGTACGCGACCGTGAAGAAGGGTTCGGGCCAGCAGTCCATCGCGACGACCATGGCCTTCGTACGGCTCCTCAAGGACCTCATGCGGGACAAGGAGATCGGCAGGAGGTTCGTACTGATCGCGCCGGACGAGTACCGCACGTTCGGCATGGACTCGTTCTTCCCGAGTGCGAAGATCTACAACCCGCTCGGCCAGCAGTACGAGTCGGTGGACCGGGAGCTGCTGCTCGCCTACAAGGAGGCGCCGAACGGGCAGATGCTGCACGACGGCATCTCCGAGGCCGGCTGCACGGCCTCGCTGATCGCCGCGGGCTCGGCGTACGCCACGCACGGCGAGCCGCTCATCCCGGTGTACGTCTTCTACTCGATGTTCGGTTTCCAGCGCACCGGTGACCAGTTCTGGCAGATGGCCGACCAGATGGCGCGCGGTTTCGTCCTGGGCGCGACGGCGGGGCGTACGACGCTGACCGGTGAGGGTCTCCAGCACGCGGACGGCCACTCGCAGCTGCTGGCGTCGACGAACCCCGGGTGTGTCGCGTACGACCCGGCGTTCGGGTTCGAGATCGCGCACATCGTGCGGGACGGGCTGCGCCGGATGTACGGCTCCTCCGAGGAGTTCCCGCACGGCGAGGACGTCTTCTACTACCTGACGGTGTACAACGAGCCGATCCGGCACCCGGCCGAGCCCGAGAACGTGGACGCGGAGGGCATCGTCAAGGGCCTCTACCGCTTCGGCGAGGGCACGGCGGGCTCCATGCCGGCGCAGATCCTGGCGTCCGGGGTGGCGCTGCCGTGGGCGATCGAGGCGCAGCGGATCCTCGCGGAGGAGTGGGACGTCAGGGCGGACGTCTGGTCGGCGACCTCCTGGAACGAGCTGCGGCGCGAGGCGGTGGACTGCGAGCGGCACAACCTGCTGCATCCGGAGGAGGAGCAGCGGGTGCCGTATGTCACGCGGAAGCTCGCGGCGGCGCGGGGGCCGGTGGTGGCGGTGTCCGACTGGATGCGGTCGGTGCCGGACCAGATCTCGCGGTGGGTGCCGGGGACGTATCAGTCGCTGGGTGCGGACGGGTTCGGGTTCGCGGACACGCGGGGGGCCGCTCGGCGGTTCTTCCACATCGACGCGCAGTCGGTGGTGGTGGCGGTGCTGACGGAGCTGGCGCGGGAGGGGCATGTGGACCGGTCGGTGCTGAAGCAGGCGATCGATCGGTATCAGTTGCTGGATGCGGCGGCTGCGGATCCGGGTGTGGCCGGGGGTGACGCGTAGCGCCGCGCCGGGCTTGGCCGGGGGCGGGGTGCGGGGGCTTGCGGGGTGCGGGGTGCGGGGCTCGTGGGGGTGCGGTGTGGGGGGGGCGCGTGGCGCGGCAGTGCCGCTGCGCCCACCCGTGCCGCCCCAGCGGCACGACTGCCCGCAGCTGCGGGGCGGCATGGGGGAGCCCCCGGCAGCTTGCCGGGGGCTCCCCCATGCCGTGCTACGTCAGAGCATGCCGTAGCCCGCTGTCGCTCCGGCCAGCCAGAGGAGGGCCAGGAGCGTGTCGATGGCACCCAGGACCAGGGCGACCAGGGCCGGTACCGAGCGGGAGCCCGCCCAGCTGCGGCCCATGGCCAGCCAGCCGCAGACGATCGCCACCGGGCCGAGGATGATCCCCAGCACGAAGAAACCGGCGACCGCGCAGATGACTCCGATGATTCCGAGGGTCGCGCGATCCGGCCCGGACCGTGACCACGTCCGGCCACGTGTGCGGGGGTGCCTGCGCGTACCGTGTCCGAAGCTCGCCATCCTCAACTCCCTTTAAGGGTTGGTTGACTTGGCGGGTACCCCCGTATCGGCGGGGAATTCACGCCGTACGGCGGTGGCGGTCGCGCACGGCGCGGGCGCGACGAAACGTGATACCGGTCACTTGGTTCACGCGAGACCCTCTCGTTCTCCTAGTGTGTCCTCCCAGTGACTTCCTTCGACACTTCCCCGCAATTGAACGTCTGGCGCGCGTTGCTCGCGCTCGCCGTCGTCTTCGTGATGCTGGCGACGACCGGGTGGACGGCGCTGCGCCACCAGCGCCACCCCGCTCCGCTACAGGCATCGCTCACCGCCTGGGAGCACGGCCGGATAGCCGGCCACCGGCTGCCGAACCCGCAGTCGTCGCCGACCCGGCTCGCCCGGTTCTTCGCCACGCTCACCGACGGACAGCGCACGAGCCTCGCCCGCCGCTATCCGCTCGCGGTCGGCAATATGAACGGCGCCCCGGTCCGACTGCGCTACCGCGCCAACCGCATCGCGCTGGAACAGGCGCACAAGATCGAAGTCGCCCGCCGGCACGACCGCCGTCTCACGCCCTCGGGCCAGCGGCAGGCGGGCCTGCGGATGACCCGCCTCGCGGCGCTGATGGAGCCGGGCCGGCACATCCTCGCCTTCAACCCCGCGGGCCCCGGCCGGGTCGCCGAGGTCTTCGGCGATCTGGGCAGGGCCGAGCGGATCTCGGTCGTCGTCCCCGGCGTCGACACCGACCTGCTCACCTTCCAGCGCACCCGGCGCACGTACTCGGCCCCCGTCGGCATGGCGAAGTCCCTGTACGCCGCCGAGCGGGACGCGGCGCCCTCGACCCGTACGGCCGTGATCGCCTGGGCCGACTACACCGCGCCCAGCGGCCTCGGCATGGACGCGGCCACGGCGATGCGCGCCGAGGACGGCGCCGAGCGGCTGGACGCGCTGGTGCGGGGACTGCCCGGCGTCGCGCCGGTGTCGCTGTTCTGCCACAGCTACGGCTCCGTGGTGTGCGGGATCGCCGCGCACACGCTGCCGGAGCGGGTGGCCGACATCGCGGTGGCCGGCAGCCCCGGCATGCGGGCCGAGAACGCCGCCCAACTGCGCACCACCGCCCGGGTGTGGGCGATGCGGGACGCCGACGACTGGATCCAGGACGTGCCGTACCTGGAACTCGGCGGACTGGGCCACGGGGCCGACCCGGTGGCGGCGGGATTCGGTGCGCGGGTGCTGTCGGCACGGGAGGCGAAGGGGCACGCCGGGTACTTCGAACCGGGCACGGACAGCCTGCGGAACTTCGCCGAGATCGGTGTTGGCGCATACCGCGCGGTGTCCTGTGCGGGAGAGGACGACGTCTGCCGGGCGGGTTTGTCCGGTACGACCACTACCGGACGCGCGTAGAGGCGGAGATACTGCGGTATGCGTGGAGAAGGGACGGAGAAGCTCGTGCCGCATACGATGAGCCGCATGGGTGACGTACTGGCCGGATTTCATGCCGCCTGGGAGTTCGGGTCCGACTCCGTGCGCATCCGCTACGAACGTGGGATTCGAACACCCAAGCTGTTCCAGGCCCTCGGGGAGCGGCGGATACCCCTGGACGCGATCGAGGGGGTGACCCTCACACCGGGGAAGCGCGGCACGGTGGCGCTGCGCATCGAGCTGCGGCCCGGTGCGGATCCGCTGATGGAGGCGGCCGCCGGGCAGTTGAAGGAGAGCACCGACCCCTACCGGCTGGTGCTGCCCGCCGAGCGCGAGACGCTCGCCGAGTACTACGCCGACGAACTGCGCACTCTGCTCACCGAGTCCGGGCCCGCCGAACGCCATCTGGTGACGGCTCCCGAGGTACCGCTGCAGTTCAAGGCGTACGACGGGAAGGCGAGTTTCGACGGTACGGCGGTGTCGTTCCGGTGGTTCTGGACGGGTGCGTCGTCGGCGAAGTGGAAGGCCGGCGACCAGCGTTTCCCGGTGGGCGAGTTGAGCGGCGTGGAGTGGCGGTCGCCGGAGGTGTTCGAGGGGCATCTGCGGCTGCTGCGGCGGGACGCGGGGGTCACGGCGGGACAGCCCGACCAGGATCCGGCGGCGGTGGTGTTCGGGCTGGGGTACGGGCCCGTGCACGAGTCGCTGCCGTTCGCGGCGGCGGTGCTGGCCGCGGTGCGGAGCTGTGCGCCGGTGGTGGTGCCGACGGCGCGGGCGCGGCGTGACCCGGCCGACATCGCGGACCGGATCCGCCACCTCGGGGAGTTGCACCAGGCGGGCCTGGTGACCGACGAGGAGTTCTCCTCGAAGAAGGCGCAGCTGCTCTCGGAGCTTTAGCGTCCGCCGACGGCGGTGGTGTCCCGGCCTCGGGCCGTCCGTGGCTGATCGCGCGGTTCCCCGCGCCCCTTCAGCCCGTCCTCTCCGAGGCCAGGGCGCGCCCGGCGTCCGCGTAGAAGCCGAGCTTGCGGTCGAGCACGGCGAGCGTGCCCTGGAGTTCGGCGATGCGGGTCAGTACGTCCTCCCGGGTCTGCCGGAGCAGTTCGAAACGCTCGGTGTACGTGTCATCGCCCGACCGGACGAGTTCCGCGTACCGCACCATGTCCGCGACCGGCATCCCGGTCAGGCGGAGCTTGCCCACGAGGTCGAGCCAGTCGAGATCCCGGTTGCTGTAGCGCCGCTGCCCGGTGTGGGACCGGTCGATGTGCGGCATCAGTCCGATGCGCTCGTACCAGCGCAGGGTGTGCGCCGTCAGCCCGGTGAGGGCGACGACCTCGCTGATCGTGTACTTGTCCGCGCCGTCCGGCCGTCGATTTCCCTGCCGGGGCCCGGCGCAGCTGTCCGCGCCGCCCTCCGCCGTGGTCTCCGTCTCCGTCACCGTCATACCCCCACGCTAAAACCCTTGAGTGCGCTCCAAGCAAGCGACCCGGGTGAGAAATGGGCAGAAGCCGCTGTACGCGGCGCCGGGCCTCACTCCCGGGCCGGACCCCTTGCCGGAACCGGCCCGCTGAGCGCTTAGGCTCGACGGCATGTCGCTCAAGAGCCTCGCGTTGATCGAGAACTGGCCGGTTCCCACCGCCGCGGCGGGTGCGGTACGGGCGGACGGCACCGTCGTCGACACCCACGGCCCCGCCGGCCACCGCTTCCCGCTGGCCTCGGTCACCAAGCCGCTGGCCGCGTACGCGGTGCTGGTGGCGTACGAGGAGGGCGCGATCGAGCTGGACGAACCGGCGGGCCCGGACGGCTCGACCGTACGGCACCTCCTCGCGCACACCTCGGGGCTCGCCTTCGACGAGCACAGGGTGACCTCGGCGCCGGGTGAGCGCCGGCTGTACTCGAACGCGGGCTTCGAGCAGCTCGGCGACCATGTCGCCAAGGCGACGGAGATCCCGTTCGCCGAGTATCTGCGGCAGGCGGTGCTGGAGCCCCTCGGCATGACCGGGACCTCCCTCGACGGCTCCCCGGCGAAGGACGCGGTGTCGACGGTGGACGACCTGCTGCGGTTCGCCGCCGAGGTCCAGGCCCCGCGCCTGCTCGACCCCCGCACGGTCGCCGCCGCGATGACCGTGCAGTACCCGGGCACGAAGGGCGTCCTGCCGGGCTACGGCCACCAGAGCCCCAACGACTGGGGCCTCGGCTTCGAGATCCGCGACTCCAAGTCCCCGCACTGGACGGGCACTTCGTCCTCCTCCCGTACGTTCGGCCACTTCGGCCAGTCGGGCACGTTCCTGTGGATCGACCCGGACGCGGGCGCGGCCTGTGTGGCCCTGGCCGACCGGGCCTTCGGGCCGTGGGCGACCGAGGCGTGGCCGCCGTTCACGGACGCGGTGCTGGCGGAGCTGCGCGGCTGACCCCGGCGCATCACCGAGGGGGGACGTGTGACTCCACCCACGCGTAAACGCGCGGGCTTCCTGCGTCGGTGGCTAAGCCGCCGCGCAGAGGGCCAGCCCGGCCCTGTTGAGGACATTCGTCGCGCCGACGTGGTCAGCGTTCGCGGTGAAACCGCACGTGACGCATGCGAACTTCGACTGGGTGGCGCGGTTCTCCTTCGCGACGTGCCCGCAGTCGGGGCACGTGCAGGAGGTGTTGCGCGCGTCCACCGGAACCGTCAGGCGACCGGCACTCTCAGCCTTGTTCGCCAGGATTCCGAGGAACTGCGCCCAACCCGCGTCGAGGATGCTGCGGTTGAGTCCGGCCTTCGCGGCAGCGCCGTTCGGCAGGAAGCTGCCGGGCCGGGCGGGGTCGGCCTTGGGGGTGGGGCTCTTGGTCATGCCCGCCGTGTTGAGCCGCTCGTGCGCGATCACGTCGTGGTCGACTACGAGCGCGCGGGCGGTCTTGTGGTGGAAGTCGGCGCGCTGACGGCGGATCTTGCCGTGCAGCTTGGCGACCTTCCGGACGGCGGCGCGATGCTTCTTGGTGCGCTGCCGGGTCCGTTTCGGAAACGTCGCGAGGTGCCGCTGCGCTTCGGCCAGCTCGTCGGCCATCGCCTGGAGGAAGCGCGGGTTGGCGACGTGTTCGCCGTCCGAGGTGGTCAGGAAGTGGGCAACGCCCATGTCGATACCGACGTTTCCTCCGGTGGGCGGCAGCTCCTCAGCGGGCACGTTGTCGCAGGAGAGGACGACGTACCAGCGGCTGCCTTCGTGCTTGACGCTGATCGTCTTGACGCGCCCTTGTACGGGCCGGTGCTGGTGCACGCGGATGTGCCCGACGCCTTGGAGGCGGACGCGGGTCCGGGGGGCGTGGGGGGTGGAGTCCCAGCGGCAGCCGTCGCCGTCCTTGGGGAAGGTGACGGTGTCGAAGTGGCCGACGCCTTTGAACCGTGGGTAGCCCGGCGTCTGCCCGGCCTTGACGCGGCGGAAGAACGCCTGGAACGCCTTGTCGAGGCGGCGCAGCGTGGCCTGCTGAGAGGAGAACGACCAGCGGCCCTGATGTTCGGGGTCGAAGGCGCGGATGTCCTTGAGCTGCGCGGACTGGTCGCCGTAGCGGACGCTGGTCTTCGAGGTGTGCCGGTAGGCGCCCCGGCGTTCCTGCAACGCACCGTTGTACAGGGAGCAGTGGTCCCGCAGCATCTCGCTGAGCGTGACCGCCTGACGGGCGGTGGGGCGCAGGAGGAACTTGTACGCGCGGATCACGAGACGTCCCCCTTCTTCCCCGGGCGTTCCCACTGGGTGTTGATGTACTTCTCGACGGTGGCCGCCGAGACGGCGCCGACCGAGGCCGCGAAGTACGACGACGACCACAGGGTGGGCATCCGTGACTTCAGGTGCGGGAACTCCTCGCGCAGCACGCGGGACGTGGAGCCCTTGAACTGGTTCGCCACGTACGAGGCTGATGATTTCGGGTCGTGCTTCACGAACAGGTGCACGTGGTCGGGCATCACCTCAAGGGCGATGATCTCCCACCCGCGTTCGTCAGCCTTCTGCCGGATCAGTTCGTCCAGCCGCTCCGCGACCCGGCCACCGAGGACCGGACGGCGGTACTTCGGGCACCACACGATGTGGAGCCCGAGGTCGTACACGCCGCCGGAGAATCGGCGAACCTTCCTGGTCACGGCCACGCGATCACTATACACACGCCGTAGGTCTAGTGCGGCAGAGAGGTGAGCACAGGTGCACAGTGCAGATCCGCACACACAGTTGAGGTCAGAGCAGGGCTCAGAAGCCATTCCCCACCTCGCTGAAGCGGGGCGTCCCCTGGCTAGGTCCTGATGGGATCGACCGAGTTGCTCATCTCTCTCGACCGGGAGGGCGGTGCCACGCTGCAGCAGCAGGTGTGCGACCAGGTCACCGCCCTGGTGCACGCGGGGCGGCTGCGCCCCGGCGACGCGCTGCCCGCCTCGCGCGAACTCGCGGCGCAGCTGGGCGTCTCCCGTACGGTGATCATCCGGGCGTACGAACTGCTGCGTGCCCGGGGCGTCGTGACGGCCCGGCGGGGCTCGGGCACCCGGGTCGCGGAGCTCCCCGCGGGACCCGTGCCGAGCGGTACGGGCCGGTCCGGGACCGTGCAGACGGTGCCCTCCCCGCCCCGGCCCACCGACGGGGGCGATCCGCTCTGGCAGCCGTGGGAGCCGCCGCCCGTCCTCCGCCACCCCGGCAACGTGCTGGACTTCCGGCACGGCACCCCCGCGCTCGCCGCGTTCCCGGTCGCCCGGTGGCGCCAGTCGCTGCACGAGGCGTACGGGCGGGCCGACGCGGCCACGCTCGGCTACGGACCGGCGGAGGGCTCGGCGGCGCTGCGGGCGCAGATCGCCGCGCTGGTGCGGCAGAGCCGGGCCGTGGACGCCGCGCCGGAGAACATCATGGTGACCGGCGGCGCCACCCAGGCGCTGGACATCCTGGTGCGGTCACTGGTCCGGCCGGGTGACGTGGTGGTCATCGAGGACCCCAGCCACACCGTGCTGCGGCAGGTCTTCGGGTGTTCCGACGCCGCCGTCGTGCCCGTTCCGGTCGACGAGGAGGGGCTGCGGGTCGCGGACATCGACGCCGCGGTGCGGGCGCACGGGCACGATCCGGAGCGGGTGAGGCTGGTGTACGTGACGCCGTCGCACCAGTTCCCCACCGGGTTCATCATGTCGAAGCGGCGGCGCCGGGCCCTGATCGCCTGGGCGTACGAACGCGGGGCGACGGTCCTGGAGGACGACTACCACAACGAGTTCACCTTCACCGCCGAGCGGCTGCCCGCGCTCGCCGCGGAACGGCACCACGGCACGGTCGTCTACGTCGGCAGCTTCAGCAAGACGCTCTTCCCCGCGCTGCGCATCGGGTACGCGGTGCTGCCGCCGCACCTCGTGCGGCCGTTCCTCGGCATCAAGTGGATCACCGACCGGCTCAGTCCGGCCGTGTCCCAGGAGGCACTGGCCGACTTCATCGCGACGGGCGCGTACGCCCGGCACATCAGCCGGATGTCGCGGCTGTACCGGCAGCGCAGAATGCGGCTCCTGGAGGCGCTGTACGAGCACTTCGGCGCCGAGGTCCGGGTCTCCGGGGAGGCGGCGGGGCTGCACGTCCTGGTCACCTTCACGGGCGCGCGCGGGGTGCCGGAGCGGGAGATCGTGGACCGGGCGGCCGCACACGGGGTACGGATATACCCCGCGTCCGGCTACTTCGTCCTCGGTCCCCCGCCCGAACCGACGTTCCTGGTCGGCTACGCCGCCCTGACCACGGCCCGCATCACCGAGGGCGTCGCCCTGCTGAACAGAGCGGTACGCGAAGCGACTCCCCGGACCTGACGTCACCCCCCGGAGGCACGGCTGGGCTGGGTGAAGCGGGGGCGGTGGAAGCGGGTGCGGTGGGTGTAGGGGACGGTGCAGTCGAAGTGGGCCTTCGCGGTGCGTCCGTCGGCGGAGAGGGCGGGCGAGTAGGCGGTGGACTGGGTGGGGTCGAGGGGGAAACCCTCGCGGTCGGTCAGGACGGTGAGGTCCTGGTCCGCCTGGAGCCGGGTCGCCATCGCCCACCACAGGTCCGCGTCCGACTCCGGGTCGACGTCCTCGTCCACCGAGACCACCAGCTTGGCCATCCGGAACTCCTCAAGGACCGTGACACCCGCCTCGCGGACCAGCAGGTCGTCGGCGGCGGACCGCTTCGGCCGCCACTGGACGACCACCATCAGCTGGCCGCCGCCCGCGGTGTGGCAGTGCACCCCCTCCACCGGCGCCCCCAGTGCGCGCAACCGGCCCAGCACCGCCGCCTCCATGCCGAAGCCGAGCAGCACCGACTGCTCGAGCCCCGGGCCGGAGACCGTCTGCAGGATCGCCCCGTCGCGTGCGGTGATCCCGGTGACGCGCACCGTGGGCAGGGCCGGATGCGCACGGCCCCGGTAGCCGAGGAACTCGGGCGTGGCGCAGGGCCCGTCCGGGTTCTCCGGGGCCAGGTCCGCGAGGAGTTCGCCCTCGATGACGTACTCGGCGTGGGCGACGCACTCCGCGTCGACGGTACGGCACCGGGTGAGCCCGACCGGGGCCCCGCCGAGGGCGCCCGCCACGGCGAGCTCGTCGACGCCCGCCGGGACCAGGGAGGTCGGGCAGCACGAGGCGAGCATCAGCGCCGGGCCGAGGCCCAGATGGATCGCGACGGGCAGGTTCTCGCCCCGGCGGCGGGCCGCCCGGTGGGCCGCCTCCAGATCCCGGCCCGGGACCATCCAGATGGTCAGCCGGTCGGGCCCCTGGACGCACATGCGGTGCACGGACAGATTGCGCACACCGGTGTCGGGGTCGGTGGCCAGGACCGCGCCGAGCGTCAGATACGGTCCGGCGTCCTCGTCGGTGACGACGGGCACCGGCAGGGCGGTCAGGTCGGGCGCGAGCACGGCACGGGGCTGTGCCCGGCCGTCCGGCACCCGTGTCGGCGGCACCGGTGAGGCCACGGCGTCGAGCAGCCGGGGCGCCATCTCGCCGGGGGTGAGCCCGAGCAGTCCCGCGGCGCGCCGGCGGCTCCCGTACAGGCCGATGAGGACCGAGCGGGCCGTCCCGCCGCCCTCGCCGGGCGTCACCCGCTCGAACAGGACGGCGGGTCCCGGCCCGGTGGGCGGCGGGGCGGGGGTCCCGGCGAACCTGGCGTACCGGGCGGTGACCCCGTACCGGGCCGGGACCTCCTCCCGGACCCGCACCAGCTCGCCGGGCAGCGGGTCGAGCCCGGCGAGCGCGGTGCGCAGATCGGCGAGCCCGCGGCGCGTCATGCGGCCCCGTTCGCGGCCGGGGGCGGGACGGCACGCCGTTCGGCGAGGCGCTCCAGCTGGAGCGCCGTCAACTCCTCGATCAGGGTGCGGTACACGGCCTCCGCGATGCCGGGCGGCATGCCGTGCGCGTCGGCGAGGTCACGCACCCTGGCGATCACCTCTTCCACCCGTCCGGGCGAGCGGACCGTCTGTTCATCGCGCTTGAACTCGGTCAGCTCACGGACGACGGCGGTGCGTTCGGCGAGCAGGGCGACGATGTCCCGGTCGAGTGCGTCGATGGAGAGGCGCAGTTCCCCGATTCTGTCCGAGCCGCTCATGGCGCGGGCACCTCGTCGACGACGTAGACGACGGTGGGTTCGGTGTCGGAGCCCTGGGAGCGGTGCCGTTCGTCACCGGGGATGACGAAGCCCATGCCGGGACGGCAGGGCACCGAGCGGTCGTCGAAGTGGATGGTGAACTCGCCCCGCAGCACGTATCCCTGGTGTCCGCGCTCGCACCAGTGCTGCTCGTCGAAGCCTGCGGGGAGCTCCAGCAGGCGCACCCGGAACCCTCCGGTGTAGGCGATCTTCACCCGGCCGTCGGCGCCGGGCTTGTGCCACTTCTCCCAGGGGATGTCGTCGAAGTCGATGCCGACGACGGCGGGGGTGACGGTGGACATGGGGCCCTCCTGGTCATATGGGGTCGGTCGGATGTGAGGAGCGGTACGGGACGGCGTGGTGCGGTGCGGTGCGGTGCGGTCAGGCGGGACGCCGGGTGCCGTCCACGAGGTGCGGGTGCCGGCGTACGACGCGTTCGTTGCGGTCGTCGACCGGCAGGACGGGCTCGCCCGTCACCGAGCGGTGGCGGCGCAGCAGCAGGGTCATGTCGACCATCCGGTGGGCCATGCGCTCCAGGGCGTCGACGCCCTCGGGGTCGTTGAGGCCCGGCTTCTTCGACGTGTTGCGCAGCAGGGCCGGGAAGCCGCTGCCCACCAGGATCATCCGGTTGAGCAGCAGGTTGTCGACGAGCTGGTTGTGTACGGAGGCGTCGCTGTAGCGGCGGGCGGTGACGATGATGCCGCCGACCTTGTTGGCGAGCGGCCGGTCGAAGCGCAGATAGCCGACGCCGGCCCGCTCGATGAAGATCTGCATGAGGTGGGCGAGGCCGAAGCCGTGCACCGGTACGGCGTAGATGATCCCGTCGGCCTGCCGCATCCGGTCGACGACGGCGGGCATGTCGTCCCCCAGCCCGCAGGCGCTGGTGCGGTTGTTGCAGTCGCCGCACGGGCTGCACGGCGAGATGCGGTGGTCGCGCAGATACACGGCCTGGAACTCGGCGCCGCGTTCACGCACCAGTTTCCCCGCGTACTGGAGTGCCAGATCGGTGTTGCCGCCGGCCCGTTCGGACCCCGAGATGCCGAGGATCACGGGCCGGTCCTCGCGTATGGACTGCGGTGTCGCCTCTGCTGTGCGCATGATCTCCCCCTGATGTGATCGCCCGGCGGGGTGGGCTCCCCGTCCCGCCCCGCCTTTGTCGCGCCGGTCGGTCAGTCGGTCAGCTTGCCGCCGAAGTAGTCGATGTAGGCCTGCATGTCGAAGTGGCCGTGCCCGGAGAGGGAGAAGAGGATGCTCTTCGCCTCGCCGGTCTCCTTGCAGACGAGCGCCTCGTCGATGGCGGCGCGCACCGCGTGCGTGGACTCCGGGGCGGGCACGATGCCCTCGTTGCGGGCGAAGGTGACGCCCGCCTCGAAGCACGCGGTCTGCGGCACCGCGCGGGCCTCCAGGAAGCCGAACTCCTTGAGCTGGCTGATGATCGGGGACATGCCGTGGTAGCGCAGGCCGCCCGCGTGGATGCTCGGCGGCACGAAGTCGTGGCCGAGGGTGTGCATCTTGGTCAGCGGTGTCATGCCGGCGGTGTCGCCGAAGTCGTAGTCGAAGCGGCCCTCGGTCATGGTCGGGCACGAGGCGGGTTCGACGGCGACGGCCCGCACCGGGCGCCCGCCGCGCAGCTGCTCGCCGAGGAACGGCAGAGCCAGGCCGCCGAAGTTGGAGCCGCCGCCCGCCGCGCCGATGACGATGTCCGGGAAGTCCTCGGCCAGTTCCATCTGGAGCTGGGCCTCCTTGCCGATGATCGTCTGGTGCATCAGGACGTGGTTGAGCACCGACCCGAGCGCGTACTTGGCGGTGCCGCCGCTGCTCACCGCGGCCTCCACCGCCTCGGAGATGGCGAGGCCGAGGCTGCCCGGCGAGTCGGGGTCGGCGGCGAGGGCGGCCCGGCCGGCCTCGGTGTGCTCGCTGGGGCTGGCGGTGACGGTGGCGCCGTAGGTCTCCATCAGGCCGCGGCGGTAGGGCTTCTGCCGGTAGCTCACCGCGACCATGTAGACCTCGCAGACGAGGCCGAAGTACTGGCAGGCCAGTGACAGGGAGCTGCCCCACTGTCCGGCGCCGGTCTCCGTGATGAGCCGCTGGACACCGGCCTGCTTGTTGTAATAGGCCTGCGGGACGGCGGTGTTGGGCTTGTGGCTGCCGGCCGGGCTGACGCCCTCGTTCTTGAAGTAGATACGGGCCGGGGTGTCCAGCGCCCGCTCCAGCCGGCGTGCCCGCACCAGGGGGCTGGGCCGCCACTGCCGGTAGACGTCCAGCACGGCGCCGGGGATGTCGGTCTCGCGCTCGGTGGAGAACTCCTGGGCTATCAGCTCCGCGGGGAACAGCGGTGCCAGGTCGTCGGGGGTGAGGGGCTGCCGGGTGCCGGGGTGCAGCATCGGCTCCAGCGGCTTGGGCAGGTCCGCCACCACGTTGTACCAGGTGGTGGGCAGTTGGTCTTCGGACAGCAGGAACTTCGTGCGGGACATGGGTACTTCCCCCTGGGTTCGTCGGTGTGTCGGTGTGTCGGTGTGTCGGTGTGTCGGTCGAGGTGGTCTAGGTGGGGGCCTGGGCGTCGGCGGCCTTCGCCGGGAGGGCGGCCCCTTCGGTTTCCGCGCCTTCCGCCGCTTCCGCCGCTTCCGCCGCTTCCGCCGCTTGCGCCGCCGAGGGCCTGATGCGCAGTACGGCGTACGCGGCCATGCCGACGAGCGGTGCCGCGAGCAGGACGACGAAGACGGGCCGGTGGCCGTGGGCGGTCCACAGGGCGCCGAGTCCCGCGGGCACCGCGAGCCGGGCGAGGCCCAGGACGAAGCCGTTCAGCGCCATGAAGGTGCCGACCCGGCGTTCGTCGACGTGGTCGGCGACATAGGTGGGCACGACCACCGAGACGATGATCTCGCCGAGGGTCCAGATCACCGTGGAGAGCAGGATCGCCGGCAGCGAGAAGGCGACCACGATGACGGCGAGCCCCGCGGCCCACAGCACTCCGCTGACCAGCAGCAGCAGCTTCGTGCCGTGGCCCCGCATGCGCTTCTCGAGGAACAGCCCGAGGCCGACCACGACGACGCTGTTGATGGTGTAAACGGCGCCGACCAGCCCCGCGGACTCGTCCAGGACCGTGGTGACGGCGAGCGGCAGCGTGTACTCGAGACCGATCAGCGGCACCACGTAGAAGAAGGAGACGAGCACCACCAGCAGGACGTGGTGATGGCCGAGCGGGCCGGGGCGGGCCCTGCCCTTGCGGGACCCGGCCCCGCCCTGCCGGTCGCGCGGCACCCACAGGGCGATCAGCGCGGCACACGCCAGACCGGCGAGGATGTTCCCCGCGAACATGATGTCGTACGAGTACGCCGCCGCGACCCCGCCGAGCAGCGGGCCGACGCCCATGCCGAGGTTGTTGCCGATGTAGTTCACCGTGTAGGCGAACGGCCGCTGCGCGGGCTCGGTGAGGTCGGCGACCAGGGTGTTGGCCGCCGGCCCGAACATGCCCATGCCGACCAGGGCGACGAACAGCAGCCCGGCGTACGTCCACGGGGGCCCGTCCAGCACGGCGAGCCCGAGGTAGCCCGCCGCGTTCAGCAGCAGGGCGCCGAGCAGGGCGGCGCGCCTGCCGCGCAGGTCGCACACCGGTCCGCTGAGCAGACTGCCCACGAGCAGGCCGGTGCTGCCGACGGAGATCAGCAGTCCGGCCTCGCCGGCGCTGAGGTCCCTGCCGCGCACCAGGTAGACGGCGAGCAGCGGGAAGACGAACATGCCCGCGCGGTTGATGAAGGAGGCGAGGAACAACACCCGCAGCGCGACGGGGAGTTCCCGGAACCGTGTCAGCCACATGGCTGCCGCCCGTCCTGTTCCGTCTCCACGCGGAAGGCGTCCCGCACGGTCTTGAAGCGGGCCCGTACGTCGTCGAAGTCGGTGCCCTCGCACACGTACCAGCCCAGTACGTCGTTGGAGGCGGTCGGCGGGGCGAGGACGTCGCCGACCGTCTTCCACACGTCGGCGTCCAGCACCTTGTCGAGTGAGGTCAGTTCGTCGGCGCCGGTGATGGCGGTGATGAGTCCGTACCGGTCCGAGGCCAGGTACTCGGTGCCGATCTCGGGGCCAAGCCGTGCCTCGGTGCGGTGCTCCGGGTCGAGTTCCAGGCGGCACCACTCGCCCGCGAGGTTGATGCCGCGTCCGGCCTCGATGGCGGGGACGATGGAGCCGCCGCCGGCTCTCGCGCCGGCCTCCCCGAACACCACGTCGCCGTCGTCGGGGAGGAAGAACTCGGCGTGGACGACCCCGGTGTCCAGGCCGAAGCCGCGCAGCACCACGGTGTTGAGGTCCAGGATGCGCCGCTCGGCCGGTGACAGGTCGTACTTGCGGGAGACGGTGCCGCCCGGTTCGTCGCGGTACTCGAGGACGGAGTACGTGTAGCGGGAGAGCTGGGCGAAGACGGGCTCGCCGTCCCTGAAGAGCGAGTCGACGTGGTATTCGGTGCCGTGGACGAACTCCTCGACCCGGTATTCGTGCCGGTCGTCGCCCATCTCGTCCCAGACGCGGTCCAGCGCCTCGGGGCCGTCCACCCGGTAGGTGCGGCCGCAGGCCCATCCGGCGTACGGCTTGACGACGACGGGGTAGCCCACCTCGGCGGCGAACTCGCGGACCGCGCCGACGGTGTCCGGGCGGCAGGACCGGGCGACCCGCACGCCCAGTTCCTCGGCCCGGCGGTGCATCACGTTCTTGTCCCGGAAGTTGAGGGCCTGGTCGGGGGTGAGGCCGGGGATGCCGTGGTCGCGCCGGGCGCGGGCTGCGGGCAGCACATCGCCCTCGAACAGCGGGAAGATCCGTTCGACACGGTGCTCGGCGACGATGCCGTCGACGGCGGCGCGTACGGCTGCCGGGTCGTCGAGGTCGGCGTGGTACTGCGCGAGGCCCTCGGCCTCCGGTGCCTGCCATCCGGTGGGCAGCAGCACCACGGTGGCCACGCCCAGACCGGCGGCGGCCGTCACGACGCTGCGGAACTGGGCGGTGTAGCGTCCGGCGGCGGGCCGGTAGACGACCAGGATCGTACGGTTCACGGCCTTCTCCTCATCCACGGGTCGCGGTCGACGGGGCAGCGAACAGCTCCACCCGGGCGGTGGCGCCGTCGAGGACCGCCGGCGGCTCCCAGGCGATCCCCAGGTCGGTGAGCGCCTCCGTGAGCCGCCTCAGCGTGAGCTCCACCTCGCCCCGGCCTCCCTCGTGCACGGACTCGACGGTGAGCAGGAGCCGGCGCCGCCCGAGGTCCGTCCTGACCACGTCGCCCTGCCGCCAGTTCCAGCGGCGTGAGTGGGCGCGGCCCCGGGCGTCGGCGTAGACGGCCTCCCCGGGCTCGGGGTGCTCGGGGGCGTCGGGTGCGCCGAGCGGGAGATGGACCTCGGTGCCCCGGGCGAGGCGCACGGTCAGCTCGTCCTCGATGTCGCCGACGTCGCAGGAGGCCACGGGCAGCCGGCTCTCCAGGGAGACCGCGTTGCACAGGTCCACCAGGGAGTTGATGCGCGGCAGCCGGTCGCCCTTGACCACCCGGCGCAGTACCGACTCGGCGGCGCAGGGATACCGGTTGGGGTTGACGTCCAGCTCGCGGTAGGTGTCGCGCCAGGCGGCGATGGAGGGGAGGGCGGAGACGTCCGCCTTGGAGAGCTCCGCGCCGTGCAGGACGTCCTCGGCGGCGGTGAGCCGGTCCGCGACCTTGGGGGCGTGCGCGACGACATCGGCGTCGGGTACGGCGATCAGGCCGAGGACGTAGCCGGGCGCGCGCTCCCTGAGGCGCGCGTCGACGCCGACGGTGAGGGGGCGGGCACCCGGGAGGGTGCGGTCGCTGTCCATGGGTGTGTGGTCCTTCGTTCTCGGGGTGGCGGCCGGAGGGTGGTCCGGCCGTCGGGGACGGATCGACAGTAGGGAGCGAGTGGTGTCCCGGCGGTGGCCAATTGCGGTGCAATGCGTGAGGCCACTTGCCCCTGACCTGCGCGGTCCGTCGTCGTCGCGCGGTTCAGCCGGGTTCGCGGGCGGGCTCCGGGGTTTCGGTGGCCGTGGTGGCGCGTGGACCGGGGGTCCGCGGGCCCAGGACGGACGTCAGGAGGGCGGCCACCACCAGTGCGGCTCCGAACTGGCCGAGGCGGTCCACCCCGTGGGCCCCGCCGTGGTCCAGGACCCGGCCGCCGATGAAGCCGCCCAGGGAGATCCCGGCGAAGGTGGCCGAGGAGTTCAGGGAGAGCAGCAGCGGGCCGGAGGCCGGGGCGATGGTGAACAGCCGGTGCTGCTGCGGCGGCTGGGTGGCCATCGCCGTGACGCCCCACACCGCCATGGCGACGACCGCGGTGGCCATGGAGTCCCGGGTCAGCGGCAGTGTCACCAGGACGGCGGCGAGACCCGCGAGGGCGGCCGACAGGACCGGGGGCGCGCCCCAGCGGTCGGTGGCGCGTCCGCCGATCACCGTGCCGCCCACCGCGAACACCCCGAAGACGAGCAGCAGCAGCGCGAGCGTGGTGCCGTCGCCGTCGGTCGCCGGGGCGAGGACCGCGCCGATGTACGTCAGGGCGAGGTAGCCGCCGGTCATGAACGCCAGCGTGGTGAGTACGGTGCTCAGCACCCGCGGGTCCCGTACGGGGGCGAGCCGGGCCGCGAGCCCCGGCGCGGTGGGCAGCCGTACGGCGGGCAGTCCGAGGGCGACGGCGGCGGCGCACAGCGCGCCGAGCCCCGCCAGCAGCCAGAAGGTGGCGGCCCAGCCCAGGTCGGCGGCGAGCCATGTGCCGAACGGCACCCCCGCGAGGGTCGCCGCCGAGAGTCCGCCGAGCACGACGGCCATGGCCCGTCCCCGGCGTTCGGGGGCGGCCAGGGCGGCGGCCGACGCGGACGCGGCCGGGACGTAGAGGGCGGCTCCGGCGGCGGTCAGGACCCGCGCAGCGAGGAGTGTGCCCAGGTCGTCGGCGAGGGCGGAGGCCGCGTTGCCGGCGGCGAACACGGTCAGCGAGACGACCAGGACGCGCCTGCGTTCCATCCGTCCGGTGAGCGCCCCGAGCACGGGGGCGAGGACGGCGTAGGTGAGCGCGAAGACGGTGCTCACCCAGCCGGTGTCGGCGAGGCTGGAGCCGAGGTCGTGGGCGACCTCGGGCAGCACCCCGGCGACCACGAAGGTGTCGGTCCCGATGGCGAACGCGCCCACGGCGAGCAGCGGGGTCACGGGGAGGGCGGGACGGGTCCGCCCGGCTGCCGCGGACATCACACGGCTCCCGCGGCGGGGGCGGGGGCGCCGGTGCCGGTGCTTGTGCCGGTGCGGAAGGGCTCGGTGCCGCCCGCGACGGGGACCCCGCCGAGGAGGACGAGTTCGATGCCGCCGGGACGGCTCAGTACGGAGATGTCCTCGGCCGGGTCGTCGCCCGTGACGACGAGGTCGGCGAGCCGTCCGGCCGCCACGGTGCCCGCGTCGTCGCCGCGTCCGGCGAGCCGGGCCCCGTTGGCGGTCGCCCAGGTGAGCACGGTCGGGGCGGGGATGCCTGCCATGGTGACGTACAGCTCGAGTTCCCTGGCGTAGGTGCCGTGCGGGGTCCAGGCGAAGCCGAAGTCGTCGCCCGCCACCACGGGGATGCCGCGCTCGGCCATGATCGGCAGGATGCGCAGGGTGTTGGCCACCTCGGCCTCGAACTCCAGCGTCTCCAGGTACTCGGTGGTCTTGCCGTGTTCGGTTCCCGTGGTGAGCAGCATGTGCGGCTGGTAGAGGCTCGGCACGACGAACATGCCCTGTTCGGCGATCGCGTCGAGCGCCTCGTCGTCGGCGTAGGTGGCGTGGTCGATGACGTCGACGCCGGCCGCGATGGCGTTGCGGATGCCCTGGAGTCCGCGGGAGTGGGCGCGTATCCGCGCGCCGTGCTCGTGCGCGGTGCGGGCCGCGACCACCAGCTCCTCGGCCGTGAAGAGGAGTTCGTGGGAGCGGCCGTTGGGGAAGGTGTCGTCGCCAGAGGAGAAGACCTTGACGATCTCCGCGCCCTGCGCGATCTCGCCCGCGACGTACTCCGCCATCTCCTCCGGGGTGTCCGCGAGGCGCATCAGATCGCTCGGGATGCGCTTCTTGACCTCGGGGTTGCGGCGCTCGGGCGGCCCGGACACCATCAGGTCCCGGCTGCACGGGGTGATCCGGGGTCCGCGCAGCTCGCCGGCGTCGACGGCGCGGCGCAGCGCCATGTCGATCCCGGACACCGAGCCGGCGCCCACGAAGGCGGTGTAGCCGAGGCCCAGCAGCTTCTCCGCGTTGCGCGCGGCGCCGAGGGTGACCTCGGGGACGGAGTACTTGAAGAGCATCTCCCGTCCGTCGAGGACGTCCAGGTAGGCGATGTGGGTGTGCCCGAGGGTCATGCCGGGCATCACCGTGCGCCCGTCGAGGTCGAGCACGTCGACGCCGGGTGTGTTCAGCGGGGCGAGCGCCTCGGGCAGTACGGCCTGGATGCGGTCGCCGTCGATCAGCACGCTGTGCCGCGGCAGGGAGGGCCGGCCGAGGCCCTCCTGGACCGTGGCGCGGTGGAGCAGGGTCTTGCGTGACACGTCGTATCTCTCCCAGGTGGTCAGGGTCGCCGGTCGGCGGTGAACGTCGGCTCGGGCTCGCCGGTGCGGTCGAAGAGCGTCCAGAGGATCTCCGCGCCGGGCCGGGTGGCCACCCAGCGCAGTCCGTGCGCCCGTACTCCGGGCGCGTTGGTCACCGCGAGCCGGGCGCCGCCGCCCGCGACGATCTCGGCGGCGTGCTGGGTGGAGGAGGCGTCCACCCAGCGCACCTCGCGGTCCCGCAGCGCCGGTGGCGCCACTTCGGCGTAGATCCGCCGGACCTCCCACATGGCGGCGACCTGGACCGGTCCGTCACCCGGCGGTATCCCGTCGTCCCCGCCGGCCGCGATGCCGTACTCCGGGGTGGCGCGCGGGAAGAAGGCGCGCAGGCGCAGGTCCCGGTGCCAGTGGAAGCGGGTGAGGCCCGCGTAGGCGCTCGGCACCAGGGCGAAGTCGAGTTTCTCCAGCAGGAGTTGGTCCAGCACTTCGTCGAAGGTGCGGAACAGCTCCACGCTCAGGCCGTGTTCGGCCGCGAGGAAGCGTGCGGTCAGGTCGCTGGAGGTGCCGGCCGGGCCGAGCGTCCCGAGAACGGCTCCCGGACGCGCCGCCCACCGCTCGGACAGCTCGCTCCAGCGGGCGGCGTACTCGTCCGCCAGGGTGTGGGGCGACGACACGGATCGGGCCGCGGGGTCAGTTCGTATAGCCACGGTTCGCCGCCATTCGCTGGGCCACCGAGGTCTCGTGGTCGGTCGCGGTGCGCCGGTCCACCACCCGGGCGGCCTTCCAGCTCACGAACGCGCCGGTGCTGACGATGGGGTCGAGTCCGTCGCTGAGCTCGACCGTGACGGGCACCCCGAGGGCGTCGGACGTCCGCTCGCGCACCTCGTCGGCGAGGGCCGCGGGGTCGGCGGTGAGGCCCGCCAGGAGCTCCAGGCGTACCGTGAGCCGGTCCTGTCCGGCGCCGTCCCGCTCGATGACCACCTGGTATCCGGCGGACCCGGTGACCCCGGTCATCACGGCGGTCTCGATCTGGCCGGCCGTGAACCGCCGTCCCCCGAGGTCGATCCGGTCCAGGGTGCGTCCGACGATCCTGACGAGGTCGCCGGGCATCTCGCAGTCGCAGTCGGACTCCGTCACCTCGACCGCGTCGCCGGTGCGGTAGCGGACCAGGGGTTTGACGCCGTCCATCAGCATGGTGAGCGTCAGCTCGCCGGTACCGCGCGGTCCGTGGGACTCGCCGGTCTCCGGGTCGACGACCTCGACGACGTAGTTGGTCTGGGAGAGGTGCATCCGCTTGTTGCGGCAGGCGGTGGCGACGACGAAGGCCTCCTGCGAGCCGTACAGGATGTTGTAGACGTCGGCGCCCCAGACCGTCTCCAGGTTGTGCGCGAGGGCGGGGGTGCACATCTCACCGGTGACGAAGAGCAGCTTGACCGCGAAGTCCCGGCGCAGGTCGTAGCCGTAGTGCTCGGCGGCCTTGGCGAGGGTGAGGGCGACGCCGGGGGTGCAGCAGATGACCTCCAGCTCCAGGTCCTTCATCAGCTGCAGGGCCTTCTGGAAGCCGATGACGGGCGAGTACGGCCAGATCTTGGCGTTCATGGAGCCCGTGTTGCGTGCGATGTCCCCGAGCGTGTCGCCGAACGAGTGCACCTCCGTCGGCCCCATCAGACCGATGCGGGGGGCGTGTTCGCCGAAGTGGTGGCGGAAGACCGATGCCCAGGACTCGGTGACGTGGGCGTTGCTGGCGACGATCTCCCGGCCGTCGCGCGGGCAGGGGGTGGCGCGGCCGGTCGTGCCGGTCGTCTCGTAGAAGAAGAGTGCCTCGGCGAGCGGCCGGCTGAGGACGTCCAGCATCTCCTCGCGCAGATGGGCCTTGGTGGTGAAGGGCAGCGCCGTGAGGTCGTCCGGGGTGACGGCGGACAGGTCCGTCCCCTTCAGGTGGCGGGCGTAGAAGGGGGACCCGGTGCTGACCTGTTCGAGGACGGCGGCCAGTTGGCGCCGGCGCCAGTCGTCGAGGTCGGCGGGGTCCAGGGTGCGGGCGTAGAAGGCGCGGTGCAGTTCGAGGTACCGCGCGGCGAACTCGGCCGCGGGACCGTGCGTGGGAAGCCACATGGGCGTCGGGTTCCTTCGTTCGTTCGATGGCGGGGCGGCCGCGTACGGACACACCGGGGCGACACCCGTGCCCTGTGCCGGGCGGGCGGGTGGCGGAAGCTCGGTGGCGAGGTGGCGAGGTGGCGAGGTGGCGAGGTGGCCGGTAGGCCGGGGTGGCCAGGAGGCCCAGGTAGCCGGGTGGCCGGGAAGCCCAGGTGGCCGGTAGGCCGAAGTCCGGGCGCGCGGGGCGCTATCTCAGCGCTCCGGCGGCCGCTTCCGCGCGGGCCAGGAAGTTGCCGAAGAGCCGCATCCCGTCCTGGGTCATGACGCTCTCCGGATGGAACTGGACCCCTTCGACGTCCAGGTCGCGGTGGCGTATGCCCATGACGCTGCCGTCGTCCACGGACGTCGCCGTGACCACGAGCGGTGCGGTGGGCTCCGTGACGACCAGGGAGTGGTAGCGGGTGACCGTGAGCGGGTTCGGCGCCCCGGCGAAGACGCCCTGTCCGTCGTGCTCGACGGGGCTCGTCTTGCCGTGCATCAGCCGCTCGGCGACGGTGATCCGGGCCCCGTGGGCGAGGCCGATCGCCTGGTGCCCCAGGCACACCCCGAGCAGCGGGACGCGCCCGGCGAAGGCGTGCACCAGCTCGACGTGGCCCGAGTCCGCCGGATGGCCGGGCCCCGGCCCGAGCACCACCGCGTCGGGCGCGGACGCCACCAGGTCCTCGACGGAGCGGGTGCGTGAGCGCACCACCTCCGTGCGGGCGCCGAGGCTGAGCAGGTACTGGTCGATGATGTGGCTGAAGCTGTCGTACGCGTCCACCAGCAGAACCCTCATCCGAGCAGCTCCTCACCGGTCAGCGCCCAGTGCGCGGCGCTCAGCTTGGCCAGCGTCTCCCGCCATTCGGCGGCCGGCTCGGAGTCCGCGACCACTCCGGCCGAGGCCTGGGTGCTGTAGCGGACCCCGTCGTGGACGGCCGTACGGATGCACAGGGTGAGGACCGCGAAGCCGCGGACGTCGACGAGGCCGAGCGCGCCGGCGTAGATGCCGCGGGGCTCCTCCTCCAGGCTGTTGATGATCTCCATGGCGCGCAGCTTGGGCGCGCCCGTCATCGTGCCGGCGGGGAAGGTCGCGCGCAGCGCCGCCCAGACGTCGACGTCGTCGCGGAGCCGTCCGGAGACCGTCGACACCAGGTGGTGGACGTAGGCGAAGGGTTCCACCTCCATCATCGTGTCGACGCTCAGCGTGTCCGGCACGCACACCCGTCCGATGTCGTTGCGGCACAGGTCGACGAGCATGACGTGTTCGGCCTGCTCCTTGGCGCTGGCGCGCAGTGCGGCGACCCGGAGGGCGTCCTCGGCCGGGTCGGCGGCCCGGGGCGCGGTGCCCGCGATGGGCCGCATCGAGAGGGTGCCGTCCTGGACGCGGACGAACAGTTCGGGGCTGGCCCCGATGACCGTGCGGCCCGCCCAGGGCACCAGGTACATGTACGGGGAGGGGTTGCGGTGGCCCAGCCGCCGGTACACCTCGAGGGGTGTCAGTTCCGTCTCCACGTCGATGCGGTGACCGATCTGGATCTGGTAGCTGTCCCCGACGCCGATGTGCTCCAGGCACCGCCGGGCACGGTCGGTGAACGTCGCCTCGTCCACGGTGTCGCGCACCGAGCGGGCCTTGGGCGCCTGAGGCACCTCGGCCCGGGAGGAGCCCCGTGTCCGGGCCCGGTCCACGGCCGCCCGCAGGTCCGGTGCCGGGCGGCCGAGCCGTGGTCCGTGCGCGGCGAGATGGCGGAGTCCGCCGCCGCGCAGGTCGTACCAGAAGGTGTCCCTGAAGAGCGTGAGCGTGCACCGCGGCAGATCGGGGCCCGGCCGCTGGGCGGGCAGTTCCTCCATCGCCCAGGCCGCCTCGTAGGAGAGGGTGGTCAGGAACCCGAAGGCGAAGGTGCCGGTGGGCACGTCGGTGTCGACGTCGAACACGCCCTGCGCCGCGCGCAGCACCCGCCACACCGTGTCGGGCCCGTCCAGCGGCCAGGTCGCGGTGGTGCCGGTGCGGTCCGGTGCGCGGCCGGCGGCGGCCGAGACCGCGGCGGCGAGCTCCACGCCGGGGTCCCCGGGGGCGGCCAGTTCCACGCGGTCCGCGTAGACCCGCAGTTCGGCCAGCCGTCCGCAGCCGACGGCGGCGAAGTGCCGGTCCCGGTCGGGTCCGTCGAGGCTTTCGAAGAGATAGACGTCGTCCGCTGTCCGAATGGCGGACAATTCCTCGTAGAGATTGAGGGCGTCGACGTGGGGAATTTCCTCCGCCGTCACCTGTACCGTGACGCGCGCCGCCGGTGCGTGCGCGTCGAATGCTGAATGTTTTATTCCGGATCGGGGCGGCGACGCCGCGGCCGATTCCACCGAAACCAATGACACAACGCTTGCCTTTCGATCGCCAGGATCGCAGGGGCGTCGAAGAACAGATCCCACACAGCCGTGGGAGCGCCCCTCCGCCGGGCGCAACACCGCAACATCGCACGCTCCGGACAGCGTCGTCCGGGCCCCCCTGCCACACCGGCCACCGGACCTGAACCGGCGCCGAATGCGCGTGCGAAGTAACTTCATCAAATGTTTCAATGCCCCGGCCATACCACTTCGGCCCTTCGGGAGGAGACCACTTTGTCGCGGCACATCGCGCTCACGGTGGACCGGGATTCGAGGCTTCCCCTCGCCCTGCAGATACGTGACTCACTCCGCGCATTGATTGAAAATGGAACTTTAAAGCCCGGAACTCGAATACCGTCCACCCGTCAGCTCGCCGCCGACATGAGGGTTTCCCGCAGTGTCGTGGTCGAGGCGTACGACCAGCTGGCCGCCGAGGGGTACCTGGCCGGCCGCCGCGGTTCGGGCACCTCCGTCACCGGCCGGTCCGGGGACAAGGCCGCGGCCTCCGCCCTCACTCCCCCCGAGGAACCGGCACCCGGCGCCCGCTGGGACCTGCGCGCCGGCCCGTCCGACACGGTGCACTTCCCCCGCGCGGAGTGGCTCCGCTGTGCGACCGCCGTGATCGGCGGGGCCGGCCGCCAGGAACTCGGGTACGCCCCGCTCGCCGGAGTCCCGCACGCCCGGCACGTCCTGACCGGCTACCTGGGCCGGGTGCGCGGGGTGCGCGGCCGGGCCGAGGATCTGATGATCACCTCCGGCTTCGCCCAGGGCCTCGCACTGATCTGCCGGGTCCTGCTCGACCGGGGCCACACGACGCTGGCGGTCGAGGACCCGGGCCACCCCGGCGAACGGGAGTTCATCGCCCAGTCGGGACTGCGGCCCGTCGGTGTCCCCGTGGACGACGACGGGCTCGACGTGGAGCGCCTCGCGGCCTGCGGTGCGCGAGCCGTGCTGATCACCCCCGCCCACCAGTTCCCCACCGGCGTACGCCTGAGCCGGGAACGCCGGGAGGCGCTCGTCGCCTGGGCCCGCCGCATCGGCGGCTACGTACTGGAGGACGACTTCGACAACGGCTTCCTGGACCCCGCCGACCGGCCGCCCGCGCTGCAGAGTCTCGCACCGGACCGGGTCGTCTACGCGGGCAGCGCCAGCAAGACCCTCGCCCCGGCACTGCGACTGGGCTGGCTCGCGGGCCCGCCGGAACTGATGGCGTCGGTCGAGCACGTACGCGCCGGCTGGGACATCGGGTGCTCGGGGCTCGAACAGCTCACGTTCGCCCGGTTCGTCGACACCGGCGCCTTCGACCGCCATCAGCGCAGGCTCCGTACGGAGTTGGGGCGCCGCCGCCGGATCCTCGGGACCCATCTGCACACCCAGTTGCCCGAGGCATGGGTGCAGGGCGGTGACGGCGGACTCCAGGCGTACGTCCGGCTCCCGCGCCACATCGACGAGCAGGCCCTCGTCCGGGCCGCCCGCCGCCGCTCGGTCCTGCTGCGCGGCGGCCGCGACTACGCCGTCTCCCCCGCCGCCGGCCCACCGGCCCTGGTCATCGGCTACGCGAAGGCGAGCTGCGCGGCCCTCACCCGTGGCCTGACCGAAGTGGGCGCGGCCTACAGGGAGTTCGCTTGACCCGACTCCCCGGCCCGGCACTCGAACCACACCACCTTCCCCCGCCCGTCGGGCCGCACGACGACACCCCACCGATCACTCACCGCGTCCACGATCACCAGCCCCCGCCCGCCCTCGCCGAGCCCTGAGCCGCCCACCGGCGCGGGCACCACGCAGGAGTCGTCCCCGACCTCCACCCGCACCCCGCCCGGTTGCAGCAGGAAGCAGACGCGACACCGTCGCCCGGGCACATGCCGTACGACGTTGGCCACCAGCTCGGTCAGCGCCAGCTCCGCCGCGTCGGTCACCCCGGCCAGCCCCGAGCCCGTGAGATACAGCCGCAGGATGCGCCGCAGATGCCGGGCCGAGTGCTCCCCCACGACGAAGTCGGCGTGGTACTCGCTGTGGACGTCCGCAGTCCGCGGACCGGTTACTCGATTCACACCACGATGATGCGACGCTCCGCTTACGTTCGACTACGGAACGAAACGAACGCCGCGAGGCGTTGAAGTGAGGTGCGCCGTGGTCCACATCCAGTCGCTCGACCCCACCGCTTCCCCGCTCGACTACTACGGCTGGGAACTCCGCCGCCAGCGCGAGGCCCACGGCCTCAAGCAGGGCCAACTGGGCGAGATCATCTTCTGCACGGGCTCGTTGATCGGCCAGATCGAAACGACGAAGAAGGTCCCGACCCGCGACTTCTCGGAACGCGTGGACGCGGCACTGGGCACGGACGGCCTGTTCTCCCGCCTGATCGGCCTGGTACTGCGCAGCCAACTCCCCACGTGGTTCCAGCCGTACGCGGAGATGGAGGCACGGGCGGCGTACATCTCGACGTACCAGGCACAGTTGGTGTACGGGCTGTTGCAGACGGAGGAGTACGCGCGGGCGGTGCTGGCTACGGGCAAGCCGGACCAGCTTGACAGTCTCCTGGCCGCTCGGCTGGAACGTCAGCGCATCCTCGACTGGGAGAAGCCGCCCCTGACGTTGGTGATCCTCGATGAGGCCGTGCTGCACCGACCGATCGGTGGAGAAGACGTGATGCGGCGCCAACTGGGACACCTGTTGAAGTTCACCAGCCATCGCTGGATGCGTATCCAGGTGCTGCCGCTGTCCAGCGGCGAACACCCCGGCCTCGAAGGGGCGTTCACCATCCTGCGCTTCGATGACCATCCGGACGTCTTCTACACGGAGGACATGATGTCCGGCCACATGACGGCCAACCCGGAGACCATCAAAGAGGCCAATCTCAATTACGCTCACTTGCAAGCGGCTGCCCTGCCCGTGAAGGATTCGGCCGCGCTGATTGCCCGCGTAATGGAGGAACGCTATGCAGACCGGCCCCAGCGAGACCCAGTGGCGTAAGTCCAGCTTCAGCGGCCCCAACGGCGGCGAATGCGTCGAGTGCACCGTCACCGGCGGCGCCACCTGGCGCACCTCGTCGTACAGCGGCAACACCGGCGGCGAATGCGTCGAGGTCGCCCCCGCCTGCCCCACCGGCGCCGTCCCCGTCCGCGACAGCAAGAACCCCACCGGCCCGGTCGTCACGATCAGCGCACCGGCCTGGCAAACCTTCGTCGACGGCCTGCGCTAGGACTGCCGATTGCCGGAGATCACCGCGATCCTCCAGGTCGAGTTCCCGCCGGTGACCTGCACGGTGAGATGCTGCGGCTTCTTGTCTTCGTAGATGGCACCCAAGGCGTGCACCCCGTTGCAGGTGACCGGATGGGGATTACCGCTGTCCCGGTCCACGAAAGAAGCTGTCGGAACGGTGGGACTCGGACGCTTCGCCTCGGGCTCGTCGGAGCACATCAAACTCAAGCTCTACTTGAGTTCCGTGCACCTTCCCCTGGCGAGCCCCGTCGGGCTCACCGCATCTCCCAGATCAGCAGTTCCGCCGTCGGGGTCCTGGCGAGGGCTTCCAGGTCCTTCGTGGCGGTGAGGCGGGCCGCGTCGCCCGGGGTCAGCAGTTCGCCGTTCAGTTCCGCCTCGCCGTGGATCACGTGGACGTACACGTACGCGCCGTCCGGGATCGCCGTCCGCTCCCCCGCGGTCAGGCGGCGTACGTGGAGCATCGCGCCTGCCGCCGGGAGGGCGTACGGGGTGGAGTCGGCTATGCCCCGGATCACGTCGTAGGAGGGGTCGCCGCCGGGGTCCAGGGGGGCCAGCCACATCTGGAGGAAGGTGAGAGGGCCGTCGCCCGCGTTGCGTTCCACGTGGCGGACGCCCGAGGCGGCGGAGAGGTGCTGGACGTCGCCGGGGCGGATGAGCGTCTCCCGGCCCGTGGAGTCCTGGTGGGTCAGCTCGCCCTCGATCACCCACGTCACGATCTCCGTGTGGCTGTGCGGGTGCTCGTCGAAGCCGGCGCCGGGGGCGAGGTGCTCCTCGTTGCAGGCGATCACCGCGCCGAAGCGGAGGTTGTCGGGGTCGTAGTGCGGGCCGAAGGAGAACGCGTGCCGGGTCTCGATTCCGGCCGCCGGGTCACCGCCCTGATAGCGCTCGTGAGCGCGCCGTACGTCCATCACATGGACCACCGTAGCCCCGGCGACACGCGCGGCCGTACCGATAAGGCAGTCTTGTCCCCGTGCCCGAACCCGAAACCAGTACCAACCAAGCCGCGGCGCGCCCCGCGCATCCGCACGCCGCGACGTTGAAGCGGCTGGAGAAGTCGTCCGGCAGTCTCGCCGCCCAGGCGATCGCGCGGATGGACGACACGCTGTCCTGGTACCGGGCGATGCCCCCGGAGAACCGGTCGTGGATCGGGCTGGTCGCCCAGGCGGGCATCGCCGCCTTCACCGAGTGGTTCCGGCACCCGGACGCCCCGCAGGCCATCTCCACCGATGTCTTCGGCACCGCGCCGCGCGAGCTGACCCGGGCCATCACGCTGCGGCAGACCGTGGAGATGGTGCGGACCACCATCGAGGTGATGGAGTCCGCCATCGACGAGGTGGCGGCGCCCGGCGACGAGAACGTACTGCGCGAGGCGCTGCTGGTGTACGCGCGGGAGATCGCCTTCGCCACCGCCCAGGTGTACGCCCAGGCCGCCGAGGCACGGGGTGCCTGGGACGCGCGGCTGGAGTCACTGGTGGTGAACGCGGTGCTCAGCGGGGAGGCCGACGAGGGTGCCGTGTCGCGGGCCGCAGCGCTGGGCTGGAACTCGCCCGACCATGTGTGCGTGGTGCTGGGCACCGCGCCCGACGGGGACTCCGAGCTGACCGTGGAGGCCATCCGGCGGGCCGCCCGGCACGCCAAACTGCAGGTGCTGACCGGGGTGCTCGGCGACCGGCTCGTGGTGATCGCGGGCGGCAACGACAACCCGCTGGGCGTGGCCAAGTCGCTCATCGGGCCGTATGCCGCGGGGCCGGTCGTGGCCGGTCCCGTGGTGCCCGACCTGCTGGCCGCGACCCGGTCCGCGCAGGCCGCCGCGGCGGGGCTCAAGGCGTGTTCGGCCTGGCAGGACGCCCCGCGCCCGGTACTGGCGGACGATCTGCTGCCGGAGCGCGCGATGGCCGGAGACCCGGCCGCGCGGGAGCAGTTGGTGGAGGAGATCTACAGACCGCTGGAAGAGGCCGGGGCCGCACTGCTCGAAACGCTCAGTGTGTATCTGGAACAGGCGAGCAGCCTGGAGGGCGCGGCGCGGATGCTGTTCGTTCACCCCAACACCGTTCGTTACCGGCTCCGACGTGTGACTGACGTCACCGGATGGTCACCCTCCGATGTACGCTCTGCGTTCACGCTGCGGATCGCGCTGATCCTGGGGCGTCTGGCCGACGGTGATCTTCAGCTCTAGCCTTTTGTCGGGGCTCTACAAAACCCCCTGCTGTTCTTCGTCCTTGTCCCCACGGGCGGCCGTGGCCGTCCCCAAGAGAGAGTGTGAGAGTGCTCGTACTCGTCGCTCCCGGCCAGGGTGCCCAGACGCCCGGCTTCCTGACTGAATGGCTCGACCTCCCCGGCGCCGCCGACCGCGTCGCCGCATGGTCCGACGCCATCGGACTCGACCTCGCCCACTACGGCACCAAGGCCGACGCGGACGCGATCCGCGACACCGCCGTCGCCCAGCCGCTGCTGGTCGCGGCCGGGCTGCTGTCCGCCACGGCACTGGGTGACATCGTCCCCGGCGCGGTCGCGGGTCACAGCGTCGGTGAGATCACCGCCGCCGCCTTCGCGGGCGTGCTGGACGACACCGCCGCGCTCTCGCTGGTCCGCAAGCGGGGTCTGGCCATGGCCGACGCCGCCGCGATCACGGAGACGGGCATGGCGGCGCTGCTCGGCGGCGACCCGGAGACCACCGTGGCGCACCTGGAGAAGCTGGGCCTGACGCCGGCGAACATCAACGGCGCGGGCCAGATCGTCGCTGCCGGCACCAAGGAGCAGATCGCCGCGCTGGAGGCGGACAAGCCCGAGGGTGTGCGCCGCGTGGTCGTGCTGCAGGTGGCCGGCGCCTTCCACACCCACCACATGGGTCCCGCCGTAGACACGCTGGCGAAGGCCGCCGAGGCGCTCACGCCCGGCGACCCGAAGGTCACGTACGTGTCCAACAAGGACGGCAGGGACGTCGCGACCGGCGCCGAGGTGCTCGAGCGCCTGGTCGGCCAGGTCGCCAACCCGGTCCGCTGGGACCTGTGCATGGAGACCTTCAAGGAGCTCGGCGTCACCGCCCTCCTGGAGGTCTGCCCCGGCGGCACCCTGACCGGTCTCGCCAAGCGCGCCCTGCCGGGCGTGCGGACGCTGGCCCTGAAGACCCCCGCCGACCTCGACGCCGCCCGCGAGCTCATCGCCGAGCACGCCGCCTGATCGCCTCAAAGGAGCCCACCCGCATGGCGAAGATCAAGCCCAGCAAGGGCGCCCCGTACGCACGCATCCTCGGCGTGGGCGGTTACCGTCCCACCCGGGTCGTGCCGAACGAGGTGATCCTCGAGACGATCGACTCGTCCGACGAGTGGATCCGCTCGCGCTCCGGCATCGAGACCCGGCACTGGGCGTCCCCCGAGGAGACCGTCGCCGCGATGTCGGTCGAGGCGTCCGGCAAGGCGATCGCGGACGCCGGGATCGACGCCGGGCAGATCGGCGCCGTGGTCGTGTCGACCGTCTCCCACTTCCAGCAGACCCCGGCCGTCGCCACCCTGATCGCCGACCAGCTGGGCACGGACAAGGCCGCCGCCTTCGACATCTCGGCCGGCTGCGCGGGCTTCGGGTACGGCCTGACGCTCGCCAAGGGCATGGTGGTGGAGGGTTCCGCCGAGTACGTGCTCGTCATCGGCGTGGAGCGGCTGAGCGACCTGACCGACCTGGAGGACCGGGCCACGGCCTTCCTGTTCGGTGACGGCGCGGGCGCCGTCGTCGTGGGCCCCTCCCAGGAGCCCGCGATCGGCCCGACCGTATGGGGCTCGGAGGGCGACAAGTCCGAGACCATCAAGCAGACCGTGCCGTGGACGGACTACCGCGACGGCACCGTCGAGAAGTTTCCCGCGATCACGCAGGAGGGCCAGGCGGTGTTCCGCTGGGCCGTGTTCGAGATGGCGAAGGTCGCCAAGGAGGCGCTGGACGCCGCCGGGCTGACGCCGGACGAACTGGACGTCTTCATCCCGCACCAGGCCAATGTGCGGATCATCGACTCGATGGTGAAGACCCTGAAACTGCCGGAGCACGTCACGGTCGCCCGTGACATCCGCACCACCGGCAACACCTCGGCCGCCTCGATCCCGCTCGCGATGGAGCGGCTCCTGGCGACCGGTGAGGCGAAGAGCGGCGACACCGCGCTCGTCATCGGCTTCGGGGCGGGTCTCGTCTACGCCGCTACGGTCGTTACCCTCCCCTAGGCACTCCGTGCCGGATCATGCGGTCCGGTACGCGAGGAACCACCGTCACATCCTCAGGAATCACAACGAAGGAGCGCCATCATGGCCGCCACTCAGGAAGAGATCGTCGCCGGTCTCGCGGAGATCGTGAACGAGATCGCCGGCATCCCGGTTGAGGACGTCCAGCTGGACAAGTCCTTCACCGACGACCTGGACGTCGACTCGCTGTCCATGGTCGAGGTCGTCGTCGCCGCCGAAGAGCGCTTCGACGTCAAGATCCCGGACGACGACGTCAAGAACCTCAAGACCGTCGGCGACGCGACCGACTACATCCTCAAGCACCAGGCCTGAGCCCTGCCGGGCCTTCCGTCCGCTGTCCGTCGGTGACGGAAGGCCCGGGGGCCGGGGCAGCCGGCCCCGCCACCCGGCGGTGGCGCCGTACGAATCCTCGTAATCCGTTGGAGAAAGAATTCCGATGAGCCCGACCAATCGCACCGTGGTCGTCACCGGTATCGGCGCAACCACACCGCTGGGTGGCGACGCAGCCTCGACCTGGGAGGGACTGATCGCCGGCCGTTCCGGCGTCAGGCCCCTCACGGAGGACTGGGCCGCCGAGCAGGCGGTACGCATCGCGGCCCGTGCGGCCGTGGAGCCCACCGAGGTCATCCCCAGGCCGCAGGCCCGCCGTCTGGACCGCTCGGCGCAGTTCGCGCTGATCGCGGCCAAGGAGGCGTGGGCCGACGCCGGTTTCGAAGCCAGGGCCGGCGAGGACCCGAAGGTCGACCCCGACCGGCTGGGCGCCGTCATCGCCTCCGGCATCGGCGGCGTGACGACCCTGCTGGACCAGCACGACGTGCTGAAGGAGAAGGGCGTACGCCGCGTCTCCCCGCACACCGTGCCCATGCTGATGCCGAACGGCCCCTCCGCGAACGTGGGACTCGCCGTGGGCGCCCGCGCGGGTGTGCACACGCCCGTGTCCGCGTGCGCCTCGGGTGCGGAGGCCATCGGCTACGCCATCGAGATGATCCGCACCGGGCGTGCGGACGTCGTCGTCGCGGGCGGTACGGAGGCGGCGATCCACCCGCTGCCCATCGCCGCGTTCGGCAACATGATGGCGATGTCGAAGAACAACGACGACCCCGAGGGCGCGTCGCGTCCCTACGACGTCGCCCGGGACGGCTTCGTCATGGGCGAGGGCGCGGGTGTCGTCGTCCTGGAGTCCGCCGAGCACGCGGCCGCGCGGGGTGCGCGGGTGTACGCGGAGGCGGTCGGTCAGGGCATCTCGGCCGACGCGCACGACATCGTGCAGCCGGAGCCGGAGGGGCGGGGGATCACGCACGCGCTGCAGAACCTGCTGGAGCGGACGGATCTCGATCCTGCGGAGATCGTGCATGTGAACGCGCACGCGACGTCCACGCCCGCGGGGGACATCGCGGAGCTGAAGGCTCTGCGGAAGGTGTTCGGGGACGACGCGGATCACTTCGCGGTGTCCGCGACGAAGTCGATGACCGGGCATCTGCTGGGTGGGGCGGGGGGTGTCGAGTCCGTGGCCACCGTGTTGGCGCTGTATCACCGGATCGCTCCGCCCACGATCAATGTGGACAATCTTGATCCTGAGGCCGAGGCCGCGGCGGATGTCGTCCGGGGGGAGGCGCGGAAGTTGCCTGTGGCTGGGCGGATTGCCGCGTTGAACGACTCGTTCGGGTTCGGTGGGCACAACGTGGTGCTGGCGTTCCGGTCTGTGTGACCGGCTCTACTGAAGGGTCTTCACCCCCTTGGCGGGGGGTGGGGGCCCTTTTTTCTTCGCCCCCGCCGCCCCTTCCCGTCCCGTCCCTGGGGGCTCTGCCCCCAGACCCCTTTCGCGCCCACGCGGCGGAGCCGCACTTCGGCACAGCCCCGCGCCCCTAAAGGGGGTCAGACCACCTGGTGGAGCCAGCGGACCGGGGCTCCTTCTCCCGCGTAGCGGAAGGGTTCCAGTTCGTCGTCCCAGGGCTTGCCCAGGAGTTTGGCGATTTCCGATTCCAGGTCGGTCTGGTGCGTCTGGGAGCGGGTCAGGGCCGCGCGCAGGCGGTCCTCCGGGATGAGGATGTCGCCGTGGATGCCGGTGACCGCGTGGAAGATGCCCAGGTCGGGGGTGCAGCTGTAGCGCTCGCCCTCGGCGGAGGGGCAGGGCTCCGAGGTGACCTCGAAGCGGAGCATCTGCCAGCCGCGCAGCGCGGAGGCGAGCTTGGAGGCGGTGCCCGCCTGGCCCTGCCAGGAGAACTCCGAGCGCCAGGTGCCGGGGGCGGCCGGCTGGCGGATCCAGTCCAGGCTGACGCGCGTGCCGAGCACCCCGGCGACGGCCCACTCGACGTGCGGGCACAGCGCGCGCGGCGCGGAGTGCACGTACAGAACTCCACGAGTCGTCACCGGAACCTCCGGACGGAACGGGCGCGGTCCGGGCGGACCACGTTGATGGCGAGGCTACCGTGCGACGGTGCAAGGAGTGTGACGTACCGTCGGTCCCAGTGCCGGGAAACCTCCACCATTCACCCGGCAGGACGTGCGGGGAGGCGGCGGATGGAGCAGCGGATGGGGCAGGTGACGCGTAGGCGCGGGCGGCGTTCGCGGGCTCTGCTCGCCGTCGTGGCGGCCGCGGTGCTGGGCGTGGCCGGGTGCGACGCCGGCGGCGGGGACTCCCCGGCGGCGAAGAGGCCGCGGCCGTCGCCCACGCCCGTGTGGGACACCGGCCCCGAGTCGGTCGCGGCCGTGGGTGACTCCATCACCCGGGGGTTCGACGCGTGCGCGGTGCTGACGGACTGTCCCGAGGTGTCGTGGGCGACGGGGAGCAGTGAGGAGGTCGACAGTCTCGCCGTACGGCTGCTGGGGCGGGCGCGGGCGGCCGAGCGGAGCTGGAACTACGCGGTGACCGGGGCCCGGATGGCGGATCTGCCGGGTCAGATGGAGCGGGCCGTGCGACGCGGTCCGGAGCTGGTGGCGGTGATGGCGGGGGCGAACGACGCCTGCCGGGAGACCACGTCGGCGATGACCCCGGTGGCGGAGTTCCGCGCCGACTTCGAGAAAGCCATGCGCTCCCTGCGTACGGCGCTGCCCAGGACGCAGGTGTATGTGGCGAGCGTGCCGGATCTGAAGCGGCTCTGGTCGCAGGGCCGGACCAGCGCGCTGGGCAAGCAGGTGTGGAAGCTGGGCATCTGCCCGTCGATGCTGGGCGACGCGGACGCCCTGGACGCGGCGGCGACGCTGCGGCGCGAGACGGTGCGTCACCGGGTGGAGGACTACAACGAGGTGCTGGAGGAGGTCTGCGCGAAGGACCGTCGCTGCCGCTTCGACGGCGGGGCGGTGTACGCGTACCGGTTCGGGACCGATGAACTGAGCCAATGGGACTGGTTCCACCCCAGCGTCGACGGGCAGGCCGAGCTGGCCGAGATCGCGTACCGCACGGTCACGGCGAAGCGGCCGTGACTTATTGTTTCGCACATGAACGAACTCTTCGGCACACTTTCCGACGGCACGCCGGTGCACCGTTGGACCTTGGAGCGGGCGGGCGTACGGGTACGGATCCTGTCCTACGGCGGGATCGTGCAGGACGTCGAGGTGCCGGACCGGGACGGCAGGGCCGGGAACGTGGTGCTGGGGTTCTCCGACCTGGACGGCTATCTCCGGCATCCGGAGCCCTTCCTGGGCGCCCTGATCGGCCGTTACGCCAACCGGATCGCGGGCGCGCGCTTCTCCCTGGAGGGGCGCGAGCACACGCTGGCCGCGAACAACGGGCCGAACTCCCTGCACGGCGGTGCGCGGGGCTTCGACAAGCGGGTGTGGGACGTGAGCCCGGTGGCGCACGGTCTGCGGCTGTCGCTGGTGGCCGAGGACGGCGAGGAGGGGTTCCCGGGCCGGCTCGAGGTCGCGGTGACGTACTCGCTGGACGAGCGGGGTGCGCTGGGGATCGCGTACGAGGCGGTGGCGGACGCGCCGACGCATGTGAACCTGACGAACCACTCGTACTGGAACCTGGCCGGTTCGGGCAGCGCCTCCGGGCACGAGCTGCGGCTCGCGGCGTCCCGCTACACGCCGTCGGGCGCGGACCTGATCCCGAGCGGTGAGCTCGCCGACGTCACCGGGACCCGCTTCGACTTCCGCGAGGCGCGCAAGGCGGGCAGCGGGTACGACGACAACTACGCCCTCGACAAGGGGGTGACGGCGGCGCCCGAGGAGATCGGCGAGCTGTACGACCCGGCGTCGGGCCGGGTGCTGACCGTGTCGACCACCGAGCCCGGGATCCAGCTCTACACCGCCGACCACATCGGGGAGCCGTTCACGCCCGGTGACGGCATCGCGCTGGAGACCCAGCACTTCCCCGACTCCCCGAACCGCCCGGAGTTCCCGAGCACGGTCCTGCGGCCGGGCGAGGTGTTCCGCTCCGAGACGGTGTACGGCTTCGGCGCCCGGTAGCCGCGCACATGAGCCCCGGTCCGGGGTCAGGGTCCCGGACCGGGGCTGCTCATGTGGATACTTCTCCGGATCAGACGTTAATCGTCGCGGTGATCCCGTGGTCCTCGATCGAGCGCCCGACCTCGATCTCGTACGAACCCTTCACATATGACCACGATGCGGCGGCCTCGTCCCAGATCCCGAACGCGCGTCGCGCACGTTCGACGGTGACCTCGGCCCGCTCCCCCGGTCCGGCCTCCACGGAGGCGTCCTGGCGGCCGGGCAGCCGCGGGTTCTCGCGGACGGCGCGTCCGGGGTCCCGGGTGGCGGTTGGCCCGCCCGTCCCTCGCGCCCCATGGCGGGGACCGCGTGGGTCACGCGATACTGCGGCCTCCGGCATCCCGTACCCCACGACGACGGAAGGCCCCACCCCCTTGAGATCCGTATATGCGCGCATCGGCGTTCTCGGTCTGGCCCTGCTGGCCGGGCTGACCGCCGCCCCCGTGACCGCGACCGCCGCCACCGGCGCGGCCCCCACCGTCGAGGAACGCCGCCTGGACGCGGCGGCCCCGCAGGAGATACTCCGCCGTTCCGGATTCGACGGCGTGGCACCGGAGTTCGCCCGTGCCCTCGACCACGCGCACTCCTACGCCCAGGCCCGCCGGGCCGTCGTACGGGAAGGGGGTGAGCTGTGGCGCAGGGCCGTCGACCGGGCACAGGGGCGCGGTCCGGCGGGCGGTGACCTCAGCCGGGACGACGACCGGCCGCTGTACTGGGCGCGGCTCGGGATGACGCGTGAACTGCGCGCCTGGGAGCCCGGGTTCGGGATCGACGACGAGCAGCGGGCACGGCTGCTGGACGAGTTGGAGCGGACCTCGCGCGGACAGACCGCGATCCGGTATCCGCACCGCAAGGGGGTGAAGCGGATCCTGGTGACGGGCTTCGATCCGTTCACCCTGGACCGGGACATCCGTATCTCCAACCCGTCGGGGGCCGTCGCGCTCGCCCTGGACGGCACGGTGATCGAGACGGCGGACGGTCCGGCGCGGATCGAGACGGCCATGTTCCCGGTGCGCTGGCGGGACTTCACGGAGGGGACCGTGGAGCGGGCGCTGCGGCCGCATCTGCCGAGGGTCGATCTGTTCACCACCGTGAGCCAGGGCCGGGTGGGCCGTTTCGACGTGGAGCGGACCAACGGGGCCTGGCGGGGCGGGTTCGGGGACAACGAGAACATCGGCCGCACGGAGACGGTCCCGGTGAGCGACCCGGCCTCGCAGCCGCAGTGGACGGCCACGACACTGCCGTACGCGGCCATCGTCGCCTCGGAGACGGGGCGCTTCCCGGTGTACGACAACACCGGCGTGACGGAGATCCCGGCGGGAGGTACCGAGGCCGTCGTGCGGCCGCAGGGACCGACGCCCGGTTCGACGGCGCGGGCCGGGGGCGGCGGGGACTATCTGTCCAACGAGATCGCCTACCGGGCGACGCTGCTGCGGGACCGGCTCGGGCTGCGCGGCAGTCTGCCGGGCGGCCATGTGCACACGCCCGTGCTGCAGTTCGGCGCCGGGAACACCACCGAGGTGACCGACCCCGAGTTCGTGCGGAACCGGCTGGACATCATCGCGCAGACGCGGGCGATCGTGACCGTGGCGGTCAGTGCGACGGAGCGAACGCGAGGCTGACGCCGAGGCCGGCCAGGACGGATCCGATCACCTTGTTGAGGACCTTCTGGCCGCGCAGCATCAGGGTGCGCATCCGGTCGTGGGAGAAGAACACGGCGACGACGCCGAACCACAGCAGGTGGGCCAGCGACATGAACAGGCCGTAGCCCGCCTGCTGGAGGAGCGGGGTGCCGGGGCTGACGACCTGGGCGAAGGTCGAGACGACGAAGAGGGTCGTCTTCGGGTTGAGCACGTTGGTGAGGAAGCCGGTGCGCAGCGCGGCGAACGGGGTCAGGTCCGTCTTGTTCTCCAGGTCGACGGTGACCTCGCCGCGGGTACGGAAGGTGCGGACGCCGATGTACACGAGGTAGGCGGCGCCGATGAGTTTGATGACGGTGAACAGGAAGGTGGAGGAGGCGATCAGCAGGCCGACGCCGAGCATGGTGTAGGTGACGTGCACCAGGACCCCGGCGGCGACACCGAGCGCGGCGAGTACGCCGGTGCGGCGGCCGTGGAGGTAGCTGTTGCGGACCACCATGGCGAAGTCGGCGCCCGGCGCGATCACCGCGAGGACGGTGATGACGGCGACGGCGAGGATCTCGGTCATACGGGCGTGTCCTCGTCCTCCGCGTCCCCGGAGTCCTCGGCCCTGTCCCCGGCGGTCTCCTCTCCGAGCAGGTCGCGTGCCATCAGCGTGGCTCCGGCGACCGCGCCCGGCATCAGGAACACGGCGACGAACGGGACCAGGAAGGCCACCGCCAGGGGTGTGCCGAAGCCCCATACGAGGGTCTTGCGGGAGCGCAACAGGCCGAGCCGCTCCCGTACTTCGACCCGGCGGCGCTGGAGCGCCACGGCGGTGAGCTCCTCGGTGAGGAAGAAGCCGGTGACGAAGAACCCGATCACCGGTACGACGGTCTGCCCGACCACCGGGATGAACCCCAGCGCGAACAGCGACACGCCCCACACCAGGGCCCGCAGGAGGATACGGAGGCTGTCGCGGGCCGAGATCCACAGCTCCCGCAGCAGGGGCAGCCCGGACTCGGGGGCGGTGCCGTCGGGCGAGACGTCCCGGTCGACCTTCTCGGAGAGGTTCTCGTAGAACGGCTGGCCGACGAGCAGGGTCACCGCGGTGAAGGTGAGGACGGACAGCAGCAGTCCGAGGGCGAACAGGACGGCGGTGAGGAAGCCGCGGAACAGCCCGGCCCAGGGGCTGGACCAGTCGTCGGCGAACGGCGTCGCCCAGGTGACGAAGTCCTCGCCCCACAGCGCCAGCGCGACGAGCGCCGCCGCGTACAGCACGAGGGTGATCAGGCCCGGGAGCAGCCCGAACCCGTACTGCTTGCCGTGCCTGGCCACCCACCGCTGGCCGGCGAGGAGATACCGGAAACCCGCCCCAAGATCGCGCATGGTAAAAAACCCTATCGGGGAGCCGCCGGGAAGCGTCACCCCGGCACCGGGGAGACGGGGCACATGGACACGATGAGGTTCGAGCTCACGCGTGCGGAGTTCGAGCGCCGGCGGCTGCTGAGACGGGCCACGTACGTCTGGAGCGGGACACTGCCCGGTATCGGGGAGGTCCGGCTGACGTGCCCCAGGGAATCCTGGCACTCCGGGGAGAAGCAGACCGCCCGGGTGGCGGGCGAGGGGGTTCCCACGCTGGCCTTCCGGGGCGTCCGGTTCCGCGGGCTTCCCCGCATGGCGCACATGCAGCTCAGCGCCGGCGTGAACAACTGCCGGCCGAGGCGCCGTCATCTGGCCGTCCGGCGGTCGGAGCGCGCCCTGCGGATCGAGGTCAGGGGACGCTCGTACCGGTACCGGGTGCTGGACGACAAGCGCCGGCACGAGCTGACGCGCAAGGGCGTCGTCGTGACCATGACCCGCTCCGAGTGGCGGCGGCCGCGGACGATCTCGGGTGTCGCGGAGGGTGACGCCGACGGTCTGGACGTCGGGCTCGCGATCCTGCTGGAGAGCGTCTACACCCGCAACCTCTCCTTCGGCGGCGCGGTGTACTCCTGGCCGGGACGGTTCCTGAGCCGGCTGGACCCGACGGATCTGGCGGACCTGCTGGACCTCTGACGGCGTCCGCGCGCCGGGCGCCGACAGGGGCCGCACCCCACGTCCAAGGGTGCGGCCCCGTCGTACGCAACGACCGGCGGCGCGGTCGTGTCACGGGCGGATCAGAGCTTGACGATCATTTTTCCGGTGTTGTCGCCGCGCAGGACGCCGAGGAACGCCTCGAGGTTGTTCTCGATGCCCTCGACGACCGTCTCGCGGTACTTCAGCTCGCCCGAGCGGACCCACGGGCCGACCTCCTCGACGAACCGCGGCTGCAGGTCGTAGTGGTCGCCGACGAGGAAGCCCTCGATCCGGCCGCGGGTCTGGATCAGCCGGGCGAGGTTGCGGGGGCCGGGGGCGGGCTCGGTGTTGTTGTAGACCGAGATCATGCCGCAGACGGCGATCCGGCCGTCCCGGTTGAGCCGGCCGATGGCCGCCTCCAGGTGGTCGCCGCCGACGTTGTCGAAGTACACGTCGATCCCGTCGGGGGCGGCGGCGCGCAGCTGCTCGTTCACGGGGGCCGTCTTGTAGTTGAACGCGGCGTCGAAGCCGTACTCCTCGACGAGCAGCTTCACCTTCTCGTCGGAACCGGCGGAGCCGATCACCCGGGAGGCGCCCTTGAGTTTGGCGATCTGGCCGACCTGGCTGCCGACCGCGCCCGCCGCGCCGGACACGAAGACGGAGTCGCCCTCCTTGAAGGAGGCGGTGCGCAGCAGTCCGGCGTAGGCGGTGAGGCCGGTCATGCCGAGCACGCCCAGGTACGCGGAGAGGGGGGCCGCGTCCGGGTCCACCTTGACGGCGTTCTTCGCGTCCATGACGGCGTACTCGCGCCAGCCGAAGAAGTGCAGGACGTGGTCGCCGGGGGTGATCCCGTCGGCGTTCGAGGCGACGACCTCGCCGACGGCGCCGCCCTGCATGGCCTTGCCCAGCTCGTACGGGGCGGCGTACGACTTCGCGGCACTCATACGGCCGCGCATGTACGGGTCCACGGAGAGGTACTTGTTCCGTACGAGTACCTGGCCCTCGGCCGGGGCGCGGACATCGGTCTCGACGAGGGCGAAGTCCTCGGGCTTCGGCCAGCCGACGGGGCGGGTGAGCAGGTGCCACTCGCGGGCGGTGGCGGGGGGTGTGGGGGCGGTCATGGCGTGGCACCCTTCCTCGGAATAGTTCATTACCTGAAACAACCATGCGGCTGAATATTTCAGGATGTCAAGCAACCGGGTACCCTTGAGGGCATGGCCACACCCGAAACCGCCACGCGCCGACCGGACGCCCTCACGCTGGAGGTCGTCGAGCTGATCGGCTCGGTGGTGGCCCGCTATCACGAGGAGTACGAGGAGGCGGCCGCCGGTCATGCGTTGACGGGTGCCCAGGCGAAGCTGCTCAGTCTGCTGTCCTTGGAGCCGCTGCCGATGCGGAAGCTGGCGCAGCGGCTGAAGTGCGAGCCGTCGAATGTCACGGGGATCGTGGACCGGCTGGAGTCGCGGGGGCTGGTGGAACGGCGGCCGGACCCCGGGGACCGCCGCGTGAAGCTGGCGGCGGCGACGCCGGAGGGGCGGCGGGTGGCGCGGAGCCTGCGCGAGTCCTTGAACTTCGCCCGCGAGCCCCTGGCGGGGCTGTCCGTACCGGCCCGGGTGGCGCTGCGCGACGCACTACGAACCATGCTGACGTAACCCCCTGCGCGGGCGCCACCTCCCGCTCCCGCGGGCAGTCGTGCCGCTGGGGCGGCACGGGTGGGCGCGACGGCACCCCGTGAACGCCGGGCCGCGTGACCCACCCCCGGCCGGCACCTGCGACCTTCACGCCCGCGCTGGTGTGGCCCCGGGGGGGTGGCGCTGCTCGGCGCCGACGAGGTGCCGTCGCGCCCACCCGTGCCGCCCTGCGGCACGATTGCCCGCGGTCGGCGGAGGTGACTCATACGCTTACGCGCCACCGCGGCCGGCGGAGGTCACTCACGGGCTCGCGCGCCCGCGGCTGGCGGAGGATGTGCGGGAGCGCGGTCAGGCGCGTCCTGCGAGTGGCCGGGTCGGCTCGGGTACGGCACGCAGGTGCCGACGCACTCCGCGGGCAGTCGTGCCGCTGGGGCGGCACGGGTGGGCGCGACGGCACCCCGCCGGCGCCGGGCCGCGTGACCCACCCCCGGCCGGCACCTGCGTCAGGTGCACCACCACAGGAAGCGGTCGCAGGTTTCTGTGGGTTCCGGTTCCGGGTCCGGGTCCGGTTCCGGGTCCTTGGTCGTCGGGGCCGGGGACGGCGGGTCCGGCGAGGAGTCGTCCGGGGGCGCCGGCGCCGATGTCGGCGGGGGCGCCGGGGCGGAGGAGGTGTCCGTGTCCGGGTCCGCCGACGCCGACTCCGACGCCCCCTCCGACGGGGACCCCGAAGCCGACGGCGAGCCGGAGGGACTGGCCTCCGGCGACTCGCCCGGCGCCACCGCCCCCTTCACCCCACCGCTCGGCGACGCCGACGGCTCCAGCTCCGTCGCTCCGCCGTCCGCGGTCTCCTCCCCCGCCGCCGCCGGCTTCGGCGGCGCCCCGGACACGTCCATCCCGAGTTCCGCGAGACTCAGCCCGCCCGCCGCGAGAACGAACCCCGCCGCGATCAGCAACGTACGGTTGCGCCGCCGCCGGTGCGCCGCCGCTTTGCGGTCACGACGGCTCTGCCCCGCCGAAGGGTCGTCGTCGTCCGGTTCGGGCCCGGGCTCCGCTTCCGGCCCCCGGCGCCGGCCGGCCCGACGTCCGCGCGGCTCGTCGTCCCGCGGCTCGTCCCGCGACTCCTCGCCGTACTCCCCGGAGTCCTCCGCGACGTGCGCGGTCTCCTCGACCGCACGCGGGTCGCCCTCGCCCCCCGCGGGCGCGGCGGCGCGGAGTGTCTCTACGGGCGTGCCACAGCCGGGGCAGGCAAGGGCGCCATTGAGGTGCCGTCGGCACGGCTGGCAAAAGTCCATGACGCGGGAAGGTTAGGTTCCGTTCGGGTCCGCTTCATAGCCCTTGTTGTGAAAGTTTGGTGCGGACCAATGCTCAATGGTTTCGAAACTGTCGAAACCGTTATGCGCGAGACCCATTGACACCCCCACCACCCCGTCCTTACTGTCACGCCAGCATTTCGAACGTGTGACGAAATATCGAACGTGTCGAACTGCGGAGACCGAGGACAGGGTCCACCATCACAGCGAGGGGCGAACTGCCGTGCGCATCACCGGAATCAGCACACACGTGGTCGGGACGCCGTGGCGCAACCTGACGTACGTACAGGTGCACACCGACGAGGGAATCACCGGAGTCGGCGAGACCCGGATGCTGGGCCACACCGACGCCCTCCTGGGATACCTGAAGGAGGCCGAGGTCAACCACATCCTCGGCTCCGACCCGTTCGCCGTCGAGGACCTGGTCCGCCGGATGAAGTACGGCGACTACGGCCGCGCCGGCGAGATCGTGATGTCCGGTATTGCCGTCGTGGAGATGGCCTGCTGGGACATCAAGGGCAAGGCCCTCGGCGTCCCCGTCTGGCAGCTGCTGGGCGGCAAGGTCACCGACAAGGTGAAGGCCTACGCCAACGGCTGGTACACCACCGAGCGCACCCCGGAGGCGTACCACAAGGCCGCTCAGGCGGTGATGGAGCGCGGCTACCGGGCCCTGAAGATCGACCCGTTCGGGACCGGGCACTTCGAACTCGACCACCGGCAGAGCCTGTACGCCGTCTCGCTGATCGAGGCCGTACGGGACGCCATCGGCCCCGACGCCGAGCTGATGCTGGAGATGCACGGCCGCTTCTCCCCCGCCACCGCCATCCGTATGGCGAGGGAACTCGCGCCGTTCAACCCGGCCTGGCTGGAGGAGCCGGTGCCGCCGGAGAACCTCAAGGCGCTGGAGAAGGTGGCCGCGAAGGTCGACATGCCGGTCGCCACCGGTGAACGCATCCACGACCGGATCGAGTTCCGCGAGCTGTTCGAGAGCCAGGCCGTGGACATCCTGCAGCCGGACGTCGGCCACATCGGCGGCATCTGGGAGACCCGCAAGCTCGCCGCGACCGCCGAGACGCACTACATGCTCGTCGCCCCGCACAACGTCGGCGGCCCGGTGCTCACCGCCGCGTCCCTCCAGGTCGGTTTCACCTCGCCGAACTTCAAGATCCTGGAGCACTTCAACGACTTCGCGGACGCGGACATCAAGAAGGTCGTCAAGGGCGCCCCGCAGGTGAACCCGGAGGACGGCTGCTTCCACCTCTCCGACGCCCCCGGCCTCGGCGTGGAGCTGGACGTCGACGCGGCGGCCGAGTTCCCGCAGCAGCAGGCCCGGTTCGACCTGTGGGCCGAGGGCTGGGAGCAGCGCAAGCCCAAGGGCACGCAGTGACCGCCGGCCGCCGGGGAGGGGCGCGATGAGCACCCAGGTCGTCATCCAGGCTCCGGGCGAGCACCGTCTGGAGCCGCACGAGCCGCGTGAGCCCGGTCCCGGCGAGGCCCTGGTCCGGGTGCACGCCGCCGGGATCTGCGGCAGTGACCGCGAGGTGTACCAGGGCAACCGGCCCGAGGGGTACGTGCGTTACCCGCTCACCCCGGGCCACGAGTGGTCCGGGACCGTGGAGCGGGTGGGCGCGGGCGTGCCCCAGGCGCTGGCCGGCCGCAAGGTCGTCGGCGAGGGCTTCCGCAACTGCCAGGTCTGCGACCGCTGTCACGCCGGTGAGACGACGCTGTGCTCGGCGGGGTACGAGGAGACCGGCTTCACCCGGCCGGGCGCCATGGCCGCCACGCTGACGCTCCCGGCCCGGCTGCTGCACGTCCTGCCGGACGACGCCGATCTGAGCGCGGCCGCGCTGCTGGAGCCGGCCGCCTGCATCGCCGCCGCCGCGCTGAAGGCGAACGCCGTGCCCGGTGAGCGGGTCGCGGTGGTCGGCACCGGCACGCTGGGGATGTTCGCCGTGCAGTTCCTGCGCGCGGGCTCCCCGGCCGAGCTGCTGGTGGTGGGCACCCGGGGCGACCGGGAGGCACTGTCCCGGCGGTACGGGGCCACCGATTTCCGTACCAAGGACCAGCCGCTCCCGGACGACTTCGACGTGGTGATCGAGACCGCCGGCTCCGCGGACGCGGCCCGTACGGCGGCCGCGCTGCTGCGGCGCGGCGGACGGCTGGTTCTCACCGGTATCCCCGCGCCGGGTGCCGGCGGACTCGACCCGACGGATCTGGTCGTACGGCAGCTGGAGGTGCACACCGTCTTCGGCGCGCCGCCGGACGCCTGGGCGCACACCGTACGGGTGTTCGCCGCCGGGCTGCTCGATCCGCTGCCGCTGGTGAGCCATGAACTGCCGCTCGCCGAGTTCCCTCGGGCCATCGAGTTGGTGGGGTCCGGCGATCCGAAGGTGGGCAAGGTTCTGCTGCGTCCCTAGTCCGTACGCCGGTACGGGGGCGACCCGACGGCCCCCGTACCGGCGTACACCCACCGCCTTCCCCGCCCGGCTCGTACCCCGGGCCGCGAACTTCGCCCGGCTCGTACCCCGAGTGGCGAACTTCGTCCGATATATCGAACCAAAGGACACCCTGTGACCGACGCTTCCGCCACGGCTCCCCGCAGGCCCGGTGAACCCGCCCTCACCGCGCTCGGCTTGAGCGCACCCGCCCTCGACCCCGCCGACGCCTCGCCGCACACCTTCCCCGGCGGCGGCCGCTGGCGCACCGAGGTCCCCTCGTGCGAGGGCCCCGAGGCGCTGGCCGTGGTCCTCAAGGAGGCCTCGCGCCTCGATGTGCCGATCCACCGGATCAGCCAGGGCAGCGGCGTCTGGATGCTGACCGACGCCGAGATCACCGAGATGGTGGACGCCACCGCCGAACGGGACATCGAGCTCTGCCTGTTCACCGGCCCGCGCGGCACCTGGGACATCGGCGGCTCCACCCGCACCGACTCGGGCGGCGCGGGACTGCGGGCCCGGGGCCACGACGCGGTGGCCGGCTGTGTCGAAGACGCCGTCCGTGCCACCGAGTTGGGCGTCAAGTGCCTGCTCGTCGCCGACGAGGGCGTGCTCTGGACACTGCACCGGGCCCGTGCGGCCGGGCTGCTGCCCGCCGACACCACACTGAAGCTGTCGGCGCTCGTCGGCCCGGTGAACCCGGCCTCGTTCGCCGTCTACGAGCGGCTCGGCGCCGACTCCATCAACGTGCCCAGCGATCTGACGCTCGCTCACCTCACCGAGATACGACGGGTTTCGGCCACCCCGATGGACATGTACATCGAGGCGCCGGACGACCTCGGCGGCTATGTGCGGATGTACGAGGTCGCCGAGCTCATCCGGCGCGGCGCCCCGCTGTATCTGAAGTTCGGCCTGGCCAAGGCGCCCGGCATCTACCCGTACGGCCACCACATGCGGGAGCTGACCCTGGCGACCGCCAAGGAGCGGGTGCGGCGCGGCCGGCTGGCGCTGGACCTGCTGGCGCGGCACGGCGCGGACGGCGACATGGCGCCGCTCGGGTCCCGACTCCCGGGCACCCAGAGCCGGTTCGAGATTTCGTCATAACGTTCCGGAAAACCGGCTTCACAGAAGTAGACACAGCCGCGCACAATCGCACACACCCTGTTCTCGGTCACCCGTTCCACCCCCGGAAGCGCCTCGCCCGTCCGGACCGACCCCGCACACACATCAAGGATGATGATCATGCGTAATCGCAGAGCCGCACTCGCCGCCGTGGCCACCGCCGCCTCCCTCGCCCTGACCCTGTCCGCCTGCGGCCAGAGCGGCGAGGGCGGCAGCGAGGAGGACAAGGGCGGCAGCGACGGCGCCACCATCGGCATCGCGATGCCGACCAAGTCCTCCGAGCGCTGGATCGCCGACGGCGCCAACGTCGAGAAGGAGCTGAAGGCCAAGGGGTTCAAGACCAAGCTGGTCTTCGGTGAGGACGACCCGGACCAGCAGGTCTCGCAGATCGAGAACATGATCACGCAGGGTGTGGACGCCCTGATCGTGGCGGCGATCGACAACAAGTCCCTGGGCAACGTCCTGCAGCAGGCCAAGGACGCCGACATCCCGGTCGTCTCCTACGACCGGCTGATCCTCGGCACCGAGAACGTCGACTACTACGCCTCGTTCGACAACGAGAAGGTCGGCGAGCTGCAGGGCGGCTACATCGTCGAGAAGCTGGGGCTGAAGGCCGGCAAGAAGGGCCCCTTCAACATCGAGCTGTTCGCCGGCTCCAACGACGACAACAACACCCGGTACTTCTTCCAGGGCGCGATGAACGTCCTGAAGCCGTACATGGACAAGGGCCAGCTGGTCGTCCGCTCCAAGCAGACCGACCTCAACCAGGTCACCACGCTGCGCTGGGACGGCGGCACCGCGCAGAAGCGCATGGACGACCTGCTCACCTCCAGCTACCGCAGCGCCCGGGTCGACGCGGTGCTCTCGCCCTACGACGGCATCTCCATCGGCATCCTGTCCGCCCTGAAGTCGGACGGCTACGGCTCCGGCAGCAAGGCCATGCCCGTCGTCACCGGCCAGGACGCCGAGGTCGCCTCGCTGAAGTCGATCATCTCGGGCCAGCAGACCCAGACCGTCTTCAAGGACCTGCGCGAGCTCGCCAAGGTCGCCGCGAACATGGTCGACTCGGTCCTGAACGACAAGAAGCCCGAGGTCAACGACACCAAGTCGTACGACAACGGCTCCAAGGTCGTCCCCGCCTACCTGCTGCAGCCGGTCAGCGTCGACAAGTCCAACTACAAGCAGATCCTGGTCGACGGCGGCTACTACACCGAGGACCAGCTCAAGTAACCGGGCCCCTTCAAGGATTGGAAGGCACGACCATGGCGGGACCCGTCCTGGAAATGCGCTCGATCGTCAAGACCTTTCCCGGCGTCAAGGCGCTGTCGGACGTCACCCTGACCGTCCGGGAGGGCGAGGTCCACGCCATCTGCGGTGAGAACGGCGCCGGCAAGTCGACCCTCATGAAGGTCCTCTCCGGCGTCCATCCGCACGGCAGCTACGAGGGGGACATCCTCTTCGAGGGAGAGCCCTGCGAGTTCAAGGACATCCGGGCCAGCGAGCAGCGCGGCATCGTCATCATCCACCAGGAACTGGCGCTGTCGCCGTTCCTCTCCCTCGCGGAGAACATCTTCCTCGGCAATGAGCACGCCACGCGCGGGTTCATCAACTGGAACGCCACCCTCAAGCACGCCACCGAGCTGCTGCGCCGGGTCGGGCTCTCCGACCACCCGGACACCCGCGTCGCCGACATCGGCGTGGGCAAGCAGCAGCTGGTGGAGATCGCGAAGGCGCTCTCGAAGAAGGTGAAGCTGCTCATCCTGGATGAGCCGACCGCGGCCCTGAACGACGAGGACAGCGACAAACTCCTCGATCTCATCCTGGAGTTGAAGGAACAGGGCATCACCTCGATCATCATCTCGCACAAGCTGAACGAGATCCGCAAGGTCGCCGACTCGGTGACGATCCTGCGGGACGGGCGGACCATCGAGACGCTCGACGTGAAGGCCGAGGAGACCAGCGAGGACCGGATCATCTCCGGCATGGTCGGCCGCGACCTGGAGCACCGCTTCCCGGAGCGCACCCCGCACCAGCCGGAGGAGGGCGCCGCCCCGGCCCTGGAGATCCGCAACTGGACCGTGCACCACCCGATCGACCAGCAGCGCAAGGTCGTCGACGACGTGTCCCTCGAGGTGCGGCGCGGTGAGATCGTCGGCATCGCCGGCCTGATGGGCGCGGGCCGTACCGAACTCGCGATGAGCGTCTTCGGCCGCACCTACGGCCGGCACGCCGCCGGCACCGTCCTCAAGGACGGCACGGAGATCCGTACGAAGACCGTCCCGGAGGCGGTCGGACACGGCATCGCGTACGTCACCGAGGACCGCAAGCACTTCGGGCTGAACCTCATCGACACCATCAACCGCAACATCTCGCTCAGCGCCCTGAAGAAGGTCGCCAGGCGCGGTGTGGTGGACGAGCACGAGGAGCGGCAGGTCTCCGAGCGCTTCCGGAAGTCGATGAACATCAAGGCCCCGACGGTGTTCGAGCCGGTGGGCAAGCTGTCCGGCGGCAACCAGCAGAAGGTCGTCCTCAGCAAGTGGATCTTCGCGGGTCCCGATGTGCTGATCCTCGACGAGCCGACGCGCGGCATCGACGTCGGCGCCAAGTACGAGATCTACACGGTCATCGACAAGCTGGCCGCCGAGGGCAAGGCGGTCGTCTTCATCTCCTCCGAGCTGCCCGAACTGCTCGGCATGTGCGACCGCATCTACACGATGGCCGCGGGGCGGCTGACCGGTGAGTTCTCGCGGGCCGAGGCCTCCCAGGAATCGCTGATGCGTCAGATGACGAAGGACAAAGAGGTATCCCGATGAGCAGCACCGAAGTCACCGACAAGACGCCGGCGGCCGCGCCGCCGGGCAAGAACGGGGCGGGCAGCGGTGACGGCCTGCTCCAGCTGATGCTGGACGGCATGCGCCGCAACATGCGCCAGTACGGCATGCTGATCGCCCTGGGTCTCATCGTGGCGCTGTTCGCGGTGTGGACCGACGGCGACCTGCTGCTGCCGCGCAACGTGTCCAACCTGGTGCTGCAGAACAGCTACATCCTGATCCTCGCGATCGGCATGATGCTGGTCATCATCGCGGGCCACATCGACCTCTCGGTCGGGTCGCTGACGGCGTTCGTCGGCTCGATGGCCGCCGTCTTCATGGTCAGGAACGATCTGCCCTGGCCGGTCGCGGTGATCCTCTGTCTGGCCGTGGGCGCCCTGGCCGGCGCGATACAGGGCTGGTTCATCGCCTACGGCGGCATACCGTCGTTCATCGTGACCCTCGCGGGCATGCTGACCTTCCGCGGTCTCACCGAGATCTTCCTGGAGGGCCAGACCCTCGGCCCGTTCCCCAAGGGCCTGCAGACGGTCGCCAACGGCTTCATGCCCGAGGTCGGCCCGGAGACCAACTACCACAACCTCACCCTGCTCCTCGGCATCGGACTGATCGCGCTCGTGGTCCTCCAGGAGGTCCGCGACCGGCGCCGCCAGAAGGAGTTCGACCTCGAGGTCCTCCCCGCCAAGCTGTTCCTGCTGAAGCTCGTCGCGCTGGGTGCCGCCATCCTCGTCGTGACGATGCTGCTGGCCAGCTACAAGGGTGCCCCGATCGTGCTGCTGATCCTCGGCGCGCTGCTCGTCGGCTTCGGCTACGTGATGCGCAACGCCGTCATCGGCCGCCACATCTACGCCATCGGCGGCAACCTGCCCGCGGCCAAGCTGTCGGGTGTGCGGGACAAGAAGGTCACCTTCCTGGTCTTCCTGAACATGGGCATGCTCGCGGCCCTGGCGGGTCTGGTGTTCGCCGCCCGCTTCAACGCGGCCTCTCCCAAGGCCGGCCTCAACTTCGAGCTGGAGGCCATCGCCGCCTCGTTCATCGGCGGCGCGTCGATGAGCGGCGGCGTCGGCACGGTCCTCGGCGCGATCATCGGCGGTCTGGTCCTGGGCGTGCTGAACAACGGTATGAACCTCGTCGGCATCGGCACCGACTGGCAGCAGGTCATCAAGGGCCTGGTCCTGCTGGCCGCGGTCGGCTTCGACGTGTGGAACAAGCGCAAGTCCGGTTCGTAAGTCAGCTCGGGCCCCGCCGGAAGGCGGGGCCCTTTCCTTTTCGGGAGCCGTACATGGAACTGAACAGACGCACGGTCATCGCGGGAGCCGCCGCGGCCGGGGTCGCCGCCACCGCCCTCGGCGGGACGGCGTACGCCGCGCCGGGCCGGGGCAGGCCGGCCCGGACGCTCTTCGGCAGGCTCGCGGACGGCACCAAGGTGCACAGCTGGGCGCTGGAGAACGGCGGCACCCGGATGGAGGTCCTCTCCTACGGCGGCATCGTCCGGTCGCTGGAGATCCCCGACCGCCGCGGCCGGTACACCAACGTCTCCCTCGGCTTCGGCACCCTCGAGGAGTACGTCGCCTCCAGCCCGTACTTCGGCGCGCTGATCGGCCGTTACGGCAACCGCATCGACAAGGGCCGCTTCACCCTCGACGGCACCGCGTACCAGCTCTCCGTCAACGACGGCGAGAACACCCTGCACGGCGGCGCCCAGGGCTTCGACAAGCGGGTCTGGGACGTCGAGCCGTTCACCCGGGGCTCCGACGTCGGCCTCCACCTGTACTACACCAGCGTCGACGGCGAGATGGGCTACCCGGGCACGCTCCGTACGAAGGTCACGTACACGCTCACCCGCGACGGCGACTGGCGCGTCGACTACGAGGCCACCACCGACAGGGCCACCGTCGTCAACCTCACCAGCCACGTCTACTGGAACCTCGCGGGCGAGGGCAGCGGCTCTATCCACGACCACGAGCTGACCGTCGACGCCTCCCGCTACACCCCGGTCGACGCGGGGCTGATCCCCACGGGCGAACTGGCGCGGGTCGCCGCCACCCCCTTCGACTTCCGCCGCGCCAAGCCGGTCGGCCGGGACATCCGTACCGCGCACCAGCAGGTGCTGTACGGGCAGGGCTTCGACCACAACTGGGTGCTCGACAAGGGCATCACCGCCCGCCCGGAACACGTCGCCACGCTGCGCGACCCGTCCTCCGGCCGCACCCTGCGGATCGCGACGAACGAGCCGGGGCTGCAGTTCTACTCCGGCAACTTCCTCGACGGCACCCTCGTCGGCACCAGCGGCCGGGTCTACCGGCAGGGCGACGGACTGTGCCTGGAGACCCAGCACTTCCCGGACTCCCCGAACCAGCCGTCGTTCCCCTCGACGGTGCTGCGGCCGGGCCGGACGTACCGGACGACGACGGTGCACTCGTTCGGCGCCTGAGGCGCCCGGGTTCCCGTGAACCGCCTCCGTCACATTTTCCTCACATGAGCTGAACGGTGGCGGTCCGCGGTGCGTACTCCTGGGTGGCCCGTGCTCCCCCGCGCGGGCCACCCAGGCTTTGACGGGCCCGTTCGTCCCCAACGGGCCCGTCACACACGGAGGTTCCATGGCCGACAGCGTCACCTCGTTGTTCCGCGGCACCGCGGCACACAGCCCGTCGATGGCGGCGCTGACACGGGAGAGCGACGGGGCCGGCCCGGTGGACTTCTGCATCCCCTGCAATCCGTACTTCCCGACCCCCGCCATGTTCGAGGACATGGCGACGCGGCTGCGCGAGATCATCACGTACTACCCGAGCAGCGCCGACACCATCACGGCCGAACTGTGCAGCCTGCTCCAGCTCCCCCCGCAGTGCGTGGCGATGGGCAACGGGTCCACCGAACTCATCACCTGGATCGACCACCTCCTCGTCCGTGAGTCCCTCGCCGTCCCCGTCCCCACCTTCGGCCGCTGGACCGACCAGCCCATGGAGACCGGCAAGCGGGTCGACATGTTCCCGCTCCAGGAGTCCAGCGGCTTCGCCCTCGACCTCGCGCAGTACGCCGAGTTCATCCGCGCCCGCGGCACCAAGGTCGCCGTCATCTGCAACCCCAACAACCCCGACGGCGGCTTCCTGCACAAGCACGCGATCGTGCAGTTCATGGACGCCATGGCCGATCTGGACCTGGTGGTGATCGACGAGTCCTTCCTGGAGTTCGCCGACGCGGAGAACGAACCGAGCGTGGTCCATGAGGCGATGCTGCGCCCCAACGTGATCGTGCTGCGCAGCCTCGGCAAGAACTTCGGCCTGCACGGCATCCGCTTCGGCTATCTGGTCGCCAACCCGGCCCTCGCCGGCCGGGTCCGCTCCATGCTGCCCAAGTGGAACCTCAACTCCTTCGCCGAGCACGTGGTGTTCATGCTGAAGGAGCACGGCCCCGAGTATGTGCAGAGCCTCCACCAGGTGCGCCGCGACCGGATGGACATGTCCGGCCAGCTCTCCTCACTGCCCGGACTCACCGTGTACCCGTCCCAGGGCAACTTCCTCTTCGTACGCCTCCCGGTGGGCGCCGAGGGGACCGTGGTCCGTGACCGGATGCTCACCGAGCACCGGATCCTGGTCCGCGAGTGCGGCAACAAGATCGGCTCGTCCAGCCGCTTCCTGCGTCTCGTGGTACGCCCCCAAGTGGACGTGCGCCGCCTGGTGACCGGCCTGGAACAGGTGCTCTACGGGGCGCCCAGGAGGGGAGCCGCCGGGCCCGAGCACGCCCCGGGGACCAGCTACAGCTCGGGTACGGCGGCGGTGGACCGTCTGATGAGCGAGACCAACGGGGCGGGCATGCGGGGGCTCGCCGCACAGACCGCCGGTGTCGGTGCCCCGGAGCTCGCCGCCGCCGCGGGCACCGGCACCGGCACCGGCATGCCGCTCCCCGCAGCCGCGGCCGCCCCCGCGGTGGGCCCCGGCGTCGGGGTGCCGGTGCCGGCGGCCGCCTCGGTGGTGACGAGCGCGGGGACGCAGGGTGCGCAGGGGATACCGGGACTCTCGGGTCTCTCGGGGATTCCGGGACAGCCGGGGATGCCGCAGCAGGGCGCTCAGCCCGCGCCCCAGCCCGTACCGCAGCCCATACCGCAGGCCGTGCCGCAGCAGGTCCCCCAGCCCGCGCCGCAGCCGGTACCGGCGCCGGTCCCCCAGCCGGCGCCCGTACCGGCCCCCGCCCAGCCGCTCGCGCCCGCGGCGCAGGCGCAGATGCCCGTCCCGCCGTACCCCGCGCCGGCACCGGTGGCCGCCCAGATGCCGCTGCCCACCGGCCCCACGCCGCCCGGCGTGCCCGCCCAGGGTGGCCTCACGGCCGCCCAGGTCAGGGGCACCGACGGGCTCTCCATGGCGCCGGCGGCGGGCTGGCAGGGCGCGCAGAGCTGGCCGAACCCGGCCGGGATGGACCAGCTGGGCTGACCGGCCTCACCCGGCGGGGGTCGCCGGGACGGTCGGGCAGGGCGAGGTGGCCGGGGTCGCCTCGGGGCCGGGTGTCGCCGGCTCCCCGTCGCAGTCGTCCGACGCGGTGGGCGAAGGACTCGGGTCCGGTGTGGGCGAGGTGGTCCCGCCCGGCGGCTCCGTGGAGGGGTCCTCGCTCGTCGGGGGATCCGTCGGCGTGGTGGTGGTCGGATCCGGGGACGGCTCCGGCGAGGTCGGATCCGGGGTGGGCGAGGGCGAGGGGCCGGAGGACGGTCCGGGACTGCCCGGCGTACTCGGGTCCGGGCCGATGACGATGCCGCCGCCCCCGTCGCCGTCGCCGCCGCTCCCGCCGTCGACGGGTTCGGTCGCCGGGGTGTCGCCGCCGGCGCCGGGGCTCCTCGGGATGACGCCCTTGCCGTCGGGGACGGTGTGGACCCCGCGGCCGTAGAACTCCAGCCAGTGCCGGACCAGCCGCAGATACGCCTCCGAGTGGTTGTAGCTGAGGATCGCCCGGTCCAGGTCGGCCGCCCGCCCCAGGTCCCGGTCGCCGGCGCACAGATAGTGGCCGGCCGCGAGGGCCGCGTCGAAGATGTTGTTCGGGTCGGCGCGGCCGTCCCCGTTGCCGTCCGCGCCCCAGCGGGCCCAGGTGGACGGCAGGAACTGCATCGGCCCCACCGCGCGGTCGTAGACCGTGTCCCCGTCGTGGACGCCCCCGTCGGTGTCCCGGATCAGGGCGAACCCCCGGCCGTCGAGCGGCGGGCCGGTGATCCGGCCCAGCGTCGTGCCGTTCCGGTCGACGGCGCCGCCGCGCGCCTGCCCCGACTCGACCTTGCCGATCGCCGCGAGCAGCTCCCACGGCAGCCGGCAGCCGGGGTCGGAGGCGCCGACGGAGGTCTCGGCGGCACGGTAGGCGCGCAGCACGGTCGCCGGGATGCCCGACTGGGACCGCAGGTCCCGCACCAGCGCGGGGGGCGCCGACGCGGCCTGGGCCGCCTCCGCCGTGTCCAGGGGCGGGAGTTCGGTGTGGTACGAGCCGTCGTCCGGAGCGGCGGGCCCGGCGTACGGGCCGTCCCCCACCGGTACGAGGACGTCGTCGGCGAACGGGTCGGCGTGGCGGTCCCCGGTGAGGCCGGGCGCCTGGGAGGCGGTGAGGGCCGCCATGGCCGCCACGGCGACGGCGGTCGTCCGCAGTCCCCTGCGGGTCCGCCCTGCATACGGGCGTCGGGCGCGGCGTACGGGCATGGCTGTCGCTCCTGTCGGATCCGTCGGTGTCGGGGCGGGTCGTACGGTCGTCCGGGCCTCAGCGGCCGAAGGTGTCGATGCCGGAGACGAGCCAGCGCCCGTCGCGGCGCACGACGTCGACGGCGAGCATGGCCCCCGCGTACACGCCCTCGTCCTGCGCGTCCTTCGCGCCCTTGGCCTTCTTCGTGCTCCCGGCGGTGCTCACGCTGCTCTGGTCGGCGTAGACGAGGACCCGGGCGCGGTCGCCGTCGATCCGCTCGACCGCGCTGTCGGTGACCGTCGTGGTGATCACGGCCTTCTGTGCGTCGGCCCGCTCGCGGACGTCGGCGAGCAAAGTCCTGTGCTGCTCGACGGCCTGGCCGGTGAGGAGGCCGTCCGCGGCCTTCTCGAGGGCGCCGGGGTCGGTGTGGTCGTAGGAGAAGAGCGCGTCGACGGCCTCGGCGGTCTGTCCCTTGATCTCTCCGGTGCGGGCCGGATCGGAGAGGGCGGTGTTCCGCCGCGCCGGTTCGTCCCGCAGCGCCCCGGCCTTCGCGTGCGCCCAGCCGGCGAAGCCGCCGAGGAGCAGGGTCAGCGCACAGAGCACGAGGAGGCCCGCCGGGCGGCGCGCCCGTACGCGGGCGCCCTTCTCGTCGCCGCCCGCGTCCGGATCCGTCGCGCGCCCGGACGGCACCGCGGTGCCGGACGCACGGCCCCGGCCCCCTGCACCCCGCGCCGGCCCGGCGGACGCGGTCGGACGGGGCTCGTGGGCCTCGCCCGGCGCGCCCTGCGGCGGCCCGGCCGGCCGGGTCTCGCGGGCCTGGCGGCGGCGCTGGCGGTTGATGTGGTGGCGGGTCGTCGACATGGTGCGGTGTCCTCCTCGGTGCGGCCGGCTGCTGCGGTACGGGACCGGGTCAGCCGTCCGATGTGCCGCCCACGGGCGCCTGGCCGAGGGCGCTGAGCTTCCACCGGCCGTCGGTCCGGGTGAGTTCGCCGAGCATGCGGCTGTCCTTGTCGGTCTTCGCCCCGTCGTCCGCCTTCACGGTGACGCGCAGGGCGACCAGCACCCGGGCGCGGCCCGCCCGGTCGTCAAGTTCGGTGACCGCGCCGGACAGCACCCGGGCCGTGGTGACCGTCTTCGCCGCCTTCACCTGATCGGCGAACTCGGTGCGGCCGGTGATGAGTTGTTCGTGCAGTTCGCCGGTGGTGGACGACTCCCAGAGGTCGAGACCCCGGTTCACATCGCGGTGGTCGAGCGTGTTGAGGTTCTGCACGGCCTGCTCCCCGGCGGCGAGGACCGCGTCCCGCTGCCCGGCGTAGGCCGCCCGGTCGTCGTGGGCCGCGTCGTACCAGTCCTGTCCCGCCCAAACGGCGAAGCCGCCCGCGACGAGGGTGAGGGCGAGGGCCAGGGCCGGCAGCGGCCGGGTACCGGCGAGGGCGCGGACCGCGCGTTTCATGGGGTGCTCCAGTCTGCCGCGCATGGTCAGCGGGCCTTGATGTCGACGATCCGCCACCGGTCGCCCTCGAGCCGTGCCGTGACGCTGAGTTGGGCCGCCGCGGTGGTGACCTCGGCCTTGCTGCCGCCCTTGTGGGAGGTCTGGTCGAGGAAGACCAGCAAGTGGGCCTCGTCGCCGTCGAGTTCGATCACTCCGGTGCGGACGGCGCGGGTGCTGAGGGTGACGCGCTGTTCGGTGAGGTCGTCGCGGACCCGGGCGAAGAGGGTTTCGTACTGGCGGGCGGCGCGGCCGTCGAGGACGGTGCGTGCGGACCGTTCGGCGGCGGCGGTGCCCTCCGGTGTGTAGGAGAAGATCCGGGCGAGGGCGCTGCCGACGTCGCCGGCGACTCGGGTGGTGGCCCCGGTGTCGGTGAGCGCCCGGTTCTGTGCGGGCGCGGACGACCTCAGCTGGTGGGCGCCGTACAGGAATCCGCCGCCGCCGAGGACGAGCGCGGCGATCAGGACGCCGAGACCTGCCCGCCGTAACCGCCCGGCCGGCACCTCCGCGGCCGGCTCCCGCCCGTTCTCCGTCTCGACGGTCTCGGTCTCCACCGGCACGTCCTCGCCCGGCAGTCGTGTCGGCGTCATCGGTCCCCGCCCTCCTTCTCGGCCTCGACCGGTACGGCGTTCAGCGCCCTGACCTTCCACTCGCCGTCGCCCGTGCGGGCCAGGACCGCCTCCAGGCGTTTGCGGTCGGTGGCCGGCCGCCCGGTGCCGGCGGGTGTGATCTCGACGCGGACGGTGGCGATGAGCTTGGCCGTGCCGGACCGGGTGTCGAGCGCGGTGACGGCGGCCTCGGTGACCGTGCCGCGCGCCGAGGTGCCGGCCTTGGCGTCGGTGCCGCCCAGTTCCTCGCGCAGCGGCCCGGTGGCGGCGGCGCGCCAGGCGCGAATGCCCTGCTCCGCGCGCTGCCGGGTGGAGGCGTCGAGCGTGGTGAGGGCCGCGATGCCCGCGCGCCCGTCGGCGAGCGCGGCGTCCCGCTCCCTGCCGTAGGCGAGCGAGTCGTCGGTACGGGCCTGCGCGTACGTCCACGCTCCCGTACCGCAGAAACCGACCGCCAGCGCCAGCGCCGCTCCGGTGAGGATCCGGGCCCTTCTCATCGCGTACCGCCGATGGGGAGGAGGCCGGACAGGTCGTCCGGTGCCTCGCCGCTCTGTCCGGGCAGGGCGAGGGCGCCGGGAAGGCCGGCAGCCCCGCCGCTGCCCGAGGGCAGGGAGCCGGGTCTGGCCGGTTCGGGTACCGCGCCGCCCTTCGGGGCGTTCCCCGAGCCGCGGACGTTCGCCCCGGTGGAGGCGGGCGCGGTGCAGGCCGCGCCGGTGTTGAGGGCGGGGGCGGTGCCGAGGTCGAGGCCGTTGCGGTAGCGGGTGGCGCCGTATCCGTCGGTGCAGGGCAGGGGGGCGAAGAAGGTGACGGCCATGCCGAGGTTCAGCTTCCCTCCGTCGACGGCGGTGGCTCCGGCGGAGACGGCCGCCGGGTACTTCACCAGGAGTTCCTCGATGCCGCGCTGCCGGGTGACGGCGACCTCGGAGGTGGTGAGGAGGTTGGCGAGGACGACGCCGAGGCTCGGGTCGAGGTCCCGGAGCAGTCCGCTGACCTGGGTGGCGGCCTCGGGGGTGACGGCGAGGAGGCGGCGCAGGTCGGCGTCGGAGCCCTTGAGGGCGCGGGCCAGTTCCTCCGCCCCGGTGGCGAAGTCGCGGATGGCCTTGGCCTCCTGGGCCTGGGTGCGCAGGACGGTCTCGCCGTCGTTGATGAGCAGCGTGGTGGAGGGCAGGGCGCGGTCGGCGGCCTCGACGAAGTCGCCGCCGCTGTCGATCAGTGCCTGGAGGTCGTCGCCGTGCCCGTCGAACGCTGTGCCGAACTCGTCGACGACCGTGCGCAGATCCTCCAGCGGCATGGAGCTCACGAGCTCGTCGACGCTGCTGAGGACGTCGGTGACGGGGGCCGGCACCTGGGTGTCGGCCTGTTCGATGCGGGTGCCGTCGGTGAGGTAGGGGGAGCCGTCGCTCTCGGGCCGCAGATCGATGTACTGCTCGCCCACGGCGGACAGCCCGGCGACCACGGCCTTGGTGTCGGCGGGGATACGCGGCGCGGACTTCTTGATACGGAGTTCGGCGACGACCCCCTCGTCGGTCAGCCCGATCGGACCGACCCGGCCCACGGAGACGCCCCGGTACGTCACGTCGGAGTGGGTGAAGAGCCCGCCGGTGCGCGGAAGGTGGACGTCCACCGTGTAGTAGTCGGCGACGCCCACGTACCGCCCGAGATCGGCGTACCGGATGCCGAGGAACGACAGGGTGAGGACGGCGATGAGGAGGAAGGCGACGTTCTTCAGCCGTACGGCGAGGGTGATCACCCGCGTTCACCCCCGGACCCGGACACGGACCCGGAGACGGAGACGGAGGGCAGTGGCAGCGGCGAGGGGGGCCGCTTCTTCGCGCCCCTGCCCGTCTCGCCCGGCGGTGTGGCGGTCGCGGTCGGAGCAGGTGTCTCCTCGTCCACGACCGGCGGGATCACCCGCGTCCCCGGTACGGCGGCGATGTTCAGATACGCGTTGAGGTAGTCGCCCTTCACCCCGTTCAGCACCTCGTCGGTGAACGGGTACGTCATCAGCACCTGGAGCGAGTCGGGCAGGTCCGTGCCCGCGTCGGCGAGCGCCTTCAGCGTCGGCGCGAGGGCCTTGAGGTCGGCGATCATGTCGTCCTTGCTCGCGTTGATCGTGGTGACGGCGACGCCGGAGAGCGTGTCGAGGGAGCGCAGCATGGTCAGCAGGGAGCCGCGCTGCTTCTCCAGCGTCTTCAGTCCGGGCGAGAGGCCGGTGAGGACGGTGCCGACGTCGTCCTTGCGGGTGGCGAGGGTGGAGGAGAGCCGGTTGACGGCGTCGAGGGCGTCGGTGATGTCCCCGCGGTGCTCGTCGAGGTCGGTCACCAGGACGTCGATCCGCTTGAGCACGGAGCGGATGCGGGGTTCGCGGCCGCCGAGGGCCGCGTTGAGCTCCCGGGTGATGGTCCTGAGCTGGCCGACTCCGCCGCCGTTGAGGAGCAGGGACAGCGCGCCGAACACCTCCTCGACCTCGGTGGTGCGGCTGGTGCGGTCCAGCGGGATGACGCTGCCGTCGGTCAGCCTCCCCGCTCCGGTCTCCTCGGCGGGGGCGGCGAGCTGGACGTACTTCTCGCCCAGCAGGCTGGACTGTTCGAGCCTTGCGGTGGCGTCGGCGGGCAGCCGTACATCGCCGTTGATCTCCATGGTGACGCGGGCGGACCAGTCGTCGCGGCCGAGTTCGACACGGGTGATCCGGCCGACGTCGACGTCGCCGACCTTCACGGCGGCGTGCGGGACCAGGCTGAGCACGTCCTGGAGTTCGGCGGTGACGGTGTAGGGGTGGTCGCCGAGGTCGGCGCCGCCGGGCAGTGGCAGGTCCTCGATGCCGTCGAAGCGCGGCGGTCCCACGGCGACCGCGCCGAGGGCGAGGGTGAAGCCGAGGCCGAGGGCGATCAGTCCGCCCACGGTGAGGCCGGCCACCCGGCCGGTGAACGCGACGCGCTTCATCGGCCGTCCCCCTTCGTCCCGTCACCGGCACCGGTCACGGGCAGCGGCAGCAGCGGGCCGCCCATGCTGATCTCGTTGAGGTTGGCGCGGCCGTCGATGGTGCGGGTGTCGGGGTCGTAGGCACTCACGATGTTGCCCGCGGCCAGCGGGGCCACGTCCAGCGCCTCGGCCAGCGAGGCGCGTTGCTCGACCAGGGTGCGGGTGATGGGGACGAGCCGGTCGACGTTGTCCTTCAGTTCGCCCCGGTTGTCCTCGATGAAGGTCTTGACCCGGCCGAGGGCCTTGCCGAGTTCCTCCAGCGCGCCGGTGAGATCGTCCTTGTTGTCGGCGAAGAAGCCGACGACCTCGTCCAGGCGTTCCTGCGCGGTGCGTACGTCGGTGTCCTTGTCCTTGAGCATGGTGGTGAAGGTCTGCAGGCTGCCGAGGGTCTTGAACAGGTCGCCGCTGCTGCCGTCGAGGGTCTTGGCCGCCTTGCCGAACTCCTCGACGCTGTCGCCGATGGCGTCGCCGTTGCCGTCGAGGTTGTCGGCGCCGGTCCTCAGCAGGTCGGACAGGGCGCCGTCGGAGTTGGCGCCGTCGGGGCCGAGGGCGTCGCTGAGGTCGGTGAGGGAGTCGTAGATCTGGTCGATCTCGACGGGGAGGTGGTTGCGGGAGGCGGGCAGTACGGCGCCGTCGGCGAGGGCGGGGCCCTCGCTGTAGGCGGGGGTGAGCTGCACATAGCGGTCGGCGACGACGCTGGGCGCGACGACGACGGCCCGCGCGCCCTCGGGGACCTTCACCCCCTCGTCGAGGCGCAGGCCGACGCGGACGGTGGTGCCCCGCGGGTGCACCGACTCCACCTCGCCGACGCGTACGCCGAGGATGCGCAGATCGGAGCCGGCGTAGACGCCGGTGGCGCGGTCGAAGTAGGCGGTGAGGCGGGTGCCGTCGGCCTCGAGCGCGCGGGCGGCGGCCAGGCCGCCGGTGACGAGCACCAGGAGGGCGAGGACCCCGGTGAGGATCTTTCGGCGTCGGGCCATCACTCACCGCTCCCCTGGGCCGTGGCCGGCTGTTTCGGCGGCAGGCATCCGGTCTCGGGCCGGGAGGCCGCGGGCAGGTAGTCGCGGGGTACGACACCGCACAGATAGCTGTCGAACCAGCGCCCGTTGCCGACGGTGTTGCCGACCAGGCGGTAGTACGGGCCGACCAGTGCGAGGGTCCTGCCGAGCTGGGTGTTGTTCTTCTCCAGGACGGTGGTGACGCGGCCGAGGGCCTTGAGGGTGGGGCCGAGCTGCTTCTCGTTGTCCTCGACGAGGCCGCCGAGTTCGCTGCCGAGGTCGCGGCTGCCCTTGAGCAGGGCGCGGATGGCGCTGCGGCGGTCGCGGAGTTCGCCGAGCAGGGGGCCGCTGTCCTCGATGAGGGTCTCGAAGCCGGACTTGTTGTTCTCCAGCGTCTTGGTGAACGTGGCGCTGCCCTTGAGGAGTTCGGCGAGTTTCGCGTCGCGTTCGGAGATGGTCGTCGACAGGTCGGACAGTCCGGTGGCGGCCTTACGGACGTGCGGCGGGGAGTTCTCGAAGGTGTCGGAGATGGTCTCGAAGCTCTCCGCGAGCCGCCGGGTGTCGATGTCGTCGACGGTGCCGCTGAGATCCTGGAACGCCTGCGTGACGTCGTACGGGGAGGTGGTGCGGGTGAGCGGGATGCGGCTGCCGGGGTCCTGGCGGCCGGAGCCGAGCGGGTCCAGGGCCAGGTACTTGTCGCCGAGGACGGTCTTGATGGCGATGGCGGCGGTGGTGCGGTCGCCGAGCCAGGCGTCCTCGACCTCGAAGGTGACCTTCACCTTGGCGCCGTCGAGCGCGACGCCGGTGACCTTGCCGACCTTGACGCCCGCGATGCGTACCTCGTCGCCCTCGCCCAGTCCCGCGGCCTCGGAGAAGTCGGCGCTGTAGGTGGTGCCGCCGCCGAACGGCAGCCGGTCCACGTGGTAGGCGAGCAGGCCGATCAGGGTGATCAGGACCAGCCCCACGACGCCGACGGCGACGGGGTTGCGTTCCTTCACGGGCTTGATGTGCGGGCGTCTCATCCGCGGCACCTCGCTTCGGTGACCGCGATCCCGGTCGGCGGCTCGGAGCCGTCGGAGGTGGTCACTCCGCTCACGCGCGCCTCGCACAGGTAGAGGTTGAACCACGATCCGTACGACGACAGACGGGCCAGCGCGGTCATCTTCGCGGGGGTCTTCTCGAGGAAGTCCTCGATCTGCGGCGTGTGTTCGCCGAGGTTCGTCGAGAGCCGGCCCAGTTCGCGGATGTCCTGCTTCAGGGGCTCGCGTCCGTCGTCGAGGAGATCGGCGGTGACCGTGGTGAGTTCGCTCATGGCGGTGACGGCCTTACCGAGGGGTTCGCGGTCCTCGTTGAAGCCGCTGACGAGTTCCTGGAGGGTGACGACGAGGTCGTCGAAGCCGTCCTCGCGGTCGTTGAGGGTGTCCAGGACGGTGCCGAGGTTCTCCACGACCTCGCCGATCACCTTGTCCTTGGCGGCGACCGTCGTACCGAGGGAGCCGATGTGGCGCATCAGGCTGTCCACGGTGGCACCCTCGCCCTGGAGCACCTGCACGATCGAACCGGCGAGTTCGTTGACGTCCTTCGGCGACAGCCCCTCGAACAGCGGCTTGAAGCCGTTGAACAGCAGGGTCAGGTCGAGGGCGGGCGTGGTGCGGTCCAGCGGGACGGTGCCGCCCGCCTCCAGGGTGCCGGTGAGGTCGCCGCTGCCGCGGTCGAGGGAGACGTACCGCTGGCCGACCATGTTGAGGTACTTCACGGCCGCCGTGGTCGAGCGGGGCAGGGTGCGGTCGTCGCGGACCGTGAACGTGACCTGGGCGGTGCGCCGTCGCACCACCCGTACGTCGGTGACCTCGCCGACCTCCACCCCGGAGATCCGTACGCTGTCGCCGTCGACGAGTCCGGTGACGTCGGTGAACAGTGCCTTGTAGGTGGTGGTGCCGGTACCGGAGTCGACTCCGGTGCCGGCGACGCTCAGGCCCAGGACGGTGGTGGCGAGGACGGTGACCACCACGAAGGCGAGGGACTTGAGCAGCGGTCCGGTCAGCGGGCGGCGCCGGGTGTGCGCGTGGTCGCCGGCGGTCATCCGAGGGTCACCTCCGTACCGCGGTAGACGGGGCCGACCAGGAGGCTGCTCCAGTCGGGCAGGTCGCCGGGGCTCTTCCCGGCGGCGGGGGCGAGGAGTTCGTTGACGAGGTCGTTCTCGGACGGGGAGTTGGCGGGTCCGAGGTCCTGCCCGGCCGCCGGGGTGGCGGCCGGCGCGGCGGGCCGGGGCAGTGAGCCGACGTAGGGCACCGACGGGCAGCGGGGGCCGCCTCCGGAGCCGTAGACCGGGGTGTCGCCGCCGGGCCGGTAGGCGCCGCGCGAGGGGACGGTGGTGAGGTCGACGTGGATGCCGGGCCGGCCGGTGCCCTTGCCGAGGGCCTTGTCCATCGCGGGTACGAACTCGGCGAGGGTGCGCAGGGTGCAGGGGAAGGCGGCGGAGTACTCGGCGAGGAGTTCCAGCGTGGGCCGGCTCGTGGCGCCGAGCCGGATGATGTTGTCCTCGTTCTTCCGCAGGAACGCCGTCATGTCCTCGGCCGTCCGGGTGGTGGCGCCGAGGGTGCCGGCGAGCCGGGCCTCCTGCTCGGCGAGGGTGCCGCTGGTGGTGGTGAAGTCGGTGAGCGCCGTGATGATGTCGGGCGCGGCGTCCGCGTAGACATGGCTGACCTTCACGAGTTCCTTGAGGTCACGGTTGAGGGCGGGCAGCTGGGGGTTGAACTCCCCCAGGTGCTGGTCGAGGCGGGCCAGCGTCTCGCCGAGTTCGTCCCCGCGGCCCTCCAGGGCCTGGGAGACGGCCGACAGGGTGGCGGAGAGCTTCTGCGGCTGGACGGCGGTGAGCATCGGCAGGACGTCGTCGAGGACCTGCTGCAGTTCGATGGCGTTCTCGGAGCGGTCCTGGGGGACGACGGCCCCGGCGGCCAGGGTCTCGGCCGACGGGTCCGGTGGCGGTACGAGGGCCACGAACCGCTCGCCGAACAGCGTGGTCGGCAGCATCTGCGCGCGGACGTCGGACGGTACGTCGTCCAGCGCGCCGGGCTTCATGGCGAGGGTGAGGCGGGCCCCGTCGCCGGTGGCGTCGATGGCGCGGACCTCGCCGACGACGACTCCGCGCAGCTTCACCTCGGCGCCGGGGTGCATCTGGTTGCCGACGCTGCCGGTCTCGACGACCACCGGGTCGGAGTCGGTGAACTCCTTGTCGTAGACGGCGACGGCCAGCCAGATCAGCAGGACCGGAACCAGGACGAACACCACCCCGGCCAGCCGGTGGCGCAGTGTCTCTCCTCGGGGGCCGCTCATCTCACCCCGCCACCTTCACGGTCGTGGTCGCGCCCCACAGGGCGAGCGACAGGAAGAAGTCGGTGACGCTGATCAGCACGATCGCGTTGCGCACGGAGCGGCCGACGGCGACTCCGACGCCGGCGGGGCCGCCCGAGGCGCGGAAGCCGTAGTAGCAGTGGGCGAGGATCACCATCACGCTGAAGATCAGTACCTTCAGCACGGAGAGCAGGACGTCCGTCGGGGAGAGGAAGAGGTTGAAGTAGTGGTCGTACGTCCCCCGGGACTGCCCGTTGAACAGGACGGTCACATAGCGGGAGGCGACGTAGGAGGAGAGCAGCCCGATGGCGTAGAGCGGGATGATGGCGACGACCCCGGCGATGATGCGGGTGGTGACGAGGTAGGGCATGGAGCGGATGCCCATGCCCTCCAGCGCGTCGACCTCCTCGTTGATGCGCATGGCGCCGAGTTGGGCGGTGAAGCCGGCGCCGACGGTCGCGGAGAGGGCGAGTCCGGCGACGAGGGGGGCGATCTCGCGGGTGTTGAAGTAGGCGGAGACGAATCCGGTGAACGCGGCGGTGCCGATCTGGTCGAGGGCCGCGTAGCCCTGGAGTCCGACGACGGTCCCGGTGAAGAGCGTCATCGCGATCATCACGCCGATGGTGCCGCCGATGACGCCGAGCCCGCCGGAGCCGAAGGCGACCTCGGCGAGCAGGCGCTGCACCTCCTTGAGATAGCGGCGCAGGGTCCGCGGGATCCACAGCAGGGCCCGGACGTAGAAAAGGAGTTGGTCACCGGAGCGGTCGAGCCAGACGAGCGGGGAGGCCATCGGACCTCAGCCTCCCTTCGGCGGGACGATCTGGAGGTAGACGGCCGTCATCACCATGTTGACGAAGAAGAGCAGCAGGAACGTGATGACGACGGACTGGTTCACGGCGTCGCCGACGCCCTTGGGGCCGCCGCGCGGGTTGAGCCCCCGGTAGGCGGCGACGATCCCCGCGATGAACCCGAAGACCAGCGCCTTGAGTTCGCTGATGTACAGGTCGGGCAGCTGGGCGAGGGCGGAGAAGCTGGAGAGGTAGGCGCCGGGGGTGCCGCCCTGCATGATGACGTTGAAGAAGTAGCCGCCGAGGATGCCGACGACGGACACCAGCCCGTTGAGCAGCACCGCGACCCCCATGGCGGCCAGCACCCGGGGCACGACCAGGCGTTGCACGGGCGATACGCCCATGACCTCCATGGCGTCGAGTTCCTCGCGGATCTTGCGGGAGCCGAGGTCGGCGCAGATGGCCGAGCCGCCCGCGCCCGCGATCAGCAGGGCGACGATGAGCGGGCTGGCCTGCTGGACGACGGCGAGGACGCTGGCGCCCCCGGTGAACGACTGGGCGCCCAGCTGCTCGGTGAGGGAACCGACCTGGAGGGCGATCACGGCGCCGAAGGGGATCGACACGAGTGCGGCGGGCAGGATGGTCACGCTCGCCACGAACCAGAACTGCTCCACGAACTCCCGGAACTGGAAGGGTCTTCGGAAGACGGCACGGGTGACCTCGGCGGCGAGCGCGAAGAGCCGGCCGGTCTGCCGCAGGGCACCGGTGATCACGCGCCGCTCCCGGCGGGGGGCATCGTGAGGGTGGCCGCCCGCGCGTTCTTCGCGTAGGTGTCCCGGATGGCGGACCGCGCGGCCGGCGGCAACGAGTCGATCATTCCCATGACACGCTGACGCCGGCGGGTGACGGCCTGACGCGGCGGCAGGCCCGGCGACGGCTCCAGCTGCGGCACGATCACCCGCGGTGCGGCGGGGACGAGGGCGCCCGCCTCGGCGGCGAGGGTGGCCGCGTCCTTCTCCTCGGACATCCCGATGGGTCCCTCGCGCCGGCCGCCCAGGAACTGGGCCACGACCGGCTCGTCGCTGGTGAGCAGCACCTCGCGCGGGCCGAAGGTGACGAGTCGGCGCAGGAAGAGCATCCCCATGTTGTCGGGCACGGTGGCGGCGATGTCGAGGTTGTGGGTGACGATCAGCATCGTCGCGTCGAGCTGTGCGTTCAGGTCGATCAGCAGCTGGGAGATGTAGGCGGTACGGACCGGGTCGAGCCCGGAGTCCGGTTCGTCGCACAGGATGATCTGCGGGTCGAGGACGAGCGCGCGGGCCAGTCCGGCCCGCTTGCGCATACCGCCGCTGATCTCTCCCGGAAGCTTTCCCTCCGCGCCCAGCAGCCCGACGACCTCGATCCGCTCCATGACGATACGGCGGATCTCGGACTCCTTCTTGCGGGTGTGTTCCCGCAGCGGGAAGGCGATGTTGTCGAATAGCGACATCGACCCGAAGAGGGCGCCGTCCTGGAACATGAGACCGAACAATTTACGGGTCTCGTAGATATCCTTTTCGGGACTGTTCACCATGTCCACCCCGTTGATGAGGACACGGCCCTTCTCGGGTTTGAGCAGCCCTATGAGCGACTTCAGGAAAACGGTCTTCCCGGTACCGGACGGGCCCAGCATCACGCTGACCTCGCCGGCCGGAAGAGTGAGTGACACGTCCCGCCAGATGCTCTGCTTACCGAAAGACTTGGTCAGACCCTCGACCACTACTTCGATTCCCATATCACCTCCAGCGGACGTCGGTCGGCCAGGTGCCGCGGGCGCACGTTAAGTCGGTGCGGAGCGCACTGACAACGGGTGCGGCGGCGATCTCCGCCGGCCCCGCCGAACTTGTCACCGCGCACACAACCCACCGGCCCCGTACTTGTCTCCGGGGAGACAGGGCAGGGTCCCGCGGCTCCGGGGGGTGTGGACCCGTGAGACCCCGCCGACGGACGGCCGGACCCGATGGAGGGTGGGGCCGGAAAGCGCCCGTCATGGCTCCGGCCGACGGGGGCCACCGACCTGGAACCGAGCACCACACCGGCACGTTACGGCCGGGTAACCTCGGCGGGCAACACCGGAATCAAGGTTTTCCGGGATACCGACTCCAGCCATCCGGAACCTGTCACCGCGGACACAAAAAACCCTCCCGATGTTGTCACCGAGTGAGCGGACGACCCCCACCGCGGGCGACTTCCGGAGAAAGTGGCCGACTTCGCCGTACAGTTTCGGCCTTGGCAGCTCGTGACTAACGGGAACCGCGAATCACTCACGGCGGGAACAGCTTGTTCCCCTTTTCAAAGAATCATGGGCCGCCGCATTGTTCGGCTAAGTTTCCGGCGAGTAACGTCACGGCTCACCGCAGGCCAACCCTCAAGGAGCCCTAGTCATGAAGAAGAGCATGAGAAGGTCAGCGATCGTGGTGTGTGCGGCCGCGTCCGCGCTGGGTCTCGCCGCCGGCCCGTCCACCGCGGTGCCCTCCACCGTGTGGACCGTCACCCCCTCGCCGTCCTCGTTCGACGCCGTGAACGTGGGCAACATCGTGCTGACCGCCACCATCCCGATGACCTGCACGACCTCCACCGCGGACGGCGTGATGAACAGCGCCACCGGCAACCCCGGGGACGTCGCCGACATCGACACCATGAACTTCGGTGCCTCCGGCTCGCCGTGCACCAGTGTGCTGGGCAACGTCACCACCACCTCGGTCACCCCGTGGGACGTCATCGCCGTGGACTACAACGCGTCGACCGGTGTCACCAAGGGCCACGTCGGCAACGTCACGGCCAATGTGACGGCCGGCGCCTGCAAGTTCACCGTGTCCGGCAAGGCCTCGGCCACCTACACCAACTCCAGCGGCGTCCTCGCGGTCAACAGCACCGCGGGCGAGCTGACGGTCAGCAACCCCGTCAACTGCGGGGCGATCGTCACCGTCAACACCAAGCCCACCTTCAAGGGCAACTACGCCGTCACGGAGTCGGGCACCGGCGCCATCCCGACGATCGTCGGCTCCAACCCGTAGAGCCCGCCCCGTTCCGCCCGGCCGGTGACCCCGGCCGGGCGTTCGCGGGCTCCGTACCGCGTCCTCAGACATCAGCATCCCGTCCGAGCGGAGTCGCATGAAGGTCCACCGCACCGCCGCCCCCCGGCCGCCCCGGGTCCGTACGACGTCGATCGCCGCCTTCGTCGTCCTGGCCGCCCTGATCCCGACGACGGCCTCCGCCACGGGCCCTCAGGAGATCGAGGCCGAACTCCCCTACGTCTGCGCCCTCCCCTCGGGTCAGCAGCCGGCGACGGTACGGATCTCGGCGGACTTCCCCCAACGGGCGGACAAGGGGGAGGCGTTCACGCCGGACGGCGTCACCACCACGGTGGAACTGCCGGAGGCGGCGGTCGCGGATCTCGTCGCGCGCGACGCGGCGGAGGTACGGCCCGCGACCCGGCTCGCGGTCGGTGTCGCCCAGAACGAGGCGACGGCCACGGCGACCTGGCGCGGCAGCGCCGAACCGGCCGCCCTTCCCGCGTCCGGGCCGCTGACCCTGACCACGACGGGCGACGTCCCCTCGGTGGCCGGGCAGAGCGACGGCGACCTGACCTTCACCGCCGGCGCCCTCGCCCTCGACCTGGCGCTCGGCGCGGCGGACCCGGCCGCCACCGGCCCCGGCTCACTGACCGTCGACTGCGTCCTCGCCGAAGACGCGCCAAAGGAGGGCCTGCTGGCCACCGTACCGGTCGGCGCGCAGACCCCCGGGGCGAGCGCCTCGCCCTCGCCGTCCGGGCCGGCAGGGACCCCGAGCGCACCGGCGGACGAAGCACCGGAGCGCCAGGGCGACCGCTCGCCGAAGCTGGTGGAGCCCGCCCCCGGCACCGCCCCCGACCGCGACGACGTACCGCCGTGCCGCTACGACGAGCAGCACCCGCCCACGGACGTGTCGCTCAACGCCTATGTCACCGGCTACGCCAACGTGAAGAAGCTGAAGGGCGCCGCGTATCTGCCGCCGTCCTGCGTCCTGATCGAGCAGGGGCTGCCCGAGATGGGTCCCCCCGACCCCGAGTACCTGATCTTCGACACCCTGTCGTGGGCGAACTTCCACTATCAGGAGCGGAAGCAGACACCGCCGTTCAAGGCGACCTTCCTGTCCTTCGACTTCGCCCCGGTGACGGCCACCATGGTGCTGGAGCAGACGGACGTCATACGGATCGACTCCCGTATGAAGATGAGCATGATCGACTTCACCACGGTCACGGACACCTATGTCCGGGCCCCGGTGGTCCTGCACGTGCTGGACCTCGAGGTCAACGGGACACCCCTGGACGTCGGTCCCGAGTGCCGGACCGAGACGTCCCTCGTGTCCGAGGACCCGGACCCCCAGACCTTCCCGGGCGACCACCTCGTCCTGTACGGCCGGGGCGAGCAGATCCTCGGCGAGCCGGCCACCGGCTATCTGCTCCTCAGCGGCGGTGTGCTGTCCGGCAAGGCGACCATCCCGGCCTTCACCGGCTGCGGCAACGGCGTCGAGGACCTGGACCGCCTGCTCACCGCCTCCGTCTCCGGTCCCGACAACTACATCAAGCAGGTCCAGGGCCAGACGTGCGCGATCGCCGCCCCCGTCTTCCCGAGCCCCACCAACGAAGGCCAGTGCACCGAGGACCTCCAGCCCTACGAGATCCCGGCCGCCGAACGCTGATCCCTCTCCCCCTTCACGGAAGGCCACCACCATGCGCCCGAACCGTACCCGCACCCGGCTCGCCACCGTCTCCGCGCTGACCGCGCTCGGCGCCTTCGCCTCCCTGGGCACGGCGACCGCCGCCGGCCCGGCGCTGAACGGCGAGTGGGCCCCCTTCACCCGCTGTCCCGTGGACGCCCCGGCGATGCTGGCCGCCGATGGCTTCGAGCGGACCCCGCAGTGTGTGGTCTCCACCTCGGCGAGCGGCTCCATCAAGCTGGGCGACACCGTCGTGACGACCGGGAAGACCAATCTGCAGATCGGTGTCGTGCAGAACGCGGACGGCACCAGCACGGTGGTCGCCCCGGCCTCCGGCGCGCTGGTCGCCGAGCCCGCCACCGTGCCCGGCGGACTGCTCGGCCTGATGTGCCCGAGCGACATCCTCGTCATCACGGGCCTGTGCGAGTCGCTGGAGAACTCCAGCCTCAACAAGATCACCGCGACCATGGAGTCCGTCGGCGCGCCCTACGCCTTCGACCAGACCGCGGGCGTCCTCACGGACACGCCCATCGTCGCCCTGCCGGTCCGCATCCACCTGGAGAACCCGCTCCTCGGCAGCAAGTGCTACATCGGCACGGCCGCCAAGCCGATCGTGCTGCGCCCCGAGAACCGTGACTTCCCGGCGTTCGGCATGAGCTTCTTCGACGGCGACGGCACCGTCGACCCGGCCGGCGAGATGAGCAGGATCGACCTCACCGGCGCCCCCCAGAACGACAGCACCTTCGCGGTCCCGGCCGCCAGTGGCTGCGGCCTGAACATCGGCCTGATCAACGCCGCCGTCAACGCGAAGACCGGACTGCCCTCCGCCGCCGGGAACAACAGTCTGACCCTGGAGAACACCCAAACCAGCCTCACCGGCCTCAACGCCCCCGGAACCGCCGCCCCCGACGCCGGCAAGGTCCTCTCGGAGAACTGGCACTCCGCGAACCGCTGACCACCCCGGCACCGGCACCGTGCGGCCGCCCCGGCAGCCGGCTCTCACAACCATGACGCGATTCCTCCACAAGTGATGTACAACACAACAAAGTTGATTTACCGTCAGGTTGCCAAGCCGGTGAACCCCGGCGGACCGGTCCGGGTTCCGCCCCGACAAGGGCGGGGCCCGGCCGGCCCGCCCCACCGGACATGTCGGAGAGCAAGGGATCACTCATGCCCTCAAGCGCGCGTCCCCCGGTGCTCGGTGAACCGCTCGACCCGCTTCCCAGGCAGTTCGCGGCCTTCATGCGCCCGCAGCTTCCCGGGCTGCTGAACGAGATACGGACCGAGGTCACCCGCACCTACCCGGTGTACGGCAGGCTGCTCAACGGCCCCGACGGGGACGCGATCCGGCAGGGCGTCGAGCAGGCGCTGACCGCCTTCGTGGACCGGGTGGCCGACCCCGCCAGCAGCTCGGAGCTGCGGGACGAACTGCTGCGCAGATTCGGCCGGGTGGAGGCCTACGAGGGCCGGGACCTGGAGGTCCTCCAGGGCGCCTACCGGCTCGGTGCCCGTATCGCCCTGCGCCGGGCCAGGACGGTGGGCCGCCAGCACAGCCTCTCCCCCGCCCTGATCCTCGCCTTCGCCGACGCCCTCTTCGCCTATGTCGAGGAACTCGAGTCGGTCACCCGCGAGGGATACGCGGAGGTACGGGAGCGCGCCGCCTCCGAGGAGTCCGCGTTACGCAGACAGTTACTGCACTCCCTGCTCTCCTCCTCGCCGCCGCCCCGCACGACCGTCTCCGAGCTCTGCAAGACCGCCGCCTGGGAGCTGCCCCGCTCCTGCTTCCTCGTCGCCCTGCGGCCTCCGGCGTCCGAGCACATCCTGGCGGGACTCGACCGGGACGTCCTCGCCGACCTGGACATTCCGCAGCCGCATCTGCTCGTCCCCGGGGACCTCACCCCGCAGCGCCTCGACATGCTCCGTACGGCCCTGACCGGCACGCGTGCCGCGATCGGTCTGACCGTGCCGCTCAACCAGGCGGCCGACTCCGTCCGCTGGGCCCGCCGGGTGCTTCAGCTCGCCGACGACGACGTCATCGCCGACGCCCCGCTGATCCGCTGCGAGGACCATCTGACGACGCTGTGGCTGCTCTCCGACAACGCCCTCGTCGACCGGGTCGCGGCACGTGAACTGGCCGCGCTCGACGAACTCCCGGCCCGCCGGCGCGACCGGCTCGTCGAGACCCTGCGGGTGCACGTCTCCACCCGGGCGCCGGCCGAACAGGTCGGCGAGATCCTGGGCGTGCACGCCCAGACCGTCCGCTACCGGCTGCGGATGCTGGACACCTATCTGGGCGACCGGCTCGCCGACCCCGAGCACCGGTTCGCCATCGAGGTGGCGCTGCGCTCCCTCCACCTGCGGGGCCACGACAGCCCCGAGTGACCCCGCAGGAGTGGAGTGAGACCTCGGATCACGGGTCTCAGGCCGGGTTCAGCCGCCACTGCTGGCAGGCGTTCCCCAGCCATGACCACTGGCGTACGTCGGCGCCGTCGGCGGTGGAGCAGTCGGCGACGTCGGCGACCTTTCCGGTGGCCTGGTTGACGATCCGGACGTGACCGCCGTCCGTCGCGATGAAGCGGAAGCGCTGGCAGGTGTTGTTGAGCCACGACCACTGGCGCAGATCGGCGCCGTCGGCGGACGAACAGTTCTCGGTGTCGAGCACCTTGCCTGAGGCCACGTTGACCAGCCGGTGGGTGTCGTCGCCGAGGTCTTCGAGCCGCCACCGCTGATTGGCCCCGCCGTTGCAGGCGTACTGCCGCACAGCGGCGCCGTCCGCGGTGGAACTTCCGGCCAGGTCCAGGCACTTGCCGCTGTTGCGGTTGGTGACGGTGTAGGTGGTGGAGACGGCGGACGGCTCGCCCGAGGGTCCGCTCTGGCTCGCCCCGAGCCGTACGGGCGTACCGAGGTTCGGTGAACCGTCCGCGTTCCACGTGAACTTCTGCGCCCGTGCCGTACGCCCGTTGTCGCAGCCCTCGGACGCGGAGTCGTTGGCGTGGTAGACGATCCAGCTCTCCTTGCCGTCCGGCGAGGTGAAGAAGCCGTTGTGGCCGGGACCGTAGACCCCGTTGCCGTCGCTGCGCTGGAAGACGGGTGCGGACTTCTTGGTCCAGGAGGAGGCCGCGGCCGGGTTGGACCCGGTGAGGGTGAGCTGTCCGAGCTTGTAGTCGGGGGTCCAGCAGCCGCTCGCCGAGTAGACGAGGAAGGTGCGGCCGTCGCGTTGCAGGATCTCCGGGCCCTCGTTGACGGTGCCGCCCTGCCGTTCCCAGTCGTAGGTGGGCGTGGAGACGGTGGAGAAGGACGAACTCACCGTGTACGGGTTCGACATGCGCGCGGCGACGATGTTCTGTGTGCCGCCGTTCACGCTGCCGAAGAGATACAGCTGCCCGTTGATCGTCGCGACCGTCGGGTCCAGCATCCAGGCGCTGTTGAGCTGCCCCTTGTAGCTGTACGGCCCCATCGGGTCGGAGCCGGCGCTCTCCAGGACGTGGCTGCGCTGGGTGGGGTTGTAGTCGGCGATGTTCTGCCCGGCCACGTAGTACAGGTACCAGCGCCCGCCCAGGTAGTGCAGCTCCGGTGCCCAGATGTTGCAGCACCGGGAGGCCGCGTCGCCCTTCCACACCTGCACGCTGGGGGCGGTGGCGAGGCCGCCGAGGGTGGGCGACTTGCGGACGGTGATGACGTCGGTCCAGGACGTGCTGATCAGGTAGTAGTTCCCGTCGTGGTGGACGATCCAGGGGTCGGCGCCCTTCTGGGCCTTGACGGGGTTGGCGAAGGAGGCCGCCTGCGCGGAGGACTGCCCGAGCGAGAGGGCGAGCAGCAGCGCGGCCAGCAGGGTCAGTAGGCGACGGGCCATCCGCTGCTCCAGTTCAGGAGGTTGATGCCGAGCTTGGGGGTGCCGTTGTCGTTGCCGTCGTAGTAGTGGTAGACGATCAGGTCCCCGTCGACGTCGTTCATGATCGACTGGCCGCCGGGGCCGATGACGCTGCCGTGCGATTCGAGGACGGGCGTGCCGCCGTTGTTCGTCATCGCGACGCCGTTCCTGTCGCGGTAGGGCCCGGTGACGCCGGTGGCGCGGCCGACCTTGACCTTGTAGGTGGAGCTCGTGCCGGCGCAGCAGGTGTCGTACGAGGCGAAGAGGTAGTAGTAGCCGTTGCGCTTGACGACGAACGGCGCCTCGACGGCCTTCGTCCCGGTGGGGCGGGAGGCGAGCGGGTAGCGGGTGGTGTTGGAGGAGAGCTGCTTCCCGGTGGAGGGGTTGATCTGGATCATCTTGATCCCGGTCCACCAGCTGCCGAAGGACAGCCACCACTTGCCGTCGTCGTCGACGAAGAGGTTGGGGTCGATGGCGTTGTAGTCGCTGGAGGAGCTCGAGGTGTAGACGGTGCCGTAGTCGGTCCAGCTGCCCGGCGCTCCGGTGGTCGAGCCCGCCAGGCCGATGGCGGAGGTGTTGGAGCCGAACTTCGAGACGGAGTAGTACATGAGGTACTTGCCGCCGTGGTACGAGATGTCCGGCGCCCAGGCCTCCGGCACGGAGGAGTAGGTCCGCCACCAGCCCGGGCGGGACGAGAACGCGTCGGCGCCGGCGTTGAAGGCGACGCGGTCGGTGGAGGTCTTGCTGGAGATGCCGCCGCCGGTCGCGTAGAGCAGGTACTGCCCGGAGGAGGTCCGGATCATCGACGGGTCGTGGGTGACGACGGACCCGGTGACCCGGCCCGGGTTGGGGTACGCCGAGGCGGTGGTCGGCATCAGGGCGAGCAGCGCGGCCGTGGGGAGCGCGAGCAGCGCGGTGCGCTTTCGGAGGATGCGGCGCATACGGGGTTCTCCTTGCGGTGGGGGTGACGGTTCCGTTCGGTATCCCGAACGGCGATCGCAAGTTCGAACGGACCGTAGAATCGAACCGGTTGCGCGTCAATGACCCGTGCGGGCCGGCACCCGCCGGCCGGCCGGAGACCCACGGGGCGGACGGACCCGCCGGCCCGCCCGCCCCGCGTGCCGCTCAGTCGGCTGTCACTCCTCCGGGCACTCCTGCCAGGCGAGGTGGTACACCGTGCTGATGTCGCCGTCCGTGGAGTCCATCGTCATGAAACTGACGTCGTCCGGGGACGTGGAGCCGGCGCTCACGCGCAGTTCCGTGTTGATGTTGAAGTTGCGCTGGACTCCACAGGGCGCGTAGACCAGTTGGGCCCAGTCGGTCTCGTCCGTGGCCTGCCAGTTGTCGTCGTACGGGCCCGTGAACGGATGGCTGCGGTACTCGGTGTTCGGGGAGCCCTGGAAGTAGTACGACGCTCTCTGTGTGCCCTTCGCGCCGGACTGGAGCGAGGCGAAGCCGCGGTAGTCGGCGCTGGCGATGGCGTAGGTGAAGCCCGCGGGGACGTGCACGAGCAGGCTGAGCTGGCAGTTCTTGCGGAAGTCCGTGGGATTGGAGTTCCCGCCGGCCTGGGCGAGGTAGTTGCTGTACGTCACGGTGAACGCGGTGTTGTCCGCGGAGACGGCGACCGCGGCGGTGCCCTGGGGGCAACCGGAACCGTTCACCGTGGCGACCTTGATGACGATCTTGTCCGGCGGCGGGTCCTCGAAACCGGTCGCCGGGTTGTGCGCGGGTAACGCGGCGGCGAGGAGCGCGGCCGCCGCCGCACTCAGGAACAGTGCACCAGCCATGGTTCTCCGTCCTTCGGTGGGGGGTTGGTTGAAACGTCATGCACATGCCAACAATGCGGGCGTGTGCGCTCCCGGCCGTGTGAAGGAGGCATGGAGGCGAGGTGAAGGCCGGGAGCGTTCCGCATCGTAGGGAGCGGCGCGACCGGCGCACAGGGTGAACTCCGGCCATTCACTCCCGCCATGCACCGCCGGGACACAAGCGGACGTACCGGGACCGCCGTGTGAACGCGAGGGTTCCGGTTCATGGACAATGGCCCACCGGCACCACGGCAGGAGGCGCTCCCTTGGAGCTCAGCAGGCGTACCTTCACCACCCTGGCCGGCACGGCGGCGCTCGGTCTCGCGCTGGCCGGCAGCGGCGGGGCGGCGACCGGCCCGCGCGGACCGCGCAGCGTGCCGACCGGCCCGCCGCCCCCTCCGCCACGGGCGGACGGAAGGCGGCACCGGATCGGCTTCGACGGGCACTCGCTGCTGGTCGACGGCCGCCGGCTGGTGCTGTGGTCCGCCGGAATGGACCCCTTCCGGCTGCCCAGCCCGTCCCTGTGGCGGGACGTCCTGCAGAAGCTGCGGGCCCACGGGCACAACGCGGTGAGCGTGTCGGTGCCGTGGAACCACCACTCCCCCGAGCCCGGCCGGTACGACTTCACCGGCGTACGGGATCTGCGGCTGTTCCTCGACACGGCCGCCGAGGAGCGGCTGTACGTCATCCTGAGCCCCGGTCCGTACCTGGGCCCCGATGTGGACGCCGGGGGCCTCCCCGGATGGCTGACGGCCGTCGACGGGACCGCGCGGACCGACGATCCGGAGTATCTGCGGCATGCCGAGGAATGGCTGACCGCCGTCAACACCATCGCCGTCCGGCATCTGTTCACCGCGGGCGGCGGCACCGTACTGCTCTACCGGCTCGAGGACGGCATCCCCGACGGCGACCCGGCCGGGCAGGCCTATCTGGCCCGCCTGTACGCCAAGGCGCGCGCCGACCGCATCGACGTACCGCTGTTCCACGGGGACGGGCGCTTCGGCCTCGCCGAGGACGGCACGCGGACGCCGGGTTTCGACTCCGACGCCGGGTACGAGCGGCCGGGCCACCTGACCGCCCTCGCCGGGGGGATCACCGCGCAGAACGTCCGTACGGTCTTCGGCGGCACGTCGTGGGGGTGGCTGCCGGGAACCGGCGCCCCCGCGTCGTACGGCCTCGGTGCCCCCGTCGACGAGGGCCGCCGGCCCACGGCGGACATGGCCCCGCTCCAGCAGTTCGGGCATCTGGTGCGGACCGTGCCCGACCTCGCCCGGCTGGACCCGGCGGGCGGGATCCGGGCGGCGGACGGCCGGCTGACGGTCCGCCACCTCACCAACCCGGACACCGGCGCCCAGGTGTACGTGGTGCGCAACGACTCCTCCGACGAGGTGCGCTCGATGCTGCCGGACAGCGGCATCGAGGTGCCGGTCACGGTGGCACCGCACGACGCCAAACTGCTCGTCTCCGGGTTGGAACTGGGCCGGCGCACGCTGGCGTACACCACCGCGCAGCCGATGCTGAGCATGGCCGCCGGGCGGCTGGACGTCGCCGTGTTCGTCGGCCGGAGCGGCGAGCAGGCACAGCTGGCGCTGGACTGCGACGTCCAGCCGGAGGTCCTGCGCGCGGACACCGAACCCGCGTGGTCCTACGACCGGGGCAGGCTGAACCTCGTCGCACCGCTCGGCGTGGGCGGGCTGAGCAGGGTCCTGGTCAAGGGCGGGGACTCCGACGTCCCCCTGGTGCTGCTGTTCGCCGACGACGCGACCGCGCTGCGCCTGTGGCCGTACGAGACCCCGTCCGGCTCCCTGCTGGTCTACGGTCCGGCGATGCTGCGCTCGGCCACCCTGCACGGTTCCACCGTCCACCTCGTCGGCGACGTCGTGGCCGAGACCGGTGTGGAGGTGTGGGGGCCGCGCGGGATCACCTCCGTCACCTGGAACGGGGAGCCGGTGCGCACCTATCTCGGCCGGTCCGGCAGCCTGGTGATGGAGGGGATGATGCCGGACGCGCCCACCGTGACCCTGCCCGCGCTGGACGGCTGGCGGCGGCGGGGCGGCAGCCCGGAGTCCGAGCCGGACTTCGACGACTCGGAGTGGACGGTGGCCGACCGCACCTCGTCGCACGGCACCACGCCCGTGCCCGAGGGCTCCCCCGTGCTCTTCGCGGACGACTACGGCTTCCACTACGGCGACGTCTGGTACCGGGGGCGGCTCACGGACACCCGCGATGTCACGTCCGTGTCCCTGTCCTACGGCGCCGGTACGCACGGGCTGCTGATGGCCTGGCTGGACGGGCGCCCGCTGGGCTCACACCGTATGCCGGCGCCGGAGAAGGGCGAGGGCACCCGGACGGCGACGGCCGTCTTCGAGGTGCCCGGGAAGCGGCGCGGGCGGGGCGGGCATGTGCTGTCCGTGCTCGTACGGCCGATGGGGCACGACGGGGACGCGCGGGCGAAGGACCCCCACAAGGCCGCGCGGGGCCTTGTGGCCGTGAGGTTCGGGGGCCGCTCCCGGAGCGTCGAGTGGCGGATCCAGGGCGCCACCGCACCGGACCGGGTGCGCGGACCGCTCAACAACGGCGGCCTGCACGGCGAACGGAACGGCTGGCATCTGCCCGGCTTCGACGACCGCGGCTGGCGGGCCGTGGAGTTCCCCCGACGGGAGCGGCGGCAGGGGGTGGCCTGGTACCGGACGGAGTTCCGGCTGGACGTACCCGCCGACGTGGACGCGTCGATCGGGCTCACCCTCGACGACGAACCGGAGCGCGCCTACCGGGCCCAGATCTTCCTCAACGGCTGGAACCTGGGCCAGTACCTCAACGATGTGGGCCCGCAGCACACCTTCGTCCTGCCGAACGGGATTCTGCGCACACGGGGCGCCAACACACTGGCCCTGGCGGTACTGGCCGACGGCACCACCCTCTCGGGCCCGCGCGAGGTGCGCCTGACGCTGCTCGGCGCCGCGCGGGGCGGAGTTCCGGTGAAGGCGGTGGACTCACCGGGGAGGGGGTGAGCCCACCGCCGGCCGGCTACGCCAGCCGGATCACGTTCCACGACAGCGGCTCCAGTACGGCGCCGAGCCGTCCGTTCTCCAGCGTGGTGCCGTCGACCGGGTGCGGGGTGACCCGCTCGGGCTCGGCGAGGGTGTTGCGGGCGTCGGGGTCGTCGTCCGCGAGGGCACTGTGCTCGACGACCTCCGTCAGCCGCAGACCGCTCAGCGCGACCTCCAGCGGCAGGGCCCGCGTACGCGAGCGGTTGACGGCGAACACCGTGACCGTGCCGTCCTCGGCGCGTACGGCGGTGGCGTGCAGCAGGTCGGCCGCACCGTACTTCCTCGTCTCGTACGTCGGTGAGTCCACCCGGACGTCGAGCACCTCGCCCCGGCCGTACCGCGAGGCCTGGGAGAAGGGGAAGAACGTCGTCTGCCGCCAGGCCGGGCCGCCCGGTTCCGTCATGATCGGGGCGATCACGTTGACGAGCTGGGCGAGGCAGGCGACGGTGACCCGGTCCGCGTGCCGGAGCAGCGCGATGAGCAGCGAGCCGAAGACGACGGCGTCGGTGACGCTGTAGTTGTCCTCCAGCAGACGCGGGGCCTCGGGCCAGTCCAGGGCGCTGACCTGGGCCTGTGTCCGGGACAGATACCAGACGTTCCACTCGTCGAAGGAGAGGTCGATCCTCTTCTTCGACTTGAGGCGGGCACCGACGTGGTCGCAGGTGGCGACCACGTTCTCGATGAAGGACTCCATGTCGACGGCGGAGGCGAGGAAGGAGTCGACGTCACCGTCGAGCGGCTCGTAGTAGGCGTGCAGGGAGATGTGGTCGACCAGGTCGTACGTCTCCTCGAGGACCGTCGCCTCCCACGCGGCGAACGTCTCCATGGACTGGCCGGAGGAGCCGCAGGCGACGAGTTCGACGTCCGGGTCGATCTGGCGCATGGCGCGGGCCGTCTCGGCGGCGACACGGCCGTACTCCTCGGCGGTCTTGTGACCGGTCTGCCAGGGGCCGTCCATCTCGTTGCCGAGACACCACAGGCGGATGCCGAACGGGTCCTTGTCGCCGTGCTCGACGCGCAGGTCCGAAAGGGCCGTGCCGGAGGGGTGGTTGGCGTACTCCTGGAGCTCCAGGGCCTCCGCGACGCCCCGGGTGCCGAGGTTGAGGGCCATCATGGGCTCGGCCTGGGGGCCGACCTTCCGCAGGAACGCGATGTACTCGGAGAGGCCGAAGCGGTTGGTCTCCGTGGAGCGCCAGGCGAGGTCGAGGCGGCGGGGGCGGGCGTCCACGGGGCCTACGGAGTCCTCCCACTTGTAGCCCGAGACGAAGTTGCCGCCGGGGTAGCGGATGGTGGTGACGCCCAGCTCCCTGACCAGGTCGAGGACGTCCTGGCGGAGGCCCGCCTCGTCCGCGGTGGGGTGGTCCGGTTCGAAGATGCCGGTGTACACGCAGCGGCCGAGGTGTTCCACGAACGATCCGAAGAGGCGGGGGTTCACTTCACCGATGGTGAACGCGGGGTCCAGGGTGAAACGGGCGGTTCGCATGTGCGCCTTCCGAAGAGGGGGTTTCCGTGCGGTCACGGCTGCGGGCCGTGGGGGGCGGGCCGGCCCGGCTCACTGGCCGGCCAGGCCCGTGTGGGCCACGCCCGCCACGATCTGGCGTTGGAAGAAGACGAAGACGATGATCAGCGGGAGGCCCGCCATCAGGCCGCCGGCCATGAGCTGGGCCCATTGGATGCCGTAGGAGTTCATGACGGTCGCGATGCCGTTCGGCATGGTCATCAGGTCGGGGTTGTTGGTGACCATGTAGGGCCACAGGAAGTTGTTCCAGGAGCTGATGAAGGTGAAGATGCCGACCGCCGCGAGGGAGGGGCGGGACAGCGGCACGATGATGGTGAGGAAGACGCGCCAGCGGCCGGCGCCGTCGATGAAGGCGGCCTCCTCCAGTTCGCGCGGGACGCCCTGGAAGAACTTGTAGAGGATGTACACCATCGCGGCGGGCGCGCACTGCGGCAGGATCATGCCCCAGTAGGTGTCGACCATGCCCATCTGCTGCACGGTGGTGAACAGGGGAACGCCGAGCACGGCCGGGGAGACCATGAGGCCGGCCATGACGACCCCCAACAGGACGTGCTTGCCGCGGAACTCCGTCCGGGCGAAGCCGTATCCCGCGAGGGCGCTGGTCACCAGCACGATCGCGGTCACACAGACGGACACCACCAGGGAGTTCACGAACCAGTTGGTGATGTTGCCGGTCTCGAAGATGGCCGTCCAGGCCTGCCCGGTCCACTCCTTCGGCAGCCAGTGCGTCGGTACCTCGACGGCCTCGGTCTCCGACTTGAGGGAGGTGAACAGGGCCCAGGCGAGCGGGGCGAGGAACACCACGGAGACGGCGGCGCCGAGGAGGGTGAGCACGATCTGGCTGGGTGTCCAGGCGCGGCGCGGCGGCCCGCTCCGTGTGCGCTGCTGTGCGGCGGTGGTCATCGGCCGCCCTCCTCACGGTTGCGCAGCAGCCACATCCGGGCGAGGGCGACGGCCGCGATGAGCACGAAGAAGATGATGGAGATGGCGGAGGCGTAGCCCACGCGGTAGCTGGTGAAGCCCTGTTCGAGGGTGTACTGCACGAAGGTGCGGGTCGAGCCCTCCGGGCCGGGGAGGAAGTCCTGCATGACGACGGCCTGGTCGAAGACCTGGAGCGAGGCGAGGATCTGCAGGGCGATCACCAGGCCGGTGATGTTGCGCAGCATCGGCAGGGTGATGTGGGCCATGCGGTGCCAGGCGTTCGCGCCGTCGAGCTTGGCGGCCTCGTAGAGGTGGGCGGGGATGCCCTGGAGGGCGGCGAGGTAAAGCAAAAAGCTGAAGCCGACCGTCCACCACAGGGTGGCGATGACGATGGCGAGCATCGCGTACGACTTGTCGGTCAGCCAGGGTGTGTCGATTCCGAGGACGTGATTGACCATGCCGGTGCCGGGGTTGAACAGCCACTGCCAGAGGTTGGCGGCGACGGTGGACGGCAGCAGGAACGGCATGAAGAAGCAGAGCCGCCACAGCCACTTCCCGCGCTCGATGTGATGGGCGAGCATCGCGAGGAGGAACGCGAGGACGGTGATGCAGGGGACGACGAGGAGCGTGAACCAGGCGCTGTGGCCCAGGGATTCCCATACCAGGGGGTCGTCCAGGGCCTCGCGGTAGTTGTCGAGGCCGATGAAGCTCGCGCCGTCGCCGGAGATGTTGGCGTCGGTGAAGCTGAGGTAGAGGCCGCGCAGCAGCGGCCAGACGATGAAGAGCGCGAACAGGGCGAGGAACGGGGCGACGAACCAGCCGCCGTGCTGGAAGCCCTGTCCGCGGCGCGGGACCGCGCTGTCGGCGGCGGCGCGGACGCGGGCCGGGCGGAGGACGGTCTCCGCGCTGGTCGTCGTCATGCGACGGCACCTCCCTGCGCGGCGGTGCGGCCGTCCATGGGGTTCTTCGAGGCGAGGAGCCGGCCGAGTTCGCTCTTCATCCGGCGGGCGACGGCGTCGGGCCCGGCGGAGCCGGTGGTGGAGGAGACCACGACGGGTCCGATGCGCTGGGCGAGGATGCCGGTGGAGCCGGCGAACCACACCTTGGGCTCGGTGGCCTGGTGGTCCATGGCGGAGACGTACTCGCTCTGCGGCCGCATCCTCCGGTACGCGTCCGTGGACAGGGTGGGTGTGTAGGCGGGGATGTGTCCGCCGGCGGCCCACTGCCGGGCGTGCCGGACGATGTACGCGGCGAGTCGATGGGCGCCCTCGTTGGCGGCGCCGCCGCGGCCCGACTGGTGCGGGAGCACGAAGGCGTGCGACTCGGCGTGGGTGGCCGGCCTGCCGAAGACGGGCGGCAGGGGTGTGGCCCCGTACTCGATCTTCGCGGCGTCGAAGACCGGCACCGACCAGTTGCCCTCCCAGACGAACGGTGCGCCGTTGACGAACTGTTCGGCGCCCGCGCCGCCGCCGAAGTTCGGGTCGGCGTACCCGTCGGTGATGTGCCGGCGCAGGAACTCCAGTACCTGGGTGGCCTTCTCGGTGTCGAAGGTGACCTCGGTGCGGGTGTCGTCGAACCAGGTGCCGCCGAGCTGGGTGTAGAAGGCGACGAAGAACCACCACTGGAAGTTCTGGTCGTTGTGCCACAGGCCGATGGTCTGCAGGCCCTTGCCGGTGGCCTTCTTGGCCTCCTTCAGCACGTCGAACCACTCGTCGGTGGACGTCACGGGCACCATCCGGCCGTCGTCGTCGAGCAGTCGGGCCTTCTTCAGCACGTCCTTGCGGTAGAAGCAGAGCTGGACGTGGATGTCGAGCGGGAGGGCGTAGAGCCTGCCGTCGACGACGGCGCGTTTCCACAGCTCGGGGTTGAAGTCGGCTTCCTTCACGCCGTATCCGGCGAGCAGTTCGACGTCCCACGGGTCGAGGAGGCGGCCCGGTGAGAAGCCGGTGACGCGGCCCAGGTGCATGACACCGAGCTCGGGGGCGCGGTTGCCCGCGGCCGCCATGGCGAGCTTGGTGTAGAAGGGGCTGCCCCACTGGAGGGTGGAGTCCTTCACATCGATGCCGGGGTTGTCCTTCCGGAAGGAGTCCAGCATCGCGATCATGTTGTAGCCGTCGCCGCCGCTGAAGAGGTTCCAGTAGCGCACCCGGGTGTCCGCGCCGGAGGCGAGCGCGTCGGCCCCGGTTCCGAGCGCCGCGAAGCCGAAGCTTCCGGCGACGGTCAACCCGCCCAGTGCGGCGAGAAGTTGCCTGCGATCCAGGCCAGGTCGTCCCATGCCCTGCCCCATCTGTCGTTCGATATATCGAATAACGCCCGTAACTTCGAACGGAAGGTAAGGGTGATGAGCGGACGCGTCAATGGTTCGCACAAGAACTCACAGCGGGACCTCCCCGTCCGGTGCCGGTCGGGGGGAGGGACCGCCGTCACCGAGTGAATGTGTCGCACAGGGAACTGGCCGGGACGGCCCCGGACTTGGCATATTGCACTGGTGACCGGGCAACACCCAGGGGAACAGGGAGACAGCGGTGCGGACCAGGAAGGAGATGCGTCGTCTCGCTGACGCCCTCATCGACCCCATCCGGGTGGCGGTGCCGGCCGAACCCGAGGTGCTGTTCGAGGCGCTCGTCGCCTCCGTCGGCGCATGGCGCGGACGGGACGTACGGGTCCACCGGGCGGCGTTCCCGCCGCACACCGCGAGCGGGCTGTGGCTGGAGCGCGAGAGCCATGACGACGTGGTGGTCGACGAACGGGCCGCCGTATGGCACCAGATCGTGATCCTCTGCCACGAGGTGTGGCACATGAACCGCCGCGCCGCGGACGCCGGCGCCGGACGGCCGGGACCGGTCGCCGCCCGCACCGACTTCAGCCTGCTGGAGGAACAGGAGGCCGACCGCTTCGCCATGCTGATGGGCCGCCGGCTGCGCACCTGGCTGGAGGCCTCCACCGACTCCGTGTACGCCGCGGAGGGCGGCGACCCCGGCCATCCGCGGGACCTCGCCGGACGGATCGGGGCCGCCCTCAACTACCGCGGGACGAAAGGGTGAGCGGTCTGCTCAACTACGTCAGCTGCGGGGCGCTGTGGCTCGGACTGCTGGTCAGGGCGCCCGATCTGCTGCGGCACCGGCGCGACCCGTATCTGCGGTCGCTCTGCGCGGTGCTGGGCCTCGCGGGGCTGTGCTTCTTCCTGGGGGCGCCGCCCACGGTCGGCGCCGTCAACGACGTCAGCGGGGTGCCGAACCTCGCGGCGCCCGTCACCTACGCGGCGATCACCGGATACTGCGCGGCGTCCCAGGTCCTGGTCGTGCACTGGCGCGGCGGACCCCGGGTGCGGCGCACCGCCCGCCGCTGGATGCTCGCCTACGCCGTCGTCGTCCTCGGCATCGCGGTGATGTTCGTCCTCGGCGAGGCGCCCGTGGAGCGCCGTACCGACCTGGACACCTACTACGCGACGACCCCGTTCATCGCCCAGATGATCGTGCTGTACCTGCTGGCGCACCTCACCGCCGTGACCGTCACCTCCGTCATGGCGCTGCACTGGGCACGCCGGGTGCGGGGCGGGCTGCGGGCGGGGCTGATCCTGCTCGGCGCCGGGTCGCTGTGCGGGGGCGGGTACAGCGTGGCCAAGCTGGCCGCGGTGGGCGCGCGCTGGACCGGACGGGACTGGTCGGGGCTCGGCACCACCGTCTCCCCGGCCGCCGCCGGACTGGGCGCCCTGCTGACGGTCGTCGGGGTGCTGGTACCGCTGGCGGCGCCCCGGATCGCCGAGTGGCGGCGGGCGCGGCGGACGTACGCCCGTCTCGAACCGCTGGAGCGGACGCTGGACGACCTCCTCACCCGCCGGGCGCTGCGGCTGCCCCGGCCCAGGGTCGCCTCCGCCACGACCCGGCTGATGTGGCGGCAGACCAGCGTCCACAACGCGCTGAGCCACCTCGAGCCGTACGTCGACCGGGATCTGTACGACCGCACCCGTGCCGAAGTGCGGGAGGCGACGGGGGACCCGGAGCTGGCGGAGGCGGCCGCCTGGGCGGCGGTGATCCGCGGGGCGGTGCGCGACGAGGCGGACCCGGCCCGGATGCCGGCGCGCGGCGACGGCGGCCGTCTCCCGGACCGGGTGCCGGACCCGGCCGCCCTGGTCCGGATCGCCGACGCGCTGGCCGCCCCGGCACCGGCGGCCGCCTCGGTCACGACCACGGCGCGGACCGCGTGAACCGGGCCCCGGACGAGAGGACCCGGCCGCTGTGAGTCTCGTCGTCTACCTGGCCGCCTTCGTGTTCGGCATGACGTCCGTGCTGCTGTTCCGCCGCCCGCGCAGGGCCACCCTCGCGGACCCGCTGACGCTGTCCACCTGCGCGGCGATCATCCTGGGCGCCCTCGTGCTCGTATGCGCCGCCCCGGCCACCCTGGCCACCGTCAACTCCCTCACCGGTGTCCCCAACTTCGGGGCCCCGCTCACCTACGGAATGCTCTGCGCGTACAGCTGCGCGGTGCTGGTGCTGCTGATCAACTGGCGGGGCGGGTCCCGGGAGCGGGTGCGGCGCATGGTGCTGCGCAGTGTCGCCGCCTACGGGCTGCTGGTGGCCGTCATCGTCGTCCTGTTCCTGCTCGCCGACGCGGACACCGAACGGCTCACCGACCTCGACACCTACTACGCCAACACCCCGTTCATGCGGGAGATGATCCTGCTCTACCTGGTCGGGCACAGCGCGGCGATGCTGGTGATGTGCGCCGTCTGCGTCAAGTGGGGGCGCGAGGTCCGGGGTCTGCTGCGGGTCGGGCTGCGGCTGATCCTCGTGGGGGCACTCCTCGACGTGGTGGGGTTCCAGCTCACCAAGTACACGGCGGTCGTGGCCCGTTGGTACGGTCACGATCTGGACTTCCTGTCCACCACGGTGGCCCCGCCGATGGCGTCACTGGCCGCGCTGCTCTGCTCGGCGGGGTTCGCGCTGCCGAGGCTGCTGCCGGCCGCCCGCGCGCAGTGGCGGGGGTTCGGCGACTACCGGCGGCTGGGCCCGCTGTGGTATCTGGTGCGGCCGGCGTCGACCGCGCCCCGGCCGGGGGCGTCCTGGTGGCAGCTGCCGCAGGCGCGGCTCCAGTGGCGCGAGGTGTCCATCCACGACGGGCTGCTCGCGCTGGCACCGTACTTCGACCGCCGGGTCCGTGAGCGGGCCCGGGACACGGCCCTGCGCGCGGGCCGCTCCCCGCACGAGGCGCGGCTCGCCGCGGAGGCGGCCATGCTGGCCGACGCGGCGCGCCGGGCCGCCGCCCGCGAGGAACCGCCCGACACCGACGGCGGCTACCGGCTGCACGCCACCGAGGTCTCCGGCACCAGCGGGCTGGTGGAGCTGGCGCGGGCCCTGCACGGCGCACCGTCCTCCCTGACCCGAACCGTGACCGAACCCGAGGAGCCCCATGTCGCGTAGAGCTGTCGTCATCGGTGCCGGTCTGGCGGGTCTGCTGGCCGCGGCGGTGCTGTCCCGCGCGGGAGTGGACGAGGTGATCGTCCTGGACCGCGACGAACTGCCGGACGGCCCCGAGCACCGCAAGGGACTTCCGCAGGGGCGGCACGCGCATCTGCTGATGGCGGGCGGCATGGACGCCATGGAGGAACTGCTGCCGGGCGCCGGACTGCGGGCCCGGCTGCTGGCCGCCGGGGCGCACGAGATCCCGCTCACCTCGGGCATGCTGGCGCTCACGTCCGAGGGCTGGCTGCGGCGGTGGCGGCGCGAGGGCCCGGCGATGTTCACCTGCAGCCGGGCGCTGCTGGACTGGGTGGTGCGTACGGCCGTACGGGAACAGGTGCCGCTGGAGATCCGCAGGGCGACGGTGGTGGGCCTGACGGGCACGGCGGCGCGGGTGCGCGGGGTACGCGTGGCGACGCCCGGCGGCGACACGGACCTCGACGCGGACCTGGTCGTCGACGCCAGCGGCCGCGGAACGCGGGTCACCGGCTGGCTGAACGGTCTCGGACTGACCGGCGTCCAGGAGCAGGCGGTCGACTCGGGCCTGGTCAACGCGTCACGCCTGTACCGGGTCCCGCCCGGTGCCGAACGGTTCCCCCTGACGATCGTGCAGGCCAACCCGTACCTGTCCCGCCCGGCCCGCAGCGCGATGGTCATGCCGATCGAGGGCGGCCGCTGGCTGGTCAGCTGCGGCGGGTCCCGCGGCGGCGAACCCCCGGCGGACCCGGACGGCTTCCTGCGCTACACCCTCGGCCTCCCGGACCCGATCGTCGGCCGCCTGATCTCCGGCGCCGAACCCCTCTCCGACGTCCATCTGAGCCGCTCGACCAGCAACGTACGCCGCCGTCTGGAACGCCTGCCGCACTGGCCGGAGGGCTTCACCGTCCTCGGCGACGCGCTCGCCACGTTCAACCCGGCGTACGGCCACGGGATGTCGGTGGCGGCGTTCGGAGCGCGGGCCCTCAGCCGGGAACTGGCGCGGGGCGGCCCGGGCGCGCCGGGACTGGGCCGCCGGGTGGTCCGGTCCGCCGCGCGGGCGGCGGACCCGGCGTGGACCCTGGCGGTGAGCCAGGACGCCCGCTACCCGGGCACCCGGGGCGCCGCCCCGCCGCCCCTCGCCGACCGCGCGCTGACGGCCTACACCCGTCGGCTGACCCGCGTGGCGACGGGGTCGTACGCGGCGGCGTCGGTGATCTGGTCGATCAGCAGTCTGCGCGCGTCGCCGGCCCGCGTGTTCCACCCGACGGCGCTGGTGGCGGCCGCGGCGGGCTCCCCCCTCCCCCCGTCGGCCGACCCCCCGCTGACGGAGGGCGAACGCGAGGTCCTGCGGCGCCTGGACCGCACGGGGGTGTGAACCGGCAGTTCCCTCCGGAGGGGCCATGTGTCAGCCCCTCCGGCGTTTGAGGAGCGGGGGTCCGGGGGCAGCGCCCCCGGGGGACGGGAACGGGAAGGGGCGGCGGGGGCGAAAGTCAGCCCCGGAACGAAGGCTGGGCCACACCCTTGCCGGCGCCCCGGACCACCAGCAGGGACCCCGAAAGGGGATGCGGGGACTCGAGGCCCACGCGAGCCGTGGTGATGTACAGATCCGTCAGATCCGGCCCCCCGAACGCACACGCCGTGACCAACGGAACCGGCAGCGGCACGACCCGCTCCAGCTCCCCGGCCGGGGTGTACCGGCGCACCGCGCCACCGTCCCACAGCGCCACCCACACACAGCCGTCCGCGTCGACGCACAGCCCGTCGGGAAACCCCGCCCCCTCCTCGATCGCGGCGAACGAACGCCGGTTCGTGATACGGCCGTCCGCCGCCCCCACGTCGAAGACGTCGATACGGCGGGTCGGCGAGTCGATGTAGTACATCAGCCGCCCGTCCGGACTCCAGCCCGTCCCGTTGCTGACGGCCACGTCGTCCAGCAGGACATGCACCGCGCCGTCCCCCGCGACACGGGACAGCGTGCCCCCGCCGGGCGCCTCGTCGTACCGCATCGTGCCCGCGAACAGGCTCCCGTCCGGCGCGACCGCCGCGTCGTTCGCGCGGCGGCCGGGAACGACCTCCCGGTGCAGCCAGCGGAAGGTGCCGTCCGGGTCGAGCAGCCCGACGCCGTCCCGCAGGTTGAGGACGAGTCCGCCGCCCGCGCGGGGCTTGACCGCGCCCACGTGCTGGTCGGTGCGGAGCACGGTGCGCCGGCCGGTGGCGGGGTCGTAGGTGTGGACGCGGGAGCCGAGGATGTCGATCCACAGCAGGCGGCCGGTGGCCGGGTCCCAGGTGGGGCCCTCGCCGAGGGCCGCCTCCGCGCGGACGGCGACGTCGAAGGTGTGTGTCATGCCACGCTCCTGTGGCCCAGCCGCTCGGACAGTTCGGCGGCGCCCTTGACGGCCAGTTGCTCCAGCTCGCCCAGCCGCTCGTCGCTCCAGCGGATCATCGGTACGGAGATGGACAGCGCGGCCACCACCTGCCCCGTGCGGTCGCGCACCGGGGCGGCGACGCAGGACACGTCCGGATTGGACTCGCGGCTCTCCACGGCGACGCCCCGGGCGCGGATCTCCGCAAGGGTCTCGCGCAGGGCGGCCACGTCGGTGATGCTGTTGGGGGTCATCGCTTCCAGCTCGGCGTCGCCGGGGATGCGCGCGGTGAGTTCGTGCTCGGGAAGGGAGGCCAGGAGCATCTTGCCGACGGAGGTGCAGTGGGCGGGCAGTCTGCGGCCGGCCGCCGACACCATCCGCACCGCGTGGGTGGAGTCCACCTTGGCGATGTAGATGACGTCGGTGTCCTCCAGTATCGCCACGTGCACCGTCTCGTCGCAGGTCTCGGCGACCGAGCGGGCGACCTGCTGGCCCTCGGCGGCGAGGTCGAGGTGTTCGGCGTAGCGGGCGCCGAGCTGGTACGGGCGTACGCCGAGCCGGTAGCGGCCGGGCTGGCCCGCCACCGGGACGATGTACTTCCGGGCGGCGAGCGTGGTCACCAGCTCGTGCACGGTGGTGCGCGGCAGCTGGAGCCGGCGCACGATGTCGGGGGCGGAGAGCGTGCCGTCCCCGTCGAGGAAGAGCTCGAGAATGTCGAGAGCCCGGGTCACGGCTGGTACGAGGCGTCCCACGACCGGCCCCCTCCCTAATGTGTCTCAGGCGCCTGCGGTCGTTCGAGATTTCAACAGGCGATCGGAATGGCGAACACACAGGCTAGCCATCCGGGTCGCCGTGGGCAACGGCATGAATGCGGACAGCGCCCCGGCAGGCCGGGCTCAGGCTCCCGTGTGGATGTGCGCCGCCCACAGGGAGGGGGCCTGCAGGGAGTCCCGCGCCGCCACGGCGGCGGCACGCAGAGCGCGTGCGGACTCGGGGAGCGCGAGGCCGGACGCCGTCCGGACCCGTAGCTCCCGGTAGAAGGTGTCCGCCATGTCGTACGCGACGTCGTCCTGGACCTGCCAGAGCGTCCCGATCACGTGCGGGAAGCCCGCTATGAGGAAAGCCGAGGTCAGATGGATCGACTCGTCCTGGAGTCCGGCGATGTCGACGACGGCGGTCCGGCACGCGGAAAGGTAGGCCAGGCGCGCGCGGGAGAGGTCGACGGCGGCAAGGTCCGCGACGGTGAACGCGCCGGACGTGCCCGGAGGGTCCTCCCGCAGCACGAGGTGGCTGTGCGAGGGATTGCGGGAATCGGTCAGGCCGTGACAGGCGAAGTGCGCGACCGTGGCCTCGGGCAGCCGGCGCAGGACGTTGGCCACGGTGGGGAGAGCCGCGGGTTCGCCGGCCGGTGCGTCCCGGCCGGTCAGCAGCGTGGTCCCCGGCGCGTGCTCCGCCACCAGGGCGGCCTCGTCGTCCGCGGTGGACAGATACCGCGGTCCCGGCTGCCCCGGCACCGCGACGACGAGCGTGCGCGGCTCGGGGACGGGCGGCGCTTCGGCTCGCCCGAGCGCGTGGTGCAGTGCCCGCACGGTCGGTGTGTAGGAACTGACGGTCCGGTCCATCACGGTGCGCGGCGTCGTGCCGTCCGCCCGGTCCCGGTGATGTCCCGCCGCGTGCAGCGGCAGCCGGCTAAGGGCTCCACCGGGTACCCACCAGACGCGCGGCAGTTCGCCGGCCGGCGGCGGGACGTCACCGGATCCCCCGATGATCCCGAGGTCGTCGAGCACGGGTTCGGCCACGGTGTCCCACAGCCACTCCAGGGTCCGGTGCAGCACCGCCTGCGCCGCGACCGGATCCGGGTGGTCCGGATCGCCGACATCGCTCAGGGCCTGGTGGAAGGCCGTGGCCCGGTCGGTGACCGCCTCGGGCGTCAGCCCGGTCAGCGGCAGGCTCCTGACGTCGCCGCCGGTCAACAGCAGCGCGTGGCTGCCGAACCGGCTGACGTTCACGATCACCACCGGTCCGTGACGGGCCGCGTCCCTCAACCGCTCCTCGGTAGGGGGCAGTCCGAACCGCTCGAATTCCCCTCCGAGAGCACGGATCCGGTCCTGGACCGCCGCGAACGCCCGCGCCAGTTCCTGCCGGTCGGGGGAGGCCGCGGCCGCCTCTTCGCGGCGCGGCGGTTCGTGGCGCACGGGGCCGGCGAACAGCCCGGTGGGGCCCTCGCGCCGTATGGGCTCGCGCCCGAGGGCGCCGCGCAGCGCCACGTACCTCCTGGCCAGTCCGCGCTTGCGGGCGTACAGCAGGGTCAGGGCGTCGTCCCGGGTGTCGAGGGCCTGGCCCAGGAGAACACCCCGGCCGAGTTCCAGGAGCCCCAGTGCCCGGGCCGCGCGTCGTTGCCCGTCGGTGCCCTCGCCCTCGTCGCTCCCGTCCGTTCCCGCCAGGATCAGGGGACTGCGACCGGCGAAGGTGATCAGGGCCGGTTCTCCGTTCCCGACGCCCAGGGAGGCCATGAGGTCGCTGCCCGGTCCGCCCAGCACAAGCGCCGCGGCGTCGGCGGCCAGCCCGGCGAACTGCCCGAGTCCGTGCTGCTGGTCGTCGCGGTCCAGGCGTCGGGGTGCCACCTCGGGCAGCAGCCGCACCGCGGCCTCCAGGAGACGCGCGGCGTGGCGCCTGCTCCAGCGGGACGTCATCGCGGCCGCCGTCCACGCGGCGCGTATCCGGACCGCCGCGGGGGCGGTCCGCAAGGACACCATGTCCACGAACAGGCCGACGGCCTCACCCAGATCCCGCGGATCGCGGGTGCGCGCGTGGCGTTCGAGCAGCGGGTGGGCGAGGTTGTGCAGACGGGTCACGCGCTCGTAGTGGTTCTCGGGGGTCAGAGCGAGCGCCTCTCGCTGCACGGAGACCGCGTCGTCCAGGTCCCGCGGGACGGCGGTCAGGGCGTACCGGGCACGCAGGGCTCCGCCCAGGTTGGAGAGCGTGCCCGCCCGCCCGGGGTCGTCCTCCGGTGCCCGGTCCAGTGAACGCCGGTAGACCGTGACGGCTTCGTCCAGGTCGGCGACCGCCCCGGTGCGCTGGTGGAGCGCCAGCAGGGCGGTGCCGTGGTTGGAGAGCACTCCCGGCGCGCCGGGATGCCCTTCGGTCAGTTCCTCGACGGCCTGCCGCTGCAGGGCCACGGCCGCCTCCAGCCCGGCGACCCGGTCGTGGCGCTCGGAGTGCTCCTGCAGGGCGACGCCCAGATGGCTCAGCCGGATGCCGCGGCTGGGGTGGCCTTCCGGCAGTGCCCGCACCGCCCGGTGTCCGGCGTCGATGGCGTCGTCCAGGTCCGCCGTCGACCCTGTGTGGGCGTAGCGGGTGCTCAGGGCTGTAGAGAGGGCGGAGAACAGGAGGGGTCTGCGCCGCGGGGCGTCCTCGTCGGCCGCGAGGGCGGCCCGCAGCCGCTCGACGCTCGCGTCGAGATCCCCCAGGTCGCCGAACCGGCGGAACCTGACCTGGTGGGTGATGCCGAGTTCCCCCAGAGCACCGGCGCGGTCGGACGGCCCGGCCGGTGTGGAGTCCCGTACACCTTCCCGGCCGAGGGCGAGCGCCCGGTCCAGGTCGGCGGTCCGCCCCGTACGCTCGAAACGCGCCCGCAGGGAGGCGCCGAGGGAGACCAGGACGCCGGGGCGCCGCGTGCTCCCGGCGGGCATGATGTCCAGCGCGCGTTCGTCCAGGGCGATCGCCCTGGTCAGGTCCGTGTCGGCGCCGTATCGCTCGAAGCGCTTGCGCAGGGGTTCGGCGAAGGCGGACAGCCACTCGGCGAAGAGTTCGTCCCCGACGACCGGCCGTATCCGCTCCCGGGTGACCTCCTCCCACAGGGTGACGGCCTCGTCGAGGTCCGCCCGGTCGCCGGTCCAGTCGTGGCGGGTCCACAGGACCGCCGCCAGCGACGCCTGGGCCGTCCGGCGGAAACCGTCGGTGGCGGTGGGCAGTCCGGAGAGGTGCCGGTAGATCCCGACGGCCTCGTCGAGAAGGACCAGTTCCCCGGAGAGCCAGGCTTGGGCGGTCAGCGCCCGGGCCAGGACGTGCGCCGCGACCGGGCGGCCGGCGTGGTCCCCGGGAAGCCACCGGAGCGCCTCACGGCCGTCGGTAATCGAGCGGGCGAGGTCGTCGACCGCGCCGGTACGGAGATGACGCGCCAGGAGGAGCTCCGCCAACTGCCCGTGTGTTTCCCCGGCGCGGGCGGCGTGCGTCCGGCCGGGTCCCGCGCTCTCCTCGTCCGCCCCCTGCCGCAGGAGGCCGATGATCTCGTCGTGGTCGGCCGTGCCGGACGACCGTGCGGAGCGCGCCCGCAGGGCGACCAGCAGGTTCTCCCGGAAGACGGGGCGCTCCGCGTGCGCGGCGGGCAGCGCGGCCAGGGCGGTCCGGCTCGCGTCCACCGCCTCCTCGAGGTCACGCACCTCGCCCCCGTTCTCGAAGCGGGTGAACAACGAGATGCCGAGATAGGAGAACCGGTGGGCCCGTCGCGGGCTCCCGTCCGCGGTGGACCGGGCGGCCCGGCGGTCGACCTCGATGGATTCGTCCAGCACGCCGGGCTCCCCGGTGCGCAGGAGGCGGATGCGCAGGCAGACCCCGAGGTCCGCCAGCCGATCGGCGTGTTCCGGGGTGCCGGGGGCGGTCAGTTCGGCCAGCCGCCGGGCCACGGCCGTCAGTTCGGCCAGGTCCGCCGCGGTCCCGGTCGCGCCGTAACGCGTCCGCAGCACTTCCCACTGATCCGCCAGCAGCGCCCGGACATGGGCGGAGGAGGCATCCAGGGCGTCGGCGAGGTCCAGGACCTGCCGTCCCGTCTCGATCACCTCGTCGAGGTCCGCGCGGGACCCGGCGGCCCACTGCCCCCCGGCGCCCCTCGCCGAACGGTGGCGGTCCCACAGCGCCATGCGCAGGAGGGACAGCATCGCCGCTCGTCCTTCCCCCGGTTCCGGCAGCACCTCCAACGCCTGCCGGGCGGCCTCCACACTGCCGTCCAGCGCATCGCCCGACCGCGTGGCGCCGTAGAGCCCCCACCGGGCCAGGGCCAGGAGCACACGACGCTCCGGACACCGCGGATGGCCGGCGCCGGTGGCCGCCACGACGCGCTGCCACACATCGGCCACCCGCCCGTGGAGGACCGGGTCCTTCGTGCTCCCGGCCTGTGCCAGCCACTCCCGCGCCACCGGCTCCGCCGCGTCGGCCAGCAGGGGGAGCAAGGGCCCGGGGATGTTCCCGTCCCCCCTCAGGAAATACGGCAGGAGCGCGTCCGCACAGGCCTCGAGCGTTTCACCGTCGAGTTCGCGGAGGCGGCCCTCCAGCCACTCGGCGTCCGCGAGAGCCTCCGGGCCCGGCGCTCCGGCCGGATCCCCGCTCGTGAGGATCCCCCTCAGCCTTTCGGCCACATCGGACGTGCCGTCCTCGATCATGATGCTCCTCCCCGTCGCGGATCACCACACTCATCACTTCCCCTGCCCATCCCTCAACTCACATGAAAACAGGATGCTTTGGGTATTCCGATCGGTATTGCCCGATCCATATCAGGAGGCGCCGTGAGCACTCCGCCCCTGCGCGGCGACGGCCGTTCCCCGTCCGCCCGCCGTACACGGCCGTCCGGTGACCAGGTCCGGGACGGTCTGGCACACGTCTGCGAACGGCTCGACGACCTGAGGGACAGGCTGCGGCGGTACGGAGACACCGAGTCCCTGAACCGGCTGACGGAGCGTCTGCGCGACGGCGAGGAGGCGGTCGCCGACGACGTCCTCACCATTCACCGCACGGTCCTGGCCCACGAGGGCCGCGGCATCTACGGCGCCGTCCGCGGGGTGGACAACGGCAGGCTCCCCGGCGGGGACGACCCCCGGCCCGCCTCCGTGGTCCACCTCTGCCCACAGGGCCGTTGCTCCCGCCTCTGGCTCCCGCACGACGGTGACGGCCCGGTCCCCGACTGCGCCGTCTTCGGCGTGCGGCTGAAGCAGGAAAGGCTGTACTGACTTGGGCAGTGTGCTGAGTGAGTTCGCCAAACGGGTCGCCGGACGCTGGTTCGAGCTGCTGGTGGTCCCCGGCGCCCTGTATCTGGTGGCCCTGGCCGTGGCGCACACCTGGGGATGGAGCCACCCCTTCGGTTTCGACCGGCTGGACGGCCGGCTCACAGCCTGGTCCGAGTCCCGCCGGCTGCGCTCGACGGGCGGGCTCGTCATCCTCCTGGCGGCCGCCACCGCCGCTGCGGCCGTGATCGGCATGGCCGTCGGGGTGATCGCCGCGCTCGTCGAGTCGTTCTGGTTCGCCGACGGCCGGCGGACCCGGCTCGGTCCGCTCAGGAGGCTGGTGCGAGGACGCGTCGGCCACCGGCGCCGTACGTGGGAGGAACGACGCCGGAACTTCCAGCGGGCGCACGACCGCGAGGTGGACGCGGTGCGGTACGGGCGGCCGCGCGACCCCGACGGCCTGGACGCGGCCCACCGGAGACTGCTCCGCATCGCACCGGAACACCCGGCCACACCGACCTGGATCGGTGACCGGGTCAACGCGGTGGCGGTGCGCGCACGGCGCGAGCACGGCCTCGACCTGGACCTGGCCTGGCCGTATCTGTGGGTCGTCCTGCCCGAGACGGCGCGCACGGAGATCGTCGCCGTCAGGAGCGAGCTGTCCGGCGCCGCCCGCCTGGCGGGCTGGAGCGTCCTCTACGCCCTTGCCGGGATCCTGTCCTGGCCGGCCTTCCTCCTCGCGGCGTGCCTCGCCGCGGCCGCCCGGCACCGCGGCCGGACGACAGCGGCGACCTACGCGCGGCTCCTCGACGCCACGGTGCGCCTGCACGGTACGGACCTCGCCGACAGCCTCGGCATACCGCACCACGGCACCCTCGACGCCTCCACCGGGAACGCGGTCACCAGCGCCCTGACACCGTCGACGCCGCCCGCGGGACCCTGACGCGGCGGCCTCGCCCCCGCGCCCTCCGGCGGTGATGCTCCGTACCCCGCCCCGCAGGGGTTTCGCTTCCTCACCGGCCGGAAGGCCCGATGATGGACGGCGTGCCCTCCACCACCCCGTCCCCCTTCACCCCGCTCGACTTCCAGCTCGTGCTGCTGCGCCGCATGGCCGATCACAATCCCGGCCCGGTGGAGGAGGCACGGCACCGGCTGGGCGTCTCCCTCGCCCGGATGCGGGAGGCCAACCGGCGCTGGCAGGCGATGGTCCGCTCGCCGCGTCCCCGCCCGGCCCTGGCCCGGTACCGTTCCGTCCTCGGCGAGCCGGAGTCCCGCACCCCGCGCCGGATCGGTGACCTGGACTGCGAGGCGTGGCGGTGGCCGGTCCCGCTCTGGCCCGATCTGCGCTTCGAGGTACTGACTCCGGCGGCGGGTGGGGCGGTGTGGAACGAGTGGCTGGTCCGCGCGCCGAACGCCGAACCCCCCGCCCTCCGCACGCTGGAGGACCTCACCCCCTGGTCCTGCACGGTCGACGAGGCGGCCCGCGCCTTCGCCCCCGCCCGCCCCCTGGAGGGCACGGCCCCGACCCGCTGGGGACTGGCCTTCACCGCCCCGGACACGACCGGCGCACACCACGAGGTGGTCGCGGAGTTCACCTGGGGACTGCTGCAGCGTACGACGGTGGCATGACCCGGCGCGGGGGCGGCGGTCTCCACCGTTGAGCGCCGGGGACCGAGTGGCAGCGCGCCGTAGCAGGGGAGATGATGGAGGCGGCCCATCGTGCACGCGCGCACTCCGCGGACGCGTCCGGCGGACAACGACTCGTCGGCACTCGTCATCTCCCGCACCACCACGAGGGGTTCCCCATGCCTCGCACCGATGAACTCTCGCTGGCCACCGAACCGCCGCGATCGCCTCTGCTGAGGTCTCCCGTACTGCCCCTCGATGCCCACGCCACCCTCATGGCCAGGACCCGGGACCTGGCGGCACGTCTCGACCGGGTCGAGCCACTTGGGCCCACCCCGCCCGCGCCGACTCCGGACGTCGTCTCGCTGGCGGAGTTCCAGTCCCCGTTCAAACAGCAGAACGACCGGGGAACCTGCTGGGCGTTCGCGGGCGCGGCCGCGCTGGAGGCCGCCTACCGGCGCAAGTTCGGCACGTCCGTCGACGTGTCCGAGGAGTACGTCTTCCACATGGGCAAGGCGTTCGCGCTCAGCCGCGACGAGCAGGGCAACGTCGCCCAGCCGGTCGAGAACAACTCGTCGCTGACCGGCTTCCAGGGCAGCGGTGACATCGTCAAGAAACTGACGGAGAACGCCGCTCCGCCCGAGGGCGCCGCGCCGTACCTGCCCAGTCAGCAGGCACTGCTCGACATCCTCCCCGTGCTCGGCCTGCCCGGCGAGCAGGCGCTGGCCGGCCAGGAGGACTTCGACGCACTGGAGTTCTGCGAACAGCACATCCCGCTCCTCGCCCGCGTGAACGCCAGGTACCGGGCCGCGGGCTGGTTCAACACCGACCCGACCGTCGAGGCCATCGAGAACACGCTCGCGTCCGGGCGCGAAGTCGTCTGCGACGTCACCCATCTCCCGCCCCCGCAGGGCGGCCATGTCCTGCTGCTGATCGGCTACGACCGCACCCGCCGGGTGTTCCTCGCGAAGAACCACTGGGGCGAGAACCACTTCATCGAGATCCGGTACGAGAACGACCCGACCTGGCGGATCGCCTCCGCCTGGTACATCACGGACGTCGTCGACCCGGCGTTCGTGCAGAACGAGGCGTGCTGGCTGGGGAACTGGTGGATGGACGTCCGGGGCAACACGTTCCGCGTACTGCTGCGCCGCAGCGAGGACTTCGTCCGGCCGGGGCAGCCGACCCGCCTCGGCTCGGCCTACCTCTCCGACGGACGGCACGACGTGAACGGCATGTTCCTGGACGGCGGCGGCCACCTGCGGCTGTTCGTGGCACCGGGGCCGGCCCCGACCCCGGCCGGCGCCACCGTCGGCACCCAGATCGACGTGCACCTCGACTTCACCGACATCTACAACGCCGCCGGGGCGCTCGCCGGCGGCACTCCCGTGACGATGTCACGCTTCCGGACCCGGTTCGCCGCCCTGTTCGAACACCGCGACGGCGGCGGCGCCTGGCAGGCCCGGCACGGGATCGACGGGGAGACCTATCAGCGCACCTTCGACGAGCTGACGGCGCAGGGATTCCGCCTCACCTCGGTCAACGGGTACAGCGAGGGCCGCGGCGCCCGCTACAACGCGGTCTGGGAGCAGACCGACGGACCTCCCTGGGAGGCCCGGCACGGCCTGACCGGCGCCGAGTACCAGGCCGTCTTCGACGACCTCACGGCACGCGGCTTCCGGCTGCGGACCGTGAGCGGCTACGCGATCGACGGCGAGGCACGGTACGCGGCGATCTGGGAGCAGCGCGAGGGCCCCGAGTGGCAGGCCCGGCACGGCCTGTCCCGGGTGGAGTACCAGCGGACGTTCGACGAGCTCACCGCACAGGGTTTCGTCCTGCGGCAGGTCAGTGGCTACCGGGTCAACGTGGACGTCCGGTTCGCCGCCCTCTGGGAGAAGCAGGGCGGTGTCGCCTTCGAGGCCCGGCACGGCCTCACCGGCGGCGGATACCAGAAGACGTTCGACGAGTTGGTGAACGCCGGGCACCGGCTCGCCTGGGTCAGCGGCTACAGCGACACCGGCATCGCCCGCTACGCCGCCCTGTGGCACCGGGCGGAGGGCGGCCCCTGGCACGCCCGGCACGGCCTGGACGCGGCGGCGTACCAGCAGACCTTCGACGAACTGAACGCCCTGGGCTTCCGCCCGGTCTGCGTATCGGGGTACGGGGACGGCTTCCACGCCGCCTGAGGTCAGCCGGCCGCGTTCTTGAGGAGTTCCTCCACCACGCGCGGCACCGACTCCGGGTGCAGCCACAGGAACAGGTTCGGCTCGACCAGTTCCAGCTCCATCACGCGCGGCTGCCCGTCCTCGTCGTCCACGACGTCGACGCGCGCGTACAGCAGCTCGGGCCGCCCCGGCACGGAGGCGAGGGCCCTTCTCGCGAGGGCGGTGTCGGCGAGGGACGGGGTCCAGTCGGTCAGCCCGGGATGGGCCACCTTGCGCTGGTCGTACGGCGTGCCGGGCGCGAGGACCGGACCCTTGCGGCTCGCGTGCAGAAGATTCCCCCCGAAGAACTGCAGCGCCCGCTCACCGGCCGTCTCGATGCCCCGCATGTACGGCTGCACCATCGCGGTGAACCCCTCCGCGTGCATCCGCCGCAGCTGCCGTACGGCCGTGTCGTGCTCGTCGGGGGTGTAGCGGGCGGCGAACCGGGCGCCGGCGCCGGAGGTGGGCTTGACGACGTACTCGCGGTCGCCGGGGAGGTCGAGCGGGTCGCCCGCCGCGATGTACCGGGTGTCCACCACCGGCACCCCGGCCTTCGCGAGGTCCCCCAGATACCGTTTGTCGGTGTTCCAGCGCACCACGTCCGCCGGATTGGCCAGCCGGGTGAGCGCGCCGCACCGCTCGGCCCAGGCGGTGAACTCCGCCGACCGCCAGCTGTAGTCCCAGGTGGAGCGGATCACGACGAGGTCGAAGCGGGCCCAGTCGACGCCGTCGTCGTCCCACACCTCGGCGGACGCCTGCGCCCCCGCCTCCCGGAGCGCGCGCACCAGCCCCGGCAGATCCCGGTCCTCGGAGATGTCGGGGCCGGGCCGGCAGGTCACCAGGGCGATTCGGGGCACGATGTCTCACCTCTCGCACGAACAGCTGAGCGATGAGCAGGCTAACAACCCGGTCGGGAACCGCGACAGGCCGCTTGACCTTCACCTTCGGTGAAGCCTCAGCATCGGTGGCGGAACGCGGAAGGGAGCGGGAGATGGACATGCTGACGATCGGCGCCTTCGCGAAGGCGTGCCGGCTGTCGCCGAAGGCACTGCGTCTGTACGACGAGCTGGACCTGCTGCGCCCCGCCCGGGTGGACCCGCACACGGGGTACCGCTACTACGCGGCGGAGCAGTTGGAGCGGGCCCGGCTGGTGGCGTGGCTGCGGCGGGTGGGCATGCCGCTGGCCGGCATCCGCCGGGTGTGCTCCCTCGACGCCGCCGCGGCCGCCGTGGAGATCCGGGCGTACTGGGCCCGGGTGGAGGCGGAGACGGCGCTTCGTCGGGACCTCGCCGCGTTCCTTGTCGATCACCTCACGGAAGAACCGGGAAGGGACACCACCATGAACACGCTGGAGCTGCGTTACTGCGCCCACTCCGACCGGGGCCGCGTCCGCCCCGCCAACCAGGACACGGCGTACGCGGGCGGGCGGCTGCTGGCCGTGGCCGACGGGTTCGGTCCGGCGGGCGCGCCGGCGAGCAGCGCGGCGGTGGAGGCGCTGCGGTTCCTGGACACGCGGGAGATACCGGCGGGCGGGGTGCTCAATGTGCTGGAGGAGGCGGTGCAGGGGGCGACGCGGGCGGTACGGGACGCGGCGGGCGGGGCGGAGGAGGCGGGCACCACGCTGACCGCCCTGCTCTGGACGGGCTCCCGGCTGGCGCTGGTGCACATCGGGGACTCCCGCGCGTATCTGCTGCGCGACGGCGAGCTGTTCCGCATCACGCACGACCACACGGTGGTCCAGTCGATGCTCGACGAGGGCCGGCTGACCCCCGAGGAGGCGGCCTCGCACCCCGAGCGCACCCTGCTGCTGAAGGCGCTGACCGGCACCGCGGCCACGACGTCCGCCCCCGACCTCCGCCTGCACGACGCCCACCCGGGCGACCGCTATCTGCTCTGCTCCGACGGCCTGCCGGCCGTCGTCGACGACGGCACGATCAAGGAGGTCCTCACCGTCTCACCGACCCCGGACGAGGCGGTCCTCGCCCTGATCGCCGCGGCGAACGAGGCCGGCGGCCCGGACAACATCGCCTGTGTGACGGCGGACGTCGTAAAGGCGGCGGCCTGACGGGTCAGCGGTCCGCCTCCGGGTCCCAGTCCAGGAGGCGGACCTTGGCGACCGTACGGACATGGCGGCGCATCGCGGTGGCCGCCTGACGCGGGAGACCGTCGGCGATGGCGTCGAGGATGGCCTGATGCTGGGCCAGGGAGCGGTGCGGGCGGCCGGGCTGGCGCAGGGACTCGGTGCGGCTCTCGGCGATCTGCTCGGCGATGGAGCGCATGAACTCCGCGAGCAGACCGCTGTGGGCGGCCGCCGTCACCGCCGCGTGGAACAGCCGGTCGCCCTCCACTCCCCCGCCACCCGCCTCGATCTCCTCGGCCATGTGGGCGAGCGCCGACCGCATCGCCGCGAGGTCGTCGTCGGTGCGGCGTTCGGCGGCCAGTTCGGCGAGCTTCGTCTCCAGCGCCTCCCGCGCCTCCAGTACGTCGGGCAGGCGCCGGCGGCGTTCCACCATCCGCTCGACCGGCTCGACGTCGAGGCTGTCCCGTACGAGGTAGGTGCCGCCCCCGTGGCGGGCCTCCACCAGGCCCTGGACCTCCAGGACCACGATCGCCTGCTTGACCGAGGCGCGGCTGACACCGAGCCGCTGGGCCAGGTCCCGCTCGGGCGGGAGACGGTCACCGGATCGCAGGCCGCCCTCGGTGACGTACTGGCGCAAGCGGTCCAGCACCTGTTCGTACAGGCGCTGTTTCGTCATGGGGCGCAGGGCGTCGGTCACGAAGGTCCCCCTCTCGTCGGGAGACTAGCACCGGCGCCCGCACGGTGGACGAGTGGCTGAGCCAATTCCTGTGCGACCCCTTGACGGCTCCCGTCCGGGGCCGCACGCTGTCCGACCAAACGGACCACGCCACTCCAGTGGACAAGTGGTTCAGCCACTCAGCCACTCGGGAGCCCTCGCATGTCCCCCGAACTCATCTCGATCCTCGTCCTGGCGGTGGTGTTCGTCATCGCCACCACCCGCTCCGTCAACATGGGCGCGCTGGCCTTCGCCGCCGCCTTCGGGGTCGGCACCCTCGTCGCCGACCTCGACGCGGACGGCGTCTTCGCCGGATTCCCCGGCGATCTCTTCGTCGTCCTGGTCGGCGTCACGTATCTGTTCGCCATCGCCCGCGCCAACGGCACCACCGACTGGCTGGTGCACGCGGCCGTACGGCTGGTGCGGGGGCGGGTCGCGCTGATCCCCTGGGTGATGTTCGCCCTCACCGGCGCGCTCACCGCGATCGGCGCGGTCAGCCCCGCGGCGGTCGCGATCGTCGCGCCGATCGCGCTGAGCTTCGCCGCCCGGTACCGCATCAGCCCGCTGCTGATGGGGGCGATGGTGGTGCACGGCGCCCAGGCCGGCGGCTTCTCCCCGATCAGCATCTACGGCTCGATCGTCAACGGCATCGTCGAGCGGGAGAAGCTCCCGGGCAGCGAGATCACGCTGTTCCTCGGCTCGCTGCTGGTGAACCTCGTGATCGCGGGGGTGGTGTTCGTCGTCTGCGGCGGGCTGAAGCTGTGGCGCCAGGGGGCGGTGACGGAGGACGGCGACGGGGGCGACGTCTCCGGTGCCCCGACCGGCACGACCGGCGAGGGCGTCAAGGGCGGCGAGGGCGGTGGCACCACCCGTACCGCCCCCGCCCCCACCGCCGTCACCACCCGGCCCGACGGCGTACGGCTCACCCCTCCCGTCATCGCCACCCTCGTCTCCCTGACCGCCCTCGTCGTCGCCGTCCTCGGCTTCGACCTGGACGCCGGTCTCACCGCGATCACCCTCGCGGTCGTCCTGAGCACCGCCTGGCCGGACGACAGCCGCAGGGCGGTCTCCGAGATCGCCTGGCCCACGGTCCTGCTGATCTGCGGTGTGCTGACCTATGTCGGTGTCCTGGACGAGATGGGCACCATCACCTGGGCCGGTGAGGGCGTCGGCGGCATCGGGGTCCCGCTGCTCGCGGCGGTGCTGCTCTGCTACATCGGCGGGATCGTGTCCGCGTTCGCCTCCTCCGTCGGCATCATGGGCGCGCTGATCCCGCTGGCGGTGCCGTTCCTGGCACAGGGCGAGATCGGGGCGGTGGGCATGGTGACCGCGCTGGCGGTGTCCGCGACGGTGGTGGACGTGAGCCCGTTCTCCACGAACGGCGCACTGGTGCTGGCCGCCGCGCCGGACGTCGACCGCGAGCGCTTCTTCCGGCAGCTGATGGCGTACGGCGGGATCGTGGTCGCGACGGTGCCGGCGGTGGTGTGGCTGGTGATGGTCGTGCCCGGGTGGGGGTAGGTCCCGGGCGGGACGAGTACCTGGCAGCCTGGCAAGCACGACGGATGGTTAAGGAGTACGACGCGTGTCCTCTCTCTTCCCGGCCCTGACCGACGGCCCTGCCGCCGACCGGCCCGCCCTGCGCTTCGGCGAGCGCTCACTGACGTACGGGGAGCTCGCCCCGGCGGCCGGAGCGGTGGCCGGGGAACTGAAGGGGGCGCGCCGGGTCGCGGTGTGGGCCGCGCCGGCGCTGGAGACGGCGGTGGCGGTCACGGCGGCGCTGGTCGCCGGGGTGACCGTCGTACCGCTCAACCCGAAGTCGGGCGGGCAAGAACTCGGCCACATCCTGACCGACAGCGCCCCGGACCTGGTGCTCACCGCGCCCGGCTCACAACTCCCCGGCCCGCTTGCCGGGTTGCCCCGCCTCGACGTGGACCCGGCGGCCCGCGGCGCGCTCCCGGACGACCGCGCGCGCGGCCCGGAGGACCCCGCGCTGATCGTCTACACCTCCGGTACGACCGGACCGCCCAAGGGCGCCGTCATCCCGCGCCGTGCGATCGCCTCCACCCTGGACGCCCTCGCCGACGCCTGGGGGTGGACCGGCGACGACGTGCTGGTGCACGGGCTGCCGCTGTTCCACGTGCACGGTCTCGTGCTCGGCACGCTCGGCCCGCTGCGGCGCGGCGGCTCCGTCCGGCACCTGGGCAGGCTCACCACGGAGGGTGTGGCGCGCGAGCTGAACGGCGGCGCGACCATGCTGTTCGGGGTGCCGACGATGTACCACCGCCTCGCGGAGGCCCTGCCCGCCGAACCCGAACTGGTGAGGGCGCTGGCCGGGGCGCGCCTGCTGGTGTCCGGCTCCGCCGCCCTCCCGGTGCACGACCACGAGCGGATCGGGGCGGCGACCGGACGCCGGGTCATCGAGCGGTACGGCATGACGGAGACGCTGATGCTGTGCTCGTCCCGGTGGACACCCCCGGACCCACGGTCCGGCGTCCGCGCGGACGGCGAGGCCCGTCCGGGCACGGTGGGGGTGCCGCTGCCGGGGGTGGAGCTGCGGCTGGTGGAGGAGGACGGGTCGCCGGTGACGTCGTACGACGGCGAGACGGTCGGTGAGATCCAGGTGCGCGGGCCGAACCTGTTCACGGAGTACCTCAACCGGCCGGACGCCACGGCCTCCGCGTTCACCGCCGACGGCTGGTTCCGCACCGGGGACATGGCGGTGCGGGACGCCGACGGCTGTGTCCGGATCGTCGGCCGCAAGGCCACCGACCTGATCAAGAGCGGCGGGTACAAGATCGGGGCGGGGGAGATCGAGAACGCGCTGCTGGAGCATCCGGGGGTGCGGGAGGCCGCGGTCACCGGGGAGCCGGACGCCGATCTGGGCGAGCGGATCGTGGCGTGGGTGGTGCCGGCGGATCCGCAGTCACCGCCCGGTCTGGAGGAGCTGGCCGGGCACGTCGCCGGGCGGCTCGCCCCGCACAAGCGGCCGCGCGTGCTGCACCATCTGGACGCGCTGCCCCGCAACGACATGGGCAAGATCATGAAGCGGGCGCTGGGACATGGCTGACCGGCTGTCCGCGCGGGAGGTCGTCGCCCTCCTCGCGGACCCCGGCACCTTCACCGAACTCCCGTACCCGTCACGGGAGTCCGCCCCCGACGGCCCGCTCGGCTGGCCGGGTTACGGCGCCGCCCACGCCCGCGCCGCCGAGCGCACCGGGGAGCGGGAGTCGGTGATCTGCGGCACCGCGTGCGTCGGGGGGACACGGGCCGTGCTCGTCGTGTTCGAGTTCGGGTTCCTCGGCGGCTCGCTCGGCGAACGCACCGGCGACCGGCTGGAGGCGGCGTACGCGCATGCGCGGGTGCACCGGCTGCCGGTGGTGCCGCTGGTCGCCACGGGCGGGAGCAGGATGCAGGAGGGCATGCTCGCGCTCACCCAACTCCAGCGGGTGGCCCGCGAGTCGGCGCTCACCCGCCGGGCCGGACTGGCGCAGGTCGCGGTGGTGCGCGACCCGACGACCGGGGGCGGCTGGGCCACCCTGGGCGCGGGCGCCGACATCGTCCTCGCCCTGCCCGGCGCGCAGGTAGGTTTCGCCGGCTCCCGGGTCCGTCCGGCGGACGCGGACCCGGCGGCGTACACGGCCGAGGCGCAGGTGGCGGCGGGCGCGGCGGACGCGCTGGTGCGGCCGGAGGAGCTGCGGGAGACACTGGGCCGCTGGCTGCGGCTGCTGACCCGCCCGTCCACGGCCCCGGTCCCGCCACCGCCCGCGCTGGGCAGGGCGGACCTCCCGGCCACCGGCCGGGACGCGGTCCGCCGCGCCCGCGCACCCGAACGGCCGCGCGCCGGGGCCTACTTGGACGCGTTTCTCACCTCCCGCCTCAGCATCTCCGGCGACCGCCGCGGCGGCACGGATCCCGACGGCATGCTGTGCGGCTTCGGCGAGCACGAGGGCCGTACGGTCGCCTACGCGGCGCAGACCGGGGCGGCCACCCGTCCCGCCGGGTACCGCACCGCTGCCCGGCTGATCCGGCTCGCGGACCGGCTGGGCATCCCGGTGCTGACGCTGGTGGACACCCCGGGCGCGGCGAACGACGCGGAGGCGGAACGCCAGGGCGCGGGCGCCGCCATCGCCGACCTGTTCACCGCGGTGGCCGAGGCCCGCACACCGCTCACCACACTGGTCATCGGCGAGGGCGGCTCCGGCGGCGCCCTCGCCCTGGCGGCCCCCGGCAACACCTGGGCCACCCCCGACAGCTACTTCTCGGTGATCGCCCCGGAACTCGCCGCGGCCATCCTGAAACGACCCGCGGAGGAGGTGGAAAGCACGGCGGACCGGCTCCGCGTCCGCCCACAGGATCTGGTGGAGCTGGGGGTGGTCCGGGGAGTGGCGGGAGCGGCGGTCCGCACGGAGGAGCAACCGGCCGACTGACCTCGTGACACGGCAACCACCGCGCGTAGCATAGGAGTTCACCACAGTCGCACACCACGGGGGGCGTCGCGCCATGGACGGATTGATGCAGTTCACGACCGAAAGCGGCGCGATGGTCGTGGTGGAGGGGGTGCAGGACGCGTCCGGGGCCCGGCTCGTCTCGCGCGGCAACGGCCCGGCGCAGGCGGCGCGCACCTTCGAGGGCTCCCTGGAGGGCGTACGGGCGGCGGCCGAGTCCGCGCTGCGGGTGTTCCGCGACGGCTCCCTCAGACCGGACGCGGTGGAACTGGAGTTCGGAGTGAAACTGACCGCGGAAGCCGGTGCCGTCATCGCCAAGGGCTCGGCGGAGGGGCATCTGGTCGTCAAGCTGAGCTGGGTGCCCGAGCCGGACCACGAGGTCGCCGGCCGTCGATGAGCAGCGCTGCCTGGCACACCCGGATCGAGTGCGGGAACGCGGTCGGCGCGGGCTTCCTCGTCTCGGCGCGTCAGGTACTCACCTGCGCCCACGTCGTAGCGGGGAGCGGCACGTCGGCGGTGTCCGTGAGCTTTCCCAACCGCGCCGAACTGGGCGTGGTCGCCGCGACGGTGGCGGTCCACGGCGGCTGGCGCGGCGGCGGCACCGACCCCGGCGACGTGGCCGTACTGGAGCTGGAGCGGGAGGTGCCGCTCGCCCCGGCCGTCTTCGCGTCGCCCGGCGCGGAGCGCGACATCCCCTCGCCCGAGCTGGTCGCGTACGGCTTCCCCCGGGGCTACGACGAGGGCGCCCTCGCGCTGTACCGAGCGGTGCCCGGCCCCCTGATCGCCGGCGAATGGGTGCAGTTGGAGGCGGCCTCCGGGCACGGACAGCCGCTGGCCGACGGATTCAGCGGGGCGGCGGTGACGCTGGCCGACGGTGCCGTGGTCGGCATGGTCACGGCCGTCGCGGGTGGCCGGGACGTACGCGCGGGCCGCATGCTGCCCACCGAGGTCATGGCCCGTTACTGGAGCGGTCTGGGCGAGCTGGTGCCGACCCCGGGCCACACCCCGGACGAGCTGAGGGAGCTGTACGGCCTCGTGCGGCGGGCCGAGCAAAACGGGCGGACGCTCGACCACGACCGGCTGTACGTCGACGCCGTGGGTGCCTTCGGCCCCGCCCTGCCGAAGGGCGGGTTCGGCTCCCTGGCGTCGGCGGCGGCGTACGTGCAGTGGGAGGTGTCCGCGCCGGAGGCGCTCTCCCGGTTCACCGCGCGAGTGCGGGAGCTGCTGGACGGCCCCGGCGAGCGGGGCGGCCCGGGTGACGCGGCCCCGGACGGATCGCCCGGACGGCCCGTCGCCTGGTCGCCCATCGTCGTGGACATCGAGCACAGCGGGGCCGGCCCCGACCAGGTCACCGTCGAGGTGTCCGCGTACCGCGACGGACGGCGCCGCCCCGTGGGCGCCCGCCGGCTGCCGTGGTCCGGGGTGCGGGCCTATGTGCAGGAGCACATCGACGAGGCCGTCACGCAGCTCGCCCCCGGAGCCGACGAGCTGCTCACCTTCGTCCTGCCGCGCGGCCGACTGAACGAACCGGTGGCGCGCTGGGAATGCGGCGCGGACGACCCTACTCCGCTCGGCTGCGCCTACCCGCTGGTGGTGACGGACCACATCCGCCACCGCGGTGGCCGGCTGCGCCACCAGCTCCACAAGAAGTGGCGGAAGCTGGACGGGGGTGCGGCGGCGGCCGTGCACCGCATCGGGTGCGGCACGCCGGAACGGCCGCAGAGTCTGCGCAAGCGGCTGTGGGACGACGGCGCGGACCTGATCGGCTTCGCCGCGTCCCCCGCGGCCGCACGACAGCACTTCGAGGTCGGCCTGACCGTCCCCGTTCCCGTACTGCTGTGGTCCCGCACGGGCTGCCCGGAGGCCGGCCACGAGGGCCCCTGCTCGGGCGAGGCGTTCCTCGACGAGCTCACCGAGTCCGTCGCCGGTGTCCCGCCCGCCGATCTTCCGCACCACGTCCTGTCGTTACGCCTGACCGCGGACGCCGCCGACGAGGCGGACCGGCACTGGGCGAGGGACGTACAGCTGCTGTGGGACGACCCGCGCTGCTTCCCCGAGACCGCCGCGCCCCTGCACTCCCCCGTCGCCTGATCCGCCCGCCGAGCCCCACGGAGAAGAGCCCATGCCCCTGTGGCCCGTCTACACCGGCACCGAGGAGCCGCACGACGGCATCACCCGGTTGCCGCCGCCCCCGCCCTGGCGGGCCTTCGACGGCCGTCCCGCGCTCGACCCGCCCGACGAGGACGCCGACGCCGCCGCCGTCTCCCCCGACCGCAGTCACCGCGCGGCGACCTACCGGGCGACGCCGCGGACGGTCCAGCTGGTCAACGCGGCCCTGTATCTGCGCCGCCCGCTGCTGGTCACCGGCCCGCCCGGCACCGGCAAATCCTCGCTCGCCTACGCGGTCGCCCGCGAGCTGCGCCTCGGCCCGGTGCTGCGCTGGAACATCACCAGCCGCAGCACGCTGCACGACGGCCTCTACCAATACGACCCGCTCTCCCGTCTGTACGCGGCACGGCGGACGGCCCAACTCCCCGCCGAGGGGCCCGAGGGGGCACGCGGCGATTCCTCCGGTGAGGGAGCCGGCGACGAGTCGGGGGTGGAGAACCATCTGCGCCTCGGTCCCCTGGGCACCGCGCTCCTCCCCTACGCCCGCCCGCGCGCCCTGCTCATCGACGAGATCGACAAGAGCGACCTCGACCTGCCCAACGACCTGCTGAACGTGCTGGAGGAGGGCCAGTACGAGATTCCCGAGCTGGTGCGCACCGCCCGGCACCGCCGCCACGGGAGGGCTGAGGTGATGGTCGACGGCACCGGGGAACGGGTGCCGGTCGAGCACGGCCGCGTCCGCTGCCGGTCCTTCCCCTTCGTCGTCCTCACCAGCAACGGCGAACGCGAGTTCCCGCCCGCCTTTCTGCGCCGCTGTGTCACGCTCCGCCTGCGGCAGCCGGACGACCGGCAACTCGCCGACATCGTCCGCGCGCACCTCGGGGAGCCCGACGCGTACGCGCAGGGCCTGATCGAGCGCTTCCTGGCACGGGCGGGCACCGGGGACCTGGCCACGGACCAGCTCCTCAACGCGATCTACCTGGCCGGCGCCTCCGGACTCGGCGCGGAGTCCCTCGACGACCTGGCGGAGCAGTTGATGCCGTACCTGGGGCAGACCCCGTCGGCCGATGCCTTCTGACCGGTCTCCGGAGGGCTCCGGGTCTCCGGACGCCCTGGCCCGCCTGGCCGACGTACTGGCCGAGGCGGCCGGGGGCCCACGCCCGGCCCCGCGGGAACTGGCCGAACTGCTGTGGCTGGCGCGGACCATGGACCGGGAGCCCGGCACCGGCCCGCACGCGCCGGAGCCCGCCGCCCCCGCACGGCCCGCCGGGCCCTCGCCGTCGTCCGTGCCTCCCCCGCCGCCTCCGCCCGCGTCCACGCCGCCCGCTTCTCCCTCCGGGTCTTCGCGCACCCCCCTCCGTCTGCCGTCCCCGGCCCCCTCGCGCGACATGCCGGGCGAGCCCCACGCCGCCCTGTTGGCCCCGGCGCCTCCGATGCTGCGCCGCCCCCTGGCACTGCAGCGGTCCCTGCGTCCGCTCAAACGCCGGGTGGACGCACCCGTGGGCAGGGAACTGGACGAGAGGGCGACCGCCGACCGCATCGCCCGTCTCGGCGCCGCTCCCGACTGGTGGCTGCCCGTCATGCGGCCCGCCCGGGAACGCTGGCTGCGGCTGAACCTGGTGCACGACACCGGCCCGACGATGCCGGTGTGGCGCCCGCTGATCCGCGAACTGCACACCGCACTCGCCCAGTCGGGCATCTTCCGCACGGTGGGCACGCTCTCCGTCGGCCCCGACGGCACGGTGCGCGGCCCCGGCGCGCACGCCCCGTCCGACGGCCGCTGCGTCACCCTGGTGATCAGCGACTGCATGGGCCCGCAGTGGCGCCCGGGCCCCGGCGGCGAGCGGTGGTACGGCGTCCTCCGCCGCTGGGCCCACCGCATGCCCCTGGCCATCGTCCAGCCGCTCCCGGAACACCTGTGGCGGGACACCGCCCTGCCCACCGTCCCGGGCCGGCTTTCGGCCCCGCGCCCCGCCGCGCCCTCCGCCACGCTCACGTTCGCGCCCTACGACACCCCCGGCACGACGGTGCGGCCCGCACCGGACGAGACGCTGCCGCTGCCCGTGCTGGAACCGGCTCCGGGCTGGCTGGCGAACTGGGCACGGCTGATCGCCGCCCCGGGCGGCACGGAGGTCCCGGCGGCAGTGGCCGACCTGTGCCCGCCCTTCCCGGAGGACGTCGACGGCCGCACGGACCTGGGCCGCCTTCCCCCGGAGGAGCTGGTCCTCCGCTTCCGCGGCAGCGCCTCCCCCGAGGCCTTCCGCCTGGCCGGTCATCTGGCCCTGAGCCGTCCCGATCTGCCGGTCATGCGTCTGGTACAGGCCGCCACCGACCCGGACCCGCGCCCCCAGCACCTCGCCGAGGTGATCCTCAGCGGCATGCTCACCACCGTCCCCGGGCCACCCGGTTCCTACACCTTCCGTCCCGGCGTACGGGAGCTCCTGCTGCGCGGCCTGCCCCGCTCGGCCCGGCACGACACCAGCGCCCTGCTGCACCGCGTCGGCGCCCTGATCGACGACCGGGCGGGCCGGGCACCGGGAGACTTCCGGGCGTCGGTACCGGCCCGGTCCGGCACCGGGACCGCCGTGGGCGGCGAGGAGATCGCGTCGGTCAGCGCGGACAGCGCACGGCGGCTGACGGGCGGGGACGTGGCGGCGTCGCCGCCCGGCTCCGAAGGGCCCCCGCGGGTGGTGGGCGGCCGGTACCGGCTGGTGCGACGGATCACACCGACCGGGACGGTGTGGCAGGCCGAGGACACGGAGGAGGGCAGGACGGTGGTCCTGCGGCTGCACGGCAGGACCACCGACCCCATGTGGCGTGGGGCGTTCCGGCGTGACGCCCGCCTGCTGGCCGGGCTCGGCCACCCGAACGTGGTGCGGGTCCACGCGGCCGGCTTCGACGGCGACATTCCGTACGTCGTCATGGAGCACCTGGACGGCGTGGCCCTCAACTCCCTCGCCGCACCCAACGGTTACCGCCTGCCCGCTCCCCTGCTGGTGTCGGTCGGCGCCCAGCTCGCGCACGCCCTCACAGCGATGCACGCGGCGGGCCTGACGCACGGCGGGCTCGGTCTGTCCCGGGTGGTGCTGCTGCCCGACGGAACGGTGCGGCTCAGCCTCTTCGAACCCGGCCGGACCTCGGGCCCGGCGGGACGGTCGGAGGACCTGAGGGCCCTGTGCGAGATGCTGCTGATGCTGGCGTGGGGGACCGCGCGGCTGACGGTTCCCCTCGATCCGCGCAACCTCGGCCATCTCCCGCAGGACCTGCGGGAGAAGTACGCGCGCGCACTCGAACTGCTGATGTCCCCCTCCGCCGAGGCACAGACCCGGGGCCGGGACCTGCTCCTCGACCCGGAACTGCCGCGCCTCGCCGAAGCGACGTACGAGGAACGGCGCCGCTACCACGCCCTCGGCCCGTTCCGCGTCGAACTGGCCGGCCGCTTCCCCGCACTGGGACCGCACGAGCGCGCCATGCTGGCCGTGCTGCTGCTCAAGCACGGCCGTACCGTGACGCACGACGACCTCAGACGAGGCATGTGGAGCGCCCCCGACGAACCGGACAACGCCATGGCGGTCCTGGGCGTGACGGCGTCCCGGCTGCGCGACGCCCTGGGACCCGGCGTGCTGGCGACGCTCTCCCACGGCTTCGCCCTGCACACCAGCGCCGACCACGTGGACGTGGTGCACTGCGAGGACCTGGTCCGCCGGGCCGACGAGGCACGCCGACGGGACGACCTCACCGAGGCGCACACGCTGATCACCGAGGCGCTGGAACTCTGGCAAGGCGGCGAACCCCTCGCGGACGTCCCCGGCCCCGCCGCCCGGACCGCCCGCACCCGCCTGGCCCAGCTCCGTCTGAACCTCCACCGCCAACGCGCGGAACTCGCCCTGGACCTCGGGGACCCGGCGCGCGCGGCGGCGGACCTGGAGGCCCTGGTACGCGCCCACCCCTCCCGCGAGGACTTCCGCCGCCTCCACCTCATCGCCCTGCGGCGCCAGGGCCGGGCCGAGGAAGCGCTGGCGGTGTACGAGGAGTACGAGCTGGCCGGCGGCCGGCACCCGGAGCTGCTGGCCCTGGGACACGAACTGCGCGAGGAGCTCGACGGCCCGGCACGGGACGACCCCGCCTCCGGGACACCGCCCGACGAGCCGGAGTACGACCCGCTCGCCGCACCGGACGAGCTGCCCGAGGGCACGTACCCCGCCTGGGACCCGACGACGTCCTCGCCCTCGGACCCGCTCGGTGACCGGCCCGCGTACGTCTCCAGGCCCCCCGGCATCCCTCCCGAGGCACGCCCGTCAGCCTCGGAGGACGACGGGTCCGCGACACCCGCCGGACAGGATCTCGTGGACCCGTCCGATGCCCTCACCGGCTTCTTCTTCGACGTGGCGGACGGCCCCGAGCACCCCGACACCGTGGCGGCCCTGGGACGGGCGGTCACCCGGGTCCTGACGGCCGCCGGGATGCCCGCGGAGGCGTACCGGTTCCTCGAGCGGGACGAGGGCTGCACGGTCCTCGTGCAGCCGGGCGGCCCGACGGCGCCCCTGCTGCGTGCCGCGCTGCGGGGGTTCCCGGACATGCTCCGGGTGGTGGGCGGGCCCCGGCTGATCGTGACCGTCCTGCGCATGTGGGACGAAGGGCGGGCCGAACTCCCCGCCGAGGCAGCGGTCCGTGCGGCACTGGACTCGTCCGGGGCGCACGGCGTGTTCGCCCTCACACCGTCCCTCCGGCGGGAACTGGCGACGGAGCGGGAGCTCACCGAGTCGGTCCGGCCCCTCGACGGCGAGCGGACGGTGGGCTGGTACACCGCCTTCCCCCGCGACACCGCCCCGCTGCCCCCGGTGCTGGGCCCCTTCCCCCTGCCCGCCGGTCACCTCCCGCCGTCGCAGGGCTCGACGAGGACGGTCGTCTACGCGCTGCCCGGCGGAGGGCTGGGTACCAGCCGCGTCCCCGGCGCCGACCGCTACTACGAGGTCGACCTGACCGAGCACCGCACCGCGCTGGAGCTGAGGGGGCCGGAGTTGAGGCACGGCTCGGTCGCCGTGGTCCGGGGCGAGGCCGTGTGGCGGGTCTCCGATCCGGTCGCCCTGGCCGGCGGCGGCCCGCACGACGTGCGGGGCTTCCTCCGCCGTCACGTCGCGACCCGCTTGCGCGAGACGGCCGACCGTCTTCCCTCCGCCGGCCGGGCACAGCTGCGGCACGCGCTCCTGGAGCGGCTCGGAACGCACGGCGTGCCCCACTGCACCGTCCGCTGGGACCTCCTGGTCAGCGCCCTCCCCGCCGCACGCGCGTCGCGCATCGCACGGCACCCGGAGATCGGGCCCGCCGACGTGCTCATGGCCGCCGACGCCGTGATCGTCGGTTTCGACACCACGCTCACCAGGCTGTTCCACGACAGCCGGGCGGCCGAGGTGGTGCGGGACCTCGCCCGTCTCGCCGTCGAGGGGCGGGACCCCGAGGACGCGCTGTCCGGCAGACGGCCACTGGCGCCGGAGGGCCGTCCGGTGACGCCCGCGGGGGACGGCATCACCCCCGTCGAACTGCTGCGCGCGCTGACGGGCCACCCCATGGTGGAGGAAGTGCGCGCGGCCCTGGACCGCCACGAGACGAGAGCCGCCCGCACGGCCCGCCCCGAGCCCCTGTCCATCGATCTGGTACGGGCGTTGTCCGCCCGCCGCCTGCGCCTGGCCGTGGTCACCGATCACGCGGCCGGTGCGGCCGAGGCCTTCCTGAACCGGGTGGGCCTCACCCCGTATCTGGCGGGCGGCGTGCACGGCCGTTCCGCCGACCTCTCCCTGCTGATGCCCCACCCGGACGTCCTGCGCCGCGCCCTCCACCGGCTCGGCACCGTCCCGGCCCGCTGCGTGATGATCGGGTCGACCGCCGTGGAGAGCGCCGCCGCCGGGGCCGCGGGGGTGCCCTTCATCGGCTGCCGGCACACCGAGGGCGTCCTCCGCCGGTCCGGTCCGGCGAGTCTCACCGTCGAGGGTCTGCGCCCGCTGCTCGACGCGGTCCGCGCCCTGCCGCCGCGCGGTGACTCCTGACCCATCCCCGTTCGGCCGTCCGCCACCCGGCCCTCCACAAGGCGCGCCCACGCCGCCCCACCCGCACGATGCCAAAGAGGTCCGCCCCCCGGCGGACCGAACGGCCGCGAGCTCGGGAGGATCTGACGTGACCGCCAGTCTGGAGCAGCTGCGCCGCTGCCACTTCGCCGTCGACCTGGGCGCCGCCCGCACCCGGGTCTACGTCAAGGGCGCCGGACTCGTCGTCGACCAGCCGTCCACCGCCGCCGTGAACACCCGCACCGGAGCACTGATCGCGGTCGGCGAGTTCGCGGAGAAGATGACGGGCCGTACGCCGGCCTACATCCGCGTCGTACGCCCCGTCACCGGCGGCACGGTCGTCGACATCGAGATGGCGCAGCGCATGCTGCGGCAGCTGCTCGGCGACAAGTTGCGCCGCACCCTGCGCCGCAGGCCCCGGCTGCGGGCCGCCGCCTGCGTCCCGCACGACGCCGATCCGCTCGCCCGGCGCGCCGCGATCGAGACCCTGGTCGGCCTCGGGGCCCGCCGGGTGGAGCTCGTCGACACGCTCATCGCCGCCGCCGTCGGCTGCGGTCTGCCGGTGGAGCGGCCCGAGGCCACCATGATCATGGTGTGCGGTGCGGCGGCGACCCAGGTGGCCGTGCTGTCCCTCGGGGCGATCGTGACGGCGGAGCGCATCCCCGTCGGGGGTGAGGCCGTGGACCACGCGATCGTGCAGCACCTGCGCCACCAGCACGAACTGATGCTGCCGAGCCAGTCCGTACGGCCCCTGCAGCTCGCCCTGCACGGCAACGGGCTCACCCCGCAGGGCCCGGCGTCCACGGAGATCCACGGCCGGGACGTCGCCACCGGTCTGGCCCGCTCCGTACACGTCGACACGGCCGCCGTACGGCGGGCCATCCAGACGCCGCTCACCGCCGTCCTCGACGGCATCGGCAGGGTGCTGCGGGAATGCCCGCCGGACCTGGTCGCCGACCTCGTCGACCGCGGCATCATGATGGTCGGCGGCAGCGCGCTGCTGCCGGGCCTCGACCAGATGCTCCGCCAGGCGACGGGCATGCCGGTGCACATCGCGGAACGCCCGGAGCTCTGCGCCGTACAGGGGCTGGGCGAGATGCTGGAGGGCAAGATCGCCCCGATGGTCCTGGACCCGCTGCGGGCGTGAGCCGGAGGGTCAGCGGGAGAACCAGCATCTGATCGTCGTACCGTCGTCCCCCGTGTGCACGCGCACCAGGTCGGCGATCAGATGGACCATCAGCAGTCCGCGACCGCCCCGCTGGTCCCGGCTCGCGGGGCGGCGTCCGGCGAGGGGGTCGGTCATCCGGCCCCCGTCGCGCACCTCGCACAGCACATGGCCGCCCTCGGCCCACACCCGCAGCACCCCCGAACCGCCGCCGTGCAGCACGCTGTTCGTGGTCAGCTCGGCGGTGGCGAGGGCGAGGTCCTCGAGGGTGACGCCGGTGAGGCCGAGCCGCCGGCCCTCGTCGGAGGCGGCGTGCCGTGCCGTGGGCAGCGACTCGGCGGCGAAGGGGAAGGTCATCGCGTCGGCGACGAGCGGCAGCGGCTCGTTGTACCGGGCGACGGCCGCGTCGGGGTCGTACGACCGCGGCCGGGGCCCGGCGGGGATGACGGTGGGGTGGGTGGCGTACGCGTCGGCCAGTACGTACGCGGGCAGCCGTGCGGCGTCGTACGGGCACAGGATCGTCACCGCGCGGTCCCGGAAGGCGGCGTTGATCAGCGCCTCGTGCTGGACGCAGGCGGGGTACTCGGCGGCGGAGCGGCCGGCCCAGACGGGTTCGCCGATGATCCGCACCCGCCGCCCCGACGCCACGGTGTCGGCGAAGGCGCGCAGCACCCCGGGGATGATCCGGCCGGGGTTGCGTCCGGCCTCGCGCATGTCGAGGAGGCGGACGGTGTCCGCGTCGGCGCCGAGGGCGTCCCGGACCAGCCGCAGCCGCTCACCGGGCACGGCGACCGCCACGGCCTCGCCGGCCGCGAGCCCCTCGCGCACGAAGGGCACGGTGGCGTCCAGGTACTCCCGCTCGTCCCGGTAGAAGAGGGCGGGGTGGACGAAGGGACCGGGGAGCACATCCATGTGTTCGGCCGCGGCACTCATGACATCGACACCTCGATCGTCGACAGGCCGGGCCAGAACGTCTCCAGCACCCGGCACAGCGCGGACGGCGGCCGGCGCACGACGAACCGGCGGCCCTCCCCGAGCCGCCCGGCGGCCGCCGCGAGCGCTCCGGCGCCCGCGACGTCGACGAACGTCACCTCGGACAGTTCCAGCTGGTACACGGCCTCACCCTCGCGCACGGCCTGCTCCAGCACGCGCTCCCAGATCGTATGCGTGGCCAGACCGATCTCCCCGGCCGCGCGGACACCCCGGCCGCTCTTGAGCGGGCGCACCGTCAGCGACGGCGTCCGGCGATCGTCCACGTCTCCCCACACTTCCCGGCCTGTACCCCGTCGGTTCCCGGCCATTCCCCGGCCGGGTGTGTAGGACGCCGCGGGGTGGGCAGGCGCACCCCCAGCGCAGCCGGGACCGTGCGCAGCCTACCGCTCCGGTGCCGGCGACGGACAAACCCATCCGAACGCCCCCTCCCGGAAAGGCTGAGCACCTTGGTCATCGGCGGTCGCACGGACGCGGGCCGGGCGCTGCTCACGCCGCGCGGCGAGCTGGTGCGCGGGTGTGCGCGGGTCCTGGCCGCGAAACTGGCGGAGCTGCCCGCGGGCACGGCCCGGGTCGATGTGGACATGAGCGGCGTGTACTTCATGGACACGGGGGGCCTGGAGTTCCTGGAGGTGCTGCGCGACCACCGCCGGCGCCGTTCGGTGCCGGTCACGGCCACGCGCTGGAACGGCCAGCCGCGCCGCGTCCTGGAACTGGCCGGCCTCGACACCACCGATCCCCTGCGCCCGGCCCAGGAGCAGGAGGAACGTCTGCTCCTGCTCCAGGAGGAGGTGGAGCAGCTGCGGCAGGCGATCGCGTCCCGCCCGGTGATCGACCAGGCCCGCGGCATCCTCATGGCGACGTACGGCTGCACCTCGGACGAGGCGTGGCACATCCTGCGGGAGGCGTCCCAGCTGTCCAACACCAGACTGCGCACGGTCGCGGAATCACTCACCGCCTCGGCGGCCGCGCAGGCCACTCCGCCGCCGGAAAACGTCCGCGCGGCCCTGTCCCGCGCCCTGGCCCGCCGCTCCCTCCGATGACACCGTCCCGCACGGGGTACCCGGCCACGAACGCACCATCCGCCCCGCGACCGGAGCCACCACCATGAGCGAACTGAGCGAACACACCCCGTCCCAGGCCGAGGGCGACCGCGACGACGACGAATGGAACATTCCGGAGATCCCTCACTCGACCCCGTCCCAGGCGGAGGGCGAACGAGAACCGTCGACGACGGACGAGACCCCCGAGTAGCGGCTTCGCCGTGCTGTCGGAGGCGCCAAGAGGAGTGCGTGGTGGGGCGGGTGGGACTCGAACCCACGGCCGACGGATTATGAGTCCGCTGCTCTAACCGGCTGAGCTACCGCCCCATAGCGGCGTGTCGCGTACATGTGTGCGCGCCGTCTGCCGCAGCATAGCCGCTCATACGATCTCCTGCTTCGGATGGTCGGCGCTGCGTACGGCCTTGGTGACCATGGAGACTTCGCCGGTCGGCGCACGGTTCCCCCGGACATGAAAAAGGACCCCAACGGGGTCCTCGTTCAGCATGCTCCCCCGACTGGACTCGAACCAGTAACCTGCCGGTTAACAGCCGGCTGCTCTGCCAATTGAGCTACAGGGGACCGAGCTCCCCCGACTGGACTCGAACCAGTAACCTGCCGGTTAACAGCCGGCTGCTCTGCCAATTGAGCTACGGAGGAATGCCTCGTTGCATCGAACGTACCCGCCTGGGTATTCGCCAGGGGGCGCTCGCTCGCTGCGACACATACATTAGCGCAAGCAGGGGGGTGCTCCGCCAATCGGTACTCCCCGGCCCTGTCGCCGGAACTATGGGAAGGGTGACCGCCATGCGTTACCGGCTCACGTTCGTCGCCGGAGTCGTCCTGGGTTACGTGCTGGGCACGAAAGCCGGACGCGAGCGCTACGAGCAGATGAAGAGGTCCGCGCAGCAGTTCACGCAGAACCCCGCGGTCCGCAACACCGCGGAGACGGCGGCCCAGCAGGGCCGCGACTTCGCGGACAAGGCGTACCACGCGGTCAGCGACAAGGTGGGCGACCGCATGCCCGACTCGGTCGCCCAGCGCGTCCACGCCCTGCGCGAACGCACGGCCCACGCCCCGGCGGAGGACGACTGGGGCACGAGCAACACGTGAGGGGACGTCCCCGCACGCGCCCCGACGGCTCCCCCGCTCCACGCACCCGTCCCCATGCGGCAAAATCGCCGTATGGGGATAGTCGCCGGACTGGACAGCGCGCCGGATTTCACTCGCATCGTCGTCTGTGACGCGGACACGGGAGCCGTGCTCAGGCAGGGGTATGCCCAGCATCCGATCCAGGGCGCCGACGGCGGCGGCCGCCCCTCCGACGTCGACCCGCAGGCCTGGCTGCTGTCCCTGGGCGAGGCGGCGGGCGGCGGGCTGCTGGAGGGCGTGCAGGCCATCGGCGTGTCGGCGCAGCAGAACGCGCTGGTGCCGCTGGACTCGCAGGGCAACACCGTACGGCCGGCGATGACCGGGGGTGACAAGCGTGCGCAGGTCGCCGCGGCCGATCTGCTCGACGCGTTGGGCGGGCGGGAGGCGTGGGCGCAGGCCGTGGGCAGTGTGCCCGGAGCCGCGCAGCCGGTGACCAAGCTGCGCTGGATGGCCCGCAGCGAACCGGAGAACGCCGCGCGGACCGCCGTACTGCTGCAGGCGCACGACTGGCTGGTGTGGCAGCTGCTCGGCCGGCCGGTGCGGCGCACCACCGACCGGGGCGGGGCGTCCGGCACCGGGTACTGGGCGGCGGCCACCGGCGGTTACCGGCCGGATCTGGTCGAGCTGGCCCTCGGCCACCAGGTGATGCTGCCCGAGGTGATCGGCCCCGCGGACGCGGCCGGTACGACTCCGGAAGGGCTGCTGATCTCCGCCGGTACGGGCGAGACGATGGCGGCGGCGTTCGGGCTCGGGATCGGGCTGGGGGACGCGGTGGTGTCGCTGGGCGCGTCCGGGTCCGTGATGGCCGTGCACCCCGAGGCGCTCGTCGACCCGTCCGGCATGATCACCTCTTTGGCGGACGCGACCGGCATGCATCTGCCCGTCGTCACCACCCTGAACGCCGTACGGGCCCTGCGCGGGACCGCCGAACTGCTCGGCCTGCCCGATCTGGAGAGCCTGTCCGATCTGGCGATGAAGTCGACGCCGGGGTCGCACGGGCTGGTGCTGCTGCCGTATCTGGAGGGCGAGCGCACCCCGAATCTGCCGCACACCGCGGGCACGCTGGCGGGGCTGCGGCGCGAGTCGATGAAGGCGGAGCATCTGGCGCGGGCCGCGTTCGAGGGCATGCTGTGCGCCCTCGCGGACGCGCTGGACGTGCTGCGCGGCCGGGGCGTGGACGTGCGGCGGGTGTTCCTGCTGGGGCCGGCCGCGGAACTGCCGGCCGTGCAGTCGGCGGCGCCCGCGCTGTTCGGGGCGCAGGTCGTGGTGCCGCAGCCGGCGGACTACGCGGCGATCGGCGCGGCCCGGCAGGCGGCCTGGGCGCTCGGTGTGTCGCAGGGCGCACTCGATCCGCGTACCCCGCCCATCTGGCAGGGCCCGGTGGCGCAGGTGCTGGATCCGGGGGACGAGCTCGCGGTGGGTCAGGCGGTGCGCCAGCAGTACGTGTCGGTGCGCGAGCAGACCCACCCGGGGGCGTTCCGCGGGTAAGAGCCGTAAGAGAAGCCCGTGGATTAATTCGCTTGAGGTAACGCGGGTGGAGTGTTCGACGATAGGGGCCAGGGGCAACCATCGCCCTCGCCGACCACTCCGAGAGATTCAGCGTGCTCATACGACTCCTGCGGACCCATCTCCAGCCCTACAAGAGACCCATCGCCCTGCTCGTGCTGCTGCAGTTCCTGCAGACCTGCGCCTCGCTCTACCTGCCCACCCTGAACGCGGACATCATCGACAGCGGCGTCGTCGAAGGCGACAGCGGTTACATCCTGAGCTACGGCGCCGTGATGATCGGTGTCTCCCTGGTCCAGGTCGTGTGCAACATCGGTGCCGTCTACTACGGCGCCCGGACCGCGTCGGCGCTGGGGCGGGACGTGCGCGCGGCCGTGTTCGACCGGGTGCAGTCGTTCTCGGCGCGTGAGGTGGGTCACTTCGGCGCGCCCTCGCTGATCACCCGGACGACGAACGACGTCCAGCAGGTGCAGATGCTGGTCCTGATGACGTTCACCCTGATGGTGTCCGCGCCGATCATGTGTGTGGGCGGCATCGTGATGGCGCTCGGCCTGGACGTCCCGCTGTCCGGGGTGCTCGTCGCGGTGGTGCCGGTGCTCGGCATCTGCGTGACACTGATCGTACGGAAGCTGCGTCCGCTGTTCCGGACCATGCAGACGCGGCTCGACACGGTGAACCGGGTGCTGCGCGAGCAGATCACCGGCAACCGGGTGATCCGCGCCTTCGTGCGGGACGAGTACGAGCAGGGGCGGTTCCGTACGTCGAACACCGAGCTGACCGACGTGGCGCTGGGCACGGGCAATCTGCTCGCGCTGATGTTCCCGGTGGTCATGACGGTGGTGAACCTGTCGTCGATCGCGGTGGTGTGGTTCGGCGCGCACCGCATCGACAGCGGCGGGATGCAGATCGGCGATCTGACCGCGTTCCTCGCCTATCTGATGCAGATCGTCATGTCCGTGATGATGGCCACCTTCATGTTCATGATGGTGCCGCGCGCCGAGGTGTGCGCCGAGCGCATCCACGAGGTGCTGGACACGTCCTCCAGCGTGGTGCCGCCCGTCGCGCCGGTCACCGAGCTGCGCCGGCACGGCCGGCTGGAGATCCGGGGCGCGGGCTTCCGCTATCCGGGGGCCGAGGAGCCGGTGCTGAGGTCCGTCGACCTGGTGGCGCGGCCGGGCGAGGTCACCGCCGTGATCGGTTCGACCGGCAGCGGCAAGTCCACGCTGCTCGGCCTGGTCCCCCGGCTGTTCGACGCGACCGGCGGGGAGGTGCTGGTGGACGACGTACCCGTGGCGGACATCGACCCGGCGCTGCTGGCGAGGACGGTCGGGCTCGTCCCGCAGAAGCCGTACCTCTTCGCGGGCACCGTGGCGTCGAACCTGCGCTACGGCAATCCGGACGCCACCGACGAGGAGTTGTGGCACGCGCTGGAGGTGGCGCAGGGCAGGGACTTCGTGGAGCGGCTCGAGGGCGGCCTCGACGCGCCGGTCTCGCAGGGCGGGACGAACGTCTCCGGCGGTCAGCGCCAGCGTCTGGCGATCGCCCGGACGCTGGTGCAGCGCCCGGAGATCTACCTCTTCGACGACTCCTTCTCCGCGCTCGACTACGCCACGGACGCGGCGCTGCGGGCGGCGCTCGGACGGGAGACGTCCGAGGCGACCGTGGTGATCGTCGCCCAGCGGGTGGCGACCATCCGTGACGCCGACCGGATCGTGGTCCTGGACGAGGGCCGCGTCGTCGGCACCGGCCGGCACCACGAGCTGATGGCGGACAACGAGACCTACCGGGAGATCGTGCTCTCCCAGCTGACGGAAGCGGAGGCTGCCTGATGGCCGGGCCCGGAGGACGGATGATGGCCGGGGGCGGCCCCGACCAGCGCACGCTCGACTTCAAGGGGTCGAGCAAACGGCTGATCTCGCGGTTCAGGCCGGAACGCGGGACGATCTACGGCCTGCTGGCCTGCGTGGTCCTCAGTGTCGGCCTCAGCGTGATCGGCCCGAAGATCCTCGGCAGGGCGACCGACCTCGTCTTCGCCGGCATCGTCGGCCGTGACATGCCGGAGGGCGCCACCAAGGAACAGGTGCTCGACGCGATGCGGGCGCGGGGCGAGGGCGATGTCGCCGACATGCTCCGCAGCACCGACTTCACCCCCGGTGAGGGCATCGACTTCACGGCGGTGGGCAACGTCCTGCTGTTCGCGCTGGCGGTGTTCGGCGTCGCCGGTCTGCTGATGGCGTTCGCGACCCGGCTGGTGAACCGGGCGGTCAACCACACCATGTTCCGGATGCGTGAGGACGTACAGACGAAGCTGTCGCGGCTGCCGCTGTCGTACTTCGACAAGCGGCAGCGCGGCGAGGTGCTCAGCCGCGCCACCAACGACATCGACAACATCGGGCAGACGCTCCAGCAGTCGATGGGCCAGCTGATCAACTCGCTGCTCACCATCATCGGTGTGCTCGCGATGATGTTCTACGTCTCCTGGATCCTCGCGCTGGTCGCGCTGGTGACGGTGCCGCTGTCGTTCGTCGTCGCCACCCGTGTCGGCAAGCGGTCGCAGCCGCACTTCGTGCAGCAGTGGAAATCGACCGGCACCCTCAACGCGCACATCGAGGAGATGTACACCGGGCACACCCTGGTGAAGGTGTTCGGGCGGCAGGAGGAGTCGGCGAAGCAGTTCGCCGAGGAGAACGACGCGCTGTACGAGGCCGGGTTCAAGGCGCAGTTCAACAGCGGCGTCATGCAGCCGCTGATGTTCTTCGTCTCGAACATCAACTACGTACTGGTGGCGGTCGTCGGCGGCCTGCGGGTCGCGTCCGGCACGCTGTCCATCGGTGATGTGCAGGCCTTCATCCAGTACTCGCGCCAGTTCTCCATGCCGCTGACGCAGGTCGCCTCCATGGCGAACCTGGTGCAGTCGGGTGTCGCCTCGGCGGAGCGGGTCTTCGAACTCCTCGACGCCGAGGAGCAGGAGGCCGACCCCTCCCCGGCCGAGAAGCCGGCCGAGCTGCGCGGGCGGGTCGCGCTGGAGAACGTGTCGTTCCGCTACGACCCCGAGAAGCCGCTGATCGAGGATCTCTCCCTGAAGGCCGAACCGGGCCACACCGTGGCCATCGTCGGCCCGACGGGCGCCGGCAAGACGACCCTGGTCAACCTGCTGATGCGGTTCTACGAGGTCTCCGGAGGGCGGATCACGCTGGACGGCGTGGACATCGCGCACATGTCCCGCGACGAACTGCGGTCCGGCATCGGCATGGTGCTCCAGGACACCTGGCTGTTCGGCGGCACCATCGCGGAGAACATCGCGTACGGCTCCTCCCGCGAGGTCACCCGCGCGGAGATCGAGGAGGCGGCCCGCGCGGCCCACGCCGACCGCTTCGTCCGCACCCTGCCCGACGGCTACGACACGGTGATCGACGACGAGGGCAGCGGGGTCAGCGCGGGCGAGAAGCAGCTCATCACCATCGCGCGGGCGTTCCTCTCCGACCCGGTGATCCTGGTCCTGGACGAGGCCACGAGCTCCGTGGACACCCGCACGGAGGTCCTCATCCAGAAGGCGATGGCCCGACTCGCCCACGGCCGCACGTCCTTCGTCATCGCCCACCGCCTCTCCACGATCCGCGACGCGGACACGATCCTGGTCATGGAGAACGGCGCGATCGTCGAACAGGGCGCCCACGAGAAGCTCCTGGCAGCGGAGGGCGCGTACGCCCGCCTGTACAAGGCCCAGTTCGCCGAGGCGGTGGCGGAGGTCGACTGACGCCCCTTTCACACGCCGGAGGGGCTCGCTTCAGCCCCTCCGGCGTTTGAGGAGCGGGGGTCCGGGGGCAGCGCCCCCGGGGGACGGGAATGGGAAGGGGCGGCGGGGGCGAAAACTCAGTCCAGATACCCCCGCAACTGATCCGCGAAGGCGTGATCGCGCAGCTTGTTCAGCGTCTTCGACTCGATCTGACGTATCCGCTCCCGCGTCACACCGAAGATCCGCCCGATCTCCTCCAACGTACGGGCACGCCCGTCCACCAGCCCGTAGCGCAGCTGCACCACCTTCCGCTCCCGCTCCCCCAGAGTCGACAGCACCGCCTCCAGGTGCTCCCGCAGCAGCAGGAACGCCGCCGACTCGACGGGGCTCGCCGCGTCGCCGTCCTCGATGAGGTCGCCGAGGGCGACGTCGTCCTCCTCGCCGACCGGCGCGTGCAGCGACACCGGTTCCTGGGCGAGCCGCAGCACCTCGCCGACCCGCTCGGGCGGCAGGTCCAGATGCGCGGCGACCTCTTCCGGTGTCGGCTCGTAGCCGCGCTCCTGCAGCATCCGCCGCTGCACCCGCACCACCCGGTTGATGAGCTCGACCACGTGCACGGGCACGCGGATCGTCCGGGCCTGGTCGGCCAGCGCGCGCGACATGGCCTGGCGGATCCACCACGTGGCGTACGTCGAGAACTTGTACCCGCGCGCGTAGTCGAACTTCTCCACCGCGCGGATCAGGCCGAGGTTTCCCTCCTGGACCAGGTCCAGCATGGTCAGTCCGCGCCCCACGTACCGTTTGGCGACGGACACGACGAGCCGCAGGTTCGCCTCTATCAGGCGTCGTTTGGCCATCCGGCCCATGACGACGATCCGGTCCAGGTCGACGGCGAGCCGACTGTCCAGATCGGGGGCCAGCCGCAGCTTCTCCTCGGCGAAGAGTCCCGCCTCGACCCGGCGGGCGAGTTCGACCTCCTCGGCGGCGGTCAGCAGCGGGATGCGCCCTATCTCGCGCAGATACTGCCGGAACAGGTCCGAGGAGGGCCCGCCGGTGTCGGTGCGCAGGCGCGCCACCGGCTCCACGGGGTCGGCGGATTCGGGGTGGTGCGCGACGCGGCTCTGCGCGGGCACGGCGACGAGAACGCCGGCGTCGGGCTGGGTGAGGGTCTGGGTCTGGGTCTGCACGGGGGCGACCTCCAGGATGATCGCTGCCGGGGAGTGGGGCAGCGGTACTTCGGGGACGGAGTGGGCGGCCTCGCCGCTGTCCGTCCCGTACGCGATGAGCACAACCGCGGATGTCCGGGACCCGTCGGTGACGGATCGGCCGCGCTCCGAGGACTCAGGCACCGCCCCCAGTGTGGGGTACGACACATCGTCCCCACGAGGGGCGTGCGATGACTTTTTGCGTCCGGTCCGGAACCGGCGGTGACCGGCGACTCGCCGATCCGTCGCCGCCGAGGGACGTACCCCAGAGGCCGCGCCGTCGGGCCGAGGAGCCGGCGCGGGCGGTGACGCCCGCCCTCACGGGCGTCCGAGCCGCTACAGGGCTGCCGCTCCGTGCTCCCGCAGGGTTTGGTCGTACTGCTGGAGGACCCACAACTCGTTCTGTACGGCGGCCAGTTCGCCCGGGTCGCCGTGGCCGCTGAGGCGGGTCAGGCGGCTGGCGACATCGCGGATGCGGCGCTCGACCGCGCGGCGGCGGACGGTGACGAGCTGGGCGCCGGCATAGACCTCGTCGACGCCCTTCACACCACGGTGCAACATGATGGCCTCGACGGCGAGTTCGGTGACCATGGCGCGGACGGCGTCGTCGGGGGCGGCCTCCCGGACCCGGATCAGATACTCCTGCGGGTCCTGGACGCCGTACTCCGCGCCGCCCGCGTCCAGGACCGCCTGGCGTACGGCCGCGTAGGGCGGGGCCGTGAACTCGTCGACGCCGTACGCGTCGAAGGCCGGGGAGACCAGTTCGGGGCGCTGGAGGGCGAGCTTGAGCAGTTCGCGTTCGGTGGCGAAGACCGGGTTGCGGAGGTTCAGGGCGGGTCCGCGGGGGGCCGGCCGGTCCGGCGCGGAGTCGTACTGCTGGGGGCCGCCGCCGCGCTGCTGCCGGTCGGGGGCGGGGCCCCTGCCGCCGCGGTCGCGCGCCCAGCGGGCGAGCTGGGCGACCCGCTTGACGACGAACTGGGTGTCGAGGATGCCGAGCATCCCGGCGAGCTGCACCGCGACCTCGTGCTGGGCGCCGCTGTTCTTGATCCGCGCGACGATCGGCGCGGCCTCGTCGAGGGCGGCGGCGCGGCCGGCCGGGGTGTCCAGGTCGTAGCGGACCACGATCTGGCGGAGGGCGAACTCGAAGAGCGGGGTGCGGGGTTCGGCCAGGTCGGCGACGGCCTCGTCGCCCTTGGCGAGCCGCAGGTCACAGGGGTCCATGCCGTCGGGGGCGATGGCGATATAGGTCTCGGCGGCGAACTTCTGGTCGTCCTCGAAGGCGCGCAGGGCCGCCTTCTGGCCGGCCGCGTCACCGTCGAAGGTGAAGATCACGCGCGCGCTGCCGTTGTCCATGAGCAGCCGGCGCAGGATCTTGATGTGGTCGCCGCCGAAGGCGGTGCCGCAGGTGGCGATGGCGGTGGTCACCCCGGCGAGGTGGCAGGCCATGACGTCGGTGTAGCCCTCGACGACGACCGCCCGGGACGCCTTCGCGATGTCCTTCTTGGCGAGGTCGATGCCGTAGAGGACCTGGGACTTCTTGTAGATCGCCGTATCGGGCGTGTTGAGGTACTTCGGCCCGTTGTCCGCCTCGTAGAGCTTGCGGGCGCCGAAGCCGACGACCTCTCCGCCGATGTCGCGGATGGGCCACATCAGCCGGCCGCGGAAGCGGTCGATGGGGCCGCGGCGGCCCTCCTGGGCGAGCCCGGAGAGCAGCAGCTCCTTGTCGCTGAAGCCCTTGCCGCGCAGGAAGCGGGTGAGGTGGTCCCAGCCCTGGGGGCTGTAGCCGACGCCGAAGTGCACGGCGGCGGCCTGGTCGAAACCGCGGTCGGCGAGGAAACTGCGGCCGGTGTCCGCCTCGGCGGAGGCCGCCAGCTGTTCCGCGTACCACTCGGCGGCGATCTTGTGCGCCTCGACCAGGCGGATGCGCTCGCCGCGCTGGTGGGAGGGGTTGTACCCGCCCTCCTCGTAACGCAGCGTGATGCCGGCCTGGCCGGCGAGGCGCTCGACGGCCTCGGAGAAGGAGAGGTGGTCGACCTTCATCACGAACGTGATGGTGTCGCCGCCCTCCTGGCAGCCGAAGCAGTGGAAGAGTCCCTTGCTCGGGCTGACCTGGAAGGACGGCGACTTCTCGTCGTGGAACGGGCAGAGGCCCTTCAGGTTCCCGCCGCCCGCGTTCCGCAGCTGGAGGTACTCGGACACGACGGCGTCGATCGGAACCGCGTCCCGAACCGCCTTCACGTCCTCATCGTTGATCCGCCCAGCCACGCCTGAATCCTACGTGGCCGTACCGACACCCCGGCGAGCCGCAGCGCCCCGCAAGGGGCGCGGGGCTGTGACATGTGCGGCTCCGCCGCGTGGGCGCGACCAGCCACGACGCCGCCCCACGCGCGCCCCGACAAAACCCGGCGGACGCCGCCTAGGCGACAAGCGACTCCAGCGGCACCCGCGGATCCGCCAACGCCTCCGTGTCCACCGGCACGCCGGAGCGGATCAGCCCCTGGATCGGATCCGTGACATCCCACACATTCACGTTCATCCCCGCGAGCACGCGGCCCTCACGAACCCAGAACGCGATGAATTCGCGCTTCCCCGCGTCGCCCCGGATCACCACCTCGTCGTACGACCCCGGCGGCGCCCACCCGGAGTACTCCATCCCCAGGTCGTACTGGTCGGAGAAGAAGTAGGGAACGCGGTCGTAGGCGTCCTCGCGGCCCAGCATGGAGCGGGCGGCCGCCGGGCCGCCGTTCAGCGCGTTGGCCCAGTGCTCCACGCGCAGCCGTGTGTCGAAGAGGGCGTGCGGGAAGGACGCGGCGTCGCCGGCGACGTAGATGTCCGGGTCGGACGTGCGCAGCCGTTCGTCGACGCGGACGCCCCCGCCGTCCGCGCGGTCGGCCAGTTCCAGCCCCGCCGCCTCCGCGAGAGCGACCCGCGGCGCCGCGCCGATCGCGGCGAGGACGGCGTGCGCCGGGTGCTCCTCCCCGTCGTCGGTGCGGGCGGCGAGGACCATGCCGTCCTGGCCGGTGATCTCGGTGAGCGTGGCACCGAAGTGGAAGCGCACCCCGTGCTCCATGTGGAGCTCGGCGAAGAGCTGGCCGAGCTCGGGGCCGAGGACGGAGTGCAGCGGGGTCCGGCCGCGGTGGACGACGGTGACCTCCGCGCCGTACTGCCGGGCCGCCGCCGCGATCTCCAGGCCGATCCAGCCGGCGCCGGCGATGACCAGATGGCCGTTGTCCCGGCCGAGGGAGGTCAGGACGCCCTTGAGGCGTTCGGCGTGGGCGAGGCGGCGCAGATGGTGGACGCCCACGAGGTCGGTGCCCGGGATGTCCAGGCGGCGGGGCTCGGCACCGGTGGCGATGAGCAGTTTGTCGTAGCGGACGACGGTGCCGTCCTCGCCGAAGCGGACGGTCTTCGCGGTGCGGTCGATGGCGTCGACGGTCTGGCCGAGGTGCAGCTCGATGTCGTGGCGCGCGTACCAGGCGGGCTCGTGGACGAAGACGCTGTCGCGTTCGGCCTTGCCGAGGAGGTAGCCCTTGGACAGGGGCGGCCGCTCGTAGGGGTGGTCCCGTTCGTCGCAGATCAGTATCACGCGGCCGGTGAAGCCCTCCGTTCTCAGCGTCTCGGCCGCCTTCGCGCCGGCCAGTCCGCCTCCGACGATGACGAATGTCTGATCCGCGTCGACCACGTGATGCCTCCTCGTAAGGGTGTCGCCATCTGCGAGCGTCCCGCACGCAGGGTGTTGCCGGAAGGGGGAGTGACCCGATCAGGCCATACAGCTCATGCCTGCCCGGTGAACCGGGCGTGAAGCGAGCGGGCCGAGGCGTCGGTGAGCGACGCGATCTGGTCGACGATCACGCGCTTGCGGGTACGGTCGTCGGGGGCCTGCTCGAACAGCGTGCGGAACTGGGGGTCCAGGCCCTCGGGGGCGCGGGCGGTGAGCGCCTCGGCCAGTTCGAGTACGACGATCCGCTGATCGGCGCGGAGCCGGGCCTGCTCGTCGCGCTGCATGACGTAACGGACGGCGACCGCCTTGAGGACCGCGCACTCCATACGGGTGCTTCTGGGTACGACCAGCTCGGCCTCGTATCTGGTCGGGCGCCCCGTGCCCGAACGGCCCGGGAGGTGCCCCCATGCCTGCCGGGTGGCCGCCTCGGCGGCGAGGCAGAAGCGGCCGATGAGCTGGCTGGTGGCGTCCTTGAGGCGGGCCTGGGCGACGGCGGTCCCGTCGTAGCCGTGCGGCCACCACTCCTGGCCGAGGAGGCGGTCGAGGGCCTCGGCGAGCTCCTCCGGGTCGGTGCCGGCGGGGGCGTACCGGCCGGCGGCGATCTCGAAGACGGCCCGGCGTTCCGGCTCGGCGTGCAGGCAGGCGGGGTCGATGTGGCCGGCGTGCAGGCCGTCCTCCACGTCGTGCACCGAGTAGGCCACGTCGTCGGCCCAGTCCATGACCTGGGCCTCGAAGCAGACGCGGCCCTCGGGGGCGTCCTCGCGGATCCAGTCGAAGACGGGGCGGTCGTCCTCGTAGACGCCGAACTTCGGGGAGGCCGGGTCGGTGGGGTGGGCGCCTCGCGGCCACGGGTACTTCGTGGCGGCGTCGAGGGTGGCGCGGGTGAGATTGAGGCCGACGGAGCCGTCGGGGGTGAACCGTTTGGGCTCGATGCGGGTGAGGAGGCGGAGCGACTGGGCGTTGCCCTCGAAGCCGCCGCAGTCCTCGGCGAACTCGTTCAGCGCCTGTTCGCCGTTGTGGCCGAAGGGCGGGTGGCCGAGGTCGTGGGAGAGGCAGGCGGCCTCGACGAGGTCGGGGTCGCAGCCGAGGGCCGCGCCGAGCTCACGGCCCACCTGGGCGCATTCGAGGGAGTGGGTGAGGCGGGTGCGGGGGCTGGCGTCCCAGACCTGGCTCCGGTCGCCGGGGGTGACGACCTGGGTCTTGCCCGCGAGGCGGCGGAGGGCGGCGGAGTGGAGTACGCGGGCGCGGTCGCGTTGGAAGGCGGTGCGGCCGGGGCGTTTGTCGGGCTCGGGGGCCCAGCGGGCGACTGACATGGGGTCGTATGCGGTGAGGGGTGCGGCGCCTTCCATGTGACGACAGTACGGGGGAGGTGTGACAGTGGGGGACGTGGCCGTGGGGTTCGGGTTGCGGTGGGGTTTTCCGCCCCCTCCGCCCCTTCCCGTCCCGTCCCTGGGGGCCGCGCCCCCAGACCCCTGTTCTTGCGCGGTTCCCCGCGCCCCTCAGATGGCTGACGCCAGCTTCAAAGGTGCGGTGGACGGAATCCTCCGGGTCCGGTCGTAGCGGTGGAGGAGGAGGTGGGCCATCGCCGGGTGGGTGCCGAGCGGGGCGGACACGATACCGGGGGCCGCTGCCGCGCATTCCGTCGCGAAGCGGCCGGGGGCGGTGAAGCAGGAGGCGACGGCCACGCGGTGGCGGCCCCGGGCGGCCAGGGCGCGGACGGCGTCGGGGACGGTGGGGGCGGCGGCGGAGGCGTACGCGGGGACGACGGGGACGCCCAGGCGCTCGGCGAGCAGCCGCGCGGTGCGGCCCGTGTCGGCTCTCGATTCGGGGTCGCGGGAGCCGGCGGCGGCGAGCACGATGCCGCTCGCGCGGCGGGCCGCCGCGTCCGCCGGGGTGTGCCAGCCGGCCTCGGTGAGGCGGGCGTGGAGGGCGTCGACGAGGAGGGGGTGCGGGCCGAGCGGGGCGGACACGCGCGTGTGCAGGTGGGCCCCGGCGGCCATCTCGGGGATGTCCCGCTTGACGTGGTGGCCCCGGCTGAGCAGCAGCGGCACGAGGACGGCGGCGCGGGTGCCGCACGCGTCCAGCCCGGCGAGCGTGTCGGGGAGCAGCGGCGCGTTCAGCTCGATGTGGCCCAGGTGCACGGGCAGGCCCGGCCGCAGTGCGCGGACACGGTCCAGGAGCTGCCGTACGGTGCTCAGCGCGCGCGGGTCGCGGCTGCCGTGGGCCACGACGACGAGGGCGGGAGGGCTCGTGGTGTACGTCGTCATGCACCGATCGTGACGGCGGGACGTTGCCTTCCTGTTGCGCACGCGTGACGGCCGCTTTCCAGGGGTTCACGATGTGGACGAGCGGGCGTGTGAGGTGAACCGGAACGCCCGGCGGGGCGTCTCTCCAGGTCGGGGAGCTACCGGGGAGGGCCCGTCCGATGCGCCGTTTCAGAGTCCGCCTTCACCGTCCGTCCTGGCTTCCGCGTACCCGTACGGGGCGGCGGAGGCTGGTGCAGGCGGTGATGGCGGTGTGCGTGCTGGCGCTGCTGCCCGCGACGTGGCTGCGGGTGACGACGGACGACCGGCTGCGCACCACCGCCGACGTGCCGCGCACGGACGTGGCCGTGGTGTTCGGCGCGGGGCTGTGGGACGGGGAGCCGTCGCCGTATCTCGCGCACCGGCTGGACGCGGCGGCGGAGCTGTACCGGGCGGGGCGGATCGAGGTGGTGCTGGTCACCGGCGACAACAGCCGGGAGGAGTACGACGAGCCGGACGCGATGCGTACGTACCTCACCCGGCACGGCGTCCCCGGCACGCGGATCGTCAGCGACTACGCGGGCTTCGACACCTGGGACTCCTGCGTCCGCGCGAAGAGGATCTTCGGCGTGGACCGGGCGGTCCTGATCAGCCAGGGCTTCCACATCCGCCGCGCGGTGGCCCTGTGCCGGACGGCAGGCGTCACCTCGTACGGCATCGGCGTCGACGACCGCCACGACATCACCTGGTACTACGGCGCCACCCGCGAGCTCCTCGCGGCGGGCAAGGCGGCCCTGGACGCGGCCTTCCACCCGGATCCGCACTTCCTCGGACCGAGGGAGCCGGGCGTGGAGCGGGCGCTGGAGGAGGCGTCCGCGCGGGCGGGCGACTGAGCCCCTCACCGCCGCTCCCCGCCCGCCGGGAGGTCGCCGTACCGCCGGTGTAACAGCGGTCGGGGCGGTGCGTAACAAGCGGGGCGCAGCCTGGGGGTATGCGAGAGACCGTGACGCCCACGCACTGCCCCTACTGCGCCCTGCAGTGCGGGATGAATCTGACGCCGGCCCCGGACGGGCGAGGTGTCGTGGTGAGTGAGCGGACGGAGTTTCCCGTGAACCGGGGGGCGCTGTGCGGGAAGGGGCGGACCGCGCCCGCCGTGCTGGCGGCGGGGGTGCGGCTGACGTCGCCGCTCGTGCGGGACGAGGGGGGTGCGCTGGTGCCGGCCTCGTGGGAGGAGGCGCTGGGGCGGGTCGGGCGGGGGCTCGGGGGGATCCGGGACACGTACGGGGCCGATGCGGTCGGGGTGTTCGGCGGGGGCGGGCTGACGAACGAGAAGGCGTACGCGCTCGGGAAGTTCGCCCGGGTGGCGCTGGGGACCTCGCAGATCGACTACAACGGGCGGTTCTGCATGTCGTCGGCCGCCGCGGCGGGCAACCTGGCGTTCGGGCTGGATCGCGGGCTGCCGTTTCCGCTGGAGGACATTCCGAGGACGGGGTGCGTCATTCTCGTCGGGTCGAACCCTGCCGAGACCATGCCGCCCTCGCTGCGGTACTTCACCGAACTCCGGGAGAACGGCGGCACGTTGATCGTCGTCGACCCGCGCCGTACGAAGACCGCCGAGCACGCCGATCTGCATCTGGCGCCGCGCCCCGGTACCGATCTCGCGCTGGCGCTCGGCCTGTTGCACCTGGTCGTCGCCGAGGGGCGTACCGACGAGGCGTACATCCGGGAGCGCACCGGCGGCTGGGAGGAGACCCGGGCCGCCGCGATGGCGCACTGGCCGGAGTACGTGGAGCGCATCACCGGCGTGCCCGTCCCGCAACTGCGGGAGGCCGTGCGGCTGTTCTGCGAGCCGGAGGCCGCGATGGTGCTCACGGCGCGCGGGCCCGAGCAGCAGTCCAAGGGGACGGACACCGTGGGCGCGTGGATCAACCTCTGTCTGGCGACGGGCCGGGCCGGGCGGCCGCTGTCCGGTTACGGGTGTCTGACCGGGCAGGGCAACGGGCAGGGCGGTCGTGAACACGGGCAGAAGGCCGACCAGTTGCCCGGCTACCGCAAGCTGACCGATCCGGCGGCGCGGGCGCATGTCGCCGGGGTCTGGGGGGTGGACCCCGACACGCTTCCGGGGCCGGGGCGCAGTGCGTACGAGCTGCTCGACGCGCTCGGTACGGACATCCGCGCGCTGCTGCTGATGGGCTCCAACCCGGTGGTGTCGGCGCCGCGTGCCGCGCACATCGAGGGGCGGATCCGCTCGCTGGACTTCCTCGCGGTGTGCGACGTCGTGCTGTCGGAGACGGCCGCGCTCGCCGATGTCGTCCTGCCCGTGACGCAGTGGGCGGAGGAGACGGGGACGACGACCAGCCTGGAGGGCAGGGTGCTGCTGCGGCGGCGGGCGATCACGCCGCCGGAGGGTGTCCGCAGCGATCTGGAGGTCATGCACGAGCTGGCGGCGCGGCTGGGCCGGGACGGGGAGAACCTGGAGAAGAAGTTCCCCACCGATCCCGAGGAGGTCTTCGAGGAGCTGCGCCGGGCGAGTGCGGGCGGGCCCGCGGACTACTCCGGGATCACCTACCGCAGGCTGGCGGAGGAGAGCGGCGTGTTCTGGCCGTGCCCGGCGGACGCGTCGGGGCCCCACCCCGGCACCCCCCGGCTCTTCCTCGACCGGTTCGCCACCGGGGACGGGCGGGCCCGGTTCGTACCGGTGTCGCACCGGGCGGCCGCCGAGGAGCCCGACGAGGCGTACCCGGTGCTGCTGACCACCGGGCGGGTCGTGGCGCAGTACCAGTCCGGTGCGCAGACCCGGCGCGTGGACGAGCTGAACGCCGCGGCTCCGGGACCGTTCGTGGAGCTGCACCCCCGGCTCGCGGAGCGGATCGGCGTGGCCGAGGGGGAGCCGGTGGCGGTGGTGTCGCGGCGCGGGCGGGCGGTGGCGCCGGCGCGGATCACGACCGCGATCCGCCCGGACACCGTGTTCATGCCGTTCCACTGGGCCGGTGAGGGCCGCGCCAACACCCTCACCAACCCCGCCCTCGATCCGACGTCCCGCATGCCGGAGTTCAAGGCGTGCGCGGTACGTCTGGAGGCGGTGGAAGCCGGTCAGCCGACGCCGACCGCGCTCCAGGCCGCCGCGACCGCCGCGTACTCGGTGCCGCCCTCGCCGTAGAGGTCCGCGGCCGCGTTCAGGGTCGCCGTGCGGGCGGCCGCGTAGTCGGTCGAGGAGGTCATGTGGACCGTGAGGGCGCGGTACCAGATCGCCCCGAGCCGGGCGCGGCCGATACCGGTGACCGTGGAGCCGTCGCAGGTCGGGGAGTCGTGGGCGACTCCGTTGATGGTCCTGGCGCCGCTGCCCTCGGCGAGCAGGTAGGCGAAGTGGTTGGCGACGCCGGACGAGTAGTGGACGTCGAGGTCCTTGACGGAGGTGTCCCAGCAGTCCGCGGACCGGCCGTCCTTCGACGGTTCGTCCATGTACCGCAGGGCCTCCCGGCCGAAGCCGTCCCGGACGACCTCCTCGCCGATCAGCCAGTCCCCGGTGTCCTCGGCGCTTGCCGCGTGGAACTCCACCAGTGTGCCGAAGATGTCGGAGGTGGCCTCGTTCAGGCCGCCGGACTCGCCCGAGTAGGCCAGGCCGGCCGTCTTCGACGTCACCCCGTGGGTCATCTCGTGGCCGGCCACGTCCAGGGACACCAGCGGGCCCATCTGCGTGCCGTCACCGTCGCCGTACGTCATGCAGAAGCAACGGTCGTCCCAGAAGGCGTTGTTGTACGCGTTGCCGTAGTGCACGCGGTTGTACGAGCCCTTGCCGTCGCCCGCTATGCCCCGGCGGCCGTGGACGTCCTCGTAGTAGTCCCAGGTGACGTCGGTGCCGTACTGCGCGTCCACGGCGACGGTGGCGCGGTCCGAGGCGGCGCCGGTGCCCCAGTGGTTGTCGGCGTCGGTGAGGACGGGGGCGGCCGCGCGGTCGAGGCAGACGACCAGGACGCACAGGTCGGTCCGGTTGCCCGCGTCGCCGGTGTAGGTGCCGCCCCGGGTGGGGTCCTTGAGCTCGTAGCCGGACGCCGTGGGCGTGGTCTCCAGCGGGACCGTGCCGCCGTACAGGGACCTGCCGTTGCCGGAGGCGTTCTCGAGGCTGTCCCAGGCGTCGATACGGGTGCCGGTGCGGGCGTCGGTCAGGACGGTGCGGGCGACCGGGTTGCCGAGGGAGTCCTCGGCGACCGCGTCGGTGCGCCAGGCCAGCCTGGGGGTGCCGTGCAGGGCGTCGACCACCAGCTCGGGTTTCGCGGTGAGCTTCGTCAGGGTCTCGCCGAGGTTGACGGCGCGCAGGGCGTGCGCCGCGAGGCCGGCGGCCCTGGGGGCGGCCAGCTCCGGGGTGACGGTGGGGAGGCCGACGGCGGCACGGGTGGCACGGGTGACGCCCCGGTAGCTGCCGTCGGGGGCCAGGTGGAGCACGAAGTCGCCGCCGAGCACCGGGAGTCGGCGGTAGGTGCGGTCGTAGCGGATGTGCTGGGAGCCGTCCCTGTCGACGATGACGTCCCGGACCTTCGTCTTCTGGCCGGGGGTGAGACCGAGGGCGGCGGCCCGCTCGGTGAGGACGGACGCGGCGTTCGCGATCGCGGTGGAGCGGCTGGGGTGTCCGGCCGCACCGGCGGGGGTGGGGGAGAGTGCGGCGGCCAGCAGGGCGGCGCTGGTGACGGTGACGCCGGCGGTGGTGAGACGGGCTCCTCGGGCATGCCGTATCGGGCTCAAGCGGTCTCCTGGAACGGGCGCCCCGACGCAGGTGGGGGGTGGGGCGGCACTGATGTTGACCGTGATTCAAGTGGCGCCCGGTCTGTCATGTCCATAGCGCGAATGTGGGGGTGTGTGAGGGGTGAGAATCGTTCCTGCAAGGCTCCGGTGGCACTCCGGTGCAGAGGGGCTCCGACGACCGTCCGCGCAGGTGAACGCGTGATCCTCCCCTTCTTCGTCTACGGCACCCTCCGCCCCTGCGGAACCAACCACGGCCTCGTCCTGCACGGCCGCACCCGGCACGACGAACCCGCCCGGCTGCGGGGTGCGGTGCTGTACGAGGGGCCGGGGTATCCGTACGCCGTCGAGGAGCCGGGCGGGGTCGTGACGGGGGAACTGGTCACCGCGCTGCCGGAGGAGTACGAGGGGCTGCTCGCCGAACTGGACCGGCTCGAGCGGTACGTGCCGGGGGATCCCCGGAACCTCTACGAGCGGGTGGCACGGGAGGTCGTCCGAAGGGCGGACGGTACGGCGGCCGGCGCGTGGGTCTACGTCGCCGCGCCCGCCGTCGCGGAGGGGCTGCGGAAGCGGGGAAAGCTGATCGAGGGCGGGGAGTGGCGGGGGGCGCGGGGGTAGACCCGGTTCGCCCCGCCGGGAGCGGGCGCCCCGGTGCGTACGCCTCCCCGCCGGGGTCTTCGCAGACGCCCGGTCACCCGTTCACCCCCGTTCCGCGCACCCTTCGCGACCGGATCGGCACGGTGCCGGTGACCTGCTGGAACGAGGCGTGCGGGGGCGGCCGTACGGGTGGGGCCGACACCCGTTCGGCCCGCGCCCCGACGCGCCCCCGGGGAGCGGTGCGGCGCCGGTGGCACTTACCTCGGAGGGGCAGGGACGCGTCCGACGGCGGCACATGGGGGTGCCGCGGGCCGTGGCCCGCTCGAGGGAGCATCGATGCGACGTACCGCCCGGCTGCTGTCCGGCACCGCGCTCGCCGTGGCCACCGCGGGACTGTTCGCCGCGCCCGCGTACGCCGGGGAGTCCCGCGGCACGCCGGACGGGACCCTGGAGGTGTACCCGTCCTCGGTCGCGCCGGGCGCGCAGGTGACGGCGAACACCGCCGGCTGCGGCGACGGCGGGACGGCGGCGGGCGACGCCACCGCCGTGGGCGCCGGCCGGTTCACGCTGACGGCGAGCGCGCACGAACGGGACCTGATCGGGGGGTTCCAGGTGCCGCCGAGCGCGCAGCCGGGGACGTACGAGATCGTCGCGACGTGCGACGGGAGCGGCCGGCGGGTGGCCGGTGACCTGAAGGTCACGCTGACGCCCGACGCGGAGCAGGTGGTTCCCCGGGGGAGTGTGAAGACGGGGGTCGGAGGCGCGCTGGGCCCCGACCCCGTACGGACCGCGGCCGGTGTGTCGGCGCTCGCCGTCGCCGCCGCGGGCGGTACCTGGCTCCTGCATCGCCGGGCGAGAGGCGACGGGATCTGACGGGCACCCTCCGCCGCCCGTCCCGCCGGTACCGCAAGTCCCCTCCCCCTCCGGGTCCGACGCCCCTCGCGGCCCGGAGGGGGGTACGGGGCCGACTCGAGAGGAGGTCGGTCCGCCATGCGCCGCAGGTTCCGCCGGCTCGGAGGTCCGGGCAACGCGGCGATAGCCGCCGTCACCGCGCTCGCCCTGTGCTCGGGCATGTGGCTGCTGCACGACGGGGCCGGGACGCCCGCGCCGCCGCAGCCGTCCGCCGCCCAGGCCCGCTCCGGAACCGCCGGCCACCGCACCGCGGCCCCCGCGCTGCCGCCCTCCCCGCCCTCGCGTGTCCGCATCCCCGCGATCGGTGTCGACGCGCCCCTGACGGGCCTCGGCCTGACGAGCACCGGCAGCCTCGACGTCCCCCCGGCCGACCGCGAGAACCTGGCCGGCTGGTACGAGGCCGGCACCACGCCCGGCGAGACGGGCACGGCGATCATCGCGGGCCACGTCGACAACGCGGACGGCCCGGCGGTCTTCTACTCCCTCGGCGCCCTGCGCAAGGGCGCGCGCATCGAGGTGGCCCGGCGGGACGGCGGGACGGCCGTGTTCACGGTGGACGCGGTCGAGGTGTACGACGCCCGGCACTTCCCCGACGAGAAGGTCTACGGCGCCGCGCCCCGCCCCGAACTACGGGTGATCACCTGCGGCGGCGGCTACTCCCGGACGACCGGGTACCGGGGCAACGTCGTCGTCTACGCCCATCTGACCGGCGGCCGCTGAGCCGCCGGACGGGCGTGAAACGGCGTCGCCGCGCAGGCCGGCACCCGACGCCGGAGCCTGACCCGCGCGTGTGGATCACGTCAGCCGGGTTGATCACCCGGTGCGCCGGTCAGGCCAGCCACTGCTCGTACGCCAGGTTCGCCACCAGGGCGAAGACGACCGTCAGCAGGACGACGCGGACGAAGCCGCTGCCCTTCTTCAGGGCCGTGTGCGCGCCGAGGGTGCCGCCCGCCAGGTTGAACACCGCCATCAGGCCCGCCAGCTGCCACAGCACCGCGCCCTGCCAGGCGAACATGGCGAGGGCGCCCGCGTTGGTGCAGCAGTTGACGATCTTCGCGGTGGCGGAGGCGGTGACCAGGTCGAGGTGGAGCAGGGCGGTGAGCGCCAGGACGAGGAAGGTACCGGTGCCGGGGCCGATGAGACCGTCGTAGAAGCCGATGCCGAGACCGCCGAGGCCGATCGCGGCGAGGATCTGGCGGCGGGTCGCCGGGCCGGTGGCGGGGGCCGTGCCGAAGGCGGGGCGCAGGATCACGAAGGCGGCCACCGCGAGCAGCACCACCATGATCACCGGTTTGAGGACCTCGGTGCTCATGCCGGCCGCGAAGAACGCCCCGGCCGACGATCCGGCGAGGGCCGCGAGGCCGATGCGTACGGCGGTCCTCACGTCGACGGGCGCCTTGCGGGCGTAGGTGACCGCCGCGCCCGTGGTGCCGACGATCGCGACCGCCTTGTTGGTGCCGAGCGCGTGCGCGGCGGGGGTGCCGGCGGGCAGACCGAGGAGCAGGGCGGGCAGGAGCAGCAGCCCGCCGCCGCCGACCACGGCGTCGATCCAGCCGGCGGCGAGGGCGGCCAGACAGAGCAGGACGACCGTGGTCAGAGAGATGTCGGGCATGGTCATGACCCTAGGGACGGGATAGATGTCACGTCCATCAAGATGAGCGTTTGTTGAGGTTGCGGGGCGTCGGCCTCCTCACATCCGCCCCCTTCCCCCGCTGAGGGCAGCGTTCCGCGCGGGAAACAGAGGGGATGCCGACGGGTAACACCCGCACCGCAGGCTCGGTGCATGACCTCGAACGAGCGTGTGGTGGTGATCGGCTCCGGCCTCGCGGGCGTACGGCTCGCCCGGCGGCTCGGTGAGCTCGGCACGCCCGTGACGCTGATCGGCGAGGAGGAGCACCGCCCGTACAACAGGGTGCTGCTCGCCGAGGTGCTGGCCGGGCGCTACAGCCCCGAGGTGATCGCCCTGCCGGCGCCCGCGGAGCTGACCCGCGCCCGCGTCACCCGTGTCGACCGCGCGGCACGCACCGTCGTCTGCGCGGACGGCACGTCGATCGGGTACGGCCGGCTGGTGCTGGCCACCGGCTCCAACCCGGTGCTGCCGCCGCTGCGCGGCCTGTTCACCGCGGATCACGAGCTGCCCGAGGGCGTGCACGCCTTCCGCACCATGGACGACTGCCTGGGCCTCGCCAAGGCGGTACGGCCGGGAGTGCGGGCGGTGGTGATCGGCGGCGGGCTGCTCGGCGTCTCCGCGGCCCGCGCGCTCGCCGTGCGCGGCGCGCAGGTCGTCCTCGCCCAGCAGGCCGGACGGATCATGGAACGCCGGCTCGATCCGGCCGCGTCCGCGCTCGTCGAGCGGTATCTGACCGGCCTCGGCGTGGAGGTGCACACCGAGTGCCGGGTACGGGACGTGCGCTGCGTCGGCGGCGCGGTCCGCTCGGTGGAGCTGGCCGACGGGTACGCCCTCGACGCGGACCTCGTGGTGCTGGCCTGCGGGGTGCACCCGAGGGCCGGTCTCGCGCAGGCGGCGGGCCTGGAGGTCGGCAGGGGGGTCGTCGTCGACGACGAACTGCGCACCTCCGACCCGTACATCCACGCGATCGGCGACTGCGTCCAGCACGCCGGCACGGTGTACGGCCTCGCCACCCCGGCGCTGGAACAGGCCGACGCGCTCGCCGCGCTGCTGGCCGGGGACACGGACTCCCGCTACACCGGCACCCGTTCGCTGACCCGGCTCACCCTCACCGGCCCGGACAGTCCCTTCGACCTGGCCGCGTTCGGGGAGACCGAGGCGCTGCCGGGGGACGACGTGGTCCAGCTCACCGATGCCACCCGGGGCACCTACCGCAAGGTCGTCGTCCGTGACGACCGGCTCGTCGGCGGGGTCCTGGTCGGCGAACTCGGCACCGTCGGCGCCCTCGCGCGCGCCTGGGAGGGAGCAGAGCCGCTCCCCTCCGACGGCGGGCCCCTGCTCCACCTGCTCACCCATGACGGAGGCTCCTGATGTCCACGGACACTTCGACCATCGTGCTCATCGGCCACGGCATGGTCGGCCAGCGTTTCCTGGAGGCGCTCGCCGAGCGCGGTCTGACCGGCACGCACCGCGTGGTCGTGCTGTGCGAGGAACCGCGCCCGGCGTACGACCGGGTACAGCTCACCTCGTACTTCTCGGGGCGTACGCCGGAGGAACTGTCGCTGACGGACGCGGCGTTCGTCGAGGAGCACGGCATCGAGCTGTACGTCGGCGACCCGGCGGTCGCCGTCGACCGTGAGGCGCGCGAGGTGACGGCCCGCTCCGGGCTGGTCGTCGGCTACGACGTCCTGGTGCTGGCCACCGGCTCCTACCCGTTCGTTCCGCCGGTGCCGAACAAGGACGCCGAGGGCTGTTTCGTCTACCGCACCATCGAGGACCTGCTCGCGATCGAGGAGTACGCGCGGAGGTCGACGACCGGTGCCGTGGTGGGCGGCGGGCTGCTCGGCCTGGAGGCGGCGGGCGCGCTCAGGGGACTCGGACTCACCTCCCACATCGTGGAGTTCGCGCCCCGGCTGATGCCGGTGCAGGTCGACGAGGGCGGCGGGGCGGCGCTGCTGCGCACCATCGAGGAGATGGGCCTGTCGGTCCACACCGGGGTGGGCACACAGGAGATCGTGGTCGGCGACGACGGCGCGGTCACCGGGATGAGGCTGTCGGACGGTTCCGAACTCTCCACCGATCTCGTGGTGTTCTCCGCCGGTGTCCGCCCCCGCGACCAACTGGCCCGCGAATGCGGCCTGTCCGTCGGCGAGCGCGGCGGCATCGCGGTCGACGAGCAGTGCCGTACGGTCTCCGATCCGCGCGTGTTCGCGATCGGGGAGTGCGCGCTGGCCGCCGACGGCCGGGTGTACGGCCTGGTCGCGCCCGGTTACGAGCAGGCGGAGACGGTCGCCGCGACGATCGCCGAGGACGAGTCGTCCTTCACCGGCGCGGACCTGTCCACCAAACTGAAGCTGCTCGGCGTGGACGTGGCGTCCTTCGGCGACGCGCACGGCACCGCCGGCGACTGCCTGGACGTCGTCTACTCCGACTCCCGCTCCGGGCTGTACAAGAAGCTCGTCATCGGCCGGGACGGCACGCTGCTCGGCGGCATCCTGGTCGGCGACGCGGAGGCGTACGGCACGCTGAAGGCCTTCACGGGCTCGGTCCCGCCGGTCTCGCCCGAGTCGCTGGTGCTGCCGGCCGGCGCGGGCGCGCCCGTGCAGCTCGGGCCGTCGGCGCTGCCGGACGACGCGATCATCTGCTCCTGCAACAACGTCCGCAAGGGCACGATCCGCGAGGCCGTCACCGAGCACCACTGCACCACCGTGCCCGAGGTGAAGAAGTGCACCAAGGCCGGTACGACGTGCGGCAGTTGCGTCAAGGTGCTGGGCCAGCTGATCAACGCCGAGCTGGAGGCGAGCGGCGTCGAGGTCGACAAGGGCCTGTGCGGCTGCTTCTCCCAGACCCGCGAGGAGCTGTACGAGATCGTCCTCGCCCTGCGCGTCACCTCCTACCGGGAGTTGCTCGACCGGCACGGCCGCGAGGACGCCCGGGGCGGCGACGGCTGCGAGGTGTGCAAGCCGACGGTCGGCTCGATCATCGCGTCCCTCGCCCCGACGATCGGCGCCGGCACCCACGTCCTCGACGGCGAGCAGGCGGCGCTGCAGGACACCAACGACCACTTCCTCGCCAACCTGCAGAAGAACGGCTCGTACTCGGTCGTACCGCGTATCCCCGGCGGCGAGATCGCGCCGGAGAAGCTGATCGTGATCGGTGAGATCGCCCGTGACTTCGGCCTCTACACGAAGATCACCGGTGGCCAGCGCATCGACATGTTCGGCGCGCGGGTGGAACAGCTCCCGGTGATCTGGGCCCGTTTGGTGGACGCCGGTTTCGAGTCCGGGCACGCCTACGGCAAGTCGCTGCGCACCGTGAAGTCCTGCGTCGGCCAGACCTGGTGCCGCTACGGCGTGCAGGACTCCGTCCGTATGGCGATCGACCTGGAGCTGCGCTACCGGGGGCTGCGCTCCCCGCACAAGCTCAAGTCGGCCGTCTCCGGCTGCCAGCGCGAGTGCGCGGAGGCCCAGTCGAAGGACTTCGGCGTCATCGCCACGGCGGGCGGCTGGAACCTGTACGTCGGCGGCAACGGCGGTGCCACCCCGCGCCACGCGGACCTGCTCGCGCAGGACCTGTCGGACGCCGAACTGATCCGTCTGATCGACCGGTTCCTGATGTTCTACATCCGCACCGCCGACCGTCTGGAGCGCACCAGCGTATGGCTGGACCGCGTCCCCGGCGGACTGGACCACGTACGGGACGTCGTCGTGCACGACTCGCTCGGCATCTGCGACGAGCTGGAGTCCCTGATGGCCGCGCATGTCGCGCACTACCGCGACGAGTGGGCCGAGACCCTCGACGACCCGGAGAAGCTCGCCCGGTTCGTCTCCTTCGTGAACGCCCCCGACACCCCCGACCCGGTGGTCGCCTTCGTCCCCGAACGCGACCAGATCAAGCCCGACCTGCCGCTGCTGCACATCGGCCTGCGCCCCGCCGACGACCTCCTGGAAGGAACCGCGACGCGATGACCCTGACCCTCGAGACCACCGACCTGAAGGTCCAGCTCCGCCTCACCGACGCCTGGTTCACGGTCTGCGACCTCAGCACCCTGCTCCCCGGCCGCGGCGTCGCCGCCCTCCTCCCCGACGGCAGCCAGGTCGCCGTCTTCACCGACCGCACCGGCCGCCTCTACGCCATCGACAACCGCGACCCCTTCACCGGCGCGGCAGTCCTCTCCCGAGGCCTCACCGGCACCCACCAGGGCCATCCCTTCGTCGCCTCCCCCCTCCTGAAGCAGCGCTTCGACCTGGAGTCGGGCCAGTGCCTGGACGACGAGACGGTCCGGGTGACGACGTACGAGGCGAAGGCGGCGTAACGGGCCGGGCCCACCGGAGAGTTGCGGAGAGTTACCTTCCGGTCACGTCACGTTCGCATCACGGGTCCCCCATATCCCCCACACGCCATCAGCACCCCAGTAACTTCGGGCACCTCGTACCAAGCACACGCAATCGCCCGATCTGGGGGGCTCTCCACCATGCATCCGTTCCGTACCTCCGCCGCCACGCTGCTCGCCGCGCTCGCCCTGGCCGCCGTACCGGCCACCGCCGTGGCACACGGCGGCAACCACCCGTTCAAGAACTGCACCGAGGCGTACGACAACGGGTACAGCAACATCGCCAGGGGTGACGACCACTACGGCAAGCACCTGGACCGGGACAACGACGGCATCGGCTGCGACCAGCCGCCGGCGGACTTCAAGCCGCACGAGGAGAGCACGGAGACCGGGACCACCGCCTCCGACGGCAAGGAGCAGTCCGGCGGCACCGATCTCGCCGAGACCGGGGGCAGCAACGCCACCCCGTACATCGCGGCCGGCGGTGCCGCCGTCGTGCTCCTCGGCGGCGGTGTGATGATCGCGGCCCGCAGGCGGCGCGGCGGCACCGACTGACGGTGCTCCGCGCGAAGGCCGGCTCCCCGCTCTACAGGGACAGCAGCAGGGAGTCGGTCTTCCCCCGCCGGCGGCGTACGTGCCCGCGCCACCCGGCGAGGACCGCCAGCAGCGTCCACGCCACCAGCCCGGCGACCAGGCCGCCCAGCCGGCCCGCGGCGTCCACCTCGTCGGCCTGCTCCATGGGCACCACGCCCTCCGGGTCACGGATGACGTCGAGCCGCTCCCCCACCCTCGGCGCCCCGGAACCGTTGTAGGTGAACCGTTCCTCGAGTTGCTCGCCGTCCGCCGTCCGCAGCGTGAGCCGGTGGTTCTTGCCGTCCTTCCCGGTCGCGCTGTCCGCGACGACCACCACGCCCTCGCGCACCCCGCGCGCCTCCAGCGCCGCCTCGGGCGCGTACTGGACGGCCCCGACGAGGATGAACAGCGCCGGCACGATCGACAGCAGGCCGATCCACGCCGCCCGGTGCAGCAGTATCAGCAGGACGACGAACGCCAGGCCCAGCACGACCCCCACGGCGATGGGCACCCACACCCACCGCAACGCCAGGTAGGACACGTAGGCGGTGACCAGTGCGGTCAGGCACCCGAACCCCGCCACCCCGAGCGTGCGCCGCAGGGACTTCCACGGGTCGACGGCGTAGCCGCCCATGGCGCTCAGCGGTCTGATCGTGCTCCTGCGTATCCGAAACGGCACTGCGTCCCCCGTGTTCCCCGCCCGTGGCGGCTTCGTTGATCCGGTTCCCGGACCTTACACACGCGAGAGGACGGCACCCCCGCACGGGTGCCGTCCTCTGCTTGGTGGTCCGAAGCCGTTGCCGATCGGTGAGGGTCGGGTGACAGACAACGGCTCCGGGGCTTCGCGTGCCCTCCCCTACCGGTGGTCGCTGCCCGTCGACGTGACGGCCGCGCGGCCGGCTTCCAGACGGGCGACCGGGATGCGGAACGGGGAGCAGGAGACGTAGTCCAGGCCGACCTCGTGGAAGAAGTGGACGGACTCCGGGTCGCCGCCGTGCTCGCCGCAGACGCCGAGTTTCAGGTCGGGGCGGGTGGCGCGGCCGGCCTGCGCGGCGGCGGCGACCAGCGAGCCCACGCCGTCCTTGTCGATCGTCTCGAACGGCGACACCCCGAAGATGCCCTTCTCCAGGTACGCCGTGAAGAAGGAGGCCTCCACGTCGTCGCGGGAGAAGCCCCACACCGTCTGTGTGAGGTCGTTCGTGCCGAAGGAGAAGAACTCGGCCGCCTCCGCGATCTGGCCGGCGGTCAGCGCGGCGCGCGGCAGCTCGATCATCGTGCCGATGGCGAGCTTGAGCGAGGTGCCGGTGGCCTGCTCGACCTCGGCGATGACCTGGTCGGCCTCCTCGCGGACGATCTCCAGCTCCTGGACCGTGCCGACCAGCGGGATCATGATCTCCGCGCGGGGGTCGCACTTGGCCGCCCGGCGCTCCGCGGCCGCCTCCGCGATGGCCCGCACCTGCATGGTGAACAGGCCCGGGATGACCAAGCCGAGGCGCACACCGCGCAGGCCCAGCATCGGGTTCTGCTCGTGCAGCCGGTGCACGGCCTGGAGCAGGCGGAGTTCGTTCTCGTGCGGCTCCTGCCGGGACTCGGCGAGGGCGACCCGGACCGACAGTTCGGTGATGTCGGGCAGGAACTCGTGCAGCGGCGGGTCGAGCAGGCGGACCGTGACCGGGAGGCCGTCCATCGCCTCGAAGAGCTCCACGAAGTCCCGCTTCTGCAGCGGGAGCAGCGCCTTCAGGGACTCCTCGCGCTCGGTCTGCGTGTCGGCGAGGATCAGCCGTTCGACCAGTTCGCGGCGGTCGCCGAGGAACATGTGCTCGGTACGGCACAGCCCGATCCCCTGCGCGCCGAACCGCCGCGCCCGCAACGCGTCCTCGGCGTTGTCGGCGTTGGCCCGCACCCGCAGCCGGCGCTTGCGGTCGGCGAAGGCCATCATCCGGTGCACGGCCTCGACGAGTTCGTCGGCGTCGTCGGCGCCCGGGTGCATCCGCCCCTCGAAGTACTCCACGACCGGCGAGGGCACGACGGGCACCTCGCCGAGGTACACCTTGCCGGACGAGCCGTCGATGGAGACGACGTCGCCCTCCTCGACGACCTGCCCGCCGGGCACGGTCATCCGGCGGCGCTTGGTGTCGACCTCCAGCTCCTCCGCACCGCAGACGCAGGTCTTGCCCATGCCGCGCGCGACCACGGCCGCGTGGGAGGTCTTGCCGCCGCGCGAGGTGAGGATGCCCTCGGCGGCGATCATGCCGTCCAGGTCGTCGGGGTTGGTCTCCCGGCGGATCAGGATGACCTTCTCGCCGGACCGGGACCACTTCACGGCGGTGTACGAGTCGAAGACCGCCTTGCCGACCGCGGCGCCCGGCGAGGCGGCGATACCGCGTCCGACCGCGGTGACCTTCGCGTCCTCGTCGAAGCGGGGGAACATCAGCTGGGCGAGCTGGGCGCCGTTGACCCGGCACAGCGCCTCGGCCTCGTCGATCAGCCCCTGGTCCACGAGCTGGGTGGCGATCCGGAAGGCGGCGCCCGCCGTGCGCTTGCCGACACGGGTCTGGAGCATCCACAGCTGACCGCGCTCGATGGTGAACTCGATGTCGCAGAGGTCCAGGTAGTGGTTCTCCAGCGTCTCCATGATCTGCATCAGCTGGTCGTACGACTTCTTGTCGATCTGCTCCAGCTCGGCGAGCGGCACGGTGTTGCGGATGCCCGCGACGACGTCCTCGCCCTGCGCGTTCTGCAGGTAGTCGCCGTAGACGCCCTGCTGGCCGGAGGCGGGGTCGCGGGTGAAGGCGACACCGGTGCCGGAGTCCCGGCCGAGGTTGCCGAAGACCATGGAGCAGACGTTGACGGCGGTGCCGAGGTCGTGCGGGATGCGTTCCTGGCGGCGGTAGAGCTTGGCGCGGTCGCCGTTCCAGGAGTCGAAGACCGCCTTGATGGCGAGGTCCATCTGCTCGCGCGGGTCCTGCGGGAAGTCCCGGCCGGCCTCGGTCTTGACGATCTTCTTGAACCTGGTGACGAGCTTCTTGAGGTCGGCGGCCTCCAGCTCGGTGTCGACCGTGACCTTCTTGGCCGTCTTCGCCGCCTCCAGCGCGTCCTCGAAGAGGTCGCCGTCGACACCGAGGACGGTCTTGCCGAACATCTGGATGAGGCGCCGGTAGGAGTCCCACGCGAACCGGTCGTCGCCGGCCTGCCGGGCGAGGCCCTGCACGGACTTGTCGGAGAGGCCGATGTTGAGGACGGTGTCCATCATGCCCGGCATGGAGAACTTCGCCCCGGAGCGGACCGACACGAGGAGGGGGTCGTCGGCCTGGCCCAGCTTCTTGCCCATCCGGGCCTCGAGGGCGTCGAGGTGCGCACTCACCTCGTCACGCAGTGCCGCCGGCTCCTCGCCGCTGTCGAGGTAGGTCTTGCACGCCTCGGTGGTGATGGTGAAGCCGGGCGGGACGGGAAGGCCCAGGTTGGTCATCTCGGCGAGGTTGGCGCCCTTGCCGCCGAGCAGGTCCTTCAGGTCTTTGTTGCCCTCGGTGAAGTCGTAAACGAACTTCGCTACGTGGGGATCTTTGTTTTCCGACACGGGTCTCGACTCCTCGAGGACGCGGTGGCTGCCCTGACGGCGAGGAATGTACCCAGATCAAAGGCGTCTGGGTACGTCCACTTGTGCGTCATGCGCCTGTAACCACTCGTCCGCCAGCGGATCGAAAGTCAAAGCTTGGCAAGCCACGACGGCCGAATGTTTTCACTTCTTGAACACACCGACGCTTCCCACGGCTTCTGTCACGCTCATATGAGCGACAATCGCCACGTATGATTTCGCTCGCTGAACGATCAAAAGATGGCACCGAGTGCCACCCTTTGAGAAGTGCAGTCGCCCATGATCCGCTCATCTGAGCGCGACCCCTATCAAGGGTGGCGAGAATCACGCTGCCACAGCGAACCGGGTTCCACCATGCGGACCCGTCGAACCCACGCTTCACCGCGCCGGATGAACACACGGTTCGTCCCGCCCGTACGGAACGGCGGCGGACCCGGACCCCCACGCCGGGTCCGCCTCCCACCGGGCTCGGTACGGAAGGGACCTCAGGGTTGCCTGTCTTCACACGCCTGACCTCCATACGCGTACGCCTGACCTCCCCGCGCGCACGTCTGCGCGCCGCACGCGACGCCCACCCCGCCGCCGTGCGGACCGCCCGCTGGACGCTGCACGCCTTCGCGGCCGCCCTCGTCGTCGGCGCCCTCCTCATGCCGAACGCGGCCCCCGGACTGCGGCCCGACGGCTTCACCCGCATCCCGGCCGAGGCGATCATCGGCGCCGTGCTGCTGATCGCCCTGCCCCGCCGCCCGCGTATCGTCGTGGCCGCGCTGTACGGTGCCGGCATCGGCGTCCTGACCGTGCTGAACCTGCTGGACATGGGGTTCAAGGAGTATCTGGGCCGCGGCTTCAACGTCGTACTCGACTGGGGTCTGCTCGACGACGCCCAGGCGTACGTCGCCGACTCGATGGGCTCCACGGCCGCCGTCGCGGCCGCCGTCGGCGCGGTCGTCCTCACCCTGCTCCTCGTGACCGTGATGGCGCTGGCCACCGTCCGGCTCGGCAACCTCCTCGCCCGGCACCGCCCCCGCGCCACCCGGGGCGCGCTGATCGCGGGCACCGTGTGGGTCACCTGCACCGCGCTCGGCGTACAGATCTCCGGCACGCCGGTCGCCTCCGACCAGGCGGCCGGCGCGCTGAAGGAGCAGACGGAGCGCGTGGTGGCCACCCTGCGCGACGAGGCGGCCTTCGCGAAGGAGGCGCGGGCGGACACCTTCGGCGCCACTCCCCCCGGCCGGCTCGTCCCCGACCTGCGCGGCAAGGACGTCGTCTTCGCCTTCATCGAGAGCTACGGCCGCACCGCCACCGAGGACCCGCTGATCGCGCCCGGCGTCATCGACACCCTCGACACCCGCACCGCGGCGCTCGCCAAGGCCGGCTTCCACGCCCGCAGCGGCTGGCTCACCTCGGCGACGTACGGCGGCAGCAGCTGGCTCGGCCACTCCACCGCCCTGTCCGGCCTGTGGATCGACAACCAGCAGCGCTATCGCACGGTCACCTCGGGCGACCACCTCACCCTCACCAAGGCGTTCCAGAAGACGGGCGCCTGGGACACCGTCGGCGTCATGCCGGGCGTGCAGAAGGGCTGGCCGGAGGCGAAGTGGTACGGCCTCGACAAGGTCTACGACGCCTTCGAACTCGGCTACCAGGGACCGAAGTTCAGCTGGTCGACCATGCCGGACCAGTACGCCCTGGAGGCGTTCCAGCGTCTGGAGCACGGCAGGAAGCGCGACAAGCCGCTGATGTCGGAGGTCATCCTCACCTCCAGCCACCAGCCCTGGGCGCCGATCCCGAAGATGGTCGACTGGGACGAACTCGGCGACGGCTCGGTCTTCGACGCGATCCGGGAAGCGGGGAAGAAGCCCGCCGGCGTGGTCGCCGACTCCACCGAGTCCCGGCGGGAGTACGGAAAGTCGGTCCAGTACTCGGTCACCGCCCTCACCGAGTGGCTGGAGCGCTACGGCACCGACGACACCGTCCTCGTCTTCCTCGGCGACCACCAGCCCATCGCCCGCGTCAGCGGCGACGGCGCGAGCCGGGACGTGCCGGTGTCGGTCGTCGCCAAGGACCCGAAGGTGCTGGAGAGGATCGACGGCTGGAACTGGACGGAGGGGCTGCGCCCGGCGAAGGACGCGCCGGTGTGGAGGATGAGCTCGTTCCGCGACCGCTTCCTGACCGCCTACGGCTCCACCCCGCACCCCACCGGGGAGTGATCAGCCCCCGGAGGTGTCCAGTTCCGCCTCCTCGCCGACGCCCGCGCAGTCGTACGGGTCCTTCAGCCAGCCGTCCGGCAGCACCACCCGGTTGTTGCCGGACGTACGGCCGCGCGGTCCGTCGGCGCCGGTGGGCCAGGCCTGGTCGAGGTCCAACTCGTCCAGCCCGGAACGCAGTTCCTCCAGCGAGGAGGTGATCGCGAGCCGCTTGCGCATCTCGGAGCCGACCGCGAAGCCCTTCAGATACCAGGCGACGTGCTTACGGAAGTCGATCACCCCGCGCGACTCGTCCCCGATCCACTCCCCGAGCAGCGTGGCATGCCGGACCATGACGTCGGCGACCTCGCGCAGGGCCGGCCGTACGCCGCATCCGTCAGTGCCCGCGGCACGGGCGCCGGCGCGCCCCTCGAAGGCGGCGACCAGGTCCGCGAACAGCCACGGCCGGCCGAGGCAGCCCCGGCCGACGACCACGCCGTCGCAGCCGGTCTCGCGCACCATCCGCAGCGCGTCCTCGGCGGACCAGATGTCGCCGTTGCCGAGCACCGGGATCTCCGGGACATGCTCCTTCAGCCGGGCGATGGCGTCCCAGTCGGCGGTGCCGCCGTAGTGCTGGGCGGCGGTACGGCCGTGCAGCGCGATCGCGGTGATCCCCTCCTCGACGGCGATCCGGCCGGCGTCCAGGTAGGTCAGGTGGTCGTCGTCGATGCCCTTGCGCATCTTCATCGTGACCGGCAGCTCCCCGGCCCCGCTGACCGCCTCGCGCAGGATGGACCGCAGCAGGTTCCGCTTGTACGGCAGCGCCGAGCCGCCGCCCTTACGGGTCACCTTGGGGACCGGGCAGCCGAAGTTGAGGTCGATGTGGTCGGCCAGACCCTCCTCCGCGATCATGCGGACGGCCTTGCCGACGGTCGCGGGGTCGACGCCGTACAGCTGGATGGAGCGGGGCTTCTCGCTCTCGTCGAAGCGGATCAGCTGCATGGTCTTGTCGTTGCGTTCGACCAGCGCCCGGGTGGTGATCATCTCGCTGACGAACAGGCCCTTCCCGCCGCTGAACTCTCGGCACAGGGTGCGGAAGGGCGCGTTGGTGATCCCGGCCATGGGGGCGAGCACGACGGGGGGCAGCACGGCGTGCGGGCCGATGCGCAGGGTCGTGTTCGGGGTCATGTCCGAAGTCGTGTCCGCGGGAGGTGTGGGCGTGGGCATTCCCCCATTGTCCCGCATGCGGGACGGCACCCGGAGCGTGAGCGTGTAACGGTCATTAGTTAGCCGCACTATCGATATGCGCGTACGATGGAGTCCATGCCCGAGCTCAGCCATGGCCGACGCATGCTGGTGCTCGCGATCTGCTGCATGAGCCTGCTGATCGTGAGCCTCGACAACACGGTCCTCAACGTCGCCCTGCCCTCCCTGCAGCGGGAGTTCGACGCCAGTACCTCGGGTCTGCAGTGGACCATCGACGCGTACACGCTCGTCCTGGCCTCGCTGCTGATGCTCGCGGGCTCGACCGCCGACCGGATCGGCCGCAGACGGGTGTTCATGACGGGCCTGGTGGTCTTCACCCTCGGCTCGGTGCTGTGCTCGCTCGCGCCGGACCTGAACTCCCTGATCGTGTTCCGCATGGTGCAGGCGGTCGGCGGCTCGATGCTGAACCCGGTCGCCATGTCGATCATCACCAACACCTTCACCGACCGGCGTGAGCGGGCCCGTGCGATCGGTGTGTGGGGTGCGGTCGTCGGTATCTCGATGGCCGCGGGTCCGCTGGTCGGGGGGCTGCTGGTGGAGTCGGTCGGCTGGCGCTCCATCTTCTGGATCAACCTCCCGGTGGGGCTGGCGGCACTGCTGCTCACCTGGCGGTTCGTGCCGGAGTCCCGGGCACCGAAGGCACGCCGGCCCGACCCGGTCGGCCAGGTGCTGGTGATCGTGCTGTTCGGCTCGCTGACGTACGCGATCATCGAGGCGCCGCACGCCTCGTTCCCGGTGCTCGCGCCGTTCGCCCTGGTCGCCCTGGCCGCGCTGGTGGCCCTCCTCCGCTACGAGCCGCGCCGCCCCGAACCGCTGATCGATCTGCGGTTCTTCCGGTCTGCGCCGTTCAGCGGGGCGACGGTGATAGCGGTGAGCGCGTTCGCGGCGCTCGGCGGGTTCCTGTTCCTGTCGACGCTGTATCTGCAGAACGTGCGGGGGCTGAGCGCGTGGGACGCGGGGCTGTGGATGCTCCCGATGGCCGTCCCGACGTTCCTGTGCGCCCCGCTGTCCGGGCGGCTGGTCGGCAGCCGGGGGCCGCGGCTGCCGCTGCTGATCGCCGGCGGGGCGATGACGGTGAGCGGGTTCCTCTTCGCCCTCTTCGAGGCCGAGACGTCGAACGTCACACTGTTCATCGGGTACGTCCTCTTCGGCATCGGCTTCGGCTTCGTGAACGCGCCGATCACCAATACGGCGGTGTCCGGCATGCCGGTGGCCCAGGCGGGGGTGGCGTCAGCGGTGGCCTCCACCAGCCGTCAGCTGGGGCAGGCGCTGGGGGTCGCGGTGATCGGGGCGGTGCTGGCGGCGGGGGTCGGGTCGGCGCCGTACGCGTCCGCGTTCGTGGCTGCGGCGCGACCGGGGTGGTGGATCCTCGCCGTGTGCGGGCTGGTGGTGCTGGTCGTGGGTCTGCTGACGTCAGGCCGCTGGGCCCACCGCACCGCCGAGCGGACGGCGGAGCGGCTGGAGACGGCGGAGATCCGGCAGGAGGCGGGAGCGCACGCCTGATCAGCCCGGCGGGAGCAGCCGGGCGAGCGGGGGCCACCATGCGGGGTGCGCCCGCACCAGGTCGCACATGACCGGGCTGCCGGCCAGGGTGTGCCGGCAGTAGTCGGTCCACGGCTGGGCGCTGGTGCTGTCGGGCACCTTCTCGTGGACCACGAGGCCGCTGCTCATGACGTCCGCGAGCAGCTCGGCGATCGTGGTGATCGCGTCGCGCTCGTCCTGGTGTCCCGGCTGCTCGGGCAGCGGTTTACCGGCGTAGAAGTACGCGCGGGAGCCGGGGCGTTCGAGCAGGAGGAGGTGCACTTCGCGCAGGGCGCGCAGGGCCATGTCGTTCGCGGAGACGGCGGCCACCGCGTTGCTGATCTTCGCCTGTTCGGCGGCGGCTCTGGTCTGGCGGGCGAGGTGGAAGACGGACCACACGGATACGGCCAGTGCGATCGCGGCGACGAACACCCCTATCGCGTCTGCCATTTCGTTCTCCCCCCTCCCGAACGGCCCCCGGGGCACGGGCGGAACGGTACCGTGCCGGGCGGTGGTGTGGGCAGGGGCGTGGGCAGGGGTGCCGTCGGAGGGGCCTGGAGGAGTCGTCGTGGAGATCGATGCGAGTAAGGTCAGCCGGCTGGACCCGGACGGGCGGGAGCACGTCGTGCGGGTACGGCGCACCGGGGCGCAGCGGACGATCAGATGTGACACGTGCGGCTGGCGGAGAAGCGCGCAGTTCCTGCCGTGGCTCAAGGCGCAGGAGCATCTGGCGGAGGCGCACGGGGCGACGGTGGACCCGCCGGAGCGGTGAGGGCCGCCGGCACGCCCCGGCGCTTGTGGGGGCCGGGGGGTGTTCTCGCAGCCCGGCGTTGGCGGGGTGCCGTCGCGCCCACCCGTGCCGCCCTGCGGCACGACTGCCCGCGGGAACGAAGGAGGCGGGGGAACGGGGGTCCGGGGGCGGAGCCCCCGGGGGGACGCCGGCCCACCAGCCAACCGAGTCGGGTGGCTGGTGGGCGAGGGCGGGGGGTCCGGGGGGCGGAGCCCCCTGGGCGGTCACCGTGGCCGACGACCGCATCGGATCAACAGGAGATCACCCCCCGTACCCCCCGCGGCCAGCGGCTACGCGCCGACGAGGCGTGCGGCGAGGTACCCCTCGATCTGGTCCAGGGACACCCGCTCCTGCTTCATCGTGTCCCGCTCACGCACGGTCACCGCGTTGTCGTCCAGCGTGTCGAAGTCGACGGTGACACAGAACGGCGTACCGATCTCGTCCTGCCGGCGGTAACGCCGCCCGATCGCACCGGCGTCGTCGAACTCGATGTTCCAGTTCTGCCGGAGCGCCTGCGCAAGCCCCTTCGCCTTCGGCGACAGCTCCGCGTTGCGCGACAGCGGCAGCACCGCGACCTTCACCGGCGCGAGCCGGTGGTCCAGCCGCAGCACCGTGCGCTTCTCCATCTTGCCCTTGGCGTTGGGCGCCTCGTCCTCGATGTACGCGTCCAGCAGGAACGCCAGCATCGCGCGGCCGACACCGGCCGCCGGCTCGATGACGTACGGCGTCCAGCGCTCCTGGGCCTCCTGGTCGAAGAAGGAGAGGTCCTGGCCGGAGGCCTTGGAGTGCGCGCCGAGGTCGTAGTCGGTGCGGTTGGCGACGCCCTCCAGCTCACCCCACTCGCTGCCGCCGAACTGGAAGCGGTACTCGATGTCGGCGGTGCGCTTGGAGTAGTGGGAGAGCTTCTCCTTCGGGTGCTCGAACCACCGCATGTTCTCCTCGCGCAGGCCGAGACCGGTGTACCAGTTCCAGCGCTGCTCCATCCAGTACTCCTGCCACTCCTCGTCCTCGCCCGGCTTGACGAAGAACTCCATCTCCATCTGCTCGAACTCGCGGGTGCGGAAGATGAAGTTGCCGGGCGTGATCTCGTTGCGGAAGGACTTGCCCATCTGGGCGATGCCGAACGGCGGCTTGCGACGCGAAGTGGTCTGCACCTGGGCGAAGTTGGTGAAGATGCCCTGGGCGGTCTCGGGCCGCAGGTAGGCGACGGAGCCGCTGTCCTGGGTCGGGCCGAGGTGGGTGGAGAGCAGACCCGAGAACTGCTTGGGCTCGGTGAAGGTGCCCTTGTTGCCGCAGTTGGGGCAGTTGAGGTCGGCGAGGCCGTTCTCGGGGGCGTGGCCCTTCTTCTCCTCGTACGCCTCCTCCAGGTGGTCCGCGCGGAACCGCTTGTGGCAGGAGGTGCACTCGGTCAGCGGGTCCGTGAACGTGGCGACGTGACCGGAGGCGACCCACACCTCCGGGGCCAGGATCACGGACGAGTCGATACCGACCACGTCCTCGCGCGACGTCACCATGTAGCGCCACCACTGGCGCTTGAGGTTCTCCTTGAGCTCGACACCCAGCGGCCCGTAGTCCCAGGCGGCACGCTGGCCGCCGTAGATCTCACTACAAGGGAAAACGAAGCCACGGCGCTTGCTCAGGCTGACGATGGTGTCGATCTTGTCGGCGGCCACGGTGCTCTCTTCATTACGACGACGGGCGACGAAGCGAGATTGCTTCCAGCGAATGACTCAGGTTACCGGCGGGGACTGCCTCACGGCCAAATCGGGGGCCCGTTCCGGATCTCCGACCAGGCTTGTTGACAACGGTTTCCATCTTCGTTGAAAATGACTGTCATGAACGTACGACGACACTACATATCCACGGCCGCGCTGGCCGCGGTCACCGCCCTCGGGCTCGGCACCCTGACCGCCTGCTCCTCCGACAGCGCCGCCGCGGGCAACACCGACAAGTTCGACGTCGTCGCGTCGTTCTACCCGATGGCCTTCCTCGCCGAGCAGATCGGCGGCGAGCACGTCAACGTCACCAGTCTGACCCAGCCCGGCCAGGAGCCGCACGACCTGGAGATCAGCGCCAAGCAGACCGCGCAGCTCGAGGAGTCCGACGCGGCGCTCTACCTCAAGGGCCTGCAGCCCTCCGTCGACGAGGCCATCGGCCAGTCCCCCGTCACCACGAAGATCGACGCGGCCACGCTGACCACCCTGGAGGAGCACGGCTCCGAGGCCGGCGGGCACGCGGACGAGCACGCGCACGAGGAGGAGGAACACGGGGAGGAGGGGCACGACCACGAGCACGAGGGCGGCAAGGACCCCCACATCTGGCTCGACCCGGTGAAGTACGCCGAGGTCGCCGAGGGGGTCGGCAAGGCCTTCGAGAAGGCGGACCCGGACCACGCCGCCGACTACAAGAAGAACACCGAGGCCCTGGTCAAGAAGCTGGGCGAGCTCGACAGCACCTTCAAGACCGGCCTCGCGGACAAGAAGAACGACGTCTTCATCACCACGCACGCCGCCTTCGGCTACCTCGCCGAGCGCTACGGCCTGACCGAGGAGGCCATCAGCGGCCTGGACCCGGAGTCCGAGCCCAGCGGGGCCCGTGTGAAGGAACTCCAGGAGATGGCGAAGGCCGACGGCGTCACCACCGTCTTCTACGAGACCCTGGTCAGCGACAAGACCGCCAAGACCCTCGCCGGCGACACCGGACTGAAGACGGACGTCCTCGACCCGCTCGAGGGCATCACCGACGGCTCCCGCGGCGACGACTACTTCCAGGTCATGGAAGCCAACCTCAAGGCCCTGCAGACGGCCCTGGGCAGCAAGTGACCGACGAACCACCGGAGGACGGCATGACGACCGAGCCCGTCATCTCCCTGCGCGGCGTCCGCGCCGAGCTGGGCTCCCGCCCCGTCCTTCGCGGCATCGACCTCACCGTGCGCCGCGGTGAGGTCGTCGCCCTGCTCGGCGCCAACGGCTCCGGCAAGTCGACGGCCGTACGCAGCGTCATCGGCCAAGTACCGGTCAGCGCTGGGGAGATCGAACTGTTCGGCACCCCGCGGCACCGGTTCCGCGACTGGGCGCGCGTGGGCTACGTCCCGCAGCGCACCACGGCGTCCGGCGGCGTCCCGGCGACGGTCACCGAGGTCGTCTCCTCCGGCCGTCTCTCCCGTACCCGCTTCGGCCTCTTCCGCAGGGCCGACCACGAGGCCGTACGGCATGCCCTGGACCTCGTCGGCATGGCGGACCGGGCCAAGGACTCCGTGGACGCCCTCTCCGGCGGCCAGCACCAGCGGGTCCTGATCGCCCGCGCGCTCGCCGCCGTACCCGAACTGCTGATCATGGACGAGCCGATGGCGGGCGTCGACCTGGCCAGCCAGGGGATCCTCGCCGAGACGCTGAAGGGCCAGGTCGCCGAGGGCGCCACGGTCCTCCTCGTCCTGCACGAGCTGGGCCCCCTGGAGCCCCTGATCGACCGGGCGGTCGTCCTGCGCGACGGCTGCGTCCTGCACGACGGCCCGCCCCCGAAGGCCGTCGGCCAGCACGCCCTGCCCGGCCACGACCACGTCCACCCGCACGCCCCCGCGGGCACCGAACCGATCCGCACAGGACTGCTGAGCTGAATCCGATGGACATCCTCGACTACGCCTTCATGCAGCGGGCGCTGCTCGCCGCCGTCCTGGTCGGCATCACCGCCCCCGCCGTCGGCATCTACCTCGTCCAGCGCCGCCAGGCCCTCATGGGCGACGGCATCGGCCACGTCGCCATGACCGGTGTCGGCCTCGGCTTCCTGCTCAGCTGGTCCCCGGTGTGGATGGCGACGCTCGTCTCCGTCCTCGGCGCCGTCTTCATGGAACTGGTCCGCTGGTACGCCAAGACCCGCGGTGACATCGCCCTCGCGATGCTCTTCTACGGCGGTATGGCCGGCGGTGTCATGTTCATCAACCTCGCCCCCGGCGGCTCCACCACGAACCTCTCCTCGTTCCTGTTCGGCTCGCTGTCCACGGTGTCCGAGTCCGACGTGACCGCGATCTGCCTGCTGGCCGCGTTCGTGGTGCTGATCACCGTCGGTCTGCGCCGGCAACTGTTCGCGGTCAGCCAGGACGAGGAGTTCGCCCGGGTCACGGGCCTGCCGGTGCGCTTCCTGAACCTGCTCACGGCGATCACGGCCGCCGTCACGGTCTCCGTCGCGATGCGCGTGGTCGGCCTGCTGCTGGTGAGCGCGCTCATGGTGGTGCCGGTCGCGGCCGCCCAGCAGCTCACCCGCAGCTTCGCCGCCACCTTCGCCATCGCCGTCGCGATCGGTGTGAGCGTGACCATCGGCGGCACGGTCACCTCGTACTACCAGGACGTCCCGCCCGGTGCGACGATCGTGCTGCTGACCATCGCCGCGTTCATCGCGCTGACCGCGCTGGCCACCCCGCTGGCCCGCCGCCGCGCCCGGGCACTGGCCGCCGCACAGCCGGGCGGCGATCCCGCGGAGTGTGCGATTCCGGCCGGCCGTGAATCGGGGGACCCGGCCGGCGCCTGACTCCCCGCTGCCCGGACTGGCACAATGGCCCCGGCAGACGGCCCGACGTGAGGAGGCAATCCCGTGACGACCGCAGGACCGCCCGTGAAGGGCCGTGCCACCCGGCAGCGTGCCGCTGTGTCGGCGTGCCTGCAGGAGGTCGACGAGTTCCGCAGCGCGCAGGAACTCCACGACATGCTCAAGCACAAGGGCGACTCCGTCGGCCTGACCACGGTCTACCGCACGCTCCAGTCCCTCGCCGACGCCGGCGAGGTCGACGTCCTGCGCACCGCCGAGGGCGAGTCCGTCTACCGCCGCTGCTCCACCGGCGACCACCACCACCACCTGGTCTGCCGCACCTGCGGCAAGGCGGTGGAGGTGGAGGGCCCGGCGGTGGAGAAGTGGGCGGAGGCCATCGCGGCGGAACACGGCTACGTCAACGTGGCCCACACGGTCGAGATCTTCGGCACCTGCGCGGAGTGCGCGGGGGTGGCGAAGGGCTGAGCCCTTCGCCGAAGAAGGCACGCGGTCCCGCCCCATGCAGGTGTCCATGGGGCGGGACCGGCCTCGACAGGAGTGGCGGTCAAAGGATGTTCAGGGTCGCCGTGACGCCGATGCCCGCCGGACGGACCAGCTGGAAGTTCACGACCTTGGTCTCCTCCAGCCCATCCGTGGTGCTCGTGCACGTGAGCGTGGCGGTCGCGTTGTCGCCCGCACCCGGGCTCACCGGGTTGAGGGACAGCTGCGAATAGAGGGCCCGGGGCGTGGTCGCGTTGATCGTCGTGCTGTTGGCCGCCCCTCCGACCGACTGGACCGACAGGGAGGTCGGCACGAACTGGGGGCCGAAGTTCGCGCAGCTGACGCTTCCCCTGAGGACCACCGACGGGTTCTGCGGATTGGCCGAGGCTGCCGTGGCCGCAGCCACCGGGAAGGCCAGCGCCAGCGCGAACACGCTCGCTACGGCACCCCGGGACACGTTCCTCTTCCTCGCGTTTGTCAAGCGAACGGCCATGACAGCCTCCAAGCGTGGATGGTGGAAGGGCACGAGGATCCGCACCGGGAGGACTCGGCTTCGGCCGGCCGTCCCGCCCCCCAGGCATCGAAAAGATCCTCGATTTCCACCATTGCGCAGCTCTTCCCCGAGTGCAAAAGATGGCTCCGGACCAGGCCGAACGATGAACGGTCAAGCACCTGGAGGGTGCATCCGACATCGCACCGGATGGTTGCCGGATCACACAAGTCACCGTTGATCGAGACCATTTGACCGTCCCGGACCGTCGGCCGGGGCAACCATGGGAGGCCCCGGCCGACTCTCCGGGGCGCCCCCTGCTCCCTTCCCCCGCAAGCCTGTTCACGCCTCCCGCGCCCACCAGGGCTCCCCGCCAACGAGGTTGGCGGCAAGCGGGCGTCACATCCACGACGGCCAGCCGTCAGGACTCCGCCGTACGGCCCCTCATCGCCGCCTCCATGGCGGCCAGTTCCTCGTTGGGGACGGCGCCGCCGAAGCGGCGGTCGCGGGAGGCGTACTCGACGCAGGCCCGCCACAGGTCGCGGCGGTCGAAGTCGGGCCAGAGCACGTCCTGGAAGACCATCTCGGCGTAGGCGCTCTGCCAGAGGAGGTAGTTGGAGGTGCGCTGCTCCCCGCTGGGCCTCAGGAAGAGGTCCACGTCCGGCATGTCCGGGTAGTACATGTACCTCTGCAGCGTCTTCTCGTTGACCTTCGACGGGTCGAGCCGCCCGGCCCGCACGTCCTCCGCCAGCGCCTGCGCCGCGTCCGCGATCTCCGCCCGCCCGCCGTAGTTCATGCAGAAGTACAGCGTCAGCCGGTCGTTGTCCTTCGTCTGCTCCTGGGCGACCTGCAGCTCCTTCGCCACCGACTTCCACAGCTTCGGCATCCGCCCGACCCACCGCACCCCGATGCCCAGCTCGTCGAGCGTGTCCCGCGTCTTGCGGATGAAGTCCCGGTTGAAGTTCATCAGGAAGCGCACCTCGTCCGGCGACCGCTTCCAGTTCTCGGTGGAGAAGGCGTACAGCGAGATCGCGCCGACCCCCATCTCGACACCGCCCTGGAGCACGTCCAGCACCCGCTCGGCGCCGACCTTGTGCCCCTCGGTGCGCGGCAGCCCCCGCTCCTTCGCCCACCGCCCGTTGCCGTCCATGACGATCGCCACATGCTTCGGGACCAGTTCCCCGGGGATCTTCGGGGGCCGCGCGCCCGAAGGGTGCGGTTCCGGCGTCCTGTACTCCCGTCGCTGACGCCCCAGGAACCCGCGTACGGCCATGTGTCTCTCGTCTCCTCGTGCTTACTTTTCGACGTACCGGAGCGAACGGAGCCCGCGCTCCAGATGCCAGTGCAGGTACGCGGACACCAGCCCGCTCCCCTCCCGGACGTACCGCGCCTCGCACGCGTCCGCGGTCCCCCAGTCTCCCGTAAGCAGCGCTCCGAGGAGTTCCAGGGCCTGCGGCGAGGGTACGACGCTGCCGGGCACCCGGCAGTCCACACAGACGGAACCGCCGGACGCGACCGAGAAGAACCGGTTCGGACCCGGCATCCCGCACTTCGCGCAGTCCGTGAAACTCGGCGCGTACCCGTTCACCGCGAGCGACCGCAGCAGGAAGGCGTCGAGCACGAGATGCGGTGCGTGCTCGCCCCGCGCCAGCGTGCGCAGGGCCCCGACCAGCAGCAGATACTGCTGCACCGCCGGCTCGCCCTCGTGGTCGGTGAACCGCTCGGCGGTCTCCAGCATGGCGGTGCCGGCCGTGTACCGCGCGTAGTCGGTGACGATCCCGCCACCGTACGGCGCTATCGTCTCGCTCTGCGTACACAGGGGCAGCCCGCGGCCGATCAGCTCGCTCCCCTTGGAGAAGAACTGCACGTCCACGTGCGAGAACGGTTCGAGACGCGCACCGAACTTCGATTTCGTCCGGCGCACGCCCCTCGCCACCGCGCGTACCCGGCCGTGACCGCGCGTGAGCAGGGTGATGATCCGGTCCGCCTCACCCAGCTTCTGGGTGCGCAGCACGATGCCGTCGTCGCGGAACAGACTCATGGCATCCATTGTCGCCTACGTTCACGACACCTCACCGCGACTCCGGGCATTGGTGTACGCCGTCGCCGCACGCAGCCGCTCGGCCGCCGTCGCCCGCCGTACGGCCCCGGGGTCCGCGTCCCATTCCCGGCCGCCGCCGTACGGTCTCAGCTGGACGTAGGGCCCCTCATGCCCCATGACGACGCCGATCCGCTCGGTCCGGGTGTCCACGACATGGGCGCCGACGGGCGGCTTCACCGCACCACCGCCGCGATCCGCCGCGCGGTCCCCACCGAGCACCGGCCCGGTTCGACGAGCGGACGGGGCACCTCCCGCGCAGGACTCACCGGGTCGTGCCCGGGTGACGGCGGGGTAATTCCGGCCTTCGCGAGTGCCGCCCGCAATTCCTTCACCACGTCCTCCGCTTCTTCGACGCGGAGCGTCGAGTGTCGTGCCTCCACGGTGATCCCCTCGCTTTTCCTCTTTCATTCTTCGGACCCCCGGAATGACGCGTCGCGCCTACACTCGGCAGGAGGGCGTGCGCTACAAGTGCGGGTCAGCACAAGGGGGTTGGTTATGGCCAATGGTTCGTGTCAGGCGGCATGGGAGTTCTTCGGCACGGGACTCGAGCACCGGCGCGAGTACGCGGGGTTCGCGCAGGTCGAGCCGGGTACACGGGTGTTCGTCCCGGGCGGCTGAATCGGCCGGATCGAACAGGCCGTCCACAAACCGCAATTGGACCTGGCCCGGCGGATCGACGGCGCGCCGAAAACCGACGTCGATGTCGAGCGGATGCGGCGCAAGCTCATCAAGGTACAGCGCTTTGCCGATTGCCTCGCGCACGCTGCGGAACCGGAGCGGCCGGCAACACGAATCCGATAATGGGAACCCACGGTCGTGCCGGGGCTCATACGGAGGCTGTGCGGCAAGGTGGCCGGCGGACCGGCGATCGCCGTCGGGCCGACCGCACGGACGGAGTTCACGGGCGCCGTCCGACGGCGAATTGTGCTGGACGGGCCTCCACCGTCCGGCATACCGTGCGTCCGCGCGCGATTCAGCGGGTGATCATCGTCTTACCGCCCGTGGGGGGCCTTCGTCATGCTCGGATCCGATGGTGGGACGCGCCCGCCCTCTCCGCTGCCCGGCAGCGTTCCGCTCGCCTCGCGCGGTCTCCTCACCGCCGTGGTGGCGGCGTTCGCGGCGGCAGCCCTCAGCGACCTGTTCGCCGTGTACACCGGTGTCCGGCTCCGCGAAGTGCTTGACGAGAACATGACCTCATCGAGCTTCGCCTCCGCGGACGACCTGTACGAGAGGGCGGGTCAGGTCCAGGTGTCCACGACCCTGCTCTGTGCGGTGCTCTTCGTCACCTGGTTCTTCCTGATGCGCCGCCGCACCGGGCTCATGGCACCGGACCGGTTCCGCATGGGGCAGGGGTGGGCGATCGGTGCGTGGTTCGTCCCCCTCGCCAACCTGTGGCTGCCGTACCGCGTCGCGGTCGACATGTGGGGGGCCTGCTCACCGCTGCCGGCCGAGGGGGAGGCGCGCCGGGTACCGATGTGGCCGGTGAACCTGTGGTGGGGTCTGTTCGCCGGGAACACCCTGCTCGGCCGGTACGCCGCCTCGCGCCTCGACACGGCCGACTCGCTCACCGAGATCAGCGACGCCGTGACGCTGTACCTCGCGGTCGACCTCCTGTACGTGGCCGCCGCGGGGGCCGCGGTCCTGTTCGCGGTACGACTGACGGCCCTGCAGCGCCGGAAGGCGACCGAGGGCCCGTACTGGACACCGAACGGGACGTGACCGTCGGCCAGGACGTTCCCCGGCTCGAGTCCACACGCACCGTCGGGCCACTCGTCGACCAGCGCGCACGGAACGCACCCCCGGTCCGCCCCCGGTTACCCCTGGCGGTAAACCCCCGTAGAAATAAGGCCGTTGCCCGGATGTGGTCCGTCGCGTGATGCCGCGAGGCTCGTACGCATGACTCCGATCATGCGCAACACCGTCCTCACCGCCGTACCCGCCGCCCTCCTCGTCGCCCTGCTCCCACCCCTGACCGCCCAAGCCGTACCCGCGCCCCTCGCCTGGGGACCCTGCGCGGGCACGACCGTCGCCGACCCCCGCCAGGAGTGCGCCACCCTCCAGGTCCCCATGGACCACGCCGACCCCGACGGGCCGCAGATCTCCCTCGCCGTCTCCCGCATCCCCGCCGAGAAGCCGGACTCCCGGCGCGGGGCTCTGCTGCTCATCGCCGGCGGGCCGGGCGGATCCAGCCTCAACGACCCGTCCGGGAAAGGACAGAAGCTCCCCCAGGACGTCCGTGACACCCACGACCTCATCGGGTTCGCGCCGCGCGGGCTCGCCCCGTCCACCCCCGTCGACTGCGGGCTGGAGTACGGCGACCTGGCCACCTCCAGGCTCCGTCCCTGGCCCGCCCCCGACGGCTCGGTGGACGGGAACATGGCCACCGCCCGGCGCATGGCCGACGCCTGCGCACGCCACGGCGGTGAGCTGATCGAACACATCAGCACCGCAGACGAGGCCCGCGACATCGACCGCCTCCGGGCCGCGCTGGGCGAGCGGAGGATCTCCGCGTGGGGAGTGTCGTACGGGACGTACGTCGGGGCCGTGTACGCGCAGTTGTTCCCGCACCGCACCGACCGGATCGTGCTGGACAGCGTCGACAACCCCGACCCGGCCCGCGTCAACCGCGCCTGGCTCGCAGCCCACGAGCAGGGGGTCGAGGACACCTTCCCGCACTTCGCCGCGTGGGCGTCGCAGCCCGGCAATCCGGATCGCTTGGCGCGCCGGGCATCCGACGTGCGCCCGCTGTTCCTGCGCCTCGCCGCCCGGCTCGACCGCGAGCCCGTCCCGTGGCCCGGAGCCAATCCCGAGGAGCTGAACGGCAACGTACTGCGCCAGACCATGCTGGACAGCCTCGCCTCCCCCGGCCGCTACCCGGCGCTCGCCGGGCTGATGCGGGCCGCGGCGCAGGGCACCGTGCCGCCCGCGCCCCAGGCGCCGCCCGAAGAACTGCTGCAGAACGTCGCCGCCGTGGGCGCCGCGACCCTCTGCAACGACGTGGCGTGGCCCACGTCCCAGGCCCGGTACGAGAAGGACGTCGCCGAGAGCCGCGCCAAGTACCCGCTCACCGCCGGGATGCCCCGCAACGCGATGCTCTGCGCGGCCTGGCCGTTCCCGCCGCGTGAGGCGCCGGTGCGGATCACCGACCGGGGGCCGTCCGACATTCTGCTCGTCCAGAACGAGCGGGACGTCAACACCCCGCTCGCCGGCGCGATACGGATGCGGGAGGCACTCGGCCGACGGGCGGTGATGGTCACCGTCGACGCCACCGGCCACGACGCCTACCTCGCCAACGGCAACGAGTGCGGCGACCGCGTGGTCTCCCACTACCTGGCCACCGGCGAGCGCCCCGCCCGGGACGTGTACTGCCGCTAGGGGGCACCCCTAGGGCACGAGCGCCGGTGTCCTGGGGGCGGCGGCCAGGCGGAGGCCGACGTCGACCAGGGTCCAGCCGAGGCGGGTGCGCAGGCGGCGGGGGCGCCTGACCGAGGCGGCGAGGCGGTGGGCGTCGGCCTCCGCGCGGAGGTCGGCGGCGCGGGCGTGGTGCAGGGCGAGATGGGTTTCCGGATGCATCGGGCCGCCTCTCATTCCGTACGGGTGGGGAAGGCGTGGGTGTGGACGCGTACCTGTTCGCTGCCCGGGGTGCCCGGGGCGGGGGTCCTGGCGCGGTAGCTCTCCACGAGGTCGTGCATCCTGTGGATGAGTTCGTCCGCGAGGTCCGGGGTGAGGCGCAGCGTCCAGTCACTCAGGTCGGAGGCCCGGCGCCAGTCCTCGGACCAGTCGTCGCCGGTGCCGAGCCAGGTCGAGATCTCCTGCGTGTGCTGGTTCGCGACCTCGTGCAGGAACAGGTCGGCGGCCCCCCGGACCTCGGGGTCGCGGTCCCTGAGGAGGGCGTCGTCGAACCGCACCCCCTGGTGGACCGCCCTCCACCACCGCTCCCGCCCCTTGCCGTGCTCCGGCGCGTCCTCCACGAACCCGTAGGTCGCGAGCTGGCGCAGGTGGTAGCTGGTGGCTCCGCTGGACTCGCCCAGTCTGGCGGCGAGTTGGGAGGCGGTGGCCGGGCCGTTGCGCCGCAGCACGTTCAGCAGCCGCATCCGCAGGGGGTGCGCGAGGCCGCGCAGCGAGCGGGCGTCGAGGCTGTGCAGCGCGGGGCCTTGCGGGTCCTGGTCCTCACCGGGCGTGTCCATGCGTACAAAAGTAGCGCTGCAAAGAAGCCGTTGCAACACTTTCTTTGCATCCACTTCTTTGCAAGGTTCTCCCTGTAAGCCGATGAGCTGCCGAAGACGCCATCGGCGTGACGTTTCAGCCCATACGCAACCAGGGCCCCCGCTACGGCTCTCCTGTCCCGCAAGTAGCGACACCCCAGGGTGAGGAGCCCGATATGACCGCGACCGCGTTCACGCTGGACGGCGACTACCTGCTGGCCCCGCCGCTCCCGGCCGACCGCCTCGGCGCCGCCATCGGCCCGCGCGACCGGCGCCGGCTGGAGCTGCACGCGGCCCTGACCGCCGCCGGTATCCCGCCCCGGCCCGAGGACCGCGAGGCCATCGAGAGCCTGAGCGCCCTGTCCGGCAGCATCAACAGCACCATTCAGCGGTGGCTGCACCACACCCTCTGAGGCGGAGGGCTCACGGCGTCCCCGGCGCCACCAGCCCCGACTCGTACGCCACGATGACGAGTTGAGCCCGGTCCCGTACCCCGAGCTTGCCCATGGTCCGGCTGACATGGGTTTTCGCGGTGAGCGGGCTCAGCCCCAGGGCGTCGGCGATCTCGGCGTTGTTCAGACCGCGCGCGACCAGCGCGAGCACCTCCCGCTCACGCTCGGACAGGCACTCGGGTCCGGCCGCGACCGGTGCGGACGGGCTGCGCAGGAAGCGTTCGATCAGGCGGGCCGTGGGGCCGGGTGAGAGCAGCGCATCGCCGGCCGCGACCGTGCGGATGGCGTCCAGGAGTTCGGCCGGCCGGGTGTCCTTCACCAGGAACCCGGAGGCCCCGGCGCGCAGCGCGTCGACGATGTTCTCGTCGGTGTCGTAGGTGGTGAGGACGAGCACCTTCACACCGGCGAGATCGTCGTCGGCGGCGATCAGCCGGGTCGCCTCGATGCCGTCGAGGTCGGGCATGCGGATGTCCATGACGACGAGGTCGGCCCGCTCGGTGCGGGCCAGTTCCGCCGCCTGACGGCCGGTGGCGGCCTGGCCGACGACCTCCATGTCGGGCGCCGACTCGAGGAGGAGCGCGAACGCCTCCCGTACCAGGGTCTGGTCGTCGGCGAGCAGCACGCGAATGGTCATCCGGTTCCTTCCCGAGTCGCGGGCGTCAGCGGCAGGCTCGCGGTGACCTCGAACCCGCCGCCCGCCCGTGGTCCGGCGTCGAGTGTGCCACCCACGCTGCGGGCCCGCTCCCGCATGCCGACGAGACCGAAGCCGGGTGTCCCGCCGGGCGTGGGTCCGGTGCCGTCGTCGGTGACGGACAGGCGCAGTACGCCGTCGTCGTCGCGCAGTTCGACCCGTATCGCCGGTTCGGGGCCGGCGTGCCGGACCGCGTTGGTCAGCGCCTCCTGGACGACCCGGTAGGCGGCGGCGCCGACGGCGGGCGGTACCGGACCGGCCACCCGGACGGCCGGTTCGACGCGGGCGCCCGCGAGCCGCGCGGCCTCCACCAGGTCGGGCAGGCCGTCGAGGCCGGCCAGCGGGCCCCGGGTGTCCGCGGGGCCGCCGTTGTCGCGCAGCACCTCCAGGGTCGTACGGAGTTCACCGCGGGCCGTGCGGCAGGTCTCGGCGATGTCGTCGAGGGCCTTGGCGACGGTCTCCCGGTCGAGACGCCCGGGGTCGGCGGCCAGCACGTGCGCGGCGACGGAGGTCTGCACGCCGATGAGGGTGATGCTGTGGGCGAGCAGGTCGTGCAGATCGCGGGCGATGCGCAGCCGCTCCTCGGCGACCCGGCGGCGCGCCTCCTCCTCCCGGGTGCGTTCGGCCCGCTCGGCGCGTTCGACGATGGCGGTGACGTACTGGCGGTAGAAGCGGACGTCGACGCCGAAGACGAGGACGGCGACGACCCAGCCGGTGATGCGGAACAGTTCGACGAAGCCGTCGGGGTTGGTGAGGGCGTTCACCGTGAGGGTCGCGCCGATGACGGCGGTGCCGAGGAGGAGGGTGCGGCGGGGCGTGGTGGTCGACGCGATGGTGTAGAGGGCGACCAGGGTCGCGGCGACGGGCGCGCCGTGGTTGTTGTCGAGGGCGTGGTACGGCACGACCGGCAGCAGGACCAGCAGCAGAACCGTCAGCGGGCGGCGGCGCCGCCAGGCCAGCGGCACATGGGCGGCGAGGAGCAGCGTCCAACCGAGCGCGTCGGGTGCGCGGCCCTGGTCGACGAGCAGCGCGAGGGCGACGGCGACCGCGGCGGTGGACGCGGCGAGGATCGTGTCGTTGCGGACCGCGTGCGGGGCGGTCAGGGGGTCGCGGTTGACCGCGGCCATGATCCGCTCCCCGATGCGGGGGCGGTGCGCGCTCGGTGTCGTGGTGGGTGCCTGCACGGCTCCATCCTCCGGGAGGAGGGCGCCCCCTCGGCAGGGAGGGGGCGCCCGGTCGGTACGGCCGGCCCGCTACACCGGTTCCGGCTGCCGTTCGCGCGGGACCGGCCGCGGGGCCCTGGAGAGCCGGCCGGGCCACCACATCCACCGGCGCAGCAGCACGCTCGCCGTGGTGACGAGGTAGGTGCGCACCAGGAAGGTGTCGAGGAGGACGCCGACCGCGATGACGAAGCCGAGTTCGACGAGGCCCACCAGGGGCAGCGTGGTGAGCACGGCGAAGGTCGCGGCGAGGACGACTCCGGCGGAGGCGATCACGCCGCCCGTGGTGCGCAGGGCGGTGAGCGCGGCGGCCTCGGGTTCGGCGCCGTTCAAAGACTCCTCGCGCATCCGGTGCATGAGGAAGATGCCGTAGTCGACGCCGAGGGCGACCAGGAACACGAAGGACAGCAGTCCGAGTCCGGGGTCGGTGCCGGCGAAGCCGAACAGCGGCTCGAAGACCAGTCCGCCGATGCCGAGGGCCGCGCCCCACACGGCGACGACCGCGGCGAGCAGCAGCAGTGGTGCGACGAGGCTGCGGAGCAGGACCAAGAGGATCACGAACACGGCGGCGAGGACGAGCGGCACGATCACCCCGCGGTCGCGGGACTCGCTGTCGGCGAGGTCGAGCCGCTGGGCGCTGAGGCCGCCGACGTAGGCACCGTGGCCGTCGTCGAGTCCGGCGCGCAGGGCCTCGATGGTGCGGGTCTCGCCGGCCGTCTCGGGGGCGGCGGTGGCGAACACGGCGATCTCGGTCCAGCCTTCGCCGCTGCGTCCCTCGGTGGCGTCGGCGACCCCCTCGGTGGTGCGGGCCTTCGCCAGGACGGCGCCGGCCCGGTCGGTGGGGGCCATCACGGTGAGGGGGCGGCTGCTGCGCCCGGGGTAGGCGTCGGCGAGGGTCGCCATCGCGGTGATGGACTCGGGCCGGTCGGTGAAGGAGTCCTCCTGCCTGAGTTCGCCGGTGAGGTTGAGGGTGCCGAGGGCGAGCGCGCCGAGGAGGGCGGCGCCGCCCGCGAGGACGGCGGCGGGGCGGCGGGCGGCCGAGGTGCCCATGGCGGCGAACAGCGACCGGCGGGCCTTGGGCGTACTGCCGTAGGCGGGGATCAGCGGCCAGAACACGCGCCGGCCGAGCAGGACGAGGACGGCGGGCAGCAGGGTCGTCATGGCGACGAGCGCGGAGAGCACCCCGACCATGCCGACGGGGCCCATGCCGCTGCTGCTGTTGAGGTCGGCGGCGAGCAGGCACAGCAGTCCGGCGGCGACGGTGCCGGAGGAGGCGAGGACCGCCGGCCCGCAGCCGCGCAGGGCGGCGGTCATGGCGTCGTACGGCCGCTCGTGGCGGCGGAGTTCCTCGCGGTAGCGGGAGACGATCAGCAGGGCGTAGTCGGTACCGGCGCCGAGGACGAGCACCGTCATGATGCCGCCGCTCTGGCCGGTGACGGTGACGTCGAAGAGTTCGTGCATGCCGTATCCGGCGGCCATGGCGAGGGCGGCGGCGACACCGGCGACGGTGAGCGGGACCAGCCACAGGAACGGGCTGCGGTAGATCAGCACGAGCAGCACGGTGACGACGCCGAGGGTGGCGAGCAGCAGGGTGCCGTCGATGGTCTCGAACACCTTGCCCATGTCGGTGCCGAGCGCGCCGGGCCCGCCGACCTCCACGCTCAGGCCTCCGGTGCCGTCGGCGATCTCGCGCACCCCGCCAACGAAGGCGTCCCTGGCCTCCTCGTCCTGGCCCGGCTGGGTGCTGGAGACCGGGTACATGAGGGTGGTGCCGTCCTCGGACGGGATGCCGCGCGGGGTGCCGGTGAGGTCGTACGCGCCCCGGACCTCGGCGACCTGTGCGGCGGCGGCCTGCCGGTCGGCGGCGGTCAGCCCGCCGTCGCGGTGGTAGACCAGCACCAGGTCGGTGGCCTCGCCGCCGGGCAACTCGTCCTGGATACGGGCCACCTGGGTCGAGTCGGCGCCGTCGGGCAGATAGTCGACGGCCCGGTTCTGCTGGACCCCGCCGAACTTGCCGGCCAGCGGCCCGACGAGCACGAGCGCGGCCAGCCACAGCCCGACCACCGCCCACGGCACGAGACTCCGCCGTCGTACCTGTGTCCTCGCGTCCCCCATGAGTCGGGGCTCCCCTCCGGTCGGGTGTCTGGGTCGCTTCCCAGACTCCCGGCACAAGGGGCGCGGGTCGTCGGACGTGGGGCCGAGTCGAGGGGTACCGCGCGGGGTGGCCCGGGGGCGGCGTTACTCCCCGGGGAGTAACCGGGGCTACGCCCGGTCGACCATCCAGGTGCCGTCCTCCTCGTCGTCGATCCGTACCTCCAGTTCGCGGATGTTCATGCCGGCCTCCCACAGTTCCCGGAAGCGTTTCATCCGGTCCTGGACGTGGTCGCGGCGGGCGATGAGCCGGGTCCTGACGTTGACGTCGCGCAGGTCCTGCTCGATCTCGAAGGAGACCACCTCGTCGTAGACGATGAAGTCGTCGGTGGTGCCGCGCTGGAGGTGCGGCGGCAGTTCGGGCAGCACCGCCACCCGGACCTCGATGTGCAGCGCCTTCTGCTCGTCGCACAGCCGCAGCAGCCGGTCGTCGAGGTCGCCGGCGCTCTCCAGCAGGAACAGCCGCCGTACCGGCACGCCGTGTTCCTCGATCGCCTCCCGCTGGGCGGCGAGGTAGCGGCTGGCGGGTTCGCTGTTCCAGAACTCGCGGTCGACGGAGGTGCTGATGGCGTCGACGGAGAGTTCGGCGGCGTGGGTGAGGCTGAGCATCCAGTCGTGGTTCTCGCCGTGGCACTCCACGGTCATGCTGTTCAGCGCCGCCATGTGCCCGACCACGCGCTGCATCTCCAGGCGGACGAACGTGTAGAGGATCGACGGTCCCGGCGAGAGGGCCTCGGCGAAGCGCTTGGCGAGTTCCGGTACGCCGTCGGTGCGGACGCGGTCGAGCGGCGGGTAGGACCCGGGAGGCGGGTCCTGGCGGGCGAGGCGGGTCTCGACGAGCTGCCGCATGTCCTCGGTGTGCCGGGCCAGACCGGTGCGCAGATCGTCGTCGTGCCGCTCCAGCCCGTCCCGTACGGCCGTGGCGGTCTCGGTGAGGACGCTCCGCGTGCGCAGGGCGTCCTCGTCGGGTTCACGGTCCGGGGCGAGGAGGTGCGTGAGGGCCACCGTGGCGGCGGCGCAGAGCAGCGCGGCGGCGAGTTGCCGCAGCGCCGCGCCGTCCGGGTTCAGCAGTGCGGCGACGCCCCAGACGACGAGGCCGACGGTGAGGCCGGTCAGGAGTCTGCGCGTCCACTCGGCCCGGTCGGGCGACCGGGGTGTGCCGGGGGCGGCGCCCGCGCCGGGCGGGGGTGCCGTCTCCTCGGGCTGGGGTGACTGTGCCGTGCTCATCTCGCTTCTCCCCCCGTTGGGATACGCGTCGGATCGGGGTGCGGGGATGTGCGTCGGGGCCGTGGCGGCGCGCTCAGGGGCTCAACTCGCCTCCCGGTGGGGGATCGCGTGCAGGGCGAGCTGGTCCCGGATGCGCTGCACCAGGGTGCGCCACTGGCGGGTGAAGCCGGGGCGGTCCTCCAGGGCCTCCCAGAGGGGGGCGAGTCCGTGGGCGACGCGGGCGCGCGGCATCCACAGGTGCAGCAGGTGGTCGACGGCGGGCCGCAGCGCGGCGACGACGGCGGGGCGGTCCTCGCCGGCCCGGGGGCGGGTCCGGGCGGGCGGTTCGGCGGCGCCCAGCCGGATGCCGTCCAGGATGCGGACGACGGTGGTGAGCAGCCAGTCGTGCAGGGCGAGGTCGTCGCAGAGCCCGGCGATGTCGCCGGCGGGTGTGCCGGCGGGTACGCGGAGCCGTACGGTGCGCAGCTCGTCCTCGGCGAGGGTGAACCGCTCGATCGACGGGCCCTCGCCGTGCTCGGCGGGCAGGGCGACCCAGCGCAGCCGGGTGGGGCGGGACTTCAGGGGCGGGCGCTGGTCGAGCAGGGGGTGGCGCAGCAGACGGGTGAGGAGTCCGTCGGCGATCAGGCCGACGTCGAGTTCGCCGTGCCGCCCGCCGTTCAGCAGGCCCTGGGCGACGGCCTCGTACGGCAGTTTCCCGAACGGTTCGACGGTGCCTGGCCGCACGAGGTAGTGGCCCCAGGGGCGCCGGTGGTCGGGCCCCGCGGCGGGGACCCGGAAGTAGGCGGAGCTCTGCAGGACGCGCCCCTCGGTGAGGGCGGCGCGGGCGGCGACGGTGCCGACGGCACGGATCCGGGCCCCGTTGGCGCTGGGCAGGGGGCAGTCGACGCCGGTGAGGGTGTCCGGGGAGCGGCCGTAGAGGTTGGGGCGCTCGGAGAGCAGGACGCGTTCGTCGGCGCGCAGTCCGAGGAGCTGGGCGGCGGCGCGGCTGTCGAGGGCCTGGAGGGCGGGCAGCAGACAGGTGCGGACCTCTCCGCAGGCGAGCACGACGGGCGGCCGCGTCTCCCCCGACCCCGACTCCTGCCCCGGCGTCATCTCACTGCCCCGCGTAGAAGACGTAGGAGACGCGGTCGGCCACCGAGTCAGGGACGGCCGTGTCCTCGCGGGCGGAGCGCTCGGCGGTCTGGGCCAGGGCTCCGGGGTCGACCTCGATCTGGTCGAGGATCACCCGGACGGCGTGCTCGACGGGTAAGAACCGGCTGGGGATCACCGAGCAGGTGCGGTAGGCGGCGAACGGGTCCGCGCGGGGGTTGAGGCGGAGCAGCGGCGGCAGTTCGTCCCAGTCGTCGGGGAAGGAGTCGCCGGTGTGCGGCTGGGGGACGAGGACGGCCTCGCCGTCGTCGCGCAGCAGTCCGAGGCGGGCGAGCTGCCAGACGGCGGCGAGGAAGGGGCAGGACCAGGTGCGGTGTCCGTCGGGGCCGTCGTCCCAGAGTTCGACATCGAGGAAGACGGAGTGGCGGCGGGCGGCGGTCTCCTTCGGCGGCTGCCAGGCGGTGGCCTTCTTCATGGCCTGCGGGGCGCGTGCGACGGGGCTGCGCTCCCCGTTGGCCAGCCAGCCGGTCTGTGTGACGGGCGGGCGCAGGCCGTAGCTGCCGGGCGGTGGTTCCTCCACGATCCGTCCGGCCACGGCCTCGGCGACGGGCGTCTTCCCGGCGACGGCGCACCCGGACTCGCGGGCCAGGTAGTCGACGGCGAGCCCGGCCCGCGCGGCCTCCTCGAGCAGCATGGGGACGACCTCGGCCGGAGAGGCGAACCGGGTGAAGTAGTCGTCGATGAGGAAGCAGGTACTGATCCGCGCCCGCCTGCCGGCGCCGCCGGCTCCGGCACGCGCCGCCTCGGCCCAGGGCCGCACCCGTTCGAAGTGCCGCCGCAGATGCTCCGGGCCGGCCTCGAAGTCCTCCATGTAGAGGTGGCCGAGCTCCAGGGAGAGGTGGGACAGGGGGACGGCCTGGGTGCGTGGTTCGGCCGCCGTCTCGCGGAACACCGCTTCCGTCATGGCCGCCCCCAGCAGTCGTCGTCGGTGAGACGTCGCGCGATCTCCTCCAGTGCCTCCAGTGTCTCCTTGTTGGCGATCTGTGTGGAGAGGACGTCCTCTTCGGTGATGAGCTGTTCGCGCCACTGCAGGATGGGTTCGAGGGGTACGACGCCGAGCACCACGCTGTCGCCGATGCGGTGTTCCGCGGCGAGCCGGCGCAGCGCCTCGTCGCAGGACTGCATCCAGGCGGCCTGGGCGGGTGTGCCCTGCGCCCACAGCGGCGAGTCCGGATCGGGCACGGCGGCGCGGACGAAGCGGACGGCGCCCTGGAGCGCCTCCTCGTCGTGCCCGCGTTCGACACCGCCCCGGATGATGCCGTGGTCCTTGTGGACGAGTCCGGCGGCGGCGATCACGTGCTGCCGGGTCCAGCGGTGGAACACCAGCCAGCGGAACGGGACATAGCGCATCCGGGGGTGGGCGGTGGCGGCGAGGGCCATGTCGACGGCGTAGCTGCGGCCGGCGCTGAGGTCGACGACGATCAGGTCGAACTCGCCGTGCAGCCGCAGCAGAAGGTCGACGCAGCGCTCGAGCGCGTCCTCTCCGACGGCGAACTCGCCGCCGCCCGCGTCGCCGGGGAGCAGCACCAGCCGGCCGGCCTGGTTGGGGCGGGCGCGCAGCTGGGGGTGCTCGGTCTGCCGCCAGATGTCGATCCTGGCCGGTTCGGGGACCCCGCCCTCCAGATAGGAGTGCAGTCCGCGTTCCTCGGTGCCGCGCATCGCGCCGGGCACGTCGAAGACGGCGGCGGCGGTGGGCGAGCCGAAGTCGAAGTCGACGTAGGCCACATGGTCGCCGGCGAGGGCGCGCTGGTAGGCCAGGTTGGCGCTGGTCACCGAGCGGCCGGTGCCTCCTTTGTCGGAGGCGGCGAAGACGAGCACCGCTCACACCTCCTGGGCGGCGGCGCCCCGCGCCTGCGCCAGGGTGTCGAGTTCCTGGAGCACGGGCAGGGCCAGTGCGAACGCCGTGGCGGGCCGGTCGTCGACCAGGCTGCGGGCGTGGTCCAGGCGGCTTTCTATGCTCCGCATGGCCCGGCCCCGGCTGCCGTCCGCACTGGCGGAGGCCTCCAGCTGTTCCTTGCCGAACAGATGGGTGGCCTCACTGAGCAGGTCCCGGGCCAGTTCGGCGAGTTCGGGGCTGCGGATGGGCTGTTGTTCGTAGAGGTTGCGGGCGGCGACCAGGCACTCGGTGACACGTTCGGTGATGCTCCAGGAGAGCCGCTTGCTGACGCGGGAGTCCGGGTAGACGGCCCGTGCGTGGTCCCAGAGGCCGGCTCCGTCGCCGTCCTCGATCCTCCGGTTCCACAGATGCTCGAAGGCCTGCTCGCCGAGGCGGAGCAGCCGGTCCTGCGCGTCGATGTTCCGGGAGAGTTCGGCGAGCTGGATGATCCGCTTGAGCAGCTGGGCGGAGAAGTCGGTCATCCGCCACATCAGCCGGGCGCCGGACCGCTCGGACCCGGCGAGCGGCATGGTGACACCCGGGTTGTGCAGCTCGATCGCGGGATCCCTCCTGGTCATACGGCTGGTGACGCGGCCGCGGTCGGCGAGGCGCTCCATGATGGCGACCGTGCGGGTGAGGTCGTCGTCGGTGGCCTTCCGCCGGACCAGGTCGTGGACGAGGATGGCCGCGACGGTCAGGGAGAAGTACTCGGACTCCAGGCGCAGTCCGGTGGTCTGCCAGGGCAGGTCCTCCAGGGGCCAGCGTTCGGTGCCGAAGCGGGCGATGGCCGACCAGTACTGCTGGCTCAGCTCCCAGCGCAGACGTAACGCCTCGGCGAGTTTCTGCTGGTCGGCGTCGAGCAGTCCGAGGGTGAGGGTGCGGTCGGAGAACAGGTCCTGGATGCCGTCGAGGGCGATGACGGTGAAGTACACGTACGGCAGCCGGTCGGCGATGCCGTCGGGCTGGCCGGGGACCTGGACGTCCAGGTCGGTGATGGTCGGGGCGTCCTTGACGACGCCCCAGGCCCAGCCGCACTCGAAGAGCTGGCTCTCGTCGCGGATGCTCTCGTCGACCTGGATGCCGCGGCTGAGGCTTTCGATGATGGTGGCGCGCAGCGGGCGGAAGCGGCGGGAGAACTGCTGCAGGGCGGCCCGGTCGGACTGTCTGTCCTGGCCGATGACCTGGATGAGGCGCTGTCCCTGTTCGGACTCGGCGTCGAAGACGTTGACGGTGAAGGAGCGCAGCAGGCTGATCATGGCGGCGGTCAGCCGGGTGTTCGTGGCCGTCCGCAGTTCGCTGAGGGCCTTGCGCACGTCGGGGCGGGTGGTGCTGGGTTCGTAGACCTTGAGGAAGCCGAGCGTGGCGAGGCAGAGCGTGACGGACATGGAGTAGGAGTCGACCACGCCCAGCTGGTACTGCTCGTGGGTGAGCTTCTGCTGGGCGTCGCCCGGCCTGAAGTAGTGTCCGCCGGCGAAGGTGGGGCTGTCGTCGGGGCCGGTGTGGCTGCGCATGAACTGGGAGAGCGCGGTGATCAGGTTGGGCGGGATCTCCAGCCGGCTGCCGACGCCCTCCAGGGCGCGCAGCACGTCCCGTTCGGTGGTGTCGGGCTGGTCGAGGCGGAAGGCGGGGACCTCGGTGGCGGGATAGAGCAGGCACAGCAGCCGTTCGGCGTCGGCGACGCTGCTCAGCCCGTCGGTGTCCTCCCAGACGAGCTTTCCGTCGTCGAACGAATGGCGGGCCATCGCCCGCCAGATGTCCAGCATGTGCTGCCGTGGCTTGATCTGCATCCCCGCACCCCTCGTACAGATCTCGTTGCCCTGTGTTCAGACATGGTCCCCGTTCCTACGGGGTGGCAATCGCCTGATTCCGCCGCCCCAGGGCGAGAATCATCCCCTCGTGTCCCGGCCGCACCATGTGGTCCATGTCGTGGATTTCCAGCTCGTCGGTGAACGGCCGAAGACTCTCCCGGACCCGGTCCGCGTTGACCCGGTAGGCCGGGTACCTGTGTGCGCCGACCTGGTATCCGAGGGACTCCTTCATGAAGGCCGCGGCGAAGGGCGCTCCCCCGTTGAGCGCGTCCATGAAGCACTCGACGCCGCGCTGGAACTCGTCGGCGCACTCGGACATCGAGTCGGCGACGAAGAACATCGTGCCGATGTCCCAGCGCCGCTGTCCGTCGAGGTCCAGCAGGTTGGCGCGCTCCACCCGGACGATCTCGCCGAACCGGCTCCTGGGTTCGACGTCCCGGTAGGCGGGGGCCTCGCGCAGTTCGTTCCAGAACGCGTCCCACGCCGTGTCGTAGCCTCCGCCGGACGCCTGGCTCTCCAGGTACTCGACGTTCGGGGTGGCGTATTCGAGGAGGAGGATCTTCTCGCACCAGGGGAGCATGGAAAGGGCCGGGTAGAGGTTCGCGCCCGCGCCCACGTCGACACCGCGGACCGACGCCGGGACGCCCTGTGCGTAGCAGCGGCTGAAATAGTCGCGCATGAGCCGCACGATCAGCAGATCGACCTCGAGCGGGGTGCGGTAATTGAGGTCGACGTACACCTCCGGATCGAACTGCGACCAAGGCGCGTCGGCGTTGCGATCCATCATCACCCTGCCAAGTTCCATTCAGTGTCGGACAAGACGTGTGCACGAGTCCGGCGTGGACGTCGACGGACGGAGAAGCGACTCCGGTGCTCGCAAGGTAAACCCGGTGGACGGGCGGAGACAGCCGGGAACGCGCCAGACCTCCGCGACCGGGCGCACGTCAGGCGCACGTCAGCACAGTCCTGTCACACATGAACTCGCCCTTGCACACGACGAGTTGGACGCTCACTCTAGCCAGAAGCAGCCACCGGCCGCCACCGGGGTCTCCATTACCTCCTTCGTGTGAACGGCGGTCGCTGGCGCCGCATTGACGTCTCACGTCCCGACTGGGGGTGGCATGACCGCCGAACCGCTTGAGCGCGCCCTGGACCACGACGAGCGCCTCACCCGGCCGACACCACCACCGGAACCACCGCTCCCGCTGCCGCGGACGGCACGGGAGTCGGACCTGCCCGAGCTGCGGCGGCTCGACGGCGAGGTCTTCCAGGAGGTCGCCTATCCGGCGTTCCTGCTGCGGCAGCTCCACGACCTGTACGGCGGCCGGGGCGGTCACCTCCTCGTCCTCGACGACGGTGACGGGCGGCTGCGCGGCTATGTGCTGGCGGCCACCACCGCGTTCCACTCGGACAGCTGGATCCTCGGTCTGTGCGTGGCCGAGGACCGGCGCCGGCACGGGCTGGGCCGGGAGCTGATGGTGGAGGTGCTGGCGCGGCTGCGCCGCTGCGGGACCGAACGGGTCCGGCTGACCGTGGAGCCCGGCAACGACGCCGCGATCCTGCTCTACCGCTCCCTGGGTTTCCGGCCGGAGCCGCCCGACGGAGGACTGCGCCGGGACTACTTCGGCCCGGGTGAGGACCGCCGGGTGATGTGCCTCGTGCTGTGAGACTCCCGCACGGTCGGGACGGTGTCCGCACGCCCCGCCCTGTGGGGCGCCCCTGCGGTCAGGACGGTGTCCGGGCCGCCGCCAGCAGGCGGGTGACGTCGTTCGAGCAGATGGTGAGGGCCGCGCCGACCGTGGCGAGGGCGTCGCGTTCGGCGGGGGTGTAGGGGCCATCGGCGAGGGCGATTCGGGCGCCCTGGAGAAGGATCGACTCACGGCCGGGGCCGGCGAGGTGGGGGGCGAGCGGGTCCAGGGCCTCGTGGAGCTCGATGGCGAGGCCCGCCGTGCAGGGTTCGCCGGTGAAGCGGCCGGTGTCCGCCTCCAGCGCCTCGACGAGCGCGGCCAGCTGCTCCTCCGTGCAGTCGTCGAAGCCGGCGGCGCGCACCCCGGCCGCCGCCGTCTCCAGGGAGGCGCGCGAGCAGATGCCGCCCGCGGCCAGCACCGCGAGGGCGACGGTGTGCACGGCGTCGCGCAGCATCGCGGAGAAGCGGGTGGTGGTGGGGTGGTCCAGGACGTCGGTGCCGAAGTGGCGGCGGCAGGAGGCGCATTCGACGGTCGGCGCGGACTCGCCGCGCGGCAGCACGGGCACGCCGAGCAGGGTGAAGCGGCGCCGTCCGGTCAGCCGCTGGTAGTTGCGGTCGCCGCCGCAGCCGGGGCAGAAGAACTCGCCGTCGCCGACGGCCGTCCACGCGGTGCGGGTGCCCAGCAGGCGCGAGAGTCTGACGGCAGCGGCACGGCCGTTGGGTCCCCGTCCTGGCAGCACGTCGCACCTCCATAACCGCCACAGCATCATCGCCGCGCTTGCGTGATGTTAGCCACATCAGGGACCCGGAGTCAGTACCCCGGACGAGACCTTTCCGTGACCCGCACATGGAGATGGCCGGTATACGACGGGGCCCCGCCCGCCGATTTCCGGCGAGCGGGGCCTTCGGCCGCCGATTCGGCTGGTCAGCGCGATGCGCGGTTGACGGCGGAGACGACCGCCTTCAGCGAGGCGCGTGTGGTGTTCGCGTCGATTCCGATGCCCCACAGCACCTTGTCGCCGATCGCGCACTCGATGTAGGAGGCGGCCTGCGCGGAGGCGCCCTCGCTCATCGTGTGCTCCTGGTAGTCCAGCAGCCGTACGTCGATGCCGATGCCCTGCAGCGCGTGGAAGAACGCGGAGATCGGGCCGTTGCCGCTGCCGACCAGGGTGGTCTCCGCACCGTCGACCGTGGCGTCGACGGTGAGGGTGTCCACGCCGTCGCGGTCGGTGGTGGACTGCCCGTTGGCGACCTGGATACGGCCCCAGGGGTTGCCCGGGTTGGGCAGGTACTCGTCCTGGAAGACCGCCCAGATGTCGGCCGGGGTGATCTCGCCGCCCTCGGCGTCCGTCTTGGCCTGGATCAGCTTGGAGAACTCGATCTGCATCCGGCGCGGCAGGTCCAGCTTGTGGTCGTTCTTCAGGACGTACGCGATACCGCCCTTGCCGGACTGCGAGTTGACGCGGATGACGGCCTCGTAGGAACGGCCGACGTCCTTGGGGTCGATGGGCAGGTACGGGACGGCCCACTCGATGTCGTCCACCGTCACACCGCGGGCGGCCGCGTCGGCCTCCATGGCGTCGAAGCCCTTCTTGATGGCGTCCTGGTGGGAGCCGGAGAAGGACGTGTAGACCAGGTCGCCCACGTACGGGTGGCGCGGGTGGACCTCCATCTGGTTGCAGTACTCCCACGTACGGCGGATCTCGTCGATGTCGGAGAAGTCGATCTGCGGGTCGACGCCCTGGGAGAACAGGTTCATGCCCAGGGTGACCAGGTCGACGTTGCCGGTGCGCTCGCCCTGCCCGAACAGGCAGCCCTCGACACGGTCGGCGCCGGCCATCAGTGCCAGCTCGGCCGCCGCCACCGCCGTACCGCGGTCGTTGTGCGGGTGGACGGACAGGCAGACGTACTCACGGCGGGACAGGTGGCGGCCCATCCACTCGAAGCGGTCGGCGTGCGTGGACGGGGTGGAGCGCTCGACGGTGGCCGGCAGGTTGAGGATGATCTCGCGGCCCGGACCGGGCTGGTAGGTGTCCATCACCGCCTCGCAGACCTCCAGGGCGAAGTCCAGCTCGGTGTCGGTGAAGATCTCCGGCGAGTACTGGTAGCCGAACACCGTCTCGGGGCCCAGCAGCTTCTCGACGTACTCCATGACCAGGCGGGTGCCGTCGACGGCGATCTGCTTGATGTCCTCCCGGGAGCCGCGGAAGACGACCCTGCGGAAGACGGGGGCGGTGGCGTTGTACAGGTGGACGGTGGCCCGCCTGGCGCCCTTCAGGGACTCCACCGTGCGCTCGATCAGGTCCTCGCGGGCCTGGGTCAGTACGGAGATGGTGACGTCGTCCGGGATGGCGTCCGGGTCCTCGATGATCGACCGTACGAAGTCGAAGTCGGTCTGGCCGGAGGCGGGGAAGCCGACCTCGATCTCCTTGTAGCCCATCGTGACCAGCAGGTCGAACATCGCCCGCTTACGGACGGGCGACATGGGGTCGATCAGGGCCTGGTTGCCGTCGCGCAGGTCGGTGGAGAGCCAGCGGGGGGCGGTGGTGATCCGCTGCTGCGGCCAGGCGCGGTCGGTGATGTCGACCTGCTCGTAGCGGCCGTACTTGTGGATCGGCATGGGGCTGGGCTGCTGGCGGTTGGCCATGATGCGTGGGCTCCTCGGTGGTCCGCGGTGTGTCCTCGACGGGACGGCCGACGGCGCAACGCCAAACTCCGCGGGGAGGGGGTCGGCCTAGTACAGGCCCTCGCCGCGGCAGCTAAGGAGGAGCAGCCCGAAACGCATGATGCGCAGCATGCTAGCCGAGCTTTCCCTGACGCGGGCCGCGTGTATCAGTATGCGGGACCGCCACACCCGAAAGGGGCGCCGGGAACTGCGCGATCAGCCACAAACCACCCGCACGGATAACACACGGCCACCCCCACGGCGGCCAAGTCCCGACATTTCACCCAATCAATGTTGCAGCTAGTGACAGTCGGCCGACACGGTGTCATCGTGCCGGACATGACCACAAACGGGGGCTTCGAGCCCGTCTTCTGCACGATCATCCCGCCGCACGTCCTCGACCGGCTCGCGCAGGCCGACGACCCCGTGCTGCACGGTCCCGCGCGCCGCACCCTCAGGCGCGACGCCTACGAGCGCACCCAGCGCCGGCTGACCACGGTCGTCGGCGCCCCGGCCGTCGCCACGCTCACCGACGCCGAGGCGGGCAAGCCGCGCCGCACCGTCCACGACGCCCGGCACGGCACCGCCCTGCCGGGCACGAAGGTGCGCGGCGAGGGCGACGCGCCCGGCCAGGACGCCACCGTCAACCGCGCCTACGCCGGGCTCGGCGCCACGTTCGAGCTGTTCCTGAAGGCGTACGGCCGCGACTCCATCGACGGCAGCGGACTGCCGATGGACGCGACCGTGCACTACGACGAGGACTACAACAACGCCTTCTGGAACGGCGAGCAGATGGTGTTCGGCGACGGGGACGGCGAGATCTTCCTCGACTTCACCATCCCCATCGACGTCATCGGCCACGAACTCGCCCACGGCGTCACGCAGTACACCGCGAACCTGGACTACTTCGGCCAGTCCGGCGCGCTCAACGAGTCGGTGTCGGACGTCTTCGGCACGCTCATCAAGCAGTACACGCTCGGGCAGAGCGCCGAGGAGGCCGACTGGCTGATCGGGGCAGGACTGCTCGCCCCGCGCGTCACGGGCACGGCGCTGCGCTCCATGAAGGAGCCGGGCACGGCGTACGACGACGACGTGCTCGGCAAGGACCCGCAGCCGGCGACGATGGACGACTATGTCCGCACCGGCCGCGACAACGGCGGCGTGCACATCAACTCGGGCATCCCGAACCACGCCTTCTACCTCGCCGCCACGACCCTCGGCGGGCACGCCTGGGAGCGGGCGGGGCAGGTCTGGTACGACGTGCTGACGGGCGGCGATCTCGATCAGGACGCGCAGTTCACGGACTTCGCGACGCTCACGGTGAAGGCGGCGCGCGCCCGGTTCGGGGAGGGCGAGGAACTGCAGGCGGTGTCGAAGGCATGGGAGCGGGTGGGGGTGCGGACGCTGTAGTTCCGTACTAGACACGGACCCATGCGTATCGAGGTGAGTCGCACGGGCGGTTTCGCGGGCATCGAGCGGCGGGCGGAGGTGGACACCACGGGCCGCCCCGACGCGGCGGAATGGCACACCCTGGCCGAGCGGTCCCTGGCCGCCGGCCGGGGCACCCCGCCGCCGGGAGTACCGGACGGCTTCGCCTACCGGATCACGGTGGACGGCAGATCGGTGCACTGCGCGGACCCCCACCTGACGGACGACCAGCGCACGCTGATCAGGAGAGTCCTGAAGGAGGGGGCCTGACGGAGGAGGACTGGCGGACGGGGCCGGACGGAGGGGGCCCGACGTGCCCCCCCGGGCTGAAGCGGGGTCCGGAATCCCGGCCCGGACCGTCCGGGCCTTCCGGGTTTCCACCGGGCCCCGGTCACCCCCGCGCGGGGCGGCCGGGGCCCGGCCGCGTGTTCCGGGCCCGGTGGCGCGGCCGCTGGTGCGGTGGGCTTCGTGGATCAGGGAGAATGGGCGGCATGAGCGTTCGTACCCAGTCATCCGAGCAGCCGGCCGAGGCCGTCCACAGGGCCGGTTTCGCCTGCTTCGTGGGCCGCCCCAACGCGGGCAAGTCCACCCTCACGAACGCTCTGGTCGGGCAGAAGGTGGCGATCACCTCGAACCGGCCGCAGACCACCCGGCACACCGTGCGCGGGATCGTGCACCGTGAGGACGCGCAGCTGATCCTCGTGGACACCCCCGGACTGCACAAGCCGCGCACCCTGCTCGGCGAGCGGCTGAACGACGTGGTCCGCGCCACCTGGGCCGAGGTCGACGCGATCGGCTTCTGCATTCCCGCCGACCAGAAGATCGGCCCCGGTGACCGGTTCATCGCCAAGGAACTCGCCGGGATCAAGAGGACCCCGAAGATCGCGATCGTCACCAAGACCGACCTGGTGGACGGCAAGGCACTGGCCGAGCAGCTGATCGCCGTGGACCAGCTGGGCCGGGAGCTGGGCATCACCTGGGCGGAGATCATCCCGGTCTCCGCGACCGCGAACCAGCAGGTCGGTCTGCTGGCCGACCTCCTCATCCCGCTGATGCCGGAGGGCCCCGCCCTCTACCCCGAGGGCGATCTCACCGACGAGCCCGAGCAGGTCATGGTCGCGGAGCTGATCCGCGAGGCGGCCCTGGAGGGTGTCCGCGACGAGCTGCCGCACTCCATCGCCGTGGTCGTCGAGGAGATGCTCCCCCGCGAGGACCGCCCCGCCGACAAGCCCCTCCTCGACATCCACGCCAACCTCTTCATCGAGCGCCCCAGCCAGAAGGGCATCGTCATCGGCCCCAAGGGCAAGCGCCTGAAGGACGTCGGCATCAAGTCCCGCAAGCAGATCGAGGCACTCCTCGGAACACCCGTCTTCCTGGACCTCCATGTGAAGGTCGCCAAGGACTGGCAACGCGACCCGAAACAACTGCGCCGCCTCGGCTTCTGACGGACAACTCGAAACAACTGCGCCGCCTCGGCTTCTGGTCAGCGGTCGTGCTGCTCGCGCAGTAGCTTCCTGTACCAGGCGTACGACGTCTTCGGGGTCCGTTCCTGCGTGGCGAAGTCGACGTGGACGAGGCCGAAGCGGCGGGCATAGCCCTCCGCCCACTCGAAGTTGTCCATCAGGGACCACACGAAGTAGCCGCGTACGTCCACGCCCGCCCGCACCGCCCGGTGCAGCGCGCGGAGGTGGCCGTCGAGGTAGGTGACGCGGTCGCGGTCGTCCAGGCCGTCGTACGCGCAGCCGTTCTCGGTGATGACCACCGGCGGGAGGCGGTCGCCGTAGCGGGCGCGGAAGGCGGTGAGGAGCTCCGTCAGGGCCTCCGGGACCACCGGCCAGCCGAAGTCCGTCACCGGATATCCCTCGATCTCCCGTACGGAGAAGGGGAGTTCGGCCGGCATCCGGACACCGCCGAAGTCGATCTCCGTGCCCTGCGGCGCGCCCACGCGTGTCGGCGCGTAGTAGTTGACGCCGTACCAGTCCAGCGGCTCGGCGATGACCTTCAGGTCCTGTTCGACGTCGCCGGGCATCAGTTCGGCGATGCCGTCCGGGTAGCGGCCGAGGAGCAGCGGGTCGGCGAAGAGGCGGTTGAGGAGGAGGTCGTAGAAGTCGGCCGCCGCCCTGTCCGCCTCGTCGTCGGAGGCGGGCCAGGCCGGGCCGTGGGAGTTCGCGATGCCGATGTCGTCGGCCCCGGCCGCCCGGAGCGCCCGTACGGCGAGGCCGTGGGCGAGGAGTTGGTGGTGGGCCACCGGGAGCGCGTCGAAGAGCAGGTTCCGGCCGGGCGCGTGCACGCCCAGGGCATGCCCCAGCAGGGTGTGTTCGGCGGGCTCGTTGAGGGTGATCCACTTCGTCACCCGGTCGCCCAGCCGCCCGGCCACCTCCGTGACGTACTCCGCGAACCGCTGTGCCGTGTCCCGCTCCAGCCAGTCCAGGCCGGCCGGCAGATCCCAGTGGAACAGCGTCGGCACCGGCCGTACGCCCGCCGCGCACAGCTCGTCGACCAGCCGGTCGTAGAAGTCCAGACCGCCCTTCGCCCGTACCCGCGGCCAGGAGACGGAGAAGCGGTACGCGTCCACGCCCAGGTCGGCGAGCAGCGCGACGTCCTCGCGGTAGCGGTGCACATGGTCGCAGGCCACCGCCGCCGTCGACCCGTCCCGCACCCGCCCCGGCCCGTCCGTGAACACGTCCCACACGGAGGGCTCACGCGCCTCCACCGCCCCCTCGATCTGATGCGCGGAGGTCGACACGCCCCACAGGAAACCGGCCGGGAAACGGGGTATCGGGTTCGTCGTCACCATGGCCCGGATCATCCGCACCTCCGGTCCCTCACGTCAACGCCCCTGCGCCGAAAGGGCATCCGGGCCAAAAGGGCAGCGGACCGGGCGCCCGTGGGGGTGCCCGGCCCGGTCGGCTGTCCCTCCGTGGGTCAGTCGAAAACGAACGGGCCCGGGGCCTGGGGGGCCGTTGCCGTGCAGGTGATGGTGATGAAGCCGAAGGCCGTGACCTTCAGGGTGCCGCCGAAGGCCTCCAGGCTGTCGCCGGAGGCGACCGTGCCGGTGAGGGGGCCGACCTGGAGGTCGTCACCGCTGGACATGGCCGGGTTCTTGGTGCCCTTGAAGACCGTGGTGCCGCCGCTCGCCTTGACCAGGGTCAGGTTCGAGACCAGGGAGTCCTTGCTGATCGACAGGGGTGCGGTGACCGAGGAGGTGGTGAGGGTGACGGTGGCGGACGTGCCGTTCTGGGTGGCCGTGAGGGTGGCGTCGCCGCCGCCCCAGCTTCCGCAGTCGGCGTTGACGGTCGCCGTTCCGGGGGCGACGGCGGCGGCCGTGGGGGCGAAGGCCAGGCCGCAGACGGCGAGCACGCCGGCCGCCAAGGACACACCTGTTCCGAATCGTTTGCCTCTCATGGATTCCGGTCCCTTTCCGTGTGGGGGGAACTGCTCGGCAGCGTGGGTCCGGACCCGCCGCGATCGCACCGGCGGTTCCATTGATGCGCGAGAGGCAGCGCGCGGCAAGGGGGAAATCCGGCCTACTTACCGCCGGTAACAGAGGTGGGTCAGCCCGCCGTGAGCGTCTCGCGGACCGTGCCATCCGGGCCGGCCACCAGGACCGGGGTCGCGGGGCCGCCGAGGTCCCGTACGGCCGCGCGGTCCTCGGGGGACGCGGACTGAGCCTCGGTCACCACGGCCGCCGCCTCCAGCGACGTCGCGCCGGACGCCACCGCCATCGCCACCGCCGTCCGCAGCGCGCTCAGCTTCAGGGAGTCCAGGGCGACCGTCCCGGCGACGTACGTACGGCCCGTCTCGTCGCGTACGGCCGCGCCCTCGGGCACGCCGTTGCGCGCGCGGGCGGAACGGGCCAGGGTGACGATCTTGCGGTCCTCGGGGTCGAGGGCGGTGGTGTCGGTCATGATCCGAGCATAAGGGGGCCGTGCCACCGGGCTCAGGGGCGGTCGAGGCGGAGACGGTCGGCTCTCGGGAGACCGGCCACGACCAGGTCGTACGAGTCCTCGACCAGTTCCCGGATCAGATGGTCGGGGAGGGGGCCGTCGGCCGTCACCGTGTTCCAGTGGCGTTTGTTCATGTGGTAGCCCGGGGTGATCGAATCCGGGTGTTCGGCGCGGAGGCGGATCGCGTCCTCGGGGGCGCACTTGAGGTTGACCGTGAGGGGGGTGGCGTCGAGGTTCGTCAGGGCGAAGAGCTTGCCCAGGACCTTGAAGACGGAGGTCTCCGGGTTGAAGGGGAACTCCTCCACCGCCGCGTTGAAGGAGAGGCAGAGGGCGCGCAGTTGCCCCGGGGTCACTCCGGTGCCTCCGGGTCCTCGGCGAGAGAACCCACCGGCTCCACCAAGACCGTCACGACCTTGTTCCGGCGGCCCGCCGCACCCTCCGCCGTGAGGCGCAGTCTGCGGTCGTCGGGGAGCTCGACCACCGACGAGGCGCCCGCGATCGGCACCCGGCCCAGGTGCTTGGCGAGCAGTCCGCCCACGGTCTCCACGTCCTCGTCGTCGTACTCCTCCAGGCCGTACAGCTCGCCCAGGTCGGTGATGTCGAGACGGGCGGTGACCCGGTAGCGGTCCTCGCCGAGCTCCGCCACGGGCGGGAGTTCACGGTCGTACTCGTCGGTGATCTCGCCGACGATCTCCTCGAGGATGTCCTCGATGGTGACGATGCCCGCGGTGCCGCCGTACTCGTCGACGGCGACGGCGACGTGGTTGCGTTCCTTCTGCATCTCGCGCAGCAGATCGCCGGCGTTCTTGGTGTCGGGCACGAAGAACGCGGGGCGCATCGCCGTCGACACCAGCTCGCTCTCGGCGTCGCGGCTGATGTGCGTCTTGCGGACCAGATCCTTGAGGTAGACGATCCCGACGATGTCGTCCTCGCTCTCGCCGGTCACCGGGATACGGGAGAAACCGGAGCGCAGGGCGAGCGTGAGGGCCTGGCGGATCGTCTTGTACCGCTCGATCACCACCAGGTCGGTGCGCGGCACCATCACCTCGCGCACCAGCGTGTCACCCAGTTCGAAGACGGAGTGCACCATGCGGCGCTCCTCGTCCTCGATCAGCGACTCCTTCTCCGCGAGGTCGACCATCGCGCGCAGCTCCGCCTCGGAGGCGAAGGGGCCGCGCCGGAAGCCCTTGCCGGGGGTGAGCGCGTTGCCGATGAGGATGAGGAGCGAGGGGATCGGGCCCATCACCCTCGCGAGCGGGACCAGGACGTACGCGGCGGCCGTGGCCGTGTTCAGCGGGTGCTGGCGGCCGATGGTGCGCGGGGAGACCCCGACGGCGACGTACGACACCAGGACCATGATCGCGATGGCGATCAGCAGGGCCTCGGTGGTGCCGTCGAACTCGCGCAGACAGCCGTAGGTGATCAGCGCGGCGGCGGCCATCTCGCAGGTGACGCGGACCAGCAGCGCCACGTTGAGGAAACGGGTGGGGTCGCCGGCGATCTGCGCCAGCCGGTCGCTGCCCCGGCGGCCGGAGCGTACGGCCTCCTCGGCGCGGAAGCTGGAGACGCGCGCGATGCCGGCCTCGGCGCAGGCGGCCAGCCAGGCGACGACGACCAGCGCGATCGCGCCGAGGACGAGTGTCGGACTCATGACACGGTCGGCGCCGGCGACGGGCCGGTGAGGCCCTTCTCCGCGCGCCAGCCGTCCACGATGGCGGCCTGCAGGCCGAACATCTCGGCCTTCTCGTCCGGCTCCTCGTGGTCGTAGCCCAGCAGGTGCAGCACACCGTGGACGGTGAGCAGCTGGAGCTCCTCGTCCATGGTGTGCCGCGTCTCCGCCTCCTGGCCCTGCCGGGTGGCGACCTCGGGGCAGAGCACGATGTCGCCGAGGAGTCCCTGCGGGGGCTCCTCGGCGTCCTTCGACGGCGGCCGCAGCTCGTCCATCGGGAACGACATGACGTCCGTCGGCCCGGGCAGGTCCATCCACTGGATGTGCAGCTGCTCCATGGCGTCGGCGTCCACGACGATCACCGAGAGCTCGGAGAGCGGGTGGATACGCATCCGCGCGAGCGCGTAGCGGGCGATGTCGAGGATCGCCTGCTCGTCGACCTCGGTTCCGGACTCGTTGTTGACGTCGATCGACATGTGGTGCTCGGTCTACTTCCCCTTGGGGCCGGACTTGCCGCGGCCGCCCTTGTGGGTGCCGTTCTGGGTGCCGTGCCGGCTGTCGTACTGCTCGTACGCGTCGACGATACGGCCCACCAGCTTGTGCCGGACGACATCGTGGGACGACAGCCGGGAGAAGTGGACGTCGTCCAGGCCCTCCAGGATGTCCTGCACCTGCCGCAGACCGGACTTGGTGCCGTCGGGCAGGTCGACCTGCGTGACGTCACCCGTGATCACGATCTTCGATTCGAAGCCGAGGCGGGTCAGGAACATCTTCATCTGTTCGGGGCTGGTGTTCTGGGCCTCGTCGAGAATGATGAAGGCGTCGTTGAGCGTACGGCCACGCATGTACGCCAGCGGGGCGACCTCGATCGTGCCGGCCGCCATCAGGCGGGGGATCGAGTCCGGGTCGAGCATGTCGTGCAGGGCGTCGTAGAGCGGGCGCAGATACGGGTCGATCTTCTCGTACAGCGTGCCCGGGAGGAAGCCGAGCCGCTCACCGGCCTCGACCGCGGGGCGGGTCAGGATGATGCGGTTGACCTGCTTGGACTGCAGGGCCTGCACCGCCTTGGCCATGGCGAGGTACGTCTTGCCCGTACCGGCCGGGCCGATGCCGAAGACGATGGTGTGCTTGTCGATCGCGTCCACATAGCGCTTCTGGTTGAGCGTCTTGGGGCGGATCGTACGGCCGCGCGAGGACAGGATGTTCTGCGTGAGCACCTCGGCCGGGGTCTCCTGGCCGTCGCTCTCCCCGTTCTCGCTCGCCTTGAGCATGGCGATCGAGCGTTCCACTGCGTCCTCCGTCATCGGCTGCCCGGTGCGGAGCACCAGCATCATCTCGTCGAACACGCGCGAAATGAGGGCGACCTCCGCCTTGTCGCCGGTCGCGCTGATCTCATTGCCCCGGACGTGGATGTCGGCCCCCGGGAAGGCCTTCTCTATCACGCGCAGGAGGGAGTCCCCGGACCCCAGCACGGTCACCATGGGGTGCTGGGCGGGGACGGTGAGCTGCACTCGCGCCTGCTCCTGCGCGGGGGTGTGAGCTGTGGGTGTCTGAGTCATGGGCCGGCTCTGAAGGCCTGCGGATCCTCCTGGTCACGGCCGTCTGGCTGAGAACGGCCTCACGGGTTCCAGGGTACGACGCGGGGGTGACAAGTCCGTAGGGCTTTTAGGTGAACCGGGGCGGGGGTCCGTCCACACCCCACCACCCGACCCGGTGGGCTGGAGCGCCGGCCGAACCGGGCCCCGTCCGTTCAGGCCGATCTGCGGAAGCCGATCGTCGGGACCGCTCGCCTCAGCGGCCAGGGCCGTACCGGGTCGGCCGGGGTCAGGGCTGTCAGGAAGTCGTAGCGGCGCAGGGCCTCCGGGTCCTGGCCCTCCGCGCAGCCCACGCTCCGCCGCCACGCCCCGATCTCCGCCCATCCCGGTGCCGACAGCGAGCCGCCGAACTCCTGGACGGACAGGGCCGCCGTGAGTCCGGCGAAGGCGAGGCGGTCGGCCAGGGGCCAGCCCGCCAGTGTCCCGGTGACGAAGCCGGCGACGAACACGTCGCCCGCGCCGGTCGGGTCCAGCGCCTCGACCTCGATCGCCGGTACCGAAGCCGTCTCCCCCGTGCGCCGGTCGACCGCGTACGCGCCCTCCGCGCCGAGGGTGACCACGGCGACCGGCACATGGTCGGTCAGGGCGTGCGCGGCCGCGCGGGGGCAGTCCGTGCCGGTGTAGCGCATGGCCTCCTCCGCGTTCGGCAGGAACGCCTCGCAGTGCCGCAGGTCGGACAGTGCGGCCAGGTCCCACGCCCCGGTGTCGTCCCAGCCGACGTCGCCGAAGATGCGGGCGCCGTCGCGCGCGGCCCGCGCGATCCACGGGGCGCTGCGGCCGGGGGTGAGGGAGGCGACGGCGGCGCGGGCGCGGGGCGGGCACGGAGGCAGGTCCGCGCCCGGAGGGCGTCGTTCGAGGGTGGTGGTGGGCGACGGGTGGGAGAGTTCCTCGGGCGGGGGTTCGTGGCCGTGGGAGACCATCGTGCGCTCGCCGTCGTACGCCATGGAGACGGTGACCGGTGAGTGCCAGCCGGGGACGGTGCGCGAGGGCGAGAGGTCGATGCCCTCGCCCTGCTGGAGCGTGTCCCAGCAGTACTCGCCGTAGTGGTCGTCGCCGAACGCCGCCGCGAGGGAGGTGCGCAGGCCGAGGCGGGCGAGCGCGGTGGCCATGTTGGCGACGCCGCCGGGGCTCGACCCCATCCCGCGTGCCCAGGACTCGGTCCCGCGCACCGGGGCGGAGTCGAGCCCGGTGAAGACGATGTCGAGGAAGACGGTGCCGGTGAGGTAGACGTCCCAGGGCGGGTCGTCCGGGGTGCGCAGGGCGGCGAGGGGATCGGTGAGGGGCGGGCAGTGCGGTCCCTCGACGCGGGCCTTCCCGGTGGACGCCTTCACGGTGCGCTCCCTGACGTGGTGCGGTTTCAGCCAGTGTGCACCACGGGACCGACAACGTGACGGCCGTCACTCCCCACCGTCCCTCCCCGGGAGGGTCACCAGCGCGGTACCGCCGGTGTCTCCCACTCGGGGTGGGCGACGCGCATGGCCGCCGCGTCGTCGCGGTCGCGCAGCGTGCCGTCGTCGTCGAGCCAGCGGCGGTGCAGGGCCGCCAGCCGGTCGCGGTCGAGTTCCACGCCGAGTCCGGGCGCGTCCGAGACCCGTACGGCGCCGTTCTCGAAGGTGAGGCGCTCGGTGAGGACGTCCTCCGACTGCCAGGGGTAGTGGGAGTCGCAGGCGTGGTGGAGGTTGGGGACGGTCGCCGCCACGTGGGTCATCGCGGCGAGGCTGATGCCGAGGTGGGTGTTGGAGTGCATGGAGACGCCCACGCCGAAGGTGCGGCAGACGGCCGCGAGCTGCTGGGTGTTGCGCAGTCCGCCCCAGTAGTGGTGGTCGGAGAGGACGACCTGGACGGCGTCCCGGGTGAAGGCCTCCTTGATCTCGGCGAACGTCGTCACGCACATGTTGGTGGCGAGCGGTACTCCGGTGCGGGCGGCGACCTCGGCCATGGCGGGGGTGCCGAGGGCCGGGTCCTCGAGGTATTCGAGGACGTCGCCGAGTTCCCCGGCCACCTTCAGCGAGGTCTCCACGGACCAGGCGCCGTTGGGGTCCAGTCGCAGGGGGTGTCCGGGGAACGCGGCGGCGAGGGCGCGTACGGCGGCGATCTCCTCGTCGGGCGGGAAGACACCGCCCTTGAGCTTGAAGGAGGTGAAGCCGTACCGCTCGGTGAAGGTCCGGGCCTGCGCGACGACGCCGGCCGGGTCGAGGGCGGCGCCCCAGTCGTCCTTCTCGGCCCGCACGCCCTCGGGGTGGCCGGCCCATTTGTAGAAGAGGTAGGCGCTGTAGTCGACGGTGTCGCGGACCTTGCCGCCGAGGAGGGCGTGCACGGGCAGGCCGAGGCTCTTGCCGAGGGCGTCGAGGCAGGCGACCTCGAGGGCGGAGAGCACGGACAGGCGCAGCTTGTCGGCGGTCTGGACGCCGCGCAGTCCGCCGACGTCGACCTTGCCGGAGACCTGGTCCGCGTCGACGGCGACCGCGTCGGCCTCGGTGAACAGCCGGTTCAGGTCACCGGCCCGGCGGCCGACGAGCCGGTCCGCGAGGGGGCGTGCCAGGTCCAGGTACTTGGTGTCGCCGTAGGTCTCGCCGAGGCCGGTGGTGCCGTCGGCGGTGACCACCTCGACGATCAGCCGGGGGGTGTACGGCTGGTGGACGCCCTGCGTGTTGAGCAGGGGCGGGTCGGCGACGAGGATCGGCGTGAGCCGGACCTCGGTGACGGTCAGGTCGCGGGACGGCGGCGTGGTCACAGGGCGGCTCCTACGAGGTCGAGTCCGGCGGTGAGCAGGGTGCGCAGGTCGGTGAGGTCGGCGGGGGTGGGGTCGGTGAGGGGGGCGCGTACGGGGCCGACGGGGCGGCCGCGCAGCCGGGCCGCCGCCTTGACCAGCGAGACCCCGTAGCCGGGGACGCGGTCGCGCAGTTCGACGAACGGCACGTAGAAGTCGCGCAGGAGTGTGTCGACGGTGGCGTGGTCGCCGTCGCGCAGGGCGGTGAAGCAGGCCCCGGCGATCTCGGGGGCGAAGGCGTGGACGGCGGAGGAGTAGGCGGGGACGCCGACGGTGGCGTAGGCGCGGGCCTGGATCTCGGCGGTGGCGGCGCCGTTGAAGAAGAGGAAGTCCTCGGGGGCGGCGAAGGTGAGGCGCTGCAGCCGGTCGAGGTCGCTGTGGCCGTCCTTGAGGCCGATGACGTTGGGCAGGGCGGCGATCCGCCTCAGCGATCCCGCGGTGTAGGCGACCTGGCCGCGCTGGTAGGTGATGAGGGGCAGCGGGGTGCGGGCGGCGACGGCTTCGAGCTGGGCGACGAGGCCGTCCTGCGGGGCGGCGACGAGGTAGTGCGGCAGGACGAGGAGGGCGTCGGCGCCGGCCTGCTCGGCGATGCGGGCGAAGCGGGTGGCCTGGGCCCAGCCGTAGCCGATACCGGCGACGACGGGGGTCCGTCCGGCGCTCTCCTCGACGGTGATGGTGACGACCTGCCGGTACTCGTCCTCGTCCAGCGAGAAGAACTCGCCGGTGCCGCAGGCGGGGAAGACCGCGCCGGGGCCGGTGGCGAGGCGTTCGGCGACGTAGGCGCGGTAGCCGTCCGGGTCGAGGGAGCCGTCCTCGCGGAAGGCGGTGAGCGGGAAGGACAGCACCCCGTTCGCCATCCCTTCCCTGAGACGTCGCGCCACGGAGGCGATACCGCTGGGGTCCGTATCGGGACTCACCCTCACTCATCTCCCTATGTAGACGTCATCCATGTATGAAAATGAAGGTTAAGTAGGCGAACGAGAACCGTCAATGGCCCGCCCTGGATCTCATCGGCCCGGTTTACGATCGGCGCATGTCGGAGACAGGGGGCGTGCGCGAGGTCAAGTCCGCCGCGCGCACGATGGAGGTACTGGAACTGCTCGCCGCGCGCGGTGACCGTCCGGCGCGCCTCCAGGAGCTGGCGGACGAGCTGAGCGTGCCGCGCAGCTCGATGTACGCGCTGCTGCAGACCCTGATCGCCCGCGGCTGGGTCCGTACCGACGTCACCGGCTCGCTGTACGGCATCGGCATCCGCGCCCTGCTCACCGGCACCAGCTATCTCGACTCGGACCCGCGCGTGCGGGCGGTGCGCCCGTATCTGGACGAGGCGTCCGACGCGCTGGGCGAGACGATCCACATGGGGCGGCTGGACGGCCACGACGTCGCGTATCTCGCGACGCGCGAGTCGCACGAGTATCTGCGGACGATCAGCAGGGTGGGGCGGCGGCTGCCGGCGCACGTGGGCGCGCTCGGCAAGGCGCTGCTGGCGGAGCGACCGGACGGGGAACTGCCCGAGGGCCCGTACGAGGCGGCCACGGCGAACACCCACACCTCGCGGGAGTCGCTGGCCGCGGATCTGGCCGGGGTGCGGGAGCGCGGTTACTCCGTGGACCGGGAGGAGGGGGTACCGGGGATCATCGGTTTCGGGTTCGCCCTGCGGTACGACTCCCCGGCGCGGGACGCCATCAGCTGCTCGGTGCCGGTGGCGCGGCTGACGCCGGAGCGGGAGGAGCGGATCGTCGCCGTGATGCGGGAGATCCGGACGAAGCTGGAGACCACGGTTCCCGCAGGTGGCGGGGCTGTTCACTGGCGTTAGCGGACGCTGTTACCCGGTCTTCCGGGACTCCAAACGCAAGAGTGACTTAGATCACAGCTTGCGCGCTCCCGTTGCCCTGCCCGCGCTTGATACAAATTGGCCGCGCGCCCCCGTCGGTCGACGGTCGCCGCTCCCCCTTTCCCACGGTCTTTCGCACCGTCCCTTCCGCACGCCCTGGGACCGCCCGTGTTCGCCCCTCGCACCACTCCCTGGCCTCTCGTCGCCCTTTTCACGGCCGGGTACCTCGCCCCGTATCTGCTGCCGACCACCGTCGGCCGCCTCGAACGCGGGCTCGGCCTCTCCGCCACCCAGGCGGGAGCCGTCGGCAGCGCGCTGCTGCTGAGCTCCGCGGCCGCCGGATTCCTGCTGGCCTCGCGCGTGGAACGGACCGGGGCCCGCACCCTGGCCCGGCTCGGCCTGCTGCTGGCCGCCGTCGGCTACGGCGCGGCCGCCCTCACCACCGCCGTACCGGCCGTCGTCGCCGGTGCGGTGATCGGCGGCGTCGGGTCGGGTACGGCGACGACGGTCGCGGCGACCAGGATCGCCGCCGAACGCGATCCGCACCGGGCGTCCACGCTGGGGCTGCTCAGCGTGTCCGCGCTGGCGGGCGTCGTGTATCTGACGGTGCCGCATCTGCCGGGCCACGGGCTCACCCTGGCCGCGATCGCCCTCACCGCGCTGGCGGTGTGGCCGCTGACGTCCCGGCTGCCGGGCCGTACGGCCGGTCCGCGCGTCACCGGGCCGGAGGCGACCGCACGTCTGCCGCACCGGCGTTCGGGAGCGGTGCTCGCCGGCGCGATGCTGCTGTGGTCGCTCGCGCAGAACGCGCTGTGGGGCGTGAGCGGGCGTATCGGGGTCGGGCAGGCGAACCTGTCCGAGCCGACCGTGGGGGTCGTCTTCGCGGTGGCGCTCGGGGCGGGGCTGCTGGGTGTCCTGGGCGCGGGGGCGCTGGGGGCGCGGATGGGGAGGGCGCTGCCGATCGGCGGCGGTACGGTCCTCATCGCGGGCTGTATCGCGCTGAGCGCGTCCGCTACCGGCCTCGGGAGTTTCGCCGCCGGTGAGATCGCCTGGAACACCTTCTATCCGGTGGTGCTGTCGTATCTGATCGGGCTGGCCGCCTCGCTGGATCCGCGCGGGCGGTGGGCGGTGCTGGTGGGGTCGGCGTCGTCGCTGGGGACGGCGGCGGGGCCGCTGACCGGGAGTGTGCTGTCGGCGCAGGCGGGGTTTCCGGTGATGGGGGCGGTGCTGGGGGCGGGGCTGCTGGTGGTCGCTCTGCCGATGACGGCGGTGGCGCTGCACACGGGTGGGCGGCCGCTGCTGCCGGGGGCCGTCCGGCGTCGTGGTGGCCACCCGGCGGCGGTCGTCGCGGCGGCGACGGCGACGCCTGCGGGGCTCGTGCCCGAGGTCGGTGCGCCGGAACAACCGGTGATCGAGATCCCCCTCGACGGCACGCCGTCCGCTGCGCGGGGCGCCTACGACACGGCAGCGGCAACCCGAGCACCGGGATCCCCCTGACACCCGCAGCCCGCCTGGCCGCGGGGTGGGGGTTCAGGCGGGGGTGTGGGCGTCCACCTCCGCCAGGTAGCGCGCGCGGCGGGGTTCGTCGTCGGAGAGGAACGCGGCCAGGAAGGAGTTGCGGGCCAGGGTGCGCAGGTGGGCCGGAGTGAGGCCGAGGGACTCGCGTACCGCGTCGAAGTTGTCGCCCGCGTAGCCCCCGAAGTACGCCGGGTCGTCGGAGTTGACCGTGCACATCAGCCCCGCGTCCAGCATCGCCGGCAGCGGATGGTCCGCCAGCACGTCCACCGTCCGCAGCCGCACGTTCGACAACGGGCACAACGTCAGCGGCACCCGCTCCCGCACCAGCCGTTCCACCAGGCCCGGATCCTCCATGCACCGCAGCCCGTGGTCGATCCGCTCGACACCGAGCACGTCCAGCGCCTCCCGGATGTACTCCGGCGGCCCCTCCTCCCCCGCGTGCGCCACCCGCCGCAGCCCCAGCGCGGCAGCGGCCTCGTACACCTCCCGGAACTTCACCGGCGGATGCCCGACCTCCGCCGAGTCCAGCCCGACCCCGGTGATCCGGTCCAGATACGGCTTCGCCGCGTCCAGCGTCGCCAGCGCCGACTCCGCGGACTCGTCCCGCAGGAAGCACATGATCAGCCGGGTGGAGACACCGTGCGTCTCCTCGCTGCGGCCGAGCGCCCGCCACAGTCCCTCGACGACCGTGCCCATGCCGACCCCGCGCGCCATGTGCGCCTGCGGGTCGAAGAAGATCTCCGCGTGCCGCACCCCCTGTACGGCGGCGCGGGCCAGGTAGGCGTCGGCGAGATCCTCGAAGTCCCGCTCGGTCCGCAGCACGGCCATGAGCTCGTAGTACAGGTTCAGGAAGGACTGCAGATCCTCGAAGCGGTACGCCTCACGCAGCGCGCCGGTGTCCGCGTACGGCAGCTCGACACCGTTGCGCGCGGCAAGGGCGAAGGCCAGCTCGGGCTCAAGGGTGCCTTCGATATGAAGGTGCAGTTCGGCTTTCGGTATGGGCATCAGACCATCGTACGACCGTCTCACCGACGCTTCGGAAGTCCCACCCGTTGCAGATCACGGGCCACGGTCAGCTCGCCCTCGTACCCCGCCGCCCGCGCCTGCCGCTCGAACTCCCCCGGGTCGTCGTAGCGCTGGCTGAAGTGGGTGAGGACGAGATGCCGTACGCCTCCGTCGCGCGCCACCCGGGCGGCCTGCCCGGCCGTCAGATGACCGAAGTCGACGGCGAGTCGCTCGTCCTCGTCGAGGAACGTCGACTCGATGACCAGCATGTCGCAGCCCTCGGCGAGCGCGTACACCCCGTCGCACAGCCGGGTGTCCATGACGAACGCGAACCGCTGCCCGCGCCGCGTCTCGCTGACCTCCTCCAGCGTGACCCCGTCCAGGACGCCCTCGCGCTGGAGACGGCCGACGTCCGGGCCCTTGATGCCGTGCGCGGCCAGCCGCTCGGGCAGCATGCGCCGGCCGTCGGGTTCGACGAGCCGGTAGCCGTACGCCTCGACGGGATGGGAGAGCCTGCGCGCCTCCAGGGTGTAGCCGGGGGTGCGGTCCAGGGGGCCGTCGGCGTCGACGGGGGCCTCGGTGAGGGCGACGGTCTCGCGGTAGGCGGTGGCGTAGCGCAGCCGGTCGAAGAAGCGCTGGCCGGAGCGCGGGTAGTGGGCGGTGATCTCGTGCGGCACCTTGTCGAGGTTGACGCGCTGGATCACCCCGGCGAGGCCGAGGGAGTGGTCGCCGTGGAAGTGGGTGACGCAGATCCGGTTCAGGTCATGGGCGGCGACCCCGGCGCGCAGCATCTGCCGCTGGGTGCCCTCCCCGGGGTCGAACAGGATGCCCTCGCCGTCCCAGCGCAGCAGATAGCCGTTGTGGTTGCGGTGCCGGGTGGGGACCTGGCTGGCGGTGCCGAGCACCACCAGTTCTCGTACGGACAAGGCGGGCTATCCGGGGGGCCATTCGAGACCGCGGCCGCCCAGCACATGGGCGTGCGCGTGCCAGACGGTCTGGCCGGCGCCGCCGCCGGTGTTGAAGACGGTGCGGTAGCTCTCCAGCTGCTCGTCGTCGGCGACGGCCCGTGTCTCGCGCAGCACGTCCGCGGCGAGCTCGGGGGCTTCGGCGGCGAGGGCGGCGGCGTTCCTGTAATGCGCCTTCGGAATCACCAGCACATGGGTGGGCGCCTGCGGATTGATGTCCCGGAACGCGACGGTGGTCTCGGTCTCCCGCACGATCGTCGCGGGAATGCTCCCGCCCACGATCTTGCAGAACAGACAGTCGTCCTGAGGCTCCCCAGCCATGAACCCTCCTCGAGCCACCTGATCACGTACGAAGCATCGTACCCGTGCCTCTTCCCGCCGACCGGGGGTTGGTCGCGCAGCCCGGCTCACGACAACGCCGGCCCCCGGGCGACACCCCGGCTCACACGACCTCCGGAGGAACCTTCGCGGGCGAAGACTCCAGCGCCGACAGCGCCAGCGTCACCGCCTCGTCCAGCTGGACGTCCCGCCCCGCCGCGTAGTCCTGCGGCCGCTGCACGACCTCCACGTCCGGATCCACCCCGTGGTTCTCCACGCCCCACCCGTACCCCTCCAGCCAGAAGGCGTACTTGGGCTGGGTCACCAGCGTCCCGTCCACCAGCCGGTACCGGCTGTCGATGCCGATCACGCCGCCCCACGTCCGCGTACCGACCACCGGCCCGATCCCCAGCGCCCGGATCGCCGCGTTCACGATGTCGCCGTCGGACCCGGAGAACTCGTTGGCGACGGCCACGACCGGCCCCCGCGGCGCGTCCCGCGGATAGCTCTCCGCCCGCATCCCGCGCGGCAGATCCCACCCCACGATCCGCCGGGCCAGCTTCTCCACCACGAGCTGCGAGGTGTGCCCGCCCCGGTTCTCCCGCACGTCCACGACCAGCCCCTCCCGCAGCACCTCCACCCGCAGGTCACGGTGGATCTGCGCCCACCCGGGCGCCTGCATGTCGGGAACGTGGATGTACCCCAGCCGCCCGCCGGACCTCTCCAGCACGTACGCCCGCCGGTCGGCGACCCACGCGTGGTACCGCAGCGGCTCCTCGTCGGCGACGGGCACCACCACGGCGTGCCGCGGCTCACCGCCGCCCGACGGCGACACGGTCAGCTCCACCGGCTTGCCCGCCGTCCCCACCAGCAGCGGCGCGGGCCCGGTCACCGGGTCGACCGGCGCTCCGGCGACGGCGACGATCGCGTCCCCGACCCGTACGGCGACACCGGGCGCGGCGAGCGGCGAGCGGGCGTCCGGGTCGGACGTCTCGGCGGGCAGGATCCGGTCGACCCGCCAACTGCCGTCCCCGTGGCGGGAGATGTCCGCGCCGAGGAGTCCCTGGCGGGCCCCGTCGCCGTAGCCGCCGCGCGGGATGACATAGGCGTGCGAGGTGCCGAGCTCGCCGTGCACCTCCCACAGCAGGTCGACGAGGTCGTCGTGGGTGGCGAGCCGGTCGAGCACGGGCCGGTAGCGGTCGAGGACCCCGTCCCAGTCGACGCCGCTCATGTCGGCACGCCAGAAGTTGTCCCGCATGATGCGGCCGTTCTCGTCGAACATCTGCCGCCACTCGGCGGCCGGGTCGACGAACTGACGGACCCGGTCCAAGTCGACGGTGATGTTGGTGTCACTGTCGTCGTCGCCGGAGGCGCGCCGGTCGCTGGGTACGACCTTCAGCCGCCCGTCGGTCCACAGCAGCACCCGCTTGCCGTCGCCGCTGACCTCGAAGTGGTCGGCGTCCACGGCGAGATGCTCGATCCGCTGCTGGGCGAGGTCGTAGCGCTCCAGGTCGGTCTTGGGGTCCGGGTCGTCGGGGGTGGCGCGGGAGGCGCCGAGCACACCGCGCACCGGGTGCCGCAGCCACAGCACCCCGTCCTTGGCGGCGCGCAGATTGGTGTAGCGGGCGGCCTCCACCGGGAAGGGCACGATGCGGTCGGCGAGACCGTCGAGGTCGATCCTGGTGGTGGGGGTGCCCTCGCTGTCGGGGGTCTCGTCCCGGTCCGGGGTCTCGAAGGGCCGGCCGTGCCGCTGCGGGCCGAACGGGGACGGGGTGGTCGCCGCGAGGGTGATCAGATACGGCCGTACGCCCTCGACGAAGGCCAGGTCGAAGACGTGCGCGTCGTAGACCGGGTCGAAGGAGCGGGTCGACAGGAACGCGAGATGCCTGCCGTCGAGGGTGAAGGCGGGCGCGTAGTCCCGGAACCTCAGCGGGGTCGCCTCGGTGACCGACAGGTCGGTGGTGTTGGCGAGCTTGAGCTGGCTGAGCGGACGCGGGCCGGGGTGGGACCAGGCGAGCCAGCCGGAGTCGGGCGAGAAGACCAGCCCGGACACGTCTCCGTCGTCACTGCGGTCGACCTCGCGGACCTCGCCGGTCTGGCGCTCGACGAGCAGCACCCGGCCGTCGTGCGAGGCGACCGCGGCGCGGCTGCCGTCGGGGGACATGGCGAGCCCCACGACCCGGCCCAGCCGCCCGGCGGCGATCCTGCGCGGGGTGGCGCCCGGGGCGAGTCCGGTGGCGGGGGCGAACTCCAGGGCGTCGTCGCCCTCGGCGTCCGTCACCCACACCACCCATTCCTCGCCGTCCGCGCGGAAGGCGCGGGGCCGCCGGGCGCGTACGCCCAGGGTCGCGGCGAGCGCGCGGGCGGGACCGGCACGGTGGGTGACCCAGTGGACGGTGCCGCGCACACAGACGGCACTGCCGCGCGCGGTGTGGTCGGGGGAGGCGGAGCCGAACCAGCGGGCCGCGTTCACCGGGAACGGCTGCAGGTCGACGCGCTGCCCGCCGAGCCGGACGTCGAGGCGGCGCGGTTCGGCGCCGTCGAGGCCGTCGAGGAGCCACAGTTCACCGGCGCTGCAGTACACGACACGGGTGCCGTCCGTGGCGGCGTGCCGGGCGTAGAAGCCGTCGATCGGGGTGTGCCTGCGCAGGTCCGTGCCGTCGCCGAGGGAGGAGTACAGGGCGCCGGTGCCCTCGTGGTCGGAGAGGAACGCGATCCGCTCCCCCACCCACAGCGGGCACTCGATGTTCCCGTCGAGGTCCTCGTGCAGCCGTACGAACTCGCCGTCGCCCTCGCGGTCGATCCACAGCTTGCCCGCCGTGCCGCCCCGGTAGCGCTTCCACCAGGCCGCCTCGCGGCTCATCGGCGCGGACAGCAGCACGGTGTGCGGTCCCTGGGCGACATCACCGACCGGCCCGTACGGCAGCGTGGTGGCGGGGCCGCCGTCGAGGGGGACGGCGTGGGCCCAGGTGCGGCGGAAGCTGGCCCGGCCGTGGGAGGTGGTCACCAGGACCCGTCCGTCCGCCGTCCAGCCGCGCGTGCGGGTCGTGCCGCTGCCCCAGTGGGTCAGGCGCCGGGCGGGGCCGCCTTCGACGGGCGCGACGTGCACCTCGGGGGCGCCGTCGCGGGTCGACGTCCAGGCGACGGTGGTGCCGTCGGGGGAGATACGGGGCCGGGTCACCGGCACGTTGTCGGCGCTCACCCGCCAGGCCCGGCCGCCGTCGAGCGGGGCGAGCCACACGTCGTCCTCGGCGGTGAAGGCGACCAACTCGCCGTGCAGATGCGGGAATCGGAGATAAGCGGTGGATGCGGTGGATGCGACCGATGCGGGCTGTGTCACCCGATCACCCTATGCAGGCGCGGGCGTTCCTGGACAGAGGTTGCGATCACTTGCCCTCGACGGGGCGACACGAGGGGTACTGCTCGCACCACACGGTCGTCGTCACGGTCACGGTGACGGTGGGCTGCGGGCCGCGCTGCGTCGGCTGGCCCACGCGCGGCGGGCTCTTGGAGTCGCAGTCGCCCAGGCCGTCGACCCGGAACACCTGCTTGCCGCCGACCTTCGCGGTCAGATTTCCGCGTACGCAGGCGCCGTTGACGGCGTGGGTGATCCTTCCGGTGACGGTGATCTCCTTGCCGTCCTTGGTCTCGCCCTGGCAGTCGACGGAGGCGACGGCGTTCTTGCTCGCGGTGTTCTTGTCGCCGAAGTCGCCGGTGCAGCTGAGCCAGCGGACCTCGGTCTTCTGCTTGTTGAGTTCCTTGGTCACGGTCTCGTCGGTGGTGAACGCGACGGCGGCGGAGCTGAGGCCGCCGTCCTCGCACGCGGTGACGCCGGCCGCGGCGGCCACGGCGAAGCCGATGGCGAGCGCGTGCCGCCGGATCCTCTTCATCGCCCCCATGAAGGGCAGCGTGCCACTGTGGGGGGCGGGGCGGTAGGGCGCATACGGCCAGATGATGTGTTCGCCCCCGCCGCCCCTTCCCGTCCCGACCCTGGGGCTCCGCCCCGGACCCCGCTCCTCAAACGCCGGAGGGGCTGAGTTTCAGCCCCTCCGGGGGAGTTTGAGGAGCTCAGGCCCACCGCCCCGAACGCCCGAGCAACAGTGCCGCCGCGGCCGTCCCCGCCGTAGACGTCCGCAGCACACTCCGTCCCAGCCGGAACGCCCGAGCCCCCGCCTCCGAGAACAACGCCAACTCCTCCGGCGAGACACCCCCTTCGGGCCCGACCACCAACACGATGTCCCCGGACACGGGAAGCGCCACGGATGCCAACGCCTCCGTACCGCTCTCGTGCAGCACGGCCGCGAACTCCGCTTCGGCGAGAATCGACGCAACCCCCCGGCTCGTCACCGCGTCCGCCACCCGGGGAAACCGCACCCGCCGCGACTGCTTCCCCGCCTCCCGGGCCGTCGCCCGCCACTTCCCGAGCGACTTCGCCCCCCGCTCGCCCTTCCACTGCGTGATGCACCGCGACGCCGCCCACGGCACGATGACGTCGACCCCGACCTCGGTCATCGTCTCCACCGCCACCTCACCCCGGTCCCCCTTGGGCAGCGCCTGGACGACGGTCAGCCGGGGCGTCTCCGCCGGCTCCTCCACGACCTCGCCGAGCCGCACGACCAGCCGGTCCTTGCCCTCGGCGGCGTCCACCTCGCCCTCGGCCCAGCGCCCGGCGCCGTCCGTGAGGATCACGCCCTCGCCGGCCCGCAGCCGCTTCACGGAGACCGCGTGCCGTCCCTCGGGCCCGTCGAGTACGTAGCGGCCGGAGCCGTCCGTGGCGAAGTCGTCGACGACGAACACCGGCGCGGTCATCGGGCGGCCTCCAGTTCGGCGGCCAGCAGCTCCACCAGCTGTCCGGCGGGCAGTTCGCGGGCCATGCGGTGGCCCTGCCCCGCCCACAGCGCCATCCCCTGCGCGTCCCCGGCCCTGGCGGCGGCCTTGCGCAGGGGGGCGGTCAGATGGTGGACGTCGGGGTAGGCGGCGGGCGCGTACGGGCCGTGCTCGCGCAGGAAACGGTTGACCAGGGCGCGGGCCGGCCGGCCCGAGAAGGCGCGGGTCAGCTCGGTGCGGGCGTACAGGGGGTCGGTCAGGGCGCGCTTGTGCAGGGAGTGCGCGCCGGACTCGTGGGCGGCGAGGAAGGCCGTGCCGAGCTGGGCCGCGTCGGCGCCGGCCGCGAGCACGGCGGCGATCTGGCCGCCCCGCATGATGCCGCCGGCCGCGACGACCGGGATGCCGACGGACTCCCGGACTTGGGCGACGAGGGAGAGCAGTCCGACACCGGAACGGTCCGTGTCCGGGACGTCCCGATGGGTGCCCTGGTGGCCGCCGGCCTCCACGCCCTGCGCGATCACCGCGTCCGCGCCGGCTTGTTCCACGGCGCGGGCCTCCTCGGCGGTGGTGGCGGTGACCAGCGTGAACGTGCCGGCGCGGCGCAGGGCGTCCAGTACCTCGCGGGACGGGACGCCGAAATGGAACGACACCACCGGCACGGGGTTGTCCAGCAGTACGGCGAGTTTCGCGTCGTAGCCGTCGTCACGGCCGCTGTCGGCATCGCCGAGCTCGGTCTCGTACCAGGAGGCCTCGCCGGCCAGCTGATGGGCGTAGACGCCGACGGCGGCCGCGTCGGGTGTCTCCGGCTGCGGCAGGAAGAGGTTGACGCCGAAGGGGCGGGAGGTCAGTCCCCGCAGCTGCTTGATCTCCTGGTACATCCCGTCCGCCGTCTTGTACCCGGCGGCCAGGAAACCGAGTCCGCCCGCCTCGGACACGGCGGCGGCGAGCTGCGGCACGGCGACACCGCCCGCCATGGGCGCCTGCACGACGGGGTGCGGGCAGATTTCGGTCAGTACGGAGGACATGACCGCATGTTGTCACGTCCCCCGCTCAACTCCGAACCTGCCCTTCCCCTTGGCATAAGCCACTTTTCGCCGGGACACCGAAGCCGGCGTCAGCGGCCGTTGAAGGCGTCCTTCAGCCGGGAGAACAACCCCTGCTGGCCGGGCTGGAACTGTCCCGTAGGCCGTTCCTCCCCGCGCAGCTTGGAGAGTTCGCGGAGCAGGCGTTCCTGTTCCGGGTCGAGCTTCGTCGGGGTCTGGACCTCCACGTGGACGATGAGGTCGCCCCGGCCGCCGCCGCGCAGGTGGGTGATGCCCCGGCCGTGCAGCGGGATCGACTGGCCGGACTGGGTGCCGGGCCGGATGTCGACCTCCTCCATGCCGTCCAGCGTCTCCAGCGGCACCTTGGTGCCGAGGGACGCCGCCGTCATCGGGATGGTGACCGTGCAGTGCAGGTCGTCGCCGCGCCTCTGGAAGGTGCTGTGCGGGAGTTCGTGGATCTCCACGTACAGGTCGCCGGCGGGACCGCCGCCGGGCCCGACCTCGCCCTCGCCGGCCAGCTGGATCCGGGTGCCGTTGTCGACACCGGCCGGGATCTTGACCGTGAGGGTGCGCCGGGAGCGGATGCGGCCGTCGCCCGCGCACTCGGGGCACGGGGTCGGGACGACGGTGCCGAAGCCCTGGCACTGCGGGCAGGGGCGGGACGTCATGACCTGGCCCAGGAAGGACCGCGTGACCTGCGAGACCTCACCCCGGCCACGGCACATGTCACAGGTCTGCGCGGTGGTGCCCGGAGCGGCGCCCTCGCCGCTGCACGTGGTGCAGACGACGGCCGTGTCGACCTGGATGTCCTTCGTCGTGCCGAACGCCGCCTCGTCGAGCTCGACGTCGATCCGGATCATGGCGTCCTGGCCCCGGCGGGTGCGCGAGCGCGGCCCGCGCTGCGACGCCGTACCGAAGAACGCGTCCATGATGTCGGAGAAGTTGCCGAAGCCGCCCGCACCGAAGCCGCCCGCGCCACCGCCGCCACCCGCCTGGGAGAGGGGGTCGCCGCCCAGGTCGTAGACCTGTTTCTTCTGCGGGTCCGACAACACCTCGTAGGCGGCGTTGATCTCCTTGAACCGCTCCTGCGTCTTGGGATCAGGATTGACGTCCGGATGCAGCTCGCGGGCGAGCCGCCGGAAGGCCTTCTTGATCTCCTCCTGCGACGCGTCGCGGCGTACGCCGAGTACGGCGTAGTAGTCCGTGGCCACTATGACTCCGCCAGGATCTGTCCGACGTACCGTGCCACTGCGCGTACCGCTCCCATCGTTCCCGGGTAGTCCATGCGGGTCGGTCCGACCACGCCGAGCTTGGCAACAGCCTCGCCGCCCGAACCGTAGCCCACCGACACGACGGACGTGGAGTTGAGTCCCTCATAGGCGTTCTCGTGCCCGATGCGCACGGTCATGCCCGAATCCCCCGCCTCCCCAAGCAACTTGAGAAGCACGACCTGCTCCTCCAGCGCCTCGAGGACGGGCCGGATCGTGAGGGGGAAGTCATGTCCGAAGCGGGTGAGATTGGCGGTACCGCCGATCATCAGCCGCTCCTCGTTCTCCTCGACGAGCGTCTCCAGCAGAGTGGAGAGCACCATCGAGACCGTACCGCGGTCGTCCGCCTCGAATGCCTCGGGGAGGTCCTCGACCAGGCTCGGCACATCGGTGAACCGGCGGCCCGCGACCCGGCTGTTGAGCCGCGCGCGCAGGTCCGCGAGCGACTGCTCGCCGAACGGCGCCGGGCAGTCGACCAGGCGCTGCTCCACCCGGCCGGTGTCCGTGATCAGCACCAGCATCAGCCGCGCGGGGGCCAGGGACAGCAGTTCCACGTGCCGCACCGTGGAGCGGGTCAGCGACGGGTACTGCACGACGGCGACCTGCCGGGTCAGCTGGGCGAGCAGCCGTACGGTCCTGGCGACCACGTCGTCGAGATCGACGGAGCCGTCGAGGAAGTTCTGGATGGCCCGGCGCTCGGGCGCGGTCATCGGCTTCACGCCGGCGAGCCGGTCGACGAACAGCCGGTAGCCCTTGTCGGTGGGGATGCGCCCGGCACTGGTGTGCGGCTGGGCGATGAACCCCTCGTCCTCCAGGGCCGCCATGTCATTGCGCACGGTGGCCGGGGAGACGCCCAGGTTGTGCCGCTCGGTGAGGGCCTTGGAGCCGACGGGCTCCTCGGTGCCCACATAGTCCTGGACGATGGCGCGCAGCACCTGGAGCCTGCGTTCACTGAGCATCGCGCACACCTCCAGAAGCCTTCCCGCGCGGTACCTTCCCTGTCCGCCTGGCACTCTTCGCACGCGAGTGCCAGACTTCCCCGCCCAGTGTACGGCCGGGGGGTACGCCCCGGGCAAGGCCGGTCCCCGCGCCGCCGCGCCGGGCGCCGTCGTCCCCGATAGCGTCCCGTCATGACCGTGACTTGGGAAGAGTCGGGATGGGAGCAACTGGCGCCCGGGGTGGGGCGGTGCCGGCTGCCGGTGTGGGACTGCACGGCGGGGCTCGTCGTGGGGGCGGACGGGGTGCTGCTCGTGGACGCGGGGTCCGGGCCGGCCGAGGGCGCACGGTTGCGGGCCGAGGCGCTCGCGCTCACCGGCCGTCGTGTGACACATCTCGCGCTCACCCACCCGCACTTCGATCATGTCCTCGGTTCGTCGGCCTTCGCGGACGCGGAGGTGTTCGGCGCGGTGGGCATGGAGACGGTGCTGACGGCTCGCGGGCGCGCGGAACTGCGGGCGGACGCGGTGCGGTACGGGCTGGACGCGGGGGTGGCACAGGAGGCCGTGGACGCGCTGGTGCCGCCACGGCACCCGGTGTCCGGCGAGTGGACGCTCGACCTCGGGCCGGCCGGCGGGCGGCAGGTGCTGCTGGCGAACGTGGGCCCCGGGCACACCGCCCATGACCTCGCGGTTCTGGTCCCCGGTTCCCCGGAGGTCGTGTTCTGCGGCGACCTGGTCGAGGAGTCGGGCGAACCTCAGGCCGGCCCCGACGCCGTACCGTCGCACTGGCCGGCCGCGCTGGACCGGCTGCTCGAGCTGGGCGGTGAGGACGCGCGGTACGTGCCCGGGCACGGCGCGGTGGTGGACGCGGCGTTCGTACGGGCCCAGCGGGACGCGCTGGCGGCGCGTTTCGGCGTGTCGGACTGATCGCGGCGGGCGGACTCCTCGTATCGTCGTCAGAATGCGCCAGTACTCCGCCGATCTGACCCCTCCGTGGAAGAAGCCGCAGCCGGTCCCCGAGGTCGCGGCCGAGCCCGGCCTGGTGGTGGAGGAACCCGGTACCGGCTTCTGCGGCGCGGTGATCCGCTGCGAGGCGGGCACGGTGACGCTGGAGGACCGCTTCGGCAAGCACCGGGTGTTCCCGCTGGAGCCGCGCGGTTTCCTGCTGGAGGGGCGGGTGGTGACGCTGGTGCGTCCGTCCGCCGCCGGTCCGGTGCGTCCCGCCCGTACGGCGTCCGGGTCCGTCGCCGTTCCCGGCGCGCGGGCGCGGGTGGCCCGCGCGGGGCGCATCTATGTCGAGGGGCGGCACGACGCGGAGCTGGTCGAGAAGGTGTGGGGCGACGATCTGCGCATCGAGGGCGTGGTGGTCGAGTACCTGTCGGGCGTCGACGACCTGCCCTCGATCGTCGAGGACTTCGCCCCCGGCCCCGACGCGCGGCTGGGCGTCCTGGTGGACCATCTGGTGCCGGGCTCGAAGGAGTGGCGGATCGCGGAGGCGGTCACGAGCGAGCACGCGCTGGTGGTGGGGCATCCGTACATCGACGTCTGGGAGGCGGTGAAGCCGGCGTCCGTGGGGATCGCCGGGTGGCCGCGGGTGCCTCGGGGGCAGGACTGGAAGTCGGGGGTGTGTTCGGCGCTGGGGTGGCGGGTGGCGAACACGGGGGAGGCGTGGCGGCGGATCCTCGACTCGGTCCACTCCTACAAGGACCTGGAGCCCCAGCTCCTGGGCCGCGTGGAGGAACTGATCGACTTCGTCACGATGCCGTCCTGAGGGCGAGGCTTTTTCGCCCCCGCCGCCCCTTCCCGTCCCGAACCTGGGGCTCCGCCCCAGACCCCGCTCCTCAAACGCCGGAGGGGCTGAAATTAGCCCCTCCGGCGTTTGAGGAGCGGGGGTCCGGGGGCAGCGCCCCCGGGGGACGGGAACGGGAAGGGGCGGCGGGGGCGATCAGTCCACCAGGTCCCGCACCACCGCGTCCGCCAGCAGCCGGCCGCGCAGGGTGAGGGCCGCGTGACCCTCCTCGTACGGGCCCCGCTCCAGCAGTCCGTCCGCCAGCGCACGCCGCGACGCCGCCAGCCCCTCCTCCCGAAGCAGGGACAGCGGGACACCCTCCCGCAGGCGCAGCTCCAGCAGGATCCGCTCGACCCGCCGGTCCTCGTCCGTGAGGACCTCGCGGCCGGCGCCCGGGGACTTCCCCGAAGCCAGCGCCGCCGCGTACGCGCCGGGATGCTTCACGTTCCACCACCGCACCCCGCCCACGTGCGAGTGGGCGCCCGGCCCCGCGCCCCACCAGTCCGCGCCCCGCCAGTACAGCTCGTTGTGCAGGCAGCGGCCGGCCTCGGAGGTGGCCCAGTTCGACACCTCGTACCAGTCGAACCCCGCCGCCGACAGCCTCTCCTCGGCGATCAGATACCGGTCCGCGTGGACATCGTCGTCCGTCATCGGCACCTCACCCCGGCGGATGCGCCGGGCGAGCTGAGTGCCCTCCTCGACGATCAGGGCGTACGCGGACACATGGTCGGGACCGGCGCCGATCGCCGCGTCCAGGGACGCCCGCCAGTCGTCGTCGGACTCCCCCGGGGTGCCGTAGATCAGATCGAGGTTGACGTGGCCGAAGCCGGCCGCGCGGGCCTCGGCGACGCAGGCCTCGGGGCGGCCGGGGGTGTGGGTGCGGTCCAGTACCTTCAGCACGTGCTGCCGGGCGCTCTGCATGCCGAAGGAGATCCGGTTGAAGCCGCCCGCGCGCAGGGTCGCGAGGTAGGCCGGGTCGACCGACTCCGGGTTCGCCTCCGTCGTCACCTCGGCGTCCGGCGCGAGGCCGAACTCCTCCCGGATCGCCGCCAGCATCCGTACGAGGTCGTCGGCGGCCAGCAGCGTGGGCGTACCGCCTCCGACGAAGACCGTGCGGACCTCGCGCGGGTCGTCGCCCAGCACCTTGCGGGCCAGGCGGATCTCGTCGACGAGGGTCTCGGCGTAGTTGTCGCGGGAGGCCAGTACGCCGCCGCTGCCGCGCAGCTCGGTCGCGGTGTACGTGTTGAAGTCGCAGTAGCCGCAGCGGGTCGCGCAGTACGGGACGTGCAGGTAGAAGCCGAGGGGGCGGCCCGTGGCCCCGGCGAGCGCGGAGGCGGGCAGCGCGCCGTCGGCGGGGACGGGCTCGCCGTCGGGGAGTGCGGAAGGCATGTGCTCCATTGTCCCGCACCCGCCGTGTCACTCCGCCTGGAGCACCAGGAGGGCAAGATCGTCGGCGGGCGGGCGGGCCCCGAACTCGTGCACGAGCTGGGTGATGCGTTCGGCTATCGGCTCCGCGTGCATCCCCGCGCAGCCGGACAGGGCGGTGGCGAGTCCGTCGCCGTCGTCGAACTGGCGGGAGCCGGAGCGCCGCTCGGTGACTCCGTCGGTGACGCACAGGAGGGTGTCGCCGGAGTACATCTCGAAGGTCTCGCTGGTGTAGGTGGCGTCGTCGACGACCCCGATCAGGGTCTGTGGCTGGGCCACGGCACCGACCGAGCCGTCGGGGGCGAGCAGCAGGGGGAGGGGGTGTCCGGCGGAGGCGAGGGTGCAGCGGACGCCGCCCGCGAAGGGGACGAGTTCCCCGTAGAGGAGGGAGAGGAAGCGGGTCTGGGGGCCGTCGCCGGGGGCGGTCGGGCGGGCTCCGGCGGCGACCAGTGCGCGGGCGGCGGCGTCGGCGGCCTCGGTGGCGTCGTCGAGGAGGAGCTGGTTGAGGCGGTCGAGGACGTCGGCGACGCGGTAGCCCTCGCGGGCGAGCAGCCGCAGCCAGGGGCGGACGAGGCCGATGACGACGGCGGCCTCGGGTCCCTTGCCCTGGACGTCGCCGACGGCGAAGCACCAGCGGCCCTGTCCGGCGTGGAAGAGGTCGTAGAAGTCGCCGCTCGGTCCGCCCTTGTCGCAGGGTTCGTAGACGAGGGCGCTGCGCACGCCGGGGATCTCGGCGACGGCACCGGGCAGCAGTCCGCGTTGCAGTACGGCGCTGATGGTGGCCTGCCGGGAGTACTGCCGCGCGGCCCCGATGGCGAGGGCGACGCGTCGGCCGAGGTCCTCGGCCAGGCCGGTGATCTCGTCGGGGAAGCGGTCGACACCGCCCCGGCCGATGACGAGGGAGCCCAGCGGGCGTCCGCCGGCGACGAGGCGGTAGGCGAGGGCGGTGCCGGACACCTCAGCGGCGGGAACACCGTCCGCGCCGTCCTGCGGGGTGTCCGCTGCCGGGACCGGCCACGGATAGGCGGCGGGTCCCGGGAGGAACGGGTCGCCGAGGGCGGGCGGGTTGTGCCGGAGCACCCGGCTCAGGGCCTCGATGCAGCTTTCGCCGGCGTGCCAGACGCGGGCGAGGCGGGGACCGTCGGACCGTGGGCCGCCGTCGCTCCAGCCGCCGCGGCCGGTGGTCTCGTCCTCCAGCCACACCGCGCACCAGTCGGCCAGCCGCGGCACGATCAGCTGCCCGGCGAGGGAGGTGACCAGGTCCTCGTCGAGTTGCCCGGCGAGCAGGTCGGAGGCCTCGGCGAGGAAGGACAGGGCCCCGCGTCCCAGCCAGGTGCCGTCGCGGCCGTCGCGGCGGGCGAGCCAGTCGTCCCCGTACGACCCGGCCAGCCAGGTGTCCCGGCCCGGGGCCGCCTCGCGGTGCCCCTGCGTGCTCCGGTCGGCCGACGGGTCCAGGGGGTCGGGCGCGAGGATCTCCGCGACGCTGAGGTCCGGTGCCGGCGCGTACTCGTCGCCGTACGGGTCGGTCCGCTCGCCGGCCGCGTACTCCCCCGTGGGCAGCCGCGCCCACACGGTCTTCGCGCCCGGCCGGTAGGTGATCCCCCAGGAGTCGGAGAGCGCGGCGACCAGGCGCAGGCCCCTGCCGTACTCGGCGGCGTCCCGCGCGCAGGCCGTCTCCGGTTCGCCGCCGCGCGGTGCGCGGGAGGGGTGCCGGTCGGTGACCTCGATGACGAGGGCACCGGTCTCCTGCTCCAGCCGGCAGGTCAGGCGCACCTCGGTGCCGGCGTGCACGACGGCGTTGGTGACCAGTTCGCTGGCGATGAGCGTGGCGTCGTCGCCGGTCCGGCCGGTGAGGTGCGCGGCGCCGGGCAGCGCGAGTTCCGCCCACTCGGTGAGCGCCTTGCGCAGCAGCGCCCGCGCGGAACCGGGCGCGAGGGGACTCCCGGTCAGGGTCGCCTCCACCCGCGCGCACCCGCGCGCGTCGGGGGCGCACGGGGCGGTCTCCCGCTGGGTCGGAATGGCCCGCATGGGCGGCTCCCCGGGCAGTTCGTACGAAGAGAACTCGATCGCTGCCGACAGGGTGACAGACAGGACCCGCCCATAAGCACTCGGTTACCGAAGTTGACCATTGAGAGTGAAAACAGCTTGAAGAATCAGACACACGCTTGACCGGAAACCGATCGCATCCGGGCAACACCGAAGTCGGCTCCCTCGGCACGCCGGGCCCCCCGCGGACATCGCGGGGGGCCCGGCCGTGGCCTGTCGGCAGATGTCAGCAGGTCGAGGACGTGCTGATCCTGATGCCGGTGGCGCGTCCGTCGGTGACGGTGAACGTGGTGCTGGGAGGCATGCAGCGCACCTGGGTCTTGCCGTTGAAGACGTAGCGGACGTAGGCGACGTCGTCGTTGCGGGTGTTGACGACCGTCAGGAAGCCGTTCCTGGCGGGGACGCTCTGGTAGGTGCTCGTGACGTCCTGGTACCTCTGGAAGTAGTTCCCGTAGTAGTCCAGCGCGTTGTAGAAGCACACATGCGGATAGGGGCAGGTACTGCCCAGGTCGTCCGCGGCGGCGGGCGGAGCACCGGTCATGGCGAGTACGCCGGCCGCGGCCACCGCGACGGAGGCGAGGCGGGTCCTCCACCGGGACCGGACCTTCTTGAAGGATGCCATCTGTTACCTCTCGGGGAAGCGCCGGACCGGCGGTCCGGGAAGCGGACGTCGTCGCACCGTAGCAACGGCGATCACGGCGCGACGTCCCTCCAAGTGGCAACATCCTGCCGCCGGTTGGCAGCACGCTCCCTCCGTGACCGGCGGACGGCGGCCCGCGGTGACGCGTCGCCCCGTTCCGGCGGACCCGGCGGCCCGGCCCCCGCGGACGCGGGAGGCGGGGCCCCGGGCCGTACCGCGCCCGGAACCCCGCCCCACCGTCACGCAGTGGCCCTTACGCCTCGCGTGTGCCCTCGTACATCTCGTCGATGAGGTTCTTGTACTCCCGCTCCACCACCGGGCGCTTCAGCTTCAGGCTCGGGGTGATCTCGCCGTGTTCGATGTCGAGGTCGCGCGGGAGGAGGCGGAACTTCTTGATGGTCTGCCAGCGCTGCAGGCCCTCGTTGAGCTGCCGGACGTAGCCGTCGACCATCGCGACCGTGGCGGGCGCGGCGACGATCTCCGCGTACGGCTTGCCCTCCAGGCCGTTCTCGGCGGCCCAGGGCGCGAGGGCGGCCTCGTCGAGGGCGATGAGGGCGGTGCAGTAGTTCCGGTCGGCGCCGTGGACGAGGATGTTGGAGACGTACGGGCAGACGGCCTTGAACTGGCCCTCGACCTCGGCGGGGGCGATGTACTTGCCGCCGGAGGTCTTGATGAGGTCCTTCTTGCGGTCGGTGATGCGCAGGTAGCCGTCGGCGGAGAGTTCGCCGATGTCGCCGGTGTGCAGCCAGCCGTCCTCCTCCAGGACCTCGGCGGTCTTCTCGGGCAGGTGGTGGTAGCCCTGCATGATGCCGGGGCCGCGCAGCAGGATCTCGCCGTCGGCGGCGATACGGACCTCGGTGCCGGGCAGCGGCTTGCCGACGGTGCCGGTGCGGTAGGCCTCGCCGGGGTTGACGAAGGAGGCGGCGGAGGACTCGGTGAGGCCGTAGCCCTCCAGGATGTGGATGCCGGCGCCGGAGAAGAAGTAGCCGATCTCGGGGGCGAGGGCGGCGGAGCCGGAGACGCAGGCGCGGAGGTTGCCGCCGAACGCCTCGCGGATCTTGGCGTAGACGAGCTTGTCGGCGAGGTTGTGCTTCGCCGTGAGGGCGAAGGGCGCGCTCGCGGTGCCGGTGCGGCGGAAGTTGTCCTGGGCGACCTTGGCGTACTCGCGGGCGACGCCCGCGGCCCACTGGAAGATCTTGTACTTGGCGCCGCCCCCGGCCTTCGCCTTGGCGGCGACGCCGTTGTAGACCTTCTCGAAGATGCGGGGCACGCCCGCCATGTAGGTCGGCCGGACCACCGGAAGGTTCTCGATGATCTTGTCGACGCGGCCGTCGACGGCGGTGACGTGGCCGACCTCGATCTGCCCGGAGGTGAGCACCTTGCCGAAGACGTGCGCGAGCGGCAGCCACAGATACTGCACGTCGTCGCCGCTGACCAGCCCGGTCGCGACGGTCGCCTTCGCCATGTACGACCAGCAGTCGTGCGGCAGGCGGACGCCCTTGGGGCGGCCGGTGGTGCCGGAGGTGTAGATGAGGGTGGCGAGCTGGTCCTTGGTGATCGCGGCGACCCGCTCCTTGATCAGCTCCGGTTCCTTCTGGAGCCGGGCGGCACCGAGCTTCTCCAGGTCGGTGAGGGTGATCACGAAGTCGTCGGTCTCGACGCCGGCCACGTCGACGGCCACGACACGGGTGAGTTCGGGCAGCTCGGCGCGCTTCTCGACGGCCTTGGCGACCTGTTCGGCGTTCTCCGCGATGAGCACCCGGCTCTGGGAGTCGGACAGGATGTAGGCGGACTCGTCGGCGTTGGTCTGCGGGTAGACCGTGGTGGTGGCGGCGCCGGCGCAGAGGATGCCGAGGTCGGCGAGGATCCACTCGACCCGGGTGGAGGAGGCGAGGGCGACCCGCTGCTCGGCCTCCACGCCCAGCTCGATCAGGCCGGCCGCGATGGCGTGCACCCGTTCGGCGGCGCCCGCCCAGGTGAGGGACTTCCAGTCGTCGGGGCCCTCGCCGGAGGCGGCCGGTACGGGATAGCGGTAGGCCTCTCCGTCCGGTGTGGCCGCCACGCGCTCCAGGAAGAGGGTCGCCACGCTCGGCGGACGGTTCTCGATCAGTGTCTGTGTGTCGCTCACGACATCCTCCGGGGACCGCGACGGTGCGGCTGGATCAGTGCGGCTGGGTTTCCTCGCGCCGTTGTTTAACTGGCGAGTAACTATCGAGCAGGCATCAGAGTAAAGGCCGTCCGGCGCGGGCGTAAGGGCCTGCGGCCTGTTACTTCGTACAGAGAGCCACCTGGCGGACGCGCGGGGGCCCGCCGCACTTTCGTGCGACGGGCCCCCGTTCCGTCCGATGCGCGCGGTGACCCGCGGTAACCTCCGGCTACTTCTTGCCCTTGCCCGATCCCGCGGCGTCGTCGCTGGAGAGCACCGCGATGAAGGCCTCCTGCGGGACCTCCACGGAACCCACCATCTTCATCCGCTTCTTGCCCTCCTTCTGCTTCTCCAGCAGCTTCCGCTTTCGGGAGATGTCACCGCCGTAGCACTTGGCGAGGACGTCCTTGCGGATGGCGCGGATGGTCTCGCGGGCGATGACCCGGGAGCCGATGGCCGCCTGGATCGGCACCTCGAACGCCTGGCGCGGGATGAGCTCGCGCAGCTTGGCGACGAGCCGCACCCCGTACGCGTACGCCGCGTCCTTGTGGGTGATCGCGGAGAACGCGTCCACCTTGTCGCCGTGCAGCAGGATGTCGACCTTGACCAGGCTGGAGGTCTGCTCGCCGGTGGGCTCGTAGTCGAGGGAGGCGTAGCCGCGGGTCTTGGACTTCAGCTGGTCGAAGAAGTCGAAGACGATCTCGGCGAGGGGGAGCGTGTAACGGATCTCCACGCGGTCCTCGGAGAGGTAGTCCATGCCGAGCAGGGTGCCGCGCCGGGTCTGGCACAGCTCCATGATCGCGCCGATGAACTCGGTCGGCGCGAGGATCGTGGCGCGCACGACCGGCTCGTACACCTCGTCGATCTTGCCCTCGGGGAACTCGCTTGGGTTGGTGACGACGTGCTCGGTGCCGTCCTCCATGATCACGCGGTAGACCACGTTGGGCGCGGTGGCGATCAGGTCGAGGCCGAACTCGCGCTCCAGCCGCTCGCGGATCACGTCGAGGTGCAGCAGGCCCAGGAAGCCGACGCGGAAGCCGAAACCGAGGGCCGCGGAGGTCTCCGGCTCGTAGACCAGGGCGGCGTCGTTGAGCAGGAGCTTGTCCAGCGCGTCGCGCAGCAGGGGGTAGTCCGAGCCGTCCAGCGGATACAGACCGGAGAAAACCATGGGCCTGGGGTCCTTGTAACCGCCGAGCGCCTCCTCGGCGCCCTTGTGCATGCTGGTGACGGTGTCACCGACCTTGGACTGGCGGACGTCCTTCACGCCGGTGATCAGGTAGCCCACCTCGCCGACGCCGAGGCCGTCGGCGGACAGCATCTCCGGGGAGTTGGTGCCGATCTCCAGCAGCTCGTGGGTGGCGCCGGTGGACATCATGCGGATGCGCTCGCGCTTGTTGAGCTGGCCGTCGATGACCCGGACGTACGTCACGACACCGCGGTACGAGTCGTAGACCGAGTCGAAGATCATCGCGCGGGCGGGGGCGTCCTTGACGCCGACCGGGGCCGGGACCTCGGCGACCACGCGGTCCAGCAGCGCCTCGACGCCGAGACCGGTCTTCGCGGAGACCTTGAGCACGTCGTCGGGGTCGCAGCCGACCAGGTTCGCCAGCTCCTCGGCGAACTTCTCCGGCTGCGCGGCCGGCAGGTCGATCTTGTTGAGTACGGGGATGATCGTGAGGTCGTTCTCCATCGCCAGGTAGAGGTTGGCGAGGGTCTGGGCCTCGATGCCCTGGGCGGCGTCGACGAGGAGGACCGTGCCCTCGCAGGCGGCGAGGGAGCGGGAGACCTCGTAGGTGAAGTCGACGTGCCCGGGGGTGTCGATCATGTTGAGGATGTGCGGGTTGCCCTTGTCGCCGGTGGGCGCCCACGGCAGCCTCACCGCCTGGGACTTGATCGTGATGCCTCGCTCGCGCTCGATGTCCATGCGGTCGAGGTACTGAGCGCGCATCTGCCGCTGCTCGACCACGCCGGTCAGCTGGAGCATCCGGTCGGCGAGCGTGGACTTGCCGTGGTCGATGTGCGCGATGATGCAGAAATTGCGGATCAGCGCGGGGTCGGTACGGCTCGGCTCGGGCACATGGCTGGGGGTCGCGGGCACGCAGGGTCCTGATTCTTGAGGCGTCCGCATACGTGTGCTTGTGCGTCTGCGGTCTCGGGTCGGATCGATACGTAGCTTCCATCGTCCCACGGGCGGCGACCGGGGACGGGTTTGGGCCGCTGAATGGGCCGCTGGTAGTGTGGGGGGCTGTGTCTCATGCCCTCTCAGCGCGAGGCACACCTTCGGAAAATCACCGGTGCGTGTCCCGTGCGGGCCGTGCCAGAACCTGTAGAGGCTCATTCGTGGCGAACATCAAGTCCCAGATCAAGCGGAACAAGACCAACGAGAAGGCGCGGCTGCGCAACAAGGCCGTCAAGTCCTCTCTGAAGACCGCGATCCGCAAGGCCCGTGAGGCCGCCGCCGCGGGTGACGTCGAGAAGGCCACCGAGTACCAGCGCGTCGCCGCGCGTCAGCTCGACAAGGCCGTCTCCAAGGGCGTCATCCACAAGAACCAGGCCGCCAACAAGAAGTCGGCGCTGGCTACGAAGGTCGCGGCCGTCAAGGGCTGAACCATCCTTTGATCTGACCGCCGGCTGGACCCCGGGCGGGCCCTCTCTCATCCGCCCCCGGCCGGTATCCCGAGCTCGTACGCGGCCTGCGTTCGCCACGCGGGTACGGGCTCACACGCTTCATCCGAAGGCCTCACCCCTCACCCTTCCCCGGGTGACGGGCGGGGCCTTCGGCCTTTTCCGGGCCGGCGCCCGCGCCGGCTGACGGGCAGGGTTTTCGGCCCCGGCACGACTGCCCGCAGTGGCGGAGGGATGCCGGGGGAGGTCTCTGCGGCTAGGACCTGCCCCGTGAGCGGGCCGCGCGGGCGATCGTGACGACCGCCTTCTCCAGGGCGTACTCCGGGTCGTCCCCGCCGCCCTTGACGCCCGCGTCCGCCGCGGCGACCGCGCGCAGGGCGACGGACACTCCGTCCGGGGTCCAGCCGCGCATCTGCTGGCGGACCTGGTTGATCTTCCACGGCGGCATGCCGAGGTCGGCGGGGCGCGCGTTCGGGGACGACTGGAGCTTGCCGATCGCGCGGACGCCCTGGGCCAGCGCGCTGGTGATCAGCACCGGCGCCACGCCCGTCGACAGCGACCAGCGCAGGGCCTCCAGGGCCTCGACCGCGCGGCCCTCGACCGCGCGGTCGGCGACCGCGAAGCTCGACGCCTCCGCCCGCCCGGTGTAGTACCGGCCGACGACGGCCTCGTCGATGGTGCCCTCGATGTCCGCGGTCAGCTGGGACACCGCCGAGGCCAGCTCGCGCAGATCGCTCCCGATGGAGTCGACCAGCGCCTGGCAGGCCTCCGAGGTGGCCGACCGCCCCGCGGTCCGGAACTCGCCCCGGACGAACGCCAGCCGGTCCGCCGGCTTGGTCATCCTCGGGCACGCCACCTCCCGCGCCCCCGCCTTGCGCGCCGCGTCCAGCAGCCCCTTGCCCTTGGCGCCGCCCGCGTGCAGCAGCACCAGCGTGATCTCCTCGGCGGGTGCGCCGAGGTACGCCTTCACGTCCTTGACGGTGTCGGCCGAGAGGTCCTGCGCATCGCGTACGACGACGACCTTGCGCTCCGCGAAGAGCGACGGGCTGGTCAGCTCGGCGAGGGTGCCGGGCTGGAGCTGGTCCGGTGTCAGGTCGCGTACGTCCGTGTCGGCGTCGGCGGCCCGGGCTGCGGCCACCACCTCCCGCACGGCGCGGTCGAGCAGCAGGTCCTCCTGGCCCACGGCGAGCGTCACCGGGGCGAGAAGGTCGTCGGATGCGGTCTTCCTGGCCATCGCGACAAGCATCGCACGGGGCACCGACAACGCCGCCGGACAGGCCCTACGGTTCCTCGCGCCAGCCGTCCCACGCGGCCACGAACTCGTTCAGCTCCCCCGGGTCCAGCCGCCGCGCCTCGTCGCGCAGGAGGACGAGCCACTGGGCGTCCTCCGCGTCGTCCTCGCCCGCCAGGGCGTCCCGCACCAGCCGCGGTTCCTCGTGCACGCCGAACCGCTCCCCCAGGGCCTCGGCGGCCTCCTCGGCGGCGTCACGGTCGGGCAGCACCAGCACATGTCGCACATCACTCACACGGGCCATTGTCCGGTACCGGGTCAGCCGCTCCTCCCGCTGCCGCGCACCGCCGGCACCTCGTCCAGCGTGATGCCGAACCGCTCCCGGTAGAGCGCCAGCACCTCCTCGTCCGTCCCCGCCTCGCGTTCCCGCCGGGTGCCGTCCGGGGCGGTGACGGTGAGGCGGCGGCCGGCGAGCGTGATCCTGCCGCCGTCGTCGGTGATCCGTGAGCACACCAGGGAGCGGGTGAAGTGGGAGGCGGGTGAGGTGCTGTGCCACCAGGCGCCGGCCGTGAAGTCGGCGAGCGCCCTCGGCCGGACCTCCAGCCGGTACACCGGCCGCCCGTTCCGGCTCACGTCCAGGTCCGCCGCCCGCACCCGGTCGTGCCCGCCGCGCACCCCGGCCGCGTCGGGGCCCGCCTCGGCGATCCGGAACACACCGCCGGGATCCTCCTGCCCGCCCCGCTCCCCGAAGGCCAGGGGGAGGTGGAAGTGGGCGCCGAAGCCGACGTCGGCCAGCCGGTCGCCGCCGTCCACCGTCCGTACCCGCAGGGCGAGATGGTCGTACGGGATGCCGGGCCGGCCCCCGTCGCCGTACACCCGGGCGGCGAGCAACTGGACGTCGTAGCCGAGGGCGGCGAGCAACGCGCCGAAGGCGCCGTTGAGTTCGTAGCAGAAGCCGCCGCGGCGGGCCCCGACCACCTTGTCCAGCAGCCGCTTCTCCTCCAGCACGATCTCCTCGCCGAGGTGGAGGGAGAGGTTCTCGAACGGCACGGTCTCCAGATGCCGCAGATGCAGTTCGCGCAGCGCGTCCACGGTGGGCCAGGCGGGCTGCTCGGCGCCCAGGCGGCGCAGGTAGTCGTCGATCCGCGTTGCGTCCATGCCTCCAGTCTGGCGCGGGACGGCGTTCCGCGAGGGGCGCATGTCGGCCACACCTGTCACGACATGATCCCGAACGATCACAGTGCGGCAATCTCGCGATCAATTTTCATAAAGAGAAATTCGATTCAGAAAAGAAATCAATCATCTCGCGCCATATTCAATGACACACCCATACCGCCATACACAAATAGGCCTGTAGTGAAGTATCTTCAGTTCACTCGAAGCGTCTCCGATCACTTCGGGAATGCTCGACCGCCTCTGTCGGGGAGGCGCCGCGAAAGTCGAAAGGCATGTCCTTTTCAGCAAGGGGGAGTGAAGGGGACTTGAAAAAGCTGAGCTCGGGCGACCCCAGGCGACTGGGCCCGTTCACCCTGCTGGGGGTGCTGGGATGCGGCGGAATGGCCACCGTGTACCTGGCAACCGAAGAACAATCGCACACCGATTCGACGCTGGCCGTCGTGAAGGCGCTGCAGACCGATCCGCCTCCGTCCTCGTACGTACGGAATCTGTTCGTCCGGGAAATGGAAGCGATCGGCAGCATGGACGCCAAGGGGACGTTCCGGCTCCTGAAATGCGATCCGGACAGTGAGCCGCCCTGGTTCGCGACCGAGTACATCCCCGGAATGGATCTGCGGAATCTGGTCGTCCTGCACGGCCCGCTCGACACGGAGGCGGTGCTGCGGCTGGCCGCCGAGATCGCCCTCACCCTGGTGGACCTGCAGTCGAACAGGATCGTGCACCGCGATCTCAAGCCGTCGAACATCATCGTCCTCAGCGCGGCCGACGGCTCCCTGCGGCTCATCGACTTCGGGGTCTCCCGCAGGCTGGACCGGACCCTCACCGAACCGGCCATGCGAGTCGGCACGGAGGCGTTCATGGCGCCCGAGCAGATATCCGGCCGCGCCGGCTATCCCAGCGACATCTTCGCCCTCGGCCTGACCCTCGTGTACGCCGCCACCGGCGCCGAGATGCGGCGTCTCGACCTGGACGAGGCAGCGGCGAAGCGGCCCATGCGGTTCCCCGCCGGATCCTTCGCCCACCTGCCCGACCCGCTGCCCGCGCTCGTACATGCGTGCACACGGCAGGACTCCGGTGACCGTGTCACCGCGCAGGACCTCCTCACCCTGCTCGCGGCCCAGGGGGTGCGGCCGCGCCGGGGGAGCCGCAGCGCGACCTGGCTGTCGGACAACGCCCGCACCGGTGTGCTCGAGCACGTCAGACACACCGAACGCCTGGCGCTCGAGCGGCAGAACGGGCGACTGCCGCGCACCCGGCTGCTCCCCGTCAGGGGCACACCCGAACCCGTATGGACCCACCAGCTCGGCGGACGCGCCTACTTCACCTCCCCGGTCGACGTCTCCGAGGGCATCGCCGTCTGCTCCCTGGACGGCGCCGTATGGCTGCTGGACGCGGACGACGGGCACATCCTGTGGAAGCGCGACCTCGGCGCCCGTATCGAACGCACCCCCGCGACCGGCCACGGCATGCTCTACGTGCCCTGCTCGGACCGCACCCTGCTCGCCCTGGACACCGCCGACGGGTCCTTCCGGTGGACCTACACCGCCGGCGACAGCTGTGTCTTCACCCCGGTCGTCGCGGGCGACACCGTGCTGGTGGGCGCCCGTGACGGGTCCGTGCACGGTCTGCGCGCCCGTACCGGCACCCGCCGCTGGATCAGCGCCCGCGGCAAGGGGCCGGTCTTCGACCGCCCCACGGTGGCCGGGGACCGGGCGTACGTCTCCGGCTGGCAGGGCACGCTCCAGGCCCTGAACGTGCACGACGGTTCGCCCGCCGTACGGCTGCCGCAGGCCCGGGACCTCGTGGGCGCCCCCGCCTGGCACGGGGACACGCTCTTCCTCTCCAGCCGGACCGGCACCCTGTACGCGATCGACACCCGCACCGGACTCGAACGGTGGCGCAGGTCCGGCCGGGCCGCCGCCTGCACCGGTCCCGTCACCGGCCGCGAGCTGCTCTACGTGGGGACAGTGGGCGGCACCGTGTGGGCGCACGACATGGCGTCCGGCGAACCCCGCTGGCACCTCGCCGCACAGGGCCGCCTGCGCTGCCCGCCGGTGCACCACGACGGCACCCTGTACATCGGCTGCGACTCCACGCTGACCGCCGCCGACGCCCTGACCGGGGAGGTGCGCTGGGCGCGCCGGACCGACGGGACCATGCACGCCCCGCCCCTCGTCGCACGCGGCCACGCGTACATCGGCACCTGGAACCGCACGGTGCAGGCATGGGCCCTCCCCACACCACCGGCGCCATGACCGGGCCCCGACACGACCGCGGCGGAACACCGCGGGCCATACAGGCGGGAAGGCGCGTATGACGGAGAAGGCGATCGGCGAGTTCAGCCGCCTGCGCCCCGTGGGCGAGGGGACACTCGGCTACACCTACCGGGGGGTCGCGCCGGACGGCTCGTTCTGGGCCGTCAAGGAACTGCACCCCGACTGGGGGCCGCCCCGGGAGACCTGGCAGCGGGTGGAGGAGGTCCTCTGGCGCTTCCGCCAGCTGCGCGAGGCACCGAACCGGACCGTCAACCGGCACACGGTGGACACCGTCGGCGGCTACGACCACGGCACCGACCGCGCCTGGGTGGCCACCCGGTGGCTGGGCGCCGACACCGTGGCGCAGGGCAAGCAGACGCCCGCCGTCTCCCTCGCCCACGCCCTGGCGTCCGGCCCGTCGCTGCCGCCCGGAGCGGCCCTGTATCTGATGTGGCAGCTGTCGAACCTGGCACAGCAGCTGGACACCCTCGGGCTCACCCTGTCCGGCCTCAAACCGTCCAACCTGTTCCTCACCGCCGAGGGCGTGGTGGTGGTGGACCTGCATCTGGCACTGCGGCTGCGGAGTCTGCTGCGGGGGCCCGGCACCCCGCGTCCGCCGTTCGTGTGGGCCGACGTGGAATGGCTGGCGCCGGAACTCCGCCGGGCGGACGCCGTCCCGCGGCTCGCCTGCAGCATCTACGCGCTGGGCGCGGTCACCGCCTTCGCCTGCACCGGCGTACCCCCCTTTCCCACCATCGACGTCATCGACGCCCTGACGCATCGCAAGGACAACCGCAGGGCCGCCGAGGACGCACTCGCCAACTGGGCGGCTTACCACGGCAGCGCGGGCACCCGGCTGCGCCGCGCGGCGACCCGCTCGCTGCGGCAGCGGCCCCGGTGGCGGCCGGGAGCGAAGCGGCTGCGGCGGTTCATCGTGCCCCCGCTGTGGGGCACCCACCGCCGCCCCGTGTACCGCGACGCCTGGAGCGAGTACGTACGCGGCGCGCTGCTGCGCCGGCTGGCCGAGGAGGTTCCCGGGCCGGACACGGGGGCGCAGAGCGCGAAGCGCGAGCAGGAGGAGCAGCGTCCCGCCGCCTCCGCCCCGCACACGGTGCGCACACGGCCGCCCGTGGTCTCCGCCGGGAGCACGGTTCCGGGCACGCGGCAGCCGGCGGCCGTACAGGGATCGCCGACGCCCGCGCCCACGCCCACGCCCACTCCCACGCCCACTCCGGTGCCCGTCGCCGTGTCCGGGCCGGAGCACTCGCGCGCCTCCGCCGTCCCGGCCCCGCCGCCCGTCCCGGCCGACCACGGCACCCGGGTCCTGTCCCCCGTACGGACGGATCCGTTGTGGACATGGGAACCGGACGGCCCCTTCTCGTCCGCGCCGCTGGTCATGGACTCCCAGCTGGTCGTGACCTGTGAGGGCTCCGCGCACATCCTCGACGCGGCCACCGGGAGCCTCGCCCTCACGCTGCCCCTGCCCGGTACGGCCGAGTCGACGCCGGTCTTCTGGGCCGGCCGGCTGTGGTGGGCGCTGCGGGACGGCGAGCTCAGCGGACACGAACTGGGCGTCCGGGGCAGGGAGATCCGGCTGCCGCTGGACGGCGATCCCGGCCGGCACTCCCCGGTGGTCGCCGGCGACCGGCTGCTGATCGGAACCACGCACGGCCTGTTCGCGTACGAGCCCCCCGGCCAGGACGGCACGAGCACCGGTCAGCGCCTGATCTGGCTGGACGAACCCGTGGTCTCCCCGCTCGCCACCGACGGGGTCCGGCTCTGGGTCCCCACCGAGGCCAGGGGACTGATCGCGGTACGGCTCGCCGGCCGGGAGAGCCAGGGCCCCCACCCCGCCTGGGACTCGGCCGGCTGCGCACCGGCTCTCACGACGGAGGGCGCGTACATCGGGGACGCGGGGGGCACCGTCCACGAGCTGACCGCCGACGGGACCTCGCGCCGCCGGTGGCAGGTCTCCGCGCTCCCGGTCACCGCCCCTCCGGCCGTGCACGGCGATCTCCTGCTGGTCACCGACCACGCAGGCACCGTCGTCGCCCTGTCGCTGACCCACGGCGACGAGGTGTGGCGCGCGTCCACCGACGGCGACGGGCGCCGCGCCCCGACCGTGACCGACGACGTGGTGTACGTCCGCGGCGCCCGCACCGTCCGCCGTCTGGAGGTGCGCACCGGCAGGGAGCTGACGCCCCTGACGCCGGACGGACCCGCGCCGACGGACGTGACCGCCGCCTCCGGCCTCCTTCACGTCAGCTTCGCCGACGGGCGTCTGAGCACCTGGTGCCCCCTGAAGTGACGTCCTCGACCCGACCTCCGCCATCCCGCACAGAAGGGCACAACCGCCGTGTACGACGCAGAAATCAGCAGGGCCAACCCGGCCTGCATCGTGTTCCTGATCGACCAGTCCAGCTCCATGCGCGCGGCGATGCCCAGCACGACCCAGTCCAAGCAGATGGCCGTGGCCGACGCGATCAACAGCATGCTGCGCGAGCTGATCATCCGCTGCGGCCGTGGCGTCGACGAGATCTGGGACTTCTTCCACGTCTCGGTCATCGGCTACGGCGCCGCGGTCGGCCCCGTTCTCGGCGGTCCCCTGGCCGGCCGCGACCTCGTGCCGACGAGCGCCCTCGCCCAGGGCAGGATCCGCACCGAACGGCTCACCCAGAGCGACGTCCTCCCGGACGGCACGCCCATCACCCATGTGGTGGAGCTCCCGGTGTGGCTGGAGCCGGCCGGCTCCGGGGGAACACCGATGTGCGAGGCGCTGCGGTACACGCACAAGGTCCTGGACCGCTGGGTCACCGAGCATCCCGGCAGCTTCCCGCCCATCGTCCTCAATCTGACGGACGGCGAGTCGACGGACGGCGACCCGGCCGGTCCCGCCCAGCAGTTGCGGTCCGTCGGCACCGAGGACGGCCCCACTCTCCTGTTCAACCTGCACATCTCGTCCGACATCGCCACGCCGACGCACTACCCCAGCACCGACGCCGGGCTCCCGCCGATGGGCGCCAAGCTGTTCTCCATGTCGGACGTGCTGCCCCCGGACATGCGCGACACCGCCATGGACCTCGGTATGCGGGTGGAACAGGGCGCGCGGGGCTTCGTCTTCAACGCCAGCATGCGCTCGGTGATGCTCTTCCTGAACGTCGGCACCCCGGCGTGAGTGTCGACCGGTGCCTGCTGCAAGCGCCCAAGTCGCGGATGGACGCGTCCAGGACCGAGGACGCCGCCCGTACGGTCCTGCCCTCGGCGGGCCACAGCGGGGAGGCCCGGCTGATCGTGGCGGACGGCAGCAGCGGTTCGGCGGGCAGCGGCTGGTGGGCGAACCGGCTGGCGCGCGATCTGTGCGCCGCGCCCGGCCGGGCCTTCCGTGACGCCCCGGCGTTCGACGACGTCGCCACCGCCGCGGCGCTGCGCTGGCCCGGCCGGCAGCGGGCCCTCCTCGCGGGCGTCCCCAAGTCCAGCGTGACGGCCTGGGTCGCGCACGACCGGATCGAGAAGGGGCCCTCCGCGACGGTGCTGGGCGTACGGCTGCTGCCCCACCCGGCGCACGACGGCGGGCCGGACCTTCCGGGTGGAGGGACGTGGCAGGCGGTGTCGGTCGGCGACTCGTGCATGTTCCAGGTGCGGGCCGGTCGGGTGGTGGAGTCGGTCGCCGCGCGCACACGGGTCCCCCGGGTGGTCCGGGCGGGCGGCGGCGAGGAGAACCCGGGGCCGGAACTCCGGACGGGTCACTGGCATCCGGGCGATGTGTTCTACCTGATGACGGACGCCCTGGCCCGCTGGTGCTTCCGGCACACGGACGACGGGGGCCGGCCCTGGGCCGCACTGGACGCGCAGTGTGCCGCGCCGGGCGGATTCCCCGACTGGGTGCACGACCAGCGGAGCAGGGGGGTGCTCGAGGACGACGACATCACACTGCTCAGGGCGGGGTGCGGACCGTGCTGACGTCACCGGGCCAGCGGCCCGCCCTCGGCGACTACCAGGCCGCGGTCTCCCGGCTGGAGCAGTGCAGCGAGGACCCGCTGCTGAAACGGTGCCGGCCGAGGCTGGGCGCGGACGGCCAGCCGGGGGCGGACGGCGGCACCTTCGGAGCCGTATACCGCCTGGACGACCCGCGGGACGGGGACAGTTGGGCGCTGAAGTGCTTCCTGCGCGACGAACCCCATCGCGAGCGCCGGTACCGCGAGATCGCGAAGTCCCTGGAGGGCGCCCAGGGAAGCTGGGCGGCCGACGTCCGCTATCTGGAGCGCGGGCTGTGGGTGCGGGGACAGTGGTGGCCCGTGGTCCTCATGGAGTGGGTGCCCGGTCTGCGCCTCACCGACTGGATCGACCGGCTGCTCGCCCGGCGGAAGGACACGGCCCCCGCCGAACTGCGGCGCCTGGCCCACCGGTTCGCCGGTGCCGTCTACCAGATGCACCGGTCCGTCATCAGCCACGGGGATCTGCAGAGCGGCAACGTGCTGGTGACGGCCGGCACGGAGGTGCGTTTCGTCGACTACGACGCCATGACCGCGCCCGGCTGGCCCGCTCCGCCGCGGCGCGAGGACGGACATCCCGACTTCCGGCTCCCCCGCGAAGGCGAACGGGGACCGGACGGCGCGACCGAGCTGCTCCACACGGCGGCCGCCGTCGGTACCGCCGGCGCCCTGTTCACGGCCAGTACCTCGACGGGGATCCCGCTCCAGGAGACCGACGCGCTCACGGCGATGCACCGGGACCGCTTCCCGTCGCACGTCATCCACGCCTCGCTGGTGATGCTCAGTCACGACGTCTCCCTCTGGGAACAGCTGCACCGGCCGGGCTCCGATCATCTGCTGCTGTCCCGCAGGGACTTCCGCGACCCGGTCCGGTCACGGGCCTGGCGCGAACTGCTGCGTCACGCGGCTCCCGGGGTCCGGGAGACGGCCACGGAACTGCTGGGGCTGCTCGACTGCCGCGTCGACCTCCAGCCCGACCTCGAGCCCCGTCCGGAGGTGAGGTCGGGCGCGGACATCCTGGGGGGCATGGCGCGGCGCCTGCCGAGCGAGCCGGCACCGCCCAGCCGTCGGCCCTTCCTGGACATGAACGCGTTCGAGGTGCCGGGCGGCCGGTCCGTGCCCTTCCCCCCCACGGCGACGGAACGGGCCGACGTACGGGAGCCGGCGGGGCGCGATGAACCGGTCGGTGTGCGGCCGCCGGCGGGGCGGGGCGATCCGGCCGCCGTACGGCCGCCGGCGGGGCGCGGTGAGCCGGCCGCCGCTGGACGCCGACCGGCCCCCGACTTCGTACCCGCCCCGCCCCGTCCGGGACCCGTGCCACCCGTGCGGGGGGCCGTGCGCCCCGCGCCTTCGAGAACGGCCGGGCTGGTTCTCGTGGGCGCGTTGGGCGTTCTCCTGCTGGCCCTTCTGATCATCGCGGTCGTCCTCCTCGTATGACCGCGCGGGCGGCTCAGTCCTCCGTGGTCGCGCAGTCGACCGCGACCGCCACGACCAGGGCCGTCGCGGACAGCCCGCCCGCCTGGGCGACGATCCGGTAGAACCCGGGAGCCCTCACCGCGACCCGTGCGTACGTCGTGCCGGGTTCACCCGCCACCGGCGTCAGTTCCAGGCGCTCCACGACCTCGTCCGTCTCGGCGTGCAGCAGCCGGCACACGACGGCGCCGGCATGCGCTCCGGTGACCGTCAGGCGCCAGTTCTGCCCGGGGACGACCTCGGGCGGCGCGCTGATCCCGAACGGCGGTGCGGACACCGCGGTCCCGGTGGTGCCGAGGCCCCACCGCGGGGCTGCGGAGCGCCCGGCTCCGCGGGTGAGCACCTCCTGGACCAGGTTGATCACGGTCGCGCCGGCCGGGAGCGAACTGTGCTGTCCCACCACGGGCAGCCGGGTGACGGCCCAGCCGGGCGACGCGCTGTCCAGCGGCACCAGACCGTCCCCGTCCTCGTCCGCCGGCGCGGTCCACGCCTGCGGGCCGTCGACCGGGTCTCCGTACTCGTCCGGCCGGGGGAGGTTCGGGGAGAGCCGTACCTCGCCGTCGAGGATGGTCATGATCCGCGGGGTGGGCTGGGACGTGCCCGCGATGGTGTGCAGCTGCGTCGGCCCCCAGGCGGCCGCCGCGCGTCTGCGGCGCCCCTCCTCGGCTTCCAGAGCGAGCGACTCGTCCCCGCCGATCGCCCCGATGTCCTCGGCCGTGAGCCGGCGCAGGTCTCCGCCGGGGGTGACGACACAGCGGGTGTCGGGCAGCAGGTCGTAGAAGCCCGGCATGGTGCGGGCGGCGTCGCCGAGCTGCCGCAGCCATGAACCGCGCCGGAGTCTGCTGTCCGGACCGAGGAATCCGGCGGCTCCCGGGATGCCGTGGAAGGGTGTGCCGATCGTGATGAGGTCCCGGGTCGCGTCCGCAAGCTCCGGGGACGCCGCCAGCGCGGCCTGGGCGACCAGGCCGCCCATCGAGTGGGCGACCAGCACGAGTTTCGGACGGTCGGCGGACCTCTGGTACGCGGACGCCCGGCCCGCGGGGTGCTCCCTCCACTCCCCCAGATGCCGCAGCGCGGCCTCGGTGAGACGGCGGGCGGAACTCTCCACCGACAGCCGCCAGTCGTACGGGAACTCCAGTACGGCCTCGTCGTGCAGCACCACGGAACGGACCCCCTTGACGAGGGCGCCGTAGGGCGACAGGCCACCCAGCAGCGGAAGCCAGGCGAGGCCCTGGAGCAGGGTGGCGGGGCGCATCCGCCCGGGCGCCCCCCGGCGCTCCTCCTCCGTCACCGCCAGCTGCCCCAGATCGCGCATCATGCCGGTGAGGAGGCGCTTGGCGTTGATCCCCCAGACAACCTTGCCGGTGGTCTCGTCCACCAGGGCGCTTCCGGCGAACCCGGGGAGGACGACGACGGCGTCCCCGGTGTAGGGGCGGTCCACCTCGTGCTGGTAGGAGTCGACCAGGGTCCGGTTGAGGTCACCGGTGGCGAAGGCCCCGCCCATCATGTTCCCGATGGCGGTGCCCCGGCCGACGCTGCTCACGCTGACGCTGCCCATGTCCATGGTTCCGCGTGACACCGTCGGAGCGGCACGCTCCGCACGTCCGGCGGCCACGGCCCGCCCGCCGTCCGCGACGACGTCCACGGGTCTGGGCTGCGGCGTGGCCACGACCTCGCCGGTCAGGGAACCGATCCGGGCGGCGTCGGATCCCTCGGTGCCGCCCACCCCGAGTGACCTGGCCGTGTAGGACACCAGCCACGGCATCTCGTCGCCGATCTCGGCGGCCAGTTCGCGGACCAGCAGGGGGTGCCGCCGGAACACTCCCGGGCCGACGGCGTTCACCAGGACCAGGGTGTCGGCGCGCAGGGCGACCGCCTCCGCCGTGTGGGCGGTGTGCCCGCGCCGGTGGCTCCGCAGCTGTGCCGCGGCCACGGACAGCGGCCGGACCCCCATGCCCTGCCCCTCCTCGGCCGTGCGCCGGGCCCGGGCGAGCAGGGCCAGGGCCTCCTCGTAGCGGCCGAGGCCCTCACAGGCGCGGGCTCCCAGCAGGGACACGTCCACGAAGACGACGGGCTCCGCCGCCAGATCCAGACCGCGCCCGACGAGCGCGTACGCGTCGGCGGGACGGCGCAGGGCGAGGAACGCGCGCATGCTGAGCAGGATCAGGCCGATGTCGTCGGGGACCAGCCGGGGCCGTTCGTCGAGCACCTCGGCCACCTTGTCGGCGACGCCCGCCGCCAGGAGGGCCTTGCCGACCCGGAGTGCCTGACGGCGCCAGGTCTCGTCGTCCGCCCTGGCGCGCAGCTCGGCCGTCGCCGGGTTGCCGAGCTTCTCCGTGAGATACACCCGGGAGCGCGCGGGCAGTTCCTCCATCGCGCTCTCCAGCAGGGGGCCCGCCTCGTCGATCCAGCGGGAGTCCAGCTTGCGGGTCGGCTGGGCGAGCGACAGCCGGTGGTAGAGCTCCTCCACCCGGTTCGCCACCCGGTCGTCCCCGGCGTCGGGACGGGCGTAGTGGCGTACGGCCCTGCGGTGGATACGGGTCATGACGGACCGCTGGTCGTGGCGGAGCATGGGCAGCATCACCCGGCGGACGTCGCCGCGGTGCACCACGGCGTTTTGGCCGGGCACGTCCTCGACCAGGGTGGCCTCGGCGCGGAACTCGTCGAACAGCGTCCTCGCGCGTACGTCGTCGACCTCGCCGAGCCCGCACGGTTCGGCCAGCACCTCGCGGATGATGTCCGGGCTGAGGACGCGGACGGCGAGTCCGGGGCTGGCGATGCGGCGCAGGTCCGGGTCGGCGAGGTGGTCCAGGAGGCGGCCGTAGAGGACGCCCTGTTTCGTCTCGGCGCCCAGTCTCAGCATGAGCCGGCCGCGCAGGCGCGGGTCGTCGAGGGCGTGGGGGCCCGCCCGCCGTACGAGCGCCGCGGCGAGCTTGAGGTTGAGGGGACTGGTGCCGGCGATCCGCAGGATGTCCTCGATCTCGCCGCCGCTGTGCGCCGGCGGGAGTTCCCCGGTGGCGTTCGTCAGTTCGTGGCGCAGGAACGTCCGGGCGGTCTCGGGGTCGAATCCCTCCAGTTGCAGGGATTCGAAGGGGGCGTCGGCGGAGACGGGGGCGCGTCCCGCGGCCACGACCCGCAGGCCGGGGTGGGCGCGGTGCAGCAGGGACAGGAAGTCGAGCAGGCGTTGTACGGCCACCGGTCCGCTGCGCTGCACCTGTTCGAAGGCGTCCAGGGCGAGCAGCCAGCGTCGGGTGGCGCCGCCGGTGACCGAGGTGACGAGGGCCGCCAGCGCGTCGACCAGGGTGAGTTCGTCGCGCTGGTGGGCGGCGCGCGGTCCCAGGTGGGCGTCCTCGGTGCGGGTCAGCCGGTCGGCGGTGAGGGTGCTCTCCAGCTCCCGCTCCAGCTCCCGCGTGTGCTCGGCGAGCGTGGGGTGGAGCAGGCCCAGCTGGCGCACGGCCTCGGCCACCAGGGTCAGCGGCCGTTCGGCGACGAGGTCGTGCCGGTCGAAGGTGAGATACAGGCAGGGGGTCGGGGGTGTGTGTCCGTCGTCGAGGCGGTCCAGGACGAAGCGGGCGAGGAGCGTGGACTTGCCCACTCCGCCGGGTCCGTGCACGAACGCCCAGTGGTTCGCCGTGTCACGGCCGCCGTCCGGGGGCTCGTCGAGGAGGGCGCCGAGCCAGGCCAGTTCACCGGCGCGGCCGGTGAACCCGGAGTCGACGAGGGCGTGCAGCGGCTGGAGCAGGCGGGCCCGTCCGAGCGCCTGCTCGATGGTGCCGGCGTCCGGCAGGGCGACTCCGTCGAGGGCCAGTCGCGCGCGGGCCCGCGGCGCGTCCTCGAACCAGCCGACCACGGTCAGCGCGGTGTACAGCTCGCAGTAGCTCTGTCCGGCCGGTGACGGTGGGCGGCCGTGCAGGAGGAGCCGTTCGGCCCAGGCGCGTGCCGGGTCGGCCTCGGTACCCGGCACGGCCCTCGCGGCGGCCAGCAGTCTCTCGCGGGTGCGCAGGGCGTCCAGGGTCCGGGCCCGGGGGCCTGCCGACAGGCACCACCGGCGGCCGTGGGAGGTGGTGATACGGGAGCACTCCTCCAGGAGGAAGTCCTGTAACCCGGCGTCGGCGGTGCCGGCCGCGTCGTCCGGCACGGGCATGAGGTCGTGGGCGGAGAACGAGCCCAGGAGCGCCGTGCGTTCGCGGAAGTGACGGCGGCCGGGGTCGTCCGGGTCCTCCTGGGGGTCCGACGGGTTCTCAGTCACGCCGGTCACCGCCCCCCGCGTACTGGTCGCGGGCCCAGGAGGCGGCGGCGAGCTGCAGTGCGTCGGTCATCGGCAGGGGTTCGTCGGCGGCGACCCGTCCGCCGCCGGACCGGCTGCTCAGTTCGTCGGCGAGCCGGTCGGCGAGGTCGGGGTCGGTGGGCCGGCCGGTCTCCTTGGCGACGGCGCGCACATAGTCGTGCAGGTCCTTGCCGGTGATGGGGCCGAACTCCTCGTACGCGACATAGGGCTGGAGCTCGGAGGGCAGCCAGCCGTCGTAGGCGAGCAGGACGATACGGAGCCGGTCCGCCATCTCCTCCTCGACGACGGCGGTGACCAGCCGGGTCAGGGCCCTGAGGGCGGGTTCGGTGAAGCGCACCCGCTGCGAGTCGTCGATCACCAGCCAGTGGCCGCTCTGGTCCCGGCTCTCACGCTGCTCCCCGTTCATCAGGTGCTCGATCTGGTGCACCAGGCTCCGCGCCTGGCTGTCCTCCGAGGTGTGGTGGTCGATGGAGATGTCCCAGCCGAACAGTTCCCGCAGCGCGTGCCCGATATCCCCCACCTGTGCCGGGGAGTAGTAGTCGCTCATCCGGATACGGCGGCGGTTGACGCGGTGGCTGTCCAGTACGTGGGCGATCAGATACCAGCTGTGCGTCCTGCCGGAGCGGCGCCGGCCCTGCACGGCCAGCACCCGTTTGCCGTCGCCCTGGACCATGTCGTGCAGGGTCCGGCGGAAGGCCAGCCGGTTGAAGAAGGCCCTCCTGCGGTTGTTGACCAGGTAGGCGGAGCAGGGGTCGGCCTCGCGGGGGGAGATCTCCTCCGTCAGCAGGTACTGGAAGACGGGATGGGCGTCGGTGTTGGGGTTCTCGGCGGCCCTCTCCACGAGGGTCCGCAGCCGTCCGGCGTGGGCCGCCTTCTCCAGGGCGTCGGGCCAGACGTCGGCCATGCTGGTGTCCCAGCGGACGTCGGCCTCCTGGAGGCCGGCGGCGAGGATGAGCTGGCGTGCGGTGTGCTTGGTGGCGTAGACGGTGCTCAGTGCTCTGAGGAGGTTCCTGGCGCGTTCGTCGTCGAGGTTGAACGCGTGTTCGTCGATCAGGGCGGCCATCGGTCACACCAGCCGCTTCCGCTTGAGGCCCTCGACGACCCGGTCGATCCGCACGCCCTCGTTGCGGTATTCGACGGGCTGCTGTTCACCGGTGTCGATCCGCCGCCAGCGGCGGTGCAGGGCGACCAGGCCCCAGCGTTCGTCGAAGACCGGGGAGCCGGACGAACCCTGCTCCGTGTCGGTCCAGTACTGGAGCACGGTGTCGTCGACATGCCGTACCACGTTGTGCCGGGCGGCGAGTTTCTTCACCCCTCCGTGCGGGTGCTGGATGATGCAGACCCTGTCGTCCACGGACACCGAGACGCTTTCCGGGAGGGCCACCCGCATCGCGTCGTCGGGGAGCCCCGCCCTGCCGCGGACGACGGCCCAGTCCGGGCCGGGTTCGCCGACGGCCGACGCCGGTTCGCAGGTCACGACCCGGTGCTCCCGCGTTCGTCCGTGCAGGTCGGCCTCGTAGCCGAACCAGGCCTCCACCGCGACGGGTTTCTCACCCTGGTCGTCGAAGAGCACGTGGTGGTTGGTCAGCAGCAGATCGTCCGTGATGCGGAACGCGGTCCCGTGGTACTGGGCGCCGTCCGCCGCGGTGACCCGCAGCCGGCACACGGCGGTCGCCAGTTCGGTGCCCCGGCGCAGGAAGACGACGTCCTGCAGCGTGCCGGCGCGGAAGATCCGGCGCTCCTGTTCGTCCGGGTCCGCGAAGTGCGCGAAGTCCGGCGCCTTCGCCGGCCGGTCCGGGGCCGCCACGACGGGGTGCGCGGCGAGGAGTTCCCGCACCCGGTCGCCGACGGCCCGGTCCGGCCCGGAGGTGACGGCCTCCAGCAGGGCCCGTAACCGCTTCTGATTGCTCGCCGTCTCCATCAGGTCGAACCAGACGGTCATCATGGGGCGTTCCCAGTCGACATAGCCGGTCGCCACTTCGGCCCGCTTGGCCAGCTGTTCGGCCGGGGCGGAGCGGGAGTACGCACAGGCCAGCAGGTCGCGCAGTTCCAGAGCGCCCGGCGCGCTCCATTCGAAGGGCACTCTGTCCACGAAGTGGGTCATGGTCCGTCACTCGTTGTCTGTGGTGGGTGGTGGCCGTGGCGGGCCCGGGTCATCCTTGCGGCCCGAACGACCAGTGGACGCCGTCCGGATGCGGTGTGCCGACGAGTCCGTAGCGCTGTTCCGGCCGGTGGCCGTGCCGGAACAGGGCGTGGAGGTCGGCCAGCACCGTGGTGTGGTTGCCCACGTACGAGTGACCGAGGAGGTCGGTGCCGAGCGCGCTGACGTCGATGGTGTCCAGCCCGGGTACGACGATCACCGGGCCGCCGCCCTGCCCGGCGCGCGGGAAGTCCGAGAGCCTGCGGGCCGCGGCGAGGGCGCGGTCCCGGTTTGAGACGTAGAGCGTGCAGGTACGGGCCTGGCGCAGGGCGGCGGGCAGGAGGTCCCGGAACACGTCGCTGTCGACGTCCGGGGCGGCGAACACGACGTGTCCCAGCCGCCCGGAGCCCTCGGTCGGTTGCGTGGTGTCCAGTCCGGCCAGCCCGGCGGTGAGCAGCCGGTTGCCCATGCTGTGGGCGATGACGTGCACCTCCTGGACGCCGGTCCGGGTGAGCAGGTCGCTCAGGAAGGTCCGGAAGTACGGCACGGCCCGGATCGCGGCGTCCCCGTCCGCGGGGTAGTCCAGCACCCCGCCCTTCGACGCCCAGCTGTAGAGCAGGACCACGCCGGTGAAGTTGAGGTCGTAGGCGATCTGGGCGGTCTGCCGGGCGGCGTCGGCGAAGCCGACGTTGTAGCCGTGCACGAACACCAGCGCCTGCCGGTGCGTCCCCTGGTCGAGCCGGGTGCGCACCAGGCGCGCGAAGCCGTCGGCGTCCGTCGGCTCGACGGCGCCGAGCAGCACGTCCCGGGCCGGGTCGGGCCGGAACTGCAGGCGCCACCAGCGGGGTTTGCCCATCGCACCGGCCGGGCGGTCGTCGGGCACGCTCACCGTGGCCTGCCCGAGGGAGAGCGGGCCGCGGACGGAGCCGTACCCCGGCCGGTCGTTCTCCTTCGCGCGGTCGGTGGCGTACAGGACGGGTACCAGCAGCGCGCGCCGGAAAGCGGTCCAGTACGCGGGAGCCGGCGCCGGGCCGAAGCGCTCCCGGCCGTCGGACAGCCGGTCGAACTCCTCGCCGAGCCAGCTGCCCAGGGGCGGGCGGGCCCGGAACGCGTCCTCCACGGAGCGGGCCGCGGTGTCGATGGCGTCGAAGCTCGCCGGCGTCACCCCGGACGCCCGTACCTCCGCCTTTCCGCACGCCTGCTCATAGGCGCGCAGCGCCTCCAGCACCTCGTCCTCGAGATCGCTCAGTTCCTGCCCGGAAACCTGGTCCAGGACTCTCGGCCAGATGCCCGCCACCGCCTGGTCCAGCGGCCCCCACTCTTCCAATACCCCTCCCCCGGAGCACCGGCGTCCGGCCCCTTCGGTCCGGGCCGCCACAGAGCGCAGTTTACGGGTTGCGGTGCGTCACGGGTGCCGGTTCGCATCAGAGTGAACTCTTCCGATGGACGACCCGTCCGAGCGCGTGCGCCGCCCGTCTCACTGTCGCGCCACTCGTATCTCCCTCCTTCCGGCGGCTCTGTTCCCTTCCTCTCCGGCGAGCACGGCGATCGCGCCCTCGCGGTCGGTCCGCAGCACCGTCGCTCCTCCGGCTCGCAGGGCGGCGACCGTGCCTGGTGCGGGGTGCCCGTAGGTGTTGCCCTCGCCGGTGCTGATGAGCGCCAGCCTCGGCGCCGCCCGGCGTATGAGGTCCGGGTCCTGGTACGCCGAGCCGTGATGGGCGACTTTCAGGACGTCCACACCGGTCAGCCGGCGGGCCGCCGGTGATCTTGCCAGGGCCCGCTGGGACGGGGGTTCCAGGTCCCCGAGGAGCAGCAGGCGCAGGCCGGCGGTGCGGACGAGCATGGCGACGCTGGCGTCGTTCGGACCTTCCGGGGGCGGGGAGGCGGCGGTGGTAGGGGTGGCCGGGGCGGGTGGAGCCGCCGGGGGTGGCCAGATGACCTCCCAGGACAGGGCGCCGGTGCGTCGTGCCTCTCCCGCGGCCGCGTGGGTCAGCGGGATGTGCCGGGCGGCGGCCAGTGCGCGTACGGACGCGGCCTGGCCCGCAGGTTCCTCGAAGGCCGTCGTCTCGATGGCGCCGACCGCACGGCCGCGCAGGACACCGGGCAGGCCCGCCACATGGTCGGCGTGGAAGTGGGTCAGGACGACGAGGGGGACGCGGGTGATCCCGAGATCGCGCAGGCAGTCGTCCACGAGGGCCGGGTCGGGACCCGCGTCCACGACCACTCCGGCGTCCCCGCCCGCCGCGAGGACCATGGCGTCGCCCTGGCCGACATCGCACATCACCAGCCGCCAGCCCGGTGGCGGCCAGCCCGTGAGCGCCCGGGTCAGGGGCCGTGGCTGCACCACCAGGAGCACCAGCAGCAGTGCGCACGCGGCGCACCACCAGGGATGCCCCAGCAGTCGCCGCCCCACGAACAGCCCGGCCAGGGTGACGGCTCCGAGGGCCGCCGCGCCCGACCAGCCGCCGGGCCAGTCCACTCCCGCGCCGGGCAGCGCCGCCCCGGTTCTGGCGACCTGCGCCAGCCACTCGGCCGGCCAGCTCGCGCACCAGGCCAGTGCCTTCGCGGCGGGCATGGCCACCGGCGCCGTGGCCAGCGCCAGGAAGCCGAGGACGGTGGCCGGGGCGAGCGCGAACTCCGCGAGGAGGTTGCACGGGACGGCCACCAGGCTCACCCGCGCCGCCAGCACGGCGACGACCGGCGCGCACAGTGCCTGTGCGGCGCCCGCGGCGGCCAGCGCCTCCGCGAGGCGGGGCGGCACCCCGCGCCCGCGCAGTCCCGCGCTCCAGCGGGGAGCGAGGGTGAGCAGCGCGCCGGTGGCGAGGACGGAGAGCAGGAAGCCGTAACTGCGGGCCAGCCAGGGGTCGTAGAGCACCAGGAGCAGGACGGCCGTGGCGAGGGCGGGGATCAGTGATCTGCGGCGGCCGGTGGCGAGCGCGAGCAGGGCGACGGAGCCGCAGGCGGCGGCCCGCAGCACGCTGGGGTCCGGCCGGCACACGACGACGAAGGCGAGGGAGAGGACCGCGCCCAGCAGCGCCGTGCCCCGCAGGGAGATGCCGAGGCGGGGTGCGAGTCCGCGCCGTTCGGCCCGCTGGGCCAGGCCGGGCGGGCCGAGGAGCAGGGCGAGGAGGATGGTGAAGTTGGCTCCGGAGACGGCGAGCGTGTGGGTGAGGTCGGTCTCCCTGAACGCCTCGTCCAGTTCCGGGGTGACCCTCGCGGTGTCACCGACGACCAGCCCGGGCAGCAGCGCCCGCGCGTCCGCCGGGAGTCCGTCGGTGGCCTCCCGCAGTCCGGCCCGCAGCCGTCCCGCCAGCCGCTGCGGGCCCGACGGCCGGCCCACGGCGTCCGGGCCGCCCCGGCCCTTCACCCGCAGCACGGCGGCGAACCGGTCACCGCCCGCCATCGCCGGGGCGAGCCGCGCCTCGACGCGGAGGCGGGTGGAGGGGAGGAGGGCGAGCCAGGGGGAGGTCCCCTTCGCGGCCGGTGCGGCTTCCCGGGACTCGGACGGGCGCGGGTCGACGATCAGCAGCACGGGTGCGCGGGTCGTCCGCGCCGTGCCGTCGGCCCGCTCCACACGCCGTGCGTCGGCCTCGATCAGTACGGACGTCGGGGCCATGTGGCTGCCGCTGACCCGGGGCCGGGTGAGCCGGGGGTCCGAGGTGATCTGCACCTCGGCGGTCACCCGGGCGTACTCCCGCGCGAGGGCGGGCACGGGGCCCCGGCGGAGATCCGCGCCGTGCAGTCCCGCCGATCCGGCGGCCGCGGCGACGCAGAGCAGCACGGCGGCGACGGCGTGCGCGGTGGCCCGCCTCCGGCCGGTCGGCCGGCCGCGTGCGACGAGGAGGAGGCCGCCGGCCGTCAGCAGGGCGGCGATCACCGTGCCGGCCGCCCTGCCGGGCGGGGCGTGCAGCATCACCGCCGCCGTGGCCCAGGCGGCCAGGGCGGGCGGCACCAGCCGCAGATCCGTCGGTGCCTCCTGCCGGGGGTGCGCGGCGCCGAGCCGCTTCCCGGAGGCGGCGTGGACGCGCCGGCGCGCGGTGGGGGCGCTGTTCACAGCCGTACGAGGGCGCGCAGGTCCGCGAAACGGCGGTCGCCGATGCCGTTCACCTCGCGGAGTTCGTCCACCGAGCGGAAACCGCTGTTCCGGGTGCGGTACTCGACGATGTGCCGGGCGAGCACGGGGCCGACCCCGGGCAGGGCGTCGAGCTGGTCCGGGGTGGCGGTGTTGAGGGACACCGGGGTGGTGGGGCCTGCTCCCGCGGCCGTACCCGTCGTACCCGGCGGTCCCGCGCCGCCCCCGGAGGGGGTTCCGGCGGGTGCCGGGCCGCCCACGACCACCTGCTCGCCGTCCACGAGGAAGCGGGCGCGGTTCAGGGCGTCGGTCCTGGTGCCGGGCCGTACGCCGCCGGCCGCCCGGAGCGCGTCCTCGACGCGTGAACCGGCGGGCAGATGATGGATGCCCGGCTCCCGCACCTTGCCGCCGACGTCGACCACGATCTCGGGCGCGGCGGAGGAGGCGCCGACGGATTTCGCCGCCGTGTCCCCGTGCGGCACCGCCGCCCGTACGACCTCCGGTGCCCGCACCGGCTCGGTCCGCCCGGTCCAGAAGTGCTGCACCGCGAAACCCACGGCCAGCACCAGCAGTGCCGACAACGCGACCACGCTGCGCCGCTCCAGCCCACACCGGGCCTGCACCCACACCGGCAACCGCTCCCGCAGGGCGGGACCCACCCTCCCCCGGCCGGGGAAGGCCCTCGCGCCCTCGCCCTCCATCCCGCTCACGTCAGCCGGAGGCCGCCGACCCGAGGCCCCCTCGAACGCTCCGGTCCCCGCAAGACCGCCCCCGCCCTCCACCACGCCCGCGTCGGCCGGCCGCAGCCCGGCATCCACCGCCCGATCCCGACACTCCACGGCAAGAGCCCTCCCCAGCCCCGCCGACCGGTCCGCATCCGCCCGCCGGCCCCTCTCAGGTGCCCGGCCCACACCGGCCGACCTGCCCGTGTGCGCCACCCGTTCCCCATCCGAGGCGCGGCCTCCGGTCATCGGCCGGTCGACCACCCTCGCGCCTGCCACGGCTACCGGACCGATCGCCGTAGCCGGGTGCTGCCCGGCCGTCGCGCGGGCTGTGGCGCTCGCGGGATCGGGAGCGGGCGTTCGGTCCGCGGATGCCGATCGGTCCGTGCCGGGTGGCCACCCACCCGGCGCCGGACGCACCCTGCCGGGCGGGGCCTCCGCCACCACCACACGGCCGGCTCCGCTCCCCTGCCCCCCGGCCGCCGTGCCGACGACGTCCGGCCGGGCGAGCGGACGGAGGGTCGGCCGCACCCAGCTCGGAGGGCGTCTGCCGTGGCCGGTGTCCTCCCGGTCGTCGTCGAACAGGGAGTGGGCCCGGCGCCGGAGTTCGTTCGCCGCCTCGCGGTGCCGGACGCGGGGGCGGCGGTGGCGGGCGCGGCCGTCGGAGGCGGGTGGGCGGCCGGGACCACTGGTCGCCGCCGCTGTGCGTGAGCGTGATCGAAGTGCCATGCCAGGAGCATCCGGCACATCACCCCACTCGCGATGATCTTGGTTGATTTCCGTGGATCAGCGAGTGATTGTGGACAACTCCGTCACCCCTGCGAGCGCTCCGCCCCTCACCGGGCCGAGACCACAACTCCCAGCAGTCCGGGCCCCGTATGCGCCCCGATCACCGCGCCCACCTCGCTGACGTGCAGGTCCGCCAGTCCCGGCAGCCGGGTCCGCAGCCGGTCCGCGAGGGCCGACGCCCGCTCCTGCGCGGCGAGATGGTGGACCGCGATGTCGACCTCCGCGCCGCCCGCCCGCTCGGCCGCGATCTCCTCCAGGCGCGCGATCGCCCTCGACGCCGTACGCACCTTCTCCAGCGGTTCGATACGCCCGCCCGCCAGCTGCAGCAGCGGCTTGACCGCGAGAGCCGAGCCCAGCAGCGCCTGCGCGGCGCCGATCCGGCCGCCCCGGCGCAGATAGTCGAGCGTGTCGACGTAGAAGTAGGCGGCCGTCCCCGCCGCCCGTTTCTCCGCGGCCGTGACCGCCTCGTCCACCGTGCCGCCCGCCTCCGCGGTCTCCGCCGCCGCCAGCGCGCAGAACCCGAGGGCCATCGCGATCATGCCGGTGTCCACCACCCGTACCGGCACCGGTGCCTGCCGGGCGGCGACGACGGCCGCGTCGTACGTCCCGGAGAGCTCGGCGGACAGATGCAGCGAGACGATGCCGGTCGCGCCGGACTCGGCGACCCTGCGGTAGGTCTCGGCGAACACCTCGGGGCCGGGCCGGGAGGTCGTGACCGGGCGCCGCTTCTGCAGGGCCTGGGCGAGGGAACGCGTGGAGATCTCGGTGCCCTCTTCGAGCGCGCGGTCGCCGAGGACGACGGTCAGGGGCACCGCCGTGATCTGGTGCCGCTCCATCGTCCGGGCCGGCAGGTAGGCCGTTGAATCGGTGACGATCGCGACATGGCGGGACATGAGCTGGAGGTTACCTGCCGTAGTGCCCCTGCGGCAGCCCGGCCCCGCGGGCCGGGGCGGACGGTGGCCGGATCAGGACCGGCTCACGTCGTGCTCTCGGGGCGGGGCTTCTTCTGCCAGGGGTAGGTGGGGCGCGGCGTCGGCGGGGTGATGGCCGGCCGCGTCGGCTCCGGATCCGTCGCCGAGGCGGTCTCCGGCCAGGTCTGGCCGGCCGTCGGAGCATCCGCGGCGGGCGCTTCGGGCCAGGGCGGGGGTGCCTGGTCGGGTGCTTCCGTGGTGGTCCAGTGGCGCAGCGCCCCGGCCTCCATGTCGATCTGCTCGCTCAGGGTGTCCAGATCGTCGGAGGCGAAGCGGCGGGCGCGGTCGCGGGCCGCCCAGCGCAGGGAGTCCGCGGACGCGATGATGCGCTCGGTGCGTTCGCGCAGATCGGGCAGCCGGGCGGCGAGGGTGGCCCGGTCCGGCTCGGACTCCAGCCGCCTGAGCTCCCCGTCCAGCTCATGGCCGTGCGCGCTGAGGCGATGGAAGAGGCCGAGGGACTCCTTGAGGGACTCGTCCTCGGCGACGGCGGCCTCCAGGGCGTCTTGGGTGGCCCGCATGGAGGTGCGCAGCTTCAGCCGCAGTTGGGCGATCTCACCGGCGGGGCCGGGCTGGGCGAAGGCCTTGGCCCGCAGGGTGTGGTCCTCGACCGTGCGGCGGGCCTGGGTGAGGTGGCGGTCCGCGCTGCGCTTGGCGGCGCCGACCACCTTCACCGTGGCGTAGACGCCGGCCACGACGAAGAGCACGAAGAGCAGGGCGACCACTGCCAACATCGTCTCCACGAAGTCCTCCTCAGGGCCCGCTCACCTGTTCCGGCGCACAACACGCCGCTCTTCAACGGTAAACGCAACGGGCAGGCACGGAGTTCCTGGAGAACCCCGAACCTGCCCGTAGGGGACCACCCGGACCCCTGACACTCACCTCACGCGCTCACCGAACGCACGGACCCAGCGCACGAACCAAGCGCACGGACCGAACGCACGGACCCAACGCACGAACCAAGCGCACGGACCGAACGCACGGACCCAACGCACGAACCGAACGCGCCCACAGCCCGCTCACCTCACGCCGGAACGATGTTCACCAGCTTCGGCGCCCGGACGATCACCTTGCGGATGCCCGCGCCGTCCAGCGCCGCGACGACCCGCTCGTCGGCCAGCGCGGCCTTCTCCAGCTCGTCCCCGGCGATGTCCGGGGACACCTCCAGCCGCGCCTTGACCTTGCCCTTGATCTGCACGACGCAGGTGACGGTCTCGTCGACCACGTACGCCGGGTCGGCGACCGGGAAGTCCCGGTGCACCACGGAGTCCGTGTGCCCCAGCCTGCGCCACAGCTCCTCGGCGATGTGCGGGGCCAGCGGCGCGACCAGCAGCACCAGGGGCTCGGCGACGGAGCGCGGCAGCGCCCCTCCCCGCTTGGTCAGATGGTTGTTCAGCTCGGTGACCTTGGCGATGGCGGTGTTGAAGCGCATGCCCTCCAGGTCGCCGCGCACGCCGTCGATCGCCTTGTGCAGGGCGCGCAGCGTCTCCTCGTCGACCTCGTCGGTGTCGACGACGGTCGGCTCGCCGCTCGCCTCGTCGACGACGTTGCGCCACAGCCGCTGCAGCAGCCGGAACTGGCCGACCACCGCGCGGGTGTCCCACGGCCGGGAGACGTCCAGCGGGCCCATGGCCATCTCGTACAGCCGCAGCGTGTCCGCCCCGTACTCGGCGCAGATCTCGTCCGGGGTGACGGCGTTCTTCAGGGACTTGCCCATCTTGCCCAGCAGCCGGGAGACCCGCTCGCCCTGGTACCAGTAGGCGCCGTCGCGCTCCTCCACCTCGGCGGCCGGTACGGCGATGCCGCGGCTGTCGCGGTAGACGTAGGCCTGGATCATGCCCTGGTTGAACAGCTTGTGGAACGGCTCCGCCGACGACACGTGCCCCAGGTCGTACAGCACCTTGGACCAGAAGCGGGCGTACAGCAGGTGCAGTACGGCGTGTTCGGCGCCGCCGACGTACAGGTCGACGCCGCCGTGCGGCATGCCCTCGCGCGGGCCCATCCAGTACTGCTCGATGGCCGGGTCGACCAGCTTCTCGCTGTTGTGCGGGTCCAGGTAGCGCAGTTCGTACCAGCAGGAACCGGCCCAGTTGGGCATGGTGTTGGTCTCGCGGCGGTACCGGCGCGGACCGCGGCCGTCGCCCAGGTCCAGGGTGACGTGGACCCAGTCGGCGTTGCGGGACAGCGGTGTCTCGGGCTGGGTGTCGGCGTCGTCCGGGTCGAAGGTGCGCGGGCTGTAGTCCTCGACCTCGGGCAGCTCCAGCGGCAGCATCGACTCGGGCAGCGGGTGGGCGATGCCGTCCTCGTCGTAGACGATCGGGAAGGGCTCGCCCCAGTAGCGCTGCCGGCTGAACAGCCAGTCCCGCAGCCGGAAGTTGACGGTGCCGGCGCCGCGACCCCCGCGCTCCAGCCACTCGGTGATACGGGCCTTGGCCTCGCCGACGGGCAGGCCGTCCAGGGTGACCTCGTCGTTGGAGGAGTTGATGATCTTCGCGTCGTGCGACCCGAAGGCGTCCTCCCACGTGGAGGTGTCCGTGCCGCGGCCGTCGGTCGGCTCGACGATGCAGCGGACCGGCAGTTCGAAGGCGCGCGCGAACTCGAAGTCGCGCTGGTCGCCCGCCGGTACGGCCATGATCGCGCCGGTGCCGTAGCCCATCAGGACGTAGTCGGCGATGAAGACGGGGACCTGCTCGCCGTTGACCGGGTTCACGGCGTACGCGCCGATGAAGACGCCGGTCTTGTCCTTGGCCTCGGCCTGCCGCTCCACGTCGGACTTCGAGGCGGCCTGCGCGCGGTAGGCGGCGACGGCCTCGGCCGGGGTGGCGTGACCGCCGGTCCACGCCTCGTGGGTGCCCTCGGGCCACTGCCCGCCGGTGAACTTCTCGACCAGCGGGTGCTCGGGCGCCAGCACCATGTAGGTGGCGCCGAACAGGGTGTCGGGGCGGGTGGTGAAGACGGTGATGTTCTCGCCGTCGATGGGGAAGTCGACGCGGGCGCCCTCGGAGCGGCCGATCCAGTTGCGCTGCTGCAGCTTGATGGCCTCGGGCCAGTCCAGGGCGTCCAGGTCGTCCAGCAGACGGTCGGCGTAAGCGGTGATGCGCATGTTCCACTGGCGCAGCTTGGCCTTGAAGACGGGGAAGTTGCCGCGCTCGGAACGGCCGTCGGCGGTGACCTCCTCGTTGGCCAGCACGGTGCCCAGGCCGGGGCACCAGTTGACCGGCGCGTCGGAGGCGTAGGCCAGGCGGTACTCGCCCAGGACGTCGGCGCGCTCGGCCTCGGTCAGCTCGCCCCAGGGGCGGCCGCCGGGGACGGCGCGCTCACCGGACTCGAAGCGCTCGACCAGCTCGGCGATCGGACGGGCCCGCTTCGCCACGTCGTCGTACCAGGAGTTGAAGATCTGCAGGAAGATCCACTGGGTCCACTTGTAGTACTCGGGGTCGATCGTGGCGAACGACCGGCGCTTGTCGTGGCCCAGGCCCAGCCGGCGCAGCTGGGACTTCATGTTCTCCATGTTGGCCTCGGTCGACACGCGCGGGTGCGTGCCGGTCTGCACCGCGTACTGCTCGGCGGGCAGGCCGAAGGCGTCGAAGCCCAGGGTGTGCAGGACGTTGTGCCCGGTCATGCGCTGGAAGCGGGCGAAGACGTCGGTGGCGATGTAGCCCAGCGGGTGTCCGACGTGCAGTCCCGCACCCGAGGGGTACGGGAACATGTCCATGATGAACTTCTTGGGCCTGGCGGCCGTCTCCGGGTCACCCGCCAGATCGCCGCTCGGATTGGGCGCGGCGTAGGTGCCGTCGGCGTCCCAGAAGTCCTGCCAGCGTGCCTCGATCTCGGCGGCCAGTGCGGCCGTGTAGCGGTGCGGCGCGGCCTCCGCGGCTGCGGGGTTCGTCTCGCTCATGATCCTCAATGCTCCATCGATCGTCTCTGCCTGCTGCTGCGGACTTCCCGGAAATGAAAAATCCCCTCGCACAGGAGGGGACGCCGCGCCGATTCCGACCTGCCGGTCACCGGCGGTCGGGACTGATCAGCGCGGCCCGCTAAGCAGAAGGCGTACGGCACGCATGGCGCCAGGGTACCGCAGGCGCCGTTCCGGCCGCGACGCGCTTCTCCGACACGCTGACCCAAGGTCAAGATTTACTTCGCGTAATAACCCCTAAGGGACATCACTACGGCCAGATTGTCTTTTGATAACAGCGCAATAACTCAAACCGCGTACTCATCGGTATGACGACGCCTTAGAGTTCGGCAGCGGGACCGCTTGACCGAACCTTCGGAGTTGCCCCCATGAACCCTCGTCCAGACAGCAGCCCACCCCCCGTTCGGGGCCGGTCGGCTGCGGCTCCGGTGTGCCCGCTCCGCGTCGTGACGCAGGGAGGCAGGTCATGAGGCCGGACGACAGCACGGCGGACGACTGGCTCGCCGAGTTCCTCAGCTTCGGCGTGGGCGTCCTGTCGCTCGTCTGCCTGAGCTGCTCGGTGATCTGGGGACTCGTCGCCCAGGACCGGATCCTGCTCGGCCCCCGTCAGCGGATCCTCGCCCAGGCGGTGCACCGGACGACCGCGGTCGCCTCGGTCGTCTTCCTGCTGGTGCACATCGGCATCAAGCTGGGCCAGGAGCACACCAGCTGGATCGCCGCGGTGATCCCCTTCGGCCTGCTGCTCACCGACGACGAGGCCGTCCAGGGGAGGTCCTTCCTCATCGGGCTCGGCACCCTCGCCGGAATGCTGATGATCTTCGTGGGCATCACCGGTGTGCTGCGCAACCGGTTCGCCTCCCCGGCGCCGGTCGCGGCCCGCTGGCGGGCCATGCACATGCTGGCCTACCCGGCCTGGTGTGCCGCGCTGGTGCACGGGCTCTACGCGGGTCGAGCGGCCAAGCCGGTCTTCCTGATCCTCTACATGCTGTCGGTGATCGGCGTCATGGGCGCCCTGCTGATACGGGCCTCCCCGGCCCGGGTCAAGCGCAGAATCTCCGACCGCCTCACCGTCCTGCTCGGCTCCGACCAGCAGCGCGACCGCGAGGAGCGGCTGGAGGAGAGCAGGTCCCGGATGGCCGAGTCCGCCCTGCCCGGATACGGCGGGCGCGGCTCCGCGCGGGGCGGCGACCGCCCGCGCGGGGAGCGCCCCCTGTACGAGAGCGCCGAGCGCGTCCCCGCCCCGGAACCGGCGAACGGCTTCGCGGCCGCCTATCGCGCGGTGTCGACGCCCGGCCGGCCTCCCGCCGGCCAGCCGCCCCTCACCGACGCCACCGCCCGGATGGAACTGCCACTGGACATGCAGCCCACGCAGGCCATCCCCCCGGTCGTGGACGGCCCCTCCAGCACCTCGGGCAACTGGCCGATCCCGTCCCCGCCGCCGGTCGGCGAGGCACCGCCGTCGGCGTACGACCCGCTCCAGGACACGGGATTCAACATCCCGACCTATGACAATTCGACCGGTTCCGGGTACGGCTCGAGTGATGTGTACGACACCGGTGAGACGAACGCCGCCTACGGCACGTACAACCCGGGTGACACGTACAACAGCGGTCCCGCCAATGCACCACAGCCCGGCACGTCGTCGTCCTACGACTTCGACGCGCCGGGTTCGGGCGAACCTTGGAACACGCCTTCCGGAGGCTTTAAGTGAACGAGGCCCTGCCCGACGTACCCGAAGTCCGCGTGGTCGGGCTTCCCCAGCTCACGTCGGGCTTCGACCTTGTCGACCGGCTCGATCTGCCCATGCACCTCAAGGTGCACGGGCCGCTGGAGCCCCTGGGCGGTGAGCAGCTCGCGCAGCTCGCCGAACGCATCAACCTCAGGGGCCGAGGCGGCGCGGGGTTCCCCTTCCACAAGAAGCTGCGCTCGGTCGCCGAGACGGCGATCAAGCGCGGTGTCCGGCCGGTCGTCGTCGTCAACGGAAGCGAGGACGAACCGGCCTGCCGCAAGGACACGGTGCTGATCAACCGTGCCCCTCATCTCATCCTGGACGGCGCGCTGCTGTGCGCCGAGGCCATGGGTGCCCGCACGCTCGTGGTGGGGGTCACCCGGGAGTCCACCCAGCGGTCCATGGAGGCCGCGCTCGCCGAACGCGGCCTGAACAACGGCCGCCGCTCCGCGCTGCGCGCCCGCGTGCAGCGCAACCCGGTCCGTATGGTCACGGGCGCGGCGGCCTCCCTGATCCGCTCCATCGACGGCGGTCCGGCCGTCCCGCCGGGCCGCAAGACCAGCGCCTCGAAGAACGGCGTCGGCGGCGCGCCCACGCTGCTGTCCAACGCCGAGACCTTCGCCCAGCTGGCCATCGCCGCCCGTATGGGCCCGGAGCGCTACGGCAACACCGGCCTGTACGACGAACCGGGCACCGTGATGCTCACGGTGTCGGGTGCGGTGGCCCGCCCCATGGTCATCGAGGCGCCGACGGGTGTGCCGCTGCGCTACATCCTCCAGCTCGCCGGCGCCCCGCCGGTGCCGCAGGGGGTGCTGACGGGCGGTTACCACGGCAAGTGGATCGACGCGGCGACCGTCAACGAGGCGATCGTCTCCCGTAACTCCCTGGACGCGGTGGGCGGTGCGCTCGGCGCCGGCGCGATCCTGCCGATCAGTCAGGACACCTGTCCGCTGGGCGAGTCGCTGCGGGTCGCCCAGTGGCTGGCGGAGGAGAGCGCCGGCCAGTGCGGCCCCTGCTATCTGGGGCTGCCGGCCGCCGCGCGCGGCCTGGAGGACATCCTCAACGGCGGCGGCCCCGCCGCCCTGGAGGCGGTCAAGCAGGTCGCGAAGAACGTGAAGCGGCGCGGGGCGTGTTCGCACCCGGACGGCTCAGCGATGTTCCTGGAGTCGACCGTCAAGGCGTTCACCGACGACCTCGCCGCCCATGTCCTCGGAAACGGCTGCGGACGGCCCGTGGCGGGCGTTCTGCCGCTCTTCGAGGGGGGCAGGGCCCCTACGGGCATCCCGGGCGGAGGAGGCGAGGAGAACGGCCCCAGCCGCCAGAAGATCTACGTCGACTGGACGCTGTGCCGCGGCCACGGCCTGTGCGCGGACATCCTCCCGGAGGTGTTCCAGCTCGGCGCGGACGGCTTCCCGACGGTGGCTCAGGCACAGGTGCCGCGTTTCGCCGAGGCGAAGGCGCTGCGGGCGGTGCGCCGCTGCCCGGCGCTGGCGCTGCGCATCGAGGACGAGTCGCCGCAGGCGAAGGCGCCGTCGCGCAATCTGCCGGTGCTCTCGCAGGGGCGCGGCCGGCGCGCCCTGGGCCGCTAGCACCCGGGTCCCGGGCCGCCACGGCGGTCCGGGACGGTCCGGGGCCGGGGGCGGGGTCGGGAACAAGCAGTGAGGGCGGAGCATCCTTTCGGATGATCCGCCCTCTACTTCTGTGGAGCTAAGGAGAATTGAACTCCTGACCTCCTGCATGCCATGCAGGCGCTCTACCAACTGAGCTATAGCCCCTCGCGCTGCTCCGCCTGGTTTCCCCGGCGGCTTCGCCAACTTTACACGGTCGACCCGGCTCAACACCAAATCGGTTTCGCCCCACTCGCCCATGTCCCGAAATGCCCGTTTCCGAGGGCCCGGCGCTGTCGGACTAGGCGGTCACGAACGAATAGAAGCGTTTGAGTGTGCAGTGCTCTTCCAGCAGCCGGCCGTAGATCGGCTCCCCCTCGAGTTCCCGGTACGTCTCGATGGGGTCGCCTTTTATGATCAGCGCCCGCGCGCATTCCTCGCACCAGTACTGGTAGTCGGGATTGATCGGCTCCATGTCCCGTACGATCGGCGTCCCGCTGCCGCACCAGTCGCACTTCCGCCTGTGTGCACCCATCGGTCAGCTCCAGCTGTGGCCGCAGGCCGTGCACACGTAGGAGATCCCTCCGTTGTCGCCGAGTACCTGGGCGATGTGCGCGGAACCGCAGGAAGGGCAGCCGAGCCGGGTCGAGGTCCGTGGCGTCGACACCGCTCCGAGGAGGTGGTCGACCCCCTCGAGGATGCTCGCAGGCATCACAACTCCCTCCCGTCGGGCCGCGCCCCCTTCCGGCCGTTTGATTCTGCCACGACCGGGCCGACACGGTCAGCGACGCCGTTGTACCGGTCGGGACACGGCTCGACGCCTCGCAGAGCTATACGCGTGCCGGGACCCTGCCGCTCAACGGCGGACAACGAAAGATCCCGCCTCCCTGGCGGGAGGCGGGATCTTCGTCATGTGGAGCTAAGGAGAATTGAACTCCTGACCTCCTGCATGCCATGCAGGCGCTCTACCAACTGAGCTATAGCCCCTGGTTGCCACGCTGGGCGGCTTCCTGGTGTTCTTCCCGCTCGGCGGGGCGAACAAGAAGAACTTTAGCCTGCGACCTGCCGGAAAGTGAAATCCGGGTCCCGGGGCGTCCCGGGGCCGGATCGCGGCGCCGTCAGTCGTCGTCGCCGAGCACCGGTTCCGGCAGGGTGCCGGCGTTGTGCTCGAGCAGCCGCCAGCCGCGGGCGCCCTCGCCGAGGACGGACCAGCAGCAGTTGGTGAGACCGCCCAGGCTCTCCCAGCTGCGCGGGTCGAGTCCCAGCAGCCGGCCGATGGTGGTGCGGATGGTGCCGCCGTGGCTGACCACGACGAGCGTGCCGTCCTCCGGGAGCTTCTCGACGTACCGCAGCACCACGGGGGCGGCGCGGTCGGCGACCTCGGTCTCGAGTTCACCGCCGCCCCTGCGGACCGGCTCACCGCGCTTCCACGCGGCGTACTCGTCGCCGTGCCTGGCGATGATCTCGTCGTGCGTCAGGCCCTGCCAGACGCCCGCGTAGGTCTCCCGCAGCGCCTCCTCGTGGATGACGCCGAGGCCGGTGAGCGCGGCGAGCTCGGCGGCGGTGGCCGCGGCCCGCCGCAGGTCGGAGGCGACGATCGCGTCGGGCTTCAGCCCCGCGAGCAGACGCGCGGACCGGCGCGCCTGGGCGACGCCGGTCTCGGTGAGCTCCACGTCCGTGGAGCCCTGGAAGCGGCGCTCCACGTTCCAGGACGTCTGGCCGTGCCGCCACAGGATGACGCGGCGGCCCCGGCGCGCGGACCCGCTCACCTCACCCGTGGCGCTCACCACTCACCGCCGGTCTGCGCGGCCTCCTCGGCCTCCTGGAGCTTGGCGTGCTCGGCGGCCTTGCCGCGGGTGGCCTTGGCCTCCTCGGGCAGCTCCAGCTCGGGGCAGTCCTTCCACAGCCGCTCCAGGGCGTAGAAGACGCGCTCCTCGCTGTGCTGGACGTGGACGACGATGTCGACGTAGTCGAGCAGCACCCAGCGGGCCTCGCGGTCGCCCTCGCGGCGGACCGGCTTGGCGCCGAGCTCCTTGCTGAGCCGCTCCTCGATCTCGTCGACGATGGACTTGACCTGACGGTCGTTGGGCGCGGAGGCGAGCAGGAAGGCGTCGGTGATGGACAGCACGTCACTGACGTCGTAGGCGACGATGTCGTGCGCGAGCTTGTCGGCGGCCGCCTGGGCGGCGGCGGTGACGAGCTCGATGGAACGGTCGGTTGCGGTCACTGCGAGGCTTTCGGTCGGCGGACACTTGCTGTCAAGGGTCTCACGGACCGCCGGGCGCACCCCACGCGACAAGAGAGGGTGCGCCCGGAGACAACTAGGAGCCGGGTTCGTAGTCCTGGCCGAGGACGACGGAGACGCGGGCGTTCGCGGAGGTCTTGCCCTTGCTGACGGAGTCGGCGGGCAGCCCCAGGGTCTTGGCGACCTCGGTGGCGTTCTCCTTGTCGGCGGCGTCCGCGTAGACCACCTCGGAGGACGCCTCGGCGGCGCCGGCGGCGCCCGCGTCCCGGAAGGTGAAGCCGCCGTTGAGGAGCACCACGCGGGCCTTCTCGGTGTTGTCCTTCGTACCGGTGGCGTTGCGTACGGAGACGCTGACGGCGGCGTTCTTGTCGGGGCTCTTCGCGGTGCCGCCGAGGACGTCCTTGACGACGCTGTCACTGGCCTCGGCGGTGAGCGTGCCGTCCTCCTGGACGGGCAGCAGCGCGCTCTTGTGGTCGCCGCCCTTGGCGCGCTCGGAGAGCCGGGCGAGGAAGGCGCCCAGGTCCTTGTCGGTGAGCGGCGGCTCGAGGATCTGGCCGAGGGTCTGCACGGTGACGGTGGCGGCGTCCGGGTCGGAGGTCATCTTGCGCAGCACGCCGTGCATGACCTGACCGAACCGCTCCAGTTGGGCGTTCTGGTCCTCGCCCGAGCCGCGGTGGGTGGCGTAGGCGACGGCCATCTTGCCGCTGAGGGTCTGGCCCTTCCCCTTCTTGACCAGGGGTGCCTCGCCCTTCTTCTTGGCGTCCGGGTCGGGCACGTCGGTGTCGGTGTCGACCTCGATGTTGCCGACGAGGTCGACGAGGGTGAGCAGGAAGGGGGTGTCCAGCCGCCAGCTGCCCTCGATGTCGGTGCCGAGGACGGTGTCGAGGGCGGTCCTGGTGCCCTCGGAGCCGTCGTCCTCGACGGACTTGGCGAGCGTGGTGGTGGAGCCGTCGTCGCCGGTGAGGGCGAGGGAGTTGGGCAGCAGGACGGTGGTGCCCTGTTCGGTGGTGGTGTTGTCGACGAGCAGGGCGGTGGCGGTGCCGCCGTTGGTGGTGTCGTGCAGATGGACGACGACGACGTCCCGCTTCTGCGCTCCGGCGGCCGTCGTGGTGCCCGTGCCGGTGCCGGAATCGGACACTCCCGGGAGCTTCCCCGCGTACCAGAGGTAGCCGACGCCACCGGCCGCGACCAGGGCGAACACCACGGCGAGGGCGATGATCCGGCTGCGGGCGCGGCGCTTGGCCTCCTCGCGGCGCTCGGTGCGGTTCTCCGTGAACTGCATCCAGTCGATGACGTCCTCGGAGTCGCCGTCGGGCTCCTCGACGAAGGCGAACTGCTCGGTGCGGTACTCCGGCGCGGACCCGTCGGGTTCCTGATCGTCGCCGGCCGGTCCGGGCTGCTGCGGGATGTGCGCGGTCTGCTCGGTGACGGGGGGCTGCTGCCCGGTCTGTCCGAGCTGCCCGTAGGGGTCGTACGGGGCGTCCTGGCCGCTCCGGCCGTCCTGCTGCGTGCCCTGCTGGGCCCCGTAGGAGTCGTAGGAGTCGTACGACGGTGCCTGCGGCTGCTGCGGGGCGCCCGCCCCGGTGCCGTAGGGGTCGTACCCGGGCTGCTGGTGGCCGCCCGTCCGGTACGGGTCGTAGCCGTAGCCCTGCTGCTGGTAGGCGTCGTACTGCTGGGCCTGCTGGTCCGTGGCCTGGCGGTAGACGGGTCGGCCGTACTCGTCGTAGCCGACGAGTTCGTACGGGGCGCCCCCGTCGGCCCCGTATCCCGCGTCGTATCGGTCGTTCACCGGTGCCCCTCTCGGCTCACTCGCCGCGGTACAGGTCGCGCTTGTCGATGTAGCGCACGACGCCGTCCGGCACCAGGTACCAGACGGGTTCTCCCTTGGCGACTCTCGCACGGCAGTCCGTCGAGGAGATGGCGAGGGCGGGAACCTCGACGAGCGAGACCCCTCCCTCGGGGAGACCGGCGTCGGTCAGATGGTGGCCGGGCCGGGTCACGCCGATGAAGTGCGCCAGGGAGAACAGTTCCTCGCTGTCGCGCCAGGTGAGGATCTGGGCGAGGGCGTCGGCGCCCGTGATGAAGAACAGGTCGCTGTCCGGGTTGAGCGCGCGCAGGTCGCGCAGGGTGTCCACGGTGTAGGTGGCACCGCCGCGGTCGATGTCGATGCGGCTGACCGAGAACTGCGGGTTCTCGGCGGTCGCGATGACCGTCATCAGATAGCGGTCCTCGGCGGGGGACACCGCGCGGTGGCTCTTCTGCCACGGCTGGCCGGTGGGAACGAACACCACCTCGTCGAGGCCGTACTGCGCGGCGACCTCGCTGGCGGCCACCAGGTGCCCGTGGTGGATCGGGTCGAAGGTGCCGCCCATCACGCCGAGACGGCGTCTGCCCTGCCGGGACGGGCCGCTGCCGGGGCCGGTAGGCATGTCCTGCTCTCCCATGCGTGCAGACCCTACCGGCCCCGCCCGGGGACCCCGTCCGCCAGGGCGGCCGTCCCCGGGCTCAGCGGTCGCGGTTGAAGCGGGTGGTGATCCAGAGCAGGAGCAGCAGGATGAACAGGGCTCCACCGCCGACCAGGGCGGGGTTGAGGCTTTCGTGGTTGCCACTGTGCTCTCCGCCCTCGGCGGCAAGGGTGGCGAACTGGGCAGCGGCGCTGTGGATGCTCATCTTCGGCAGGACCTATCGCGTGTGGGCGGGATAAAGACGTGGCCTCATCGTATGCGGGGGCCTTCGCGGCGATCACGCCGACTCCGCCGTTCCGGGCGGACGCGAGGACGGACGGGGGGAACGGACGCGAGGGCGGACGGGGGGAACGGACGCGAGGGCGGACAGGAGGGCCGACGGGAGGACGTCAGGAACCTTCCGCGCCGCTCAGTCGTCCTTCCGGCTGTAGCCGCGCAGCAGGAACCACGCGGTGAGCGCGCAGCCCACCAGCATCACGACCAGAAGCACCCGGATCAAGATCTCGCACCTCCTCGGCCGTCCCGTTCGTCCGGCACTGCCCGTCCAAGGTAACTCCGCCTAGGCTGGGCTTCGCCGCGGGGGACGCGCAAGGGCCGCACCAGGGGCCGCGAGGGGTCACCAGACGCACATGGGGGATACATGTCCGACGGCCATCAGCACAACGGGCACGAGAGCGTGCCGAGCAGGCAGCGCAGGCGCTTCCCCGGGATCTCCACGCGCGCGTACGAGCATCCGGCGGACCGTTCCGCGCTGGTGGCGCTGCGCAAGCTGACCGGTTTCGACACGGTGTTCAAGGCGCTGAGCGGTCTGCTGCCCGAGCGCAGTCTGCGGCTGCTGTTCCTGTCCGACTCGGTGCGGGTCTCGGACCGGCAGTTCGCGCATCTCAACGACATGCTGCGGGACGCCTGCTACATCCTGGACCTGGAGAAGGTCCCGCCGATGTACGTCAAGCAGGACCCGAATCCGAACGCGATGTGCATCGGCCTGGACGAGCCGATCATCGTGGTGACCACGGGTCTGGTGGAGCTCCTCGACGAGGAGGAGATGCGGGCGGTCGTCGGGCACGAGGTCGGGCACGCGCTGTCCGGGCACGCGGTGTACCGGACGATCCTGCTCTTCCTGACGTCGCTGGCGGTCCGCGTCGCGTGGATCCCGCTCGGCAATGTCGCGATCATGGCGATCGTGACCGCGCTGCGGGAGTGGTTCCGCAAGTCGGAGCTGTCGGCGGACCGTGCGGGGCTGCTGGTCGGCCAGGACGTACAGGCCTCGATGCGCGGCCTGATGAAGATCGCGGGCGGCAACCATCTGCACGAGATGAACGTGGACGCGTTCCTGGAGCAGGCCGAGGAGTACGAGGCGGGCGGGGATCTGCGCGACTCCGTGCTGAAGATCCTGAACGTGCTGCCCCGTTCGCACCCGTTCACCACGGTGCGGGCGGCGGAGCTGAAGAAGTGGGCGGCGTCCCGTGACTTCCAGCGGATCATGGACGGGCACTATCCGCGCCGCGAGGAGGACAAGGACGCGTCGGTGCGGGATTCCTGGCGGGAGTCGGCGAGTAGTTACGCGGGGGATGTGCGTGGCTCGAAGGATCCGCTGATGAAGCTGGTCAGTGATATCGCGGGTGGTGCGGGGGATCTGGGCGGGCGGGTCCGTCGCGGCTTCGGCGGGTTCACGTCGGCGCCGCCGCCGAAGCCGGCCGCGGGGGACGACGAGCCGCCGCACGACGGGGCGTAGTTTCCTCGCCCCCGCCGCCCCTTCCCGTCCCGGCCCCGGGGCTCCGCCCCAGCCCCCGCTCCTCAGACGCCGGAGGGGCTGAACGCGGGGCGATCACAGCTTTGGCTGGGCGCCGGGGGCCAGGGTGCCGCACAGGGCCGCGGTGCTGCCCGTGGCGTACGGGTCGGTGCCGGTGGGGGTGGCGGACTTCGCCGTCTGGCCGAAGAGCAACGGGTTCAGGCGGGTGGTCGCGTCCTCCGCGCAGGACAGCGGCCCGGCCTGGACGTACGCGAGGACGAGTTCCGCCTGGTGCAGCCGCAGATCGTCGCGGTCGAAGCGGAAGTGCAGTTCCCGCCGGACGGTGAAGAGGGACGCCTCGGTGTCCCGCCCCGGCCCGGCCGGACGCAGCGCGTAGACGAAGGTGTGATCCGTGACGACCTCGAGGGTGGACGAGTCGGTCTCGGCGGCCTGCATGGTGCCCCGGACGCGGATCTCGTGGTCGGCCAGCCGCACCCGGGCGGGGTCGAAGCGGACCAGCCATCCGGTGGGCGCGTGCCGCCCGTCGGAGGTGGGCCGGTCGAAACTCTCGTCGAACTGGTCCAGCTGACCGGAGTCCACCAGCACCCGCACCGGCCGGGTCTCGCCGCCGGTGAGCACCCCCGGGTCGAGTCCGGAGCGTACGAGGTAGTCCTTGGCGGTGAGCAGCGCGGACACCACCTGCCCGTCGGAGAAGTGCTCGGTGCGCCGGGACGCCGGGAGCGGCACCCCCTCGGCGCCGGGCCGGAACCCCGCCGCGGGACTGCGCGCGTACAGCTGTTCGACGTCGGTGGTGCCGGGGACCTCGCCCCGCGGGGCGAGCGGGACGACGGTCATCCGCAGCGGCTCGGCGGGCCGGTCGGCCGCGGGACTGCGGTAGGGGTGGCGTACGCCCATGTAGACGGCGGTGCCGAAGGCCACGGCGATCAGCAGGACCAGGATCAGCGCCTGCCGGGACAGTCCGCCGCGGCTGCGCGGCGGGCGGCGGCGTACGGCGGGGGCGTGGTCGGTGATGCGCTCCTGGGCGGAGTACTCCTGGAGCCGGGCAGCGCGGACGAAGGACTCGTCGAAGACGACGGACCTGTACTCGTCCTCTCCACCTCCGGGGGCTCCCTCGGGCGTCCCCTCGGGTGGGTCCGAAGGCCCTCCCATATCTTCAGGGTAGGTCGGGGAGGGTCCCGGTAAACGCCCTGCCGAGGCCAACTTCTGACAGGTTCTCAACAGGTCGGCGGGCCGGTTCTCAGGGGCTGCCGGGCGGGATCGACGGGACGGTCTGCCGGGAGTGGCCGGCCGGCGCGGAGGGTGTCGGCGCGCCGCCCTGCTCCACGCCGGTGGTGGCGGGCGGCGGGGCCGGGTCCTGCCGGCTGGAGGAGCCGCCCCGGTAGACGGCCGAGAAGGCGAGCGCGACCATGCCGACGCCCATCACCACGGCGAGCATCCAGGCGACGGGACGGTGCCAGCGCACCTGTCTGCCGTAGGAGCCCGGGAAGCCGTAGCCGTCCTCCAGGGCGTCGGGGTCGTCGTCCCGGTCGTCGTAGCCGCCCCGGTGGCCGCCGTACCCGTCGTCGTACCGCTCGCCGCGCGCGCGGGCCCGGTGGGCCTCTGCCTCGGAGGCCTCGGCTCTGGCCTGCGCGGCCGCCAGGAGGCGCTCGACGGCGGTCGGCTCGTGCGCCTCGGCCGCCTGTACGAACGCCTCGTCGAAGACCACGGAGGCGAACTCTTCGTCCGACACCCCGCGGTCGTGGTCGTCGTCGGGCTCCCCGCCGTCAGGGAACGGCGTGCCCCCCACGTCCTCCGGCACGCGTCCAGAGTAGACCTGGGGGGTCATTTTGGGCAGACGGTACGCACATTCATCCGTCCGCCGGGACGCCTCGGCGGCTCAGCGCCGTACGTGACCGTCGCCGGTGACGATGTACTTGGTGCTGGTCAGCTCCGGCAGGCCCATCGGCCCCCGGGCGTGCAGCTTCTGCGTGGAGATGCCGATCTCCGCGCCGAACCCGAACTGGCCGCCGTCGGTGAACCGGGTGGACGCGTTCACCGCGACGGTGGTGGAGTCCACCAGCTGGGTGAACCGGCGGGCGGCCTGCTGCGAGGTGGTGACGATGGCCTCGGTGTGGCCGGAGGTCCACAGCCGGATGTGCTCGACGGCCCGGTCGAGGGAGTCGACGACGGCGGCGGCGATGTCGTAGGAGAGGTACTCGGTCTCCCAGTCCTCCGTGGTGGCCTCCACGACGGTGGCGCGGGAGTCCTTGGCGTACGCCATCACGCGCTCGTCGGCGTGCACGGTCACCCCGGCGTCGGCGAGCGCGTCCAGGGCGCGGGGCAGGAACTCGGCGGCGATGTCCTGGTGGACGAGGAGCGTCTCGGCCGCGTTGCACACGCCGACCCGCTGGGCCTTGGAGTTGACCAGGATCTCGACGGCCATGGCCAGGTCGGCCTGCGCGTCCACGTAGACGTGGCAGTTGCCGGTGCCGGTCTCGATGACGGGGACGACGGACTCCCGCACGACGGTGTTGATCAGCGAGGCGCCGCCGCGCGGGATGAGTACGTCGACCAGGCCACGGGCGCGCATCAGCTCGCGCACGCTGTCGCGGCTCTCGCCCGGCACCAGCTGGACGGCGTCGGCGGGCAGGCCCGCGCCGTGCACGGCGTCGCGCAGCACCCGCACCAGCGCGGTGTTGGACCGGTAGGCGGAGGACGAGCCGCGCAGCAGGACCGCGTTGCCGGACTTCAGGCAGAGGGCGGCGGCGTCGACGGTCACATTGGGGCGGCCCTCGTAGATGATCCCGACGACACCGAGCGGCACCCTGACCTGGCGCAGATCGATGCCGTTGGGCAGCGTGGAGCCGCGGACGACCTCGCCGACCGGGTCGGGCAGCGCGGCCACGTCCCGTACGTCGGCGGCGATCGCGCGCACCCGCTCGGGGGTGAGCGTGAGCCGGTCGATCATGCCCTCGCTGATGCCGGCCTCACGGGCCCGGGCGACGTCCTCGGCGTTGGCCTCGACGATCTCGCTCGTACGGACCTCCAGCGCGTCCGCGACGGCGAGCAGCGCGTCGTCCTTGACGGCCCGCGGCAGCGGCGCGAGGGTCGCGGCGGCCCCCTTGGCCCGGTAGGCGGCCTGGTTGACCGGGGACATCGAGTCGTACGGCGAGAGCGTGGTCATGAGGGAAGGGTAGTGCGGGCGGCCGGCCCGGACGGCGGTCATCCCGAACCATGAGACACGGGCTCAAAAGGGATGGACGCCCACCGGGGTGGCCGGCACCGGCCCGTACCCGGCGGCGACGCGCTGGTGGTAGGTGGCCCGGTCGATGACCTCCAGGCCGACGATCTCCCACGGCGGCAGGCCGGCGGTCTGGCGGTGCTCGCCCCACAGGCGCAGCGCGACGGCGGCCGCGTCGTGCAGATCGCGGGCCTCCTCCCAGTAGCGGATCTCCGCGTGGTCGTCGGCGTAGCGGCTGGTCAGCAGGAACGGGTGGTCGTGGGCGAGCTGCTCCAGCGACCGCCGCACCTCGGTGACGGGGGCGGGCGCGCCGGAGACGCTGAGGGTGACGTGCCACAGGCGGGGCAGGTCCCGGGGTTCGGCGCCGCCCTGGCACCGGTCACCGGTCGTGACGCTGCTCAGAGCACGCTCCTCGCCGGCCGCACGGGAGCCGGCACCGCGAGACGCCGTCGTCCCCGGGCGCACTCGTCTCACGACGGCCTCCTTCACGCGCGGACCCACCCGGTGGTCGGGCGGATGTGTCCTCGCAACAAAGTTGAGCAGGCCGTCGGGGCCCGTGGGGCGCTTTTGCGGAACGTCCACCACCGGGGGCGGACGATTCGGCACATTACGGATGCAGGACCACCAGATCGTCCCTGTGTACGACCTCGCGTTCGTACTCCGGTCCGAGATCCCGGGCGAGTTCATGGGTGGAGCGGCCGATCAGGAGCGGGATCTCCTTGGCGTCGAAGTTGACCAGGCCCCGGGCCACCGCCCGCCCCTCGCGGTCCCGCAGCTCCACCGGGTCGCCCGCGCTGAACTCGCCGTCGACACCGGCGATCCCGGCCGGCAGCAGCGACTTGCGGCCCTGGACGACCGCGCGCACGGCACCGTCGTCGAGGGTGATCGAGCCCTGCGGCGCGGAGGCGTGCTGGAGCCACAGCAGCCGGTCGGCGGAGCGGCGCCCGGTGGGGTGGAAGTAGGTGCCGGTGTCGCCGCCGGTGAGGGCGTCGGCGGCGTGCACCGTGCTGGTCAGCACCACCTGGATGCCGGCGGCGGCGGCGATCGAGGCGGCCTCGACCTTGGTGACCATGCCGCCGGTGCCGACGCCCGCCTTGCCGGCGCTGCCGATCTCGACGTGGGTGAGGTCCCCGGGGCCCCTGACCTCGGCGATACGGGAGGTGCCGGGGCGGGCGGGGTCGCCGTCGTAGACGCCGTCCACGTCGGAGAGCAGCACCAGCAGGTCGGCGCGGACCAGGTGGGCGACGAGGGCGGCGAGCCGGTCGTTGTCTCCGAAGCGGATCTCGTCGGTGGCGACGGTGTCGTTCTCGTTGACGACCGGGAACGCGCCCATCGCCAGCAGCTTGTCCAGGGTGCGGGAGGCGTTGCGGTGGTGGGCGCGGCGGCTCATGTCGTCACTGGTCAGCAGCACCTGGCCGACGCGGACGCCGTAGCGGGCGAAGGAGGCGGTGTAGCGGGCGACCAACAGCCCCTGGCCGACACTGGCGGCGGCCTGCTGCCGGGCCAGGTCCCGGGGCCTGCGGCGCAGCCCCAGCGGGGCGAGTCCGGCGGCGATGGCACCGGAGGAGACGAGGACGATCTCCCGCTCCCCGCCGCCCGCCCGTCGCCCGCCGCCGCCCTCGGCCGGGGTCCTGCGGTCCGGCCCCGCGTTGCGCACCTTCGCCAGTACGTCCACCAGCGCGTCCACCCGGTCGGCGTCCAGTCCGCCCTCCGCGGTGGTCAGCGACGAGGAGCCGACCTTGACGACGATCCTGCGCGCCTCGCCCACGGCCCGCCTTGCCCCTGCCACCTTGCCGCCGTCCCCTCTCCTGGCCCGCCCTGCTCACCGGGCAATCTACGTGAACGGGATGTGTGACCCGTCACTGGTCCACGCTACGGACAGCACCGGCCGCCATCCGGAACAAGGGCCGGCAGACAGCGGACGGGCCCCGGCCGCTGAGGCCACCGCGGACGGGCCGGCCGGAGCGGCAGCCCCTTCCGCGGCCTCCCCACGGATACGCGCGTGTCGTCGGGCGGTCACCGGGCGTTAACCGGGCACGGACGACCTGGTCCGTCCCGACACTCCTGGAGTGACCGCAGTGCCCGTACCTCTTCCCCGTCCGCCGAGCCTCCTGGGAGGGCTGGTGGGTGCCGTGCTCGTCGCCGCCGTCCTCGCACAGGCGGTGGCGGCGCTCCTGCCGCACGTATCGCTGCTCGTCGCCGCGACCGCCGTGTCCCTGGCGGCCGAGTGCGTGCTGTACCGGTGGCAGCCCGGCATGGTGTCGCTGTTCGCCAAGTCGCACGCGGACGTCACCGTCCGCCACGTGCTGCGCGATCTGCTGCTGGTGGTGGGGCTGCTGCGGCTCGGCGAGCAGCACCGGGAGACGCAGTACGCCCCGCTCGTCGCCGCGCTGCTCGCCTTCTACGGGCTGCACTGCGCCGTCCAGGCGGTGTCGGTGCTGGTCCGCCGTACCCGCACGCTGCCCGTGGTGACCCGGAACATCGACGCCCGCGCGCTGCGGCTCTCCCCCGCCCCGCCCGTGCTGCTGCGCCGTGCCGGGCAGCGGCTGCTGGTGTTCGGCCTGCCCGCGACGGCCGGACTGACGGGGACGGCGGTGACCGACGACACCCGGTGCGCGGCGGCCGGTGTCACGCTGTCGCTGGCACTGGTTTTGGCCGGGCTGGGCGTTCTGCTGCTGCGGCTGCTGCCGGGGCGGCGCCCGGCGGACGAGCAGGAGGTCCTCGACTGGTTCGACGCGTGGCTGGCGGAGTACCGGCCGACGGTCGGGCTGTACTTCTCCGGCGGGGTGTCCTCCGCCTACCAGGCCGGTATGTGGCTGGAGCCGCTGGCCGCGCTGGACGCCCGGCCGGTGATCATCCTGCGCGAGCGGTTCATGGTGCCGAAGATCGCGGCGACCGACATCCCGATCGTGTGCCTGCCGAAGGTGCCCACGCTGATGCGGCTCGAGCACTCCACGCTCCAGGTGCTCATCCACCCCTCCAACTCGGGCAAGACCTCGCAGGTGCTGCGCATCCCCACCATCAAGCACGCCTTCGTCAACCACGGGGAGAGCGACAAGCTGTCGTCCTGCAATCCGTACGCGAAGGCGTACGACGAGGTGTGGGTGGCCGGTCCGGCGGCACGCGAGCGGTACGCGCTGGCCGAGGTGGGGGTCGAGGACAAGGACGTGGTGGAGATCGGCCGTCCGCAACTGGACGCCGTACGCCCGTACGCGGGCCCGCCGGCCAGACGCCCCGTGACCGTGCTGTACGCGCCGACCTGGGAGGGCTGGGACGGCAATCCGGGCAACACCTCGGTGATCGCGGCCGGGGAGAACCTCGTACGGGCGCTGCTCGCGGACCCGGGGGTGCGGCTGCTGTACAAGCCGCATCCGCTGACCGGCTCGGTGGATCCGCGGGCGGGCGCCGCGGACCGCCGGATCCGGGCGCTGATCCACGCGGCGAACCGCTCCCGCACCACCGCGCCGTCGGCGGAACTCGTGCGTCTCACAGCGGAGTTGGACCGGCTCACCACGGCCGGTTTCCGGCCGGCCGCCGACGCGGCCGAGCGGATGCTCGTCCGGTCGGTCCCCTCGCCGGGCCGGGCGGAGGCGGTGGCCCGGGTGACGGCGGCCTGGGAGGAGGCCTACTGGGCGTCCCTCCCGGACGGCGGACACCGGGTCGTCGCGGACGCCCGCCCCTCGCTCTACGCCTGCTTCAACGTCGCCGACCTGCTGATCAGCGACGTGTCCAGTGTGATCACCGACTTCCTGGCGAGCGGCAAGCCCTACGCGGTGGCCAACACCGGCGACCTCCCCGAACCGGCGTTCCGTACGGCCTTCCCGACGGTGGCGGCGGCGACGGTCCTGACCCCGGACGCGGCCGGGGTTCCGGCTCTGCTGGACGCCGTACGGCATCCGGAGAAGGACGAACTGGCGTCGGCGCGCGCCGAGTTGAAGCTACGGCTGCTGGGGCCGGCGCAGCCCGCCTCCCAGGAGCGCTTCGGGGCGGCGGTACGGGCGTTGTGCGCGGCGGCGCTGGAGCACCGGGCGCGCACGACCGGGCCCGTTCCGGCGGAACTCCCGGGCCAGCGCCGGACGCGGCCCCGTCCGGCCGGCGTGACCACACGGGCGTGAGGCCGGGCCTGACGGGCAGGCCGGGGCCACGGCCGCGGCACCCTGCCCGTCAGGCCCTCGCGCGTCCGGGCCCGGGGACGGCTAGCGCCGGTGCCGCCACCCCTGCCAGGCCGAGTCGATCATCTCGTCCAGGCCGTGCCGGGCCGTCCAGCCCAGTTCCTCGCGGATGCGGTCCGCCGAGGCCACCACACGGGCCGGGTCGCCGGCGCGGCGGGCGGTCACCTCGGGGGCGACGTCCTCGTTGCCGGTGATCTTGAGGATGCGGTCGACCATCTCGCGCACCGAACTGCCCTCGCCGCGGCCGATGTTCAGCGTGAGCGCGGTGCCCTTCGGGGCCTCGTCGAGGCGGCGGGCGGCCGCGAGGTGGGCGGAGGCGATGTCCTGGACATGGATGTAGTCGCGGACGCAGGTGCCGTCGGGGGTCGCGTAGTCGTCGCCGAAGATCCGGGGTGCCTCTCCGGCCTCCAGACGTTCGAAGACCATGGGGACGAGGTTGAAGACCCCGGCGTCGGACAGTTCGGGCGAGGCCGCGCCGGCCACGTTGAAGTAGCGCAGGGAGGCGCCGCGGACGCCGTACGCGGTGGCGGCCGCCCTGATCAGCCACTCGCCGATGAGCTTGGTCTCGCCGTACGGGCTCATCGGCGCACAGGGGGTGTCCTCCGTGACGAGGTCCACATCGGGCATGCCGTAGACCGCGGCGGAGGACGAGAAGACGACCTTGTCCACGCCGGTGGCGTTCATCGCCTCGAGAAGCGTCTGCAGACCGGTGACGTTCTCGCGGTAGTAGTGGAGCGGCCGTTCCACCGACTCGCCGACCTGCTTCTTGGCCGCGATGTGCACGACCCCTGTCACAGCATGGTCACGAATTGCCTGCTCCAGCAGGTCACCGTCCAGGACGCTGCCGATGACGAGCGGTACCCCGTCCGGCACCCGGTCCCTGCTGCCGGTGGACAGGTCGTCGTACACGACCACGGACTCGCCGCCGTCGCGCAGGGCGCGCACCACGTGCGCGCCGATGTATCCGGCCCCACCGGTGACCAGCCAGCTCATGCTCATGCCTCCAGGGTCGCAGTCATTGCATGCAGACTGTTCCGCGGGCCCCGAAAAATCGAATCGGGCCAACCGCGCACAAGGGGTCATTGGAGCACACCGGACGTCGACAGGTATGCGCAGCCGCGATCAGGAAGCTCCTGGAATCGGTCGATTCCGCCACCGGCCGGTCACCGGGGGTTCGACTACCGCGCCCACGGAAACTTCGCGTGAATCCTTTACGCTGATGCGGCGACGCCCTCCAGGTCCATGGATGCCCGGAGCGCGGCCAGGCCCCAAGCCCACGCCAGAGCGCACTCGGTCAGTTCTCGGAACAGGTTGTAAGGATGCCCAGACTCTCCCTCGTTGTCCCTGTGTACAAGGTGCAGGGCTATCTGCCCGAGTGCCTGGATTCCCTTCTCGGACAGGACTACACGGACTTCGAGATCATCGCCGTCGACGACTGCTCGCCGGACGGTTCGGGCGCCATTCTCGACCAGTACGCGGCAAGAGACGCCCGTATTCATGTGATTCACCTCACCGAGAACGTGGGGCTGGGGCGCGCGCGCAACGCGGGACTCGAGCGGGCCCAGGGCGACTACGTCCTCTTCCTGGACAGCGACGACACGCTGTCCGACGGCGCGCTGGCGGCGATAGCCGACCGTCTCGAGGCCACCGGTGACCCCGAGATACTCGTCTACGACTACGCGCGCACCTACTGGGACGGGGAGATACGCCCCAACCAGCGGGCGGACCTGCTGAGGAGCGAGGGCCCGGACGTCTTCCGCCTCGCCGACCGCCCCGAGTTGCTCAATCTGCTCCAGATCGTCTGGAACAAGGCCTACCGCCGCGACTTCATCGCCCGCACCGGCCTCACCTTCCCCCCGGGGTACTACGAGGACGCCCCCTGGACGTTCTGCTCGATGATCAGCGCCGAGCGCATGGCCGTACTGGACCGCGTCTGCGTCCTGTACCGGCAGCGCCGCGAGGGCGGCAACATCCTGAAGACGGTCAGCCGCAAGCACTTCGACGTCTTCGACCAGTACCGCCGGGTCTTCGACTACCTCGACGCGCACCCGGAACTCGACGAGTGGCGCGGGCCGTTGTTCCGCAAGATGGTCGACCACTATCTGACCGTGCTGGAGCGTCCGGGCCGGCTGCCGCAGTCCGCCCGCGCGGAGTTCTTCCACCGCGCCTCGGCCGACTACCGTGACCGTCTGCCCAAGGGGTTCCAGCGCCCGGCCGGCGGCCGCGGCCACAAGTACGCGATGCTGGAGCGCGACGCCTACGCGACCATGACCGGCGCCACCGCCGCCGTGAAGTTCCGGCGGAAGGTCAGAAACGGCGCGGCGGCCGCGATCAGCCGGTCCAAGCGCGGCGCGGTCGGCATGTCCTACCAGTCGCAGCTGCGGCTCCCCCTCGACGAGAACCTCGCCGTGTTCTCCGCCTACTGGAGCCGCAGCGTCTCCTGCAACCCGGCGGCCATCGACGCCGAACTGGCCAGGCTCGCCCCCGGAATCCGCCGGGTGTGGGCCGTCCGTGCGGACTCGGTGGACAACGTGCCCGAGGGCGTGGAGCACGTCCGGGTCGGCTCGCGCGCCTACTGGGCGGCCGTGGCGCGTGCCAAGTACCTCGTCAACAACGTGAACTTCGCGGACACGGTGGTGAAGCGGGAGGGCCAGATCCATCTGCAGACCCACCACGGCACCCCGCTGAAGACGATGGGCCTGGACCAGCAGAAGTACCCGGCGTCCACCCACATGAACTTCGCCAAGCTCCTCGAGCGCTGTGACCGCTGGGACTACAGCCTCAGCTCCAACAGCTTCTCGACCGCCGTGTGGGAGCGGGTGTACCCCTGCTCGTACACCACCCTGGAGACCGGCTACCCGCGCAACGACTTCCTGGTCAACGCCACGGCCGAGGACGTCCGCCGGGCCCGTGCCGCGCTCGGACTCGCCGACGGCACCAGGGCCATGCTGTACATGCCCACCCACCGCGAGTACCAGCCCGGGTTCACACCGGCCCTCGACCTCGCGCGGCTCGCCGACGAGCTGGGCCCCGACGTGACGCTGCTGATCCGCGGCCACTACTTCTACGGCAGCTCCCCCCACATCGCCGAACTGCGCCGCAGCGGCCGCATCCTGGACGTGTCGGGCCACGGCCGAGTGGAGGAGCTGTACCTGGCCGCGGACGCGCTCATCACGGACTACTCGTCGGCGATGTTCGACTACGCCCTCCTCGACCGGCCGATCATCGTCTACGCCCCGGACTGGGACATCTACTCCGCGGTCCGCGGCACCTACTTCAACCTGCTGGAGGAGCCGCCCGGTGCGGTGGCCACCACGCAGGCGGAACTGATCCGGCTGCTCGGCTCGCGGGAGTACGACGGACCGGAGGCCACCGAGCGCCGGGCCGGGTTCCGGCTCCGTTTCTGCGAATTCGACGACGGGCACGCAGCCGAAAGGGTGGTGCGGCGCGTCTTCCTCGGTGAGGAGACCGCACTGCCGTTCGTCCCGTTCACCGAACGACCCCACGCACCGACCCCCGACCAGGCGCTCGAACTGGTCGAGCGGGCCTGACCCCAGGAAGGAGACCACAAAAGCCATGGCCCCTCGGCTCAGTGTCATCGTCCCCATCTACAACGTCGAGCGCTATCTGCCCGCGTGCCTTGACTCGCTCGCCGCGCAGACCTTCCGGGACATCGAGGTCCTGATGGTCGACGACGGCTCCCCCGACGGCTCCGCCGCGATAGCCGCGGCGTACGCGAAGCGCGACGAGCGCTTCAAGCTGATCCGCAAGGAGAACGCCGGACTCGGAGCGGCCCGCAACACGGGCATCCAGAACGTGTCGGACGCCTCGGAGTACCTCACCTTCGTCGACAGTGACGACCTCATCCCGCCGGACGCCTACCGGCAGATGCTCGCCAGCCTGGACGACTCCGGTTCGGACTTCGCCACCGGCAACGTCTTCCACCTCAAGGGCGAGAAGACCTGGCAGGTGCCCCTGCTGAAGATGCTGGCCGGTGAGGCCCGCAGGGGTACGCACATATCCAGGAACCCGAAGCTCATCGCCGACCGCATCGCCTGCAACAAGATCTTCCGGCGGAGCTTCTGGGAGAAGGAGGGCTTCGTCTTCCCCGAGGGGATCCTCCACGAGGACATCCCCGTCGTCCTGCCCGCCCACTACCGGGCTCAGGCCGTCGACGTCATCGGCGAGCCGACGTACTTCTGGCGGCTGCGCGAGGGCGAGTCCGCCCCCTCGATCACCCAGCGCCGCAAGGAGCCCCAGGCCATCCGCGACCGGGTCACCGCGGTCAGCATGGTCAGCGACTACCTCGCCGAGCAGCCGGGCGCCGAGTTCGCCGAGTACAAGCGCCAGTACGACGACCGGGTGCTCCGCGACGACCTGCGGCTGTTCCTGCGGGTGCTGCCGGACTCCACGGCCGAGTTCCACGAGGCGTTCCTCGAGGCCACCAACCGCTACCTCGACATGGTGGACCCGAAGATCGTCATGGCACTGCCGACGGATCTGCGGGTGCAGTGGCTGCTGGTCCGCAAGCACGCCATGCCCGAGCTGATCGCCCTGCTGGCCTCGCAGCGCCGCAAGGAGCCGGTGGAGGTCTCCGGGACCTTCCGCAAGTACGCGAGCTTCCGCACGCTGGAGGAGAGCGGCCTCGAGCTGCCGAAGTCGGCGCTGCGCATCGACGGCGACCTGGACCTGCGCGCCCCGCTGCGCTCGGTGACCTGGCAGGACGGCAAACTCGTCCTGTCCGGCGACGCCTACATCGACAAGATCGACGTATCGTCGAAGCGGAGCAGCGTCAAGATCGTCCAGTTGAAGCGCAACGGCTCGCGCCGGCGCGTCTTCCTGCCCGCCAAGAACGTCCACCGGCCCGAGTGCACCACGGACTCCGGTCAGCAGCGCTACAACTACGACTGGGCGGGCTGGGAACTGGCCCTCGACCCGGCGAGGCTGCGCAAGGGCGGCACCTGGCAGGAGGGCCTCTGGCACGTCGGCATCAACGTCTACGCCTCCGGTCTGGTGCGGCGCAGCGGCATCTGGACCCGCGGCGGTTCCGCCGCGAACTTCCCGCCGTACCAGTGGCTCGACGAGGACTTCCGGCTGCTGCCGACCGTCGAGCGCAGCGCGCTCAAGCTGCGGGTCGAGAAGGTGCGCGCCCTGATCACCGACCGCCGGCTGGACGGCGACGCGGTGGAGATCACCGGTGACATCCGGGAGCCGCTGAACGCCGGGGAGACGGTGACGTTCCGGCTGAGCCACGGCAAGAGCGGCGAGCTGCGCAACTACCCGGTCGATGTGGCGGAGCAGGGCGGTACGAGGACGTTCCGTACCCGGGTACCGCTGGCGGACGTGGCCCTGCTGAGCACCAGCACGGTCGACGACCAGGCCCAGCCGGACCGCCGCCGGTGGAGCACCGTACTGGTGGCCACCGCCGAGGACGGCACGGAGCGCCAGTTCAGCAGTGTGGTCCGGGAGGGCCTGGAGGACCTGTCCTTCGATCTGCCGGCCTCCTTCGGCGAGGAGGGCGCCCACCGCGAGATCGCGCTGACGTCCGGTCACAACGGCTATCTGAAGATCACCGGCCGCACCCGCCGTGCCGTGCTCACCGATGTCGTCCTCGACGGCGGGAAGCTCGTGGTGCGCGGCCGCGCCAGCCGGGAACTCGCCGGCTCCGACCTCGTCCTCAAGGCGACCAACCGCTACGACGAGCGCACGGCGTCCACCGACTGGTCCGAGGACGGCACGTTCACCGTGGCCTTCGACCCGTCGGTGATGGGCGGCTCCGGTCAGGTGCCGCTGAAGGCGGGCCGCTGGAACCTGCTGCTGCGCTCCGCGAACCCGGACGTCCCGGACGCCCAGTTCGTCATCGACCGGCCGGCCCTGCCCCGCTTCCCGCTCCACACCGAGCTGGGCGGCCGCCGCTACTGGTTCGAGAACCGCTGGAGCGACTACCCGCAGCTCAACTGCCGTTCCGAGCTCAGCGACCTGGAGCGCGGTCCGTACCGTCAGCTCCAGCTGCGCCGCGAGGTGTACGACACGGGCTGCCAGGAGCCGCTGCGCGACCAGGTGTTCTTCCTCAGCTACAACGGCAAGCAGTACTCCGACAGCCCGCGGGCGATGCACGAGGAACTGCTGCGCCGCGGCAGCGACATGAAGTTCCTGTGGGCCGTGCGCGACGGCCAGGTGGTGCTGCCGCACACCGCGGAGAAGGTGCGCATGTGGGGCCGCGACTGGTTCGAGGCTCTGGCCACCTCCCGGTACATCGTCACCAACGGGCATCTGCCCGAGTGGGTGAAGCGCCGGCCCGGCCAGGTCATCGTGCAGACGTGGCACGGCACGATGCTGAAGAAGATCGGCCACGACATCGAGACGCTGTACTTCGACCGCGAGTACCAGAACCGTCTGGCGCTCGAGGCCAAGAACTGGAGTCTGCTGGTCTCCTCCAACCGGTTCTCCACGCCGATCCTCAAGCGGGCCTTCTCCTACGACGGGGAGATCCAGGAGGCCGGTTACCCGCGCAACGACTACCTGTACTCGCCGGACCGCGACAAGATCGCGGAGAAGGTGCGCCAGACGCTCGGCATCCCGAGCGGCAAGAAGGTCGTGCTGTACGCGCCGACCTGGCGGGACGACCAGTCGCACAGCGCCGGGCAGTACCTGTTCGATCTGCGGATCGACCTCGACGACGCCCGCCGCCGGCTGGGTGACGACCATGTGCTGCTGATCCGGCGTCACTCCAACGTCGTCGACGCCGTCCCTGGCGCCGGCAACGGTTTCGTGTGGGACGCGTCCGAGTACCCGGACATCGCCGACCTGTACCTGGCGGCGGACATGATGATCACGGACTACTCGTCCGTGATGTTCGACTACGCCCACCTGAAGCGGCCCATGCTGTTCTTCACGTACGACCTGGAGCACTACCGGGACACGCTGCGCGGGTTCTACTTCGACTTCGAGAACGACTCGCCGGGACCGCTGATCTCCACCTCCGAGGAGCTCGTCACGGCGATCCGCGACATCGACACGGTGTCCGCCGAGTACGAGGAGCGCTTCGCGCGGTTCCACCACCTGTTCTGCGACCTCGACGACGGCGAGGCCTCGAAGCGGGTCGTGGACCGGATGATCGAGCAGGCCGGGGAGGTCTGAGCCGGCCGGTTGCCGGGGGACCTGAGGTTCCCCGGCAACGGGAAGGGCGACGGCCGGGCGGATTCGCCCGGCCGTCGCCCTTTCGCTGTGAGCGGCCCGTCCTCAGTGCCCGGTCTTCCCGGCGGGACCCGCGCGGCCGGCCAGTGCGACGGTCAGTGCGCGGATCCGGCCCCGCAGCCGCGGGCGCGCCTGCGCCGCCTGCCGGTGGGGCGTCTGCTCCGGAGCATGAGCGGGCGCCGACTCCGGTCTGGGCACCAGGGCGCACAGGGCGGTGATCTCCTCCACCAGCCCCTGGGAGAGCAGCAGACAGCGCAGCCGGGACAGCGGCGGCAGTTCGGCCAGCAGTTCGCCCGGCATGTACGCGCGCAGCAGCTGCCCGGCGAGCTCCACGTGCTGGGCCCGTGTCGCCTCCGGCAGCTCGGCGAAGGACTCCTTGAAGCGGCCGAGAATCTCCAGGGTGAGCCAGCGGTACAGCAGGCTGTTGCGCCGGCTGCCCGGCGGGACGTGCTCGACGACCACGTCCAGTACGTCCCGCACATTGGCGTAGAAGGGGGCGGGGTCGGGGACCTCGTGGGTCAGATGCGGGAAACCGTCCCGGTGGATCAGGTGGTAGCAGTCGTAGTCGGCCACCACGGACATCGACCGGGCGTGCAGATAGGCCGGGACGACGAACATCTGCTCCTCGGCCAGCCTGACCCCCTCGGCGAAGCGCAGACCGTGCTCCACCACGAGAGAGCGCCGGAACAGTTTGTGCGCGGTCAGGGTCCAGACGGCCTTGCAGGAGAAGATGTCACCGCCCTCGACGTTCTTGCGGAACGGCGTGACCGGCGCCTTGCGGCCCACTCCGCGGATGCGCCCGAGCACCACGTCCGAGTCGTCGCGCCGGGCGGCCCCCACCAGCCGCTCCAGCGCCTCGGTCCCGAGACGGTCGTCGGGATCCGCGAAGAACAGGAACTCGCCGGTGGCCGTCTCGATGCCGCGGTTGCGCGGACCGCCCGGGGCACCGGAGTTCTTCTCGAACCGTACGACCGTGACCCGCCCGGGGTGGCGTTCCGCCCAGGCGTCCAGCACGTCCCCACTGCCGTCCGTGGAGGCGTCGTCCACGGCGATGATCTCGATGTGGTCGAATCCCAGGGACTGGTCCGCGATCGACTGCAGACATTCCGTCAGATAGTCACCGGCGTTGTAGACCGGAATGACCACCGAGACGGTGGGCCCCCCTACGGGCTCGGTATTCAATGCGCCCCCCACGAGCAGCTTTTTTCATCACTGTAGTTCCCTGTTTGGACCGTTCCGTTGCGGTGATCCGTCGGCCGGTACACAGTCACGTAACAGTTGACGCTCCGTCAAAACACGTGTGTCCCAAGTGAAAAGGCGGTGCCCCGGACCGGCACACGGCTCGGTCCGGGGCACCGCCTCACGGGGGGGCGTCCGCCGGTCTAGAACGGCTCGAAGTCGTCGTACTCCCGCTCGGAGTCGTCCCGTTCGGCCTGGCGGTCGCGGCGTCGCTGCGCGGCCGGGCGCGGGGCCTCGAAGCGGTGGTCCTCACCACGGCGGCCGAGCATCTCCGCACCGGCGGTGACGGTCGGCTCCCAGTCGAAGACGACCGCGTTCTCCTCGGGCCCGATGGCCACACCGTCGCCGGAGCGGGCACCGGCCTTCATCAGCTCCCCCTCGACGCCGAGGCGGTTGAGACGGTCGGCCAGATAGCCGACGGCCTCGTCGTTGTTGAAGTCGGTCTGGCGGACCCAGCGTTCGGGCTTGTCGCCGCGCACCCGGAACAGCGGCTCTCCGTCGGCCTCCTCGCGGGTGACGGTGAAACCGGCGTCGTCCACGGCCTTGGGCCGGATGACGATACGGGTCGCCTCCTCCTTGGGCCTGGCGGCCCGCGCCCCCGCCACCAGCTCCGCGAGCGCGAACGACAGCTCCCGCAGTCCCCGGTGCGCGACCGCCGACACCTCGAAGACGCGGTAGCCGCGTGCCTCCAGGTCGGGGCGCACCATCTCGGCGAGGTCCTTGCCGTCGGGCACGTCGGTCTTGTTGAGGACGACGACGCGGGGACGGTTGCCGAGGCCGCCGTACTGGCGCAGCTCCTCCTCGATGGTGTCGAGGTCGGAGACGGGGTCGCGGTCGGACTCCAGCGTGGCGGTGTCCAGGACGTGCACGAGGACGCTGCACCGCTCGACGTGGCGCAGGAACTCCAGGCCGAGCCCCCTGCCCTGGCTGGCGCCGGGGATGAGGCCGGGCACGTCGGCGATGGTGTAGACGGTCGACCCGGCGGTGACGACCCCGAGGTTCGGGACGAGGGTGGTGAAGGGGTAGTCGGCGATCTTCGGCTTGGCGGCGCTGAGCACGGAGATCAGGGACGACTTGCCGGCGCTGGGATAGCCCACGAGCGCCACGTCCGCGACGGTCTTCAGCTCCAGCACGATGTCCTGGAGGTCGCCCGGCACACCGAGCAGCGCGAATCCGGGCGCCTTGCGCCGCGCCGAGGCGAGGGCGGCGTTGCCGAGCCCGCCGCGTCCGCCCTGGGCGGCGATGTACGAGGTGCCGTGGCCGACGAGGTCGGCGATCACGTTGCCCGCCCTGTCGAGCACCACGGTGCCGTCCGGCACGGGCAGGACCAGGTCCTGGCCGTCCTTGCCACTGCGGTTGCCGCCCTCGCCGGGCTTGCCGTTGGTGGCCTTGCGGTGCGGGGAGTGGTGGTAGTCGAGGAGGGTGGTCACGGACTGGTCCACGGTGAGGATCACGTCGCCGCCGCGTCCGCCGTTCCCGCCGTCGGGTCCACCGAGGGGCTTGAACTTCTCACGGTGGACGGAGGCACAGCCGTGGCCCCCGCTACCCGCGGCGACGTGCAGCTCGACGCGGTCCACGAAGGTGGTCATGGGATGTGCCTCCAGTTATTGCGCGGAATGTCTCTTGCCTAACACGCGAAAGGCGGACCCGCCTTCCCGACCGGGAAGTGAGGTCCGCCTCGCGAAAGCTTCCGATCAGGCGACCGGAACGATGTTCACGACCTTGCGGCCACGGTGGGTGCCGAACTGCACCGCACCGGCCTGCAGCGCGAACAGCGTGTCGTCGCCGCCACGGCCGACGCCGGCGCCCGGGTGGAAGTGGGTGCCGCGCTGGCGGACGATGATCTCACCGGCGTTGACGGCCTGACCGCCGAAGCGCTTCACGCCGAGCCGCTGGGCATTGGAGTCGCGACCGTTCCGAGTGGACGATGCGCCCTTCTTGTGTGCCATGTCTCCTCAGTCCCTTACTTCGCAGCCGCGGGGATCTCAGTGACCTTGATCGCCGTGTACTGCTGGCGGTGGCCCTGACGACGGCGGTAGCCGGTCTTGTTCTTGTAGCGCAGAATGTCGATCTTCTGGCCCTTGTGGTGGTCCACGACCTCGGCCTGGACCTTGATGCCGGCCAGCACCCACGGGTCGCTGGTCACGGCTTCGCCGTCGACCACGAGCAGGGTCGAGAGCTCGACCGTGTCGCCGACCTTGGCGGTGGAAATCTTGTCAACCTCGACGATGTCGCCGACAGCAACCTTGTGCTGGCGACCACCGCTGCGCACGATGGCGTACACGCGGATCTCACTCTCACTCGAAGAACGGCACCCCCGCAGGCCAGCCGCCCGGCCATGGACACGGACGACCTCTCCCGGCCGCCGAAGCACCCGGAAGGAAGAGGTTTACGGGGATGTGGCAGTCCCGATGGACACGCCGACGGTCAAGGTTACGGGGCCCGGCCCACGAGGGTCAAACCGGACCCCCGCCCTCAGTCGGTGACCGACGCCGCGTAGTCCGCGTAGGCGCCCTTGATCCGCTCCGGCGACAGGTCCAGATGCTCCAGGATCGTGTAGCGGCCCGGGCGGGTCTCCGGGGCGAACTCGACGGCGCGGACGAACTCGTCGTCGTCGAAACCGATCTCCTGCGCGAGGACCGGCAGCCCGTGCCGGCGGAGCGCGTCGGCCATCATCCGGGAGCTGTCGTGGTCGCCCCGCAGATGCATCGCGAACGCCGCGCCGATGCCGACCTGTTCGCCGTGGCTGGCGGCACGCCGGGGATACAGCAGGTCGAGCGCGTGACTGATCTCGTGGCAGGCCCCGGAGGAGGGCCGGGTGTGCCCCGCGATCGACATGGCGATGCCCGACAGCACCAGGCCCTCGGACAGCACGGTCAGGAAGCCGTCGTCGCCGCAGCCGCCGGGGTGGCGCAGCACGGCCTCCCCGGCCTGACGGGCCATCGCCGCGGCGAGACCGTCGACCTTCTCGCCGTTGACCCGGTGGGACAGTTCCCAGTCGGCGACGGCGGAGATGTTGGACACCGCGTCCCCGATCCCCGAGCGCACGAAGCGGATCGGGGCCTCGCGGATCACCGCGAGGTCGATGAGCAGCGCGATGGGCATCGGCACACCGTAGGAGCCGCGGCCCGCGTCGTTGTCCAGGATGGAGACGGGCGAGCAGATGCCGTCGTGCGAGAGGTTGGTGGCCACGGCGACCATCGGCAGCCCGATGCGCGCCGCGGAGTACTTCGCGCAGTCGATGACCTTGCCGCCGCCGAGTCCGACGACCGCGTCGTAGCGGCCGGACTTCATCTTGTCGGCGAGCCGGACCGCGTCGTCGATGGTGCCGCCGCCGACCTCGAACCAGTCGGCCCCCGGCAGGGCGTCCGACAGCCGCTGCCGCAGCCGCGTCCCGGAGCCGCCGCTGATCGCCACCGCGAGTCTGCCCGACTGGGAGATCCGCTGGTCCGCGAGGACGCTCGCCAGATCGTCGAGGGCACCCGGGCGGATGTCGACGACGACCGGCGAGGGGATGAGCCGGGTCAGTACTGGCACGTGATGTCCCGTCCACGGGCGAGGTCCTCGTGGTTGTCGATCTCGACCCACTGGACGTCGCCGATCGGCGCCACGTCGATCCGGAAGCCGCGGTTCACCAGCTCCTGGTAGCCGTCCTCGTAGTACAGCTGCGGGTCCCGCTCGAACGTCGCCTTCAGCGCGTACCGTCCTTGAGGGCGTCACGGCCGCACCACAGGGAGTAGGCGTTGTTCCACTCCTCGGCCTTGTCGTTGTCGATGAGCGTGAGCTTGACGCCGTACTTCTGCTCCAGAGCCGTCTTGCGCTCGTAGACGGCCTCCTTGCGGTAGCCGACGATGACACCGACCTCGGTCAGCCCGATCTCGGCGAAGTTGCCGAGCGTCAGGTCCAGCACGGTCACCGCGTCCGGGTCGCCCTCCGCGCCCACCGGCACCAGCGCCTTGGGAAGCGTATCGGTGTAGGGGCGCAGACGGCGTCCGGCGCCGGCCGCAAGCACGAGGCCTATCATCGCGGTTTTCTCCTTACGTTCCCCGGATCCGACGGGTCGGGGAAATGTCATCTCGGCGGCAGAACTGTCTGACGGGCCGCGCCCGCACGCGGCGGGCGCGGCCCCTGGGAAAGGGTGTGGTCCCGTCCTAGGGGACAGGACCACACAGCGTGGACGGGACCGCTAGCCCTCGTCGGTCACGGCCGTGACCGAGGACGGCGGCTGCTCGGCCGCGGCCGCGGTCTTCTTCGACGCCGCCTTCTTCGCGGTCGTCCTGGCGGTGGCCGTCTTGGTGGCTGCGGACTTGGTGGTCTTCGCCGCCGCCTTCTTGGCCGTCGTCTTCTTGGCGGCCGTCTTGGCGGTGGTGGTCTTCTTGGCCACCGTCTTCTTGGTCGCGGCCTTCTTCGCCGTGGCCTTCTTGGCCGCCGTGCGGGCGGTCTTCCTGGCCGGGGCGGCCTCGGTCTCCGCCTCGGTCTCCGCCTCGGCGGGCGCCGTCTCCGCCGCCGACGGGACGACCACGACGGCCGTCTCCTCGGACGCGGTCGACGTGCTCGGCCCCCGCACCGCGCGACGGCGCGGACGCGGCGGGGCGACCTCGGCCGGGGCCGGGGCCTCCTCCGGCTCGGGCGCCGGCTCGGCGACCGGAGCCACGGGCTCCGCGACCACCACCGCGGCCTCCGCTCCCGCCGGGGAACCGGCCGGCGCGGACACCTTGCGGGTGGCCCGGCGACGCGTACGGCCCGTCGGCGCGGCCTCCTCGGCAGCCGGCTCGGCCGGCTCGGGGACCACCGCGTCCTCGACAGCCGCGGGCTCGGCCAGCGCCTCGGCGGCGGGCTCCGGACGCACCGGACGGGCGACCTCGTCGGCGGCCGTCACGTCCTGCGCCGTCGGGACCTCGGCCTGCTCGGCGTGCTCGGCCTCCTCGGCCCTGCGCCGGTCGGCCCTGGCCGACCGCTTCGGCGCGCCCGCCGGGGCCGACACCCGCCGGCTCGACCGGCGGCGCGTACGGCCGCGGGTGGCCGCGGCCTCCGCCTCGGCGGCGCTGCTGTACAGCTCCTCGTCCGGCACGAAAGCGTCCTTGAGCGGCTCCGCCGCGGAGGGCGCGGGCAGCGCGACCGGCTCGGCGGCCTCGACGGCGACCTCGGTCTCCGTCTCCGCTTCCTGCTCGGCCGTCTCGACGCCCACGGCCGTCTCGTGCTCGTGCTCGTGCGGCTGGTCCGCCGCGCCGGCCCGCGCCCGCTTACGGCGCTTGCCGCCACCGCCGGCGGCGGCCGACGGCTGGTCGAGGTGCACGATGACACCGCGTCCGTTGCAGTGGACGCAGGTCTCCGAGAACGACTCCAGCAGACCCTGGCCGACCCGCTTGCGGGTCATCTGGACCAGGCCCAGCGACGTCACCTCGGCGACCTGGTGCTTCGTACGGTCCCGGCCCAGGCACTCCAGCAGGCGCCGCAGCACCAGGTCCCGGTTGGACTCGAGGACCATGTCGATGAAGTCGATGACGATGATGCCGCCGAGGTCGCGCAGCCGCAGCTGACGCACGATCTCCTCGGCCGCCTCCAGGTTGTTCCTGGTGACCGTCTCCTCGAGGTTGCCGCCCTGGCCGGTGAACTTGCCGGTGTTGACGTCGACCACGATCATCGCCTCGGTCCGGTCGATCACCAGCGAACCGCCGCTGGGCAGCCACACCTTGCGGTCCAGCGCCTTGGCGAGCTGCTCGTCGATCCGGTACGTGGCGAAGACGTCGACCTCGCTGGTCCACCTGGACAGCCGTCCGGCGAGGTCCGGCGCCACGTGCGACACATAGCCGTGGATGGTCTCCCAGGCCTCGTCGCCGCTGACGACGACCTTGGTGAAGTCCTCGTTGAAGATGTCCCGCACGACCCGGACGGTCATGTCCGGCTCGCCGTACAGCAGCGTCGGGGCGCTGCCGGCACCGTTCTTGGACTTCTTCTTGATCTCTTCCCACTGTGCCTGCAGCCGCTCGACGTCCCGGCGCAGCTCGTCCTCGCTCGCGCCCTCGGCGGCGGTGCGCACGATGACGCCCGCGTCCTCGGGGACGATCTTCTTGAGGATGGTCTTCAGCCGGGCCCGCTCGGTGTCGGGCAGCTTGCGGCTGATGCCGGTCATCGAACCCTCGGGCACGTACACGAGGTAGCGGCCCGGGAGGGAGACCTGGCTGGTCAGACGGGCGCCCTTGTGGCCGATCGGGTCCTTGGTGACCTGCACCAGGACCGGCTGCCCGGACTTCAGCGCGGACTCGATACGGCGCGGGCCACCCGACATGCCGAGTGCCTCGAAGTTGACCTCGCCCGCGTACAGCACCGCGTTGCGGCCCTTGCCGATGTCGATGAAGGCGGCCTCCATCGACGGCAGCACGTTCTGCACCTTGCCGAGGTAGACGTTCCCGACGTACGAGGTCGCCTGCTCCTTGTTGACGTAGTGCTCGACGAGCACGCCGTCCTCCAGGACGCCGATCTGCGTACGGTCACCGTGCTGGCGGACCACCATGACGCGCTCGACGGCCTCACGGCGGGCGAGGAACTCGGCCTCGGTGATGATCGGCACCCGGCGGCGGCCCTGCTCGCGGCCCTCGCGGCGGCGCTGCTTCTTCGCCTCCAGACGCGTGGAGCCCTTGATGGACTGCACCTCGTCCGACGGCTCGGAGGCCTTGCGCGGCTCGCGCACCTTGACGACGGTGCGCTCGGGGTCGTCGGCCGACTCGCCGTCGCCACCGCCGTCACCGGAGCGGCGGCGGCGACGCCGGCGGCGCCGGCTGCTGCTGGAGCCGGAACCGGAGTCCTCGTGGTCGTCGGAGTCGTCCTCCGCGTCCTCCTCGGCCTGCTCGGCGGTGTCCTCGGCGTCCTGGGCGGCCTGCTCGGCGGAGGCGTCCGCCAGGTCGCCGCCCTCGGCGTCGGTCTCGGCGGAGTCACCGCGGCGGCGGCGACGGCCGCCACGGCGCCGGCGACGGCGGGAACCGGAGGCCTCGCTGTCGTCCTGGTCGTCGTCCTCGGCGTGGTCCTCGGACTGCTCGTCGGCGTCCTCGTCCTCGGTCTCGTCCTCGGCGCGGGTCACGGGCGCGGCCTCGGGCTCGTCGCCCGCACCGCGGCGGCGGCGACGGCGGCGGGAGGCGGCGGGCTGCTCCTGCGGGAGCTCCTCGGCCGGCTCCGGCTCGGCGGCCGGTTCGGTGACCTCGGCGGCCGCTTCGGCGGCGGCCCGCTCCGGGGTCTGGAAGCGGGGCTCGGTGAACACCGGCGGCTGGAACACGGCGACGGCGGGGCGCGCGGGGCGCCGCGGCGAGGTCTCCGCCTCGTCGTCCGCGTCGGGCCCGGCGGCGCGGGCGGAACGCTCGGGCTCGGCGAAACCGGCGGCGGCCTTGCGGACCACGCGGCGGCGGCGCCGGGAGCCGGTCTCGTCGGCGGCCTCGGGGGCCTGCGCGGGCTCGGGAGTCTCAGGGGTCTCGGTCACCGGGGTCTCCTCGGCGGCGGGCGCGTCGGCACGCCGCGTGGCGCGACGCCGGGTACGGCGCGGGGCGGTGTCCTCGGTCTCGGTCGTGTCGACGGGGGTCTCCACCGTCTCCACGGCCTCGGCGGGGGCCTCCGGCGCGGTCACCGAACGGGTGGCGCGGCGCCGGGTACGGGCGGGGGCGGCCTCCTCGGCCGGGGCCTGCGCGGTCCCGGCGACGGCCTCCGGCGCGGACGCGGTGCGCGTGGCACGGCGCCGGGTACGGGCGGGGGCGGCCTCTTCGGCCGGGGTCCCGGCGGCCTGGGCGGTCTCGGCGGGAGTCTCCGGCGAGGTCACGGCGGGGGCGGCCTTCTCGGCCGGCGTCCCGGTGGCCTGGGCGGCCTCCGGAGAGGTCACGCTGCGGGTGGCACGGCGCCGGGTACGGGGCGGGGCCGCGTCCTCGGACGTCGCGGCCGGCACGGCGGGCTGCTCGGGAGCCGTGGCGGGCGTCGCCGCCACGACCGTCTCGGCGGCCTCGGCCGACTCCGGTGCCCCGGCGGACGCGGCCGCGCGGCGCACCACTCGACGGCGCCGGGGAGCGGCGGGCGGGGCCTCGACGGCCTCGCTCTCCTTCTCGTCCTCGGCGGCCTTCCGCGCCACGAACTCATCGGCTTCGACGGACTCGCCGGCTTCGGGGGCCTGCGCGGCCGGTATGGCCGGCGCGACGGCCTCGGCCGTCGTCCCGTCCGCCCCGGTGGGCGGTCCCGCGGGGCGGGAAGCGGCACGGCGCCGCCGCCTGGGCGGCAGGGTGTCGCTGGGGGTGTTCGGTTCGGAGCCCTCTACGGGCTCGATCGGTTCGAGCATGCGGGCGTTTCTCCCGTCAGGCTCCCGGGCGCCGCACCTGGTCCGGCGATGCCGGTGACGTCCGCGGCTCGCGCGGTGCGCGACAGCCGCCGTCCGGGGCGCGGGCGCCGCACGGGAGCACTCTGTGTCCTGTCTCGCCGGTTCCGTACGCCGAATGCGTACGGCCTGGCGAAAGTCTTGTGGTCGGTGCGCTGCCCGCCCCAGGTGGCTCCCGAGTGCGAGGGCGGCGCTTACGACATCCGTCCCTTCGCGGGACCTTCCTTACGCCGGCGCCGTCGCGGCGGCAGTGGCGCCGGCCGGTTGCGGCTCGGTCGCTGCTGCCTCGCGGTCGGGCGCGAGCGGGTCGGTCACCGTGCCGGTCTCTTCATCGAGCAGCCCCTGCGCCAGCCTGGTCACCGCTGCGGGGACCGGCGGCGCCAGGTCGGCCACGGCGCGGAGACCGGACAGGACGTCGTCGGGTCGTACGGCAGGCGTCACGTGCCGAACAACCAGGCGCAGTATCGCACAGGGGTGGTCGGTCGGCCCAGTAAGGTGCGCGGCGTCAGCCGCTCCGGTGGAGCCGACGCCTGCGTCGGACGGTGACGAGTCGGTCTCCGCGGTCTCCAGCCCGACCACCGCGGAGCGGGCGTCGAAGGTGCGGACGCCGTTCTTGGTCCGGCGCTGGACCTCGACGGTCTCCGCCGCGTTGAAGACGTCCACCGCACGGCGGGCGTCCTCGGGGCCGACGCCGTCCAGCCGCAGCTCCCACACGGAGGCCGTCAGCCGGTCGGCGAGACCCGGGGTGCGGGCCTCGACCGCCTCGATGATGTCGAGCCCGGCGGGCATCGACTCGTCGAGAAGGGCCCGGAGCCGCTCGGGGTCACGCGGCGCGGTGAGCGCGATCTCCAGATACTCGGCCTCACTGCCCGTGCCGGTGGGTGCGGCATTGGCGTACGACACCTTCGGATGCGGCGTGAACCCCGCCGAGTACGCCATCGGCACCTCGGCGCGGCGCAGCGCACGCTCGAAGGCGCGCTGGAAGTCACGGTGGCTGGTGAACCGGAGGCGGCCGCGCTTGGTGTAGCGCAGTCGGATGCGCTGCACCGCGGGTGCGGGCGGCGGGCCTTCGGGCTGTCGCTTGCCCAGTGGATCTTCTCCTTGTTGCAAGGGGGCGCGGGGCGCGCCTCCCTTCTAGCGTACGGCGGTACGACGACGGCCGGACGGTGCCGGGGTCGTGGTCCCACTCAGAGTACGCGCGAGGCGGGCCGCCGGTTCCCGGCGGACGGGGTGCCCCCGCGCTCGCCGGTGTCCGGGACCGGGGTCACCAGGCGGCGGGGCGGTCCTGGCCCCGGCCCGGGTCACCGGGCGTGTGCGGCGAAACGTTTCCGCCGGTGCCCTGGGCCCAGGGATCCGCGTACAGGGAGTGGGAGTCCCCGGTGTGGGCGGGCGGCACCGGGCGGTTCGGCGTGGGCACGGGTCCGGCGGCGGTCCCGGCCGCACCGGCCCGGTGGCTCGCCGGCGGGTTGGCGGGCCGCGCCGGCCGGCCGTCGTCGCCCGAGATGAGCAGCGGGTCGAACATGACCACCGCCGTGGCGATCAGCAGGAAGACGAGCGGACCGAGCAGCATCGACAGCACGACCGACATCATCTGCGTACCGCCGCCGCTGCCGCCGCCCGTCCCGTGGAGGTGGACGCTCATGGCCGACATGCCGGTGTAGTGCATCCCCGTGACGGCGACGCCCATGACCAGGCTGGCGCCGACGCTCGGCAGGAACCCGCGGACCGACACGGCCGCCCACAGCGCCGCGGTGGCGGCCGCCACGGCGATCACCACCGACAGGACCACCAGCACCGGTTCGTACGCGAACGCACCGCCCATCCGCATGCTCGCCATACCGATGTAGTGCATGCCCGCGACCCCGAGCCCGGTGACGGTGCCCGCGGTGAGCAGCGTCGGCGTGCCCACGCCCCGGTAGCCGACGATGAACACACCGATGCCCACGACGACGACGGCGACGGCGAGGCTGAGCAGGGTGAGCGGGAGGTCGTACCGGATGGAGGTCTCCTCCACGGTGAAGCCCAGCATCGCGATGAAGTGCATCGTCCAGATGCCGCAGCCGATCGACGCCGCCCCGAGGGCGAGCCAGCCCGGCTTCCACGAGTGGCCGTCCGTACGCAGCGACCTGGTGGTGCAGCGCAGCCCCAGGGCGCCGCCCAGGCAGGCGACCAGATAGGCCGCCACGGGCGTGACCAGGCCGTAGTTGAACCCGTCCACTGTGCCTTGCATGCTCGGTGCGCCTCTCCAGTTGTGCAGTTCCTGTGAGCAGACATTTACATGTGGATGCCACGCAAAACCAAACGAGAGGGGAACAACGGCGCACGTCACCCCTTCGTCAGCACATCCTGACGATCGCTCACATTTCGCTCCGCGCGCACCTTCGCGCGTTCCCGATCTCCTTTGGAACGCGGCCCCTTGGGCTCACCGACGAGCACCCGCCGGATGTCCGCGCGGGCCTGACGGACACTCACGCGGGCGGCGGCGAGGGCCTGATGTGTGGCGCGTCCCACACGGCGGCCCGCCTCGGCGGCCGGCCGCAGCACGGCGTCGCGCACCGCGTGCCCCACCGGCGTCAGCACACTCCGGTACACCCACCGCACCGGCTCCACGAACACCCACCGGAAGAGAGCTCCGAGGAACCGCCCCACGGCGAGCGAGACGTACCCGGCGACCCGCCAGGCATGCCCGAGGGCGTCCCCGGCCTCCCGCGCGACGACGGCGAGCACCCGCCCCACCGGCGCCAGCACCCACCGCCACACCGCGAGCGCGGGCAGCACCAGCAGAACCCGGGTGATCCAGTACAGCGCGACGCCGGTCCCGGTGACGACCGTCGTCACCAGCCACACCACACCCCTCACGCACCAGGCGACCGCCCGCCCCACCGGCACGAGGACCCACCGGTACAGCCCCACCGACGGCACGACGACGAGATACCGCCCCAGCCACCCCACGCCCGCCCACAGCCCGGCCCCGATCGCGGCCAGCACATGACCGACCGGCGTCAGCACACGCGCGTACAGCCAGAGCGCCGCATGGCCGAGCGGAGTCAGCACATGGCGGTAGCAGGCGATGGCCGGAACGACCAGCAGCACATTCCCGAGCCAGGCCAGAGCCCTGCCGAGCGGCACCAGCGCATACCGCCACAGCCCGACGAACGGCCACACGAACACCGCCCGCCCCAGCCACAGCAGCGCCCGCCCGAGCGGCCGGAACAGCGTGCCGTTCAGGAACCGCCCCACGACGACCAGCGCGTCCCACACCAGCCGCACCGGCACGACCAGCACCAGCGCCACGATCCGCACGGGCACGCGGACCGCCACGACGAGACAGCCCTCCCCCGCGGGCGCGACGGCGGGCCGGACGGGCGGCTTCTCCAGATCCATGCCTGTGGAGACGCAGCCGCGTCCCGCCCGGATGCCACCCGCCCGAGATTGTTTACCTCATATGCTGAACGCCGATCCGACATAGGAATGTCGCGACTTCTATAAACAAATTTTCCCTCCGGCCGTTCACTCATTCGCCACGCATCCAAGCGAAAGACCCGCCGTTATTCGCTATATGACGAAGGCAAGCATGTCCGGGCTCATCAGGCCCGACGGGGGGAATTCATGGCAATCCGACGTCTCCGCCCGCAGGATCGGCGCGGCCGGCTGACATGAATGACGAACGCTACGACCCTCTCGTCTACGCGGAGCCCATGGAACCGCCCGTACCGCACTGGGACCCCGCCGAGGAACTCGCCTATCTGCTCCAGGAGGCCCGCAGCGAGGAATACTCCCGGGTCACCATGCCGGGGCCCCGCGAGGAGACCCCGGTCACCGATCCCCCCGCCGACAGCCCCATGGGCAGCCTCCAGGACATCACGGCGCAGCTCCCGCCCCTGCGCGCGCCGGCACCGCGCGGCCATCGCAAACCACCCCGCAAACGCCCCGACGCACTCCGCCTCGCCAGCTATGTCACCGCCGCCCTGGCCGCGGTCACCGTGGCGATGGTGAGCGTCTTCAGCGGCGTCGTCACCTACGAGCCGCTGCTCCTCGTCACCACGGCCCACAGCAGCGGCGACTCCTCGGCCTGGTGGCCCGTGCTGGTCTACGGCCCCTGGCTGGCGGGCACGCTGTCCATCCTGCGCGCGGCACTGCACCAACGGCGCGCGCTGCACTCGTGGTTCGTCGTCCTGCTCTTCTCGACCGTCGCGGTGGTGCTCTGCGTCGCCCAGGCTCCCCGCACCCTCACCGACACGGCCGCGGCGGCCCTCCCGGGCGCGGCCGCCCTGGCCTGCTTCCAGCAACTGGTCCGCCAGATCACCCTCACCCGCCCACCCCGCCGCGCCGCCCCCCGCCACCGCGGACGGCCCCCCATGGCCCACCCGGGCCACCACACCCCGTAAACCTCCCCCGCCCCTGGAGGCCCCCACCGTCGGTGGGGGCCTCCAGGGGCGGGGTGGCCACGGGCGGGGCCTCCGGGTAGCCCTCGTTTCAGCCGGCCGGAGCGCTGTTCTTCACCGTGAGCGGCAGAAGCTTCTTACCAGTTGGTCCGATTTGAATACTGGTGTCCATCTGAGGACACACGCCGCAGTCGAAGCACGGGGTCCAGCGGCAGTCCTCGACCTCCGTCTCGTCGAGGGCGTCCTGCCAGTCCTCCCAGAGCCAGTCCTTGTCCAGGCCCGAGTCGAGGTGGTCCCAGGGGAGGACCTCCTCGTAGGAGCGCTCGCGGGTGGTGTACCAGTCGACGTCCACGCCGAAGGAGGGCAGGGTCTTGTCCGCGCAGGTCATCCAGCGGTCGTACGAGAAGTGCTCGCGCCAGCCGTCGAAGCGGCCGCCGTCCTCGTAGACCGCGCGGATGACCGCCCCGATGCGGCGGTCGCCGCGGGAGAGCAGGCCCTCGACGATGCCGGGCTTGCCGTCGTGGTAGCGGAAGCCGATGGAGCGGCCGTACTTCTTGTCGCCGCGGATCTTGTCGCGGAGCTTGGTGAGGCGCTCGTCGGTCTGCTCGGCGGAGAGCTGCGGGGCCCACTGGAAGGGGGTGTGCGGCTTGGGGACGAAGCCGCCGATGGAGACCGTGCAGCGGATGTCGTTGGAACCGGAGACCTCGCGGCCCTTGGCGATCACGCGGGTGGCCATGTCGGCGATCTGGAGGACGTCGTCGTCGGTCTCGGTGGGCAGGCCGCACATGAAGTACAGCTTCACCTGCCGCCAGCCGTTGCCGTAGGCCGTGGAGACGGTCCGGATGAGGTCGTCCTCGGAGACCATCTTGTTGATGACCTTGCGGATGCGTTCCGAGCCGCCCTCGGGGGCGAAGGTGAGACCGGAACGGCGGCCGTTGCGGGTCAGCTCGTTCGCCAGGTCGATGTTGAAGGCGTCGACGCGGGTGGAGGGGAGGGAGAGGCCGACCTTGTCCTCCTCGTAGCGGTCGGCGAGGCCCTTGGCGATGTCGCCGATCTCCGAGTGGTCGGCGGAGGAGAGGGACAGCAGGCCGACCTCCTCGAAGCCGGTGGCCGCCAGGCCCTTGTCGACCATCTCGCCGATGCCGGTGATGGAGCGCTCGCGGACCGGGCGGGTGATCATGCCGGCCTGGCAGAAGCGGCAGCCGCGGGTGCAGCCGCGGAAGATCTCCACGGACATCCGCTCGTGCACCGTCTCGGCGAGCGGGACGAGGGGCTGCTTGGGGTAGGGCCACTCGTCGAGGTCCATCACCGTGTGCTTGGAGACGCGCCACGGGACGCCCGACCTGTTCGGTACGACACGGGCGATACGGCCGTCGGGGAGGTACTCGACGTCGTAGAAGCCGGGGACGTACACCCCGCCGGTCTTCGCCAGGCGGAAGAGGAGTTCCTCGCGGCCGCCGGGACGGCCCTCCTCCTTCCAGGCGCGGACGATGCGGGTGACCTCGAGGACGGCCTGCTCGCCGTCGCCGATGACCGCGCAGTCGATGAAGTCGGCGATCGGCTCGGGGTTGAAGGCGGCGTGGCCGCCGGCCATGACGATCGGGTCGTCGAGGCCGCGGTCCTTCGCCTCCAGGGGGATGCCGGCCAGGTCGAGGGCGGTGAGCATGTTGGTGTAGCCGAGCTCGGTGGAGAAGCTCAGGCCGAACACGTCGAAGGCCTTCACCGGGCGGTGGCCGTCGACCGTGAACTGCGGGACGCCGTGCTCCCGCATCAGCGCTTCCAGGTCCGGCCAGACGCTGTAGGTGCGCTCGGCGAGGACGCCGTCCTGTTCGTTGAGGACCTCGTAGAGGATCATGACGCCCTGGTTGGGCAGTCCGACCTCGTAGGCGTCGGGGTACATGAGCGCCCAGCGGACGTCGCAGCTCTCCCACGGCTTGACCGTGGAGTTGAGCTCTCCGCCGACGTACTGGATCGGCTTCTGCACATGCGGGAGCAGAGCTTCGAGCTGCGGAAACACAGACTTCACAGACTCGGCGGCTTCGGCAGGCATCTCGCGAACCTTTGTGTGCTGACAGGGGGGACCATTCAGCGTAACCCGGCTCGAGGGGCGGTCCCTACGTTGTCCAGGGCCGAAGGTCCCTCGTGATGGAGCTCCAGGCCTCGGGGAGGGCGGCCTCCGCGAGTTCGGCGCGGCGTTCCTCGCGGCCGTGGAGGACGCCGTAGGTGAAGGCGCTCTCGCCCGCGGCGTGGGCGACGGCGGCGAGTTCGCGCAGGGTGCCGCGGGCCATGACGCTGTCCTGGTGGTCGCCGAGCAGGGTCTGGAGCGACTTCATGTCCCTGGCCAGGTCCTTGGCGGGGGTGCCGAGTGCGGGCGTGGCGGCCTCGGCGGCGTAGCGGGTGCGCTTGGTCTTCTTGCGGGCGTCGTGGAGGGCGAGGTCGCGGTCGGTGCCGGGCGGGAGGTCGAGGGCGCGGCTGACGAGGGCGGCGAGTGTGTCGAGGTCCTTGCGTACGGCCTTGGTGAGGACCTTGTCCGGCCGGGCCGCCGCCTTCGGGCGCAGGGGCGGGTCGGCGAGCAGGGCGTCCAGCCGGTCGAGGAGGGCGAGGTGGCGGGGGGAGTCGAGGATGCCGGTGAGGTGGCCGTGGGCGGCGGCGTGGCGGGTCTCGGCCCAGGTGCCGAGCCGGTGGCCCACGGGGCCGGTGACGAGGGTGTCGGGGAGGGCGGCGAGGGAGGAGCGGAGGCGTTCGGCGAGCACCTCCTGGTCGCGGTCGACGCCCAGCTCGGCGGCGAGCCATTTCAGGTCGGCGCCGACGGGGTCGGTCACCTCGCGGTCGAGGACGGTGCGGAAGGTGCGGAAGGTGCTGCGCAGGCGGCGGGTGGCGACTCGCATACGGTGCACGGAGTCGGGGACGTCCTGGCGTACGGCGGGGTCGAGCTCGACGAGGGCGTCGCGCTGGGCGCGGATGTGGGCGAGGACGTGGTCGCCGGCGGTGACGGGTGTGCCGGCCGGTCGTGACCTGCGTTTCTGCCGTGGGGCGGCGTCCGGGGCGGTGGCGGGGGCGCCGGTGCCGGCGGGGGTCCTGGTGCCGGAGGGTGCCGTGTCGGCGAGGGCCCTGGCGAGTTTGGAGGCGGAGGCGGAGGGGCGTACGCCGGCTTTGCGGAGGCGTTTGTCGACCTTGTCGAGGAAGGCGGGGTCGCCGTCGTCGGCGAGTTCGACCTCGATCTCGGTCCACCGGGCGGTGCCGCCGGTGCCGGTGAGGCGTTCGGCGTGGACGGTGTCGACGCTGACCTCGGCGAGCAGCCGTCCGTCGGCGTCGACGAGGTGGCGTACGTCGCGGTCGGAGCGCAGCCGGACGACGGGCAGGAGTGCGTGGTCGCGGACGCGGGAGCGGACGAGGGCGGCGAGTTCGTCCGGGAGGGTGTCGGAGAGCGGGGCGCGGATCTCGTCGCGCACTCCGGGGGCGACGGGGAACTTCAGATGCCAGCCGGCGTCGGAGCCGCCGGTGCGGTGGCGCAGGGTGATGGACGACGCGGCGAGGCGTTCGTCCGCGGTGTCGTGGTACGTGGCGTCGAGGTGGGTGACGCCTCTGTCGTGGACGGCCGCCACGCCGGGTACGCGGGTCAGGTCGGGCAGTCGGCTGTCGTCGGAGTCGTACTTTCGCTCGATCTCGCGCTTGATGTCCGCCATGAACCGAATCTAGTCGCCGTGGGCGCGCGACGGCAGTGGGCTGCCGCCGCGCGTCCGGCGTGGTCACGCGGACATCGGCCGTTGTATCCGGATCGACTGCAGCAGGCCGACGGCCAGCCAGACGGCGAACATCGAGGAGCCGCCGTAGGAGACGAACGGCAGCGGGAGGCCGGTGACGGGCATGATGCCGAGGGTCATGCCGACGTTCTCGAAGGCCTGGAAGGCGAACCAGGCGACGATGCCGGCGGCCACGACGGTGCCGTACAGGTCGGTGGTGTCGCGGGCGATGCGGCAGGCGCGCCAGAGGATGACGCCGAGCAGGCCGATGATGAGGGCGCCGCCGACGAAGCCGAGTTCCTCACCGGCGACGGTGAAGACGAAGTCGGTCTGCTGTTCGGGGACGAACTGGCCGGTGGTCTGGGAGCCGTGGAAGAGGCCGGAGCCGGTGAGTCCGCCGGAGCCGATGGCGATGCGGGCCTGGTTGGTGTTGTAGCCGACGCCGGCGGGGTCGAGTTCGGGGTTGGCGAAGGCGGCGAAGCGGTTGATCTGGTACTCGTCGAGGATGCCGAGCTGCCAGACGGTGATGGCGCCGGCCGCCCCGGCGCCGAGCAGGCCGAAGATCCAGCGGTTGGAGGCGCCGGAGGCGAGCAGTACGCCGAGCACGATGATGACCATGACCATGACCGACCCGAGGTCGGGCATGAGCATCACGATCAGCATGGGGACGACGGCCAGGCCGAGGGCCTGGAGGACCGTGCGGTGGTCGGGGTAGGGCTTGTCGCCGGCGTCGACGCGGGCGGCGAGCAGCATGGCCATGCCGAGGATGATCGTGAGTTTCACGAACTCGGAGGGCTGGAGGGAGAAGCCGCCGGGGAGTTTGATCCAGGAGTGGGCGCCGTTGATGGTGGAGCCCAGGGGGGTGAGGACGAGCAGGATCAGGAAGAGCGAGGCGCCGTAGAGCAGGGGCACGGCCGTGCGCAGGGTGCGGTGGCCGAGCCAGAGGACGCCGACCATCAGGGCGAGTCCGATGCCGGTGTTGAGCCAGTGCCGGACCAGGAAGTAGTAGGGGTCGCCCTGGTTGAGTTCGGTGCGGTTGCGGGTGGCCGAGTAGACCAGGAGCGAGCCCAGCAGGGAGAGGGCGAGCGCGGAGAACAGTATCGGCCAGTCGAGTCGCCGGGCCAGGGAGTCGCGGGCGAGGACCCGTGTCCAGCCGGCCCGCTCCGGCCCGTAGCCGGAGACCTGGAAGCTGTTGACGCCGCCGGTCATGCCGCCGCCCTCCGCGTTCCGGTGCCGCCGGTGGCGCCCGTGCGGCCGGTGCCGCCGCGTCGTCGCCGGTGCCGGCGGCGGGTCTGGCGGTTGCCGATCTCCGGTGAGGGGACCGTGCCCGTCTGCTGGGGGTCGGCGGGGTCCTGCTGCGGGGTGGTGGCCCCGGCGTCGGGCGAGGGGCTCACCCGGTCCTTGGCGGGGTCCTTGGCGACCTTCGGGGACTTGATGGTGCCGTCGGTGCGGACCTTCGGGAGGTTCTTCTGCGGCGTGTAGAGGAGCGCCTTCTTCTTGTCGATCTCGCCGTCCTCGGAGACGCCGTACAGGGCGTTGTAGATGTTGCGTACGGCGGGGCCCGAGGCGCCGGAGCCCGTACCGCCCTGGGAGATCGTCATGACGATCGAGTAGTCCTTGGTGTACGTGGCGAACCAGGAGGTGGTCTGCTTGCCGTAGACCTCGGCCGTACCGGTCTTGGCGTGCATCGGGATCTCGTCCTGCGGCCAGCCGCCGAAGCGCCAGGCGGCCGTACCGCGGGTGGCGACTCCCGCGAGGGCCTCGTCCATCTGGCTCAGCGTCTTCTTCGACGTGGGCAGCTTGCCGTGCGCCTTGGGCTCGATCTCCGTGACGGTGCTGCCGTCGGGGCTGATGACGGCCTTGCCGACGGTGGGGTCGTAGAGGGTGCCGCCGTTGGAGATGGCGGCGTAGATGGTGGCCATCTGGATGGGGGTGACGAGGGTGTCGCCCTGGCCGATGGAGTAGTTGACGGAGTCACCGGCGCGCAGTCGGTTGCCTTCGAGGCAGTTCTCGTAGGCGATCTTCTCGGCGTAGCTGCCGTCCTTCTTGCCGGTCTTGCACCAGACGTCCTTGTTGGCCGTCCAGTAGTCGAGCTTCCACTGGCGGTCGGGGACACGGCCGGTGACCTCGTTGGGCAGGTCGATGCCGGTTTCGTCGCCGAGGCCGAACTGGTGGGCGGTCTTGTAGAACCAGTCGTTGGCGTCCTTCTTCGGCTTGTTGCCGCCGTCGCGCTTCCACTCCTCGTGGGAGAGCGCGTAGAAGACGGTGTCGCAGGAGACCTCGAGGGCGCGGCCGAGGCTGATCGGGCCGTGGTTCTGGGATTCGAAGTTCTTGAAGACCTGGTTGCCGATGGAGTACGAGCTGGAGCAGTTGTAGGGGCCTTCGAAGGAGTAGCCGGCCTGTATGGCGGCGGCCGTCGGGATGACCTTGAAGATGGAGCCGGGTGCCGACTGTCCCTGGATGGCGCGGTTGAGCAGCGGGTAGTTGGACTTCTTGCTGGTGAGGGCGGTGTAGTCCTTGGCGGAGATACCGCCGACCCAGGCGTTGGGGTCGTAGGTCGGGTTGGAGGCCATGGCGACGACGCGGCCGGTCTTGGCCTCCATGACGACGACGGCGCCGGAGTCCGCCTCGTAGTTGCGGTTGGTGTTGCGGTCGTGTTCCTTGCGGGCGGCCTTCATCGCCTCGTTCAGCTCGTACTCCGCGATGCGCTGGACCCGGGAGTCGATGCTGGTGACGAGGTTGGCGCCGGGCTGGGCGGGGTCGGCCTCGGCCTGGCCGATGACACGGCCGAGGTTGTCGACCTCGTAGCGGGTGACGCCGGCCTTGCCGCGCAGCTGCTTGTCGTACTGCCGCTCCAGGCCGGACCGGCCGACCATGTCGGAGCGCAGATAGGGCGAGCTGGTGTCCTGGGCCTTGGTGATCTCCTCGTCGGTGACGGGCGAGAGATAGCCGAGGACCTGGGCGGTGTTGGCCTTGCCGGGGTTCGCGTAGCGGCGCAGTGCCTGCGGTTCGGCGGTGATGCCGGGGAAGTCCTCGGCGCGTTCGCGGATCTGCAGGGCCTGTTTGGCGGAGGCCTCGTCGGTGATGGGGATGGGCTGGTACGGCGAGCCGTTCCAGCAGGGCTGGGGGGTTTCGGCGTCGCAGAGGCGGACCTTCTGGATGACCTCCTGGGCGTCCATGCCGAGGACGCCGGCGAGTTTGGTGAGGACGGACTTGCCGTCGTCCTTCATCTTCAGCAGGTCGGTGCGGGAGGCGGAGACGACCAGGCGGGTCTCGTTGTCCGCGAGGGCCACTCCGCGGGCGTCCAGGATGGAGCCGCGGACGGCGGGCTGGACGACCTGCTGGACGTGGTTGCCGGAGGCTTCCTTGGCGTAGGCCTCGCCCTCGCGGATCTGGAGGTACCACAGGCGCCCGCCGAGGGTGCCGAGGAGGGAGATGACGAGGACCTGGATGACGACGAGCCGGATCTGGACCCGGGGGCTGCGGCCGGTCTCGGGGATGTTGGTCACGCGGCTTCCTCCCCTCTCGGAGCGCGTACGGATGAGTCGGTACAAGTGATGAACGGCCGGGCGGCGCGTCGGCGTTCCGACGCCGCTTCACTCGATCCGGTGAAGTCGGGCGGGTTCACAGGCGCTTGACCCCCTTGATGCGTCCGGCGCGGGCCACCCGGGCGCGGGCCGCCTTGACGCGCAGTCCGTTGCGCTGTCCGCCGATGCGCAGTCCGGTGCCGCCGGAGAGCCAGCCGGAGGCGATGTCGCCGGACTTGCCGGGGCTCGTCTCGGCGAGCGGGTCGTTCTCGGCGCGGCGGGCGAGGGCCATCACGGCGGGGACGACGAAGGGGGCGAGCAGCAGGTCGTACAGGGCGGCGGTGAACAGCAGTCCGCTCAGGCCGACATGGCGGGCGGCGGTGTCGCCGACGAGGGCGCCGACGCCGGCGTAGAGCAGGGTGGAGCCGACGGCGGCGGCGACGACCACGGCCATCGGGCCGGTGGCCGATCTGACCTGGCCGCTCTCGGGTTTGACGAGTCCGGCGAGGTAGCCGATGACGCACAGCACGAGGGCGTAGCGTCCGGCGGCGTGGTCGGCGGGCGGGGCGAGGTCGACGAGGAGTCCGGCGGCGAAGCCGACGAGGGCGCCGCCGACATGGCCGTAGACGAGGGCGAGGCCGAGGACGGTGAGCAGCAGCAGGTCGGGGACGGCGCCGGGCAGGTGGAGGCGGGCGAGGACGCTCACCTGGATCACCAGGGCGACGACGATCAGCGAGCTGGAGAGCAGGATCCGGTTGACGCGCATGGGGTGACAGCTCCTACTGCTCTTGCTGGTTCAGGCCGTCGGCAGGGGCGGAGGGTGTGACGGTCACCGTCACGGTCGGGGTGGGGGTCGGCTGCGGCTTCTTCGGCAGCACCGTGTCGCGCGGGTCCTTGCCGGGGGCCTGGACGACGACGCCGACGACGTCGAGCTTGCTGAAGGCGACGTACGGCGTGACGTAGACGGTGCGGGTGAGGTCGCCGCCGGAGGGGTCGACGCGGGAGACGACGCCGACGGGCACACCGGGCACGAAGGGCTTGTCGGCCTGCGAGCCGAAGGTGACGAGCCGGTCGCCCTTCTTGATCTCGGCCTTGCCGTTGAGGAGTTCGACGCGCAGCGGCCGGTCGCCCTGGCCGGCGGCGAAGCCGAGCTCGTCGCTGCCCTCCATGCGGGTGCCGACGGTGAAGTCGGGGTCGCTGGCGAGGAGGACGGTGGCGGTGGTCGGGCCGACGGTGGTGACGCGGCCGACGAGTCCGTCGCCGTTGAGGACGGTCATGTCACGCTGTATGCCGTCGTCCGAGCCGGCGTCGATGGTGATGGTCCAGGAGAAGCCCTGGGCCGCTCCTATGGCGATGACCTGGGCGCCCTTGATGCCGTACTGACCCTGGCCGGAGACCTTCAGCAGTTTGTCGAGCTGCTTGAGGCGGCTGCGGCCGCGGTCGTCGCTGCCGAGTTCGGCCTTGAGCGCGGCGTTCTCCCGCTCCAGTTCGGCGAGCCGGTCGTGCCGGTCGCCGGACTCCCGGACGGCGGTCACGGCGTTGCCGATCGGGTCGACCGCGCCGGACACGCCGTTCTCGATCGGGCCGAAGACGGTCGCTGCCGCCCGCCGGGCACCGTCGACCGGTGAATCCTCCCCGCCACGGATGTCCACCGTGATCAGTGCGAACGCGATGGCGATCAGCAGCACCAGGAGCAGCCGGCTCTCTCGTGTGTCCCTCACGTGCGGCGGCCGTGCCTTCCTCGTCGAGAACGGGTATGAGGTGGGGGGTCTGTTCAGCTGTATGACGCGATGTCGGAGTCGGTGCTCCGAGGTCGATTGCGGTGTTCCGAGGCGTTGTGGGGGAGTTTATGCCTCTATATCAACGATCCGCCGTACGGGAGAAGACCGTCCCGTACGGCGGAGTCGAAGAGTGGTGTCATCTGCGCGGCTGGGCGTCCAGCACCTGCTGCAGCGCCTCGAACTCCTCGACGCACTTGCCGGAGCCGAGGGCCACGCTGTCCAGCGGGTCCTCCGCGATGTGGATCGGCATGCCCGTCTCCCGGCGCAGCCGCTCGTCGAGCCCGCGCAGCAGGGCTCCGCCGCCGGTCAGGACGATGCCCCGGTCCATGATGTCGCCGGACAGCTCCGGCGGGCACTTGTCGAGGGTCGTCTTGACGGCGTCCACGATCGCGTTGACCGGCTCCTCGATCGCCTTGCGCACTTCGGCGGCGGAGATCACGACGGTCTTCGGCAGCCCGGACACCAGGTCCCGGCCGCGGATCTCGGTGTGTTCGTCGGAGTCGAGGTCGTACGCCGAACCGATCGTGATCTTGATCTGTTCCGCCGTCCGCTCACCCAGCAGGAGCGAGTACTCCTTCTTGATGTGCTGGATGATCGCGTTGTCCAGCTCGTCGCCCGCGACCCGGATGGACTGCGCGGTGACGATGCCGCCGAGGGAGATGACCGCGACCTCCGTGGTGCCGCCGCCGATGTCCACCACCATGTTGCCGGTGGCCTCGTGGACCGGCAGCCCCGAGCCGATGGCGGCGGCCATGGGCTCCTCGATGATGTGCACCTGACGGGCGCCGGCCTGGGAGGACGCCTCGATCACGGCGCGGCGCTCGACGCCGGTGATGCCCGAGGGCACACAGACGACGACCCGCGGACGGGCCAGATACCGCCGCTTGTGGATCTTCAGGATGAAGTAGCGGAGCATCCGCTCGGTGATCTCGAAGTCGGCGATCACGCCGTCCTTCAGCGGACGCACGGCGACGATGTTGCCGGGGGTGCGTCCGATCATCTTCTTCGCTTCGGCACCGACCGCGAGGATGCCACCGGTGTTGGTGTTGATCGCGACGACGGACGGCTCGTTGAGTACGATCCCACGACCCCTGACGTACACCAGCGTGTTGGCGGTCCCGAGGTCGACAGCCATGTCACGGCCGATGAACGACATTGAGTTCCCCATCAGGATTCGACTGGCCGTCCCACGGGCTTTTGAGGGCTTTTCAGGACGGCGAGGTGGGTGCGGTGACGTGAAGGGTTCCATCGTAGACGCGCCTTCGCGAACACCGTGCGAGGGTCTTCGCCATTGTCATCAGATGGCGTGCGCGCCTGCTTGTGGAGACGGTCCATCGGGGGCATCCGTTCCCCCGAACGCCGCGCATATGCCAAAAAAGGTCCGGGGGCAAAGCCCCCAGACCGTCCGGCATACGGCAAACCCGCTGAATGCGGACGCGACGTGATCGTTATGCGCGGGATCAGGCGTGACCGGGGAAGAAGATCTTCACCTCGCGCTCGGCGGACTCCTCGGAGTCGGAGGCGTGGATCAGGTTCTCCCGGACGATCACACCGAAGTCGCCGCGGATCGAGCCGGGCGCGGCGGCGATCGGGTCCGTGGGACCGGCCAGCTGCCGCACTCCCTCGATGACCCGCTCACCCTCGACGATCAGCGCGACGACCGGGCCGGACGCCATGAACTCCACCAGCGGCTCGTAGAAGGGCTTGCCCTTGTGCTCGCCGTAGTGCTGCTCCAACGTGTCCTGGTCCAGGGTGCGCAGTTCCAGCGCCACGATCCGCCAGCCGGCCTTGCGCTCGATACGGCCGATGATCTCGCCGGTCAGGCCACGGCGTACGGCGTCGGGCTTGAGCAGGACGAGGGTGCGCTGGGTCACGGAGGTGCTCCTTGTACGTGAAGTTGTGCGGTAGGACGAGGTTACCGGGCGTGTCGGGACACCTGTCACGCAGCGTCAGGCCGGCCCGCCTGCGCCGCGAACCGCGCCTTCGCTTCGTCCACCTTCCGCCCGAAGTGCACCGACGCCCACCACAGCAGTGCGAAGACCACGCCCATGAAGTACATCGCCGGGACGAAGACACCGGAGGCGATCAGGGCGATCTGCAGCGCCCAGCCGAAGGCCACCCCGCCGGCGCGCGTGATCACGCCGCACAGGGCCACGCACAGGAACATCGCGATGCCGCAGACCGTCCACACGGTGCCGGAGGACAGGTCCGCGTCCTTCATCGCGACCAGTCCGGCGAAACCGATGACGAAGAACTCGCCGATCAGGGTCGACGCGCAGAGCGTACGCACGGGATCTCAGCCCCTCCCCAGAAGCAGTCGGGCCTCGCCGACGGTGATGACGGAACCGGTGACGAGCACACCGCCGCCGGCGAACTCGCCCTCCTCCTCGGCCAGCGTGATCGCGGCCTCCAGGGCGTCGGGCAGCCGGGGCTCGACCTGGACGCGGTCCTCGCCGAACACCTCGACGGCGACGGCCGCCAGCTCGTCGGCGTCCATCGCGCGGTGGCTGGAGTTCTGGGTGACGACGATCTCGGCGAAGACCGGCTCGAACGCCTCCAGCAGCCCGCGTACGTTCTTGTCGCCGCTCGCGCCGACCACGCCGATGAGCCGGCTGAACTGGAACGCCTCGCCGATCGCGGCGGCCGCGGCCCGCGCGCCCGCCGGGTTGTGGGCGGCGTCCAGGACGACGGTCGGGGAACGCCGTACGACCTCCAGCCGGCCCGGGGAGGCGACGGCGGCGAACGCCTTGCGCACGGTGTCGACGTCGAGCAGCCGGGCACGCTGCGCGCCCACGCCGAAGAACGCCTCCACGGCGGCGAGCGCCACGGCCGCGTTGTGCGCCTGGTGCTCGCCGTGCAGCGGCAGATACACCTCGGGGTACTCACCGCCGAGCCCGCGCAGTGTCACCAGCTGGCCGCCGACGGCGACCTGCCGGGCGACGACGCCGAACTCCAGGCCCTCGCGGGCCACCGTGGCGTCCACCTCGACGGCCTTCTTCAGCAGCACCTGCGCGGCGTCCACCGGCTGCTGCGCCATGATCACCGTCGCGTCCTGCTTGATGATGCCGGCCTTCTCGCCGGCGATCTCGCCGGGCGTGCCGCCGAGCCGGTCGGTGTGGTCGAGGTCGATGGGTGTCACCACGGCGACGCCGCCGTCGATCACGTTGGTGGCGTCCCAGCTGCCGCCCATGCCGACCTCGACGACCGCCACGTCCACGGGCGCGTCGGCGAAGGCGGCGTACGCCATGCCGGTCAGCACCTCGAAGAAGGACAGCCGGTACTCCTCGCGGGAGTCGACCATCTCGATGTACGGCTTGATGTCCTGGTACGTCTCGATGAACCGCTCGGGGGAGACCGGGGCGCCGTCGAGGCTGATCCGCTCGGTGACCGACTGGACGTGCGGCGAGGTGTACCGCCCGGTGCGCAGTTCGAAGGCGCCGAGCAGGGCCTCGATCATGCGGGCGGTGGAGGTCTTGCCGTTGGTGCCGGTGATGTGGATCGAGGGGTACGAGCGCTGCGGCTCGCCCAGGACGTCCATCAGGGCGGCGATACGGGTGACCGAGGGCTCGAGCTTGGTCTCGCCCCACCGGCCGGCGAGCTCCGCCTCGACCTCGCGCAGCGCCTTGTCGACCTCGGGGTCCTCGGGCCGCGCGGGTACGTCGGCCTGGGGCGGGCCGCCCTGGGTGCGCAGGGTGCGGCTGCCCGCCTCGATCACCGCGAGGTCGGGATCACGGCGGGTCTCCTCCTCGACGAGCTCCGTGAAGTCGTCGAAGGTGTCGTCCGGGTCGGGACCTGGTGATTCTGGGCGCTCGCTCACGGTGCCCAGTCTACGGGCGGCCCGCGGGGTGCCGTCTGCCCGGTCAGCCGAGCCACCGCCGCATCCCGAGCCGGCCCCACAGGACGCTCGCGGCGAAGGACAGCACGACGGCGGCCGCCGCGGTCACGGCGAGCGCGAGGGGTGCCGCGATGCCGTGCGAGACGTGCTGTGCGGCGGGCCTGACCAGCAGCATCACCAGCAGCAGATGCACGAGGTAGGTCCCGAACGAGGCGTCCGACAGCCGTCGCAGCACCGCCCGTGCCCGCTCCGGCACCCGTACCCCGGCCGTCGCGCCGACCACGGCGAAGGTCACGGCGGCCACCGCCGCGCTGCCGTACGCGGCGGGGTGCCGGACGGTGAACTGGTACACGGTGAGGGCGACGAGGCCGGCGGCGGCGCCCGCGATCCACAGCCCGCGCGGGCCCGGTCGCCGGGCGGCCAGCAGCGCGGCGCCCGCCAGCGCGTACCCGAGCGCGTACAGCGACACGCTCCAGTTCCAGGCGGGCAGCGGCAGCCCGGTGAGGGTCTTCAGGTCCCCGGCGGCCGCCGGGGCGACGGCGAACGCGGTGAGCAGGATCAGCGACCTGCGGGGCGCGGGGCGCCGTCGCACGACGAGCACGGCGACGCCCAGGAGCAGGAGGAGGGGGACGTAGATGTAGAGGTACCAGAGGTGGAAGGCGGCCTCCACGGAGCCGGACAGGGCATTTGCCGCTTCCCGGGCGGCACCGTCCTCGAAGCTCGGCCCGGCCGCGTACTGCCACAGGAGGTAGAGCACCGTCCACACCGCCATCGGCCGCAGGATCCGGCCGAGGCGGGTGAGGAGCTGGGCGTCGCCGCGCACGGGTGAGCCGACGAGGGCCGCCCAGCCCGCCATCGCGAAGAACACGGGTACGGCGAACCGTCCGGCCGAGTCGCCGAGGATGCCGGTGGTGCGGTGGCCGGCGTCGGTGAACTCGGCGGCGGCGTGCACCAGGACGACGGCGGCGGTGCAGACGACCCGCAGCAGGTCGACGTCGTACCGCCGCTCGCGGCCGGGTCCGTCCTTGGCTGTCGGTCCGGTGGGCGGCGCGGCGGCGGGGCGGGGCATCGTGGGGGTGCTCCTGACGGCGTGGGGCTGTGCGATGGACAGAGCCGCAGGCTTCCTCGGGCGGGTTACCGGAACGTGAACGGCCCCCGACCGCAAGGGTCGGGGGCCGTTCGGTGTCCTGGCCGGGGTGTCAGGCTTCCGGCAGGCGGTCCAGCTGGGCCTTGATGCGGATGATGTCGTCCTCCGCCTTGGCCAGCCGGGTGCGGATCTTGTCGACCACGTGGTCCGGGGCCTTCGCCAGGAACGCCTCGTTGCCGAGCTTGGCCGTGGCCTGGGCCTTCTCCTTCTCGGCGGCCGCGAGGTCCTTGGCGAGGCGCTTGCGCTCCGCCGCGACGTCGATCACGCCGGACAGGTCCAGCGCGACCTCGACACCGGCGACCGGCAGGGTCGCCGTCGCGGTGAAGGAGTCGCCCTCCGGCTGGAGGCGCAGCAGCTGCCGGACGGCCGGCTCGTGCGGGGCGAGCGCCGTACCGTCGAGGGTCAGCCGGGCCGGGACCCGCTGGCCGGGCTGGAGGCCCTGGTCGGCGCGGAAGCGGCGGACCTCGGTGATGACGGACTGCAGCGTCCCGATCTCCCGCTCCGCGTCCGCGTCCCGGAAGCCGCCCGGTGCGTCGGCACCGGGAACGGACACAGCGGCCGGCCAGTCGGCGACGACGACGGACTCGCCGCCGGTGAGCGTCGTCCACAGCGTCTCCGTGACGAAGGGGACGACCGGGTGGAGGAGCCTGAGCGTGACGTCGAGAACCTCGCCGAGGACCCGCTTGCTGACCTCGGCCGGCTCGCCGCCCGCCTGGAACGTCGTCTTGGAGAGCTCGACGTACCAGTCGAAGACCTCGTCCCAGGCGAAGTGGAACAGCGCGTCGGACAGCTTGGCGAACTGGAAGTCGTCGTAGTACGCGTCGACTTCGGCGACCACGGAATTCAGCCGGGACAGGATCCAGCGGTCGGTGGAGGACATCCTCGCGGCGTCCGGCAACGGACCCTCGACCGTGGCGCCGTTCATCAGCGCGAAACGGGTGGCGTTCCAGATCTTGTTGGCGAAGTTGCGGGAGCCCTGGACCCAGTCCTCGCCGATCGGGACGTCGACGCCCGGGTTGGCGCCGCGGGCGAGGGTGAAGCGGAGCGCGTCGCTGCCGTACTTGTCCATCCAGTCCAGCGGGTTGACCGCGTTGCCGAAGGACTTCGACATCTTCTTGCCGAACTGGTCGCGGACCATGCCGTGCAGGGCGATGGTGTGGAACGGCGGGGTGCCGTCCATCGCGTACAGGCCGAACATCATCATCCGGGCGACCCAGAAGAAGAGGATGTCGTAGCCGGTGACCAGGACGGAGTTCGGGTAGAACTTCGCGAGCGACTCGGTCTGTTCGGGCCAGCCGAGCGTGGAGAACGGCCACAGGCCCGAGGAGAACCAGGTGTCGAGGACGTCGGTGTCCTGGTGCCAGCCCTCGCCGGCCGGGGCCTCGTCGTCGGGGCCGACGCAGACGACCTCGCCGTTCGGCCCGTACCAGACGGGGATGCGGTGGCCCCACCACAACTGGCGCGAGATGCACCAGTCGTGGAGGTTGTCGACCCAGTCGAAGTAGCGCTTCTCCATCTCCTGCGGATGGATCTTGACCTTGCCCTCGCGGACCGCGTCGCCGGCCGCCTTCGCCAGCGGGCCGACCTTGACCCACCACTGCATGGACAGCCGCGGCTCGATGGTGGTCCTGCAGCGGGAGCAGTGGCCGACGCTGTGGACGTAGGGCCGCTTCTCGGCGACGATCCGGCCCTCGGCGCGCAGCGCGGCGACGATGGCGGAGCGGGCCTCGAGCCGGTCCAGGCCCTGGAAGGGGCCGTGGGCGGTGATGACGGCGTGCTCGTCCATGACGGTGATGGCGGGCAGGTCGTGCCGGCGGCCGATCTCGAAGTCGTTCGGGTCGTGCGCCGGGGTCACCTTGACGGCACCCGTGCCGAACTCGGGGTCGACGTGCTCGTCCGCGACGACCGGGATGGAGCGGTCGGTCAGCGGCAGCTTGACGAGCCTGCCGACGAGGTGCTTGTAGCGCTCGTCCCCGGGGTGGACGGCGACGGCCGTGTCACCGAGCATCGTCTCCGCGCGGGTGGTGGCGACGACGATGGTGTCGTCCCCCTCGCCGTACTTCATGGAGACGAGCTCGCCGTCCTCCTCCTGGTAGTTGACCTCGATGTCGGAGATCGCGGTCAGACAGCGCGGGCACCAGTTGATGATGCGCTCGGCGCGGTAGATCAGCTCGTCGTCGTAGAGCCGCTTGAAGATGGTCTGGACGGCCTGGGAGAGGCCCTCGTCCATCGTGAAGCGCTCGCGGGACCAGGCGACGCCGTCGCCGAGGCGGCGCATCTGGCCGGAGATCTGCCCGCCGGACTCGCCCTTCCACTGCCAGACCCGGTCGACGAACGCCTCCCGGCCGAGGTCGTGGCGGGACTTGCCCTCCTTGGCGAGCTCCCGCTCGACCACGTTCTGCGTGGCGATGCCGGCGTGGTCCATGCCGGGCTGCCACAGCGTCTCGAAGCCCTGCATCCGCTTGCGGCGGGTCAGGGCGTCGATGAGCGTGTGCTCGAAGGCGTGCCCGAGGTGCAGGCTGCCCGTGACGTTCGGCGGCGGGATGACGACGGTGAACGGCGGCTTCTCGCTCTTCGCGTCCGCCTCGAAGTAACCGCGCTCTACCCAGCGCTCGTACAGCGGCCCCTCTACATCGGCCGGCGCGTACTGGGTCGGCAGTTCGGTGTTGGGCGCTGGTGGCTCCTGCTGAGCGTTCTCGGTCACGGGACTCAGTTTAGAGGCGTCACGGCCCTGTACCGAAACGCGATTCCTCTGTAACGGTGCGACCCCCACTGGCCTGAACCGTTCTCCTCTGAGTCAGGATGTCAGCAACGCATAAGCATCTGGAGGGGAACCCAGTCATGAGTTACAACCAGCCGGGCCCGTACGGCGGGCAGCAGCCCCAGCAGCCCGGGCCGTACGGCCAGCAGGGACCTTACGGCCAGCAGCCGCAGGCTCCGCAGCCCGGCTACGGCTACCCCCAGCAGCCGGGCCAGCCCGGTCAGCCCGGCCAGCCCGGATACGGCTACCCGCAGCAGGGCCAGCCGGGTGTCCCGCCGCAGCAGCCGTACGGTCAGCAGCCGCCCTACGGCCAGCCCGGCTACGGTGTGCCGGGCCAGCCCCCGGCGTCCGGTGGCGGCGGCAAGAAGGCCGGCATCATCATCGGCGCGGTCGCGGTCGTCGCGGCCATCGGCGTGGGCGCGTACTTCGTCATCGGCGGAGGCGGCGGCGCGGGCGGCCTGGAGGACGACGGCGCGCACAAGCTGACCACGCCGACGACGGTGCTCGGCGAGTACACGCGGGCCGGCGAGGCCCAGGTGAAGGACGACGCCGACAACGCGAAGGACATGGAGAAGAGCGGCATCAAGAACGGCGTCAGTGTCATCGGACAGTGGTCCACCGCCGACTTGAGCAACTTCGACCCCAACGACCCGTCCACGCTCCCCGACCAGGCCGAGCTGCTGAAGGCCAAGGGGATGACGATGGTGGGCGGTTACGGCAAGATCGCCGAACCGCAGTCGACGCTCGACAAGTTCTTCGCGAACATCCAGAAGGAAGTCAAGGAGGGCTCGACCAGCAGCAGCGGCGGTATGCAGAACGTCGAGCTGGTCGGCGAGCCCGAGGAGGTCGAGATCGACGGCGCCGTCGCCAAGTGCCAGTCGACGAAGGCCGTCAACGGGCTCACCAAGAAGGAGTCGACCGACTGGTTCTGCGCCTGGGCCGACTACAGCACGGTCGCCATGGTCTCCCCCGGTGACAACAACGGCACGGGCGTCGCCAAGGACACCGCGGTCGACCTCACCACGAAGCTCCGCAAGGAGATCCGCGCGAAGGTCTGACCCGCACGGATACGCGGAAGGGGCCCCGGTCGTCGACCGGGGCCCCTTCCGCGTGTCCGGGGTTACGCCGTCTTCTGCTCGCCCGAGCCGCGGCCGCGGGCGTCGCGCGGGATCAGGGTCGGGTTGACGTTGGAGAGGACCACGTCGGCCGTGATGACGACGCGGGCGACGTCCTTGCGGGACGGGACCTCGTACATCACGCCCTGGAGGACCTCCTCCATGATGGCGCGCAGACCGCGCGCGCCGGTCTGGCGGAGGATGGCCTGGTCGGCGATGGCCTCCAGCGCCTCGCGCTCGAAGTCCAGCTCCACACCGTCGAGTTCGAACAGCCGCTGGTACTGCTTCACCAGCGCGTTACGCGGCTCGACCAGGATCTGGAGGAGGGCCTCGCGGTCCAGGTTGTGGACGCTGGTGATGACGGGGAGCCGGCCGATGAACTCGGGGATCATGCCGAACTTGACCAGGTCCTCGGGCATGACCTGCTCGAACTGGTCCTTGTTCTCCATCTCCCGCTTGGAGCGGATCGTCGCGCCGAAGCCGATGCCCTTGGCGCCGGCCCGGCCCTCGATGATCTTCTCCAGTCCGGCGAAGGCGCCGCCCACGATGAACAGCACGTTCGTCGTGTCGATCTGGATGAACTCCTGGTGCGGGTGCTTGCGGCCGCCCTGCGGCGGCACGGAGGCCGTGGTGCCCTCGAGGATCTTCAGCAGGGCCTGCTGCACGCCCTCACCGCTGACGTCACGGGTGATCGACGGGTTTTCACTCTTGCGGGCGACTTTGTCGATCTCGTCGATGTAGATGATCCCGGTCTCGGCCTTCTTGACGTCGTAGTCGGCCGCCTGGATCAGCTTCAGCAGGATGTTCTCGACGTCCTCGCCGACGTAGCCCGCCTCCGTGAGCGCCGTGGCGTCGGCGATCGCGAACGGGACGTTCAGCATGCGGGCGAGGGTCTGGGCGAGGAGGGTCTTGCCGGAGCCCGTGGGGCCCAGCAGCAGGATGTTCGACTTCGCCAGTTCGATGGCGTCCTCACGGCCCTGGGCGCCGCCGTTCTCACCGGCCTGGACGCGCTTGTAGTGGTTGTACACGGCGACGGAGAGGGCTTTCTTGGCCGACTCCTGCCCCACCACGTACCCCTCGAGGAACTCGTAGATCTCGCGGGGCTTGGGCAGCTCCTCCCAGCGGACCTCACTGGTCTCGGCGAGCTCTTCCTCGATGATCTCGTTGCAGAGATCGATGCACTCGTCGCAGATGTAGACACCGGGCCCTGCGATGAGCTTCTTGACCTGCTTCTGGCTCTTGCCGCAGAACGAGCACTTGAGCAGATCGCCGCCGTCACCGATGCGTGCCACGGTGTGCTTCCCCTTCGCCTGGGAGCCACCTGGACGTCAACGTCCAGCGACTCCTGGTGCTGCCTTATGTCCGACGGTACCTTGCCTGGCCCCCCGTTCGGGCCCCCCTTGGCACGGTTCACTTTGACGTGGACCGTGCCAAACCGTGCCAAGGGGCGGCAGACGTTACACCCCCGCCTCGCGTCAGCGCAGGCTGGAGTTGTCCATCTTCCGGGTGGTGATGATCTGGTCGACCAGGCCGTACTCCAGCGCGTCCTCGGCCGTGAGGATCTTGTCGCGCTCGATGTCCTCGCGGATCTTGTCCAGCGGGCGGGTGGAGTGCTTGGCCAGCATCTCCTCCAGCTGGCTGCGCATCCGCAGGATCTCGTTGGCGGCGATCTCCAGGTCGGAGACCTGACCGCGGCCGGTCTCGCTGTACGGCTGGTGGATCAGCACGCGCGCGTTCGGCAGGGCCATGCGCTTGCCGGGCGTACCGGCGGCCAGCAGGACGGCGGCGGCGGAGGCGGCCTGGCCCATGCAGACCGTCTGGATGTCCGGCTTCACGTACTGCATCGTGTCGTAGATCGCCGTGAGCGCGGTGAAGGAGCCGCCGGGGCTGTTGATGTAGATCGAGATGTCACGGTCGGGGTCCATCGACTCCAGGCACAGCAGCTGCGCCATGACGTCGTTGGCGGAGGCGTCGTCGATCTGGACGCCGAGGAAGATCACCCGCTCCTCGAAGAGCTTCGCGTACGGGTCGTACTCGCGGATGCCCTGGGAGGTGCGCTCGACGAAGCGCGGGATGACGTAGCGGGACTCGGCCGAGGGGCCGGTGTAACGGCCCTCGGAGGCGGCGGGCGTGCGGTCGTACAGGCCGCTGCCGGGGAAGTCGTTCACGGTGTCTCCTGAAAGGGGCTGAGGCGGTCGGCTGGGGCTGCTGGGGCGTGTTCCGGGCCCTGCGGAGGGGTCCGGGGGCCGGTGCGGGGCCACGGGGGCTCCCGTACGGCCGCTCAGGCCCCGGTGCCGCCTCCGCCCGGCATGCCGGCGGCCGTGGGGATCACGTCGTCGATGAGGCCGTACTCCTTGGCCTCGAAGGCGTCGAACCAGCGGTCGCGGTCGGAGTCGCGGGTGATCTGCTCGACCGACTGGCCGGTGTGCTGGGACGTCAGCTCCGCCATGCGCTTCTTGGTGTGCAGCAGCCGCTCGGCGTGGATCTTGATGTCCGAGGCCGAGCCGGCGAGGCCGGCGGACGGCTGGTGGATCAGGATCTCGGCGTTCGGCAGCGCGAAGCGCTTGCCGGGGGTGCCGGCGCTCAGCAGGAACTGGCCCATGGAGGCCGCCAGGCCCATCGCGATCGTCACCACGTCGTTCTTGATGAACTGCATGGTGTCGTAGATCGCCATGCCGGCCGTGATCGAGCCGCCGGGGCTGTTGATGTACAGGTAGATGTCCTTGTCCGGGTCGGCGGCAAGGAGCAGCAGCTGTGCGGTGATCTTGTTGGCAATGTCGTCGTCGACCGGCTGGCCGAGGAAGATGATCCGCTCGCCGAGCAGCCGGTTGTAGACCTGGTCGCCGAGGCCACCACCGATGGAGGGCTCGCCGGCGGCTGAGGGCATCAGATTCGTCACGTATCCACCTGCTCGTCTTACGACGGCGCCGGGCCGTCTCACGTTTCCCTGTGGGACTGGAGCGTTATCGGTGACTCGCGTCCCCTGGTATTCATGGACCCTAACGCGGGGGCTCCGCCGGGGAATCCCGGTAACCGGGGTGTTCGCCGGGGGCGTAGCGCTCGGCGGGGACGGGGGTCCGCCGTTCCGGCGGGGGTACGGGTCCCGTACACGGCCGCGCGCCGGTGGGGGCCGGTCGCGCCCGTCGCGGCCGAGCCGCATGTCGATACGGCCCCGCGCCCCGGGTGGGCCGCATCCGCGTCCGGCGGAGATGTGCCGCGTGTTGCGCAACGCGGGTGCTTCCCGGCCAAACGTGGACGCAGCCCACCTCGGGGGCGCGGACAACCCCCACCGGCCGCCGTACGGCCGACGGGCCCCCGGGACTGGTCGTCCGGGGGCCCGTCGCAGGTGGAGCGGTGAGGGTCAGGCCTCGGGCTTCTCCTCGGGGGCGGTCTCGGCGGTCTCCGCCTCGGCCGTCTCCTCCTCGTCCTCGTCCTCGAGGTCGACGATCTCGCCGTTGGTGTCCTTGACCGTGGACTTCTCGACCACGGCGGCCAGCGCCTTGCCGCGGGCGACCTCGCCGACGAGGAGCGGGACCTGGCCCTGCTCGACGACGGCCTGGGCGAACTGGTCGGGGGACATGCCGGAGGAGGCCGCGCGCCGCATGAGGTGCTCGGTGAGCTCCTCCTGGTTGACGTTGAGCTTCTCCTGCTTGACGAGCTCGTCGAGCACGAACTGGGTCTTGATGCCCTTGACCGCGGACTCGCGGGTCTCGGTCTCGAACTCCTCCTCGGTCTTGCCCTGGATCTCCAGGTACTTCGCGAGGTCGAGGCCCATCTGGCCGAGCTGGTGGTGCTCGAGGTTGTGCTTACGGGTGTTGATCTCGTCCTCGAGCAGCTTCTCGGGGACCGGGACCTCGACCAGCTCGAGCAGCTTCTCCAGGACGCGCTCCTGGGCCTGCGTGGCCTGGTCGTACTGCTTCATGTTCTCCAGGCGCTTACGGCTGTCCGCCTTCAGCTCCTCGAGGGTGTCGAACTCGGAGGCGAGCTGGGCGAACTCGTCGTCCAGCTCGGGCAGCTCACGGGCGGCGACCTGGGAGACCTTGACGGTGACCTCGGCCTCCTTGCCGGCCGCCGAGCCGCCCTTGAGCTCGGAGGTGAAGGTGGCCTCGCCACCGGCCTCCAGGCCCGTCACGGCGTCATCGATGCCGTCCAGCAGCTCGCCGGAGCCGATGGTGTAGGAGACGCCGCTCGCGACGCCGTCCTCCAGGATCTCACCGTCGACCTTGGCCTCCAGGTCGATGGTGACGACGTCACCGTCGGCGGCGGCACGCTCCACCGGGGAGGTGGAGGCGAAGCGCTCGCGGAGCTGCTCGACCGACTTCTCGACGTCCTCGTCGGTGACCTCGACGGCGTCGACCTCGACCTCGATGCCGGAGTAGTCCGGGATCTCGATGGAGGGGCGGATGTCGACCTCGGCGGTGAAGTTCAGCGTCTCGCCGTCCTTCAGCTCCGTGATGTCGACCTCGGGCTGGCCGAGCGGGTTCAGCTCGGCCTCGTTGACCGCGTCGGTGTAGAACTTCGGGAGGGCGTCGTTGACGGCCTCCTCCAGCACCGCACCGCGGCCGAACCGCTGGTCGATGACCCGGGCCGGGACCTTGCCCTTGCGGAAGCCCTTCACCGTGACCTGCTGGTTGATCTTCTTGTACGCCGCGTCGAGGCTGTCCTTGAGCTCCTCGAAGGGCACCTCGACAGTGAGCCGAACCCGGGTCGGGTTCAGGGTCTCCACGGCGCTCTTCACGGTTCGGTCTCCTTGTGGCTGACTTCTCGGTACTGCCGGGACCAGAGAGGTCCGGCCGATTTCGCCGCCCGGAGGACTGTCAGAGACACACAGGGCGCGCAGTTTGCATAGTAACGGCAGCGGCTACGGCGCCCAAAAGGCGATCACCGGCACAACGGCAGGTGGCTGGTCGGGGTGGCGGGATTTGAACCCACGGCCTTCCGCTCCCAAAGCGGACGCGCTACCAAGCTGCGCCACACCCCGTCTGGTGCGACACGTAGGGTACATGTCCCCGGCCGCGACGGCCGCCGCGTTTCGCGGGCGCGGTGCGGCGCCGGGGCGGGCCGGAAACGGGGTGTGCGGCGAAGGCCTACGACCCGCTACGATGCCTGTCAGTGCCGCGGTCACCGACGCGCGGCGCGACGCATGCGGGCGTAGCTCAATGGTAGAGCCCTAGTCTTCCAAACTAGCTACGCGGGTTCGATTCCCGTCGCCCGCTCTGTACCGCCCGGGGCCGGGCCGGAGGGATCACCCTCCGGCCCGGCCCCGGGCGTTTCCGTGGGCCGTTGCCGTCCGGGGCGGGGCCTGGCGGGGTCAGAAGCTGATCGAGTTGATCATTTCGGCTATCGAGTCCAGGAACCGCTGGATGTCGTCGGCCATGCCGGTGGAGGCGAGGAAGAAGCCGAAGAGGACAGCGACGACCGCCGGTCCGGCCTTGATGGAGCCGCCTCTGAGCAGCACCACCAGGATGATCGCCAACAGCAGCACCACAGACAGTGAAATGGCCACAACTGATCACACCCTCGGTCGGTTCCGCTTCCCCGGCCCGGGCGACGCGACCCCGCGCACCCCGCCAGAACCATCGTGCCACCAACCGGGCTCCCCTATGCGGCCGCTGACACATCGTCCGCGCCGGCGCGGCCGGCTCGTCCCGCGCACGGCCGCCCCCACAGGCCAACAGCGCCGTATCGCACGGCAATTCGAAACAACACCCGCGCAAGGAATTGAAACGGATCGTTTCCGTCTCCACACAACGCGTTCGCAGGTAATTCGAATTGGCGCCGCGGGCGTCCCGACAGGCCCGGGAGCGGTTCGGGAAGAATGACCCGAAGCGAGGCATTTCACCTGAGTGGTCCGTCATCTCTATGCATGGTTCTGTCCGGTACTGTCACGAAAAAAACGGCGCACGCGACACCCAACCCCGCCCCCCGCACAGTGTGTTGTCCATCACGAAGCACGCCCGCACACATTCCCGGATCCGGGGTACCCGAGCGGGATATCCGCTAACGACGTCGGTGTTTTACGAAATCCCACGGACAACGCTAGGGTGCCTCAGATGTTCCACGCTGCCTCGTCCCCCGCAAGCGCAGCGAGCCCACCGATCATCTCCCCGAGTTCCTGTCGGGAGGGTCTGTGACGAACTCGCAGCGACCGTACGGCAACCGAAGGAGGCCGCTTCCCCCGGCGCAGTCGCCGGCGGACGGAGTGCCGAGCCCACGCGCCGAGAGCAAGGAGAGCGACCGGACGGCGCCGCCCGGCAAACAGCGCGACGCGTTCTTCGACAACGCCAAGTACCTGGCGATCGTGCTGGTGGCCGTCGGTCACGCCTGGGGGCAGATCCTGGACGACGGGGCGGTGGAGACCGCGTACCGCGTCGTGTACACGTTCCACATGCCGGCGTTCATCCTGATCTCCGGCTACTTCTCCCGCAGTTTCGATCTGCGCCCCAAGCATGTGAAGCGGCTGATCACCGGGGTGATCGTCCCCTATGTCGTCTTCGAGACGGCGTACTCCCTGTTCCAGCGCTACGGGAACGACGACCCGGAGTACGGCATCACGCTGCTGGACCCCACGTATCACCTGTGGTTCCTGTGCGCGCTGGTCATCTGGCGGCTGACCACCCCGATGTGGAAGACGGTCCGTCATCCGGTGGCGGTCTCGCTGGTCCTCGCCGCTCTCGGCTCGGTGTCGCCGCAGATCGGTGACGACCTGGAGCTCCAGCGGGTGCTGCAGTTCCTGCCGTTCTTCGTGCTGGGCCTGACGCTGCGGCCCGAGCACTTCCAGCGGGTGCAGCGGCGCTCGGTGCGGCTGATGTCCCTGCCGGTGCTGGCCGCGGCGGCCGCCGTCGCCTGGTGGTCGATGCCGCGCATGAAGCTCGGCTGGCTCTACCACAACAGGGCCGCCCAGGAGCTGGGCGCGCCGTGGTGGACGGGCCCGGTCATGGTGTTCGCGACGATCGGCTGCTCGCTGCTGCTGACCGCCTGTTTCTTCGCCTGGGTGCCGCGCCGGCACATGTGGTTCACCTCGCTCGGCGCGGGCACGATCTACGGCTATCTGCTGCACGCCTTCCTGGTGAAGGCGGGCGGCTACGCGGGCTGGTTCCACGACCCGGTGTTCGAGGAGCCGCTCGGCGCGATCGGGCTGACCGTCCTCGCGGCCGCCGCCGTCACGGTGCTGTGCACCAAACCCGTACAGCGGGCCCTGCGGTGCGTGGTGGAGCCGAGGATGGCGTGGGCCTTCCGGCAGGACGCGGGCGATACGGCCCACGGCCGCGAGCGGCGGACGGACGCCGAGGCGCGTACGCCGAGCGAGAAAGTCTCCGTGTAACCGGTCACCCGACCCGTTCTTCTCCCGGAGCGAGACCGAGGAGTGCGCGCATCCGCGCGTACTTCTCGGTCAGTCGTCTCCCCGTGGGCCCGTCCAGCGCGGCGAGACGGGCCGGGTCGGCGTTGTGTGCCAGGTCCGCCTCCTTCACCAGCAGCGCGCCGGGGGTGGCGAGGATGCGGGCCGCGTAGGCCTCGGGCGGCTCCCCGGAGCGTTTGGTGACGGCGAGGACGATGTCCTTGGTGCGCCGGGTGAGCGCCGCCTCCTCCAGCCAGCGCGCCGACAGCCTGTCGTCCTCGACGGCGTCGTGCAGCCAGGCCGCGGCGATCTGTTCCTCGTCGCCGCCGCGAGCCCGTACCCCCTCGGCCACGGCGCGGAGGTGTTCGGCGTAGGGCCGGCCCGCCTTGTCCGTCTGGCCGGCGTGCGCCGCGCGGGCGGTGGCCTCGATGCCGGCCAGGGTGAGTGGTGTCGTCTCGGTCACCCGCCCAGTGTGCACGGGTCAGCGGGACGCCGCGGCGGTCGGTCCCTCACGGCAGATCAGCAGCAGCGCCCGGTCGTCGTTGACGTCCTTGGCGACGGCCTCGATGAGATGCCAGGCGGCGCCGTGGAAGCCGCCGGCGACATAGCGGTCGGCCTCGCCGGTGAGCCGGTCGATGCCCTCCACGATGTCCCGGTCGGAGGTCTCCACCAGACCGTCCGTGAACAGCATCAGCACGTCGCCGGGGCGCAGCGAGCCCTTCACGGAGTCGAACTGGGCGCCGTCGTACACGCCGAGCAGCGGGCCGTCGGCGGCCTTCTCCTCCCAGCGGCCGCTGCCCGCGCTGAGCTGGAGGCCCGGCGGATGTCCGGCGGAGTAGAGCTCGTAGTCGCCGGAGTCCAGGTCGAGCACCAGGTGGATGGAGGTGGCGAAGCCCTCGTCCCAGTCCTGGCGCAGCAGATAGCCGTTGGCGGCGGGGAGGAAGGCGTGCGGCGGGAGGCTGCCGAGGAGGCCGCCGAAGGCGCCGGAGAGCAGCAGGGCGCGTGAGGCGGCGTCCATGCCCTTGCCGGAGACGTCGGTGAGGACGACCTCCAGGGTGCGCCCGCCGTTGGTGCGGGCGGCGACCACGAAGTCGCCCGAGAAGGACTGTCCGCCGGCCGGGCGCAGCGCCATCTCGCGGTGCCAGCCGCTGGGGAGTTTCGGCAGCTTGCTCTGGACGCGGATGCGTTCGCGCAGGTCGAACAGCATGGTGCCGCCGCGCCGCCAGGGGACGCCGACGCGGCTGCGGAACTGAGCGACGACCAGCCCGAAGGAGCCGCAGGCGGCGACCACGAGGACCACGCCCGGGGTGACCCGGGCGGCGCCCTCGGTGTAGGGGCCGAGCTGCACCGATTCCACGATCAGCGCGGTCGCCGCGGCCGCGTACAGGCCGAGCAGGCTCGCCGGGCGCAGCAGCAGGCCGCCGGCGACGATCGGTATGACGAGGGCGGAGGGCGCGCACCACACGGAGTCGGCGAGTGTCCCGGCCGCGATCAGCGGGACGGTGAGGAGCAGTCCGGCGAGTGCGACCCAGTCGGAGCCGTCGCCGCGGAAGTAGTCGACGGCGGCCCGGCGCATGCCGACGCGGGCCCGGTGCCACTGCTTTTTCAACCGGGCCGTGAACGTGTCGGCTTCCGCGCGCCGCTCTCGTCCTGCTGCCATTAGTTCGGGACCCTATCCATCGGACCGGCCGCTTGGCACGGGAGGTCCTGGTTGTCCCCTTGTTCGGGACGGACTTCACAGTGAACTTCACGAAACGCCGCCTTGGGGCCGTCCGGGAGAAATTGCCTCGCCCGTCCCGTGCGGTCCTGGTACGGATTGGTCCATGGGCGACAACGGCGTTGACAGGGTGAACGGGCCGCGGGTGCCGCGGCGGGACGAGTGGGACGACTGGTACGGAAGCCTTGTCCGTGCCTTCGGCGGGGTCCCGGAGCCGGATGAGGAACGGGAGCTGTTCCGGGAGCTGACCGAGGTCGACCGCTCCCTCGGTGTATGGGACGGCGGTTGGGTCGGTACGGCGGGCGCGTTCACGTTCGGGCTGACCGTGCCCGGGGGCGCGTCGGTGCGGGCCGCGGGCGTCACCATGGTCGGTGTGGCCGCCACGCACCGCCGGCGCGGGGTGCTGACGTCGATGATGCGGCGGCAGCTGGACGACGTACGGTCCTGGGGCGAGCCGCTGGCGGTGCTCACGGCGTCCGAGCCGGCGATCTACGGCCGGTTCGGGTACGGGGCGGCCACGTTCCATGTGAACGCCGAGATCGACACGGGTCGTACGGGTCTGTCGGTGCCGCCCGGTACGGACGGCGTACGGCTGCGGTACGCGGCGCCCGCCGAGGTGCTCGACGCGTGCGAGGCGGTGTACGCCCGGCTGGTGCCGGGGCGGCCGGGGATGCTGGCGCGGCGGCCCGGCTGGGAGCGGCTGGGGCTGCTCGACCCGGAGAGCCGCCGGGACGGGGCGTCGCCGCTGCAGTGCGTGGTCGCGGAGCGGGACGGCGAGACGGTGGGGTACGCGCGGTTCCGGGTGAAGCCGGACTGGGGGCCGGGCGGGCCCGACGGCTCGGTGGTGGTCAGCGCGCTGGCGGCGCTGGATCCGGCGGCGGACGCGGCGCTGTGGCGGTTCCTGTTCGGCGTCGATCTGACGTCGACGGTGGTGGTGCGCGGCCGGCCGGTCGACGAGGCGTGGCAGTACATGGTGTCGGACATCCGCCGCTGCCGGCCGGAGGTGCGGGACTCGCTGTATGTACGGCTGGTCGACGTCGGGGCGGCGCTCCAGGCGCGGACCTACCGGACGCCGGTGGACGTGGTGTTCGAGGTGGAGGACGCCTTCTGCCCCTGGAACACGGGGCGTTGGCGGCTGAGCGGCGACGCCAAGGGCGCGTCCTGCGAGCGTACCGAGGTTGCGGCGGATCTCGTCTTGTCGGTACGGGAGTTGGGCGCGGCGTATCTGGGCGGGGTGAGTCTGACGGCGCTCGCGGCGGCCGGCCGGGTGGGCGAGCTGCGGCGGGGTGCGCTGGCGGAGGCGTCGCCGGCGTTCGGGAGCGACGCGGCGCCGTGGCTGCCGCACGGGTTCTGACGGTTCAGCGGCGCTGGCAGCCGGGGCACCAGAACAGATTGCGGGCGGCGAGGCCGGCGGTGTGGATCTCGCCGCCGCAGATGTGGCAGGGCAGGTTCGCCCTGCGGTAGACGTACACCTCGCCGCCGTGGTCGTCGACGCGCGGCGGGCGGCCCATCGCCTCCGGGGTGTGTTCGGGGCGGACGGTGTCGATGCGGTTGTGGCGCACGCCCTCGCGCATCAGGGCGACCAGGTCGGCCCAGAGGGCGTCCCATTCGGCCGGGGTGATGTCGCGGCCCGCGCGGTAGGGGTCGATGCCGTGCCGGAAGAGGACCTCGGCGCGGTAGACGTTGCCGACGCCCGCGATGACCTTCTGGTCCATGAGGAGCGCGGCGATCGACGTACGGCTGCGGCTGATCCTGCGGTAGGCGAGGGACCGGTCGGCGTGCGGGCGGAGCGGGTCGGGGCCGAGGCGGTCGTGGACCGCCCGTTTCTCGCCGTCCGTGATCAGGGCGCAGGTGGTGGGGCCGCGCAGATCGACGTACGACAGGTCGCCGGCGAGGCGGAGCCGGACGGTGTCCGTGGGCGGTGGCGCGGGGGCCGGGCCGAAGGTGACCTTGCCGAAGAGGCCGAGGTGGATATGGACCCACTCGGCCGGTTCGGGGGCGCCGAAGCCGAGGAAGAGGTGCTTGCCGTGGGCGTCGGTGGCGTACAGCGGTGTGCGGTCGAGGAGGGCGGCGGCGTCGGCGAACTTGCCCTGGGGGCTGGTGACGCGGAGGGGGGTACCGGCCGGGAGGGCCGCGGCGTAGTCCTGGGCCAGCCGGTGGATCGTGTGACCCTCGGGCACGGGTCGGTCCCCCCTCGTCCGCTCTCTTCGTCCGTTACCGCTGCGGGTGGTGCGCGGGGATGGGCGGGAGGTCGCCCGTGGTCTCGTAGCCGGTGAGCATGTCGATCCGGCGGATGTGACGCTCGTCACCGGAGAAGGGGGTGCCGAGGAAGATCTCGGCGAACCTGGTCGCCTCTTCCCGGGAGTGCATACGGGCGCCCAGCGCGATCACGTTGGCGTCGTTGTGCGTGCGGCCGAGCGCGGCCGTCTCCTCGCTCCACGCCAGGGCCGCCCGTACGCCCTTGACCTTGTTGGCGGCGATCTGCTCTCCGTTGCCGGAGCCGCCGATCACGATGCCGAGGGCGCCCTCGTCCGCGGCGGTCCGCTCGGCGGCGCGCAGACAGAAGGGCGGGTAGTCGTCCTGGGCGTCGTAGAGGTGCGGGCCGCAGTCGACGGGCTCGTGCCCCGCCGCCTCGAGCCACTCGACGAGGTGGTTCTTGAGTTCGTAGCCCGCATGGTCCGAGCCGAGATACACGCGCATGGTCCGAGTGTGACACGCGGGTCACCGGGAAAGCGCGCGGGGTGCGCATGCCATGAAAGTGAGGAGAATCTCCGAAGCTCAGGGAAAGCTCAAGTAACGATATGGATTCGAAGGTTCCGCAATCCGTTCGCCTCCGTTTCACTGGTCCGACCCGTAGACCCCTACGGTGCGCAGCTCCCCCTCGGCGCAAAGGAAATACCGCTCCATGACGTCGCAGCCGACTCTGAAAACACCCGAAAGCGGCCCCGGAGAACCGGGAGGTTCCGCGACCGGTCCCCACGGTTCCGGGCTTCAGGCGGGACTCAAGAACCGCCATCTGTCGATGATCGCCATCGGTGGTGTCATCGGCGCCGGCCTCTTCGTCGGCTCCAGCTCCGGCATCGCCACCGCGGGCCCCGGCATCCTTCTGTCGTACGCCCTCGTCGGCACGCTCGTGGTGCTGGTGATGCGGATGCTCGGTGAGATGTCCGCGGCCAACCCGACGTCCGGCTCGTTCTCCGCGCACGCCGACCGCGCGCTCGGTCCGTGGGCCGGGTTCACCATCGGCTGGCTCTACTGGTTCTTCTGGGTCGTCGTCCTCGCCGTCGAGGCGACCGCGGGAGCAGCGATCCTCGAAGGGTGGATTCCGGCCGTTCCCCAGTGGGGCTGGGCGCTCATCGTGATGGTGGTGCTGACCGCCACCAACCTGGTGTCCGTGGGCTCCTACGGCGAGTTCGAGTTCTGGTTCGCCGGTATCAAGGTCGTCGCCATCGGCGCGTTCATCGTCATCGGCGGGCTCGCCGTCTTCGGCATGCTGCCCGGCGCCGACACCGACCAGGCGGGCCTGGCCAACCTCACCGACCACGGCGGCTTCCTGCCGCACGGCGCCGGCGCGATCCTCACCGGCATCCTGCTCGTCGTCTTCTCCTTCATGGGCAGCGAGATCGCCACGCTGGCCGCCGGTGAGTCGGAGAACCCGCAGCGCGCGGTCACCAAGGCGACCAACAGCATCATCTGGCGGATCGGCGTCTTCTACCTCGGCTCGATCTTCGTCGTGGTCTGTCTGCTGCCGTGGGACAGCGAGTCGATCGCCGAGGACGGCTCCTACGTCGCCGCCCTGGACTCCCTCGGTATCGCGCACGCCGGCCAGATCATGAACTTCATCGTGCTGACGTCCGTGCTGTCCTGTCTCAACTCCGGGCTCTACACGGCCTCCCGGATGGCGTTCTCGCTCGGTCAGCGCGGGGACGCGCCGAAGGCGTTCGCCCGGACCACCGCGCGGGGCGTGCCGCGGACCGCGATCATCTCGTCGGTGGTGTTCGGCTTCGTCGCCGTGTTCTTCAACTACAAGTTCCCGGACTCCGTCTTCCTCTTCCTCGTCAACTCCTCCGGCGCCGTCGCCCTGTTCGTATGGCTGGTGATCTGCTTCTCGCAGCTGCGCATGCGGAAGATCATCCAGGCTGAGGCGCCGGAGAAGCTGGTCGTACGGATGTGGCTGTACCCGTATCTGACGTGGGCCAGCGCCGCGCTGATCGTGTTCGTGCTCGGTTACATGCTGACCGACACGGAGCACGACGGGCGGACGACGATGCTGCTGTCGCTGATGGTCGCCGCCGTCGTGCTCGCCATCGCTCTCGTCAAGCAGCGACTGGCCGGCCGCGGGACGCGGGACCGGGACGAGATCCCGGCCGGCTGAGGCACTCGTATATACGGCAGGAGGCTCGTGGGACGCCGTGCGGCGTCCCACGAGCCTCCTGCCGTACGGAACCGGTGCTACCGCTTGCCGGCGAACTTCCAGGCGGTGGGCAGTACTCCCATGGCCAGGGCGGCCTTCAGGGCGTCGCCGACGAGGAACGGGGTCAGGCCGGCCGCGATCGCGGCGGAGGCGGACATCCCGGTGGCGAGGGCGAGGTAGGGCACGCCGACGGCGTAGATGATCGCCGAGCCGAGCACCATGGTGCCGGCCGTGCGCCAGGCGGAGCGGTCGGCGCCGCGGCGGGCCAGGGCGCCCACCACCACGGAGGCCAGCAGCATGCCGAGGATGTAGCCGAAGGACGGCATCGCCGTCCCGGACCCGCCCTCCGCGAACCACGGCACACCGGCCGCGCCGACCAGCGCGTACACCGCGAGGGAGGCGAAGCCGCGGCGGGCGCCGAGGGCGGTGCCGACGAGGAGCGCGGCGAAGGTCTGGCCGGTCACCGGCACCGGGGAGCCGGGGACGGGCACCGCGATCTGGGCGGCGAGGCCGGTGAGCGCGGCGCCGCCGAGCACGAGCGCGGCGTCCCGGACGCGGGAGGCCGGGATGAGGTCGGCGAGGACCTGTCCGGATCGGGCGGACGTGACGGTGGCGGTGCTCATGGGGTCTCCGCGGGGTGAGGGCAGTTGGGGACACCGCGACGCTATACCGGCGCCCGTGCGCCGATCACCGTCAGCGGTCGACAAAGGCGCCGACGCGGACTTGGTGGGCTCCGGACAAAGAACCGGTGGTGAAGGGGCGTGAGGTGACACCGGTCACTGAGGTGACGTGGTTTCGCCGACAGTGCGGCGGGGAAGCGCGGCTGTAGGGAACCACCAAACGGGCCGCACGGGTTCGCGGGTGCCGTCTCGCCCGTCGGTCGCCGTCTGGGCAGCGCGGAACCGGTTTGCTAGCTTCGAGCCATGGTCGCCCAGTCTCGGAACCTCACCTCGCGTCGCCACGTCGATCTGCGACGCGTGGGCGCCACCGCCTGTCGCCTCGGCTAGCGAGGCGGGCGGAGCGGATCTCCGGCGCGCCTCGACTCCCGTACGACGGCGCAGTGTCGGACCCGTTCCCGAGGAAGTTCCCCATGCTTCGTACCGTGGCACCCCCATCCCCTTCCGGCTCCCCCGTGTCGCGGGTCGCCGATCCGGACCGGCTGCGGACCAGTGCCAGTGTGGTGCTGCGGTCCGTGCTGGAGCACGGGCCGGTGGCGCGCAGCACCATCGCCCGGCTCACCGGCCTGTCCCCCGCCTCGGTGACCGGCCACTGCGCCCGGCTGACCCGGCGCGGACTCATCCGGGAGGCCGCCGCGCCCCGCCGCTCGGGCGGGGTCGGCCGGCCGCATCTGCCGGTGGACGTGGACCCTTCGCGGCTGGTGGTGGGCGGGGTGCATGTGGCGGTGCCCCACACCACGGTGGCGTTGCTCGATCCGCGCGGCCGGGTGCTGGCCGAGCGGCGGCTGCGGCACGAGGGACCCGAGCCGCCCGCACGGACGCTGGCGCGGGCCGCCGAAGGGCTGTCGGCGCTCCTGCGCCGGGTGCCGGACGCCCGGCCGCTGGGTGTCGGCTTCGCGGCCGGCGGCTGGGTGGACCGGCAGGCCGGCACCGTCGTCGACCATCCGCTGCTGGGCTGGCGCGAGGTCCCGGTGCGGGAGATCCTCGCCGGGCACACCGGACTGCCGGTCCATGTGGACGGGCACGCACGGGCGTTGGCCGACGCGGAGCGGCTGTTCGGGCGGGCGGCCCGCGGCAGCCGCAGCGCGCTGCACCTGTTCGCGGGCAACATGGTCGACGCGGCGTTCGCCACCCACGACGAGGTGCACCACGGTCCGCGTTCCCAGGCGGGGGCGATCGCCCATCTGCCGCTCGCGGGCGGCACCGAACCCTGCCCCTGCGGGCGAGTCGGCTGCCTCCAGGCCGAGTTGAGCGAAAGCACCCTGTGCCGCAGGGCCGGGCTCGCGGACCCGGCACGGGTGGTGGACGCGGCGGCGGCCGGTCAGCCGTCTGCCGTACGGCTGCTGCGGGAGCGGGCCCGTATGACGGGGCGGGCGGTGCGGCTGCTGACCGATGTGCTCAATCCGGAGCATGTCGTGGTCACCGAGATCGGTGTGATCCACCGGCCGGACTGCCTCGCCGCGCTGCGCGCCGAACTGGACGCGGAGCGGGCGGCCACGGTCGTACCGACGAGTTTCCCCGATTCCGTCCTGGCCGTGGCCGGCGGTTCGGTGGCTCTCGACGTCCTCTACCGGGATCCGCTGGGCGTTTCACCAGAGCTGAATTAATTCAGAAACTCCGAATATTGACAGACCTCACCCGAGGACAGGAAACTCCTGGTCATGAGCTGTCGCACCCTCTGTTGCTGACACGTTGACGCGCGAGCATCCGCAGCGTCCGTCCCTCTCCGCGTGAATTCCCTTCCGTGGCCCTTTCCTGCCCGGAATTCATCGCCCCTTTTCCGCACTGTGTCATTTTCAAGAACTCCGGGAGTTCTCCATGCCCGCACCCCCAGCGTCCGGCATCGACCGACGGCTCTTCCTGTCCTCCCTGCTCGGCGTCACCGCCGCCGCGGCGGGGCTGAGCGGCTGCGCCGAGGCCGGCGCCGCGGCCGACACGGCGTCCCTGAAGGACCCGCTCGCCAAGAAGGTCCCCGCCGGTACGCGTCTGAAGATCTCCTCGTTCCAGAATGTCCAGCAGCTCCAGCTGAAGCTCGCCGGGCTCGGCGAGCTGCCGTTCACGGTGGACGACTGGCTGAACATCGGGGCCGGCCCGGATGTCATCAACGCCTTCCGCTCCCAGTCCCTGGAACTCGCCAACAACGCCGGGATACCGCCGATCCAGGCGTACTACCAGGGCTTCGACGCGAAGATCGTCGCGATCAACATCACCCGCAGGCCCAACTATCTCTTCGCCACGAAACCCGGCAGCGGCATCCGCACCGTCGAGGACTTCCGCGGCAAGCGGCTGGCGTTCTCCCAGGGGCAGGCGCAGGGCGTCGTGCTGCTGCGCGCCCTGAAGGAGGCGGGACTGAGGTACGACGACGCCGAGCTGATCCCGCTGACCAGCAACCAGTTCCTCACCGCCCTGCAGTCCGGGCAGGTGGACATCGCCCCGCTCGGCAACACCCAGGCGCCGTCCTATCTGAAGCAGTACGGGGACAAGGGCGCCCGGACCATCCCCACCGACGTGGTGGACCTGCTCAACCTGCTGTGGGCGCCGGCCACCGTGCTGGCCGACCGGGCGAAGGCCGCCGCGGTCGCCGCGTACATCCCGTACTGGGCGAAGGGCGCGGTGTGGCAGTACGAGCACCCGGACGAGTGGAACCGGGAGTACTTCGTCAAGACACAGAACCTGACCCTCGAGCAGGCCGAGTCGGTCACCGCGCTGGCCAACAAGCCGCTGTTCCCGCCGAGCTGGGACGAGGCGGTCGCCTGGGAGCAGGAGACCGCCGATCTGCTGGCGGAGGGCGGCTATGTGAAGAAGTTCGACGTCGGCGGGCTCTTCGACCGGCGCTTCGAGCCCCTGGCCGCCGAGGCCGTACCCGAGGAGTACCGGAGGTGACCGCCGTGACCACGACCACCGCGCCCGCACCGCCCGCAGCCGTCGAGGAGGAGGAGCACCAGGTACGCCGGCGACGGCGGCTGTCCCCCGGCAGACGGCTGCCCGCCTCCCGGCTGCTCGGCCCCGCGCTCGTCCTCGTCCTGTGGGCCGCCGCCTCCGCCGCCGGCCGGCTGGACCCCGGGGCGATCCCCGCGCCCTGGACCGTGCTGGAGACCGGGGTACGGCTGTGGACCGACGGCACCCTGCCGGACGACATCCTCACCTCGCTGCGGCGGGCCGGCTCCGGCTTCGCCATCGGGCTGACCGCGGGCGTCGTCCTCGCGCTCGCCTCCGGGCTCAGCCGGACCGGGGAGGCGCTGATCGACGGCAGCGTGCAGCTGAACCGGGCGGTGCCCACGCTCGGGCTGATCCCGCTGTTCATCCTGTGGCTGGGCATCGGCGAGACGTTCAAGATCGCGATCATCGCCATCGTCGTCTACATCCCGATCTACCTCAACACCCACTCCGCGCTCTCCGGCATCGACCACCGGTTCGTGGAACTGGCCGAGGTGCAGGGGCTGTCCCGGCTCGCCTTCGTCCGGCAGGTCGTCGTGCCGGGCGCGCTGCCCGGCTTCTTCGTCGGGCTGCGGCTCGGGGTGACCGGCTCCTGGCTGGGCCTGGTCGTCCTCGAACAGATCAACGCCACCAGCGGACTCGGCTACATGATGTTCCAGGCGCAGAACTACGGCCAGACCGACGTCATCCTCGTCGGCCTCGTCGTCTACGGCATCTTCGGCCTCGTCTCGGACACCCTCGTCCGCCTGATCGAACGGAGGGTGCTGTCATGGCGCCGCACACTGAGCAGCTGACCCGGCCCGCCGTACGGCTGCGCGGGCTGACCCGCTCCTTCGAGGGGCGTACGGTCCTCGACGACATCGATCTCGACCTGCCCGCCGGGCAGTTCACCGCCCTGCTCGGACACAGCGGCTCCGGAAAGAGCACCCTGCTGCGCGCCGTCGCCGGCATCGACCACGGGGTCGCGGGCAGCGGGACGCTCACCGCGCCGGAGAAGGTGTCGGTGGTCTTCCAGGACTCCCGGCTGCTGCCCTGGCGCCGGGTCCTGCCCAACGTCCTGCTGGGACTGGACGGCGCGGACGCGGAGGAGCGCGGCAGACAGGCCCTCTTTGAGGTCGGTCTCGGCGGACGGGAGCGGGCGTGGCCCAGCGAGCTGTCGGGGGGCGAGGCGCAGCGGGCCGCTCTGGCCAGGTCGCTGGTGCGGGAGCCGGAACTGCTGCTGGCCGACGAGCCGTTCGGGGCGCTCGACGCGCTGACCCGCATCAAGATGCACGCATTGCTACGGGAGTTGTGGGAGCGGCACCGGCCGTCGGTGCTTCTGGTCACCCACGACGTGGATGAGGCCGTGGTCCTGGCGGACCGGGTGCTGGTGCTTTCGCGGGGGCGGATCGAGGTCGACCTGATGGTCGACCGTGAGGGTCCGCACTCACATGGCGAGTACCGCGCGCGGTTGCTCCAGGCCCTTGGTGTGACCGATACGGGGGCCGGCGCCCCCGGGCCCCCGCTCCGGCCCTGAACGGGCCTCGTCCGCCATCGCCCGACGGGCCGGATGCGGCGGACCGCGCCGCCGAGCCGCCCCACGTCCGAAGACCCGTACCTCCTGGCCCGGAAGAGGGACTCCCCCATGCCTCGAAAGCTCCACCTCAACGCCTTCCTCATGAACACCGGTCATCACGAGGCCTCCTGGCGGCTGCCCGAGAGTGATCCGTACGCCCATGTGTCCCTCGAGCACTACGTACGGCTGGCCCGTACCGCCGAGCGCGGGACCTTCGACTCCCTGTTCCTCGCCGACGGGCCGCAGTTGTGGAACACCGTCGCCCAGCGGCCCGCCGGGGCTCTCGAACCGCTCACGCTGCTCACCGCACTGGCCACGGCCACCGAGCACATCGGTCTGATCGCGACCGCGTCGACGTCGTACAACTCGCCCTACAACCTGGCCCGGAAGTTCGCCTCGCTGGACATCATCAGCGGGGGACGGGCCGGCTGGAACGTCGTCACCACCGCCGGTGCCGAGGCCGCCCGCAACTTCGGGCTCGACGCCGAGCCCGCGCACGCCGAACGGTACGCGCGTGCCGCCGAGTTCCTCGACGTCGCCCTCAAGCTGTGGGACAGCTGGGAGGACGACACCATCGTCGCCGACAAGGCGGCCGGGGTGTGGGGCGACGATGCCAAGATCCATCCGCCGCGGCACCAGGGCACGTACTTCAGTGTCGAGGGCGCCCTCAACGTGCCGCGCGGCCCGCAGGGTTACCCGCTCCTCGTACAGGCGGGCTCCTCCGAGGACGGCAAGCGGTTCGCGGCCCGGTACGCGGAGGCCGTGTTCACCGCCCAGCAGACCCTCGCCGACGCGCAGGACTTCTACGCCGACCTCAAGGCCCGTACGGCGGCGGCAGGACGCGACCCCGAGCACCTCAAGGTGCTGCCCGGGATCGTGCCCGTCATCGGCTCCACCGAGGCGGAGGCCCTGGCGCGGGAGCGGCAGCTGGAGGACCACATCGTGCACGAGCACGGGGTGCGCCGCCTCGAGGAGCTGCTGCGGCTGGGCCCCGGCTCGCTCGCCCTGGACGCGGAACTGCCCGACGGGCTGCCGTCCGAGGACGCCATCGAGGGCGCCAAGAGCCGCTACACGCTCATCGTCGAGCTGGCCCGGCGCGAGCGGCTCACCGTGCGGCAGCTGATCGGCAGGCTCGGCGGCGGACGCGGTCACCTGACCTTCGCCGGCACGCCCGAGCAGGTCGCCGACACCATCGAGCGGTGGTTCTCCCTCGGCGCCGCCGACGGTTTCAACATCATGCCGCCCGTGCTGCCGTCCGGCCTGGACACCTTCGTCGACCACGTCGTCCCGATCCTGCGCGCCCGCGGCCTGCTCCGCACGGAGTACGGCCCCCGGCAGACCCTGCGCGAGCGCTACGGACTCCCCCGCCCCGCCAACCAGCACCTCACCGGCGTACCCGCCCTCGTCTGACCCGATCCGAAGGGAACCGCACCATGACCGACATCGAGATCACCAAGGTGACCGCGCACATCGGCGCGCAGGTCTCCGGCGTCGACATCTCCCGGCCGCTGGACGACGGGACCGTCGCCGCGCTCCGGGACGCGCTGAACACCCACAAAACCCTCCTCTTCGACGACGTGAACCTCGACGACGAGGGCCAGCAGGCGTTCGCCCGGCACTTCGGCGACATCACCGGCGCCCATCCGACGGTGCCCGCCGTGGACGGCGCCCCCAACGTGCTGCCGGTCGACAGCGAGGGCGGCCGCGCCGCCAACAACTGGCACACGGACGTCACCTTCGTCCTCAACCCGCCGCAGGCCAGCACCCTGCGCAGCATCACGGTCCCGCCCTACGGCGGCGAGACGCTGATCGCCGACTCGGCCGCCGCCTACCGCGACCTGCCCGAGCCGCTGCGGCGGCTCGCCGACACCCTGTGGGCCGAGCACACCAACGACTACGACTACGCCGTACCGGAGGAGTCGGTCGACGAGGACGAGGCGGCCCGGCGGGCCCGGTTCACCTCGATCAAGTACCGCACCGTCCACCCCGTGGTGCGGGTGCACCCGCTGACCGGTGAGCGCGGGCTGTTCATCGGCGGGTTCGCGCAGCGGATCGTGGGTCTGTCCAAGGGCGAGTCCCGCAAGGTCCTCGACCTGCTCCAGGCGTACGTCACCCGGCCGGAGAACGTGGTGCGCTGGCGCTGGTCGCCCAACCAGCTGGTGCTGTTCGACAACCGCATCACCCAGCACTACGCCGTCGACAACTACGACGGTCTGCCGCGCCGGCTGCACCGGGTGACCGTCGCCGGTGACATCCCGGTCGGCATCGAGGGCAAGGAGTCCTACTCGGTCGAGGGGGACGCCTCGCACTACACCACCGTCGCCGGGTAAGCGGACTGTCACACTCCGCATGACACGTGTCCATATGCTGGGCGGCCTCCCCGTGCACGCGGGAAGGCCGCCCAGACTGGGCGGCGTTTTGTCTCCTCCCGCATTGGACGTGCCGCGCCCATGCCCCGCACCTCTGTCGAGACGCCTCCCGAGGCGGACGGCGTCTCCCTCTCGCACGGCCTGAAACAGCGCCATCTCTCGATGATCGCCCTCGGCGGGGTGATCGGCGCCGGGCTGTTCGTCGGGTCGGGGGCGGGCATCGCCGCCGCCGGACCCGCCATCGTCGTCGCCTACGCCCTCTCCGGCCTGCTGGTGATGCTCGTCATGCGGATGCTGGGCGAGATGTCCGCCGCGTATCCGTCGTCGGGTTCCTTCTCCGCGCACGCCGAGCGGGCGATCGGACCCTGGGCCGGGTTCACCGCCGGCTGGTCGTTCTGGGTGCTGCTGTGCACGGTGGTCGGCCTGGAGGGCATCGGCGCGGCGCAGATCGTGAGCGGCTGGCTGCCGGGCACACCGGAGTGGGCGTGGGTGGCGCTGTTCGTCGTGGTGTTCTGCGGGATGAACCTGACGGCGGTGAAGAACTTCGGCGAGTTCGAGTTCTGGTTCGCCGCCCTGAAGGTCGGCGCGATCGCCCTGTTCCTGGTGCTGGGCGTGCTGGCGATCGCCGGTGTGCTGCCGGGCACGGACTCCCCGGGCACCTCCCATCTGACCGACTTCCTGCCGCGCGGCGCCGAGGGCCTGGTGATCGGGCTGCTCGCCTCCGTCTTCGCGTACGGCGGTCTGGAGACGGTGACCATCGCGGCGGCCGAGTCGCAGGACCCGGTCCGGGGCGTGGCCCGCGCGGTCCGTACGGCGATGTGGCGGATCGCGCTGTTCTACGTCGGGTCGATGGCGGTCGTCGTCACCCTGGTCCCGTGGGACTCCCCGGCCGTGGTCGAGCGGGGCCCGTACGTCGCCGCCCTGGACCGGCTCGGCATCCCGGGCGCGGGCCGGCTGATGGATGTGGTGATCCTGGTCGCGCTGCTGTCCGCGATGAACGCCAACATCTACGGCGCCTCCCGCATCGGCTACTCCCTGGTGCGGCGCGGTCAGGGGCCGAAGGCGCTCGGCCGGGTGTCGGGCGGGGTGCCGCGGACCGCCGTCCTCGCCTCCTCGTGCTTCGGTTTCCTGTGCGTGCTGCTGAGCTACTGGCGGCCGGACGACGTCTTCGCCTGGCTGCTGAACACGGTCGGCGCGGCGATCCTCGTCGTCTGGATCCTCATCGCCGTCTCCCAGCTGCGGCTGCGCCGCCGGCTGGAGCTCGAGGCACCGGAGAAGCTGGTGGTGCGGATGTGGGCGTACCCGTATCTGACCTGGGTGGCGCTGGCCGGGATGGCGGCGGTCTTCGTCCTGATGGTCCGGGAGCCGGACACCCGCGTACAGCTGCTGTCGACGGGCGCGATGACGCTGGCCCTGGCGGCCGTGGGGTACGTCCGGCAGCGGCGGGCGCACGCCCACGGCTGACCCGGTCCTGTGTGACGGCCCCCGCGTGGACACGCGGGGGCCGTATCGCGTGCCGGGAGCTCCCGGACAGCCATTTCTGCGGCGTGCCGCGTGGTCGTCCTCTCACCGTTCACCCGGCAGGGGAAGAACCGGAAGCCCCCGCAATGGGGGTCCCCCCTCCGGGGGAGTGACTCGCGCGGGAGCTTCCGGTATGCGGTGATCCGGGCCACCGTGGGGCGATGACGACATCCAGGAGACGCACGCTGCCCTGCGGGACCTGCAAGGGCGAGCACGAGCACCGCCTGCTGACCGGCGAGGAACAAACGAGGGCGAGGAAGCAGCTCGACCGCAAAGTCGCGTACGACCTCTGGCTCTGTGTGAACGTGGTGGACCCGGAGACCGGCAAGGAGTGCCGGACCCTGCGTCTGCCCTTCGTCCGGGATCCGTTCCCCGCGCCCGTCAGACTGCTGCCGCCCGAGTGACGGTCACAGGTTGCTGAAGTCCGGGCCCTTCGTGCGGGTGCGCTTGATCTCGTAGAAGCCGGGGACGGACGCCACCGCGAGGGTGCCGTCCCACAGCCGGGCGGCCTCCTCGCCCTGGGGCGCCGGGGTGACGACCGGACCGAAGAAGGCGATCTCCTCGCCGCCGGGGCCGGGGATCGCGATGACCGGGGTGCCGACCTCCTGGCCGACCTTGTCGATGCCCTCCTTGTGGGAGGCGCGCAGCTCGGCCTCGTACGGGGTGGAGTCCCAGTGCTCCAGGAGCGACTCGGGCAGACCGACGTCCTTCAGCGCGGCGGCGACCGTCTCCTTGCCCGGACCCTCCTCCTGGTTGTGGATGCGGGTGCCGAGCGCGGTGTAGAGGTCGCCCAGCACCTCGGGGCCGTGCTCCTGCTGCGCCGCGATGACCACCCGGACCGGACCCCAGGCCTTGACCTCGAGCATCTCGCGGTACTCGGCGGGGAGCTCGTCGAGCTTGTCCTCGTTGAGGACGGCGAGGCTCATCAGATGCCAGCGGACCTCGATGTCCCGCACCTTCTCCACCTCCCGCACCCAGCGGGAGGTCATCCAGGCCCAGGGGCACAGCGGGTCGAACCAGAAGTCGACGGGCGTGGCGGGAGACTTGTCCGACATGTCGCTCCTCAAGAGGGAAAGGTTTGTCCCGGGAACAACAAGGCCGGTCCTCGCCATTCCCGCCCGCCCCGCGTCAGGGGCACATGGCAGGATCGGTCCTGTTCATTCCTGTCGACGACGCCTGAGGAGTGCCGCCCGTGCCCGGTGAGAATCTGACCCGAGACGAGGCCCGGGAGCGGGCAGTCCTGCTGTCCGTCGACGGGTACGAGGTGTCCCTGGACCTGCGGTCCGCCATCGGCGAGCACACCGGCGGGGAGCCGCGCACCTTCCGGTCGGTCACCACCGTCCGGTTCCGCTGTGCCGAGCCGGGCGCGAGCAGCTTCGCGGACCTGATCGCGCCGGAGGTGACGGCCCTTGCGCTCAACGGCCGGGACCTGGACCCCGGCCAGGTCTTCGACGGGTCGCGGATCCTGCTGGAGGACCTGGCCGCCGACAACGAGCTGGTCGTGGACGCGCGGTGCGCCTACTCCCGCACCGGCGAGGGCATGCACCGCTTCGTCGACCCGGAGGACGGCGAGGTGTACCTGTACACCCAGTACGAGCCGGCCGACTCCCGCCGGGTCTTCGCCAACTTCGAGCAGCCCGACCTCAAGGCGCCCTACCGCTTCGAGGTGCGCGCGCCCGAGGGCTGGACGGTGTGGAGCAACGGGGCCGGTGAACTCGCCGACGGGGTGTGGCGGTTCGCGGAGACCAAGCCGATCCCGACGTACATCACCTGCGTGGTGGCTGGCCCGTACCACTATGTGACGGACTCCTACGAGCGGACCTTCGAGGACGGCACCCGGCTGGAGATCCCGCTCGGCGCGATGTGCCGCAGGGGTCTCGCCCCGCACTTCGACGCCGACGACGTGTTCCTGGTGACCAAGCAGGGCCTGGACTTCTTCCACGACCACTTCGACTACCCGTACCCGTTCGGCAAGTACGACCAGGCGTTCGTGCCCGAGTACAACCTCGGCGCGATGGAGAACCCGGGGATGGTCACCTTCCGGGAGGAGTTCATCTTCCGGGGCAAGGTGACGCGGGCGTCGTACGAGGGCCGGGCCAACGTCGTCCTGCACGAGATGGCGCACATGTGGTTCGGCGACCTGGTCACCATGGAGTGGTGGGACGACCTGTGGCTGAAGGAGTCCTTCGCGGACTTCATGGGCGCGTTCTCGCTGGTCGGCGCCACCCGCTTCACCGACGGTTGGATCACCTTCGCCAACCGCCGCAAGGCGTGGGCCTACCGCGCGGACCAGCTCCCCTCCACGCACCCGATCACCGCGGACATCCGCGACCTCCAGGACGCCAAGCTCAACTTCGACGGCATCACCTACGCCAAGGGCGCCTCGGTGCTCAAGCAGCTGGTGGCGTACGTCGGCCAGGACGCGTTCCTGGAGGGCGCCCGGCGCTACTTCAAGCGGCACGCGTACGGCAACACGCGCCTCGGTGATCTGCTGTCGGTCCTCGAGGAGACCAGCGGCCGTGACATGGCGGCCTGGTCGCGGGCCTGGCTGCAGACGGCCGGTGTCAACTCCCTCACCCCGCAGGTGCTGTTGGGCGAGGACGGCCGGATCGACGAGCTGGCGGTCCTCCAGGAGGCCCCGGAGTCCCACCCCGAACTGCGCCCGCACCGGGTGGCGGTGGGCCTGTACCGGCGCACGGACTCGGGCAGCCTGGAGCGCTACGCGCAGGCCGGGACGGACGTCGAGGGCGCCCGTACGGTCGTGACGGAACTGGCGGGCGCGGACGCGCCGGAGCTGGTGCTGGTCAACGACGACGACCTGACGTACTGCAAGACCCGCTTCGACGAGACCTCGCTCGCGGCCCTGCGCGCCGGGCTGGGCGACCTCACCGACCCGCTGGCCCGCGCCCTGTGCTGGTCGGCGCTGTGGAACATGACGCGGGACGCGCTGCTGCCGGCCCGGGAGTTCATCGGTCTGGTGCTGAAGTTCGCGGGCCGGGAGTCCGACATCGGCGTGCTGCAGATGCTGCACGCGTGGGCGGAGTCGGCCGCGGTGCACTACACCGCGCCCGAGCACCGGGAGCAGGCCGGCCGCCGGCTCGCCGAGGGCACCGCGCTCCAGATGTACACCGCCGAGGCGGGCAGCGAGCACCAGCTGGCGTGGGCGAGGTTCTTCGCCCACGTGGCCGACGTACCGGCCGACTTCGAGCTGCTGACCGCGCTGCTCGACGGCACGGTGACCCTGCCGGGGCTGGAGGTCGACCAGGAACTGCGCTGGGCGTTCCTGGAGCCGCTGGCCGCCCACGGCGTGGCCGACGAGAAGCGGCTCGACGAGGAACTGGCCCGGGACGACACCGCCTCCGGCAAGCGGCACCATGTGCGCTGTCTGGCCGCCCGTCCGTCGGCGGCGGTCAAGGCGCGGTGCTGGGAGCAGGTCGTGGAGTCGGACGCGCTGTCCAACGCCCTGGTGGAGGCCACCATCTCGGGCTTCGCGCAGCCGTCGCAGCGGGAGCTGACCGCGCCGTACACGGAGAAGTACTTCGCGGCGATCGAGCGGGTGTGGACGCGGCGGTCCATCCAGATCGGCATGGACGTGGTGCGCGGACTGTTCCCCGCGTACCAGGACTCGCAGGCGACGCTGGACGCGACGGACGCCTGGCTCGCCTCCCACGAGGACGCGGCCCCCGCGCTGCGCCGGCTGGTCCTGGAGTCCCGTGACGACCTGGCCCGCGCGCTGCGCGGACAGGCCTGCGACGCGGCGGCGACCGAGGGCTAGCTTTGGCCAATGGTCGGGCGTTCCGTCATCGTTACGGAATCCGGTCATCAGCGGCCGTAACCCCTGGTCCGTGTCCGAACGGACCAGGGGTTTTCGGTATCCGAACAGGCGTCCTTTAGCGCGGGCTTGTCCTTGTTTGTCGACGGACGTGTAACACGGGTTCGGGCCCGGTTCCGGGGCGGGAAATTGCCGGTCATGAACCACGAAACCCCGCTCTCCCCCCTCCCCCTGCACCACCTCGCCGGCGTCACCGGGCGCCGGGTGCTGACCCACGCCCAGCTGCGCGCCCACGGTGTCCCGGCCGCGGAGACCGGCGCGCAGTGCCGCCCCGGGGGACCCTGGCGGCAGCTGCTGCCCGGCGTGGTCCTGCTCCACTCCGGACCGCCCACCAGCGAGGAGCGGCTGCACGCGGTGCTGCTGTACGCGGCCCGGGTGCGGACCGGGGGCGTACCCGCCCAGCCCGGCACGGAGGGCCCGGCCGCGCCCCTGTACCCGGAGGCGATGATCACCGGGCTGGCCGCGCTGACCCTGCACGGCTTCCCGTCCGCTCCCCCGCTGCCGTCGCTGGAGACCTTCGACGTACTGGTCCCGCGGCTGCGCCGGCTGCGTTCGACGGGCCCCGCCCGTATCGTCCGCGCGCCCGAGCTGCCCGTTCCCGAGCACGTCACGGGGGTGCCGGTGGCGCCGGTGCCGCGGGCGCTCGCCGACGCGGTGGCCGGGCTGCGGGACGCGGGCACGGTGCGCCGGCTGCTCACGGAGGCGGTGCGCGGCGGTTTCTGCGATCCGGCGGCGGTGGTGCGGGAGCTGACCTCCGCGAAGCTGCTCAACCGGCCGCACGTGGTGGACGCGGTGGACTCGCTGCTGGCGGCGGGGCGGGCACTGGCGGAGTCCCGGCTGTACCGGATGGTGCGCGACCACGGGCTGCCCGACCCGTGCTGGAACGTCGACCTCGGGCTGCCGGGCGGGCCCCGTCTCGGCGGCGTGGACGCGTACTGGCCGGAGCACTCGGTCGCCGTGGAGCTGGACACCCGCGCCCCGCGCCCGGGGGGACGGCCGGAGGACGAGGCCCAGTGGTCGGAGTACGTCCGCAAGCGCGAGCACCTGGAACGCCTGGGCATCACGGTCGTCCACGTCACCCCGCGCCGGCTCCGGGACGCGATGGAGCAGCAGGCGGCGGTCGTCCGTACGGCGCTGATGGCCTCGGCCGACCGCGAGCCGTCGGCGTATGTGAGGGTGCTGCCCCGGTAGGCGGGGGTCAGGGTTTCCCCGGCAGCGGTTCGGTGCGGTCACCGTGCGTTCGTCCCACGGGGAAGCCGGACCGGTGCGGCTCGCCGGCCGCGCCCTACGCCGTCTCCACGCGTCCGGCCGCCGGCCGTTCCCGCCACAGGCGCAGCGCGATGTCGACCAGGCGGACGCGGACCAGGTCCGGGACGGCGTCCAGGGGCTGCCAGGCGGCGAGTTCGGTGGAGCCGCCGATCTCGTTCCTGAGTTCGCCGCCGGTGACACGGCCCTCGTAGACCAGCCGTACGCCGTGGTGGTCGACGGAGCGGCCGAAGCGGGCCGGGAAGGTGCGGCGGGTGGAGTGCACACCGAGGAGTCCGGTGACCTCGATGCGGTAGCCGGTCTCCTCCTCGACCTCCCGGCGCACGGTGTCGTGGGGATCCTCGCCGTGCTCCATGCCCCCGCCCGGCAGCACCCACTCGGGTGTGCCGCCGGGCACCGGTGAGCGGGCGAGCAGGAGCTGTCCGTCGCGCACCACCACGGCGTAGGCCGCCACCCGCAGATTCCTTCGCATCCGGGGACGTTAACCCGGCGGCCGGTACCGCGGGGTACCCAAGGGCGACTTGTCACCTTCGGGTGCTCATCTCCCCATAAGAGCATCGGGGGTTTTCCCCACACATCCATTTCGGCGCGGCCAACTCTCGCCAAACACGCACCTCTTGCATAAGGCTCGTCGATCGTCCGGGATCACGTTCCGGGCCGTCGCGACCAGGGTCGACCGGCTCCGGTCGCTCAACGATCGTTCCTTTACTTACAAGGGATGCCGATGACCCACTCCCCCCAGCGCGAACCGATACCCGGCGCCAGACGCGTGGCCCGTATCGCCGTGGCCGCCGGCCTCGTCGCCGCGCTCTCCGCGGCCGGGCCGATACCCCTCGCCATGGCCGCCGACAACCCGCCCGCCGCGCCCGCCGACGCGGACGTCAAGTCCGCGCACGACAAGCTCGGCGCCGACGACGCGGACCTGCTCGCCGAGGCCAAGGCCGCCGGCGACAAGAACGTCACGCTGATGATCGCCACCGCCCCCGGGAAGACCGAGCAGGTCGCCGCGCAGCTGGACGCGGTCAAGGGCGGTTCGGTCGGCCGGACGCACGACCGGCTCGGCTATGTCAGGGCCACCGTCCCCACCGGCAAGGCGGACGCGGCGATCGCCGCCGCCGCCAAGCTCTCCTCCGTGCACGGCGTCGACCTGCGCGAGGAGATCCCGCTGGACGACCCCACGCCGAGCGCGGACACCGCGCAGAAGGCCGGGGGCTCCAAGGGCTCCGGCGCCTATCCGGCCCCGAACCGGCGGACGCCCGCGGAGAACCCGTACAACCCGTCCTTCGAGACCGGTGCCGTCGACTTCGTCGAGGACAACCCGAAGGCGGACGGCCGCGGGGTCACCATCGGCATCCTCGACTCCGGTGTGGACCTCGGCCACCCGGCGCTGCAGAAGACCACCACCGGCGAGCGCAAGATCGTCGACTGGGTGACGGCGACCGACCCGATCGTGGACAGCGACCAGACCTGGCGCCCGATGGTCTCCTCGGTCTCCGGCCCGGCGTTCACCTACGGCGGCAGGACCTGGCGGGCACCGGCGGGTTCGTACCGGATCAGCACCTTCCTGGAGTCGTACACCACCGGTGGTGACGCCAAGGGCGACGCCAACCGCGACGGCGACACCACCGACTCCTGGGGCGTCCTCTACGACGCCGCCTCCGGGACGGTCCGCGTCGACCTGAACAACAACCAGGACTTCGGCGACGACACCCCGATGAAGCCGTACAAGGACGGCTTCCAGATCGGGTACTTCGGCACCGACGACCCGAAGACCGACATCGCCGAGCGGCAGCCGTTCGTCGTGGAGATCCGCGAGGACGTCCCGATGGACCCGTACGGCGGCGACTGGGTCGGCAAGACGGCCGACTTCGTCAACATCGGTGTCATCGAGTCCGAGCACGGCACCCACGTCGCCGGCATCACCGCCGCCAACGGCCTGTTCGGCGGGCGGATGGACGGCGCCGCCCCCGGCGCCAACATCGTCTCCTCGCGTGCCTGCACCTGGTCCGGCGGCTGCACCAACGTGGCCCTCACCGAGGGCATGATCGACCTCGTCACCGAGCGCGGCGTCGACATCGTCAACATGTCCATCGGCGGTCTGCCGGCGCTGAACGACGGCAACAACGCCCGCGCCGAGCTGTACACCCGCCTGATCGACACCTACGGCGTCCAGCTGGTGATCTCCGCGGGCAACTCCGGCCCCGGCGCCAACACCATCGGCGACCCCGGTCTGGCCGACAAGGTCATCTCCGTCGGCGCGTCCGTCTCCAGGGAGACCTGGGCCGCGAACTACGGCTCCGTGGTGAAGACGAAGTACGCCATGATGCCGTTCTCCTCGCGCGGTCCGCGTGAGGACGGCGGCTTCACGCCGACGCTGGTCGCGCCCGGCGCGGCGATCAACACCATCCAGACCTGGATGCCGGGCGCCCCGGTCGCCGAGGCGGGCTACGGCCTCCCGGCCGGCTACGGCATGCTGCAGGGCACCTCGATGGCGTCCCCGCAGGCCACCGGCGCCACCGCGCTGCTGCTGTCGGCCGCCAAGCGGAAGCACATCGAGCTGACGCCCGCGGACCTGCGCACCGCCCTCACCTCCACCGCCGAGCACATCAAGGGCGTGCAGGCGTACGAGGAGGGCGCCGGCCTCATCGACATCGAGGACGCCTGGGACGCCATCCGCGACGGCGCCACCGCGCACGACTACACGGTGAAGGCGCCGGTCGACACCGCGATCGACCAGTTCCTGGCGACCCCCGGCTTCGGCACGGGCCTCTACGACCGTGAGGGCGGCCTGAAGGCCGGCCAGAAGAAGACGTACGACGTCACGATCACCCGTACGTCCGGTCCCGACCGCCCGGTCCGGCACGAGCTCGGCCTCGAGAACAACGCCGACCACACCTTCCGCATCGTCGGCGACGACGACGTCCGGCTGCCGCTGAACCAGCCGGTCACCGTCAAGGTGCAGGCCGCACCGCGCTCGGCCGGGCTGAAGAGCGCGATCCTGGAGGTCGACGACCCGCGCACCGAGGGCGTCGACCAGCAGATCCTCAGCACCGTGGTCGTCTCCGCGCCGCTGCGGCACACCTTCTCGGCGCGCGGCACGGCCCAGCGCAACGACACGACCTCCTACTTCGTCACCGTGCCCGAGGGCGCGAGGACGCTGGAGATCGCGATGAGCGGGCTGAAGGACAAGAGCCAGACCCGGTTCATCGCCATCCACCCGTACGGCGTCCCGGCCGACAGCACCTCGACGCCGGACTGCTACAACAACTACAACGACGGCAACGGCTGCCGTCCCGACGTGCGCTCGTACGCCGACCCGCAGCCGGGCGTGTGGGAGATCGAGGTCGAGGCCCGGCGCACCTCGCCGCTGCTCGACAACCCCTACAAGCTGGACGTCGCCGTCCTCGGCGCGGCCTTCGACCCGGAGACCGTGACCGTGCCGGAGGCGAAGATCGGCACGCCGGCCGCCGTCTCCTGGACGGTGACGAACGAGTTCGCCGCGCTGGACGGCAAGCTCGTGGGCGGCCCGCTCGGCTCGTCCAAGACGGCCCGTCCGGCCATCGCGACCGGTGACACCCACACCACGACGGTCGAGGTGCCCGCGGGCGCCACCTCCCTCGACGTGGCCATCGGCAACGTCACGGACGCCTCCGCGGACCTCGACCTGACGGTCTACGACGCCGACGGCGTCCAGGTCGCCCAGTCCGCCGACGGCGACTCGGAGGAGTCCGTCTCCATCGCCTCCCCGGCGGCCGGTACGTACACCGTGGAGGTCGCGGGCTACTCCGTTCCGGCCGGTTCCACGGACTACGACTACCTGGACGTGTTCTTCTCCGCCTCGCTCGGCTCCGTCGGCGTCGACGACTCGACGCCGGTGAAGCTCGGCACGGGCGACACCGCCACCGTCTCCGGTGACGTCACCGTCGCGGCGGCGGCTCCCGAGGGGCGCGCGTTCTTCGGGCGCGTGCAGCTGGTGAACGCGCGCGGCACGGTCGCGGGCCTCGGCAACGTGGCGATCGAGAAGGTCGTTCCGTAGCGGGCCGGTGATCCGGGAAGGGGCGGGCGTCCGTACGGGCGCCCGCCCCTTCGTCCTCCTCGTCCTCAGCCGCAGGTGAGGGTGCGGGCCTCGGGGAGCGCGGCGATGATCCGGGGCCGCTCGCGGGCGATGTCCGCCTCCCCGACGATCACCGCGTCGGGGTACTGCCCGCCGGCGGGCATCCCGACCATCACGAGGTCGCCCTCGTGCAGCGGGGCACCCGCGGCGGGGTCCCGCAGGAACACGATCTCGCCCTCGCCCTTGTAGTAGCGGCCCGCCGACAGCGTGACCCGCTCGGCACCGGCCATCCGCTCCACCGCGAGCACGGTGCCCTCGGCGACGAGCCGGGCGCAGGCGAGATAGCGGGGGCTGCCGAAGGCGACACCGGCGGCCTCCTTGGAGTCCGCCTGAGCGGCGGTACCACTGTCCGACGCCCCGGACACACCCCCCGGCTGCGCCACGAGCCACCCCATGCCGGCGACGACGGTGGCGGCGACGGCGGCGACCAGCACCCCGAGCGCGACCCGCGCGGGCCGCCCGCGACGGGGCCCGCGGGAGCCGGCCCCCGGCCCGGCCCGCCGCCCGCCCCGCACCGCGGCCCGGGGGGCCACCCGCTCCCGGACCTCGCCCCCGGCCTCGTCGCGCCCCGCCGGCACGCCCGGCTCCGCGGGCGCGGCGAGGGCGTCCCCGATCAGCCCGAGCCGCTCCCGCAGCACGGCGACATCGGCGGCGGCCGCCCGATGCGCCGCCACGACCGCGGGATCCTCCCGGCCCTGCGCGGACAACGGTTCGTCGAGCAGAACGGCCATCAGCACGTCCACCCCGCCGTCACGGGTTCCGGACGCGCCCGCCCCCTGGCCGGCGGGCGTCGGGGCGTCGGCCTCGTGGTCGGGGGCGTGGTGTTCGTCGTGGGATGGCATGTCAGACCACCTCGTCCTCGTGCAGGCGGGTGCGCAGGGCGCGTACCGCCGTGTGCAGGCGGCTCTTGACCGTGCCCTCCGGGACGCCGAGCTGCTCGGCGATGGACCGGACCGGCAGGTCGGCGTAGAAGCGCAGCACGACCACCTGGCGCTGTGCGTCGGGCAGCTCGTCCAGGCCGCGGGCGACGGCGAGGGAGAGCACGCTGGTCTCCTCGCCGGAAGGGGCCTGAGCCGGGCGGAGCGACGCGAGGCGCTCCCCGATCCGCTCCTGGCGGCGTTTGGCCCGGTGCCAGTCCATGGCGAGGTTGGAGGCGACCACGGCCACCCACGCCGAGACGTCCCGCGGTGCCTCCCGCCCGCTCGCCGCGCGTTCCAGCAGCCGCAGCCGGACCTGCTGCACCCCGTCCGGCAGGTCCGCCTGCGGCACCCCGCCGAGCGCGAGCACCGCCCGCACCCGGCGTTCCTGCGCCGCGTCCAGCGGGTCGTCGTCCACCGCGGTGTACGACGGCCCCCGGCCGCGCCGGCTCCTTCCGCGCAGCACCGGCCACCCCCCTCACACTGTTTCCCCTACGACGCCGGTCCCGCCCGGAACGTTCAGAGGCGTACGTCACACCTCCGTGTGGCCGGTACCGGACGGGGCAGGGGACCTTGCGGTCCACGGCCCCCAGAAGTCGAATTTCTGCAGTTCAGGGGGGTTATGGCCGAAGGTCCGCAACCGGTGGCCGCCGCCGGTCCGTCCCACTGTGCGGGCAGGCTCCGCAAAGAATTGGACAGGCGGGCCGTGGTCGGCCGCATGATGGAAGAGCCTCGGCCAGGCATTCAGGAACGAATCAGGACACGTAGGGAGTCGCCGTGAGGGTCGGAATCGTCGGAGCCACCGGTCAGGTGGGCACGGTCATGCGCAGGATCCTCAAGGAGCGCGACTTTCCGGTCACCGAGCTGCGCCTGTTCGCGTCGGCGCGTTCGGCGGGCACGGAGCTGGACGGCGTGACGGTGGAGGACGCGGCGGCCGCCGACTACTCCGGCCTGGACATCGTGCTGTTCTCCGCGGGCGGCGCGACCTCGAGGGCGCTGGCCGAGAAGGTCGCCGCGCAGGGCCCGGTCGTGATCGACAACTCCTCCGCCTGGCGCAAGGACCCCGAGGTCCCCCTCGTCGTCTCCGAGGTGAACCCGCACGCGATCGCGGACCGCCCCAAGGGCATCATCGCCAACCCGAACTGCACGACGATGGCCGCGATGCCGGTCCTGCGTCCGCTGCACGCCGAGGCGGGCCTGGAGGCGCTGGTCGTCGCCACGTACCAGGCGGTGTCGGGCTCCGGCCTCGCCGGCGTCGCGGAGCTGCACGGCCAGGCGTCGAAGGTGATCGACGAGGCGGACAAGCTGACCCACGACGGCGCGGCGGTCGACTTCCCCGAGCCGGGTGTCTACCAGCGCCCCATCGCCTTCAACGTGCTGCCGCTGGCCGGCAACCTCGTCGACGACGGCCTGAACGAGACCGACGAGGAGCAGAAGCTGCGCAACGAGTCCCGCAAGATCCTGGAGATCCCCGGGCTCAAGGTCTCCGGCACCTGTGTGCGCGTCCCGGTGTTCTCCGGGCACTCCCTGCAGATCAACGCCCGCTTCGCCCGCCCGATCAGCGCCGAGCGCGCGACCGAGCTGCTGGCGGACGCTCCCGGTGTCGTCCTCACCGACATCCCCACCCCGCTCCAGGCGGCCGGCCAGGACCCGTCGTACGTCGGCCGTATCCGCCCCGACGAGACGGTCGCCAACGGCCTCGCGCTCTTCGTCTCCAGCGACAACCTCCGCAAGGGCGCGGCGCTGAACGCCGTGCAGATCGCGGAGCTGGTGGCGGCGGAGCTGCGCGGCTGACCCCCACGACGCGAGCGGCGGGCGACCGGGGGCCCGCCTCTTCGTCGTACGGCAGGGGGACGGTTCAGTCCCGGCGCACCTCGTAGAGGAAGCAGCCGTACTCCACGGCCCTCACGTGCACCAGTGCGACCTCGGGGTCGGTGAAGGCCTCGGTGAGGGCGGGTGCGAAGTCCTCCGGTGCCTCGACGAGCCGCCCGCCGAGGATGCGGCCGTCGGCGGAGTAGCGGCGCAGTGTGCGGTGGGCGTGGGTGAAGGGGAGGTCCGTGCCCTCCGCGCCCGCGCACTCCCCGGCGTGGAGGAAGACGGGGCCCTGTTCGTCGTAGGCGCCGGGGTCCGCGCCCGTCCGCGCCGCCCAGCGGCGCAGGGGCGCGTAGGAGACGAGGGCGACGCGCTCTCCCGGGCGGCTGCGCCGCAGACAGCAGCGGAGCGGGGCGCCGCCCTCGTCGTCGGTGCGGGGGACGGCCGGGCGGCCGGCGTCGTCGAGGCGTAGCAGCTCCTCGCGGACGGCCGGGGGGACGGGTCGTGCGGTGTGGATCGGCATGTCCCCCAGGCTCGCTCCCGCCCGCCGCGGCCGCTGGCGGGTTTCGGACGTCGAGCCCGCCCCGCGCCCAGCGGCCGGGTGACACAGGGGTATCCCCATGATCCGGCTCGGTCATCGCCTCGGCGCGAGGTCGCGTGGAAGGATGGCGCAACCCACACATATCGAGGAGATGACCGCGTGCCTGGCACAAACCTGACTCGCGAAGAGGCGCGGCAGCGGGCGAAGCTGCTGACCGTTGACTCGTACGAGATCGATCTCGACCTCTCCGGCGCGCAGGAGGGCGGCACCTACCGGTCCGTGACCACGGTGCGCTTCGACGTCGCCGAGGACGGTGACGGCGCGGAGTCGTTCATCGATCTGGTGGCGCCCGCCGTGCACGAGGTGACCCTCAACGGGGACTCCCTCGATCCGGCCGAGGTCTTCGCGGACTCCCGCATCGCCCTGCCCGGCCTGCTGAAGGGCCGCAACGTGCTGCGGGTGAGCGCCGACTGCGCGTACACCAACACCGGTGAGGGTCTGCACCGGTTCGTCGACCCGGTCGACGACCAGGCCTACCTGTACACCCAGTTCGAGGTGCCGGACGCCCGCCGTGTCTTCGCGAGCTTCGAACAGCCCGACCTCAAGGCGACGTTCCGGTTCACCGTGAAGGCCCCGGAGGGCTGGACGGTCGTCTCCAACTCGCCGACCCCCGAACCGAAGGACAACGTCTGGGAGTTCGAGCCGACCCCGCGTATCTCGTCGTACATCACGGCGCTGATCGTCGGCCCGTACCACTCCGTGCACAGTGTGTACGAGAAGGACGGCCAGTCCGTCCCGCTCGGCATCTACTGCCGCCCCTCGCTGGCCGAGTACCTGGACTCCGACGCGATCTTCGAGGTCACCCGGCAGGGCTTCGACTGGTTCCAGGAGAAGTTCGACTACGCGTACCCGTTCGCCAAGTACGACCAGCTGTTCGTGCCGGAGTTCAACGCGGGCGCGATGGAGAACGCGGGCGCGGTCACCATCCGCGACCAGTACGTGTTCCGTTCGAAGGTGACGGACGCCGCGTACGAGGTGCGGGCCTCCACGATCCTGCACGAGCTCGCCCACATGTGGTTCGGCGACCTGGTCACCATGGAGTGGTGGAACGACCTGTGGCTGAACGAGTCGTTCGCCACCTACGCGGAGGCCGCCTGCCAGGCCGCCGCCCCCGGCTCGAAGTGGCCGCACTCGTGGACGACGTTCGCGAACCAGATGAAGACCTGGGCCTACCGCCAGGACCAGCTGCCGTCCACGCACCCGATCATGGCGGACATCCGCGACCTGGACGACGTGCTCGTCAACTTCGACGGCATCACGTACGCCAAGGGCGCGTCCGTGCTGAAGCAGCTCGTCGCGTACGTCGGTGAGGACGCGTTCTTCCGGGGCGTGCAGGCGTACTTCAAGCGCCACGCGTACGGCAACACGCGCCTGTCCGACCTGCTCGGCGCGCTGGAGGAGACCTCGGGCCGCGATCTGAGGTCGTGGTCGAAGCAGTGGCTGGAGACGGCCGGCATCAACGTCCTGCGCCCCGAGATCGAGACGGGCGCCGACGGCGTCATCACCTCGTTCGCCGTCCGCCAGGAGGCCCCCGCGCTCCCGGCCGGCGCGAAGGGCGAGCCGACACTGCGTCCGCACCGCATCGCGATCGGCCTGTACGACCTCGACGGGGCGACCGGCAAGCTGGTGCGCGGCGACCGGGTCGAGCTGGACGTCGACGGCGAACTGACCGCCGTACCGCAGCTGGCCGGAAAGCGCCGTCCCGCGGTCGTCCTGCTCAACGACGACGACCTCTCGTACGCCAAGGTCCGCCTGGACGAGGCCTCCCTCGCGTTCGTCACCGAGCACCTGGGCGACTTCGCGGAGTCGCTGCCGCGCGCCCTGTGCTGGGCCTCCGCCTGGGACATGACCCGGGACGCGGAACTCGCCGCCCGCGACTACCTGTCCCTGGTGCTGTCGGGCATCGGCAAGGAGTCCGACATCGGTGTCGTGCAGTCGCTGCACCGCCAGGTGAAGCTGGCCGTCGACCTGTACGCCGCCCCGGCTTCCCGTGAGGCCCTGCTGGCCCGCTGGACGGACGCCACGCTGGCCCATCTGCGGTCCGCCGAGGCGGCGAGCGACCACCAGCTGGCGTGGGCGCGGGCGTTCGCGGCGACGGCCCGTACGCCGGAGCAGCTGGACCTGCTGGAGGCGCTGCTGGCCGGCACGCAGACCGTCGAGGGCCTGGCCGTGGACACGGAGCTGCGCTGGTCGTTCGTGCAGCGGCTGGCGGCGGTGGGCCGGTTCGACGAGACGGAGATCGCGGGCGAGTACGAGCGGGACCGGACGGCGGCCGGTGAGCGGCACGCCGCGACCGCCCGTGCGGCCCGGCCGACGGAGGAGGCCAAGGCGGAGGCGTGGGCCTCGGTCGTGGAGTCCGACAAGCTGCCGAACGCCGTCCAGGAGGCGGTCATCGCCGGCTTCGTCCAGACCGACCAGCGGGAACTGCTGGCGCCGTACACGGACCGGTACTTCGAGGTCCTGGCGGACGTGTGGGCCTCCCGCTCGCACGAGATGGCCCAGCAGATCGCGGTCGGCCTGTACCCGGCGGTCCAGGTCTTCGGCGAGACCCTCGACAGGACGGACGCCTGGCTGACGTCCGCCGAGCCCAACGCGGCCCTGCGCCGCCTGGTCTCGGAGTCCCGCGCCGGAGTGGAACGCGCCCTGCGCGCCCAGGCGGCGGACGCGGCGGCCTCCTAGCGGTACGTACGTCAGGGGCGCCGGAGTCCTCTTCCGGCGCCCCTGACGGCTGTTCAGCGGCCCACCGCGCAGGCGTCGCCGTTGAGCATGAACCGTGCCGGTGGTGTGGCGTCGCCGGTGTTGCCGGTGAGGTAGCCGAGGGTGACGCTCGCGCCGGGGGCGATCGTGGCGTTGTGCGGGGCGTTGACCGCCGTGATCGTGTTGCTTCCCTGGGTCAGGGTGGTGTTCCAGTCGGAGACGACGGTCTGGCCGAGGGCGAGGGAGAACTCGAGGGTCCAGCCGTTCACCGGGGTGTCGCCGGTGTTGGTGACGGTGAGATCGACCGTCATGCCGGTGCCCCACGCGGTCACCGCCCGGTCCACCCGGCAGGTGGGCTCCTCCTGGGCGAAGGACACCTTGTGCAGGCCGCCGGGCAGGTCGTTGACGACGTAGAACTCGCCGTCGGCGGTCGTGCCGATCGACGTCACCTGGGTGGGCATCTCACCGATCTCGGCCTGCTCGTAGCCGCCGCTGCCGTCGGGGCGCAGCGCCCAGACGGTGGACGAGCAGTAGTCGGTGGCGATGTAGGTGCCGCCGACCAGGCCCGCGTGGTCCCGGCCGCGGTAGACATGGCCGCCGATGACCGAACAGCCGCCGGTGTAGGGGGAGTAGGTGAAGACGGGCTCGGTGTAGCGCTCACCGGGCACGCAGTCGCCGCCCTGGAACTTCTCCAGGCCCTCGTAGCAGGACCAGCCGAGATTCAGCCCGCCCCGGCCGGGAGCGAGATGGTCGATCTCCTCCCAGCGGCCCTGGCCGACGTCGCCGATCCACATCGAGCCGTCGGCTTGGTCGAAGGAGAACCGCCACGGGTTGCGCAGCCCGTACAGCCAGATCTCCCCGCGGGCGCCGGGGGTGCCGACGAACGGGTTGTCGGCGGGGACGCAGTACGGCAGCGTGCCGCAGGTACGGCTCACGTCGATCCGCATGATCTTGCCGAGCAGGGTGTCCAGCCGCTGTCCGGAGCGGAAGGGGTCGCCGGCGCTGCCGCCGTCGCCGATGCTCCAGTACAGGTTGCCGTCGGGGCCGAAGGCGAGCTGGCCGCCGTTGTGGTTGCTGAACTCGGCGTGCGGCTGGGAGAGCAGGGGCTCGAGGCGGGACTCGTCGAGCCGGTAGCGGGCGACGGTGACGGCGGCGTCGGGCAGCGCCGTGTACGCCAGGTACAGGTCCTGGCTGTCGGCGAAGTCGGGCGGGACGGCGATGCCGAGGAGGCCGCGCTCGTTGCCGGACTCGTCGACGGCGGAGGTGATGTCGAGCAGCGGGGTCTGCGCCAGGCCGGTGTCGGGGTCGTAGACGCGGACGCTGCCGGACTTCTGGGTGATGAACAGCCGGTCCGTGCCGTCGTCGGGGGCGGCGATGGCGGTGGGCCGTCTCAGCCCGGAGGCGACCTGGGTGGTGGTCGCGCTGATCGAGGGGAGGGGAACGGCCTCGGCCGTCCCGGTACGGGACGGCGCGGTGTCCGCCGCCGCGGGCAGCGGGGCGAGGGCGGTGAGCAGGAGGGCCAGCAGGAGGGGACCGGTCCAGCGGCGTCGTGGCATGTCGGCTCCGGAAACGTGGACGCTTGCACGGCGGGGGTGTTCTGGTGCTGGTGCGCTGTTCGGGAGGAGCGCGATCGATCGCGTCGACGGGGTGGGAGCGCTCCCGCGCTCCCAGGCTGCGCGTGGCCCCACGAAGCGGCAATGGTTGAACGCGCCACTTTGGCCCCAGGTGGCGCGAACGATACGCCCGGCCGACGGGCCGTCACCCGGTCGCTTACCGGCGAGCTACTTTGTTGCGGGCGATCAGTGCCGGACGGATACTCCAGGTCATGAACACCCCCGAGCAGCGCCCCCGGGACGCCGTCGACGCGGTCGTCGAGGCATGGGCCCAGGTCAGGCCCGATCTCGACACCGCCGGTATGGAGGTCTTCGGGCGGGTGTTCCGGCTCGCGCGCGCGATGGGTGACCGGATGGAGGCGGTGTACGCCACGTACGGGATCTCGCGGGGGGAGTTCGACGTCCTCGCCGCGCTGCGCCGCACGGGGGAGCCCCACACGCTCTCCCCGCGGGCGCTGTCGGCCACGCTGATGCTGACGACCGGCGGGATGACCGGCCGCCTCGACAAACTGGAGCGTGCGGGACTGCTCCGCCGCTCCCCCGACCCCCACGACCGCCGCGGCCTCCAGGTCACGCTCACCGAGGCGGGCCTGAGGCTGATCGACGCGGCGGCCGGCGCGGGCCTCGCCGCCCAGACCGAGGCACTCTCCGCCCTGGACGGGGACCGGTCGGCACAACTCGCCGGTCTCCTGCGGGAGCTGCTGGCGGCGACGGAGAGGTAGCCGCCCGCTCCTCGGCCGTGGCACGGCCGGCGCCCACCGGGCGGCGTCGTCCGACGGCGCCGGGTCCGCGGTGGACGCACCGAGGGCGCCGCCCTCGTCCCGTACGGCTGACGCGCGTACGTACGACAGGGTCGGCGCCCTCGTGGAGGTGCGTGGCGGCCGCTCGCGGGCGGCCTGCCCCGGATCAGGCCTTGGCTTCGGCCTTGGTCGTGATGTTGGAGCTGGTCGGGTCCTTCTTGTTGTGCGTCTTGTCGCCGATCATCACCAGGCCTGCGATGAGCAGGAACAACGCGATCGGGGCCAGGACGTAGAGGCCCAGCGTCTCGACGACGCTCAGGCCCGTGCCGGGGTCGTCGCCGTCGTCGCGGGTGAGCGCGAGCGCGGGGGACGACATGAGCAGCATCATCAGCGTCGTACCGGCTGCCAGGGCGCCGGCGCGCAGGGCGTTCTTCTTGTCCACGGTCACAAGCTATCCAACGGGGTCGGGGTTCGCGCGCGCGGGGTGCCCGATGGACGCGCCCGCGGGAACGGCGGCATGCGGCAGCCCGCGACTAGCGCTGCCGGTGCAGTACCTCGAGCAGGGCCCGGAGCCGGGGTGACCTCGTCAGTTGTTCCAGCGTGACCGGGCGGCCCCCCGCATCCGCGATCGGGAGGCGCCAGTTCGGATACTGGTCCCATGTGCCGGGCAGGTTCTGGGGGCGGCGGTCGCCCACGCCGTCCGGGAGCCAGACCCCGATCATGCGGGCCGGCGTGCGCAGCAGGTAGCGGTGGACGGCCTGGATCTCGGCCTCCTCGAAGGCCCCCGGCTCCATCAGCCCCAGCCGCAGGAAAAGCTCGCGCCACTCCGCCGTGTCGGCCGCCGCCTCCGCCCGTTCTTCCTCCGGCGGACGCGTCAGCAGCCCGAGGCTGTCCCGCAGGTCCACGTGCTCCCCGGTGAGCCGGGCGGCGGTGGGCGGCAGATCGTGGGTGGTGGCCGTGGCCAGACAGTCCGCGCGCCATGCCTCCGGCGGCAGCGGACGCCGGTCCCCCTCCCAGTCCCGTTCGAACCACAGCACCGACGTGCCGTACACCCCGCGTTCGCGCAGCGCCTCCCGCACACCCGGCTCGACGGTCCCCAGGTCCTCCCCGATCACCATCGCCCCGGCCCGCGACGCCTCCAGGACCAGCACGGCGAGCATCGCCTCGGCGTCGTAGCGGACGTACGTGCCCTCCGTGGGCGGATGCCCCTCGGGCACCCACCAGAGCCGGAACAGCCCCATCACATGGTCGATGCGCAGCGCGCCCGCGTACCGGAACAGCCCGCGCAGCAGCGCCCGGAACGGCGCGTACCCGAAGTCGGCGAGCCGGTCGGGCCGCCAGGGCGGCAGCCCCCAGTCCTGCCCGCGCGCGTTGAACGCGTCCGGGGGCGCGCCGACGGACATACCGGCCGCGAAGTACTCCCGCTGCGCCCAGGCGTCGGCACCGCCGGGGTGCACGCCGACCGCGAGGTCGTGGACGATCCCGACCGGCATCCCCGCCTCGCGCGCGGCCCGCTGCGCGGCGGTGAGCTGGGCGTCGGTGAGCCAGACGAGCCAGGAGTGGAAGCCGACGCGGTCCGCCAGCTCGCGCCGCGCACGCGCGGTCCGGTCCGAGCGCGGGTCGCGCAGCCCGTCGGGCCAGCGGTGCCAGTCGGCGCCGTGCACCTCGGCCAGCGCGCACCAGGTGGCGTGGTCCTCCAGGGCCTGCCCCTGTTCCTCGCGGAAGGCGTCGTAGGCAGCACGGCGGCCCGGCCCGAGGGGGACCTCGCGCACCCGTTCCAGGGCCTCCCGTTTGACCTGCCAGACGGCGTCCCGGTCGATCAGCGCGCCCTTCTCCAGTACGGCCTCGCGCAGCCGTCCGGCCCGCTGGAGCAGCCCGTCCGCACCGCCCGCGAGGTACGCGAACTCGGGTACGTCCTCGACCCGCAGGTGCACGGGGTCGGGGAAGCGCCGCGAGGAGGGCCGGTAGGGGGACGGGTCGGCCGGCGGTCCGGGAACGGCCGCGTGCAGCGGGTTGACCTGGACGAATCCGGCGCCGAGGGCGCGTCCCGCCCAGCCGGCGAGTTCGCCCAGGTCGGCGAGGTCGCCCATGCCCCAGGAGCGCCGGGAGAGCAGGGAGTAGAGCTGGACGAGGAGGCCGTAGGAGCGTCCGGGCGGGGCGGGCAGCGCGGTCGGGGCGACGATGAGGTGGGCGCGGGCGGTGCGGCCGTCGGGGGCGGTGGCGGTCACCTCGTGCACGCCGGGCGGGAGGTGTCCGGCCGAGGCGCGGATCTCGCCCTGTTCGGTGCGTACGCGCAGCCGGGTGCCGTCGGGGAGGGCGCTCAGGGCGTCGGGGGCGCGGGTGCCCCAGCCGACCAGGGTGGGGGGCAGCAGGCGCGTGCCGAGTTCCCGTTCGCGGGCGGTGAGCGCGGTGCGCACGGCGTCCGGGGTGGCGGTGTCCACGCCGAGGGCGGCCAGCGCGAGGGTGACGGCGGTGGCCGAGGCCGTGACCGTGCGGTCCGGGGAGGGTGCGTAGGAGGTGGCGACGCCGTACAGGGCGGCGAGCCGGGACAGGTCCTCGGAAGGGGGCTCGGCCGGCCGCGGCGCGGTCACCCTAGGGCTCCGGGCGGTACTGGGCCGGGAAGGAGTCGAGTCCGGAGGAGTCGGAGGTGTCCGTGAAGGCGTCGGACTCGCTGGTCAGCGGGGCGGCGTCGGCGAGCGGCGGTTCGCTGGTGAGGGGTTCGGCGTCGGGCAGCGGGGGTTCGCTGGTCAGCGGGACCTCGGCGCAGGGGCCCTCCGCGCTGAAGACGCAGTACTGCGGCTCCTCGGAGCCGGAGAGGTCCGGGAAGTCCGGGAGGTAGGCGGAGGGATGCTCCGCCACGGGTTTGGACAGGGCCGGGGACGGGACGTAAGCCGGTGCAGCCACAGATGGCCTCCTCGTCGGGCACGGCGCGCGGATCACGCGGGGTGTGCGGGTCGTTCGGGTTATCTCGCAGCCCTACCCAGGGCGCGCGATGCCAGACGCACAAAGTCTTTCAACGTGCTCCTGATCACATTCTCGCCCCGCCCCCTCCCTCCACAGTGGGACAAACGCGCCACAACGTCCACTTCCGTTGACACGCTCACCACGGAAATGGTGGGCTCGGGCTTTCCCGGTAACGGAATGGACACGGCCGGGCCGGGTGGTTCTTCGAGCGATCGGGAGGGCGCGTGCTGCTGCGGCGTGGGAGGACGGCGAACGCCAGGAGGGCCGCCCTCGCCCTCGCGGTCCTCGCCGGGAGCCTGGGTGTCGTACCCGTCGCCGTCGCCGCGCCGGGGGTGACGGCGTCCCCGGCCGACGAGGAGACGCGGGCGGCGGAGCCTTCCGTGTGGCCGCGCCCGCAGTCCGTGCGGGCGAACGGCGCCCCGGTCGAGGTGACCCGGGAGGTCGCCCTGGCGGCGGACGCGACGGCCGACCCGTACGCCCTCGACGCGCTCCGCGCGCTGCTGCGGGAAGCGGGCGCGCGCCGGTTCACCACCCCGGGCGCGCCGGTGCCCGAGGGGGCGCTGGTGGTGCGCGTCGGCACGGAGCATGCCCCGGGCGACCCCCGGCACGCCCTCCCGCCCGGCGGCTACGCGCTGACCGTCGGCAAGGGGGCCGTCTCCCTCACCGGCGCGGACGGCGACGGCCAGTTCCACGCCGTGCAGACCCTGCGCCAGCTGCTCCGCCGGGACGGCACCTCCCTCACCGCGGCCGTCGTGCGCGACTGGCCCGCCACCGCCGTACGCGGCGTCACCGAGGGCTTCTACGGCACCCCGTGGACGCACGGACAGCGGCTGTCCCAGCTGGACTTCCTGGGCCGCACCAAGCAGAACCGGTACCTGTACGCGCCCGGCGAGGACCTGTACCGGCAGGCCCGCTGGCGTGAGCCGTACCCGGCCGACCGGCGGGCGGAGTTCCGGGAGCTGGCCGAGCGGGCACGGAGCAACCACGTCACCCTCGGCTGGGCGGTGGCGCCCGGGCAGGCGATGTGTTTCGCCTCCGGCGACGATCTGCGGGCGCTGACCCGGAAGCTGGACGCGATGTGGGCGCTGGGCTTCCGCGCCTTCCAGCTGCAGTTCCAGGACGTCAGCTACAGCGAGTGGCACTGCGGGGCGGACGCCGACCGGTTCGGCTCCGGCCCCGGCGCCGCCGCCCGCGCCCAGGCACATGTGGCGAACGCGGTGGCCCGGCACCTGGCGGAGCGGCACCCCGGGGCCGCCGCCCTGTCCCTGATGCCCACCGAGTTCTACGAGGACGGCTCGACCGCGTACCGGAGGGCCCTCGCACAGGAGCTGGACCCGGGTACGGAGGTGGCGTGGACCGGGGTCGGGGTGGTGCCGCGCACCATCACCGGGGGCGAACTGGCCCGGGCGCGGGAGGTGTTCGGGCATCCCCTGGTGACCATGGACAACTACCCGGTGAACGACTACGCCCCCGGCCGGATCTTCCTCGGCCCCTACCAGGGCCGGGAACCGGCCGTCGCCGCAGGCTCGGCGGCACTGCTCGCCAACGCGATGGCGCAGCCCGAGGCGTCCCGTGTCCCGCTGTTCACCGCCGCCGACTTCGCCTGGAACCCGAGCGACTACCGCCCCCGGGAGTCCTGGCGGGCCGCGATCGCCGATCTCGCCGCCGGTGACACCCGGCGCGAGGAGGCCCTGAACGCCCTCGCGGGGAACACCGCGTCGTCGGTGCTGGGCGGGGAGGAGTCGGCGTATCTGCGGCCGCTGATCGACGCGTTCTGGCGGACGGGGGAGGAGGGGCGGCTGCGTGCGGCCTTCACCGTCCTGCGCGAGCTGCCGAAGCGGCTCTCCGGGACCGGGCTCGCCGCCGAGACCGGCCCCTGGTCCGAGCAGCTGGCCCGCTACGGCGAGGCGGGCACCGACGCCCTGGACATGCTGCGCGCCCAGCGCGCCGGGGACGCGGGCGCCGCCTGGACGGCGTATCTGCGGCTGGGCGAGGGCCGGGAGCGGCTGGGGTCGTCGCGGGCGACGGTGGGCAAGGGTGTGCTGGACCCGTTCCTGAGCCGGGCGCAGAAGGCGTACGAGAGCTGGGCGGGCATCGGCCACGAGCCGCCCGCGCGTTCCGGCGGCGACCGCACGCTCCGCTTCCCGGGCGCCCGCGCGCTGGAGTCCGTGACGGTGCTCGCCGAACCGGGCACGAAGGGGACCGTGGAGGTGCGGACGCCGGGCGGAGGGTGGCGCCGGCTCGGCGCGCTGTCCGCGAGCGGCGCCACCGAACTGCCGGGCGGGGACGGCCGGGTGGACGCCGTACGGGTCACCGGCGCCGTCGAGGTGCGGCACCTGGTCCCCTGGTTCGCGGACGCGCCCGCCGCCTCCCTGGAACTGCCCGGCGACCGCGCGGACGCCGACATCGGCGGCACCAGCCGTCTGACGGCCACGCTCGGCTCGCTGCGCCCCGCCGACGTACGCGGGAAGCTGACCGTGGACGCCCCGGAGGGCATCACCGTCCGGGTGCCGAAGGAGGCGCTGACCGTCCCGCGCGGTACCTCGCTGGAGGTCCCGGTCGAGGTGACCGTGCGGGCGGGCACGCCCGTCCGGTCGTACGGCATCCGGCTCGCCTTCGCCGGGACGGCCCGCACGCTGACGGTCCACGCCGTTCCCCGCACCGCCGGCCCCGACCTGGCCCGCGCCGGCCGGGCGGGTTCCTCGGCCGACGAGACGCCCGACTTCCCGGCCCCGGCGGCGAACGACGGCGACCCACGGACGCGTTGGTCGTCCCCGGCCGACGACGACGCCTGGTGGCAGGTCGACCTGGAGCACCCGGTACGGCTGGGGAAGGTCGCCCTGCACTGGCAGGACGCGCACCCGTCGGCGTACCGCGTGGAGGTCTCGGCGGACGGCCGCACCTGGCGGACGGCGGCGACGGTACGCGACGGTCACGGGGGCCGGGAGACACTCCGCATGGACGAGCCCGGCGTCCGCCACATCCGCGTCCAGGGCGAGAAGCGGGCCACCCGGTTCGGCTACTCGCTGTGGTCGGTGGAGGCGTACGCGGTCGCGGACTGAGCCCCGCCGGCCCTCCCCCGTTCTTTTTCGGCGATCACTATTCACTCAGTACATGTATCGAGTGCATAATGGCGTCATGAGCACCCGCCACATCCTGCTGGGCCTGCTCGCCTCGGGGCCGAGCCATGGCTACGACCTCAAGCGACGCCACGACGAACGCTTCCCGCAGGCCCGCCCACTGGCCTACGGGCAGGCCTACACCACACTCCAGCGCCTGGTCCGGGACGGACTCGCCGAGATCGAGGGCACCGACTCGGACGGCGGCCCGGAGCGGACGATGTACCGCGCCACGGACGACGGAACGCGTGAACTGGCGCGCTGGGCCGGGGAGATCGCCCCGCCCGCGCCGTTCGTGACGAACGAGATCTTCGCCAAGGTCGTGGTGTCGATCCTGTCCGGCGGCGACCCGGCCGCGTATCTGCGCGCCCAACGCACCGCCCATATGGAGCGGATGCGGGAACTGACCGTCGTGAAGTCGGCATCGGGCGCGGACCTGGCGACCGTGCTCTCGGCGGACTTCGCCCTCAACCACCTCGACGCGGACCTCCGTTGGATGACGACCACGGCGGCCCGGCTCACCACCCTGACCGCGGAGGTCGACACAGCATGAGCATGGGGCACAACACGGCGGGGCCGCTGCTCGCGGGCCGCGCCCTGGTCAAGGCGCACGGCAGGACCGAGGCGCTGCGCGGTGCCTCCGTCGAGCTGCGGGCGGGCGAGATCCTCGCGGTGACCGGCGCCAGCGGCAGCGGCAAGTCGACGCTGGTGCACTGCCTGTCCGGCATCGTCCGCCCCGACGCGGGCTCGGTGACGTACGCCGGTGAGCGGCTGGAGGAGCTGCCGGAGAAGCGGCTGAGCGAGCTGCGCCGCACCGAGTTCGGGGTGGTGTTCCAGTTCGGGCAGCTGATCCCGGAGCTGACCGCGCTGGACAACGTGGCGCTGCCGCTGATGCTGGCCGGCACCGGCCGCGCCGAGGCCCGGGCGGCGGCCGGGGAGTGGCTGGAACGGTTCGGGGTGCGCGGGCAGGCCGAGTCGCGGCCCGGCGAGCTGAGCGGCGGGCAGGCGCAGCGGGCCGCGCTGGCCCGCGCCCTGGTCACCGGGCCCCGGGTGGTCTTCGCGGACGAGCCGACCGGCGCGCTGGACTCGCTGGCGAGCGAGCAGGTGATGTCGGCGCTGGTGCACACGGCCCGAGAGGCCGGTACGGCGGTGCTGCTGATCACGCACGACGCGCAGGTGGCGGCGTACGCGGACCGGGAAGTGCAGCTGCGGGACGGCGCCGTGGCATCGCTGGAGGTGACGGCGTGAGCTCCCTCGGCTCCGATCTGCGCCTCGCGTGGCAGCTGACCCGTGGTTCCGGCCGGGGCGAGTGGTGGCGGATCGCGCTCACCGCGGCCGGCGCGGCGCTCGCCACCGGGCTGGCGCTGACGGCCGCCGCCCTGGCCTCCCTGCGGGGCCACTACGCCGTACCGCTCGCCGAGGGCCTGCTCAGCGAGCCCGGCACCCGCTCGGGGGTGATCCTCGGCCTGCTGCTGCTTCTGATCCCGGTGCTCGGGTTCCTGGGCCAGTGCGCCCGGATCGGCGCGCTGCGCCGTGACCGGCGGCTGGCCGGGCTGCGGCTGGCCGGGGCGGCGCCCGGCCAGGTGCGGCGGATCGCCGCGCTGGAGACCGGGCCGGCCTGTCTGCTCGGCTCGGCGGTCGCGACCGCCGTCTCGGTGACGGTCATGGTCCGGGTGTGGGAGCACCCGGCCGCGCTCACCTGGGTGGCGGTGGCGCTGGTCGCCGTCGCCGTCCCGGTGCTGGGCGCGGCGGCGGGCGCGCTGGCGCTGCGCCGGGTGGTGGCCTCGCCGCTCGGCCGGGTGCGCCGGGTCTCCCCGGCTCGTCCGGGGCGCGGGCCGGGGCGGCTGTTCCTGGTGTCGCTGCTGGTGGTGGCCGGGCTGGCGCTGCTCGCGGCGAACACCACGTCGTCCGGGCCGCGCGGCCCGATGGAGCTGCGGACCCCGCTGACGGTGTTCGCGGCGCTGCTCGCGGTCGGCGCGGGCTCGGTGTGGCTGTCCGGTGCCACCTGCCGGGTCGTGGGGCGGGTCCTGGCGGGCCGGGCGCGTTCGGCGGCGACGCTGATCGCGGCGGAGCGGCTGCGCGACGACCCGTGGGCGGCGGCCCGTACGCATGCGGCGGTCCTGCTGGTGACGGTGGTGGGCACCGGGTTCGTGGGCGTACGGCAGGCGTTCCTGGAGGATCTGCACGAGAGCCGGCACCTCGGGGAGAGCATCGCGTACTACACGACGGGGCTGGATCTGACCGCCGCCGCGATCGCGGTGGGCCTGGTGATCACCCTCTCCGCGCTCGCCGTGGGCACCGCCGAGTCCCTCACGGCCCGCCGCCGGGGCCTGGCCGCACAGGCCGCCGCCGGAGTGCCCCGCGCGGTACTGAACCGGGCGCTGCTCCTGGAGACCGCCCTTCCGCTGGCCCCGGCCCTGCTGCTGGCGGGCGCCGGCGGTATGACGGTCGGCACCGCCTACGCCGCGCTCACCGCGTCGGCCTCCTGGCCGTGGGCGGCGCTGCTGGTCCCGCTCGCGGTCTACGTCACCTGCCTCCTGGCGGCGGCGACGGCCCTGCCCCTGCTGAGCCGCACGGTCCGCCCGGCGGAGCTGCGGTACACCTGACGACGGCCGGCTCCGGGGAACGGGGGTTCCCGGAGCCGGACCGCACCCTGCCGGCGCTTCCCGGCGTCAGGCGGAGATGCCGTCGATGCGGGCCATCGCGTCCTCCGCGCCGTACGGCTGGAGGTACGGGAGCCAGCGTGGGTCGCGGTGGCCGGTGCCGATGATGCGCCAGGCCAGGCCCGTGGGCGGGGCGGGTTTGTGGTGCAGGCGCCAGCCCAGTTCGAACAGATGGCGGTCGGCCTTCACGTGGTTGCAGCGGCGGCACGACGCCACCACGTTGTCCCAGACGTGCTTGCCCCCGCGGCTGCGCGGGATGACGTGGTCGACGCTGGTTGCGACGCCACCGCAGTACATGCACCGGCCCCCGTCACGGGCGAACAGCGCCCGGCGGGTGAGCGGAACGGGCCCCCGGTAGGGAACCCGCACGAAACGCTTGAGCCGGACCACGCTGGGTGCGGGGACTGTGACGGTCGCGCTGTGCAGATAGGCGCCGGTCTCCTCGAGGCAGACTGCCTTGTTCTCGAGGACGAGCACGAGCGCGCGGCGGAGCGGTACGACGCCGAGCGGCTCGTACGACGCGTTGAGGACCAGGACATGCGGCACGGACGGCCTCCTTGTACGCCGGCGGCGCGTGGCTCGCGCCGGGACGATCCGTAGTCAGTCTCCCCTCATGCCTGGTGGAAGCGCCACCATGTCCCGGTAACGGGCTGGGAGTGTTTTCGACCACACCCCGATGCATCCCCAGGATCATGGCCTGTTCAAGCACGGGTGAGGACCGTCTCTTCTTCACACATGGGGCCGATCCCCGCACAATGCCCCGTTAGTGTGGTGGTTCTGCCTGCCCGGTGACCCGATCGTGACCTCGGAGACCTTGACCGCCGTACCGGGCGCAGACGTGCACCTGGAGGTACCTGCCGTGTCCTTGTCCGCCGTCCTGTCGGCCGACGGCCCGTCGCCGACGCCCTCGGAGTCCGGGACACCCCGGGTGCCGACGCTCCAGGACGCCCACGAGAGCGCCACCAACGCCGCCGGCTGGGTGGAGCAGAACTGGTCCACCTGGCTCGCCATCGGGCTCAGGGTCCTGCTGATCCTGGTGATCGCGACGGTGCTGAGAGTCGTGGTGCGGCGGGCGATCACCAAGCTGGTGGACCGGATGTCCCGCACCGGCCAGGCGGTGGACGGCAGCGGGCTCGGCGGACTGCTGGTCAACGTGGAGCGGCGCAGGCAGCGCTCGCAGGCGATCGGCTCGGTGCTGCGCTCGGTGGCGTCGTTCCTGATCCTGGGCACGGCCGCGCTGATGATCCTCGGCACCTTCCAGATCAACCTGGCCCCGCTGCTGGCGTCCGCCGGTGTCGCGGGTGTGGCGATCGGTTTCGGCGCCCGCAACCTGGTCACGGACTTCCTCTCCGGCGTCTTCATGATCCTGGAGGACCAGTACGGCGTCGGCGACACCGTCGACGCGGGCGTGGCCTCCGGCGAGGTGATAGAGGTCGGACTGCGGGTGACCAAGCTGCGCGGCGACAGCGGCGAGATCTGGTACGTCCGCAACGGCGAGGTCAAGCGCATAGGCAACCTCTCCCAGGGCTGGGCGACGGCGGGCGTCGACGTCACGGTGCGTTCCGACGAGGACCTGGAGCGGGTGAAGGCCACGCTCACCGGGGTCGCCGAGAAGATGACCAAGGAGGAGCCCTGGAACGAGCTCCTGTGGAGCGCGATCGAGGTGCTCGGCCTGGACTCGGTGCTGCTGGACTCGATGGTGGTCCGGGTCTCGGCGAAGACCATGCCGGGCAAGTCCCTGACGGTGGAGCGGGAGCTGCGCTGGCGCATCAAGCGGGCGTTCGACGCGACGGGCATCCGGATCGTCGGCGGCGCCACGGCGCTGGAGGACGCGCCGGCCGCCGACCCGACGGCGGGCATGGCGGCTCCGTCGGTCTACTCGAGCACCATCTCCCCGCAGTCGATGGCGGCGTCCCCGCTGCCGCCCAGCACCACCAAGTAGACGCCGACGGCGAGGGCGGCACCCGGGATCGTCCGGGTGCCGCCCTTTCTCGTACTCCCCTCTTGACGGCCCTTCCCCGCCGGGCATACGTTCCACGCCCAACAGGAAACTTTCCTAACAGTGATCGGGTGCCGGTACCGGGATGGACGTCCCGCACCGGCCGCTGAGAAGCTGGGCAGTCGAGGAAGGGCAGGTGTCGCACCCCATGGCAGGAACCGCCGGTACGCCGGGCACCCCGCGCGTCCTGCGCGCCATGAACGACCGCACCGCCCTGGACCTGCTGCTGGAGCACGGGCCGCTGTCCCGCACCCGGATCGGCAAGCTCACCGGCCTGTCCAAGCCGACCGCCTCCCAGCTGCTGGCCCGGCTGGAGGCGGGCGGGCTGGTCCTCGCCACCGGCACCACCGAGGGACGGCCGGGCCCGGGCGCCCAGCTGTACGAGGTCAACCCGGCCGCCGCGTACGCCGCCGGCCTTGACGTCAACCCCCGGCGGATACGCGCGGCCGTCGCCGACCTCACCGGCCGCACGGTCGGCCGGTACGAGCTGTCCGCCCCCGGCCGCCGCTCCGGCACCCCCGTCGTCCGGCAGGTCACCGACGCCCTGGACGGCGCGGTGAAGGCGGCGGGACTGTCCCGCTCCGACATCCACCGCCTGGTCATCGGGACGCCGGGCGCCTTCGACCCGAACACCGGCCGCCTGCGCTACGCCTCGCACCTGCCCGGCTGGCACTCCCCCACGCTGCTCGACGAACTGGCCGCCGCGCTGCCGATGCCGTTCGAGTACGAGAACGACGTCAACCTGGTCGCCCTCGCGGAACAGCGCCTCGGCGCGGCCCGCGACCACTCCGACTTCGTCCTCCTGTGGAACCAGGAGGGCCTCGGCGCCGCCCTGGTCCTCGGCGGCCGGCTGCACCGGGGCTGGACGGGAGGCGCCGGCGAGGTCGGCTTCCTGCCGGTGCCGGGCACTCCGCTGGTCCGTCAGGTCGCCAGGGCCAACAGCGGCGGCTTCCAGGAGCTGGCCGGCTCCCAGGCCGTGCCGCGGCTCGCCCGCGAGCTGGGCATCGAGGACATCCCGCAGGGCCCCTACACCGAGGCGGCCGCCGCCCTCCTGGAGCGCGCGGCGGCGAAACCCGACGACGACAAGGCGCACCACCGGCTCCTGCACACCTACGCCACCCGGCTGGCCACCGGGCTCGCCTCACTGGTCTCCGTCCTCGACCCCGAACTCGTCGTCCTGAGCGGCACCGGCCTCACCTCCGGCGGCGAGGTGCTGCGCGCCCTGATCCAGGCCGAACTGGAGGAACTCGCCGCCCCCCGCCCCCGTCTGGTCGTGGGCGACGTCCGTGAACACCCGGTCCTGCGGGGCGCGCTGGAAAGCGCCCTGGCGACCACCCGCGACGAGGTCTTCGACACCTCCCGCTAGCACCGCCCCTTCCCCTTCCGCCCTCCCACCCTGCCCCAGGGAGCACAGTCATGCCCGGAATATCCAGAAAAGCGACACTCGCGCTCGCCGCCACCGCCTCCCTCACCCTGGTCGCCACGGCCTGTACGGGCCAGTCCGGGAGCGGTGCGACGGACGACCCGAACGCCGAGACGACCATCACCTTCTGGCACGGCTGGAGCGCCCCCGCCGAGGTGAAGGCGGTCCAGGCGAACGTGGACCGCTTCGAGAAGGCGCACCCCAACATCAAGGTGAAGGTCGTCGGCAACATCAACGACGACAAGCTCAACCAGGCGCTGCGCGCGGGCGGTTCGAGCGGCCCCGACGTGGTCTCCTCGTTCACCACGTCCAACGTCGGCACGTTCTGCTCCTCGGGCGCCTTCCTCGACCTGAAGCCGTTCATCGAGAAGTCGAAGCTCGACCTGGACGCGATCATCCCGAAGCCGATGCTGGACTACACCCGGTTCGAGGGCACCCGCTGCGCCCTCCCGCTCCTCGGGGACGCCTACGGCCTCTACTACGACAAGGACGCGTTCGAGGCCGCCGGCATCGAGCAACCCCCGCAGACCTGGTCGGAGTTCGCCGAGGTGGCGAAGAAGCTGACGAAGACCGAGGGCGACGGGTACGAGCGGCTCGGCTTCATGCCGAACTACCACGGCTACGAGACGGTCGTCGACCACTACATGTCCCAGTGGGACCACGCCTACTTCGACGCCGACGGCAAGTCGAACATCGGCAAGGACCCGGCGTTCGCGGAGATGTTCACGTACCAGAAGAAGCTCGTCGACGACCTCGGCGGCTTCGCCAGGCTGGAGAAGTACCGCAACACGTTCGGGGACGAGTGGGGCGCCAAGCACCCCTTCCACACCGGCCAGGTGGCGATGCAGCTGGACGGCGAGTGGCGGCTCGGCATGGCGCGGGACGCCGGTGTCGACTTCGAGATCGGCACCGCGCCGCTGCCGGTCGCCGACGACGAGGTGGACGAGTACGGCAAGGGCTTCCTCTCCGGCACGATCATGGGCATCGCCCCGCGGAGCGAGAAGCAGAACGCCGCCTGGGAGCTGGTGAAGTACATGACGACCGACACCGAGGCCGTCGTCTCCTTCGCCAACGCCATCCGCAACGTGCCCTCGACCTTCGAGGCCCTGAAGTCCCCCGACCTGAAGACGGACCCGGCCTTCAAGACCTTCCTGGACATCGCGCAGCACCCCGAGTCGAACACCCCGCCGGCCTCCGTCAACGGCTCCACGTACCAGACGACGCTCCAGGACTTCGGCTTCCAGTACGAGTCCGGCAAGGTGAAGGACCTCAAGGCGGGCCTGGCGAAGACCGCGGAGCAGATCGACACCGACATCGAGCAGGCGAAGTAGCGCCGCCGGTGTCCACGCACACGCTCCGCGCGAAACACCGCGCCTCGACGCTCCGGACGCTCGCCTTCCTCTCCCCGTGGCTCATCGGTTTCGGCGTCTTCTTCGCCTATCCGCTGGTGTCCACCGTCTACTTCTCCTTCATGAGGTACGACGGTTTCGGCGTCCCGGAGTTCCGGGGCGTGGACAACTGGGTGTACGTCTTCCAGGACTACCCGATGTTCTGGCCGGCCCTGCGCAACACCCTCTGGCTGGTGCTGGTCATGGTGACCTGCCGGGTGGTGTTCGGCCTGGGCGTCGGCCTGCTCATCACGAGGATCAGAACGGGTACGGGCGTCTTCCGCACCCTCTTCTATCTGCCCTATCTGGCCCCGCCGGTCGCCGCGACGCTCGCCTTCGTGTTCCTCCTCAACCCCGGTACGGGTCCGGTCAACTCGGTGCTGGAGGGGCTGGGCGTGCCGGCGCCGGGCTGGTTCACGGACGCCGACTGGTCCAAGCCGGCGCTGACCGCGCTCGCGATCTGGGGCGTGGGCGACCTGATGGTCATCTTCATGGCCGCGCTGCTGGACGTGCCGAAGGAGCAGTACGAGGCGGCGGCGCTGGACGGGGCGTCCCCCTGGCAGCGGTTCCGGTTCGTCACGCTCCCCAACATCTCCCCCATCGTGCTGTTCGCCGTGGTCACGGGCGTGATCCAGACGATGCAGTACTACACACAGCCCCTGGTCGCGGGAAAGGTCGCCTCGGGTGTCATCGGCGGCTCGGGGCAGCAGTTCGAGCCGGGCTACCCCGACAAGTCGACCCTCACGCTCCCCCAACTCGTCTACAACCTGGGCTTCCAGCGCTTCGACTACGGGGCGGCCTGCGTGGTGGCCCTGGTCCTCTTCGCCCTGTCGACGGCGTTCACGGCGCTGCTGATGCGCCGCCGGGGCGGACTGATCCAGGCAGGTGCCCGATGACGACCCCCGTACCGGACAGGCCCGCACAGCGCACCGCCCGCCGCCGGGCCCTGCTGGAGTGGATCGCGGTGCACTCCCTCGGCGTGGCGGCGGCGCTGTTCTTCACGCTGCCGTTCGTCTTCGTGGTCCTCACCTCGCTGATGAGCGACCAGCAGGCCCTCACCCGCGATCTGGTCCCGGACACCTGGGAGTGGGCCAACTACCGCAGGGTGTGGGACACCCCGGGCTTCCTCACCTGGTGGCGCAACACCCTCCTCTACGCCGGCCTGGGCACCGCGCTCACGGTCGTGTCCTCGCTCCCCGTGGCGTACGCGCTCGCCAAGTTCCGCTTCCGCGGGCGGCACCTGTCGCTGATGCTGGTGATCTCGATGATGATGCTGCCGCCGCAGGTCGTCGTCATCCCGATGTACCTGTTCTGGGCGAAGCAGCTGGACCTCTCCGGCAGCCTCTGGCCGCTGATCATCCCGATGGCGTTCGGCGACGCGTTCTCGATCTTCCTCCTGCGCCAGTTCCTGCTGACCGTCCCGGACGAGTACCTGGACGCGGCCCGCGTCGACGGCTGCGGCGAACTCCGCACACTGCTGCGGGTCGTCCTCCCGATGGCGAAGCCGGGTATCGCGGCGGTGGCCCTGTTCCAGTTCTTCTACGCCTGGAACGACTACTTCGGCCCGCAGATCTACGCCTCGGAGAATCCGGCCGCCTGGACGCTCTCCTACGGCCTGGAATCCTTCAAGGGCGCCCATCACACCGACTGGAACCTCACCATGGCGGCGACCGTGCTCGTCATGGCGCCCGTGATCCTCGTGTTCTTCTTCGCCCAGAAGGCGTTCGTCGAGGGCGTCACCCTCACCGGAGTCAAGGGTTGACTTCCTCCCCCTCCTGAAGGAGGGGGATTCCTACGGCTCGCGCCGTAGGGGTTTCTGCTTCATCGCCGACTGCCCGCCCGGAGTGCTCCGTTGAGGTCTTACACCAGCTCCACAGACAGACGCCGTCAGCCCGACGGCCAGAATGTTCTTCGCCGCGTTCACGTCCCGGTCGTGGGTCGTTCCGCAGTCGCACGTCCAGGTGCGGACGTTGAGCGGCATCCTGTCCTGCAGGGTGCCGCAGGTCGAGCACAGCTTGGAGGAGGGGAACCAGCGGTCGACCGCGATCACTTCGCGGCCGTACCACTGGGCCTTGTACTCCAGCATGCCCCGGAACTCCGACCAGGCCGCGTCACTGATGGCGCGGGCCAGGCTGCCGTTCTTCACCATGTTCCGGACGGCGAGGTCCTCGATCACGATCGTTTGGTTTTCACGAACGAGCCGAGTGGTGAGTTTGTGCAGGTGGTCACGCCTGCGGTCGGTGATGCGGGCGTAGACCTTGGCGACCTTCCGGCGCGCCTTGGCCCGGTTCGCCCCGTCCCCCCTGGCCTTGCGGGCAAGCTGCCGCTGTGCCTTGGCGAGACGGGCACGGTCGCGCCGCTCGTGCCGGGGGTTGGAGACCTTCTCGCCGGTCGAGAGGGTCAGCAGGTGGTCGAGCCCGACGTCGATACCGACGGCCGCGCCGGTCGCGGGGAGCGGCTGGACGGACGGGTCCTCGACCAGCATGGACACGTACCAGCGTCCGGCCGCGTCCTGGGACACGGTCACCGTGGACGGCGACGCACCCTCGGGCAGCGGACGGGACCACACGATGTCCAGCGGCTCCGCCATCTTCGCCAAGGTCAGCTTGCCGTCCCGGAACCGGAACGCGCTGGTGGTGTACTCCGCCGACTTCCGCGACTTCTTCCGCGACTTGAACCGCGGGTACTTCGCGCGCTTGCCGAAGAAGTTCGTGAACGCCGTCTGGAGGTGCCTGAGGGCCTGCTGGAGCGGGACGGAGGAGACCTCGTTGAGGTACGCGAGTTCCTCGGTCTTCTTCCAGGCCGTCAGCATCGCCGACGTCTGGTTGTAGTTCACCCGCTCCTGCCGCGTCCACGCTTCCGTGCGCGCCGCGAGGGCGAGGTTGTAGACCTTCCGCACGCAGCCGAACGTGCGGGACAGCTCTGCTGCCTGCGCATCGGTCGGACAGAAGCGGTACTTGAACGCCCGCTTCACGTGAGTGGCCTTCACGGTTCACATGTTACTGCATCAGTTTGTGACGGCGTGCGGACAGTTGGAGGTGGACGCCGGTCCGCCCTGGCGGCGAACCGGCTTTCCCTGCCCTGCTCCGCAGGAGCTTCGTTTCCTCCCCGGCCCGAAGGCCGGGGTATCCACGAAGGAGAACCCCGATGAAACTCACCGTGGTCGGCGCAGGCTCGACCTACACCCCCGAACTCATCGACGGCATCGCCCGGCTGAGGGACACGCTTCCCGTCACCGAACTGGTCCTCACCGATCCGGCGACGGACCGCCTCGAGCTGATCGGCGCCCTGTCCCGCCGTATCCTCGCCCGCCAGGGACACCCCGGCACCCTCACCACCACCGCCGACCTGGACGCGGCCGTGGACGGCGCGGACGCGGTGCTGCTCCAGCTCCGGGTGGGCGGGCAGGCGGCACGGCAGCAGGACGAGACGTGGCCCCTGGACTGCGGCTGCGTGGGCCAGGAGACGACCGGCGCGGGCGGCCTCGCGAAGGCGCTGCGCACCGTGCCGGTGGTCCTGGACATCGCCGAGCGGGTCCGGCGGGCCAACCCGGACGCCTGGATCATCGACTTCACCAACCCCGTCGGCATCGTCACCCGCGCGCTGCTGCGGGCAGGTCACAAGGCACTGGGGCTGTGCAACGTGGCCATCGGCCTGCAGCGCAAGTTCGCGGCGCTGCTGGGCACGGACCCGGCCGACATCCACCTGGACCACGTGGGCCTGAACCACCTCACGTGGGAGACGGCGGTCCGCGTGGACGGCGACGACGTCCTCCCGGCCCTTCTCTCCACGCACGGCGACGCCCTCGCCGCCGACCTCCGTCTCCCCCGCCCCCTCCTGGACCGTCTGGGCGTGGTCCCGTCGTACTACCTGCGCTACTTCTACGCGCACGACGAGGTCGTACGGGAGATGCGCACGAAGCCGTCCCGGGCGGCCGAGGTCGCCGGCATGGAGCGCCGTCTCCTCGCCCTGTACGCGGATCCGGCCCTCGACGAGAAGCCGGACCTGCTGTCCCAACGGGGCGGCGCCTACTACTCGGAGGCGGCGGTGGACCTGGCGGCGGCCCTGCTGCGCGGCGCCGGCTCCCGCCACCAGGTGGTCAACACGCTCAACAACGGCACGCTGCCCTTCCTCCCCGACGACGCGGTGATCGAGGTGCAGGCGGCGGTGGGCCCGAAGGGCGCGACGCCGCTTCCCGTCGCCCCCGTGGACCCGCTGTTCTCGGGGCTGATGGCGAGCGTCACCACGTACGAGGACCTGGCGCTGGAGGCGGCGCTGCACGGCGGCCGCGACCGGGTGTTCCGCGCGTTGCTGGCGCACCCGCTGATCGGCCAGTACGCGTACGCCGACCGCCTCACCGATGATCTGATCGCACACAACCGGGAGCACCTCACGTGGGCCTGACCGCAGGTGTCCTCGCCGTCGACGCAGGCAACAGCAAGACGGACGTGGCGGTGGTCGCCGCCGACGGCACGGTGCTGGCGACGGCGCGGGGGGAGGGGTTCCGGCCGCCGGCGGTGGGGCTGGACGCGGCGATGTCCGCGCTCGCCGAGACGGTGGGGCGGGCGCTGGGCGCCGCGGGGGTCCACGAGGTCTCGCATGTCTCGGCGTGTCTGGCCAACGCCGATCTGCCCGAGGAAGAAGCGCAGTTGACGACGGCGGTGGCGGGGCGGGGCTGGGGGGCGGGTGTCGGGGTGCGCAACGACACGTTCGCGATTCTGCGGGCGGGGGTGAACGAGCCCCGGGGGGTGGCCGTCGTCTGCGGGGCGGGCATCAACTGCGTGGGAATGCTGCCCGACGGCCGTACGGCCCGGTTTCCGGCGGTGGGGCGGATATCGGGGGACTGGGGCGGCGGTTGGGCGCTGGCGGAGGAGGCGCTGTGGCATGCGGCGCGTGCCTGGGACGGGCGGGGCGAGCCCACGGCGCTCGCGCTCGCCCTGCCGGGGCACTTCGGGCTGCCGGACATGGCGTCGCTGATCGAGGCGCTGCATCTGGAGCGGGTGGATCCGGCCCGGCGGCATGAGCTGACGCCGGTGCTCTTCGCCGTGGCGGCGGAGGGGGACGGGGTGGCGCGGGCGATCGTCGACCGGCAGGCGGAGGAGATCGTGTCGATGGCCGTGGTCGCGCTGCGGCGGCTGGGGCTGCTGGAGGAGGCGACGCCGGTGGTACTGGGGGGTGGGGTGCTGGCGGCACGGCATGCGCGGCTGGACGGGCGCATAAGGGAGTTGCTGGCCGCACGGGCCCCGAAGGCGGTCCCCCGGGTGGTGACGGGCCGCCCGGTACTGGGAGCCGCGCTGCTGGGGCTGGACCGGCTGGGGGCGGGGGCGGAGGCGCAGGAGCGGGTGCGGTCGCACTTCGGGGGGTGAGGTGTGTGTGGGGGCCGGTGTCGTACGGGGGTGCCGTGCCCCGCAGGGAACCGTACTGATTTCCCGGGCGTGTTCGTGGGCAGGGTGGGGGCGGGGCAGTGGAGAAAGCCGCAAGTGCGGTGTAATGGGATCAAGATCGCGCCAAGGCCGGTGCATATGTCAGTCCCGGCGGTGATACTTGCCGGGAGGAATGACCACGGGGGAGGTCACCATGGCACCGAACAGCACGGCACCGCCCGGCGTCACGCATGCGCCGCCGCTGCCCGCGGTGCCGCCCCAGCCCGGCCCCGTGTCCCTGCCGGAACCTCCGCAACCGCGCCGTACCGCGTTCGCGGAGGGTGCCGACCGCCTCCGCAGGGCCGCCACCACCGAGCCCGGCCGGCTCAGGATCATCGGCGCGCTCCTCGCCGCCCTCGTCGTCGCCTTCGGCGCGGTGACCGCGTGGCAGATGACCGACAGGGCGGCGGCCGCCGACGACGTCCTCACCAGCAGCCAGCCGCTCAGCTCGGACGCCGCCGACATCTACCGTTCCCTCGCCGACGCCAACACCGCCGCGTCCAGCGGCTTCCTCGCCGGCGGTCAGGAGACCGCCGCGTCCAGGGACCGCTACGAGAAGGACATCCGCACCGCCGCCGAGAAACTCGTCAACGCGGCGGCCAACTCGGACCCCGACTCCCCCTCCGCCGCCACGATCACCAGGCTCAACCGCCTGCTCCCCGAGTACAAGGGCCTGGTGGAGCGCGCCCGTACCTACAACCGCCAGGGTTTCCCCGTGGGCGGCGCCTACCTGCGGTACGCGAACGAGAAGATGCAGAAGGAGATGCTCCCGGCGGCGGAGGACCTCTACACCAAGGAGAACCAGCGCCTGCGCGACGACTACGCGGACGCGACCCCCTACCCCTGGCCCGCGATCGCCCTCGGCATCGTCGCCCTGGCCGCGCTCGCGTGGGCCATGCGCCGCAACTACGTCCGCACCAACAGGGTCCTCAACCACGGCCTGGTGGCCGCCACCACGGCGGCGACCGTGGTCCTGCTGTGGCTGACGGCCGGCCACACCCTCGCCCGCTCGAACCTCGACGACTCCTACGACCACGGCGTCCGCTCCCTCAACGTCCTGCACGACGCCCGTATCGCCTCGCTGAAGGCCCGGGGCAACGAGAACCTGACGCTGGTGGCGCGGGGCGCGGAGACGACGAAGGTCGGCGGCGAGACCTTCGACGCCTACGACCACGACTTCGGCCGCGACATGGACACCCTCGCCAAGGGCCTGGCCCAGGCCGGACGCCTCGCGGACGACGACAGCGGCGAGCGGCCGGTGACGGCCGCGGTGGGCAACATGACGGAGTGGAAGAAGCGTCACGCGGCCGCCCGTGAGCAGGACGAGAACGGCAACTACCAGCAGGCGCTGGACATGGTGATCGGCGCGAAGGGCGCGACGGGCGAGTGCTTCGACAGCGTCGACGAGAACCTCGCGACGGCGCTGGCGCACGAGGAGGCGGAGTTCAAGCAGGCGGCCGGCGACGGCCGGGACGCGCTGACGGGACTGCCGATGGGTGCGGCGGTCCTCGCCGTACTGGGCGCGGCCGGCGCGGTGCTCGGCATAGGCCGCAGGCTGTCGGAGTACCGATGAACGGACAGGTGAACGGACCGAAGGGGGCCATGACGATGATCACACGACACCTGCGGGCCCGCCTGAAGGGCTGGGGCGGAGTGGGCGCGATGGCGACCGCCTGTGCCCTGGCCCTGGTCTTCGCGCTGGTCCTGACCTGCGCCGGCGCCCCGACCGGGACCGCGCAACAGCCGGCGGGCCAGTCCGTCTCCCACGCCGCACGGGCACAGGCGGACGAGGACTGCGCGGACCCGGAGAAGCAGACCCTGCCCCCGTCCACCGCCGACGGCCCCACCATCGAGGCGATCAAGAACCGCGAGGGCGAGAAGCGGAAGCTGATCGTGGGCGTCGACCAGAACAGCTACCGCTGGGGCTACCGCGACCCCAACAGCGGTGAGGGCGGCACGCTCGAGGGCTTCGACATCGACCTGGTGCACAGGATCGCCGAGGACATCCTCGGCGACCGGGACGCGGTCCAGTTCAAGGCGATCCCGACCGACCAGCGCATACCGGCGATCCAGGCGGGCCGGGTCGACATGGTCGTCCGGACGATGACGATCAACTGCGACCGGCTGGAGGACGTGGCGTTCTCCGCGCCGTACTTCAAGACGGGCCAGCAGGTGCTGGCCCCGAAGTCCTCACCGGTCGAGGGGTACGACGAGACGCTCGCCGGCCAGGAGATCTGCACGGCGACGGGCTCGACGGCGTACACGAAGCTGGAGGCCGACAAGAAGGCGGGGAAGCTGCCGGAGTCCACGGACATCCGCACCACCGTGCCCAACCAGCTGGACTGCCTGGTGCGGCTGCAGCTCGGCGAGGTCGACGCGGTGGTCACCGACGGCGCGCTCGCGGCCAGCCAGGCCGCGCAGGATCCGACGGTGCAGCTCAAGGGCGAGGCGTTCACGGCCGAGTACTACGGCGTGGCGATGAAGAAGGACGCGGACGACCTGGTACGCCGGGTCAACCGGATCCTGGTGGACTTCCGCGAGGACACCACGGACGGCTGGCAGGACGCGTACACGAAGTGGCTGTCGGCCACGCTGGGCGCGGACGCGTCCCGGTCGGAGCCCCCGCCCCCGGAATACCTGCGCGAAAGCTGACCCCCAAGACCCCGGACCCCCAGACCTCCAGACCCCCAACCACCCCCCAGCGAGAGGTGATCGATGGCCGACACGGATCCCACCGGGCCGGTGATGGACCGGGACGAGGTGGACCGTGCGCTGGCGCGGCTCGGCGCGGAGCACGAGGCGATCGAGACCTCGCTCCTCGCCCTGCAGGACCACGCGGGCCGACGACTCCTGGAGGGCGCGCACCTCACCGGTGTCACCGAGGAACGCTGGACGGCCACGGAGGCGTCGATCACGCTGCTGTGGACGTACTTCGACGCGTACGCGGACGCCCTGCGCAGGGCCCGGGACATCAGGTCCCGCCGCCGCTGGTCCAGCCGCGAGGACCTGGTGGAGCTGACGGAACTGCTGCGCGGCGAGCCGGTGACCCTGGCCGCCAACGCGCAGGCGCCGCACGCCGGCCGGCTCAGCGAGCGCTGTTCGCTCGTCACCCTCGTCGACCGTATGAACGAGCTGTACGCGACCTCGCTCGACGTGATCGTGGCCGCCGACGCGGTCTGGTCCGCGCTGCCCGCACGGATCGATCTGCTCGCCGCCGAACTCCAGCGCACCGGCCGGCTCGCGCACTCGGCCGGGGTGCGCCCCGGCGAGCATCCGGCGGGCGACGACCTGGAGCGGATCACCCGCACGCTGACGAGGCTGCGCGAGCAGGTGGTGTCCGATCCGCTGGCGTACTGGAGGAAGGCGGAGGGCAGTTCGGCGCCGGGCGGCGGCCGGCCCGACACCACGGTGTACGACCGTGAGGCCCGTGCGCTGGAGGACGTGCGCCGGGAGATCGACGCCGTACTGACGGTCCGCCAGGACGCCGAGAAGCGCATCCTCAGACTGCGGGACGTGCTGTCGCGTGCCGACCGCACCCTCGCCGAGGCCCGCACCGCACGCGGCGAGGTACTGGCGAAGATCGCCTCGACGGAGGTCCCGGTGGTCAGCGGCCCGCCGACCGTGCTGCAGGAGCAGCTGTCGACGGCCGCCGAGTACCGCAGGCACGCCCAGTGGCACCGCCTGTCCCCGCTGCTCGAGTCGCTGGAGCGGAAGGCGGAGGACGAACTGCTGCGCGCCCGCGAGTCGTTGACCGCGGTGACGGCCCCGCTGGCGGTCCGTGCCGAACTGCGCGGCCGGCTGGACGCGTACAAGGCGAAGGTGGCCCGGTACGGCCTGGCGGAGGATCCCGAACTGGTGGAGCGGTACGAGAAGGCGCGCCGCATGCTGTGGAGCGCGCCCTGCGATCTGCGCGCCGCCGACCGGGCGGTGCTGCGCTATCAGCAGGCGGCGTCCGAGCTTTTCGGCTCGGCGCCCCGGGTACCGGGCCAGGGCGGCGGTCCCGACGACCAAAGGGGGCCCGGCGCATGACGGACGGCGAGAACCGGGGCGACCAGGCACAGCGCGCCTGTCAGCGCCCCGAGTGCGACGGCACGTACGAGGACGTCGGCGGCGGCGAGCTGTACTGCGACACCTGCGGGCTCGCCCCGGTGGTGTCGCCGACGGGCATGGTCGTCTCGCCCCCGACCGGCATCACGGCCGGCGGGGAATCCCGGGGTTCGGGCAGCACGGGCAGCGGCCGCAGTTCCCGTACGTCGTCGCAGTCGTCGAAGTCGCGCCGCTCGGTCTCCGGACGGCTGTCCCGCTCGCTGTCGGGCCGGACCACGGGCCGCTCGGTGTCGGTGCGCAGTTCCGGTGCGGGCGGCGGCTCGTCCAGCCGGGGCCGGCTCGGTGCCGGACTGGTCGAGGTGCCGCCGATCCCGCGCCCCGACCCGCGCGCGATGGTGCTCGCCGACCCGGAGGTGCCCGAGCGGAAGCGGTTCTGCTCGCGCTCCGACTGCGGGGCGCCGGTGGGGCGGGCCCGCGGCGGCCGGCCGGGGCGTACGGAGGGCTTCTGCACCAAGTGCGGCCACCCGTACTCGTTCGTCCCCAAGCTGCGGGGCGGGGACATCGTGCACGGCCAGTACGAGGTGGTGGGCTGTCTCGCGCACGGCGGGCTCGGCTGGATCTACCTCGCCGTGGACCGGGCGGTCTCGGACCGCTGGGTGGTGCTGAAGGGCCTGCTGGACACGGGCGACCAGGACGCGATGGCGGCGGCGATCTCCGAGCGGCGTTTCCTCGCGGAGATCGAGCACGCCAACATCGTGCGGATCTACAACTTCGTGGAGCATCTGGACCAGCGCACCGGCTCCCTCGACGGCTACATCGTCATGGAGTACCTGGGCGGCAAGTCGCTGAAGGAGATCGCCAACGGCCGCCGCACACCGGAGGGCAGACGCGATCCGCTGCCGGTGGAGCAGGCCTGCGCGTACGGCATCGAGGCCCTGGAGGCGCTCGGCCATCTGCACAGCCGCAACCTGCTCTACTGCGACTTCAAGGTCGACAACGCGATCCAGACCGAGGACCAGCTGAAGCTGATCGACATGGGCGCGGTGCGCCGGATGGACGACGAGGAGTCGGCCATCTACGGCACGGTCGGCTACCAGGCGCCCGAGGTCGCCGACGTCGGCCCGTCGGTGGCGTCGGACCTGTACACGGTGGCCCGTACGCTCGCCGTCCTCACGTTCGACTTCCAGGGCTACACGAACGTGTACGTGGACTCGCTGCCCGACCCGGACACCATCGAGGTGTTCCGTCAGTACGAGTCCTTCTACCGTCTCCTGGTCCGTGCCACGGACCCGGACCCGGCCCGCAGGTTCGCCTCCGCGCAGGAGATGACGGAGCAGCTGACCGGGGTGCTGCGTGAGGTCGTCTCGCTGCAGACGGGACGCGCCCGGCCCGCGCTCTCGCCGCTCTTCGGCCCGGAACCGCGGGTGACGGACACGGAGTTGTTCCCCGCGCTGAACGGGGAGGTGTCCCGGCTGGGCGCCCGCCCCCGGAAGGGGACACCCGTGCTTCCGCCGGCCCCCGCCGCGCTGGTCAAGCCCGTCGGCTGTCCCGCCGCCGCGCTCGCCCTGCCCGTGCCGCACGTCCACCCCTCGGACCCGAACGCCGGTTTCCTCGCCGGGCTGCTGACGTCCGCGCCCGCCGAGCTGATCAACGCGCTGGCGGCGGCGCCCGCCCCGTCGGCGGAGACCCGGCTGCGGGAGATCCGCGCCCGGCTGGAGACCGGCGAGTGGCCCACCGCCCTGTCGGCCCTGCAGACCCTGGAGGAACAGGACCCCGACGACTGGCGGGTGGTCTGGTACCGGGGCGTGGCCGCGCTGGTCACCGGCGACCACGAGGGCGCCGCGCTCGCCTTCGACGCGATCTACGACGCGTTCCCGGGCGAGATCGCGCCGAAGCTGGCGCTCGGCGTGTGCGCGGAGGTGCTGGGCCAGCTGGACAACGCCGCCGAGTACTACCGCCTGGTGTGGTCGACCGACCCCAGCTATGTGAGCGCCGCGTTCGGGCTGGCCCGGGTGCGGCTGGCGGCCGGGGACCGCGGCGGGGCGGTACGGACGCTGGAGTCGGTGCCGGAGTCGTCCATCCACTACACGGCCGCCCGGGTGGCGTCCGTGCGGGCGCGGCTGCGCGGGCGTACGGCGGCCGCCGCCGACGTACCGTTCCTGGACGATCTGACGGCGGCCGCCGGGCAGGTCGAGGCCCTGGAGGCGTACGGTCTGGATCCGGCGCGCCGGGAGCTGTTGTCGGCGGAGGTCCTCGGCTGCGGCCTCGACTGGGTACTCTCCGGGGGCCAGGGTTCCGCTCCTCCCGCCGCCGGGGGGCGGACGCTGCTCGGCAGCGGCCTGGACGAACGGGGCCTGCGCTTCGGCCTGGAGCGTTCGTACCGCACGCTGGCCCGGCTGGCGCGCAGCGGCGAGGAGAGGATCGACCTGGTGGAACGTGCCAATCGTTACCGCCCCCGGACGTGGGTGTAGTTGATGTCGCAGATGCCTCAGCAGGCCGCACTGTCGAAGTGCCCGAGCTGCGAGGAACCCCTCGAGTCGGGTGATCGTTTCTGCGGTGCGTGCGGATACGACCTGTCGGTGGTTCCCGCACGGCCGCGGGACGAGCCGACGATCGCGATGAACGGCGTGGTGCCGCCGCAGACTTCGGCGGAGCGCGCCGCGCCCCGGCCGCCGTCGGCCCCGCCCGCCGCGGCGGCGTGGCCCGCCCCGGACGGCCCCGCCGACCCGGCCCCGGCCCACCGCCCGGCGGACGTACCGGGCACGAACTCGGACGGCACCCCGCTGTCCGGCACGCCGGCCGTCCACCCTTCCGCGGCCGGGGGCGCACCTCCCGTACCGCCCTCCGCGGCCGGGGGCACGCACGCGGCTCCCGTACCGCCTTCCGCCGCCGCGGGCGCTCCCCTGCCCGGCGCGGCCGGGGGAACTCCCCCTCCCGGTGACCCCGCCGCGCCGCCCGCGGCCGTACAGGCATCCCCCGCCGGAGGCGCTCCCGGCGCCCCCTCGTCCGGGGTGCGGTTCGACCGGCGGGCGGAGCCGGCCGGTGACGAGTACCCGCTGCAGGCGCCCGACCCGCGTGTGGCGGCCGAGCCGGCGCAGAGCGCCGGGGAGACCGCCGCCGTGTGCGTGGCCTGCCGTGCGGGCCGCGTGGACGACGACGGCTACTGCGAGAACTGCGGCCACGCCCAGCCGCGCGAACGGGACCACATGGAACAGGAATGCGGCCCCCTGGCCGCGGTCAGCGACCGCGGACTGCGCCACCACCGCAACGAGGACGCCTTCGCCGTGGGCACCGCCGCGCTGCCCGACGGTGCTCCCGCCTCCGTGGCGGTCGTCTGCGACGGCGTCTCCTCCGCGACCCGCCCCGACGAGGCGTCACTCGCCGCCTCCACGGCCGCGAGCGAGTCCCTCCTCGCGGCCCTGCCGCGCGGCACGCATCCGCAGCAGGCGATGCACGAGGCGATCATCGCCGCCGCCGAGGCGGTCAACGCGCTGGCCGACGACCCCGCGGCGGCGGGTGAGCACGCCCCGCAACAGAACGCCCCCGCGTGCACGTTCGTCGGCGCCGTGGTCACGGCCGGGCTGCTGGTGGTCGGCTGGGTCGGCGACAGCCGCGTCTACTGGGTGCCGGTGGACCGTTCCGCCCCGGCGGCCCGGCTCACCGAGGACGACTCGTGGGCGGCGCAGATGGTCGCCGCGGGTCTGATGGGCGAGGCCGAGGCGTACGCCGACCAGCGGGCCCACGCCATCACCGGCTGGCTCGGCGCCGACGCGTACGAACTGGAGCCGCACACCGCCTCGTTCAAGCCGGACCGGCCCGGTGTGGTCGTGGTCTGCACCGACGGCCTGTGGAACTACGCCGAGTCGGCCGACGAGATGGCCGAGATCCTCCCCGCCGACGCGGCCGTACGACCGCTGCACAGCGCGCGGGTACTGGTCGGTCACGCGCTCGACGGCGGGGGCCACGACAACGTAACAGTGGCCCTCGTGCCGTTCCCGGCCGTCCCGCAGGGGGCAGGATCGGCCTGAGGCCGCTTACGGGAAGCCTCGTACGGGGAAGCTCGACGGACCGGAGGGGACCGGTCCGTCATCCGTCGTCGCCCCGCGCCGCCGGGGCAGCCAAGGGGGAGCGAAACAGGCATGGCCAATTTCTCGAAATCCAACGTGCCGCAGTTCTCGGTGGACGTGAACCAGAACGTGTATCTGCCGGAGGGCGGCCGCGAGGTCCACGCCATCGTCACGGTGACGGCGACCGGCGGCGGCACCATCGGCAGCGCGGTGACGGCACCCCACCTCTACTCGCCCGGTGAGGGACCGTCGGCGGCCGTGGTCCTCATGGTCGACTGCTCGGGCTCGATGGACTACCCGCCGACCAAGATGCGCAACGCCCGCGACGCCACGGCCGCCGCGATCGACGCCCTGCGCGACGGCGTGCACTTCGCGGTGGTCGGCGGTACGCACGTGGCCAAGGAGGTGTACCCGGGCGGCGGGGGCCTGGCGGTCGCCGGCGCCGGAACACGCGAGCAGGCCAAGCAGGCGCTGCGGAAACTGAGCGCGGGCGGCGGTACGGCGATCGGGACCTGGCTGGGACTGGCCGACCGGCTGCTGGCGTCGGCGGAGGTGGCGATCCGGCACGGCATCCTGCTCACCGACGGACGCAACGAGCACGAGTCGCCGGAGGACCTGAAGGCGGCCCTGGAGGCGTGCGCGGGGCGGTTCACCTGTGACGCCCGCGGCGTGGGCACCGACTGGGAAGTGAAAGAAGTCACAGCCGTCGCCTCGGCGCTCCTCGGCACCGCCGACATCGTCGCCGACCCGGCCGGTCTCGCCGCCGACTTCACGCGGATGATGGAGACGGCGATGGGCAAGGAGGTCGCGGACGTCTCGCTGCGGCTGTGGACCCCGGTCGGTACGACGGTGAGGTTCGTGAAGCAGGTCGCGCCGACGGTCGAGGAACTCACCGGCCGCCGTACGGAATCGGGCCCGCGCGCGGGCGACTACCCGCTGGGTTCCTGGGGCGACGAGTCCCGTGACTACCACGTCTGCGTCGAGGTGCCGGCGGCCGGCATCGGCCAGGAGATGCTGGCGGCCCGGCTGTCGCTGGTGATTCCGCAGCCGGACCGGGGCGTGCAGAACCTCGGTGCCCAGGGTCTGGTCCGCGCGGTGTGGACGGACGACATGGCCGCCTCGACGTCCATCAACCCCCAGGTCGCCCACTACACGGGGCAGGCGGAACTGGCGGAAGTCATCCGACAAGGACTGGATCTGCGCAAAGAGGGGGATATCGACGGAGCGACGGCCAAACTGGGCCGGGCGGTCCAGCTCGCGAGCGCGTCCGGCAACGCGGATACTGCGAAACTGCTTGCGAAGGTGGTGGACGTGGTCGACGCCGCGGCGGGTACTGTGCGACTGAAAGCGAAGGTCGAGGAAGCCGACGAGATGACGCTCGAAACCCGGTCCACAAAGACTGTTCGTGTAAAGAAGTGATCCGTAAGTAGTCGAGCCCGACCCCTCGGGGTGGGAGAAATCCGGTCGGAACCGGCCGGAAAAGGAGAGGGGGAAGCGCCGACATGCCGACCTGCCCGAACGGACACCAGTCGGGTTCCGACGACTGGTGCGAGGTGTGCGGTCACCGCATGGCGGGTGCCGTGCCTCCACCCCCTCCCCCGCCCCCCGCACCCGGTGGCTACGGCTTCCCGCCGCCCGGCGGCGGCCCCGGTGGCCCCGGTGGTTTCGGTGGCGGCCGGCCGGAGCTGTGCCCGCAGTGCCGTACGCCCCGTGAGGGCGCGGCGCCGTTCTGCGAGGAGTGCCGGTGGAACTTCCTGACGAACACCGCGACCTCGTACACCCCGGCCGCCCCGCGCCCGCCGGCCCCCGGTCCGGGTCCCGGCGGCCCCTTCCAGCAGCCGCCCGGCGGACCGTCGTACGGCGGCGGTGACGGATACGACTACCAGGGCTCACGCCCGTCCCAGGTGAACCGCCCGGCCGAGCCGATCCCGCCCGGCCCGCCCGGCTTCGGCGGCGACCCGTCCCGCCCGGTACCGCCCCCGCCCGGACCTGGCGGTCCCGGCGGCTACGGGGGTCCCGGTGGTCCGGGTGGTCCCGGTGGTCCGGGTGGTCCGGGTGGCTACGGCGGTCCTGGTGGCCCCAACGGGCCCGGTGGCCCGAACGGTCCGGGCGGTCCCGGCTACGGCGGTCCTGGTGGCCCCAACGGACCCGGTGGCCCCGGCGGCCCGAACGGACCCGGCGGCTACGGCGGTCCTGGTGGCCCCAACGGCCCCGGTGGCTACGGCGGTCCGGGTGGACCGAACGGCCCCGGTGGCGGTCCGGGCGGCCCCGGCGCCCCTCAGGCGTTCCAGCCCGGCCCCCCGGCGCCTCCCGGCTTCCCGCAGGAGACCGACCGCCGCCCGCAGCAGGGCGGCGGCGCCCCCTTCGGCGGGGGTGACGACGACTGGGTGATCTCCCCGCCCGGCGGCAACCCGGGGTCCGGCGGCGGTTACGGCTATCCGCAGCAGGGCGCGGGCGCGACCCAGGCACCGCCCGGACCCGGCGGCTTCCCGCAGCAGCCGCGTCCGCCGCAGGGCCCGGTGACCTGGAGCGCGACCATCGGTCCCGACCGCGACTACTTCATGGCGATGATGCAGCGCTCCGGCCCCGAGGCCGCGGGCCTGAACCTGCCCGCGTACTCCCCCGAGCAGCAGCGCACCCTCACCGGCAACCAGATCACCATCGGGCGCCGCCGCCACTCCACCGGCGACACCCCCGACATCGATCTGTCGACCCCGCCGGAGGACCCGGGCGTCTCGCATCAGCACGCGGTGCTGGTGCAGCAGCCGGACGGCACCTGGGCGGTCGTCGACCAGAACTCCACCAACGGCACCACGGTCAACGGCGGCGACGAGCCGATCCAGCCGTTCGTCCCGGTCCCGCTGCAGGACGGCGACCGGGTCCACGTGGGCGCGTGGACGACGATCACGATCCACCGGGGCTGAGTTGGGGGCAGGCCGCAGCGTGCGCGCCGCGGCCTGCCCGTCCTGGGGCGGGCCCTAGGGCTGGAGTCCTACGCCGTCGTGTCTGAGACCATGGACGGCGTGACAGAGATTCGGCGCGGCACGCTTCAGGAGCAGACCTTCTACGAGCAGGTCGGCGGGGAGGAGACCTTCCGCCGGCTCGTCCACCGTTTCTATGTGGGGGTGGCCGGCGATCCGCTGCTGAAGCCCATGTATCCGGAGGAGGATCTGGGGCCGGCGGAGGAGCGGCTGGTGCTGTTCCTCATGCAGTACTGGGGCGGCCCGACGACGTACAGCGAGAACCGGGGTCATCCACGGCTGCGGATGCGGCATGTTCCGTTCAAGGTGGACCGGGCGGCGCACGACGCGTGGCTGAAGCACATGCGGGACGCCGTGGACGAGCTGGGCCTCTCCGAAGAGCATGAGGCGACGCTCTGGAAGTACCTGACGTACGCGGCCGCGTCGATGATCAACTCCCCGGACTGACTTCTCGCCCCCGCCCGCATAACGGAACCCCTTGACCGATTTCCGATCACAATCCGGTCAAGCCCACCCCCCGGCCGCTTACCCCCACCACACCCCCTCTGACAACATCACCCGCAGGTCGGGGGACAACCACGGGGGGTTGAGTGACATCCGCAGCGCACACCGCGAGATTCGTCCTCGCCCGCGCCAGATCCCACAGACCCCTCCTCGCCGCGGCCCTCCTCACCGTCCTCCTCACCACGGCCGTCCTGGCCACCCTCACCGCGTACTCCACCACCATCGGCGACGCCTCCCTGCGCCACGCCCTCACAACCCCCCGCGCCCCCGCAGACACCACCCTCACCGTCAAGGCGGAGACCCTCCCCGCGCAGGACCGCGCCGAGGCCGACAAAGCCGTAACCGAGGCGGCGCGGAAGGCATTCGACGGCCTCCCGGTCACCCTCCGCACCCTCGTCCGCTCCGGCCCGTACGCCCTCCCGGACTCCCTGCGCCCCCCGGAGCGGCGGAAGAAGACGGACGACCCGGACCTCACCCACTTCGCCGCCCTGGACCACGCCCGGATACGCATCACCGAGGGCCGCATGCCCTCGCGGGCCGCCGGCGAGGAGATCGAGACCGCCCTCCCCGAGGCAGCCGCCCGAGCCCTCGACGTCCGGCCCGGCACCGTCCTCACCCTGGACAACCGCCTCGACGGCCCCCCGGCGAGGATCCGCGTCACCGGCCTCTACGAGCCCACCGACACCGCCGCCCCGTACTGGCAGCTCGACGACCTCAACGGCCGCGGAGTCGTCAAGGTCCACTTCACGACGTACGGCCCCCTCCTCACCGACCCCACCGTCTTCACCGAGGACCGGGTCACCGCGGGCGGCTCCGGCTGGCTGGCCTCCGCCGACTTCTCGGCGATGACCACCGACCGCGTCGACGCCCTCCGCGACGCGGCCCGCCGGGGCACCGCCGCCCTCCCCCGAGCGGAGGCGCTGCACGGCGCGGCAACGGCCCGGAGCGACCTCCCCGCCGCCCTGGACCGTATCGAGCGCTCGCTCCTCGTGGCCCGCTCCACCCTCCTGATCATCGCGCTCCAGCTGGCCCTCCTCGCCGGCTGCGCCCTCCTCCTCGTGGCCCGCCTGCTGAGCACGGAACGCGCCGCGGAGACACGGCTGTTGCGGGCCCGTGGCGGCTCCCGCGCCCAGGTCGCCCGGTTCGCCGCCCTGGAGGCGCTGCTGCTGGCCGTGCCCGCGGCCGCCTGCGCCCCGCTGCTGGCGGGCCCGCTCACCCGCCTGCTGGCCGGGCAGGGGGCGCTCGCCCGGATCGGCCTCCACCTCGACGCGTCCGTCGGCACGGTCGCCGGCCGCGGTCCGGTGTGGCTGGTGGCGGCGGGCGTGGCACTGGGCTGCGCGCTGGCCGTCACGGTTCCGGCGCTCACCTCCTCGTTCACGGCCGGCCGCGCCAAGCCGCTGCCGGGCGTGGTGCGGGCGGGCGCGGATGTCGGTCTGCTGGCGGTGGCGGGGGTGGCGTACTGGCAGCTGAGCCGTCGCCCCTCCGGTGTGGTCGGCGAGGACCTCGGGATCGATCCGCTGCTGGTGGTCGCCCCGGCGCTGGCGCTGCTCGCCGGTACGGTGCTGACGCTGCGGCTGCTGCCGCCGGCGGCGCGGCTGGCCGAGCGCCGGGCGGCACGCGGCCGGGGGCTGCCGGGGGCGCTGGCGGGCTGGCAGTTCAGCCGCCGCCCGATGCGCGGGGCCGGGCCGGTGCTGCTGCTGGTGCTCGCCGTGGCGCTGGGCATGCTGGCGATCGGCCAGGCCTCCTCGTGGGACCGCTCGCAGGACGACCAGGCCGACTTCCGGGCCGGCGCGCCGGTGCGGATCCTGGCCTCCGGGGAGAGCGGCCCCGGCCGCGGACAGGCGTACGCGGCCGTCCCCGGCGTACGCGCGACGTCTCCCGGCCTGCGGACGACCGTGCCGCTGTCGGGCGGGCGGACGGCGACCGTGCTGGCGCTGGACACCGCGCACGCGGCGGACACGATGCTGATGCGCCCCGACCTGTCCGACGACCCGGTGCGTACGACGGTGTCGGGGCTGGCACCGGACGGTGCCCCGGCGGGTGTGCGCGTGCCGGGGGACAGCGCGCGGCTGACGCTGACGGCCCGTTTGCGGGGCGCGGACCCGAAGACGGCCGTCGACGCCGCCGCCACCGTGGTCGACGCCTACGGCACCCCGTACGAACTCGGTCTCGGCCGGCTCCGCGCGGACGGGCGGCCGCACGCCCTCACCGCCGACCTGCCGGCGGGCGCCCTGACGCTGACCGGCCTCCGCCTGGACCTCTACCAGCCGGTCGGGAAGGCCGAACGGCACCGCCTCACCCTGGAGTCGGTGACGGCGACGGACGACGGCGGCCGGGACCGGGACCTGCCGCTGCCGGACGACTGGAAACTGTCCGCCCGCGCCGACGACGCGGTGAACTCCCCCGGCGCGCGCACCACCCCGACCCGGCCCCGACTCACCTCGGCCGACCCGACGACCCTCTCGTACGACACCGGCTATGTGCCGGAGGACATGTACTGGCGGCCCTCGCCCCTCACGATCGGCCTCCGGGTGCCGCAGCGGGCGGCCGCCGAGGTCGCCGCCGTGGCCACGGACCGCTACCTCGACTCCACGGGCGCCCGTACCGGGCAGCGGGTGGACGTACGGATCGGCGATGCCACGGTGCCGCTGCGGATCGTCCGCGCGGTGCGGGAGCTGCCGTCCACGCCGACCGGCGCGAAGGACGACGGGGGCGCGCTGCTCGTCGATCTGCGCGCCGTGAACGGGGTCCTCCTCGCCCGTCAGGGCACCGGCGTGGCCCCGAACGAGTGGTGGCTGGCGACCGAGCCGGGCGCCTCGGCGCGGGCGGCCGGGGCGCTGCGCGACCGGCCGGACGTCGATCCGTCGCGGGTGGTGGTGCGGGACGAGATCGCCGGGCAGCTGCGTGACGACCCGTTCGGTGCCGGTCCGGGCGCCGCGTTCGGTGCGGCGGCCCTCGCGGCGGCGGCGCTGACGGCGGTCGGGTTCGCGGTGAGCGCGGCCGGGTCGCTGCGGGAACGGTCCGCCGAGTTCGCGGTGCTGCGCGCGCTGGGCGCGTCCCGGCGGCGGCTGGCCCGTGTGGTGCTCGTCGAGCACGGGGTGCTGGTCGGGCTGGCGCTGGCGGTGGGCGTCGCGCTCGGCGCGGTGCTGGCACGGGCGGTGATCCCGCTGATCATGCTGACCGCGGAGGCCACCCGCCCGGTCCCCGGAGTGCTGGTTCAGCTGCCCGCCGCCCGGGTGGCGGCCCTGCTGGCCGCCGTCGCCGTGGCGCCGCTGCTCATCACGGCCGTACTGGCGCTGCGCAGGGCCGACCCGGTGACTTCGCTGCGGGAACGGGGAGGTGAGTGAGGTGAGCGTACGGACGCGGGTGGTCGCGCCCTGGGTGCGCACCCGGCTGCGGTCGGCGCCCGGCGGGGCGGTGGCACTGGCGCTGCTGGTGGCGGTGACCGCGTTCCTGTCCGCCGCGCTGCCGCTCGCGGTCGACCGGTACGGCGACGCGGGGCTGCACCGGTCGATGGAGGTGGCCGGGCCGGCCCGCACCACCGTCCAGCTGTACAGCGCCTCCGCGGCCGACCTGCTGCTGACGCCCGAGGAGCGGGAGGAACAGCTGCGCGAGGACCCGATCGCCGACGCGCACGCGAGGATCCTCGCGCTGCCGGGCCGTTCCCTCCCGGTCGACCGGGAGCAGTCCTCGTACGGTGTGCGCACCACCCGGCCGCTGGAGGTCGCGGACCCGTGGCTGGCCATGCCGGACGCGGTGCCCCCGCAGTTCCACCTGGCCGCGCCCAGCGGGCTCGCCGGCCACACCCGGCTGCGGGAGGGCCGGCTGCCGGAGGCCGCGGACGACGTGACCTCCGCGACGGCGGCGGTCGAGGCCGCCGTCACCGCCGAGACGGCCCAGAACCTGCACATCGGGGTGGGGTCCGTCCTGCATGTGCCCGCCGCGGAGCGCGGGCCGCTCGCGGTCCGTGTCACCGGCATCGTCGAACCGCGTACGCCCCGGGGGGCGTACTGGTCGACGAGTTCCGTACTGCGCACCCCGTACCTCACGACCGTCCCCGACGACCCGATGCGCAGCCAGTACTGGGTGGCCGCGCTGCTGCTGCCCGCGGACGCGGCCCCGGCGCTCGCGGCCACGGCCGGGGAGCCCGAACGGTACTGGATGCTGCCCCCCGATGTGTCCGCCCTGCACGCCCACAATCTGTCGCGGCTGACGGCGGCCGTCGCCTCCTTCGACGCCGGCCCGCTGCTCCAGCGGGCCCGTACGGCCGCCTCGGCCCCGGTCGAGACGGAGACCGCGCTCGACGAGGTGTTCGCCGAGTACACCGGGCTGCGGTCCGCGATCGGGCCGCTGGTCGCGGTCGCCGCCTTCGGCACGGGCACCGTCGCGGCCGTCGTCCTGCTGATGGCGGGCGGGCTCGCCGCCGACCGGCGCCGCGCCGAGCTCACCCTGCTGCGCGCCCGCGGCGCCTCCCTGCCCGGTCTGACCGGCCGGCTGCTGGCGGAGACGACGGTGGTCGCCGTCCCGGCGGCGGCCCTGGGCCTGGCCGCCGCCCGGCTCGCGCTCACCGGCGGCCGGCTGCCGTACGCCGCCGTGGCCGCCGGTGCCGTGGCGCTCCTCGCCTCCGTGGCGCTGCCGCTGCGGGCCGTCGCCGCACACCGCGCGGTACGCGTGCACGCCGCCCGCGACGACATCACCTCGGCCCGCCCCTCCCGCCGCCGCACGGTCGCCGAACTCACCCTGCTCACCCTCGCGGTGGGCGCCGTCGTGGCGCTGCGCACGCGCGGTACGGCGCAGGACGGCCAGGGGGCGTCCGGGGACGAACTCGTGTCGCTGGCCCCGGTGCTGGTGGGGATGATCGCCGCGCTGGTGCTCGTACGTCTGTATCCGCTGCCACTGCGGGGCCTCGCCGGTCCGGCGCGGCGGCTGCGGGGTGTGGTCGGCCCGCTGTCGCTGGCCCGCGCGGGCCGCGGTACGCCGGGGTCCGCCGTACTGCCCCTGCTCGCGCTGCTGACCGCGCTGACCACCGCCGCCTTCGGCGGTTCCGTCCTCACCGGGGTGGCCGACGCCCGGGACCGCGCGGCCCTCCTCACCGTCGGCGCCGACGCCCGCCTCGAAGCGGCGTCGGCCATGCCGTCCGGCCTGGCCGACAAGGTCGGGCGCGTGTCCGGCGTGGACGACGTCACGCCCGTGAACGTCGCCCTGTACTCCTATCCCGACGACGGCAGGCTGACCGTCCCGGTCGCCGCCGTCGACCCGGCCGGCTACGCGGCCCTCACCCGGCACACGGACATCGGCGCGGTCACCGCGGACGAACTGAAGGCCCCCGCCGGCACGGAGACCCTGCCCGCCCTGGCCTCCCCCGCGGTCGCCGACCGCTACGGGACCCGGCCGTTCCGGGTGCGGCTCGACGGCGGCGGCTACCTCACCGTACGGATCGAGACGGTACGGGAGCGGACCCCGGCGATCGTCGGGGACGAGTTCCTGATCGTGGACCGGGCCGGGCTGCCGGACCCCTCCGCCCCGCCCACCGCGCTGCTGCTGACCGGGAGCCACCCGGACGCGGCCGCGCTGCGGAAGGCGGCGGGCGACGCCGCGCGAGTACAGCTGCGGACGGAGCGGTTCGCCGAGTACATCGACTCGCCCCTGCAGTCCGGCGCCGAGCGGATCTACACGGCGGCGGTGGCGGCGGGCGCCGGGTACGCCGTACTCGCCCTGCTGCTGACGCTGCTGCGCGCCGCACCCGAACGGGCCGCGCTGCTGGCCCGGTTGCGCACCATGGGCCTCACCCGGGCCCAGGGCCGCCGCCTGCTGATCCTGGAGTCCCTGCCGCAGGCCCTCCTCGCGGCGGCCGGCGGCACCATCACGGCCTGGGCCGCCATCCGGCTCCTCTCCCCCGGCATCGACCTGACGACCCTCGCCGTCTCCACCGCCTCCTCACCGGCGGGCCGGGCGGCCCTGCGCACCGACCCGGTGTCCCTGCTGCTGCCCGCCCTGACGGTGGTGGTCCTGACGGTCGGCATCGCGGCGGCCCAGGCATGGTGGACGGGCCGCAGGGGTTCGGTACGGGAACTGAGGGCGGGCGATGCCCGATGACCCGCACCGAGGACCGTACGACCGCGCACGCCCGCCCGTGCTCCCTCCCAGGAGGCCCCCGATGACCTCGAACCCCACGCTCGCCGAGCTGGCCGGCCGGGTCGGCGCCGACCGCGACCGTCCGGCGTACGGCCATGACGCGCTCATCACCTGCGACCGGCTGGTCCGCGTGTTCACCGCGGACGGCGTGGAGGTGCAGGCGCTCCAGGGGCTCGACCTCCTGGTGCGCGAGGGCGAGTTGATGGCGCTGGTGGGCGCGTCCGGCAGCGGCAAGTCGACCCTGATGAACATCCTCGCCGGCCTGGACACCCCGACGGCGGGCGCGGCCCGGGTGGCCGGCCGTGACCTGCTCACGATGACCGCCAGGGACCGCCTCGCCTACCGGCGTGAGGTCGTCGGCTTCGTCTGGCAGCAGACGGCCCGCAATCTGCTGCCCTATCTGACCTCGGCGCAGAACGTCGCCCTGCCGATGCAGCTGGCCGGCCGGTCCCGTTCCGGGCGCCGCGTCCGCGCCGAACGCGCGCTGGAACTGCTGGAGTTGCTGGAGGTGGCCGACTGCCGCGACCGCCGCCCGCACGAGATGTCCGGCGGCCAGCAGCAGCGTGTCGCCATCGCCGTGGCGCTGGCCTGCGACCCTTCCGTCCTGCTCGCCGACGAACCCACCGGCGAGCTGGACTCCCACACGGCGGAACAGATCTTCGCCGCGTTCCGCACCGCGAACGAGCGGCTGGGCACGACCATCGTGATCGTCACGCACGACCAGGCGGTGGCGAGCGAGGTCCGCCGCACCGTCGCCATCCGCGACGGCCGCACCTCCACCGAGGTGCTGCGCCGCAGCGAGGTCGACGCCGACACCGGCCACGAGACCGTGGTCGCCCGCGAGTACGCGATGCTGGACCGTGCCGGCCGCCTCCAACTGCCCGCCGAGTACACGAAGGCGCTGAACATGCGCGACCGCGTCGCCCTGGAACTGGAGCCCGACCACATAGCCGTCCGCCCGGACGACAGCGAAGGGCGGTAGCCGGCCTCAGCGCACGCTGAGCCCGAACGCCCCGAGCCCCGCCCGCCGTACGGCGACCGACCCGAAGGGCGTACGCAGCCGGAGCCACGCCCCGGAGGAGAACAGCCCCTGCTCCGTGCCCCGCAGGAAGCCGAGCGACTGGGCGGCGTGCACCGCCCGCACCGGAAGCCCGGTGTCCGCGACCGTGCGGGACCAGATCTCCCGCCCGATCCGGTCGAGTTCGGCCCGGGTACGCGACTCGGACGCCAACTCCTCCGTACGGGACCGGAATTCCGCGACCGACGCGGCGACGAGAGCGCGCAGCTCCTGCGGCGCCGGCAGTCCGGGCTCGGCCCGCCAGCCGCCGCGCGGCGGCAGCACACCGGCCCACGGCGGCCCGGTCACCGCGCCCGGCACGGCGGCCGTGCCGGCGGACTCGTCCACCGACTCCAGCAGTTCACCGGCGGACACGGTCACGTCCAGGGTGATGTCCAGCCCGTTCTCGTACGGCTTCGCCAGCCGTACGGCGCGGACGGCGAGCACCTCGAACGACGGCGGCCTGCCGAAGACGGCGAGCGCCGTCCCGGCCGCCTGCAGCCGCACCGCGGCGGAACGGTCGTAGTGCAGCAGCCGGGAGAGGAAGGCCGCGAGATCCGCGGCCTCCCCCTCGTCGGCGAGATGGAGCACCGTCATGCCGCGACGGCCTCCTCCTCGGCGTCCGTGTACTCCTGGAGGAACTCCCGTTCCTCCGCGGTGATCCGCCGGGGCCGCTGCGCCTCGAAGTCGAACGGCACTATCACCGTCGAGGCGCGGACGTAGACCACGTCCCCGTCCTTGACCTCGTAGGTGAGGGTGAACGACGCGGCCCTTATCTCGGTGACCCACAGCTCGATGTCGACCGGGTGGTGCCGGTGGACGAGCTGCCGCTTGTAGTCGATCTCGTGGCGCGCCACCACGGACCCCTGCTGGAAGTCCTTCTCCGGGCGGAACAGGAAGTCGATACGGGCTTCCTCCAGGTAGCGGAGGAACACCACGTTGTTGACGTGGCCGTACGCGTCCATGTCCGCCCAGCGCAGCGGGCAGCGGTAGATGTGCCGCAAGGTCGATCAGCCCCGGGTCAGCTTCTTGTAGGTGGCACGGTGCGGACGCGCCGCGTCCGCGCCGAGCCGCTCGACCTTGTTCTTCTCGTACGACTCGAAGTTGCCCTCGAACCAGAACCACTTGGACTCGCCCTCGTAGGCGAGGATGTGTGTGGCGACCCGGTCCAGGAACCACCGGTCGTGGGAGACGACCACGGCGCACCCGGGGAACTCGAGCAGGGCGTTCTCCAGGCTGGAGAGGGTCTCGACGTCGAGGTCGTTGGTCGGCTCGTCGAGGAGCAGCAGGTTGCCGCCCTGCTTGAGGGTGAGCGCCAGGTTCAGCCGGTTGCGCTCACCGCCGGAGAGCACGCCCGCCGGCTTCTGCTGGTCCGGACCCTTGAACCCGAAGGCCGACACGTAGGCGCGGGACGGCATCTCGACCTGGCCGACGTTGATGTAGTCGAGCTCGTCGCTGACGACGGCCCACAGGGTCTTCTTGGGGTCGATGTTCTCGCGGCTCTGGTCGACGTAGGAGATCTTGACGGTGTCGCCGACCTTGATGGCGCCGGAGTCCGGCTCCTCGATGCCCTGGATCATCTTGAACAGGGTGGTCTTGCCTGCGCCGTTCGGGCCGATGATGCCGACGATGCCGTTGCGCGGCAGCGTGAAGCTGAGGTCGTCGATGAGGAGCTTCTCGCCGAAGCCCTTGCTGAGGTTGCTGACCTCGACGACGACACTGCCGAGGCGCGGGCCCGGCGGGATCTGGATCTCCTCGAAGTCCAGCTTCCGCATCTTGTCGGCCTCGGCGGCCATCTCCTCGTACCGGGCCAGACGCGCCTTGGACTTGGCCTGGCGCCCCTTGGCGTTGGACCGCACCCACTCGAGCTCGTCCTTGAGGCGCTTCTGCCGCTTGGCGTCCTTGGCACCCTCGACCTTGAGGCGGGTGGCCTTGGTCTCCAGGTACTTGGAGTAGTTGCCCTCGTAGCCGTGCAGCCGGCCGCGGTCGACCTCGCAGATCCAGCCGGCGACGTTGTCCAGGAAGTACCGGTCGTGGGTGACGGCCACGACGGTGCCCTCGTACTTGGCGAGGTGCTGCTCCAGCCAGTTCACCGACTCGGCGTCGAGGTGGTTGGTGGGCTCGTCGAGGAGCAGCAGGTCGGGCGCCTCGAGCAGCAGCTTGCACAGCGCCACGCGGCGCTTCTCGCCACCGGAGAGGTTGCTGACCGGCCAGTCGCCGGGCGGGCAGCCCAGGGCGTCCATGGCCTGCTCCAGCTGGGCGTCGAGGTCCCAGGCGCCTGCGTGGTCGAGCTGCTCCTGCAGCTTGCCCATCTCGTCCATGAGCTCGTCGGTGTACTCGGTCGCCATCTGCTCGGCGATCTCGTTGAACCGGTCGAGCTTGCCCTTGACCTCGGCGACACCCTCCTGGACGTTCTCCAGGACGGTCTTGTCCTCGTTCAGCGGGGGCTCCTGGAGCAGGATGCCCACGGTGTAACCGGGGGTGAGGAACGCGTCACCGTTCGAGGGCTGCTCCAGCCCCGCCATGATCTTCAGGACCGTCGACTTACCAGCGCCGTTCGGCCCGACGACACCGATCTTCGCCCCGGGCAGGAAGCTCAGGGTGACGTCGTCGAGGATCACCTTGTCGCCGTGCGCTTTGCGCGCCTTGCGCATGGTGTAGATGTACTCAGCCAAGAGAAACCGTCCGGCAGCTTGAAATCTGGCAGTGGGCAGACACACCCCATCTTGCCCGACCGCTACCCCTGGGGGGAAACCCGTTCCGTCCGGTGGCCCTGACCTGGCCTTTCCCGGATGGCGCCTGAGCCTCGCCTGTCACGGTCGGTCGCCACGGCCCGGGGATGCCGCTCCTCCACCGTGCCGCGCTACCGTGCCGTCGTGACCAGCGCGGCGGAGCGCCCCCTCCTCTTCCTCGACGTCGACGGCCCACTCATCCCGTTCGGATCGTCGTCCGGCCACCCACGGGCCGCCGCTGCCGCCGCCGTGGGAGCCGCCGGTCGAGGGAACTCGCTGCTGGCCCGGCTCGACCCCGGGATCGGGGCGCGCCTCATGGCTCTGGGCTGCCGTCTCGTGTGGGCGACGACCTGGATGGAGGAGGCGAACAGGACCGTCGCCCCGCGCATCGGGCTGCCGCGGCTGCCCGTGATGGGACGGCCGGACACCGACGCGGAGGAAGGCCCGCGGGGCCTCCACTGGAAGACCCGCCCCCTGGTCGAGTGGGCCGATGGCCGGCCCTTCGTCTGGGTCGACGACGAGATCGGCACCATGGACCGCCTCTGGGTCACCGCCGCCCACCCGGGGCCGTCCCTGCTTCACCAGGTCGACCCGGCCGAGGGCCTCGAAGACTCCGACTTCCACGCGCTCGCCGGATGGCTCGACACCGTCACGCGGGACTGAGCCCCGCCTCGGGAAAAATCGCGTGTCGAGGCCAGGTGGCCGGCATCGGCGCAGGTGGTCATGGCGCCCACGGCGGCGACGAACTCGACTGCGAGGGTGGGCCCGTGCCCGACAGCGACTCGAGGATGTCGGCTGGAGACGCCCGACCGGGGTATCCGTCTGAGCATGCTCGCTGTAGTGGCCTACCGCTCGTACCACGGCGCAACGACCGTATGGGCCTTCGTGGTCGCCATCCTCATCGTGCTGGTGGCGGGTTGGTACATCCGGCGTCGAAGATGAGTACGTTCAGCACCACTGTGACTTCGCGTGGTCCGCGACGATCTCCACGTGGAGCAGGCCGTCGTCCGGGCCCTCGACCCCGAGGTAGGCGGTCGTGCCTCCCATCGGCTTGGTGAAACAGCCGGGTGCCTTCTCGTCCCCGGCCGCCGTCCGCGGCCGCCAGCCGTCGGCGCGGGCCACCTCCTCGTAGTGCCGCAGGACGTCCTCCGGCGAACCGTGGTACCGGTATCGCGCCCCCACCACGACGAAGCGGTCGTCGTCGTCGCACTCCTGGTAGCGGTCCCTTTGGTCCGCGCCTTCCGGAGCCGCGTCCAGGACCGTCTCGCCGGCCATCACCCCGGCGAGCCGGCCCTCCTCCTCACCGCAGCCATGGACGGTCAGGAAGTACAGCGCGGGCAGGCCCGCCAGCAGCAGTCCCGCGACGGCCACAGTCGCGACCGACCGGATGGCGGCCCCGTTCTCCCTCGTTCCGCCGGACGCCGGCGCACCGGACACCGGGAGTGCCCTCAGCCCTCGGAGGGGGTGTTCCTGCGGCGGGCGATGACCAGGCCCGCTCCGCCCACGACGACCAGGCCGATCGCGGTGCCGGTGATCCACGGGGTGGCGCTGGAGGCTCCCGTTTCGGCGAGGTTGGATTCGGTGGGGGTGACGGCGAGGGGGGTCGGGGACGGGCCGGACAGGGTGTGGGTGGTGGTGCCGATCTCGGCGGCCCTGGTCACGCAGTCGAGCTTGCCGGTGAACCGCTGCTCGAAGCCGCCCGGACCCTCGACCGTGAAGTCGTACGGCAGGTCCTCGCTCACCGGAACCGTCACCGTCCGGGACTTGCCGCCCGCGACGGTGTACTCCGCGTCCGCCAGCTCGAAGACGAACGGCTCGTCGTCCTGGTTGGCGACGGTGACGTCCACACCGCCCTTGGCGCAGTTCTCGCGGGCGGACAGCGCGGGTATCGCGCCCTCGAGCGCCCAGGTCGCGCTCGCCGTCGCCGAGACGGTCGACTCGCTGGAACCGGCCAGGATCTGCGTCTGGCTGCGGCTGTCGGAGACGAAGGCGCGGCCGACCGGGACCGTCGTGGAGGCCTGCGCGGTCAGTTTCACGGTGCCCGCCGCCGCGTCCTCGGGGACCTCGAAGAAGAGCCGGCTGCCGTCGGTGGCGGTGGTGACGGGCTCGCCGTCCTTGTCCACGATCCGTACGCCGGTCGTGGTGGCGTCCGCCGGCGGGGAGACCGTGACGCTGCGCGCGTCCGTGTGCACCGTCACCGGGCCGAGCAGCTCACCCGGGCGGCCGGAGACCGCCGGCGGGTCCAGGGTCAGCGACGCCTTCGGTTCCGCCTCGCCGCGGGCGTTCTTCTGCAGGTAGTCGGCGAGCTGTTCCGCCTGGGGGTCGACGGCGTCCACGTCGACGGCGTCGGTGTAGCGCCAGATCGCCACCTGGGTGCCGGCCGCCGCGTCCTGCTCGGTGAGCTTGCCGCGTACACCGGCCTTCTTCGCGAGCGCCGCGAGATCGTTGACCTGCGGGTAGGAGTTGCGCAGGATCCAGCGGATGCGGCCGGCGTCCTTGTTGGTGCCCAGCGACGTCCCGGCCCAGGCGGTCTCGTGGTACTTGGCGTCCTTCTGCGTCGGCGTCTGGATGTCGACGCAGTACGTGTGCAGCATGCCGCCGCCCTCGACGGACATCTCGAACAGTCCCGCCGACACTTGCTGGTCCCCGGCGGCGCCGCGTATCACCGCGTCGCCGTAGGTCTTGAGGCCGCCTATGGTCGCGGCCGCCCCGCTGTGTCCCGGCGCCGTCTCGTCGCCGGCGGCGGCCGCCGTCCCGGCACCGGCCAGTACGGCGGTGGTGACGAGTCCGGACGCCAGCGTCCCTGCGGCGAGGCGGGCCGACCCGCGTCCGCGCACGGACCGCGCGGAGAACGAAGCAAACACCGAAATCCTTTCCGAGCGGGACCCGTTGACACGGGGGGACGGTCCCACCAGCAAATTTCATCGGCCCCCAGAGCGCCGGGAGCCATGCCCGGCATCCTAAGGAGGCGGCAGAGCGCGCTTGCCGGTGATCGCGTCGGAGGGCTGATCCGACTCGGAATCGTTATCGCGGAAGCCGTCGCGAGCAGGGCTTATCGACAAATCCACACAGGACGGTTCGGTATGCATCTGCCGATAAGCCTCAGTTCGGCCGGAGTCCGGGCCGGGCGGCGCGCGTCACTGACGTCACGTCACGACGGCTGGCTCCGGGCCGGGTTGGACCGCCGTGTCGTCCACTGCCGGCGAACCGTCCAGGGGGCTCTCCCAGTTGGGTTCGGTCCGGTCCGTCGCCGGTGTCCGGTCCGTTCGCTGCGCGCGGCGGAAGGCGGTCGTGCCGCGGGCCAGGTCGTGGCCGATCGACACCGCGTCGATGTCCGCCGACATCCAGCCCTGCTGCCCCTCGCGCGTCTCCGTGCGCACCTTCAGCCGGCCCTGGACGATCACCGGTTCGCCCACCGACAGCGAGGCCGCCGCGTTGGTGGCGAGCTGCCGGTTGGCCCACACCGTGAAGAAGTTGGTGTGGCCGTCCGCCCAGGCGCTCTTCTCCCGGTCCCAGTACCGGGACGTGACCGCGATCCGGAACCTGGCCGCGGGCCCCGACGCCGTCTCCCGGTACACGGGGCGTGTCGCCATGTTGCCCACCACGCACACCATCGTCTCGTTCATCCTCGTACTCCCTCCCTCGCCCGGACCCGCCGGCCGCACGGGGCGGCATCGGCGGGCGCCGGGCTGAAACGCGTACGGGCCCGTCCCGTACGGCCGCCGTCCGGCGTGACGACCGCGGACCGTTCCGCGATCGCCGTGCACGCCAGACTGCCTCCGTCGGGCCGGGCCCGCCGAGCGCTGTGGACCACCGCCGGCCTGGGGACAACCCCGCCACCCGAACGAGGCGCTCCGCCCCGTACCGGCACCGACCGCCCGCCCCCAGTACGGGCACCGACCGCCCGCCCCCACCACCGGCGCCGGCCGCCGTCACCCCCGGCCGGCCACCCCCACCCCCGCGACCCGCCCGTACTGCTCCCGCACCTCCCGGTACCGCAGCAGTTCCGCCGCCACCGGATCCAGGACGCGGGCCCGGCCGCACCCGGCCGCCGCCTCCCGCAGACGTCTCTCCGCCTCCAGCCCGTACCGCCGGGCGGGCCCCCGGGCCGCCATGCGGCAGCTCCACTCGATCAGCGGGCCGCCGACGATGCCGATCGCCATCAGCAGCACCGGCACCCCCAGATTCGGCGCCATGAGGCCGGCGATCTGCGCCACCAGCCACAGCCCGCCGAGGAACTGAAGGACCGTCATCGAGACCTGTGCCAGCACGGCCACCGGCCACCACCCCGGCCGCGGCGGCCGCCCCGGCGGCAGCCCCGCGCGTACGGCCAGCTCGTCGAGTGCCTCGGGCAGCCCCTGCGAGCCCCGTACGGCCGCCTCCCGCACCGCCTGCGCCCACGGCGCCGGCAGTCCGGCACAGGCGCGGTCGGCCACCGTACGCACCGCCTGTTCCACCCGCTGCCGGGCCGTGGCCTCCTCGTCGGGCTGTCCGCGCGGGGCGACCCGGCCGGTGGACGGCTCGCTCCGCTCCTGGCACCAGCGCCACAGCCGCAGCCAGGGCGTGCCGCACGCGCGGTTGGCGTTGCGCAGCCACGCGCGTTCCGCCGCCTCGCCCGCCGCGGTGGCGCCGACGGCGTCCGCGAGCCGGTCCGAGAACTCCTCACGCGCCTCCTCGCTCAGCCCGGTGCGCCGGCGGGTGGCGTACACGGGCCACAGCCGGGCCGCCGCGATGTCCACGTCCGCCGCGATCCGCCGGGACGGGGCGCCGCGTTCGGACACGAACCGGGCGAGCGACTCCCGCAGTTCGCCGACCCCGTCCCCGGTGAGCGCGGAGAGTCCCTGCACGGTCGTACCGGGCTCTCCGTACTCCCCCAGCACGATGCCGTCCTCATCGAGCAGCCGCCGCAGATCGTCCAGGACCTGGTCGGCGGCCTCCCCGGGCAGCCGGTCGGTCTGGTTGAGGACGACGAACATGACCTCCGCGTGGGCGGCCATCGGCCGCAGATAGCGTTCGTGCAGCATCGCGTCGGCGTACTTCTCCGGGTCGACGACCCAGATCACCGCGTCGACCAGCCCCAGGACCCGGTCCACCTGTTCCCGGTGCTGGACGGCCGCCGAGTCGTGGTCGGGCAGATCGACCAGGACCAGCCCGCGCAGCCGCTCGTCGGCGTCCGCGGTCGCCTGCAGGGGGCGCCGTCTGAGGCGGGGCGGGATGCCGAGGCGTTCGATGAGGGGCGCGGCGCCGTCGCTCCAACTGCACGCGATGGGAGCGGCGGTGGTCGGCCGGCGCACGCCGGTCTCCGAGATGGGCACTCCGGCCAGCGCGTTGAACAGCTGTGACTTGCCGCTGCCGGTGGCGCCGGCGAGGGCGACGACGGTGTGCTGTCCGGAGAGCCGGCGCCGCGCGGTGGCCTCGTCGAGGATCCGGCCCGCCTGGGCGAGGGTCCGGTTGTCGAGCCGGGTGCGGGAGAGCCCGATCAGCTCGCGCAGCGCGTCGAGCCTCGACCGCAGCGCCGGGTCGTACGCGAGGGGGGTCACGGGCTGCGGCGCGGGGCCGCGGGCCGCCGTCGCCGCGGACGGTTCCTCCCCGTTCACGCGGCGTGCGATCAGTCCGTCGTCCCAGGGGGCCGCCGTATCCGTACGGGATGCTCCTTCGGCGTCGCGATCGGGTTGCCCGGTGTGGTCCTGGTCAGTGACGGCGGTCACCGGTCACCTCTCCTTCTGCAGTACGGACAGAGCGGCGATGAGTTCGGCCTGGGGCTCCGCGTGCACGTCGAGCGCGTCGAGCGGGGCGAGCCGGCGTTCGCGTTCGGCGTGCATGACGCCGTCCACGTGCGCGACGAGGAGCCGTCCGCCCCGGTCGCGCAGCCGCAGCGCGCCGTGGGCGCCGATCCGCTCGGCGAGGCCCTCCCCGGCGGTACGGGCCCGGCGGCCGCCCAGCAGCGCCGTGGCGACCAGCGCGGCCACCATCTCGGGGTCGGGGGCGACGCTGCGGTCCAGCTCCCGCACCTCGTCCTCGGCGAACTCCTCGAGTTCGCGCCGCCAGCGCCGTACGGCCAGCCCGATCCGGTGCTCGGCGCTCTCGGGGGCGCGCTCGCGGCCGGCGAGTTCCGGGGCGTCGGCGGCGGGCTCGCGCCGCCAGGCGTCCTCGACGCGCTCGTCGGCGGCGGCCACGGCGCACAGCAGCAGCGCGCTCAGGCTCTCCACCAAGGTGTCGAGGAGTTCGCCGGGGGTGCAGTCCAGGGGGAAGGCGCGCCACCGTTTGAGCGCGTCCCCGGCGAGTACGGCCCCGGCCTGCAGCCGGCCGCGCACCCGCGCGTGCTCGCTGTCGTACGCCCCGTCGACGGCGGAGGTGAGACGCAGCGCGGCGGCGTACTGCGCGGCGGCGGCACCGGCGAGTCCGGGCATACGGGCGTCGAGGGAGTCGAGGACGCCGTACGCGGTGCGGCCCATCACCTGCTGCCGGGCGGCGGGATCGAGCGTCTGGTGGACCAGCCAGGTGCGCAGCGACGCCACGGCGGTGGCGGGCAGCAGCCCGCCGCCCCAGGCCGACTCGGGCAGCTCCGGCACGGTGAAGCGCGGTACGTCGCCGAGTCCGGCCTTGGTGAGCAGGGCGCCGTACTGCCGTGACACCTCGGAGACGACCTGGTGGGGTACGCGGTCGAGGACGGTCACCAGGGTGACGTCGTACTCCTTGGCGGTGCGCAGCATGTGCCAGGGGACGGCGTCGGCGTAGCGGGCGGCGGTGGTGACCATCACCCAGATGTCGGCGGCGGTGATGAGTTCGGCGGCGAGGACCCGGTTGTCGGCGACGAGGGAGTCGATGTCGGGCGCGTCCAGGAGGGCGAGGCCGGGCGGCAGGGTGTCGGCGGTCTCGACCCGCAGCACCCGCGCGGGGTTCTCGCCGGGCAGCAGCAGGTCGTCGGCGGGGTCCCGGTGGTGGGGCACCCACACGCGCGTGAGGTCGGGCAGCACCCGCATCCCGCTGAACCAGTGGTGGTCCTCCGGATGGCAGACGAGCACCGGGGTGCGTGTCGTGGGCCGCAGCACGCCCGCCTCGCTGACCCGGCGGCCCACCAGGGAGTTCACCAGGGTCGACTTCCCGGCCCCGGTGGACCCGCCGACGACGGCCAGCAGAGGCGCCGAGGGGTCTCTCAGCCGGGGCACCAGATAGTCGTCGAGCTGGGCGAGCAGTTCGTCGCGGTTGGCACGCGCGCGTGCGGCCCCCGCGAGGGGCAGCGGGAAGCGTGCGGCGGCGACACGGTCGCGCAGGGCGGAGAGTGCGTCGAGCAGCTGAGGCCGTACGTCCAAGGTCACCACATGCGAAGAATGCCCAATTTTAGGGGAATTCTGAAGCATATGCGCATGTCTGCGCGCCGACAGGACACAAGGGATGGAAGGGGCGACCGTGACGTGTGCACAGGCCAGGCATAACGAGTGCACAACACCCGGTGCGCGAGAGGCCAAAAGCGGTGCACGATTCGTACCTGCCTGCGATTATCAGGACCGCTTCACCGAACCTCCACATCGAGCCACGGAGGAGCGGCAACAGGGGCAAGGACGCGGGAGCCCTATCCTTGTCTCCGGCACCGTCAGGGACAGCCCGCACCCGGGCACCACGACGACAGGCCACCACACCGGCCCCCGTAGCTCAGTGGATAGAGCAGGCGCCTTCTAAGCGCTTGGCCGCAGGTTCGAGTCCTGCCGGGGGCGCCATCAGCCAGAACGCCGCGGAGGGGATCCCTCCCTCCAGAGCAGGCCGTGTCGTTCACGTCACAACCGGCGCACGCCGTGGCGTCGGCTCGGCTGTCCGGCCTTCGGCCACTGGTCACGCTCGGCGGGGCCCCACTCACGCATGATCGGGCCCGCCCGATCGGGGGCGTTCGCAGAACGGCAGGAGACCCCCGGCGGAGAAGCACGAGGCGCCGGTGAGGGTGGTCCACGGCCTCCTGGCGTTCGCCGAGGCGGTCCCGGTCCCGCGTCCGGTTCCACGGAGGACCCGGAACCGCCCCCGCCGCTCGCGCCCGGGCTCCGGCGGGAGTCGCCTCGCGCTTCACTCATGTCACCTTCCGCGTCACTGGGCGCATGGGACACCTGGCTTGTGCGCTCATGCGGGCATCTCGCCAGGACAACCCCGCGCGTACCAGCCAATTGGAGCTCCCCCTTCACGGGCCCGGCAACCGGAGCGACTGCGGGCCGGCCTCCGGGCCGGAGCCCGTCCCCGAGTGGAGTACGCCCGCTGTCCGGTGCGGCCGGCCGCCCGTAGCGTCCGAGACGGAGACAACAGACGACGCGAGAGGGGCCGGCGGTGGCTCTGCACAACGCCCGGGAGACGACCGCGGATCCGGCGGCCGACGTCTTCACGTCGCCCATCAGCGAGAAGCCCCTGCCCAAGCGGGCGATGCCGGAGTTTCCGGCGCCCCCGCACGTGGTCCACCAACTGCTGCGCAACGAGCTCCTGCTCGACGGCAACGCGGCCCAGAACCTCGCCACGTTCTGCACCACCTGGACCGACGACCAGGTCCGCGACCTCATGGACCTGTGCCTGGACAAGAACATCGTCGACAAGGACGAGTACCCGCAGACCGCGGAGATCGAGGCCCGGTGCGTCAACATCCTCGCCTCCCTGTGGCATGCCCCCGTCGGCTCCGACGACGCCGAGCCCGCCGTGGGATGCTCCACCACCGGCTCCAGCGAGGCCGCCATGCTCTGCGGCCTCGCCCTGAAGTGGCGCTGGCGCGACCGCCGGCGCGCGGCCTCCCGGCCCGCCGACCGGCCGAACCTGGTGTGCGGGCCGGTGCAGGTGTGCTGGGAGAAGTTCGCCCGCTACTTCGACGTGGAGCTGCGCCAGGTCCCGGTGGAACCGGGCGCCACCGGCCTGCAGGCACACCAACTGCGGCAGTACGTCGACGAGAACACCATCGGCGTCGTGGCGATCCTCGGGGTGACCTACACCTGCACCTATGAGCCGGTGGCGGAGATCGCGGCCGAACTCGACCGCCTGCAGGCGGAGACCGGTCTGGACGTGCCGCTGCACATCGACGCGGCCTCCGGCGGTTTCATCGCCCCCTTCCTCCACCCGGACCTGGTTTGGGACTTCCGGCTGCCCCGGGTCGCCTCGATCAACGCCTCCGGCCACAAGTACGGCATGGCCCCGCTCGGCGTCGGCTGGGCCCTGTGGCGCGACAAGGCAGCCCTGCCGGACGACCTGGTCTTCCACGTCGACTACCTCGGCGGCGACATGCCCACCCTCGCCCTGAACTTCTCCCGCCCCGGCGGCCAGGTCGTCGCCCAGTACTTCATGTTCCTGCGCCTGGGCCGGGAGGGATACCGGCGCGTCCACCAGGCCTGCGCCGACACCGCGCAGCACCTCGGCCGGCAGGTCGCCGGCATGGGCCCGTTCACCCTGCTCTACGACGGCACCGGCGCACTGCCCGCCGCCTCCTGGACCCTGACCGACCCCGCCTCGACCGGCTGGAGCCTGTACGACCTGTCCGACCAGCTCCGCATGCGCGGCTGGCAGGTCCCCTCCTACCCGCTCCCTCCGGACCGCCAGGAGACCGTGATCCAGCGCGCCCTCGTACGGCACGGCGTCGACCGCGACGAGATCGAGCTCCTCGCCCAGGACATGCGCAGAGCGATCAAGCACCTCACCGAGGGGCGCCCCCACTCCGCCCGCGTCGGCTTCCACCACTGACCACACCGGGGATCCCCGCCGAGGAGGCGACCGCGCAGGCCGTGCACAGGTGCTCCCGGATCGCCCACATTGGAGTGATTACGCCATATTTGCAAGGCTTCTGGTAATCATGGAGCGGTTCGCCGTCGTTCCGCCTTTTCCGGAGCCGCTCATGCGCAGTGCCCTCACCGCCGCCCAGGATTCCGTGGAGGAGCGGGGCCTCACGTTCGAGGGATTCGGGTACGCGTGCCGGATCGTTCACCAGAGCGCGCCGCGGACCGCGCCGTTGCTGCTGCTCGGGGGTTCGTCGCAGGACCGGTACTCCTGGCAGAGCCACGAGAAGTGGCTGGCTCCGCTGTGCACGCTGATCACCGTGGACCTTCCCGGCTACGGCAGCTCGGACTTCCTGCCGGCCCGGTACGACATCGGCTTCCTGGCCGACGCCGTCCAGCACATGCTGACGGAGATCGGCGTGCCGGAGGTGAATCTGTTCGGCGGCTGCTTCGGGGAGGTCGTCGGTCTGCGGTTCGCGCAGCGCCATCCGGCGTCCGTCCGGCGGATCGTCTTCGCGGCCGCGGCGAGCCGGCTTCCCGACCCGTACACCGACGCCGTACCGCGCCTCGCGCAGACGCTGGAGCGGGGCGACATCGAGGGAGCCGCCGACGGGCTCGTACAGCTGTTCATGTCGAATCCGGAGGCCGGCCGGGTGCGCAGGCACGCGGCCGTGGCGCGGCTGCTGCAGCGGCAGTTCCTGACCCAGACGCCGGAGGAGATCAGGAAGGCCGTCGAGCACAACACCAGGCTGGTGACGCACGGCTGTTACGAGCCGCTGCCGGTCCCCGAGGTGCCGACGCTGGTGTTCACCGGGGAGTACGACACCCTGTGCACGCCCCAGATGGGCCGGGAGCTCGCCGCGGCGATGCCGGGGGCCCTGTTCACCACGGTCAGGGAGGCGGACCATCTGGTGACGGTCGAGCGCCGTGAGGAGTCCGCGGACCTGATCGCCCGCTTCTGCACCGACCGCCCCGTCCACGGCCTGCCGTACTGCCACGCCGTCGAGACGCCGCGTGCCGCGTCCGCCGCCGCCCCGGTATGACGTCGGTCGTGAGGAAGGGCCGGAACCCGTCGGCGGGTTCCGGCCCTTCCTCACGACCGACGCGACGCGTCAGGACTCCTCGCCGCCGAGCAGGGCGCCGGCCCCCTCCTCGACCAGGTGGAGCTTCCCGGCCTTGCCGCCGCTGACGTGGTCCTCGCGCACATCCTCGCAGCGCACATGCCCCCGGCCGTCGTTGGCGCACTTCGTGGGGTTCTCGACGGCGGCGGCCTGGACGACGCCGAGGCCCATCAGGGCGACGCTCCCCAGAAGGCCCGCCATCACTGTGATCTTCTTCGACTTGAACATCTGCTCATTCCTCGACGCTCGGCCCGCCGCGGCTGTACGGCGGCGCCGTTACGGTTGCCTCAACGGCCAACGAAACGGGCAGGCCCGGGACCGATCGGCTACGACCGGACCCCGGGACCTGCCCACATCACCGGAAGGTGATCAGTCGCCCAGCGAGAAGTTGCTGGCGCACTGCACGCTGTTGGTCTCCTTGTTCTCGGCGTTGCCGAGGCCGAGGATGCCGACCGCGAGGTTGATGTCGTCGATGGCGATCAGCGACTGGACCGAGTTGTCCTGGGCGCAGGTCGTCTTCTGGCTGTTGTTGAGCTCCACCGACGGGTCGTCGCTGGCGTGGCCGACGCCGGCGCCCAGGAAGCCGACGCTGCCGAGCATGGCCATCACGACAGCGGCCTTCTGGTACTTGCGCATTACTTCTCCATTCTCGATGTGACGCGATCCTGGACGGACCGGTCGGTGACAGTCGCCAAACCTAAGGCGACTTTTGCGGCAATTGATAGCGAAACGCCGATTGGCATTCAGATGGCAGAAAAAGACACTTCGCACTGCTGTCGCGAATTCACACAATCGGCCCGGTGGGGAGATCGTCGAATAACGCCGACGCGCGTCACGTCAGGACTTCCCGCCGCGGGCGTCGTACGAGTTGGTGCAGGTGAGCTGCCCCTTGCCGGAGCAGGTCTGCGACGCCTCGTTGCCGACGCGGACCTTTCCGCTCTCCTCGGTGATCCGGTACTCGCTCACCTGGACACAGCGCACATGCCCCTGCTCGTCCTTGGTGCAGTTACCGGGGTTGTCGGCGCCGACGGCCTGGGCGGCACCGAGGCCGATCACCGCGAGGCTTCCCAGCAGGCCCGCCGCAGCGATCTTCTTCAACTGGAACATCAACCTTTTTCCCTTGACGGTCATGGAATGGCAGGAGGCCGGGCAGGCCCGGGGTCCGTGGCGCATCGGCTCGGACCCCGGAACCCGCCCGGGTCACCTCACGCGACTGCTCAGCCGAGGTTCGACGAGCAAGCCACCGCGTTGACCTCGGAGTTCTCGGCGTTGCCGAGGCCCAGGATGGCGCCCACACCGGCGTTGACGTCGTCGATCGAGATCAGCGACTGGACCGAGTTGTCCTGGGCACAGGTCGTGGTCTGCTCGCTGTTGAGCTCGAAGCCCGGGCCTTCACCGGCGTAGCTGACGCCGGCGCCAAGGAAGCCAACGCTGCCGAGCATGGCCGCGACAACGGCAGCCTTCTGGAACTTACGCATTACCTCTCCGTTTCTCGTTTATGTCGACACAAGCCGTTATGGCCCGTTTACCGACAGTCATGACTATAGGTGATGGTTTGCAACCCTTCGCAACTGAAATGCCCAATCGCGTAGGTTTTCTGTGAAGACGCAGGTCAGCGGCTTGTCAGGGCGCCTCAGATGGCCGAATGCCAGGCGTCGACGGGGTCCGCGTGCGGCCCGGATACGGGCCAAAGTGTGATCCCTGGACATTTGGCGTGACTCAGGGCGATGCGGCGCGTTGAGCGGGGAGTACGGCCGCTAGTGAGGGGCCGTGTTACCTGACCTAGTAAGGAGAACGTGATGTCTCGCATCGCGAAGGCGGCCACCCTGGCTCTCGGCACGGGTGCCGTCGTGATCAGCGGCGCCGGTATGGCTTCGGCGCACTCCGGCGCGGAGGGTGCCGCGGTCCACTCGCCCGGCGTCGTGTCGGGCAATGTGGTCCAGGTTCCGGTCCACGCGCCGATCAACGTGTGCGGCAACACCGTGAACGTGATCGGCTTCCTCAACCCCGCCGTCGGCAACTACTGCGTCAACAAGTAGGGCCTCGCGCGCGAAGAGCCCCGGCCGCCTCGGGCGCCGGGGCTTTCGCGTGTCCGCGTGCCGTCCCGCGTGTTACGCGTAGCGGTAGACGGCGCCGACGTCCTCCAGTTCCTGCGGGGTCACGTCCCACGGCGGGAGCTTCTCCCGGCGCGACACGATCCGGCCGTGCTGCTCGTCACCGGGGCCCGGCGCGGTCGCGGGCAGATAGCGGGCGCCGCGGTGCCGGCGCTGCCAGCGGTACCACTGCAGGTCGACGAAGGCGTGGTGCAGCCAGAAGGCGGGGTCGTTGACGGAGGCGGCGCCGAGCATGGCCCCGCCGACCCAGCGGTGCACCCGGTTGTGGTTGCGCCACGAGGCGCTGCCCCGCCCGGTCCCCCAGCCCTCCAGCCTGTTGCGGAAGCCCCGGGTGACCGTCGAGTCCCAGGGCGCCACGTCGTACTCCGGTTCCTTCAGCGCCTGTTCCAGGTCACTCTTCGTCGGCAGGGCGATCGGGTCGGCGCGGCGGCCCAGGTCGCGGGTGAGGAACTCCCCCTCGGTCACGCCGGTCCGGATGGTCCAGTTGCCCTCGCGGTACGCGAACGGGCCCGTGGTCACCCGGAGATCGGAACGGCGGCCGTCGCCGCCGAGGAGGTCCGCCGTCCACGGCGCGGAGCGGGCCGAGCGGTCGCGGGTCCAGTCCCAGTACGGCAGGGTCACCGACGGGTCGATCCGGCGCAGGGCTTCCTCCAGGTCGAGCAGGAACCTGCGGTGCCAGGGCAGGAAGGAGGGCGCCATGTGCGCGGTGCGCAGCCCCCGTTCGCCGTCGGAGGCGTAGTACGCGAGGTGCGTGCGGACGAACTCGTCGTATTCGCCGCGTCGTTTGACCTCCAGCAGCGCGTTCACGAACCGGCGTTTCTCGTCCGCCGTGAGGGTGGCGGCGTCCTTACGCACGTACGCCATGGCCGCCTCCCCTGAGCTGTTCGCCGGGGGCGAGGGCGTCCACGGCGGCGCGGGCGGCGTCGAGCGGGGCCGGGTACGAGCAGTAGTGGTCGACCATGCTCAGCCAGGTGCCGTCGGCGCGGCGCATCAGGTGCAGGGGGCGGCCGTCGAGGGTGACGTACCAGTGGCCGTCCGCGTCGCGCGTGCCCCGGATGCGGCGGCCCCGGTGGACGCGGTCGAAGGACGCGCCGTCGTCCGCTGCCGGCCGGGGCGTGCGAAAGGCCGTGAGCAGCGGTGTCAGGGCGGCGGCGAGTGCGCCGCGTGCCATCACGTCCCGCCGTGTTCTGCCGTTCCGCGGTGCTTTCGGGGATCTCTGGATGCCGGTGGCCATCGGTCACGCTCCCTTGTCCGTACGGTTTTTCCGTACCGGCAAACGACGACCGGCCCCCGGTGGAAACTGGGGGCCGGTCGTCGCAGGGCGTGAGGTCAGGCGTGCAGCCCCAGGTCGCCGTGGACCGGCTTGGCGTCGTTCACCACGGCGGCCGCCTCCTTCGTCGTGTCGAGCACCGTGGCGCCGTCGGTGCCGGCCGACTCGGACTCGCTGAGCGGCATCAGCTCGAAGGGGACCGCGGTGCGCAGGCCGGTGTCGAGTCCGGTGGACGCCAGTTCGGTGGACTCCTGGGCATACGCCGGCGCGGCGGCAGCGGCGGCGATCAGGGTTCCGGCGAGGACGGCGGCAGCCTTCAGGGACTTCATCGTGTTCCTTTCTTCGGCAACGCGGGGGGCGGTCGCCGGAGGGGAATTCTGTCGCCGTGCCTAACGATGCCCGGCCGAAGCGGAAACCGTGAAGACGAAGATTGCCAAGTCCTCATATGAGAGTTCTACGAGGACGGCACCAAAACGGAGGTGAGCGCCGGCAGCGTGACGCCCGGGAGCAGTGGCGTCCGCGCGGGTTCGGCGGCGGGGGCGGTGGCCGGGGCGGGCAGGGTCGACGCCTGGGTTCCGGTGCCGAGCAGCGCGGCGACGAGATCGTGCGCCCGGGCCACCAACTCGTCGACGACGGAGGGCGCCTGGGGGGCGGTGGCGGTGTCCGTGGTGGTCTCCGGAGCCGTGTCCGTCTCCGTCTCCGTCCCGGTCGCCGTCGCGGATTCGGGCCGGAGCAGGGCGAGGAGGCCGTCGAGGACCTCGCGCAGGGCGGTTGCCTCCTCGCTGGTGAGGTCGGCCTCGGTGAGGGACGTGTCGTTCGTCGTCACCGAGGACGACTCGGTCGTCGTCGCCGGGTCGTCGGCGGCCGGCTCCGCCAGGGCGGCGCGCGCCGCGTCGCCCAGTCTGCGGGCCTCCTCGGCGGGCAGCCGGCCGTCGTCCGCCTCGATGACGGCGTTCAGCAGGTCGACGACCGGGGTGAGTCCGTGCTCGCGCGCGTCGACGGTCCTGACCTGGGCGAACGGCTCGGTCGGCGTGGGGCGGGTGTCGGCCGCCATGGCGGCGGGGCCGGTGACCCCGGCGAGGAGGGCGGCGCACAGTGCGCCGAGTGCGATGCGCCGGGCAGGCAGAGCGCGCATGGGGATTCCTTTCGAGGGCTTCCACGGATCTTGAAGCCCACCGTGGAAGTGCCCGTGCGGCCCCGCAACCGGGGCTGCGCCATCCGGCTTGCCGCCCGTCACCCGACCGCACGTCCAGCCCGGCGGGGCGGTGGGCCGGGCGCTCTCGACTTCACGATTCCAACACACTTGCCACCTTTCATCGAATTTCGGGGAGTTTGTCCGTTTGGTGACTAGAGTTGCGAGTCTCCGAAGCACTCCCTTGGGCGGACGACGCATCGCACTCGTCCCCGCTGCCTGCCACCGCCGCCCTGTTTCCGAAAGGCTCCGACGGTCATGCGCCAATCCCTGGGTCAGCTGCTTCGCCGTGCGGCGGTGGGCGTCCTCTCCCTCGCCGTGGTGTGGGCACCCTGCGGCTCCGCGAACGCGGCGCCGGCCGCGCCCGCCCCCGAGGCGGACGGTCTCCCCTTCGCCCAGCGCTACCACGCGCTCCAGCACGGCGGCATCGTGCGGGCGGCCAACGCCTCCGCCACCTGCCGTACGACGGCGTCCTCGTGCCGTGACGCACGGGCCGGCGCGAACGCGGCGAACGGCGACTTCGACATGACGTACATCGATGTCGACCGCGACCCGAACACCTACAACTCCTCCCGCGCGGAGGTCGCTCTGCCCGCCGGCTCCCGGGTGACGTACGCCCGGCTGTACTGGGGCGGCAACCTGCTCGCCGGTGAGCAGAAGCCGTGGCAGGACAACGGGCGCGTGCTGATCGCCGAACCCGGCGGGGAGTACAAGGAACTGCTCGCCGACACGCTGGTCGGACACCGCGTGGCGGACGGCGCGGACGCCTTCCAGGCCTCGGCGGACGTGACGGAGCTGGTGCGGGACAGCGCGCCGGGGCTGTACACGGTGGCGCAGGTCAATGTGGCCATGGGCAGGTCGGCCGCCGGGACCTGGGGCGGCTGGACGCTGGTGGTGGCGTACGAGAACGCGGCGGAGCCGCTGCGGCACCTCGCGCTCTGGGACGGTTTCGCCCCGCTGGGCGGCCGCTCGGGCGTGGAGATGCCGCTGCGGAACCTGCCGTTCGCGGCGGGCGCCGGGGGCCGGGCCGGTCTGGTGGCGTACAACGGCGACCGGGGCACCGACGGCGACTCGCTCGTCCTGACCGCCGACGAGTCCGCCCCCGCCGCGCTGGCCGACCGGGCCAACCCGTCCGACGACGTCCTCAACTCCACCATCACCGACGCCGGCACCGCCCCCGCGCGGGTGCCGTCGTACGCCAACACCCTCGGCTACGACTCCGACGTGTTCGACCTCTCGGGAGGTCTGCCGCGCGCCGGTGACCGGGCGGTCCTGCGGCTCACGTCCCAGCGGGACGCGGCCTGGGCGGGCGTGCTCTTCGCCGCCGTCGACGCCCGGCGGTGAACACGCCGAGTTCGTTCGTGAGCGCCGAGGCCGCGGTGGTGGACATGCCGTCCCCCGTCCACCGGCCCCGGGTCCTGCATCTGACCCAGCCGGTGGACGGCGGGGTCGCCCGCGTCGTGACGGACCTGGTCCGGGCGCAGCTCGCGGACGGCCTGGACGTCACGGCGATCTGCCCGGAGAGCGCGCTCACCGGCCGGCTCCGGTCGCTGGGCGCGCAGGTACGGTCCTGGAGCGCCACGCGTTCGCCGGGCCCCTCGCTCGCGCGTGAGGTACGGCAGCTGGCCCGGCTGATCGACGAGGTCCGCCCCGACGTGGTGCACGCGCACAGCGCGAAGGCCGGGCTCGCCGGACGGCTCGCGGTGCGCGGCCGCGTCCCCACCGTGTTCCAGCCGCACGCCTGGTCGTTCGAGGCGGTCGGCGGCGGCACGGCGGCCCTGGCGCTGCGCTGGGAGCGGTGGGCGGCGCGCTGGGCCGCGCGGGTGGTGTGTGTGAGCGAGGCCGAACGCGCCACCGGCGTGCACGCCGGCATCACCGGCCGCTGGACCGTCGTCCCCAACGGCATCGACCCCGACCGTTTCCGTCCGGCGCCCGCCGGTCCCGTACGGGGCGGGCTCGCGCAGCTGGCCGGGCTCCCCGCGCAGACTCCGCTCGCGGTCTGTGTGGGGCGGCTGTGCCGGCAGAAGGGGCAGGACGTCCTGCTGCGCGCCTGGGCCGCCGTACGGCAACAGGTGCCCGGCGCCCGGCTGGTGCTGGTGGGCGACGGCCCCGACCGGGACCGGCTGCGGGCGGCCGCCCCCTCGTCGGTGCTGTTCGTGGGGGCCGTCGCCGACGCCGCCCCCTGGTACCGGGCCGCCGATGTCGTCGTCCTGCCGTCCCGCTGGGAGGGCATGGCGCTCGCCCCGCTGGAGGCGATGGCGTGCGGGCGGCCCGTGGTCGTCACGGACGTCGACGGCGCCCGCGAGAGTCTGCCGCGTTCCTTCGCCGCCCCCTGTGTGGTGCCGCCGGAGGACCCGGGGGCCCTGGCGGGCGCCGTCGGCGCGCTGCTGCTCGATCCGGCGCTGCGCACGTCCCTCGGCGAGCGGGGCCGCCGCCATGTGCTGACCCTCCACGACGTACGGCACACCGCGCGGGCGGTCGCCGACGTCTACCACGACCTGCTCGGCACCCGGCACGCCGCTCCCGGCGCGCGCCCGGGCCGGACGGGCGAAGACGCCGGGGCCGGCCGGACGACACCGCCCGTCGAGCCATCCGAGCACAGGGAGTCCATCCACTCGTGACCGCCGAACGTACCGTGCCCTCCCCCGGCGTATCGCCGCGGGAGCACGGATTCTTCCCGCCCGTCTCCGTCCTGCCCCCGCGCGGCACCGGTCTGCGGCTGCCGTCGGTACCGCCCCGGCCCGCCGCACGGCTGCCGCTGCTCGTAGCGGACGGCGCCGCCGTGCTGCCGGCCGCACTGCTCCTCCTCGGTGACCGGCGTCTGCCTCTGCTCCTCGTCCTGCTGGCCGGGCTGTCGCTGCTGCTGCGCCCGCGCGACGCGCGGCCCGCCGGGGCGCTGGACGAACTGCCCGCCGTGTGCGGCCGTGTCGTGCTGGTCTGGCTGGTCGGCGCGGCGCTGTGGGCCGCGTACCGGCCGGAGTCGGCGCTGTCCCTCACCACCGTGCTGGCCGGATCCGCCGTGCAGACGGCGGCGGCGTGCGTACTGCGCGCGGTCGTGCACGGGCGACGGCGGGCGGCGCTGCGGCGCCGCCCGCGGGCCGCGCTCGTCGTCGGCCCGGCCGCGACCGCGCAGCGCGTGGCCGCCGCCGTGCTGCGCCATCCGCGCTGCGGGGTGCGGCCGGTGGGGATCGTCGCCGACCGGCCGGACGGCGTCGAGGCCGTTCCGGTGCTGCGTACGGACGAGGAGGTCGAGCGGGCCGTCGTCCAGAACGGGGTGCGGGCCGTGCTCGCCGTCCATCCGTCGGTACGGGCCGAACAGGAGCCGCTGCTGCGGGCGCTGGCCGGGTCGGGCTGCACGGTGTGGGAGGTCGACGCCGAACCGGCGCCGTACCCGACGCGGGAGCGGCTGGCGGGGTTCTCGTGCCGCCGGCTGGACTTCGCCCCGGCGCGCGGCGGCGGCTTCGGCAAGCGGACGCTCGACGTCCTGGTCTCGGGGACGCTGCTGCTGCTGGTCGCCCCGCTGCTGCTGGTGTGCGCGGTCACGCTGCGGCTGGCCGACGGGCCGGGGGTGGTGTTCCGGCAGGAGCGCATCGGCCGCGGCGGGCGGCCGTTCACGCTGCTGAAGTTCCGCACGTACCGCCCGGCGGACGAGCACGAGTCGGCGACCCGGTGGAGCGTCGCGGGCGAGCACGAGATGCGCTGGTTCTGCCGCATGCTGCGGCGCACCTCGCTGGACGAACTGCTCCAGCTGTGGAACGTGCTCCGCGGCGACATGAGCCTCGTCGGCCCCCGGCCCGAACGGCCGTACTTCGTGACCCGGTTCAGCGAGACGTACCCCGGCTATGCGGCCCGGCACCGGATGCGTACCGGCATCACCGGGCTCGCGCAGATCCACGGGCTGCGCGGCGACACCTCGATCGAGGACCGCTGCCGCTTCGACAACGCCTACATCGACGACTGGTCGCTGTGGCGGGACCTCTGCATCCTGCTGCGCACGGCGGCCACGCTGGTCCGTCCGACGGGGAGCTGACGTCTCGTGAGTTCCGCCCTCGTCCCGCCGCCGCGCCGGGCCGCCGCCGCGCTCGTGCCGGTGCTGCCGCTCGTGGCGGTCCTCGCGTTGGCGGGACTGCCGCCGACGGGGGACGGCCCGGGACCCGCCGACGCGGTGTCCGCGCTGGCGGTCGGCTGCGCCGTGCTCCTGCTGCTGCGGGAGCGCCGGCGTCCGCTGTCGCGTGCCGCGGCCGTCGTGCTGGGGCTGCCGGTCGTGGGGCTGGCGCTCGCCGCGATGGGGGCGGCCTCGCCCCAGGCCGCGTTCGGCGGGCTGTCCCGCTATCTGCAGGTCTTCGTGCTCGTCCCGGCCGCCGTGCTGGTGCTGCTGCGCGGGCGGGCCGGCTTCCGGGTGCTGGCCTGGTCGTTCGTGGGGCTGGCCCTGTGGCAGGGGGCCGTCGGGGTGCACCAGTACGTCACCGGCACCGGCGCCACGTACCAGGGCGAGACGATCCGCGCGGTCGGCACGTTCGGGGCGCAGGACGTGATGGGCATGGCGACGGCGGTGTCGCTGGGCGTGGTCTGCGCGGCGGGCATCGCGCTGGGCCGGGCGCCGGTACGGCAGCGGGCGGCCGCCGCCGGGTGCGCGGTGCTGCTGATCGTGCCGCTGGCGCTGTCGTTCAGCCGGGGCGCGTGGATCGCGACCGCGCTGGCGTGCGGGATGCAGCTGGCGCTGGCGGGGCCCCGGCGCGCGCTGAAGGTGGCGGCGGCCGGGGTCGCGGCGGGCATCGTCCTGGTGGGCGGCTTCGGGGTCGGTACGGCGATGCTGCAGGAGCGGATCGGCAGCATCACCGAGGTGGCCGACACGCCCGACCAGTCCGTCGTCGACCGGTACACCCTGTGGGCGGCGGCGGCCGGCATGTGGCGCGAACACCCGCTGACCGGGGTCGGGTTGAAGGGCTTCCCCGAGTACCGCGACGGGCACGCCACGCTCGCGCTGTCCTCGGGCAGCGACATCGGGGGCGCGGGCGAGGAGTACCACCGGCAGGCGCTGCTGTCGCCGCACAGCATGTATCTGCTGGTGCTGAGCGAGCAGGGCCTGATCGGGCTGGTGGCGCTCGGCGGGAGCTGGCTGGCGCTGCTGGTGTGCGCGCTGCGGCGCCGGCCGCGCTCCGACTGCGCGTTCATCGCCGTCGGCCTGCTGCTCTGGCAGCTCACCGACTTCGTGTACGGCGACATCGGCGGCCCCTCGACGGTACTGACCGGCGTGACCCTGGGCCTGACGGCGTGGTGGGCCCTGCCCGGGGACGACCGCACGGACACCGCGCGGGCCGGGGAGGCCGCGACCCGATGACCGTACTGCCGTCACGGCCCGCCGCCACCGACACCACGGCCCCGGAGCCCACCACCACCGGGCCGGCGGGCCCCGCGCGGGCCGTATCCGCGACCGAGGGCCCGGCGACCGCCCGCCCCACCCCGCACCGGGGCACCGCGGACGGGCCCCGGCCCGGAACCGGCGCCCGCGCCGACGGCCCCGCGAACGGCGCCCACGCGCCGCGGGCACCTCGCCCGACGGCCCCCGAACACACCGACGCCACCGGCCGGTCCGCGACCAGCGCCGCCGTGGCCGGCGGGTCCCGGCTCCCGGGGCCCGAAGCCGCCGGCCACGGGACCGGCGGTCCCGGCGCCGTGCGCCCCCGGGCCTGCCTCCCCGCCCGCGCGCGGGCCGCGGCGGAAGCGCCCGCGTGCGGCGCGCCTCACGACGAGAAGGGCGCCGCCTCGCGGCGTTTTCTCGCGCGGGCCGCCATCGGGACCGCCGTGCTGTCCATCGCCGGGTCCGTGCTCGGGCTGGTGCGGGACCAGTCGTTGGCGCGGCTGTTCGGGGCCGGGAGTGAGACGGACGCCTTTCTGGTCGCGTGGACCGTGCCGGAGATCGCCGCGACGCTGCTGATCGAGGACGGGCTCGCGATCGCGCTGATCCCGGCGTTCAGCGTGGCGCTGGCGCGCCGGGCGCGGGGCGTGCCCGGTGACCCGGTGCGGGAGCTCGTCAGGGCCACCCTGCCCCGGCTCTGTCTCGCCTTCGCCGCCGTGGCCGCGCTGGTCGCCGCCGGGGCCCCCTACCTGGTCCGTGCCCTGGCGCCGGGGCTGGCCGATCCCCGGCTCGCCGTCGACTGCACCCGGCTCACCGCGCTGAGCCTGCTGGCCTTCGGGCTCGCCGGGTACTGCAGCGCCGCCCTGCGCGCGCACCGCCGCTTCTTCGCGCCCGCCGCGATCTACGTCGCGTACAACACGGGCATCGTCGCGACGATGTTCCTGCTCGGCGGGGATTGGGGGGTGCGCTCGGCGGCCGTCGGGGTCGTGGTCGGCGGCTGCCTGATGGTGGCGGTTCAACTGCCGTCACTGTGGCGGCAGTTGAGGTCCCCCGCTCTCGCTCCCGCGCCCGCCGCCACCGCCGGACCCGCCGCCGACGAGCGGCCGATGGGGCTCGCGCTCATCGCCGCCGTCCTGCTGTTCGCGCTGTGCCGCCAGTCGCAGGTCCTCGTCGAACGGTTCCTGGCGTCCTCCCTCCCCGCCGGAGCCATCTCGCACCTCAACTACGCGCAGAAGGTCGCCCAGATCCCGATGACGCTGTCGCTGATGGTGTGCACCGTCACCTTCCCCGTGGTGGCGCGGGCGCTCGCCGACGGCGACACCCGGCGGGCCCGCGCCCGTGTGGAGCGGGACCTCGTACTGGCGTCCTGCGTGGTCCTTGCCGGCATGTGCGCGGTGCTCGCCTGCGCCCCGCAGATGATCGGACTGCTGTTCCAGCGCGGCGCGTTCACCGCGGCCGACACCGCCGCGACCGCGGACGTCATGCGCGTGTACGCCCTCGGTCTGCTCGGCCAGACCCTCGTGGGCGCCCTCGTCCGCTGCTACTTCTCGGCCGGCCGCCCCAGCTGGTACCCCCTGGCCGTGATGGCGGCCGGGATCGCCGCGACCTCGCTGATCGGCGCCGCGACCGTGGGCCACTGGGGCGTGGCGGGGATCGCCGCCGCCAACGCCGTCGGCATCACCGTCACCGCCGTACTCCTGCTCACCGGCCTGCGAACGGCCGGCCGCGGCAACCCCACCGGGATCACCCTCGGCGTCCGCACCGTACTCGCCGAGCTGGGCCGGCCCGTGCTCGCCTCGGTCGTCGCCGTCGCCGCCGGAACGTTCGCCGCGGGCCGTTTCGCGTCCCCGGTGGCGGCGCTCGCGGCCGGCTGCACGGCCGTGGCCGCCGTCTTCGTCCCGCTCGCCCTGTCCGTCCTGGGCGCCCGGCGCTCCGCATCCGCGCTGCGCTCCGTACGCACCGTCACACGAAGGCTCACACATGGCCGCAACCGTTGATTCCCCCGACACCGGCAGCCCCTCCGCGCCCCGCCCGGCCCCCGTGCCCTGGGTGGCGATGTACCACTCGGTGGGCGACTGCTCGGACGACCCGTACCGCATCACCGTCACGCCCGCGCGGCTGGAGCGCCAGCTGGCCTGGCTGCGGCGGCGCGGCCTGCGGGGCGTGTCCGTGGCCGACCTCCTCGCCGCGCGCGCCCGCGGCGAGGGGCGGGACCTGGTCGGCCTCACCTTCGACGACGGCTACACCGACTTCCTCACCGGCGCCCTGCCGCTGCTGCGCCGCTTCCGCTGCGGCGCCACCCTGTTCGTCCTGCCGGGCCGGCTCGGCGGCGAGAACGCCTGGGACCCGCTCGGCCCGCGCAAGCCGCTGCTGACCGCGGCCGGTATCCGCAGCGCCGCCGCCGAGGGGGTGGAGATCGGCTCGCACGGACTCACCCACACCGACCTGACCGGCGCGGACGACGCCACGCTCACCGCCGAGGTCACCGAGAGCCGCGCCCGGATCGAGGAACTGACCGGTACCCCGGCCGAGGGGTTCTGCTACCCGTACGGCACGGTCGACGCGCGCGCCGTCGAGGCCGTACGGAAGGCGGGCTACGCCTACGCCTGCGCCATCGACCCCGGCCCGCTGACCGGCCCGCACGCCCTGCCGCGCGCGCACGTCGGCCAGAACGACACGGCGTGGCGCCTGCACCTCAAGCTCCGGCTGCACCGGCTGCGCCGGCGTCCGGTGGAGGGCGTGTGATGCGGGCGCTGCACATCATCACCGGCCTCGGCGTCGGCGGCGCCGAGCAGCAGTTGCGGCTGCTGCTGCGTCATCTGCCCGTCGACTGCGACGTGGTGACGCTCACCAACCCCGGCCCGGTCGCCGACGGCCTCGGCGCCGACGGCGTACGCGTCGTGCACCTGGGCATGGGCGGCAACCGCGACCTGGCCGCCCTCCCCCGCCTGGTCCGGGTGATCCGCGCGGGCGGCTACGACCTCGTGCACACCCATCTGTACCGGGCCTGCGTCTACGGCCGGCTCGCCGCCCGGGTCGCCGGGGTCCGCGCGGTCGTCGCCACCGAACACTCCCTGGGCGACACCCAGATGGAGGGCCGGCGGCTCACCACCGGCGTACGCGCCCTGTATCTGGCGAGCGAGCGGCTCGGGTCGGCGACGGTCGCCGTCTCCCCGACGGTCGCCGACCGGCTGAGGCGCTGGGGCGTACCCGCCCCCCGTATCGAGGTCGTGCCCAACGGCGTCGACCTGGACCGGTTCGGCTTCGACGCGGAACGCCGCGAGCTGACCCGGCGGCGGCTCGGCCTGCCGGAGGGCGCGTACGTCGTCGGCGGGATCGGCCGGCTCACCCGGGGCAAGCGGTTCGACGTCCTGGTCCGGGCGCTCGCCCTGCTGCCCGAGGACCACTGGCTGCTGCTGGTCGGCGGCGGCCCCGAGGAGCACATGCTGCGCCGCACCGCCCATGAGGCCGGGGTGGCGGGGCGGGTCCTGTTCACCGGCGAGCGGCCGGGCGTCCCCGACGGCTCCCCCGGCCCGGATCTGCCCTCGCTGACGGCGGCGATGGACCTGTTCGCCTCCCCGTCCCCCGAGGAGGCGTTCGGCCTCGCGGCGGTGGAGGCGCTGGCGTCCGGCCTGCCCGTGCTCTACGCCTCCTGCCCGGCGATCGAGGACCTCCCCCCGCAGGCCCGCGCCGGCGCCCGCCGGGTGCGCGGCGGACCGGAGGCGTACGCCCGCGCGATCGCCGAGGCGCGTACGGCCGGTCCCGGACCGCGCACGGCCGGCCGGGCCGCGCGGCACTACAGCATCACCCGCAGTACGGCCCGCCTCATGGACGTGTACACGGCGGCCGTGACCGGTGCGCCGCACCGCGAGCCGTCCACCGGGCCGTGAGCCGTCCGCAGCGTCTTCAGCCGTCCGTCACCGCCGTACCTCCGAGGGAGCAAGCCCGTCATGACCGACACCCCGACCCGTGGGCCCCGTCCGTCCCTGGCCCGTCTCGGAAGGCTGCCCGCCTGGTCCGCGCTGGTGACCGGCACGGCGCTGGGCGGTCTGTTCGGCGGCGCGTACGGCGTGTTCACGCCCCCGTCGTACACGGCCACCAGTTACGTCGTCGCCGTACCGACCGACAAGGCGACCCCGGACGCGGCGCGCGGCTTCGCGCAGGCGTACGGCCGCGTCGCCACCCAGCTCGCGGTGCTCGGCGACGCGCAGGTGTGGGCCGGTGTGCCGGTACGGACGCTGCGGGACAGCGTGCGCGCGGCGACCTCGCCGGACGCGCCGATGGTCGCCGTCTCCGCCACGTCCGCGCGGCCGGAACTGGCCGTCGACATGGCCAACGCGGTCTCGCGCGCGCTGACCCGGCACGCCGAGGACACCAAGGGCAGCACCCAGGTCCGGCTCGTGCAGTTCTCGCGCGCGGTGAAGCCGGGCAAGCCGGCGTCCGCGTCGACGCCGGTGACCACGCTGGTGGGGGCGAGCGCGGGCGGGCTGCTGGGCGGGCTCGCCCTGCTCGCCCGGCCGAGGCGGACCCGCCGCGACGGGGGCCCCGCCCCCGCCGCCTCGGTGCCCGGCCCGGCCACCGCCGCCGATGTGCAGCGATGACGGCGGCGAACCGGTCCGGGGCCCCCCTAACGGGTGCGCGACCACCAGTCGAAGCGCAGGCAGAGCCTGCCGCCGAGCCAGTACTCCACCCACCGGCCCAGGTCCAGCGGCGAGCAGTTCTCCGGTGGCAGCGGCGTCTCGGGCGTGGGCTGCGGGACCGGGGGAACGGAGGTGTCCGGCTCCCCGTCGTGTGTGCGGCCGGAGAGCACGCTCCTGTAGACGCGGGACGAGTCCGGATTGTCGTCGCACTGCCACACACCGTGCGGGCAGTAGTCGGTCACCGTGTTGTAGAGCGGCTTGTGCCTGTCCATCCACGCGAGCATGCGCCGCATGTACTCGGGATTGTCGCCGTTGCGGAAGAGTCCCCATTCCGGATAGGAGATCGGCTTTCCGTGGGCCTTCGCGAAATCGACGTGCGTCTGAAGTCCGTACGGCTCCTTCACCTGTTCGTCGAAGGAGCGGCCGGACGGCTGGTCGTAGGAATCCATGCCGACGATGTCGACCGTGTCGTCCCCGGGGTAGCACTGCGTCCACGCGATGGCGTCCCGGCCCCGGCTCGGGGTGAAATCGAAACGGAACCTCTGCCCCGGCACGGCACGCATCGTCTTCACGATCCGGTTCCAGTACGTCTTCCAGGCCTCCGGGTCCGGACCGCACCGGTGGGTATAGGTGACGCCGTTCATCTCCCAGCCGAGCACGACGACCGTGTCCGGCGCCTTCAGTTCGACGAGCCGCTCGGCGAGGGCACGGAAATGGTGGTCGAACTCCCCGGCCGCGCCCCGCCGCAGCAGCCCGCGGACCTCCTCGTCGGAGACACCCTCCTCGTTGCGCTCCTGCATGGGGACGTTGAGGACGAGCATCCGGTCGTCCCGGGCGTTGCGCCAGTCGGCCCACGCCCGGAGGAAGCCGATGTCCCCCTCGATGTCGCTCCACCGGTTGCCGGGCAGGTAGGTGTGGCCGACGCGCAGCTCGGCACCGCCCAGCCAGCGGCTGAGCTGTTCCATACGGGCCACTCCGCGCTCGTCGGAGGCGAGGAACGCGCCGAAGGCCGGGACCCTGCGGTGCGCCGCCGGAAGGTCCGGCACGGGTACGGACGGGAACTCGACGGCGGGGATCGTGGCGGCGGCCGCCGGGCCGCCCGGGACCGGCACCGCCGGAAGGGAGCCGTCGGCCGGCACCGCCCCCGCCGCCGGACCGGCCGTCAGGGCCGCGGAGACGACGACCGCCGCCGCGCCCACGGCCATCGCGCGGGCCCGGACCCGCCTGTGCTGTGGGGCCATTGGCTGCTCCTCTTCTCGTTCTCGTCCGCCCACTGCCTGAATTCCTCGCACTTGACGAACAGTCATATGAATTCAGACACAGGTCGTACGACGATGCCAATGTCATTGCGGCTTTCGAGTGCCGGGCTCCCCCGAGCGGGTGAGCCGCCACCAGAAGAAAGTGAGAATTCGTGTCGCTGCTCGACACCCGGGTTCCCGCCGTACTGCTGCGGACCGACCGGAACCCCTTTCATCACGGCACACTCGGCGCCGTACGGTCGCTCGGCCGTGCGGGAGTGGAAGTGCATGTCGTCGCCGATTCCGCCGGAAGTCCCGTCCGCCGCTCGCGTTATGTCCACGGAACGCATTCCCCGCCGCCCCCGGGCGCATCCGGGGAACAGATTCTCGACGTGCTGCGCCGGGTGGCCGCCCGGGTCGGACGGCCGGCCGTACTGATCCCGCTGGACGACGCGACCGCGATCGCCGCCGGCCGGCTGCGGGACGCCCTCGGGTCCTCCTATCTGCTGCCGGACATGCCGGCCGCGCTCGCCGAACGCGTCGCCGACAAGGAGCAACTGGCCCACGTGTGCGCCGCCGTGGACGTGCCGCACCCGCGGACGCTCGTCCCGGACAGCCCGCGCGGGGCGGCGGAGGCCGCCCGCCTGCTCGGACTGCCGCTGGTCGCGAAGTGGAGCCGCCCCTGGCTGCTGCCGGCCGGCGGCGGGCTGCGCAGCACCCAGGTGCTGCACACCGCGCACCAGGCCCGGGAGCTGTACGCGCGCTCGGCGGAGGCGGGCAGCGTGCTGCTGCTTCAGGAGTTCCTGCCGGCCGGTGAGGACCGGGACTGGTTCTTCCACGGCTACGCCGACCGGGCCGGCACCGTGCGCGCCGGCGGAACGGGCCGCAAGCAGCTGGCGTGGCCGCGCGGGGCGGGACTGACCGCGGTGGGCCACTGGACGCCCGAGGCCGAGGTGCGGGACCTCGCCGAGCGGCTCACCGGCGCGCTCGGCTACCGGGGCGTCTTCGACCTCGACTTCCGCCGCGGCACGACCGGCGGCTACCACCTCCTCGACTTCAACCCGCGCCCCGGCGCCCAGTTCCGGCTCTTCACGGACGGCGCGGGGCTGGACGTCGTACGCGCGCTGCACCTGGATCTGACCGGACGGCCGGTGCCGGACGGGGAGCCGGTGGCCGGGCGGTCGTTCGTGGTGGAGAACTACGCGCCGTTCGCCGCGCTGAGCACCCTGCGCACGGGGCCCGGCGGGCGCGAACTCGCCTGGTACGCCGGTGACGACCGTGCCCCCGGCTGGGCGATGTGGGCGCTGTGGGCCCGCCATGTGTCCGGCCGGCTGCGGCAGCGGCTGACCCCGGCGGGCTCCTCCGTACCGGCGCCCCGCCCGATTCCCGGGGCATCCGCCCCGACCTCCCCGACCGTCAACGAGAAAGCGAGCAGCTGATGATGTACGACCTTCTGGTGGTGGGCGCGGGCCCGTACGGTCTGTCGATCGCGTCCCATGCCGCGGCCGCCGGACTGAACCTGCGCGTGTTCGGCCGGCCCATGGCGTCCTGGCGGGACCACATGCCCGGCGGCATGTTCCTGAAGTCGGAGCCGTGGGCGTCCAACCTGTCCGACCCGGAAGGGCGCTGGAAGCTGGACGCGTACTGCGCCGAGCAGGGCCTGACGGCACGTCACGCGCAGCCGATCCCGGTGGAGGCGTTCGCCTCGTACGGCCTGTGGTTCGCCCGCAACGCCGTACCGGAGGTGGACGAGCGCGTGATCGCCCGGATCTCGTCCGGCGCCGACGGCTTCACCGCGGTCACCGAGGACGGGCAGGCGCTGCACGCGCGGGCTGTGGCGCTGGCGGTCGGCGTGATGCCGTTCATCGAGGTGCCGCCGGCGCTGCGCGGGCTGCACCCGTCGCTGGTGACGCACAGCAGCCACCACAGCGACCTGGGCCAGTTCCAGGGCAAGGACGTCACGGTGATCGGCGGCGGCCAGGCGGCCCTGGAGACGGCGGCGCTCCTCGCCGAACAGGGCACGCGGGTACGGGTGCTGGCGCGGGCGGAGCGGCTGCGGTGGAACGATGTGCCGCCGGCCTGGGAGCGCCCGTGGTGGCAGTCGGTCCGCTCGCCGCACAGCGGCCTCGGGCCCGGCTGGCGGAACTGGTTCTACTCCGAGCGCCCCGGTCTGTACCGGCGGCTGCCGGAGGCGTCCCGGGCGCGGATCGCGGCGACCGCGCTGGGTCCGGCGGGCGCCTGGTGGGTGCGGGAGCGGGTGGAGCGGGCGGTGGATCTGCTGCCGGGCCAGGAGGTCACGGCCGCCGCGGCGGTGCCGGGCGGGCTGCGCCTGGACCTGTCCGGCCGTGACGGTTCCCGGCGCTCGCTGGAGACCGAGCACGTCATCGCCGCGACGGGGTTCAAGGCGCACCGTGACCGGCTGGGCCTGCTCTCCGCCGAGCTGCGCGGCACGCTGGCGGTGCTGCCGGACGGTTCCCCGGCGCTCGGGCACAGCTTCGAGTCCTCGCAGCCGGGGCTGTTCCTTGCGGGACTGGTGACCGCGTCGGGCTTCGGTCCCGCGATGCGTTTCGTGCACGGTGCGACGTTCACGGCGTCGACGCTGGTGCAGGGGGTGCGCCGCCGGCTGAGGTCGACGCCGGTGCGCGGGACGGTTCCCGTGCCGGGTGGTGGCAGCCGCAGCACGGCGCCGTCGCCGGCCCGCGGCTGACGGCACGTACGACACGACGCGTCCCCCGGACCTGGTGCGGTCCGGGGGACGCGTCGTGTCGTGCGGGTGGGCTAGCGGGCGCCGACGCGGCCGCGACGGTAGATCATCGCGCCGCCCGCGATGAGGACGGCGCCGGCCGCCGAGGCGGCGATCAGGCCGTCGGTGCCGGTCTCGGCCAGGTGCGGCGGGTTGCCGGGCACCTCCTCCTCGGCCGGGGGCTCGACCTCGTGCTTCGGAGGCGTCTTGACGTGCGTGGGCGGGACCGGCGTCTCCTTCTCGGGCTCGTCCTCGCCGTAACCGCTGTCGTTGACGCAGGTGTTGTCGTACGCGCTGTTGAACAGGGCGAGCACGTCGACGCTGTTGCCGCACGCGTTCACCGGCACGTGGACGGGCACCTGCACGTTGTTCCCGGACAGCACGCCGGGCGAGCCCTTGGCGGCGCCCACCGCCTGCGCGCCGCCGGAGTCGCCGTAGCCCGCCTCGGAGGTACCGGCGGTCGAGGAGTCGCCGTACCCGCTCTTGGCGTGCGACGAGTCCGCGCCGTCGTGGGAGCCGTTGACGCAGGTGTTGTCGGACGCCTCGTTGAACGCCGCGGCACCGTTGACGGTGTTGCCGCACGCGTTCACCGGGACGTGCACCGGGGCCTGCACGTTGTTCCCGGACAGCACACCGGGCGAGCCCTCGGTGCCGCCCACCGCCTGCGCTCCGTCGGCGTGCCGGCCACCGGAGTCGGCGTTGACGCACGTGTTGTCGGACGCCTCGTTGAACGCGCCGACCACGTTGACGCTGTTGCCGCACGCGTTCACCGGGACGTGCACCGGGGCCTGCACGTTGTTCCCGGACAGCACACCGGGAGAATCCTCGGCACCGCCGGCCGCGAACGAGTCGGCGAGGGCGGGGGTTCCGTACAGGGACAGAATGCCGGTGGCGGCGGCGGCCGCCACGAACACTCCCCTGCTCAGGGTCTGTCGCAATGTGGTTGTCTTCCTGCTTGAAGAAATGGGAGCGCCACGCGTTCTGGCCCTCCGCTGCCGCATGGCCTACTTCTTCATCAACCCGACTCGGCGGAATCGGTTGCGCAGGTTCACCCGGTTGGCCCGCACACGGGGGCGCGGGCGGGTCGTCGGGTCACCACCCCTCACGGTGTCAGGACACCACGTCCTTGCGGACGAAACCGCGGAAGGCCAGCGCGAACAGCACCAGCGCGTACGTCACGGACACCGACGCGCCCTGGATCATGCCGGACCACTCCGGGTCCGGCTGGATGGCGTCCGCCCAGGCGAACTGCCAGTGCGCGGGCAGGAAGTGCCGCCAGTCGCCGAGGGCGGTGACGGCGTCCAGGACGTTGCCGACGATGGTCAGGCCGACCGCCCCGCCGACCGCGCCCAGCGGGGCGTCGGTGCGGGTGGACAGCCAGAACGCCAGCCCGGCGGTGACCAGCTGCGACACGAACAGATACGCCACGACCACCACGAGCCGCTGCGCCGCCGTACCGGGGTCGAGCGCCCCGCCGGTGGGGATGTGCAGCGGTCCCCAGCCGTAGGCGGCGGTGCCGACGGTGAGCGCCACGACCGGCAGCAGCACCATCGCGGCGAGGCTCAGCCCCAGTCCGACGATCAGCTTGGACCACAGCAGCCGCATCCGGGGCACCGGCGCGGCGAGCAGATAGCGCAGGGAGGACCAGCCGGCCTCCGAGGCGACCGTGTCCCCGCAGAACAGGGCGACGGGGATGACCAGCAGGAAGCCGGCGGACACGAACAGGTTCACGGCGGCGAAGTTGGCGCCGGACGCGGTGGCCGTGTCCATGAGGTTGACGCGGTTGCCGTCGGGGCCGCCGTCCGGTGTGCCGCCGATCGCGAAGGCGATCACCAGCACGAACGGCAGCAGGGCGAGGATCGCCCCCATCACGAGGGTGCGGCGGCGCTTGAGCTGGCGGACCAGCTCCACCCGGAGCGGCAGGGTGCGTCCCGCGCGGTAGCCGTCGGCGACCTCGACGGGCTCGAGGGGCACGGTGGGCGTGCTCATGCGGAACCTCCGATCAGGGTGAGGAAGGCGTCCTCGAGGCGGCGGTGCGGGCCGACCGACGCCACGGGAACCTCCAGCCGGACGAGTTCGGCGACCAGGCGCGGGGCGGTGCCGTCGGCGTCGAGCCGGATCAGCAGCCCCTCGTCGGTGCGGACGGCGGAGGCGATGCCGGGCAGGGCGGCGATCTTCTCGGCGACCGGCTCGTCGACCGGGGTGACGGTGCCGACGAGCAGGGTGTCGCCGGAGCCGACGATCTCGTGCACCGGACCGGCCTGGACGAGCTGCCCGCGGTCCATCACCACGAGATGCGTGCAGGACTGCTCGACCTCGGACAGCAGATGGCTGGAGACGATCACCGTGCGTCCGGCGGCCGCGTAGCGGATCATCACCTCGCGCATCTCGCGGATCTGCGGCGGGTCGAGGCCGTTGGTCGGTTCGTCGAGGATGAGCAGGTCCGGCAGGCCGAGCATGGCCTGGGCGATGGCGAGGCGCTGGCGCATGCCCTGGGAGTAGGTGCGTACCGCGCGGGCGAGCGCGTCCCCGAGGCCCGCGATCGCCAGGGCCTCCTCCAGGTGGGCGTCCTCGGCCGGTCGCCCCGTGGCCCGCCAGTACAGCTCCAGGTTCTCCCGGCCGGACAGATGGGGCAGGAACCCGGCGCCCTCGACGAACGCGCCGACCCGGGACAGCACCGGGGCGCCGGGCCGGATGGCGTGGCCGAAGACGCGGATCTCGCCGCCGTCGGGCCTGATGAGCCCCATCAGCATGCGCAGGGTGGTGGTCTTGCCGGCGCCGTTCGGCCCGAGCAGTCCGAGCACCTGCCCCTTCTCGACCCGGAAGGAGAGGTCCCGCACGGCGTACCGGTCGGATGAGCGCGTGTACCGCTTGCTCAGTCCGGTGATCTGCAGGGGCACGTCGGCGAGGGCGGGGTCGGGCGCCGGCGCGGTGGTGCGGCGGCGGCCGGTCAGCAGCAGCGCGAGCGCGATCAGGGCGCCGGCGACGGGCAGCCACACCACCCAGGCGGGCAGCGGCGCGGCGGCGGTGGTCACACGGGGTGCGGTGGGCACCGTGAGGTCGCTCTTCAGGGAGACGGTGTACGTCGCCGGGGCGGCCGGGGAGGCGTAGCCGAGGTCGGTGGAGGCGAGGACGAGGCGCAGCCGGTGGCCCTTGCGCACTTCGTGGTCGACGGCGGGGAGCGTGATCGTCACGTCCTTGCCGGCCTTGGCGCCCTCGACGCGGAGGGGCGTGACGAGCTGTGAGGGCAGCACCTGCTGCCGTCCGTCGGGGCCGACGTCGTACACCTTGCCGAAGAGGACGGCGTCCTCGCCGCTCGACTCGACGTGCACGGTGACGGTCGGCGATCCGGTGATCCGCAGGTCGTCGGCGACCGGGGCGGACTCGAAGCGGGCGTACTGGCCGGGGAAGTCCAGGGAGACGCCGACGCCGAGGGAGGACAGCTGGGCGAGCCCGCCGGTGCCGCCGAGTCCGGGGAGGGAGGAGATGGCGGGCGGGCCGGCGCCGGCCGGGTTGGCGAAGCTCTGCTCCTCGCGTCCGGTGAGCGGGACGGCCCGGCCGCCGTTGGTCAGCCCCGGGTAGGTGTCGGCGCTCGCGCCGGTCAGCACGGCCCGCCCGTCGGTGGAGTCGACGCCTCCGGTGCGGGTGACACGGAAGGCGGGCCCGGTGTCGGCGCCCTCGTCGCCCTTGAGGTACCGGTCGAACCAGTTCCGTACGCGCTGCCGTACCCGGTCGGTCTCCGGGTCGCCGCCGTCGTGTCCGCCCGCGATCCAGTCGACGTCGACGGGGGCGCCGTTGGCGCGGATCGCCTTCGCGGCGGCGTCGGCCTGCCCGAGCGGGAAGAGGGAGTCGGTCTGTCCCTGCAGCAGCAGTGTGGGGACGTCGATGCGGCCGGCGACGGCGGAGGGCGACCGCGCCTCGAGCAGCTCACGCGCCTCGGCGTCCGGGACCCCGGACTCGGCGACCCGTTCGTACATCGCGCACAACGTGGCCTCGAACTTCTCGCAGCCGCCGCCGGAGTTGACGAAGACACCGGCCCACAGCTTCTTGAAGACGCCGTTCGGGAAGAGCGCGTCGGCGAGGTCGAAGTAGGTGATGGCGGGGGCGATGGCGTCGACCCGGTCGTCGTACCCGGCGCCGAGCAGCGCGATGGCACCGCCGTACGATCCGCCGGCCATGCCGACCCGGGGATCGCCGTCCTTGTCGAGCTCGACCTCGGGCCGCTCCGCCAGCCAGTCGATCAGCCGGGAGACGTCGGCGACCTCGCCCTTCGGATCGTTCAGCCCGATCCGCCCGGTGGACTTCCCGAACCCGCGCGCGGACCAGGTGAGTACGGCGTACCCGTCCCGCGCGAGTTCCTCGGCCTGCTCCCGCACATCGTCCTTGCTCCCGCCGAACCCGTGCCCGAGCAGCACGGCGGGCCGCCGCCCGTCGCCGCCGGAGGTGAAGTACGAGGTGTCGATCCGCACCCCGCCCTCCATGGCCATGACCCGGTCGGCGCGGCGCACCGCGGGCGCCTCGTCGGACGCGACGGCCGTCCACGTACCGGCACCGGCGAGCACGACGACGGCGGCCGCGGCGGCGACGGTCCGTCGCGGCCGCGGCCGTCGCAATGCGGGCAGTCGAAGATCCATGCGTCAACCGTACGGGGCGAACCTGTCGTCCGGATGTCGCCCGGAGACCGAACCCGGGGACCTCCCGGGGGCGTACGCAACCCCCACCGGGTACCGCATCCGCAGTACACACCCCCAAGGAGCCGGAACGGGACACCGCCACACCCCCGCGTCGGCGGGGAGGACGTCATCCCGCCACTGGCTGCGCCGGGCCGCGCAGGGTCTTCCCCGCCGACGCGGGGGTGTTCCGCCCACCTGAGTCAGGTGCAGTTGGGCGAGCAGTGCGGCCGGGACGCCGGCAGCAAGAGGCCCCGCCCATCCGCCACGGGGGCAACGGACGGACGGGGCCGGTCTCGGAGGGCTACGCGGCGGCTAGCGGACGTTTCAGGAGTGCGTGGGCTCGCTCGGTCAGCGTCGGATCGTCCAGCGTCACGCGGCCCGCCACTACCCGCCGGTGGCCGTAGTAGGTGCTGTCCAAGTCGACCGCGTGAGCCATATCGAGCGACCAGTCCGCGTCCGGCGCGTCGATGGTGCCGGGCTTCATCACGGTCCGGGACCCGTAGCCGGTGCAGGCCAGCCAGCAGGCGCACCGCTGCTCGTGGCTTCCCTTCCACTCGCCCACAAACCCGTGGCGTCCGCCAAGGGCGAGCAGGTCGCCGGGCTCGAATTGGTTGCCTTCGACGGGGAGGACGCCGAGGACCGCGGTCAAACCGGTGTCCATGGTCGTGTAGGTCAGGATGCAGCGGGAGCCGGTCTCCCAGTCATGCAGCGTCGAGAAAATCGTGACCCTGCCAGTGCTGCTCAGGTTCCTCGCCATCGATGCGTCCCTTTCTTCCCGGTGGCCGACCCGTCTCCGTACGGGCGGTGCCGGCCACCCCTCACGAGGTCAGAGGTCAGCCGTGGTCACCGCAGGGCAGCGGGTCGGGTGTGCCGCCGTCGTCGCCGCAGGTGTCCCCGCAATCCACCCTGGTGGTCCACAACTCCGGGATCGCCTCGTACCCGGCGGCCCGGATGGCGTCGACGGTGGGCGGGATGGCGGCCTCGGGCGCGGGGTAGGTCGCGCCACCCCAGCCGTCGCAGGGGTTGTGGTGGACCTTGTGCCAGCCCGGCCGCTGGAAGAACGCGTCGTACTCGGCAGTGAAAGTCATGAACTCGTGCCAGGCCGGGTCGACGTCCGCGCTCATGTACAGCGTCGGCGCCCCCTTGGGCTTGGCCGCCGACGTGGCGAGGTAGGCGAGAGCCTGGTCCGTGATGGCCTCGGCTCGCGCCTGCTCGAGGGCGGTGGTCTTGGAGACGCGCCTGCTCAGGCGGATGAAGAAGTCCGTGTCGACGAGGGTCCTCGCCGACACGGACTCCATAACTGGTGCAGACATGCTCGCTCCTCTGATGATTGAGTGGTGGGACATTGCAGGCCCGCCCCAGGGCTCGGCCTGTCCAGGGTTCGGGGGTCTTGGGGCGGGGGCTTGTGGGACCCGTCCTGCCGGAGGCTTGCAGACCTTCCGACGGGACGGGCGTATGAAGTGCGACCCTGGCCCTGCGGTCGCCATGGGGGTGCGTCAGTTGGGGGTTCGCGCCAGCACCACGGCGAGGACCGGGCCCGAAACGAGGGCCACGTAGGTCAGCAGGCCGCGCCGGCCTTCACGGCAGCAGGGCCTTCACGATGAGGACGCCCGCCACGGCGCGTTCCGCGACCGGGTCCGGGCCGGCCTGGTCGATGTGCGCACGGTGCGCGTGGATGTCCCAGCCGGGCCCCGAGTTCCCTTCCTCGTGCCCGAGGTAGACGGCGTCGTCGGGGTCCTCGATCGGCTCACGGCAGGCCCGGCACGCGAGCACGTGCGCGGTCACCGCGCGGCCTCGGTCAGCGTCTCGTGGTGGTCACACAGGGCATTCAGCGCACGGGCCAGGCGCCGGGCGTAGCCGGGGGCGCCCCCGAAGCGGGGGGACGGCTGCGTCTCCAGCCTGCTGCGGGCGTCCCACACACACCCGAGCACGGTGTAGCGGTGGACGCTGCCCGGCTTCAGCTTCCGGGCCGCCGCCTCCACCTCGGGGACCAGCAGCGAAAGGTGACCGCGCACGAGGGTGGTCAGCGTCTGAAGCTCGTCACCGGTCGGCGGCAGAGCCTCGGGGACGGCGTCGGGGTCCAGCAGCCGGTTCACGACCTCGCGCATCGTGACGAGGTCGACCGGCGTGGTCTGCGTGTCCGGACGGGTGGCGCTCACCGGGCAACCGCCAGGCAGGCACGGTGACGAGGGCACCGGCAGGGCGGGAAGCCGTAGGCGTCAGGGGCGAGCGCGGCCGAGTCCTCCCCGAACCCGACGGCGACCAGTTCGCCGCGGTCCTCGACGACGGTCCCCTGCGCGTTCACGAGGTAGACCTGAATCGTCATCTTGACTCCGGTCCCCGGCTTGACGCCCGGCTTCGGCGGGGCTGTAGCGTTCATGGTGTTGACGCTCCTTCGCAGCGTTGGCCACGCCCCGGGGCCGTCGCGCAACGGTCGCCGGGGTCTCCAGTTCATCCGTACGCCGGTCACGCTGCGGCCCTCTGGCTGCGGCACCCGCACGTGGAGATCTCCCACACACGAGTGCTGCCACGGACCACGACATGCCCAGCCGCGCGCAGGGTCCGGTGGACGGCTCCACAGTCGAAGCACGCCTCACCGTGCAGTCGGACGATGCTCACGCGCCCGTCAATAACCGTGGGCGCGGGCGGGAGTGCCTGGTGCATCCCCAGTTCCCATCTGCTGGTTCCTGCGCGTGCAACAGATGGTGAGGGCAGCGGAAGGTCACAAGTACCCCGGCGAGGGGTAGTCGGGGGCAGCCCACTCAGGTGGCGGCGCACCACTCCGCGAAGTTGGTGAGGGTCTCGGAGTCGGCGCGCTTCAGGCGGCGCAGGGTGGCCGCGTCCTCGCGAACCCATGGGTGCTCGCGGGTGTGCTGCGGAGCGATGTGCCGAGCGACTTTCAGGGACTCGAACGCGTCATCGGCGAGGCCGGTCCACAGCTGGGCGCGGGCGAGTTCGATGTAGAACGCAGAACGGCGTTCGGCCGGCAGGTCTTGGGAAGGTTTCCAGTCGCTGGCGACTTCCAGGGCGCGGCCGACGTGGTTGTCTCCGAGACCGACGGCGACAGACACTTCGTGGATCTTTACTGAGTCGGGGCCGAAGGCAGTACCGCAGTACACGTCCTCGGGGACCCGGTCGGCGAGCGTACGGGCTTCGGCAAGGTGGTGGTCGGCGGCCGAGGCGTCGTGGGCGCGGCCGGCGATAACGGCTGCCCGCATGTGGAGCGCGCCACGGGCGGCGATCGCCGGAGCAGCCGTGGGTGCGGATGCGGAGTCCAGGGCCCGCTCCAGGGCGCGCAGGCCGGCCGTGTGGGCGCCGGCTGCAAAGAACGTCTCCGTGCGTACGTAGGCCACGGACGCGATCAGTGCCGGATCGCCGGCTTCGGGGGCGGCCCACCGCATCAGTTCGATGAGGCGGGCGGAAAGGTCATGGGCACCGACCTTGTAGGCGACGGCATCAGCGGAGCGGTACGCCTTGACCAGGAGGCCAGCGAGTTCGGCGCGCCCTTCGGCGGGGGCCGCGTGGTAGGCGCGGGCGAGTTCGGTCAGCAAGTCCGGGAGGATGCCCACGATCCGCGTGTACTGGGCTGCGACCCGCCACTGCGCGGCCTCCGCGACCGCTGTGTGCAGGTCCTGGAGGGGACGGACAGGGCCGTCCTCGGGGACGTCGTAGGTGGCGATCGCGGCGGAGAGCGCGGGGAGTGCATCGTGGACGCGGGTGTGGGCTGTCCCACGGTCGGTGCGCAGTCGGCCGGGGTCGACACCGAGGGCGTCGGCGATGACCTCGAGGGTGGCGTCGGTGACGCCTCGTTCGCCCCGCTCGATCTTCCGGATGGTGCCGAGCGCGACGCAGGCTGCGTCGGCGAGCTGCTGCTGTGTCAGCTTCGGCCGCATCACGCTGCGGTAGTAGGCGATCCGGCGGCCTACCCGGCCATCAATGTGTGCGGGCATACTGGCTCCCGGTTCGGTGCATCCCACTCCGAACGGTACTCGTGTCTGTACGCTGCGTGTTCCGGAACGGCCTCGTCAACCATCCGGCTGGTGAGGCCGTTTCGTGCTCGTCAGGCGCCGACGATGCCGGTGAGCTGGGTAAGGCTGTCGACCCGCCAGTCCGCTTGCGCCACTACCTCCGGATCGTCCGCCCACAGGCAGCCCCATGGTCCGCGGCGAAGGTGCGCCGTACGCAGCCCTGCCGCCTTCGCGGGAAACACGTCGTTGGCCGGGTGGTCACCCACGTACAGGGTCGCCTCCGGGAGCGTCTGCGCGACCTCGATGACCCGTTCGAAGAAGGTCGGTTGCGGCTTCGCGACGCCCCACTCCCCCGAGGTGACGATCAGGTCCGCCGGGAGGTCCAGGCTCCGCAACAACTGCCCCGCGCGCGGTGTCTGGTTCCCGGCGATGACCACGCGGATGCCCAGCCGGCGCAGCGCGGTCAGTGCCGGGCGGACGTCGTCATACAGGTCGCTCTCGTCCAGGTCTTCCCCGCGGCCGGCGGCGTCGCGGGCCTGGTACTCGGCAGCAACGTCGATGCCCGGCCGTACCAGGCGGAGAGCTTCGGCGTTGTCCTGCCCCCGGGCGACGACGGCACCCACGAGCGCGGACAGGGTGTGGCGGGGGATGTCCAGCCAGTCGGCCCAGGACGCCCAGTACCGGTCGTCCCGGGTGATCGTCTCGCCGACGTCGAACACGATGGTCTCAATCACGTCCGCAGCCTAAAGCCGAAAGCGTAAGCAGTAATGGCCGGACAATGAGGCGACACCGTCGTCCACGCAGGCACTGAGCACGCGGGTTCGGGAGCTCAACCGCTGGAGCAGTCACCAGGGCGGTCGCGGTGACCGGGCGGTCGCGCAAGGCTTCATGGTCCGCGCCCGGCGGAACAGCGGCGACGATCCGCGCGTCACGTTCCACCGTGTCCCGGACGCAGTTCACGAACTGCGGCACGCTGATCGAACCCTCCTCCGCACCCAGTTCCGCACAAACGCCTGCGCCCCGCCTCGGCGAACGCAGAGGCGGGGCACAGAAGGTCCGGGGTGGGCTCAGTGGTTGCGGGGGAAGCCGAGGTCGACGCCCGTGGGGGCGTCCGCCGGGTCGGGCCAGCGGGTGGTGACGACCTTGCCCCGGGTGTAGAAGTGCGTGCCGTCGTTGCCGTAGATGTGGTGGTCGCCGAAGAGGGAGTCCTTCCAGCCTCCGAAGGAGTGGTAGCCGACGGGGACCGGGATCGGGACGTTCACGCCGACCATGCCGGCCTCGACCTCGAGCTGGAAGCGGCGGGCGGCGCCGCCGTCGCGGGTGAAGATCGCGGTTCCGTTGCCGTACGGGGAGCCGTTGATGAGGTCCAGGGCCTCCTCGTACGTCTCCGTGCGCAGGACGCACAGGACGGGGCCGAAGATCTCGTCCCGGTAGGCCGCGGCGGTCGTCGGGACCTTGTCGAGGAGGGAGATGCCGATCCAGTGGCCGTTCTCGTGGCCGTCCACCGTGTAACCGGTGCCGTCCAGGACGACTTCGGCGCCCTCGGCCGCCGCGCCGGTCACGTACGAGGCGACCTTGTCGCGGTGGGTCGCGGTGATCAGCGGGCCCATCTCGGAGGCGGGGTCGTTGCCGGGACCGATCTTGATCTTCTCGGCGCGCTCGCGGATCTTCTCCACCAGGGTGTCGCCGATCGCGCCGACGGCGACGACCGCGGAGATCGCCATGCAGCGCTCGCCCGCCGAGCCGTAGGCGGCGGAGACGGCCGCGTCGGCCGCCGCGTCGAGGTCGGCGTCGGGGAGGACCAGCATGTGGTTCTTGGCGCCGCCGAGGGCCTGGACGCGCTTGCCGTTCGCGGAGGCGGTGGTGTGGATGTGGCGGGCGATCGGGGTGGAGCCGACGAAGGAGACGGCCTTGACGTCGGGGTGGGCGAGGAGGCGGTCGACGGCCACCTTGTCGCCGTGGACGACGTTGAGGACGCCGTCGGGGAGACCGGCCTCGGAGAACAGTTCGGCGAGGCGGACCGAGGCCGACGGGTCCTTCTCGGACGGCTTCAGCACGAACGTGTTGCCGCAGGCGATGGCGAGCGGGAACATCCACAGCGGCACCATGGCCGGGAAGTTGAACGGCGTGATGCCGGTGACGACGCCCAGCGGCTGGCGGATGGACGACACGTCGACGCGGCTGGCGACCTGCGTCGACAGCTCGCCCTTCAGCTGCACGTTGATCCCGCAGGCCAAGTCGACGATCTCCAGGCCGCGCGCGACCTCGCCGAGCGCGTCGGAGTGCACCTTGCCGTGCTCGGCGGTGATCAGTTCGGCGATCTCGTCGCGGTGGGCGTCGAGCAGCGCGCGGAACCGGAACAGGATCGAGGTGCGGGTGGCCAGCGAGGACTGGCCCCAGCTCAGGTACGCCTCCTTGGCGGCGGCGACGGCGGCGTCGACCTCCTCGACGGAGGCGAACGCGACCTTCGTGGTGACCTCGCCGGTCGCCGGGTCCGTCACCGGACCGTACGTACCCGAGGCGCCTTCGGCGGTCTTGCCGCCGATCCAGTGGTTGACGATCTTCGTCATGACCGAGAACTCCTTCACAGATGGCGGCGACGGGTGGAGACGTGCCGTTCGTACAGCGTGTGCGGTTCGGGTGGCCCGGCCACGGGTCCATCCCACCAGGTCCGGGCGGCCGGGCGGGGCCGACACAGTGTCGGCCTTTGCGGTCCGTGCATGGACACATGGGGCTCGGGTGGGACCTCCGGCGCGGGGCCGCGGCGGGCGGGGAGTCGTCGCTCGCTCTTCGCTCCTGCCAAAGCGAAGCGGCCTCCCGCGCCGGAGGCGATCGGTGGGGTGGTGCCAGTGGTGCGGGTGGTGCCGGTGGTGGTCGTGTGCCGCGGGGCGTACGGCGCCGTCATGTGACGGCACCGGCGGCGAGCGCCGCGTCGATCTCGTCGGGGGCGGGAATCGCGGAGCCCGTGGTGATCACGTCGTACGCCATCAGGGTCCGGTCCTCTCGTACGGCTGCTGCACGGCATGCTCGGCATCACGGCGTCGCACCGCTCCGCCGCGGCGCTACCGCTCACCCCGGTTTCTAGCCCCGGGTACGAAGCCCTGTCAATGTTTTGTCCGGACATTCGGACGAGAACGTGGCGGTCTCCTGCCGGACCCGCCGTCCGTACCCGCCGGTACCGTGCGGTCTCTCCATGTCAACGCGCCCCGCCGGTGAACCGGCGTGCGCCTGTGTGGCATTGCTGTCACAAACACTCCCGCGCCGTCACGGGCGTCACACGTGCGCGGGCCTTCCGTCACACCCGGCGCACAGCCCCTGCCCTCCCGCCGGCGGGCCTCGTTCACCGGGCACAACGCATGCCTGATCACCAGCGCGCTCCCGGCTCCCCCTGACGGCCGCCCCCGGCCGTCGCCGTGGCGCGCGGGGAGGTGCCACCATGACCGACCGATCGCTGTGGTCCTACAAGGACATCGCCGCCCACATCAAGGTGCAGCCCGACACCGTCCGCTCGTACCGCAAGCACGGCCTGCTGCCCCCGCCGGACCGTGTGGAGGGCGGCAAGCCCTACTGGTTCGCCGACACCGTCCGCGCCTGGGTCGCCTCCCGCCCGAGCAACCGGGACCGCGGAAACCGCTGAGCTCAGCCCCAGGGCTCGATGACCGTCACGCCCGCTCCCGCTCCCGCGTCGCCCATGGCCGCGAGGGCGGTCGGGGCGGCGTCCAGGGTGAGGGTGGAGGTCACCAGGAGGTCGGGGCGCAGGACGCCGGCCCGGACCAGTTCCAGCATCGGCGGATAGGTGTGCGCGGCCATGCCGTGACTGCCGAGGAGTTCGAGCTCCAGGGCGATGGCGCGGGCCATCGGGACGGGCGTGGTGCCCGTCGGTGAGGGCAGCAGGCCGACCTGGACGTGGCGGCCCCGGCGGCGCAGTCCGTTGACGGAGGCGGCGCAGGTGGCGGGCGCCCCGAGGGCGTCCAGGGAGAGGTGGGCGCCGCCCCCGGTGAGGTCGCGGACCGCCGCCGCGGGATCCCGTACGGCCGTCGCGTCCACGCATTCGGCCGCGCCGAACCGCCGGGCCAGGTCCAGCGCCCGCGGTGATACGTCGACGGCGACGACCCGCGCGCCCGCGGCCGCCGCGATCATCACCGCCGACAGGCCGACCCCGCCGCAGCCGTGCACGGCCACCCACTCCCCCGCCGCCACGCGGCCCTGCCGCACCACCGCCCGGTAGGCGGTGGCGAAGCGGCAGCCGAGGGAGGCGGCGGTCGCGAAGGACATCCCGTCGGGGACGGCGACGAGGTTCACGTCGGCGTGGTCCAGGGCCACGTACTGGGCGAAGGAGCCCCAGTGGGTGAAGCCGGGCTGGGTCTGGCGTTCGCACACCTGCTGGTCGCCGGCCGCGCAGGCGGGGCAGGTGCCGCAGGCGCAGACGAACGGGACGGTGACGCGGTCGCCCGCCCGCCAGCCGGTGACCCGGGCGCCGGCCGCTTCGACGACGCCGGCGAGTTCATGGCCGGGCACGTGCGGGAGGGCGATGTCCGGGTCGTGGCCCTGCCAGCCGTGCCAGTCGCTGCGGCACAGGCCGGTGGCCTCGACGCGGACCACGACGCCGTACTCCGCCGGCTCCGGGTCCGCGACCTCCCGCACCTCGGCCGGTTCGCCGTACCGCTCGAACACCACCGCTCGCATGACCGGCCCCGCCTTCCCGTGATCACCGCTTCCGGCGGAACGCTATCCCGCGGACCGAGGCTTGTCGCGCCTTGCCGCAGGGCCTCGGTCCGGCCCGCGCCGACCCGGCCACCACACTTGGATTCATACCCCCTAGGGGTATAACCTGAAGTCGTGGCCCCGGCCACACCGACCCCATACGCCTCGACGAGGAGTAACGACATGACCTCCCAGACCGATACCCAGGGTTCCGTCACCACCGTCTACAAGGTGAGCGGGATGAGCTGCGGCCACTGCGAGGGCTCCGTCTCCGGCGAGCTCTCCCAGCTCCCCGGTGTCAGCTCGGTGCGGGCGGTCGCCTCCTCGGGCGAGGTGACCGTCGTCTCCGCAGCCCCGCTCGACGAGGAGGCCGTCCGCGCCGCCGTCGACGAGGCCGGCTTCGAGCTGGCGGGCCGGGCCTGAACCGCAGGCCCCCGCTTCCGTACGGCGTGAACCGGGCCGCACCGGCCACCCGCTGACCGCGCGGCCGCGGCACGCCACCACCCCCCTTCGCCACAACCCCGGAGTGCCGGACATGACCAGCACCACCGCCCCCCAGGCACCGGCCGCCGGGCAGCCGGCCCGCTCGGAGGTCGAGCTGCTCATCGGCGGGATGACCTGCGCCTCCTGCGCGGCCCGCGTCGAGAAGAAGCTCAACCGGATCGACGGCGTCACCGCCACGGTGAACTACGCGACGGAGAAGGCCCGCATCGCCTATCCGCCGGAGATCGGGGTCGCCGACCTGATCACCACCGTCGAACGGACCGGCTACACCGCCGAGGAACCCGCGCCCGCGCGGGACGAGGCGCCCGCCGAGGACGGGGAGGCCGATCCGGAGCTGGCCGCCCTGCGCCACCGTCTGATCCGGTCCGCGCTCCTCGCCCTCCCGGTCGTCCTGCTGGCGATGATCCCGCCGCTGCAGTTCGACAACTGGCAGTGGCTCTCGCTCACCCTCGCCGCGCCCGTCATCGTGTGGGGCGCCGCGCCGTTCCACCGGGCCGCCTGGACCAACCTCCGGCACGGCGCGGCCACCATGGACACGCTGGTGTCCGTGGGCACGCTCGCCGCGTTCGGCTGGTCCCTGTGGGCGCTGTTCCTCGGCGACGCGGGCATGCCCGGCATGCGGCACCCCTTCGAACTGACCGTCTCGCGCACCGACGGCGCCTCCATGATCTACCTGGAGGTGGCCGCCGGCGTCACCGCGTTCATCCTGCTCGGCCGCTATCTCGAGGCCCGCTCCAAGCGCCGCGCGGGAGCGGCCCTGCGGGCGCTGATGGAGCTGGGCGCCAAGGACGTGACCGTCCTGCGGGACGGGGCGGAGGTGCGGATTCCGGCGGACCGGCTGACGGTGGGCGACCGGTTCGTCGTACGGCCCGGGGAGAAGATCGCCACGGACGGCACGGTGGTCGAGGGCTCGTCCGCCGTGGACGCGTCGATGCTGACCGGCGAGTCCGTCCCCGTGGACGTCACCGCCGGCGACACGGTCACCGGGGCCACGGTCAACGCCGGCGGGCGGCTCGTCGTCGAGGCGGCCCGGGTCGGCGCCGACACCCGGCTCGCGCGGATGGCGAAACTGGTCGAGGACGCGCAGAACGGCAAGGCGCAGGTGCAGCGGCTCGCCGACCGGATCTCCGGGATCTTCGTCCCCGTGGTGCTGCTGATCGCGGTCGGCACCTTCGGGATGTGGCTCGGCTCGACGGGCGACACCGCCGCCGCGTTCACCGCCGCCGTCGCCGTACTGATCATCGCCTGCCCGTGCGCGCTGGGGCTGGCCACGCCGACCGCGCTGATGGTCGGCACCGGGCGCGGCGCCCAGCTCGGCATCCTCATCAAGGGCCCGGAGGTCCTGGAGTCCACCCGTCGCGTCGACACGGTCGTCCTGGACAAGACCGGCACGGTCACCACCGGCCGGATGACCCTCCAGGCGGTCCACACCGCCGACGGCACCGACGAGCGGGAGCTGCTGCGGCTCGCGGGCGCCCTGGAGCACGCCTCCGAGCACCCCGTCGCACGGGCGATCGCCGCGGGCGCCGAGGAGCGCGTCGGTGCGCTGCCGGAGGCAGCGCATTTCGAGAACGTGCCCGGCCGAGGCGTACGCGGGCGTGTGGAGGGCCGTGAGGTGGCCGTGGGGCGGCTCCTCCTCGACGCGCTGCCGCCGGAGCTGGCGCGGGCGAAGGACGAGGCCGAGCGGGACGGCCGTACGGCCGTCGTGGCGGGCTGGGACGGGGTGGCACGGGGCGTCCTCGCCGTCGCGGACACGGTCAAGGAGACCAGCGCGGAGGCGGTGCGCGAACTGCGCGCCCTGGGGCTCGAGCCGGTGCTGCTGACCGGTGACAACGAGACCGTGGCCGCGTCGGTGGCCCGGACCGTCGGCATCGACCGGGTGATCGCCGAGGTGCTGCCCGAGGACAAGGCCGACGTCGTACGGCGGCTGCAGGCCGAGGGGCGCGCCGTCGCCATGGTCGGCGACGGTGTCAACGACGCGGCCGCGCTGGCCGTCGCCGATCTGGGTCTCGCCATGGGCACCGGTACGGACGCGGCGATCGAGGCCGGCGATCTGACGCTGGTCCGCGGTGACCTGCGGGTGGCGGCGGACGCGATACGGCTGTCCCGCCGGACCCTCGCCACGATCAAGGGCAACCTGGTGTGGGCCTTCGGCTACAACGTGGCCGCGCTGCCGCTGGCGGCGGCGGGGCTGCTGAACCCGATGATCGCCGGTGCGGCGATGGCGTTCTCGTCCGTCTTCGTGGTGACGAACAGCCTGCGGCTACGGGCGTTTCATTGAGGTCTCAAGTTGGGGTGTACCCCTGTCGTCCGGTACGACCCTCACATAAGCTCTTCACACGGCTCGCGCATCTTCCTTACGCTTGGGTCCCGTGAGCGATTTGCGGACTCTTGCGCCTCTAGGGGACATATGCAAGAGACGCAGATCACAGTGATCTGAACGTAACCATCGAAGGGGTTCGAAGGTCTAAGTTGGCGATGTCAGGCAGCGTCTTGGGGGGCGCCGTCTGGCATCTGGGGAATGTCTTGGGGGACTTTCTCCGGAGATTGCGTTGCCGGGGCACGTACCCAGCGGGGAGCTTTGAGCGGCCCTCCCGAATGTGCGCTGTCCCGGCAGACCGCACACCGACGAGTGCGGCGGGTTCAGGTCCGCCCGCGCTCACACAGCGATTCAGGCGCTGTTCTCACAGACGCCCGGCCGGATCCCGTGGGGGGAATCCGCACCGGGACATGGGAAGGCGCCCTGGTACGTCGGCCCGTGGGGGGACCGGCGGCCAGGGCGCCTTCTTCCTTGCTTCGCACACTCGCGGTGGTACGGCAGGCTTAAAGGGCCGCGGCCCTCCGTGCGGCCGGCGGCTGGGCAGCACGCCCAAAGGGGCGCGGGGAACTGCGCGACCAGCCACAGACCGGCCGGCAGCCGCCCACACCCCTTCAGCAACGAGCCACCAGGCGCATACGCACCCCCACCGGCAGGTGTCAGCGCTGCTCGACCGGAATGAAGTCCCGCTCGACAACACCCGTGTAGATCTGCCGCGGACGCCCGATCCGCGACCCCGGCTCCTTGATCATCTCGTGCCACTGGGCGATCCACCCCGGCAGCCGGCCCAGCGCGAACAGGACCGTGAACATCTCGGTCGGGAAGCCCATGGCCCGGTAGATCAGACCGGTGTAGAAGTCCACGTTCGGGTAGAGGCTGCGCGAGACGAAGTAGTCGTCGGAGAGCGCGTGCTCCTCCAGCTTCAGCGCGATGTCCAGCAGCTCGTCGGACTTGCCGAGAGCGGACAGCACGTCGTGCGCGGCGGCCTTGATGATCTTGGCGCGCGGGTCGAAGTTCTTGTAGACCCGGTGGCCGAAGCCCATCAGCCGGACGCCGTCCTCCTTGTTCTTCACCTTGCGGATGAAGGAGTCGACGTCGCCGCCGTCGGCCTTGATGCCCTCGAGCATCTCCAGCACCGACTGGTTGGCGCCACCGTGCAGCGGGCCCCACAGGGCGGAGATGCCGGCGGAGATCGAGGCGAACATGTTCGCCTGCGAGGAGCCGACCAGACGCACGGTGGAGGTCGAACAGTTCTGCTCGTGGTCCGCGTGCAGGATCAGCAGCTTGTCCAGGGCGGCCACGACGACCGGGTCGAGGTCGTAGTCCTGCGCGGGGACGGAGAACGTCATGCGCAGGAAGTTCTCGACGTAACCGAGGTCGTTGCGCGGGTAGACGAACGGGTGGCCGACCGACTTCTTGTACGCGTAGGCCGCGATCGTCGGAAGCTTGGCGAGCAGCCGGATGGTGGAGAGGTTGCGCTGTTCCTCGTCGAACGGGTTGTGGCTGTCCTGGTAGAACGTCGACAGCGCGGAGACGACCGACGACAGCATGGCCATCGGGTGGGCGTCGCGCGGGAAGCCCTTGTAGAAGTTCTTGACGTCCTCGTGCAGCAGGGTGTGCTGCGTGATGTCGCCCTTGAACACGGAGAGCTCGTCGACGGTCGGCAGCTCGCCGTTGATCAGCAGGTAGGCGACCTCCAGGAAGGTGGAGCGCTCCGCCAGCTGCTCGATCGGGTAGCCGCGGTACCGGAGGATGCCGGCCTCGCCGTCGAGATACGTGACCCCGGATTTATAGGCCGCGGTGTTGCCGTAGCCGCTGTCCAGTGTCACCAGACCGGTCTGGGCGCGGAGCTTCCCGATGTCGAAGCCCTTGTCGCCGACGGTGCTGTCGATCACCGGGTAGGTGTACTCGCTGCCGTCGTACCGCAGTACTACAGAGTTGTCGCTCACGTCTTCCCTCACCGACCTAGTGCCTCATCTTCGAGGTGCCCTGACTGTCTCCACCATCCCCCACTCGGCGCAGGAGAGTGCACTCGGGGTCGACCATCGGGCCTATCGGCGGCACTGAGTGCCGCCAACTTGCCCATCCTGCCCGCTGTGTTCCGCTTCCGGAAGGGCTCTGTGACCTTCGTGACTCATTTGATCGATCATTTTTTGATGTCGGGCCGCTCACACGGGTGACACGGGAGCCGAGAGGGGCGTGAGGCGGGAGCCGGCGAGGCGGAAGTCGAGCGCCGTGCACCGGCGGCCCGCCGAGACCGTGCGCACCGCCTGTCCGATCGCCTTGCGGGAGCCGACGAGGACGACCAGTTGTTTGGCCCGGGTGACCGCCGTGTAGAGCAGATTGCGCTGCAGCATCATCCAGGCGCCGGTGGTGACGGGGATGACGACCGCGGGGTATTCGCTGCCCTGGGAACGGTGGATGGTCACGGCGTAGGCGTGTGCCAGCTCGTCCAGTTCGTCGAAGTCGTACGGCACCTCCTCGTCCTCGTCGGTCAGTACCGTCAGGCGCTGGTCGACCGGGTCGAGCGAGGTGACCACGCCCACGGTGCCGTTGAAGACCCCGTTCTCCCCCTTCTCGTAATTGTTTCTGACCTGGGTGACTTTGTCGCCCACGCGGAAGACCCGGCCGCCGAACCGCTTCTCGGCGAGGTCGGGGCGGGCGGGGGTGATGGCCTGCTGGAGCAGCCCGTTGAGCGTGCCCGCACCGGCCGGGCCCCGGTGCATGGGTGCGAGCACCTGCACGTCACGACGGGGGTCCAGGCCGAACTTCGCCGGGATGCGCCGGGCGGCGACGTCGACGGTGAGGCGGCCGGCCTCCTCGGTCTCGTCCTCGACGAAGAGGAAGAAGTCCTTCATGCCGTCGGTGACGGGGTGCTGCCCGGCGTTGATCCGGTGCGCGTTGGTCACCACGCCGGACTGCTGGGCCTGGCGGAAGACGCGGGTGAGGCGGACGGCGGGGACGGGGCTGCCGTCGGCGAGGAGATCGCGCAGGACCTCGCCCGCGCCGACGCTGGGCAACTGGTCGACGTCACCGACGAAGAGGAGGTGGGCGCCGGGCGGCACCGCCTTGGCCAGCTTGTTCGCGAGGAGGAGGTCCAGCATGGAGGCCTCGTCGACGACCACCAGGTCGGCGTCGAGCGGGCGGTCCCGGTCGTAGGCGGCGTCGCCGCCGGGCTTGAGCTCCAGCAGCCGGTGCACGGTGGAGGCCTCGGCTCCGGTCAGCTCGGCGAGGCGCTTGGCCGCGCGGCCGGTGGGCGCGGCGAGCACCACCTTGGCCTTCTTCGCCCGCGCCAGCTCGACGATCGACCGCACGGTGAAGGACTTGCCGCAGCCGGGCCCCCCGGTGAGCACCGCGACCTTCTCGGTCAGCGCCAGTCTGACGGCGGCCTCCTGCTCGGGGGCCAGCTCCGTGCCCGTACGCCCCTTGAGCCAGCCGAGCGCCTTGTCCCAGGCCACGTCCCCAAAGCCCGGCATACGGTCGTCCTCGCTGCGGAGCAGCCGCTGCAACTGGGCGGAGAGGGCGATCTCGGCGCGGTGGAAGGGCACGAGGTAGACGGCGGTGACGGGATCGCCCCCGTCGGGCCCGGGCACCTTCTCCCGTACGACACCGGGGTCCTCGCCCTCCTCGGGGGCGGCGGCGAGTTCGGCGAGGCACTCGATGACAAGGCCGGTGTCCACCTGGAGGAGTTTGACGGCGTCGGCGATCAGCTTCTCCTCGGGGAGATAGCAGTGCCCCTGGTCGGTGGCCTGCGACAGCGCGTACTGCAGCCCGGCCTTCACCCGCTCCGGACTGTCGTGCGGGATCCCGACGGACTGGGCGATCTTGTCGGCGGTGAGAAAGCCGATGCCCCAGACGTCGGCGGCGAGCCGGTACGGCTGGTTCTTCACGACGGAGATGGAGGCGTCGCCGTACTTCTTGTAGATGCGTACGGCGATGGACGTCGACACCTCGACGGTCTGGAGGAAGAGCATGACCTCCTTGATCGCCTTCTGCTCCTCCCAGGCGTCGGCGATCTTCTTGGTCCGCTTGGGCCCGAGACCCGGCACCTCGATCAGCCGCTTGGGCTCCTCCTCGATGACGGTGAGGGTGTCGACGCCGAAGTGCTGGGTGATGCGGTCGGCGAACACCGGCCCGATGCCCTTGACCAGCCCGGATCCGAGATAGCGCCGGATGCCCTGGACGGTGGCGGGCAGCACGGTCGTGTAGTTCTCGACGTGGAACTGCTTCCCGTACTGCGGATGCGACCCCCAACGCCCCTCCATCCGCAGCGACTCCCCGACCTGCGCGCCGAGCAGCGCGCCGACGACGGTGAGCAGATCACCGCCGCCTCGGCCGGTGTCCACCCGGGCGACGGTGTACCCGTTCTCCTCGTTGGCGTACGTGACCCGCTCCAGCACACCTTCGAGCGTGGCGAGCCGGCGTTCGCCGGGGGCACCGGCTGCGGACTGGTTGGACATGATCCGACGGTACCGGTGGGGTGTGACAGGGCGGCCGGGAAGTCGCCCCCTCAGTACGCTGGCCTCATGGACTACGCCAAGATGCGCGCCATCGCCGCAGACCTCGGGGCCTACTCGGAGCAGCTCGAGGGGTCGTGGAGCGTCGAGATCGGGCCGTCCGGTCCGATACTGGCGATGATGTGCCCGTCCAAGCGCCACGAGGGGGCTGTCCGCCGCATCTGCAAGCAGTTGGACGCGCAACTGCCCCGCACCCACCCCGGTTACATCTGCGCCAACGGACCCGAGATCGAGCACCCTGCCATCGGGCGCATGCGCCGGCCCGATGCCGTGGTGATCCCCGAGGCGACGCTCGACGAAGAGGGCCTGGCCGTCGATGCGACGCAGGTGCTGGCCGCTGTCGAGATCGTCTCGCCGTCCAACCCGAGCAACGACTACGACGAGAAGCTGGCCGACTATCCGGCCATGGGCATCCCGCGCTACATGATCGTGGACCCGCGCACCGGCACCATCGAGGTGCACTCCGAGCCGTGCAGGGGCCGCTACAGCAACAAGGAGCCGTACATCTTCGGCGACTCGGTGCCGTTCGGGCCGTGGACGGTGGAGACGTCGGAGTTCCGCAGGTACGGCAGGGACGGCTCCGCCGTTCCGCCCAGGTCATGACGCGGGTATGAACTCCGGCCACCAGGGCGGGACGTTCCCCGGGCATACGGGGTCCGGGTAGGAGTCGAGCACGCCGAGCCAGGTGACCAGGAACCACGCGCAGCACACGGCGAGCAGCAGCGCCGCCGCGAGGGCCGCACGCCGGTGCCGTCCGGCGACGACGCCGTACAGGACGGCGAGCGGGATCGCCGTGGCGAACCAGAACAGCGGGGCGAGGAAGAGCAACGTGAAGGAGTTCGCCGCCGAGTCGACCCCGACGTCGCAGGCGGCCCACACCTGCCCGATGGCGACGGTGGCCACGACCGAGGTGCCCCCGCCGAGGAGGAGCCCGACCCGGACGGCCCCGCCCCGGCTCACCTGACCCGCGTCCGCCATCGATGCGTACCGCTCAGCCCGTGATGGAGAAGAAGATCGTGTCCTGGGTGTACCAGTCGATGTTCTTCGTGGCGTACTCCCACTCCCGGTGTTCCGTCTCGAGCTTCTCCGCTATCTCCTGGAGGTCGTACCGGAAGTCCGCGTCCACCCGGTCCAGCACCGCACGGTAGGCGTCGGCGGCCGGCTGGGCCTTGGCCAGCGGGAACATGCCGATGTCTGGCCCGTCCACGGCGTAGGGAACGGAGAAGGGGATCTCCGGCGGCGGCCCGGAGAACAGGTGGTCGTGCAGCAGGAGTTCGGCGCTCACGCCCGCGCGGCGCAGTTCCTCGTCGAGCAGGCCGAAGAAGGTGGAGGGCTTGGAGTAGACACCGAAGTCGGCGGGGTCGGAGGCGTTGTGGTCGATGATGTGCTGGAGCGCCCGGTGGTAGGCGCTGCCCGCGTATTCGGCCGTGGAGTCCGCGCGACCGGCGACGAGGTGCTCCAGCGCGTCGGGGACGGTCAGACCGAGGTCTATGCCCTGACGCTCCAGGTCCTCCTGACTCTCTTTCGCTTTCTCCCGCATGAGGCCGAGAAGGCGCGTCTGAACGACCGTCAGCCGTTCCGTTCCTCCCAGGAAGGTGAGGATGTCGGCCTTGTCGGCGGTGCTGTAGGAAATGATCCGGCTCATGGTCTGCATCCTGCCAGCAGCCACCGACATCGAGCGGCGAGCCCGCGATGTCACGGCTTCGTCGAAGCCGGCCCCTTCAGCGCCGTGAGGAAGGGGGTGAAGGCGGAGGCGCGGAAGGTGAGGGTGGCTCGGGCGGGGGCCTTGGAGTCGCGGACGGCTGCGCGGGTGGGCGAGGACGCGATCTCCACGCAGTTATTGCCGTCACCGCCGCCGGAGTAGGACGACTTGCGCCAGTTGTCAGGGGTGGACACGGAAGCCTCACAGTTCCTTGGCCAGTCTCTGGATGAGGTCACGCGACCGGCTGGAGTCGAGCGACACGCCCTCCACTTTACGGAAAACCGTTCGAAAGACGCCGAGTTGCGCTTCGGAATCGATGAACCCGGTGCCGTGAGGTGCGTCGCGGACAGCCGTGTCCAGCTTGGGCACAGCTCCACCCGCCAGCATCATGGGGCTCCACGTACCACCGAAGCCGTCCAGATCGAAGGGGATGACGCGCACGCTGATGTGATCGGTTTCGGAGAGCGCCAGGAGACGAGCGAGCTGGGCCCGCGCAGTGGCTCGGCTTCCCACCCTGATACGAAGTGCCGCTTCATGGACGACGGCCTCGTACGGGACCGGTGCTTCGAGAGTCACCTTCCGCCGCATCCGGTGACGGACTCGCAGATCCAGCTCCTCACGGGGAAGTTCTGGCACCCGGGAAGCGAAGGCGGCACGGGCGTAGTCCTCCGTCTGCAACAGGCCGGGAATGAACAGGAACTCCACGTCCCACCGGAACGTGGAGTGGTGCTCCAACTCGGCGAGGTCCAGGAACGGCGTGGGGAGCAGGCCTCGGTACTCCTCCCACCAGCCACGAGTCCGGTCCGTCGCCATGGCGACGAGGGCGTCGATGAACGCCTCGTCCGTACACGAGTAGTGCGCCGCGAGGCGGCGCAGGCGCTCTTCGCTCACACCCGCCAGGCCGGACTCGATGTGGCTGATCTGGACGCGGTTCACTCCGAGCAATGCCGCCGCCTCCATGGCGGAGAGCCCTGCGGCGTCTCGCAACCTGCGCAATTCGACTGCCAGACGCAACTGACGTGCGGTGCACTCGCGCCTCAAGACCATGCAGGACTCCTTCGGATCAACGAGTCCGCCGGCGCGACCCGTTCGGGGGCAGATTAGGCGATCGGCTTGCCGCGTATGACATGTTAGCCCTACCGTCAGTGACGCGACGCACACCGTGCGACACCGGGTCACCGGAAGCGCACCGCCCCGTCCTGCCATGACGGCTGCGGCAACGACACCAGGACCCCTTCCTCACTCCCCCTCACCGACAACGGAGTTCCGCATGCCCGAAAACGAACCGTGGGAGTACTCCCTTTACATCCCCCACGACCTCCGCGCCGTCACCGTCAGCCGCCGCACCCTGCGTCTCATCCTGACCATGCACGGCCTCATCCGCCTCGTCGACGTCGCCGAACTCCTCGCCACGGAGCTGGTGTCCAACGCCGTACGTCACACCAAGGGACCCGCCGGCCTGCGCGTGCGCTGGTCGCCGCCGGGGACGTTGCGGATCGGGGCGTGGGACGCGGACCCCCAACCCCCAAAACCGCCGAGGCCGTTCGAAGGGCAGGCCGAGTCGGAGGACGGGCGGGGCCTGGCCCTGGTGCGGGCCTGCGCCGACGTGTGGGGGTGGCAGCCTCTCGCCAGGCACGGCAGTCACGGCAAGTACGTGTGGTGCGAACTGTCCGCAGCCTGACGGGGCCGGGGCCGGGCCTTTGCGAGTGGCCCCAAGGGTCACATCTCCCGGGGCGGCGGTCACAACCCGCCCCCGGCCCGCCTCCACCCCCGGTCACGATTGCGTATCGGCCACCCCCACCCCCCTTGCTTCCACCCCGTGTAATCGTTTCCAATTCCTCATGTAATCGATTCCACGAGGAGGTGGAGCGGTGATGGCGAGCATCAAGGATGTCGCTGCCGAGGCGGGGCTCTCCGTCGCCACGGTGTCGCGGGTGCTGAACGACCATCCGTCGGTCAGCGACGACGCGCGCCGGCGGGTGATGGCCGCCGTGGAGGCGCTGAGCTACCGGCCGAACGCCGTCGCACGTTCGTTGCGCACCGATCAGACCCGCACCCTCGGGCTGGTGATCAGCGACGTGATGAACCCGTACTTCACCGAGCTGGCCCGCTCCGTCGAGGAGGAGGCCCGCGCGCTCGGCTACAGCGTGATCATCGGCAACGCCGACGAGCGGCCGGAGCTCCAGGACCACCACGTCACGACGCTGCTGGACCGCCGTATCGACGGCCTGCTCGTCTCCCCCACCGACCGCGGTTCGCCGCGCATGCTGGAGGCGGCCCGAGCCGGTACGCCCATGGTGTTCGTCGACCGGTGGATCCCCGGTGTGGACGTGCCCGTCGTCAGGTCGGACGGGCGGGACGCCGTACGGGACCTCGTGGCGCATCTTCACGCGCTCGGGCACCGCCGGCTCGCGATCATCGCGGGCCCCGCCGCCACCACGACGGGCCGCGAGCGCGTGGACGCCTTCCGGGAGGCGCTCGGCGATCACGGCCTCGACCTCCCCGACGCCTACATAGGCCAGGGCGACTTCCAGGCCGACAGCGGCCGCCGGGTCACCGAGGGCTTCCTCGATCTGGCCGAACCGCCCGAGGTCGTGTTCGCCGCCGACAACCTGATGGCGCTCGGCGCGCTGGACGCCGTACGCGCGCGGGGCCTGCGGGTGCCCGACGACCTGGCGCTGGCCGCGTTCGACGACGTGCGCTGGTTCGTGCACACCGATCCGCCGGTCACCGCGATCGCCCAGCCGACGGGCGCCCTGGGCCGGGCCGCCGTACGCGCGCTGGTCGACCGTATCGAGGGCAGACCCGGTGAGTCCGTGACCCTGCCCGCCCGGCTCGTCGTACGCCGCTCGTGCGGTGAGCCGGCCCCCACCACCCAGTCCCCCCATCCCTCCCCCGTACGAAGGAGTACGTCGTGAGCAACGCGGACGAGTTGCTGCGCATCGAGGGCCTGCGCAAGACCTTCCCGGGCGTGGTCGCCCTCGACAGCGTCGACTTCGACCTGCGCCGGGGCGAGGTGCATGTGCTCCTCGGTGAGAACGGCGCGGGCAAGAGCACCCTCATCAAGATGCTCTCCGGTGCCTACACCCCCGACAGCGGCCGGATCACGGTCGGCGGCGAGGATGTGCGCATCGACGGTGCGCAGGACTCCGAGCGGCTCGGGATCGCCACCATCTACCAGGAGTTCAACCTCGTCCCCGATCTGACGGTGGCCGAGAACATCTTCCTGGGGCGTCAGCCGCGCCGGTTCGGCATGATCGACCGCAAGCGGATGGAGGCGGACGCCGCCGTCCTCCTTGAGCGGGTCGGCGTGAAGGTCTCCCCGCACACGCAGGTGCGTGAACTGGGCATCGCCCGGCTGCAGATGGTGGAGATCGCGAAGGCGCTGAGCCTGGACGCGCGCGTCCTGATCATGGACGAGCCGACCGCCGTGCTGACCTCGGAGGAGGTCGAGAAGCTGTTCTCGATCGTGCGCCGGCTGCGCGAGGACGGCGTGGGGATCGTCTTCATCACCCACCATCTGGAGGAGATCGCCGCCCTGGGCGACCGGGTGACGGTGATCCGGGACGGCCGCAGCATCGGCCAGGTGCCCGCATCCACGCCGCGGGACGAGCTCGTACGGCTCATGGTGGGGCGGTCGATCGAGCAGCAGTACCCGCGTGAGCGTGCCGAGGCCGGTGACGCGCTGCTCAAGGTCGAGGGCCTGACCCGGGACGGCGTCTTCCACGACGTCGGTTTCGAGGTGCGGGCCGGTGAGGTCGTCGGCATCGCGGGCCTGGTCGGCGCGGGCCGGACCGAGGTCGTCCGGGCCGTGTTCGGCGCGGACCCCTACGACCGGGGCTCGGTACGGGTCGCGGGCACGGCCCTGCGGCGCGGCGACGTGAACGCCGCCATGGCGGCCGGTATCGGCCTGGTGCCCGAGGACCGCAAGGGCCAGGGGCTGGTGCTCGACGCCTCCGTGGAGGAGAACCTCGGACTGGTCACCCTGCGCACCAGCGCCCGCGGCGGCCTCGTGGACCTCAAGGGGCAGCACACGGCCGCGGACCGGATCGCCCGGCAGCTCGGAGTGCGGATGGCGGGCCTCGGCCAGCATGTACGCACCCTGTCCGGCGGCAACCAGCAGAAGGTCGTCATCGGCAAGTGGCTGCTGGCCGACACCCGGGTCCTCATCCTCGACGAGCCGACCCGCGGGATCGACGTGGGCGCCAAGGTCGAGATCTACCAGCTCATCAACGAACTGACCGCGCAGGGCGCCGCCGTCCTGATGATCTCCAGCGATCTGCCCGAGGTCCTCGGCATGAGCGACCGCGTCCTGGTCATGGCGCAGGGCCGGATCGCCGGCGAACTGGCCGCCGACCAGGCCACCCAGGACAGCGTGATGGCACTCGCCGTCAGCACCCCCACCACCGGAACGGAGACCCCCCGTGGCAACTGACACGCTCAAGAGCAGGCCGGGCGCGCAGAGCGCCCCGGGCGGCCTGCGCCGTCTGCTCCTCGACAACGGCGCGCTCACCGCGCTGATCGCCCTCGTGATCGCCATGGCGGCGCTCTCCGGCGACTTCCTCACCACCGACAACCTGCTGAACATCGGTGTGCAGGCGGCCGTCACCGCGATCCTCGCCTTCGGCATGACCTTCGTCATCGTCTCGGCGGGCATCGACCTGTCCGTCGGCTCGGTCGCCGCCCTGTCGGCCACCGTGCTCGCGTGGAGCGCCACCGAGGCGGGGGTGCCCGTCGCCCTGGCGGTGCTGCTGGCGGTCCTCACCGGCATAGGGTGCGGCGTCGTCAACGGCTTCCTGATCTCGTACGGGAAGATGCCGCCGTTCATCGCGACGCTGGCCATGCTGTCCGTGGGGCGCGGGCTGTCGCTGGTGATCTCGCAGGGGTCGCCCATCGCGATCCCCGACTCCGTCTCGCACCTGGGTGACAACCTGGGCGGCTGGCTGCCCGTGCCGGTGATCGTGCTGACGGTCATGGGTCTGCTGACGGCGTTCGTGCTGCGCCGCACCTACATCGGCCGCTCCATGTACGCCATCGGCGGCAACGAGGAGGCGGCCCGGCTGTCCGGGCTGCGGGTCAAGCGGCAGAAGATCGCCATCTACGCGTTCTCGGGCCTGTTCGCCGCCACCGCGGGCATCGTGCTCGCCGCCCGGCTCTCCTCCGCGCAGCCGCAGGCCGCGCAGGGCTACGAGCTCGACGCGATCGCCGCCGTCGTCATCGGCGGTGCCTCCCTCGCGGGCGGCACCGGCAAGGCGTCCGGCACCCTGATCGGCGCGCTGATCCTCGCCGTGCTGCGCAACGGCCTGAACCTGCTCTCCGTCTCCGCGTTCTGGCAGCAGGTGGTCATCGGTGTGGTGATCGCGCTGGCGGTGCTGCTGGACACGGCCCGCCGCAAGGCGGGTACGAGTACGGCCCCGGCGGCGGCGGACCCCGGCGGGAACCGGAGGAAGCAGGCGCTCACCTATACGGTCGCGGCGGTCGTCACCATCGCGGTGATCGCGGCCACCTCGCTGCTGCACGGCGGCTCTTCGGCCGGCAAGACGCAGAAGGTCGGTCTGTCGCTGTCCACGCTGAACAACCCGTTCTTCGTACAGATCCGGGCCGGCGCGGAGGAGCGGGCGAAGCAGCTGGGCGTGGACCTGACGGTCACGGACGCGCAGAACGACGCCTCGCAGCAGGCCAACCAGCTGCAGAACTTCGTCAGCGGCAGCCGGTCCGCGATCATCGTCAACCCGGTCGACTCGGACGCCGCCGGCCCCTCGGTGCGCTCGGCGAACAACGACGACATCCCCGTCGTCGCCGTGGACCGGGGCGTCAACAAGGCGAAGACGTCCGCGCTGGTCGCCTCCGACAACGTCGAGGGCGGCGCGCTGGGCGCCAAGGCGCTCGCCGAGAAGCTCGGCGGCGAGGGCACCATCGTGATCCTCCAGGGCCAGGCCGGCACCTCCGCCAGCCGGGAGCGCGGCGCGGGCTTCGCCGAGGGCCTGAAGGACTACCCGGGCATCAAGGTGGTCGCGAAGCAGCCCGCGGACTTCGACCGCACCAAGGGCCTGGACGTGATGACGAACCTGCTCCAGGCGCACCCGGACGTCGACGGCGTGTTCGCCGAGAACGACGAGATGGCGCTCGGCGCGCTCAAGGCGCTCGGCTCGAAGGCCGGCAAGTCGGTCCAGGTCGTCGGCTTCGACGGCACGCCTGACGGGCTCAAGGCGGTCGAGGCGGGCACGCTGTACGCGTCCGTCGCACAGCAGCCGAGGGAACTCGGCCGGATCGCGGTGGACAACGCGCTGCGCGCGGCCGAGGGCAAGAAGACCGACGCGATGGTGAAGGTTCCGGTGAAGGTGGTCACGAAGGAGAACGTGGCCGGCTTCGGCGGCTGACACCGGCGGGCAGGACCGGGGCGGGCGGCCACGACGGCCGTCCGCCCCGCAGGACCAAGTGGGGAGCCACTTCATGTACGACTACGACCTGCTGGTCGTGGGATCGGCCAACGCCGACCTCGTGATCGGTGTCGAGCGCCGGCCGGGCGCCGGGGAGACGGTCCTCGGTTCCGACCTGGCCGTCCACCCGGGCGGCAAGGGCGCCAACCAGGCCGCCGCGGCCGCCCGTCTCGGTGCCCGTACGGCGCTGCTGGCGCGGGTCGGCGACGACGGGCACGGCCGGCTGCTGCTGGACTCGCAGCGGGCGGCCGGGGTGGACACGGTGGGTGTGCTGGTGGGCGGGGCGCCGACGGGTGTCGCGCTGATCCAGGTGGACCCGTCGGGTGACAACAGCATCGTCGTGTCGCCGGGTGCCAACGGCCGGCTGACTCCGGCGGACGTGCGGGCGGCCGGGGGCCTGTTCCACGCCTCCCGGGTGGTGTCGGCGCAGCTGGAGATCCCGCTGGAGACGGTGGTGGAGGTGGTGCGGAGTCTGGCGCCGGGCAGCCGGTTCGTGCTGAACCCGTCGCCGCCGCTGCCGCTGCCGGCGGAGGTGCTGGCGGCCTGCGATCCGCTGATCGTCAACGAGCACGAGGCGAAGGTGATCCTCGGCGGCGCGGCCACGGGGGACAGCCCCGAGGAGTGGGCGGAGCTGCTGCTCGCGCGCGGGCCGCGGTCGGTGGTGGTGACGCTGGGCGGCGAGGGGGCGCTGGTGGCGTCCGCCGACGGTGTCGCCCGGGTGCCGTCCGTGAAGGTGCGTGCCGTGGACACCACCGGGGCGGGTGACGCGTTCACCGCCGCGCTGGCCTGGCGGCTCGGCGCGGGCGAGCCGCTCGCGCAGGCCGCGGCGTACGCGGCCCGGGTGGGCGCGGTGACGGTCACCCGGGAGGGCGCGCAGGTGTCCTTCCCCACGGCGGCGGAGGTGGCGGCGCTGTGAGGAAGCACGGAATCCTGAACCGGCATCTCACCGGAGCCCTCGCCGCACTCGGCCATGGCGACGGGGTGTTGGTGTGCGACGCCGGAATGCCGATACCGGACGGGCCGCGCGTGGTGGACCTCGCCTTCCGCGCCGGCGTGCCCTCGTTCGCGGAGGTGCTGGAGGGGATGCTGGACGAGCTGGTCGTCGAGGGCGCGACGGCCGCCTCGGAGATACGGGACGCCAACCCGGCGGCGGCCGGGCTGCTGACGGACCGCTTCCCCGCCCTGACCCTGGTCCCGCACGAGCGGCTCAAGGAGCTGAGCGCCGGCGCGCGGCTCGTCGTACGCACGGGTGAGGCACGGCCGTACGCGAATGTGCTGCTGCGCTGCGGGGTGTTCTTCTAGGCGGCCGGACGGCCGGACGGGCTGTTTTCGAGGGGGCCCGGTCCGTCGACCGGGCCCCCTCGGTCCCTCCCCCGTCAGAACCCCTCGAAATCCCCCCCGGGTCCCCACCCAGAGGTTCTGACACCACGTACGACCCGCGAGGTGCGGGGAGGGTTGCACGGTCCTTCCGCATTTTTTCCGGCATCCGTTCCCCACGCTGGACGCGGCCGTCGGTGACGGGCTGACGGGCGGGACCCGGGTCCCGCCCGTGTACGGCTGCTAGCCCGCGTGCTCCACGAAGCGGGACGCTGTTTCCGCGAGGAGTTCGCGGCCGTCTCGGGTCCAGAGGGTGTCGTTGAAGAGTTCGACCTCGATCGGGCCCGTGTAGCCGGCCTCCTCCACGTAGGTCCGCCATGCGCGCATGTCGATCGCGCCGTCGCCGATCTGGCCGCGGCCGTTGAGGACGCCCTCGGGCAACGGGGTGATCCAGTCGGCGAGCTGGAAGGTGTGGATACGGCCGGTGGCTCCGGCGCGGGCGATCTGGGCGGGAGCCCGGTCGTCCCACCAGATGTGGTACGTGTCGACGGTGACGCCGACCTGGTGGGCGGGGAAGCGTTCCGCGATGTCCAGGGCCTGGGCGAGGGTCGAGACCACGCAGCGGTCGGAGGCGAACATCGGGTGCAGGGGCTCGATGGCCAGTCTCACCCCGTGTTCCTCGGCGTAGGGGGCGAGTTCGGCGAGGGCGTCGGCGATGCGTTCGCGGGCGGCGCGCAGGTCCCTGGAGCCGGGCGGGAGGCCGCCGGAGACCAGGACCAGGGTGTCGGTGCCGAGGGCGGCCGCCTCGTCGACGGCCCGGCGGTTGTCGGCGAGGGCCGCCGCCCGTTCGTCGGGGGCGGTCGCGGTGAGGAAGCCGCCGCGGCACAGGGTCGTCACCGTCAGGCCCGCGTCGCGGACCAGTTTCGCGGCTGCCTCGACGCCGTACGCCTGGACCGGCTCGCGCCACAGGCCCACACCCGGCACACCCACGTCGCGGCAGGCGTCGACCAGTTCGGGCAGGGACAGCTGCTTGACCGTCATCTGGTTGATGCTGAAACGGGTGAGGTCCGCGGTCATCGGGTCACTCCGTACAGGTCGAGCAGGGTTCTCATGCGGTCCTCGGCGAGCTTGGGGTCGGGGAACAGGCCGAGGCCGTCGGCGAGTTCGTAGGCGCGGGCGAAGTGCGGCAGGGAACGCGCCGACTGGAGCCCGCCGACCATCGTGAAGTGGGACTGGTGGCCGGCGAGCCAGGCCAGGAGGACCACGCCGGTCTTGTAGAAGCGGGTGGGGGCCTGGAAGAGGTGGCGGGAGAGCTCGACGGTGGGGTCGAGGAGGGCGCGGAAGCCCTCCGTGTTCCCGGTGTCGAGGACGCGGACCGCCTCCGCGGCGAGCGGGCCCAGCGGGTCGAAGATGCCGAGCAGGGCGTGGCTGAAGCCCTGGTCGTCGCCCGCGATCAGCTCGGGGTAGTTGAAGTCGTCGCCGGTGTAGCAGCGCACGCCCTGCGGGAGGCGGCGGCGCAGGTCGATCTCGCGCTGGGCGTCGAGGAGGGAGACCTTGATGCCGTCGACCTTGTCGGGGTGGGCGGCGATCACCTCGAGGAAGGTGTCGGTGGCGGCGTCGAGGTCGGGCGAGCCCCAGTAGCCCTCGAGCGCCGGGTCGAACATCGGTCCCAGCCAGTGGAGTACGACCGGCTCCGCGGCCTGGCGGAGGAGGTGGCCGTAGACCTCCAGGTAGTCCTCCGGGCCCCGCGCCGTCGCGGCCAGGGCGCGGGAGGCCATGAGGATGGCCTGCGCGCCCGACTCCTCGACGAGCGCGAGCTGTTCCTCGTACGCCTGCCGGACCTCGGCGAGGGTCGCGGGGGCGGTGAGCTGGTCCGTTCCCACGCCGCAGGCGATACGGCCGCCGGCCGACCTCGCCTCGGCGGCGGAGCGGCGGATCAGTTCGGCCGCGCCCGCCCAGTCCAGGCCCATGCCGCGCTGGGCGGTGTCCATGGCCTCGGCTACTCCGAGCCCGTGCGACCACAGGTGGCGGCGGAAGGCGAGGGTGGCGTCCCAGTCGACGGCGGCCGGTGAGTCGGGGGACACGTCCGCGTACGGGTCGGCGACGACGTGCGCGGCCGAGAAGACCGTACGGGAGGTGAAGGGGGCACCGGGGGTGGTGGTGAGGGGTTCGGTGCGGGGTTCGTAGGCGCGCAGGGTGCCGTTCGCGTCGGGGAGGTGGAGGGTCACAGCGCGATCTCCGGGACGTCGAGGCGGCTGCCCTCCGCCGAGGACCGCAGGCCCAGTTCGGCGAGCTGGACTCCGCGGGCGCCGGCCAGCAGGTCCCAGTGGTAGGGGGCGTCGGCGTAGACGTGCTTGAGGAACAGTTCCCACTGCGCCTTGAAGCCGTTGTCGAACTCGCCGTTGTCCGGGACCTCCTGCCACTGGTCGCGGAAGACCTCGGTGGCGGGGATGTCCGGGTTCCAGACCGGCTTGGGGGTGGCGGAGCGGTGCTGGACACGGCAGTTGCGCAGGCCGGCGACGGCGGAGCCCTCGGTGCCGTCGACCTGGAACTCGACCAGTTCGTCGCGGTTGACGCGGACCGCCCACGAGGAGTTGATCTGGGCGATGGCGCCGCCGTCGAGTTCGAAGACGCCGTAGGCGGCGTCGTCGGCGGTGGCGTCGTACGGCTTGCCGTTCTCGTCCCAGCGCTGCGGGATGTGGGTGGCGGTGAGGGCCTGTACGGACTTCACCCGGCCGAACAGCTCGTGCAGCACGTATTCCCAGTGCGGGAACATGTCGACGACGATGCCGCCGCCGTCCTCGCTGCGGTAGTTCCACGACGGGCGCTGCGCGTCCTGCCAGTCGCCCTCGAAGACCCAGTAGCCGAACTCGCCGCGCACGGACAGGATCCGGCCGAAGAAGCCGCCGTCGATGAGGCGCTTCAGCTTGAGCAGGCCGGGGAGGAACAGCTTGTCCTGGACGACGCCGTGCTTGATGCCGGCCGCGTTCGCCAGGCGGGCGAGTTCCAGGGCGCCGTCGAGGCCGGTGGCGGTCGGCTTCTCGGTGTAGATGTGCTTGCCGGCCGCGATGGCCTTCCTGAGCGCCTCCTCGCGGGCCGAGGTCACCTGCGCGTCGAAGTAGATGTCGACGCTGTCGTCGGCGAGTACGGCGTCCAGGTCCGTGGAGATGTGCTCGAGCCCGTGCCGTTCGGCCAGGGACTTCAGCGCGTGCTCCCGGCGGCCGACCAGGACCGGCTCCGGCCACAGCACGGTGCCGTCACCGAGGTCGAGGCCGCCCTGCTCACGCAGGGCCAGGATGGAGCGGACGAGGTGCTGGCGGTAGCCCATGCGCCCGGTCACACCGTTCATGGCGATACGCACCGTCTTGCGTGTCACGTCATTCCCTTCGTACGCGGTTCGCGCGCCGCATACGCCCGACTGGTGAGCGTGACAGCAAGCGCTTTCTATGTACGTAGAAGCTAGCCTCTGAACGTCGGTGTGGACAAGACCACGGCGGATGCGAGTTGTTCGAGGGGGCGAACAACCGCGCGGATGGCCATAGGGTCTGGTCGGAACCACGGGTGTGGGCGTGGATGTGTACGACGGCGTACGGCATGACGCGCGAGGCGGAGGACGAGACATGACGGTGACCCTGGCGGACGTGGCGGCTCGCGCGCAGGTCTCCCCCGCGACGGTGTCGCGCGTGCTCAACGGGAACTATCCCGTGGCCGCGTCCACCCGTGAGCGGGTGCTGAAGGCCGTGGACGAGCTGGACTACGTCCTCAACGGTCCCGCCAGCGCGCTGGCCGCCGCCACCTCCGACCTGGTGGGGATCCTGGTGAACGACATCGCCGACCCGTTCTTCGGGATCATGGCGAGCGCGATCCAGGCGGAGATCGGCGGTCCCGGCGGGCGCGCGGGCGGGGAGAGACTCGCGGTCGTGTGCAACACGGGGGGCTCGCCCGAGCGGGAACTGACGTATCTCACGCTGCTTCAGCGGCAGCGGGCGGCGGCGGTGGTGCTGACGGGTGGCGCGATCGAGGACGCGCCGCACCGGGTGGCCATGGACGCGAAGCTGCGGAAGCTGGTGGACGCCGGGACGCGGGTGGTGCTGTGCGGGCGGCCGCAGGCGCCGGAGACCGGGGCGATCGCGCTGACCTTCGACAACCGGGGCGGCGGGCAGGAACTGACCGAGCATCTGATCGGGCTGGGGCACCGGCGGCTCGGGTACATCGCGGGGCCCCTGGAGCGGACGACGACGCGGCACCGGCTGGAGGGACACCGGGACGCGCTGGCGGCGCACGGGATCTCGGAGGACCCTCGGTGGACCGTGCACGGGCGGTACGACCGGCGGTCGGGGTACGAGGCGACGCTCGAACTCCTGCGGCGGGATCCGTCGTTGACGGCGGTCGTCGCGGCGAACGACTCCGTCGCGCTGGGCGCGTGCGCGGCGCTGCGGGAGTCGGGGCTGAGGATTCCCGACGACGTGTCCGTCGCCGGGTTCGACGATCTGCCGTTCAGCATCGACGTCGTGCCGGCACTGACGACGGTGCGGTTGCCGTTGGCGGAGGCGGGGGCTCGGGCGGGGCGGATCGCGATGGGGCGGGAGGAGGAGCCGCCGGGGGGTGTGGCGGGGGTTCGGGGCGAGCTGATGGTGCGGGGGTCCACGGCGGGGCCGCGGGACTGAACGGACCTCGGCCCGTTGGGGGTCTCGCGCAGTTCCCCGCGCCCCTTGAGGGGGGTGCGTTGTCCCGTGCGGGTGCGCTGTGGGTTCTCGCGCAGTTCCCCGCGCCCCTTGAAAAGGCGCGTTGTCCCGTGCGGGTGCGCTGTGGGTTCTCGCGCAGTTCCCCGCGCCCCTCGAAGGGGGTGCGTTGTCCCGTGCGGGTGTGTCGTGGGTGTTCGGCGGGGCCTCTGCCGGTGCCGGGAGGGGCGCTTCCTAGGGGCGCGGGGAACTGCGCGATCAGCCCCCACCGGGCCGCACGTGGCCACGGTCACCTCAGGGGCGCGGGGAACTGCGCGATCCGCCCCCACCCAGCCGCACCCCGCCGCCGGCTTCATCGCGCCGGAACGGCGTGCGCGCCGGTAGGGTCCGTTGCCATGAAGCTGGCGTTCTCCACCCTCGGTGTTCCCGGGCTGCCCCTCGCCGACGTGCTGGGTCTCGCGACCGCGCACGGCTACCACGGTGTCGAGCTGCGCACCCACCCCGAGGAACCCGTCCACCCGGGGCTCGGCCCCGCCGAACGTGCCGACACCGCCGCCCGGTTCACCGCGGCCGGCGTCCAGATCACGGGCCTCGCCGGATACGCCCGGGTCGCCGCGCCCGGCGAGGACGAACCCGTACTCGCCGAGATCCGCGCCCTCCTCGACCTCGCCCGCGACCTCGGCGCCCCCTTCGTCCGGGTCTTCCCCGGCGGCGGCACCGAGCAGAGTCCGCAGGAGGCGGACGCGACCGCCGCCCGCCGGCTGGGCACGGCCGCCGAGTACGCCGCCGACCTGGACGTACGCATCCTCCTGGAGACCCACGACTCGCACCGCACCGGTGCCGACGCGATGCGGATCCTCGGTCTGGTCGGCCACCGTCAGGTGGGCGCGCTGTGGGACGTGATGCACACCTGGCTCGGCGGCGAACAGCCCGCCGAGAGCTACGCCGCCCTCTCCCCGCACCTCGGGTACGTGCAGGTCAAGGACATCGCCTCCGCCGACGACACGACGCCGCTGCCGCTCGGGGCGGGGGTGCTGCCGCTGGCGGACTGTGTGGAGCTGCTCTCCCGGCACGGGTGGGACGGCTGGCTGTGCTGGGAGTACGAGAAGCGGTGGTACGACACGGTGGCGCCGTTGGCCGGGCTGCTCGGCCCGGGGCGTGAGCACATGACGCGGTTGCTGACCGAGTCGGCGTGAGGCTGCCCGCGCGCGAGCTCGGGGCCCGGGATCGCGGAGCTCGTCCGCGATCGTCCCCTCATCCGCCGACCGGCGCTTCCTCCGCGAGCGCCGCCGCCCGTCGAACGGGTTTCACCGTCACCGACGCCAGAGCCACCCCGCCCACCAGCAGTGCCGCCGCGCACCACCGCAGCGGGGTCACCGACTCGCCCAGGAACAGCGCGGCCGACGACATCCCGAAGACCGGGACGAGCAGGGAGAACGGCGCGACCGTCGACGCGGGGTGGCGGCGCAGCAGCCACCCCCAGGCGCCGAAGCCGAACACCGTGGCGACCCAGGCGACGAAGAGCACCGTGCCCGCGCCCGCCCAGTCCAGGCCGCGCAGCGCGTCCAGGTCCCGCGACGGGCCCTCCAGCAGCAGGGAGAGGCCGAGCAGCGGCAACACCGGCACCGTGCTCACCCAGATCATGAAGTTCAGGGCGTCCGGGGGTGCCGCCCTGCGGGTGAGGATGTTGGAGACACCCCAGCAGGCCGCCGCCGCGACGACCAGGGCGAAGCCGAGCAGCGGGCCCGACGTGCCCTCGTCCACGGCGGCCACACCGATCCCGGCCAGGGCGACCGTCATGCCCACCAGCCGTATCCGCGAAGGGCGTTCGCCCAGGAGCGCGAACGCGAACAGCGCCGTGAACACCGCCTGGATCTGCAGCACCAGGGACGACAGCCCGCCCGGCATGCCCGCGTCCATGCCGACGAACAGCAGCCCGAACTTGGCCACCCCCAGCGCCAGCCCCACCCCCACGATCCACTTCCACGCCACCTTGGGCCGCCCCACGAAGAACACCGCCGGCAGCGCCGCCACCAGGAAGCGCAGGGCGGAGAACAGCAGCGGCGGGAAGTGGTCGAGCCCGACCTCGATGACGGTGAAGTTCACTCCCCACACGGCGGTGACGAGGACGGCGAGAAGCAGGTGGGAAGGTCGCATACGTCGAGGATCACCGCCCCCCACACTTCAGCACCAGCGAAGATTCCTGCATGGTTGGATGAAGCACCGCTAATCAATGCACCGCCATCACCGAAGCACCGCCGCCCAATGAAGCACCGCTGATCCGTACCGGGAGCCGTCATGCTCGACCTCCAGCGGCTGCGCGCCCTGCACGCCGTCTCCGTCCACGGCACCGTCGGCGCCGCCGCCGTGGCCCTCGGCTACACCTCCTCCGCCGTCTCCCAGCAGATCGCCAAGCTGGAACGGGAGACACGGACGGTGCTTCTCGAGCGCGAGGGCCGGAGCGTACGACTGACCGACGAGGCACACCAACTGGTCGCGGCCGCGCGTGAGTTGATGGCCATCGTGGAGCGGGCGGAGACCGAGCTGGAGGAGCGGCGCGGGGTGCCGGCCGGGCGGCTGACCATCGCGGCGTTCGCGTCGGCGGCGCGCGGGCTGATGCCGCCCGTACTCGCCGACCTGGCCCTCCGGCACCCCACGCTCGACACCCGGCTCACCGAGATCGACCCCCATCTCTCCGTGGACCTCGTCGCCAAGGGCGCCGTCGATCTCGTCATCGCGCACGACTGGGACATCGCGCCCCTGCCCGCCCCGGCGGGCGTGGACCAGGCGGTCATCGGCGACGACCTGTGCGATCTGCTGGTGCCCGAGGGTCACGCCTTCGCGGGGCGTACGGCCGTACGGCGGGAGGAGCTGGGCGGGGAGCGGTGGATCTGCCAGCCGCCGGGGCGGGTCTGCCACGAGTGGCTGGTGCGCACCCTGCGCACCGCCGGGCACGAGCCGGAGATCGTCCACCAGGCCGACGAGAACCCGACCCTGGTCGCCCTGGTCGCGGCCGGGCTCGGTATCGCGCTGATCCCCCGGCTGGGGCGCGGCCCGCTGCCGAAGGGGGTGGCGGAGGTGCCGCTCGACCCCATGCCCGTACGACGGCTGTACGCGCTGTGGCGTACCGGCGCGGCCCGCCGTCCGGCGATCGCGGAGACCGTCCGTACGCTGCGGGAGCACTGGCCCGAGGTGTCGGCGCACACGCCCCGCTGAGCCGGCCGCCCACTCCCCCTGCCCCGGTGACGGACCCTCGCCGGTTGCTGCGCATTCTCTTGACTGGCAGAAACTTCCCAGATATTGCTGACCTCCTGGCAGTTTCCTTCAGCGACCCCCGGACCCCCCGATCCCCGGACCCCGATCCCCGGTTCCCCGCGGATCACCTTCCAAAGGAGCGCACGTGCCCGACAGCAGCACGGGAAGCACCGCACGTCCGTCCAGACGCGCCGTCCTCGCCGCCACGGCGGGCGTCACCACGGCCCTCGCGTCCGCCGGGACCGTCCACGCGGCCACCGGCCCGTCCGCGCACGACGACAGAAGGCTGCGCGCCCTCATCTCCCGTATGACGCTGGAGGAGAAGGTCGGCCAGCTGTTCGTGATGCGGGTCTACGGCCACTCCGCCACCGCCCCCGACCAGGCCGACATCGACGCCAACCTCGACGAGATCGGCGTCCGCACGGCCGCCGAATTGCTGGCGAAGTACCGGGTCGGCGGCATCATCTACTTCGCGTGGGCGCACAACACCCGCGCCCCGCACCAGATCGCGGACCTGTCGAACGGCATCCAGAAGGCGTCCCTGGACCTCCCCCGCGGACTGCCCGTACTGATCTCCACCGACCAGGAGCACGGCATCGTGGCCCGGGTGGGCGAGCCCGCCACCCTCTTCCCGGGCGCGATGGCCGTCGGCGCGGGCGGTTCCCGCTCCGACGCCCGTACGCTCGGCCGGGTCGCGGGCCGTGAGCTGCGCGCGCTGGGCATCCGCCAGAACTACTCCCCGGTGGCCGACGTCAACGTCAACCCGGCCAACCCCGTCATCGGCGTCCGCTCCTTCGGCAGCGATCCGGGGTCCGTCGCCCGGCTCGTCACGGCCGAGGTCGAAGGCTACGAGTCGTCCGGTGTCGCCTCCACCGCCAAGCACTTCCCGGGACACGGCGACACCCACACCGACAGCCACGCCGAACTGCCCTACATCCACCACACCCGCGAGCAGTGGGGCGAGCTGGACGCGCCGCCGTTCCGGGCGGCGGTCGACGCCGGTATCGACTCCATCATGACCGCCCACATCGTCGTCCCGGCCCTCGACCCCGCCGAGGACCCCGCCACCCTCTCCCGACCGATCCTCACCGGCATCCTGCGCGAGGAACTGGGTTACGACGGTGTCGTGGTGACGGACTCCCTCGGTATGGAGGGCGTACGCACGAAGTACGGCGACGACCGGGTGCCGGTGCTGGCGCTGAAGGCGGGCGTGGACCAGCTGCTCAACCCGCCCTCCCTGGACATCGCCTGGAACGCGGTCCTGAACGCCGTACGCGAGGGCGAGCTGACCGAGGAGCGGCTGGACGAGTCGATCCTGCGGGTGCTGCGGCTGAAGTCGCGCCTCGGCCTGTTCAAGGACCCGTACGTCTCCCGCGCCGGCGTCGACCGCGCCGTCGGCACCCGCTCGCACCTGGCGACCGCCGACCGGATCACCGAGCGCACCACCACCCTCCTCATCAACGAGGGCGGTCTGCTGCCGCTGTCCCGGCGCAGACAGCCGAGGCTGCTCGTGGCCGGCGCCGACCCCGCCTCCCCGTCCGGTACGACGGGCCCGCCGACCGGAGTGCTCGCGGACGCCCTGACCGGGCTGGGCTTCACCGCCACCGCCCTGTCCACCGGCACCGCGCCGTCCGCCGCGACCGTCGCCCAGGCGGTGGCGGCGGCCGGCGACGCGGACGCGATCGTCGTCGGGACGTACAACGTCAGCGCCTCCAGCAGCCAGAAGACGCTCGTCGAGCAACTGCTGGCCACCGGGAAACCGGTCGTCGCGGTCGCGATCCGCAACCCCTACGACGTGGCCCACCTGCCCGGCGTCGCGGCGTACGTGGCGACGTACTCCTGGACCGACGTCGAACTCCGGGCCGCCGCACGGGTGATCGCCGGCAAGGTGGACCCGCACGGCACCCTGCCGGTGCCGGTCCAGCGGGCCGACGACCCGGCGCAGGTCCTGTACCCGGTCGGGCACGGGCTGACCTACTAGCCGGAGTCAGAGGTGACGAAGGCCGTGGACACCGGGCCGACTGCCCGGTGTCCACGGCCTTCCGTGCCGCGCGGGCGCTACGGTCGCAGCGTCCGCTCCTGCTCGACGTTCCGCTTGTCCAGCTTGGCGTCGAACGTCGCCAGCGGCTTCGCGGCCGCCGGGTTCTCCCGCACCGCGCTCGGGGCGACGTCGGCCCAGTCGAGGATGCGGGCCGTGGCGAACGCCTTCTCCTCGGCGACCAGACCGGCCACGTTCGCGCCGTGGTTCATGCCGGGCGCGGTGAGGACGTACGCGTCCTTCGCGCCGTGTCCGACGCGGAACCGCTCGGCGCCCCACGGGTCGTTCTCGCCGTACACGAACAGCATGTGGCGGGCGTTGTGGCGGACCCAGGTGTCGACGTCCCGCATCGCCGACGGCTGGAACCTCATGTCGATCGAGCGGGGCACGAAGTTGCGCGGCGGCTGGTAGCCGTAGCGCACGTACTTCTTCTCGATGTGCGGGAAGTGGATGGTCGGCGCGCCCAGCTGCGTACCGGCCTGGTAGTAGTACGGGGTGTACGGGCTCAGGCCCTGGTCCGTGTAGAACGAGAATCCGGAGATCGTGTCGACCGACGTCCAGATCTCGTCGTCGGTGGCGTTCTTCGCGTCCGCCGGGATCTGCTCGCAGTCGGCGACGGTGCTGTACTGCCAGAAGCCCCACACGTAGTCGAGGACGACGGCCTCGTAGGCGCGGTCCAGGCTGCCGATGGTGTCGAAGGTGTAGCCGTTCCCGGCGGCGTACGCCTCGTACTTCTTCTCCAGCGGTGCCCGGCGTACCAGCGCCTCGCGCTGCACCCCGTTCAGCCGGTCGCGGCACTCCTTGGTGCCGACGGTGCGGAAGAAGCGGTCGTAGGCCGAATCCTCCTTGTTGACCACGTCGTTGGGGGCGACGTAGGCGACCACGCCGTCCATGTCACGCGGGTAGAAGCGCTCGTAGTAGGTGGCGGTCATGCCGCCCTTGGAGCCGCCGGTGGAGATCCAGTTCTCGGAGTAGATCTTCTTCAGCGCCGTGAAGATGCGGTGCTGGTCGCTGGCGGCCTGCCAGATGTCCAGCTTCGACCAGTCGGCCGGCTCGGGCCGCGACGGGGTGAAGAAGCGGTACTCCATCGAGATCTGGTTGCCGTCCACGATCTGGGTCGGCTCGGCGCGGCGGGGCGTCGTGGAGACGCTGTAGCCGCCGGTGTAGAAGACGGTGGGCCGCGCGGTGTCCTTGTGCAGCACGGTGATCCGCTGCTCGAACGTGCCCTTGGAGGGCCTGCGGTGGTCGACCGGCTGCTCGTAGTTGAGGACGAAGAAGCGGTACCCGGTGTACGGCTTCTCCTCGATCAGGCTCATGCCCGGTATGGAGAGCAGTCTCTCCTTGATGTCAGTGCCGCCGGTGGCCTTCGGCTCGGCGGCGGTGGCCGCTCCGGCCGTACTCAAGGTGCCTATGAGCACCGTGAGCGCCAGCAGCCATCTGAGCGCCTTGCGCATGCGCACTCCCCTGTGAGACAGATGTGCGCCGGAAGCTACTTGACCAACTCCCCGGAGCACCAGGGGACATAGGGTTATCCCTCGGTCCGCGCCCCGTTCAGCACAGGATCCAGCCGGAGCTCACGGACCCCTTGGCGACGCTCCCCTTCACCCAGACGCAGCGGCGGCCGGCGTACACGGTCACCGGCCCGGCGTGATGCTTGAACTTCCCCTCGTCGACGACCGGACGGCCCCCGCGCGCCCGTACGCTCACCGACATCTTCCGTTTCGTGCCGGGCTTCTTGGCGAGGGTGACCGCGCAGACGTAGCCGCCGCGCTTGTAGACGGCCACCGAGCCGGTGGAGAACGGCAGGGTGCGCACCTTGCGTCCGGCGCAGTGGTCGGCGGCGTGCGCGTCGGCCGGCGCGGCGACGGCGAGCAGGCCCGAGACGGTCAGCATCGCCAGGCCGAGCGCGAGCCGCCGCCGTATCGCTCCACTGCCCACAGTCGTCCTCCCGTACCCCTTGGCGTACGCGTGTACGGACGCTTGGCGTACGCCGGTTGGTTGCGCCGTCACGCGGGTGCGGGCACGTCCTCCCCTATGAAGGTCCGCCACAGCGCGGCGTATCTGCCGCCGCGCCGCAGCAGTTCCTCGTGCGTACCGTCCTCCACGACCTTGCCGTGATCCATCACGATCACCCGGTCGGCGCGGGCGGCCGTGGTGAGCCGGTGCGCGACCACCAGGGTCGTCCGGCGTCCGGCGAGGCGGTCGGTCGCCTGGTTGACCTGTGCCTCGGTGGCCAGGTCGAGTGCGGCCGTGGCCTCGTCGAGCAGCAGCACGTCCGGGTCGACGAGTTCCGCGCGGGCGAGCGCGATCAGCTGCTTCTGCCCCGCGGACAGGTTGCGGCCGCGTTCGGCGACCTCGTGGAGGTAGCCGCCGTCCAGGGTGGCGATCATCTCGTGCGCGCCGACCGCGCGGGCCGCCGCCTCCACCTCGGCGTCACCGGCGTCCGGGCGGCCGTAGGCGATGGCGTCGCGGACGGTGCCGGGGAAGAGGTACGCCTCCTGCGGTACGACCCCGAGCCGGTGCCGGTACGCGGTGATGTCCAGGTCCCTGATGTCGGTGCCGTCGACGGTGACGCGCCCGGCCGTGGGGTCGTAGAACCGGGCCACCAGCTTGACCAGGGTGGACTTCCCCGCGCCGGTCTCGCCGACGAACGCGACGGTCTGTCCGGCCGGGACGGTGAGGTCGATGCCGTCGAGTGCCTCCTCGCCGTCGCCGTACGCGAAGCGCACCTCCTCGAAGGCGATCTCGCCCCGCAGGGACGGCACGCCGAGCGGCTTCTCGGCGGCGTTCGTGGAGGCCGGCTCGCGCAGCAGTTCCTGGATGCGGCCCAGCGAGACGGACGCCTGCTGGTAGCCGTCGAAGACCTGGGAGAGCTGCTGCACCGGTGCGAAGAACAGGTCGATGTAGAGCAGGTAGGCGACCAGTGAGCCGATCGCCAGCGTCCCGTCGTCGACCCGGCCCCCGCCGACGATCAGCACCGCCGCGGCCGCGCCCGAGGACAGCAGCTGTACGAACGGGAAGTACACCGAGATCAGCCACTGGCCCCGTATCCGCGCCTCGCGGTAGTCGGCGCTGCGCTCGGCGAACCGGCGTGCGCCGTCCCGCTCCCGCCGGAACGCCTGCACGATCCGCAGCCCGGACACCGACTCCTGCAGATCGGCGTTGACCGCCGACACCCGCTCACGCGCCAGCTCGTACGCCTTCACGCTGGCCCGGCGGAAGAAGTACGTGCCGACGATCAGCGGGGGCAGGGTGGCGAAGACGACCAGGGCGAGCCCGATGTCGAGGACCAGCAGGGCGACCAGGATGCCGAAGAAAGTGACCACCGAGACGAACGCGGTGACCAGTCCCGTCTGCAGGAACGTCGACAGCGCGTCGACGTCCGTCGTCATCCGGGTCATGATCCGGCCGGTCAGCTCGCGCTCGTAGTAGTCGAGGCCGAGCCGCTGGAGCTGGGCGAAGATCTTCAGCCGCAGCGCGTACAGGACGCGTTCGCCGGTGCGTCCGGTCATCCGGGTCTCGCCGATCTGCGCCCCCCACTGGACGATCACGGCGAGCAGGCCGAGCAGGGCGGCCGCCCACACGGCGCCGAGGGCGGTCTGTGTCACGCCCTCGTCGATGCCGTGCCGGATCAGCACCGGCAGCAGCAGGCCCATGCCGGCGTCCACGGCGACCAGGCCGAGGCTGATCAGCAGGGGGGTGCGGAAGCCGCGCAGGAGGCGGCGCAGGCCGTACGACTCCTCCGGGCGCACCGCCCGCGCCTCGTCGATGTCGGGGACGTCGTCCGCCGGGGGCAGCGCCTCGACCTGGGCGAGGAGTTCCGGCGTGGCCGGGGCGTCGGCCAGGGCGGTGTCCTTGGGCTCGCGGTCGCCGGTCCACAGCCGGGGGGTGACCCCGCGTTCGGCGTCGAACTCCGCGTCCAGCTCCGCGCGGACCGAGGTGTCCTCCTCGCGCGGTCCGGCGGGCGGGGTGTGGCCCGGGGAGACGGCGCCCAGCTCGTCCGGGTCGGTGAGCAGCCGGCGGTAGAGGGCGGAGTCCCGCTGGAGCTCCGCGTGGGTGCCGATGGCGGCGAGCTTGCCGTCGTCGAGGACGGCGATGCGGTCGGCGAGGTTCAGGGTGGAGCGGCGGTGGGCGATCAGCAGGGTCGTACGGCCGCGCATGACGCCCTTGAGGGCCTCGTGGATCTCGTGCTCGACGCGGGCGTCCACGGCGGAGGTCGCGTCGTCCAGGACCAGCAGCCGCGGGTCGGTGAGGATGGCGCGGGCGAGCGCGACGCGCTGGCGCTGGCCGCCGGAGAGGGTCAGGCCGTGCTCGCCGACCGTGGTGTCGTAGCCGTCGGGCAGCTCGTCGATGAACCGGTCCGCCTGGGCGGCGCGCGCGGCGGCGGTGATCTGCTCGTCGGTGGCGTCCGGGCGGCCGTACGCGATGTTGGCGCGCACGGTGTCGGAGAAGAGGAACGAGTCCTCCGGGACCAGCCCGATCGCGGCGCGCAGCGACTCGGTGGTCAGCTCGCGCACGTCGTGGCCGCCGACGAGGACGGCGCCGTGGGTGACGTCGTAGAACCGCGGCAGCAGCAGGGAGACGGTGGACTTGCCGGAGCCGGAGGCGCCGACGACGGCGAGGGTCTCCCCCGGCCGGATGTCGAAGGAGAGCCCGTCCAGGACCGGCCGGCCGGGGTCGTAGCCGAAGGAGACGTCGTCGAACTCGACGGTCGCCGGCGCGTCGGCGGGCAGCTCCTTGGTGCCGTCGGTCAGGGACGGCTCGGTGTCGATCAGCTCCAGGACGCGTTCGGTGCCCGCGCGGGCCTGCTGGCCGACGGTGAGGACCACGGCGAGCATCCGGACCGGGCCGACGAGCTGGGCCAGGTAGGTGGAGAAGGCGACGAACGTGCCCAGCGTGATGTGCCCGCCCACCGCGAGCCAGCCGCCGAGCGCCAGCATCGCCACCTGGCCGAGCGCGGGCACGGCCTGGAGCGCGGGGGTGTAGCGGGAGTTCAGCCGGATGGTGCGCAGCCGGCCCGCGTACAGCCGCCGCCCGACCTCGCGCAGCTTGCCGGTCTCCTGCTCCTCCTGCCCGAAGCCCTTCACCACGCGTACGCCGCTGACCGCGCCGTCGACCACTCCGGCCACGGCGCCCGCCTGCGCCTGCGCGTACCAGGTGGACGGGTGCAGCCGGGTGCGGCTGCGCTTGGCGATCCACCACAGGGCAGGGGCCACGGCGAGGGCGACGGCGGTGAGGGGCAGCGACAGCCACGCCATGATCACGAGGGAGATCAGGAACAGCAGGAGGTTGCCGATGGTCATCGGCAGCATGAAGAGCAGGCCCTGGATCAGCTGGAGGTCGCTGGTCGCCCGCCCGACGACCTGCCCGGTGGACAGCTCGTCCTGGCGTCTGCCGTCCAGCCGGGTGATCGTCCCGTACATCTCGGTGCGCAGGTCGTGCTGCACGTCGAGGGCGAGCCGGCCGCCGTAGTAGCGGCGGATGTAGGTGAGGACGTAGACGACGACCGCGGCGCCGACGAGCAGCCCGGCCCAGGTGCCCATGGACCTCGTCTTGTCGCTGATGACGTCGTCGATGATCACCTTGGTGATCAGCGGGACCAGGGCCATGACGGCCATGCCGCCGAGGGAGGAGCCCAGCGCGAGGACGACGTCCTTCGGATGACGCCACGCGTATCCGGCCAGTCGCCGTGCCCATCCCCGTTGCGGTGTCACTCGGGTGCCCTCCGATCGTCCTGGTCTGCCGGAAGGCACCAACACGGCCGGAAGCGGATTTCATCCCTCGGCACCATTCGGAGGAGTGCGCCGGGGAGCGGGGTGACAGGTTCTCGTCACGCAATCGCCACGTTCCCTCCACGCACAGGCCTGCATGCACATGCCACTCTGCCGGGTATCCCCATTCTGCAACCCGCGTAGATCGGACACCCCACATGCTCGCGATACGCATACACACCCGCCGCCGGAGAGCGCTGGCGCTCGCCACGGCCGCGGTCCTCGCCGGCCTCACCGCCCCCGTCCTGACCACGGGTACGGCGACGGCCACCACCGCCCCGGCCACGACGGCCGCCTACGACGACGCGTACTACGAGGACGCCGCCGGCAAGTCCGGGGACGCCCTCAAGGACGCCCTCCACACGATCATCAGCGACCAGACGAAGATCTCGTACTCGGCGGTCTGGGAGGCCCTGAAGGCCACCGACCAGGACCCGGCCGACAGCGGCAACGTGATCCTGCTGTACTCGGGCGTCTCCCGCAGCAAGTCCCTCAACGGCGGGAACACCGGCGACTGGAACCGCGAGCACGTGTGGGCCAAGTCCCACGGCGACTTCGGCACCTCCACCGGCCCCGGCACCGACCTCCACCACCTGCGCCCCTCGGACGTCCAGGTCAACGGCATCCGCGGCAACAAGGACTTCGACAACGGCGGCAGCACCGTCGCGAACGGCGGCGGCAGCCTCACCGACTCCGACTCCTTCGAGCCGCGCGACGCCGTCAAGGGCGACGTGGCCCGCATGATCTTCTACATGGCGGTGCGCTACGAGGGCGGCGACGGCTGGGCCGACCTGGAGGTCAACTCCAGCGTGAACAACGGCAGCAACCCGTACATCGGCAAGCTCGCCGTACTCAAGGCCTGGAACGCCGAGGACCCGCCGGACGCCTTCGAGCAGCACCGCAACGAGGTCATCTACGCCTCCTACCAGCACAACCGCAACCCGTTCATCGACCACCCGGAGTGGGTCGAGTCGATCTGGTAGGCCTCGCCGTGGCTGAACTCCCTTGATCAAAAGGGAGTTCAGACCGGCTTACCGGACATCGCCCATCCAGAGCCGCCGTCCCAGCTCGTCGAGGTCCGCCCGCCGCTCCTCGTACTCGGGCAGCGCGGTCCGTAGCAGCCGCCAGAAGTCCTCCCGGTGCCCGGACACTTTCACGTGAGCCAGTTCGTGGGCGATGACGTAGTCGATCAGGTGCATGGGCAGCTGGAACCATACGGGCCGCCCAGGGCTGAAGCCGCTGTCCCGTCCAGTTCCGGCCGGCCCGGCAGTACCAGTCGACCAGCGCCGCCCGACCCGCCGGGGGCGCCGCCGCAGCGCGGGGCCCAGCTGGTCGACGAGCAGCGGGACGGCCGCGTCAAGCGTGTCCAGCTCCACGCCCGGGACGTGCGTCCACCCCATGGCCTCCAACTGGGCCACTTCAAGCCAGTACGTCCGCACGCTTGGCCGGGGAGCGGGCGGGTCAGGTGCCGGGACCCTCTTCGGGGACGGAGGTGGCGCCCTTCTCGTCACCGTGGGGCACAGGGAGACGCGCTCCCCTGCTGCGGGCGATGCGGTGCACGTCGTGGAGCGCATCGCCCAGGCAGGCGGCGAGGTAACGGAGTTGGGGTGCGGTGGCCTTGGTGTCGCCCAGGAGATCGACGGCATGACCGAGGAGGTCGTCGGCCATCCCGAGCTGGACGGCTTCGATCTCGTCGGCGAGGCGCGAGAGACGGCCGGTGCCGGTGTCGTCGGTGACGAGGTAGCAGGGGTTGCCGTCGAGGTTGGACCAGGGGAGGAGGCGGGGCCGGGTGGCTGCGGGGGCGGCGGCATCGTGGCTTTCGTAGATCACGCGGCAGCCACCTCGTTCCCCCGGGTCCGCCGCGAGCCGACATCGACACCGTGGATGCGCCGTGGCCCTACGTCGATGCCGTGCACCGCGAGCCAGAGGGTACGGCGACGGGCGCGCTGCTGCTTGGCCTGCGCGCGTTGTTCGCAGGCGAGGAGGTAGGGGCGGACGAGCCGGAAGTCCTCACCATGAAGGAGAGCCTCGTACGGGGAGGGGCGGCGGCTGGGTGTGACGGGGGTGGCCGGCGCGGGGGTGGACCGGGCTGCTCCCCGATGGCGCCCAGAGGAGGGCCACAGTAGCCGGAGCAGCGGCTCGGCGAGGAGGGCAATACGGTGCAACACGTCTTCAACTCCAGTGAGGTTGAGGGCCATGCCCCCGGGCCGTCGGTAGCGGTCGCGGGGGTCTTCCGCGCCCGAGGGGCAGGTCGACGTGCATGGACATCGCTGTGTAGCGATCCACTCACAGAGTGAGACCGGTCGGGCTAGGCTCGCCAGAGGGTCGGATGTGACTACGCATCTGTCACACGGGAGCTGACGATGAGCAACATCTATGGGGAGTGGTTGAAGGCGCAGCGAGAGACGGCCGGGCTGACGCAACAGGAGCTGGCGACGGCCGCCGTCATGACGCGTTCGCACATCGCGCACATCGAGGCGGGCCGGCGCACCCCCTCCAAGGAGGACGCGACACGCCTCGACAGGGCGCTGAACACGGGCGATGTACTCAGCAGCTTCCTACCGGACGACGACACCGCTGTCGCGGGGTACTTCGAGGCCGCCCTTCAGCTCGAACAGCAGGCGACGATGATCCGGGAGTTCGCCCTGTCGTTCATCCCCGGCATCCTGCAGACGGAGAGGTACGCACGTGCGGTTCTGAGCATGCCGTTCCCTCCGGCGAGTGACCACGAACGTGACAGGCGCCTTGTCACACGCCTGGAACGCGCAAAGATCCTTGCCGACCCAGTGACACCCGTAGTGTGGGCGCTACTGGACGAGGCGGTGTTGCGACGCTGTATCGGCGGTCCGGACATCATGGCGGAGCAGATCAACCACCTCATCAGACTCGCCGAGGCCGAACGGATCCAACTGCACCTTCTCCCGTTCACGTTGGGCATGCATCCCCTCATGAGCAACATGCTCACGCTGATGTGGTTCGAGGATCAGCCGCCCGTGGCCTATGGCGAAGGCCTGTACATGGGGAAGATCCACGACAGTCCATCAGTGGTTCAGGAACTGCAGCATCGCTACGATTTCGCACTGGGCAACGCTCTGCCGCTCAAGGAATCACTGGCTCTGCTCAGGGCAACAGCAAGGGACTACGAACATGGCTGACCGAGCGATACCGAACGCAGAGGCACTGAGGGGCTGGCGAAAGTCCTCCTACAGCAACGACCAAGGCGGTAGCTGCCTGGAAGTTCTGGACGACCACCCTGCAGGTGTGCCTGTACGCGACTCCAAGACCCCAGAGGGCCCCGCCCTGGTCTTCCCGTCGACTGGATGGACGGCGTTCGTCACAGCGGTCAAGGTCAAGAACTTCCTCACCTGACTACTCCCCGCCCCTCTTCCCTCGTCCGGCCCCCGCCCGCGGCGAGGGCTGGACGGCGTTCGCTCAGGCCGCCATAGCAGAGACCTCAACGCACCCCGTCAACAGGTCATCCACAAGCCCCTGCTTAAGTTGGCGCAATTTCGCAAGCTCGGCGGTCTCTGCCAGTCGTTGACCGTCTACAGCATCGAGCCTTTCAAGGAACGCCAACTGCCCCGGCACACACCCACATCCAGAGCAGTCAGTACGCGTCGATGTGCAGCGCCTTCTCCACGAACTCGTGCACGTCCGTGTAAGGGTCCCTGTCCCACTTGCCCACATGCGCCGCGTGCTGGCCGTTCATCCGCTCGGCGTTCTTCCGAGCCGCCTTGTAGCGGCCCAGGACCTGCTCCGGCAGGACGACCTTGGGGGTCTTGGCGTCCTGGGAGCCCCGCTGGAACGGGAGCCGACCGGCCGCCCCGTCGCACACCCCACCGAACGAGCCGCTGACCGGCTTGTAGTGCGCGAGGCGCCACACCTCGAAGCACGGATGCGAGAAGGCGACGCCGATGCCCGCCTTCTCCGCCTCACCCAGTGCGTCGCGGACGTACGTGTAGTTGTCGTGGTCGAAGAGGCACCAGAACTGAGGCAGGTACTTGGCCTCCAGTTTGGCCCGCTTCGCCTTGCGGTCCTCTTCGCGCTTCAGCCTGACCGCCTGCTCGACGAGGTCGAGCGGCTTGCGCCCGCTGTCCGCCTTGCGGTTGGCGATGTGCATCTCCACCGGAACCTGGTCGGGAAGTGGGACGCCCCGGTCCTTGAGGATGTCCAAGTACGAGGGCTCGGTCACCTTGCCCTCGGTGAAGATGAAGACCTGGCGCTTACGCTGCCCGCCCCGCCGGGCCGGACGCTCCCACGAGTCCCTGCCCTTCTGCGCCCGCCCCATCAGTCGCGCCCCGCCCCGTCCGCTCGCTCGCCTGTCCCGTCGTACGCGCCGGCCTCACGCGCCACCAGCAGCCTCCGCGCGATCTGCCCCTCCAGGAGAGCCGGAACCCCGCCGAAGGCCCCCGCGAGATAGGACTGCGTGAGGTCCTCATCCTCGCCCGGCTCCGCGTCGGTGAGCGGATACAGCTCGGTCGCCCCGTCCTTGTCCTTCTCCGTCAGCCACACCTGCGCCGGGTCGAGGAGCCGCTCGCCGCTCGGGGTGGTGAGCACCGTCGCGTCGTGCGACGTGAAGACCAGCTGGGCGCCCTTGGGGTTCGCGTACGGGTCGTGGAAGAGCCGGACGACCTCGGCCGCGAAGCGAGAGTGCAGGCTGGCGTCGAGTTCGTCGACGAGCAGGACCGCGCCCTCGTCCAGGGCGAGGAGGAGAGGGCCCAGGAGGGCGAACCAGGACCGGGTGCCGTAGGACTCCTCCTGCCAGTCGAAGGACACGTCTCCGGCACCCGAGTGGTGCGTCAACTTCACCGTGTCCTGGCCCGGGCCGTCCTGGACGACCGTCGCTCCGGTGATGCCGAGGTCGGCGACCCTCAACAGCTCCTGGATCCTGGTGGCCCTTGGGCCTGACAGTTCCTTCGTGGTGTACCGCGCGCGCTCGTCCCGCTCGACCTCAGGGCTGATCATCCAGAAGTTGCGGCGGAACCAGTGGAACAGCGGGGAGAGCTGCGGATGGTTGTCCGTGCCGGCCGTGGAGAGCAGCAGGGCGTTCGGCCTCGTACGCCGTACGAGCTGGGCGCGGTCCCTGACCCGGCCACCGGGCCACTTGAAGACGTCCGGCCGGGAGGCGTCACGGTCGAGCCACTGCTGACGGTGGCCGTGCGGGTAGCTGTGCAGCCACTCGGACTCGACGCGCTTGGCACCGAGCTCGAAACCGTACGTCCAGCGGACCCCGTCGATGACGACATCGACCTCGAAGAAGGAGGGTTCACTCTCGCTCTTGGGGTCCAGGGAGAAGACCTGGCGCGGGATGCCGTCGTAAGAGGCCCAGTGCGCGTAGGAGTTGAGGACCGCCTTGCTCATGTCCGTCATCGCGGTCAGCACGTTGGACTTGCCGGAGGCGTTGGCCCCGAAAATGCCGATCAGCGGGAGCACGGAGAGGGATCCGCCGCCCGCGAGATCCACCAGGTTCGCCGAGGCGCCCTGTCCGTCGCCGGGCGCGACAAAGGACAGCTCCTGCTCGTCCCGCAGGGACCGTACGTTCGCGACGCGGAATCTCAGTAGCAAGCCGTCCTCCTCTCCCCGCTCAGCGTAATGGCCACGTCTGACGGCGGCCCGGCCGGGAAGCCTGCGACCTCAGGGAACCTATCGTTCACCGGATCGCCTCCGCAGCCGATCGAATGATCAATATTCCGCAGACGGGAACGTAGGCCCCCCATGGAGTACCGGTCCGGTGACGCCGAGCGCGCACGCCCCGCGTGAACGGCTCCACCAAACGGCGGGGGTGGTACGCCGTCGAGACTCCGGTTCGCTCCATCGGGTGGTGTGGGCCGCAAGCCCGGCCGATCGGCCACGGCCCGCCATGAACATGGGAGTGCCCCGGCGGGTTCGCCGGGGCACTCCCGTGTGTTCCGTGACGCCCGACTGGAGAGTGCCGTGAAGACTCGTTCCTGGTCCCTTGCCGCCGCCCTCGCCCTGACCGCCCTGCTGCTGCCGGCCCATGCGGCGTCCGCCGCCCCCGCCGCTCCCCCGTCCTGCTCGGACGGGTCGGTGTGCTTCTGGAGCAAGGAGGGCTTCAAGGGCGACTACTGGGAGTGGACCGCGCGCAGCGGCTACCGCGACATGCCGCCCCGGCTGCACGATCACGTCGGCTCGGCCGTGGCCAGTACCCGGGCCTGTTTCGTGAACTGGCAGCCGGTGGAGAAGCGGGACGTCTTCAACGGCGACTGGCGCTCCCGCTACCTCGGCGACTTCGGCGGCCGCATCGACGGGGTGGGCCCGGGGGCCTGCTGACGCCCGGACGTCACCCCGGGTAGGGGGCGGTCTCGCGGGCCGAGCGCAGTGCGCCCGCCCACCAGGAAAGCTGCTCAAGCAGGGTCTTGGCGTAGCCGGGGGCCTCGGGGTCGAGCGGGCGGCCGTCCTTCCAGTTGGCGTAGTACAGCGGGAAGGCGAGCCCGTCGCGGATGGTCACCGCGTGGAGTTCGGTCAGCACGTTCTCCAGGTGCAGCACCGCGTGCCGGCCGCCCGCCGCGCCGCCGTAGCTGACGAAGGCGACCGGCTTGGCCGCCCACTGGGTGTAGTGCCAGTCGACGGCGGCCTTGAGGGAGGCCGGGTAGCTGTGGTTGTACTCCGGCGTGACCAGGATGAACGCGTCGGCGCCGTCCAGGGCGGCCGTGAGCGGGGCCAGCCGCTCGGGGCGGGGGTAGTCGTGGCCGGCGGCCTTCGGCGAGACGGCGGGCAGCTCGGTGGGGATGTCGAAGTCGGCCAGGTCGACGACCTCCACGTCGAATCCGCCGTGCTGTCGGGCCTGCTCCGCGACCCACGAGCCCGCCACGGGGCCGAACCGTCCCTCGCGGACGCTGCCGACGACGACCACGAGCCTGTGCTTGGTGTTGTCCATGCCCTCCACCCTGGAATCCCGTCCCGGGTGCAGCCAGACCGTGCTCAGGCTGGCCCCGACAGGGCCACCCTGAGCGCTACGCGCGGGGCGGGGAGCCGTCCTAGTCTCGGGGTCATGGGGACACCGCTGGGGGACTTCATACGGATCAGGCGCGACAGCGTGCAGCCGGAGCAGCTCGGGCTGCCGGACCACGGCCGCCGCAGGTCGCCGGGGCTGCGCCGCTCGGACGTCGCCGCACGGGCCGGGATCAGCGTCGAGTACCTGACTCGGATCGAACAGGGCCGTGACCGCAATCCGTCGGTCGCGGTGCTGCACGCGCTCGGCGACGCGCTCGCCCTCAACACGGCGGAGCGCGAACACCTGCGCTACCTCGCGAAGATCACCGGTGACGAGTGCACCGGGCACCTCGGGCCCCTGCCGGCCCGCCGTGAGGTCCGCCCGTCCGTACGGGAGACCCTGCGCCTCCTCGAACCGGGCATCGCGGTGGTGATGAACCGGCTGGGCGATCTGCTCGCCTGGACCGACGCCTACAAGACCCTGGCGGAGGGTACGGGGCTGCTGGAGAGCGACGCCCCGAACCTCACCCGGTACGTGTTCACCGACGCCCGCGCGAAGGCGTACTTCACCGAGTGGGACGACGTGGCCGACGAGCGGGCGTTCGACCTGTGGCGCGGTCCGAAGGCCGAGAACGCGGAGTGGCTCGCCGCGGAGCTCGCGCCCGCCGCCGGCCCCGAGTTCACCCGGCGCCTCAACTCCCACGTGGTGCCGCCGCGCGGAGTGCTGCGGCTCCGCCACCCCTCCGGGTACGAGCTCCGGCTGCGCCGCGAGACACTGGAACTCGCCTCGGACGCCCAGCAGTTGCTCGTGCTGCTGCCTGCGGACGAGGAGACGGCCCGGCACGTGGGCCGGCTGCGCGAGGGGTCACGGCACGGCGGGCTCAGGGCGATCTCGTAGCGACGGGGCTCAGTCCAGGTGTGTCGGGGCGAACATCCGCAGGACGGTGGGGAGTACGACGACGGACGGGCCCGGTGCGGCCAGGGATTTCGCGAGGTCCTGTTCCAGGGTTTCGGGGCTGCTGCGCAGGCCGGGGACGCCGAAGGACTCCGCCAGGGCGACGTAGTCGGGGCGGGTGAGTTCCGTGGCCGTGGGTTCGCCGAAGGCGTCGGTCATGTATGCGCGGAGGATGCCGTAGCCGCCGTCGTCGACGATCAGCCAGGTGACGTCGAGGTCGTACTGGCGGGCGGTGGCCAGTTCGGCGATGGAGTAGAGGGCGCCGCCGTCGCCGGAGACGGCGAGGACCGGGCGGGTGGGGTCGGCGGCCGCCGCGCCGAGGGCGGCCGGGAAGCCGTAGCCGAGGCCGCCCGCGCCCTGGGCGGAGTGCAGGTGGTTGGGGCCCATGGCGTCGAAGGCGGACCAGGCCCAGTAGGCCAGGATCGTCATGTCCCAGAAGGACGGTGAGTTGGTGGGCAGGGCGCGGCGGACGGCCGTCAGCACCTGCTGTTCCAGGGTGAGTTCCTGCGCGGCGATGCGTTCGCGTACGCGGTTCAGCAGATCCCGTACCCGCTCGGGCGCGGCCGGGTCCTCGCGTCGTTCCACCGTCTCGAGGAGTGCCTGGAGGGCGAGGCGGGCGTCGGCGTGGATGCCGACGCCGGGGTGGTTGGACTCCAGTTTGCCGAGGTCGGCCTCGATCTGGACGACGCGGCCGCGGGGCTTGAACGTGTGGTAGTTGGAGGAGAGTTCGCCGAGGCCCGAGCCGATGACGAGGAGCACGTCGGCGTCCTCGAGGAAGTCGGTGGTGTGGCGGTCCTCCAGCCAGGACTGGAGCGACAGCGGGTGGGTCCAGGGGAAGGCGCCCTTGCCGCCGGGGGTGGTGACCACCGGGGCCTGGACGCGCTCGGCGAGCTGCTTCAGCTTGCCGGAGGCGTCGGAGCGGATCACCCCGCCGCCCGCGATGATCGCCGGGCGTTCGGCGGTCGCCAGCAGGTGAGCGGCGAGGGCGGTCAGTTCGGGGCGTGGGGGCAACTCGTCCGGGGTGGCGTCCATCGCCGTCACCACCGGCAGGATCGTCTCGGCGAGGAGGACGTCCTGCGGGATCTCCACCCACACCGGTCCGTGCGGCACGGTCAGCGCCGACTGCCAGGCCGCCGCGATCGCCGACGGGATCTGGGACGCCGTACGCACCGTGTGGACGGACTTGACGACGCCCCGGAACGCGGCCGACTGGTCGGGGAGTTCGTGGAGGTGACCGTGGCGGCCGCCGCCGAGGCCGGCCGTCGGGACCTGGCTGCAGATCGCGAGGACGGGGGCGGAGGCGGCCGCCGCCTCCTGGAGCGCCGCCAGGGAGGTGAGGGCGCCCGGGCCGGTCGACAGCAGCAGGGGGGCCGCCTCACCGGTGATACGGCCGTACGCGTCGGCCGCGAACCCGGCGTTGTTCTCCATACGCAGGCCGATGTAGCGCAGGTCGGAGCGGCGCAGGGCGTCGAACACGCCGAGGGCGTGCTGGCCGGGCAGGCCGAAGACGGTGGTGGCGCCGAGCCCGGCCAGGGTCTCCACGACGAGGTCTCCGCCGTTGCGGCCGGGGGGAGGGTTCAGCGCGGCCTCCGTCTGGGCGGCGGTCGGGCGGAGCACCAGGTCGTGGTCGTGAGTCACTTCGCGCGGGCCTCGGCAATCTGGCGGGACATGATCGTGGTCAGCTCGTACGCCGTGTGGGACGCGGCCACCGACGTGATCTCGGCGTGGTCGTACGCGGGTGCCACCTCGACGACGTCGGCCGAGACCAGGTTGCAGGAGGCGAGTCCGCGCAGGATCTCCAGGAGCTCGCGGGAGGTCATGCCGCCGGCCTCGGGGGTGCCGGTGCCCGGCGCGTGCGCGGGGTCGAGGCAGTCGATGTCGATGGAGATGTACAGCGGGCGGTCGCCGATGCGCTGGCGCAGCTGGTCGGCGACCTCGTCGGCGCCCCGGCGGTAGACGTCGGCGGAGGTGACGATGCCGAAGCCCATCTTCTCGTCGTCGGTGATGTCCTGCTTGCCGTACAGCGGGCCGCGGATGCCGACGTGGGAGAGGGCGGAGGTGTCGAGGACGCCCTCCTCCACCGCACGGCGGAACGGGGTGCCGTGGGTGTACTCGGCGCCGAAGTAGGTGTCCCACGTGTCGAGGTGGGCGTCGAAGTGGAGCAGCGCCACCGGGCCGTGCTTCCTGGCGACGGAGCGGAGCAGCGGCAGGGCGATGGTGTGGTCGCCGCCGAGGGTCATCAGACGCGCGCCGGTGCCGAGGAGGTCGTCGGCGGCGGCCTCGATGGTCTCCACGGCCTCGTGGATGTTGAAGGGGTTCACGGCGATGTCGCCGCCGTCCGCGACCTGGGCGAGGGCGAAGGGGGAGGCGTCCTGCGCGGGGTTGTAGGGGCGCAGCAGCCGGGACGCCTCACGGATGGCGTTGCCGCCGAAGCGGGCGCCGGGGCGGTAGGAGACTCCGGAGTCGAAGGGCACGCCCACCACGGCGACGTCGGTGCGGCCGACCTCGTCGAGACGTGGCAGCCGGGCGAAGGTCGCGGGGCCCGCGTAGCGCGGGACGCGGGAGGAGTCGACGGGGCCGCGGGGCGTCTCGTTGCTGGTCATGGGCACTGCCTTCTTTCCTGCTGTTCGCCGGTCCGTTCCGACCATAGAGGGGCGGACCGCACCTGCGAAGTGTACGTTTCCTCCATTCCCGTCGCGCGGACTGGAGGAAGTGTCCAGCATGTCGGATCCCATGGTGCCGCCCACGCCACCCGTGTCCCTGGAGGCCCTGCTGGCCCGCGCGGACCTGGGTCTGCGCCGCGTCGCGGGACCCGACGATCCCGCCACGGTCGTGCACTGGGCACATGCCTCGGAGATGGCGGACCCGTATCCGTATCTGCTGGGCGGGGAGCTGCTGCTGTCGGCGGGGGTGCACATCCCTCAGGGGGCGGGGGCGGGGTACTTCGACGCGTACGTCTCCCGGATCGTGGCGGCGGGCGGGGCGGCGCTCGGGTTCGGCCTGGCACCGGTGCACGACGCGGTGCCGGGGGCGCTGGTGGAGGCGTGCGAGATGCATGGACTGCCGCTGCTGGAGGTGCCGCCGAGGACCACGTTCTCGGGGGTGGCGCGGGCGGTCTGGCAGCTGATGGCCCAGGCCCGGCTGGCCGAGCTGCGGCGCGTCACGGAGGCCCAGCAGAGCCTGGCCGCCGCGGCGTCCCGCCCGGACCCGCTCGCCCCGCTCCTCCACCAACTGGCCCAACGCGTCGGCGGCTGGGCCGCCCTGTACTCCCCGGACTCCACCGAACTGGCCACGGCGGGCCCGCCCCCCGCCCCGGAAGCACGCCGAGCCCTGACCACCCTGACCCAGGTGGTCCGCCCCGCCACCGCGCCTACGGCCGACCGCGCCGACGCAACTGCGGGCAGTCGTGCCGCTGGGGCGACGGGGGTCCCCCCGCTCGAGCCAAGCCGAGAGTGGGGGAGGGTGCGCGCAGCGGCACCTCGCGGCGCCGAGCCGCGCAACACCCCCCGGCCCACCCCCACGTCAGCCACCGACACGGCGAACGGCACCCATCTCACCGCCTACGCCCTGGGCCCCCACGGCCACGTGCTCGGCATCGCCGCCCCCCACCGCACCCCCGGCGACCACACCATCGCCTCCGCCGCGGCGGTCCTGCTCACCCTCCTCACCGCCCCCCACCAATCCCGCACCACCGAAGCCGGCGCCTCCGCCCTCGTCCGTCTCCTCCTCGGCGCCTCGCCCGAGGACGTGGCCCCCCTCCTCGGCGAGAAGCTCTGGCACGTGGTGCACGCCCGGCCGAACACCCAGGAACCCCCCGAGCCCCTCGCCACCGCCGCCCTCGCCACCGCCCTCGGCTCCCCCCTGATCGACCCGACGGGCGAGACCGTCCGCGCCCTGGTGCCGGCCGACCGCCCCGTGGACCCGCTCCCCGGCTGGACCCTCGGCGTCAGCACGACCGTCACGCCCGAGGACTGGCCGGCCGCCGACACCCAGGCCGCCCGCGCCCTCTCCCGGGCCCGCGCCCTCCGCACACCCCTGCTCCGGCACGGCGACCGCCCCGCCCTCGCCGACCTCGTCGAACCGCACGACGCGGACGTCCACGCCCGGACCCTGCTCGCGCCGATAGCGGCCGCCCCCGCCCTCATGGACACGCTTCGCACCTGGCTTTCCCTGCACGGCAGTTGGGACCGTACGGCGGTGGCCCTGTCCGTGCACCGCAACACCGTGCGGCAGCGCGTCGCCCGCTGCGCGGCGCTGCTGGAGGCGGACCTGGACGACCCGGACGTACGGATGGAACTGTGGTTCGCGCTGCGCCGCACCTGAGGATCTGAGTAGCGGTACGCAGTCGTCTGAGTACGTGACGCACGTCCCAGCGCGCGATACGCCAGGGACGCCCACAGGCCGCTGCCCCACAATGGGGGCATGCCGATACCCGGGACACCCAGCCGCGCCGAACTTCTCGAACACCTGGTCGCCACCCGCATCGCGGGGGATGTGGCGACGCCGCGCGAGAACAACCTCTCCCACTACCGCAAGCTGGCGAACGGCGACCGCCATTTCTGGCTCGGCCTGGAGCTCGGCGACCGCTGGACGGACGAGCAGGACGTGCTGGCGGTGATGGCGGAGCGGGTCGGCGTCAACGACGACCCGCAGTACCGGTACGGGCAGGACACCATCGACCCGGAGCTGACGGTGGCCGGGCTCGAACGCATGGCGGGGCGGCTGCGCAAGGCGGCGGACGGGCAGCAGCGGGTGCTGTTCGCGACCGGTCACCCGGGCGGGCTGCTGGATGTGCACCGGGCGACGGCCGCCGCGCTGCGGGGCGCCGGCTGCGAGATCGTCGTCATCCCGGACGGGCTGACGACGGACGAGGGCTATGTGATGCAGTTCGCGGACGTGGCGATGCTGGAGCACGGCGCGACCCTGTGGCACACGCACTCGGGTGAGCCGATGAAGGCGATCCTGACGACGCTGGAGCGCGAGGGCCGCCCGCTGCCGGACCTGGTCGTCGCGGACCACGGCTGGGCGGGTGCGGCGGGACAGTACGGCGTCGACTCCGTCGGCTACGCCGACTGCAACGACCCGGCCCTGTTCGTCGCCGAGTCCGAGGGCACGGTCCAGGTCACGGTCCCCCTCGACGACCACGTGACAAGCCCCCGCCACTACGACCCGATGACGGCCTACCTCCTGACGGAGGCGGGCCTCCTCTAGGCAACCGGGCCGTGCTCCGATCCCGGTACGGCGGGCACGGCCTTCCCGGGGCTGCCCGCCTCACCGGGGAACCCGGACGACGCCCTCCTGGATCACCGTGACCGCGAGGCGGCCGTCCTGGGTGTGGATGCGGGCCTGGCCGAGGCCTCGGCCGCCGTGGGCCGTCGGGGACTGCTGGTCGTACAGGAGCCATTCGTCCGCGCGGAACGGGCGGTGGAACCACATGGCGTGGTCCAGTGACGCGCCGACGACGTCGCCGACGGCCCAGCCGCCGCGCCCGTGGGCGAGGAGGACGGAGTCGAGCAGCGTCATGTCGGAGACGTACGTGGCGAGGACGACGTGCAGCAGGGGGTCGTCGGCGAGTTTGCCGTTGGTGCGGAACCACACCTGGGAGTGGGGTTCGCGGGGCTCGCCGAAGCGGCCGTACGGCGGCTCGTCGACGTAGCGCAGGTCGACGGCGGCGCGTGCCTCCAGGAAGCGGTCCACGACCTCGGGCGCGAGGTGGGCGTAGCCGCGCAGGCGTTCCTCCGAGGTGGGGAGCGTGTCCGGGTCGGTGGACGCCGGCATCGGGTCCTGGTGGTCCAGGCCCTCCTCGTACGTCTGGAAGGACGCGGAGAGGTGGAAGATCGGCTTGCCGTGCTGGACCGCGACCACCCGACGGGTGGTGAAGGAGCGGCCGTCGCGGATCCGGTCGACGGTGTAGACGATGGGCGCGCCGGGGTCGCCGGGGCGCAGGAAGTACGCGTGCAGGGAGTGGGCGGGCCGGTCCTCGGGGACGGTCCGCCCGGCGGCGACCAGCGCCTGCGCCGCGACCTGACCGCCGAAGACGCGGGGGACGACGGCGCTGCGCGAGCGGCCGCGGAAGATGTTCTCCTCGATCTGCTCGAGGTCGAGCAGATCGAGGAGTTCCTGGAGTGCCTGGCTCATGGGTCAGTTGTATACGGCAGGGGTTTCGCGGGGCTTACAGACCCATGTCCTTCGCGATGATCGACTTCATGATCTCGCTGGTGCCGCCGTAGATGCGGTTGACCCGGTTGTCCGCGTACAGGCGGGCGATCGGGTACTCGTTCATGTAGCCGTAGCCGCCGTGCAGCTGGAGGCAGCGGTCGATGACGCGGTGGGCGACCTCGGTGCAGAACAGCTTGGCGGAGGCGGCCTCGGCGGGGGTGAGCTCGCCGGCGTCCAGGGCCTCGGTGGCGCGGTCGGCGACGGCCTCGGCGGCGTCGACCTCGGCCTGGCAGGCGGCCAGTTCGAACTTGGTGTTCTGGAAGTGGGCGACGGGCTTGCCGAAGACGGTGCGCTCCTGCACGTACTGCTTGGCGAACCGGACGGCGGCCTTGGCCTGCGCGTAGGCGCCGAAGGCGATGCCCCAGCGCTCGGAGGCGAGGTTGTGGCCGAGGTAGGAGAAGCCCTTGTTCTCCTCGCCGAGAAGGTCCTCGACGGGGACCTTGACGTCGACGAAGGCCAGTTCGGCGGTGTCGGAGGTCTTCAGGCCGAGCTTGTCGAGCTTGCGGCCGACGGAGTAGCCCTCGGACTTGGTGTCGACGGCGAACAGGGAGATGCCGTGGCGGCGGTCCTCGGCCGACGGGGCGTCGGTGCGGGCGCAGACGATCACCTTGTCGGCGTGGACGCCGCCGGTGATGAAGGTCTTGGCGCCGTTGAGGACGTAGTGGGTGCCGTCCGCGCTGAGCTTGGCGGTGGTCTTCATGCCCGCGAGGTCGGAGCCGGTGCCCGGCTCGGTCATCGCGATGGCCCACATCTCCTCGCCGGAGACGAACTTCGGCAGGAAGCGCTTCTTCTGCTCGTCGGTGGCGAGCATCTTGAGGTACGGCAGGGCGAGCAGCACGTGCACACCGGAGCCGCCGAACTGGACGCCCGCGCGGGCGGTCTCCTCGTAGAGGACGGCCTCGAACTTGTGGGTGTCCATGCCCGCGCCGCCGAACTCCTCCGGCACGCTGATGCCGAAGATGCCCAGCTCACCGAGCTTGTAGTAGAAGTCGCGGGGTGCCTGGCCCGCCGCGAACCACTCGTCGTAGACGGGGACGACCTCGGCCTCGATGAAGGCGCGGATGGTCTCCCGGAACGCCTCGTGATCCTCGTTGAAAACCGTACGGCGCACTGTCCGCCACCCCTTCTTGCGCCTAAGCCGGCGCCGCTCTCGCGTACGTGGTTGCTCGCCGTGGGGGTTCCTCAATTGATGGTTACGGTCCCACGTGTCTAAGCGCTCGCTCAGATCAAAGATACCGGCGAGTATCTACAGCCGTCCAGAGCGGAGCCCCCGTAACACTCGTCACTCCCCCGGGGTCACCGCGCACCGGCCGCCTCGAACGCCCCCCGCGCCATCCGGTGCAGCAGCCCGGCCGTCGTCGCCCGCCCGGGGAGCGACCCCGGGCGGGTCAGGTGCGGGGTGGAGTTGAGCAGGCCGAACACCGAGTGGACCGCCGAGCGGGCGGCCGGTTCGGTCAGCTCCGGGTACAGCTCACGCACCACCCCCACCCACAGCTCGACGTACTGCCGCTGGAGCTGGCGGACCAGCTTGCGGTCACTGTCCCGGAGGCGGTCCAGCTCACGGTCGTGCAGGGTGATGAGCGGGCGGTCGTCGAGCGCGAAGTCGATGTGCCCCTCGATCAGCGAGTCGAGGACCGCCTCGGGGGCCGCGACCCCGTCGGCCTCCTTCAGGCGCTGCTTCGCGCCGGTCAGCAGCGAGCCGCTGATCCCGACCAGCAGTTCCGCGAGCATCGCGTCCTTGCCCGCGAAGTGCCGGTAGAGCCCGGGGCCGCTGATGCCGACCGCGGCGCCTATCTCGTCGACCCCGACGCCGTGGAAACCGCGTTCGGCGAAGAGCCGCGCGGCCTCCTTGAGGATCTGCTCACGGCGGGTCGGGGCGTCGGTTCTGGTGGCCATGGAGACGATTCTAGACAGCGGGGTTAGCGGTCGTTAACCTGGAGGAAATGCGTTAACGCTCATTAACAAGGTGAGGGGACCCGCAGGATGCATGAGGCACCGGAGCTTCACAGCGCGGCAGACCCCGCGTCGGAGGCCTTTCGGGCCAACGAGGAGGCGCACCGCGCCCTCGTCGGGGAGCTGCGCGGCAAGCTGGCCGCGGCGGCGCTCGGCGGTGGCGAGCGGGCGCGGGCACGGCACACGGCGCGCGGGAAACTGCTCCCGCGCGACCGGGTGGACACGCTCCTCGACCCCGGCTCGCCCTTCCTGGAGCTGGCCCCGCTGGCGGCCGACGGGATGTACGAGGGACAGGCCCCGGCGGCGGGGGTGATCGCCGGGATCGGGCGGGTGAGCGGCCGCGAGTGCGTGGTCGTGGCCAACGACGCCACGGTCAAGGGCGGCACGTACTACCCGATGACGGTGAAGAAGCACCTGCGCGCGCAGGAGGTGGCCCTGGACAACCGGCTGCCGTGCGTCTACCTGGTGGACTCGGGGGGCGCCTTCCTGCCGATGCAGGACGAGGTGTTCCCGGACCGGGACCACTTCGGGCGGATCTTCTACAACCAGGCCCGGATGTCCGGCGCCGGCATCCCGCAGATCGCGGCGGTGCTCGGTTCGTGCACGGCGGGCGGGGCGTACGTCCCGGCGATGAGCGACGAGGCGGTGATCGTCCGGGGGCAGGGCACGATCTTCCTGGGCGGCCCGCCGCTGGTGAAGGCGGCCACGGGTGAGGTGGTGACGGCGGAGGAGCTGGGCGGCGGCGAGGTCCACTCGCGGGTGTCGGGCGTGACCGACCATCTCGCGGAGGACGACGCGCACGCGCTGCGGATCGTGCGGACGATCGTCTCCACGCTCCCCGCGCGGGGCTCCCTCCCCTGGGCGGTCGAGCCCGCCGTCGCGCCGAAGGCGGACCCGGCGGGGCTGTACGGGGCGGTGCCGGTCGACTCCCGCACCCCCTACGACGTACGCGAGATCATCGCGCGGGTCGTCGACGGCTCCCGTTTCGCCGAGTTCAAGTCGGAGTTCGGGCAGACGCTGGTCACCGGCTTCGCCCGGATCCACGGGCATCCGGTGGGGATCGTCGCCAACAACGGCATCCTGTTCTCGGAGTCGGCGCAGAAGGGCGCGCACTTCATCGAGCTGTGCGACCAGCGCGGCATCCCGCTGGTGTTCCTGCAGAACATCTCGGGCTTCATGGTGGGCCGGGACTACGAGGCGGGCGGTATCGCCAAGCACGGCGCCAAGATGGTCACGGCGGTCGCGTGCACGCGGGTGCCGAAGCTGACGGTGGTGGTCGGCGGGTCGTACGGCGCGGGGAACTACTCGATGTGCGGCAGGGCGTACTCGCCGCGCTTCCTGTGGATGTGGCCGAACGCCAAGATCTCGGTGATGGGCGGTGAGCAGGCCGCGTCCGTCCTCGCGACCGTGAAGCGGGACCAGCTGGAGGGGCGCGGCGAGGAGTGGTCCGCGCGGGACGAGGACGACTTCAAGGCGCCGATCCGCGCGCAGTACGAGCATCAGGGGAACGCCTACTACGCGACGGCCCGCCTCTGGGACGACGGCGTGATCGACCCGATGGAGACCCGGCAGGTCCTGGGCCTGGCCCTGACCGCGTGCGCCAACGCGCCACTGAGCGACCCTCAGTTCGGCGTCTTCCGGATGTGAGGGGACGGACAACGATGTTCGAGACAGTGCTTGTGGCCAACCGGGGCGAGATCGCGGTCCGTGTCATCCGTACGCTGCGGTCGATGGGCGTGCGTTCGGTGGCGGTGTACTCCGACGCGGACGCCGACGCCCGTCATGTACGGGAGGCCGACACGGCGGTACGGATCGGTCCGGCGGCGGCGTCGGAGAGCTATCTGTCGGTGGAGCGGCTGCTGGAGGCGGCCGCCCGCACCGGAGCGCAGGCCGTTCACCCGGGGTACGGGTTCCTCGCGGAGAACGCCGGGTTCGCGCGGGCGTGCGCGGAGGCGGGGCTGGTGTTCATCGGGCCGCCGGCGGACGCGATCGCGCTGATGGGCGACAAGATCCGGGCGAAGGAGACGGTGCGGGCGGCCGGGGTGCCGGTGGTGCCGGGGTCGAGCGGCAGCGGTCTCACGGACGAGGAGCTCGCCGGGGCGGCCCGCGGGATCGGGATGCCGGTGCTGCTGAAGCCGTCGGCGGGCGGCGGCGGCAAGGGCATGCGGCTGGTGCGGGACGTCGCGGCGCTGGCCGACGAGATCGCCGCCGCACGACGGGAGGCCCGCGCCTCCTTCGGTGACGACACGCTGCTGGTGGAGCGGTGGATCGACCGTCCCCGGCACATCGAGATCCAGGTGCTGGCCGACGGGCACGGGGGCGTCGTCCATCTGGGCGAGCGCGAGTGCTCGCTCCAGCGCCGGCACCAGAAGGTGATCGAGGAGGCGCCCAGTGTGCTCCTCGACGAGGAGACCCGGGCGGCGATGGGCGAGGCCGCGGTCCAGGCGGCCCGCTCGTGCGGTTACCGGGGCGCGGGCACGGTGGAGTTCATCGTGCCGGGCGGCGATCCGTCGTCGTACTACTTCATGGAGATGAACACCCGCCTCCAGGTGGAGCACCCGGTCACCGAGCTGGTCACGGGGCTCGATCTGGTGGAGTGGCAGCTGAGGGTCGCGGCGGGCGAGCCGCTCGGCTTCGGGCAGGACGGCGTCACGCTCACCGGGCACGCGGTGGAGGCCCGTATCTGCGCGGAGGACCCCGCGCGGGGCTTCCTCCCCTCCGGGGGCACGGTGCTGAGGCTGCGCGAGCCGCGGGGCGACGGTGTGCGCACCGACTCGGGGCTGAGCGAGGGCACGGAGGTCGGCAGCCTCTACGACCCGATGCTGTCGAAGGTGATCGCGTACGGCCCCGACCGCGCGACGGCGCTGCGCAGGCTCCGGGCGGCGCTGGCGGAGACGGTGACGCTGGGCGTGCAGACGAACGCCGGGTTCCTGCGGCGGCTGCTGGCGCATCCGGCAGTGGTGTCGGGCGACATGGACACGGGGCTGGTGGAGCGCGAGGTGGAGAACCTCGTCTCCACCGAGGTGCCCGAGGAGGTGTACGAGGCCGCCGCGGCCGTACGTCTGGAGGCGCTGAGGCCGGCCGCGGGCGGGTGGACGGATCCGTTCTCGGTGCCGGACGGCTGGCGTCTGGGCGGCACCCCGAAACCGGCCGCGTTCCACCTGCGCGTCACGGACCCGGTGGCGCACACCCCGCGCGGCGTCCACACGGTCACCGGCGACCGCGTGGCGGTGACCCTGGACGGCGTACGCCACACCTTCCACCGCGCCGCCGACTGGATCGGCCGGGACGGCGACGCCTGGCACGTCCGCGACCACGACCCGGTCGCCGCGTCTCTCACCCGCGCCGGCCAGGCGGGCGCCGACTCGCTGACCGCGCCGATGCCCGGCACGGTGACAGTGGTGAAGGTCGCCGTCGGCGACGAGGTGAGCGCGGGGCAGAGCCTGCTGGTGGTGGAGGCGATGAAGATGGAGCACGTCATCTCCGCCCCGCACGCCGGCACGGTCACGGAACTGGACGTGGCCCCGGGCACGACGGTCGCGATGGACCAGGTGCTGGCGGTCATCGCACCGGTGGAGGAGGAGACGGCATGAACGCCCCGGAACTGGGCCTGCCCATGGCCGTACCGGCCGCGGGGCTGCCCGCGCGGGTCCGTGTCCACGAGGTCGGCGCGCGCGACGGACTGCAGAACGAGAAGGCGACCGTGCCGACGGCCGTCAAGGCGGAGTTCGTCCGCCGGCTGGCCGGCACCGGTCTGAGCACCATCGAGGCGACGAGCTTCGTGCACCCCCGGTGGGTGCCGCAGCTGGCGGACGCCGAGGAGCTGTACCCGGCGGTGTCCGACCTGCCGGTCGCCCTGCCGGTGCTGGTGCCGAACGAGCGCGGACTGGACCGCGCGCTGGCGCTGGGCGCGAGGCGGGTGGCGGTGTTCGCCAGTGCCACGGAGTCCTTCGCCAAGGCCAATCTCAACCGTACGGTCGACGAGGCGCTGGCGATGTTCGAGCCGGTGGTGACCCGGGCGAAGGCGGAGGGCGTCCATGTCCGCGGCTATCTCTCGATGTGCTTCGGGGATCCGTGGGAGGGCGCGGTCCCCCTCGCCCAGGTGGTGAAGGTGTGCCGGGCCCTGCTGGACATGGGCTGCGACGAACTGAGCCTGGGCGACACGATCGGGGTGGCGACCCCGGGCCATGTGTCGGCGCTGCTCACGGCGCTCGGCGCGGCGGACGTGCCCGTGTCCGCGCTGGCCGTGCACTTCCACGACACCTACGGCCAGGCCCTGTCCAACACGCTGGCCGCGCTCCAGCACGGCGTCACCACGGTCGACGCCTCCGCCGGCGGACTGGGCGGCTGCCCGTACGCGAAGTCCGCCACCGGCAATCTCGCCACCGAAGACCTCGTGTGGATGCTGCGGGGTCTCGGCATCGACACCGGAGTCGATCTCGGCCGTCTGGTCGCCACGAGCGTCTGGATGGCCGCCCATCTGGGCCGACCCAGCCCGTCCCGCACCGTACGAGCCCTCTCCCACCAGGAGTCGTGACCGACCATGGACCACAAGCTCTCCCCCGAACTGGAAGAACTCCGCCGCACGGTCGAGGAGTTCGCGCACGATGTGGTGGCGCCGAAGATCGGCGACTTCTACGAGCGGCACGAGTTCCCGTACGAGATCGTGCGGGAGATGGGCCGCATGGGGCTGTTCGGGCTGCCGTTCCCGGAGGAGTACGGCGGCATGGGCGGCGACTACTTCGCCCTCGGCGTGGCCCTGGAGGAGCTGGCGCGGGTCGACTCCTCGGTGGCGATCACCCTGGAGGCGGGGGTGTCGCTGGGCGCGATGCCGGTCCATCTCTTCGGCACCGAGGAGCAGAAGCGCGCGTGGCTGCCCCGGCTGTGCTCCGGCGAGATCCTGGGCGCGTTCGGGCTGACGGAGCCGGACGGCGGCAGTGACGCGGGGGCGACCCGTACGACGGCCCGGCTGGACGAGGCCACGGACGAGTGGGTCGTCAACGGCACGAAGTGCTTCATCACCAACTCGGGCACGGACATCACCGGCCTGGTCACGGTCACGGCGGTGACGGGTCGCAAGCCCGACGGCAGGCCGCTGATCTCGGCGATCATCGTGCCGTCCGGGACGCCGGGGTTCACGGTGGCGGCCCCGTACTCGAAGGTCGGCTGGAACGCGTCGGACACGCGGGAGCTGTCCTTCCAGGACGTGCGGGTCCCGGCCGCCAACCTGCTGGGCGAGGAGGGGCGCGGCTACGCGCAGTTCCTGCGCATCCTGGACGAGGGCCGGATCGCCATAGCGGCGCTGGGCACGGGTCTCGCACAGGGCTGTGTGGACGAGTCGGTGAAGTACGCGAAGGAGCGGCACGCCTTCGGCCGTCCGATCGGCGCGAACCAGGCGATCCAGTTCAAGATCGCCGACATGGAGATGAAGGCGCACACGGCCCGGCTCGCCTGGCGGGACGCGGCGAGCCGGCTGGTGGCCGGGGAGCCGTTCAAGAAGGAGGCGGCGCTGGCGAAGCTGTACTCGTCCACGGTGGCCGTGGACAACGCCCGTGACGCCACACAGGTCCACGGCGGCTACGGCTTCATGAACGAGTACCCGGTGGCCCGTATGTGGCGCGACTCCAAGATCCTGGAGATCGGCGAGGGCACGAGCGAGGTCCAGCGGATGCTGATCGCGAGGGAACTGGGGCTGACGGGCTGAGCCGTTCACGGCCGGCGCCGGTGTGAACCGCCGGCGCCGCCGTGATGTCGCGCGCACGCGACGAACCATCGCTTTCGGGACGCGGGCCGGAGACGAACTCCGGCCCGCGTCCCGCTGTCTCAGGCCGCGACCGACGGCCCGGCACCCCCGTGCCGTTGCCCGCTCTCCCGGTCGTCGAAGAGGCCGAGTTCCTGCGCCCTGGCTCCCAGCGCGACCCGTCCCGGAGCCTCCCAGCGTCTCATCAACTGCTGGACACGCCGCTGCACGGTCCGGTGGCCGAGTCCCAGACGACGGCCGATCGCCGCGTCCCCCAGCCCCTGGTACAGCAGCCGCACGATGTCACGATCCGTCTGGCTCAACGTCGTTGCCCGGGTCACCCGAAACTCCCATGAAACGGAACCGGTGCCGCCTTTTGGGCAGCCCTCACGGCACCCTATGCCCTTGATCATCCGGAGTGCCACGGATATCGGCGCCGGCCGCTTCCCGCACTCCCGGAGTCAATGCGCCATTGGCGCCCGCACCATCTCGCCCCCGGGGGAAGGAAAGGCGTAAATACGCCTTCACGTTCGCACCCTTTGCCCGGTTGACCAGGGAAAGGGTGCCTGTCACCACGCCGTCGACGTCCCTAACGTGTCCCTGTTGACCGGCAGTTGCCGCGACGTTCCCCGGCGAAAGAGAGTCGTCCATGGCCGACGAGATGGTGCTCCGTGCCCAGCGGTTCATCAACACGACCTATCCCAATATGCTGGGCATCTCCCCACTGGAGGAGAACGGCCAGACGAGCTGGACCGTGATGTACGCGCTCACGCGAGCCCTCCAGCTCGAATTGGGCATCAGCTCACTTTCCAACAGTTTCGGCCCCACCACCCTGAGTACCCTGCAGTCGAAATACCCGGTACTGAACGACGGCACCGTTCCATCCGCGAATTTCGCCCGGATCATCCAGTCCGCCCTTTACTGCAAGGGGTACGACGGCGGTGAGATCGACGGAAAGTACAACTCCCGGGTGGCCGCCTCGGTGAGCACGATGATGAGCGACATGGGCGTCTCGGCGGCGTTCCCGGACTCCGGCAGCCTCTATCCCAAGGTGGTCAAGGGGCTCCTCAACATGGACCCCTATGTCACGGTGAACGGCGGCAGTTCGAAGATCCGCCAGATCCAGCAGTGGCTGAACGGCCGGTACATCGGCCGCCAGGACTTCTTCATCGTGCCGTGCGACGGCCACCACTCCCGGACCGTGGCCTCGTCCATGCTGTACGCCATCCAGTACGAGCTCGGCATGGCCGACGGTGTCGCCAACGGCAACTTCGGGCCGGGAACGAAGGCGGGTCTGGCGGACCACACGCTGTCCGAGGGCTCCTCCGGCACCTGGGCGCAGCTGTACAGCGGCGCGCTGATCCTCAACCAGCGTGCGGCGACACCGTTCACCTCCGTCTTCGACAGCACGGTCGCGAGCGAGACCGCCGCGTTCCAGGCGTTCGTGAAGCTCCCGGTCACCGGCCGGGGCGACTACTCCACGTGGGCGTCGCTCCTGGTGTCGTACGGCGACCAGAACCGCCGGGGGGAGGCCTGCGACGGCGTCACCAAGGTCACCCCGGCCCGTGCGGCGACGCTCAAGGCCGAGGGCATCAAGTACGTCGGCCGTTATCTGATCAACCCCACGGGCGGTGCCCCGCTGGAGAAGGAGATCCAGGCCGGCGAGCTCCAGACCCTCGCCGACAACGGGCTGCGCTGCTTCCCGATCTGGCAGACCTACGGCCGGGACGCCGAGGGGTTCAACTACCCCGCCGGGAACGCGGACGGTCTCGCCGCCGTCTCCGCCGCCCAGCGCCACGGCTTCAAGAACGGTGCCCGTATCTTCTTCGCGGTCGACTTCGACGCCTACGACTACGAGGTCACCGACGACATCCTGCCCTACTTCAAGGGGGTCGAGGACGCCATGGCGCTGTCCGGCAACCCCTACCGCATCGGTGTCTACGGGCCGCGCAACGTGTGCATCCGGGTGTCCGACGCGGGCCACGCCACGGCGAGCTTCGTCTCCGACATGTCCAGCGGCTTCTCCGGCAACTACGGCTACCCGCTGCCCGCGAACTGGGCCTACGACCAGGTCGTCACCCGGACCGTCGGCTCCGGCGACGGCGCCATCAACATCGACCACAACATCGCCTCGGGCCGCGACATCGGCGAGGGCTCCTTCAACCCCTCACGCCTGGACGACGAGCCCGACGTGGCGTTCGACTTCACGTCGTACTACCAGGCGATGCACACCGACATCAGTACGTACATGAAGTCGATCGGGTTCCCGGACTCGGACTCCAGCCGCATCTTCACGCACACCGAGTGCCTCGAGACGATCATGGCGCACGACGATCTGATCACGTCCCTGTCGCACACGTACAACATGCGCAAGGCGCTGATCCAGACGTCGGCCTACTGGGAGATGCGCCACTACGACGTGATCGACCTGGGCGTGGACGCCGCCGTGACCTACTACCACACCGGCGTCGGGGGTGACGACATATCACCGGTGCGGGACTCCTCCACCGGTATCGCGCAGATCAGCGGTGACGTCGGCATCCGGGCGTGGAACTACTGCATCGGCAAGGGCCTGGCCACCGGCACCGTCCTCGACCCGGCCAAGGACGCCGACATCTGGACGATGTGGCACAAGATCAACCAGGAGAACGCCTACTCGGTCCGGACCGTGTCCCTCATCCACCTGTGGGACGCGGGCGGCAAGCCCGGCGGCAACAACGGCCCCGGCGGCGAGACCGTGCTGCGGTCCATGAGACTGGACTACACCCAGAAGGAGATCTTCGAGGTCCTGCGTCGCTACCAGGGCTGGGGTGACGAGGCCGAGGCGCACGCCACCAAGCGCATGGCGCTCTACCAGCTCTTCGAGAAGTACGACGGACTCTCCCGGATGTACTAGGAGCATCGTGGAAACCGATCCGTACGCGGGACACAATCCGCTGGTCCTGCTTCTCGTCCTCCTCGTCGGTCTGGCGGTGGCCGCCGCTCTGGCGGTCTACGGCTGTACGACGCTCGCCCGCCACGGTGTCCGGCGCGCGGGCCCGCTGGTGGTGCTGCGCTCGTGCGCCGCCCTCGCGGGCGCCGGCGCGGCGTGCCTGTACGTATGGGGTGCCCTGCACCTGCTGACACTGGACGAGACGAGGCGGGACCTCGCGTGCAAGGAGGCGGTGGGACCGGCGCACGTCATGGAGATCGACTCCTACCGGCCCACGTACATCCCGCTCGGTCTCGGTTGCCACGTCAGGAGCGGCACCACCTATTCGACGGGCGTGCCCGGCTACCTCAATCCCGCGGCGGGCGCTCTCGCCTTCACGGCCGTCGCGATGGGCGGCTTCAGCCTGCTGGAATCCGAACGCCGGGCCACCCGGGACTTCAAGAGAGAGACAAGGCGTACATGACAACCTCCCGCCGTACCTTCCTCACCCGGACCGCAGTGATCGCGGGTGCCGCGGCAGCGGCCACGCTGCCCTTCTCCGAATACCTCGCCTCTCCCGCCTACGCGGCCGGCCGGTATGCCGAGCCGAAGCACGTCAGGGAGGCGGCCCGCCGCGCCCTGGCCCGCCGCGAGCGCACCCGCTCCGGGAAACAGGGCCCGAACGGCTGGGAGATGGAGCTGGCCGCCGACCAGGGCGGGGCCGTGTGGACGCGCCCGGTGCCCGGTACGCCCATCGAGGGTGTCGCCGTACGGATCGGTGACGTGGAGACCGTGCTGGTCCATGTCGTCCGCCGGTTCCACTACGAGGTGGACGAGCTCCGCAGAGGGGACGTGGTCGGCTGGCGCAGCCCGGACACGGTGCGCCGCACACTGCCGGAGGCCAACCAGGCGTCCGGGACCGCGGTGCAGATCCGGCCCGGTCACTACCCGAGCGGCGTCAAGGGCGGCTTCTTCGCCCCCCAGCAGCTCGTGATCCGCGACATCCTCGCCGAGCTCGGGGGCGTCGTCCGCTGGGGCGGGGACGACAGGAAGCCCGACGAGTCGCTGTTCTACCTCGCCGTGAAGCCGGGCAGCCCGCTGCTGGCCGAGGTGGCCGGCAAGCTGCGCGGCTGGGAGAAGGTGCCGGGGAAGGGCGCCGGCGGCCCGGTGGACGTGCGGTCCGACAAGCGCCGCAGCGCCGCCAAGTCCCTGGCCCGGAAGCAGCAGGCGGCCGCGTAGGGGATTTCGCACAGCCCGGCTGCGGGGCCCAACTCCCATGCCCGCATGGGAGTTGGGCCCCGCGTCATGCCGTGGCGGAACCACCTGCACAGCTCACGTTTCCGGCTGTGAGCGGCCCCACACCTGGACATCCATTGAGGTTAGGCTAACCTACCTTCGAATTCTCCTGCGAGTGATCCGCCCCGTTCGAAAGCAGCGTAGCCATGTCCCATGCCCGTGCCACCCACCTCACCCGACGCGGCATCCTGGCCGCGGGCGGAGCGCTCGGCCTCGGCGCCGTACTCGCGGCCTGCGGGGACGGCGACGCGAAAGACAGCGGCGCGGACAAGGGAACGAATCCCGCGAAGTCCGGCCCCTGGTCCTTCAAGGACGACCGCGGCACCACGGTGAAGCTCGACAAGGTGCCCACGAACATCGTCGCGTTCACCGGTGTCGCCGCCGCGCTGTTCGACTACGGCATCGAGGTGAAGGGCGTCTTCGGCCCGACCAGGACGACCGACGGCAAGGCCGACGTCCAGGCCGGTGACATGGACGTGAGCAAGCTGACGATCTTCGGCAACAAGTTCGACAGCTTCAACGTCGAGCAGTACGCGGCCTTCCAGCCCGAGGTGCTCATCAGCACGACGTTCGACGACGCCGGGTCGCTCTGGTACGTCCCGCTGGCCTCGGCGGACAAGATCGCCAAGCTGGCCCCGAGCGTGGCCGTCTCCGTCTACGACCGTCAGATGCCGGAGCCGCTGCAGCGCATGGCGGAGCTGGCCGAGTCGCTGGGCGCCGACCTGAAGTCCGCGAAGAACGTCGAGGCGAAGAAGAAGTTCGAGGCCGCCGCCGAGCGGCTGCGCAAGGCCGCCAAGGCCCGCCCGGAGATCCGGGTGCTGGCCGGCTCCGCCGCGCAGGACGTCTTCTACGTCTCGGGCTCCAACTACTCCATCGACCTGGAGTACTTCAAGGCCCTCGGCGTGAACCTCGTGGAGCCCCCGGAGGAGGCGAAGAAGGACACCGGCGGCTGGTTCGAGACGCTGAGCTGGGAGAACGTCGACAAGTACCCGGCCGACGTCATCATCATGGACGACCGCGCCTCGACCATCCAGCCCGCCGACGTCACCGAGGCGACCTGGAAGAAGCTGCCGGCGGTCAAGGCCGGCCAGGTCATCGCCCGTTCGCCGGAGCCGATCCTGTCGTACGACAAGTGCACGCCTCTGCTCGACAACCTGGCGGAGGCTATCGAGAAGGCCAAGAAGGTCGGCTGACCCCGGACTCCCCCGGCCCCGACCGCTTCCGGCACAGGAGTGATCACGGTCACGGGAGGGGCTTGATTCACGGCGTGTTACTTAGGTTAGGCTTACCTAAGTAACACGCCGTCGGCTTTCCGCACCGGATCGTCCCCACCGGAGGACCCCCACATGCGCTCGCACCTGCTCAACGACACCACCGCGGAGCACTACCGCAGCTCCGTGACCCTGGGAGTCGAGCGGGTGGCGGCCCGAATCGCCACCACCGAACGGCCGTTCACCGGAGTCACCGTCGACGCACTCTCCCCGCGCGTCGACGGCATCGACCTCGACCGGCCGCTGTACGACACCACCGCCGCGCTGGACGAACTGGAGGACGTCTACCTCCGGGACGCCGTCTACTTCCACCACCCCCGCTACCTCGCCCACCTCAACTGCCCGGTCGTCATCCCGGCCGTACTCGGCGAGGCCGTGCTCTGTGCCGTCAACTCCTCCCTGGACACCTGGGACCAGTCCGCGGGCGGCACCCTCATCGAGCGCAAGCTCATCGACTGGACGACGGCCCGTATCGGCCTCGGACCGGCCGCCGACGGCGTGTTCACCTCCGGCGGCTCCCAGTCCAACCTCCAGGCACTGCTCCTGGCCCGCGAGGAGTCCAAGACCGAGGATCTCGGGAAGCTGCGCGTCTTCGCCTCCGAGGCCGGCCACTTCAGCGTGCAGAAGTCCGCGAAACTGCTCGGCCTCGGACCGGACGCCGTCGTGTCCATACCCGTGGACCACGACAAGCGGATGCGGACCGTCGCCCTCGCCCGTGAACTGGAGCGCTGCGCCGAGCAGGGTCTCGTCCCGATGGCCGTCGTCGCCACCGCCGGCACCACCGACTTCGGCTCCATCGACCCGCTGCCGGGTATCGCAGAACTGTGCGCGCGGTACGGCGCCTGGATGCACGTGGACGCCGCCTACGGCTGCGGCCTGCTCGCCTCGCTGAGGCACCGGGACCGCATCGCCGGCATCGAACGCGCCGACTCCGTGACGGTCGACTACCACAAGTCCTTCTTCCAGCCCGTGAGTTCGTCGGCCGTCCTGGTCCGCGACGCGGCCACCCTGCGGCACGCCACCTACCACGCGGAGTACCTCAACCCGCGCCGGATGGTGGAGGAGCGCATCCCCAACCAGGTGGACAAGTCCCTGCAGACCACCCGCCGTTTCGACGCGCTGAAGCTGTGGATGACCCTGCGGGTGATGGGCGCCGACGGCATCGGACAGCTCTTCGACGAGGTGTGCGAACTGGCCGCCGAGGGCTGGCGGCTGCTCGCCGCCGACCCCCGCTTCGACGTGGTGGTCGAGCCGAGCCTGTCCACGCTCGTCTTCCGCTACATCCCGGCCGCCGTCACCGACCCCGCCCACATCGACCGGGCCAACCTCTACGCCCGCAAAGCGCTGTTCGCCTCCGGTGACGCGGTGGTGGCCGGCACCAAGGTGGGCGGGCGCCACTACCTGAAGTTCACCCTGCTGAACCCCGAGACCACGACGCGCGACATCACCGCCGTCCTCGATCTGATCGCCGGCCACGCCGAGCAGTACCTGGGAGAGTCCCTTGACCGCGCTTCCTGACGCCACGAACGCCGCCCACGACTTCGTGGGCATCGGACTGGGCCCCTTCAACCTCGGCCTCGCCTGCCTCACCGAGCCCATCGGTGAACTCAACGGCGTCTTCCTGGAGTCCAAGCCCGACTTCGAGTGGCACGCCGGGATGTTCCTCGACGGCGCCCATCTGCAGACCCCGTTCATGTCGGACCTGGTCACCCTGGCCGACCCGACGTCCCCGTACTCCTTCCTCAACTATCTGAAGGAGAAGGGGAGGCTGTACTCGTTCTACATACGCGAGAACTTCTACCCGCTGCGCGTCGAGTACGACGACTACTGCCGCTGGGCCGCCGGCAAGCTGAGCAGCGTCCGCTTCGGCACGACGGTCACCGAGGTGACGTACGACGAGGGCGACGGGCTGTACACCGTGGCGACGGCGGCCGGGGAGACGTACCGCGCCCGGCATCTGGTGCTCGGCACCGGCACCGTGCCCTACGTCCCGAAGCCCTGCCGGGGGCTGGACGGCGGCCTGTTCCACAACGCGCAGTACACGCGGCGCAAGGCGGAGCTGCTGGACAAGGAGTCCATCACGATCGTCGGCAGCGGGCAGAGCGCCGCCGAGATCTACTTCGAACTCCTCTCCGGGATCGACGTCCACGGCTACCGGCTCAACTGGGTCACCCGCTCCCCGCGGTTCTTCCCGCTGGAGTACACCAAGCTGACCCTGGAGATGACGTCCCCGGACTACATCGACTACTTCCGCGCCCTGCCGGAGGAGACCCGCTACCGGCTGGAGAAGCAGCAGAAGGGCCTGTTCAAGGGCATCAACTCGGAGCTCATCGACGCGATCTTCGACCTGCTGTACCAGAAGAACGTGGAGAGCGGCGACCGCGGAGTGCCCACCCGGCTGCTCAGCAACTCCTCGCTGACGAGCGCCCGTCACGAGGACGGCGGCTACCTGCTCGGCTTCCACCAGGACGAGCAGGACAAGGACTTCGAGATCCGCACCGAGGGCCTGGTCCTGGCCACCGGCTACCACTACGAGCCGCCGGCCTTCCTCGACCCGGTCCGCGACCGGCTCCGCTTCGACGGCCACGGCCGCTTCGACATCGCCCGCAACTACGCCGTCGACGTCACCGGCCGGGGCGTCTTCCTGCAGAACGCGGGCGTGCACACGCACAGCGTCACCAGCCCCGACCTGGGCATGGGCCCGTACCGGAACGCGACCATCATCCGCGAACTGCTCGGCACCGAGTACTACCCGGTCGAGAAGACCATCGCCTTCCAGGAGTTCGCGGTATGAGCATCGGCACGTTCACGGTGCGCCCCCTCGACCCCCTCGAGGACGCCGGGCTGCTGCACCGCTGGGTCACCGACCCCAAGGCGGCGTTCTGGATGATGCAGGACGCCAGGCTCCAGGACGTCGAGCGCGAGTACATGCGGATCGCCGCCCACGAGCACCACCACGCCTACCTCGGCCTGCACGACGGCGAACCGTCCTTCCTGATGGAGAAGTACGACCCCCGGTACGTCGAACTCGTCGGCCTGTACGACCCCGAGCCCGGCGATGTCGGCATGCACTTCCTGGTCGCGCCGACCGACCGGCCGCTCCACGGCTTCACCCGCGCCGTCATCACCGCCGTGATGGAGGCGCTGTTCGCCGACCCGGACACCCGGCGGGTCGTGGTCGAGCCGGACGTGACCAACAAGGCCGTGCACGCGCTGAACGAGGCCGTGGGCTTCGCACCCGTACGTGAGATCGACAAGCCGGAGAAGCGCGCGCTGCTGAGCTTCTGCACGCGCGAGCAGTTCGTGGCCGCCCGAGGAGTAGCCGTATGACCCTGTCCGACGCCGTGGCGCATCTGTCCCCCCACCGCTGGGCGCGGGCCAACCGCCTGCTGATCCGCAAGGCACTCGCCGAGTTCGCGCACGAGCGGCTCATCACGCCGGAGGCCACCGGCGACGGCGGGTGGGTCGTCCGCAGCGACGACGGTCTGACCCGGTACACGTTCACGGCGACGAGGCGCGCCCTGGACCACTGGCAGGTGGACGCCGACTCGATCATCCGCCACCGCGACGACGCCGAACTCGAGCTCGCCGCACTGGACTTCTTCATCGAGCTGCAGAAGTCGCTGGGCCTGAGCGAGGAGATCCTGCCGGTGTACCTGGAGGAGATCTCCTCCACCCTCTCCGGCACCTGTTACAAGCTCACCAAGCCGCAGGTCCCGGTCGCCGAGCTGGTCGACGCGGGCTTCCAGGCCATCGAGACCGGGATGACCGAGGGCCACCCCTGCTTCGTCGCCAACAACGGGCGGCTCGGCTTCGGCGTCCACGAGTACCTGTCGTACGCGCCGGAGACCGCGAACCCGGTGAAGCTGGTGTGGCTGGCCGCGCACCGCTCGCGGGCCGCGTTCACGGCGGGGGCGGGGATCGCGTACGAGTCGTTCATCCGGCAGGAGCTGGGCGAGGAGACCGTCGAGGGCTTCCACGGCGTCCTGCGCGAGCGGGGGCTGGACCCCGGCGACTACCTCCTGATCCCCGTCCACCCCTGGCAGTGGTGGAACAAGCTGTCCGTCACCTTCGCCGCCGAGGTGGCGCGCGGGCACCTGGTCTGCCTGGGCGAGGGCGACGACGAGTACCTGGCCCAGCAGTCCATCCGTACCTTCTTCAACACCTCGCACCCCGAGAAGCACTACGTGAAGACGGCCCTGTCCGTCCTCAACATGGGGTTCATGCGCGGGCTGTCCGCCGCCTACATGGAGGCGACCCCGGCGATCAACGACTGGCTGGCCCGGCTGATCGACGGCGACGCGGTGCTGCGGGCCACGGGGCTGTCCATCATCCGCGAGCGGGCCGCCGTGGGTTACCGGCACCTGGAGTACGAGCAGGCCACGGACCGCTACTCGCCGTACCGGAAGATGCTGGCCGCGCTGTGGCGGGAGAGCCCGGTACCTTCCCTGAAGGACGGGGAGTCGCTCGCCACCATGGCGTCGCTGGTCCACGTCGACCACGAGGGGAAGTCCTTCGCGGGCGCGCTGATCGAGCAGTCGGGGCTCGCTCCGGCCGAGTGGCTGCGGCACTATCTGCGGGCGTACTACGTCCCGCTGCTGCACAGCTTCTACGCCTACGACCTGGTGTACATGCCGCACGGCGAGAACGTGATCCTCGTACTGGAGGACGGGGTGGTGCGGCGGGCGGTCTACAAGGACATCGCCGAGGAGATCGCGGTGATGGACCCGGACGCGGTGCTGCCCCCGGAGGTCTCCCGCATCCGGGTGGAGGTCCCGGACGACACGAAGCTCCTGTCGATCTTCACGGACGTCTTCGACTGCTTCTTCCGCTTCCTCGCGGCGGACCTCGCCGAGGAGGGCGTCCTGGACGAGGACGGCTTCTGGCGCACGGTCGCGGAGACCACCCGCGAGTACCAGACATCGGTCCCCGAACTGTCGGACAAGTTCGCCCGCTACGACATGTTCACCCCGGAGTTCCCCCTCTCCTGCCTGAACCGCCTCCAACTGCGCGACAACAGGCAGATGGTCGACCTGACGGACCCGTCCGGCGCCCTCCAGCTGGTCGGCACCCTGAGGAACCCGATAGCGGAGTTCTGACCCGACGACCGACGAGCGCCCCGGAGTACGGTCCCCCGGGGCGCCCGTCTCTTCCGCGGACCAACGCCGGGGCAGCGCGCTGCCTTCAAGGGGCGCGGGGCAGTACCACTCTGGGGCTCCGCCGCGCGGGCGCGACAAGCCCCCACCGGCCCGCAGGATCCAATGAAACAATCCACCCCATGGCGGAAATCATCCAGAAGGACGGCACCTGGACCTTCGACGGCGACACCCTCCGGCTCACCCCCGGCCGGGACAAGAACGTCAGCCTCCTCCGCAGCACCCTTGGTGAGACGACCGTGCCGCTCGCGGCGATATCCCGCATCTCCCTGGAACAGGGAAAGAGGTCCGGCCGCCTTCGCCTGCGCCTGCGCGACGGCGCCGACCCCCTCCTCCACGCCGCCGCCGGCCGGCTCACCGAGCCGCACGACCCCTACCAGCTGATCGTCGAATCCGACCGCTACGGCGTCGCCGAGTACTTCACCGAGGAGGTTCGCACCGCCCTGCTGCTGGACCAGGTCCCCTCCGACCCGGTCGGCGAGTACCTGCTGCCCGGCCCGTCCGTGCCGCTGTCCGTCTCCGCCGGGGACGGCACGGTGAGCTTCGACGGGGAGCGCGTCCGGCTGGAGTGGAACTGGAAGACGGAGGACGCCAAGGCCGCCGCCGGCACCCGCACGCTCTCGGTGACGGATCTGACCGCCGTGGAGTGGCAGCCCGCGTCCGGACTGGAGAACGGGCACCTCCGCTTCCATGTGCGGCACGCCCCCACCAAGGCCCCGGCCAAATACGACCCCAACTCGGTGGAACTGTGGGGCTTCAAGAAGGACCCGCTGATGGTGCTGGTCGCCGCCGCCGTGCAGGCCCGGCTCCCGCACCCGGCCGCACCCTTCGACGACGGCGCGTCGCGTGAAGGGGAGGCGGCCCCGCAGCCGGCCCCCTCCCCCGCCGAGGACGGTCACGACGCCCTGCTCCGCCGGCTGCGGGAGCTGGGGGAACTGCACCGGTCCGGCGTGCTCACCGACGAGGAGTTCACCCTCGCCAAACAGGCGATTCTGAAGCGTATGTGACCGCACCCGGACAGTTTGGCGGTCGGCCTGCCCGATATCGGGCACGATTCTTGCGCATCGGCTGCCGGTACCCCAGGATCATCGGGTGCACGACGAACTTGTTGATCATCTGACGCGGTCCACGCCCCTCAGCCGGGGCGAGGCGCTGCGCGTGGTCCAGGACGTGCTCGCCTACTTCGACGAGACGACCGAGGAGTACGTCCGTCGCCGCCACCGCGAGCTCCAGGCCCAGGGCCTGGTGAACGCGACGATCTTCGAACGGATCGAGGCGGACCTCAGATACCGAGCGGTGGCGCCGCCCGAGCTCTCGCTCCGGCAGCTGCGCCGCATCGTCTACGGCTAGGAACCTACGTATATGTGCGGAATCGTCGGATACATCGGCAGGCGCGAGGTCGCTCCCCTGCTGCTCGAGGGCCTGCAGCGGCTGGAGTACCGCGGCTACGACTCGGCGGGCATCGCCGTCACGTCCCCGAAGGCGGCCGGCCTGAAGATGGTCAAGGCCAAGGGCCGGGTGCGTGATCTGGAGGCGAAGGTCCCGGCGCGCTTCAAGGGCACGACCGGCATCGCCCACACCCGCTGGGCCACCCACGGCGCCCCGTCCGACGTGAACGCCCACCCGCACCTGGACGCCACGGGCAAGGTCGCCGTCGTCCACAACGGCATCATCGACAACGCCTCCGACCTGCGCCGCAAGCTGGAGGCGGACGGTGTCGTCTTCCTCTCCGAGACGGACACCGAGGTCCTCACCCATCTGATCGCCCGCTCGACGGCCGAGAAGCTGGAGGACAAGGTCCGCGAGACGGTGCGCCTGATCGAGGGCACGTACGGCATCGCCGTGCTGCACGCCGACTTCCCGGACCGCATAGTGGTGGCCCGCAACGGCTCGCCCGTCGTGCTCGGCATCGGCGAGAAGGAGATGTTCGTCGCCTCGGACATCGCCGCCCTGGTCGCCCACACCCGTCAGATCGTCACGCTGGACGACGGCGAGATGGCGACGCTGAAGGCCGACGACTTCCGCACGTACACCACCGAGGGCACCCGTACGACCTCCGAGCCGACCACCGTGGAGTGGGAGGCCGCGTCGTACGACATGGGCGGCCACGACACGTACATGCACAAGGAGATCCACGAGCAGGCCGAGGCCGTGGACCGGGTGCTGCGCGGCCGGATCGACGACCGCTTCTCCACCGTGCACCTGGGCGGCCTCAACCTGGACGCCCGTGAGGCGCGCCGGATCCGCCGGGTGAAGATCCTCGGCTGCGGCACCTCGTACCACGCCGGCATGATCGGCGCGCAGATGATCGAGGAGCTGGCGCGGATCCCCGCCGACGCCGAGCCGGCCTCCGAGTTCCGTTACCGCAACGCGGTCGTGGACCCGGACACGCTGTACGTCGCGGTGTCGCAGTCCGGTGAGACGTACGACGTGCTGGCGGCCGTGCAGGAGCTGAAGCGCAAGGGTGCGCGGGTGCTGGGCGTGGTGAACGTCGTCGGCTCCGCGATCGCCCGCGAGGCGGACGGCGGTGTGTACGTGCACGCCGGTCCCGAGGTGTGCGTGGTGTCCACCAAGTGCTTCACCAACACGACCGTCGCCTTCGCCCTGCTCGCCCTGCACCTGGGCCGCACGCGTGACCTGTCGGTGCGCGACGGCAAGCGGATCATCGAGGGCCTGCGCCGGCTTCCCGGCCAGATCGCCGAGATCATGAAGCAGGAGGAGGAGATCAAGGAGCTGGCCCTGCGGTACGCCGAGGCCCGCTCGATGCTCTTCATCGGCCGTGTCCGGGGCTACCCGGTGGCCCGTGAGGCCTCCCTGAAGCTCAAGGAGGTCTCGTACATCCACGCCGAGGCCTACCCCGCGTCGGAGCTGAAGCACGGCCCGCTGGCGCTGATCGAGCCGGCCCTTCCCACGGTCGCGATCGTCCCCGACGACGACCTGCTGGAGAAGAACCGCGCGGCCATGGAGGAGATCAAGGCCCGCAGCGGCCAGATCCTCGCGGTGGCCCACCAGCTCCAGGAAAAGGCCGACCACACCCTCCTGGTCCCCAAGAACGAGGACGAGCTGGACCCCATCCTCATGGGCATCCCCCTCCAACTCCTCGCCTACCACACGGCCCTGGCCCTCGGCCGGGACATCGACAAGCCCCGAAACCTGGCCAAGTCGGTAACGGTGGAGTAGCCCGCCCCCGAGGAACGCGGGGCCGCCCCAACAAGCGGCCCCGCCCCCCGCTCCCAGGAACGCGACCCTGCACCGACCGGGGGCAACACCCTGCTTCCAAGCGGCGCGACCAACCCCACACCAGAGGCAACACCCTGCCTTTAAGGGGCGCGGGCCTGCACCAACCCGCGGCTCCGCCGCGCGGGCGCGACCAACCCCACACCAGAGGCAACACCCTGCTTTTAAGGGGCGCGGGGAACTGCGCGACCAGCCCCCACCGAGCCGCACACGCCAACGAACAGGTACAAGCCCCCACCCGTTGCCACGCAACACAACGGCCCCGTACCCGACTTACGGAATCACCACCACCGGCCGCTGCGCCCGCTTGGCCAACCGCCCCGCAACAGACCCGAAAAGACGCCCCACGAGCCCGTGGGTGGAACCCACGACAATCGCGTCGGCGGCATACTCCCGCCCCACCTCCTCGAGCTCATGGCAGATGTCCCCACCCCGCTCGACGAGAATCCACGGCACCTCCGCCAGATAGTCCGCGCAGGCGAGTTCGAGCCCGAGCACCTCGGTCCGGTGGTCCGGAACGTCCACGAACACCGGCGGCTCGCACCCCGCCCACACCGTGGTCGGCAACCGATTGGCGACGTGGACGATGATCAGCCCCGACCCGAAGCGCCGCGCCATGCCGATGGCGTAGGCGAGGGCCCGTTCGCTCGACGTGGAGCCGTCGAAGCCGACGACCACTCCGTGCAGGAACGCCGGGTCGCAGGGATGGCGTGGTTCCTCCGCCGCCAGGGGTTCGGACGCCGTGGGATCGGCGACCGGCCGCTTGCGGTCCGCGGGTTCGAAGAATTCGTGACCGGCCATGGCTGTCTCGGGGTTGTGATCCTTTGTGGGGGACGACAGTGTGCGGCGGAGCTGTGTCCGGGAATTATCTTCCCAACCCCATACCCCCAAGGGTACGGCGGCACGCCTCCTTCGCCCAGATCCCGCGCAACCGGCACGCGGGTCCCCCGGAGCATGCCCGAGGGGCCGCCCGCCACGCAATGGTTGCTGCCTTGTACAGGCGGTTTGCGCAGAATTCGCTTGACGGCGAGAGTGAACCCGTTCCGGACCGCCCGCACCGCGCACCCCGTGACCCACATCACAGGCCATACGGAACGCCGTACGGGGCACCGGACCCCTTGCGGGGCCGGCGCGAACGGCTTGACCACCGGCCCGGAACCGGAGCGTGACGGGCCCGGCGCCCCGGCGGCGCGGACACACCGGTCAACTGACCGGTTTCCATGCCCTCGCCCGTATCTTTTCAGCCAACTTCTGGCCGGTGTGCATCTGCCGCCACGAGCACCCTCCAACCCCCGTTCGACCTGCGCGGAAAGGGTCCATGGGGCCCCGCACGCCCTACGTGGATTGGCCACCGCGACAAGGCGCACTTCCCCGCACGGCCCACGAGTGCAACGCTTCGTGATCGAATGCTTCACGCCAAGTTGCCAAGTCGACAATGCGCCGGGTGCCGAACCGGCCACCGGCGCGCGACGGGACGCAGTAGATTCGATCTTGATGTCTTACGGCGGGGGACTCGTGCAGGACCGAGGGGAAACGTGCAGGAGCGACAGACCCGAAAGGTAAGGGTAGAGGGCGCCGCGACCACCGAGGGGGGCTTAGCAGCATGAGCCACGACTCCACTGCCGCGCCGGAGACGACGGCCCGGAAACTCTCCGGGCGCCGCCGCAAGGAGATCGTCGCGGTGCTGCTGTTCAGCGGCGGCCCCATCTTCGAGAGTTCCATACCGCTGTCGGTGTTCGGGGTTGACCGCCAGGACGCCGGCGTACCGCGCTACCGCCTGCTCGTCTGCGGGGGCGAAGAGGGCCCGCTGCGGACCACGGGAGGCCTGGAACTCACCGCGCCGCATGGCCTGGAGGCGATATCCCGGGCGGGCACCGTCGTGGTGCCGGCCTGGCGTTCGATCACCTCGCCACCGCCGGAGGAGGCCCTGGAGGCACTGCGCCGGGCCCATGAGGAGGGCGCCCGCATAGTAGGGCTGTGCACCGGCGCCTTCGTCCTCGCGGCGGCGGGCCTGCTGGACGGCCGTCCCGCGACCACACACTGGATGTACGCGCCGACGCTGGCGAAACGCTATCCGTCGGTGCACGTCGATCCGCGGGAGCTGTTCGTGGACGACGGCGACGTGCTGACGTCCGCGGGCACCGCGGCCGGAATCGATCTGTGTCTGCACATCGTGCGCACGGACCACGGCAACGAGGCGGCCGGTGCGCTGGCCCGCCGGCTGGTGGTGCCGCCACGGCGCAGCGGAGGCCAGGAACGCTACCTGGACAGGTCTTTACCGGAGGAGATCGGCGCCGACCCGCTCGCCGAGGTCGTCGCCTGGGCGCTGGAGCACCTCCACGAGCAGTTCGACGTGGAGACGCTGGCGGCACGCGCGTACATGAGCAGGCGTACGTTCGACCGCCGGTTCCGCTCGCTGACCGGCAGTGCGCCGCTGCAGTGGCTGATCACGCAGCGGGTGCTGCAGGCGCAGCGCCTGCTGGAGACGTCGGACTACTCGGTGGACGAGGTGGCCGGCCGCTGCGGGTTCCGCTCGCCGGTCGCGCTGCGCGGTCACTTCCGGCGCCAGCTGGGCTCGTCCCCGGCCGCCTACCGGGCCGCGTACCGCGCGCGGCGCCCGCAGGCGGACCGGAACCAGGACACCGAGGGCGCGCCGGGCGCGCTTCCGCCGACGGGTCCGGGCCACCCGGGACACCAGGTGCCGCCCGCCCTGCACCCGGACAGCCCGCTCCCGCACCAGTCCCGCCGCACGGCGGCGGCCGGCTCCCTGGGCCCGTCCCTGACGGCCTCGGCCTCGGCCCTGCCGGGCCAGCGCAGCGCACCGTGAGCTGAGCGACGGGCCGGAGACCACGCGGTCTCCGGCCCGTGGCGGGCGACGGCCCCTGTGACGTTCACACGAACACCGGCACGTCACCGCGAGGCCGGCGCCCCTTATGGTGAGACACATGAACGATCGCATGGTGTGGATCGACTGCGAGATGACCGGCCTCTCGCTGTCGGACGACGCGCTCATCGAAGTGGCCGCCCTCGTCACCGACTCCGAGCTGAACGTGCTCGGCGAGGGTGTGGACATCGTCGTCCGCCCGCCGGACCGGGCCCTGGAGACGATGCCGGAGGTGGTGCGCGAGATGCACACCGCGTCCGGGCTGCTCGCCGAGCTGGAGGGCGGCACGACGCTCGAGGAGGCCGAGCGGCAGGTCCTCGACTATGTGCGGGAGCACGTCAAGGAGCCCGGCAAGGCCCCCCTGTGCGGCAACTCCGTCGGCACCGACCGCGGCTTCCTGCTGCGGGACATGCCGACCCTGGAGGGCTACCTCCACTACCGCATCGTGGACGTGTCCAGCGTCAAGGAGCTGGCCCGCCGCTGGTACCCGAGGGCGTACTTCAACAGCCCGGAGAAGAACGGCAACCACCGCGCGCTCGCCGACATCCGCGAGTCGATCGCGGAGCTGCGCTACTACCGCGAGGCCGTCTTCGTACCCCAGCCGGGCCCCGACTCGGAGACCGCGAAGAAGATCGCCGCGAAGCACGTTCTGCCTGCTCAGTAGGCGGATCGGGGGGTCGCAGGAGGGTGCCCCCCAAAGCCGGGCGCGAGCACCCCTTCGGACCCTGTACACTTTTTCTCGGCCGGTCGGAGAAGTCACAGACTCCCGCCGACAAGGCCATGGTGGGTGTAGCTCAGCTGGTAGAGCACCTGGTTGTGGTCCAGGATGCCGCGGGTTCGAGTCCCGTCACTCACCCTCTCGGAAGAGGCCGGTGACCTTCGGTACGAAGGTCACCGGCCTCTTCCGTGTCAGGTCCGCAGGCGGGGGGCGGCCACGGTCCCGCGCGGCCGCTCGCGCCCCCAGGCGGCCAGCGGCTCGAGGGCGTCGTTGAGGCGCAGGCCGCTCTCTGTCAGCGAGTACTCCACCCGGGGCGGCACCTCGTCGTAGGAGACACGGCACACGACGCCGTCCGCCTCCAGCTCACGCAGGTGGGAGGCCAGCACCTTCTCGGTGATTCCCGGAAGCAGTCGGCGCAGTTCGCCGAAGCGACGGCAGGGCTGCTCGTGGAGCGCCCAGAGGATCAGCACCTTCCACTTGCCGCCGATCACCTCCATCGCGGTGTCGATCCCGCAGACATGTCCGTCCGGTGTGCCCGGCCGGTTGGGCGTCACCATGTCCCACCCCTTCCGACGTGCTCGCTCACCCCGGGGTAACCACCCACTCCCAAGTGCGTACTTGATCACCCATGGGCCGGCGGCCAGCCTAATCGGCATGACACAGAACGCTGTTGAGGAGACTCCCGTCACCCTGCTGGGCCTCGGCGCGATGGGCACCGCGCTGGCCCGCGCCTGGCTTGCCGCCGGCCACCCGCTCACCGTCTGGAACCGCACCCCGGCCCGCGCCGCGGCGCTCGCCACCGAGGGTGCACGGGTCGCGGACACCCCCGCCGCGGCGGTCGCGGCGAACGGCCTGGTCGTCGTCTGCCTCCTGGACGACGCCTCGGTCGCCGAGGTGCTGGCCGGCACCGACCTGGCCGACCGGGACCTGGTCAACCTGACCACCGGTACCCCTGCCGAGGCCCGCGCCCGTGCCCGATGGGCCCGCGAGCGCGGCGCGCGCTACCTGGACGGCGGGATCATGGCCGTCCCTCCGATGATCGGCGTCCCGCAGGCCGGCGGCTATGTCCTCTACAGCGGCTCGCACGAGCTGTTCGAGCGGCACCGGGAAACCCTGGCCGTCCCGGCCGGCACCACCTACGTCGGCGAGGACGCGGGCTTCGCGGCCCTGTACGACGTGGCCCTGCTCAGCGCCATGTACGGGATGTTCGCCGGGGCCGCGCACGCCTTCGCCCTGATCCGCAAGGAGGACATCGACCCCGCGGCGCTCGCCCCGCTGCTCGCCGACTGGCTCGTCGCGATGGCCCCGGCGGTTCACCAGACCGCCGACCGGCTGCGCAGCGGCGACTACACCAAGAACGTCGTCTCCCACCTCGCCATGCAGGTGGCCGGCACGCCGACCTTCCTGCGCACCGCCGAGCAGCAGGGCGTCAGCCCGGAACTGCTCAGCCCCTACTTCGAGCTGATGCGCCACCGCCTGGCCGAGGGCGGCGGCAAGGAGGACCTGACCGGCGTGATCGACCTGCTGGTCCACTGACCAGCACCCTCACACCAGGCTTTCTTCATGACCCGTGACGGTCGCGCCGACTCGCCGCGGGCGTCACGACGAGGCGCGGCCCACCAGTTCCGTCGCCAGGACCATCTGGCGGCGTTCCAGTTCGCGGGTGGCCGTGGGGCGGCGGTCGGCGACCTCCGCGAGGAGGAGGTCGATCATCGCGCGGCCCATCTCCTCTATGGGCTGGCGCACGCTGGTCAGCGGCGGGTCCATGTGGCGGGCGATCGCGGAGTCGTCGTAGCCGACCAGGGCCACGTCGTCGGGGATGCGGCGGCCCGCCTCGCGCAGGGCGTACCGGGCGCCGGCCGCGGTGACGTCCGAGGCGGCGAAGACGGCGTCCAGGTCGGGGCGGCGCTCCAGGAGGGCCGCCATCGCGCGTCGGCCGCCGTCCTCGGAGAAGTCGCCCGCCTCGATCAGCAGCTCGTCCGCGGCGTGGCCCGCCTCGCGCAGGGCGTCGCGGTAGCCGTCGATGCGCCGCTGGGCGCCGTACACGTCGAGGCGGCCGGTGATGTGGGCGATGGTGCGCCGGCCCCGGCCGAGGAGGTGCTCGACGGCCTGGCGGGCGCCGCCGTAGTTGTCGGAGTCCACGGAGGCGAGCGTCTCGGCGGCCGAGCGGGGGCCGCTGATCACGGCCGGGATCTCCAGCTGGGACAGCAGTTCGGGCAGCGGGTCGTCGGCGTGCACGGAGACCAGCAGGACGCCGTCCACCCGGTGCGCGGCGAGGTACTCGGCGAGCCGCTGCCGCTCCCGGTCGCTGCCCGCGAAGATCAGCAGCAGCTGCATCTCGGTGTCGGAGAGCGCCGCCCCGACGCCCCGGAGCATGTCGGAGAAGTACGGCTCGGCGAAGAAGCGGGTCTCCGGCTCGGGCACGACGAGGGCTATGGCGTCGGTACGGTTGGCGGCCAGCGCGCGGGCGGCCGTGTTCGGGACGTAACCGAGTTCGGCGACCGCCGCCTCCACCGCGGCGCGTGTGGCGTCACTCACCCTGGGGGAGCCGTTGATCACGCGGGAGACCGTGCCTCGGCCCACGCCGGCGCGGGCGGCCACCTCTTCGAGGGTGGGGCGGCCGCCGCCGCGGCCCCGCGCTCCGTGGCTTGCCATCGGCTCCGCCTTCCGTCGTATGTCACGCTGGCCTGGAATGTAACAGCCCCGTCGGTGACGGCGGCCACCGCCGGGAGGCCTCCGGCGGACTGCGGGCTTCCGGGAGCGGGTCCCGGCCGTCCAGTTAACAGCCCGATAACTGAAGGCACTTTGCCGCGTCTGTTCCCTTGACACCCTCGCCCGGACCCGCGACTCTTCAACACATCACTTGTGGGAGCGCTCCCACAGTACCTGACACATACACAACCCGCACGTTCCCCGCCCGAGCCGCAACGCGCAAGATACGGGTTCAACAAAGCCGTTGTCCGGGGGGTCGGCACGTCAGGGCAACAGGAGGACGCAATGCGAGCACGTACCCTCCCCCTCTCCCGTCAGCGGTCGGGCGGGGGGAAGCCCATCGCCCGTAAGGCACTGGCCATCGCGGCCGTGGTGTCGCTGGGCACCGGGCTGCTGGCCGGCTGTGCCGACGACGGTGGAGACGACTCCGATTCCTCGTCGGGCGGTGGTGAAGGCAAGACCACCATCACCCTGGGTCTCTTCGGCACCATGGGCTTCAAGGAGGCCGGCCTCTACGCCGAGTACGAGAAGCTCAACCCGGACATCAAGATCGCCGAGAACGTGATCGAGCGGAACGAGAACTACTACCCGGCTCTCGTCAACCACCTGACCACCAACAGCGGTCTGATGGACGTCCAGGCGATCGAGGTCGCCAACATCGCCGAGGTCGTCGGCACCCAGGCGGACAAGTTCGCGGACATGTCCAAGGTCGAGGGTGTGAAGAAGGACGGCTGGCTGCCCTGGAAGTGGGAGCAGGCCACCGCCAAGGACGGCCAGACCATCGGTCTCGGCACGGACGTCGGCCCGATGGCCATCTGTTACCGCAAGGACCTCTTCGAGAAGGCCGGCCTGCCGACCGACCGCGCCGAGGTCGGCAAGCTGTGGGCCGGTGACTGGAACAAGTTCATCGAGGCCGGTGAGAAGTACAAGAAGGGTGCCGCCAAGGACTCCTTCTTCATGGACTCCCCCGGCGGCCTGCTCAACGCCGTCCTCAGCAGTGAGGAGGAGAAGTTCTACGACGCCGACGGCGAGGTCATCTACAAGACCAACCCGGCCGTCAAGGACGCCTTCGACCTGACCGCCGAGGCCGCCAAGAAGGGCCTGGTCCAGGCGCAGACGCAGTTCCAGCCGGCCTGGGACACCACCATCGCCAACAGCAAGTTCGCCACCGTCGCCTGCCCGCCGTGGATGCTCGGCACCATCAAGGGCAAGGCGAAGCCGGAGGACGCCGGCAAGTGGGACGTGGCCGTCGCACCGAAGTCCGGCAACTGGGGCGGCTCCTTCCTCGGCGTGCCGAAGAGCGGCAAGAACGTCGAGGAGGCGCAGAAGCTGGTGGCCTGGCTGACCGCGCCCGAGCAGCAGGCGAAGCTGTTCAAGGTGCAGGGCAGCTTCCCGAGCGCCCCGGCCGCGTACGACAGCCCCGAGGTGACCGGCGCGAAGAACGAGATGACCGGCGACTCGCCGATCGGTGAGATCTTCTCCGAGGCCGCCAAGCAGATCCCGGTCCAGGTCATCGGTGCCAAGGACCAGATCATCCAGCAGGGTCTGACGGACAACGGCGTCATCCTGGTCACCAAGGGCAAGTCGGCCGCGGAGGCCTGGGAGACGGCCACCAAGACCATCGACAACAACCTGGACAAGTGACCCGAATGGCCACCCGCTCCGACACCGCCGCGTCCCCCGTCAAGGGGGGCGCGGCCCCGGGCAGTGCGCCCGGGGGCTCCGCCCCGGACAAGGAGGCGAAGCGCCGGGCGAAGCTGTCCCGCCGCTGGCAGCGCGACGCGCGCTGGAGCCCGTACGCGTTCGTCACGCCGTTCTTCCTGCTGTTCGCCGCCTTCGGCCTGTTCCCCCTGCTGTGGACCGGCTGGGCATCGCTGCACCAGGTGGAGCTGACCGCCCCGACCGACATGGAATGGGTCGGGCTGCGGAACTACACCCGGATCTTCGACGACGACTTCTTCTGGAACGCGGCGAAGAACACCCTGACCATCGGCATCATCTCGACGGTCCCGCAGCTGATGATGGCGATGGGCATCGCCCACATCCTGAACTACAAGCTGCGCGCCTCGACCTTCTGGCGGGTCGCGATGCTCGCCCCGTACGCCACCTCGATCGCCGCCGCCACCCTGGTCTTCGTGCTGCTCTTCGGGCGCGACTACGGGATGATCAACTGGGTGCTGGACATCTTCGGCATCGACCCGATCGGCTGGCAGGACGACAAGTGGCCCGGCCAGTTCGCCGTCTCGAGCATCATCATCTGGCGCTGGACCGGGTACAACGCGCTGATCTACCTGGCCGCGATGCAGGCGATCCCCCAGGACCTGTACGAGTCGGCGGCGCTGGACGGCGCCAGCCGCTGGCGGCAGTTCCTGCATGTGACGCTGCCCTCGCTGCGTCCGACGATCCTGTTCACGGTGGTCGTCTCGACGATCGGCGCCAGCCAGGTCTTCGGTGAGCCGCTGCTGTTCGACCCCAACAAGGGGGCGTCCGGCGGCGCGGAGCACCAGTTCCAGACGCTCGGCCTGTATCTGTACGAGCAGGGCTGGGTGAACCAGCATCTGGGCCGTGCCTCGGCGATCGCCTGGACGATGTTCGCGATCCTGATCGTCATCGGCATCATCAACCACGTCATCTCGCGCCGGCTGCGCGCCAGCAGTTAAGGAGTTGTGGCCGTGACGACGACTGTGACGCCCCCCGAGACACCGCCTGCCAAGGCACCGAAACGTCCGCGTCTGCCGAAGTCCGCACGGGCGGGCGGCACGCTGCACGGCGGTCCGATCGCGTATGTGATCCTGATCGTGTTCATGCTCGTATCGCTGTTCCCGCTGTTCTGGACCGCGGTCGCCGCGTCCCGGGACAACCAGCGCCTGGCGGAGACCCCGCCGCCGTTCTGGTTCGGCTCCAACCTGTTCAAGAACCTGGAGATCGCCTGGACCGAGGCCAACCTCGGTGAGGCGTTCCTCAACACCACGATCGTGGCGGGCATCTCGGCGGTGACCATCGTCGTGCTGTCGACGATCGCCGGGTTCGCCTTCGCCAAGCTGCGCTTCAAGGGCCGCAACATGCTGATGCTGATCGTCATCGGCACGATGATGATCCCGCCGCAGCTCAGCATCATCCCGCTGTACATGATGGTCGCCAAGCTCGACTGGACCGACCAGCTGCAGGCGGTCATCTTCCCGTCGCTGGTGAGCGCGTTCGGCGTGTTCTTCATGCGGCAGTACCTGATCCAGGCGCTGCCGGACGAGGTGATCGAGGCCGCGCGGGTGGACGGCGCGAGCAGCTGGCGGGTGATCTGGCACGTGGTGTTCCCGGCCGCGCGCCCGGCGATGGCCGTGCTCGGCATGCTGATGTTCGTACAGGCCTGGAACGACTTCCTGTGGCCGTTCCTGGTGCTGACCCAGACGGGCAACCCGACCGTGCAGGTGGCGGTCGCGGGGCTCGGCCGCGGGTACACCCCGGACCAGTCCCTGATCATGGCGGGTGCGCTGCTGGGTACGCTGCCCCTGCTCCTGGTCTTCGCGATCTTCGGCAAGCAGATCGTGGGCGGCATCATGCAGGGCGCCGTCAAGGGCTGACCCCGCGTTCGTCTTCGTACCCCTGGGGGCCGGGTCACCGCCGCTCCGGCCCCTCACCCCCTTGTTCCTCGTACTCGTCGGTCTTCCACGACCTCCTATGGGAGCGCTTCCATGTCTGACTCCGCAACGCCGGCGACCCCGGTGACCTTTCCTCCCGCCTTCCTCTGGGGCGCCGCGACCTCCGCGTACCAGATCGAGGGGGCGGTGCGGGAGGACGGGCGCACGCCTTCCATCTGGGACACCTTCAGCCATACGCCGGGCAAGACGGCCGGCGGCGAGACCGGTGACATCGCCAACGACCACTACCACCGCTACCGCGACGACGTGGCGATGATGGCGGGCCTGAATCTGGGCGCCTACCGCTTCTCCGTCTCCTGGTCGCGGGTGCAGCCGACCGGGCGCGGCCCGGCCGTGCAGCGCGGTCTGGACTTCTACCGCCGCCTCGTCGACGAGCTGTTGGCCAAGGGCATCAAGCCGGCCGTCACCCTCTACCACTGGGATCTGCCGCAGGAGCTGGAGGACGCGGGCGGCTGGCCCGAGCGCGACACCGCCTACCGCTTCGCCGAGTACGCGCAGATCGTGGGCGAGGCGCTCGGCGACCGCGTAGAGAACTGGATCACCCTCAACGAGCCGTGGTGCAGCGCCTTCCTGGGCTACGCCTCCGGGGTGCACGCCCCCGGCCGCACCGACCCGGCGGCCTCGCTGAAGGCGGCCCACCACCTGAACCTGGCGCACGGCCTGGGCGCCAAGGCGCTGCGTTCGGTGATGCCGGCCCGCAACTCGGTCGCGCTCAGCCTCAACTCCTCCGTGGTGCGCCCGCTGTCGCCGGACGACCCGGCGGACGTGGCGGCCGCCCGCAAGATCGACGACCTGTCGAGCGGCGTCTTCCACGGCCCGATCCTGCACGGCGCCTACCCCCGGACGCTGCTGGAGGCGACCTCGTCGCTCACCGACTGGTCGTACGTCCTCGACGGCGACCTGGACCTGATCCACCAGCCGCTGGACGCGCTCGGCCTCAACTACTACACGCCCACGCTGGTTTCGGCGGCGGACCCGGACGCCAAGGGGCCGCGGGCGGACGGTCACGGGGCGAGCGAGCACTCGCCGTGGCCCGCCGCGGACGACGTCGCCTTCCACCAGTCGCCGGGCGAGCAGACCGAGATGGGCTGGTCCGTCGACCCGACCGGCCTGCACGAGCTGATCATGCGCTACAACCGCGAGTCGCCCGGTCTGCCGCTGTACATCACCGAGAACGGCGCGGCCTTCGACGACAAGCCCGACGCCGACGGCAAGGTCCACGACCCCGAGCGCGTCGCCTATCTGCACGGCCACCTGTCGGCGGTGCGCCGGGCCATCGCCGACGGCGCGGACGTGCGCGGCTACTACCTGTGGTCCCTGATGGACAACTTCGAGTGGGCGTACGGCTACGACAAGCGCTTCGGCGCGGTGTACGTCGACTACGCGACCCAGCAGCGGACCCCGAAGTCCAGCGCCCTGTGGTACGCGCGGGCGGCGAAGTCGGGAGTACTCCCGGAGCCCGAGAGCATCTGACCTGCTCCGGGTCCGGGTAACGGGGGACGCGGGGTACGGGGGGCGGGGCGCGGTGCCCTGGGGGGGGTGCCGCGCCCCGTTCGCGTGTCCGGCTGCCACCGGACGTGCGGGTGCCCCGGCCGGGTGGGGGGTGGACCGGCCGGGGCACGCGCTTCCCCGTTTCTCGTGGTGGCTTGTCGTGGTGCGGGTCAGTTGTAGGCGGCGAACGCCTTCGAGAAGGCGAACCGGTCCTGGAGGATCGAGCTGCAGGTGGGGTCGGCGGACGGCTTGGTGCCGCCGGCGCACTGCTGGTCACGGGTGCCGGACCACATGGACAGCCAGCCGAGGCCCTTGGACCGGGCGAAGTCCACCAGCTGCGTGGCGTCCTCGACCTTGAAGATCTCGGTGACGACGTCGTTGACGCCGATCATCGGGGTGACGGCGACCGTCTTCCAGGCGTCGGCCTCGCTGAGCCCGAGGACACCCTTGATCTGGGCCTGGGTGGCGGTGGCGGCCTGCTCGGCGTAGGTGCCCATGTCGTCGCTGTACGCCGGCCCGTAGTCCATCGCCATGATGTTGACGGCGTCGATCCGTACGCCGTTCTTCTTGGCGTCGGCGAGCAGGTTCACGCCGTCCTGGGTGAGGCCCTCCGGCATCACCGGGAGGGTGAAGGAGACGTCCAGGTCCGGGTGGCCCTGCTGGAGCTTGGCGATGGCCTGGGCGCGGCGGGTGTTGGCGGCCGCGTCGGGCAGCGCGCCGCCCTCGACGTCGAAGTCGACCTTGGTGAGCTTGTAGGTGTCGACGACCTTGGTGTAGGCGGCGGCCAGCGCGTCCGCCGAGGCGCAGGTGGTGCCGAGTTCGGAGCCGGTGGCGCCGCCGAACGAGACCCGGACGTCGCCGCCCTTGGCGCGCAGGGCGCCGATCTGGCCCGCGACCGCGTTGCCGCCGAGGTCGCTGACGCCGCCCCACTTGGGGGTGCAGCCGCCGCCGTCGGTGATGAAGGCGAGGTTGTAGTTCTTCACACCCGTCGCCTCGGCGGTGGCGACCAGGTCGAAGGCGGGGAAGAGGGAGGTGTCGACGTAGGGCGCGAAGCCCGCGCCGGCCTTGGTGCCGGTGCCGGTGCTCTGGGTGGGTTCGGCGGTCGGCTCCTCGGTCTTCGTCGGCTCCTCGGTGGGGGCGGGCTCCTCGGTGGGGGCCGGGGCGTCGGTGGGACGGCCGCTGGGCTCGGGCGTGGGGGCGGTCTCCGCGCCGCAGGAGGCGCCGTCGACGAGACAGCCGCTCGGGTCGCCGGTGCCCTTGGCGACGAAGCCGACGGTGACGGACTCGCCGGCGGCCAGGCCGTCGGTGTCCCACTTCGCGGACCGCACGGTGGCGTGCCGGCCGCTGACACTCGACTCGGCGTTCCACAGCGAGCCGAGCTCGGTGCCGGCGGGCAGGTCGAACTCGAGCTTCCAGTCCTGGTTCCGCTCGCCGCTGTTGTTGGTGACCACGTACTGGGCGGTGTACCCGGTGGTCCACTCGCTGGTCCTGGTGTACGCCGCGCCGACGCCGGCCGCCTGGGCGGTGCTGGTGAACAGGAACGCCCCGCCGCCGGCCACGGCCGCCGCGACCACCGCGCCGATCGCCTTGTTCCTGCCGCTGACCCTGCGCCGGTGCGTGCTCATCGCGTGCCTGCCTTCGTTGCCGTTCGAGGGGGTGTGCGGCAGCACGCTAGCGAGCCCGAATCGGACAAAGTTCCTGATCCGGAAGGCGGTTGAGGATCTTAGGGTGCGCTTAAGGAAGGGATCGGGGACGGTTAAAGGAGGCGACCAGCCGGCCGGGTCCGCGACGGCGGCGCACGGTCCCCCGGTGTCCGCGCCGCCGGGGTGCCCGCTCGCGTCCGTCGAGCTGGAGCCAGATCCGCACCTCGGTCCCGCCGAGCACCGACGAGCCGATCCGTACGTCCCCGCCGGTGGACTCGGCGAGCCGGCGCACGATGTCCAGGCCGAGCCCGGTCGAGCCGTCGCTGCCGGAGCCCCGGCCGCGCGCCATCGCCGTCTCCGGGTCGGGTATGCCGGGGCCCGCGTCGGAGACCAGCACGATCACCGCGTCCTCGCCGTTGTGCACGTCGACCGCGAAGGCGGTGCCCTCGGCGGTGTGCCGGAAGACATTGCCGAGCAGCGCGTCGAGGGCGGCGGCCAGGTCCGTACGGGCCACGGGTATCCGCACCGGCCGGTCGGCGCCGGCCATCCGCCATTTGCGGCCCTCGTCCTCGGCGAGCGCCGACCAGAACGACATCCGCTCCCGCACCACTTCGGCCGCGTCGCAGCCGGCGCCCGGTCCGGCGGCGGCGGTCTGCGGCTTGGCGTCCCGGGCGGTGCGGATGATGGTGTCGACCTCCCGCTCCAGCTGCTCGACCGCCGCCCGGGTCTGCTCGGCGGCCGGACCGTCGCCGAGCGAGGCGGCGTTGAGCCGCAGCACGGTCAGTGGCGTACGCAGCCGGTGGGACAGGTCGGCGGCCAGCTCCCGCTCGTTGGCGAGGAGTTGGACGACCTGGTCGGCCATGGAGTTGAACGCGACCGCCGCGAGGCGCAGTTCGGTCGGCCCCTCCTCGGGCACGCGGGCGCCCAGCTTGCCCTCCCCCAGCTCGTGCGCCCCCTCCACCAGCCGCTGTGCGGGCCGCACCATCCGTACGCCCAGCCGGTCGGCGACGGCGACGGAGCCGAGGATCAGGGCGACGCCGACTCCGGCGAGCACCGCCCAGGCCGTGCCGACGCCGTTGGTGACCTCGGCCTCGGGGACGAACACCTCGACGATGGCGATCTCGCCGCTGCTGAGCGCGACCGGCTGGAGCAGCGTGGAACCTCCGGCCACCGTGGCCGTGGAGGCGCGCCCCAGTTTCCGTACCGCCTCGATGTCCTTCTCGGCGGCCCGCCGTTTCCCTATGTCGAGGGGCTCGCCGCCCTGGCCGGCCGGGATGTGCACGGCCATGGCGGCGTCGGAGCCGGCGGAGGCGACGACGCGTTCGAGCTCTTCGCGGTCGGTGGTGATGGACAGCGCGGGGGCGACGGCCGCCGCCTCCCGCTCCGCGTTGGAGAAGGCGCGGTCGCGGGCCATCTCCCGGATGACCAGTCCGAGCGGCACCGCGAACGCGACCACGACCATCGCGGTCACCGCCAGCGACACCTTCACCAGGGCCCATCTCATCGCGGCTGCTCCGTCCCGGCCGGGGGCTCCAGCTTCACGCCGACGCCCCGCAGGGTGTGCAGATAGCGGGGCCGTGCGGCGGTCTCCCCCAATTTGCGGCGCAGCCAGGACAGATGGACGTCTATGGTCTGGTCGTCGCCGTAGGACTGCTGCCACACCTCGGCGAGGAGCTCTTTGCGGGGGACGACCACTCCGGGCCGGCCGGCGAGGAAGGCGAGCAGGTCGAACTCACGCCGGGTCAGGTCGAGTCGTACGCCGTCCAGTTCGGCCTGGCGGCGCAGCGGGTCGACGGTCAGGCCGCCGACGCGGATCACGGGAGAGGGCGCCGCCTCGCCTCCGCCGGAGCGGGCCCGGCGCAGCACGGCCGCCATCCGGGCCGACAGGTGCTCCACCGAGAAGGGTTTGGTCAGGTAGTCGTCCGCGCCCGCGTTGAGCAGTCGTACGATCTCCGTCTCGTCGTCCCGGGCGGTCGCGATGATCACCGGTACGTCGGTGATGCCACGCAGCATCTTCAGTGCCTCGGAGCCGTCGAGATCGGGCAGCCCGAGGTCCAGGACGACCACGTCGAAACGGAAGTGGGCGACCTCGCGCAGCGCCTCCAGCGCCGTACCCACGCTGCGCACGGTGTGCGAGGCGTCGGTGAGCTGCCGGATCAGCGCCGAGCGTACGAACTGGTCGTCCTCGACCACGAGAACACTTGCCATGCGCCGCACCGTACGCCATGCCGGGCACCCTCGTGCGGGCCTGTGGATAACTCCGGAAACCTCCGCAGCCGCGACACTCCTGAGGTGGATGGGGCAGTATGGGCGCACGATGCGCAGAGGACTCGTACATGTACTGGCCTGGCTGCTGGCCACGGGCGCGGCGGTCACGCTGTCGTGGTGGGGCGTCAGCACGGTGATGACGGGCACCGCCTACGATCCGCCCCGCGCCCTGCCCATCGCGGCGGCGCACGAGCAGTCGCAGGCGGTGTCGTCGTCGACGCACCGGCCGTCGGGACCGAAGCCGTCGAAGCCGTCCACGCAGCCGCCGAAGCCGTCGGAGAAGCCCGCCGAACCGTCGGCCCCGGCGCCGGCTCCGACCACCTCCCGGGCCACGACGCCCCCGCCCGCCGCCTCCTCCCCCGCGGCTCCGGCCGCCTCCGGCGAGGTGAAGGGCTACGACACCAAGGGCGGCCGGGCGGTGTTCGACCTCGGCGACACGTCCGCGTCGCTGGTGTCGGCGACTCCGGGGGCGGGCTGGTCGATGCAGGTGTGGAAGACGGAGACCTGGATCCGGGTGGAGTTCAGCGCGGGCGCGGACCGGGTGACGGTCTTCTGCACCTGGCACGACGGCCCGCCACGGGTGGAGATCCAGACGTACTGAGGGGCTCCGCCGCGGGGTGTCGGACCCGGCTCCGGGCCGGGAAGCGGCGGGCGCCCGGCACGCGACCGTGCCGCCCTGTGCCCACCACCACCCGAAAGCCCGCGCCCACGGCCCGCCCGATCGACGCCGGCACGGGTGAAGCGTTTGCCCAAGGGCCCCTGCGCACCGGGAGATCGGAGCCCGGGGCCCGCCCGGTCACTGGAACACGGAAGCCGGTGGTGCCGGGGAGGCGACTGCCGTCGTGTCGGTCACGGGGGCGGCTCCGCCGGTGAAGTCGACGAGTTCGCGGCCGTGTTGGACCCGGCCCGGGTGGGGGTCGGAGGCGGCCCGGCGGGTCAGTTCGGCGATCGGCAGGGGCGCGTCGGAGGCGACCAGGACGGCGTTGCCGAAGCGTTTGCCGCGCAACACCGCCGGATCGGCGATCAGGGCGAGTTCGGCGAACCGGGCGGCGGCGGTGGCGATCTGGCCGCGCAGATGCGTGAGCGGCGGCCCGTCGGCGAGGTTGGCGGCGTAGACCCCGCCGGGGGCGAGGGCTCTGCGGACGTCGTCGAGGAACTCGGCCGAGGTCAGGTGGGCGGGCGTACGGGCCCCGCTGAAGACGTCGGCGACGACGAGCCCGGCCCAGCCGTCCGGCACCTTGGCGAGCCCTTCCCGGGCGTCCACCGAACGCACCCGGATGCGGGCCTTCGGGTCCAGCGGCAGTTCACGCCGGACCAGTGACACCAGCGCCGCGTCCCGCTCGACGACCTGCTGGGTGGAACGGGGGCGGGTGGCGGCGACGTACCGCGCGAGGGTGAAGGCACCACCGCCGAGATGGACGGCCTGCAGCGGCTTACCGGGCGGGGCGACGAGATCGACGACATGCCCGAACCGCCGCTGGTACTCGAAGGACAGATACGCGGGGTCATCGAGATCGACGTGCGACTGAGGCGCGTCGTCGATCAACAACGTCCACCCCCGCCCCCGATCCCGATCAGCGACAAGCCGGGCGACGCCACCATCGACCCGCTCCTCGACAACACCGTCACCGCCGGCCTGCTTACCCCTTGCCCTGCCCATCCCGCCATTGTCCCAGGCGCTACTCCCAGCCCCTCCGGCGCTTGAGGAGCGGGGTCCAGGGGCAGAGCCCCTGGTGAGGACGGGAACGGGTAGGGGCGGCGGGGGCGAAAACCCCTCCCCGGCCGACAACCTCACGCACACCCATCCGCGGCCTCGATCAACCGCTGAGCCTCGTCCAACGCCTCCCGGAGCACCACAGGATCCGTCGCCGGCTCGACCTCCCCCGGCGGCAGCAGCCACTCCGACCCCTCCGCGGACGCCGTCGGCACCACGCTCAGCCCGCACCCGTCGGTATCCGTACAGGTACTCCCCGGCACGTCCCACCCCGCAGCCGTCCCCGGCGGCACCAGAAACCCCAACGTGTCGCACCCGTCGTCATGCAGCACGGGCCCCACCGCGTCCCCCGCCCCCCTCCGCAGGATGTCGACCGCCTCCAGACCCTGTCGCGCCGGGACCGTGACCACGTCACACTCCGTATTCGGCAGCTCCAACGGATCATTGCTTCGACTGGTCATCATCCCGGCCTCCACCACACGCACAGGGCCCTCGGTACGAAAGGCACAACGAGCCGATACGTCAACGGCTACGGCGAAAGTCCGCCGCAAAGGATGGCAGTTCATGGCAGATCACGGATGACATATCCGGATTGTTGCCAAACTTCGCGTAGCGGCTTCGTCACAGCAGGTACGTTCTAGCCCGCCGGAAACAGGGCAGCACTCGGACAACTCATCCTGATTCCGGCATGGTTCGACGGTTCGCAGAGAGGACCCGGCCATGGCGTCGTCAACGGTGCCCTCGTCCCAGCCCCCACGGCCCCCACGGCCGAATCTCGTCTTCCGGCAACTGCGCGGAGCGCGCTCGCCGGCCGAGTTCGCCGCGGTGGTCCGGCGGGCCGCCCGCGAGATCGGCGAGCGGGTCAGCTGTGACGCTCGGTATGTGCACCGGGTCGAGGCGGGTGAGATCCGCTGCCCGAACTACGCCTATGAGCGGGTGTTCCTGCACATGTTCCCCGGCCGCGCACTGACCGACCTGGGCTTCGCGCCCCGCTCGTCGGTGCGCGGGCGCGGAACGCGGGCCGTGGGGGACGACCGACCCCCGGCCCGCACCGAGAACCCGGCGAACGCCACGACTGAGAACAGCGAGGCGTACGAGCCGTATGAGACGCAGGACCGGTACGACACGTACGACACGCACGACCACGAGGAGAGCGACGTGCTGCGTCGCGCATTCATGACCGGAGGGGGCGCCACGGTGGCGGCCGCCTCGCTGAGCCCGTACGGATTCGCCACGGACGCCTCGGCCGCGCAGCGCGCCGTGCGCCGCCCCGGGGCGAGCGACGCGGGCGCGCTGGAGGAAGCCGTACGCCGGATCCGGCTGCTGGACGACCGGCACGGGGCCGACGGGCTGTACCGCCGCGCGGCGGCCCCCTTGCGGGCGGCGTACGCGCTGCTGGACGCGGGGACGACCCGGCAGCGTACGGCGGACCGGCTGTACGCGGGCGCCGGCGAGCTGGCCATCTCGGTGGGCTGGCTGGCGCACGACTCGGGCCGTTTCGACGACGCGCGTTCGCACTACGCGGAGGCGCTGGCGACCGCGCGGGTGACGGGGGATCCGGGTGTCGAGGCGCACGCCTTCTGCAATACGGCGTTCCTCGCGCGGGACGCGGGCCGGCCGAGGGAGGCGGTACGGGCGGCGCAGGCCGCCCAGCGGGCGGCGCGTCCGCTGGGCTCCCCACGGCTGATGTCGCTGCTGGCGCTGCGGGAGGCGGGCGGCTGGGCCGGTCTCGCCGACCGCGCGGGCTGCGAGCAGGCGCTGGCCCGCGCGCACGCCTATTTCCAGCGCGGTCGGGCGGAGGCGGACCCCGAGTGGATGAGCTTCTACGGCGAGGCGGAGCTGGAGGGCCTGGAGGCGCAGTGCTGGTCGACGCTGGGCGACTGGCCCCGGGCTGCGCGGCACGCGCGCAGGGCGGCGGAACTCCAGGATCCGCACTTCACCCGCAACATCGCCCTGTACACGGCGGAACTGGCCGACGACCTGGCCCGGGGCGGCCGCCCCGACGAGGCGGCGACGGCCGGCATGCGCGTCCTGGACCTGCTCAACGAGGTCCAGTCCTCCCGAGTCCGCACGATGCTGGCAGGCACGTCCCGAGTCCTCCTCCCCCACCGCAGAACATCAGAGGTCTCCACATTCCTGGACCGCCACGCCTCCCTACCCCGAGTGCCCTAGCTGCGGGCAATCGTGCCGCCATGGCGGCACGGGTGGGCGCAGCGGCACCCCGCAAACGCCGGGCCGCGCAACACCCCCGCCCAGCCCCCACGCCGATGCCCGCGCCGCGTAACTGCGGGCAATCGTGCCGCCATGGCGGCACGGGTGGGCGCAGCGGCACCCCGCAAACGCCGGGCCGCGCAACACCCCCCGCCCAGCCCCACACGGCGCACCCGTGAACGCCGACCCCCGTCAGCCCGAAATCAGCCCGCCAAGTGCCCCGTCTCGTTCCACGACTCAAGAGCGGGCTCCCCGTACGCCCACCCCAGCACAGACAGCGACGTCGGATTCAACCGAATCCGCGCCGCGAACGACAGCGGCAGCCCCAACCACCGAGCCCCGATCGCCCGCAGCACATGCCCGTGCGCGAACACCAGCACATCCCGCGAAGCAGACCGCGCCCAGGCGACCACCTCATCCGCCCGCGCGGTCACCTCCGCGAGCGTCTCCCCCTCCGGCACCCCGTCCCGCCAGATCAGCCACCCCGGCCGCACAGCCTGTATCTCCGCCGGTGTCAGCCCCTCGTACGCCCCGTAGTCCCACTCCATGAGCGTGTCCCACGCGTCCGCCCGCTCACCGAACCCCGCCAGCTCACACGTCTCCCGCGCGCGCACCAGCGGACTGGTCCGCACCTCGACGCCCGCCAGCCCGTCGTACGGCGTCCGCCGCAGCCGCTCGCCGAGCAGCTTGGCCCCCTGCCGGCCCTCGTCGAGGAGCGGCACATCGGTCCTGCCGGTGTGCTTGCCGGACAGTGACCATGCGGTCTGTCCGTGCCGGGCCAGCAGGATGCGCGGTGCCATAGGAGACCTTCCGGGAAAAATCGCAGGCGGAACGCATCCATCATCGCGCACGCTGGTCAGGGGCAACCCGAGGGGCGATCTCCGCGTCTCTCAGGGCCGAGGGCATGTCACGTGGGACGCGTCCACACCGTAGAGTGGCTGGCCGCCGACCGGGGCGCCACAAGAACGAAGAAGGGGGAGCGATCGGATGCCGCACACCGAGACACCAGGCACCGAGGCTGCCCCGGCGACCCGGCTGCGCTGGTGGACGGAGCTGCCGCTCATCGTCCTGGTGTACGCCTGCTACTCGGCCGGCCGGCTCGTCGTCCGCGGGGACGTCTCCGACGCCGTCGACCACGGCCTGGCGATCCTGCGCATAGAGAAGGCGCTGTACCTCAACGCCGAACACCCGCTGAACCGCCTCTTCACGCGTGAGCCATGGATCGGCATACCCGCCGACTTCTGGTACGCGTCACTGCACTACCTGGTGACCCCGGCGGTCCTCATCTGGCTGTTCCGCTCCCACGCGGTGCGCTACCGGGCCGCGCGGACGTGGCTGATGACGTCGACGTTCATCGGCCTGATCGGTTTCACCCTGCTGCCGACGTGCCCGCCCCGGCTGCTCGACGCGAGTTACGGCTTCGTCGACACGATGGCGCACTACAGCTCGTACGGCTGGTGGGGCGGCGAGGCGAGCGCCCCGCGCGGGCTGGGCGGGATGACGAACCAGTACGCGGCGATGCCGAGCCTGCATGTGGGCTGGGCGCTGTGGTGCGGTGTGATCCTGTGGCGGTACGGCCGTACGCGGCTGACGAAGACGGCCGCCGTGGTCTATCCGCTGGTGACGACGATCGTGGTGATGGGCACCGCGAACCACTACTTCCTCGACGCGGCCGCGGGCGCCGCCGTCATGGGTGCCGGCCTGCTGCTGGCCCCGTTCGTGACGCGGGGCGCGGACCGGCTGAAGGCCCGCTTCCTGCCCGGCGCCACACCCGTCCCGGCGGACTCCGAGGGCACTCCCGCCCCGATTGTCAGTGCCGGATGCCAGACTTCCCCGGGTGAGCGATTTCCACGGCAGCGGTACCCCGAGTCGCGGTACGGATCAGGATCCGAACCGGGTGCCTCCCCCTCGGACGCGGGAGAAGGCGCTGCGGCACCGGCTCGCTGAGCTGCGCGGCCCGGAGGTGCAGGCCAAGGCGCTGGACGCGCGCGCCCTGGCCGCCCTCGCCGCCAACCCGGGGTGCAGACGGCGCGCGATCCTCGACGGCGCCGGGGTGAACAAGGCGGTGCTGGCGGACGCGCTGGGCTCGCCGTCGGTCTTCGGCCAGTCCCAGTTCGCGTTCGTGCGGGGCAACGCGTTCGAGGCGAAGGTCAAGGCGGACGGCGGTACGGAGCTGCTGCGCCTGGCTCACGAGAAGCTGGACCGCTCGGCCGAACCGCCCGCCGGCGCCCGTGTACCCGACCTCGCCGCGCAGGGCCCCCAGGGGCGTACGGCCCGTACGGAGCTGGCGCTGCGCGAGGCCACCGAGTCGCCCGGCGTCTGGACGCTGCTCGACCACCCGATGCTCGCGCTGGACGTGGCCGGGTCCCCCGCCTTCCTGGAGCCGGACGCGGTGGTGGTGCACCCGGACGGCAGCTGGACGGTCGTGGAGATCAAGTCGTTCCCGATGCTGGACGGCGCCGCGGACCCGGCGAAGGTCGGCGCGGCGGCCCGCCAGGCGGCGGTGTACGTGCTGGCGCTCGAGCAGGTCGCCGCGCGGCTCGAGTCCGCCCCGCGCGTACGGCACCGGATTTTGCTGGTGTGTCCGAAGGACTTCTCCAACCTGCCCACCGCGTCCGCCGTGGACGTGCGCAAGCAGCGGGCGGTGACCTCCCGGCAGCTGGACCGGCTGACCAGGATCGAGGAGATCGCCGACACGCTCCCGGAGGGCACGTGCTTCTCGCCGGAGCTGCCCGCCGAACAGCTGGCGGAGGCGGTGGAGTCGGTCCCGGCGTCCTACGCGCCGGAGTGCCTGTCCGCGTGCGAGCTGGCCTTCCACTGCCGGGACCGTTCCCGCGCCGAGGACATGGTGACCCGTCTGGGCCGTCCGGTGCGGGCGGAGCTGGGCGGGCTGACGACGATCGGGGACGTGCTGGCGGCCGCCCGCGGTGAGGCCGGTGACCCGGACGATCCGGCGGTCGCGGCGCTGCGGCGCGCGGCGGCCCTGCGCGCGGAGGCGCTGGCGACGGCCGCCCCGGAGGTGGCCCCTTGTCCCTGATCGCCACCCTCGCCCGCCTCGAGGCCGTCAGCACCGGCCGCGCCCAGCCCGCGGCCACCGTCAGGCACCGGCATCTGTCCGAGCGGCCCCTGGTGTTCGTGCCGCTCATCACCGCCGGTGAGGCGGGCGCCCCGCTCGGCGCGCTGGTGGGCACCGACCGGGACGCGCCCCGCCTGCTGGCCGTACCGCAGCCGCGCGACCGTGACCTGCGGTTCGCGTTCCTGGCCGAGCTGGCCGACGTGGTGCTGCCGTACCTGGACGGTTTCGCGGACCTGGTGGAGGCCGCCGAACGCTCGGAGACCGACCCGGAGACCGGCAAGCGGGTCAAGGTCGAGGTCGAGCTGTGCGCGGACGCGCCCCAGCTGATCGTTCCGTCCCGGGCCGGCATCGACCTCGTACGGCTGCTCGGCCGGTCGACGCGTTTCAGGCGGACGGCGGAGCAGGACCCGGAGGCCCCGTTCCCGGCGCCGCCGCACGTGCCGCTGCTGGGGCGGTGGCTGACGCATTTCGGGGAGCGGTCCCGGGTGCCCGGCTCGTCCCTGCTGCTCGCCATGACGGACGTACTGTCACGGCACTGGGCGACCGGTCAGTCCTCCCTGGAGGACCAGCACCTGGGGGCGCTGCTCGCGTGGATCGACCCGCCCGAGGGGCGTTCGGGCGCGGAGGCCGCGCAGGAGGCGGAGCTCGCGCGGGACGCCGACGGCCAGTTGCTCTGCCCGCCCGCGGGCCCGGCGACCGATCCGGCGTTCGACAACAGGCTGCTCGCCCCGGCGATCGAGCGCTACGACCGCGCGCGTACGGCGTTCGCGGCGGCGGAGGACGGCCTGGAGGCCGATGACCGCCTGGGCGCGCTGACCGGGGCCGAGCGGGAGATCCGCGCGCTGGTGGAGAGCCGTACGAGGCCGACCTGGGACGCGGTGTGGCGAGGCCTCGATCTGCTGGCGGGGCTTCCGGAGGGCGCGCGCGTGGAGGAGCGCTGGACGCGTGACCGCTGGTCGTTCACCGGCCACCGGGACCGTGTGACGGCGGGCGAGCCGCCGCAGCCGCGCCGCGACGACGCGGTCACGGCGGCGAACAAGCTCGCCACGCGCGAGCGGGAGCAGGCCCGCCTCGAAGCGCAGGAGGCGCTCGACGACCCGCTGGCGATGGCGGCCCGGCGGCTGTCCGGAGAGGCGTTCGCGGGCGAGGTGGTCGACGTGGTGATGGCGTACAGCGAGAGCAAGCGCCCGAGCCCGCGCCCGCTGGTCACCGTCCGCACGGACGACCGCCCGCACCTCGGTGAGCGGGTGCGGACGTACCGCTCGCTGGGCGGGAAGCCGCAGGCGGCGGAGTTCGTCGGCTACGAGGACGGCCCGGACGGCGGTCTGCTGGTCCTGCGCGTCATGGACAAGATGGGCCGGGGCAAGGAGCCGGAGGAGGGTTCGGTCCCGGAGAAGGGCGACCGCGTGTGCTTCACGCTGTTCGAGCACGAACCGCGCGGTGGGGCGAAGCTGCCCGACCCGGAGGAGACCCCGTGGACCCATGGCGGCCCGCCCGGTGAGGAGGCCGTACCGGAGCCCGCCGACCCGGTGACCGAGGAGGACGTACTGTGACCGCCCCTGCCCGGCAGGCCGTGTTCGACCCGGGCGCGGAGGCGACCCGCGCCACCGACGCGATCCTGCGCGACACGTTGCGCGGCACCGCGCGGGGTGTCGTCGTCGACTCCCCGCCCGGCGCCGGCAAGTCCACGCTGGTAGTGCGCGCGGCGCTGGAGCTGGCGGATGCGGGCCGCCCGCTGATGGTGGTGGCGCAGACGAACGCCCAGGTCGACGACCTGGTCCTGCGCCTCGCCGAGAAGAACCCGGACCTGCCGGTGGGCCGCCTCCACAGCAGCGACACGGACCCCTACGACAAGGCCCTCGACGCGCTGGACAACGTCCGCAAGTCGGCGAAGGCGGGCGATCTCACCGGTCTGCCCGTGGTGATCTCCACGGCGGCGAAGTGGGCGCACGTCAAGGGAGTCGAGCCATGGGAGCACGCGATCGTCGACGAGGCGTACCAGATGCGCTCGGACTCGCTGCTCGCCGTGGCGGGCCTGTTCGAGCGGGCCCTGTTCGTCGGCGACCCGGGCCAGTTGGACCCGTTCTCGATCGTGGGCAGCGAACAGTGGGCGGGCCTGTCGTACGACCCCTCGGCGTCCGCGGTCACGACCCTCCTCGCCCACAACCCCGGCCTGCCCCAGCACCGGCTGCCGGTCTCCTGGCGCCTCCCGGCCTCGGCGGCGCCCCTGGTGTCGGACGCGTTCTACCCGTTCACGCCGTTCCGCAGCGGCACGACGCACGACGACCGCGCGCTCTCGTTCTCGGTCCCGTCGGACGGCACACCCCCGGACCGGGTGATCGACGAGGCGGCGGCCTCCGGCTGGTCCCTCCTGCAACTCCCCGCCCGCCACACCCCCCGCACGGACCCGGAGGCGATCCAGGCGGTGGCCCTGCTGGTCCGCCGCCTCCTGGACCGCGGCGGCGCGGCGACCTCCGAACGCTCCCCGGACCCGACCCCCCTCACGGCGGACCGCATCGCCGTGGGCACGGCCCACCGGGACCAAGCGGCGGCGGTCCGCGCGGCCCTCACGGAACTGGCCGTAACAGACGTCACGGTGGACACGGCGAACCGCCTCCAGGGCCGCGAGTACGACGTCACGGTCGTCCTCCACCCCCTCTCCGGCCGCCCCGACGCCACCGCCTTCCACCTGGAAACCGGCCGCCTCTGCGTCCTGACCTCCCGCCACCGCCACGCCTGCATCGTGGTCTGCCGAGAGGGAGTAACGGACCTCCTGGACGACTACCCGTCCACGGAACCGGTCCAGCTGGGAACACTGGTCAAATTCCCGGACGGCTGGGAAGCGAACCACGCGGTACTGGCGCACCTGGCGGAACACCGGGTGGAGTGGCGAACCTGACCAGGACTCACCAGAGGTCTACAGCATCGCGGCTGTGCCCGAGATCTGGATCGGCCTCGATGCGCATCCCCGGCGCGGGAACTGGTGGTGGACCGCTTTCCCAACGCTCGTCTGCGCCGGTGCGGCGTCGGCCATGACACTGCCCGCGCAGGCCACAAACCGATGGTGGTGGGTTGGCGGCGTACGGGTCTACTGGCTGACCGCGTTCTTCGCATGGCCAACCGTGGCCACGGGCGGGCGCTCCTCACGCCCCAGGGGATGTAGCTCCACACCTTCACCGGTCGCAGAAGTATCCGGTGGGACGAGATCGCCCGAATCGAGAAACGGCGCCACCGAACCAGGAACGGCGAGTGGTGGGACGTGCGCGCTGTCCGCCTCCATGGACGGTCACTCACCATTCCGGGTACCTTCAGCAGCAGCCGACGGGACGCCGACTTCGACGCGAAGTTCGTGACGATCCACGAGTGCTGGTCTCGCGCGGCCGAAGGCTGACTGTTCCGCCACCAAGCGCCTGACACCGATCCTCAGTGCGTTCGATTGCGATCCGAGGCGGCCACCCGCGATGCAACTGCCACAATCACCGGAACCCCTGCACAACCCGGTGGCGTCGGTGACCCGCCCGGACGCCCGTCTGACCGGCCACCGCCGCCTGGAACTGGCTCCAAGCGAGGCGACTGGCACGCACAACGGCAGGCCTGGTGATCTCAGCCCCATATGCAGTCGAGGCGTTTGCCCTGCCGGCCACGCTCCGGGCCCGTCAGCAGGCTGACGACCTTTCAACCAAGGTTGAAGTTGGCCTGAAGGATCTCCCTCACAGCCACCAGTTCAGCGGCGTGACGCCGTCCCTCTCATCATAAACATTTCCGTAATACCATTCAGCCTCAGGGTGTTTCTCGATCACAAAGTTCAGAATTTTTTCCAATTCCGTAAATCCACCCGCCGCAGGAAGGGTGAAGATCCACAGGTTGGAGGTGTGACCATCCAGCCTTCCACCCAGCGCTTCAATTTTTGGAAGCAGCAAGTCGCATGCCGACTTTGAACCGTAGAGATGGACTGAGAGATTCCCCCCACGGGCAACGATCTCGAACAGACCCGTACCGTGGTACACCTTCAGAATATCTCCGGCTGCGACACCCAGAACGAGGCCCGGTGTTGCAATCAATCTGAACTCACCAAATCCCTCCAGGGCCTCGACTAGAACCTGCTCGAAGACTGGTTCGCCGGAAGTCTTCTTCGCTGCAACTGAGGTTGAAAGGGTGGGGTGACAGGGCTACGGGGGCTCCAGGCCGAGTCCGGTCTCGGTACGGCCCCGGTAGGTCTGGGTCCGGTAGATCAGACGGGTCTCGCGGCCCGGTCTGATGCAGATCATCCCAGCCATCAGGACCCGGCCCGAGCCTTTCCCGGTTACCTTGACCAGCGGCGTCCGCCCGCGCGGTGACCAGGTTCGCCCCTTGCCGGGCTTCAGGTCCTGGCCGGCCTCGTCCTCGAAGACTATCCATGCGCCCAGGAGCTGGGCCGTCCTCTTACCCGTGACCACTGCTCCGTCCGCCACCGTTCCACGGCCTGCTCGTCGCGCTCGACAGCCCGGTGGGCGGGGACCTGCGGTGACCAGCCCAGCCGGTGCAGCAGGTAGGAGACCGCGCGTGGGGTGTACCGGTAGCCGAACAGGTGATGGATCAGCTCTGCGACCCTTGTCAGAGTCCACCGCTGGTCCTCGCACCAGCCGTGTGCGGCCGGGCCGGCCTCCAACTCGGCCTGCAGACGCTCGGTCTGGTGATCGCTGAGCTGGCACGGAAAGCCACCAGGCCCCTTCGAGGCCAGAGCTGATCTGCCACCGTCCCGCCAGGCCGCGTACCAGGCGTACGCCGACTTCCGCGACACCCGTAACCGGCGGGCCACCTCCGGCGGCCGCACCCCCTGCCCGAACATCTCCGCGGCCTCGAAACGCACCACTTCACGCCTCGCCCGCCCCGCAGCGGTCAGACCGCCGCCATCCGCGTACCTCATGACGAGGATGTAGCACCGCCAACGCCCGCTGTCACCCCACTCTTTCAACCTCAGCGTCACCCCGTGCAGAAGCCCCGCCAGGACGTACCTGGCAGGGCTTCAGATTTGCACTTCTGAATCCATCAGGAGTCTCGTCGGACGCCTGTTACTGAGCTTGCAAGCGGCGAACATCCATCTGTTCACCCCATCCACGCTCCAGGCACGCACGGACCAACTCAGTTTGAACCGATGTCAACGATCGAGCCATGTCGTGAACGCTGACCGTCACCTTCTTGTCTGCGCCGTGGGCGTTAGCCGAAACATTCACGGCACCATCACCCCGACCGACCAGATCGATCCAGAATGGGCCGTCGAAGAACCTGACTCTCCTGCGTCTTCCCTCAGCCTGGCGAACAAAGGAAACCGCGTCGATCAATTCCACGATGAATGCGATTGGCATGTCGTTCCAGTTCGATTCCGGAAAGGGGCACCCGGAGATACCGATCCAGACGTTACCCCAGATCGAGCCCGATCTAGCAAGATCGAGAGATTCCACGTCACAGAACAGTTCGAACTCCATCAATCTCACCTCCAAACCGGGTACGCGGTCTCAATCGTGCGCGTCTGTTTGTTCACCCACATCTCGACGTCAAGCCCATTTGCCGAGCCTCGCAGGAAGACTCGATCCCCCTGAGAACGCCCTGCAACCGAAGACGACCTGTACGCCTGGCGAATCGTGGACTCAATCTCCCCTTGAGACATGTAGTCCGGGAACTTCGTCTTGATTCCGCTCTGCTTGTACGTCTTACCTGCAGCGGTGTGTCGGTCGAGGACATGATCCATATCAATGTCCACTTTCCGCCACCCTGGAAGGTTGACCGGCTTCGTGCAGTTGCTGTTGTGAACGAGTACCGGCGTCTCCCCCGCCAGCACATAGTACGTGTGCTACGCAGACCCTCCCTATCTGCGTTTTCGCAGATCAGCGGCGGTTTCGGGTTCCGCTGGTGTCCGTGGCTGTACGGGGGAGTCCGTGGGTGTTGCCGTCGGTACTGCCGTCAAGGGCTCCGGCCCCGCGGTCGCGTTGCCGCTGGCGTGGCGTCACCCCCGGGGACTTCACTGCCATGCGCCAGGCTCGGCACGGACGAGGGCTCGGACGGTCTGCTCATACAGTTCGTGGCCGCTCTGGGCGCAGTGTCCGGCGATCCAATGGGTCAGCTCGTCCGAGGTATGCAGCGTGCCTGACGTGGCACCGCAGCTCCGCTCTTCGCCAGTGACGCAGACCGCCTCCATGGTCGGCAGCGCCAGGGGGTCGGGGACGGTGGCCACGTGGTATTCGCGGAAGCGGTAGCGCCCCCGAGAGGCGTTGCGTGCTGGTGTGCCGGCGTTCGGAGAGTCAGGCATCCTCGGTCGCCTCTTCCTGATCCGGGATGCGCTGTCCGCGCGATTCCGCGACCCTGAGCGCGTCCGTCAGGGCTTCTGTCAACCGGCGGGCCAACCAGCGGTATTCGGTGGCCGACAGGGTTTTCGTGCCGGGTGCCGTGGTGTCGCGGGCGTACTCCAGCAGCTCCTGACCCATGCCAAGTTGTACCGTCTCGATGCTGTCGGCGAGGGTGGAGAGGTAGCCCCGGCCGTCGGTGCTCAGGTAACAGGGCTTCCCTTCCGGGCTGGTCCACGGCAGTAGGCGGGGGCCTCCCCCACCCGACGCGGCGTCGTACAGCTCTCTGCGACGCATGCGGTCGGCATCGCTCCTGGGCTGGCTCACTGGGCACCCCCGGCCTGGGTCACTGATGGTGGACACACCGACCGTAGGCACTGACTGGCCGTCACCCCAGGTGGGAGCCATGGCAGTTCGCGACTCTTGGTTCACGAACTGCCACGCTGCGTGGCAGCTACCCGACTACGCCCAGGTAGTCGGCCATTTCGCGCATCTCTGTCGTGAGGGTGCGCTTGCGCTTGCCCAGGATCTCCTGCATGGTCTCGGCGGCCCCGTTCTGGTGCCGCAGCCACTGCGGGGCGGCTTCCCTGGCGCGGGTCAACTCGTCCATGGCGGCGGACAGGTCGCCGGTCCGGGTGTGGGCGCGCGCCACATCGAGGGTGAAGCGGTTCCCGTCGTTGGTGCTGGGCCTGCCCAGGCGCTTCCACGCCTTGGGCGACAACTCCTCCTGCTCGCCTGCCTTGCGCACCACCGCACGGGCGTCGCCGATGACCAGAGAGTCTTCAAGTGCCTTGACGGCGACGGTGACCGGCCCGAAGACGGACCAGTGCCGGGAGACGTTGCGATGCGCTGTCCCGACAGCAGTTGCCGCGACCCGGGCGGCCTGACGGTACGCCTTCGCTTCGTCGGGACGGTTGTTCCTCGCGGCTGCGGCGGCGGCCTCCATCGCCAGGCCGCCCCACACCGCATAGTGGTCCGGCTCGGCCCCGGTGATCTTCGGCTCCACCGCGTCCATGCTCCGGGCGGCGACCTGTTCCGCCTCGTCCAGCCTTCCCTGTCTCACCAGCAGCCAGCACATGCAGCCGACACCGGAGCCCGCCGCAAGCATGTCACCGGCCTGGCGGGCATCCATGATGGCGCCGCGCACAGCGGCGTACGCGATGTCGTACTGCCGTACCTGGGTGAGGTAGGTGCCGGCCAGACGCAGCGCCTCGGCGCGGGCCAGCAGGGCCTGCCGGTGCTCGTCCCCGCTGTCGTAGTAGGCGACGGCCTGTGCGGCATCACGCAGCAGGACCGGCAGTTGGGCCGCGACACTCTTGTAGCTGTCGGAGAAGTACAGCACCCGTGCGTCTTGCAGCGACCGCCGGAAGGTGCGCAGGTTCGGTTCCTCGCCCACGGCTTCGGCGTCCTGGTCCACGAGTCCGACGGCCGGGGTGAGGGCGGCGCGGAGCTGGATCAGGTTGACGCGGTTCGGCTCCTCGGTCCGCCCGACGGGCTCCGGGGCATCCGAGGCCATCAGCGCGGCCGTGGTCACGCCCAGTGCGCGGGCGAGCGTATGCAGGGTCTCCATGCGGAGAGTGCCGCCCTGCTCGGCCTTGCGTACCGTGCCCGGCGATACGCCTGCGGCGTGGGCCAGTTCCTCCTGGCTCATCCCCGCGCGACGCCGGTATTTGCGGACGTTGTCGGCCAGCTCCGTAGTCATCAACTCACCACCTCCCACTCCACGGTACGCCCGGCCGGCACCTCGACCGGGGGCGATCCGGCAGACACCCACCGACAGGGGTGCCCCACCATGTGGCGGGCCGAGCTCCGGCAAGATCGCGGCCTGAGTGGGAGGGGGTCCCTCGTCGGTCGGGCAGCTTCGCCGTGCCAGGGTTCCTCGGGGGCCGCCAAGGCTCACTTCGTGACGCGTGCGCTCGGCCTTGGCGGCCCCCGGGGGTTCCTGGTACGCCTCCGGTGACCGGGCGGCGAGGGACTCCCTCCCGCGCCCCCCGAACCCCACACCACGACGAAGCCGCACCCGACCCACATGCCCCACCCCCTCGGAGGGAGGGCCGGGGTCTGGGGCGGAGCCCCTGGAAAGGTTCGTTGTGCTCACTGTTGCGCGCCCGGTCCGGCGGGGTCGTCGGCAAGCGGGGCGGAGACAGGAGCGGGCGGCGGCCCCGAGGGGCCGGGCGCGCGCGGGCCGCGCCAGCGGGCCGCCTTGATCAAGTAAAGAAACTCTGAACAGCTCACCCACGGGCCGAGCTGTCAGCCTGTCCGTCAGGGGCCCTGCTGGCGGCGCTTCTTCGCGTCGGCGAGTCTCTCTTCGAGTTCCTTGCGGGCGGCTGCGGGATCGTCGTGGAGCGGTGGCGCGAGTTGGCCACGGCGGGCCAGTTCGCGGGTGATCTTCCGGCCCTTCTCGACCGCTGCTTGGTAGGCCGTGCGGGTCTGGTTGAGCTCGTCATGGATTTGGTCGGCAAGCGCTTTGAGCTCGGCGTCGGCGAGATGTGCGAATTCGCCGGCAGCCCTGTGGGCCTGGCGTTCGACCTCCTCGCGCTGGAGGTGCTGGACGACCTTGGAGCTGTAGTTCTTGCCGGGTGTCGGGGCGGTACGGACGAAGACGCCGCGCCCCTTGACGGCGTAGATCAGCCCCTCGCTCTTGAGGAGGCGAAGGGCGTTCTGCGCGGTGGAGTTGGCGATGGTGAACCGCTCTTGCAGCTCACGCGCGGAGGGCAGCTTGCTACCCGGGGGGAAGAGTCCTTCCTTGATCTCTTCGCGCAGGGTGTCCGCGGTCCGGACGAAGGGGGGGCGGTTGTCCTCTGCGCGGGCCGAACGCCACCCAGGAGGGAAGGGGCCGTCTCCTGCCGCGCCTTCGTCGCCGTCCTTTTCTCCGGTGTCCTGTTGGTCAAGGGGCAGGCTGACGTAGCTGCCCCGGCCGAGGACGGAGTAGACCAGCCCCTCCTGTCGCAGCACGCGCAGGGCGTTCTGGACCGTGGAGCTGGCGACGCCGAACCGCTCTTGCAGCTCACGTGCCGACGGCAGGCGCTCGCCGGGCTGGAGTTCGCCGCTGAGGATGGCGGCCCGCAGCACTTCGGCGGCCTGGAGGTAGGGGGGCCGCGGGTCGTCGTCCAAGGGCAGGGTCATGGGCCAACCGTAGCGTCCGTAGCGCCTGCCGCACACGCCCGCACCACCATCCTTATCGACCGTCCCGCCTATGCGTGCGTTGCATCCGTATCGCCGTAGCGCTATGGTCATCATCGAGTCGATCAAGCGACTCCATCGAACAAGGATGTGATGGCATGGCCATGACCCGTATCCGTGTTGCCCTGCTGCCGTCGGCGGTGTGTATCGCGGGCACCGAACCGGTGCTGAAGATCAAGGACCAGCAGACCGGGGAGGTCGCCACCGACCGGGAGACCGGTGCGTCGCTGTACACGGTGACCGTGATGCTCATGGAAGACGGCCGGGCCGAGGTCCTGAAGATCACCGTCCCGGAGACGGGCCTGGCCGCCGGGCTGAAGCCGGGTGCGATGGTGCGGCCGGTCGAGTTGTTCGCCACTCCGTGGGCGCGGATCTTCAACGGGCAGCTCTCGGACGGCGTCGCCTACCGGGCCGCCCGCCTGGAGCTGGTGACGGTGGAGGCGATCCAGTGATCCGCTTCGAACACCGCACGCTGGAGCGGGAGTTGTCCCCGCTCCAGCCCCTGCCGGGGACTGAGGGCAAGGCCACGTTCGCCGTCTCGGCCGCCGTGCTCGATCTGCTCGGCCTCAGCCCGGAGCAGGCGGCCCGGCTCGACCTGGCCCACGTGCTCCACCTGATACACGAAGAGGGGGCCTGACATGGAAGCCATCACGGGATACGCGACGGTTGCGCTGCTGATCTCAGTCGTGCTGGTCGGCGCGTGGCTGCTGATGACGGTGGTGCGCTACGTCCGCGCAGACAAGGGCACGCGGGTCAGCATGCGACAGGCCGTGCGGGTGCGCTGGGGCTGGGTACGCCTCGCGCGGATGGCCAAGCTGACGGTCACCGACAAGACGCCGAGCCTGCTGGCGCAGATCACCGCCCAGAAGGATGGCCCCGGCCCCGCGCCCCGGGTGCTGACTCCGAAGATCAAGGTCAAGCCCGACCAGTTCGGGGTGATCGTGCGGGCCCGGACACTGCCGCAGGTCGGGCTGGAGGAGTACCAGAAGTCGGCGCGGTTCCTGGCGGACGCCTGGCGGTGCACGCGGGTGTCCGTGCTGCCGGACGGCCCCGGCAGGGTGGTGATCCGGGGCGTGCGCTCCGACCCGCTGACCACGCCGACCGAACATCGGCCCACCTGTCGGCCGCCCGGGGATCTGACGCGCTGGGAGCTGGGCGTGGACGAGTACGCCGCCCGGGTGTGCGTGTCCCTGGCCAACGTTCCCGGGGTGACCGTGGCCGGCGTCCCAGGTGCGGGCAAGACCTCGGGGGTCAACAAGTTCGTCTGCGACTTCGCGCCGTCCCCGTCCGTGCAGATCGCGACGGCGGACGGGAAGGTGTCGCGGGCTTCGGAGGGCGACTACGCCGACCTGGTCAAGCGGATGTTCGCGTTCTGCGGTGACGACCTGGATGAAGCGAACGCGCTGTTCAAGCGGCTGGTGGAGCTGCGCAAGCGGCGCTCGGCGACCATCCGGGACGTGCTGGGTGTGAAGAACATGTGGCACGTCGGCCCCTCGCCACAGTGGCCGCTCACGGTCCTGATCATCGATGAGGCGCACACGTTCTTCCGCGAGTACAAGGGCAGCGACGCGACCACCAAGCGCCTGGCCGCGCTGACGGCGGAGAATGCCCGGCTGGTGGAGGACCTGGTCAAGAAGGGCCGCAGCGTCGGCATCCTGGTGATCCTGATCAGCCAGAAGACCACCGGCGACGCCATCCCCACCTTCATCCGCGACGTGTGCCCCATCGGGCTGTCGTTCGCGCAGAAGACCGTGGAGGCCGCGGTGGCCGCGCTGGGTGAGGACATCCGCAACTGGCCCGACGCCAGCCCGGTCACCTTGCAGGACCCCGCATACGTCGGCGTCGCGGTGATGGCGATGCAGGGCCGCCCCGGCTACACCCGCATCCGCACCCCCTACGTCTCCGACACCGACGCCGCCCACGTCGCCGAAGACACTTCGCATCTGACCGCCGACCCGGACCTGTGCCTGGATACCCTCCTTCGCTCGACCGGCCGGACAGCAACGCCCGCGCCCTCACTCATCAAGTGATCCCGAACAGCCCACTCCAGAAAGGAGGTTGAGATCATGGCGGAGGAACGGTTCACCCGGCGCACCGTGACCGTGGTCATGGCGGTCATCGCGGCCCTGGCCTTCGTCTTCTCCTTCGGCAACGTCTGGGCACTCGCCCTGCGCCTTGGTGTCCCCCGCCCGATCGCGCCGCTGATCGCGCCCATGGTGGACCTGTCCGTCGTCGGACTCCTGGTCGCACTGCGGTTCCTGGCCCTGCACGGCGTACCCAAGGCGGAGTTGCGGGCCGGTACCCGCCTACTGCACCTGTGCGGACTGCTCACCCTCGCCCTGAACACCGCCGAACCCCTGCTGGCCGGACGCTACGGCCGGGCCTGCCTGGACACCGTCGCCCCGCTCCTGCTCCTCGGCTGGGGCCACGTCGGCCCCGCCTTCCTCGCCCAGTTCCACACCCTCACCCATCCCACCCCGCACCCGGAGGCAGCTGGCGCTCCACTCTCCGAGCCGGTGCCCAACGAAGCACCCGCACCCGAATCAGCACCCACGGTCCCCGTCCCGGTCATCGCCGCCTCGCCGGCCGAAGAACCGCAGCCCATCCCAGCTCCAACCACCGTCGCCAAGACGGCCCGCTCCGCCTCCGGCCCGGCCCTGCCTGCCGCTCTGTTGGACGCGGCCCGGCGCATCGCGGACACCCACCGCGCCGAGCACGAAGCGCCGATCACAGCAGCCCAGTTGGGGACTCGCATGGGCGTCGCCCTGCCGGTGGCCACGGCCGCCCTCGCTCAGCTCTGAGCCCCGGCCCTCACCGGCCGCATCCCCCTCGCTCAACCCCACGCCCGCCCCTCGGGCTGGTTCGTCATGCCCCGAGCAGCACCACCACGCCTCCCCTCCTGGCTGGTTGCTGCGCGGGGCCACCCACCCGACACAAGGGACACGCCCCGAATGATCACCCTGGACCTGCGCCACGTGGCAAGCCCCGCCGTACGGGACCTGCTCCACCTCGTCAACCACCCCGACTTCGACCGCGCACAGCAGCAGATCGAACACCTCGGCGGCTGCACCGAACCCGTCCGACTCACCGGCCACACCACCACCCTCGACACCACAACCGGCGAAGTCCTGCGCTCCTACACCACCTCCGGCGAACCCACGGGCAGCCTGCTCACCACGTGCGGCAACCGCCGCGCCTCCCGCTGCCCGGCCTGCTCCCGCCTCTACGCCGCCGACACCTACCACCTCATCCGCGCCGGCCTCTCCGGCGGCAAGACTGTCCCCGACACCGTCCGCACACACCCCCGCGTCTTCGCCACCCTCACCGCCCCCTCCTTCGGACCCGTCCACAACCGCCCCGACGCCCGGCCCTGCCGCTGCGGAACCCGGCACGAACCCACAGATGCGCTGCTCGGTACGCCGCTCAATCCGGCGACGTACGACTACGTCGGCGCGGTCCTCTTCAATGCCCACGCCGGAGCCTTGTGGGCCCGCTTCGCGATCTACCTGCGGCGGGAGCTCGCCATTCGGCTCGGCATAACGCAGAAGGCCGCCCGCGCAGTGTTTCGGGTGTCCTTCGCCAAGGTCGCCGAGTACCAGAAGCGCGGCTTGGTCCACTTCCACGCCGTGATCCGCCTCGACGGCCCGGACGGCAACACCCAGCCCCCACCGTCCTACGCCACCGCCGCCGTACTCACCGACGCCATCCGCTCCGCCGCACCACGCGCCCGCATCTCGGTCACCTCGGACGCGATCGGGGAACGCGAACTCTCCTGGGGCCAGCAGCTCGACGTACGCGAGATCGCCGCCTTCGGCACCGACAGCGAATTCACCGACCAGGCGGTGGCCGCCTACGTGGCCAAGTACGCCACCAAGTCCGCCGACGACTCCGGCACCCTCGACCGCTCCCTGTTCTGCCGCCTCTGCCAGGGACGCGGAGCCACCCTCCTGGCCCACGGGACCCCTCTCCCGTGCACCGCCTGCGACGGCACCGGACAGGCCCGGCCGCTGCCCCGGCTCGCCGTCGCCCGCCACGTCCGGCAGATGATCCGCACCTGCTGGGAACTGGGCCGCCTGCCGGAGTTCGCCGACCTCAAGCTCTGGAAGTGGGCTCACATGCTCGGCTTCCGGGGCCACTTCTCCACCAAATCCCGCTCCTACTCCGTCACACTCGGCGCGCTGCGCGACGCCCGCCGCACCTGGCGCACCGAGCAGGCCCGCGCCCACGCCGGCCTCCCCGATTCCGATGCGGACACGACTCTCGTCGTCGGCCACTGGGACTACCTCGGCTCGGGCTACAGCCCCGGCGCGAGCCTCCTCGCCGCCCACGTCTGGCACCGCAAGGAACAGGAACGGCAGTTCACGGCCGAAGGGGGCAGCTGATGACCTCGCTCCCGCCCGCCGCCCTCCACACGGAAGCGGTCCCGGCGTTGGATCTGCTCACGGTGCCCCAGGTGATGGCCCGCCTCCAGCTCGGCCGCTCCGCCGTCTACGACCTGCTCCGCACCGGCCAACTCGCCTCGATCACCCTCGGCCGCGCCCGCCGCATCCCCACCCACGCCCTCACCGACTTCATCCACACCCGCCTCGAACAGGACGCCGCCTGATGACCACAGCCCGCCCCGCTTCGTCCCGCCGCTCCCGCACCCGTGCGAACGGCGACGGGACCATCTACCAGCGCAAGGACGGACGCTGGGAAGCCGCCGGATACGTCCTCGCCCCCGGCAACACCCGCAAGCGCGTCCGCGTCTACGGCACCACCCGCAATGACGCGATGACCAAGCTCACCGAGAAGATCGCCGCCAGCAACCGCGGCCTCCCCGTCGCGACGGCCGACAGCACCGTGAGCGCCTACCTCATGTACTGGCTGGACGGCGTCGCCGTGCACCACCTGCGGGAGAACACCCACACCCGCTACGGCGCCGCCATCCGCCTCCACCTCAACCCCGGCCTCGGCGGGAAGAAGCTCGCCCGGCTCACCACCCGCGACGTCCGCACCTTCCTCGACGGACTCCGCACCACCTGCCAGTGCTGCGCCCAGGAACGGGACACCGACCGGCGGCGCTGCTGCGCCATCGGCCAGTGCTGCGAGAAGCGGCTCTCACCGCTGACCGTGACGTACGTCCACGCGGTCCTCAAGTCCGCCCTGGAGCACGCCGTCCGCGAGGACGAACTGCCGCGCAACGTCGCCCGCAACGTCAAGACGACCACGCCCCGCCCCCGGCGGTTCCAGCCGCTCACCGCCGCCGAAGCTCGGCAACTCCTCCAAGCGGCCGACGATGACCGGCTTCATGCTCTGTACGAACTCGCCCTGCGCACCGGACTCCGCAAGGGCGAACTCCTCGGCCTCCACTGGGAAGACCTCGACCTCCACGGCGGCACCGCAACCATCCACCGCTCCCTCCAGCGCACCCGCAGCCAGGGCCTGACCGTCCTGCACACCAAGACCCTCGCCTCCGAACGCCGCATCGCCCTCCCCACCGAATGCATCAACTCCCTCAAGATCCACCAGGAACAGCAGCAGGAAGAGCACCAGACAGCCGGAACGAGCTGGACACACAACGGCCTCGTCTTCACCACCCCAAAGGGCAGACCACTCGACCCCGGTAACCTCACCCGCCGCTTCCGCCGCCTCCTCCACGGCGCGGAACTCCGGACGATCCGCTTCCACGACCTCCGCCACTCCACCGCGACCCTGCTCCTGGAACAAGGCGTCGACCTCGTCGTCATCAAGGAACTCCTCGGCCACGCCCACATCGGCGTCACCGCCGGCGTCTACGCCCACGTCCGACTCCGCCTCCAACGCCAAGCCATCGACACCCTCGGCAACGCCCTCAACCCGACCGACACCCTCGACGACCCACCCACCGCAGCCGTCGTCCGCTGACGTTGCCGTCAGCGTTGCCGTCAAACCGCGAATGGGGCCCCACCGGAGATCACTCCGGTGGGGCCCCATTCTTCTCCCACATTCCCTAGGACTTGCACCGCCCAGGAATTAGAAGAGACGAACACGCCAAGCCTGGATACGTCGAATCGGGCACCCCGGCTCAATCTATCCGCACGAAGGCGTGGCGCTCGCTGGAATCTTGTATTCAGCCGCAAGGCTCTTATCGAAGATCACGAGAAGAGCATCAGGCATATACGTGAACCCCGCACCCTCGGACTCGCCTAGCGCAATTACTAGACTCAACTCATTGGAGAATCTGAAGTTGTAGGCCCAAGGCATCTCCGGGCATCCCTCATTAGGGACGTGCCAAGCGATGCCGATACCTACAATCGACACACCCAAGAAGCTCTCCCAATCGACGTGGCTGCTCACATCGATGGGATCCCCGGACAGGCTTCCGCCCACATCTCCGGGACTCCTGAATTCGATCGCCATTCCTTCGTTGACGCCATCCATCGCCCAGGACAGAACGAGCGCAGCCCCGCTCTCCATGCCCAGCTCAACGGCCATGTCGACTTCGTGGGCTCGATCTTCCCTGTGCCCATTTGGCCACCCTTCCCCCCGCAGAGCCACGTAGCGAACCGTTCTCACGGCATCACCCGCGACAGCCTCCCGGAGTTCAGTAAGCCCCGCACTGCCATCGGCCAGGGCGGCCCACGGATTGATCACCAACATGCCTAATACCGCCCGAAGTATTGGAACTGACCATTTGCATCGAAGGTCGCACCGATCCCGCGCCCACCAGCAGGATCCGGCATGATGTACCGCGTTCCGCCAGCGAAGTTTCCAGAATTCACAGGAGACGTAACGGTTCCCGGGTTGGTCAGGATGTCGTCCAGCATATCTTGACCGGCGGATTTCAGCTGCTTACCCGGCACCACAGGAAGATCCCCGCGGTTCATATGCTTCTGGTATTCACGTCCCGCATGAGTCGTATTCCCCTTAGCCGGACGCATCCCACTCTGCGAAAGAGCATCCAAGTCAGGGCATCCACCGGAATTGTGAACCAGGACCGGCGTCTGCCCAGCCAGCACATAGTACGTGTGAGAGTCCGTGACCGTCAGGTTGTGCACTCTCGCTGGCTGCGACCAGCGGTCAATGTCGGCGATCGCGACCCGCTGCCCCGCGGCGGTACGCAATTCCTGTCCGATGGTGAGTTCGCCCGCGTCGACCCACGCATCGAGACCTGGCACCCAGAACGGGTGGCCATCGGTCGCGGTCACGCCTACTTGCTCACCATCGATCGTGAGAGTGAGCGTCACCAGAGCCTTGGGGCCTTCGCCAAGGATCTCGGCGGTGACCGTCTCGGTCTCGGTTCTCCCCGTTACCGGATCCGTTGCCAGGACCTTGTCGCCGATTTCGACGTCCTCGATGGGCTTCGTCGTCCCGTCGGCCATCAGGACCTCGGTGCCGGGGGCGAAACTGTTGCACGGCGGATCCGCCGCCTTGACGACCTTCAGCCCCTTGAACACCCGCGCCCAGGGCAGATCCGTCGCCGCCCAGCCGCACGCCGTGAGGCTGTCGCCGCTCAGACAGCTCTTCCAGGCGTCGAAGTCGGGAGTCACCAGGGACACGACGATCTTCTCGAACAGGGTCTGCTCGTAGTTGATGATGCCGAGCGCCTCAGCCGCGCCACAGAACGCGTCGAGACCGGCGTCCATCTGGAAGCACTTGCGTTCCGCCCACGCCTCGAGCTGCTTCTCGCCCTCGTACTGCGGGAACATCGCCGCCAACTCGCGAGCAGTCGGCACACGGATGTTCTCGATGAAGATCCCGCCCTCTTTCTCGGTGACCTTGACCGTCACCGTCGGCGAGCTGGTGGACTGCTTGGACGTCCCGGACCTGCCCACCCGATAGTCGACGTTGCCGTCGTGGTCGTAGCAGGTGTATGTCGTACAGCCCGGCCCGTTGCCTTTACTCGGGGCCCAGACAGAGTCCGGGTTGTTCACGCTGCATCCGTCGCAGTACAAGCCCGATGGGTCGGAGAAGGTCAGCGGGTTGTTGTTGCTGTAGGTGTAGCCGTTGATCTGCTGCGGGTCGGTCAAGTCCATGATCGGGTCGACCGAGAGGAAGCGGCCCGTGGACGGGTCGTACTCCCGCGCGCCCAGGTGGGTCAGGCCGGTGGAGACGTCCTGCGTGCCGCCGACGAAGCCCTTGGTTCCGGGCCAGTCGGCCGGCTCCTCGCCCCGGGTCCCCCCGAAGGGGCTGGTGCGGCGCTGAGTCAGTTTCTGCGTCGCCGCGTCGATGGCGAGCAGTGCCGTGCCGTGGTGGTCGGCGGTGGTGAAGAAGACGGTCCCGTCGTCCTCCTGGACGGCCGTGTGGCCGCCGCCGAGGTCGATGTAACGGGTGCCCTTCGGCGTGGCGCTGCCCTTGGCGACTGTGATCTCGGTGCCGCCGAGGTAGAGCGTGGTCTCGGTGGGTGTCCGGGCGATCAGTCGGTTTCCGTCGGCGTCGTGGACGTACTCCGTGACCTTGGGAGAGCCCCCTTCGACGGGCTCGGTGACCTTGGTGAGCCGGCCCTCGGCGTCCCAGTCGAGATTCTGCGTGGTGCCGTTGCCCAGGGTGCGGGTGTCGGTGTTGCCGGTGGCGTCGTAGGTGTAGGAGTCGCCGGCGGTGACGCCGGGTCCGGTGCGGGTGACCGTCTCCAGGCCGTGCGGGCGGACCGCGGTCGCGCCCGGGGCCGGGTAGTCGTAAGTGCTGGTGACGTTCTTCGTGGTGTCACCAGTGGTGTCGTGCTGGACCTCGGTGCTGCGGTTGCCGGTCTTGTCGTAGCCGTAGGAGGTCCAGTATGGGACCGGGCCGCCCAGCACCGAGGCGTCGGGTGTGCTCGCGCAGGCGGCGGTGGGCTGGGTCCAGGCCTCCCTCATGCGACGCAGATGGTCATAGGTGAAGCACTGGGTGTCCGTGCCGGAGCGGGAGGTGTCGGAGACGGCCAGGACATTGCCGGCCTCGTCGTAGCGGAAGGTGGAGGCCTGGTCGACGCCCGCGACGTCCTGACGGTCGACCCGGGTGAACGACAGCCGCTGGGTACCGGGTTCGTACTCGTTGGTGACCCAAGCCTTCTTCCCGCCGCTGTCCGACAGTTCGTACTGCAACGGTTTGCCGGTCAGGCTGTACGACGCCGTGGCCTTGAGGCCTTCGCGGCCGTCCACGGCTATGGGCCGCAGCGTGTCGTCCTCGTACTCGAATGCCACAGTGGACGCGGTCAGGGAGCCTGCCTTGGGCAGTCCCACAGCGGCAACCAGTCCGGACCCCTTGTACGAGGTGCCCGAGAGGTACGTGCCGGACAGTCCGGTGTTGGCGTCGGACTCCGGGATCGTCACCGAGGTGCGCAGTGGCCGGTACAGCCGGTCGTAGGCCACCACCTCGGAGGTGTAGGCCAGACCGCCGTCCGCGTAGCGGGTGGACTGGGCAAGGTGTCCCTTGGCGCCGCTGACCGTGTCATAGGTCCACTTGGCGTGCAGCGGGCCGGTGGTGGAGCCGGAGCGCAGCTCCGTCTTGCGGCCGAGACCGTCGTAGACGTTGACGAGGGTGGTGTCGCGGGCGTCGACCGTGGAAGTGAGCCGGCCCCGGTCGTCGTAGGTGTAACGGCTGGTGCCCTTGTCGGGGTCGTCGGATCGCGTCATCCGGCCGAGCGGGTCGTACGCGAAGGCCCACTCATTGCCCGCCGGATCGGTCACCCCGGACAGCGCGCCCGCCGGGTTGAAGGTATACCGAGTGGTGTCGTACGAGGCCTCAGCCGCGCGCTGGTGGTGCTGGCGCAGTTCGGTGGTCTGCCCGTGGGCGTCGGTGAGCGTGGTGGTGGCGGTGCCGCCCTCGGGCGGGATCACGGTGATGCGATCGCCACCGTAGAGGGTGCGGGTGGCGTTGAGGACCTTGCCGCCGTCGCCGTTGCCGAAAATCTGCCGGTGCTCGGTCTGCCGGCCGAGGCCGTCATGGGTGTAGCGGTTCTGGGTTTCCACACTGAGCGCGTCCTCCGGTTCGACCAGGGTCGTGGAGGGCACCGAGGTGGCGTAGTAGGGAAGGAACTCTTTGACCGTCAATCCGCGTTCGTCGTAGAAGGTGTCGCTGAGCAGTCGTCCGCCATCTGGGCCCGGGGTCTGGGACTGGCGTGGCCGCAGAGAGCCGTCGTAGAGGACGTACGAGGTGATCTGGGCATTGTTGTCGCCGATGATTCTGGTGCCGACGGCGACCGGGTCGTCCCCGGTCACTTTGTAGGTGTACTCGTACGTCGGAACATCACTCGTACGCCGGTCAGCGAGCCAGACCTTGGTGGTGCGGCCCAGAGCGTCGTAGGCGAAGCTGGTGACCTTGCCGTTGGTGTCGGTCTGGGTCAGCGGCACTCCGCGCGCCGGATCGTTCGTCGTAATCGTGGATTGCGCGGTGCTGCTGTCACCGGGTGTCGCGGGCGGTGTGGTGACCTTGGCGGAGGTGGGGAAGCCGGTGGTCGGGGTGTAGGCGGTGGTGGTGGTGAGGCCGTCGGTGCGCGCGGTTCGGGTCAGGGAGTCGGAGGCCACGGTGACCTTGACGGTTCCGGTGAGGTCGGTGTTGGTGAGTTCGCGGCCGTAGGCGTCGTAGGTGGCGCCGCTCTCGGTGTAGGTGGCCGTGGTCCCGTCGTGGGACTTGAGAACCGCGGTCGCCGTGGCGTCGCCCTTGGCCGGGGCGGCGTCGTAGGCCCGGCCGTCGTAGGCGGTGCGGAGGTCGGCTATGACGTCCTCGGTGCGGTCCGGGGTGCCTGCGCAGTTCACGGCGACCGTCTCCGCGCGGGCGGGCAGGGTGAGGATCGCGCCGGCCGCCGGGTAGGAGGTGCGGGTGCACCGGTCGTCGGCGGTGGTGGCGTCGTCGCCGCGGTCGTCGGTGCGGGTGATGCGTCCGGCGACGGTGTCGAACGAGTTGTTCACGGTGGTCGTGCGCCACTTGGTGCCCGCGCCGTCATCCAGCGAGGTCCAGGAGCGTTCCTGGGCGGTGCCGGTGAGGTTGGCAGTCACCGTGCCCCAGGAGCGGACCTTCTTCGCGGTCTCGTGGTGCCAGGGCCGGTTCACGGTCTTGCCCAGCACCCGGCCGCCGGGACCGGAGTACTGCACGGTCTTGTAGGCGAAGCCGGCGGCCGACTCGTGATCGGTGATCGGATCGCCCTCACCGCTGCCGAGCGTGACGTCGACCGCCTTGGTGCCGCCGCCGGCCGCGAGGCGGTCGCCGTCCATGCCGCGCAGGAAGTAGGTGTCGGCCTGCGACTTCATCGCCTCCGCGCCGCCCTGTCCGCCGGCCTTCACCCGGACATGGCCGTAGCCGCGCCACTGCGACCAGGTCTTCTCCTTCTCCTTCGTCAGCCCGTCATCGTCGTCGTAGTGCCAGGCCGCGCCGCCCAGGTACTCGTACGAGGTGACCTGGTCCGGTGCACCGCCGGTGCGGTCAGTGAGAGTGACGGTGGAGGTGACGTATTTGTTGAACCAGTGCAGTTCGGGGTCGTCGGTGCTGCTGCCGCCGATGTACTGCGGGAAGCAACGGGTGGTGTTGGTCTGCGGGGCCGGCAGGGCGCCCGCGTCACAGACCGGCGCCGAGTAGTCGACATCGATCTGGCCGCCCGACTCGTCGGCGACGGTAGCCAGACGGTCCTTGATGAACGGGGCGAATCCGTCGCCGGTCCGGTCGAGCCGGTTGGCCAATTGCTTGTACCCGAAGGTGGTCTTCGGCAGGGTAGCCGCCGGAGTGGTGCTGTGGCCGGTGCGCTGCACGGAGTCCAGCAACAGCTGGTAGTCGGTGTCGGCCGTCCCCCAGCGGTGGACGAGCTTCCAGGAGTCGACGTCCGCATAGGATCCGGACTTCAGCACCTGGGTGGCGACCGAGGTGAGCCGCATACGGGTGAAGAACACCGGGGAGAGCCGGCCCTCGTCGCAGGTGGCACTCTCGTCGCAGTTCAGGTCCCACGGGGTGTCGTACCAGTAGAAGGCGTCCTTGCCGATGTCGGCGCAGGTGGTGTCCGCGTCGGGCAGACACCTCTCTCCACTGGTGAAGTCGACCTTCGCCAGCGGCCGCGCCGAGTACATGCCGGTGGAGCGCAGTCCGTACTCGATCCGGTCGAGTGAACCGCCGCGCACGTAACGCGTGTTGGCCTTCTCGTCCAGGTTGCGGCCGTAGGAGTTCCACTCCTTGTCGTAGTAGTACGCGATCGCGTTGCCGTGCGGGTCGACGACGTAGTCGAGGTTCCAGCGCCAGCCCTGCCGGCACCAGGAATCGGCGAACGCCGAGGCGTGGCAGGGCTCGCCGGCATCGTCACCGAAGACCGGCGCGGTCCACGTGGAGTCGGTGGTCTCCTTGCCGTCCGTCCAGCCGGGCAGCCGGTTGTAGCCGAAGTAGTACTGCACCCCGTCCGGGGTGGTGACCTTCCAGTACTCGTCGTCGCGGGCGCCGTTGGAGCGCACGTCGGAGGAGGAACCCCGCAGCCGCTGGACTTTGGTGCCGTCGTCGTCGCGCAGCCGGAAGGTGTCGGTGCCGTCCGGCACCAGTTCGCCGCCCTTGCCGTTGAAGGAGATGAACGCGTTGTCGTACGCCCAGCACAGATCGGCCGGCTTGCCGCCGTCGGCGTGCTCGACCCCGTCGTCGGCGCAGGACTTGTAGCGCCGCTCGATGAACCCGGGCCACATGTCGAACCCGTCGCCGACCCAGGACCCCTGGTTGTTGGAGTTACCGGAACGGCCGTCGATCGATCCCGAGGAGTACGACATCCCGACGCTGGGCAGCAGTCCGCCCGGCACGTCCGGCACATTCATCCCGTACGACCAGGCGAAGTCACCGGTGTTGAGACTGGTGCTCCACTGCGCGGACGGCGACAGCGGGGTGGCCTTGTAGTCGCCGCCCATGCTCGCGTCGTCGGCGACGGCCGCGAGGACGGTGGCGCCGGACGCCTTCAGGGAGACGCTCGGGGCGGTGAGGGTTTTCGCCTCGGTGTCGTTGACGGCGTCGAGGGGCGTGGCCTCGCGGCAGATGTCCTTGTCCGGGGTGGTCAGCGCGCAGGCCGGCAGCTCCACCAGGCGCAGCCGACCGGCATAACCGCCACCGAACGCCTCGGCGATGGATGAGTAGTCGAGCCGCGCCCGTACAGCGGTGCCCCTCTTCCTCGCAGCCGCGACCGGTCCATCGGCCTCCAGGCTGAACACCAGGCCGTCCGCACCCGCCCGCACCGCGGTCTCGCGGTCGAACAGACGGGCCCGCACGCTTTCGGGCGCCTGCTTCCCACCCACCGCCAGCGGCAGCCCCTTCGCCTGGACGACGGACGAGGAACTCTCGGGCGGGTCGACGGTCGCCGTGCCTGCCAGGGGCCAAGTGGCGCGCGGGGCTTTCGCCGGGGTGTGCGAGCCCTTCGCCAGGGTGCGCGGGACCACCGGCACTGCCGAGACCTCAACCGGCTGCTCCGCTGCAGCCAGATCGGGGCGGCCGGTGCCGCGGTCTGCCGCGACCGAGGCGGGCTGGACCACGGCCTGGAGCAGCGTACCGATCACGACCGTGGCCGAGGCCAGGGCGACTCGGCGGCGCAGGGCACGGACACGCGTCCGCTGTCTACCGTTCATCCTCGTCCTTCGTCATACGGGGCGGAGTATTGAATGCGGCTACGTAGGAGGCCGACGGCTGGTGCCGTCGCCAGGGCGGGCGTTACCGGATTCCGGCCGAGGTCGCTACGGGCCCGGCACTCTTTCCTGCTCATTCGGTGCCGGGTACCTCTGTGGGGACCCCCGGCCATCCCAGCGACAGATGCGCTATCTGCAACTCGCTCAGCACACCCTGGAAAACCCACACGTCATCGACTGCACCGGGCCAGTACTCGCCCCACTCCCCGGCGTTTCTGGACCGGCCGATCTGAAGTCCGCCCGTGGCCTTGTAGGACAGCACGTCCTCGGCCCATGAGATCCGGTCAGCGCAGGTGGTGTCATCAGCCTCGCCGTCGCCATCCACGTCAGCGCAAGCGACCTCTTCCAACTCTCCGTTCACGTACAGCCGGGCTTCCTTGGTGAAGCCGTCGTACACGAGCGTGAGGTGGTTCCAGTCCCGTGCGTCGTAGAACCGTTGGTTCTCCACCCGTACGACAGCGGCACCCGTCGCGTCGGAATCCGGCATCGAGATCTGCCAGCGTCCGGCGCTCTCCTCACCTCCAGGCTCGGGCACATGTCGCACCGCCAAGGCGCTGTTGTTCGTTCCAGGCATGCTCAGGACGGCCGCACTGTCGACAGGCGCACCTGCGGCTTGGGCCCAGGCCATCACTGTGAAGCTGGCGCTCGTGTCGACGACAGTCGAAGCAGTCGCAGCGTGGTCATCGACGCCGTCCAACTCCAGGGCACCGTCGTCCACCCAGCCGAGCCCCGTTTTCGCACCGCCCCCCAAGGTCAGCGCCCGGTTCCCCGCGGAGGCATCCGGACTGGTGACCGAGTCAGTCGTTGTGGCCTCATCCAGCAGCCAGCGGCCCTTGACAAGCGGTCGCTGCCGGAACATCTGCCGGACCTCATCCGCCGAGGCCGGACGGTCCAGAAGACGTACGTCGTCGATCGTGCCCGGGAAGTGGTTGGCGATCGCGCCGTCGGTGTAGGAGCCGGCACCGATGTACATCGACTGGTCGGCGTAGAAAGAGCCTTCCAGCGTGGTCGAGCCTGCGAACGCGCCGTTGACGTAAAGGGTCAGCGTGTCGGCGACCGTGTCGTGGACACCGGTCAGGTGGACCCACTCGCCGGTCCGCGCCACCGTGCCGTTCGGCTGCAGGGCACGCACCGGAACGGCGTCCGGGCTGTCGGACGAGTACTGGTTGAAGGCCCACCGGTCGTACGCGGCCGAGTAGTACAGCTCGAATCCCGGACTGTATTTGCCTGCCTGTGCCGTGATGATCGCGGCACGGGTCGGCTTGCTGTCGAGCTTTGCCCAGGCCGACACGGTGAAGCTGCGGGAACTGTTGATGTGCGCACCGCTGTCCTGGCCGATCTTCGCGTAGGCGTCGGTCCCGTTGAAGCGCACAGACTTGCCTGCGACGCCTGGCACACCAGTGGTCACACCGCCGTTGTACATCGCCGGCAGAACTCCGCCCCGCCCCGTGACCTGGGTCGTACCGGCCTGCTCGTCGAGCGGGAAGATCGCGACCGCGGGCCGTCCCGGGTCTCCGACCGGCTGGTGGTCACGCAGTTTCGCGACTTCGCTTGCTGCCAACGGCTTGTCGAATAGCTGGAGTTCGTCGATTGCTCCCGGGAAGAAAGAACCAGGTGCCCCGCTGTACGACCCCGCGCCGATCTGCAGCCCGCGACGTGCGTCCCAGGGGGTGCTGTAGACCGTCTGACCGACCAGTTCGCCATCGACGTACAACTGCAGCGCATCGTCGCTGGTCGAGTAACTACCTACGAGATGGGTCCATGTCCCTGCTGTCACGCCACCGGGCTGTTCCGCCATGGCACGCACAATGGGCGCGCCCGGAGAGTCCGACGCGTATTGATTGAAGACCCACCGGTCCAGGGACTTGGAGTAGTACAGCTCGAATCCAGGCGAATGGTTGCCAGGCTGAGCTGCGATGATCGCCGCGCTGTCAGGCATTCGGGACAGCTTCACCCAGGCGGACACGGCGAACCCACCGCTGGTGTCCAGAACCGGGATGTCCGTCGCTGCGTAGCCGTCGGTGCCGTTGAACTCGAGAGCCGTCCCCTTGGCGCCCGCGATCCCGGCCGTCACCCCGCCATGCAGCGCGGCGCTGCGCGCGGGTGTCCGGCCTTCGGCCTGAGCTGCTCCCGCGCCTTCGTCGAACTGCCACGTGGCACGCTCTGGCTGCCCGGCCTTCACCCGGAACTGGTACGTGCGGACCTCGCTGCCGTTGCCGGCAGCGTCGAACGCCTGAGCCGTGACGAAGTTCAGTCCGGGCTTCGACGGCAGTACCGCGGCCGTCTTTTCCGCACCCGATGTCGTGGTCAAGGCGTTCTTCGAAGTCGGATCGCTGTTGATGCCGAACCAATACTTGGTCACATCGGTATCGGCTGCCTTGATGCTGAAGAAGCCATACTTGCCGACACCGTCATACCAAGGGTCGTCCGGGCTCTCTGGATCGGAGGCCGGGTACTCTCCGGAGGAGATGGCGGGAGCTTTGGGAACTTTCGTGTCCAAGACGAAGTAGCAGGCCGTGGGATCTCCAGTGGTCGACCACGGCGAATACTGGGCTCCGTCGTGGCTGCGCACATACCAGTGGACCTGTTTGTCCTTGGGTATCGACGAGGGCAGGCTGATGGCGAAGCTGGACCCCGACTTCTTCGCCGAGGTCCGGGCAGGATTCCAGCGGACGATCAGGCCCTTGCCGTCTCCTGTGTCCCACTTGGCCTGGAACTGGATCGAGATGTTGTCGCCGTCGGGGTCGGTGACATTGTTGGCGTAGATCTTGCCCAAGGTGCGCACCCGGGCTGCCGACGACGGCTTCTTGCAGGTGCCGCCGTACTCCATGGTCAGCTGCGACATCTTGACCTGCGGTGGCGGACGGTTGTACTCGACTCGGAGGTACGCGTCGTCCGAGAACCGCTTCCAGCCGTACGGATCCGACTCGCTGTCCGCCTTCAGCCCGAACGTCATCGTGGAGGACTTGGCATCAGCGGCGTCCTGCACTGCAGACTTCACATTGAACTCTGCATCCTTCGCCGCACATCCCGTATATCCGTAGGCGAACGATTCAGAAGCCAGCTCCTTGAGCCAGAATCCATTGTCGTACTGATCGTTCCAGGTCGTCGATGACGAGATGGCCTTCGTCTTGTACAGGTTCACCTTTCGAGCAGAACAGGATGCCGACCAGGTGTTACGCACCACGAATTCGGCCGACAGAATCGACTTTCCCGCGAACCTCGATGTGGAGATACGATAGAAAAGGCGCTTGGTGTCGTGAGGTGCGCAATAGTCCCAATTGCAGAAGCCCATACCACTGTCGGATTTGCCGTTGAATTTCCATTGCGGCGAGTTGGCCCAGTACTTGGACACCATCGTCCACGCCGTCGCCTTCGGTGAGTGCCACTGCGGGTCGATGAAGACCGGGTACGCGGTGTCCTCGCCCTTGAGTACGTCGGCGTCCGGTGTCAGAACCAGTTCGCCCTGGCCGTCCGGCACCTCAACCTCGACCGGGGCGAGCTTCCCGGACTCCCCTGCCGCTGGTTCCTTGTCCGGTTCCTCGGCACCGGCGGCCGACGCACCGTTTCCTGCCGTCTCTCCGGACGCGGTAGTCCTGCTCTGGGCGGCAGTCGCCGGACTGTCGCCGGGACTGGAGTCCCACATCATCGGCTTCGGTGCCTCGAAAACCGCGCCCTCGGCTCCCTCGTCGAGCGCCTGCAGACCGCCGTCGGCTGTCTCCTGCACCGACAGTCCCCGGGTGTCCAACTCCAGGCGGAGCTCGCTCAGTTCCGGGTTGGCGGCAGCCTCGGCCGACTTGACCACCAGCAGTTGGGTGAACCCGTCTTCCTGTGCCGTCATGCGCAGATCGACGTCCGGCAGGACCGACGGGTAAGTGGCGACGGCCCCTTCCACCTCGGGCTTCGGCAGAGGCGTGGGCCAGGACAGACTCAACTCCCGCCCGGCCCGCCGCATCCGCACCAGCGGGTCTTCTCCTCCGCCCGAGAATTCCATGTCCATCGTGGATGCCTTGGGCATGACGGTGCCCGTGTCAGCGACTGCCAGGTCGGTGTCGATCCGCTTCCAGGCACCCCCGGTCCGGGTCCAGACGGGGCGCAGATACTCACGCGCCTCCAGATCGCCGTTCGGAGTCGCGAAAACTTCGCTCGCTTCACCGCGCAGCGATGCGATCTCCACCGTCTCGCCGGTCTTCTTGGCCTTGGCCAGCGCTTCGGTTTCGGTCAGGCCTTCGGCGTCATCACCCGCACGCTGCGTCCCGCTCTCAGGCGATGCCGGCGCACCGGCCACCGCCTCACTGGTCAACGCCGGGACTAAGCCGACGGACAACGCCACCGTGGCCACCAGGGCGCCAACCACCCTGCCTCTGGCCCGCTTTCTGCTCCACACCCCTGACACACCCCACCCACAGCGCCCTCACAGTTGCCATCTGTAACTAACGCCTCATCAGGCAGGGAGGTCAACGGGCAGCAAACGGACAATGACGTCACAGGATCCGCTAGCGCGCGTGATGATCCTTACGTTTGACATGGGCTATGTGAGGCTTGATCACGCTTTGACACGGGGTGCGATGCGTCACTCGCCGAGGGAGGAGCGAACCCTGCGGCCGGAGCCCATGCGGCTGCGATCGACCCGACGTCACCCAGTCAGGCTGTACGTCTCGCGGGCGCCGATTGCTCATCCAGTTCGCACCAGACGTACTTGCCCCGGCTGCCCTCCCTCGTCAGCGGCTGCCATCCCCATACGTCGGCGCAGGCGCGGACCAGGGCCAGTCCCCGGCCGTCCTCCTGGTCGACGGTGAGGGCCAGTGGCTGGGGCGGTTGCGGCGGGAGGGGGTCGGCGTCCCAGGCTCCGATCCGCAGGACACCCGTGCCCGACCAGCGGACGCGCAGGGCGGCCGGCCCCTTGGTGTGGCGTACGGCGTTCGACACCAGTTCCGTGGCCAGGAGTTCGGCCACGTCGACCAGGCGGATCAGACCGTGCATGGTGAGGATCAGGCGGAGGGTGCGGCGGCAGATCGTGACCGCCCGGGGGTCGTTGGGGACGGAGAGGGAGTACTCCCACGGGTCGTTTTCGAGCATGCGGATTCCTTCCGGTACCAGAGGAGTTGAGGTCGGCCGGTGTCATTGGCGCGTCCGTCATGACAGGACAGAGCGGTGCACTTCCGGCATCGCGGTATGCGATTACTTCATCACCGACGGTAAGGCATAGATTTATGACGCTGCAACGTGGTCGCGTAATCTGAACCCGAACGGGGTGCTGCGTCACAGCCGTTGAGGCGAGGAGGAAGCCATGCCGCCCAGACGCCAACCCACGGCACGTCAGGCACGGTTGGGTGCGGAGCTGCGGAAATTGCGCGAGGCGGCGGGACTCAAGGCCACCGAAGCTGCGAGCTTGCTCGGCGTGAACTCCGTGCAGATGAGCCAGATGGAGTCCGGCATCGCCGGCGTGAGCGAGGAACGGCTACGCCGCCTCGCCGCTCACTACGCGTGCGCCGACGCCGAGTTGCTGTCGGCTCTCGTGGGGATGACCACCAGCCGCGCACGCGGCTGGTGGGAGGAGTACCGAGGCGCGCTACCGAACACCTTCCTGGATCTCTCGGAGTTGGAGCATCACGCCTGCTTCCGGTGGGACGTCGACTTTCTGCATGTTCCGGGGCTTCTGCAGACCGAGGACTACGCGCGTGCGCTCTTCGCCTACGTGAACCCGGATTTTCCCGACAGCGAGAGGGAGCGCCGCGTGGAGCACCGCATGCGGCGCAAGGTGGTCATCGAGCGGCCCGATCCGGTTCCATACGTGGCGGTGATCCATGAAGCAGCCCTGCGCATCCGCGTGGGCGCCCGTCCCGCTTCGAGGGCGCAGCTGGCCCGTGTCCTGGAGATGTCGGAGGCTCGAAGCGTCACCGTACGCGTCATCCCCTTCAACCTGAACGACTTCGGCGGAGCGGGAAGTGCCATGGTCTACGCGGGCGGTCCCGTCCCCCAGTTGGACACCGTCGTACGTGATGGCCCGAACGGCACGGTCTTCGTCGATGCCGCAGCACAGCTGAGCCGATTTCGAACGCTTTTCCGTAGGGTGGAAGCGGTGTCGCTCGAACCGAAGTGTTCGCGCGACTTCATCCACCGGCTGGCGAAGGAGCTGTGAGGTACGCCATGACGACCTCGGACACCTGGAAGAAGTCCTCCTACTCGGGCGGCGGGGAGGGCAACGCCTGCGTAGAGGTCGCCCACCGCCACCCCCGTATAGCCGTCCGCGACTCCAAGGCCCCGGAGCGGGCCGTGCTCAGCTTCCCCGCGCACGCCTTCGCCGCGTTCACCGGACATCTCGGTACGTGCGAGGCCGTCGGCGGCAAGTAGGGGGCCCAACGGGCCGTGGCAGCCCCGGCTCGGCCCTCACCGGCGTCCTGGGTGTTCGCGCTCGTCACAGGTCGGCGTCTCTGATGATGCCGAAGGTGACGTGCACGATCCGCGTGACGATCGACGACGGACTCCCCTTCGCGGACGCCCTCACGGCCAGGTACGCGCCGCAAGGGGGATATCCAGGCCGCACTCGCACGCACGGCCTCTTGAGGCGCCGTCTCGTTCAGCGGGACACTCAGCCCATATAGATATCTGTATAGTCCGAGGTGTGAGGGACACCTGGCAGATCGAGATCGAACCGGAGGTCCGGCAGTGGCTGGCTCTCCTTTCTGATCCGCATTACGACAAGGCGGAGCGTGCCGCTGACATGCTTGCCGCTCAGCCGACGACTCTCGGAGAGCCGTACTCTCGCCATCTCGGCGGCAAGCTCCGCGAGCTGCGCTTCACCATGGACGGGAACGCGGTCCGCATCACCTACTGGCTTGCTCCCGAGCGGCGAATCGTGTTCCTGACGGTGTTCCGTAAGACCAGACAGCGCGAGGGCGCCGAGGTCGAGCGCGCTCAACACGCACTGAAGGTGTGTGAAGCAGACCACGGCCGCGCCGAGCACAGTTACGACCGGACTGAGGAGGAGAGCTCGTGAACCACTCCCAGTGGAAAACACGCCGGACCCGGGAGCTATTGGGTGAACGGGTCGAAGAATCCCCTGCTTACACGGAGGCCGGGTACGCGTTCGCCCTCGGCCAGGCCGTCTACGACCGGCGCACGGCGCTCGGCCTCTCGCAGAGCGAGCTGGCGCGGCGCGCGGGCATGACCCAGCCCCAGATCTCCAACATCGAGGGCGGCGACTCGGTACCGACCCTGCCGCTGCTCACCCGCCTCGCCAAGGCATTGGACGCGTCGCTGACCATCGATCTGGACGGTGACCAGTCGGCCTTCGTCTTCACCGCACACAAGGACCACCGGCCAAGCAAGGTATCGCCGGACGCACCCTCCTCAGTGGCCTGAACCAAGCGCACGACGGCGAAAGCGCCACCTCGGCCGTTCGGCGGCGCCAGTCCGACACCCCGTTCCGGCAGGGAGGAGCAGCCGATGCATACCGCCCCGCCCGCTGGGAAGCCATTCTCGCGGTGTTGAAGGGCGGGGATTCGGGGCCCCTTGCGGGGGCGCGGGACAATGGACGGTGGCCCGCCCGTCGGGGAGGGGTGATCGCGACGTATGGAGGAGAAGTCATGGCGGAGCACACGCCGCGCCGGGAGCAGCCGCGGCTACGCCCCGCGCCCCTGCTGTTCGAGCCCGCGGAGGCGGCCTCGGATCCCGAGCACTTCTTCGACCTGGAGTCGGTCGAGGATCCGCGTGAGCTGCTGGAGCGTTCGACGGAGCTGACGCTCGCCTTCCGGGCCGCGGCGGACCGGGCGACGGAGTTCCAGGCGATGGCGGCGGCCCAGCTGGCCGACCCCCGACGCTTCGACCGGCTGACGCCGGCGGACATCGCCGAGCGTGCGGAGTGGACCGAGGACTACGCGAAGAAGATGGTCGAGTTCGGACGGGATCTGCTGCGGGGCGGAGACGGTGGCGCCGGCGGTCTCGGGGGCGTCGATCCCGTGTAGGCAGGCTGCCGCGGGGGTCGCACGATACCCCTTCCCCCTGCTCCGCACCGTCGGTTTCGGCAACTCTGCGGAACCGTTCCCTCACAGCAGGTAGATCTTTGGGTATGAGCAGTCCACGGAATGACTCCGACGCCAGCGGCGTCACCCCCGAGGGTGTCTCCTGGCTCGCCTCGGCGGGGACGTATCCGCGCAGCACGCTCTCGCACTGGGCGGAGCGGCCGGACGCCCCGGTCGTACTGCCCTGCGGTGTGGTCTTCGATGTGGTCAGCGCGCCCGCGATCTTCGGGCGGCGGATGCTGGACCGGCTGTGGGAGGACGGCCCGGGGTCGGGGCCGGTCGCCGAGTTCCGGGGGCGGATGCTGCTGTTCGCCGCGCCCGGTACGGCGCAGCGGCTCCCCGCGCTCATGGAGTGGGAGGAGTGGGGCGCCGCGCACGGCACGCGGACGGACGGGGTGCCGCCCCTGCTCTGTCATGGCACCGGCGACGCCGTCACCGTGCCCGCGCCCACTCCCCGCTCCGGGGCCCGCTGGCTCGTCGCGCCCGACACGCGTCACCCCTGGCTGCCGGGCCCGGAGGTGCTGCTGTGGGCGGCCGTGCGGGCGGCTCGGGCGGCCGTGCGGATATCGATTTTTCCTCCTGCGGACCGTGATGCTAATGTCTACGACGTCAGCAGGCGCCGCTAGCTCAGTTGGTTAGAGCAGCTGACTCTTAATCAGCGGGTCCGGGGTTCGAGTCCCTGGCGGCGCACGACACGGTGAAGGCCCTTCGCGGAAGCGGGGGGCCTTCGTCGTGTCTATCCGGTGGTGATCCGCACCGTCCAGGCGCCGGACGCCGTACGGTCCTCCACCTCGACCCGTACGGACTCCCCCGGCACGGTGAAGCTCTCGCCGAGGGCGACCGGGGCGTCGGCAAGGGGTGGGTAGACCGAGTCCGACCAGCAGGCCTCCGTGTGCGGATGGGCGTCCACGACCTCGATGGGGCCGCGCCCGGAGCGGGTACCGCCGCTCACCCGGTACACCAGCACCCCCTGCCGGCAGGCCGCGCGGTCGTTGCCGACCGGGCCCCGGGCCTCGAAGGCCAGCACACTGTCCGGGCCGGTGCGTACGACCGCCAGCTTGGTCCCCCGCCCGAGGCCGAAGCTCGGCGCCCCCGCCGCACCCGTCACCGGGATGCCCGGACCCGCCCCCAGCGGCTCCAGCGTCAGCCGTACCGGCCCCGCCTCCTGCACACACCGCACCTGCCGGGAGTCCAGCCAGCCCAGCTTCCACTTGTGCCAGCCGAAGAGATCCGGTGCGAGCGCGAACTGGCTGCCCATCAGATCCCAGTCGCCCACATGGGTGTCCCAGTCGCCCTTGCCGTCCACGGGCCGGTGGTAGAGGTCGGGCAGATCGAAGACGTGCCCGGTCTCGTGGGCGAGGACCAGGCGGTCCGGGGGGTGGTTCTCGAAGACCGTGACGACCCGGCGGATATCGGTGCCGTCGGCGCGCAGCGGACGGTCCAGGTTCACGACCTTCGTGGCGTCGGAGTCCACGCCCGGCGCGTCCGGGTCGGCGACGAAGTACACGATGTCGTAGCGCGAGAAGTCGACGTGCGGATCGGCCGCGGCGAGCGCGTCGCGCAGATAGGCGCCGCGGTGCGCGACGGTCCAGTCGCGCTGTATGGCGTACGACGTCGAGGGGCGGGGCATGCGGATCCACTGGCGGAGCGGGTGCGGGCGGAGGGTGAACCTGCCGTAGGAGGCGCGCTGGAAGAAGCGGCTGGTGGCGGGGAAGTGGTCGGCGGTGAGTTCGTCCGGCGTGGTCAGGGGGTGGGAGTCGGGGAAGGAGAGGAACACCATCACCGCGTCCATGCTCCGGGTGGGGCGCGGGTAGGCGGTGTTCCAGGTGTCCAGGCCCTCGGAGTGGTGGGCGGTGGTGCGGGTGAGGGCGCAGGGCTCCGGGGAGAAGGGTTCGGCGACGGACGGGACGCTCACCATGGAGGTCGCCGCGAGCGCCGACATCGTGGTGCACATCGCGGCGGTGCTGCGCAGCCGGGGACGGACGCCCGCGAGGCCCGGCGCACCCGGACCGCGCAGCGCGTCCGGGCCGCCCGGCGCGCCCCCATCCGCACCACCCGGTGCCCCCGATGCACCCGATGCCTCCGGTCCACCCGATCGGCTCAGTCGTCCGAGCCTCCGCCGCAGCGCCTCACGGCCGAGTCCTCTCGGGGTGAGCTGACGCGGCACGGGGGACCTCCGGGAGACGGTTCACGGGACACCGCACCCAGACTGTGTTGATTTGTCGTACTACGCCCTGTTCGGCTGCACCGGACGAGTGAGAAACGTAGGGATTCGAGCGGGACCCGGCGTCATCGACACCGCCCGCACTCACGGAACGTCACAACCGGTCGGAGGCCCGCAGAAGCCGTCCACCCCTGAGCAGAAACGATCGGGCAGAGATGCGGATCCGCACAGAAGACCGGACAGTGACTGGAAGGCCCCGACCCGGGCCTCTATGATCGGCACACTTTCCTGTATTTTTCTGAGACTTTCTGCACGGACAGCCATCTAGTGCACTGCGGGAGCAGCGGTGAGAGGAACGTCCGAAGGGTCGGCACCCGCGACAGAACTCGATCCCCCGACCGTCACGGAGAGTGAGATCAGCACCTCTCCCCGTACGGAATCCGGACCTGGGGAGTCCGCCGCCCCGCCCACCCCGTCGTACCGCTCCGTCTTCACCGCCGCGCCGCTCGCCATGGCCGTGGTCGACCGTGAGGGTCTGGTCACCGGCGCCAACGCGGCCTTCGCCGGGCTGCTGGGCCGCGACCCGCAGTCCCTGCCCGGCGCCGTCGCCGCCGATCTGGTGGACCTCGCCTCCGACGCCCGCACCTGGCACGCGTACCGCGAGCTGCTGCGCGGCAAGCGGGCCCGGCTGCGCCGCACGCGCCGGCTGAAGCACCCGGAGGGGCACGCGCTCTGGGTGCGGGTGACGGTCTCCCCGCTGCCCGCCGACGACGGGGGCGTGCTGCTGTCGGTCGCCGACATCGGCGACCACCGCGAACTCCAGGCACAGCTGCGGCATGTACGGATGCACGACCCGGTGACCCGGCTGCCCAACCGCACCCTGTTCTTCGAGCGGCTGACGGCCGCGCTGGACGCGGACTCGTACGAGGAGAGCGGCACGGGCCGGATCGGGCTGTGCTACCTCGACCTGGACGGGTTCAAGGCCATCAACGACACCCTCGGCCATCGGGTCGGGGACGAGCTGCTGTCCGCCGTGGCGGAGCGGCTCAACCGGTGCGCGAAGGACGCGGCCAGGACCGGTACGCCGCTGGTCGCCCGGCTCGGCGGGGACGAGTTCGCGCTGCTGGTCGAGGACTCCACCGGTACCGAACAGCTCGCCGACCTCGCCGAGTCGCTGCTCGACGCGATCCAGGCCCCCTTCGACCTCTCCGGGCGGCTGCTGTCGGTGTCGGCGTCGATCGGGGTGGTCGAGCGGCATGCCGCCGGGACCACGCCCACCGCGCTGATGCAGGCCGCCGACACCACGCTGTACTGGGCCAAGGCCGACGGCAAGGCCCGCTGGACGCTGTTCGACCCGGAGCGCAACGCCTCACGGGTGACCCGCCAGGCGCTCGCCTCCACGCTCCGTCCCGCCATCGACCGGGGCGAGTTCGCGCTGGAGTACCAGCCGCTGGTGGGCATGGAGGACGACCGGGTGCACGGCGTGGAGGCGCTGATCCGCTGGAACCACCCCCGGTTCGGCACGCTGACGCCGAATCGGTTCATCTCGCTCGCGGAGGAGGACGGCTCGATCGTCCCCCTCGGCCGCTGGGTGCTGCGCACGGCCTGCCGGCAGGCCCGCGACTGGCAGCTGCAGCACCCCGGCGAGCCGCCGATCTTCGTCAGTGTGAACGTGGCCGTCCGGCAGGTGTGGGACTCCGACCTGGTGGCGGACGTCGCCGACACGCTCGAGGAGACGGGCCTGGAGCCGGGGCTGCTGCAGCTGGAGCTGACCGAGTCGGCCGTGATGGGCTCCTCCGGGCGGCCGATCCAGACCCTGAAGGCGCTCAGCGACATGGGCGTACGCATCGCCATCGACGACTTCGGCACCGGCTACTCGAACCTGGCCTACCTCAGCCGGCTCCCGGTGTCGGTGCTCAAGCTGGACGGCTCCTTCGTACGGGGCTTCCAGTACGAGGAGCGGGCCGCCGCCCCGCCGAACCCGGCGGACGAGGTCATCGTCGAGGCGATGGTGCAGCTCGCCCACCGGCTCGGACTGACAGTCACCGCGGAGTGCGTGGAGACGTCGGCGCAGGCCACCCGGCTGCGCCGGATCGGGTGCGACACCGGTCAGGGCTGGCTGTACTCCCGCCCGGTGTCGCCGGACCGCATCTCCGAACTGCTGGGCGGCCCCGGGGTTCAGGCGGGCGTGGGCAAACCGTAGGCGTCGGCGATCAGTTCGTAGGAGCGCAGGCGTACGTCGCCGCCGTGGGCGTTGGCGGTGAGCATCAACTCGTCGGCGCCGGTGCGCTTCTGCAGCTCGTCGAGACCGGTGCGGACCTCGTCGGCGGTGCCGTGGATGACGTTGGCGTTCCAGGTGTCGACGAACTCCCGCTCCATCGCGCTGAATTCGTACGCCTCCGCCTCCTCGGGGGTGGGGACGAGACCGGGGCGGCCGGTGCGCAGCCGGACCATGTTGAGCGCGGCGGCCAGCACCTGGCGGCGGGCCTCCTTCTCGTCGTCCGTGGCGAGCGCGGAGACGCCGATGAGGGCGTAGGGCGCGTCGAGGACCGCGCTGGGGCGGAAGGTCTCGCGGTAGAGGTCCAGGGCGGGGACGGTGTTCTGCGCCGAGAAGTGGTGGGCGAAGGCGAAGGGCAGGCCGAGCATGCCGGCCAGCCGGGCGCTGAAGCCGGAGGAGCCGAGCAGCCAGACGGGCGGGCGGTGCGGGGACTGCACACCGCCGGGCGAGGTGGCCTGCACCGGGCCGGGGACGGCGTGGATGCGGGCGTAGGGGTGGCCGTCGGGGAAGTCGTCGTCGAGGAAGCGGGTGAGCTCGGAGAGCTGCTGGGGGAAGTCGTCGGCGCCCTCGTTCAGCCGGTCGCTGCGACGCAGGGCGGCCGCCGTGGCGCCGTCGGTGCCGGGGGCGCGGCCGAGGCCGAGGTCGATACGGCCGGGGGCCATGGCCTCCAGGGTGCCGAACTGTTCGGCGATGACCAGCGGGGCGTGGTTGGGCAGCATCACCCCGCCGGAGCCGAGGCGGATGCGCTCGGTGTGGGCGGCGAGGTGGGCCAGGATCACGGCGGGCGAGGAGGAGGCGACACCGGGCATGGAGTGGTGCTCGGCCACCCAGTAGCGGTGGTAGCCGCGGGACTCTGCGAGGCGGGAGATGTCCACGCTGGTCCGCAGGGCGTCGCCGGCGGTCCGGCCCGCGCCGACGGTCACCAGGTCCAGCACGGAGAGCGGGACGGGGGCGGTGCCGGGGGTTGTGCCTCGGATGTCGTCTGCGGGCATGCTGGAGTGCCTCCTGTGGGGTGTGACGGTCGCTTCGCGACGTAACAGGGGACAGTCCCCGGTTATTCCCTCCCGGTGCTCGGCGGCATGCCCGGCGTTGGTGCGGGCCGGGGGTGTGTTGCGCCGCTCGGCGCTGGCGAGGTGCCGTCGCGCCCACCCGTGCCGCCCCAGCGGCACGACTGCCCGCGGAGTGCGGAAGCGTGCGGCGCGGCTGGCCGTGGTGGGCGGAAGCGGGAGTGGATGGCGGGGTGGGCGATCATGGGATACGATCATCTTGCTCGCTGAGGGGGTCGCCCCCGAAAGTGAACATGCGTTGGTGGTCCAAGGAAAGACGCCCCGCTTCCTGCGGGGAGATGCAGGTGCAAGGCCTGCCCGGCGCTCCAGAGAGAAGAACCCCGGCCCGCGGAAGCGGGACCGGGGTTCTTCCGTGTGCACGGCACCCCACGGTGGACCGGGCCGGAAGAGCCCGGTCCACCGCACGGGTCAGCCGAGCTTCGCCTCCTGCGCCTCGATGACGGCCGTCGGCTGCTCGAACGTCTCGCCCCGGGTGACCGCCGCGATGTTGAAGGACGAGAATCCGGCGAGCGTGGTGCCCTGGCGGAAGACGACGACCTTCGTCTCGGCGGTGGTGTCGTCCAGCTTGGTGCCCACCGTCCAGGCGACCGCGTCCTCGCCGGCCGCGAGTTTCTCCTCGGTCACCTTGGTGACCTGCTGCTTCTCACCGTCGGCCGACATGGTGAAGCCCCCGGCGCACTTCTTGCCGGCCTCCCGCAGCGCGGCGAGGGTCTCCTTCGCGCCGTCGGCGTCGTAGGAGCGCAGGGAGGCCATCGTCTTGGTGATGTCGAGCGAGTCGATCATCGCCTCCTCGGCCTCCTTCTCCGACAGCCCGTCGAGGTCCGGCATGCCCTTCTTGGCCGCCTCGGACTCCAGGGTGACGAGCCGCTGCACACTCGCCGCCGGCTTGCCCGTCGGCACGGACGACAGCGCCTGCGCGACGGGCTCGCACTCGGCCTGCTCGACGGAGAGGGAGCCGGGGTCGGATACCTCGTCCTTGCCCGGCTCGGTCACCTTGTGGTCCTTGAGGTCGGGCGCGGCGATCACGAGCTTCTCCAGCTCGGCGGCGGTCAGCGCCTTCGCGGCCGGAGCACCGGCCGCGGTGTCGCCCTTCGCCGCCTTGTCCCCGCCGCTCCCGCCCTTCTCGTCACCGCCGCCGCACGCGGTGGCCAGCAGGGCGAGGGTGACCGCCGAGGCGGACAGGGCGGTACGGCGGACGACGGTGGCTCTCACAGTGATGACGACTCCCTGGATCCGAGATTCCGACGGCCCTGCGCCGAGACGCGGCGCGGGGCTCACAGGAGTGAGACCACCGAAAGTGGATCAAGGTTGTACTCAGGTCCGCACCTGGACGATCGGTTCCCGGGTGAACAGCGCCCCCAGCCCCGGGGCGTTCACCCTGCGGTCCGCCAGCCGCAGGCCCTCCCAGACCGTGACCTGGTTGGCGGTCAGGACCGGTTTGCCCAGCTCCTTCTCCAGGGCGGGGAGATGGGCGATCGTGTGCAGGGCCGTGTCCGGTAGCAGCAGCACGTCCGCGTCGGGGGTGTCCGCCGCGCGGGCCAGCGCGAGCACCTCCTCCTCGCCCCAGGTGCCGACCTCCGCCGCCGTGATGATCCCGGCGCCGCGCACCCCGGCCACCTCCACGCCGCCGGCCCGCAGGAAACCGGCGAAGAGTTCGGCCACGTCGTCCGGGTAGGTCGCGCCGACGGCGACCCGGCGCGCGCCCACCTCCCGCAGCGCGTGCACGAAGGCGAAGGAGGTGGACGACGCCGGCATGCCGGCCGCCCGCGCCAGGTTCCGCACCTGCTCGTGCGCGCCCTCCCAGCCGTGGACGAAACTGCCGCTGGTGCAGGCCCACACCACCGTCTCCGCGCCCGACAGCCGCAACTGCTGGAGCCCGGCCGCCAGCCGCTCGGGCGAGCCCATCTCCCGCAGCGCGTCCACCCGGTGCGCGTCCTCACCGATGTCCGTGTGCACCAGATCCACGCGGATGTCGCTGCCCAGCAACTGCTCGATACGCGGATAGTCGTCCTCCGCGGCGTGGCCCGGGTAGAGGAATCCCAGTGCGGTCATGTCCAGCCTTCCTGCTGCTTCTCTTCCGACGCTCGCGGCACCTCCGGCAGTACGGAGCCGGACGCCTGGCCCGGCAGTACGGTCCCGGAGCGCGCCGACGCGTCGATCAGCGCCTGATACGGTCCCACCGCTCGGGTACCCAATCGGCGCAGCGCCGCCCACATGGTCACCTGGTTGGCCGAGATGACCGGTATGCGCAGCTCGGCTTCGAGCTGCGGGATGACGTCGTACGTCGGCAGGTTGGTGCAGGAGAGGAACAGCGCGTCGGCCGTGCCGAGCCGGCCGCGGACCGCCGCCCGCCGGGCCATGTCGACCACCTCGCGGTAGGTGACCTGCCAGATCCGCCGGGTCAGGCCCATGTACGCGCAGCCGGTGACGGTGACCCCGGCGCGTGCGACGTAGTTCTCCAGCGAACGGGTGACCGAAACCGTGTACGGCGTGACCAGGGCGACCCGGCGTACGTCGAGTTCCACCAGGGCTTCGAGGAGTGCGCCGGAGGTGGTGAGGGCGGGGACCGCGCCGGCCCTGCTCATCGCCTCGCACATCGCGCGCTCGCCCATGATCCCGCCGACGAAGCTGCCCGACGTACAGGCGTAGGCGACGACCTCGGGCGTGACCTCGGTGAGGGTGCGCACCGCGTCGCCGAGGGTCTCGTGCTCGCTGATCATCCTGGCGAGGTCGAGACTCACCTCGACCGGCACGTACGGCGTCCGGGTCAGGTGCAGGGACACCTCGTCCGGGACCCAGCGCCACAGTTCGCGGTCCAGCGCGAAGTCGAAGGGGGCCACGACCCCGACTCCGCGCTGCGGGCCGGGGCCGCCGAGAAAGGAGACGTCCATGTCAGCACCGGCCTCACGCTGGGAGACGAGCACACAACGGATCGCGGGAACGCCCGTGTTGACGACGGTAGGTTCGGGTGCGAGCGTGGTCAATCCGCGCATCTCAGACTCCGGCCATTCCTTTACCGGGAACCCCGGCCGACCCGGAGAAACGGCGGCTCATGACCCTCCCCACGCTCCTCGTCCTCGACGCCGATCCGCTCCCCCGGCTCGGCAGGCTCACCGGCCGGGTGCGGGTGGAGCACGCGGACGCCTCGACGCTCGCCGGGCTGCTGCCGGCCGCCGACGTGCTGCTGGTGTGGGACTTCGCCTCGCACGCGGTGCGTGAGGCATGGCCGGGCGAGGGGCCCCGGCCGCGCTGGGTGCACACGGCGAGCGCGGGTGTGGATCATCTGCTCTGTCCGGAACTCGCCGTCTCGGACACCGTGGTCACCAACGCGCGCGGCATCTTCGACCGGCCGATCGCCGAGTACGTCGCCGCCCTCGTCCTCGCCCTCGCCAAGGACCTGCCGCGGACGCTGGCCCTCCAGCGGGAGCGGACCTGGCGGCACCGGGAGTCCCGCAAGGTCGCCGGGACCCGTGCCGTGGTGGTCGGCTCGGGACCGATCGGGCGGGCGGTCTCCGGCACACTCACCGCGCTCGGTGTCAGAACGGCCCTGGTCGGCCGTACCGCGCGGGCCGGTGTGCACGGGCCGGACGATCTCGACCGGCTGCTGGCCCGCGCGGACTGGGTGATCGCCGCGGCGCCGCTGACGTCGTCGACGCGCGGCATGTTCGACGCCCGCCGGTTCGGGGTGATGCAGCCGTCCGCGCACTTCGTCAACGTCGGCCGGGGGCAGCTCGTCGTGCAGGACGCGCTCGCGGAGGCACTGCGGAAGCGCTGGATCGCGGGCGCGGCACTGGACGTGTTCGAGACCGAGCCGCTCGCCCCGGACAGTCCGCTGTGGGACCTTCCCGGGCTGATCGTGTCACCGCACATGAGCGGGGACACGGTCGGCTGGCGGGACGAACTCGGGGAGCAGTTCGTGGAGTTGTACGAGCTGTGGGCGGCGGGGCGGCCGCTGCCGAACGTGGTCGACAAGCAGCGCGGGTATGTACCGGGTCACTGACGTCCGACGTCTCCAGGAGGCCGTATGTCCGAGCTCACCCAGCTGACCGCCGTACGGCTCCTCGACGGATACCGCAGGGGCGAGTTCGGCCCGGTGGAGGTGACCCGGGCGGCGCTGGAGCGGGCGGAGGCGGTGCAGCCGGAGGTGAACGCGTTCGTACGGCTGCTCGCCGGGGACGCGCTGGAGCGGGCCGCCGCGTCGCAGGAGCGGTGGCGGCGGGGGGAGCCGTGCGGGCTGCTGGACGGGGTGCCGGTCACGGTCAAGGACATCCTGCTGCTGCGCGGTGCGCCGACCCTGAAGGGGTCACGGACGATCGACCCGGCGGCGGGCCGCTGGGACGAGGACGCGCCGGCGGTGGCCCGGCTGCGGGAGCACGGGGCGGTGTTCCTGGGCAAGACGACGACCCCCGAGTTCGGCTGGAAGGGGGTGACGGACTCGCCGCTGAGCGGGGTCACCCGCAATCCGCGCGATCCGGCGCGTACGGCGGGCGGGTCCAGTGGGGGTGCGGCGGCGGCCGTGGCGCTGGGGGCGGGGCCGCTGGCGCTGGGCACGGACGGTGGGGGGAGTGTGCGGATTCCCGCCGCTTTCTGCGGGGTCTTCGGGCTGAAGCCCACGTACGGGCGGGTGCCGCTGTATCCGGCGAGCGCGTTCGGGACGTTGGCGCACGTGGGGCCGCTGACCCGGGATGTGGCGGATGCGGCGTTGATGATGGACGTGATCTCCGGGGCGGACTCGCGGGACTGGTCCTCGCTGGGAGCGGCCTCCGGGTCCTTCTCCGAGGGACTGGCCGGCGGGGTGCGGGGGCTGCGGGTGGCGTACTCGCCGTCGCTCGGCGGGCAGGTGCGGGTGGACGCGGAGGTCGCTTCCGCGGTGCGGCGGGGGGTGGAGCGGCTGGCGGGGCTGGGGGCGTACGTCGAGGAGGTCGATCCCGACTTCAGTGATCCGGTGGAGGCCTTCCACACGCTGTGGTTCGCGGGGGCGGCTCGGGTGGTTCAGCATCTGACGCGGGAGCAGCGGGAGTTGCTGGATCCGGGGTTGCGGGAGATCTGTGGGGCGGGGGTCCGGTACTCGGCGCTGGACTATCTGGCGGCGGTGGATGTACGGATGGATCTGGGGCGGCGGATGGGGCGGTTCCATGACGTCTACGACCTGCTGGTCACGCCTACCGTGCCGGTCACGGCGTTCGAGGCGGGGGTGGAGGTGCCTCGGCGTTCCGGGTGCCGGCGGTGGACCGGGTGGACGCCGTTCACGTATCCGTTCAACATGACGCAGCAGCCGGCGGCGAGTGTGCCGGTGGGGGTTGATGGGGGTGGGCTGCCGATCGGGTTGCAGGTGGTGGGGGCGCGGCATCGGGATGATCTGGTGCTGCGGGCTGCGCAGGCGCTGTGCGGGGCGCCTGCTGCGTAGTGGCCCGGCGTGGGGGGCTGGGCGGGGGGTGTTGCGCGGCCCGGCGTTTGCGGGGTGCCGCTGCGCCCACCCGTGCCGCCCCAGCGGCACGATTGCCCGCAGCTACGGGGCGTCCGGTCGTTGCTGCGGGGCGTCTGGTCGTTGCTGTGGCGGGGTTATGGTGCCCTTCGGAAGGTGAGGGTTTCGCCTGCCGCTCCTGTGCGCCACAGGTCGTTGCAGGCTGTGGCCATCGTGGGGAGGCCTTCCACCACCTCGGCCCAGACCGTGCCGGGGATCCAGCCCACGTCGCCGTTGAGCAGCAGGTTGTTGCGTTCGTAGAACAGGGCCAGGTCCACGACCGTTGCGGTGGGGTGGGCCTCGCGGTCGTAGCCGTACGCGTTCGTGCCCAGTTCCGCGCCCGCGAAGGAGAAGTAGCACAGGTCGCCCGGGATGGGGGTGACCGTGGGGTTCTCCAGAGGTGGTTCCCGGTCCGCGAAGGGCGCGAAGAGGGCGTAGATCTCGTTGCGGGCGTACTTGGCGTGGTAGACGTCGCCGGACAGCGGGAGAGATTTCCAGACGGCTTCGCAGGTGATCGGCGCCCTGTCGTCGAGCAGCCGGGCCGTGCAGGAGATTCCGCGCTTGACCAGGGAGATCTCAAGGTATCGGTCTGCCATGTGGCCCATCGTCCCGCGCCGGTCAAGACCGCCCGACCGCCGAACGGGGCCGAAACTGGCCGGAATAACTCGCATCGCTTCGGGTAGCCGCGCCGCCATGGCTCCACCACTGCAACCACTCAGACGATTCCGAGAGACCTCCGGGCCCTCACGTCGATCGCTGCTCGCGGGGGTCGCGGCGCTCGGCGCACTGGGCGCCGCGGGCTGTTCCCGCGTACCGACGGCGGCGGCCACGGGCGGCGGCGACCTGCTGTCCCGGCTCAGGGCGGCGGGTGTCGTCCGGCTGGGGATAGCCGGCGAGATCCCGTTCGGTTACATCGACAGGAACGGCGATCTGACCGGTGAGGCGCCGGAGCTGGCCAAGGTCATCTTCAAGCGGCTCGGCGTGGACCGGGTGCAGCCCGTGCCCACCGAGTTCGGCTCGCTGATACCCGGGCTGAACTCGCAGCAGTTCGATGTCGTGGCCGCCGGGATGTACGTCAATCCCGAACGCTGTGAGCAGGTCATCTTCTCCGATCCCGACTATCAGATGCTCGACTCGTTCATCGTGCGCAAGGGCAACCCGCTGGGGCTGCGCAGCTACCAGGACGTCGTCGAGAAGAAGGCGAAGTTCGCCACCGGCACCGGGTACGCGGAGATCGCGTACGCCGTCGAGGCCGGGTACAAGGAGGGCGACATCCTGATCGTCCCCGATCAGGTGGCCGGCCTGAACGCCGTCGAGGCCGGACGCGCCGATGTCTTCGCCGGCACCGCGCTCACCACCCGCGAGGTGGTGAAGAAGTCGCGCAAGGCGGAGGTCACGGAGCCCTTCAAACCGATCGTCGGCGGCGAGCCGCACGTCGACGGCGGCGCCTTCGCCTTCCGGCCGACCGAGACGAACCTGCGGGACGCCTTCAACACCGAACTGCGCAAGCTGAAGAAGAGCGGCGAACTGCTCCGCATCCTCAAGCCGTTCGGTTTCACCGAGGACGAGATGACGGATCTGACCGCGAAGGAGCTCTGCGGCGGATGACATCGGGACTCTGGGAACTCGTACTCCACGGCGTCTGGGTCACCATCCAGCTGCTCGTGCTCAGCTCGCTGCTGGCGACCGCGGTCTCCTTCGTGGTCGGCGTCGCGCGCACCCACCGGCTGTGGATCGTCCGCTTCCTCGCGGGCTTCTACACCGAGGTGTTCCGCGGCACCTCCGCGCTGGTGATGATCTTCTGGGTGTTCTTCGTGCTGCCCCCGGCCTTCGGCTGGCAGCTGGTGCCGCTGTGGGCGGGCACGCTGGCACTCGGTCTGACCTACGGGGCGTACGGCTCGGAGATCGTGCGCGGTGCGATCGCCGCGGTCGACCCGGCCCAGCGTGAGGGCGGTATCGCGCTCAGCTTCACGCCCTGGCAGCGGATGAAGCTGATCCTGCTGCCGCAGGCGGTGCCGGAGATGATCCCGCCGTTCTCCAACCTGCTGATCGAGCTGCTCAAGGGCACCGCCCTGGTGTCGATCATGGGCATGGGCGATCTGGCGTTCAGCGGCAATCTGATCCGTCTGGCGCTGCAGGAGAGCGCGGAGATCTACACGTACATCCTGATCATCTACTTCGTGATCGCCTTCCTGCTCACCCGGATCATGCGCGGTCTGGAGAAGAAGCTGAAGGCGGGGGTCGGCAGGACGCCCACGCCCAAGACGGACGTGGAGCCGAAGCCGGCCGAGACGACCAACGTGGGAGGTGCCGTCCGATGAAGTGGGACTGGAGCGCGGTGTCCGACTTCATGCCGCACTTCTGGGACGGTCTGCTGGTCACCCTGCAGATCCTGGTCCTCGGCTCGCTGATCTCGTTCGCGCTGGGTCTGGTGTGGGCGCTGCTGATGCGGGTGCCGACGCGCTGGGTGACCTGGCCGGTCGGCGCGGTGACGGAGTTCGTCCGCAACACACCGCTGCTGGTGCAGCTGTTCTTCCTGTTCTACGTGCTGCCCGAGTGGGGCGTGACCTTCTCCGCGCTGACCACCGGTGTCTTCGCCATCGGGCTGCACTACTCGACGTACACGATGCAGGTCTACCGCGCGGGCATCGAGGCCGTGCCGGTGGGCCAGTGGGAGGCGGCGACGGCGCTGAACCTGCCGCTGCGCCGGACGTGGACCGCGGTGATCCTGCCGCAGGCCGTGCGCCGGGTGGTGCCCGCGCTCGGCAACTACGTCATCTCGATGCTGAAGGACACACCGCTGCTGATGGCCATCACCGTGCTGGAGATGCTCGGTGAGGCGCGGCTGTTCTCGCAGCAGAACTTCCAGTTCACCGAGCCCCTGACGGTGATCGGCTTCGCCTTCATCGTCATCTCCTACCTGGCCTCCCTTGCCCTGCGAGCCCTGGAGCGACGCCTTGTCCACTGACACCCACGCCCCGTTCGACAAGAAGCCCGAGACCCCGGCGGGCAGCGGTGAGCTGATCCGTCTGGAGCAGGTCACCAAGCGGTTCGGGGACCACACCGTCCTCGACCACCTGGACTTCTCCGTGGACGCGGGCAAGCACGTGACGCTGATCGGCCCGTCCGGTTCCGGCAAGACGACGATCCTGCGGCTGCTGATGACGCTGCTGAAGCCCGACGAGGGCACGATCACCGTGGCCGGGGAGCAGCTGTTCCCGGCGCCGGAGAAGCAGGTCCGCGAGGTCCGCAAGAAGATCGGGATGGTGTTCCAGCAGTTCAACCTGTTCCCGAACATGACGGTGCTGCGGAACATCACGGAGGCTCCGGTCACCGTGCTCGGCATGTCCAAGGACGAGGCGGAGGAGCGGGCGCGGGAGCTGCTGGAGATGGTCGGGCTGACCGACCACATCGGCAAGCACCCCGCTCAGCTGTCCGGTGGTCAGCAGCAGCGGGTGGCGATCGCGCGGGCGCTGGCGATGCGGCCGCAGGTGCTGCTGCTGGACGAGGTGACCTCGGCGCTCGACCCGGAGCTGGTCGCGGGCGTCCTCGACGTGCTGCGGGACATCGCGCGCTCCACCGACATCACCATGCTCTGTGTGACCCACGAGATGAACTTCGCCCGGGACATCTCGGACCAGGTGCTGATGTTCGACTCAGGGCGGATCATCGAGGCGGGCGCCCCGGAGAAGATCTTCAGCGAGCCGGAGCACGACCGTACGCGGGAATTCCTCAGCGCGGTCCTGTAGCCACGGACCGTCAACGGGGCAACGCCCGAGGTCCACGGCATGGGGCATCCCTCTGGCATATGCCAGGGGGCCCGCGCCGCAGATGAGGGGGCCGCAATCTTGTCAACACCCGCTTCCCGGGGCCCGTTTCGCGGCTATCGTGGAAGGGATTCGCTGACCGGATTGCGGCCCCGAGTACGAGCGCAGGGGGAAACCGTGGCGCTGAGGCACGAGCCGACCGCGTCGTACCACTCGGTCCAGGACGCCCTGCGCGTGCTGGAGGCGGTGGCGCGGCACACCACAGGAGTCACCGACACCGGACTGGCGCGCGAGACCGGACTCGGCAGTGAGCGGCTGACCGCCCTCCTGCGGATGCTGCGCCGCGAGGCCTACGTCGAGCAGATCGCCGACGGCGCGTACGTCACCGGGGCGGCCTTCGCCCGCCTGGGTGCCGCCGAGGGACACGAGGAGGCGCTGCGCGAGAAGCTGCAGCGCACCCTGGACCGGCTCCGCGACAGTGTGGGCGCCGCCGTCTACATGAGCCGGTACGTCGACGGCGAGGTCAAGGTCACCCAGTACGCCGACAGCCCGGCCGCCCCGAAGGTCAACGAGTGGGTGGACTTCCGCTGCTCGGCGCACGCGACGGCGGTGGGCAAGAGCCTGCTCACCCAGCTGGACCACGACGGCCGGCGCGACCATCTCGCCCGCCACAGGATGGCCCGGCTCACCTCGCGCACCATCACCAGTGACACGCTGCTGCTGTCCCGGCTGGCGTCGCAGCCGCCGACGGTGCCGGTGCTCGACCTCCAGGAGTACGCGGTCGGCACGGTCTGCGCGGCGGTCCCGATCACGGCCGGTTCCTCGGTGGGCTGTCTGGCCCTCTCCCTGCCGGTCGAGCACGCCCACCGCCTGCGCGAGGCCGCCGACACCCTCAACCGCGGCGCGGCCCCGGTACTGCTGTCGCTGGCGATCTAGAGGGCGCCCGCGGTGGTGCGGAGCACTCCTGCGGACCGGGTAGTATTTTCCTCGTCGCCGACCGCGGAAGCGGACGGCGGGAGTCACGCGCCGCTAGCTCAGTTGGTTAGAGCAGCTGACTCTTAATCAGCGGGTCCGGGGTTCGAGTCCCTGGCGGCGCACACCGAAGGGCCTCTCGTGGGAGCGAGAGGCCCTTTTGCGTGCGTCGGCCTCAGAACGTGACGTCCGAGCAGGCGTAGAACGCGTTGGTCGTGTCGGCGACCGTCCACACCGCGAGGATCACATGGCGTCCGCTGAGCCCGGACGGCAGCCGGCCGGTGTGGGAGAGGGTCGACGGGGGACGCTGGCCGTTGTAGGGCACGGTGAAGAACGGCGTGAGGTTGAGGTCGGACCGGGACAGGCTGTGGTTCTGGTTCCAGCCCGGCTTGGTGACGTAGTACTTGAAGTCGGTGGTGGCGTGCATGGCCGTGAACTGCCACCGGAAGGTGTAGTTCTGGCCGCCCGAGACGCTCGTGGTGGGCCAGGCGCCGCCCGAGGGGGTCTTCGGGCTGTCGAGCTGGGCGAACCGGGTGTTGTTGCCGGAACAGAGCTGCCCGTCGGCCGGTCCGGAGGCGGGGAAACCCTTCGGGCCCTCGACGCTCTGCGGCTCCCACTGGATGGATCCGCAGTTGGCGACCGAGCCGTTCTGGCAGAGCTTCTGCCGGCTGACCGGCAGATCGGTGTAGCCGTGGCCGCTGGCACCACCGGAGGAGAGCACGAGCGCTCCGGTCGTGGCCAGCCCCACCGCGGCTGCGTACATCTGGGTCCGTGTGCGCATGCTGCTGCTCCTGGAGTGTGGGGGTTTCAGTGAGCCGTGCAGGTAGGTCTAGACCAAGTTCAGATTATTGCCGCCTGTTGAACATGTCCATACCAATAGCAGGGCCTGTTCCCCGGCCGTTCACGGCCCCGCCTCACCCCGTCCCGCGCAGAACGCCACCGTCAGATCCTTCACCAGCACCTTGCGTTCGTAGTCGTCCAGCTCGACCAGCCCCCGCATGGTCAGCCGGGTGACCGTGTCCTCCACGGAATCCACGACCGAGCCCAGCACGCTCGCCCGGTGCTGGGCGTCCAGCGCGGCGATCCGGCGCCGGTGCATCGCGGCGGCCACCTCGGGCGCGTACTCCACCCGGACCGGCCGCACCGCGAACACCTCCACCCCCACCGGCGCGGTGTCCGCCGCCACCAGCCGGGTCAGCGCGTCCTGCGCCGCCTCCACCGCGCCCTTGCCCGCGCCCGGTGCCGCCACCGGCACCCGTACCAGCGCCGCCTCGACGCACGCGCGCAGATACGCCTCGTGGTCCTCGACACTCAGCGTCGCCCGCGCGGTGTCCCGCACCCGCCACACCACGAGGACGGTCACCCGCAGCGCCACCCCGCTCCGGTCGGCCGCCCGCATCGGCTCCCCGCGCCAGTGCCGCAGCCGTACGTCGACCCGGCGGCGCAGCAGCAGCGGGTTCACCCACAGCAGTCCGGTGCGCCGCACCGTGCCCCGGTAGCGGCCGAACAGACCGAGCACCCAGGCCCGCCCGGTCCGCCCCCGGGCCAGCCCGCCGAACCCGAACAGCGCGAGCGCCCCGGCCCCGGCGTACGCCGCCCACCGCGCGGAACCGAGCCCCGCCGAACCGAACGTCCCGGGCAGCGGCGAGGGCAGTACGCCCGCCCACCACGAGGTGGCGACGCAGCCGGCCGCCCCACACATTCCGGCGAGCACCCCCGCGAGGCCGGGCAGCACCCGGGCCGGGCGCTCCACCAGCTCGGGGTCGATCCGGGGGACGGCGGGCGGGCGGGGGCGTTCCGCCGTGTTCCGGCCGCTCTCGTCGGGGCGGCGGGTGACGACGGCCGGGCTCAGCCGTACCGGCGCCGGTTCGGGGGCGTCGCGGAACAGCAGATGGACGGGGATCTCGGTGGTGGCCCCGGTGTGGATCAGCCGGACCGGCCGGGCGGCCGCCGCCACTCCGTCCATCGGGCCGGCGTCCACCGGACCGCCGGGTTCGGGGATGTGGTCGGGAACGTTCTCGGGGATGTCCTCGGGGACGGGCGATGCCGTCGTGGTCATGCGTGCCTCCAGCCTCCGCGCCAGATGCGTCACACCGGTCACTTCGCGGGAGGGCGTGGGCGTCGGGGGACGCGGCACGCCCGGGTGGGTCAGGTGAGGAAGAGCCGCCTCCAGGTCTCCGGTCCGGGGAAGCCGTCCGCCGCTCCCCCGCGCCAGCCCTGGGCCCGCTGGAAGGCCTCCACGTTGCGGCGGTCCGCCTCGGTCCAGCGGGGTCCGGGGCCCTTCGTGTAGTACCGGCCGAACCCCTTTCGCACCAGTTGCCTCCCGAGCCGCGTGACATGGTCGTTGACGGCGCCGGGGCGCAGCAGCGCCCGTCCGGGATAGCCCGGCACACCGTCCGGGGCGGAAGCGGAACCTCCGCTTTGGACGTCCCTGCCTCCGCCGGTCATGAGCAGTTCCCAGGTCAACGGCCCCGGCAGCCCGTCCGCCGCCGCGCCCCGCCACCCCTGAGCCTCCTGGAACGCCCGGGTCGCCCTGCGGTCGGCGTCCGTCCACTGCGGTCCGGGGGCGGCGGGGTAGAGGTGTCCGGCGCCGCGGGCGGCGAGCATCCGGCCCAGTTCGGCGACGTAGGTGTTGTCCGCGCCGGGACCGAAATAGGCCACTCCGGGGAACGGGATCCGGACCGTCGCGACAAAAGCCCCCGCCCCGGCCGCACCGTCGCCCACCCCCTTGTAGCGGTACGGGACATAGCGCGCGGAGTTGTTCCAGTAGGCGTACGGAGTCGTCTTGCGGCGGGTGTGCGGAACGGTCTGTTCATAGGCGACGTACTTCGATCGGGCGGTGTTCGCCCAGCCGCCGAAAAGGACCACATGCGATCCGCCGTACGGGTCGGCCGCATTGTGATGGAGCAGCATGTCACCCGGCTGGAGTTCGTCCTTGGTGATTCTCTCGGCGTATGCGCCGAGGCTGCCCGTCCATTCGTTCCCGGGCAGCCGCCAGGCCATCGAGACATAACCCGAACAGTCCTGCCGGTAACCGTCGGCCCCGTACGAGCTCACCCCGTACGGGACCTTCCGGGTGACCCAGCTCTTGGCCCGCTCGATGATCTCCGCGCGGGTGATCGCGGGCACCCGCGCGGACGGCTCCGGGCTCGCGGGCGGACCCGCCTGGCCACCGGGGCCGTACAGCGGAGCCCGTACCCCCTGCGGAGTTCCGGGCTCCTCACCTGCGAGAACGTCCGGACCGGCGGGCTGCTCGGCATGCGGTGCGGCGATCACCGGGGCCGCGGTGGCACCGATCGCGGCCGAGGTGACGGCGGCCAGGACGACGGCCGTCCGATGCCGGGCCGGATGGCCGGGGAAGCGGCCGGTGCGGGAATGCGGCAGAACGCCGCGCCAATGCGCGCAGCCGGGGCAGTCGCAGTCGTCCGCCGGTTCGATCTCCGCGAATACCGGAGACTCCATGCGATTCCCCTCACACTCCCGCTCGAATTCACCACGTGCCTGCACGAAGGTCATTCTCACAACCGTCCCGCGCGCACGCATGTTGACGGTCCGAATGATGTACGGCGCCGGACCGGGCCCGCACCGGACTCGTGGCCCGAACGGCGGCCGGGCGGGCCGGGGCCGGAAGCACCCTCCGGGGTCCTGTAGAGTGACGCCGTCAGCGCGCGCCGCTAGCTCAGTTGGTTAGAGCAGCTGACTCTTAATCAGCGGGTCCGGGGTTCGAGTCCCTGGCGGCGCACCGACGGACGGGCTCCTCGCGCAAGCGGGGGGCCCGTCGGTTTTCGGCCGGAGAGCCGCGCGCCCCGATGAACGCGACGCCCTCGGCGCACGTATGCACCAGCGGCCCCCAGCGACCTCCGCCCCTGTTCACCATGGACCCGTATGCCCGGACAACACCGTGTTTCGCAGCGTGCGACCACGATGAGCACCGTAGGACCCGGATTCTTCGAGTTCCGGAGTCTTCATGGTGGTTGGCGGGCAAGAAACCGGTTACCGATGATGCGGGAGGGGGGGTCCCGCTTTCCTGGGGCGGTGCCGGGGCGGGCATCATGCAACCGGAACAGCGCCACGCCGTGTCTATAAGGTGTGGGTGGCGTGGTGACTGTGGTCGACCACTGACACGTCTGTGGCGGTCGAGGGGGCCGAGCGCACGTTAAAGAAGCGACGAAACACGCGGTGGCCGCCGTGTGTTGGGGGGATTACTCATGACGTCGACGCCGACGGGCGCCCAGCGGGACGACGACCCGTCCCAGACCACCCAGCTCCGGGTGCCAGGCCACCGGAACTGGAACACGGGGACGTTCCGCCGGATCAGGACGGCGCTGCCGAAGTACGACTACGAGCACTACAGCCGGCTCTCGGGCCCCCTCACCCAGCCCGATCCGAACAAGCCGTACACGGTGCAGTACCGCTCGCTGATCGGGCAGGAGCCGCACCGTATCCGGATCGGGCTGATGCTGGCCGCCGCCCCGGTGCTGTCACTGGTGCTGCTGTTCTGGCTGCTGCAGCCGTCGCACTGGACCGAGCGGGACTACGTCGAGTTCGAGTGGCTGCCGACCCTCGACATCGTCATGCTCGTCTCGATCGGTCTGATCGAGTTCTTCCGCTGTATGAACGTGCTGTCGAACGCGCACGCCACCCTGGTCGCCCGCGACCCCATCCCCGTCGTGCCGGAGACCGGCACCCGGGTCGCCTTCCTCACCTCCTTCGTGCCCGGCAAGGAGCCGCTGGAGATGGTGACGAAGACCCTGGAGGCGGCCGTGAAGATCCGCCACCGGGGCCTGATGCACGTCTGGCTGCTCGACGAGGGCGACGACCCCGAGGTGAAGCAGGTCTGCGCCCGCCTCGGTGTGCACCACTTCTCCCGCAAGGGCGTCGCGAAGTGGAACCAGAAGAAGGGCGCACACCGCGCGAAGACCAAGCACGGCAACTACAACGCCTGGCTGGACGCGCACGGCGACCGCTACGACTACTTCGCCTCCGTCGACACCGACCATGTGCCGCTGCCCAACTACCTGGAGCGGATGCTCGGCTTCTTCCGCGACCCGGACGTCGGCTTCGTCATCGGCCCCCAGGTGTACGGCAATTACGACAACTTCGTCACCAAGGCCGCCGAGTCCCAGCAGTTCCTCTTCCACGCGCTGATCCAGCGGGCCGGCAACCGCTACGGCTCACCGATGTTCGTGGGCACCTCCAACGCCGTACGCATCAAGGCGCTCAAGCAGATCGGCGGTCTGTACGACTCGATCACCGAGGACATGGCGACCGGCTTCGAGATGCACCGCCACAGGAACCCGGAGACGGGGAAGAAGTGGCGCTCGGTGTACACCCCGGACGTACTCGCCGTCGGTGAGGGCCCCAACGCCTGGACCGACTTCTTCACCCAGCAGATGCGCTGGTCGCGCGGTACGTACGAGACGATCATCGGGCAGTACTGGAAGGGCTTCTACTCGCTTCCGCCGAGCAAGCTCTTCAACTACACCATGATGATCATCTTCTACCCGATGTCGGCCCTGAACTGGATCCTGGCGGCGGTCAGTTGTGCGCTGTTCCTGGGTCTGGGCGCCTCGGGTGTGAACATCGACCCGGCGGTCTGGCTGATGCTCTACGGCAACGCCTCCGCCCTGCAGATCGGCCTGTACGTCTGGAACCGGCGGCACAACGTGTCGCCGCACGAGCCGGAGGGCTCCGGCGGTGTGGCCGGCATGGTGATGTCCGCGCTGTCGGCGCCGCTGTACGCGAAGGCGCTGATCGACTCCGTCCTGCGCAGGAAGAGCAAGTTCGTCGTCACCCCGAAGGGCGACTCGGCCAGCCCCGACACCTGGTTCGGCACCTTCCGGTACCACTGGTACTTCATTCTGATCTTCGCCGGTTCGATCACCGCGGGCTTCGTCTACGGGCACTCGCACCCGGCGATGGTGATCTGGGCGACCTTCGCGCTCCTCATCACCGCCGCGCCGATGTTCGCCTGGCGGCACGGCATGCGGCAGGACCGCAGGAAGACCGGCGCCCACGCCGCGGGCGGCCGGCCGGCCGCCGCACGGGAACCGCGGACACAGCAGCCGCCGCCGCAGGACGACCGGACACAGCAGCCGCCGGCACAGGATGACCGGACACAGCAGCTGCCGCCGCAGATGCCGCAGCAGCGGTACGCCCCGCGGCAGCCGCAGGACCGCGCCCAGTGGGCCGGTTCGCCCGGCGCGCCGGGCGGAACAGGGGGCCCCGAAGGCCCGGGCGGACCCGGGGGCGGCAACCCCGGAGACGACCAGACCATGCAGATCGCCCTTGGTGGACTTGGGGGACGTAAGGAATGAAGGACCGTGCAGGCCGCCGTCGAGCCCGTCGGGTCGCGATAGGCACGGCGGTGGTGCTGGCGCTGGCCGGAATGAACGGGCCGTGGCTGTACCGCTTCAGCACCGAGAAATATCACCAGTACAAGATCGACCAGCCGGAGTACAAGGCCGAGAACGGCAAGTGGGAGATCGTCGAGTTCCCCGAGGAGTACCGGCAGAACACCATTCACGCGGCGCTGCTGCGCACCGGCAAGGTGCTGCTCGTCGCCGGGTCGGGCAACAACCAGGACAACTTCGACGCGAAGAGGTACGACACCCGGATCTGGGACCCGGTCAAGGGGACCATCAAGAAGGTGCCGACGCCCACGGACCTGTTCTGCACCGGGCACACGCAGCTCGCCAACGGCAATCTGCTGATCGCGGGCGGCACCAAGCGGTACGAGAAGCTCAAGGGTGACGTGAAGAAGGCCGGCGGCCTGATGCTCGTCCACAACGAGAACCCGGACAAGCCGATCACGCTCCCGGCCGGCACCAGATTCACCGGCAAGGAGAACGGCAAGACCTTCGTCTCGAAGGACCCGGTGCTCGTACCGCGCGCCGAGAAGGAGTACGACCCGGTCAGCGGCGAGTACCTCGGCAACAGCGCGGGCGTCGGCCGTATCTACGTGGAGGCGCAGAAGGAGGGCGCCGAGTACGAGACCGGCACCCAGGACAACTACAAGGTGCAGGGCCTGTCCGGCGCCGACGGCCGCAACACGTACGGCATCGCGGAGAAACTCGCCCTGGACAAGAAGGACTTCCAGGGCATCCGGGACGCCTACGAGTTCGACCCGGTCGCCGAGAAGTACATCAAGGTCGACCCGATGAACGAGGCCCGCTGGTACCCGACGCTCACCACCCTGAGCGACGGGAAGATCCTCAGCGTCTCCGGGCTCGACGACATCGGCCAGCTGGTCCCGGGCAAGAACGAGATCTACGACCCCGAGACCAAGGAGTGGACCTACACCGACAAGGTCCGCCAGTTCCCGACGTACCCGGCGCTGTTCCTGATGCAGAACGGCAAGGTCTTCTACTCGGGTTCCAACGCGGGTTACGGACCGGACGACGTGGGCCGCGACCCGGGCGTCTGGGACGTAGAGACCAACCGGTTCACCAAGGTCCCCGGGCTGAGCGACGCGGACCTGATGGAGACGTCCGGCACGGTGCTGCTGCCGCCCGCGCAGGACGAGAAGTACATGGTGATCGGCGGGGGCGGGGTCGGCGAGTCCGAGAAGGCCAGCGAGAAGACCCGGATCGTCGATCTCAAGGCCGACGAACCGAAGTTCACCGACGGGCCGTCCATGGACAAGGGCACGCGCTATCCGCAGGCCTCGGTCCTGCCCAACGACGACGTGCTCGTCTCCGGCGGCTCCGAGGACTACCGCGGCCGCGGTGACTCCAACATCCTCGAGGCGCGGATCTACGACACGGAGAAGAACGAGTTCAAGCGGGTCGCCGATCCACTGGTGGGCCGCAACTACCACTCCGGGTCGATCCTGCTGCCCGACGGGCGCCTGATGTTCTTCGGCTCCGACTCGCTGTACGCGGACAAGGCGAACACGAAGCCGGGGGAGTTCGAGCAGCGGATCGAGATCTACACGCCGCCGTACCTCTACGGGGACAACGAGCAGCCCGAGTTGTCCGGTGGGCCCAAGACCGTCGAGCGGGGCGGGTCGGCGACGTTCACGTCGGCGGACGCGGCGTCCGTGGAGAGCGTGCGGTTGATCCGGCCCAGCGCTTCCACTCACGTCACGGACGTCGATCAACGGTCCATCGCGCTGGACTTCGAGGCCGAGGGGGATGAGATCACCGTGACGGTGCCCAAGAACAAGAACCTGGTTCAGTCCGGGTGGTACATGCTGTTCGTGAACGACGGTTCCGGGGTGCCCAGTAAGGCGCAGTGGGTGCGGGTGCCGTAGCCCTTTTGCGGGTTGGTGTTCGGGCGCGGGCGCGCTGTGGCTGGTCGCGCCCGCGCGGCGGTAGCCGCACCTGTCACAGCCCCGCGCCCCTGGGGGGTTGGTCCCGGGCCCCCGCTGCGCAGTTGACCCGGCCCCTCTACCCCTGCGCCAGCTTCAGGGCGTACTGGGGCCACCAGTCGCCCGCCTTGGGGCCGCCCTTGCATTCGCCGTCCGATTCTCCTGGGCGTTTCACCCACAGGTAGGCGTCGACCAGGGGGTCGGCGGTCTTCGTGGTCGGGGTTTCGCCGAGGGCTCGGCCCGGCGGGTTGCACCAGCGTTCGTCGGGGTTTCCGTCGGTGTAGGGGCCGTTGCCGTTGCGGCTGGTGTCAATGACGAAGTGCTTGTCGCCGATTCTGGCGGAGAGCCGCTTGCCGTAGGCGATGGAGTCGTCGGTGGAGTAGTAGTTGGAGACGTTCACCGAGAAGCCGTCGGCCTGGTCGATGCCGGCCCGTTTGAGGGGCTCGTGGATCTGGTCGGGCTCGCCCCAGCCGGCGTTGCCCGCGTCCAGGTAGACCTTGGTGTTCTTCAGGCCCTTCAGCTGGGCGATGGCGCCCTTGAGGAGGTCGTAGCGCTCCTCGTGGAACTCGTCCGGCGTGCAGCCGTCCACCAGGTGCAGTACGGCGTCGGGTTCGAGGATGACGGTCGCCGCGCGGTCCCCGATGCCCTTGGCGACACCGTCCACGAAGTCGCGGTAGGCGTCGCCGTCGGCGGCGCCGCCGCGCGAGTACTGGTCGCAGTCGCGGTGCGGGATGTTGTAGAGCACCAGCAGCGCGGTGCGGTCGGCCGCCTCCGCGCCCTCGGTGAAACCGCGGGCCTGCTCCTCCGGGTTCTCCGGGCTGATCCACTCGGCGACGGGCTGCTCGGCGATCCGGCGGATGTGGTCGGCCTCCGACTTCTTGCCGTCCTCCTCCAGTGCCACGACCTGCCGTGCCGCGGTGCCGTCCGGGTTGACCCAGAACGGGTCGGCGCCCTTGGGCTGTTGGGTGATCCCCGCCCCCGCGTCCCCGCTCCCCTTGTCGTCCGAGGACGAACACCCGGTCATCAGCAGCGCCGCCCCCAGCACCACCGCGGACGCCCCGACCCCCTTGTTGCCGTACATCAAGCCCCCCTTGGGCGCACTTGTTCCATGTGCTCCGAGCCCCAATCCTGACATACGTCCCGCGAGGCCCACGAGGCCGACCGGACCTTGTCCGCAGGCTGTCACAGCGCGCCCGACACCGAGCAACCTGCGACGATCACGGACCGCGACCGGTAAGGAACTTGACGTTGTCCGACCTCCGCTGGCGGCACGGCTGTCGCTCCGGAGTCGTGCGCGCCACCGGGCACCGCCGCCTCCCGCGGCGGTCACCGGGTCACTCCGGCGGGGTGGGGATCAGGGAGTCCTGGCGTCTCCGGTGAGGTACGCCGAGACGAGCACGCCGCCCGTGCAGGCGTCGTCGGCGCAGGCGATCAGCCGGAGTTCGGCACGACGTGACGCGCGGGCCCGCTGCGCGTCGGGCCGTTCGCTGGGGGCGACGACCTGGACCTCCTCGACGGTGAACTCGGCGGTCCGGTCGTCGGCGCGCTCCACCCGGAGGGTGCGGCCGGGCTGGAGGGTCTCCATGCGCGGGAGGGCGACGGGTGCCACCATCAGCGCGATGCCGGACTCGCCCGGTGTCACCCCGTCCGCGAACCAGGCGACCGTGTCCGGCTTCGCGCGCTCGGCGTCGGTCACCGGCAGGTCGATGTCGAGGGCGGGGATGCCGAGGCGCCGCGGTACGGCGGCGCGCAGCGGGTCGTGCGCGGGGGGCAGCTCGACCTTGGGCGGCCGTCCGGCCGCCGCCATGTCGCCGGTCGCGGTACCGGACAGCCCGGCGGGTACGTCGGCCCGCGCGCCGCCCCACAGCCACAGGCCGAGCAGCAGGACCACCCAGACCACACCGGCGAGGAGACGTCCGACGCCGGACCGGATGCCGGTACGGAGTGTGTTGAAGGGGGAACCCATCGTGAACCTCCAGACATCTGGAGCGTCCCGCGGCTGCTCCGGCGCCGCATCCTCGCAGGTGCGGGGGTTACTCCGTACGGGTGACTGCATAGCATGAGGCGTCCCATGGCCCACGTACGGCAGGAGTCAGCACCCATGACTGAGCGCAAGCCCATCGAATCCTGGCTCACCGACATGGACGGGGTACTGATGCACGAAGGTGTCCCGGTACCCGGCGCCGACGCCTTCATCAAGAAGCTGCGCGACTCGGGGCGGCCGTTCCTGGTCCTGACGAACAACTCGATCTACACGGCCCGTGACCTGCACGCACGCCTCAACCGGATCGGGCTCGAGGTGCCGGTCGAGAACATCTGGACGTCCGCACTGGCCACGGCGAAGTTCCTGGACACACAGCACCCCGGTGGCACCGCGTACGTCATCGGCGAGGCCGGCCTGACGACGGCCCTGCACGACGCGGGCTACGTCATGACCGACGCCGATCCCGATTTCGTGATCCTCGGTGAGACGCGTACGTACTCGTTCGAGGCGCTGACGAAGGCCATCCGCCTGATCAACGCGGGCGCCCGCTTCATCGCCACCAACCCGGACAACACCGGCCCCTCCCCCGAGGGCGCGCTGCCCGCGACGGGTTCCGTCGCCGCCCTGATCACGAAGGCCACGGGCAAGGACCCGTACTTCGTCGGCAAGCCGAACCCCCTGATGATGCGCACGGGCCTGAACGTCATCGGCGCCCACTCCGAGTCCAGCGCCATGATCGGCGACCGCATGGACACGGACGTCCTGGCCGGCCTGGAGGCGGGAATGGAAACGTTCCTGGTCCTGACCGGCCTGACCACCGAAGCAGACATCGACCAGTACCCGTACCGCCCGACAAAGGTGGTCAACTCGATCGCAGACCTGGTCGACCTGATCTAGCCCCCTCGCACTCCGCGCCCATCCGCGCCCATCCGCGGGCAGTCGTGCCGCTGGGGCGGCACGGGTGGGCGCGACGGCACCCCGTAAGCGCCGGGCCGCGCGAACACCCCCCGCCCCACCGCAACACCGGGCCACCGCCCACCCCCGCCGCACGGGTGGGCGCGACGGCACCCCGCAAGCGCCGGACCGCGCGAACACCCCCCGCCCAGCCCTCACCCC
>NZ_JOCA01000005.1 GCF_000718785.1 Streptomyces sp. NRRL WC-3626 | reverse complement strand
ATCTGGCGTTGACTTTTGGCACGCTGTTGAGTTCTCAAGGAACGGACGCTTCCTTTGTACTCACCCTCTCGGGCTTTCCTCCGGGCGCTTCCCTTCGGTTTTGCGTTTTCGACTCTATCAGATCTTTCCGATCCGATTTCCTCGGTGCTTTCCAGGTTCTCGCTTTCGCGTTTCCCTTTCCGGCGGTTCCGACTTTATCAGAGATTCTGAGCCGGTTTTCCCTCCCCCTTCCGGGCGATGGTTCCGACGCACGAAGTCGTCGGGTTCCCGTTCCGGAGGAGTTGTAAACGTACTGGAGCGAGGCGCCCCGATGCAAATCGAGGCGCCCCGCTCCTTGTTCGCGCGTACGGTGCGGCCCGACGGGCCGTCAGACCTCGACCACGACGGGCAGGATCATCGGCCGGCGCCGGTAGGTGTCGGAGACCCACTTGCCCAGCGTGCGGCGGACGAGCTGCTGCATCTGGTGGGGTTCGACGACGCCGTCCTGGGCCGAGCGCTCCAGGGTTTCCGTGATCTTCGGGAGGACCTCCGCGAAGGCGGAGTCCTCGATGCCGGAGCCGCGGGCCTGCACATGCGGGCCGCCCGTGATCTTGCCGGTGGACGAGTCGATGACCACGAAGACCGAGATGATGCCCTCGTCGCCGAGGATCTTGCGGTCCTTCAGCGCCGGCTCGCCGACGTCACCGACGGAGAGGCCGTCGACGTACACGTATCCCGCCTGGACCTTGCCGGAGATCTTGGCCTTGCCCTCGACGAGGTCGACGGCCACGCCGTCCTCGGCGATGACGATCCGGTCGTGCGGCACGCCGGTCAGGGCGCCCAGCTCGGCGTTGGCCCTCAGGTGACGCCATTCGCCGTGGACCGGCATCAGGTTCTTGGGGCGGCAGATGTTGTAGAAGTACAGCAGCTCGCCGGCCGAGGCGTGACCCGAGACGTGCACCTTGGCGTTGCCCTTGTGGACGACGTCGGCGCCCCAGCGGGTCAGGCCGTTGATCACGCGGTAGACCGCGTTCTCGTTGCCCGGGATGAGGGACGACGCCAGGATCACCGTGTCGCCGTCGACGATGCGGATCTGGTGGTCGCGGTTGGCCATGCGGGACAGGGCGGCCATCGGCTCGCCCTGGGAGCCCGTGCAGACCAGGACCACTTCGCTGTCCGGCAGATCGTCGAGGGTCTTGACGTCCACGACGAGACCCGGCGGGACCTTGAGGTAGCCGAGGTCCCGGGCGATGCCCATGTTGCGGACCATGGAACGGCCGACGAAGGCGACCCGGCGGCCGTACTCGTGTGCCGCGTCCAGGATCTGCTGGATGCGGTGCACATGGCTGGCGAAGCTGGCCACGATGATCCGCTTGCGGGCGCCGCCGAAGACCTGGCGCAGCACATTGGAGATGTCGCGCTCGGGCGGGACGAAGCCCGGGACCTCGGCGTTCGTGGAGTCGGCGAGCAGAAGGTCGATGCCTTCCTCGCTGAGCCTGGCGAACGCGTGCAGATCCGTGAGGCGGTTGTCCAGCGGGAGCTGGTCCATCTTGAAGTCGCCCGTGTGGACGGCCATGCCGGCGGGGGTGCGGATGGCCACGGCGAGCGCGTCGGGGATCGAGTGGTTGACCGCGATGAACTCGCAGTCGAACGGGCCGATGCGCTCACGCTGTCCTTCGGCCACCTGGAGGGTGTACGGGCGGATGCGGTGCTCCTGGAGCTTCGCCTCGATGAGGGCGAGGGTGAGCTTGGAGCCGATCAGCGGGATGTCCGGCTTCTCGCGCAGGAGGAAGGGGACGCCGCCGATGTGGTCCTCGTGGCCGTGGGTGAGGACGATGCCCTCGATGTCGTCGAGGCGGTCCCGGATGGACGAGAAGTCCGGCAGGATCAGGTCGATCCCGGGCTGCTCCTCCTCGGGGAAGAGCACGCCGCAGTCGACGATCAGCAGTCGGCCTCCGTACTCGAAGACCGTCATGTTGCGGCCGATCTCGCCGAGACCGCCGAGCGGGGTGACGCGCAGGCCGCCCGCGGGAAGGGGCGGGGGCGGTCCGAGTTCAGGGTGCGGATGACTCAAAAGACTCTCCTCAAACACGCGCGCCACGTACCGGTGGGCACGTGGCGCGCGTGACGTTCGTGCAGAAGCAGTTGTCCTGGGATACGGGCACCGGTGGCCCGTCTATTCAGTTGTGAAGTCCGTCTGCGCGAGCGGTCGCGCGAAGTCTGGTTACTGGAGTTGTACCCCGCCGGCGGCAAGATCGATCTTGAGCTGCTCGACCTCTTCCGGGGTGCACTCGGCCATGGGGGCGCGCAGCGGCCCGGCGGGCAGGCCCTTGAGGGCGAGCGCGGCCTTGGTGGTCATCACGCCCTGGGTGCGGAACATGCCCGTGTAGACGGGGAGCAGCTTCTGGTGGATCTCGGTGGCCTTCTGGACGTCTCCGGAGGTGTACGCCTCGACCAGGGCGCGCAGCTCGGGGGTGACGAGGTGGCCGACGACCGAGACGAAGCCGACCGCTCCGATGGAGAGAAGGGGCAGGTTCAGCATGTCGTCGCCGGAGTACCAGGCGAGGCCCGAGCGGGCGATGGCCCAGCCGGCGCGGCCGAGGTCGCCCTTGGCGTCCTTGTTGGCGACGATGCGCGGGTGCTCGGCGAGGCGGACGATCGTCTCCGTGCTGATCGGGACGCCGCTGCGGCCGGGGATGTCGTAGAGCATCACCGGCAGTTCGGCGGCGTCGGCGACGGCCGTGAAGTGCCGGTAGAGGCCCTCCTGCGGGGGCTTGTTGTAGTACGGCGTGACGACCAGGAGGCCGTGTGCGCCGGCGCGCTCCGCCGCGCGGGCCAGCTCGATGCTGTGACGGGTGTCGTTGGTGCCGACTCCGGCGACGATGCGGGCGCGGTCGCCGACCGCCGCCACGATCGCCCGTACGAGGTCCGCTTTCTCCGCGTCGCTGGTGGTGGGGGACTCACCGGTGGTTCCGTTGAGGATCAGGCCGTCGTTGCCTGCGTCCACCAGGTGGGTGGCGAGCCGCTGGGCGCCGTCGAGGTCGAGTGCGCCGTCCGCCGTGAAGGGCGTGACCATGGCGGTGAGGACCCGCCCGAAGGGGGTCTGCGGAGTGGAGGTCGGAGCCATGGGTTACACGCTACTCGTTGCTCAGGGCGGGGTCTTCCCTCGGGGGAGGCGACAAGGTGGGGCAAAGGGGGGACCCGGTACTGCCTGCTCGGGGGTTCAGGCAGTACCGGGCCCGTTCGATCAGGCTAGATGAACTTCTGGAAATGCCGCAATACGGACACTTCCGTCTGCTGATCCGTACAGCTGTACTCGCCGGGGGGAGTCGCGCTGCCGTGGGGCCGCGCGGGTGGGCGTTCCATGCCGTGGGACGACATACGGCGGCGAACAACGGCGAACGCCGGCGAACTTCTGCGAATTCGGTGAAAGCGGGCACTTTCCGGGGCTGTCGCTCGTCTGTGCTGGTGACAGTGATTCGTTCGATCTTGAAGGAGACGTGCCCTGATGTCCGGTCGGCGCGAACCCGTTCCGTTCGCTTTTGTCGCCGAGGCCGACAGGTTCCGCAGCAATGTCACCCCGCCGCCCCGTGAGCGGGCCTCCGCCGGCCAGCTGGCCGGGCGCTGGCTGCTGGGGCTCACCCTGGTCGCCGGGCTGGTGGGCTCGCTGGTGATAGGAATGCCGGCGATGTCCTCGGACCCCTCGAGGCCGGGGACACAGCAGTCACAGGCGACCGAGGGGCGTTAGCGCCTGTCCGGGGCGTGGCCCCGGCTCCATCCGGACCCCCGAGGGTGGTGACCAGGGGCGCGGATCGATAGCCTCACCGGGCACTGCTGACGCATGGATCGAGTGAGGACCCGTCGTGCCCCTGCCCTTCCTGACGGCCGACCGCGCTTTCGACGCGGCGGACGATGTCGCCCTGCCGTACGACGACCGGGACCGCTGGCGCCGCCCGTACCGTCCCGGGCCGTGGCGGGTGGGGGCGGCGGCGCTCCTGCTGCTGCTCGCGTCGTTCGTGCTGTTCGCCGCGGTGATCATCGCGGCGACGGCGGCGGTCACGTCGGCCGGGACGGTTTTCGCCCTCGCGCTGCTCGTCGTGGCCGGCGCGCTGCGGTTGCTCCGTATGGGGGTGTGGGTGAGCGCCCGGGGGCTGCGTCAGGTGGCCTTCGTGAGCACGCGTACGGCGTCCTGGGACCAGGTGGTCAACGTGCGCACGGTGCAGCAGCCGGTGCGCTGGCTGGGGCTGCCCCGCACGGTGCAGGGGCAGGCCCTGCTGCTCTCCCGGCGGGGACGTGCCGCGGAGTCGGTGCCGCCGCTGCTGACCTCGCACAACGCGGACTTCCTGGGGCGGGACCAGCTGGCCTTCGACCGGGCGGCCGACACCGTGGAGGCGTGGGCCGCCGAGTACGGGCGCAGCTGAGCGGGTCTCCGTCAGGCGCTCAGAGCGAGGTTTTGTGCAGGGTGATCGCCCGCTGCATCGCCTTGCGGGCGCGGGGGGTGTCGCGGGCGTCGTGGTAGGCGACGGCCAGCCGGAACCAGCTGCGCCAGTCGTCGGGGGCGTCCTCCGTCTCCGCCTTGCGGCGGGCGAATACCGCGTCGGCGGAGTCGCGGTCGACCCGCCCGCTGGGCAGCCGCTCCAGCTCGTCGACGGGCAGGCCGCCCTCGGCGTCGAGCAGGGCGGCGAGCCGGTTCGCGTCGCGGACGAACGCGGTGTTCTTCCACAGGAACCAGATACCGATGACCGGCAGGATCAGCACCGCCACGCCGAAGGTGACGGTGAGGGGCGTACCGGCCTTGATGAGGAGCACGCCGCGGCTGCCGGCCAGGACGAAGTAGACGACCAGGACGGCTGCCGTGACGGCGTAGGAGATCTTCGCGCGCATGAGGGTCGGCTCGGGCTCAGTTCAGGTCGAGGAAGTGTTCCAGGCCGAAGGTGAGGCCGGGAGTGGTCACCACGCGGCGGGCGCCGAGCAGGATGCCCGGCATGAAGCTGCTGTGGTGCAGGGAGTCGTGGCGGACGGTGAGCGTCTCGCCCTCGGCGCCGAGCAGGACCTCCTGGTGGGCGAGGAGGCCGCGCAGCCGGACCGCGTGCACGGGAACACCGTCCACGTCCGCGCCGCGGGCACCGTCCAGGGCGGTGGCCGTCGCGTCCGGGGCGGGGGCGGTACCTGCCTGACGGCGGGCCTCCGCGATGAGCTGGGCGGTGCGCGTGGCGGTGCCGCTGGGGGCGTCCACCTTGTTGGGGTGGTGCAGCTCGACGACCTCGACGGATTCGAAGTAGGGGGCGGCGATCTGCGCGAACTTCATGGTGAGCACGGCGCCGATGGAGAAGTTCGGGGCGATGAGCACGCCCGTCTCCGGGGACTGGCCGAGCCAGCCCGTCAGCTGCGCGAGACGGTCCTCGGTCCAGCCCGTGGTGCCGACGACGGCGTGGATGCCGTGGCGTACGCAGAAGTCGAGGTTGCCCATGACCGAGGCGGGGGTGGTCAGCTCCACGGCGACCTGGGCGCCGGTCTCGGCGAGGGTCTCCAGCTTGTCGCCCCGGCCGAGAGCGGCCACCAGCTCCATGTCGTCGGCGGCCTCGACGGCCCGTACCGCCTCGGAACCGATCCGTCCCCTGGCTCCGAGGACCGCCACGCGCAGCTTGCTCATGTTCGTTGCTTCCTTACCGGTGTGGGTCAGGCGACGGCGTCGTGCAGCCGGGACGCCTGCTTGTCCTTGAGGGGGCCGATGACCGACAGGGAGGGCCGCCGTGCCAGGACGTCACGGGCGACCGAGCGGACGTCGTCCGGGGTGACCGAGGCTATCCGGGCCAGCATGTCGTCGACCGACATCTGCTCGCCCCAGCACAGTTCGCTCTTGCCGATACGGTTCATCAGTGCGCCGGTGTCCTCGAGGCCGAGGACGGTGGAGCCCTGGAGCTGGCCGATGGCGCGCTCGATCTCGTCGTCGGGGAGTCCGTGCTCGGCGACCCGGTCGAGTTCGTCGCGGCAGATCTTCAGCACGTCGTGCACCTGGGCGGGCCTGCAGCCCGCGTACACGCCGAAGAGTCCGCAGTCGGCGAAGCCGGACGTGTACGAGTACACGCTGTAGGCCAGTCCACGCTTCTCCCTGACCTCCTGGAAGAGGCGGGAGGACATGCCGCCGCCGAGGGCGGTGTTGAGCACGCCGAGGGCCCAGCGCCGCTCGTCGGTGCGGGCCAGGCCCGGCATGCCGAGGACGATGTGCGCCTGTTCCGTCCTGCGGCCGATGAGCTCGACCCGGCCGGCGGTGCGCAGGGTGCGCAGGCCGCCGCGCGGGGCGATGGGCTCGGCACCGGTGTTCCCGAGGGCGCCGGCCTTCCCGAAGGCGGCGCGGACCTGGCGTACGACCTTGTTGTGGTCGACGTTGCCGGCGCAGGCGACCACGAGGTGGGTCGGGTCGTAGTGCTTCTTGTAGAAGCGGCGGATGCGGTCGGCGGTGAGGGCGTTGACCGTGTCCACCGTGCCGAGGACCGGGCGGCCGAGGGGGTTGTCGCCGAACATGGTGTGCGCGAACAGGTCGTGCACGCAGTCGCCGGGGTCGTCCTCGGTCATCGCGATCTCTTCGAGGATGGCGCCGCGCTCGACGTCGACGTCCTCCTGCTGGATCAGCGAGCCGGTGAGCATGTCGCAGACCACGTCGATGGCGAGCGGCAGGTCGGTGTCGAGCACACGGGCGTAGTAGCACGTGTACTCCTTCGCCGTGAACGCGTTCATCTCGCCGCCGACGGCGTCGATGGCCGAGGAGATGTCCAGGGCGGAGCGGCGGGAGGTGCCCTTGAAGAGCAGGTGCTCGAGGTAGTGGGTGGCGCCGTTCAGCGTCGGGGTCTCGTCGCGGGAACCGACGTGGGCCCAGATGCCGAAGGTCGCGGAGCGGACCGAGGGCAGGGTCTCGGTGACGATGCGCAGGCCGCCGGGGAGCGTGGTCCTGCGGACCGTACCGATGCCGTTCTCGCCCTTGATCAGGGTTTGGGTACGGGCGACGGCCCGCGCCTCCGAGGAGGTGCGGGCCGTCGCCTTGGCGCTACGGGACGTCACTTTTCGGCGTCGTCCTTCTTGTCGTCGCCCTCTTCGCCCTCGATCACGGGGATGAGGGAGAGCTTGCCGCGGGAGTCGATCTCGGCGATCTCGACCTGGACCTTCTGGCCCACGCCGAGCACGTCCTCGACGTTCTCCACGCGCTTGCCGCCGGCCAGCTTGCGGATCTGCGAGATGTGCAGCAGACCGTCCTTGCCGGGCATCAGGGAGACGAACGCGCCGAAGGTGGTCGTCTTCACGACCGTACCCAGGTAGCGCTCGCCGACCTCGGGCATGGTCGGGTTGGCGATGCTGTTGATCGTGGCGCGGGCGGCCTCGGCCTGCGAGCCCTGGGCGGCACCGATGTAGATGGTGCCGTCGTCCTCGATCGTGATGTCGGCGCCGGTGTCCTCCTGGATCTGGTTGATCATCTTGCCCTTGGGGCCGATGACCTCACCGATCTTGTCCACGGGGATCTTGACGGTGATGATCCGCGGGGCGTTCGGGGACATCTCGTCCGGCGTGTCGATCGCTTCCATCATCACGTCGAGGATGTGGAGGCGGGCGTCGCGGGCCTGCTTGAGGGCCGCGGCCAGGACGGAGGCAGGGATGCCGTCCAGCTTGGTGTCGAGCTGGAGGGCGGTCACGAACTCCTTGGTGCCGGCGACCTTGAAGTCCATGTCGCCGAAGGCGTCCTCCGCACCGAGGATGTCGGTGAGGGTGACGTAGTGCGTCTCGCCTTCGATGTCCTGGGAGATCAGGCCCATGGCGATACCGGCGACGGGGGCCTTCAGCGGCACACCGGCGTTCAGCAGCGACATGGTGGAGGCGCAGACCGAGCCCATCGACGTCGAGCCGTTGGAGCTCAGCGCCTCGGAGACCTGGCGGATCGCGTAGGGGAACTCCTCGCGGGTCGGCAGGACCGGGACCAGGGCGCGCTCGGCGAGGGCGCCGTGGCCGATCTCGCGGCGCTTCGGGGAGCCGACGCGGCCGGTCTCACCGGTGGAGTACGGCGGGAAGTTGTAGTTGTGCATGTAGCGCTTGCGGGTCACCGGGGAGAGGGTGTCCAGCTGCTGCTCCATGCGGAGCATGTTGAGGGTGGTGACGCCCAGGATCTGGGTCTCGCCACGCTCGAACACCGCGGAGCCGTGCACGCGCGGGATGGCCTCGACCTCGGCGGCCAGGGTGCGGATGTCGGTGACACCGCGGCCGTCGATGCGCTTCTTCTCCTTGATGACACGCTCACGGACCAGGGACTTGGTCAGCGAGCGGTACGCGGCGGAGATCTCCTTCTCGCGGCCCTCGAACTCCGGCAGGAGCTTCTCGGCGGCGAGCGCCTTGACGCGGTCCAGCTCGGCCTCGCGCTCCTGCTTGCCGGCGATGGTCAGCGCGGAGGCGAGCTCCGGCTTGACGGCGCCGGTGAGGGCCTCGAGGACGTCGTCCTGGTAGTCCAGGAAGATCGGGAACTCGCCGGTGGGCTTGGCGGCCTTCGCGGCGAGGTCGGCCTGGGCGCGGCAGAGCACCTTGATGAAGGGCTTGGCGGCCTCCAGACCGGCGGCGACGACCTCCTCGGTCGGCGCCTCGGCGCCGCCCTTGACCAGCTGGATGGTCTTGTCGGTGGCCTCGGCCTCGACCATCATGATCGCGACGTCGCCGTCCTCCAGGGTGCGGCCCGCGACGACCATGTCGAAGACGGCGTCCTCGAGCTCGGAGTGCGTCGGGAAGGCCACCCACTGGCCGTTGATCAGCGCGACGCGGACGCCGCCGATCGGGCCGGAGAAGGGCAGACCGGCCAGCTGCGTGGACGCGGAGGCGGCGTTGATCGCCACGACGTCGTACAGGTGGTCGGGGTTGAGCGCCATGATCGTGGCGACGACCTGGATCTCGTTGCGCAGGCCCTTCTTGAAGGACGGGCGCAGCGGGCGGTCGATGAGGCGGCAGGTGAGGATCGCGTCCTCGGAGGGACGGCCCTCCCGGCGGAAGAAGGAGCCGGGGATCTTGCCGGCCGCGTACATCCGCTCCTCGACGTCCACCGTGAGCGGGAAGAAGTCGAGCTGGTCCTTGGGGTTCTTGGACGCGGTGGTGGCCGACAGCACCATGGTGTCGTCGTCCAGGTAGGCCACGGCGGAACCGGCGGCCTGACGGGCCAGGCGGCCCGTCTCGAAGCGGATGGTGCGGGTGCCGAAGGAGCCGTTGTCGATGACGGCCTCGGCGTAGTGGGTCTCGTTCTCCACTAGCGTTTTCTCCATTACTTGTCGTCTTTCGTCCCGCCTCGCCCGTGTGGCGGGGGGACGGGGGCGGAGAAGCGCTCCACTGGTGCGGGCCGGTCTTCGATCGAAGCTCCCGGGGCTGACTCTCCCGGGGGCCACTACCGAGGACCGGCGGCGGCGAGGTGCGCTTCTCCTCGTGCGTCGTTCGTACCTATTGCGTTGTGCTACCACACTACAAAGGTGCGGTGACAGTCCGCACGTACAGCAAAGGGAGCGGTCCCCGATCCGCAGGGAACCGCTCCCTTCACCGCGTCTTACTTGGCGCCCGCCGCACCGCGGCGGATGCCGAGGCGGTCGACCAGCGCACGGAAGCGCTGGATGTCCTTCTTGGCGAGGTACTGCAGCAGCCGACGGCGCTGACCGACCAGGATGAGCAGACCACGACGGGAGTGGTGGTCGTGCTTGTGGCTCTTGAGGTGCTCGGTCAGGTCGGAGATCCGACGCGACAGCAGAGCGACCTGGACCTCGGGGGAGCCGGTGTCACCCTCCTTGGTACCGAACTCGGAGATGATCTGCTTCTTCACAGCGGCGTCGAGCGACACGCGTACTCCTCATAGTCTGTGAGCGGCCACCGAGCGCCCCCGGTCTGCTTCTCGGGGGGACTTCCATGACTCGGAAGGCGGGGATCCGCTGGGCGCTGCCTCCGGATCTCCGGGGGTGCGTACACATACGGCCGTCAGCCAGGGTACCAGGGCGGCGGCTGACGTCCGGCCACCGCCCGTCTCACCCGGTCATGGCCCGTACGGCGGTGAGGACGCCCAGCGCCGCCAGGCACAGCGGCACCAGGGTGAGCAGGACGGCCGACTCGGCGAGGTCGAGGAAGCGGCCCCAGAACGGGGAGAGCCCCCTGCGGGGGACGACCAGGCCGATGGCGGTGCTCAGCACCGTCCCGGCGACGACGGCCGCCGACAGCCAGACCGTACGGACGTCGAGCGCTCCCCGGTCACCGTGCAGGACGAACTCGGTCAGGGCCTCGGCCGGCGGGTTGAGTACGAGTCCGAGCAGCAGGGCGGCGACGGCGCCGAGGCCGGCGGCCAGGGCGCAGACGACCTGCGAGGTGTAGCGGAACAGACGGGCACGGATCAGCATGGCCAGCCCGGCGGCGAGTGCCAGCAGCCGCCCCCACACATCGTCCGAGAAGCCCAGGACCGCGGCGGACGCGACGACGGCGGCGGAGGTGCCGCCGACGAGGCCCAGGAGGAGTTCGTGGCCGCGCCGGGCCTGGGCGGCGATGCGTTCGGCGTCGAGGGCCTCGGCGTCCGGTGCCTGGGACGGGTCGGGGTCGAATTCGTCGGCGAGGGCGGAACGCGGGGCCGCGTAGCCGATGGGCAGCCGCGCGAAGCGTGCGGACAGGCCCGGCAGGAACGCGACCAGACCGATCGCGCAGGGGGCGCACACGGCGGCGGCGTCGCTCGCGGACGACCCGGTGACGATGACGAGGAAGGTGGCCAGGGTGCCCACCGCCGCGACGAACGTGGCGGCCACGAAGGGGGCGTCCGATCCGGGGGCGAGCGCGAGGAGGGTCACCGACGCCACCAGTACGGCCGCGCAGCCCAGCATGAACTGCAGTCTGCCCGGCCCCTGTCCGTCCGGAGCCGCGATGATCCCGGATCCGGCGACGAGCAGCAGGGGCAGGGCGCCCAGGCCCAGCGCGACGGCCGGGACCCGGTCGTCGTGGACCCGCGCGCGGATACCCGCGAACGCGAGGAGCAGGAGCCCGACGCCTCCGGCGATCACTCCGGGCAGGCCGTGCATGTCGTGCCGTACGGGGTCGGCGGACCACAGGAGGAAGGCGAGCAGCAGCAGGAGCAGGGCGCCCGCGGTCAGCCCCGCCGCGCGCAGCAGGTCGTCGCTCCACAGGTGCCGGTCGCGGACGACCGCGGAGGCGACGGCGTCCGGTACGTCGTCGTGGACGGCGGGCGGCAGCGACCGGGCGAACGGCCGCAGGCTCAGGACGTCGCCGTCGAGGATCCGCTCGTCGGCGAGTGTGCGGGCGCCGTCCAGGACCCTGCCGTCCCGGCGTACCAGGTGGTACCCCGTCGGGGTGCCGGCCGGCTGGGTCTGGCCCGTCAGCCGCAGGATCTCCGGATGGACGTCGGCGACGGGGATGTCCACCGGGAGTGCCACGTCGATCCGGCTGTCGGGCGCCACCACCGTGACTCGGCAGAACCCCGTCGCCGTGGTCGTACTCACTGTGAATGACCCCCTGTTCGCGGATGCGTACACTGCGCTGCGCAACCCTACCGACACGTCGTGTCGCTCATGGCACGTAGGATCGCCGCCGTGTGGAGGACGACCGTCACCACGGGGGTGCGGTGTGCAACCGAGCGTCCGCACAGGGGGATTGATGCTCCGGTGAGCCAGATCGTCATCAAGCGCCCGCCTCGCACCCTGCCGCCCGAAGTGCCCTCGGACGAGCTGCGGCTGGAGAATCCTCCCGAACTGCCGCGCGGGCAGCAGGAGGGCATGCTGATGCAGGTGCTGCCGACGCTGGGCATGGGCTCGTCGGTGGTGTTCTACTTCGCCTCCCCCAACGCTCATCCGTTCATGCGGATCATGGGCGTGGTCATGCTGGTGTCGACGGCGGCGATGGTGATCGCCCAGATCGTGCGCTACCGCCGCGGTACACAGGGGCACATGGCCGATGTGCGCCGCGACTACCTGCGTTATCTCGCGCAGACGCGCCGCAAGGTCCGCGGGACCGCGCATCGCCAGCGGGACGCCCAGCTGTATCTGCACCCCGCGCCCGAGCAACTGTGGGCGGTGGTCGCCGAGGGCGGCCGGGTGTGGGAACGGCGGGTGGGGGACGCCGACTTCGGGCAGGTGCGGCTCGGTCTGGGCCCGCAGCGGCTGGCGACGCCGCTGTCCGCTCCGCAGACCGCGCCGGTCGACGAGCTGGAGCCGTTGTGCGCCGGCGCCATGCAGCGTTTCCTCGCCGTGCACAGCCAGTTGGACGGCCTCCCGGTCGCGGTGTCGCTGCGCGCCTTCTACCACATGACGGTGTCCGGCGATCCGGACAGCGCGCGGGCTGCGGCCCGCGCGCTGGTCGCGCAGGCCGTCACGCTGCACTCCCCCGACGACCTGGTCGTTGCCGTGGTGACCGCGCCGGGTGCCGTGGACCGGTGGGACTGGACGAAGTGGCTTCCGCACAGCCAGCTGCCGGGGTCGTACGACGGGGCCGGCACCCGTCGTCTCTTCGGGGACGACCTCGGCGAGCTGGAACAGCTGCTGGCGGACCGGCTTGAGGGCCGCCCCCGGTTCAGCCGGGACGGCAGGCCGCACCTGGACCAGCCGCACCTGCTGATCGTCCTCGACGGCGGCATTGTCCCGCCGGCCTCGGCCTTCGCGGCCGCGGAGGGCTTGCAGGGGGTGACGATCGTCGAGGTCGTCCCCGGTGAGCTGGAACAGCCCCGCGGTGACCTGTCGGTCGTCGTACGGCCGGACCGGCTGTGGCTCGACTCGGGTTCCGGGATCGCCTACGAGGGTGAGCCCGACGTGCTGTCCCTGCCCGCCGCCGAGGCACTCGCGCGGCAGCTGGCGCCGCTGCGGCTGGGCGGCGGGGACGACGACGAACCCCTCCTCGCCAACCTGGACTTCACCGAGCTGCTCGGCCTGGGGGACGCGGCGGCGGTGGACGTCGCGCGGACCTGGCGGCCGAGGTCGACCCCGGAGCGTCTGCGGGTGCCGATCGGCGTCGGCGAGGACGGCCGGCCCGTGATGCTGGACCTCAAGGAGGCCGCCCAGGACGGCATGGGCCCGCACGGCCTGTGCGTGGGCGCGACCGGTTCCGGCAAGTCCGAACTGCTGCGCACCCTGGTACTCGGGCTGGCGGTCACCCACTCCTCCGAGACGCTGAACTTCGTCCTGGCCGACTTCAAGGGCGGCGCCACCTTCGCGGGCATGTCCCGGATGCCGCACGTGGCGGCCGTGATCACCAACCTCGCGGACGATCTGACCCTGGTCGACCGCATGGGCGACGCGATCCGCGGTGAACTGCAGCGCCGCCAGGAGCTGCTGCGCGCGGCCGGCAACTACGCGAACATCCACGACTACGAGAAGGCTCGCGCGGCCGGGGTCCCACTGGAGCCGCTGGCCTCGCTGGTGATCGTGATCGACGAGTTCAGCGAACTCCTCACCGCGAAGCCCGACTTCATCGACATGTTCATCCAGATCGGGCGCATCGGCCGTTCGCTCGGCGTGCATCTGCTGCTGGCCTCGCAGCGGCTGGAGGAGGGCCGGCTGCGCGGACTGGACACCTATCTGTCGTACCGGATCGGTCTGCGGACGTTCTCCGCCGCCGAGTCCCGCGCCGCGATCGGCGTGCCGGACGCCTATCACCTGCCCTCCGTGCCCGGTTCGGGGTATCTGAAGAGCGGCACGGACGAGATGGTGCGGTTCAAGGCGGCGTACGTGTCGGGGACGTACCGCGCGGGCGGCCAGGACACCGGCCGCGGGACCGGGCTGCCCGTCGAGCGCCGGCCGGCCCTGTTCACCGCGGCCCCGGTGCCGGTGACGTACGCGGCGCCGGATCCGGCACGGGTGCCGGGCCCCGACCACCGACAGGAGGACGACGCGCTGGCCGACACCGTCCTGGACGTCGTCGTACAGCGGCTCGAGGGGCAGGGAGTGCCCGCGCACCAGGTGTGGCTGCCGCCGCTGGACCGGGCCCCGTCGCTGGACGAACTGCTGCCCGCGCTGTCGGTCTCCGCCGAACGGGGCGTCCACCCGCCGGAGTTCGCGGTGCCGGGCGCTCTGACCGTGCCGCTCGGGCTGGTCGACAAGCCCTTCGAGCAGAAGCGGGAGATCCTGTACCAGGACTTCTCCGCCGCGGCGGGCCACATGCTGGTGGTCGGCGGCCCCCAGTCGGGCAAGTCGACCCTGTTGCGTACCCTGATCGCCTCCTTCGCGCTCACCCACACACCGCACGAAGTGCAGTTCTACGCCCTGGACTTCGGCGGTGGCGGCCTGTCGGCGGTGGCCGACCTGCCGCACGTGGGCGGCGTCGCCTCCCGTCTCGACCCCGAGCGCGTACGGCGTACGGTCGCCGAGGTCGCCGGCATCCTCAACCGCCGCGAGCAGTTCTTCCGGGCGCACGCCATCGACTCGGTCGCCACCTACCGCCGGCGCCGCGCCGCCGGCGACCTGCCCGGCGAGCCGTGGGGCGACGTCTTCCTCGTCGTCGACGGCTGGGGCAACTTCCGCAACGACTACGAGGGCCTCGAAGGCGTCGTCAACGACATCGCCGCCCGTGGTCTGGGCCACGGGATCCATGTGGTCCTCTCCGCCTCGCGCTACATGGAGGTGCGTGCGGTCCTCAAGGACCAGATCCTTGGCCGGCTGGAGCTGCGCCTCGGCGACGCCATGGACTCCGAGTTCGACCGCAAGGTCGCCCTGAACGTGCCGACGGGGGTGCCGGGCCGGGGTCAGGTTCCCGCCAAGTTGCACTTCATGGCGGCGATGCCCCGGATCGACGCCTCCTCCACCCCGGACGACCTGTCCGACGCCACGGCCCGGCTGGTCCGGTCGGTCAGGGAGAACTGGCAGGGTCCGCCCGCGCCCACGGTCCGTCTGCTCCCCCGCAAACTCCCCGCCGACCAGTTGCCCAAGGGCTTCGAGTTCCCGCAGCGCGGCATCGCGATCGGCATCGACGAGGCCGGTCTGGAGCCGGTGTTCGTCGACTTCGACACCGACCCCTTCTTCCTCGTCTTCGGCGAGAGCGAGTCGGGCAAGACCAATCTGCTACGCCTGATCGCCAAACAGATCGCGGAGCGGTACACCCCGGACGAGGCCAGGATCGTGGTCGGCGACTACCGGCGCACCATGCTGGAGGCGGTGCCGGAGAGCCACCTGCTGGAGTACGCCCCCATGGCGTCGGCGATGCAGGTACACATGGACGCCGTACGGCAGTTCATGGAGAAGCGGGCGCCCAGGCCGGACATCACACCGCAGCAGCTGCGGGACCGCAGCTGGTGGAGCGGCCCCCAGCTGTTCGTCGTCGTCGACGACCACGAACTGGTCGCCACCAGCTCCGGCAACCCGCTCTCCCCGCTGGTGGAGCACCTGCCCTTCGCGCGGGACGTGGGCGTGAGGTTCGTCATCGCGCGCAGCTCGGCCGGGGCGTCCCGGGCGATGTTCGAGTCGTTCATGCAGCGCATGAAGGAACTCGGTGCCCAGGGGGTGGTCCTGTCGGGCGATCCGAGCGAGGGCGACATCCTCGGCAACGTACGGGCCCGGCCCATGCCCCCCGGACGTGGCGTGTTCGTCTCGCGCAAGCGCGGTACGCCGCTGATTCAAGTGGGCTTGCTTCCGCAACGGCATTAGGGTGATCGACGGAAACGGAGAGTGACGGGGAGGCAGTCGAGGTGAGTGCGGACGGGGGCGGCGCGCCGGACACGGGGAAGGCGTTCGACACGCTGTCGGGTGTGAACCCGGCGATGGCGCTGGACATCCAGCACGGCGCGATGAAGGGCTTCAAGAAGCGCGTCGACGAACTGCTGCGGGAACTCGACGAGTCCGAGGCCGCACCGGGCAGGGTCGGCCAGGACCGACTGTCCCGCCTCCAGTTGGGCGCGGCGGAGTTCAGGGAAGCGCAGTTCCTCTACGACTCGTACGCCATCGTCCACGACGAACTGGAGCAGCTCTCCAAGGCGCTCGGCGCGCAGATCGAGGGCATGGGGCTGGCGGTACAGGCGTCACGGGTGGGCTACGAGAACCTGGACGCGGACATCAGGGCGCGGATGAGGGCGGTCAACGCGGAGGCGGAGAGGTACTACGTCGTGGGGCGGGATCCGTATGCGGAGCGGCGCGCCGGCACGGCCGATGCGCCCGGGTCCACCTCGGAGAAGGGGATCTACTGATGGCCGAACAGCCACGCCGGAAAGCACCGCAACAGGCCCGCACGGACTTCGAGTCCATGACGCACGAGCAGCTGGCGGCGCTTCTCGACTCGGCGAGCTCGGAAGGCGCATCTCACCTCGCCACGAAACTCGCCAAGGCCTCTTCGACGATCACGGGGATCGGCGACGACCTCATGACGTATGTCAAGGGCCTCGAATGGCAAGGGGACGCCGGAGACGCCTTCCGTGACTGGGGCGGGCAGAGCGCGGCCGCGACGCTCCGCCTGGGCCAGTACGCGGAAGTGGCGTCCCGCTGGATGGCCACGGTGGCCCAGGCGGTCGCCGAGGCCAAGGCGGCGATGCCGGCCACCTCCGAGACGGCCCGGGCCAAGGCGGACCTGGCCGACGCCCGGAAGAACCTCGCGGCCGCGCAGGACCCGGGTGCCCGCAACGATCCCGAGGCCCGCGAGCTCGCGCAGACGGCCCAGTCCGACGCGACGGCGGCGCAGCAGCGCATGGAGGCGGCACGAGCGGAGGCCGTCCAGCAGCTCCGGAAGCTGGCGCAGACGTACGAGTACTCGGCACAGCAGGTGAGCAGTGTGGAGCCGCCTACGTTTGCGCCGCCGGCCGACCACCTCGAGTCGACGGAGTGGCGGGGTCCGGGTCGAGACGTCGCCCCGTCGGGGGGCCCTTCGTCAGCGAGCACGTCTTCCACCGGCGTCGATGCCCCCGGAGGACGTTCCCCCGCTCCGGCAACAGCACCGGTCGGAACCTATGCGGCCCCGTCCGGTGGCATTCCGGCTTCCCACGCGGACCAGACGCCCACAAGGCCGGCCGCCATGGAGATCGACGGCGTGGCCAGCATGCCCGACAGTCCATCCCTGGCTGCCAATAGCCCGGTACCGCCTCAAGCCGTCACCGGCTCACGTGCCGACGCCGGGCCCACCTCCCAGCCGGTGATCGTGCCGCCCACGCTGCCTGGCCGTGGTTCGTACAGCCCTCAGCAGATCACGCCAACCTCTCGGCCTTCTCTGCTGCCGGGTCAGGGAACACCCGCCGGAGGCCGACTGCGTGTTCCCGGCGAGACAGGGATCGTCGGAGGGCGTCCCGTGGCGCCCGGTGCAGGGAGGCCAGCTACCGGCATCCCCCGGGGCACCGTGATCGGCGCCGATCCGGGCAACGGGCGTGCAGCACAAAGCCACGCGCCCATGGGCCGTGCTATGGCTCCCGGGGTTCCGACCGGAGGAGGTACAGCAGCCGGGCAGAGCGGTACGGGCGGAGCACGTCGCCTTGCAACGGGAACGGGCGGTGTCGCCGCCAACCGGCCGACTCAGCCGGGATCCACCGGCGCACGTCCCTTCACGCCAGGAGGCGTCGGCCTGGTGCGCCAGTCGGACACTGGCGGGTCTGTGCGCGGTTCAACCGGTCGCGTGAGCGGTGGCCCGCACTCGGCCCCTCAGTCAATCTCCCGCCGGGACCGTCGGCAGGATCAGGGGGAGCGTCCGGGTTACCTCGAGGAAGAGGAAGAGACCTGGGCTCGCAGGGACCGTCGTCCGGTTCCGCCTGTCGTCGACTGATCCCCCAGATCACCTCAGCACACCAGGAAGGCACATGCGCGCCAGCAGCAAACGATCACGGCGGCCTCTCTCAGTTGCATCGGCTGCTCTCGGCCTGTGGCTCGTGGGCGTCGCCGCCACCCCCGCCCACGCCGAATCGGTTCGTGACATGCAGTGGCACCTAGACGTCATGCGCGCAGAGGAGATGTGGAAGGTCAGCACCGGCAAGGGCATCACCGTCGCGGTGATCGACTCCGGCGTCGACCACACTCTCGCCGACCTGAAGGGCCAAGTCCTGGACGGCAAGGACTACTCCGAGAAACGCGGCGACGAGCACACCGACATCGAGGGCCATGGGACATCCATGGCAGCGTTGATCGCGGCCACGGGAGCACGGGGTACGGGCCTGGGTTCCTACGGTCTCGCGCCGGACGCCAAGATCCTCCCTATCCGGATGCGCTACGCCATGGAGGACTTCGGCAAGGTCGACGGCAAGGCGGAGTACTCACGCGTCCTGACACAGGCCATCCGCTACGCGGCGGACACGGAAGCACAGATCATCAACATCTCCATGGGCAGCTCGAACGCTCCGGGCAGACGGAACGTCGGAACCGCCGAGTTGGCATCGGCGGTGCGGTACGCCGTCGACAAGGGAAAACTGATCTTTGCAGCCGTCGGCAACAGCGGAAACAAGTCCAATCTGCTGGAGTATCCGGCGGCTACTCCGGGCGTTGTGGGCGTGGGGGCCACCGACAAGAGCGCCAAGACGTTGAAGGAATCCCAGCGCGGTCCTCAGGTCGACCTCACGGCCCCCGGTGGAGACGTCATCAGCGCCTGCACCGGACGTACAGGAGTCTGCGAAAGCAACGGGACCAGCGCGTCGGCCGCTCTGGCGTCAGCCTCTGCCGCGCTCATCTGGGCCAAGCATCCCGACTGGACCAATTACCAGGTTCTCAGGGTCATGCTGAACACCGCCGGGAAGGCCGAGAGCGACACGGAGCGTACGGATTCCATCGGCTACGGCGTCGTCCGTCCCCGGATCGCTCTCACCGACCCGGGTGACCCCGGGCCTGCCGACGAGTACCCCCTGCCCGACCTGGCCGCGGCAGCTTCGGCGGCTCCGTCGGCAGAGGCGTCAGCATCCGCAGGCGCCGACGAGCCGAAGCCCGCGGTCGCGGACTTGGCCGACGACGAGGGCGGCAAGCCTCCGTGGGTGGCTCTGGGCGCCGCAGCCGCCGCGGTCCTGGCGGGGGCCGTGGCCCTGCTCGTAGCCCTCCGTGCCCGTCGCCGACGCGCGACCCCGGTTCCGGCGGCTCCGCCCTACCCACCGAGTTACGGGCCCCCGCCCGGGACTGGGCCCGGTCAGGGTCGGCAGCACTGAACCCGGACGTCACCGCACGACCAGCCGTCAGCGACATCGCGAAGGAACCTACGTGTCATTCGAGGAGATGTGGGGCCAGGCCCGCAGCGAGGCACTCGCGCGGCAGCAGAGCAGTACGCGGCTGAACCAGTTGCCCGCGTCCGGGGGCGGCGGGGCCGGCGGCAGCAACTACGCGGTGACGTCCCCCGATCTGAAGGCTGTCGGGAACGAGGCGCAGGAGCTTCACCACGGTTTCGAGGCGGACGCGTTCCACGCCGGTGCCACCACCGACACCGCGGCGAACAGTCTGAACGAGGACAGCTTCGAGACCGGCTCGGCGATGTGGGCCGCGTGGGACACCTGGCGGTCTCAGGCAGAAGCGCTTCTCAGTGCGTGCGCCCACATCCACAACCACCTCGAGGACACGGTCCTGACGCACACCAAGCATGAAGAGGTACTGGTGACCAACCTGTCCGTCGAGCAGATCAACAAGCACTTCAAGTAGGGCCGCGCCGTGCTGAACTTCGAGAACCTCCTCAACGCCCGTCTGGGCAGCCTCAAGAACGCCGTCGACGACTGGACCGAGACGGTCAAGAAGCTCGAGAAGCTGGAGGAGAAGGCTGCCAAGGGACTGCTGAAGAAGGCCGGGAAGGCGGACTGGAAGGGAGAGAACGCCGGCGTCACTCTCCCCTTCGTCAGGAAGACCGCCAAGGAGTTCTGCGACGCGGCAACGGAGGCTCAGAGCATCCGGAACATCCTCCGCGACGCCCTGGCCGAGTTCAAGGCGGCGAAGAAGGCCCTTCAGGACGTCGTGGAGGCCGCACACGGCAAGGGGCTGCACATCACCGCGGACGGCTCGGTCGAGTACCTCGTCCACCCGGGGCGTCGCAGCAAGGACTTCACCGGACCGGACCCCTCCGGGGACGACTTCGCGAAGGCCCGGGGCGAGATCAAGTCAGCCCTGGCCAAGGCCAACGAGGCCGACGCGACCGCCGCACGGGCACTGCGCACCTTGGTCGGCAAGGACCAGCACAACTTCTCGGGCACGGACTACGAATCTCTCAAGCAGGCGGGCAGGACACAGGACGCCCAGGACGCGAAGGCTGCCGCGAAGATCGTCGCCAAGGGCGACGACGCCTCCCCCGAGGAGATCGCCCGCCTGAACCAGTACTTCGAGGACAACAGGGGCGACCGGCACTTCGCCGAGCGCTTCGCCCTCGAGGTCGGGGTCAAGGGCAATCTGGATTACTGGGCCGATATGGGTGACTCCAGTGACGGCTCCAGACTTGGATTGGACCACCCCAAGGAAATCAAGGAACTTCAGCAGAACTGGAGCCTGACGCTGGCCGCCGCGACACACTCGGACAGCCCGGAGATGACACGCTGGAAGTCGGACATGGTCAAGGCCGGTGACGACATCATCCAGACCCGTGGTACGTCGCCGCATGGATTCCAGGTAATGAGCAATCTCATGCGCCATGGCGTCTACGACAACAAGTTTCTCCAGGACTTCGGAACCGCTGTCGTTGTCGCGGAACGGCGCCTGACCGGAGATGGAGGAATCCCCACAGGTCAAGCATGGGGTTCAGGGCTGGGCATGCCCTGGAGGCTGAACTCGGACGGCAAAGACCTCGGAACGGATCCCATGGCCGGCTACATGGAAGCACTCGGACACAATCCCGAGGCATCACTGGACTTCTTCAACCGCTCGACCGAACTGGAGGGTGACAAGATCAGCAATTGGGACTACTTCGTCGGCCAGGGAAAGGATGCGCGGGATTGGCCTGTTGACCATAACGGCAAGCCCAAGGGGTTTGACAGCCTCGGCCATGCCCTGGAGGCGGCAACGTTGGGGCACTCATACGATGACAAGAGTCCAAGTATTCCGCCGCTGAAAACCGAAGAGCAGATTGAGGCCAGGGAAGCCCGCACCGCGCTCATGTCCAAAATCGTGGATACCTATGGATCAGCCGATGCGGTCGAGAAGCAACCAGGCATTGCCGACAGCCTGGCAAAGATGGCAGCAGGCCATATCGACAGCTTGAACTATTCCACCGCCGACTTCGGCGGAAGCCAAGACATCAACGGACGCAATGCCCGATTCGGCACCGAGAATAATCATCTTGCCGATTTCGGGTCTTCCGGCACAACTAACTTCCTTCGTGCTCTAGCGGGCGACGAAGACTCGTACAACACCATCTCGGCCGCTCAGCAGACCTATGGAACCAGCCTCATGGCCTCACAAGGGGACGATGAGGGAGACGTAAAACGCGTTGCCCTACACAGCATCATGATGCACGGCATGCTAGATCAAACTCGCTTCGAAGCCATCGGCCAAGAATTTGCCGATCAGAAAGAGGCCGCGAACAGAGAACTCGAGAAGCAAGGCGCTTGGCGAGACTTTGCCGCCGGCGCCATTATCGGCACAACAGTGGGCGTGGCCTCGGAGCTCATCATCCCGACTCGTGCGGCCGCAGCGATCGCTGTCCCGCTGGCCTTCGAGGTAGGCGGCGGAGCGGCCGAGACCTACATGTCGAACCAGACACTCGACTGGCTCAAGGAAAATGAATTCGATAATAAAGAGGAAGCCCTTGAAGGGATCGAAAAAGCTAGAGCAAACGGACAGCAGAATGCTATGACGCCCTTTTTGAACTACGCACACGCACACGGAATGTCCGAAGATGACGCCTGGGACTTCTCGACCAAGGCGGAAAGCTCCTACAACGATGGACGCAACCGTAGCGATACCAAGGACGTCCGAGGTTACTAGTGAAGAAAACCATAGCCAGATCCTTCATTGCGACGGCACTGCTCCTTACAGTTACGTCGTGCGGCGCTGATGGGAAACAAACGAATCCCGCGACTGACGGTTGCGCAGAATTGCTGGGAAAGTCCGGAATGGAATGGGCGCAGAAGGAAGCAGGCGGTGAAGAACTCGAGAGAAGTGGCGTGAGCCTGCACAGCGCTCGGGAGGAATATTACCGGCAGATGGATCCTTGGGATCCGGAGGCAAGCCGCTGGGAATCTGAACTCTGTACCATGAGTGCCGGAACGCCCGGTGACAGAAAGTTTTTGAAGCTCGAATTCGGCCCTTCTTCCCTCCCGTTCGATTTTGACGACAAAAAGAAGCCTGACGGCGTCGTGACGATCACAAACGAGGATGTGAAACTGCATGTCACAAAAGATTTCAAGGGCGTTACCCACTTCGGAATCTACGTAAAATGCAAGATCCCCGGCACCTCTCCCAGGCAAGGAAACATCACACCCTTGGCGGGCGTGTTGACGGATACTCTCACCGAGGGTGCATCACAAACTACTCACCTTACGCATCTTTTGCACTCCACCAGGGTCATGGTTGACTCCCTGGGCTGCGAGAACAACCCCTCCATCCCTTCGCATCCGCCTGCATGAGACATCATCCGAACTCGGTGAGGCGCATCCATGCCTCCGGGGTCAACTGGCTTCGCTTGCGGGCGAGTTTCCGTAGTCTTCCATCAGGTCGCTGATGAACGTGAGAAGGGCGTTGGCCCGGTGGACGTCTTCGGGGTGGGCGCGTAGAGCCGCGTCGGCTGAGCGGAGGCGGGCTATGGCGGCCGGGGCCCGGTCCCTCACCTCGTCGATCAGCGGCTCGGTGATCAGGTCCAGGCACTCGGTGAGCAGACGTCGGGTGGCCGGCGAGGGCGGGTTGGGGTCCGGGGCGGTGTAGGGGGTCGTCAGGTAGCGCGCGGGGTCGGTGAGACTCCAGCCCACGACGGCGCCCCGCTGGACAAGGAACGCCACGTCGGGCGCGATGCCGATGCAGGCGTCCAGCGGCTTGTCGAGGACGTCGGTGTCTCGCAGGCTGACCAGCAACGTGTCCCCCGGAGCGCGGCACAGCACCGTGCACATCTCATGCCGGAAGTCTCGTTCCTCGTCCGCCAGGAGCCCGCCCGGGCGTACAGCGGGCAGAACGGGGACCAGGTCGTGGATCTCCGCGTACGCGGAGAGGTACGGCATCTGGAGTTCGACTCCGGCCAGTTCCCGACTGCCCGCGGTGAAGCGGAAGACGTCCGGTGTGTCCCACAGCCAGTGCTCGCTGCCGAACGTGCCTGCGACGAACCGCTGTCGCTCCCTCACGTCCCGGTAGTTCACGAGGCACACCGTGTTGCCGTCGAAGCGGGGGACGATGGAGAGCGGATCGCGCGTCACTGCGGCTCGCCAGTCGCCGTCGAAGTACAGGTACGTGGTCAATTCCTTTTCGACGCCACCTGAAAGCCACGCACTAGAGGTCCTCAGAGACTGCGATCACTCCTCGGGTCAGGACGATGACACCCGGACCGGAAAATTCGACCTTCGCATTATGAGGTGGATCAATGAAGCCCACCGTCCGACCATAGCGGATGATTTTATCGAGCGTGATAGACACCTCTTTCCCGGACGAGTCGGCGACTGCATTGAACCGTTGCCCGGTGCGCGCAACCCCTCCCACGCAGCGAACGATGCACGTCGCATAACCGGCCCCTCTCTCCTCCACCGAATAGATCTGCAGCCTTCCCCGCACCGGCTCAGTCACCATGCTTGTATTGATGGGAAACTCAAAGAATTCCGTCTCGCATGGCGCGTCGCCACAGGCCGGCAGCTTGATGGTGAGAACCGCAAGAGTTTCCCATCAATATTTCCTGTCACCAGGGGAAAGTTCATCCGCGATGATGCGCCGTAGATGTTTTACCTCTTGGACCAGACGAGGAATCGCCTCTCTCGCCATGGCGATGAACGCGGCATTCTCGTCCCAGCGTCCATCCGCACAGTCTACGTAACGCGGGTGCTGCACCAATGTCGCTGCGACTAGGTCCTGGTGGTCAAATGCAGGCCACCTCTCCCCTCGTCCCGTATCCATCACCGTACTGACCGCTATGAGATTCATGGCACTTTGATCATCCAAGTTCCTGACGAACCACGGCCCCGGGGTGGCCGCCGCACACAGCTCTTCAATCTGGTCGAGATCGATTCCAGTGTCTCCACCTCGAGAGACTTCCTCACCATCAGCACTCATGGCGTCTGCTCCTCTCACGACTCAATATCGTTCCGTGACATACCCGAGCCGCTCTGCGTTTCGATAAAACCTTACATCGTTGGTGATGATCGACAGACCTTCCTGTACGGCGGAGTGCAAGACCATGGCATCATGATCTTGTATCATGGGATTAAAAGATTTACCTCTCCACATCGCCTTGAGTCTGGTCTGAATATCATCCACTCCTTCGGGGGTGGCGTCAGGACCCATTCGACCTTGCCGTTCCATCAGCCAGGCATTGACCCCCTCTGACGTGTGGCCACCTTCGAGCAGTTCACGGAACGCCTGTGGTGACAGAACGGGTGACCGGCCATTCAGGGCCGAATCCACTTCGGCAGTTCGTATCCCATTGAGGGCATCGGTAACAGGGTTCGTATCTACGGCGACATAATCGGGGGCCAGGCCAACAGAGTCGGTTCTGCTGTGCGGATTTTCGACATAGGTGGCGGGGTTCGGGGCAGCATTCAGACCCAGGGGGTCAGGAGTGAGGTACCGCGCTGATTCCGGGTCGTAGTGGCGGAAGTAGTTGTAGTGCAGGCCCGTTTCCGGGTCGTAGTACTGGCCGGGGAAGCGTAGGGGGGTGTAGGTCGGGCTGGTGGTGGGCCATGTTGTGGTGCCCCAGAGGGTGGTGCGGGTGCGCCACGCTATGTCGCCCCGTTCGTCGACGAGTTCGGTGGGGGTGCCGACCAGGTCGGAGACGATGGCGAAGAAGCGGGAGTCGATCTCGTCAGGAGCGGTGATGCGTTCCGTCTGGGTGATGGGGTGGAGGCCGCGGTGGTTCCACGTCAGGGTGACCGGGGCGGGGAGGGACGGGGATGTCGTCGTCTGTTCGCAGAGGGTCGTGCCGTCCCAGGTGAAGAGGACCTGCTCCACGACCGTTTCGCCGTCTTCGGCCAGGCGTAGTTTGGCCGTACGGCGGCCCAGGGGGTCGTACCGGTAGCGCCAGCGGGTGCCGTCGGGCGTGGTGACCGAGGTCAGGCGGTCTTCCGCGTCCCAGGTGTAGTGCCAGGTGTCCGGCTTGCGGGAGAGGCGGGGCTTCTGGCGGAGGGTGGTGCGGCCGAGGGCGTCGTGTTCGTAGCGGACGCGGCCGGCTCGGGTGATGCGGGTGCCCGCGTAATCCCGGGAACCGGTTGCTTCGCCGCCCGGATGCGACGTCGGCCACGACGCGGAGGTCTGGTTGCCGGCCTCGTCGTAGGCGTAGCGCTCCGTCCAGTTCGTGGCGTGTACGGCCGTCACACGGCCGGTCGAGTCCAGGTCGAAGCGGCGCGGGCCGGAGAGCTGGTCCTCGACGCCGGTCAGGTTGCCGTCGGCGCGGTACGTGTACGCGCGGTGCTGCGCCGTACGGCCGTCTCCGCCCGTGACCGACTGGCTCGTCAGGCGGCCCAGCGGATCGAAGGTGTGGTCCAGGGTGACCGTTTCGTCTATGCGTCGGGTCAGTTCCCGGCCTGCCGGGTCGTAGGTGAAATCGATGGTGTGGCCCGACGCCGTCATGGCCGTGCTGCGGCCCGTCGCGTCGTAGGCCCAGGTGGTGGTCGCACCGGTGGGGGTCGTACGGGAGGTGCGGCGACCGAGGTCGTCGTAGGTGTGGGACAGCGCGCGGCCGTCGACCGTTTCGGCGAGGACTCGGCCGTATGCGTCCCGGTCGATCGTGAGGGTGGTGCCGTCGGGGGCGGTGGCTGCGGCCAGTCGTCCGGTGGTGTCGTAGGCGTAGGTGGTGACTCCGTCGGGCGTGCGTTTGGTGGTCACCTGGCCCAGGGCGTCGCGTTCGTACGACAGGGTCTGGCCCAGTGCGTTCTCGCGGGATGTCAAGCGGCCCGCCGCGTCGTACGTGTACGTCAGGACGCGGTCGTCGAAGTCGGTTTCCGTGGCAAGGCGGCCGCCGGGGTCGTAGGTGTAGGTCCAGGTCAGGCCCTGCGGGTTGGTGACCTTCGTGAGGTTCAGTTCCGCGTCGTGCTCGAACTCGTAGCGCACTCCGTCCGGGCCGGTGCGGGCCGTCAGCAGGTCGAAGTGGGTGTATTCGAGGTGGGTGGTGCCGCCCAGTTGGTCGGTGTGAGTGGTGCAGTTGCCCTCGCCGTCGTACGTCCACGCCTCGGTCGTGCCGTCGGCTGCGGTGCGGCGGGCCAGGCGGCCCTCCACGGTCCAGGCCAGGCGGGTCGCCGCGCCCGTAGGGTCGGTGATCGTGACGGGACGGCCGAAGGCGTCACGTTCGTACGACGTGACGGCGCCCAGGGGGTCCGTGATGCGTACGGGGAGGCCGGCGTCGTCGTACTGGAACGTGGTGGTGTGGCCGAGGGGGTCGGTCATCGAGGTGACGTGACCCGCCGCGTTGTGCGTGAAGCGGGTCGTCAGGCCCGTCGCGGCGGTCACCGAGGTGCGGTTGCCCCGGTCGTCGTAGGTCTGGCGTATCTCCGTGCCGTCCGGGTTCACCATCCGTACCGGGAGCCCCGAGTCGTTGTACTCCGCCGTCGCCTCGCGGCCGTCCGGGCGGATCACCGAGGTCAGGTTGCCTTGTTCGTCGTAGCGGAAGCTCGTGGTGTGGCCGAGCAGGTCCGTCCGGGACAGAAGGCGGTGGTGACGGTCCCGGACGTGGCGGGTCGTCGCGCCCAACGGGTCGGTCTCGGCCACCACCTGGCACAGGTCGTTGACGAAGTAGCGGTAGACGTGGCCCGTGCCGGTGGTGGCGGTGGTGGTGCGCAGGCCCGTCTCCGGGTCCCGGTCGGTGTAGTCCAGACGCAGGCTCATATGGCCTGCGGCGCCGCCCTCGGCGACACAGCGGTCGCGGTCGTCGTACTCGTAGGTGTAGCCGCGGTCGTTGGTGTCCGTCCAGGAGGTGATGCGGCCCGCCTCGTCGTACGTGAACCGGAGCGGCAGGGCGGAGGAGTTGATCACCTCGCTGAGGTCGCCCGCGTCCGAGTAGCCGTAGCGGACCAGTTGCTGGTCGTCGAGGTGGAGGGCCGTGATCCGGTGGGCCTCCGTCGTGATGCGTATCCGGTAGCCGCCGCTGTGGGACACCCCCGTCGGGACGCCGTCCGTATCGTGTTCGAACGTGATCCGGTTGCCGTTGCGGTCCTCGATGTGGTCCAGCAGTGCGTGGTCGTCGGCCTGTCGGGAGAAGTGCCAGGTGCGTCCGGCGGCCGGGTCCGTGATCGTGTAGCCGTCGGGGGCCGTTCGCAGTGGCCAGCGTGGGCCCTCCGTCGGCAGGCCGGAGCCGCCCTCGGCCGGGTGGGGGTAGGCCAGGATGAGGCCGTCCTCGTGCACGAAGACGATCCGGTCGGCCTCGATCTCCAGCCGCTGGTCCACCGTCGAGGACCAGGAAGGACCGAACCAGCGGCCCGCACGGTAGCCGGATTCAGCGCGGCGTCTGAAGAGCAGAGGGAGCGCGCCGGGCAGGTACACGTCCGTCTGCGGCAGGTACATCCTGCCGGTGGCCAGGTCGACCGGGTCGGTGGGATTGTGCTGGGTGGCATGGCCGCCGGGGTCGCTGCGGCTGCCGGGGTCGCTGGCGTCGAGGTGGGCGCCGGCCGTGCCGAGGCCGGTCGGGCCGCGGCCGTCCATGTGGCGCGCCAGGCCGCCCGCTCCTTTGAAGGCCGCTCCCCCGGCCACACTCGGGGCCATGTGGCCGAGCATGCGGACCGGGTCCTTCTGGAACTCGTCCCAGGTGTTGGAGACGCCCTGGTAGACGTCCTTCGAGAAGCCGACCGGGTCCCTGACCGCGCCGACGACGCCGTCGATGACCATCGCCCCGTCGTGGAGGTAGGCCTTCGGTTCGGTCAGCAGGCGGCCGGGGTTGACGGCGAGCCCGAATTCGACGAGGTCGTTCCAGCCCTCCTTGGCGCCGTCGGTCAGGCGCTGCCAGCCGCTCGGGCGTTTCGGCGCCTTCTCGGCCGCCTTGTGCAGCGTGCGCTTCGCGGCGCCTGCCGCCTCCGCCACCTCGCCCTGCGCGGTGTTGATCCGCTCGACCAGTTCCGCCATCGCGGAGCGGCCCGGGTCGGTCTCGGGGGGCCGGGTGGGCAGGGTCGTGTCGCCGGCCTTGATCGCCGCGTTGTAGCCGTCCACGGCCTTGGCGTACTGGCGGGAGAGGTCGCGGGCGAGGGGCGCCTCGTGCTCGAGGATCCGCTGGGTGAGGCGCTGGGCTCCGTCGAGGATCTCGCGGTAGGCGAGGACCGCGACACCCGCCTCGACGAACGCGTCCATCGCGCCGTCGAGTTCCTTGGGGAGCTTCTTGACCGTCTTGCGGAACTCCTCGGCGGCCTCGCCCTGCCAGGGGTCGGTGTCGAGCTTGCGCAGTTGCTCGGCGCCCTCGCCGAAGTGTGCGGCCGCGCCGCCCAGTTTCCTGATCAGCCGGTCGAGCTCGGCGGGTTTGCCCGGGACCCAGTCCTGGACGGTGTCCGTGGGGGAGATCCATATACGGCGGAAGAGGAACCGTTTGTCCGTCATGCTGGGTGTTCCTGCTCCTGCCTCTACTTCTTGCCCGGGTCCACCGGCTCCATACGGGCGCGGAACTCCTTGCGTTCCTCGGCGATGCCGTGGTCCTCCAGGAATCCGGTGACCGGGTGGTCGTCCTCGAACCTCTGCTGCCGTTCGAGCATCATGGCCTTGTAGCGGGTCTTGGTCTCGGTGACGAGGAAGTCGTTGATCGTGGCGCTCAGCGCGGAGACGATCACGTCGGCGTCGTCGGCGATGCAGCCCAGACCGTGGCACCACCTGTCGAGGAAGTCCTCGACGGCCTCGGTGACTTCGGCCGTCCCGGTCTGGTCCTCGGTGACCTGGAAGGGGGAGTCGAGCGCGTGCTCCGCGCGTTCGCCTGCGATCTTCCGGGCGGCCGCAGTGGACTCTTCGAGGGGCCGGGCGATCGACTGGAGGAACTGGACCTCCCACGTGAACTCGCCGCCGTCCGCACCCAGCGGGATCAGCCACCCCTGTCCGCCGCTCATGCCGCACCGCCCCGGGGACGGTACGAGATGTGCAGCACCGGTTCCACGGCGACGGCGGCAGAGGCGAGTCGTACGGTGTGCTCGGCGGCCGGGTCCAGCCACGCGTCGACGCCCGGCGGGAGAAGGCCGAGGAGGTCGGTGCCCGTGGTCGAGAACCAGGCTCCTCCGCCCGTGAACAGCTGGAACTGTTCCAGCGACGTGAACACCGGCACCAGCCGGGCCTGGGGCGGTTCAGGGACGGTGGCGGTGGCGAGGTCGAGGATGCGGGAACGCGGCGAGGCGTCGGCTGCCGGGGAGTCCGGCGCGATCACCGTCAAGAAGCCCGGCACTTCGGGCCGTTCGCAATACACCCGGGTCCGGAGGAACGTGTCGAACACGTCCTGCGGCGATGCCTCACCGCACTTGGCCCGTCGTACGGTCTCCACCAAGTCGACATCACTGGTCGCTGTCATGTCGGCGCCGCCCCCGTTCGCACGCGTGTACTCAAAGATCACATACGCGGAGTGCCATGTGCGCCTTTGCCAACCGACATGTGGTCAGGCGCACATGCGGGGAGGCGGCCCGTCGTCGGGCCGCCTCCGTTCTCCGCTCTGCCCGGCTCAGCCCATCAGCATGCGGAAGCGGGCCGCGTTGCCGTGGTCGGTGTCCTTGTAGCCGATGACCGACTCGTCGAGGAGCTGGGCGATCCGGGCCAGCTTCTGGCACATCTGGTCCATCTCCGCGTTGCTGCTGCGCTGGATCTCGGAGTACGCGGTCTTCGCCTCGCCCTCCCAGGTCTCGGCGACGGCCTTGACCCTGCGCATGAGGATCTCGAGCTGCTCGCTCATCTCCCTGGCCGTCTTGCGCACGTCCTGCGCGGCCTGGGTGACGGTGTCGAAGTTGACCGCCGTGCGGTCGTGGCTGACGCTCACTGGTGTCTCCTGGGTGGCGGCGGTGTCGGTCAGGCGAGGTCGGTGATACGGCTGGTGACCTGGTAGGAGTTGTCCACCTTGCGGATCTCCGAGACGCGCTCCTGCTCGTGCGAGCTGAAGCCCTTGACGCTCATGCGCATGACCTCCTCCAGGTCGACGAGGTCGTCCTGGAGCTTCTTCAGGTGCTGGTTCACACCGCGCTGGACGCTGTCGAACTCCTTGCCCGCGGCACCCTGCCAGCCCGCCTGGATCATGTCGACGACGGTGTTGAGGGACGTCACCCTGCTGCTCACGTCCGTGTGGAAGTCACGGATCTTGTCCGCGAGGTCCGTAAGATCCGAGTCGCTGTAGTCGACGCTCATGGTCTCGTGCCCTCCTCATGAAGTGCTGGACGGATGTCCAGGCGTCCTGGCGGGCAAGAACCGCTGCCTCCCTGCGCGACGCGTGGTCGCAGCGCCGCGCCGCCCCCGTGCGGTACCACATGCATGGCACCCCGAGCCACATTAGTCACTTGCTGTGGGTGTTCCAACTGCAAAGCGGATACGAGCCAGTTCAGGGCGGGTAATCTCCGGCAGAACCGCGAGATCCGGTCACCGCCGCGGACGCCCTCCTCGGGGGGTGCCCAATACTGTGACCGAGGATCGTTCGTACGTCGTGAGAGGACACCGCTGCGCCATGGCTGAACTGCCCGACCGGGAGCGCGAGACGCCCGAGGAGATCAAGGCGCGCAAGGAGCGTGAGCGGGACGAGCTGTACGCGCTCGACATCTCGGGGGTCGAGTGGCACTCCGCTCCGGGCACCGAGGAACACGAGGAGCGGGTCGAGATCGCCTATCTGCCCGACGGTGCGGTGGCCATGCGGTCCTCGCTCGACCCGGAGACCGTGCTGCGCTATACGGAGGCGGAGTGGCATGCCTTCGTACTCGGCGCGAGGGACGGCGAGTTCGACCTCGAACCGTCGCCGGGGAACGGCGCGACGGGCGAGTGACGCCGGGGAACGCCCTGGCCGCCCGGTGACGCGAGGGGGCATCAGACCCCCCGCTCTCCCCCACGGCGCCGGCGCAGATCGCGCAGGGTCACGGCCGCACCGGTGATGACGGTGATCAGGACCGCGGTGATGCCCAGCGCGTAGGCCGCGCGGCGTCCGTCGCGTTCCGCCGGGGTCTCCGCCAGGGTGAACGGGGCCACGTCCGGGGCCTCGGCCCTGGGCACCCCGGGATCGGGCGTGGGCGACGACGGAGGATCCGCGAGGCCGGACTCCTGCACGGCCCGGACCGGATCGACCACGCCCCAGCCGACGAAGTCGTCGTGGCCGTTGACCGGGCGCTCCGCCGTCTGCTCGATCCGCGTGACGATCTGTGCCGTGGTCCAGTCCGGGTGCTTCTCCTTGAGCAGGGCCGCGACGCCCGCCACGAAGGGGGCCGAGAAGCTGGTGCCGCTGTCGGTGCACTGGCCGCCGCCTGGGACCGTGGAGACGATGTCGACGCCGGGCGCGGCCACCCCCACGAAGTCCCCGGCCTGGGAGAAGGCGGCGCGTTCGTTGTTCCGGTCCGAGGAGGCCACGGCGAGTACGCCGTCGAAGGCCGCGGGGTAGGTGTTCTTGACCTTGCCGTCCAGGCCGTCATTGCCCGCGGAGGCGACCACGACGACGTCCGCCGCGATCGCCTTGCGCACCGCCTCGGCCAGGGCGGAGCCGGCGGACAGCGGCTTGGTGGTGTCCTGCGAGATGTTGATGACGTCGGCGCCCCGGGCCACGGCGTGGTCGATGGCCCTAGCCATGGAGTCGGAGTCGCCGCTGCTGCCGGCGTCGTTCTGACGGATCGGGATGATGGTGGCGTCCGGGGCCAGGCCGACGAATCCGGTCCCTTCACGGGGCCGGGCCGCGATGATGCCGGCGACCTTGGTGCCGTGGCCGACCTCGTCGGTGGTGGCGTCGCCGCCCCTGCCCTTGGTGAGCAGGTCCAGTCCGGCCGCTTTGTCGACGGCGCCGGCAAGTTGGGGGTTCCTGTCGTCGACGCCGGTGTCGATGACGGCCACGCGTACGCCCTTGCCCTTGTCCGTGCCCTCCCACAATTCGTCCAGCAGGACCCGTTGCAGGGGCCAGGGCCGGGCCTTGAACTGCCGCTTGCCGGGATGGGCGCACTCACCGCTGCCGTCGAGGCGCAGGCGCTGCGGCGCGTCCTGGGCCGGGCCCAGTGCGGTCAGGAGTACGGCGGTGGCCAGCAGGGCGGCCTTGGTCGGCGACACCGGTGCGGTCCCTTCCTGTTGTACGTCTGCGTGGGCGGGCGGTCACGAACCCTGGGGCTGACGTGCGCCGTTGGTGTCGAGGCGCGGACCCTTGGCGAGGAACTCGGACCAGGCCAGCGGGATCCGTGCCGGACGGACGTTCTGGTAGCCGAGTTTGACCTGGGCCTCGCTGGGCTCGGGGGCCTCGGCGCCCTCGCCGGGGTCCGCGGCGCCGATGTCGGAGGTGTCGCTGTCGCTGTCGCCGTTGGCCTGGACGGCGTACCGCAGTCCGGTATCGGTCACGAGGAAGAGGGATCCGGCGTCGGAGGCGGTGCCCTGGATCTGGGTGTAGAGCTGGCCCGTTCCCGGGGTGACATAGGTGCTGGTGCCGTCGGCCGTGATGTCGACCGGGTAGCCGCTGCCCGCCCAGGTGCTGAGGACCGTCGAGTTGTCCCGGCCCACGTCGCGCAGCACGCTGCACACCGTGTCGCGGCCGCCGTCGGGCGAGTTGACCTGGCGGGCCCTGCGGTCCGGCCAGTCGGCGGGCTGGCCGGCGAACGGCTCGGGGGCGGCGGTGAAGTCCTGAAGGCCCACGGTGCGGGCCCTGCCGTTCATGTCGAGGGGGGCCGTCTGCGGCGAGGAGATCAGCAGCCAGGCGGTGAACTCGGTGACCGGCCGCACCTCGCCGGGCAGGACGACGTAGTACCGGGTGCCTTCGCCGGTCTCGGTCCGCAGGACCATGCCGACCCTGTTCTCGTCCGCGGACAGCTGTCCCGGGACGTTCGCCGGGTCGCCGACGCCGGTCGGCAGCCGGGGGAAGCGGATGGGGGCGCCCTCGTGGAGGGTGGACAGCCATTCCCTGGCGACGGGTTGGGGCTTGCGGGAGCCGACGAGCGCGATGGTCAGCGGGTCCGTCTCCGTGCCGGTGACGGCGTACGAGGTGCCGCGGGCGTCCACGAGATGCCGCTCACCGGTGCGGGTCCTCACGTACAGCGTGTCACCGCCGGACAGCCGGCCCTTGCCTTCGGTCTTCTCCCGGTCGGCACCGGCGAGCACGAACGTCGCCTGCTGGACCGTGCCGTTTCCGTCCTTGCCGCCGGGCTGCGCGCAGACGGCCCAGCGTTTGGCCCGGCCGGCCTCGTCCGCGGAGGGCAGCCGGTCGGGTGCGTAGGGGATGCCGAGGATCGGTCCGCGCGGCAGCTCGCCGGAGTCGAGGATCTTGTCGTCGACCTGGACGACCTTGTATCCCGCGTCCTTCATCAGCAGGCGTGCCGAGGTGAGGTTGAGCACCGGGTGCAGGCGGGTGACCCCGTCGGTGTCGAGCACGACGTAACGGGTCGTCGACTGCTTGCCGACGATCACCCGTGCCCCGGGCTCGTCCCAGCCGGGAGGGGCGGTGGGCTGGAACATGCCCCAGGCCCCGAACACGCCCAGTACCAGAGCGCCGACCACCAGACTGGGGACGACGGCCCGCAGCGGCCGCGGTGCTCCCTCCTCGGTGCCCGACGGCGAGGGCTGGAGGAAGGCGGCCAGCATGCGCCGCTTCGCGAACGTGTAGGCGTTGAGTTCGTCCCGCCGTGATGCCATGAGTGAGTACAGCTCCCCCGCTACCGCCCCCGGGGACCGAATCCCGGGCCGCCCGTTGTCGGACCGGCCCCCTACTATGCCTGGTGATCGCCGGTGCGTGTGGAGCAGGTAGGGTACGGGCTTTTCCGGGCCGTGGCAGGGCAGTTGCCCGGGCGGTGACCAGAGCGGGGGGATGGAGTGCGGGCTTCGGGGACGCGGGTGCGCGGGCCGGCGGGGGCATCGGCGGGCGGTCCGGAAGGCGCGGGCCGGCCGGCGGCGGGCGAGGCGCCCGTACGGGGTTCGCTGCGGCTCCGAACACGTCCGGGCCAGGGGGGTTCGTTCCGGTTGCAACGACTCGTGCTGCTGGAGATCGCCGCGGCCGTGCTACTGGTCGGCTGGGTGGCCGGTGCGGTGGTCCTGGTGCCGGCCGTGGTCGTCGCCGTGGTGCTGGTGGCGCTGGCCGTCGTCCGCCGTCGCGGTCGCTCACTGCCCGAGTGGCTGGCCACGGCACAGGCGTTGAAGGCGCGGCAGCGGCGGGCCGCGACCGCCGAGGTGCCGCCGGGGACCGAGCCGGGGCTGGCGCCGGTGCTCGAATGCGCCCCCGCGCTGCGGACGTACTCCCACGGTGTACGGGACCGGCGGCCGGTGGGGATCATCGGCGACGGCACCTTCGTCACGGCGGTCGTGCAGGTGGAGGCCGACTTCACCGCGCTGCGCGCGGAGCCCAGCCGGCAACCCCTGCCGCTCGGTCTGGTGCGGGACGCGCTCGAAGTGGACGGGATCCGGCTGGAGTCGGCGCAGATCGTCCTGCACACCCAGCCCGCTCCCGCGCCGCATCTGCCGCCGCAGTCCGTGGCGGTCGCCAACTACGCGCCGCTGCAGGAGCGGACGGAGGTCCCGGCGGTGCGCATCACGTGGATCGCGCTGAAGCTGGACCCCGAGCTGTGTCCCGAGGCCGTGGCCGCGCGCGGCGGCGGTCCGGTCGGGGCGCGGAAGTGTGTCGCCCGCGCGGCTCATCATCTCGCCAGCCGGTTGACGGGGGCCGGTTTCCGCACGACGGTGCTGGACGAGGAGGAGCTGATCGCCGCGCTCGCCACGTCGGCGTGCGCCAATCCGCTGGTGACGGCGGAGGCCGGGCGGGCCGGGACGAGGGAGCGGCGGACCGAGGAGTCCGGCCGCAGCTGGCGCTGCGACAACCGCCGGCACACGACGTACTGGATACGGCGCTGGCCCGGGACCGGTGGGAGCGACGGGCCGGCGCTGCCCCGGTTCGTCGCCCGGGTCACGGCCGTTCCGGCGCTCGCCACCACCTTCAGCCTCACGCTGGCGCACACGGAGGGCCAGGAGGTGTCCCTGTCCGGGCATCTGCGGGTGACCGGCCGCGCTGACGACGAACTGGTGGCGGCGCGCCGCGCGTTGGAGGAGTCCGCGCGGCAGGCCGGGGCGGGCCTGACGCGTCTGGACCGGGAGCAGATGCCCGCGATGCTGGCCACACTGCCGCTGGGAGGTACGCGGTGACGACATCGACCACGGCGGCGGCCGGTGGGCCGCCGGTACCCGGCGAGGGCGACGCGGGCCCGGGTGGTCGGGGGCCGGTCCGGCATCTGCTCAGCGGCTTCGGACCGGCCGGGCCCCGGCACGGACGGCACACGCTGTCCGTGGACCAGGTGGACGCGCTCGCGCTGCCGATCGGCGACGACGGGGTCATCGCGGGTGTCGACGCCCACGGCCGGCCCGCGGTGCTCGGGCTCAACCGGCCCACGCCGTACGACGTCGTCCTGATCGGCGGGCTGTGGACGGCGCAGGTGCTCGCGCTGCGGGCGGCCGCGACCGGCGCGCGGGTCGCGGTGGAGACGGGGCGCCCGCAGGCCTGGCAGCGGATGCTGCACGCCATGGGAGGCGGGCAGAACGGGCTGACGGTGTACGACGTGGGGCGCGTGCCGCCGCAGGGCGCGTCCGCGGGGACGCCCGTGCTGGTGGTGCGGGACTGCGGCATGCGGCCGCCCCGGGGGCGGGTCGTCTCGGGGCCCTGGCAGTCGCTGCTGACGCTGCTGCCGTATCTGAGCCCTGTCGCGCCGGGGCTGCTCCGGAAGGCGCGGCTGGCGGGCATCCAGCGGGTCTCGCCCGACGAGGCGGCGGAACTGGGCAGGACGATGGGCCTTCCCCGGGCCGAGGTGGAGTCGCTGCCCGCCCTCGCCGACGGGGTGACGCTCTGGTGCGCCGACGGCGACCGGCAGTATGTGACGACCCGTCCCACGGACGCGGAGACCGGTCTGCTGGGCATGCCCCGCCGGATGGACTGAGCGGGCCGGGTCGACGGGGGTGCCGTTTCGTCACCCGGCTTTCACTTCCTGCCCATATGGATGCCGTTGATGCCCGGTTTGCGGGTGGATGTCGGGCGACTGCCCACCGGTTGCGCCCTGTTGCGCCCTGTGGAGGGGGGCGGGCGGGCCTGCCACAGGGGGGCGGGTGGTGATTAGGCTGGGTGTGGGCGTGACGTCGGAACCCGTGAACCGGGCGGCGGCGTCCCGGGTGAGAGCGGGGGAGACCGATGGCATCGGAGGACCTCGCACGATCTCGAGCGGCTTCGGACCACTGCGAAGCACTACGGACGACAAACACGGTCGCCCCAGCGTGGCATGAGGGTGCACGACCAATCAGGAGGAACTGTGAGCAGCGATCGGGACGGGACGCGCGGGGGCTGGGCGACACCCGGCGATGACCAGCCCGACGCCGAGTCCGCCATCGAGACGACGGGCGAGTTCACCATCGACTACGCCCCGCCGGCCTGGTACACGCAGAACGCTTCGGGGAGTTCGGAGCCGGGGGGTTCGTCCGCTTCCTCCGGTTCCTCGGGTTCCTCGGACACGCCGCCGTCCACGCCTTCCGCTCCGGCCCCGGCGCCTTCGTCCGGCGGGCCGATTCCGCCGTTGCCGGGGCTGACTCCGCCGCCGCACGCCGTGGGGGCCGGCGGGCCGTCGGCGATTCCGGTACCGCCGCCCGCGCCCGCGCCGGGGACGCCCTTCACTCCGCCCGCGCCCGTGTCCGCACCGAGCGCCCCGTTCACGCCTCCGGCGCCTGCCGCGCCGTTCACGCCGCCCGCGCCGCCCGCACCGCCGTCGGGGGCTCCCGTGGCCGTGCCGAGGCTGCCGGCGGGGAGCGGGTTCGAGCCGCAGCGGCCGGAGGCGGCGGGCGAGCCCGCGGACTCCGGTGCGGCTTCGCCCTCGGCTGTGCCGGACGTCGCGGCCGGCGGGTTCGGGGACGACAACGGTGATCTGGAGAGCGGTGCGACGATCCGCTTCTCCGTCGCGGCGCTGAAGCGGGAGATCGCGGAGCGTGAGGCGGAGGACGAGCCCGAGGATCAGCCGAAGGCCGAGCCCGAGGCGAGCGCGGAGGCGGAGGACGACGTACGGCCCGAGCCGGCCGCCGAGGAGGAGGAGGAGGTCGAGAGCGACTCCCCATCCGACTCGGACTCGGAATCGGACTCCGAGGAGCCCTCCGGGGAGTCCGACGAGGTCGACGTCACCGACGCCGAGGACGTGGAAACCGGGGACGCCGAGTCCCCGGTGACCGAGGGGTCGGACGACGCGACGCCGGTGGAACCGGAGGACGAGCCGGAGGACGAGCCGGAGGACGAGCCGCAGGACGCTCCGGTGGCGGACGCATCCCCCGCCGGTGAGCCCGAGGACGCCGAGCCGGTGAACGACGCGGTGCCGGCCGACGAGGTGCCCGACGAGGCCCCCGAGGACAGCGCGCCCCAGGACGCCGTCCCTGCCGCGCCCGACGTCCCGCCCGCGTACCCCGCTGCCCCGGCGCCGGCCGGTCAGTGGCCGCCGCAGCCGCCGCAGGCCCCCGTGCAGCCGGCGGACGCGCAGCCCCAGCAGCCGCCGTTCCAGCCGCAGGCACCGCAGCCCGCGCCCGCCGCCTGGAACCCGCCCCCGGCCCCGCAGTCCGGCTACGGCTTCCCGCCCGGCGCCCCGGCGCCGCAGCCCGAGACCCCGCCCGCGCCAGCAGTCGGCGCCGAGACCAGCTTCTACCTGCCGCAGCCGGGCTCCGCCCCGACTCCCCCGGCCGGATACGGCTTCCCGCCCACCGGCGGCGCCCCCGGTGCCGCGACTCCGCAGCCCCAGCCGGGCACTCCGTCCACCCCCGACCCGCAGCCCAACGCAGGCTTCCCCCAGCAGCCCGCCGCGGCACCCCAGACTCCGCCACAGCCCACCCCCGGCCAGCCCGCCGGATACGGCTTCCCGCAGCAGGGTGCCCCGCAGCCTCCGGCGGGCTACGGCTTCCCGCAGCAGCCCGGTGCCGCGGCCCCACCCGCGCCCGGCCCGCAGGCGGACGGCTTCCCGCCCGGAGCCGTGCCGGCTCCCCCGGCCCAGCCCGCCGGGTACGGCTTCCCGCAGCAGCCCGGCGCGCCGGCGCAGCCGCAGCAGCCCGCCGCCCCCGGGCAGCAGCAGCCGCAGCAGCCGCACCCCGGTGTGCCGCCGCAGGGGCAGCCCCCTCAGCAGCCCGTCGATCCCCGCGCCGGTGCCGCCTGGCCGCAGCCCATCCAGCACGACCACCGGCAGCCCACCAACCCCGGTGCCGCGCCCCTCGGTTACACCGCCGCCGTGGAGCTGTCCTCGGACCGGTTGCTCAACAGCAAGAAGCAGAAGGCGAAGAGCAGCCGCCCCGCGTCCGGTGGTTCACGGTTCAAGCTGGGCGGGAAGAAGGAGGAGGCCGAGCGGCAGCGGAAGCTGGAGCTGATCCGTACGCCGGTGCTGTCCTGTTACCGCATCGCCGTCATCAGCCTCAAGGGCGGTGTCGGCAAGACGACGACCACCACCGCGCTCGGCTCCACCCTCGCCACCGAGCGGCAGGACAAGATCCTCGCGATCGACGCCAACCCGGACGCCGGTACGCTCGGCCGCCGGGTGCGGCGCGAGACCGGGGCCACCATCCGTGACCTCGTCCAGGCGATCCCGTACCTCAACTCGTACATGGACATCCGGCGGTTCACGTCGCAGGCGTACTCCGGGCTGGAGATCATCGCCAACGACGTCGACCCCGCCGTGTCCACGACGTTCAACGACGAGGACTACCGGCGCGCGATCGACGTGCTCGGCAGGCAGTACCCGATCATCCTCACCGACTCGGGCACGGGTCTGCTCTACAGCGCCATGCGCGGGGTGCTGGACCTCGCCGACCAGCTGATCATCATCTCCACACCGTCCGTGGACGGTGCGAGCAGTGCCAGTACGACGCTGGACTGGCTGTCCGCGCACGGGTACGCGGACCTGGTGTCACGGTCGCTCACCGTGATCTCCGGGGTGCGCGAGACGGGCAAGATGATCAAGGTCGACGACATCGTGGCGCACTTCCGGACCCGGTGCCGGGGCGTGCTCGTCGTACCGTTCGACGAGCATCTGGCCGCCGGTGCGGAGGTCGACCTCGACATGATGCGGCCCAAGGTGCGGGAGGCGTACTTCAACCTCGCGGCGCTGGTCGCCGAGGACTTCGTACGTCATCAGCAGTCGCACGGGCTGTGGACCTCCGACGGCAACCCGCCGCCGGTCGCCGCGCCGCCGATGCCGGGGCAGCACTTCCCCGGCCAGCCCGCTCCGGGCCAGGCGGGCGCGTATCCGCAGCAGCCGGCGCCCGGGCAGCCCTACGCCCAGCCGGCACCGCCCCCGGCCCAGCCCGGCCACCCGTACCCGCAGATGCCGGGCCAGGTGCCGGGGCAGCCGTACCCGCCCCACCCCGGTCAGCAGTAGGCCACCGCACCACCCACCGAAGCGGCCCCTCCCGAGGGGCCGCTTCGCGTCTGCCGGGTCCGGGCGGGCCCGTCAGGCCCTGGCCAGGAACGCGTCACCGGTCTCGACCAATGGGCGGGCCGCACGCCATCAACTCGGCGTTGTCGCAGGCCACATGGGGTCACATGCGCCGTTGACGGTCGCAGCCGCCGCTGATAGACACACTCATCACTCATCTGATCGACCCGCCCTTCCCGTGCGAGCGATGACGCGAGGTCAGCGACCATGGAAACGAACGATCAGTACAGCGGCCGTCACCGCGTCCGGCTCGTCATGGCGGGCGGTGCCGCCGCACTCACGCTCGGCGCCGGGCTCGCCACGCTCGGCCCGGCGCCGCAGCAGGCCCACGGCGCCGGCGACGGGAACAAGGTGCTCACCGTCGCGGTGGCGCAGAGCGTCGACTCGCTCAGCCCGTTCCTTGCGGTACGGCTGCTCAGTACGAGCATCCACCGCCTCACCTACGAGTACCTGACGAACTACGACGCCGAGGACAACCACGTCATCCCGGGTCTCGCCACCCGGTGGGAGTCGTCGCCGGACAAGCTGACCTGGACGTACACCATCCGCTCGGACTCGAAGTGGTCGGACGGCGAGCAAGCCACCGCGAAGGACGCGGCCTGGACGTTCAACACGATGATGAGCGACCCGGGCGCGGCCACCGCGAACGGCAGCTTCGTCGCCAACTTCGAGAAGGTCACCGCGCCGAGCCCCACCCGACTCGTCATCCGGCTGAAGAAGCCGCAGGCCACGATGACGGCGCTGGACGTGCCGATCGTGCCCCGGCACGTGTGGGAGAAGGTCGACGACTTCTCGAAGTTCAACAACGACAAGGACTTCCCCCTCGTCGGCAACGGGCCGTTCATCCTCACCGACTACAAGGCGGACAGCTATGTGCGGCTGAAGTCGAACAAGGAGTTCTGGCGCGGGGCACCGAAGTTCGACGAGCTCGTCTTCCGCTACTACAAGGACCAGGACGCGGCGGTGTCGGCGCTGCGCAAGGGCGAGGTGTCGTTCGTCGCGGGGTCGCCGTCCCTGACGCCCGCGCAGTCCGCCTCGCTGAAGCGCGACGGGAACATCCGCGTCAACGACGCCCCGGGCCGCCGCTTCTACGCCCTGGCCACCAACCCGGGCGCGAAGGCGAAGAACGGCGAGAAGATGGGTGACGGGCATCCGTCACTGCTCGACCAGCGGGTGCGGAACGCGCTGTTCATGGCGGTGGACCGGAGGACCGTCATCGACAAGGTGTTCCAGGGGCACGCCGTGGAGGGCGCCGGCTACATCCCGCCGCGCTACGCGCAGTACTTCTGGGAGCCGTCGCCCGAGCAGGAACTGGCGTACGACCCGGCGGAGGCGGCCCGGCTGCTCGACCGGGCCGGCTACCGGAAGAACGGCGACGGCGACCGCGTCGGCAGGGACGGCGAGCCGCTCAGCTACCGGGTGCTGTGCCACGCCACGGACCCGAACGACAAGGCGATCGGCCAGTACCTCGAGGAGTGGTGGGGCGACCTCGGCATCGGCGTCGAACTCAACTGCCTGGACAATGTGACCGATCCCTGGCTGGCCGGCGAGTACGACCTCGCCTTCGACGGCTGGTCGGTCAACCCCGACCCCGACTTCGTCCTTTCCATCCACACCTGCGCGGCCCTTCCGGCGACCCCGGAGGAGACCGGCGCGACCGACAACTTCATCTGCGACAAGACGTACGACGAGCTCTACGCGCGGCAGCTCGCCGAGTACGACGCCGGTGAACGGGCGGAGATCGTACGGCAGATGCAGTCGCGGCTGTACGACCTCGGGTACATGAACGTCATGGCCTATCCGAACGCGGTCGAGGCGTACCGTACGGACCAGATCGCGTCGATCACCACCATGCCGGCGAAGGCGGGCAACATCTACGGCCAGGACGGTTACTGGAGCTGGTGGTCGGCGGTGCCCGCGGACTCCGGTGACACGGGCGGCGGTTCGTCGTCGACGGGCGTGGTCATCGGGATCGTGGCGGGAGTCGTCGTCCTCGCGGGGCTGGGCGCGTTCATGGCGCTGCGGCGTCGCGCCACGGCCGAGGACCGCGAGTAGGCGGGGCGGGCGGGGTGGCGACGACCACGGACGCGGCATCCGCACCGGCAGGGGGCGCGGGGGCCGCCCGCAGGGCAGGCACCGCCTATCCGCGGTATGTCGCGGGCAAGGTGGCCGGTGCGGCCGTGTCCCTTCTCGCCGTCCTCGTCACCGGTTTCTTCCTCTTCCGGCTGATCCCGGGCGACCCGGTGAAGTTCATGACCGGCGGACGCCAGGTGTCGGCGGAGCAACTGACCGCGTATCGGCGGGAATTCGGGCTCGACCTGCCGTTGTGGCAGCAGTTCACCGACTACTGCGGCAAGGCGCTCACCGGTGATCTGGGGACCTCGTACCAGTTCAGCGCGCCGGTGGTCGACAAGATCTCGGAGGCGTTGCCGAACACCCTGCTGCTCACGGGGACCGCGTTCGTCCTCTACACGGCGCTCGGCATCGCCCTCGGCACCCGGTCGGCGTGGCGGCACGGGCGGATCGGGGACCGGCTCAACACGGGGCTGGCGCTGACGCTCTACTCCCTGCCGTCCTTCTGGCTGGGGCTGCTGCTGATCACCACACTGTCGGTGGGGATCGGTCCGGTGCCGGGACTGTTCCCGACGGGTGGCATGGAGTCGGGCGGCGGCGAGGAGGGCTTCGCGTACGTGGTGGACGTGGCGCACCATCTCGTGCTGCCCGTGGCGACGCTGGTGGCGGTGGAGTACGGGCAGACGCTGCTGGTGACACGGTCGGCGCTGCTGGACGAGATGGGCAGCGACTATCTGACGACGGCGCGGGCCAAGGGGCTGCGCGACGATCTCGTACGGCGCCGGCACGCCGTGCCCAACGCCCTGCTGCCTACCGTGACGCTGGTCTTCGTCAACCTCGGGCGGACGGTGGCCGGGGTGATCCTGGTGGAGACCGTGTTCTCCTGGCCGGGTCTCGGCGGGCTGTTCTACCAGGCGCTGAGCGTGCCCGATCTGCCGCTGGTACAGGGGCTGTTCCTGGTGTTCGCCGGAGCGGTGATCGTGATGAACACGCTCGCCGACCTGCTCTATCCGCTGTTCGATCCCCGGGTGGGCCGATGACGACCGAGCGGACGCCGGCCGCGCGCGGCCCTCGTGCCCTGGCGTGGCAGCGGCGCCGGGCGTCGGCGCTGCGGTTCTGGCGGCGGTACCGCACGCACCGGGCCGGTCTGTTCGGGCTCGCCACGCTCGCGCTGTTCGCGCTGCTCGCCCTGGCCGCTCCGCTGCTCGTCGGTTCCGACGTGGCCGATGTGACCGGGGCTCCGGGCAGCCCGCTGGAGCATCCGAGCACGCGACTCCCGTTCGGCGCCGACCGGTTCGGGCGGAACCTGCTCGGTCTGGTGATCTGGGGTGCGCGGGTGTCACTGCTGGTGGGGCTGCTCGCGGCGGTGCTGTCGGTGGCGATCGGCACGGTGATCGGGGTGACAGCCGGGCACTTCCGGGGCTGGTACGCGACGGTGCTGATGCGGATCACCGACTGGTTCCTGGTGATGCCGACGCTGGTGCTGGCGATCGCGCTGGCCACGGTGATGTCCCGGTCGCTGCTGACGATCGTGGTGGCGATCGGGGTGACGACCTGGCCGACGACGGCCCGCCTGGTCCGGGCGCAGACGCTGGCCGTGGAGACCCGGCCGTACATCGAGCGGTCGCGGGCGCTGGGCGGCGGGCACTGGCACATCATGTCCCGGCATGTACTGCCCAATGTGATGCCGTTGGTGCTGGCGCAGACGACCCTGATCATCTCCTCGGCGATCCTCGCGGAGGCGACGCTGGCGTTCCTCGGGCTGGGTGATCCGACGGTGGTGTCGTGGGGCGGGCTGTTGCAGGACGCCCGGGAGGCGGGGGCGGTGAGTGCGGGGCACTGGTGGTATCTGGTGCCGCCGGGCATCGCCGTCGCGCTGGTGGCGCTGGCGTTCACGCTGTGCGGGCGGGCCGTGGAGTCCGTCCTCGACCCCAGGCTGGGGGTGTCCCGTTGACCCTGCTGGACGTCAGGAACCTGACGGTGACGTACGCGGGCGGGGCGGCCGCCGTACGCGGGGTGGACCTGCGGCTGGAGGCGGGCCGCAAGCTGGGCCTCGCCGGGGAGTCGGGGTGCGGCAAGTCCACGCTGGCGCTGGCGCTGCTGCGGCTGCTGCCGGCGGGGACCCGGGTCGGCGGGGAGATCCTGCTGGACGGCGAGGACGTGCTGGCCATGAAGTGGGGCCGGGTACGGGCGGTGCGCTGGGCCGGGGCCTCCATCGTGTTCCAGGGGGCGATGCACTCCCTCAACCCGGTGCGGCGCGTCGGTGACCAGATCGCCGAGCCGGTCCTGCTGCACCGGAAGGCCACCCCGGCCGGGGCGCGGAAGAAGGCCGGGGAGCTGCTGGAGCACGTCGGGCTGCCCGCCGCGCGCGCGTCGGCCTACCCGCACGAGCTGTCGGGCGGTCAGCGGCAGCGTGTCATGATCGCCATGGCGCTGGCCTGCGACCCCCGGCTGATCATCGCGGACGAGCCGACGACCGCGCTCGATGTGATGATCCAGGCGCAGATCCTGCGGCTGATCGAGCAGCTCGTCGCGGAGCAGGACGTGGGACTCATCATGATCAGCCACGATCTGGCGGTCCTCGCCGGCACCTGCGACCGGCTCGCGGTGATGTACGCGGGCCGGGTGGTCGAGGAGGGGCCGGCGGCCCGGATCTACGAGGCCGCCCGCCACCCGTACGCGCAGGCCCTGTCGGCGGCGTTTCCCCGCATCGGCGACCCGGCGTCCCGCTTCGCCCCCCGCGGACTGCCGGGCGATCCCCCGGACCCTTCGGCACTGCCGCCGGGCTGCGCGTTCCAGCCACGGTGCCCGGTGGCGCTGACCTCCTGCGCGACGGAGGACCAGCCGCTGCGCGCCGCGGGCCCGCACCGGCGGGCGGCGTGCGTACGGGTCACCCCGGCGGCCGACGGCCCGGCTCCCCCGCGGGACGCTCCGGCCGAGGACGCGGCTGCCCCCTCCCCTGCGGGGCAGGACCCGGCGAACGGCGGCCGTGATGCCCGTGACGACACACCGGGCGACAGTCCGGCCTCCCGGCCGGATCCAGTGGATGCCGGGGAACCGGAGGAAGCGAGGCCCCGTCATCCATGACCCCTGCCCGTGTTCCCCTGCTCAGCGCGCGAGGCGTGCGTGTCGCCTTCCCCGGGCGGCGCGGGGCACCCGACGCCCGGGCCGTGGACGGTGTAAATCTGGACATCGGACCCGGTGAGATCGTCGCCCTGGTCGGTGAGTCGGGGTGTGGCAAGACGACGCTGGCCCGTGCCCTGCTCGGGCTGGTCGAGCCGACCGCCGGCCAGGTCTCCTTCGACGGACGGCCGCTGGAGTACTCCGGCCGCGCCCTGAAGGCGTACCGCAGGCGCGTACAGCTGGTGCTGCAGGATCCGAGCGGTTCGCTCAACCCCCGGCACACGGTGTACGACGCCGTGGCGGAGGGGCTGCGCATCCACCGGTTCGGCGGCGACGAACGCGCCGCCGTCGCAGACGCGTTGTCCCGCGCCGGGCTGCGGCCGCCCGAGCGCTTCTTCCTGCGCCATCCGCACGAACTGTCCGGCGGTCAGCGCCAACGCGTGGTCATCGCGGGCGCGTTGGCGCTGGAGCCCGAACTCCTCGTCGCCGACGAGCCGGTGGCCTCGCTGGACGCGTCCGTACGCGGGGAGATCCTGGCCCTACTGCTGCGGCTGCGCGACCGGCTGGGCCTGTCCGCGCTGGTCGTCACGCACGACCTCGGGCTGGCCTGGAACATCGCCGACCGGGTCGCGGTGATGTATCTGGGCCGGATCGTGGAGACCGGGCCGGTGGAGCGGGTCCTGACGGCACCCCGGCATCCGTACACGCGGGCGCTGCTGTCGGTGCTGCCCGAGGCCACGGGCGATCCGGTGATCCTCACCGGCGAGCCCCCGGACCCGTCCCGGGTGCCCTCCGGCTGCCGGTTCCACGCCCGCTGTCCGGTTCTGGCGGGCGGTGCGGCGGACCGGGCGGGGGTGGCGCGGGCGTGCCGGGAGCGGGATCCGGGGATGCCCGACGGGAGCGGTGCGGCGCAGGTGGCGTGCCACTGGGCGCACGCCCGCGAAGGCTGATCCGCTACGGCTTCTCGGCCGCCGCGACCAGTTCCCGGCAGCGCTGTACGTCGTCGGCCATCTGCACCAGCAGCGCGTCCAGCGTGTCGAACGTGGCCTGGCCGCGGACGAAGGCGAGGAAGTCGACGGCGACGTGGAGGCCGTACAGATCGAGGCCGACGCGGTCGATGGCGTACGCCTCGACGGTGCGCTCGGTGCCGTCGAACTGCGGGTTGGTGCCGACGGAGATGGCGGCCGGCATGGCCTCGCCCTGCGCGTGCAGCCAGCCGGCGTAGACGCCGTCGGCGGGGATCGCGGTGTGCGGGAGGGTCTCGACGTTGGCCGTGGGGAAGCCCAGGTCACGGCCGCGCTGCGCGCCCCGGACGACGACGCCCTCGACGCGGTGCGGGCGGCCCAGGATCTCGGCGGCGCCCTCGATCCCGCCCTCGGCGACCAGTCGGCGGGTGAGCGTCGAGGAGAACGGCTCGCCGCCGCCCGCCTCACCGGACACGAACAGGTCGACGACCTCGACGCCGAAGTCGTAGACCTCGCCCTGCTCGGCGAGGAACCGCACATTGCCCGCGGCCTTGTGGCCGAAGCGGAAGTTGGGTCCTTCGACGACCGCCTTGGTGTGCAGCTTGTCGACGAGGACCTTGACCACGAAGTCGGCGGCGGACAGCTTCGAGAACTCGGTGGTGAACGGCAGGATCAGCACCGCGTCGACGCCCAGCTCGGCCATGAGCTCGGCGCGCCGGTGGTGCGGGGCGAGCAGCGGGGGGTGGGTGCCGGGGCGGACGACCTCGCTCGGGTGCGGGTCGAAGGTGACGACGACGGCGGGGACGCCCAGGGCGCGGGCGCGGTCCACGGCATGCCGGATGATCAGCTGGTGCCCGCGGTGGACGCCGTCGTAGGAGCCGATGGTGACGACGCTGCGCCCCCAGTCCTGGGGGATGTCCTCCAAGCCACGCCAGCGCTGCACTGTGCCTGCTCCTTGTCGAAACCTTGTCGGACGAACCCGGTCCGTGGGTCTTCTCTGCGCAGCTCTAAGGGTGCCATGCCGGGTGCCGGGGGTCCGCATCGGCATGGGGACTGTGTGACGGGGCGCACGTGCCGGATGGCGGGTCAGGCGGTGACGGCGTTCTCGACGACGTCGCGGGTGGCGGGTCCGATGAGCGCGGCCCACTCGCGCGGGGCGTCCGCCAGCCAGCCGGCCACGGCGGTGGCGAAGCCGGGGACGTGATCCGCCAGATCGGCCAGGCAGCGGTCGAAACGGGCGGCGCCCTCCGTGGTGCGGACGAGGAGCAGCCCGGCGCGGTGGACGAGGACACGCGGCTCGGGGCCGGTGGTACGGGCCGCGGCGCGCAGGACCGCCTCCAGGACGGCGGGGTCGGACTCCCGGGCGAGCAGCACGTCCAGCAGCTCGCGGCGCAGCGGGCGGGAGGCGGGGGTCCCGGGGGCGGCGAGGACTCCGGAGAGGGCCAGCCGGAGGGGTTGCGGGCCGCCGTCGAGCAGGGCGGTGAGCAGTGCTCTCAGTAGGGCACGGGCCGCCGGGCCCGCCTCCAGCCGCCCGTCGGCGTACGCGGCGACATGGCCCGTCAGCTCCGGCCGCCGGGCCACCGCCTCCCGTACGAGCGTGGCGACCGTACGGGACGGGACGGGCGGGGTGGCGTCGGCGAGGGCCTCGAACGCCTCACCGGAGTCCGCCGTGCCCAGCCTGGCCCGGAAGGCGTCGAGGACGGGCTCCGGGTGGGTGTCGAGGGCGGGGGTCAGCGCGCTCGGCGGGAGGTGGGGATCGCCGGCCGCGAAACGCTCCAGGGCGCGTGGCAGATGGCGGTCCCTGCTGTTCGGGTCGCGCACGAGGAGGGCGAGGGCGCCGCCGTGCAGTTCGCGGTCGGCGGCGCGGACGAGGAGGGCGAGGGCCGCGTACCGCAGCAGGGTGCGGTCGGTGTCGTCGCGGGCGTACGGCGCGACCCGCAGGCCGTGGGTGACGGCGAGGGCGCGGCGGGCGGGCCGGGCGTCCTTCGCCCACCGGTCGACGGCCCGGCACATCACCGCGGGCTCCTCCTCCGCCAGTGCGGTCAGCAGTTGGCCGGCCAGCCGGTGCGCGCTGTCGGCGAGCGCCTCGGTCAGCGCGTCCGGGGCCGCGCGCCGGTGGGTGTGCAGCAGCGCCTGCGCGGCCGTCGCCACGGTCGCGTGCGGGGTGGAGGGCAGCGGCCGGTCGTCCTCGAACCAGCGGATGAGATACGTGAGTACGGCGACGGGGTCGCCGGTGAGCAGCCGGGCGGCGGCGTCGAGGAACCGGGGGCCGCTCTCGCACGGGGGTCCGTCGGCGTGGACGAGCCGCCGCAGCAGCGCGCACCGTGTCTCGAGCGGCAGCCGGAGTCCGTCCCAGAAGGCGGGCCCCAGCTCGGGCGGCACGCCCCGCGGCTGCTCCCGCCAGGCCACGAGACGGTCGGCCAGCAGCCGCAGTACGTCCGTGTACGGTGCCGCGTCGGGCACCCGCGCGAGGGTTTCGCCGAGCAGCCGGGCGGCCCACCAGGAGCCCGGATCGGCGTCGAGGGCGTGCACCAGATCCGTGAGCCGGGGGGACAGGCGCGGGCTCCCGTGCCGCCGCGCGAGAAACAGCAGCGCCTCGACGACCACGCCGATGCGGTGACGCGGGACGGGGCCGAGAGGGGGCGGGGCGGCGACGGCGGACGGTGCCGAGGTTCCGGCGCCGGCACCTCCGGGCAGCGCACGGCCGGCGGCGAGGGCCGCCGGGCCACCACCACCGGCCCCGGCGGGCGGCTCCTCCGTGAGGAGGTCCACGCCGGCGGGCCGGTACTCGGCATCGGCGACGGCCCACGGGTCGGGCCCGGCGACGGTCCAGGGATCGAGGACGGCAGCGGTCGGACCGGCCACGCCGTGCCGGCGACCGGCCGGCGGAAGGGGCCCGCCGCCGCCCCCGCCCGCCCCGGCATCGGGCAGCGAGCCACCCCCTGATGCCGTCCCCTCGGCCACCGCGTCCTCGTACCCGGATGCCGGGGCGGGCTGTGCGTACTGGTTCCGGTGGACCAGCGCGTGCAGCGCAGCGTCCACGTCGAGGTGGGTGCCCTGGAGCCAGTCGGCCAGTTCCTCGTCGGCGAACCGGTAGCCGGTCGTCCCGGACGGGACGAGGAGCCCCTCGGCGAGTACGGCGGACGCCCAGCCGGACTCGTACGGGAACACCGCGCCGAACGTGCCCGGGTCCAGCTCCCCGTGCCCGGCGCCGAGGCTGCGGCGGGCCGCCTCGTGCACCCGCCCCGCGACCCTGGCGGCCAGCCGGCGTACGGCGGTCCCCCGGGCCCCGCTCCCGTCGGCGAGGCGGACGGCGATCCGCAGGCACATCAGGTCCAGGTGGGCGGAGAAGACCTCGTCACGGCCGACGGGAGCGTCGAAGGCGGCGGCGGCCCGCAGCTCCGCGAGCATCCGCAGGGTCAGCGGGTGCCGGGCCACGGCGTCGGCCACCGCGCCCTCCGGGACGCCGTGCCGGGCGCGCATCTCCCGGGCCTCATCCGGAGTGAGGTCGCCGATGGTCACGCACGCGGGGAGGGCACCGGCGCGCGGCGGCTCCGCCGGGAACCCCCGCCCATCTGGGCGTGCCCCGCCGGTGCGCGGCGGCCCCGCCGGAAGGCCCTGCCCGGCGGGGCGTGCCCCGCCGCCGTACAGCAGCTCCGCCGGGAACCCCGCCCCCTCCCAGTACTCCGCCCGGCACGCCACCACCAGCCGTGCCCCCGTCGCCCGCAGCCAGTGCGCGGTGGCGGCGGTCCACGCGGCCGGCCGGTGGAGCGTGGCCTCCTCGGGCCCGTCGAGGAGCAGCAGCAGCGGCCGGCCCACCGTGCGGGCGAGCCCGGCCAGATGCTCCGGGCTCAGGTCCCCGAGCGCCTCCGGGGCCGCCGGGAACGGGACCCGGGACGCGGCGACAAGGGCGGCGGCCCGGTTCAGGGCCCGCCGGGCGGCGTCCGCGACCGAACCGTCGTCCGCGTACAGGTCGGCACCGCGCAGCCGGAGCGTGGGCGCCCCGGCGCGGTGCCGGCGGGCGGCGAGCGCCGCGAGCTGGGTCGTACGGCCGCTGCCGGGCGGTCCGACCAGGCCCAGCACGGCGGCCTCGCCCCGCTCGAACGCGTCGAGTTCCGCGCGTACGGCCGGCCGGTCGACAGGCTCGGGGTCGGCCGACGGGGCCGTGCACCCGACCTGCGCGGCGGCCTGGCCCCGCTCGAACGCGTCCGGTTCCGCGCGTACGACGGGCCGGCCGACAGGCTCGGTGACGGCCGTGAGCTCCACGAGTGCGGCGGCGTTGAGGTCGGCGCCGTAGGCCGGGACCGTCGCCGCGTTCTCGGCGAGCAGTTCGGCGAGCGGGCCGTCCCCGGTGCGCCCCGGCAGCGGCACGGCGAAGCCCGCGTCGCGGTCGTCCGCGCGCAGGGCGGTGCCGAGGACGCCGAGCACGGTGCCGGTGGTGGCGTCGAGGACCGGTCCGCCGACGGCCCCGCCGCCGAGCCGCAGCGCGTCCCGGCCCGCGGTGCCGACCGCCAACTCCAGGGCGGCGCCCAGGAGATGGGTGCGGTCGGTGGCGGTGTAGGTCACGGCGCCCGTGCCCAGCACGCGCGCCTCGCGCCAGCCTCCGGCGGGGATCCGCACATAGGTGCCGGGCGGCACGCCGCGCCGCGTGGTGACCGGCAGCGGCGGAACGCCGAGGCCCTCGCTGCGGACGAGGGCCAGGCCGAGGGCGGGCAGCGGGGTCACCGCGTCGGCGGTCACCACGCACTGGCGGCCCCCCGCCGCGTGCAGCACGAGCCGGGGCAGTCCGTCGACGGCCTCGTGACCGGTGAGGACCGTGCCGCGGTGATCGGCCACGAAACCGGTGCCGCGCGGCCGGCCGGCGAGGTCGTACAGGCGGACCAGGACGTCGTACGGCATCGTCGGACCCTCCCGTCGCTCAGCCGTGCCTCGCTGCGACAGTAGGCCCAGGATGATCAGCGGGACAGATCGTCCGGGGAACGCGCCCCCTTCCGCTCCCCCGGTTCACTCCGAGCGCCCGCACTTACGGGTGAACAGACGGGGGTGGATGGATACACCCTAGGGGTGGGGGAACCGAGGGGGACCGTGGAGCGGCGGCATGTCCATCCCCGTGGCGCCGCTCCACGGGCGGATCCCCAAAAGGAGACCTCAGCCGAAGACGGCGAGGCTCTTGGCCTTGCCCCGCTGTTCCTCCACGAGGGCCAGGAACCGGTCGTCGGGGCCGAACACGGCCACGGCTCCGGAACCGGCGTACTCCTCGGGCATCTCCAGCCGTACGCCGTTGGTGAGCAGTCCGGCCCGCCGGTCGTCGACGTCCCAGCGGGGGAAGGCGGCGGTGGCGGCCTCGGCGACCGGCATGACCGTCAGCTCCCGCTGGAGCTGGTCCAGCGTCTTCGCGGAGTCCAGCTTGTACGGGCCGACACGGGTGCGGCGCAGCGCCGTGAGGTGTCCGCCCACGCCCAGGCCGGCGCCCAGGTCGCGGGCGAGGGCGCGGATGTAGGTGCCGGAGGAGCAGACGACGGAGACCACCAGGTCGAGCACCGGGGTGCCGTCGTCGGCGACCGCCTCCCGGACGTCGTGCACGGAGAACGACGAGACGGTGACCGGCCGGGCCGGGATGTCGAACTCCTCGCCCTCCCGGGCCCGCTTGTAGGAGCGCACCCCGTCGATCTTGATGGCGCTGACCTTGGACGGCACCTGCATGATGTCGCCGCTCAGTTTCGCCACCCCGGCGTCGACGGCGTCGCGGGTGACCGCGGAGGCGTCGGTGGAGGAGGTGAGCTCCCCCTCGGCGTCGTCGGTGAGCGTGTTCTGCCCGAGCCGGATCGTGCCGAGGTACTCCTTCTCGGTCAGCGCGAGGTGGCCGAGGAGCTTGGTCGCCCGCTCGACGCCGAGGACGAGGACACCCGTCGCCATCGGGTCGAGGGTGCCGGCGTGGCCGACCCGCCGGGTGCGGGCGATGCCGCGCATCTTGGCGACCACGTCGTGCGAGGTGAAGCCCGACGGCTTGTCGACGATGACAAGGCCGTCGGGCGTGGTGTGCTTCTGGGTCATTCGGCGGTGTCGTCCGTCTCGTCGTCTTCCGGCTTGCGGTACGGGTCGGCGTCACCGGCGTACGAGGCGCCCGCGGACGCCTCGCGCACCTTCTCGTCGGACTGGCGCGCCCGGTCGAGGAGGTCCTCGATGTTGCGTGCCGTGTCCGGGAGCGCGTCCATGACGAAGGCCAGCGTCGGTGTGAACTTCACACCGGCCGCCCGGCCCACCTCGGAGCGCAGGATGCCCTTGGCGCTCTCCAGGCCCGCCGCGGCGGCCGTGCGCTCCTCGTCGTCCCCGTACACCGTGTAGAAGACGGTCGCCTCCCGGAGGTCACCCGTGACCCGGGTGTCCGTGATGGTGACGTGCGAGCCGAGCCGCGGGTCCTTGATCCCGCGCTGCAGCTTCTGGGCCACCACCTCCCGGATGAGGTCCGCCAGCCTTTTCGCCCGCGCGTTGTCGGCCACTGGTCCGTCTCCCGTTCTTTCCTGTCTGCGTATCTCTGGGCTGTGGTCGTCAGTCGTCTTCGCCGTGGAAGCGCCGCCTGACGGACAGCAGCTCCACCTCGGGGCGCCCGGCGACCAGCCGCTCGCACCGGTCCAGCACGTCGGTCAGGTGCGCCGCGTCGCCGGACACCATGGCGAGGCCGATGACGGCCCTGCGATGGAGGTCCATGTGATCCACCTCGGCCGCGCTCACCGCGTACTTGCGCTGGAGCTCGGCGACGATCGGGCGGACGACGGAGCGCTTCTCCTTCAGCGAATGTACGTCACCGAGGAGGAGGTCGAAGGACAGCGTCCCCACATACATGTACAACCGGTTCACCCGCCGGTACGGGATCGACGGCCCCGCCGTCCGTGGTGGGCGGGGACATCAGAACCGTACATCGAAGGGGGTGCGCCGATCGACGGATATTGTGTCCGCCGGCCGGCGCCGAAGGCCTGACCTGCGGGCCTTCACGCACAGACGCGCCGGCCGGCGGGACCCGGGTGGGTCCCGCCGGCCGGTACGCACCGTGGGGTGTTACACCCGCGGCTTCTCGCGCATCTCGTAGGTCGCGATGACGTCGTCGACCTTGATGTCGTTGAAGTTTCCGAGGTTGATACCGCCCTCGAAGCCTTCGCGGATCTCGGTGACGTCGTCCTTGAAGCGACGCAGGCCCACGATGTTGAGGTTCTCCGCGATGACCTTGCCGTCGCGGAGCAAGCGCGCCTTGGTGTTGCGCTTGACCTCGCCGGAGCGGATGAGAACACCCGCGATGTTGCCCAGCTTGGAGGAGCGGAAGACCTCGCGGATCTCCGCCGTACCGAGCTCGACTTCCTCGTACTCCGGCTTGAGCATGCCCTTGAGGGCCGCCTCGATCTCCTCGATCGCCTGGTAGATGACCGAGTAGTACCGGACGTCCACACCCTCGCGCTCGGCCATCTGCGCGGCACGCCCGGCGGCGCGCACGTTGAAGCCGATCACGATGGCGTCGGAGCCCATCGCCAGGTCGATGTCGGACTCCGTGACCGCACCGACGCCGCGGTGCAGGACGCGGATGTCGACCTCTTCGCCGACGTCCAGCTGGAGCAGCGAGGACTCGAGGGCCTCGACCGAACCGGAAGCGTCACCCTTGATGATCAGGTTCAGCTGCTGGACCTCGCCGGCCTTGAGCACCTTGTCCAGGTCCTCGAGCGACACACGGCGCGTGCGCTTGGCGAACGCGGCGTTGCGCTCACGGGCGGCGCGCTTCTCGGCGATCTGACGGGCCGTACGGTCCTCGTCCACGACGATGAAGTTGTCGCCCGCACCCGGGACGTTGGTCAGGCCCAGGACCTGGACCGGCGTCGACGGGCCGGCCTCGGCGACGTTGTTGCCGTTGTCGTCGAGCATGGCGCGCACCCGGCCGTAGGCGTCGCCCACGACCATCGTGTCGCCGACCCGCAGCGTGCCTCGCTGGACGAGGACGGTCGCCACGGCACCGCGGCCGCGGTCGAGCCGGGACTCGATCGAGATGCCCTGCGCGTCCTGCGTGGGGTTGGCCCGCAGGTCGAGCGAGGCGTCCGCGGTGAGGACGACGGCCTCGAGGAGGCTGTCGATGTGCAGACCCTGCTTGGCGGAGATGTCGACGAACATGGTGTCGCCGCCGAACTCCTCGGCCACCAGGCCGTACTCGGTCAGCTGACCGCGCACCTTGGTCGGGTCGGCACCCTCGACGTCGATCTTGTTGACCGCGACGACGATCGGGACGTCGGCCGCCTTGGCGTGGTTGAGCGCCTCGACCGTCTGCGGCATGACGCCGTCGTTGGCCGCGACGACCAGGATCGCGATGTCCGTCGACCGCGCACCACGGGCACGCATGGCGGTGAACGCCTCGTGACCCGGGGTGTCGATGAAGGTGATCCTGCGCTCTTCCTCGTTGACCTCGGTCGCGACCTGGTAGGCACCGATGTGCTGGGTGATGCCGCCGGCCTCGCCCGCGATGACGTTCGTCTTGCGGATGGCGTCGAGGAGGCGGGTCTTTCCGTGGTCGACGTGACCCATGACGGTGACGACCGGCGGGCGGACCACCAGGTCCTCCTCGTCGCCCTCGTCCTCGCCGAACTCCAGGTCGAAGGACTCGAGCAGCTCGCGGTCCTCCTCCTCCGGGCTGACGATCTGAACGGTGTAGTTCATCTCGCCCGCGAGGAGCTGGAGCGTCTCGTCGGAGACGGACTGGGTCGCGGTGACCATTTCGCCGAGGTTCATCATGACCGCGACGAGCGACGCCGGGTTGGCGTTGATCTTCTCCGCGAAGTCGGTGAGCGAAGCACCGCGCGACAGGCGAATGGACTCGCCGTTGCCGCGAGGCAGCATCACGCCGCCGACCGACGGGGCCTGCATGGCCTCGTACTCCTGGCGCCTCTGCCGCTTCGACTTGCGACCGCGACGCGCGGGACCGCCGGGACGGCCGAAGGCGCCCTGCGTGCCACCGCGGCCACCGGGACCACCGGGACGGCCACCGAAGCCGGGACGGCCACCGCCGCCGGCGAAGCCACCGCCGCCACCGGGACGACCGGCGAAACCGCCGCCGCCACCGGGACGACCGGCACCGCCACCGCCGCCACCCGGACGGCCGGCGAAGCCGCCGCCGCCGGGACGACCGCCGCCGCCACCGCCGGGACGACCCGCACCGCCCGGACCACGGCCACCGGGGCCGCCACCGGGACGCGGGCCGGCAGCGGGACGCTGCGGCATCATGCCGGGGTTGGGACGCGGACCGCCGGGGCCGCCGCCGGGACGGGGACCGCCCTGCGGACGCGGCATCGAGCCCGGGGTCGGGCGCTGCCCGCCCGGAGCCTGCGGACGCGGACCGCCGCCCTGGCCACCGGGGGCCTGCGGACGGGGACCGGCACCGCCGGGACCGCCGGGACCACCCGGACGCGCGCCCTGCGGGCGCGGAGCCTGCGGACGGGCCATACCGGTGGAGCCACCGGAGGTGAAGGGGTTGTTACCGGGACGCGGACCGGCCGGGCGACCGCCCGGACGCGGAGCGCCGCCACCGGCACGCTGACCCTGGCCGGCCGGACGGCCCTGACCGCCCTGGCCGCCGCCCTGGCCCTGTCCCTGACCGGGACCGGAGGGACGACCGCCGGGCTTGGGGGCGCCGGGACGCGAGCCGGCGGGCTTCGGACCGGCCGGAGCCGGAGCCTCGGCCGCCGCCGCGGGCGGGGCCTGGAACTCCGGGGCCGCCGGAGCCGGACGCGGCGCGGGCCGCGGGCCCGGACGCGGGCCGGAGGCCGCCGGCGCGGGCGCCGACGGGGTGGACGGAGCCGCCGGCGGCTGGGCCGCGGCGGGCTTGGGTGCTGACGGCGGCTTCGGGGCAGCCGGACCCGGACGGGCCGCCTGCGCCGGGGACGGCGCGGCGGGCCTGGGGGCCGCCTTGCGGGGCGCGCCGGGCTTCGCGGCGGACTTGCCGCTGCCCCCGCCCTGCTGGAAGGCGTCGGTCAGCTTGCGTACTACGGGCGCTTCGATGGTCGAAGACGCCGAACGGACGAATTCACCGAGTTCCTGGAGCTTGGCCATGACGGCCTTGCTCTCCACACCGAACTCCTTGGCGAGTTCGTAGACCCGGACCTTAGCCACTTCGCTCCTCTGAGGTCCGGGTTGCGTCCGGACCGTCGCTAGTTCATGGGCGTACTCATCGCGTACTCATCGAGTGCTCATCGCAATCTCGACCTGCTTTCGACTCGCGAGGTACCAGACCGCACGGCTTGTTCCGTACGGCATGTTCGTGCGTGTTGCCTGTCCAGCCGGCGTGAAGCCGCTGCTCAGCAACCTTGTGCCTGCTCGACGTAGTGGCGCAACGCCTTTACGTCGAGCGGTCCCGGGACGCGGAGCGCCCGTGGGAACGCCCTGCGGCGCACCGCCTGGTCGAGACAGACCGGGACGGGGTGCACATACGCACCCCGGCCGGGCAGCGTACCGCGAGGATCGGGGACGCACGCGTCCTCGATCACCACGATGCGCAACAGCTCGCTCTTGACCGCTCGCTCCCGGCACCCCACGCAGGTGCGCTCAGGGCATACGCCAGCACGTGTCCGGCCAGACACTGCTCAGTCTACCTCCCCGGACCGACCTCACCCCTTTGGGGCAAGAATCGAACACTTGCCGCGCGCAAAGCTGTCGTGATCTCAGCGAGCCGCGGCTTGGATCTATTCCCCGGTCTGTTCCGTGTCCGGGCGGATGTCGATCCGCCAGCCGGTCAGACGGGCGGCGAGACGGGCGTTCTGCCCCTCCTTGCCGATCGCCAGGGACAGCTGGTAGTCCGGCACGATGACCCGGGCGGAGCGGGCGGCCATGTCGACGATGTCCACCCTGGAGACCCGGGCCGGCGACAGGGCGTTCGCCACCATCTCGGCCGGGTCGTCGGACCAGTCGACGATGTCGATCTTCTCGCCGTTCAGCTCGCCCATCACATTGCGCACCCGGCCGCCCATGGGGCCGATGCAGGCTCCCTTGGCGTTCAGGCCCGAGCGGGTGGAGCGTACGGCGATCTTGGTGCGGTGGCCGGCCTCGCGGGCGATCGCGGAGATCTCCACGGAGCCGTCGGCGATCTCCGGCACCTCCAGGGCGAAGAGCTTCTTCACCAGGTTGGGGTGCGTGCGCGAGAGGGTGACGGACGGGCCGCGCACCCCCTTGGCCACCCTGACGACATAACTGCGCAGCCGCATGCCGTGCGGATAGGTCTCGCCGGGGACCTGCTCCTGCACCGGCAGGATGGCCTCCAGCTTGCCGATGTCGACCAGTACGTTCTTCGGGTCGCGGCCCTGCTGGACCACGCCGGTGACGATGTCGCCCTCGCGCCCCGCGTACTCGCCGAGCGTCGCGTCGTCCTCGGCGTCGCGCAGGCGCTGCAGGATGACCTGCTTGGCCGTGGTGGCGGCGATACGGCCGAAGCCGGACGGGGTGTCGTCGAACTCGCGGGCCTCCTGGCCCTCCTCGAGGTCGTCGGGGTCCTCCTTCGCCCACACGGTCACATGACCGGTCTCCCGGTCGAGCTCCACGCGCGCGCGGCGGCGGCTTCCCTCGGTGCGGTGATAGGCGATGAGGAGGGCCGACTCGATCGCTTCGACCAGCAGGGGGAGAGAGATCTCCTTCTCCCGCACCAAGAGCCGAAGTGCACTCATGTCGATGTCCACGGTTATGCCTCCTCTTCCTTCTCGTTGTCCTTGCGGTTGAACTCGACCTGTACGCGCGCGCGGGTGATGTCGGCGAAGGCGAGTCTGCGGGCGGTGGGCTTGCGGCCCTTCACCCCGGGCACCTCGAGGTCGAGGCCCTCGTCGTCGGTCGTGAGGATCCTGGCCGTCAGTTCGCCGCCCTCGGCGAGCTGGAACCGGACCAGGCGGCCGGTGGCTCGCGTGTAGTGCCGGTGCTCGGTGAGCAGGCGTTCCGCGCCGGGGGTTCCGACCTCGAGGGTGTACTCCCCGCTGCCCATGGCGTCCGTCTCGTCGAGCTTCGCCGAGAGCGCGCGGCTCACATCGGCGATCCGGTCGAGGTCCGCTCCGGTGTCGGAGTCGACGACGACACGCAGCACACGCTTGCGGCCGACCGCGTCCACGGCGATCTCTTCGAGATCCAGGCCCTGGGAGCTGACGAGCGGTTCCAGAAGTTCTCGAAGCCTCTCGCTCTGGGTGGTGCTCATCCGGGTGACTCCTCGGCCGCGTGTGCTGTTGTGGGACGGTGCGCGTGTCTGGTCAAAGGGTATCCGGTCGCGGAGGGTGTTGCCGTCCACCGGTCACGGAGGGTGCCGCTGGGGGCCTGCGCGCGGGCGCACGGGTACGGTGATCACGGGCCCCGGCCTCCTTTTCGTCGCTGTGTTCGTACGAGCCCCCCGAGGACGTCTGCCGTGTCGTTCCCCTTGTCTCCGCGCGCCCGTTCGGGGCCGCGCAGAAGGAGTCTGCTCGCCGCCGCCCCGGCGGCCCTGCTGGCGGCGGGCTGTTCCGCCGGGTCGGGGGATTCCGGCGCCCCCGCCGGCAGCGGTCCCTCGGCCGCCGACCGGGCACGCGCGCGTGCGGCCCGGGACAGCAGGGAACTGGCCGCGCGGTACGGCGCGGTGGTGGCCGCGCATCCGAAGCTGGCGGCGCGGCTCGATCCGCTGCGCGCGGAGGTCGTACGGCACGCGGAGGCGTTCGGGGACACGGCGCAGCCGTCGCCGTCGCCGTCCGCCTCCGCTCCGGCCTCCCCTTCTCCCGCACCGGTCGTGCCGGCGAAGGAGAAGGACGCCCTCGCCGGACTCGCCGCCGCCGAGCGGGAGATCGCGGGCCGGCGCGAGAAGGAGCTCCTCGACGCTCCGGGCGAACTGGCCCGGCTGCTGGCCTCGGTCGCGGCGGCCGGCGCCGCGCACGTGTATCTGCTGACGGAGGTATGACGGTGGGCGGGACACGCGAGGCGAAGGACGGGGAACTGCGGGCGCTCCAGGCGGCCCTGGCGGCGGAGCACGCGGCGGTGTACGGCTACGGCGTCGTCGGCGGCCGGATCGGCGAGGGGCGGCGCACGGAGGCGCGGACGGCGTACGACGCGCACCGGGCGCGCAGGGACGCGCTGGTCCGCGCGGTCGCGGACACGGGGGCCGAACCCGTCGCCGCCGCCGCGGGCTACGCGCTGCCGTTCCAGGTGACGGACGCGGCGTCGGCGGTCCGGCTGGCGGCGCGGCTGGAGGACCGCGTGGCGGGGGTCTACGGCGATCTGGTGCGGGCGAGCGAGGGTGAGCGGCGCCGGGGGGCCGCCGAGGCGATGCGGGAGGCGGCGGTGCGGTCGGTCCGCTGGAGCGGCGGGAGCGTACCCTTCCCTGGGCTCGCCGAGCGGAGCGGTACGGCTTCGGGGACCCCGGCGCCGTCGGCCTGACGGGGCGGGCCCCGCGTAGAGCAGGAAGGGAACGACTCGCGCATGGTTTTCGAACCGCCGAAGCGTCTGGTGAGGGCGCTCGGTGAGACGGCGCCGGAGGGCGACGACTGGCTGGAGAGGCTGCCGGAGACGGCGCGCGAGGCCGTGGCACAGCGCGAGTTGACCGTGGAGCGGGTGCAGGTGCCGGGCGGCCGCAGCAGCCTGGTGGTGCTGGTGCGTACGGCCGACGGCACGCCCGCCGTGCTGAAGCTGGCCCCGCGCCGGGCCCGCCCGGAGGCCGAGCGGGCGGCGCTGGCCCACTGGGGCGGCCGGGGAGCGGTGCAGTTGCTGGAGCCGGCCTCCGCCGCGGAGGGTGTTCTGCTGCTCGAGCGGCTGCATCCGGATGTGTCGGTGCGCTCGTTGCCGGAGGCGAAGGCGCTGCTGGAGGCGGCCGGGACGCTGCGCCGGCTCTGGGTGGACCCGCCGCAGGAGCACGGCTTCGAGACGGTGACCGAGCGCACGGAGCGGCAGGCACGGGCGATGCGGGCGAGCGCGGCGGCCGATCCGGAGGTGGCACCGCTGGTGGAGGCCGCGCTGACGGCCCGGGAGGAGCTGGTGGCGGCGCCGCCCGAGCACCGGCTGCTGCACGGGACGTTCCGGCAGAGCAAGGTGCTGGGCGGGGAGCGCACGCCGTGGCTGGCGGTGGGGCCGGATCCGGTGGTCGGTGAGCACGCGTTCGACCTGGCGCGGCTGGTCCGTGACCGAGTGGAGGACCTCATCGCGCAGACGTCGGGTGCGTCGACGACGCGACGCCGGGTGAAGCGCCTGGCGGAGTCCCTGGAGGTCGACCGCGAACGCCTGCGCGGCTGGACCCTGTTCCGCGCGGTGGAATCGGGTGTACGGGCCCGCCGCGTGGGCCGCGAACAGGACGCGGAACTGCTGCTGGAGTTCGCGGGCTGGCTGTAGGACCCAGGGGCGAGCTGCGGGCAACCGTGCCGCTGGGCTCCCCAGCTGCGGGCAATCGTGCCGCTGGGGCGGCACGGGTGGGCGCAGCGGCACCCGGCAAACGCCGGCGAGTGAACCCACCCCCGGCACCACGCCCCAGCAAGACGCCCGGCGTCGACGGGGCCCGCCCGTACGGGGCCCCGTCGACGCCGGGCGACAGGTCGGGTCAGGCCGTCAGGCCGTCAGGCGGGACACCGCCTCGTCGACCGTCAACTCCTCGCGCTCGCCGGTGCGGCGGTCCTTGAGCTCGACGACGCCCTCGGCGGCGCGGCGGCCCGCGACCAGGATCTGCGGGACACCGATCAGCTCCGAGTCGGTGAACTTCACGCCCGGGGAGACGCCCGCGCGGTCGTCGACCAGGACGCGGAGACCCGCGGCGGACAGCTTCTCGGAGACGTCCAGGGCCAGTTCGGTCTGCAGGGCCTTGCCGGCGGCGACCACGTGGACGTCGGCCGGGGCGACCTCGGCGGGCCAGCACAGCCCCTTGTCGTCGGCGGTCTGCTCGGCGAGGGCCGCCACCGCGCGGGAGACGCCGATGCCGTAGGAACCCATGGTGACGCGGGTCGGCTTGCCGTTCTGGCCGAGGACGTCGAGCTTGAGGGCGTCGGCGTACTTGCGGCCCAGCTGGAAGATGTGCCCGATCTCGATGGCGCGGTCCAGCCGCAGTCCCGTGCCGCACCGGGGGCAGGGGTCGCCCTCCCGCACCACGACCACGTCGACGTACTCGTCGGCCTCGAAGTCGCGGCCCGCGACCACGTTCTTCGCGTGGGTGCCGGCCTTGTTGGCGCCCGTGATCCAGGCGGTGCCCGGGGCCACGCGCGGGTCGGCGATGTACTTCACCTTGTCCAGGCCCTGCGGGCCGACGTAGCCGCGCACCAGGTCGGGGCGGGCGATGAAGTCCGCCTCGGTCACCATCTCCACGACGGCCGGGGCGAAGTGCGCCTCGACCTTGTCCATGTCGACCTCGCGGTCACCGGGCACGCCCACGGCGACGATCTCGCCGTCGACCTTGACCAGCAGGTTCTTCAGCGTGGCCGAGGCCTCGACGCCGAGGGACGCGGCGAGGGTCTCGATGGTGGGGGTGTCGGGCGTGGGGATGTCCTCGGCGGCCGGGACCCCGGCGGCGTCGACGGGCTTCAGCTCGTGGGCGACCGCCTCGGTGTTGGCGGCGAAGTCGCAGTTCGGGCAGTCGGCGAAGGTGTCCTCGCCGGCCTCGGCGGGCGCGAGGAACTCCTCGGACTTGGAGCCGCCCATGGCACCGGCGGTGGCCGCGCAGATGCGGTAGTCGAGGCCCAGGCGCTCGAAGACCCGCTGGTACGCCTGGCGGTGCAGGGCGTACGACTTCGCCAGGCCCTCGTCCTCGAGGTCGAAGGAGTAGGAGTCCTTCATCAGGAACTCGCGGCCGCGCAGGATGCCGGCGCGGGGGCGGGCCTCGTCGCGGAACTTGGACTGGATCTGGTAGAGGATGACCGGCAGGTCCTTGTAGGAGGACGCCTGGTCCTTCACCATCAGGGTGAAGATCTCCTCGTGGGTGGGGCCGAGGAGGTAGTCGCCGCCCTTGCGGTCCTGGAGGCGGAACAGCTCGGGGCCGTACTCGTCCCAGCGGCCGGTGGCGTCGTAGGGCTCACGCGGCAGCAGGGCGGGGAGCAGCACCTCCTGGGCGCCGATGGCGTCCATCTCCTCGCGCACGACGCGCTCGACGTTGGCGAGGACCTTCTTGCCGAGGGGCAGCCAGCTCCACAGGCCGGCGGCGGTGCGGCGCACATAGCCGGCGCGGACCAGCAGCTTGTGGCTGAGGACCTCGGCGTCCGCCGGGTCGTCGCGCAGCGTCTTCGCCATCAACTGGGACATGCGCTGGACCGGTGCTTTCGCCATGGCTCTCGTACTCCTGCTGCGTCTAGGTGATGGCAAGGAGGTTAGCCGGGCGGGACGGGACGGCGGAAATCGGTTAGCGGCTGTCCGCCGCCGGCCGGCCGCGCAGCAGGGGCAGCGGGGCGCCCATGACGGCGTAGGGCCGGGGGGCGCTGGGGAAGTGCACCTGGCGGGCGAGGTCCCGGTAGCCGAGCGAGCGGTACAGGTGCCGGGCGGGGCTTTCGATGTCGATGGCGGAGAGGATCGAGCGGGGCTCGGCGGCGCCGTCGGTGATGGTGGTGATCAGGGCGCGGCCGATGCCGTGCTTCTGGTGACGGGGGTGGACGTGCAGCTCGGTGATGACGAAGGAGTCGTCGAGCCAGTCGCCCTGGCCCTGGGCCCGCAGATACGGCTCGACGACGGTGGACCACCAGTGGGCGCGGTCGTTGGGCATGCCGTAGACGAAGCCGGCCAGCCGGCCCCGGACGGTGGCGCCGTAGGCGCGGGCGCCCGGGAGGGTCATGTGGCGCAGCACGATCTGGCGGCGTACGGCGACCTCGTCGGGGCCGAGTCCGAACGCCAGCGCCTGCACCGCCAGCGCCTCGTCGACATGGCCGGGGAGGTCGAGGGGGCCGATCACGATGTCGTCGGGCCCTGGGCGTCCGTGACCGGGAAAGCGCAGCATGCCGGGGAGACTACAGGCCGGGCCCGCTCAGAACAGCACGCTCATGAAGGCGCCCGACTCCTGGAAGCCCACCCTGCGGTAGGTCCGGCGGGCGGGGGTGTTGAAGTCGTTGACGTAGAGGCTCGCCACGGGGGCGACGTCGGTGAGGGCGTAGCGCAGGACGGCGGCCATGCCGGGGGCGGCGACGCCCCTGCCGCGGTGTTCGGGGGCGACCCAGACGCCCTGGATCTGGCAGGCGCGGTCGGTGGCGGCACCGATCTCGGCCTTGAAGACGACCCGGCCGTCGGCGTCGAAGCGGGCGAAGGAGCGGCCGGCGCCGACGAGTTCGGCGACCCGGGCCTGGTAGAGGAGGCCGCCGTCGCCGGCCAGTGGGGAGATGCCGACCTCCTCGGTGAACATGGCCACGCACGCCGGCATGATCGCCTCCAGCTCGTCCTTGCGGACGCGGCGGACGTACGGGTCCGGGGCTATGTGCTCGGACAGGCGGTCGGTGACCATGAGGGGCTGGTGGGTGCGGACCTCACGGGCCGGGCCCCACTGGGGTTCGAGCAGCCGCCAGAGGGCGGCGGTGGCCTCGGCGGGGCCGACGATGGAGGAGCAGCGGCGGCCGGCCCGGCGGGCGCGGTCGGCGAAGGCGCGGACGGCCCGGGGGGTGGCGCAGATGGGTACCAGGTTGGCGCCCGCGTAGCACAGTGACGTCAGTACGCCGCCTTCGTACCAGCCCCACATCTCGCCACCGAGCCGCCAGGGGTCGAGGCCCGCGATCCGGACGCGGGCCGTGACGAAGGCGTTCACGACCGGCTCACGGTCGAGGACGGCGAGGGCGGCGTCCAGGTCGCTCGGTTCGAGGACCCGGGATGTGGTCTGCGTCAACAAGTGCGGGGCCTCATACACGGGAGTGTCTGCTGATTTCTCCGCACTGTACCCGTGGAGTCCGGGGGCCGCCGCCCCCGGACGACCGGCCGATTCCGGCGTACGGGGTCAGCCGGCCACCGAGATCTGGGGCTCGCCGGACATCACGCCGTCCTTCTCCATCTGCTCGGCGATCTTCATCGCCTCTTCGATCAGCGTCTCGACGATCTTCGACTCGGGGACGGTCTTGATGACCTCGCCCTTGACGAAGATCTGGCCCTTGCCGTTGCCGGAGGCGACGCCGAGGTCGGCCTCGCGGGCCTCGCCCGGGCCGTTGACGACGCAGCCCATGACGGCGACGCGCAGCGGGACCTCCATGCCGGTGAGGCCGGCGGTGACCTCTTCGGCGAGCTTGTACACGTCGACCTGGGCGCGGCCGCAGGACGGGCAGGAGACGATCTCGAGGCCGCGCTGGCGCAGGTTGAGCGACTCGAGGATCTGGTTGCCGACCTTGATCTCCTCGACCGGCGGAGCGCTCAGCGACACCCGGATCGTGTCGCCGATGCCCTGGGAGAGCAGCGCGCCGAAGGCGACGGCCGACTTGATGGTGCCCTGGAAGGCGGGGCCGGCCTCGGTGACGCCGAGGTGGAGGGGGTAGTCGCACGATCGCGGCGAAGACGTACTTGGGCTGGAAGTGGATGTCGGCGATCACCGGGATCTGCGACTTGCGGGCGATGACCGCCAGCGCGTCCGCGTCGTCCTGGGTCGGACAGGCGACCCGCACGATCTGGCAGCCGGAGGCGGTGAGCTCGGCGATCTGCTGGAGGGTGGCGCCGATGTCGGACGTACGCGTCGTCGTCATCGACTGCACGGACACCGGGGCGTCCCCGCCCACCGCCACGGAGCCGACCTGGATCTGCCGGCTCTTCCGGCGCTCGGCGAGCTTGGTCGGAACGGACGGCATGCCGAGAGAAATCGCAGTCATCTGCTGTGCAACCCCAAGTCGTGGATCAAGGTCCGGCTCCCCGTGAGCAGCGGGCTCCGGGCTCCGAGATTACGGCACTGGCCAACGCTCCAGCACATCGCGCCCGTAAACCCACCCAAAGGGCGACGGCCCGCAACCCCAAGGGTTGTGGGCCGTCGTGAACGGCGGGTGTCGCCGCGCGGGCGTCTAGGAGATCCGCACCGGGTTCACCACGTCCGCGATCAGGACGAGGATCGTGAAGCAGACGAAGATCCCGGCCACCACGTAGGCCACCGGCATCAGCTTCGCCACGTCGAAGGGGCCGGGGTCGGGGCGGCGCAGCACCCTGGCGAGGTTGCGGCGCAGCGACTCCCAGAGCGCGCCCGCGATGTGTCCGCCGTCGAGCGGCAGCAGCGGGAGCATGTTGAACAGGAACAGGGAGAGGTTGAAGCCGGCGAGCAGCATCACGAACATGGCGAGCTGCTGCGTAGCGGGGATGTCCAGGGTGGCGATCTCGCCGCCGACCCGGGCCGCGCCGACGACGCCCATCGGGGAGTCGGGTTCGCGGGGACCGTCGCCGAAGGCCGCGTCCCACAGGGCGGGGATCTTCGACGGCAGGGCGGCGAGGGAGTCGACGGCGTCGCCGACCCGGTCGGTCATCCAGGTCACCGAGTCGCCGAAGTCCTGCCGTACGACTCCGGTGGCCGCGCTGAAGCCGAGGAAACCGGCCTTGACGTACTCGCCCTCGACATAGGTGCCGTTGCCGTCCTTCTTGGCGACCATGTTGGTGGCGATCTTCGCCTGGAGGGTCAGCTCCTGCCCGTCGCGTTCGACGACGATGGGCACGGACTTGCCGGCGCTGTCGCGGATGAGGTCGGAGAGGGTGGCCCAGTCGTCGGTGCGGACGCCGGCGAAGGCGACGATCCGGTCGTCGGCCTTCATCCCGGCGGCGGCGGCCGGGGACTGGGGGTCCGACTTCTTGCAGTCGTCGCGGGTCTCGGTCTGCGAGATGACGCACTGCGAGACGGAGCTGACGGTGGTGGTCTGCTGCTGGATGCCGAAGCCCATCAGCACGGTCAGGAACAGGACGGCCGCGAGGATCAGGTTCATGAACGGGCCGGCGAACATCACGACGACCCGTTTCCACGGCTTGCGCGTGTAGAACAGGCGTTTCTCGTCGCCGGGCTTCAGTTCCTCGAAGGCGGCGGAGCGGGCGTCCTCGATCATGCCGCGCCACGGTGAGGTGGAGCGGGCCTCGAGGCGGCCGTCGGGGCCGGGCGGGAACATGCCGATCATGCGGATGTAGCCGCCGAACGGGATCGCCTTGACGCCGTACTCGGTCTCGCCCTTGTTCCGCGACCAGATCGTGGGGCCGAAGCCGACCATGTACTGGGGCACGCGGATGCCGAACATCTTGGCCGTGGAGAGGTGGCCCAGTTCGTGCCAGGCGATCGAGAACAGCAGGCCGGCCGCGAAGACGACTATGCCGAGGATGAACATCAGGGTCGTCATGCACGCGCCTCCGCGCTAGCCGTCCGGTGGGTCAGTTCCCGGGCCCTCGTCCGGGCCCAGGTCTCCGCTTCGAGGACGTCCGACACGGTCAGTGGGGTTCCCGTCGCCGGGGTGCCGTGTTCCTCGACCACCCGGGTGACGGTCTCCATGATCCCGTTGAAGGGCAGCGTGCCGGCGCGGAACGCCTCCACGCACTCCTCGTTCGCGGCATTGAACACCGCCGGGGCGGTTCCCGCGAGCTCGCCGACGTGCCGGGCGAGGTTCACCGAGGGGAAGGCCTCGTTGTCGAGGGGGAAGAACTCCCAGGTGGACGCCTTGCTCCAGTCGAAGACCGGGGCGGCGTCCGGCACCCGTTCGGGCCAGCCGAGACCGATGGCGATGGGCCCCCGCATGTCGGGGGGCGTCGCCTGGGCCAGTGTCGATCCGTCCGTGAACTCAACCATCGAGTGGACATACGACTGCGGGTGCACGACGACCTCAATGCGATCGAAGGGAATGTCGTACAGCAGGTGTGCCTCGATGACCTCCAGACCCTTGTTGACGAGGGTCGCGGAGTTGATCGTGATGACCGGGCCCATGGCCCAGGTGGGGTGGGCGAGGGCGTCCTCGACGGTGACGTCCGCCAGCTGCTCCCTGGTGCGGCCGCGGAAGGGGCCGCCGGAGGCGGTGACGACCAGCTTGCGCACATCGGCGCGGGTGCCGGCGGCGAGCGCCTGGAAGAGGGCGGCGTGCTCGGAGTCGACCGGGATGATCTGACCGGGCTCGGCGAGCGCCTTGACCAGCGGGCCGCCGACGATGAGCGACTCCTTGTTGGCGAGCGCGAGGGTACGGCCCGCCTCCAGGGCGGCGAGGGTGGGGGCGAGTCCGATGGAGCCGGTGATGCCGTTGAGGACGGTGTGGCAGTCGGCGGCGGCGAGCTGTGCGGCCGCGTCCGGTCCGGCGAGGATCTCGGGCCGCGGCTCCCCCGTCCCGTACTGTGCGGCGAGCGCCTCGCGCAGCGCCGGTACGACGTCCTCGCGCGCGACGGCCACGGTACGCACCCGCAGCCGGCGGGCCTGCTCGGCGAGGAGCGCGACCCGGCCGCCGTTGGCGGACAGGGCGGTGACCCGGAAGCGGCCGGGGTGGCGCAGTACGAGATCGATGGCCTGGGTGCCGATCGACCCGGTGGACCCGAGAATCACCACGTCCTTCGGCCCGTCTCCCACCACGGGGTCGTAGACGAGGTGGGGGTCGGCGAGGGGGGCTGGAGCGTCGGTCATGGACCCCATTGTGTCGCCTCGCGCGCACGGCCGGGGCCCCGCCCCGGCGGGCCGGCCGGGCAGGGGAGCGGATCGTGCGACTGCCCTCCTGCCCGGTGGGCACCTCCGGGGTGGTGTGCGGACCGTGGGGCGCTCCCGGTTCAGCGGATCGGGCGATGGGCGTTCTGGTGTTCGGAGGGGCCCGGGGTGGCGTCGGCGATCCAGGGGCCGTCGTCCGAGGGGTCGATGATGCCCTGTTCCAGCCATGTGTAGGTGCCGGCGAGCACGTTCTTGACGACCTTGCGGTCCAGGTCGTCCGTGTTGCTCCACAGGCGGGTGAAGAGTTCTTCGACGCGGATGCGGGCCTGGCGGCAGAAGGCGTCGGCGAGCTGGTAGGCCTCGCGGCCGTTCTCGCCCCGGCCGCGCAGGAGTTCCGCGCGGACGCACGCGGCGCTCATCGCGAACAGCTCGGCGCCGATGTCGACGATCCGGCCCAGGAAGCCCTGCTTGGTCTCCATCCTCCCCTGCCAGCGGGACATGGCGTAGAAGGTGGAGCGGGCGAGCTTGCGTGAGGTGCGTTCGACGTAGCGCAGGTGCGGGGAGAGGTCGATGCCGTGCCTGAACTCGCGGTAGGTGCCGGGGAGCTGACCTGGTCCGGCGACGAGTCTCGGCAGCCACTTGGCGTAGAAGACACCGGCGCCGGCGCCCGCCTTCGCCTTGTCGCCGAGGGACTTCTCGGGGTCGATGAGGTCGCCGGCGACCGAGAGGTGGGCGTCGACGGCCTCGCGGGCGATCAGCAGGTGCATGATCTCCGTGGAGCCCTCGAAGATGCGGTTGATGCGCAGGTCGCGCAGCATCTGTTCGGCCGGTACGGCCCGTTCGCCGCGTGCCCGCAGGGAGTCGGCGGTCTCGAAGCCGCGTCCGCCGCGGATCTGGACCAGTTCGTCGGCCATCAGCCAGGCCATCTCGGAGCCGTAGAGCTTGGCGAGGGCGGCCTCGATGCGGATGTCGTTGCGGTCCTCGTCGGCCATCTGCGAGGAGAGGTCGACCACGGCCTCCAGGGCGAAGGTGGTGGCCGCGATGAACGCGATCTTCGAGCCGACGGCCTCGTGCAGCGCCACCGGCCTGCCCCACTGCTCGCGGGCCGCCGACCACTCGCGGGCGATCTTCAGACACCACTTGCCGGAGCCGACGCACATCGCGGGCAGGGACAGCCGGCCGGTGTTGAGCGTGGTCAGGGCGATCTTCAGGCCCTGGCCCTCCTCACCGATGCGGTGCGCGGCGGGGACCCGGACGCGGTGGAAGCGGGTGACGCCGTTCTCCAGTCCGCGCAGGCCCATGAAGGCGTTGCGGTTCTCCACGGTGACGCCCTCGGAGGCCGCCTCGACCACGAACGCGGTGATGCCGCCCCGGTGTCCCTCGGACTTCGGTACGCGCGCCATGACCACGAGGAGGTCGGCGACCACCCCGTTGGTGGTCCACAGCTTCACCCCGTCGAGGATGTACGCGTCGCCCTCCGGTACGGCGGTGGTGGCCAGCCGTGCCGGGTCCGAGCCCACGTCCGGTTCGGTGAGCAGGAACGCCGAGATGTCGGTACGGGCGCAGCGCGGCAGGAACGTCTCCTTCTGCTCGCGCGTGCCGAAGATCTTCAGCGGCTGCGGTACGCCGATCGACTGGTGCGCGGAGAGCAGCGCGCCGATCGCGGGGCTGGCGGAGCCGACCAGGGCGAGGGCCTTGTTGTAGTAGACCTGGGTGAGGCCGAGGCCGCCGTACTTGGTGTCGATCTTCATTCCGAGGGCGCCGAGCTCCTTGAGCCCGGTGATCACCTCGTCGGGGATGAGCGCGTCGCGCTCGATCCGGGCGGCGTCGATCTTCGTCTCGCAGAAGTCGCGCAGCTTGGCGAGGAACTCCTCGCCGCGCTGGACGTGCTCGTCGGCGGGCAGGGGGTGGGGGTGGATCAGGTCGAGCCGGAAGCGGCCGAGGAACAGTTCCTTGGCGAAGCTGGGCTTGCGCCAGCCCTGCTCCCGGGCGGCTTCCGCCACTTGGCGGGCCTCACGTTCGGTGACGGTGGGTCGGGACGGAGACCGGGATGTCTCGGGTGCTGCGGACATGAGGCTCACCTCGCCGCGAAGAGGACGGTGTCATGGCATTACCGACTGGTTCTACCCGTTCGTATGTACCCGATCCGTAGCCGCCCCGCCACCCTTCGTGCGGCCGTTCGGCCGAGACTCCCGCCCGCGGCGGGCACCCGGCGGTGAGGGACAATTCCTCCGGTGTCCACCCGGCCTTTCCCGAACCGGATCCAGGCCCTGAAAGAGATTGTCGAAGCGCTTCGACAGCCCTCTGGACACCTGTCATCCTGGGGGACTACTGTCGGACCACCCTCACCCACCCTTGTACATCGCACGCGCTGTCGAAGCGCTTCACAAGCCATGGAGACTGGATGGTCACCCTCGCCGAGGTCGCCCAGCACGCCGGAGTCTCCGCGAGCACGGTGAGCTATGTCCTCAGCGGCAAGCGCTCCATCTCCGTGAACACCCGGCAGCGGGTGGAGCGCAGCATCCGCGAGCTCGGGTACCACCCGAACGCCGGGGCGCGCGCCCTGGCCAGCAGCAGGTCGAACATCATCGCGCTGATGGTCCCGCTGCGTACGGACATGTATGTGCCGGTGATGATGGAGATCGCCATCGCGGTCGCCACGACGGCCCGCGCCCACGGGTACGACGTCCTGCTGCTCACCGGTGAGGAGGGCCCGGACGCGGTGCGCCGGGTCGCGGGGAGCGGACTCGCCGACGGCATGATCCTCATGGACGTCGAACTCGACGACGAGCGGCTGCCGCTGCTGCGGGAGACCGACCGGCCCGCCGTGCTGATCGGACTGCCCGCCGACACCGCCGGGCTGACCTGCGTGGACCTCGACTTCAAGGCCACCGGCGCCTTGTGCGTGGAACACCTGGCACAGCGGGGGCACCGGGACATCGCCGTCATCGGCGAGGCTCCCGCGGTCTACGAACGGCACACCGGATTCGCCGAGCGCACGCTCGACGGACTGCGCGGCCGTGCCCGGGAGCTGGGTCTCGGCCTGCTGCACCGGCCGTGCGAGGGCGGCTATGACGCGATGGCCGTGACCCTGGCCCGCATCCTCGACGAGCGCCCCGGCACCACGGGCTTCGTGGTGCAGAACGAGTCGGCGGTGGAACCGCTGCTCGCCCTGCTGCGCCAGCAGGGGCGGGCCGTCCCGGAGGACGTGTCGGTGGTCGCGATCTGTCCGGAGCAGGTCGCCGTGCAGGCGTCGGTGCGGCTGACGTCGGTCGCCATCCCGGCGCAGGAGATGGGCCGGCTCGCCGTGGAGCAGCTGGTCGCCAAGCTCGACGGCCGGGGCGGCGACGAGGTCGTGCTGATCGCGCCCGAGCTGACGCTCCGGGCCAGTTCGGGCCCGGCGCCCGCCCGGTAGCCACCCGTGAAGGGGCCGGTGCGGGACCGGCCCCTTCCCGTACGTGCTCAGGTCAGCCGCCGCTGACCGTCAGGTTGTTGGTACGGAAGTCCAGCCCGCCCGGCGACGAGGTGATCTCGTAGCCGAACTGCACGTCACCGATGGTCTCGTTGCCCATCCAGCCCTTGGTGTCCTTGATCCACTTGAGGATCGGGAGGATGTTGACGGTGCCGGAGTTCGAGTCCGAGGTGCGCAGGAACGAGAAGACCTCGTTGGCCCCGTTGTTGCCCTTGTACACGTTCCAGGTGTGGCCGCCGAGGCTCACGGTGCCCTGCGAGGAGCCGAGCGGGCCCACGGCTCCGTTGTAGTTCACCCAGAGCATAATCTCGTAGTCGTAGTCCGTGTCCCAGATGTCGTACGAGGTGTTGTACGCGCCGGAGGACGGGACGGTGACGTTGTAGCTGCTGGTGAGCGAACCGAGGGAGGTGATCGACTTGTTGATCACCTTCTTGGCGTTCGGGTAGGACTTGATGCCGCCGGTGCCCGGGTGGTCGGCCCACGCGCCCCAGTTGGTACCGGAGTTGGCCCAGACGCACTGGGCGCCGGCGCCGGAGCCCCAGATGTTGTTGTAGAGGGTGTAGCCGTTCAGGTTCGTGTTGCCCCACTGGTCGCAGGTGCTCCAGATGGCGGCGTGCGCGGGGGCGGAGGCGAGTCCGACCGTCGCGCCGAGCGCGAGGGCGGGCGCCAGCAGGGCCTTGGCGGTCCTGCTCAGGGTGCTTCTTGCCATGGTGTTCCTTCCATGGGTGGGGGGAATCGCGGGGGTCACCGCGTCTTCACCGTGAGGACGCGGTCTTCGCCGGCGACGAGGTCGAGCGGTTCGGCGCCGGCGGAAGTCCACAGGTCGATCCGGTGGGTGCGGGTGGGCCGCAGGACGGCGGTGGCGCCGTCCGGGGCCCAGGTGAGGTCGAGCGAGGCGCCGAACCGGGTGCGGATTCCGTTCAGTTCACCGCTCGGGTACTCCGGGAGGGGCGCCGGCAGCAGCACCAGCCGGCCGGGGGTGGACTGGACGAGCGCCTCGATCAGCACGGCCGGGAGCGTGTGGGCGGCGTCGGCGTTGTAGACATGCCGGTGGGGGTAGTGCGCGCTCATCAGGGAGGCGTGGAAGAAGTCGCCGTCGAGGACCTGGCCGAGGGCGTGGGCGACCCGCTCGCCGTCCCGGAGCCGGGCCGCGATCAGCGCGTGGTGCAGATGGCCGTGGGCGGAGTCGTTCTCGGCGCCGCGCAGTTCGAGGGCGCGGTGGGCGGCGGCGGCCAGTTCAGGAGTGTCGTAGGGGGTGATCTCGTCCAGGGGCCAGACGCCGTAGAGGTGGCTGAGGTGGCGGTGGTCGTAGGAGTCGTCCAGGCCGGGCCACGCCCACTCGGCGAGCGCTCCGTCGGCGTTGATCCGGTGCGGGGGCAGCCGGTCGGCGAGCGCCCGCCGGCGCTCGGCGTGCTCGGGGTGGTACGCGGCGGCGGTGCGCAGGGCGTGCCGGGCGGCGGACAAGTCCATGGCCGCGTTCACCGTGCCCCAACTCGCGTTGGCGGGACGGTTCTCGGGCGAGTACGAGGGGACGACGGCCAGTTGTCCCCCGTCGTCGGTGCGGGTGAGGAAGTCCTCGTAGAACAGGGCGACTTCGGCGAGCGCGGCGGCGGTGTCCGGGTCGCGCCCACCACGGGTCTCGTCGTGGTCGACGAGGGGTTTGAGCAGCCAGTCGGCGCCGGCCGTCCACAGGTGCAGCGGGTACTCGCGGCTGAAGTGGTACGAGTGCCCCGACTCGCCGTCGCTGTGGGCGGGTGCGACGGCGCCCCGGGTGCCGAAGACGGCGTGGGCGTTGTCCCGCCAGTCCGGCAGCTGGCTTCGGACCAGGGCGGCCAGCGCCTCGGTGACCTCGGGGAGGGCGGCCGCGGCGGCGGACGCGGTCTGGAGGTTGAGGTTGGCGTCGTGGGTGAAGGCGCCGGACCAGGCGGTGTCCCAGTCGCCGGTCCACAGTCCGGTGAGCCGGGGCGGGAACAGGCCGCTGGAGGAGAGCAGATGGTAGCGCCCGGCGGCGAAGAGCCTCTCGAGCAGGGCGGCGGAGCGCGGCCGGGTGAGCAACTCGGAGCCGGGCAGGGCGCGTTCGTCCGGGTCTGCGGCGAGATCGAGGGTGACGCGTTCGTAGGCGGTGCGGTGCGCGGCGGTATGGCGGGCGAGGAGGTCGTCGTACGAGGTCCCGGTCGTGTCGTCGAGCAGATCGCGCAGGGCGCGGCTCTCGGCGACCACGTCGGCCTCCCCGGTGTGCCGTCGCACCCGGGTGAGCAGCAGCACGGACCGGGCGCCCTCGATGCGCGCGCCGGGCGGGGCGAGCGCCGTCCTGCCGCCGCCGACGGCGACCAGGGTGACGCCGGTGACGGCGAGGTCGCTGCCGGGGTAGCGGGCGCGCAGGCTCAGCAGGGCGCCCTCGGGGGTGAGGACGGCTCCGTGGCCGACGCTCAGCCCGGTGGGGGCGTTCGGGAGGCGGTGGTCGAGGGAGATGTCGAGGGTGAGGCCGGGTCCGGTGAGGTGCTGGACGATCACGTCGTCGGCACGGGAGACGAAGACCCGGCTGGTCCAGCCGCCGTGGGCGGCCTCCGCGACGCCGGTGGCGAAGTCGAGCGTACGGCGGTATCCGCCCGGGGCCGGATCGCCGCCGTCCGGGCGGCGCACACGGAGCTGGAAGGCGGGGTGGAAGGGCCGTACCCATTGGAGCGGGCGGCCGTCGGTGAAGTCCTCGGCGGCCGTGAGGTCGCCGGACAGCAGCCGGTCCTGGAGGCCGGGCAGCTGATCGGCCAGCAGCGGCGGCCGCCGGCCCCCGTCGTCGCCCTCGCCCGGGCGGACGAGGGTGTGATGGGTGACGATGGTCCGGTCGTCGTTCGGATCACCGAACACGAGGACGCCGTGCCGGCCGTTGCCGCTCAGGAAGGCGTCCTCCCACCGGGCGGCGGGGCGGGGCTCCCAGGTTCCGTGGACGGGTCCGGTGCTCATGGCCTCAGCACCGCCGCTCCGTAGCGGCCGAGGGTGACGCGGTCGGTCACGGTCGCCTCCGTGAGCAGGTCGTGGTGGGTGCCGGGGAGGTCGACGGTGACCGGCTCGCGGCTGTGGTTGAGCAGGAACAGCAGGCCGCCGCGCCGGACCGCCTCCACCGTGTCGGGGAGTCCGTCGAGCACCGGCCGCACACCGGCGCCGGTGGCGACGCGGGTCAGCAGCGCGCGCAGGTCCTCGGGTCCGGGGAGTGTGGAGACGTACCAGGCGCGGCCCTTGCGCAGCACGGCGGGCAGGCCGTCGAGTTCCCCGCCCTTGTAGGGGACGGTCTCGTCGGCGGTGCCGTCGGGTTCCAGTTCCTCGGACCACAGGGTGCCGCGCAGTCCGCCCTCGCACTCGGCGGTCTCCCCCGGTTCCAGGGGCCACCACTCGTGCAGGGTGCGGATGCCGAACAGTTCGCGCAGCCGTGCGTCCATGCCGCCGGGCCGCACCCGGTCGTCCTGGTCGGCGACACCGGTCAGGAAGCCGCAGACGAGGGTGCCGCCGCCGCGTACGTAGGCAAGGAGGTTGTCGACGGCCGCGTCGGTGAGGAGGTAGAGCTGCGGGACGACGACCAGCCGGTAGCCGGTGAGGTCGTGTCCGGGGTGGGCGAAGTCGGTGGTGAGGTGGGCCTGCCAGAGCGCGCGGTGCCACGCGGTCAGGAGCCGCGGGTGGTCGACCTCGCGGGAGGGCCGGGCCTCCTGGTCGCCGGCCCACCAGGAGTGCCAGTCGTGCAGCACGGCGACCTCTGCGGTGATCCCGCCGCCGGTGACGTGCGGGCCGATCCGGGCGAGGTCCGCGCCGAGTTCCCTGACCTCCTGGTACGTACGTCCCCGCGCACCCGCGTGGCTCACCATCCCGGAGTGGAACTTCTCGGCGCCCTGCCGGGACTGGCGCCACTGGAAGTAGCAGACGGCGTCCGCGCCCCGGGCCACGGCCTGGAGGGACCACAGCCGGTTGAGTCCGCGCGGCTTGGGGTGGTTCACGCCACGCCAGTTGACCGGTCCGGCGGCCTGTTCCATGAGCATCCACGGGCCGCGGGCCTGGGAGCGGGTCATGTCCTGCACCAGGGCGCCGCCCTGCGCGCCGTGCGGGTCGCGGGGGTCGGGGTAGAGGTCGACGGAGACGACGTCTTCCTCCTCGGCCCAGCGCCAGGCGTCCTGACCGGCCCACAGCGGCATGAAGTTGGTGGTGACCGGGAGGTGGGGGGTGTGCCGGCGGACGATGTCGCGTTCGGCGGTGTAACACTCCAGAAGCATGTCGGACGTGAAGCGCTTGAAGTCCAGTACCTGGGTGGGGTTCTTCAGGTAGTGGGCGTGCCGGGGCGGCCGCACCTCGGCCCAGTCGCCGTAGCCCTGACTCCAGAAGGCGGTGCCCCAGGCGGTGTTGAGGGCGTCGAGGTCGCCGTAGCGCCGGCGCAGCCAGTCGCGGAAACGGGCGGCGGCCTCGTCGCCCCAGTCGTAGGTGCAGTACTCGTTGTTGACGTGCCACAGGGTGAGGGCGGGGTGGGTGGCGTAACGGGCGGCCAGGTCCTCGGTGATGGCGGCGGCGTACCGGCGGTAGGTGGCGCTGGAGTGAGAGAAGTGCTGCCGCCCGCCCCACCATTCGGTCCGCCCTTCGGCGTCCCGGGGCAGGGTGTCGGGGTGCAGGTGCCCCATCCAGGGCGGCGGAGAGGCGGTGGGGGTGGCGAGGACGACTCCGATGCCATGGTCGTGCATCAGATCCATCACCCGGTCGAGCCACCCGAAGTCCCGCTCCCCGGGTCGTGGTTCGAGCTTCGCCCAGGAGAACACCCCGAGCGTGACGGAGTTGACCCCGGCCCCCACCATCAGCCGGGCATCCTCCGCCCACACCTCCTCGGACCACTGCTCGGGGTTGTAGTCACCGCCATAGAGAAGGCGACCACGGACGACATCACTCAACCTGGGCAAGGGAACCTCTCATCGAGGGGCGAGCGGAGAAACCCGAAGGGGCGCGGGACTGCGTGTGACATGCGGCTCCGCCGCGGGGCGCGACCAGTCACGACGGCCCCGCGGCCACCACACAGGGCAGCCCCCGAAGGGGTCAGGGGCGTCAGCCCTTGACGGCCCCCGTGAGCATCCCCTTCTTGAAGTGTTTCTGGACGAACGGCGACAGCACGGCCACCGGCAGCAACGCCATCACCATCACAGCCATCTGCACGGCCAGCCCGGACAGCTCCCCCGTCTTGATCGCCTGGCCCAGCCCCACCGGCGCCTCCTGCTTCTGCACCAGCTGGATCATGACGTTCTGCAACGGCAGCATGTCCTGGTCGTTGAGATACAGCGACGCGTTGAACCACGCGCTCCAGTACCCGACCGCGTAGAACAGCGTGATCACCGCGACGACCGCGCGGGACAGCGGCAGCACGATCTGCCGCAGGATGCGGACGTCCCCCGCCCCGTCGATGCGTGCGCTGTCGATCAGTTCCTGCGAGATGCCCATGAAGAAGCCGCGCAGCACCAGGATGTTGAAGACGCTGATCGCGCTGGGCAGGATCAGCGCGAGGTAGCTGTCGGTCAGGCCGAGGGACTGGACCAGCAGGTAGGTGGGGATGAGGCCGGCGCTGAAGAACATCGTGGCCAGCAGCACCATGAGGATCCAGCGGTGGCCCAGCGAGCCGCTGCGGGAGAGTCCGTAGGCGCACAGCACCGACACCGTCATCGAGAACAGCGTGCCGACGAGGGTGACGCCGATGCTGACGAGCGCTGCCCGGGTGACCTGGCCGCCGCTGAGCAGTTCCTGGTAGGCGACGAAGGTGATGTCCGTCGGGATCATCACCAGTCCGCCGGCCTCGTCGATGGCCTTGCGGGTGGACAGGCTGGTGACGACGACGATCCACAGCGGGAACAGGATGGCGAGGCAGGCGAGGAACAGCACCAGCCCCTTGCCCGCGAGCCCGGTCCTGCTGGGTGCCTCCTCCCACACGGGCCGGGGCGGGGCCGCCCAGCGGCCCGGTGGGCGTGCGGGCTTGTCGATGACGGCGGTCACTTCTTGTACACCCCCTGCTCGCCCATGAGATGGGCCACCTTGTTCGCTATCAGGACCAGGCCGAGACTGATGACGCCCTTGACGAGTCCCGCGGCGGCCGCGTAGCCGAAGTCCTGGTTGCGTACGCCGTTCCACCACACGAAGGTGTCGAGGACCTCCGAGGCGCCCGGTCCGACGGCGTCGCGTTGCAGCAGGATCTGCTCGAAGCCGACCGTCAGGGCGTCGCCGACGCGCAGTACCAGCAGCAGGGCGATGACCGGGCGCAGCGCGGGCAGGGTGACGTGCCACATACGGCGCCAGCGGTTGGCACCGTCCATGGCTGCGGCCTCGTACAGGTCGGGGCTGACCGAGGCGAGTGCGGCGAGAAAGACGATGATCCCCCAGCCGGCGTCCTTCCACACGCTCTGCGCGGTGATCAGGAACTTGAAGGTCTCCGGGTCGGTCATCAGGCTGAGCCCGTCGTACCCGTGGTCGCGCAGGATCTGGGAGAGCAGTCCGGCGCCGCCGAACAGTTGCTGGAAGACGGCGATGACCAGCACCCACGAGAAGAAGTGCGGCAGGTAGAGGATGGCCTGCGAGATCGCCCGTACCCGGGGCCTGACCACGCTGTTGATGAGCAGCGCGAGCAGGATGGGGATGGGGAAATAGAGGATCAGCTGGAGGAAGAACAGGACCAGTGTGTTCTGGACCGCGTTCCAGAAGGCGCTGTCCTCGAAGATCCGCTGGAAGTTCTCCAGGCCGACCCAGGGGCTGTGCAGGATGGAGACGACCCCGTTGTCGCTGATGTAGGGGTCGTACTCCTGGAACGCGACGACGTTGCCGAGGATCGGCACATAGTTGAAGAGCAGGACCAGCAGGACGGCCGGCAGGGTCATCAGCAGCAGTACGCGGTCGCGCCGCAACCGCACCCGCAGGCCGAGCTTTCCGGCGGGTCTCTTCCCCGTGGCCCCGGTGGCGCCGCCGTGCGCCGCCGGGGGGTTCTCCTTCGGTTCGGCCTCGGTGTGGGTCCGAGGCACCGTGCTGTGGGACACGGCGGTTCTCCTTGCCTCGGTACCTGGTCAGCCGGCCGCCGAGCCGTTCTCGTCGAGGATCTTCCGGTACCAGTCCCGGAGTTTGTCGCCGCCCTTGCTCTTCCAGTCGGAGACGGCCTGCTGCACGTCGCCGACCTTCTTGCGGCCGCGGACGACGTCGTCCTCCAACTGCTCGAAGTCGTTGGAGAGGTTGGTCCAGCGGGCGGGTTCGGTGATCTGCATGCCGTAGAAGGACGGCTTCTTCGTGAAGGCGCCCATCCGCTGCTGCCACTCCACCTGGCCCTTGGCGACGTCGGGGAAGTCGGGGTGGGCGATGGTGGCGGCGGGGCTCGCGACCATCACATAGGCGTTCATCACGTCGATGTTGCCCTGGTCGGTCTTGGTGGGCACGCCGTCCTTGACGGTGTAATGGGTGCCCTCCACACCGTAGTTGGTGGCCATGTACTCCTTGGTGCCGTACGGCGCCGCGGTGACGTTGGCGACGGCCAGCACGTCGCGGATCACGGACTCGGGGGCCTTCTTGTTGACGAAGGCGAAGATGCTGGCCGGGTTCTGCGCCCACAGGGCGGGGTCGCCGCCGTCGTGGCCGAAGATGTCCATCCCCCAGATCCTGAACTCGGGGTTCTGGGTGGCCTGCTCGGCGGTGCGGCTCCACCACTGGGAGGAGTCCTGGTTGTAGATGAGGAACTCACCGGCGGCGAACTTGGGTCCGGGGTCGGCGGCGTTGCTCTTGCCGAGCCTGGCGTCGGGGTGCACCACGCCGGCGGCGAACAGCTTGCGCGTCCACTCCAGGGCCTCGAGGTACTCCTCGGTCTCGATGCGGTAGACGAGCTTGCCGTCGACCTCGTTCCAGCCGAGGGACTTCTCGTTGCCGGAGAGCACGCCGAAGGCGTTGAAGGCGGTCCACTTCATGTCCAGGCAGGCCCAGCGCTTGGCCTTGGCGTTGGTGGCGTCCTTGGCCAGCGCCAGGAATTCGTCGCAGGAGCGGGGGACTTCGTAGCCCTCCTTCTCGAAGATGTCCTGGCGGTAGAGCGGCACGATGCCGGTGACGTACGAGGACGGCATGGGCAGGCCCCGCAGCTTGCCGCCGAAGATGGAGCGCTGCCAGGCGTCCGTGGGGATGGCCGCGAGGTTCGGGTACTCCTTGACGGCGTCACCGGACAGATACGGGCCGAGGTCGGCGAACTTGCCGATGATGGCGCTGGGTATCTTGCCCGTCATGTTCCAGCCGGGCACGACCACCACGTCGGGCACCTCGCTGGAGGCGAGGACCGCGCCGAGCTTCTGGTCGTAGGTGTTGCCGTCCTGGTTCTGCCAGACCACGTCGACGCCGATGAGGTCGTTCATCGAGGTGTAGTAGGCGTTGTCGTCCTTGGGCGGGGAGCCCCAGAACGGCGACATGACCGTGACCTCGCCGCCCTTGCCGAGCTTCTTCGGCACCGACGTCTTCAGGTCCGCCAGGGCGAGCCTGCCGGTGAAACCGACCGCCGAACCGTTCTTGCTCGGGATGTCGGGCGTGACCACGTTGCTCGCCACGTACGCGGGGAGGATCTTCTTGGCGTCCTTGCCCGACGTGGTGCCGTCCCGCGAGCCTCCGTCGGACCCGCCGCACGCGGCGAGCAGCGGCATTCCCCCCGCCACCGCTGCGGTGGCGACCGCCGAGGAGGCGAGGAAGCTTCTCCGGCTCGGCCCGGAGGACGTGGAGGCGGCGTTCGGCGTCATTGCGTCAACCCTTCATGGCGCACCAGGACACCCGGCGGTGGCCGTCGGCTGCGGTGTCTTCAGTGGAACTGGCTGAGCCGAAGCGGTCGTTCGGCGGAAGGTGCGCCGGAAAGGCGGGCCTCGCAGTCGAAGCGCTTCGATGTGGTGCGAGGTTAAGTGAACACCCAGGGGCACACAAGGGTCAGATCCAAGATTCCTCGGATGTATGCGTGATCGCGACGCGGACATACCACAGGGTGATCGCACGCGAGGCGTCCGATCTGTTGCTCTCGAATCCCTTGACACCCGCCCCCGCCTCGAATGAGCATCGAAGCGCTTCGAAAGCGCCTCGTCGCTCCATCCCGAGGGGAACACCACGTGACCGCAACCACGCCGCCCACGCCGCCTTTCCGCGATACGGGTCTGCCGTTCGCGAAGCGCATCGACGACCTTCTGTCGCGGCTCACCCTCGACGAGAAGATCGGATTTCTGCACCAGTTCGGGCCGGCCGTCCAGCGGCTGGGCGTCGCCGCGTTCCGCACCGGCCAGGAGGCCCTGCACGGGGTCGCCTGGATGGGTCCGGCGACCGTGTTCCCGCAGGCCGTCGGTCTGGGCGCCACCTGGAACGAGGAGCTGGTGCGCCGGGTGGGCGAGGCGGTGTCCCGCGAGGCCCGTGCGATGCGGGTCCAAGACGAGCGCGTCGGCCTCAACGTCTGGGCGCCGGTGGTCAATCTGCTGCGCCACCCGCTGTGGGGCCGCAACGAGGAGGGGTACTCGGAGGATCCGAGGCTGACTTCGGCGATCGCCACCGCCTACACCCACGGCCTGCGCGGCGACCACCCGCTCTACTGGCGCACGGCCCCTGTGCTGAAGCACTGGCTGGCGCACAACAACGAGACGGAGCGCGACACCACGTCCAGCTCCGTCCGTCCGCGCGTGCTGCACGAATACGACCTGCGGGCCTTCCGCGACACCGTGGAGGCGGGCACGGTGGCCGGGGTGATGCCGGCGTACAACCTGGTCAACGGGCGTCCCAACCACGTGTCCCCGTATTTGCGGGAACAGTTGCGCACCTGGACCGAAGAGGACCTGCTGGTCTGCTCGGACGCCGGGGCGCCGTCCAACCTGGTCGACTCCGAGCACTACTTCGACACCCACGAGGAGGCCACGGCGGCGGCCCTGCGGGCCGGCGTCGACAGCTTCACCGATCACGGCACCGACAGCTCGACTGTCATCGGACGTGTGCGGGGCGCGCTGGAGCGGGGACTGCTGACGGAGGCCGACCTCGACACGGCCGTACGCCGTCAGCTCTCCGTGCGGTTCCGGCTCGGCGAGTTCGATCCGGGCGCCGATCCGTACGCGGGAAAGCAGCCCTTCGACACCCCGGAGCACCGGGCGCTCGCCCAGGAGGCCGCCGAGCAGGCGATCGTCCTGCTGCGCAACGAGGACCTGCTGCCGCTCGCCCCTGACACCCGGATCGCGGTCGTCGGACTGCTGGCCGACGAGTGCAAGCTCGACTGGTACAGCGGCAGCCTCATCCACCGCTCCACCCCGCTGGAGGGGCTCTACGAGCGTTTCGGCGCCGACCGTGTGGAGTTCGCCGAGGGCGTGGACCGGGTGCTCCTGAAGACCTCCGCGGGCACGTTCCTGCATGTCCCGCCGGCGCCCGAGGCCCCCGAGCCGGCCCGCGGCGCCGAGGGCGCGCTCGACCCGGCGCTGCTCGCGGGCCGCACCGACCTGCCACCGCTGACCGCCGGGGCGGCCGGCAGCGAACTCGCCCTGGCCGACTGGGGCGAGGGCGTGCTCACCCTGCGCGCGCCCGACGGCCGCTATCTCTCGGTCGCCGAGGACGGCTACGTCCGCGCCTCCGCCGACCAGCCGGGCGGCTGGGTCGTGCAGGAGACGTTCCGGCTGGAACCGCACGGGGACGGTCACCTCCTCAGGCATGTGGGGACAGGACGCCATGTGCGGGTCGCCGCCGACGGCGTGAAGGTTGCCGACGACGATCCGGAGATCTTCGAGCTGATCGTCGCCGAGCGCGGAGAGGACGCGGTCACCCGTGCGGCGGCCCGCGCCGACGTGGTCGTGGTGGTCGCGGGCAACGATCCGCACATCAACGGCCGCGAGACCGAGGACCGGACGACACTGCGGCTGCCCGCCCAGCAGGAGCGGCTGCTGCGTGCGGCCCGCGCCGCCAACCCGCGCACGGTGCTGGTGCTGACCTCCGCCTACCCGTACGCGGTCGACCCGGCGGACCTCCCCGCGATGCTGTGGACCGCGCACGGCGGCCAGGCGGCCGGCACCGCGCTGGCCCGGGTCCTCGCCGGTGACGTCTCCCCCGCCGGGCGGCTGCCGCAGACCTGGTACGCCGACGACGCGGATCTGCCGGACCTGCTGGACTACGACGTGATCGGCGGCCGGCAGACCTATCTGTACTTCGAGGGGACACCGCTGTTCCCCTTCGGACACGGACTGTCGTACGGGGCGTTCTCCTACGGGGAGTTGACGGCCTCTGTCGTCGACTCCGCGGTGCGGGTCTCGTTCACCGTCACCAACTCGGGGGACGTGCCCGCCGACGAGGTGCCCCAGCTGTACGTCCGTGCCGTGGACCCGTCGGTCCCGCGTCCGCGCCGTGAGCTGCTGGCGCACCGGAGGGTGGGGCCGGCGCCCGGGGAGACGGTGGAACTGTCCTTCGTACTGCCGCTGTCCGCGTTCGCGTTCTGGGATGTGGCGGTGGGCCGGTGGCGGGTGGAGCCGGGGGCGTACGAGCTGCTGGCCGGTGCGTCCAGCGAGGACGTGCGGTCGCGGGTCACGCTCACGCTGGACGGTGAACCCGCCGCAGCGCGTGCGGTGGTCGAACGCGGGCTGGACGGGGCCGACTTCGACGAGCAGAGCGGTGTCGAGATCGTCGACCGGGACAGGTCGGCGGGCGACGCGGTCACGGCCGTGGCCGGGAAGGAGGGGGAACTCCTCTTCCGCCGCTGCGACTTCGGTGACGGGGTGACGGGGGTCGCCGTGGAGGTGTCCGGCGAGGGGTCGGCCGAGGTCTCGGTGGGTGACGGGCCGGTGCTCGCGTCGCTGTCACCTTCGGCACCCACGTCGGGCCCGTACGACTACAGCACGCTCCGCGCGTCCTTCGCCGTCGTCGGCGGTGTGCACGACGTGCGGGTCCGACTGCGCGGGCCGCTGCGGCTGGCGCGGGTCGGCTTCTCCGGTTGAGGGTCCGGGGAGGGCCGGCATCTTGGGCAGGGGCCCGGCATCGCGGACATCCGTGCCGGGTCCCTGCCGGGGTCGCAGGAGTCGCCGCCGGCCCGGGGCGCTGATCCCCGGGCGGGCTCCTCGGGTTCCGTCCGTGGTCCGCCTTCCCGGCCCGACGTGCCGCTCAGCCGGTGCGCAGCCTGCGGCGGGCCTCCATCAGCGCGAACCCCAGCAGGTTCGGGCCCCGCCAGCGTTCCGGGTCCAGTGCGCCCTCGTCGCCGGCCGCGAGCCCGATGCCCCAGACCCGGTCCACCGGGCTGGCCTCGACCAGGACGCGGTCGCCGGTGTTCAGGAGGAACGCGCGCAGGTCTTCGTGGGCCGTGAACTTGTGCACGCTGCCTTCCACGACGATGGGGAGGCGTTGGCTTCGCCAGGTCGTCTCGTCGAAGCCGCGTACCTGGCGTCCCGCCTTCTTCGCCTGTGAGGGGTGTTCTGCGGCGAGGACCCGGCGCTCGCCCTCCGGGTCGTCGAAGAGGCGGGCCTTCGCGGCCATCATCCAGTGTTCGGCGGTCGCGTAGTGCTTGCCGTCGACGGTGAACGGGGACGGCCACCACTGGCTGAGGCAGGTGGGGCCGATGCGGCCGTCGGGGAGGGGGCGGTGGCCCCAGAAGTGCAGGTACTTGACCTTCTTGCCGGCCCGGACCGCCTCGATCAGGGTCGCGTGTGAGTCCATGGGTGCGCTGCCTCCGTGTCGTTCGGTCCGCCCCCGCCGCCCCTTCCCGTCCCGTCCCTGGGGATGCGCCCCAGACCCCCTGTCGGCCCTTCGGGCCTCGTCCTCAAGCGCCGGACGGGCTGGAAACAGCCCCTCCGGCGTTTGAGGAGCGGGGGTCCGGGGGCAGCGCCCCCGGTTCGGGACGGGAAGGGGCGGCGGGGGCGGAAAACCCGTCGTCTCCTCCGCGCCGGAGTCTCCCAGCAACCACCGACGCCCCGCCCGGCCATTTCCGTCGCCGCCCCCGACCCGACCAACAGATTCCGTCGCGTAACCAAAATTCAACAACGGAATCCCTTGTTGGACTCCCCTCCCTCTGCCAGGATCGGCACTCAAATCGAGCCGGCGCCACGCCGCCCCTCGCGCACGGAGGAGAGCGACATGCACCATCCGGACGGAGCCCAGTTCATCGCCGGCCGCCCGGCCAAGGGCACCTCGGGCCGTACCCACACCGTCGTGAACCCGGCCACCGGCCAGGACGTGTACACCTACGAACTCGCCGGCACGGCGGACGTGGACACCGCCGTCACCGCCGCACGCCACGCGCTGACCACGTGGGCCGCGGCCACTCCCGCCGAACGCTCGGACACCCTGCACCGCTTCGCCGCAGTCGTCGCCGACCGCGCGGAGGACTTCGCCCGCACGGAATCACTCCAGTGCGGCAAGCCGCTGAAACTGACCCGCGAGTTCGACGTCCCCGGCACCATCGACAACATCGCCTTCTTCGCCGGCGCCGCCCGCCACCTCCAGGGCCAGGCGGCCGGCGAGTACTCCGGCGACCACACCTCCTACGTCCGTCGCGAGCCCATCGGCGTCGTCGGCTCCATCGCCCCCTGGAACTATCCCCTCCAGATGGCCGCCTGGAAGATCCTCCCGGCGATCGCCGCGGGCAACACCGTCGTCCTCAAGCCCGCCGAGCTCACCCCGCTGACCTCACTCCTCTTCGCGCAGGCCGCGACCGACGCCGGCATCCCGGACGGTGTGATCAACATCGTCACCGGCACCGGCGGGGAGGCGGGCGAGCACCTGGTCGGCCACCCCGAGGTGGCCATGACCTCCTTCACCGGCTCCACCGCCGTCGGCAGGCGGGTCGCCGAGATCGCCACCACCACCGTCAAACGCCTCCACCTGGAACTCGGCGGCAAGGCACCCTTCCTCGTCTTCGACGACGCCGACCTCGACGCCGCCGTCAACGGCGCGGTCGCGGGCGCGCTGATCAACACGGGACAGGACTGTACGGCCGCCACCCGCGCCTACATCCAGCGTCCGCTCTACGACGCGTTCGTGGAGCGCACCGCAGCCCTGATGGAGACGGTCCGGCTGGGCGACCCCTTCGCCCCCGGCACCGACCTCGGCCCGCTCGTCTCGCACGCCCAGCGCGACCGGGTGGCCGGCTTCGTCGACCGGGCCCGTGCCTACGCACGCGTGGTGACCGGCGGCGAAACGCCTCTGGGCGAACTGGAGGGCGGCGCGTACTATCTCCCCACCCTCATCGCCGGCGCACCGCAGGACAGCGAGGTCGTGCAGTCCGAGATCTTCGGTCCGGTGCTGGTCGTGCTGCCCTTCGACTCCGACGACGAGGGCATCGCGCTGGCCAACGACACCCCGTACGGACTCGCCGCCTCCGCGTGGAGCAGGGACGTGTACCGGACGGGCCGCGCCACCCGCGAGATCAGGGCCGGGTGCGTGTGGATCAACGACCACATCCCGATCATCAGTGAGATGCCGCACGGCGGATACCGGGCGTCCGGCTTCGGGAAGGACATGTCCGCCTATTCGTTCGAGGAGTACACGCAGCTCAAGCACGTCATGTTCGACAACACCGCGGCGGTCCGCAAGGACTGGCACCGCACCGTCTTCGGGGACCGATAGCAGCCAGGCCGCCCGACCCGCGGCCATCTCCCGAAAGGGCACCACGCGCATGGAGCAGTACGAGCCCGACCGCCTCTCCCCGGCCCAGGTCGCCGCCATGCGGCGCAGCTTGCGCACCGGCAGGGCGGGCCTGTCCCGCCGTTCGCTGCTGCGCGCCTCCGCGGGCGGGGCGCTCGCGGCCGGCGGACTCGGTGTGCTGAGCGGCTGCGGCATCCCCGCGGCCGGCAGCACACAGGGCGGTGTCTCCGCGGAGGACCACTCGAAGGAGGAGAAGACCGTCAGCTTCTCCAACTGGACCGAGTACATGGACGTCGACGACAGCGGGCGCGCGCACCCCACGCTGGACGCGTTCACGCAGCGCACGGGCGTCAAGGTCAAGTACACCGAGGACATCAACGACAACACCGAGTTCTTCGGCAAGATCAAGCCGCAGCTGGCGGCGGGCCAGGACACCGGCCGCGACATCATCGTCCTCACCGACTGGCTGGCGGCCCGTCTGATCCGTCTCGGCTGGGTCCAGAAACTGGACCCGTCCCATCTGCCGAACGCCTTCACCCATCTGTCGGCCCAGTTCCGCAACCCCGACTGGGATCCGGGACGCTCCTACTCGTACCCGTGGCAGGGCATCTCCACGGTCATCGGCTACAACAAGAAGGCGCTCGACGGCGTGGAGGTACGCACCCTCTCCGACCTGCTGGACAATCCGAAGCTCAAGGGCCGGGTCGGTCTGCTCACCGAGATGCGCGACACCGTCGGCATGACCCTGCTCGACATGGACAAGGACCCGGCGAAGTTCGCCGCGGACGACTACGACGCGGCGATCGCCCGACTGCAGAAGGCCGTCGACAAGGGGCAGGTCCGCCGCTTCACCGGCAACGACTACACCTCCGACCTCGCCAAGGGCGACTTCGCCGCCTGTCTCGCCTGGGCCGGCGACCTCGTCCAGCTCAAGGCGGACAACCCGGACATCGAGTTCCTGATCCCGGACAGCGGCTACATGACGTCCAGCGACAACATGCTGATCCCCAACAAGGCCCGGCACAAGACGAACGCCGAGCGGCTGATCGACTACTACTTCGAGCCGAAGCCGGCCGCACGGCTCGCCGCGTACATCAACTTCGTCTGTCCCGTCGACGGGGTGAAGGACGATCTCGCGCAGATCGACGAGGACGCGGCGAACAACCCGCTGATCCTCCCCGACCGGGCCATGCAGGCCAAGTCCCGTGCCTTCCGCTCGCTGAGCTCCGAGGAAGAGACGGAATTCGAAGAGAAGTTCGCGAAGCTCACTGGGGCGTGACGAGATGAAGACGACCGAAGACACCAGCACGGCCGGCCGCGGCGGGGACGTCCGTCTCACCGGTATCGGCAAGACGTACGGCTCCTTCACCGCCGTACACCCCCTGGACCTGACCGTCCCGCAGGGCTCGTTCTTCGCCCTGCTCGGCGCGTCCGGCTGCGGCAAGACCACCACCCTGCGCATGATCGCCGGCCTGGAGGAGCCCACGTCCGGCACCGTCCACCTCGGCGACCAGGACGTCACCGCGCTGCCGCCGTACAAGCGGCCGGTGAACACGGTCTTCCAGTCCTACGCCCTCTTCCCGCACCTCGACATCTTCGAGAACGTCGCCTTCGGTCTGCGCCGGCGCGGCATCAGGAGTGTGAAGAAGCAGGTCGGGGAGATGCTGGAGCTGGTCCAGCTGGGCGAGCAGGCCCGTAAGAAGCCGCATCAGCTCTCCGGCGGCCAGCAGCAGCGGGTGGCGGTGGCCCGCGCGCTGATCAACCACCCGAAGGTGCTGCTGCTCGACGAGCCGCTGGGCGCCCTGGACCTGAAGCTGCGGCGTCAGATGCAGCTGGAGCTGAAACGCATCCAGACCGAGGTCGGCATCACGTTCGTGCATGTCACGCACGACCAGGAGGAGGCCATGACCATGGCCGACACGGTCGCCGTGATGAACGCGGGCCGGGTCGAGCAGCTCGGCTCCCCCGCCGACCTGTACGAGAACCCGCGCACCACGTTCGTCGCGAACTTCCTCGGCACCTCGAACCTCATCGAGGCCGAGGTCGACTCGGCGTCCGGCGGTGAGCTGACACTGAAGGCGGGCGGCGGCAAGCTGGTGCTCCCCGAAGCCCGCAACAGCGCGGCGACGACGACCGGCGGCCGGGTGCTGGTCGGGGTGCGCCCGGAGAAGATCTCCCTGACGCACGCCGACGACGCCGGCGAGATACCCGGGGGCCGCAACCGGATCACGGGGCGGATAGCCGACTCCAGTTTCATCGGCGTGTCCACGCAGTTCGTCGTCGACAGCCCGGTCTGCGCCGGCTTCGAGGTCTACGTCCAGAACATCGACCGCGACGTCCGGCTGGTGCCCGGCGCCGAGGTGGTCCTGCACTGGAATCCGGCGCACACCTTCGGTCTCGACGCCGGGCAGTCCCTGCTTGCCGGGACCGTGGGCTCCGCGGGCGTCGGGACGGTCGAGGAGGAGGTCGCCCGATGACGACGGTCACCGAGGCGCCACCCCCGGCGCCCGCCCCGCCGGAGGGGAAACCGCCGCGCCGGCGGGGCCGATGGACGCCTTACTGGCTGCTGCTGCCCGGTCTGCTCTGGCTGGTGGTGTTCTTCGCGCTGCCGGTGATCTACCAGGCCTCCACGTCCGTGCAGACGGGCTCCCTGGAGGAGGGCTACCGGGTCACCTGGCATTTCGCCGCCTACGGGGACGCGCTGTCCGAGTACTGGCCGCAGTTCGTCCGTTCGGTGCTCTACGCGGCCTCCGCGACGGTGCTGTGTCTGCTGCTCGGCTATCCGCTCGCGTATCTGATCGCGTTCCGCGCGGGACGCTGGCGGAATCTGATCATGATCCTGGTGATCGCGCCGTTCTTCACCAGTTTCCTGATCCGCACCCTCGCCTGGAAGACGATCCTCGCCGACGGCGGATGGGTCGTCGGCACCCTGGACACGCTGCACGTCCTGGACGTCACGGCGTGGCTGGGCTGGACCGTGGGTGACCGGGTGCTCGCCACGCCGCTCGCGGTGGTGTGCGGTCTGACGTACAACTTCCTGCCCTTCATGATCCTGCCGCTCTACACCTCGCTGGAACGCATCGACCCGCGGCTGCACGAGGCGGCGAACGATCTGTACGCCAGGCCGTCGACCACCTTCCGCAAGGTCACCTTCCCGCTGTCGATGCCGGGCGTGGTCTCCGGGACGCTGCTCACCTTCATCCCGGCCACCGGCGACTACGTCAACGCGGATCTGCTCGGCTCCACCGACACCCGCATGGTCGGCAACGTCATCCAGTCGCAGTTCCTGCGAATTCTCGACTATCCGACGGCCGCCGCCCTTTCGTTCATCCTGATGGCCGCGATCCTCTTCATGGTCACCTTCTACATCCGTAAGTCGGGGACGGAGGATCTGGTCTGAATGCCCTTCATCAACTGGCTGAAGCGCCGTCTCGTGGTGATCGCGGGGCTGGCCACCCTGGCCTATCTCCTGCTGCCGAACGTCGTCGTCACCGTGTTCTCCTTCAACAATCCGAAGGGGCGCTTCAACTACGAGTGGCAGGAGTTCTCCACCGAGGCGTGGCGGGATCCCTGCGGGGTCTCCGGACTGTGCGGTTCGCTGACGCTGAGCCTGCGGATCGCACTGTGGGCGACGCTCGGCGCCACCGTCCTCGGCACGATGATCGCCTTCGCGCTGGTGCGTTACCGCTTCCGCGCGCGCGGCGCGGTGAACTCGCTGATCTTCCTGCCGATGGCGATGCCCGAGGTCGTCATGGCGGCCTCGCTGCTCACCCTGTTCCTCAACATGGGTGCCCAGCTGGGCTTCTGGACGATTCTGATCGCCCACATCATGTTCTGCCTCAGCTTCGTCGTGGTCGCCGTGAAGGCACGGGTGATGTCCATGGACCCGAGGCTGGAGCAGGCGGCGCAGGATCTGTACGCCGGCCCGGTCCAGACGTTCCTGCGGGTCACGCTGCCGATCGCCGCCCCCGGGATCGCGGCGGGCGCGCTGCTCGCCTTCGCGCTCTCCTTCGACGATTTCATCATCACCAATTTCAACGCCGGTTCGACCGTCACGTTCCCGATGTTCGTATGGGGCTCCGCACAGCGCGGAACCCCCGTGCAGATCAATGTGATCGGTACGGCCATGTTCGTGATCGCCGTTCTGCTGGTGCTGGTTTCCATGGCTGTCGGCAATCGCCGCAACCGGCGGAAGGCGTGAAGCACCGTAGGGAGTTGACATCATGGCCGCTGACGCCATGAGCCGTTGGACGAAATCCCTTGCCGAGGCCCGGCCGTCCGCCTACTGGCTGGACGACCCCGGCAGGCCCGATCCCGAGCCTGCCCTCACCGGTGCCGAGACCTGCGATCTGCTGGTCGTCGGCGGCGGTTACAGCGGACTGTGGGCCGCGCTGACCGCCAAGGAACGCGACCCCGGGCGGGACGTCGTCCTGGTGGAGGGCCGCGAGGTGGGCTGGGCCGCCTCCGGCCGCAACGGCGGCTTCTGCGCCGCCTCCCTCACCCACGGCCTGCCCAACGGGCTCGCCCGCTGGCCGGACGAGATCCACACCCTGGAGCGGCTGGGCGCCCGCAACCTCGACGCCATCGAGGAGACGGTGGCCCGGCACTCCATCGACTGCGACTTCGAACGCACCGGCGAAATCGACGTCGCCACCGAGCCCTACCAGGCCGGACAACTGGAGGCCTGGTACGAGGAGATCCGCGCCAAGGGCCTCGCCGACGGCATCGAGTACCTGGACGCCGACGCCGTGCGGGAGCAGGTGAACTCCCCCACCTTCCGGGCGGGCCTGTACGACCGCCGGGGCGTGGCCATGCTCCACCCGGCCCGGCTCGCCTGGGGACTGAAGCGGGCCTGTCTCGGTCTGGGCGTCCGCGTGTACGAGCACACCCCCGCCCTCACCCTGCGGGCCTACGGCGCGGGTATGGCCGTACGCACTCCGTACGGGAGGATCCGCGCCCGTGCGGTGGCGCTCGGCACCAACGTCTTCCCCAGCCTGGTCAAGCGGGTGCGCTCCTACACCGTCCCGGTCTACGACTACGCCCTGATGACCGAGCCGCTCACCGCCGGCCAGCTGGCGTCGGTGGGCTGGAAGAACCGGCAGGGGCTCGGGGACAGCGCCAACCAGTTCCACTACTTCCGGCTGTCCGCCGACAACCGCGTCCTGTGGGGCGGCTACGACGCGGTCTATCCGTACGGCGGCCGGGTGCGCGCCGAGTACGACGACCGGCCGGAGACGTACGCCAAGCTCGCCGGGCACTTCTTCACCTGCTTCCCGCAGCTAGAGGGCGTGCGCTTCACCCACGCCTGGGGCGGTGCGATCGACACCTGCTCCCGCTTCTCGGCGTTCTTCGGCACGGCGCACGCGGGAAGGGTCGCGTACGCGGCGGGCTACACGGGACTCGGCGTGGGCGCGACGCGTTTCGGCGCGGAGGTGATGCTGGACCTGCTGGCGGGTGAGCGGACCGAGCGCACGGAGCTGGAGATGGTGCGCAGAAAGCCGCTGCCGTTCCCGCCGGAGCCCTTCGCCTGGACCGGTATCGCCCTCACCAAGTGGTCGCTGGCCAGGGCGGACTCCCATGGCGGGCGGCGCAATCTGTGGCTGCGGACGATGGACCGGCTGGGCCTGGGCTTCGACAGCTGAGCCGCGCGGGGGCTTGACAACCGAATTGGTCTGGACCAAATTGAGCGCACTCCGCCCTCCAACTCCCCCATGCCCGGAGGCCCTTGTGGAACGCTCCAGACCTCTCGCGCGCCGGCCCCTCGTGGCGCTGCTCACCGCCACCGCCCTCGCCGCCACCGGAATGACCGCGCTGTCGTCGGCCGCCCGCGCGGCCGACGCGGACCTCGCCAGGAACGGGGGCTTCGAGTCCGGCCTCGACGGCTGGAGCTGTACCGCCGGTGCGACCGTGAACTCGCCTGTGCACAGTGGCAGTTCGGCGCTGAAGGCCACGCCGGCCGGCTCCGACAACGCCCGCTGCGCGCAGACCGTCACCGTGCAGCCGAACTCCCAGTACACGCTCTCGGGTTACGTCCGCGGCAGCTATGTGTACCTGGGGGCGGACGGCACCGGCACCACCGACGTGTCCACCTGGACCCAGTCGGCCCCCGACTGGCAGCGGCTCACGACCACTTTCCGCACCGGCCCCTCCACCACCCGCGTCACCGTCCACACCCACGGCTGGTACGGCACCGGCGCCTATCACGCCGACGACATCACCCTGGTCGGCCCCGGCGGCGAGACCGGCCAGCCGCCCGCCCCGCCCACCGGACTGCGGGCCGGCACCGTCACCTCCACCAGCGTGGCCCTGTCCTGGTCACCGGTGTCCGGCGCCTCCGGCTACGCGGTCTACCGCGACGGAGCCAAGATCCGGACGGTGAACGGGACTTCGGCCACCGTGTCGGGGCTGTCGCCCTCGACGGCGTACGCCTTCCAGGTCGCGGCGGTGAACGACGCGGGTGAGTCGGCCCGTTCGGCCACCGTCACCGCGACGACGGCCACCCCCGACTCCGGCGGCGGCGACTCCGGTCTCCCGGCGCATGCCCTGGTCGGCTACCTGCACGCCAGTTTCGCCAACGGTTCCGGCTACACGCGCCTGGCCGACGTCCCCGACAGCTGGGACGTCATCGACCTGGCCTTCGGTGAGCCGACCTCGGTCACCTCGGGCGACATCCGCTTCGACCGCTGCCCGGCCGCGGAGTGCCCGGGGGTGGAGAGCGACGCCGAGTTCAAGGCGGCGATCAAGGCCAAGCAGGCGGCCGGGAAGAAGGTGCTGATCTCCATCGGCGGCCAGAACGGCCAGGTGCAGCTGACCACGACCGCCGCCCGCGACCTGTTCGTCTCCTCCGTCTCGAAGATCATCGACGAGTACGGGCTCGACGGCCTGGACATCGACTTCGAGGGCCACTCGCTCTCCCTGAACGCCGACGACACCGACTTCAGGAACCCGAGGACGCCGGTGATCGTCAACCTGATCTCGGCGCTGAAGACGCTGAAGGCCAGGTACGGCGACGACTTCGTGCTGACCATGGCCCCGGAGACGTTCTTCGTCCAGCTCGGTTACCAGTACTACGGCACCGGCAAGTGGGGCGGCCAGGATCCGCGCGCGGGCGCGTACCTCCCGGTGATCCACGCCCTGCGTGACGACCTGACGCTGCTGCACGTCCAGGACTACAACTCCGGACCGATCATGGGCCTGGACAACCAGTACCACTCCATGGGCGGCGCCGACTTCCACATCGCCATGACGGACATGCTGCTCACCGGCTTCCCGGTCGCGGGCGACGCCGACAACGTCTTCCCGCCGCTGCGCGCCGACCAGGTCGCCATCGGCATGCCGGCCACCGTCAACGCGGGCAACGGGCACGTGTCCCCGGCCGAGGTCACCAAGGCCCTCGACTGCCTCACGAAGCGCGCGAACTGCGGCTCGTACACGACCCACGGGACGTGGCCGGGGCTGCGCGGGCTGATGACGTGGTCGATCAACTGGGACCGGTTCGGGGGCTGGGAGTTCCAGCGGACGTTCGACGGCTACTTCGGCTGAGCGTGAGCCGGAGCCCGATCAGCAGCATCGCGCCGAGGCACCAACTGGCCGCCACGTCCAGCGGCCAGTGGTAGCCCCGGCGCACCAGCCCGTACGAGACGCCGGCCACCAGGACGGCACAGAGGACGACGAGCAGACGGCGGACGGCCGGTGACCGCAGCAGCGGAAGCAGCAGCAGCGTCGCCGCGCCGTACGCCACCACGGCGGTCGCCGTGTGCCCGGAGGGGTAGTAGCCGACCGCCGGGGGCACGGCGGGGGTGCCGGGCCGGTCGGTCCACGCCTTGAGGGGCACGACCAGTACGGGCACCAGCACCATCGCCAGCAGCCCGCCGGCGGGCGGCAGCCACCAGCGGTCCGCACCCGTGGCCCGGCCGTGCCGGGCGGCGTACGCCAGCGCGATCAGCAGGACCGGTACGGCGATCTGGACGTTGCCCAGGTCGGAGAGGAGTTCGGAGGCCCGGTCCGGGTGGACCAGCTCCCGGCTGAGCCGCTCGTCGAGGACCGTCAGCGGGCCGTCGGCGACGACCTGCCAGGTGATCAGCGCGAAGAGGACGGCGCACGGTCCGAGCAGCAGCATGCCGCACAGCATCTCAGGTGGGTTCGCGTACGCCGAAGGGCCGGCGCAAGGGGGGGTGAGCGCCGGCCCTTCGGGGAACGGCTTGCCGTGTCAGGTGCCCGGGTGGCCGTCCTGACCGGAACGCCGCGCGCCCCGGGGGGTTTGGGGCGGGCGACCGTCCGATCGTGAGGAGACCCGAAGCCCGTCGGGGCCCCGGTTTTGTGTGCGCGAGGCACGACCAGGTCGAAGCTGGGGAGGCCCCGGCCTGAACCCGTCCACAGTCCCCTGTGGACGGGGTGTATCTCTCATCCGCGGAGAAACCTACGGCAGGGGGTGGCCCCGCGACAGGCCGAACGGGCTCCTGTCATCCACCTCGCACACCTTCTTCACACGCTCTGCCGCTGACCGCTCCCCGCGGCCGTCCGGCGCGGCTCACCTGGATCGATACGGACTCAGATGCGTGTGAACGCCTGCTCGATGATGTCGAGGCCCTCGCCGAGCAGGTCCTCGCCGATGACCAGCGGGGGCAGGAAGCGCAGCACGTTGCCGTAGGTGCCGCAGGTCAGGACCAGCAGGCCCTCCTGGTGGCAGGCCTTGGCGAGCGCGGCCGTCGCCTCGGGGTTCGGCTCCTTGGTGTCACGGTCCTTGACGAGCTCGATGGCGATCATCGCGCCCCGGCCGCGGACGTCGCCGATGATCTCGAACTTCTCGGCCATGGCGGTCAGGCGGGCCTTCATGACGGCCTCGATCGCCTTCGCCCTCGCGTTGAGGTCGAGCTCCTTCATCGTCTCGATGGCGCCGAGCGCGCCCGCGCAGGCCACCGGGTTGCCGCCGTAGGTGCCGCCCAGGCCGCCGGAGTGCGCGGCGTCCATGATCTCGGCGCGGCCGGTGACGGCGGCGAGCGGCAGGCCGCCGGCGATGCCCTTCGCGGTGGTGATCAGGTCGGGGACGATGCCCTCGTCCTCGCAGGCGAACCACTGGCCGGTACGGCAGAACCCGGACTGGATCTCGTCGGCGACGAAGACGATCCCGTTGTCCGCGGCGAACTCGCTGATCGCGGGCAGGAAACCCTTGGCCGGCTCGATGAAGCCGCCCTCGCCGAGCACCGGCTCGATGATGATCGCGGCCACGTTCTCGGCGCCGACCTGCTTGGAGATCTGGTCGATCGCCTGCGCGGCGGCCTCCGGGCCCGCGTTCTCCGGGCCGGTGGGCCAGCGGTAGCCGTAGGCGACCGGGACGCGGTACACCTCGGGCGCGAACGGTCCGAAGCCGTGCTTGTACGGCATGTTCTTCGCGGTCAGCGCCATGGTGAGGTTCGTACGGCCGTGGTAGCCGTGGTCGAAGACGACGACCGCCTGCCGCTTGGTGTACGCCCGCGCGATCTTGACGGCGTTCTCGACGGCCTCGGCACCGCTGTTGAACAGCGCGGACTTCTTGGCGTGGTCGCCCGGGGTCAGCTCGGCGAGCGCCTCGGCGACGGCGACGTAGCCCTCGTACGGCGTGACCATGAAACAGGTGTGGGTGAAGTCGGCGAGCTGCGCGGAGGCACGGCGTACGACGGCCTCGGCGGAGGCGCCGACCGAGGTCACGGCGATACCGGAACCGAAGTCGATCAGGCGGTTGCCGTCGACGTCCTCGATGATGCCGCCGCCCGCGCGGGCGGTGAACACGGGCAGCACGGAGCCCACGCCCTGGGCGACCGCGGCGGTACGGCGGGTCTGCAGTTCCTGCGACTTCGGGCCGGGGATGGCGGTGAGGACGCGGCGCTCCTGCGGAAGTGCGGTCATGCGGGGCTCCTGGGGGGTGTTTTCCGGACGCTTCTCGTTCTTTTCTCGCAGGCTAGGGCCGCGGACGGGGGCTGGGCATGCTCCATGTGGGCGCTGTCCGGGGTTCCGCGTTGTCCGCGATGGACATACCCCGGCCGCAGGCGGTCGTGCCGCGCGGACACACCCCCGGCCGCGGGCAGTCGTGCCGCGCGGACACACCCCCCGGCCGCGGGCAGTCGTGCCGCAGGGGCGGCAGCCAGAGGAAAGCGCGATCCCCACCACGGGCAGTCAGGCCGCGCGGACGCACCCCCAGCCGCGGGCGGCCGTGCCCCGCGGACGCACCCCCAGCCGCGGGCAGTCGTGCCGCTGGGGCGGCACGGGTGGGCGCGGCGGCACCCGCGAACGCGGCCGGGTGAAACCCACCCCCGCCCGGCCCCCGGCCACGTAAGCAGTGAACTCGCCCTGTCGGGGCGTTAGATTGGCCGCTGACGGCGGAGCGGCAGCTCAGGGGGCAGGGCGATGAACGACGACGGTACCCAGGACGCGCGGGGCACGCACGCGAACCCCGTACCGCGCCCGGCCGGCCCCCCGGACATCCCGGCGACACCCCCACGCCCGCCGCAGGCGCCCCGCACGCCCCCGCCCCCGCCCCCGCGGCAGTCCCCCGTCACCGCCTGGCTCGACGAGGAGAGGCCGGAGGCCCGGCCGGGGATCTGGCGGTTCGGCTACCGCCCCAAGGAGGTCCGCGAACGCATCACCCCGGTGACCGTCGCCGGCATGTTGATCCCGGTCGTCCTGGCGCTCATGGTGTGGTCCCTCTGGAGCAGCGGCTACTTCCCGTACAAGACCACCTTCATGCGGGTGTTCACTCCGGACGACTGGTGGTACGAGCTCTCGCTGGTGCCCCGGCCGGTCGAGGGCCGGACCGTGACACTTCCCGGCGAGCACGCCAGGCTGGTCGCCGACGGCATCCTCTTCGGCGCGCTCGTCCTCGGAGTCGCCGTGCTCGGCAGCTGGCGTGCCATCGTCCGCCACTACCTCAACCGTCTGCCCCGCCCGACCCAGCTCCTGATCTCCGGCTGCCTCGCCCTCCTCACCCTCGGTTTCGTCTTCCCCGACGCGTTTCCCGGCCTCGGCTGGTTCGAGCTGCCGGTCGTGGTTCCGCTGCTCTCCCTGACGGCGCTGGTCACGGACAGCTACGAGCTGATGGCCTCCCCCTTCTTCACGTACTCGCTGTACACGGTCGTGACCCTGCTCGTGCTGTGGCCGTTCGCCCGCCTCGGGGGCTGGCTGCCGTACGCGAGGGAGCTGTTCGCCCCTCCCCCGGCGGACACCGCTGCCAGGACCGCACCCGACCGCCCCCGCTCCCAGTGGCCCGCTCTGCGCGACGCCGGACAGTACGAGGCCGCGGAGCTGCTCACCACCGAGGTCGCCGGGGGCCGTGCGAACGACGTCGACTGCGCCCGTGTCGAGCACGCCTTCGCCGCCGCCCGGCAGGGCGCCACCCTGGCGGCCTTCAGTGACACCGTCCTGCGCGAGGGCGGCGCGGCCTGGACGCATCCTTCCGGCGCCCGGGACCTGCCGCACCGGTCCGCCCGCCACGACCTGCTCGCCGGTCAGGTGCGCATCGGCCGCTGGGTGGCGGCCGAGCGTGCTCCCCAGCCGTACCACGACGCGGGCGCGGCCCTCGGCCCGGACGTCCTCGGCACCTCGCTGCTCGCCGTCGGCCCCTCCGGGTCCGGCAAGACCCGCAGCCTCGTCGAACCGGTCACCGAGGCGCTCGCGCTGCAGGCGCTCACCGGCCGCTGTGCCGTCGTCGCCGTCTCCGCCGCCGGGAGCCGGCTGGGCGCGGACGACAGCTTCGACGTGATCGTGCGGATCGGTGACGCGTCCTCGGTGCACGACCTCGACCCGTACGCCGAATCCGACGATCCGGACGAGGCGGCCGCGATCCTCGCGGAGGCACTGACGGGAGACCTGGACACGGCCGGCACGCGGGGCGCCGTCACCGCGCTGGCCCAGCTGCTCGGCCCGTTCCGGGCGGTACACGGGCGCTTCCCCACCCTGCCGGAGCTGCGAGAGCTGCTGGAGGGCGAGGAGGGAACCCTGACTCCGCTGCGGGAGCGGCTCGAAGCGGGCGCGAACCACGTCATGCTCCGCGAACTCGACGCGCGGATGCGGCAGACCGGTACGCCGGGCGACCCGGGCCGGGTCCTCGCCGACCGGCTGGCGCTGCTGAACCGGCCGGTGTTCGCGGACTTCTTCGGCGGGGGCGGTCCCGGACGGCCGTTCTCCCTGCGCGCGGTCGCCCACCACCCGCTGCGGGTACGGATCGACCTCCCGGAGCGCGGCCACGAGGAGGCCGGACGGCTGATCACCCGCCTGGTCCTCGCACAGTTCCACGCCGTCGTGCGCGAGAGCCGGCGCAGCCACTTCGTCTGCCTGGTCCTGGACGACGCGACGGGCACGATCACGGCGGAGTCGGTGCGCCGCGTCCAGCGGCTGCGGTCGCAGAACGCGGGCGTGGTCCTCGCCCTGCGTGCGATCGGTGACGTCCCCGAGGCGCTGCACGGTCCGCTCTACGGCGCGGTGGGCTGCCGTATGGCGTTCTCCGGCGTCACCACCTGGGACGGCAACCGGTTCGCGCAGACCTGGGGCACCGAGTGGGTGGAGACCACCGAGGTCGCCAAGCACACGGTCTTCGCGGACCAGCCGATGACCCGCTTCCTCCACGCGGTGCGCAAGCGGCTGACGGGCAAGGCGGTGACCACGGACGCGGTCACCGTGAAACAGGTCGAGCGCGAGCGCTGGTCCGCCTCCGAACTGGCCCACTCCGTGCCGCCCGGGCACGCCGTGCTGTCACTGACGACCGTCGAGGGTGATCACGCGCCGCCGCTGCTGGTGGATCTGCGGGGGTGAGCTGTCCGATCGGACGGCCCGGGACCGTACAGTGAGGCAGAATCGACACAGGCCGTTCATACGTGGCGGCCAAAAGATCACCGAGTTCTCACACACCCGACGCAGACCCGAAGGCTCAAGGCACCCATGCCCCCGACGCTCGCCTCGCTCGTCCACCACTCCGCGCTCAAGCTGACCGTGCGCGCGGGCGAGGACCGCCTCGACGTGCCGGTCCGCTGGGCGCACGCCAGTGAGCTCACCGACCCCGTGCCATACATGGAGGGCGGGGAGCTGCTGCTGATCACCGCGCTGAAACTGGACGCGGAGGACCGGGAGGCGATGCGCCGCTATGTGAGGCGGCTGTCGGCGGCGGGGGTCGTAGGGCTCGGTTTCGCCGTCGGCGTCCACTACGACGACATCCCCGACGCCCTCGCCGACGCGGCCCGCGCGGAGGGCCTGCCACTGCTCGAGGTGCCGCGCCGCACCCCGTTCCTCGCGATCAGCAAGGCCGTGTCCGCCGCGATCGCGGCCGACCAGTACCGGGCGGTGACGGCGGGCTTCGCGGCCCAGCGGGAACTGACCAGGCAGGCGCTGACGGAGGGCCCGGAGGGGGTGCTGGCCGCACTCGCCGCGCAGGTCGACGGGTGGGCGGCGCTGTACGACGCCTCGGGCGCCCTCGTGGCCACGGCACCGGAGTGGGCGGTGCGGCGGGCCGCGCGGCTCACCCCGGACGTGACCCGGCTGCGGGAGCGGCCGGCGCCCGCCTCCTCGGTGGTGGCGGGACCGGAGAACGAGGACCGGGTCGAGCTGCACTCCCTCGGCACCGGCCGGCGCCCCCGCGCGGCGCTCGCCGTCGGCACGGCGGCCGCCCTGGGCACCGCCGAGCGGTACGCGGTCCACTCGGCGATCGCCCTGCTCACCCTGACCACGGAACGCTCCCGCTCGCTGCACGCCGCCGAGCAGCGCATCGGCGCCGCGGTCCTGCGCATGCTGCTCGCCGGGGAGCCGGACCACGCCCGCGCGGTGGCCGGGGACCTGTACGGCGGACTGCTGGACGCGCCGTTCCGGATCATCGTGGCGGCGGGGGGCGAGGGGAACGGTGACGCCCTCGGGGTCCTCGCCGAGGTGGCGGAGTCCGCCGCCGCCCGTTCCGGGGAGGTGGTCCTGGTGGTGCCGGAGGGGGACCGGCTGGTCATCCTGGCGTGCGACGGCGGCGCCGCCGTGGCCGCCTGCTGCGACCACGCCGCGCTGCGGGAGACCTCCCGCAAGACGGACGACGACGAACTGGTCGTCGGACTGTCCGCACCGGCCGGGCCCATCGCCGCGACCGCCGCCTACAAGCAGGCCGGACAGGCCCTGTCGGTGGCGAGGCGCCGCGGCAGGGTGCTGGTGGAGCACGAGCACATGGCAGCGGGCTCGGTCCTGCCGCTGCTCGCCGACGACGCGGTCAGGGCCTTCGCCGACGGGCTGCTGCGGGCCCTGCACGAACACGACGCGACGGGCCGCGGCGACCTCGTCGCCTCCCTCCGCGCCTGGCTCTCCCGCCACGGCCAGTGGGACGCGGCGGCAGCCGACCTGGGCGTCCACCGCCACACCCTCCGCTACCGCATGCGCCGCGTCGAGGAGATCCTCGGCCGCTCTTTGGACGACCCGGACACCCGCATGGAGCTGTGGCTCTCCTTGAAGGCCACGACAACGGAGTAGAAACTCCCACTCGGCCCGTCCGGCGTCCGGGGACGAGGCCCGACGGGCCGGAAGGAAAGGGTCCGGGGGCGCAGCCCTCAGGGTCGGGAACGGGAAGGGGGCGGCGGGGGCGGCATCGAAGACCCGAACCCCACCCCGCCAATCCGTAGAACCCACCCACCCCCACCACTACGACTCGGCCAAACTCCAGCCTCCACCCCCCGCCCTACCGTGGACCCGACAACGCACACCCCGCCCGCGGAAAGGCCGGTCCCCGCACATGACCCCCACCACCCCCTTCTGGCTCGCCGGCCGCCAGGCCACCGGCGACACCACCCTCGACGTCACCTCCCCCTGGGACGCCCGCACCGTGGGCACGGTGGCCATCCCCACCCCCGCCCAGATCGAAGAGGCCGTAGCCACCGCCCACGCCGTCCGCGAGGACTTCGCCGCCACCCCGGCCCACACCCGTGCCGCCGCCCTCGACCACGTGAGCCGCCGCCTCACCGAGCGCACGGAGGAGATCGCCCGCCTGATCTCGGCCGAGAACGGCAAGCCGATCAAGTGGGCCCGCGGCGAGGTCGGCCGCGCCGTCTCCGTGTTCCGCTTCGCCGCCGAGGAGGCCCGCCGCTTCAACGGCGGCGACGCCCAGCGGCTGGACACCGACGCCGGCGGTCAGGGCCGGCTCGCGTTCACCCGCCGCTTCCCCAAGGGTGTGGTCCTGGGTATCGCGCCCTTCAACTTCCCCCTCAACCTCTGCGCCCACAAGATCGCCCCCGCGATCGCCGCCGGCGCGCCCATCATCCTCAAGCCGGCCCCGGCCACCCCTCTCTCCGGTCTGATCCTCGGCGAACTGCTCGCCGAGACCGAGCTGCCCGCAGGCTCCTGGAGCATCCTCCCGGTCCCCAACGACCGTATGCCGGAGCTCGTCCGGGACGAGCGCCTCCCCGTCATCTCCTTCACCGGCTCCGAGACCGTCGGCTACGCGATCATGGACTCGGTGCCGCGCAAGCACTGCACGCTGGAGCTCGGCGGCAACGGCGCGGCCGTCGTCCTCGCCGACTACGCGAGCGACCAGGACCTGGACTGGGCCGCACAGCGCATCGCGACCTTCTCCAACTACCAGGGCGGCCAGTCCTGCATCTCCGTGCAGCGGGTGATCGCGGACGCGTCCGTGTACGACCGTCTGCTGCCGCGCATCGTCGCCGCCGTCGAGGCGCAGGTCACCGGCGACCCGAACGACGAATCGACGGACGTCGGGCCGCTGGTCGGCGAGGCCGCCGCGCAGCGGGTGGAGTCCTGGGTCGAGGAGGCCGTGACGGCCGGCGCGAAGCTGCTGACCGGCGGCGGGCGCGACGGCGCCTCGTACGCGCCGACCGTGCTCACGGACGTACCGGCCGATGCGACGATCGCCTGCGAGGAGGTCTTCGGACCGGTGCTGACCGTGCGGAAGGTGGACGGCGAGGAGGCGGCCTTCGCGGCGGTCAACGACTCCAAGTACGGCCTTCAGGCGGGGGTGTTCACCCACGACCTGCAGACCGCGTTCCGGGCCCACCGTGCCCTGGAGGTCGGTGGCGTGGTCATCGGCGACGTGCCGTCCTACCGTGCCGACCAGATGCCGTACGGCGGTGCCAAGCAGTCCGGTGTGGGCCGCGAGGGCGTGAGGTTCGCGATGGACGACTACACGTACGAGCGCGTGATGGTCCTGACGGGCCTCGCGCTCTGACACACCCCGCCCGGGGGGTCAGCGGAGGACGGGAGCGGTGACGACCGGGCGATGGGCGCCGTAGTAGTCCTCGTCGTCCCCCCGGTCCTCCCCCTCGTTGATGGCCGCCGTGATGCCGATCGCCAACAGGATGATCACGGCGATGCCGAGGACGAGGCCGATGATGCCCATGATCAGGCCGGCCTGGGCCTGTCCGTGGTTGTCGGCCAGGCCTCGCTCGGCCTTCTGACGGCCCTTGACGCCGAAGACGATGGCGAGGACGCCGAGGACGACGGAGACGATGCCGTACAGGCAGAACAGGCAGCAGGCGAGGATGCCGAGCACCATGGCGGCGATGCCCATGCCGTTCTCCCGCTGCATCGGCATGCCGGGCCAGCCGTAGCCCTGCGGATAGCCGGGGTAGCCGTAACCGCCGGGCGCGCCGGGGCCGTTGGGCCCGACGGGCGGCGGCGGCAGGGCGGTGCCGGGGGCTCCGGGCGGTGTCGCCCCGGCCGGCGGGACGAAACCGGCGCCCGGCATTCCTATGACGGTGGGCTGGTCGTGCACGGACGGCGGCCGCGGCGCGGTGAGTCCGTCGGCGACGGTCGGCGTGGCCGGTGCCTGCGCCGGCCGTCCGCCACCCGCCGTACGGTCCTTGTCCAGTGAGGTCCGGTGGTCGGGGGCCGCCCAGGGATCGTCCGCGTTCGTGTCTCCGCCCGGCTGCGTCGCGTCGGTCATCTGGAGTTCCCCCCTGGCCCTCGATCGTCCGGCCATGCTACGGCGCCGTCGGCCCGCCCCGCCCCGCGCCCCCGCTCCCACCGCCTACGATGACCCGAGTCACCGATCAGCCGATCACCAGCGTCCCGCCGCGTCCGCGCGGTCGAAGGGACGCCGTTCCGGGGAGGAACCTTGACCGAACGTCTCATCGACCCGCGCGTCCCGCACGGCCTGCACGCCTTCATCGCCGGGCTGCCGAAGGCCGAACTGCATGTGCACCACGTCGGGTCCGCCTCCCCCCGCATCGTCTCGGAGCTGGCCGCACGCCACCCCGACTCCAAGGTTCCCTCCGATCCCGAGGCCCTCGCCGACTACTTCACCTTCACGGACTTCGCCCACTTCATCGAGGTGTACCTGTCCGTCGTCGACCTGATCCGCACCCCCGAGGACGTACGGCTGCTGACCTACGAGGTGGCCCGTGAACTGGCCCGGCAGCAGGTGCGGTACGCCGAGCTGACCATCACCCCGTTCTCCTCCACCCGGCGCGGCATCGACGCGCGGGCCTTCATGGACGCGATCGAGGACGCCCGCAAGGCGGCCGAGACCGAGTTCGGGACCGTGCTGCGCTGGTGCTTCGACATCCCGGGCGAGGCGGGTCTCGAGTCCGCCGAGGAGACCGTACGGCTCGCCACCGACGACCGGCTGCGCCCCGAGGGGCTGGTCTCGTTCGGTCTGGGCGGGCCGGAGATCGGTGTGCCCCGGCCGCAGTTCAAGCCGTACTTCGACCGTGCGATCGCCGCCGGTCTGCACTCCGTGCCGCATGCCGGTGAGACCACGGGCCCGGAGACGGTGTGGGACGCGCTCACCGAGCTGGGCGCGGAGCGCATCGGGCACGGCACCAGCTCCGCCCGCGATCCCAAGCTGCTCCAGCACCTGGCCGAACAGCGCATCCCGCTGGAGGTGTGCCCCACCTCCAACATCGCCACCCGCGCGGTGGCGAGCCTCGACGAGCACCCGATAAAGGAGTTCACGCGGGCCGGCGTCCTCGTCACGGTCAACTCCGACGACCCGCCGATGTTCGGCACCGACCTCAACAACGAGTACGCGGTCGCCGCGCGGCTGCTGGAGCTCGACGAGCGGGGTCTGGCGACCCTGGCGAAGAACGCGGTCGAGGCGTCGTTCATGGACCCGGCAGGCAAGGCGCGGCTGGCCGCAGAGATCGACGCCTACACCGCGGCCTGGCCCACCTCCTGATCACCCGCGAAGGGCCGCCATGCACGACGTGACCGCCGTGGCACACCGCGGCGACCCCTACCGCGTCCGCGAGAACACCCTCGCCTCGCTGCGTTCCGCGCTCCGCCTGGGCGCGGACGCGGTCGAGACGGACGTACGCCTCACCCGGGACGGTGTCCCGGTGCTGCTGCACGACGGCACGCTGAAGCGGCTCTGGGGGCACGACCGTCCGCTGTCGTCCCTGACGTGGGAGGAGGTGCGCGCGCTCACGGACGGCGGGGTGCCCACGCTCTCCGACGCGCTGGCGGCGACGGACGGCGGCCGGATGATGATCGACCTGCCCGGCACGCCGGACGTCCGCGCGGTGCGCCGCATCGTGGACGTCGTACGCGAGCGGGACGCGCGGGACCGGGTCTACTACTGCGCGGGCGCCGCCGCCATGCTCGCCGTGCGCGCGGCGGACCCGTCCGCCGAGATCGCGCTCACCCGTACGACGGTGGCGCCGGCCCGCGCCGGGCTGCTGGAGGCGATCCGGCCGCGCTGGCTGAACTACCGCTTCAGCCTGGTGGACCGCGCCCTCGCCGACCGCGTGCACGGCGACGGCCGTCTGCTGTCCGTCTGGACCCCGGACACCCGTCGCTCCATGCGCCGGCTGCTGTCCCTGGGCGTCGACTCGATCACCACCAACCGGATCGACGTGCTGTGCGCGCTGCGGGACGCACGGCGGGCACCGTAGGGGCGATCCCTGATCAACTGCCGTGCCATCACAGGGCAGTTGGTCAGGGGTACGCCAGGGCGGCACCCCTCCTCGACGACGATCCGGAGGCGTCCCGCACGGCCGGAGGATGATCACGTCCCTCCGTCGAACTCCCCCGAGGAGCAGCCGATGCACGCCCGCCGCCGCACCACCCTTCTCGCCGCCTCCGTCGTTCTCGCCCTGGGGGCGGGCCCGTTGGCCGCGCCCGCGTTCGCCGCCCCCGCACCACGCGCGCCCGTGTGCACCACCGCGCCGTCCCATCAGGCGCTCTGCGCGGCGATCGGAGGGCTCCCCGACGCGAGCACCACGGCCGCCCTGGTCCGGATGACCGACAACGGGGCTTCCTGGCAGGGAAGTTCGGGAGTGCGGGATCTGCGAAGCGGAAAGGCCGCCGACCCGGACGCGCGGTTCAGGGCCGGTTCGACGACCAAGGTGGTGACGGCCGCCGCCGTCCTCCGCCTGGCGGCGCGGGGCGACGTCGACCTCGACGCGTCGATCGAGCGCTACCTTCCCGGCCTGCTGGGCCCCGAGTTCGAGCAGCCCGTCACCGTACGGAACCTGCTGAACCACACCAGCGGCATCCAGCCCGGCGTCAGTTGGGGGAACACCTTCGAGGAGCAGTACGCGCACCGCTACGACACGCTCAGCCCGCGGCGGGTCGTGGAGTCGGCCGTCGCCCGGGGACCGGCGTTCGACGCCGGTGATCAGCAGCAGTACCTCAACATCAACTACACGATCCTCGGTCTGCTGATCGAGAAGGTGACCGGACGGCCGTACGCCTCCGAGGCGGACCGGCTCGTGCTGCGCCCCGCCGGAATGCGGGACACGTACTTCCCCGGCACCGACCCCCGTGTCCGGGGACCGCACCACCACGGCTATCAGCGGGTGGAGCGGCCGGACGGGACGACGCGGCTGGTCGACGTCACCGAGTGGAACGTGGCCGACCGCTGGGCGGCCGGGGACATGATCTCGACCACCGCGGACCTGGAACGGCTGATCACCGCCCTCTTCAGCGGAGAGATCGTGCCCGAACCGCAGTTGCGGGAGATGTTCACGGTCCCGGCGGGCATCGAGGGCGCCGCCCACAGCGCGGGCCTGACCCGGCTGGAGCTCCGGGGCACGGTCTACTGGGGCAAGAGCGGAGCCCGCCCCGGCTACAGCACACTGATCGCCGCGACCGAGGATCTGGGCTTCACCCTCGTGTTCTCGCTCTCCGACACCGACGCGAAGGACCAGTCCTCGAACCCGGTCGCCGACCGGATCAGGGAGGCCGCGCTCACGTGGCGAGGGCGGGTACGGGGTTCGGAGTGAGCGCCTCGAGACGCTTGATCTTCCGGCGTACGGCGTACAGCGGGATCACGCCGAACACCCCGAAGGCCATGTCGATGACGCTCCACCAGAAGGGGATGCCCCGGATCGGACCGCAGACGAGGGCGAGCGGGACGATGCCGGCGCAGGCGATCATGCCGAACTCGATGACCCAGATGTTGCGGACGGGGTCGCGGTAGGGGCCGTAGAAGGCGACGGCGATCACGAGATGCGCGAAGGCCAGCCAGTCGGTGCCGTAGAGGAGGAAGGGATGGTCGGCGTCGGCGGTGTCGAGCCCCTGCCGCACGCGCTCGATCCACTCCGTCAGGCCGGGCAGATACTCGGCCACCGACAGCGACCGCAGCAACTCCTCGGTCCAGCGCAACTCGTGCACCAGTGGAAACGCCGTCACCCCACTGAGCACCAGACAGACGACGAAGAAGACCAGCCAGCCACGAATGCCCTTGAGCAGGGCAGCTCTGTCGCTCATGGAAGCAGCGTACGCCAGAGTTGAACATGTTCAAAAACAAGGCGCACCTGAAGAGAAACGTTCCCCGCGCCCCCCTGAGGGGCGCGGGGAACTGCGCGCTCGGCCGCAACCGGCCCGCAGGGACCCACAACGGGCTGGGCCCACTGAGAAATCACGCATCCAGGGAGGTCATCACATGCTTGACACGCGTGTAGTCCTCGAACCCGTACGCCGACAGGTCCTTGCCGTAGCCGGACTGCTTGAAGCCCCCGTGCGGCATCTCCGCGACCAGCGGGATGTGCGTGTTGATCCACACACACCCGAAGTCCAGCCTCTTCGACATCCGCATCGCGCGCGAGTGGTCCTTCGTCCACACCGAGGAGGCCAGCGCGTACGCGACCCCGTTGGCGTACTCGACGGCCTGGTCCTCGTCGGTGAAGGACTGGACGGTGATGACCGGGCCGAAGACCTCCTTCTGGATGATCTCGTCGTCCTGGCCGAGTCCCGAGACGACGGTCGGGGCGTAGAAGAACCCCTTGTCGCCGACGCGCTTGCCGCCGGCCACCACGCGCGCGTGGGCCGGCAGCCGCTCGATGAAGCCCTCGACCTGCTTGAGCTGGGCCGGGTTGTTGAGCGGTCCGTAGAGCACGTCCTCGTCGTCCGGCATGCCGGTCTTGGTGTCGGCGGCAGCCTTGGCGAGCGCGGTGACGAACTCGTCGTGGATCGACTCGTGCACGAGGACGCGCGTGGCGGCCGTACAGTCCTGGCCGGCGTTGAAGAAGCCGGCGACGGAGATGTCCTCGACGGCCTTGGCGATGTCGGTGTCCTCGAAGACGACGACCGGGGCCTTGCCGCCCAGCTCCAGATGGACCCGCTTGAGGTCCTTGGACGCGGACTCGGCGACGGACATGCCCGCGCGCACCGAGCCGGTGATGGACGCCATCGCCGGGGTCGGGTGCTCGACCATCAGCCGGCCGGTGTCACGGTCGCCGCAGACGACGTTGAAGACGCCCTTGGGCAGGATGGAGCCGAGGATCTCGGCGAGCAGGACCGTGGAGGCCGGGGTGGTGTCCGAGGGCTTCAGGACGACGGTGTTGCCCGCGGCGATCGCCGGGGCGAACTTCCATACGGCCATCATCATCGGGTAGTTCCAGGGCGCGACCTGCGCGCAGACACCGATCGGCTCGCGGCGGACGAACGAGGTCAGCCCCTCCATGTACTCGCCGGCGCCCTTGCCCTCCAGCATCCGCGCCGCGCCCGCGAAGAAGCGGATCTGGTCCACCATCGGCGGGATCTCCTCGGTGCGGGTGAGCCCGGTGGGCTTGCCCGTGTTCTCCACCTCGGCGGCGATGAGTTCCTCGGCGCGCTCCTCGAAGGCGTCCGCGATCTTCAGCAGGGCCCTCTGGCGCTCGGCCGGGGTGGTGTCGCGCCAGCCGGGGAACGCCTCGGCGGCGGCCGCCATCGCGGCGTCCACATCCGCCCGACCGGACAGCGGAGCGGTCGCGTACGCCTCGCCCGTCACGGGGTTGACCACCTCGGTGGTCCGGCCGTCGGCGGCGTCCCGGAACTCCCCGCCGATGTAGTTGCGCAGACGACGCAGCTCGGTGCTCACTGCAGTCCCTCCTGGTGTTCCTTGTGGGTGTCCGAGGTGTCTGGGGTGTCGAGAATGTCGAGTGTCCAGCCTCTGAGACACCCACCCTAGACCGACGGCTGCCGTTTTCAACACCCCCACCCACTCCGCTCCTGCGAAATCCGCAAACAGAGGTGCCCCAGACAACGAAATTCATTGATTGAGCCTTGCGAAACTGTCGATACGTCGTGCACAGTGGCACCGTGGCCAGTCGAAGCGCAGACCCCAGGGACTCCCGCGAGTCCAAGAACGGCGGCCGTCCCCAGCTGGACGCCGTCTCCCTCGCCATCATCGAGCAGCTCCAGGAGGAGGGCCGCCGGCCGTACGCCGCCATCGGCAAGGCCGTGGGCCTGTCGGAGGCGGCCGTGCGCCAGCGCGTCCAGAAGCTGCTGGACCAGGGCGTGATGCAGATCGTCGCCGTCACGGACCCGCTCACCGTGGGCTTCCGCCGGCAGGCGATGGTCGGGGTCAATGTCGAGGGCGACGTGGAGTCCGTGGCCGACGCGCTGACCGCCATGGACGAGTGCGAGTACGTGGTGATGACCGCGGGCTCGTTCGACCTCATGGTCGAGATCGTCTGCGAGGACGACGACCACCTGCTGGAGGTCATCAACAGACGCATCCGGGCCGTGCCGGGAGTGCGCTCCACCGAGAGTTTCGTCTACCTCAGGCTCAAGAAGCAGACCTACATGTGGGGAACCCGATAACCGTGAGCAGCGACAGCACCGAGGACCTCGGCAGGTCCGCGTACGACCACCTGTGGATGCACTTCACCCGCATGTCCTCGTACGAGAACGCCCCCGTCCCCACCATCGTCCGGGGCGAGGGCACCCACATCTACGACGACAGGGGCAGGCGCTACCTCGACGGCCTCGCCGGGCTGTTCGTGGTGCAGGCGGGCCACGGCCGTACGGAACTCGCGGAGACCGCGTTCAAGCAGGCCCAGGAGCTGGCCTTCTTCCCGGTCTGGTCCTACGCCCACCCCAAGGCCGTGGAACTCGCGGAGCGGCTCGCGCACGAGGCGCCCGGTGACCTCAACAAGGTCTTCTTCACCACCGGTGGCGGCGAGGCGGTCGAGACCGCCTGGAAGCTCGCCAAGCAGTACTTCAAGCTCACCGGCAAGCCGACCAAGTACAAGGTCATATCCCGCGCGGTGGCCTACCACGGCACCCCGCAGGGCGCCCTGTCCATCACCGGCCTGCCGGCCCTCAAGGCCCCGTTCGAGCCGCTGGTGCCGGGCGCGCACAAGGTGCCCAACACCAACATCTACCGGGCGCCGATCCACGGCGACGACCCGGAGGCGTTCGGCCGCTGGGCCGCCGACCAGATCGAGCAGCAGATCCTCTTCGAGGGCCCGGACACGGTCGCCGCCGTCTTCCTGGAGCCGGTGCAGAACGCCGGCGGCTGCTTCCCGCCCCCGCCCGGCTACTTCCGGCGGGTGCGCGAGATCTGCGACCAGTACGACGTACTGCTCGTCTCGGACGAGGTGATCTGCGCGTTCGGCCGGCTCGGTACGACCTTCGCGTGCGACAAGTTCGGCTATGTGCCGGACATGATCACCTGCGCCAAGGGCATGACCTCGGGCTACTCCCCCATCGGCGCCTGCATCGTCTCCGACCGGCTCGCCGAGCCGTTCTACAAGGGCGACAACACCTTCCTGCACGGCTACACCTTCGGCGGCCACCCCGTCTCGGCGGCGGTCGGCGTCGCCAACCTCGACCTGTTCGAACGCGAGGGGCTCAACCAGCACGTCCTCGACAACGAGGGCGCCTTCCGCGCCACCCTGGAGAAGCTGCACGACCTGCCGATCGTCGGCGACGTCCGCGGCAACGGCTTCTTCTACGGCATCGAGCTGGTCAAGGACAAGGACACCAAGGAGTCCTTCGACGCGGAGGAGACCGAACGCGTCCTGTACGGCTTCCTGTCGAAGAAGCTCTTCGAGAACGGCCTGTACTGCCGGGCCGACGACCGCGGAGACCCGGTCGTCCAGCTCGCCCCGCCGCTGATCTCGAACCAGGAGACCTTCGACGAGATCGAGCAGATCCTGCGCGCGACCCTCTCCGAGGCGTGGACCAGGCTGTAACCGCTCCGATCATCCACTTGGATGATCAACACCGGCCCCGGTGCCGCCCGTTCGAGTGAGAAACGGGCGTCCGGGGCCGCGTGCTGTCCCGCGTCCCGCGATGGCCTGCCTAGCGTGCCCAGTGACCGATCGGCCCTGCCTTCGTTCCCCCGGACGGGGGATGACCCGAACCGCGCACGGCATTTCCGATCCGAACCGAGGTGTACGCCATGGTGGCCCCACCGGACAACGACGTGCTCTGGGCACGAGCCCTGCACTACCGGTACGACGACGGCTCGCCCGGCCTGAGCGGGGTCTCGCTCGGTGTCCGGGAGGGCGAGATCCTCGCCGTCGGCGGCCCGCGCGGCAGCGGCAAGACGACCCTGCTGCGCTGTCTGTCCGGCCTGGTGGCCGCGCGGAGCGGCGAGGTCTGGTTCAACAGCGTGCCCGTGCACACCATGAGCCCCGTCGTCCGGGAACGGCTGCGCCGGGACCGCTTCGGCTGGATCGACCCGGAGCCGGTGCTGGTGCCCGAACTCACCGTCTGGGAGAACGCCGCCCTGCCGCTGATGCTGCGCGGCACCGGCCGGCGCCGGTCCAGGACGGCGGCCCTGGAGTGGCTGGAACGCCTCGACGTCGGCGACAGCGCCCGCAGGCACCCCGACCGGCTGACGCAGGCGGAGCGGCAGCGGGTGTGCATCGCCCGGGCCCTCGCCCCGGCGCCCGCGGTGCTGTTCGCCGACGAGCCGACCGCCCCGCTGCACCGCGCCGACCGCGCCCATGTGCTGCGCACGCTCACCACGGCGGCCCGCTCGCACGGCATCACCGTCGTCCTCGGCACCCACGACGCGCAGACGGCGGCCCTCGCCGACCGCACGGTGTCGCTGCTCGACGGGCGCAGCGTGCGCACCGTCCATCTGCCGCCGGTCCCCGGGGCGGCCGAGTCGGAAGGCCGGGCGGCGTGCTCGCTCTCCGTCTGACCCGAGGCGCCCACCCCGCCGTCCAGCTGCGCCGTCTCCTCGTCGCCGCCGCGTCCGCGGGCACGGGCTTCCTGCTGCTGAGCGCCCTCGGCCACGCCATGGGCAACCCGGACCCCGCCGCCTCGGCGCTCCGGCTCGCCTGGTGCGCGGTGCCGCTGGCGGCCACCGTGTACTTCGCGGTCGCGGTCGCCCGTACCGATCCGGGCACCCGGCCCCGGCCCGGGCTGTCGGCGATCGGGCTCGGTCCGGCCCGGCTGATGGCGGTCTCCGCGGCCACCACGGCGCTGTCCTGCGCGCTGGGCTCCCTGCTCGCCCTGCTGGTCTTCCTCCAGCTGCGCGGCGACCTCGCGGGGACGTCGTCCGGCGCCGCGACGGACTTCCTCGCCGCGGGCCGGCCGCTGCCGCTCCCGGCCGCCCTGACCCTGCTGGCCCTGGTGCCGCTGAGCGCGTCGGCGGCGGTCGCGGTGGCGCTGCGGCCGCGTGAGCCGGTGACGGGCGCGGCCCGCGCGGTGCCGGCGTACGGCAGGTTCGGCGCGTGCCGGCGTACGCCGGTACGGGAGTCGTTCGGGGCGTACGGGCGGTTCGGGAGGCAACTCGGGGCGGCCGGGCGGAGCAGGCCCGCCACCCCCACGGTGGAGCCGGCCGAGGACGCTCCCGGGACGCCCGTCGAGGCCCCGCCCGCCGTGCCGCTCGCGCCGCCGTCGGGGCTGCCGTGGGGCATCGCGGTACTGGCGGTGGGTCTGGCCGTGGAGGCGTTCGCGAGCCGGACGGGCGTACCGGGTGACCGGCCGTCCGCGCTGCTGGGGCTGGCCCTGACCGCCGTCGGTCTCGCCCTGGCCGGTCCCGGCCTCACCCATCTGTGCGGCAGGCTGCTGCAGACGGTACGGCCGGGTGCGCTGCGGCTGCTGGCGGGGCGGGTCCTCATGACCGAGGCCACCCGTATCGGGCGCCCGCTGGGCGTGGTCTGCGCGGTGGTGTCGGCCGCGTACTCCCTCGCCGCGCTGCACGAGCGCGAGGACACCGCCGCCGGGCCGCTGGTCGCGCTCGGGGTGCTGCTGGTGACCGGCTGCACGGTGGCGACGCTGCTGACGGCAGCCGTCGAGGCCCGGCAGGCCCGCGCCTCCACCACGGCCGCGCTGCAGCGCCTCGGGGCGGCCCCGGGGACGCTGCGCAGGGCCGCCGCTCTTCGCGCGGGCGCGCTGCTCGCCCTGTTCGGGCCGCTCACGCTGATCGTGGCCGAACTGTCGGCGTGGCCGCTGGCCCGTTGAACAGGGCCGGGAAAAAGATCTCCGCGGACCGATGAGTTCCGTACGGGCCCCCGGTCTACCCCTCGAACGACACGGAACCGACCGGGAAAGGCCCGCCATGTACCAGCAGATGATCTTCGTGAACCTGGCCGTCGACGACCTCGAGGCCTCGAAGAGGTTCTTCACGGAGCTCGGCTACTCGATCAACGCGCAGTTCAGCGACGAGACCGCCGCGTCGGTCGTGATCAGCGACACCATCTTCGCGATGCTGCTCACCCGGCCGAAGTACGCGGAGTTCACCAAGAAGGAGCTCGTGGACGCCACCAGGAGCAGCGAGGTGCTGATCGCGCTGAGCGCCGAGAGCCGCGAGAAGGTGGACGAGCTGGTGGACCGGGCCCTCGCGGCGGGCGGCTCGATCGCCGGCGAGCCCCAGGACCACGGCTTCATGTACGGCCGCTCCTTCGACGACCTCGACGGCCACACCTGGGAGGTCGTCTGGATGGACCCGGCGGCGGTGGAGGGCTGAGCGGAACCCGGGCCTAGCATGGGCGGGTGCAGACGAGTCCCGCCCATGCCGTCCATCACGGAGACCGCGAGATAGAGACGCTCGAGGAGTTCGACGCGACCGTCTCGTCCCGCGGCACGCTCTCCGGATTCCGTGTCCAGTCCGTCGATCTGACCGACCGGACGCGGGAGTTGCTCACCACCGACACCGCCGGAGCCGTCTTCCTCGGCTGCCGGATGCGTCCCGACGCGACGGAGAAGCTCCGCGCCGACGGCGCCTTCGTCCTCCCGCCCGTCCCGGGTCTGCCCTTCGACCCGTACCGGGGCCGTCTCTACGCGCCCGGCGACCTGTTCGCCTCGCTCGACGAGGGCTACGAGGCGACACCCGACGCGCTGGCCTACGACTGGTTCCAGCGGACCAGGGCGGACGGCGACATCTTCGGTTCCATGCTGCGCGCGGTCCACGACGACTCCATGTCCGACGCCCTCGACGAACTCCTGCGCGGGGCACGGGTCGTGGGCGTGATGGGGGGTCACGCGATGGCCCGCGGCACCGAGGAGTTCCGGGGCGCCGCCCGGCTCGGACGGGCGCTGACCCACGCCGGCTTCACGGTGGCGACGGGCGGCGGTCCCGGTGCGATGGAGGCGGCGAACCTCGGCGCCTACGCGGCCCCGTACGACGACGCCATGCTGGACGAGGCCTGCGAACTCCTGTCGTCCGCCCCCTCGTTCACCCCGTCGATCACCGACTGGGCGCGTGCCGCCTTCGAGGTGCGCGGCCGCTGGCCGAAGGGCAACCACTCGGTCGGCATCCCGACGTGGTTCTACGGCCACGAGCCGCCGAACGCGTTCGCGTCGCACATCGCGAAGTACTTCGCCAACGCCACCCGCGAGGACGGGCTGCTGGCCCGCTGCAACGCGGGCGTGGTCTTCCTGCCGGGTGCCGCCGGGACCGTACAGGAGATCTTCGACAACGCGACGCCGAACTACTACGGGTCGCGCGGTGAACCCACTCCCATGGTGCTGGTGAACCGGGCGCACTGGACGGAACGGCTGCCGGCCTGGCCGTTGCTGACGTCGCTCGCGCGGGAGCGGTCGATGGAGGCCCGGATCGCCCTGGTTGACCGGATCGAGGAGGCTCCGGAGGCCTTGAAACGTCTGGCTGGTTAATAAGAAGGCAAAGCCCGGGCTCGCAGTAGGCATATGCGTTGACACTACTTATGCGCCGCTTATAGACCTGAGAGTCACATGGGAGTGCTGATGCTTCATCAACACTTCCTCAACCCCCCGCATTTGCGCTTTCCCGTAAAGGACAAACGTGGCAGTTCTGTCCGTATCCCGCCGCACCGTCGCGCGCTCCGTGCGCGCCCTCGGTGTCGTCTCCGCGTCCGCCGCGCTCGCGATCGGCGTCGCCGGTAACGCCGCGGCCTGCAACATCAGTGAGTTCACGGCCGAGGCCAAGTGTGACGGTGAGAAGGGCATCATCACCGTCACCGACAAGGACCCGGCCGGCGTCCCCGCCACCATCACGGTGTTCCTGCAGGACAAGCAGGTCGGCCAGCAGGTGGTCAAGGGCACCCGTGAGGGCACCACCATCACCTTCGAGGAGGACTGGAAGCCGAACGCCGAGTACCGCATCCACGTCGAGGCGAAGCCCTACGTCAACGAGGACATCAAGGGGAACCTGAAGACCCCCGACACGGGCTGCAAGAAGGACGAGGAGCAGCCGCCGTCCGAGGAGCCGGAGCCGACCCCGTCGCAGTCCTCGACCACCCCGGCCGAGGAGCCCGAGCAGCCGGCCCCGTCGGCGTCGGAGAGCGAGAGCACCGCTCCGGCGACGGAGACCTCGAACAACGCTCCCTCCCCGGCCGGTGAGTCGAACCTCGCCGAGACCGGTGCCGACTCCAACACCGGTCTGATCGCCGGTGTCGCGGCCGCCCTGGTCGTGGTCGGCGGTGGCGCGGTCTTCTTCGGCATGCGCCGCCGCGGGGCGAACAGCCAGAGCTGACGCCTCACGGAGACATCCGGTGGCCCGTCCCCTTCCCGGGGGCGGGCCACTGCCGTTGCCGGGCCGCTCAGCCGAACGTCGCCCGCTCCAGCCAGAGTTCCAGCAACTCCCGGTCGCCGTGCACCTCGAGGCCGGGGGCGTCCAGCGGCAGCCTGCGGTAGAAGGCGAGCAGTACGGAGGTGAGCGGGCCGCGCAGGGCGACGGTCGCCTTCTCGTGGCCGCGCCGCCAGGAGACGCCCTCCTCGCCCAGCTCGATCACCCACTCCGAGTGGACCTCCGGCCTGGTCTCCGTCGCGTGCAGATGGAGGGTGCGCCGGGGCCCGCGCAACTCGTGCACCGCGTCGTCCGGGAGCGTCCGCTGCGCCCACTCCACGATCTCCAGCCACTCGTCGACCGCGTCCGCGGCGATCTCGGGCGCGACCTCGTACGGCAGCCCCGCGGCCAGGGTGGCGTCCGCGCGGTGGACGGTCACCTCGTGCGTCATACGGCGGGCCCAGAACCCGGCGTTGTCGATCCCGGCCCAGCTCCACACCTTCGCGTCCGGCCCGGCCTTCCGCAGCGCGCCGACGACCAGCTCGCCCGACTCCGCCAGCCAGGCGTCCAGGGCCGCGGGATCGCCCCGCTCCCCGGGCCCGTCGGACCCCGGCACCTGGTCCTCGGGCACGTCGTCCTCCGCCCCGGTGCGGACGATGACCTCCACCCAGCGCAGCGCTCCGCCGACGTGCCGTACGAGCTGTTCCAGGGTCCAGTCGGGGGTGGTGGGCACGGTGCGGGACAGATCGGCGCCGGAGGTCACGACCGACCGCAGCTGCCCCACCTGGTGTGCGATCTCGTCGCAGTAACGGTCGTGCGTGAGGGGTGTCATGGCGCTCACCCTAGGCAGCCGCCCTCACCCCAGCACAACGATTTCCGCCGCGTCGAACTCCACACCGGCCTCGTCCCCGACCTCCGGCGCGGCACGGAGCGCGCAGGCCGCCTCCAGGCGGGGGGCGTCCTCGGGCTGCAGGCGGACGGCGACGTGCGTGCCGCGGAAGGTGCGCGCGGCCACCGTGCAGCGCAGGCCCTCACCGGCCGGGACCAGCCGGACACCCGCGGGCCGCACCAGCAGCGTCCGCGTGCCCTGCGGGGACCCCTCCGGCACGGGCACCTTGCCCCAGGGGGTCACGGCGACACCGTCGGCGACCGTCGCCCCGACGACGTTCTCGAAGCCGAGGAACCGGGCCACGAAGGCGTCGGCGGGACGCTGCCACACCTCGAGTGGCGTACCGGACTGGGCGATCCGCCCGTCCCGCATCACCACCACCCGGTCGGCCAGCGCGAACGCCTCGCCCTGGTCGTGGGTCACGGCGAGCACGGTGGTGCCCAGCCGGCCGAACAGCTCGCGCAGTTCGACGACCAGCCGCTCCCGGAGCGAACGGTCGAGCTGTCCGAGCGGCTCGTCGAGCATCAGCAGCCGGGGGCTGGGCGCCAGGGCGCGGGCGAGCGCGACGCGCTGCTGCTCACCGCCGGACAGCGCGGCGACGGCCCGCCCGGCCGCGTCCGGCAGACCCACCAGGTCCAGCAGCTCCCGTACGCGGTCCGCCTGTTCGCCACGCGTGGCGCCGTGCATCCGCAGGCCGAAGGCCACGTTGCCGCCCACGTCCCGCTGTGGGAAGAGCTGGTGGTCCTGGAACATCAGCCCGACGCCGCGCCGGTGCGCGGGCACGCCCGACTGGTCGTGTCCGTCCAGCGACACCCGCCCGGAGTCGAGGGGCTGCAGTCCGGCCACCGCCCGCAGCAGGGTGGACTTGCCGCTGCCGCTGGGGCCGAGCACACAGACGATCTCGTGCGCGGCGACCGCCAGGTCGACGGCGTCCAGCACGGCCCGCCCGCCGAAGCGGACGGTCGCGGCCTGAAGGCTCAGCAGCATCTAGAACTCCCCGGTCCGGTCGGTCCGCAGCCGCTCGAGCACGAGCAGCGCCACCGCGCACACGATCATCAGAATCGTCGACAGGGCCATCGCCTGACCGTAGTTGAGCTCCCCGGGCCGCCCCAGCAGCCGGGCCACGGCGACCGGCAGCGTGGGGTTCTCCGGCCGCGCGATGAACACGGTCGCCCCGAACTCCCCCAGCGACACCGCGAAGGCGAACCCGGCCGCGATCAGCAGCGCCCGCCGCACCAGGGGCAGGTCGACCTCCCGCCACGCCCGCCAGGGCGACGCCCCGAGCACCGCCGCCGCCTCCCGCAGCCGTACGTCCACGGCCCGCAGCACCGGCAGCATGGTCCGTACGACGAAGGGGACGCCGACCAGCGCCTGCGCGAGCGGGACGAGGATCCAGGAGGCGCGCAGATCCAGCGGCGGCTCGTCGAGGGCGATCAGGAAGCCGAAGCCGACGGTCACCGCGGACACTCCGAGCGGCAGCATCAGCAGCGCGTCGAAGCCGCGCACAAGCCGTCCCGCGTCCCTGCGGGTCAGCGCGACGGCGGCGAGGCCGCCGATCACCACGGCGATGGCGGTGGCGGCGACCGCGTACCGCAGCGAGTTGCCGACCGCCTCGATCGGCGCGACCAGGAACACTCCCCCGTCGTCGTGGGTCAGCTCCCGGTAGTAGCCGAGGCCGGCGGTGCCGAACGACCGCTGCACCAGCACCGCGAGCGGCAGCAGAAGCAGGACGGTCACGGTGGCGACGACCCCGCCGAGCAGCGCCCACTGCCCGGCTCCGCGCGGCCGGCGTGCGGTCAGCGAGGCGTCCACCAGCCGCAGCGCGGTCTCCCGGCGCCGTACGGTCCAGGCGTGCAGGGCGAGGATCGCGCCCACGGCGACGAACTGGATCATCGTCAGCACGGCGGCCGTGGACAGGTCGAAGATCTCGGAGGTCTGCCGGTAGATCTCCACTTCGAGGGTGGAGAAGGCCGGCCCGCCGAGGATCTGCACCACACCGAAGGAGGTGAAGGTGAACAGGAAGACCATCAGCGCGGCCGCCGCCACGGCGGGCGCGAGCGCGGGCAGGGTGACGGTCCGCCAGGCCGCGAACCGGGAGGCGCCGAGCATCCGTGCTGCCTCCTCCTGCCGCGGGTCGAGCTGCGCCCACAGTCCGCCCACGGTGCGGACGACGACGGCGTGGTTGAAGAAGACGTGCGCCAGCAGGATCGCCCACACGGTGGTGTCCAGACGCAGACCCCACAGCTCGTCGAGGAGTCCGCCGCGGCCGACCAGCGCCATGAACGCCGTGCCGACGACGACCGTCGGCAGCACGAACGGCACGGTGATCACGGCCCGCAGCACCTGCTTGCCGGGGAAGTCGAAGCGGGCGAAGACATAGGCGCCGGGCAGGGCGATCAGCAGGGTGAGGGCGGTGGAGGCGAGCGCCTGCCAGGTGGTGAACCACAGCACCTGGCGCACATCCGACTGCGCCAGTACGTCCCCGATCCGCCCGAGGTGCCAGGTCCCGCCGGTCTTCAGGCCGCGCGCGACGATCGCGGTGACGGGGTAGGCGAAGAAGACGGCGAAGAACGCGACGGGCACGGCCATCAGGCCGAGCCGCGCCGCGTTGCCGCGCCGCCGCGCCGCGGTGTGCGTCACTTCAGTACGAGCGAGGTCCACGACTTGACCCACTGGTCACGGTTGGCGGCGATCCTCGCCGGGTCCATGGTCTGCGGGTCCTTCGCCTGCGGCCCGAACTTCACGAACTCCTCGGGCACCTGGGCGGCCTCCCGCACCGGGTACACGAACATGTTGAGCGGCATGTCGTCCTGGAACGTCTTGCTGATCAGGAAGTCGAGCAGGGCCTTGCCGCCCTCGGGGTTCTTCGCGTTGCTCAGCAGTCCCGCGTACTCGACCTGGCGGAAGCAGGTGCCCTCGGCGACGCCGGTGGGCGCGGTCTGGGGCTTCGGGTCGGCGTAGATGACCTCGGCGGGCGGCGAGGAGGCGTAGGACACCACCAGCGGCCGGTCGGCCTCGGCCTTCTTGCCGCCGGCCGAGCCGGAGAACTCCTCGTTGTAGGCCTGCTCCCAGCCGTCGACCACCTTCACGCCGTTGGCCCTGAGCTTCTTCCAGTAGTCCGCCCAGCCGTCGTCGCCGTACTTGGCGGCCGTGCCGAGCAGGAAGCCGAGGCCGGGCGAGGAGGTGGAGGCGTTCTCGACGACGAGAAGGTCCTTGTACTCGGGCTCGACCAGGTCGTCGAGGGTCTTCGGCGGGGTCAGGTCGTGCTCGGCGAACCAGGCCTTGTCGTAGTTGACGCAGACGTCGCCGCTGTCGACGGGGGTGACCCGGTGCTTGTCCTGATCGACGCGGTACTCGTCGAGGATCAGGTCGGAGCCCTTGGCCTCGTACGACTGGAACAGTCCGTTGTCCAGGGCGCGGGACAGCAGGGTGTTGTCGACGCCGAAGAAGACGTCGCCCTGGGGGTTGTCCTTGGTCAGGATCGCCTTGTTCACGGCCTGCCCGGCGTCGCCGTCCTCGAGGACCTTCAGCGTGTAGCCGGACTGCTTCTCGAAAGCGGCGACGACGTCCTTCGACACGGCCCACGAGTTGTGACTGACGAGGGTCACGGTCTTGGACGCGCCGCCGCTGCCGTCGGCGTCGCCGTCGGACGACCCGCACGCGGACAGCGTGACCATGCCCAGCCCGAGGGCCAGGACCGTGACCTTCTTGGTGATGCCCACTTGATTCCTCCTGGAGGGACCAGGAAGAGACGCGGCCCCGCCCGGGACCCCTGTGCGGGGTCCCGGGCAGGGCGCAACAGCTCGAGTGATGACCGATCTCCCTACCCAGAATGACCTGGGCGAGGTTCGGAGGGTCTGCGGCCGGTGCCGCACTCTCAGCGCTGTGGCGCTCCCCTGTCGGAATATGAAGATGTGCTTACGCGAGTCACATTACCTCTCGCTCGCGGCGAGCTGACCACACGCCCCGTCGATCTCCTGTCCACGGGTGTCCCGGATCGTCACCGGCACACCGTGCGCGGCGATCGCCTCCACGAACGCCTTCTCGTCCTCGGGACGGGAGGCGGTCCACTTGGAGCCGGGGGTGGGGTTGAGCGGGATGAGGTTGACGTGCACGGGACGGCCCTTGAGCATCCGGCCGAGACGGTCACCGCGCCACGCCTGGTCGTTGATGTCCCGGATGAGCGCGTACTCGATGGACAGCCGGCGGCCGGAGGTGGCCGCGTACTCGAACCCGGCGTCGAGCACCTCGCGCACCTTCCACCGCGTGTTCACGGGGACGAGGGTGTCGCGCAGTTCGTCGTCGGGGGCGTGCAGCGAGATCGCGAGCCGGCACTTGAAGCCCTCGCCGGTGAACCGGTGGATGGCCGGGACGAGACCGACGGTGGACACGGTGATCCCGCGCTGCGACAGCCCCAGCCCGTCCGGCTCCGGGTCGGTGAGACGGCGGATGGCGCCCACGACCCGGTTGTAGTTGGCGAGCGGCTCGCCCATGCCCATGAACACGATGTTGCTCAGCCGCGCCGGGCCGCCGGGGACCTCGCCGTCCCTGAGCGCGCGCATCCCGTCCACGATCTGGTGCACGATCTCGGCGGTCGACAGGTTCCGGTCGAGGCCGGCCTGCCCGGTGGCGCAGAACGGGCAGTTCATGCCGCAGCCCGCCTGGGAGCTGATGCACATGGTCACCCTGTCCGGGTAACGCATCAGCACGGACTCGACGAGCGTCCCGTCGAACAGCTTCCACAGCGTCTTGCGGGTGGTGCCCTCGTCGGTCGACAGATGCCGTACGACCGTCATCAGCTCCGGAAGCAGCGCCTCCTGGAGCTTGCCGCGGGAACCGGCGGGGATGTCCGTCCACTGCTCGGGGGCGTGCGCGTAGCGCGCGAAGTAGTGCTGCGAGAGCTGCTTCGCGCGGAACGGCTTCTCACCGGCCGCGGCGACCGCCTCCTTGCGCTCGGCGGGCGTGAGGTCGGCGAGATGCCGCGGTGGCTTCTTGGCTCCGCGGGGGGCGGCGAAGGTGAGCTCACCGGGAACGGGACGGGCCACGGTCGGGCAACTCCTCAGAGAGACGGGGGCCGGCAACCCGTAGGGGCGGGGACGACGGCGACGCCGTGCCGGAGCCGGACAACCCCCGCAAGGGCGGGGACGTACGAAAGGGCCCACGGCCGGACGCCGCGAGCCCTTCCAGAGTACCTGTTCGCCGTCAACCCGATCCGACGAAGATCACCAGCAGCAGCCACACCACCGGTGCCGTCGGCAGCAGCGAGTCCAGGCGGTCCATGATGCCGCCGTGGCCGGGGAGCAGGGAGCCCATGTCCTTGATGCCCAGGTCGCGCTTGATCATGGATTCGCCGAGGTCGCCCAGGGTGGCGCTGGCCGCGACCGCGAGGCCCAGGAGCAGGCCCTGCCACCAGCTGCCGTCGTCGATCAGGTACTGCATGCACAGGGCGCCGGCGACCATGGCGAAGGCCACCGCGCCCAGCAGGCCCTCGCGGGTCTTGCCGGGGCTGATGCGCGGGGCGAGCTTCTTCCTGCCGAAGCGCCAGCCGACGGCGTACGCGCCGGTGTCGCTGACCACCGTCAGCAGCAGGAACGTCAGGACGCGCCAGGCGCCGTCGTCGGCGGTGAGCATCATCGCGACGAACGTCGCCAGGAACGGCACGTAGAACGCCGCGAAGACACCCGCCGTGACGTCCTTGAGGTAGCCCTCGGGCGGCGCCGTCATACGCCAGACCAGCACCGCCAGCGCGGTGAGGGCCATGGCGGTCCACGCGCCCTCGGCTCCCCAGGCGTACCCGGCGACGACCATGGCCGCACCGCCGAGCGCGAGCGGGACGAGGGGCGCGTCGATGCCCTTGCGCTCCCGCAGCCGCGAGGTCAGCTCCCACAGGCCCACCACGACGGCGACGGCGACGACACCGACGAAGACCGCCTTGACGACGAACAGCGACGCGACGATCACCACACCGAGTCCGAGGCCGACACCTATCGCGGCACCGAGATCGCGCCCCGCGCTCTTCTTCTGCGGTGCGGGTGCCGGCTGCGGGGCGTCGGGCATGGGCTCCGGATTCTGCGGCACCTCCCCCGGGAAGGGTCGGACCCGCGTCGGTTCGTCTCGGAACAGGGGGCCGCTCGGCCGAGCGGCCCCCCGGTCCACATCCTGGTCTCCGCCGTGTTCGGGTACGTCGGGCACGACGGGCATGGGGCGAGTCTGCTGCGCGTAAGGCGCATCGTACGCGGGCCCCGCCGGGGCAGCCCCCTGGCCGGGCCCATGGTCGGACGGTCCCCAGTACCCGGTCTGCGGCGTCCCCCAGGAAGAGTCGTTCATCAGACCTCGAGCAGCTCAGCTTCCTTGTGCTTCAGAAGCTCGTCCACCTGGGCGACGTACTTCGCGGTGGTGTCGTCGAGCTCCTTCTCCGCACGGCGGCCCTCGTCCTCGCCGACCTCGCCGTCCTTGACCATCTTGTCGATGGCGTCCTTGGCCTTGCGGCGCACGGCGCGGATGGAGACCTTGGCGTCCTCGGCCTTGGTCCGGGCGACCTTGATGTAGTCGCGGCGGCGCTCCTCGGTGAGCTCGGGGAACACCACCCGGATGATATTGCCGTCGTTGCTCGGGTTGACGCCCAGGTCGGAGTCGCGGATCGCCTGCTCGATGTTGCGCAGGGCGGTCTTGTCGAACGGCGTCACCACGGCCATGCGCGGCTCGGGCACGGAGAACGAGGCCAACTGGTTGATCGGCGTCGGCGCGCCGTAGTAGTCGGCCACGATCTTGTTGAACATCGCCGGGTGCGCACGGCCGGTGCGGATCGCGGCGAAGTCCTCCTTGGCGACCACGACGGCCTTCTCCATCTTCTCCTCGGCCTCGAGGAGGGTCTCTTCGATCACCACTTGCTCCTGCGTGTCTTGAGTAGGCCCGGCCGCGGTTCCCTGTCAGGAGCTGCGGCCGGCTGCGTCGCGTCTTCTTCCTGCACGGTTCCCGACCGGCAGGACATTGTCCATCCCCCGGTCAGTTGCGGCCGGCTTGGTCGCCCACCAGCGTGCCGATCTTCTCACCCTTGACGGCGCGGGCGATATTGCCCTCCTTCAGAAGCTCGAAGACGACGATCGGGAGGCTGTTGTCACGGCAGAGCGTGACGGCCGTGGCGTCGGCGACCTTGAGGTCGCGGGTGATGACCTCGCCGTAGCCGAGCGCGTCGAACTTCACGGCGTCCGGGTTGGTCTTCGGGTCGGAGTCGTAGACCCCGTCCACACCGTTCTTGCCCATGAGCAGCGCCTCGGCGTCGATCTCCAGGGCGCGCTGGGCGGCGGTGGTGTCGGTGGAGAAGTACGGCATGCCCATCCCGGCGCCGAAGATGACCACACGGCCCTTCTCCAGGTGCCGTACGGCGCGCAGCGGGATGTAGGGCTCGGCGACCTGCCCCATGGTGATGGCGGTCTGCACCCGGCAGTCGACGCCCTCCTTCTCCAGGAAGTCCTGGAGGGCGAGGCAGTTCATCACGGTGCCGAGCATGCCCATGTAGTCGGAGCGGGCACGGTCCATGCCGCGCACCTGGAGCTCGGCGCCGCGGAAGAAGTTGCCGCCGCCGATGACGATCGCGATCTCCGCGCCGTCCCGGACGACGGCCGCGATCTCACGCGCGATGGCGTGCACCACGTCGGGGTCGACGCCCAGCCCTCCGCCACCGGAGAAGGCCTCTCCGGACAGCTTCAGCAGAAACCGGCCGCGCACTTTGCCGTCGTCGCTCTTCTCAGCCTTGGTGGTCATCGGGATCCCGCCTCTTTCACGTGTTGCACATACGAAGAAGGCCATTGCCGGTGGGGTGTGCTTCGCATCCCATGCGGCAATGGCCTCCTCGTCAGATCTGCTGTCGTCCGGCACGCGCGCGTGCGTGGACGCGTATCCGAACGACTGCTGTCGACCCTATCGGGGTCGCGCGCCCGTCGCGGTACGGACTCAGATGCCGACCTTGATGCGCGTGAAGCGCTTCAGGGTGACACCGGCCTCGTCCAGGACCTTCTGGACGGACTTCTTGTTGTCCAGCGCGTAGGGCTGGCCGAGCAGCGTGGCGTCCTTGAAGAAGCCGTTGAGACGACCCTCGACGATCTTGCTGATCGCGGCCTCGGGCTTGCCCTCGGCGCGGGTGGTCTCCTCGGCGACGCGGCGCTCGGACTCGACGACCTCGGCCGGGACGTCGTCCTTGGCGAGGTACTTCGGCGCGAAGGCGGCGATGTGCTGGGCGATGCCCTTGGCGACGTCGGCGTTCGGCTTGTCGAACTCGACCAGGACACCGATCTGCGGCGGCAGGTCGGGCATCGTGCGGTGCATGTACGCCGCCACGAAGCCGTCGGCGAACTGCGCGAAGCGGTCCAGGACGATCTTCTCGCCGAGGTTGGCGTTGGCCTCGTCCACGAACGCCTGGACGGTCTTGCCGGCCTCGATCTCGGAGGCGAGCAGCGCCTCGAGGTCGGCCGGGGAGGTCTTGACGACGTGCTCGGCGATGGCGGTGGCCACGGCCTGGAACTTCTCGCCCTTGGCGACGAAGTCCGTCTCGCACTTCAGCTCGACGAGGACGCCGGAGGAGTTGTCGTCGGCGATGATCGAGACCACGGCGCCGTTCTCGGCGGAGCGGCCCTCGCGCTTGGCGACGCCCTTCTGGCCCTTGATACGGAGCGCCTCGACGGCCTTCTCGACGTTGCCCTCGGCCTCGTCCAGCGCCTTCTTGCAGTCCATCATGCCGGCGCCGGTGAGCTCCCGGAGCTTCTTGACGTCGGCGGCGGTGTAGTTCGCCATGAGTCTGTGAGTCTTTCTCGAAGTCTGGAGGTGCGGAGGTCCGCGGGTCAGGACCTACCCGAGGGCAGTCCCCCGACGCGCCGCTGACCTACGGGTGAACGGCGGGAGCGATGCACTTGTCACCGCTCCCGCCGTCATCAGCTCTGACGGAGCGGTCAGGCCTGCTCGGCCTCGGCGGCCGGGGCGGCCTCGGCGGCGGGAGCCTCGGCAGCGTCGGCGGCGGGGGCCTCGGCAGCGTCGGCGGCGGGAGCGTCGGCAGCGGGGGCCTCGGCCTCAGCCGGCTTCTCCGCCTCGGCGGCGGCCGGGGCGGCCTCCTCGGCCTTCTTCTCACCCGAGAGCAGGTCGCGCTCCCACTCGGCCAGCGGCTCGCCGGCGGCCTTCTCGCCCTTGCCGGCCTCGGCGGCACCGGAGCGGGACATCAGGCCCTCGGCGACGGCGTCGGCGATCACGCGGGTGAGCAGGGTGACGGAGCGGATCGCGTCGTCGTTGCCCGGGATCTTGTAGTCGACCTCGTCGGGGTCGCAGTTGGTGTCGAGGATGGCGACGACCGGGATGTTGAGCTTCCGGGCCTCGCCGACCGCGATGTGCTCCTTCTTGGTGTCCACGATCCAGACGGCGCTGGGCACCTTGGACATCTCGCGGATACCGCCGAGGGTCTTCTCCAGCTTGGCCTTCTCGCGGGAGAGGACCAGCAGCTCCTTCTTGGTGAGGCCGGAGGCGGCCACGTCCTCGAAGTCGATCTGCTCGAGCTCCTTCAGGCGCTGCAGGCGCTTGTAGACGGTCGAGAAGTTGGTGAGCATGCCGCCCAGCCAGCGCTGGTTGACGAAGGGCATGCCGACGCGGGTGGCCTGCTCCGCGATGGCCTCCTGCGCCTGCTTCTTCGTACCGACGAACATGACCGTGCCGCCGTGGGCGACGGTCTCCTTGACGAACTCGTAGGCGCGGTCGATGTACGACAGCGACTGGAGCAGGTCGATGATGTAGATGCCGTTGCGCTCCGTGAAGATGAAGCGCTTCATCTTCGGGTTCCAACGACGGGTCTGGTGACCGAAGTGGACGCCGCTTTCCAGCAGCTCCCGCATCGTGACGACGGCCATGGCCGTATCTCCTTGATTTTTCTCGGTTGTGCCGCGGATGCCGGACGGCTTCCGCGCCTGACGCCCACGACGCGCCGTTGCCACGAAGGACCGAGGGGCGCTGACATCGGGTCCGGCCGTGACCGGGTCCTGATGTCGGGGCGTGCGAAGTCGACCCAGTGACCCGGGTCGCCACCAGAAGTGTACGGGACCCGGGAGGTGCCGGGTGACGCCGTTGTCCACAAACCGGATGGCGGTCCACAGGTCCGGGCGGTGATCGCGGATGTCCGGAAGGCTCCACGGCATGCGAACGAGTGCATTCACGAGGGTGTGTACACGACTGGTCCTGCTGGTGGCCCTGACCCTGGCGGCGGCGCCCGCCCCGCAGCCGTCGCGGCCGGCGGCGGCGGGCGCGGACACGGCCGGGGTGCCGGCGGTCGGCCGGGCGTGGCCGGTGGGGGTACGACCGCGGGTCCTGCGCGGCTGGGAACCGCCGGCGACGCCGTACGGGCGGGGTCACCGGGGCGTGGACCTGGCGGTCGCGCCGGGCGCTCGGGTACGGGCGGTGGCGGCGGGCAGGGTGTCGTTCGCGGGCCGTGTGGCCGGAAGGGGCGTCGTCTCGCTGGAACTCGACGCCACGGGCGGCCCGCCACTGCGCACCACCTACGAACCGGTCCACCCCTCGGTCACCGAGGGCACGAAGGTGAGACCGGGTGAGGTGATCGCCACGCTGGCCCCCACCCCCACCCCCTCCCACTGCCCAACCCCTTGCCTCCACTGGGGCCTACTGAGATCCGACACCTACCTGAACCCCCTGGCCCTACTCCCCCCACACCTACTCCAGAAGGCCCCACCCAGACTCCTCCCGGTCCTGGGAAGCCCCCTCCGCCCCACTGCGGGCAGTCGCGCCTCCCCCCGTCCCTGAAAGGGCCTGGGAGGTACCCCCGGGGCGGCACGGGTGGGCGCGGCGGCGCCCCGCGAACGCGGGTGAGTGGAACCCGCCCCCGCCCGGCGGCAACCCACGCAAACGGGCGTCAGGCCTGAGCCCGAACCGGCCGTGCCGACGCGGACGCTCAGCCCCGTACGCCGCCCAGCGCCATGGAGACCGCCGCTTCCGTGATGGCGCCCGGCGCCTCCGCGGCCCCCAGCTCGAGCCGCCGGACGGCCGCGTCGACGACCCCCTGCAGCAGCATCGCCGCGAGCCGGGGCTCCCCATGCCCGAGATCGGCCAGCGCGTCGACGACCATCGCGACAAGCCCCCCGTGCGCCGCACGGATCTTCTCCCGGGCCCCCGCGTCCAGCTCACTCGCGGAGATCGCGACCACGGCCCGGTGCCGCCGGTCCCCGACCAGCTCCAGCTGCTTGCGGACGTACGCCTCGATCTTCGCGTCCGCTCCGCCCGCCGCGGCCATCGCCGCCTCGACCTCCGCCGCCCACACGGGGATGTCGACCTCGCACAACTCCTCGACCACGGCGGCCCGTGAGCGGAAGTACTCGTACACGGACGAACGCGCGAGGCCGGTGCGCTCGGCGAGGGCCGGGAAGGTCAGCGCCTCCGTACCGCCCTCGGACAGCAGGGAGCGTGCCGCGTCCAGCAGGGCGGCTCGCTGCATCGACCGGTGCTCGGCCACGGAGGCCGCTCGAATCCTTGGCACGACGTCCACTTTACGGAGCCCCGGCCCATGGCGGCCAGGGGACGGCCGTGCCCGGCACCGGCCGGCTCAGCGGCCGAAGGCCGCCAGCTTGGCCCGCAGCTGCAGCACGGACTTGGTGTGGATCTGGCTGACCCGGCTCTCGGTCACACCCAGCACGTTGCCGATCTCGGCGAGGGTGAGCCCCTCGTAGTAGTACAGCGTGACCACGGTCTTCTCCCGCTCCGGCAGGGTGTTGATGGCCCTCGCCAGGAACCTCCGCAGCTCCCGGTCCTCGGCGACTTCCACCGGGTTGTCGGCGGCGGTGTCCTCCAGGGTGTCCATCAGGCTCAGCCGGTCGCCGCCCTCGCCCCCGACGTGCAGCAGCTCCTCCAGGGCGACGACGTTCGCGAGCGACAACTGGCTGAAAACCGCGTGCAGCTCGTCCACGGCGATGCCGAGCTCGCCGGCGACCTCACGCTCCGAGGGTGTGCGCCGCAGCCGCGCCTCCAGCGTGGCGTAGGCACGCTCCACATTGCGTGCCTTCTGCCGCACCGAGCGCGGGATCCAGTCCAGCGCGCGCAGTTCGTCGATCATCGCGCCCCGGATGCGGGTGATCGCGTAGGTCTCGAACTTGATCTCCCGGTCGACGTCGAACTTCTCGATCGCGTCGATCAGCCCGAAGACCCCGGAGGAGACGAAGTCCGCCTGCTCCACGTTGGGCGGCAGGCCCACACTGACCCGGCCGGCGACGTATTTCACCAGGGGCGAGTAGTGCAGGATCAGCTGTTCCCGCAGCCGTTCGTCCCCCGTCGCCTTGTACGACCGCCACAGCTCGTCGAGCGTCGAGGGAGCTGGCGGCCGCACGCTGCCACCGTCGCGGGCGGCTGGGGGGATCGCCGCCCGGTCGGACCCGGAGGTGTGCTGGGGCATTCCTCGCCTAGTGCCGTTCTGCCGTGGACCGGTACTGCCTGGGTGTGCTGTCTGTCCGATGTCTGGATGCCTGTCCTCGCGTGCCTGTCCTTGCCTGTCCGTGTCGGGATCCTCGTGAGCGTAGCGTGACTGCGGCGTCGCGGTGTGCGAAGAAGCGAGGTCGGACCGTGCGCAGATTCGTTCCGGGTGCCGCCCCGGCGAGGCACGCCCGTCGCTCTGAGTGATCGACAGGTAGCCCAACTGACGTAATTTCCCTGGGGTGTCGGGGTTCCCCCGGACGGCCGAACACGCTGCGTCAGCGAGGTTCGGGGCCGCCCCGGGCCGAGATCATCGCCTGGCGCGTCAACTTCCAGCCGTCGCCGTGTCGTTCGACGTAACCAAGTGCTCGTAGTTCGTACAGTCTCGCGATCGCGTCGTCCGGGGTGGTCTGCGCCGCGAGCGCGATCTCGTCCGGCCGGGCCGTGCCACGCCCGGGCAGTGCCGCGAGGACCTGCCGTCCGGCCGGGTCGAGCAGGTCGCGGGGCAGCACCGGTCCCCGTCGCTGCGGAGCGAGTTCGCCCATGTCGCCGACGAGTTCGACGACCTCGGCGGCGTCGGTGACCAGCACGGCGTCCTGCCGGAGCAGTTCGTGCACCCCGGCGGAGAGCGCGCTGGTGGCCGGTCCGGGTACTCCTATCGTGTGGCGTCCCAGCCGGCGGGCCGCCCGGGCGGTCACCAGGGAGCCGCTGCGGTGGGCGGCCTCGACGACGACCGTGCCCCGGGTGAGCGCGGCGATCACCCGGTTGCGGAGGATGAATCTGCTCGGTGTCGGATGATCGCCGGGCGGCAACTCGCCCACGACCAGGCCCTGTTCCGCGATACGGCCGATCAGCCCGGCATGGCCGCGCGGATAGGGCCGGTCGACCCCGCAGGCGAGTACGGCGACGGTGGCGCCGCCCGAGCCGAGGGCGCCGCGGTGGGCGGCGCCGTCGACCCCGTAGGCGCCGCCGGAGACGACGATCCAGCCGCGTTCGGCGAGGCCGGCCGCGAGGGTGGCGGCCATGTGTGCCCCGTACTCGGTGCAGGCGCGGGCGCCGACGACGGCGACCGAGCGCAGCGCCCACATCCGCAGGTCCGCTCCCCCGCGCACCCACAGCCCGAGGGGCCGGGCGTCGCCCAGGTCGTCGAGCTGCCCGGGCCATTGGGCGCTGCCGGGGACCACGAAGCGCACCCCGGCGTCCCGCGCGACGGCGAGGTCCTTGCGGGGTTCGGCCCGCCCGGCCCGGGCGAGCATCCCGGCCCACCGCTTCGCGCTCGCGCCCGGCAGCGGCTCCCCGTGTTCCCGCAGCCGTCGCACCACAGTGTCCACGCCGAGTTCCCGCACCCACCGTCCGCCGGTCTCGTCGCCGGGCTCGATGACCCGGGTGAGGAGGATCCGGCCGAGCAGCCCCTCCTCGGGGCCGTACACGGCGTTCACACCCCCGCCCCGATCGCCATGGGCACGCCGCGCGGGACGCCGGTGCGCAGTTGCAGGGCGAGGGCGACGTCCGTGACGTCGGGCCGGTCGTGGCCGGCCAGATCGGCGACGGTCCAGGCGACCCGCAGCACCCGGTCGAGACCCCGGGCGGTGAGCACCCCCCGCTCCAGGCTCCGCTCGGCGTCGTCCATGGCCCCCGGGACGGCGTGCCAGCGGCTGCGCAGCTCCCGGCCGGGGACCTCACTGTTGCTGCGCCACGGGGTGCCGGCGAGCCGCGCCGCGGCACGGTCCCGGGCCGCGCGTACCCGGTCCGCGACCGCGGCGGTGGTCTCGCCCCGGGCACCCGCCGCCGTCAGCTGGTCGCGGGTGACACGGTCGACCTCGACCCGCAGGTCGACCCGGTCGAGCAGCGGCCCGGAGAGCCGGGCCTGGTAGCGGCGGATCGCGGAGGGCGGGCACTCGCACTGGTCGTTGGTCTGCGAGAACCGCCCGCAGGGGCAGGGGTTGGCGGCGAGCACCATCAGGAAGCGCGCGGGGAAGCGCACGACGCCCGCGCTGCGCGCGATGACCACATGGCCGGCCTCCAGCGGCTGCCGCAGGGCGTCCAGGGCCTTGCTGCTGAACTCCGGAGTCTCGTCCAGGAACAGAACGCCTCGATGAGAGAGGGACACCGCTCCGGGCCGGGCCGTGCCGGGGCCGCCGCCGACGAGTGCCTGCATCGTGGCCGAGTGGTGCGGGGCGCAGTAGGGGGCCGTGTCGATCAGGGGTCTGCCGAGGGGCAGCAGTCCCGCCACGGAGTGCACGGCCGTCACCTCGAGCGAGGCCTGCCGGTCCAGGGACGGCAGGATCGACGGCAGCCGTTCCGCGAGCATCGTCTTGCCGGCACCCGGCGGCCCTTCGAGGAAGAGGTGGTGTCCGCCGGCGGCGGCGACCTCCACCGCCGTCCGCGCCGACCGCTGGCCCACCACGTCCGCGAGGTCGTGGCCCTGGTCCTGCGCCGCCGCGCCGTGCATGCCGGTGTCCGCCCCGGTGCCGGAGGCCCGCAGCGCCGCCAGCAGCGGGTCGGGCCCCGTCCGCTCCTCGGTCTCCTCGGGCACGGGCTCGTCGGCGAGCACGGCGATCAGCTGGCGCAGGCTGCGGACACCCAGGACGGACACTCCCGGCACCAGTGAGGCCTCGGCGGCGGCGCACTCGGGCACCACCACCTGCTCGTATCCCGCGTCGGCCGCCGCCAGGACGGCCGGGAGGATGCCGCGCACCGGCCGCACCCGGCCGTCCAGCCCCAGCTCGCCGATCATGACGATGTCGCCGAGCACCCGCGGGTCGATCCGTTCGGCGGCGCCGAGCACCGCGCAGGCGACAGCCAGGTCGAACCCGCTGCCGGACTTCGGGACGGACGCCGGGCTGAGGCCGACGGTGAGCTTCTTCTGCGGCCACTCGCCGCCGGAGTTCACCACGGCCGCCCTGACCCGGTCCCTGCTCTCCGTCAGGCTCTTGTCCGGCAGCCCCACCAGCGTGAAGGCGGCGACCCCGGGCTCCAGGTCGGCCTGGACCTCCACGACCACGCCCTCGACGCCCACCAGCGTCACCGAGCACGTACGCGCGAACCCCATGTCAGGCCACCCCCCGGACATGCTCGACGACGGGCGCCCCGCGGGCCGGAAGCAGCACGCCGACCAGGTCGATGCGGACGCCGCCGGGCGGCGCTCCCCCGTGTTCCTGGAGCCATCGTTCGGCGAGGCCCCGCAGACGGTCGGCCTTGGCCGCGGTGACGGCCTCCATGGGGTGCTGGAAGGGCCCTGCCCTGCGGGTCTTCACCTCGCAGACGACCAGCGCGTCCCCGTCCCGGGCCACGATGTCGATCTCACCGGTCCTGCCACAGCGCCAGTTGCGCTCCAGGACCGTCATCCCGGCCTGGGCCAGCCGCCGTGCGGCCAGGCTCTCGCCGTACTTGCCGAGTGCGCTGTGTGCGCGATGTGCGTTCATGTCGGCACCACCTCCGGCGCCAACCGTCACGCATCCCGCACCATGAAGTGGATCTTGGTGCAGAACCCGGCGACTGTGGATAAACCGGTCACCCGCCGGGGAGTTCGAGGTCGCTCTTGTTGAGCTCCTCGATATTCACGTCCTTGAACGTCAGTACCCGTACCTGCTTCACGAACCGGGCCGGCCGGTACATGTCCCACACCCAGGCGTCCGCCATCGTGACCTCGAAGAACACCTCACCCTGGACCGAGTGCACCTGCATCTCGTAGTCGTTGGTCAGATAGAAGCGGCGCTCGGTCTCGATCACGTATTTGAACAGACCGACGACATCGCGGTACTCCCGGTAGAGCTTGAGCTCCATCTCGGTCTCGTACTTCTCGAGGTCCTCGGCGCTCATGGCATGTTCCCCTTCACCCGTGCGATCCCACCATTGTGCGCCAGTCCCGGGAGTCACCGGACGATTTCGGTGTCCAGGGTCACGGGTCGGGCCGGGGGACCTTCGTCGAGCAGTGTGCGCAGCAGCCCGGCAAGTCTGGTCGGATACACCGTCTCATGTGCCCGGGCGAGTTCCGTCCACGTCCACCAGCGTGCTCCGTCGACACTGCGCCGCTCCAGTTCGGTCAGCGCCGTGGGCGCGGTCGCCGTCCGGGTGGTGCGGGCGAGGTAGTACCACTCGTCCTGGTCCCAGCGGCGCCCGGCGAACGGGAAGGAGCACCGCCGCCGCCACAGCACGGGTCCGAGGTCGACCTCGGTGATGCCGGTCTCCTCGGCGAGTTCCCGCAGGGCGGCCTGTTCACGGGTCTCGTCGCCCTCCAGGCCACCCCCGGGTGTGAACCACCAGTCGTCGGCGGGGTCGTCCGGTTCATGGCCGTGCAGCAGCAGGACGCGGTCCCGCGGGTCGAGCAGGACGACGCGGGCGACCCTGCGCAGTCCGCCCGGGAGGGCGTCCCCGGCCGGCTCAGCGGGCACCGGCGGTCCCCGCGTCCGTCCGGGCCCGGGACGCCGCCGCCCGCTTGGCGAGGGGACCGTAGGCGGCCCCGCCGAGGATGAGCACGACACCGCCGATCACCAGCGCGACCACGGTCCGCAGCGGGCCCGGTGAGGAGAGCGCGCCGACCTCCTCGAATCCGGTGGGCGCCTTCAGCATGCCGTTCATCGGCCAGACCACGGCCTCGACCCTCGCCTGGACCGAACCGCGGGCCACGGTGCCGCTCGCCGCGTCCGTCAGATGGGCCGTGGAGTCCAGCGACCCGGAGCGCTCGTCACCGAGCAGGAACAGTCGCCCCTTCGGCACGGTCACCTCGGGGATGCTGCCGAACTCGGCCGCCTTGCCGTCGGCGAGATAGGGCTCGTCGATCTCCTCGCCGTTGACCTTCAGCTTTCCGTCCTGGCAGCAGGAGACGGTGTCGCCGCCGACGGCGACCACCCGCTTCACCAGGGGAAGGTCCGACCAGGCCGTGTCGGTGAAGACGACCACGTCACCGCGATGGACGTCACCGCCGTCGACTCGCTGGGCCAGCACCCGGTCACCGGCGCCGATCGTCGGCGCCATGGACGGAGTGGGCACGGTGTACGGCCGGTAGAGCACCGCGCCCCAGGCGAACCCGCCGAGGAACAGCACCAGTCCGAGTGCCACGGCCAGCCCGGACAGCCGCTGCCCGGTCCGCCCGCCACCCTCCCGGGCGGTGCCGCCGGGGACCGTACGCGTCGTGCTCTGACCACTCATGGGCGGCACCCTACCCGGCGGTACCGGACCGGGTCAGCCCTGCCCGCGGCCCTCACCGGCGCCGTACCGCCGGCGCCGCCAGAGCACCAGCGGCACCGCGCCGACGAGCGCGACACCCTGGGGCGCCGCCGTCAGCACGGCGGCGGCCGGCGACCCGGTGGCCAGGCCGGGCTGGTCGAAGGTGTCCGGGACGGGCAGGTTGTTCCAGCGGTTGATCGGCCAGGCGATGACGACGGCACGGCCGACGACCTTGTCCACCGGGACGAAACCGTCGTTCTTGTCGGCCTGGTTGTAGCGCGAGTCCCGGGAGTTCTGCCGGTGGTCGCCCATCACCCAGATGAACCCGTCGGGAACCTTGACCTTGAACTGGCCGCCCTGGTCGTCCTGGCTGCACGGGGTGTTGCCGGGGTACACATACGGCTCGTTCAGCGCCATGCCGTTGACCGTCAGCGGGCCGGTGCCCTTGCACTCGATCGTGTCACCGCCGACCCCGACGACCCGCTTGATCAGGTCCTTCTCCTCGGCGGACGGCATCAGACCGATCCAGCTGAGCACCTTCTGCAGGGGGTTCGGGTTGGGCGTCGGCTCGCCCGCCAGCCAGTTGTCGGGGTCGTGGAAGACGACGACCTCACCGCGCTCGGGCTCGGAACCGAACCAGGGGGTGAGCTTGTCGACCAGGACCCGGTCACCCTGCTGGAGAGTGTTCTGCATCGAGTCGGAGGGGATGGAGAACGCCTGCACCAGGAACGTCTTGATCAGCAGCGCGAGGACCAGCGCGATACCGATCAGGATCGGCAGCTCCTTCCAGAAGGAGCGGGGCGGCTTCGGCTGCGCCTTGGGCTCGTCGCCCTGGCCGTCGGGTGCCGTACGGTCCTCGCTCACCCTGCCGTCCTCGCCCGCCTGATCCTCACTCCCCGAGGGTACGGCGCCGTCCGCGGCCTGGTCGGCCGACTCCGCGGGGCGTCCGCGGTGCTCCTCGCCGCCCTGACCGGACCGTGCGCCAACCGCCACATCCCCCACGCCGACTCCTCACTCTCTGCCGCCGCCCGCGCCATGCCCGGCGCAGGCCCACCACTCCCATAACGAGCGGGAGTTCCGCAGGGCTCGGGAGTTGGACCATTCCATTGGGACCGTCCGGGGCAACCCTATGCGACGGCGGGGCCGCGGCGGTCGACCCGGACGCCGAGTCCGACACGGACGCGTAGGTCGTCGGCTCCTCCAGCGTGCTCCAGTGACCGAACGGCCAGGCGATGACCATGGCCCGGCCCACCACCTCGTCCTCCGAGACCGTGCCGCCGTAGTCGGTGTCCTGGTGGTAGCGGGAGTCGGCGGAGTTCGACCGGTGATCGCCCATCACCCACAGCCGCCCCTCGGGCACGGTGATGTCGAACGGCGTGAGGGACGGGACGTTGCCCGGATACAGGTAGTCCTCGTTCAGGGGGACGCCGTTGACGGTGACCCGGCCCTGTTTGTCACAGCACTGGACACGGTCGCCGCCCACGCCGACGACCCGCTTGATCAGGTCCTTCTCGTTCTCGGACGGCAGCAGTCCGATGAAGGTCAGGCCCTCCTTGATCTGCTTGATCCCGACGGGGTCGTCCTTCTTCGGCGTCGTCTGCTCGTCCTGCAGCCAGCCGCCGGGGTCCTTGAACACGACGACGTCCCCGCGCTGCGGCCTGGAGCCGAACCAGGGCGTGAGCTTGTCGACCAGCACCCGGTCGCCGATCCGGATCGTCTGCTCCATGGATCCGGACGGGATGACGAAGGCCTGGACGAGGAACGTCTTCAGCACCAGTGCGATGACGACGGCGACGCCCACCAGGAGGGGGATCTCCTTGACCGCGCCGCGCCGGCGGCGCCGCTTGACCTTGCGCTGCAGCTTGCGCCGGTCGACCCGGCTGCGTCCGGGACCCGGCCCGGTCGCCCGGCGGGATCCGGTGGGAAGCAGGTTCTCCGCCGCGCTCTCCGGGACGCCACGGGGCCTGCCGCGGTTACCCATGGCCGCCCTCCGACGCGTTCGTCTCCGTCGCGTTCGTCTCCGTCGCGGGCACGCGCGCGTAGGCGTCGGGCCGGTGCAGCCGGGTGGCGTGGCCGAGGGGCCATACGATCCCGTCGGCGCGGCCGATCACGTCGTCGGCCGGGACCATGCCCCCGCCGGGTGAGCCGAGGTGGTCGCGGGAGTCGCTGGAGCGGCTGCGGTGGTCCCCGAGGACGAAGAGACGCCCGTCGGGCACCCGGACGTCGAAGGGCACCGTGGAGGGGCTGTCTCCGGGGAACAGGAAGCCCGACTCGTCGACCGACCGGCCGTTCACCCGGATCCTCCCGTCCCTGTCGCAGCAGACCACATGGTCCCCGCCCACCCCGATGACCCGTTTGATGTAATCGGCCTCACCGAAATACCCGGTGCCGTCGAACACAATCACGTCACCACGCTGCGGCTCGGCACCGAAGCGGTATGCCAACTTATTTACGAGCACGCGGTCCCCGACCCTCAATCCGTGTTCCATCGATCCGCTGGGGATCTGGAACGGCCGCGCCACGAACGTGTTCAACGCCAGCACGAACAGCAGGCAGAGCAGCAGGGTCAGGGTAATCCGCCCGCCGGGCAGCCCTGCCGTGAGGTGCGACAGCAACGCGGAACGCGACCGCCCCTCCGGCCCCGACGTCCCCGAGGTGTGCTCGGGTCCGGCCGGGGGGAGGGAGCGGTCGCGCTCCGTCGGCTGTGCTTCGGTGTCCATCGGGGCCAGATGCTATCCGGCCGCGATATGACGCCGGTAAAGCGCTCAGTTCTCGCGCTTCTCCTTGATCTTCGCCGCCTTGCCGCGCAGCTCGCGCAGGTAGTACAGCTTGGCGCGGCGGACGTCACCCTTGGTGACGAGCTCGATCTTCTCCACGATCGGGGTGTGCACCGGGAAGGTGCGCTCGACGCCGACGGAGAAGGAGACCTTGCGGACCGTGAAGGTCTCGCGCACGCCGGCGCCCTGGCGGCGGATGACCACGCCCTTGAACTGCTGCACACGGGAGCGGTTGCCCTCGATGACGCGCACGTGGACGTTCACGGTGTCACCGGGACGGAAGGCGGGGACGTCGCTGCGCAGCGACGCGGAGTCGACGGTGTCGAGCAGGTGAGACATTTCGTCTGCTTTCTTCGCTGATGCCGCAGGTCATCAACGGCACTAGAGGCTGGGGATGTGAGCTGTGCGGTTCGGGGCGGGCGTCGTGTCCCCCTGCGGCAGGGGCGCACGCCGGACGACGCACAGCAGCGGCCTATTCTTCCATGCCGTCGGTCCTGCGCCAAAATCGGCCGTACGCCCGACCGGCGGGATCCGGCTCCCAGCCCAGGATGGACAGCATCTCGCGGTCCTTCTTGTCGAAGGCCTCCGGGTCGCAGCGCTCGATCAGATCGGGCCGGTTGGCGGTGGTACGGCGCAGCGCCTCGTCGCGCCGCCAGCGGGCGATCCTCCCGTGGTGGCCGCTGAGCAGCACGTCGGGGATGCCGCGCCCGCGCCACTGCGGCGGCTTGGTGTGGACGGGTCCTTCCAGGAGGCTCGCCATGGCCCCCGGTGCGAAGGAGTCGTCGCGGTGGGACTCGGCGTTGCCGAGGACGCCGGGCAGCAGCCGGGCCACCGCCTCGGTGACGACGAGGACGGCCGCCTCGCCGCCGGCCAGGACGTAGTCGCCGATGGACACCTCGTACACGGGCATCCGGGAGGCGTACTCGTCGACGACCCGGCGGTCGATGCCCTCGTAGCGGGCCGGGGTGAAGACCAGCCAGGGGCGCTCGGAGAGCTCGACGGCGAGTTCCTGGGTGAAGGGACGGCCGCTGGGGGTGGGAACGATCAGGGCGGGCTCGCGGGAACCGGTCTCGTAGCCGTCCGCCAGGACCGAGTCGAGCGCGTCCCCCCACGGCTCGGTCTTCATCACCATGCCGGGGCCGCCGCCGTACGGGGTGTCGTCGACGGTGTTGTGCCGGTCGTAGGTCCAGTCGCGCAGATCGTGCACGTGTACGTTCAGCTGTCCCCGCGCGCGTGCCTTGCCGACGAGGGAGACGTTCAGCGGTTCGAGATACTCGGGGAAGATCGTGACGACGTCGAGCCGCATTACGCCTCGTCCCCGGAGTCCCGGGACGAAGCGACCTCCGCGCGGTCGTCGATGAGTCCGGGCGGCGGGTCGATGACCACGCGCTGCTCCTCCAGGTCGATCCCGGTGACGATCTCCTCGACGAACGGCACGTACACCTCGGTGCCGTCGGGGCGCTCGACCACGAAGAGGTCCTGGCTGGGCAGGTGGGAGATCTCGGTGACCCGGCCGACCTCGGTGCCGTCGGCGGTCACCACGTCGAGGTCGATCAGCTGATGGTCGTAGTACTCGTCCTCGTCCTCGGGCCGCTCGTCCGGGTCGACGTCGGCGATGAGGAGGGTGTTGCGCAGGGCCTCGGCGCCGTTGCGGTCACGGACGCCCTCGAAGCGCAGCAGCAGGCGGCCGCTGTGGACGCGGCCGGTCTCGATGGTGAGCGGCCCGGCGGAGGCGGGGTCGGTGGTCAGTACGGCACCGGGCCCGAGCCTGAGCTCCGGTTCGTCGGTGCGGACCTCCACGGTGACCTCGCCCTTGATGCCATGGGCGCGGCCGATGCGAGCGACTACCAGCTGCACTGTGCTTGATCTCCTGTCGGACTGCGACGAGCCGGTCACGGCTCAGACGACTGCGGGCCGGGGACGGCCCAGTGGCCCTCCCCGGCCCGAGCCGGTGCTGCGTTTGGCGTCAGCGGACGTGGTCCACGTCGACGAGGTCGACGCGGACACCGCGGCCGCCGATGGCGCCCACAACGGTACGCAGAGCGCGTGCGGTGCGGCCGTTGCGGCCGATCACCTTGCCGAGGTCGTCCGGGTGGACCCGGACCTCGAGCACCCGCCCGCGACGCAGGTCGCGCGAGGCGACCTGCACATCGTCAGGGTTGTCGACGATGCCCTTCACGAGGTGCTCGAGAGCCTCCTCGAGCATGCTCAGGCCTCGGTCGACGCGGACTCAGCGGCAGCCTCGTCCTTCTTCTCGGCCTTCTTCTTCTGGGTGATGGCCTCACCCTTGCCCTCGTCGTCGCCGCCGAGCGCCTCGAAGGAGGGACGGGCCGGCTTCTCGGCCGCCTGCAGCAGCGGGGCCGGGGCGGGCTCGCCCTTGAACTTCTGCCAGTCGCCGGTCTTCTTCAGGATGGCGAGCACGGGCTCGGTCGGCTGGGCGCCGACGCCGAGCCAGTACGCCACGCGGTCGCCGTCGACCTCGATGACCGACGGGTTGTACGTCGGGTGGTACTTGCCGATCTCCTCGATGGCCCGGCCGTCACGGCGGGTACGGGAGTCGGCGACGACGATGCGGTAGTGAGGCGAACGGATCTTGCCCAGACGCTTCAGCTTGATCTTGACTGCCACGGGAGTGGGTTCTCCTGGATTTGACGTGGTTGGGCACGGCCAGAGTTGCCGCGTGGGGTTGCGGTACCCGAGTGCCCGACGGACGCGTCAGCCGGAGGAGAGAGGGGTCCTGTGCGACTGTCGAGTACAGCTAGCCATTGTGCCACACCCTGCGGGGCGGCGGACCGCGGGGTGTGGCACGCGGGGCGCGCCCGAGAGTGACCCGGCGGCGGTGCGGGCCGGGCGTGGTTCGCGCCGCTCGGCGCCTGCGAGGTACCGCCGCCCCCACCCGTGCCGCCCGGGGGGTACCTCCCAGGCCCTTTCGGGCCCTGGGGGAGGCACGGCTGCCCGCAGTGACGCGGCTGGGTGGGGCTCGGTGGACCCGGCATCCACGAGATGCCGGGGGTCAGCTTGCGGTGGCTACTACCTCCGGGATCTGGAAGGGCTTTCCGCAGCCGCCGCAGACGATGGGGGCCTGGGCGAGGACCGACGGGACCACGCGGACGTTGCGGCCGCAGTCGCAGACGGCCTTGACGCGGACGCCGCCCCCGGAGGAGCCGTGCCGTGCGGCCGGGCCGCGGAAGCTGCGGGCGGTGTCCCCCGCGGTCGCCGCGGTGTGGGCCTTCAGGGCACGCTGCAGGCGTTCCGTCGTCGGACGGTAGCGGCGCTTCGCCTCGGGCGTGAGCGTCACCAGCGAGAAACCGCTGCTCGGATGCGGCTCCTCGGGGTGGTCCAGCCCCAGTTCCTCGGCGATCGCGAGGAACCTGCGGTTGTGGTAGCGGCCGGCTCGGGATGTGTCGCGTACGCCGCGCGCGGCGGCGACGCCATGGACTGCCTCGTGCAGCAGTCGCTCGAAGGAGAGTTCGTGACCGCACGCGGACGACGACTCCCCGATCAGTGACTCGGGCGCGGCAAGATCGGGCAGCTCGGGGTGGTACCGCTGAATGTCGGCCCACGCCTGCGCCAGTTCTGCGGCGAGAACAGGTGGTGTCTGTGTCGTGCTCACGTAATGACAACGAGCCGGGGTGCCTCTGTGTTCCGATTCCGGGGCATCCCAAATAATTTGCACGTACCCGTCAGTTGTCACTGATGCGTCCTGACGAGTACGGGTGCGCTGATCTGCGGAGAAGCCTCGCAGCTCACCTCAAGGTGGTGCGTAGGCTGACGTACGCCCCCACGTGTAAGCGGTCTCCGCGCGCCGGTGCGCGTGGGATCCGCGGATGCGCAAGGGACGTTTCGGCCGCTCTCGCGGACACCTGGCACGCGGCCGGCGGCGACGCCACGGGCGCGACGTTACCGGGTCCGCCCCCGGCACCGCTCACCGCCCCGGCGCCGCCCGCGCGCGGGGTCCTCGGCCGTGGCCGGAACCGGCGTACGAGTGCCTCCGGCATGGCGGAGCGGACGGCCCGGGATTACCGGAATGTGAATTCTTGCCACTGGCACAACCAACTACCAAGCAGCCGCCGCTTTCCACTGGACGACACGTCGAGTGCGGAGTTTCCTGGCATACGGGGGGTGTGCGGGCGCACTGCACGGGGGCCAGGGAATCGGACACCGCGGCAACTTCTCGGCTGATTGGGGCGCTTACCTATGACACCTACGCTCGTGCGGCAGCACCCGCCTCGCACGGGGGCCGCCCCCCGCGTGGACCCGCGCGCACGCGCGCGTGACTGGTCCGAGATCCAGGAGCGGATGCTCGTACCGCTCTACGAGGCCGTCTACGAGCGACTCGACGTGGGACCCGCGACACGCGTGCTCGGCCTCGGCTGCGGCTCCGGACTGGCCCTGCTGATGGCGGCCTCGCGCGGTGCGAAGGTCACCGGTGTCGACACCTGTGCCGACCGGCTGGACCTCGCACGCGAGCGCCTGCTGCCCGAGGACCGGGACGCGCACACGCGTGACGCCGCGCGCATCGTGCACGGCACGCCCGCACAGGCCGCGCGCGCGGACGCCTACACCGTGGTGACGGCCTTCGAGCCGATCGGCTGCCTCTTCGGCGACGCGGAGGGGCTCGGCGATCTCCTCGCCGAGGCGGTCCCGCTGGCCGGGCGCGGAGCGGCCGTGGTGCTGTCCGGCTGGGGGCCGCCCGAGCGGTGCGCCACGACGTCCGTGCTGCGGGTGGCCGCCAAGCTGGCGGAGCCGCTGCGCGGCACCGGCACCTGGCGCCCCACGGACCGCGACGACCTGGAGCGGGTCGCCGCGCGCGCGGGACTGCGGCCGGACGGCTCCGGGCGGGTGGCCTGCCCGTTCGGCTACGCGGACGTGGACAGCGCGGTACGGGGCCTCAAGTCGACGGGGCTGTTCGACCCGGCGGTCACCGCCACGGACCAGGCGCAGGTCGACAAGGAACTGGCGGAGGCCCTGCATCCGTACCAGCGGCCGGACGGGACCGTGTGGATGCCGAACGTGTTCCGCTACCTCGTCGCACGCACCCCCTGAGAACGGAACCGGGGCGCCCCTCGCACGAGGGGCGCCCCGAAGACGTACCGGTGTGGGCGTCAGCCCATGAACTTCTTGAACTCGTCGGGCAGTTCGAAGTCCTGGCCGCCCTGCTGCGGCAGCCCGAAGGCGTTCCCGCCCTCCGCGGCGGCGGCGCGGCGCGCGGCCTCCTCCTGCTCCTGCTGCTTGCGCTTCATCGGGTTGCCGGAGCGCTGCTTGCCCTTGGCCTGCTTCTGCTTCTTCTTCGTCCGGCCCGGACCGCCGCCCATGCCCGGCATCCCGGGCATCCCCGGCATGCCGCCGCCCTGAGCCATGCGGGACATCATCTTCCGGGCCTCGAAGAACCGCTCGACCAGGCCCTTCACCGCGCTGACCTCGACACCGGAACCCTTGGCGATACGGGCACGGCGTGAGCCGTTGATGATCGTCGGCTCCTGGCGCTCGGCCGGGGTCATCGACTTGATGATCGCCGCGGTGCGGTCGACGTCCCGCTCGTCCAGGTTGTTGATCTGGTCCTTGATCTGACCCATGCCGGGCAGCATGCCGAGCAGCTTCGAGATGCTGCCCATCTTCCTGACCTGCTCCATCTGGGCCAGGAAGTCGTCCAGGGTGAAGTCCTGGCCCTTCTTCGACGCCAGCTTGGAGGCCATTTTCTCGGCCTCTTCCTGACTGAACGTCTTCTCCGCCTGCTCGATCAGGGTGAGCAGGTCACCCATGTCGAGGATGCGGGAGGCCATCCGGTCCGGGTGGAAGGCGTCGAAGTCGCCGAGCTTCTCACCGTTGGACGCGAACATGATCGGCTTGCCGGTGATCTGCCGGATCGACAGGGCGGCGCCACCGCGCGCGTCACCGTCGAGCTTGGAGAGCACCACGCCGTCGAAGCCGACGCCGTCGCGGAACGCCTCGGCGGTGTTGACGGCGTCCTGGCCGATCATCGCGTCGACGACGAAAAGGATCTCGTCCGGGGAGACGGCGTCGCGGATGTCCGCAGCCTGCCGCATCATCTCCTGGTCGATGCCCAGGCGGCCGGCGGTGTCCACGATCACGATGTCGTGGACCTTGGTCTTCGCGAACTCGATGGAGTCCTTGGCGACCTTGACCGGGTCACCCACACCGTTGCCCGGCTCGGGCGCGTAGACGGCGACACCGGCGCGCTCGGCGACGACGCTCAGCTGGTTGACGGCGTTGGGGCGCTGGAGGTCGGCGGCGACCAGCACCGGCGAGTGGCCCTGCTCCTTCAGCCAGTGGCCGAGCTTGCCCGCGAGGGTGGTCTTACCGGCACCCTGCAGACCTGCGAGCATGATCACGGTCGGCGGCTGCTTGGCGAAGCGCAGCCGGCGGGTCTCGCCGCCGAGCACGTGAACGAGTTCGTCATTGACGATCTTGAGAACCTGCTGGGCGGGATTCAGCGCCTTGGAAACCTCGGCGCCCAACGCCCTGTCCTTGACGTTCTTGATAAACGTCCGGACGACAGGCAGGGCAACGTCGGCTTCGAGGAGAGCGATGCGGATTTCACGCGCCGTGGCGTCGATGTCCGCCTCGGACAACCTGCCTTTGCCGCGGAGGTTTTTGAAAGTCGCGCTGAGGCGGTCGGAGAGGGTATCGAACACGGTGGCGTCGGTCCTCGAGGTCGGGGGCGGATCTGGGCTGCCCTCCAGAGTATCCGGCCCGGCAAGCAAATCGCCCCCGCCCACTTCTGCGAGTGGACAGGGGCGGACCCCCGCGTCGGCGGGGAGCAACCGAGGATCGTGATGAGCTCGTCGTTCACGATCGGAACACCCCCGCTTCGGCGGGGAGCACACCCGTTCAACGCCCCGAGAGTCCACGAGGTCACGCCCCCAGCGTCTCCTCCAGCTTCCGTGCCACCGCCACCGCCTCCTCGTCGGGCAGGGGCGTGCCGTCGGGGCCGACCACGTAGAAGGCGTCCACGGCGTTCGCGCCGAGGGTGGAGACGTGGGCGCTGCGGACTCGTACCGCCGCGTCCTCCAGTGCGCGTCCGATGCGGAACAGCAGGCCCGGGGCGTCCTGTGCGCGGACCTCCATCACGGTGGCGTGCCGGGAGGCGGCCGGCGCGACCGTGACGCGGGGCGGGGGCGCGACGCCGCCGCGCCGCCTTGGATACGCGGCGTCGCGTTCGGTGAGGCGGGCGGCGATGTCGAGGGTGCCGTCCAGGGCGCGTACGAGGTCCGCGCGGAGCCGGGTGGCCTGGGGCAGGGAGCCGTACTCGGCGGCGACCCGCCAGTCGAGGAGCAGCACGGAGCCGTCCACGCCGTCCGGGAGGTCCAGGGCCCGCAGTTCCGCGGTGCGTACGGTCAGCCGGTGCATGGCGAGCACCCCGGCCACGGCGGGCAGCACGCCCTCCTGGTCGGGTACGGCGATGCGCAGTTCCACGCCCAGCGGCTCGGGGTCGCCGGAGGCTTCGGTGGACGGTTCGGGCCGGGCCCGCAGGGACAGCACCGGCGCGCCGGTGGCGACGGCCTCGATCGCGAGGCGTTCCTGTTCGGCGGTGGGCGCGGCCTCCTCGGGAGCGTCCGGGGCGTCGCCGGAGAGTACGCCGGAGACCCGGGTGACGAGGTCCGCGACGAGTGAGGCCCGCCAGGTCGACCAGGCCGCCGGTCCGGTGGCGAGGGCGTCCGCCTCGGTGAGGGCGTGCAGCAGTTCGAGAGTGCCCTGGGCGCCGACGGCGTCGGCGACCGCGCGGACGGTCGCCGGGTCGTCCAGGTCGCGCCGGGTGGCGGTGTCGACGAGCAGCAGATGATGGCGTACGACAGTGGCGATCACGGTGACGTCGTGCTGGTCGAAGCCGATGCGGGCGGCCACGTCGCGGGCGATGGTCTCGCCGGCCACCGAGTGGTCGCCGGGCCAGCCCTTGCCGATGTCGTGCAGCAGTGCGGCGACCAGCAGCAGGTCGGGGCGGCTGACGCGGCGGGTGAAGGCGGAGGCGCGGACGGCGGTCTCGATGAGGTGCCGGTCGACGGTCCACAGGTGCACGGCGTTGCGCTGCGGACGGCAGCGGACCCGGTCCCAGTCCGGCAGCAGCAGGCTGACCAGGCCTTCCGCCTCCAGCGCCTCCCAGACGTCGACGGTGGGGCGGCCGGATCCCAGCAGGGTGACGAGCTGTTCGCGCGCCTCGGCGGGCCAGGGCGCGGGCAGGGGGCGTGCGGCGGCCGCCATGCGCCGTACGGCGTGCAGGGAGAGCGGGAGCCCGGCCTGGGCGGCGGCGGCCGCGGCGCGCAGCGGGAGCACGGGGTCGCGTTCGGGGCGGGCGGTGCGGGCGAGCACCGCTTCGCCGTCCTGCTCCACGACGCCTTCGGCGAGCGGGGACCGCTCGGCCGCCGGTTTTCCGCCGCCGAGAATGGCGCGCAGCCGGGGCCGTACCGCGCGGGAGCGCAGGACGCGCCCCACTTCGCGCCAGGTGACGTCACCGGCGTAGGCGATGACGCGCGCGGCCTCGTAGACCTGCCGCAGCAGCGCGTCCGCGTCGAGCAGGCCGAGTTCGGCCGCGACCTGGTCCTGTTCCTGGAGGGCGAGCCGGTCGGTGACGCGCCCTGTGGTGAGGTGGAGGGCGTCCCGTACGTCGAGGAGGCGGCGGCGGGCGTCGGCGAGGCCCTCGCGCGGGGCGTCGGCGAGCCAGGATGCGGCGACCGCGCGCAGGGCGGTGGCGTCGCGCAGTCCGCCGCGGGCCTCCTTGAGGTCGGGTTCGAGGAGGTACTGCAGTTCGCCGTGGCGTTCGGCGCGTTCCTCGCAGAGTTCCCGCAGGGCGGGAAGGCGTTTGGGTGCCTGGTTGCGCCAGTCGGCGAGCACCGTGGTGCGCAGGGCGGTGGTGAGGCCGAGGTCGCCGGCGATGTGCCGGGCGTCCAGCAGTCCGAGCTGGGCCCTGAGATCCTCGGCTGCCGTCTTCCGGGCTTCGGCGGGGGTGCGGACGGAGTGGTCGAGGGCGAGGCCCAGGTCCCAGACGGGGTACCAGAGGCGGTCGGCGAGGGCGGCGACCGCGCCGGGGTCGGAGCCGTCGTGCAGCAGGAGCAGGTCGAGATCGCTGCGCGGGGAGAGTTCCGCGCGCCCGTAGCCGCCCACGGCGATCAGGGACACTCCGCGCGCCCCCTCGGCACCGGCGGCGAACAGTCCGCCGAGCCAGCGGTCGGTGAGGTCCGCCAGGGCGGTACGGCGCGGCGGCCCGGACCGCGCCCCCTCGGTGAGGAGGCGCAGCCGGGCCGCCGCATAGCCGCCGGGTCCCTGGTCCTCTGCTTCTTTCGTCACGTTCGTACTGGTCACCCGGCGACTCCGTTCTCGTGGGTCAGAGCGCGTCCGGGCCGCGCTCGCCGGTGCGTACCCGTACGGCGGTCTCGACCGGGACCGACCAGACCTTGCCGTCACCGATCTTGCCGGTGCGGGCGGCCTTGACCACGACGTCGATGAGCTGTTCGGCGTCGTCGTCCTCGACCAGCACCTCGATGCGGATCTTGGGCACCAGGTCGACGGTGTACTCGGCACCACGGTAGACCTCGGTGTGGCCGCGCTGGCGTCCGTAGCCGCTGGCCTCGGTGACCGTCAGTCCGTGCACTCCGAAGGCCTGGAGGGCCTCCTTGATCTCGTCGAGCCGGTGCGGCTTGACGACGGCGGTGATGAGCTTCATGCGTCCACCTTCTTGCTCTCGGCCGGGGCGACGGGAGCGGTGACGGCGGTACGGGCCGCGCCGCCGCCGGCGCCGCTGAAGTCGTATGCGGTCTCGGCGTGCTGGGCCTGGTCGATGCCGGCCACCTCGTCGTCCTCGGAGACTCGCATACCGATGGTCTTGTCGAGAAGGAAGGCAAGGACCGCGGAGACGACCAGGGAGTAGGCGAGGACGCCGAAGACTCCGGCGCACTGCTTCCAGAACTGGTCGAGGCCGCCGCCGTAGAAGAGGCCCTGGACCTCGGACTGGCCCTTGCCGCTGGCGAAGAGGCCGATGAGGAGCGAGCCGAGGATGCCGCCGACGAGGTGGACGCCGACGACGTCGAGGGAGTCGTCGTACCCGAAGCGGTACTTCAGGCCGACGGCCATGGCGCACAGCACACCGGCGATGAGGCCGACGGCGATCGCGCCGAGCGGGGAGACGGCGCCGCCGGCCGGGGTGATGGCGACCAGGCCCGAGACCGCGCCGGAGGCGGCGCCGAGCGTGGTGAAGGCGCCGTGGCGGATCTTCTCGTAGGCGAGCCAGCCGAGGACGGCGGCGCCGGTGGCGACCTGGGTGTTGACGAACATCAGCGCGCCGACGCCGTCGTCGTTGCCGAGCCAGGAGCCGGCGTTGAAGCCGAACCAGCCGAACCAGAGCAGACCGGCGCCGAGCATGACCAGCGGGAGGCTGTGCGGGCGCATCGGGTCCTTCTTGAAGCCGACACGCTTGCCGATCACCAGGATCACACCGAGCGCGGCGGCACCGGCGTTGATGTGGACGGCGGTGCCGCCGGCGAAGTCGATGACACCGAGTTCGAAGGCCCAGCCGCCGGCGCCCCAGACCCAGTGGGCGACCGGGAAGTAGACGACGGTGGCCCACAGGGCGATGAACAGGGCCCACGCGGTGAACTTCACGCGGTCGGCGAGGGCGCCGCTGATCAGGGCGGGGGTGAGGACGGCGAACATCAGCTGGAAGACCAGGAAGACGAAGACCGGGATGGTGTAGCCGTCCCAGAGTTCGGTGAGGCCGATGTCGCTGAGGCCGACCCAGTCGGAGTTCCAGCCGACGATGCCCCCGGAGTCGGTGCCGAACGCCATGGAGAAGCCGTACAGCACCCACAGGACGGTGACGATCCCGAGGCTGATGAAGCTCATCATCAGCATGTTCAGTGTGCTCTTGACGCGGACCATGCCTCCGTAGAAGAAGGCGAGTCCCGGGGTCATGAGCATCACCAGGGCGGAACAGATGAGCATGAACCCTGTGTTGGCGGCGGACAGCGTGGGCGCGTCTGCGGCCAGGGTGATGGCTGGTGCCATCGGCGTCTCCTCGTCGTTGGTACGGCCCCGTGCGGGCGAAGCCTCGAGCGGATTGAGGGGTGGGCCGGTTATGCGCCATGAGATTGGCGCAGCGCGGTTTCGGTGGAAGCCCCTCGTTGTTTCGCCGCCGTGACGAAGACGCCTGGTGTGTTACGGGTCGGTGAACCGCCGGGGCCGGGGTGCGCCGGTCGTCATCGTGTCGCAGCCTTCGGTGTACGGCGGTGAGCCCTGGCCGGGGAGACACACGACCGGCCGCGGACGGCCTCCGAATGACCTGGCATGGGGGAGCCGAGTCGGGCGGTTCGGGAGGGCCGGCCGCGGCCGGGGCCTGGCGGTTTCTCGGTGGATCAGACCGCGTCCGCGGTCTCGGGCAGTTCGATGGCGAGCCGCTCGGTGAGTTCGACGACGTCGGCGAGGTCGCCGAAGTCGCGTACGGCGGTGTCGACCGTCTTTCGGATACGAGTGTTGACGCGCTCGGAGCGGACCTTCTTGGCCGCCGTGATGGCCTCGGTGGCGAGAACCGCGCTCCGCTCGGGTTCGCGCTGGAGGAGGTGGACGGTGGCCATGCCGATCAGGTTGAGGGCGTAGGAGCGCTGGTGTGCGCCGGCCTCCTGGCCGAACAGCTCGACGGCGCGCCGCATCAGCGGCTCGGCGAGGGAGGCGTAGGTGGGGCTGCGGCCGGCGACATAGGCGAGGTCGCGGTAGGAGTGGGAGTTCTCCGCGTAGAGCTCGGCCTCGGAGAAGAAGCGGATCCAGTCGGGGTCCGGCTCGTCCCACTCGTCGGCCTCGGAGAAGGTGTCCTCGGCCATCCGGACGGCGCGCTTGCAGCGGCCGGGCTGGCCCATGTTGGCGTAGGCGCGGGCCTCCATCGCGTACAGCATGGACTGGGTGCGCGGGCCGGCGCAGTCGCGGCTGCCGTACTGCGCGAGGTGGATCAGCTCCAGGGCGTCCTCGGGCCGGCCGAGGTGGATCATCTGACGGCTCATGCTGGACAGCACGTACGAGCCGAGCGGCCGGTCGCCGGCCTCCTTGGCGGAGTGCAGGGCGAGCACGAAGTACTTCTGCGCGGTGGGCTGGAGTCCGACGTCGTACGACATCCAGCCGGCCAGTTCCGCGAGTTCGGCGGCGACCTTGAACAGGCGGCGGGTGGTGGACTCGGGCTGGGGTTCCTGGAGCAGGTCGGTCACCTCGTGCAGCTGGCCGACGACGGCCTTGCGGCGCAGGCCGCCGCCGCACTGGGCGTCCCACTGCCGGAACATCATGGTGGTGGTCTCCAGCAGGTCCAGCTCCGGCTTGGAGAGCCGGCCGCGGGCCCGCGCGGCGGAGGACGCCGGGTCGGCCTCGGGCCGGGCCGGCACGGCGGACGGGGAGGGGACCAGCCAGCGCTGCATGGGCTCGATGAGGGACGGGCCCGCGGAGAGGGCCAGCGAGCTCCCGAGGAAGCCGCGCCGCGCCAGCATCAGGTCGCTGCGCGAGAACTCACTGAGCAGGGCCACGGTCTGCGGGCCCGTCCAGGGCAGGTCGACACCGGTCGCGGAGGGTGCGGGGCGGGTGGTGCGCAGGCCCAGGTCCTCGACGGAGACGACGACGCCGAAGCGTTCGGAGAACAGCTCGGAGAGGATTCTGGGGATCGGCTCGCGCGGGTTCTCGCCGTCCAGCCAGCGGCGTACGCGTGAGGTGTCGGTGGAGATGTGGTTGGCGCCCAACTGGCGTGCCCTGCGGTTGACCTGGCGGGCGAGCTCGCCCTTGGACCAGCCGCTGCGGACGAACCATGACGCGAGCAGCTCGTTCGGGCGTTTCTCCGCGCCCGCCGCATTCGTCCCGCCGCCGCCGTTGCCGCTCACTGGAACGCCCCCATCCCTGAAGACCACTTGTCGCCGAGTGCGCCAAGCCCTATCAGAATGCCGGTTGTCGGGGCCGCCCGTCCGACGGTTGTCACCCTTCGAACGGAAAGCCGAGTTGCCACCGGCATACCCACGAGTGCATGTGCCCCAAGAAGCCGTGCACACACAGTAACCCTACGATCACCCGTCCCACCATGGCGGAACCGCAATCGCCACCATTCGCCACCCCTTCGAATGAACTCACCGTTGCCATCTCACGATTCACTTGACACTGCACAGCCAAAAGTGAGTGCGGCGATGCATTGAGGGGCACGCGACAGCGGGCGCACCACCCCGCGCGCTCCCAAGCGCCGGTTGGGCGGGGCGGCGCCGGGAAGTCCGAAACAGAGAGTCATGACGCGCGTTCGCTACGTAACCATCGGAACGCCGGACCCGTTGGAGGGGGCATGGGCTTCACGATCGGTATCAGTCGGGGTATCCGCGACATCCGGTCCGGTTCGCGTCGCCGGAGCCGCTCCTCGGACGCCACCGTGGTGGCGGAGTGCACCGGGCTGTGGGGCTGGGACGTGGTGCCGGGGGTACGGGCTACGGCGGGCGCCTGCTCCTGTGGTGACGCTGGGTGTCCGGCACCGGGGGCGCATCCGCTGGCCCTCGCGCCGGTGATCCGCGCCGGGGCGCCGCTGGACGAGGTGACGGCGGTCTGGTCGGAGTTCCCGGGGGCCGCGCTGATGCTGCCGGTGGGGCGGGCGTTCGACGTGATCGACGTCGCGGAATCCGTGGGACGTCATGCGCTGGCCCGGCTGGAGCGCATGGGCCTGCCGGTCGGCCCGGTCGCCGTCACCCCGGACGGCCGCGCCCACTTCTTCGTCGCCCCGGGGGCTGCCGGCGCGCTCCCCGAACTGCTCTACCGCACGGGCTGGGACGACCCGGCCGCCCTGGACCTGCACGGCCTCGGCCCCGGCACCCACATCACGGCCCCACCCTCCGACCGAGCCGGCCTCGGCCCGGTCCACTGGCTCCGCTCCCCCGCCCTGGACTCCCCCGCCCACCCCCCGGAAGCCCGCCTCCTCCTGGGCACCTTGGCCTACGTGGCCCACCGTTCAGCAACGTAACCCGCCCCGCCACTCCCGCCGGCAGTCGTGCCGCAGGGCGGCGATCCCACCCCCGTCCCGCCACTCCCGCCCGCATCCGCGCCGCAGGAGCGGCGAACCCACCCCGTCCCGCCGTTCCCGCGGGCAATCGTGCCGCAGGGCGGCACGGGTGGGCGCGACGGCACCCCGCAAGCGCCGGGCAGCGCGAACCTCCCCCGGCCCGCCCCCACGCACCGCACCGCACCGCACCGCACCCGCACCCCGTACACCCCCGCACACGGCGAAGCGCCCGCCCCCCGAAGGGCCGGGCGCTTCCGCACGTCCACCGAATCCGACGAAGCCGGAGTCAGAACCTCACTCCCCGATGAGCGCGTCCACGAACGCCCCCGCCTCGAACGGCGCCAGATCGTCCGCCCCCTCCCCGAGCCCGATCAGCTTCACCGGCACCCCCAGCTCCCGCTGCACGGCGACCACGATGCCCCCCTTCGCCGTACCGTCCAGCTTCGTCAGCACGATGCCCGTGATGTCGACGACCTCCGCGAACACCCGCGCCTGCACCAGCCCGTTCTGCCCGGTCGTGGCATCGAGCACCAGCAGCACCTCGTCCAGCGGCGCCTGCTTCTCGACGACCCGCTTGACCTTGCCGAGCTCGTCCATCAGCCCGGTCTTGGTGTGCAGCCGCCCCGCGGTGTCGATGAGCACCGCGTCGGCGGCCATCTCCTTGCCCTCCTTGACCGCGTCGAACGCGACGGAGGCGGGGTCACCGCCCTCCGGCCCGCGCACGGTGTGGGCCCCGACCCGCTCACCCCAGGTCTGCAGCTGATCGGCGGCGGCGGCACGGAACGTATCGGCCGCGCCGAGCACGACCGTGTTGCCGTCGGCGACCAGGACCCGGGCGAGCTTGCCGGTGGTGGTGGTCTTGCCGGTGCCGTTGACCCCGACGACCATGACGATGCCGGGCCCGCCGGCCGCGTTCTCGGTGTGCACGGTGCGGTCCATCTCGGGACCGACCAGCGTGACCAGCTCCTCGCGGAGCAGCCCGCGCAGCTCCGCCGGTGTACGCGTACCGAGCACCTTCACGCGCTCGCGCAGCCGCTCGACCAGTTCCTGGGTGGGCTGCACACCGACGTCCGCGGTGAGCAGGGTGTCCTCGACCTCCTCCCAGGTGTCCTCGTCGAGGTGCTCGCGGGACAGCAGGGTGAGCAGGCCCTGGCCCAGGGCGTTCTGCGAGCGGGAGAGACGGGCGCGCAGCCGGACCAGCCGGCCGGCGGTGGGCTCCGGGATCTCGATCTCGGGAGCCTCGGCGGCGGGCGGTTCCTCGATGACGACGGGACCGGCGCCCGCCGGAAGATCAACCTCCTCGATGGTGCGCCGCGGTTCCTCCCGCGGCGTCTCGGCCTCTTCGCCGACGTGCGGCTCGGCCGGAGGGGCGGTGATGTCGGGCGCGGCGGGCGGCGGCGGGGGCAGCGGCTTCTTGCGCCGGCTGCCGACGATGAGCCCGCCGAGCGCGCCGAGCACGACCACGGCGATGACTACAGCAAGGATGACGATGTCCATAACGCGTCCAGTATCGGCCATGGGTCCCCCGGTGGCACCGATGCGGACCCGTGGCGGACGGGTGCGCGCCGCGCACGGCGGGGCGCCGTCCCGTTACGGCGGACAGACCGCCGCCCCGGCCCGGGGATGACCCGGGCCGGGGCGGCGGTGAGGGTACGAGGAGAGGGGCGGCGGGGACTTGAGCCCTTCTCCCCGGACTGTGGGGGCCGTCGGCTCAGCCCATCTCCTCCAGCGCCTTGCCCTTCGTCTCCTTCACGAACTTCAGGACGAACGGGATCGAGAGCGCGGCGAAGACCGTGTAGATCACGTAGGTGGCCGACAGGTTCCAGTCGGCGAGCGAGGGGAAGCTCGCGGTGATGGCCCAGTTGGCGATCCACTGCGCGGCGGCGGCGACACCGAGGGCGGCGGCGCGGATCCGGTTGGGGAACATCTCGCCGAGCATGACCCAGACGACCACGCCCCACGACAGGGCGAAGAAGAGGACGAAGACGTGCGCGGCGATCAGGGCGACCCAGCCCTGGGTGGCGGGCAGCTGCCCGTCGACGAGGTCGAAGGAGAAGGCCCAGGCCTCCAGGGCGAGGCCGATCACCATGCCGACGGAGCCGATGATCGCGAGCGGCTTGCGGCCGATGCGGTCGACGAAGATCATCGCGATGACGGTGCCGACGATGTTGATGATCGACGTGGTGAACGAGTAGAGGAACGAGTCCGTCGGGTCGACGCCGACCGACTGCCACAGCGTCGAGGAGTAGTAGAACGCGACGTTGATGCCGACGAACTGCTGGAACACCGACAGGCCGATACCGATCCAGACGATCGGCTTGAAGAAGAAGCTGCCGCCGAGCAGGTCCTTGAAGCTGGACTTCTCCTCGCGGTGCATCGCCGACTCGATCTCGGTGACGCGGGCGGTGAGGTCGATGTTCTTGCCCTCGACCTCTTCGAGGATCTGCCGGGCGCGCTCGTGCTTGCCGACGGAGATCAGGTAGCGCGGGGACTCGGGGATGGCGAAGGAGAGCAGGCCGTACAGGACGGCGGGTACGACCATGACGCCGAGCATGACCTGCCAGGCCTCCAGGCCCATCAGCTCACCGCGCTGGTCGCCGTCGGCGGCGTTCAGGATGCCCCAGTTGACCAGCTGCGAGACGGCGATGCCGACCACGATCGCGGCCTGCTGGAAGGAGCCGAGCCGGCCGCGGTAGGCGGGCGGCGCGACCTCGGCGATGTAGGCCGGGCCGATGACGGAGGCCATGCCGATCGCGAAGCCTCCGACGACCCGCCAGAAGGCGAGGTCCCACAGCGCGAAGGGCAGCGCGGAGCCGATGGCGCTGACGGTGAACAGGACCGCGGCGATCTGCATGCAACGGATGCGGCCGATGCGGTCGGCTATGCGGCCTGCGGTCGCGGCGCCGATGGCGCAGCCGATCAGGGCGACGGCGATGACCTGTGCGAGTGCGGCGGAGCCGATGTCGTAGCGGTCGCGGATGGCCTCGACGGCGCCGTTGATCACGGAGCTGTCGTAGCCGAAGAGGAAACCGCCCATCGCGGCCGCGGCCGCGATGAAGACGACGTGCCCGAGATGTTCGGGGTGAGCCGTTCTGGCTCCTGACTGCGGTGCCTGCGGTGTGCTGGTCACGTGTACTCCTCGGGCCACCGGCAACATCGCCGGGTGGGGGTCAGCCCTTCGAGGTCCAGCGGTGGGTACCTGAAGGTAAGAACAACATTGCAGAGACTATGTCTTCAATTGTTGAAGTCAACAGTCGCTTCGCTGTGAGATTCAAGACGCACGAGGGGAGAGTTCGTTCAGGACTTGAAGATTCGGTGCCGGTCTAGCGCAGGCGCTGGCTGATGACCTTGGACACGCCGTCGCCCTGCATGGAGACGCCGTAGAGGGCGTCGGCGACCTCCATGGTGCGTTTCTGGTGCGTGATCACGATCAGCTGCGAGGCTTCCTGCAGCTCCTGCATGATCCGGATCAGCCGCTGGAGGTTGGTATCGTCGAGGGCCGCCTCGACCTCGTCCATGACGTAGAACGGGCTGGGCCGCGCCTTGAAGATCGACACGAGCATCGCCACGGCGGTCAGCGACCGTTCGCCGCCCGACAGCAGGGAGAGCCGCTTGACCTTCTTGCCCGGCGGGCGCGCCTCGACGTCCACGCCCGTGGTGAGCATGTTGTCGGGGTCGGTCAGCACCAGGCGCCCCTCTCCGCCCGGGAACAGCCGGGAGAAGACGCCCTCGAACTCGCGCGCCGTGTCGCGGTAGGCCTCGGTGAAGACCTGCTCGACGCGTTCGTCGACCTCCTTGACCACCTGGAGCAGATCCGCGCGGGTCTTCCTCAGGTCCTCCAGCTGTTCACTGAGGAACTGGTGGCGTTCCTCCAGCGCCGCGAACTCCTCCAGGGCGAGCGGGTTGACCTTGCCGAGCTGCTGGTAGGCGCGTTCGGCGGCCTTCAGCCGCTTCTCCTGCTCGGCCCGCACGAACGGGCGGGGCCGGTTGCGCGGGTGCTCCCCCGCGGCGGAGCCGCCAGGGGAATCGGTGTCCGGCAGCTCTTCGCCCTCGGCGGGGGGCGGGGCCGGCACCGGCTGGTGCGGGCCGTACTCCGACACCAGTCCGGCCGGTTCCACACCCAGTTCCTCCAGCGCCCTCGTCTCCAGCTGCTCCATCCGCAGCCGCTTCTCGGCGCCGAGTACCTCGCCCCGGTGAACTGAATCCGTCAACTTGTCGAGCTCCGCCTTGAGATCGCGCCCCTCGGTGCGGGCACGGGCGAGTTCCTGCTCGCGGCGGGCCTTGGCGGCGTCGGCCGCGGCGCGCTCCTCGTCGGCGCGCGTGAGCGAGATCTCCACGTGGGCGAGGAGGGTGCGGGCGCCGTCGGCGACGGCCGCGGCGACGTCCGCCTCGTGGCGCAGCCGGGCCCGGCGCTGTTCGGCACGCGCGCGTGCGTCGCGTTCCGCGCGGGCGGCGCGGTCGAGGGAGTCGGCCCGTCCGGCGAGCCCCTTGACCCGTTCCTCGTGCGTACGGACCTGGAGGCGGGCCTCCATCTCGGTCTGCCGGGCGTTGGCCCCGTCGGCGGCGAGCCGGTCGCGTGCGAACGTGTCCGGCTCCTCCTCGTACGGCGTCTCCTCGGCGACCTCGAGCCGCTCGGCGAGTTCCTCGGCGTCGGCGAGGGCCTTGTCGAGGGCGTCCTGGGCGCGGGCCGCGGCGGCGGAGGCACGTTCGGCCTCGCCGGCGGCGCCGCGCGCCTGGCCGGCGAGGCGGCCGAGCTGCTGGGCGACGGAGGACTTCTCGCGGTCCGCGGCACGGCGGTGCTCGCCGGTCTCCTCGACGCGGGCGGCGCACTCCCGGCGGTGGGCGGCCGCGGCGTCCTGCGCGGCGGCGAGCCCGTCGCAGCGGACGGCCAGTTCCTCCAGCGCCGCGGCTGCCTCGTCCACGGACGCCTGTACTTCCAGCAGGCTGGGGGCGCCCGCGGAGCCGCCCTGGGCGAAGTGCGCGCCGAGGAGGTCGCCTTCGGCGGTCACGGCGGTGAGGTGGGGGTGGATGTGGACGAGGTCCACGGCGTCTTCGAGGGTGTCGACGACCACGATGCCGTGCAGCAGCCGTCGCACGGCGGGCATCAGGCCGGAGGGTCCGCTGACGAAGTCCGCGGCGGGGGGTGCGGGTGGGTGGGGGTTGTTCGCGCAGTTCCCCGCGCCCCCTGGCGGCGTTGCCGTCGCGGTGTTCGGCTGGGCCGTGGGGGGATGCACGGCGGCGGGTGCGGGTTCGTGGGGGCTGGGCGCGCAGTTCCCCGCGTCCCTTGGGGGCGTTGCCGTCGCCGGGATTGGCGGGGCCGTGGGGGCATGCGGCTCGGCGGGGGCGGGGTCGTGGGCGGCGCTCGCGTCCCTTGGGGGCGTTGCCGTCGCCGGGTCCGGGGTGTTGGTGAGGAGGAGGGTGGCCCGGCCCGCGTCTTGTTTGCGGAGGAGGCGGATGGCGTCGGCCGCGGCTGAGGGGGAGGTGGCCGCCACCGCGTCCGCGGCTGCGCCGAAAGCTGCCGCCAGGGGGGTTTCGTAGCCGGGGGTGACTGTCAGGAGTGCGGCGGCCGGGCCCAGCAGGCCCGTGAGGGTGTCGCGTGCGTCCAGCAGGGCGCCGGTGCCGTCCTTGCGGCGCAGGCCGAGGGCCAGGGCCTCGTGGCGGGCCTGGGTCGCGGCGCGCTGTCGTTCCGCGCCGGTGACCGCCTCCCGCGCGGCGGTGAGGGCGGTTTCCGCCTCGGCGAGCCGCCGCCTGGCCTCCTCGTGCCGCTCGGCGAGTTCCGCGTCGCCCGCGTCGAGGCCGTCGACCTCGGCCTGGAGGGCCTCGTACTCCTCCTGAGCGGTGACGGCCCGTTCCTGGGCCTCGTCGCGGGCGGCGGCCAGCCGCTCGATCTCGGCCTGGGCCGCTGCCGCCCGTGAACGGGCCGCGCCGACCTGTCCCTTGAGCCGGGCGAGCCCTTCACGGCGGTCCGCGATGGCGCGCGCGGCGTCCTTGAGCCGCCGTTCCTCCTGGGCGAGTGCGTTCTCGAGCTCCGCGCGGTGGGCGACCGTGTCCTCCAGGGCGCGTTCGGCAGCCTCCAGGGCGGCCTCCAGTTCGGCCTCCTGCTCACGGACGCGGGCGGCCTCGCGCTCCATGTCCTCGGGGTCCCGGCCGCGCCGCTCCTCGGGGGGCGCGGAGATCGCGCTCTTCACGCGCGCGTCGGCGAGGGAGATCGTGCCGCGCACCCGTTCGGCGAGCTGGGAGAGCTCGTACCAGGTCTGCTGGGCGTTCTGGAGCCGGGGAACGAGCCGGCGTACCTCGTCCTCCAGCTGTCCCTCGCGCTGGAGGGCCTTCTTCAGCTCGGCCTCGGCGGTTTCCTTGCGCTCCTTGAGGGCCGCCTCGTCGGCGATCTCGGCCCGCAGCGCCTCCCGCAGCCGTACGAGATCGTCGGCGAGGAGGCGCAGCCGGGCGTCGCGGAGGTCGGCCTGGATGACGGCGGCCCGCCGGGCGACGGCGGCCTGCCGGCCGAGCGGCTTGAGCTGGCGGCGCAGCTCGTCGGTGAGGTCCTGCACGCGGGCGAGGTTGGCCTGCATCGCGTCCAGTTTCCGCAGCGCCTTCTCCTTGCGCTTGCGGTGCTTGAGGACGCCGGCGGCCTCCTCGATGAAGGCGCGGCGGCCCATGGGATCGGCGTGCAGCACGGAGTCGAGCTGGCCCTGGCCGACGATGACGTGCATCTCCCGGCCGATGCCGGAGTCGGAGAGCAGTTCCTGGATGTCGAGGAGCCGGCAGGTGTCACCGTTGATCTGGTACTCGCTGCCGCCGTTGCGGAACATGATCCGCGTGATGGTGACCTCGGCGTACTCGATGGGGAGGGCGCCGTCGGAGTTGTCGATGGTGAGGGACACTTCGGCGCGGCCCAGAGGGGGGCGGCCGGTGGTGCCGGCGAAGATGACGTCCTCCATCTTGCCGCCGCGCAGCGACTTGGCGCCCTGCTCGCCCATGACCCAGCTGAGCGCGTCCACGACGTTGGACTTGCCCGAGCCGTTCGGACCCACGACGCAGGTGATCCCCGGTTCGAACCGGAGCGTGGTCGCGGAAGCGAACGACTTGAAGCCGCGGAGCGTCAGGGCCTTGAGGTGCACGCCGCCGGACTCTACCCGCCGGGCATGTCTCACTCCATGAACGAACGGTTTCGCGGGTGAACGCGAAGGGCACACCAGACGTTGAAGACGGTGAAAGGATGCGCGGGGCAGCGAGTGCCGGAGGCGGAGCGCGGGGGCGCGGACGCCGGGGTGAGGACGCGAGTCGCGGAGGCTTGAAGAAAGAAGGGACGCCGGGGCGTCCCTTGCTGTTCTGACCGCGTGGCGGTGGTGACGGGCAGGCCCGAACCACTGCTGTGCGGTTGGTGCAGCGGTGAAGTGATGCGAAGTGATTCAGCGGATGCAGTGATCAGGTGAGCGCAGGCTCCGCCTGGTGTGCGTCAACGCTCTCCATGATCCTGTCGTGAGAAGCGGCAGCCGTCAGCTCGTCGTTCTCCGCCTGGATCCGTCCGAGCTCGGATTCCAGGTCCTGGACGCGCTGCTGGAGCCGTCGCATCTCGGCGAGGAGTCGCGGGTCGGAGCCGCCGACGTAACCGAGAAGCGCCTTTGCCATGATGGATGGTCCTCCACAATGAGTGACCGACCGATGCGGTGTGGGTCGTGAGGGATTCGCACCCGCGATGCTTGACAGGCCTGGAGTTGTACTGCCGTTCAGCCATGCCAAACAGCTAAGGTGCGCGGGGCTTTCAGCGTCTCACCAAAAAGTTTGAGGGTCAACACGATCACGCCCCGTATCGGCGGACAACCGGCTGCGCACGGCCTGTGTACGACGGCGGCGCGAGTCTCCCGGGTCCTCGGAGCGTGGCGATCATCCTGGCGTCCGGCGCCCCCTGCGGCAAGCCCTTCTCGCCGATCACCAGGACTTTTTCGTCGGCGGGGACGCGTGTCGCGCGCCGGCCGGGGCCTGCCGGGCGGCCGGAGCGGGCGGGATCAGCGGATGGCGAAGCCCTCGTAGCCGCCGCGCGGTGTGTCCCATATCTCGGTGACCCCGTCCACGTGTCCGGGCGTGTCGCCGGTCTGGAGCCAGTCGAGCAGCCCCTCGCAGCGCTCGCGGGCGCCCTCGGCGACCACCTGGACCCTGCCGTCGCCGAGATTGAGAGCAAAACCACTCAGCTCGCCGATCTCCAGCGCCTTGGCCCGGGTGAACCATCGGAAACCGACACCTTGTACCCGGCCGCGCACCCAGGCGACCAGTCGCACATCGTCACTCATGGCTGCAACCTAACCGGACAAAGTCACCGGGGGCACACCCGACCCAGGCGCCATGCGGTAGCGTCCCGAGCCATGAATCTCATATGAAACTCACTCGTTGGTGTGAGTTTCGTGATCATCGAGTTTCGGGTTGGTCGCGAGGACGAGTCGACCGACGGACGAGGAAGGCCAGGGACATGGGACGCCACCGACGCTCCGCCGCCGGCCGCGCCGCCACGGGCCGCGCCACCGGGGTCACCCACGACGACCTGTACGACGGCGGCCCGTATCCGGGGGGTGACCGGGGGGACGGCCCGCCCACGATGGGCACGGCTCCGTATCTGAACCCGGAGGCGTACGCCGAGACGTACGCGCGGAGCGCGGAGTACCTCTACGCGACGGCCGACGCCACGGCCCCCGCCGGAGGCACCGACTTCGCCGCCCCCGCCGCCGGCTTCCCGGAGGCCGACTTCGGCGCCCCCGCCGCCGGCTTCCCCCGGACCGACGTCACCACCACCATCCCCGCCCCCGCCCACGGCGGCTTCCCGGAGGCCGGTTTCTCCGCGCGCCGGGACCGGATCGGCCCCGCCTTCCCCGGCGACGGCTCCGCGGCCGACCCCGACGGGCCGCGCCCGGACCGGCACCGGCGCCGCAAGAAGAAGGCCGCGACCCCGGTCCGTACCGGACTGCTCGGTGTCTCCGCCGCGGTGGCCCTCGGCACGGTGGCGGTCGCCACCGGAGCGGTCCCCGGGCTGGAGAACTACAAGCTCGGCGGCGACCGCACCCCCGGCGACAGCGTGCAGGCCGGTGGCGTCGCCACCAACGCGCCCACCGAGCAGGGCGGTACCGCGGGCAGCCTGGAGAACCCGGGCCGTGACGCAGGCACCCCGGCGAGCCGTGGCGGCGAGCGCTCCGCCTCCCCGGAGCCGTCAGCGCCCGCCTCGCCGACGAAGACACCGGAGAAGAAGGAGAGCGCGGAGAAGACGAAGACGCCGGAGAAGAAGGAGACCGCGGCGGCTCCCGAGAAGACCGCCGAGGAGGCCCCGTCCCGCACGGCCGAGCCCGAGCCGGAGAAGCAGAGGACGACCGCTCCGGTCGCCGGCTCCGCGGAGGCCGTCGCCGGCGCGGAGGTGCTCCGGCTGGTCAACGTGGAGCGGTCCAAGGTGGGCTGCAGCCCCGTCACCTCGAGCGACGCGCTGACCGGCCTGGCGACGGCGTTCAGCGACGACATGGCCGAGCGGGACTTCTTCGACCACACGGACCCCGACGGCGACACCCCGTGGGACAGGGCCGAGACGGCCGGCATAGCCAACCTCGGCGGCGAGAACATCGCCCGGGGCCAGGCCGACGCCGAGGCCGTGATGCAGGCCTGGATGGACAGCCCCGGTCACAAGGCGAACATACTGAACTGCGACTTCAAGACGCTCGGGGTGGGCGTCCACATGGGTTCGGGCGGCCCCTGGTGGACCCAGAACTTCGGCTACTGAGCCGGGGGCGGCGCTGACCGGTGGTCGGCGCCGCCCTGGCGTAATCTTGGGTTCATGACGACCGTGCCGCGACCGGAGGAGCGGGAGCTCCCCTTCAACGTGTTCGCCAAGGCGTGCCCGTCCCGCGGCACTCTGGAGCATGTGACCGGGCGCTGGGGCGCGCTGACGCTCGGCGCGCTCCACGAGGGCTCGCTGCGGTTCAACGAGCTGCGCCGCCGGGTCGACGGGGTGAGCGAGAAGATGCTCTCCCAGACGCTGCAGGCGCTGGAGCGCGACGGGCTGGTGCACCGCGAGGCCCAGCCGACCAATCCGCCCCGCGTGGACTACGAACTGACGCCGCTGGGCCATGAGGTCGCCGGGCGCCTGCTGGCCCTCATCCAGTATGTCGAGGGCAGCATGGACGCCGTACTCGAGGCGCGTGAGCGCTACGACGAGACGCGCGGCGCCCGCTGACACGCCGGGCAGAAGTAGCTGGACCGGTTCATCCACGCCTTCCGGCGCATCGGTGTGCCGCAGCGGCGGCAGGGCAGGCCCTCACGGCCGTACGCGTCCAGGGACCGGTCGAAGTAGCCGGACTCTCCGTTGACGTTGACGTAGAGGCTGTCGAAGCTGGTGCCGCCCACGGCGAGGGCCGCGTTCATGACGTCCCGGACATGGCCCAGCAGGAGCAGGGTGCGCGGGCGGGTGAACCCGGCCGTCGGGCGCTCGTAGTGGACGCGGGCCCGCCACAGCGCCTCGTCGGCGTAGATGTTGCCGACGCCGCTGATCAGTGACTGGTCGAGCAGGGCACGCTTGACGGTGGTGCGCTTGCGGCGCAGGGCCTGGTGGAACGCCTCCTCGTCGAAGAGCGGGTCGAGGGGGTCCCGGGCGATGTGGGCGATGACGTCGGGCAGTCCGTCGGGGGTGGTGTCGTGCAGCGACAGACCGCCGAAAGTGCGCTGGTCGACGAAGCGGAGTTCGGTGTCCAGGGCGTCGGTGAAGCGGACGCGCACGCGCAGATGCCTCTCGTCCGCCGCCGCGTGCGGCTGGACCAGCAACTGGCCGCTCATGCCGAGGTGGGCGAGGACGGCCTGGCCGGTGTCCTCCAGGGGCAGCCACAGGTACTTGCCGCGGCGGCCGGGCACGCCGACGCGGTGCCCCTCGAGGCGGTGCGCGAAGTCGTCGGGGCCCGCGAGGTGACGGCGTACCGCGCGCGGGTGCAGCACCTCGGCGTCGGCGACGGTCCGGTGGGCGACCCACCGTTCCAGTCCGCGCCGTACGACCTCGACCTCGGGCAGCTCGGGCATGCTCTCCCCTTCACGGGCGGGTGTACGACCGCCGAGCGCCCGCCCCGGTACGGGGGCGGGCGCTCGGGTCGTCCGGTGGGTCAGGCGGAGGCCGACGGGGTGTCGGCGCTCGTGCCGGAGGCGTCGGCTTCGGCGGCCCGGACGGCCTCCTCCGCTTCCGTGGCGGCCTTGGCGCGCTCGTCCGCCGCGGCCCGGATGGACCGCCAGGCGGACTCGGCGGCCTGCTGCTCCGCCTCCTTCTTGCTGCGGCCGGTGCCGGTGCCGTACGAGACGCCTCCGACGCGGGCGGCAGCAGTGAAGGTCTTCTCGTGGTCGGGGCCGGTCTCCGTGACGAGGTACTCGGGTACTCCGAGCCCTTCGGTCGCGGTGAGTTCCTGGAGACTGGTCTTCCAGTCCAGGCCGGCACCGAGGTTCGAGGACTTCTCGATCAGCGGGTCGAACAGGCGGTGCACCAGTTCGGAGGCCGCGTCGAGCCCCTGGTCGAGATAGACGGCGCCGATCACCGCTTCGAGGGTGTCGGCGAGGATGGATGCCTTGTCCCGCCCGCCCGTGCCCTCTTCACCGCGGCCCAGCCGGATGAAGGAGCCCAGTTCGAGCCCGCGGCCCACTTCCGCCAGCGCACGCGAGTTGACCACCGCGGCCCGAAGCTTGGCCAGCTGGCCCTCGGGCAGATCGGGGTGGGTGGTGTACAGCGTGTCCGTGACGACGAGGCCGAGCACGGAGTCCCCGAGGAACTCCAGCCGCTCGTTCGTCGGCAGGCCGCCGTTCTCGTACGCGTAGGAACGGTGGGTCAGCGCACGCACCAGAAGGGCGGACTCGAGCTGATAGCCGAGCCGCCCTTCCAGAAGCGTGTGGGACGAGGCCTGGTTTTCCGCTGAGTTCTTCTTCGGCGTCGACACAGTGCCTCTCACCAGCCGCTCAGACCTCGAGGACCTGGCGCTTGTTGTAGGTGCCGCAAGACGGGCACGCGATGTGCTGCAGCTTGGGCTCGTGGCAGCGCTCGCACGCAACCAGGGTGGGGACCGCAGCCTTCCACTGCGACCGGCGGTGGCGCGTGTTGCTGCGCGACATCTTCCGCTTCGGAACAGCCACGGCTACTTCTCCTGCTTCTCGTCGACGCCAGGTTCGGCGCCGCTCATCTCGTCCTTCTCGCCGTCCTTCATGGTGCCGGCGAGTCCCTGCAAAGCCGCCCAACGGATGTCGACGGCGTCATGATGGTGATCCGGGTCGTCCGCGAGCCGCGCTCCGCACTCGGAGCACAGACCCGGGCAGTCTTCCCGGCACACCGGCTGCATCGGCAGTGCGAGCACCACCGCGTCGCGCAGCACGGGCTCGAGGTCGAACAATCCGTCCTCGAGGAAGAGCCTGTCCTCGTCGTCCTCGGCGTCGTCGCCCGGTTCCGCGGTCACGCGGCCCCGGTCGTCGGCGTCAGGGTACGAGAACAGCTCCTGGAAGTCCGCCGTGAGCTCCCGCTCCAGCGGCTCCAGACACCTTACGCACTCCCCCTCGGCCCCGGCACGGGCGGTGCCTGTGACGAGCACACCCTCCATGACCGACTCGAGGCGGAGTTCCAGCTCCACCGGGGCGCCTTCCGGCACTCCGATGACGTCCTTGATCCCAAAGTCCTTGGGGGCGTCGACCGTACGGGTCAGGCGCTGCTGCGCACCGGGCCGCCGCCCCAGCTCGTGTGTGTCGAACACGAGGGGGTTCCGGTGGTCGAGGCGGGCGTTCAGGGCCATTCCTGCTTTCGGTCTTCGAGCTCAGAGGTACCACTGCCCCGCGATGTTCCCGGGCAGCGTGGATCGCGGACGTAAGCGCGACCGAAGAGCCAGGATACTGGACCTTTCGCTCTCGGCCCAATCCGCCCCTACAGACCCCGCTCGCGCTCGTACGCCCGCAGCTGCTCGGGCGTGATCATGCTGGTGTCGAAGAGGCTGGTCTCGTCCAGGGCGTAGCCCTGCTGGGACTGCTGCGCCTGCTGGTCGTGGCCGGGCTGCTGCTGCGCCTGGCCCGGGTCGTACGCCTGCGCGTCGTAGCCCTGGTAGGCGCCGTACGGATCGGGCTGCTGCTGATAGCCGTAGGCGTCCTGCTGACCGCCGTACTGCTGCTGGTAGCCGGCGTACGGGTCCGGCTGCTGCTGCTGGTAACCGTAGGCGGGCTCCGGCTGGGCGTACGTCTGCTGTTGCTGCTGCGGCTCGGGCTGCCGGGCGGCCGGGGTGTCCTGCTCGGCGAGGTCCGCGAGGCCGGCGAGGTAGTCGGCGTCGCTGGAGTGCTGGACGGTCGACGGGTCGTCGGCGAGGGCGCCGAGGTCGTCGGAGGCGATCCGGCCGTGCAGTTTCTGCCGGCCCCGTCCGACCGCCTCCAGGGTCTTGGCGAGGACCGCCTCGAAGGCGCCGAGCTTGACGTCGACGTACTCGTCGGCACTGCGGCGCAGGGTCTCCGGGTCGTGGCTGCGCTCGGGGGCGTCCTCGTCCTCGTAGCCCTGCTCGTCGAGGCCGGGGCCGGTGCCGAGCAGCTTCTCGCGGCCGCGGCCGACCGAGCCGAGCGTCTTGGTGAGGACGACCTCGAAGTTGGCGAGCTTGGAGTCGACGTAGTCGTCGGCCTCCGCGCGGACCTCCTCGGCCTCCTTGCGGGCCTCGCCGAGGATCCGGTCGGCCTCGGCCTGGGAGCGGCGGGCGACCTCGGTGTCGGAGACCAGGGAGCCGCGCTGGGCGTGCGCGCCCTCGATGATCCGCTCGGCCTCCTGGCGGGCCTGCTCGACCATCTGCTCCCGGCCGCCGATCAGTTCCTCGGCCTGGGCGAGGGAGTCGGGCAGGGCCGCGCGCACCTCTTCGAGCATCGAGAGCAGGTCGGCGCGGTTGACCACGCACGAGGCCGACATGGGCATCGACCGGGCACTGGAGACCGCGGCGACGATCTCATCGAGCTTCTTCTGCACGTCCACCGTGTGCTCGCCACTCTCTACAGCTGTGTTGGAGACGGACGGGACCGACTGTACGGCCATGGGGCGTTCGGGGGACACCGGTTGACGGTCCGGCGGGCACCGGGACGCCCCCGGCGGTCAGTCCCCGCGCAGCCGTTCGGTCAGGGCGCTCAGGACCTCCGGCGGCACCAGGTGGGCCACGTCGCCGCCCCAGGCCGCCACCTCTTTGACGAGCGAGGAGGACAGGAAGCTGTAGGTGGGGTTGGTGGGGACGAAGAGGGTCTCCACGCCCGAGAGTCCGTTGTTCATCTGGGCCATCTGCAGCTCGTAGTCGAAGTCGCTGACCGCGCGCAGGCCCTTGACGATGGCGGGGATCTCGCGCTGCTTGCAGAAGTCGACGAGCAGGCCGTGGAAGGCCTCGACGCGTACGTTGCCGTACTCGGCGGTGACCCGGCGGATCAGGTCGATCCGCTCCTCGATCTCGAACAGGCCCTTCTTGGACTGGTTGATCATCACCGCGACGTAGACCTCGTCGTACAGCCGGGAGGCCCGGGCGATGATGTCGAGGTGTCCGTTGGTGATCGGGTCGAACGACCCGGGGCATACGGCGCGGCGCACTTGTGATCCCTCGCTCTCCGGTCCGGTCATCGTGCGTCTTCGCACGTAGAGGCGGCGCGACCGTACCAAAACGTTCCCTCGCCGTAGCGGCGGGAGCGGATCGCCTCGAACCCGGGCGGCCAGCCGAATTCCCCTCCTCTGGTGCTGCGCTCCACGGTGACGAGGGCTTCGCCGCTGAGCCAGCCCCCCGTACGGAGTGTGAGCAGGATCTCGCGAAGATCGTCGTCCTGGACGGCGTAGGGCGGGTCGAGGAAGACGACGTCGTACGGCTCCCGGGGGGGCGCGGTGCGGATGATCTGTTCCGCTTTGCCGGATACGGCCTCGGCGCCGGGGAGTCCGAGCGATTTCACGTTCTCCCGCACCGTGCGGGCGGCGCGGGCGTCGGCCTCGACGAGCAGGACGTGTCCGGCGCCGCGGGACAGCGCCTCCAGGCCGACGGCGCCGGAGCCGGCGTACAGGTCGAGGACGCGTTCGCCGTCCAGCGGGCCGCCGAGCAGGGACTGCCAGGTGGAGAACAGGCCCTCGCGCGCACGGTCGGAGGTGGGGCGGGTCCCCTGGCCGGGCGGAACGGCCAGGCGGCGTCCGCCGGCCTTGCCGGCGATCACGCGGGTCATGTCCTCGGTCCTTGTCGGTCTGTGCTGGTCGGTGGCCGTACCAGTCTGTCAGCCCTTCTCCAGGTACTGCTCCCGCTCCTCGTCCAGCAGGGCGTCCAGTGCCGTGCGCAGCGCGGGGAGGCCGGTCAGGTCCGGGTCGGCGGCGACGATCCTCACCGCCTCCTCCCTCGCCTCGGCGATGATCTCCTCGTCGTCGATGACGGCGAGCATGCGCAGACTGGAGCGGGTGCCGGACTGGGCCTGCCCCAGCACATCGCCCTCGCGGCGCTGCTCCAGGTCGATACGGGAGAGCTCGAAGCCGTCCAGCGTGCGGGCGACGGCGTCGAGCCGCTGCCGGGCCGCGCTCGCCTCGGGCATCTCGGTGACCAGCAGACACAGTCCCGGCGCCGAGCCGCGGCCGACCCGGCCGCGCAGCTGGTGCAGCTGGGAGACGCCGAAGCGGTCGGCGTCCATGATCACCATCGCGGTGGCGTTGGGGACGTTGACCCCGACCTCGATGACGGTGGTGGCGACCAGGACGTCGACGTCCCCGGCGGTGAAGCGGCGCATGACGGCGTCCTTGTCGTCGGGCTGCATGCGCCCGTGCAGCACCTCGACCCCGAGCCCCTTCAGCGGCCCTCGCGCGAGCTGCTCCGCGATGTCCAGGACGGCGAGCGGGGGGCGCTTCTCCGCCTCGTCCTCGGGGAGCTTCTTCCTGCCGGACTTCTTCGGGTCGTCCTCCTCGTCGCCGATGCGGGGGCAGACCACGTACGCCTGGTGGCCGTTCGCCACCTCCTCGCGGACCCGCTCCCACGCGCGGGCGAGGAAGTGGGGTTTGTCGGCGGCCGGGACGACATGGCTGGCGATGGGCGAACGGCCGGCCGGGAGCTGGTCGAGTACCGAGGTCTCCAGATCGCCGAAGACCGTCATCGCCACCGTGCGCGGAATGGGGGTGGCGGTCATGACCAGCAGGTGCGGGGGCTGTTTGCCCTTGCCGCGCAGGGCGTCGCGCTGCTCGACACCGAAGCGGTGCTGCTCGTCGACGACGACCAGGCCCAGGTCGTGGAACTTGACCTTGTCCTCGATCAGCGCGTGGGTGCCGATGACGATGCCGGCCTCGGCGGTGGCCAGGTCGAGCAGCGCCTGGCGGCGGGCCGCCGTTCCCATGGACCCGGTGAGCAGTGTCACCTTGGTCCCGGTCTCCGCTCCCCCGAGCATCCCTCCTTCGGCGAGCTCCCCCATCATCTCGGTGACCGACCGGTGGTGCTGCTGGGCGAGCACCTCGGTGGGCGCGAGCATCGCGGCCTGCCCGCCCGCGTCGACGACGGCGAGCATGGCGCGCAGCGCGACCATCGTCTTCCCGCTGCCGACCTCGCCCTGGAGCAGGCGGTGCATGGGGTGTTCGGTGGCGAGGTCGGTGAAGATCTCGGCGGAGACCTTCTGCTGGCCCTCGGTGAGGGTGAAGGGGAGACGGTCGTCGAAGGCGGCGAGGAGACCGTCGGGCTCGGGGCGGCGGGCGACGGCGGGAAGCTGCGCGTCGGCGTGGCGGCGGCGGGCGAGGGCGACCTGGAGGACGAAGGCCTCGTCCCATTTGAGGCGGGCGCGGGCGTCCTCGATGTCCGCCTTGGTGTGCGGGCGGTGGATCTTGAGGAGTGCCTCGGGGAGGGCGACGAGTCCGCGGCCCGCGCGCAGGGAGTCGGGCAGGGGGTCGACGGCCTCCTGGGCGCTGGGCAGGACCGTCTGGAGGGCCTTGCCGATCTTCCAGGACTCCAGTTTGGCGGTGGCGGGGTAGATCGGGATGAGGGCGCCGGCCCAGGTCTCCACGGTCTCCTCGGCGTCACCGCGCAGCAACTCGTACGCCGGGTGGGCGAGTTGCATGCGGCGGTTGAAGACGGAGACCTTGCCGGCGAACATCGCGCGGGTGCCCGGCAGGAGTTCCTTGTGCGGTTTGTGGACACCGGCGCCGAAGAAGACCAGTTGCAGCCGGCCGCTGCCGTCCGTGATCGTCACCTCCAGGCGCTGGCCCTTGCCGCGCGGGGCCTTGGCGGAGGCGAAGGTGTGCAGCCGGGCGTCGGCGACCTGGGCAACCACCGTGACGTGCTCGTCCATGGGGAGGTCGGCGAGGTGGGTGAGCTGGCCGCGCTCCTCGTATCTGCGCGGGTAGTGGTGCAGGAGGTCGCCCACGGTGTGCAGGCCGAGGTGCTCGGCCATCACCTTCGCGGTGGCGGGGCCGAGCACCTTCTTCAGTGGTTCGTCCAGTGCGGGCACGGCATCCATTGGACACCACACCACTGACAACGGGCGTCACTCCACCCCGATGAGCAGCAGGGCTCCCTGTCTGCCGCCGTGGTACACCACCGTGTCGACGGCGAGGTAGCCCTCGCGGACACGGGTCTCCAGGTGGGCGGCGACGGCTTCGGGGGCGTCGTCGCCGAGGACGAGGGTGACCAGTTCGCCGCCGGCCGCGAGCATGCGGTCCAGGACGGCCTCGGCGATCGCCGTGACGTCCTGCCCGATCACGGCCACGTCCCCGTCGACGAGGCCGAGGACGTCCCCGGCCTGGCAGATGCCCGCCATGGTCCAGGACTGCCGCTCGGCGACGGCGACCTCGGCGTAGCGGGTCGCTCCGGCCGCCGACGTCATCGACACCACGTCCTCGTCGAAGCGGCGTTCCGGCTCGTGCACCGCGAGGGCGGCTATGCCCTGGACGGCGGAGCGGGTCGGGATGAGGGCCACCCTGATCCCCTCGGCCCGCACCTGCTCGGCGGCAGCGGCGGCGGTGTGGCGCAGATCGGCGTCGTTGGGCAGCAGGACGACCTCCCGCGCGTGCGCACGCCGTACCGCCTGGACGAGTTCTCCGCTGGCGGGCGGTTCCCCGGGACGGGCGAGCACGGTGGTCGCTCCCGCCTCGGTGTAGAGCCCCGCCAGGCCCTCGCCGGGCACCACGGCCACGACGGCCCGCTGTGCGCGTTCCCCGCGCGCGGCCGGTTCGGCTCCGGTGGTGTGGACGTCCTCCGCGCCGAAGTGGGTGATCCGGATCCGGTACGGCCGTCCCGCCTCGACCCCGGCCTCCACGGCGGCGCCCGCGTCGTCGGCGTGCACATGGACGTTCCACAGGCCGTCGCCGCCGACGACCACGAGCGAGTCGCCCAGCGCGTCGAGCCGGTCCCGCAGCCGTGCGACGGCGTCGTCGTCGGCCTCCAGGAGGTAGATCACCTCGAAGGCGGGTCCGCCGGCCCCGTGCGGGGCGCCGCCGTCCGCGCACTCGCCGAGGCCCTCGGCCCGCTCCACGCCCGCGTGCGGCACGGGACCGGTGGTGCGTACGGAGCCGGTCCACGGGCCGCCGACGGCCGGCAGGCCCCGCGGCGCCTCGCCCGTGAACGTCTCCACCAGCGCCGCGAGCACCGCGACCAGCCCCCTGCCGCCCGCGTCCACCACCCCGGCGCGCCGCAGGACGGCCAGCCGGGCCGGGGTCTCGGCGAGCGCCGCGCGGGCTCCGTCGTAGGCGGCCCGCGCCACCGCCCCGCAGTCGCCCTCCGCCGCGCCGGCCGCGTCGGCGGCGGCCGAGGCGACGGTCAGGACCGTGCCCTCGACGGGGTGCGCGACCGCGTGGCGCGCGGAGTCGGCCGCGTGCCGCAGCGCGTTCCGCAGGCCCTCGCCGTCGGCGTGCGCCGGGGCCTCGTCGCCGGCCAGCACCTGGGCCATGCCGCGCAGCAGCTGCGCCAGGATCGTCCCGGAGTTCCCGCGCGCGCCGATCAGCGCGCCGTGGGCCATGGCCCGTACGGCGTCGGCCAGCGCCGGCTCCCGGTCCCCGCCGGCCCGGTGTCCGTCGAACACCGCCTCCACCGCCGCGGTCGCCGACTCGAGGGTCAGATAGAGGTTCGTGCCGGTGTCGCCGTCCGCCACCGGATAGACGTTGATCGCGTCGATCTCCTCGCGGGAGCGCCCCAGCGCATCGAGCGCGAGACCGCACCAGGAACGCACCGCGAGAGCATCGAAGAATGTCTGCGGCACCTGCGCCACCTGCGCCTCCCTGAGCTGCCGGCCGTGGCAGGCAGCGTAGACCGTGGGACGCCGTCCGCCGGAAGAGGGCCGGGGGCGGGGGCCCGGGCCACCGTGGTAGTTTCGTTCTACGGGAGCAGCCGTTGTATGCTGCTCCGGTTGCCCGATCCGATCGGGCCTCTCCCCCGGCACCGCCACTCAGATTCCATCAGGGCTCCTCGGAGTCCGGAATTCGATCCCGGCATGTCGGGATCAACCGTAAGTGCATCTGAAGTCTTTGGAGTGACCCGTGGCTGCCAACTGCGACGTCTGCGGCAAGGGGCCGGGCTTCGGCAACAACATCTCGCACTCGCACCGCCGTACGCCCCGTCGCTGGAACCCGAACATCCAGCGCGTGCGTACCGTGGTCGGCGGGACGCCGAAGCGCGTGAACGCCTGCACCTCGTGCATCAAGGCCGGCAAGGTCTCGCGCTGACGCTTTCGCTGAGCGCGTGGCCACGTCGGTTTCGCCGCAATAGCCGGTCCACCTCGGGTGGGCCGGCTTTTTGCTTTGGGGTGAGCGGGGGCGTTCGCGCAGCCGCGCATCTGTGAGACGGGTTGTTCGCACCGCCCGGTGGGGGCGCGAGCCGGGAGGCGTTCGCGCGGCCCGGCGCTTGCGGGGTGCCGTCGCGCCCACCCGTGCCGCCCCAGCGGCACGACTGCCCGCGGGAGCGGGGATGGGGAGCGGCCGCGAGCCCGCGAGAGCCGAGGCGCCCGCAGAGGGCGGGGGTGGGCCCGCGGGAGCGGGGGGCGAGGGCGGGAGCGGAGGGTCGAGGGCGGCCGCGGGCCCGCGGGAGCCTAGGCGCCCGCGGAGGGCGGGGGTGGGCTCGGGGGGCCGCTGTGGCAGCTCCCCGAGGGGCGCGGGGAACTGCGCGACCGGCCCCCACCGGGCCGCACCCGGCGGCCCCCCCGTTACCGGAGGTTCCAGGCGTGGTCCACCGGGCCCAGGCCCCTGCCCAGGGCGAAGCCCGAGGCGATCGCGCCGGTGACGTAGGCCTTCGCCGCTGCCACCGCCTCCGGGACCGTACGGCCCTTCGCCAGTTCCGACGCGATCGCCGAGGCCAGGGTGCAGCCCGTGCCGTGGGTGTGGCGGTTGTCGTGCCTCGGGGCCCGAAGCCAGTGCTCCGAGGAGCCGTCGGTCAGCAGGTCCACCGCGTCGCCGGGCAGATGACCGCCCTTGATCAGCGCCCAGCGCGGGCCGAACGCCAGGATCGCCTCCGCCGCCCGGCGCATACCGGCTTCCGAGTCGACGTGGACGGACGTGAGTTGCGCCACCTCGTCCAGGTTCGGGGTGGCGACCGTCGCCGCCGGCAGCAGCCTGGTCCGTACGGAGTCCAGCGCGGAGGCCGCCAGCAGCGGGTCACCGTGCTTGGAGACCCCCACCGGATCCACCACCACCGGCACGTCCGTGCCGGTGATCAAGTCGGCGACCGTCTCGACGAGTTCGGCGGAGGACAGCATGCCGGTCTTGACCGCCTGCACACCGATGTCGTCGACGACACTGCGGTACTGGGCCCGGACCGCCTCCGCGGGCAGTTCCCAGGCGCCCTGCACGCCGAGCGAGTTCTGCGCGGTCACCGCGGTGAGCACGCTCATGCCGTGCACCCCGAGCGCCAGCATCGTCTTCAGATCGGCCTGGACGCCGGCCCCGCCGCCCGAGTCGGAGCCGGCCACGGTGAGCACCCGGGGCGGCGCGCTCATGACTCGATGTCCCCGAAGTGGTCCCAGCCGCCCTGGGTCGTCCAGGGCGCCCCGTCCACCGTCACCTGGGGCAGCGCCGACGGGTTGAGCACCTCGCCGATCACCTTCCAGCGGGCGGGCAGCTTCACGTCCGGCGGGAAGGTCGCCACGATCGCGTGGTCCTCTCCCCCGGTCAGCACCCACTGCATGGGGTCGACGCCGACGGCCTGACCGATGTCGTTCATCTGCGAGGGGATGTCGATCGCGCCGGAGCGCACGTCGATGCGGACCTTGCTGGCCTCGGCGATGTGCCCGAGGTCGGCGATCAGCCCGTCGCTCACGTCGCACATCGCGGTCGCGCCCAGACCGGCGGCGGCCGGGCCCGCGTGGTACGGCGGTTCGGGGCGCCGGTGCGCCTCGACGAAGGCGCGCGGTGAGCGGAAACCGCGGGAGAGCACCGCGTGCCCGGCCGCGGACCAGCCCAGCCAGCCGGTGACCGCGACGAGGTCGCCGGGCTGGGCCCCGCCCCGGGTCACGGGCTCCTGGTTGCGCAGATCACCGAGCGCGGTGATCGACACCATGATCGTGTCGCCGCGTACGACATCGCCGCCGACGACCGCCGCGCCGGCCACCTGGCATTCGTCGCGCAGGCCGTCCATCAGCTCGCTGGGCCAGGTCACCGGCAGTTCCGCCGGGACGACGAGGCCGAGCAGCAGGGCGGTCGGCACGGCGCCCATGGCGGCGATGTCGGCGAGGTTCTGTGCGGCGGCCTTTCGGCCGACGTCGTAGGCCGTGGACCAGTCGCGGCGGAAGTGCCGGCCCTCCAGCAGGATGTCGGTGCTGGCCACGACCCTGCGGTCGGGCGCGGAGACCACGGCGGCGTCGTCGCCGGGGCCGACCCGGACCGCCGGGGTGGTGGTGAGGCGGGAGGTGAGCTCCCTGATGAGCCCGAACTCGCCGAGCTCACCAACAGTGCCCTTCATTTCCCTTTCGACCCTTCTATCCCTGTCCGTGCCCGGTCGCGAGCGGTCCGAGTCCTCGCTACGGTCGAGGTGACCGTCAACTTCTCCCCTGTCTGTACCCCGGCGCGCAAGGCCCGGTTCCCGCAGGTCTCCCCGCGAGGAGCGGCGACGCGATACCGTGGCGTTCCTTTTCCCCACATGATCCTCGTGGCCGCCCTGGAGGTTCCGTGGTACAGGCTTACATCCTGATCCAGACGGAGGTCGGCAAAGCGTCGACCGTCGCCGATCTGATCGGCAAGATCCCTGGAGTGATCCAGGCCGAGGACGTGACCGGACCGTACGACGTGATCGTGCGCGCCCAGGCCGACACCGTCGACGAACTGGGCCGCATGGTGGTCGCCAGAGTCCAGCAAGTGGACGGCATCACCCGCACCCTGACCTGCCCGGTCGTCCATCTGTAGCCCCCGTCTACCCTGTGCCGGTGAACTCCTTCCGTCACCGGCACGCCGTCCTCTCCGCACTCGCGGTGCTGATCACCGCCGCGGGCTGCTCCTCAGCAGACGACAGCGCGTCCGCGGCGGTTCCCAGCCCGGACGCGAAGGTCACCCAGCTGTGCCAGAACCTGGACAAGGCCCTGCCGGCGAAGGTGGACGGTGAGAGTCGCGACGATCCCGAACCCGCGTCCGAACTGACCGCGGGCTGGGGCGGCGTGGCGATCATACTGCGGTGCGGAGTCGAGCGGCCGCCCAAGATGGCCGACCCCAAGGTGGCCAACGGGCAGGACGCCGACGCCGTACCGGGCGGGGTCGAGGGGGTCGACTGGCTGATGGAGCGGCAGGGCGACGACGCGTACCGCTTCACGACCGCCAACCGCGAGGCGTACGTCGAGGTCCGGGTGACCGGCGGACGGGACAGCACGGGTGTGCTGATCGATCTCGCCCCGGCCGTCAGGAAGGCGATCCCCGAGGGGATCGCCTTCTGATGCGCGCGCGGGCTCAGCGCAGGCCGGTCGGGCGGCGCAGCGCCGCCCGCACCAGCAGGTCGACCAGCTCCGGGTAGCTCACGCCGGTGGCCTGCCACATCTGCGGGTACATCGAGATGGGCGTGAAGCCGGGCATGGTGTTGATCTCGTTGATCACGAACTCGCCGTCCTCGGTGAGGAAGAAGTCCGCGCGCACCAGCCCTTCGCAGGAGGCCGCGTCGAACGCCTCCACCGCGAGCCGCCGCACCTCGGCCGTCTCCGCGTCGGTGAGCGGCGCGGGCACCAGGCCGGGCGTGGAGTCGATGTACTTGGCCTCGAAGTCGTAGTACGCGTGCGTGTCCGGCGGCGGGATCTCGGCCGGCAGCGACGCGCGCGGGCCGTCCTCGAACTCCAGCACGCCGCACTCGATCTCGCGGCCGCGCAGCGCCGCCTCGACGAGGATCTTCGGGTCGTGGCGCTGGGCCTCGGCGATGGCCTCGTCCAGGCCGGACAGGTCGTCGACCTTGGTGATGCCGATCGACGAACCCGCGCGGGCGGGCTTCACGAACAGCGGCCAGCCGTGCTCGCCGGCGAACTCGACGATCCTTGCGCGGGCCGCGGACTCGTCGTGCTGCCACTCGCGCGGCCGGATCACCAGGTACGGGCCGACCTTGAGCCCGAAGGAGGTGAACACCCGCTTCATGTACTCCTTGTCCTGGCCGACGGCCGAGGCGAGCACGCCCGAGCCCACGTAGGGGACGCCGGAGAGCTCCAGGAGGCCCTGGAGGGTGCCGTCCTCGCCGTAGGGGCCGTGCAGCACCGGGAAGACCACGTCGACCTCGCCGAGCGCCTTGGGCACCGAACCCGGCTCGCTGTAGACGACTTCACGGTCGGCCGGGTCGACGGGGAGCACCACACCGCCCTCCGTCGACTCGGCGAGCTCCTCGACGCTGGGCGTACGGCGGTCGCTGATCGCCATGCGTTCCGGTTCGTCGGCGGTGAGCGCCCAGCGGCCGTCCCGGGTGATGCCGATCGGCAGGACATCGTACGCGGTCCGGTCGATGGCCTTGAGGACGGCGCCGGCGGTGACCACGGAGATCCCGTGTTCGGAGCTGCGCCCGCCGAACACGACGGCCACACGCGGCTTGCGGGGCGGCTGCTCGGGGCTCTGGGGGAGGTTCTCGGTGCTCATATCGCGATGAGGGTACCTGCCCCCGGGGCCCGGACACAGCGCCCGAAACGCCGCCGGTGGGCCGAACGGCGGGGGGCGTCGCTCAGCGTCGTTCGGGCTTCGCGCTGCGCGACATCAGCTCCTTGACGGCGACCATCGGGGGCTTGCCCTCGTGCACGATGGAGACGACCGTCCCGGTGAGCGGCATGTCGACGCCGTGCCGGCGGGCCAGATCGAGCACCGACTCGCAGGACTTGACGCCCTCGGCGGTCTGCCTGGTGACCGCGATGGTCTCCTCGAGGGTCAGGCCCTTGCCGAGGTTGGTGCCGAAGGTGTGGTTGCGCGACAGCGGGGAGGAGCAGGTGGCCACCAGGTCGCCCAGGCCCGCGAGCCCGGAGAAGGTCAGCGGGTCGGCGCCGAGCGCGACCCCGAGCCGGGTGGTCTCGGCGAGACCGCGGGTGATGAGCGAGCCCTTGGCGTTGTCCCCGAGCCCCATGCCGTCGGCGATGCCGACCGCCAGCCCGATCACGTTCTTCACCGCGCCGCCCAGTTCGCAGCCGATGACGTCGGTGTTGGTGTACGGCCGGAAGTACCGGGTGTGGCAGGCGGTCTGGAGCCGCCGGGCGACGTCCTCGTCGGTGCAGGCGACCACGGCGGCGGCCGGCATCCGGGCGGCGATCTCCCGGGCCAGGTTGGGCCCGGTGACGACGGCGACGCGCTCGGGGCCGACCTTGGCGACGTCGTCGATCACCTCGCTCATCCGCATCGCGGAGCCGAGTTCGACGCCCTTCATCAGCGACACCAGGACCGTGTTCGGCGCGAGCAGCGGCGTCCAGTCGGCGAGGTTGGCGCGCAGGGTCTGCGAGGGGACCGCGAGGACGGTGAAGTCGGCGCCGCGCGCGGCCTCGGCGGCGTCCGTGGTGGCCCGCACGTTCCCGGGGAGTTCGATCCCGGGCAGGTAGTCGGGGTTGGTGCGGGTGGAGTTGACCGCCTCGGCGAGTTCGGGGCGCCGCCCCCACAGCACGACGTCGCAGCCCGCGTCGGCGAGGACCATGCCGAAGGCCGTCCCCCACGATCCGGTGCCGAAGACGGCCGCCTTGACCGGCTCGCTCACGTGCCCAGCCCCTCTTCCCGCGCGGTGGGCCTGGTGCCCCGCACCCGCTCCTCCCGCTTCTGTGTGTGCGTCCTGCGGCCCTGCTCGATCCGTTCGCGGCGCGGGTCGTAGGGCGTCTGGGGCGCCTTCTCGCCGCGGATCTCCTCCAGGTGGCGGGTGACGGCCGCCATGATGGCCTCCGTCGCCTGCTTGAGCAGTTCCGGGGTCATCTCACGGTCGTAGAACCGGTCGAGGTCCACCGGCTCCCCGGCCAGCACGCGGTGCGTCTTGCGCGGCAGCAGGCTGGGCTTCTTCGCGTACGGGGGCAGCAGTTCGTTGGCGCCCCACTGGGCGACCGGGATCACGGGGCACCTGGTCTGCAGGGCGACGCGCGCGGCACCGGTCTTGGCGGTCATGGGCCAGCCGTCGGGGTCACGGGTGAGGGTGCCCTCGGGGTAGAAGGCGACGCATTCGCCGCGCTCCACGGCGTCGATCGCGGCCCGGAAGGCGCTGAGCGCGTCGGTGCTCTCGCGGTAGACGGGGATCTGTCCGGTGCCGCGCATCGCGGCGCCGATGAATCCCTTGTTGAAAAGACCGCTCTTCGCCAGGAATCGCGGGACGCGTCCGGTGTTGTACTGAAAGTGCGCGTAGGCGAAGGGGTCGATGTGCGAATTGTGGTTCACCGCGGTGATAAAGCCGCCCTCAGCCGGAATGTTCTCCATTCCGCGCCAGTCCCGCTTGAGCAGAACCACCAGCGGTGGTTTGCAGAGAACCGCGGCGAAGCGGTACCAGAAGCCGATTCTGCGGCGCGGCACGAGTACACCTTCCTCTTACGAATGTCAGGCCCCGGGCCCGGACCCGGAGGCCGGGCGGGCCGCACAAGTGTCGCCCCGGGCCGCCGGTCTGTCGAGAACACCGTACGCCCCGGCACCCGCGGCACCCGGGGCTCCGGGTGACAATGAGCGCGACAAGAGAGGGACGTAACACTCGTGCAGTGGACCTTGGTGGTACCCCTGAAGCCGCTGGCCCGCGCCAAGAGCAGGCTCTCGGACACCGCGGACGACGGTCTGCGCCCCGGCCTCGCGCTCGCCTTCGCCCAGGACACGGTGGCGGCCGCGCTGGAGTGCCCGGCGGTACGGGGTGTGGTGGTCGTCACGGACGACGCCCTGGCCGCGCGCGAGCTGGCCGCGCTGGGCGCCCGGATCGTCCCGGACGAGCCGCGTGACGGTCTGAACGCGGCGCTCACCCACGGCGCGACGGTGGCGGGCGCCTCCCGGCCCGCGGCGCGGGTGGCGGCCCTCAACGCCGATCTGCCGGCGCTCCGCCCGGCGGAACTGGCCCGGGTTCTCGAGGGGGCCGCGGAATTCCCGCGCGCTTTTCTCGCCGATGCCGCCGGATTCGGCACGACTTTGCTGACCGCGGGCCGGGGGCTGGAATTGCGCCCGTTGTTCGGCCCCGATTCGCGGGCCCGGCACCGCGCGTCCGGAGCGGTCGAACTGTGCCTCGACGACGTGGATTCGGTACGGCAGGACGTGGACACCGGCGCCGATCTGCGGGCGGCGCTGGCACTGGGCACGGGTCCCCGCACGGCCGCCGTCGCCGCGCGGTTGCTCATCACCGAGCAGTAGGCTGCCGGTATGCACGCCACCGCGTACACCTACGACGCCGACAGCCGCAGCGGTCAGGTGCTGCTGGACGACGGCACCCCGGTGCCCTTCGACGCCCCGGCGTTCGACGCGGGCGGCCTCAGGCTGTTGCGGCCCGGTCAGCGGGTGCGCGTGGAGACCGAGGGCGAGGGCACGGCCCTGCGGATCACGCTGGTGACCCTCCAGACCTTCTGAGCGCGCACCTTCCGGGCGCCCGGACGCCGGCGTCCGATCCGGAACACACCGCGGGCCGGACTCCCGAGGGAGTCCGGCCCGGTGCGTGAGTACCCCTCGGAGGCCTACTTCTTGCGTGCGGTGGTCTTCTTGGCGGTGGTCTTGCGCGCGGTGGACTTCTTCGCGGGCGCCTTCTTGGCCGTCGCCTTCTTCGCGGGGGCCTTCTTGGCGGCCGTCTTCTTCGCGGCGGCGGTCTTCGCCGTCGTCGTCGTCTTGGCGGGCGCCTTCTTGGCCGTGGTCTTCTTCGCCGCGGCCGTCTTGGTGGTGGCCTTCTTGGCCGTGGTCTTCTTCGCGGCCGTCCTGGTGGCGGCCTTCTTCGCCGTCGTCTTCTTCGCGGCGGCCTTCTTCACCGTGGCCGAAGCGCCGCCGGTCAGGCTGCCCTTGGGCGCCTTCTTGACCGAGACCTCGCCACCGCGGGGCAGCTTCTTCGAACCGCTCACCAGGTCCTTGAAGCCCTGGCCTGCACGGAAGCGCGGCACGGAGGTCTTCTTGACGCGAACCCGCTCGCCCGTCTGGGGGTTACGGGCGTAGCGGGCCGGGCGGTCGACCTTCTCGAACGAACCGAAGCCGGTGACCGAGACCCGCTCCCCCGCGACGACCGCGCGGACGATGGCGTCCAGTACGTGGTCGACGGCTTCGGCGGCCTGCTGGCGGCCGCCCACCTTGTCGGCAATCGCTTCTACGAGCTGCGCCTTGTTCACGTCTTCCCCTTCGGAGACATCGCCAGAACGAATGTGTTCAAGCTTTTTCGCACGTTAGGCAGATATATACCGCAAATCAAACACGAAACGGGCTAATCACCCTTGTGCCGCAACGGACTCGGCTGTCCCGACCGGTTCAGCGTTCCTCTTCGGGCATTCGACCCTCGTCGAGGTCCTCGGTGAACCGCTCCAGACGCCTTGCCGTACCGGCGAGATCATGTTTGGCCGCGGCCGTAATGACCAGCAGCTTCCGGGTCAGCGCCATCCGTACGCCCTCCGGGACTTGCAGTGAGCGCACTTTTGCGTGCGCTTCTTTGAGCTGGACCGCGACCGCCGCATAGAGCTGGAGTTGGCCGTCGTGTTCCATGCACAGATTGTGCCATCTGGGGCGAGTTGTCGCCTGCGCAGGGGGCAACTGCCGCCCCGGACGGCCGTCGGGGCACACGCGTCGATCACGGGCACGTGACACGTGTACCCCGGCAACCACCTTCCTAACGTGGCAAGTTGGGTAGTCCCAAGACGGCGCGCGGGGCCGAACGGGTGCAGACGTGCGCGTACCCCCGATCGGGGTGATCGGGGGTACGGGAGGGACGTCGCGGTGGCCGAAAGTCGCCCTCCGGCGAGGACTTCGGCCGCGGCGGGGTCAGGCGGTGAGCGTCCTCGGCTTGAACGAGGGGCGCTTCGCCTCGTACGCGGCGATGTCCGCCTCGTTCCGCAGGGTGATGGAGATGTCGTCGAGCCCGTTCAGCAGCCGCCAGCGGGAGTTCTCGTCGAGCTCGAAGGAGGCGGTGATGCCCTCGGCACGCACTTCGCGGGCCTCGAGGTCGACGGTGATCTCCGTGGCGGGGTCGGCTTCGGTGAGGGCCCACAGCGCGTCGACGGTCTGCTGGTCGAGGACGACCGTCAGCAGGCCGTTCTTCAGCGAGTTGCCGCGGAAGATGTCGGCGAAGCGGGAGGAGATCACGGTCCGGAAGCCGTAGTTCTGCAGCGCCCAGACGGCGTGCTCACGGGAGGAGCCGGTGCCGAAGTCGGGGCCGGCGACCAGTACGGTCGCGCCCTGCCGCTCGGGCTGGTTGAGGATGAAGGACGCGTCCCTGCGCCAGGCCTCGAAGAGCCCGTCCTCGAACCCGTCGCGGGTCACCTTCTTGAGCCAGTGGGCGGGGATGATCTGGTCCGTGTCGACGTTGCCGCGGCGCAGCGGGACGGCCCGGCCGGTGTGGGTGGTGAATGCTTCCATGGCTGATCAGACTCCAGCGGGCGTGCGGTCGTCGGCGGCGAGGTCGGCCGGGGAGGCCAGGTGACCGAGGACCGCGGTGGCGGCGGCGACCTGCGGGGACACCAGGTGGGTACGGCCGCCCTTGCCCTGCCGGCCCTCGAAGTTGCGGTTGGAGGTGGAGGCGGAGCGCTCACCGGGGGCGAGCTGGTCGGGGTTCATGCCCAGGCACATCGAGCAGCCCGCGTGCCGCCACTCGGCGCCCGCCTCCTTGAAGACCACGTCCAGGCCCTCGGAGACGGCCTGCAGACCCACCCGCGCGGAGCCGGGGACGACCAGCATCCGTACGCCGTCGGCGACTTTGCGGCCCTTGATGATGTCCGCGGCGGCGCGCAGGTCCTCGATGCGGCCGTTGGTGCAGGACCCTACGAAGACGGTGTCCACACCGATGGAGCGCAGCGTCTGACCGGCCTCCAAGCCCATGTACTCCAGGGCCTTTTCGGCGGCGAGCCGCTCCGAGGCGTCCTCGTACGAGGCGGGGTCGGGGACGGACGACGAAAGCGGGGCGCCCTGGCCGGGGTTGGTGCCCCAGGTGACGAACGGCGACAGTTCGGCGGCCTCGATGACCACCTCGGCGTCGAACTCGGCGTCCTCGTCGGACCTGAGCGTCTTCCAGTAGGCGACGGCCGCGTCCCAGTCCTCGCCCTGGGGGGCGTGCGGCCGGCCCTCGAGGTAGGCGAAGGTCGTCTCGTCGGGGGCGATCATGCCCGCGCGGGCGCCGGCCTCGATCGACATGTTGCAGATGGTCATCCGGGCCTCCATCGAGAGCTTCTCGATGGCCTCGCCGCGGTATTCCAGGACGTAGCCCTGGCCGCCGCCGGTGCCGATCCTCGCGATGATCGCGAGGATCAGGTCCTTGGCCGTGACGCCGTCGGGCAGTTCGCCCTCGACGGTGATCGCCATGGTCTTGGGGCGGGCCATCGGCAGCGTCTGGGTGGCCAGTACGTGCTCGACCTGGGAGGTGCCGATGCCGAACGCGAGTCCGCCGAAGGCGCCGTGCGTGGAGGTGTGGGAGTCGCCGCAGACGACGGTCATACCGGGCTGGGTGAGCCCCAGCTGCGGGCCGACGACGTGGACGACGCCCTGCTCGACGTCGCCCAGCGGGTGCAGCCGGACGCCGAACTCCGCGCAGTTCGCCCGCAGTGTCTCCAGCTGGACCCGGGAGACCGGGTCGGCGATGGGCTTGTCGATGTCGAGGGTGGGGGTGTTGTGGTCCTCGGTGGCGATGGTGAGGTCGAGACGGCGCACCCGGCGGCCGTTCTTGCGGAGGCCGTCGAAGGCCTGCGGGCTGGTCACCTCGTGCAGCAGGTGCAGATCGATGAAGAGGAGGTCGGGCTCGCCCTCGGCGCGCCGGACGACATGGTCGTCCCAGACCTTCTCCGCGAGTGTCCTACCCATCGCTTTCCCTCCGGCCGGCATGGTGCGCCGGCCCAACTAGTTCTCTGGGGAGACAGCGCCCGCGCCCCTGATTCCGGGCGTCCGCCGCCATGGCCCGGTGGTCCACGGGGCCCCTTTGCTTCCGTGCTTCCAGAGTGGCGTGTTCCACGGAAAATTGAACTTGCGTTTCACAGAGTGAGACGCAAGTATCGTTGCATGGACAACAGTAGCGGCGTCGGCGTTCTGGACAAGGCGGCCCTCGTCCTGAGCGCTCTGGAGTCCGGTCCGGCCACCCTCGCGGGTCTGGTCGGTGCCACCGGACTGGCACGACCCACGGCCCACCGTCTGGCCGTGGCACTGGAACACCACCGTATGGTGGCGCGCGACATGCAGGGCCGTTTCATTCTCGGCCCGCGGCTGGCCGAACTGGCGGCCGCGGCGGGCGAGGACCGGCTGCTCGCCACGGCGGGACCGGTGCTCACGCATGTGCGCGATGTGACGGGTGAGAGCGCCCAGCTCTACCGCCGCCAGGGCGACATGCGTATCTGTGTCGCCGCGGCCGAGCGGCTTTCGGGCCTCAGGGACACGGTGCCGGTGGGTTCCACGCTCACGATGAAGGCCGGCTCCTCGGCGCAGATCCTGATGGCCTGGGAGGAGCCGGAGCGGCTGCACCGGGGCCTGCAGGGCGCCCGGTTCACGGCGACGGCCCTGTCGGGCGTACGGCGCCGGGGCTGGGCCCAGTCGATCGGCGAGCGGGAGCCGGGCGTGGCGTCCGTCTCCGCGCCGGTGCGCGGCCCGTCGAACCGTGTGGTGGCCGCCGTATCCGTCTCCGGACCCATCGAGCGGCTGACCCGTCATCCGGGCCGGATGCACGCGCAGGCCGTCATCGACGCCGCCGCCCGCCTTTCCGAGGCGCTGCGCCGCTCCTGACCACCTTTCCGCCCCGTTTCAGGGGAAAGGGCCCGCCTCAACGCCGCGGCGGGCTCTTCCGCTGTCTCCGGACGCCGCCCCGGAAACGCCGAAAGCCCTCCACCGAAGTGGAGGGCTTTCACCGTGTACCCCCGACCGGATTCGAACCGGCGCTACCGCCTTGAGAGGGCGGCGTGCTAGGCCGCTACACAACGGGGGCGTGGATCACGCGTTGCCGCGGATCCTGCTGGTCTACCTGGACTCGAACCAAGACTAACTGAACCAGAATCAGTCGTGCTGCCAATTACACCATAGACCAATGATGGTTTAGACCAGACAGTACCCCCGACCGGATTCGAACCGGCGCTACCGCCTTGAGAGGGCGGCGTGCTAGGCCGCTACACAACGGGGGCCCTAGCGATCCTGCATCGAGGACAGTGGGAGCTACCCTTGCTGTCCCCGCGGGAAGGATCTGTACCCCCGACCGGATTCGAACCGGCGCTACCGCCTTGAGAGGGCGGCGTGCTAGGCCGCTACACAACGGGGGCTTTGCGGATGAGATCCGCGGTGCAGATGAGCTCTGCGAGCTGGCCTACCTGGACTCGAACCAAGACTAACTGAACCAGAATCAGTCGTGCTGCCAATTACACCATAGGCCACTGGAACGCAAGCCCCTGAAGGGTTCTTGTTCTAGTTCGACGCCTGGGGTTCCGGCCTTCCGGCCCGCTCCCCGCGGCGCAGGAAGAACATTACCCGAAGGTGGACGGGGCTCCAAAACGAGTATCGGCGGCGAGCAGCGCGGGGAGTTCGTCGAGGGAGGCGATACGGCGCGGCCCTTCGGGCGGCACGACGGTCGCGTGGTCACCGCCGCGGTCGATCCACACCGACAGCAGTCCGGCGTCGGCGGCGCCCCGCCCGTCGATCTCCGGGTGGTCACCCACGTACGCCACCTGGTCCGGGGGCAGCGCCAGTGCGTCGCAGGCGGCGAGGAAGGCACCGGCCTCCGGCTTGGAGACGCCCAGTTCGGCGGCGCACAGGATGGTCTCGAAGCGGTCGTGGACGCCGAGGACGCGCAGTTTGCGGTCCTGGACGTGGAGGCTGGAGTTGGAGAGCACGGCGTGGCGGTGGCTGGCGGCGAGGGCGTCGAGGACGGGCAGTACGTCCGGGAAGAGGCTCCAGGCGGACTCGTAGTACGTGACGTACCGCAGGAACCAGTCGTCGGCCTCGGTGTCGGTCATCTCACGCCGCAGGAAGACCCGGGTGCGGTCGCGCCGCTGCGTCTCGAAGTCGACCTCCCGCGCGGCGAACCGCGCCCACTGCTCCCGCGTCACCTCCCGCCACCGCTCCAGCGCCTCCTCCACGGAGCCGTACCCCGCGAGCAGCCCCTCGGCCACGAGATGCGCGCGCATGCCCTCGCGGTCGGCGGTGGTGTAGTCGAAGAGGGTGTCGTCAACGTCCCAGACAACTGCTCGGATGTCCATGGGACCGACCGTACCGGGGAACGTGAGGGGGCGGCGTCCGGATGGTTCCGGGCGCCGCCCCCTCAGGCGTACGAGAGGCTACGCGGCGAGCCTCGTCAGGGCCGCGTCGATCCGGCCCAGGGTCTTCTCCTTGCCCAGGACCTCCAGGGACTCGAAGAGCGGGAGGCCGACCGTGCGGCCTGTGACGGCCACGCGGACCGGGGCCTGGGCCTTGCCGAGCTTGAGGCCGTGGGCCTCGCCGGCGGCCAGGACGGCCTCCTTGAGGGACTCGGGGGAGGTCCAGTCCGCCGCGTCCAGCTTCTCGCGGGCCGTGCGGAGCAGGGCGTCGCTGCCCTCCTTCATGGCCTTGGCCCAGGACGCCTCGTCGAGGACCGGCTCCGGCAGGAACAGGAAGTCGACGTTGTCCGTGATCTCCGACAGCACCTTCAGGCGGGTCTGCGCGTGCGGCGCGATGGCCGCCCACTTGGCCTCGTCGAAGGCCTCCGGGGCCCAGGGCGCGAAGGGCGCCTTGAGCCAGGGCGCGCAGCGCTCGGTGAAGTCCTTCACGTCGAGCATGCGGATGTGGTCGCCGTTGATCGCCTCGCACTTCTTGAGGTCGAAGCGGGCCGGGTTGGGCTGGACGTCGGTGACGTCGAAGGCGGCGACCATCTCGTCGATGCCGAAGACGTCCTGGTCGGCGGAGAGCGACCAGCCCAGCAGGGAGAGGTAGTTGAGCAGGCCCTCGGGGAGGAAGCCGCGCTCGCGGTAGAGGTTGAGCGAGGACTGCGGGTCGCGCTTGGAGAGCTTCTTGTTGCCCTCGCCCATCACGTACGGCAGGTGGCCGAAGGCGGGGGTCCCCTTGGCGACGCCCAGCTCGGTGAGCGCCTTGTAGAGGGCGATCTGGCGCGGGGTGGAGGAGAGCAGGTCCTCGCCGCGAAGGACGTGGGTGATCTCCATCAGGGCGTCGTCGACCGGGTTGACCAGCGTGTACAGCGGGGCGCCGTTGGCGCGGACGATGCCGTAGTCCGGGACGTTCTCCGGGAGGTAGGTGATCTCGCCGCGGACCAGGTCGGTGAAGGTGATCGTCTCGTCGGGCATCCGGAAGCGGACGATCGGCTCACGGCCCTGGGCCTCGTACTCCGTGACCTGGGCGTCGGTGAGCTCGCGGCAGTGGCCGTCGTAGCCGGAGGGCTTGCCGGCGGCGCGGGCGGCCTCTCGGCGGCTGTCCAGCTCCTCCTGGGAGCAGTAGCAGCGGTAGGCGTGGCCGGCGTCGAGGAGCTTGGCGGCGACGTCCTTGTAGAGGTCCATGCGCTGCGACTGGCGGTACGGCGCGTGCGGGCCGCCGATCTCGGGGCCCTCGTCCCAGTCGAAGCCGAGCCAGCGCATCGAGTCCAGCAGCTGGTCGTACGACTCCTCGGAGTCGCGGGCCGCGTCGGTGTCCTCGATACGGAAGACCAGGGTGCCGCCGTGGTGCTTGGCGAACGCCCAGTTGAACAGGGCGGTGCGGACCAGGCCCACATGGGGGTTACCGGTGGGCGACGGGCAGAAACGGACGCGTACGGGAGTGCCGGATGCGCTAGCCACGCTTGACAACCTTGTTGGTGAGAGTGCCGATGCCTTCGATGGTGACGGCGACCTCGTCGCCGACGTTGAGGGGGCCGACCCCAGCCGGGGTGCCCGTGAGGATGACGTCGCCCGGGAGCAGGGTCATGGCCTCGGAGATGTTGACGATCAGGTCCTCGATGGGGTGGATCATCTCGCTGGTGCGGCCGAGCTGGCGCTGGGCGCCGTTGACCGTGAGCTGGACGGTCAGGTCGCCGGCGGCGGCGAGGTCGATGTCCGTCTCCACCCAGGGGCCGAGCGGGCAGGAGGTGTCGAAGCCCTTGGCCCTGGCCCACTGCTTCTCGCGCTTCTGGACGTCGCGCGCGGTGATGTCGTTGGCGCAGGTGTAGCCGAAGATCACGTCCTTGACGCGGGCGCGCGGGACCTCGCGGCACATCCGGCCGATCACCACGGCCAGCTCGGCCTCGTGGTGCACCTCCTGGGAGAAGGAGGGGTACTGGATCTCGTCGCCGGGGCCGATCACCGAGGTGGAGGGCTTGAAGAAGGCGAACGGGGCGTCGGGCACCTCGTTGCCGAGCTCCCTGGCGTGTTCGGCGTAGTTGCGGCCGAAGGCGATCACCTTGCTGGGGAGCACCGGGGGCAGCAGCCTGACCTTGCTCACCGGGACCTTGGTGCCGGAGAGCTCGAAGTCCGCGAACGGGATGCCCTTGATGATGTCCAGGACGAGTTCGTCCTGCTTCTCGCCCTCGACCGCGCCGAAGGCGACGTTCCCGTCGATGGAGAATCTGGCGATGCGCACGGGATGCTTGTCCCCTTGAACGAGCGGCTGACGTCTGACGCCCCAGGCTAACGCGACCACCCGGCGCGTCCCGCGCAAGCACAAGGGGCGTCCCCGTTGCCGTGGGGACGCCCCTTGAGTGTTTCGCGGCCGGTGCGCGTATGGACCGGTGTCACTTCGCGGCGGTGGCCGCGACCGGGATCTCCATCAGGACGGTGCGCTTGGGGTTGGCAGTCTGGGCCGGGAGTTCGACGGTGTGCTCCAGCTGGACCGGCGTCTGCGGCCCGTCGGCGCCTTCGAGGTGCGCCAGCGTGGTGCGCCGGGGGTTCGCGATCTTGTGGAACATCGTCGTCGTCTTCACTGTTTACGTGACCCTGTTCTGTGAAGGGGCGCCCAAAGGGGGTCAAGGACCCCCACAAGGGCGCGGGTTGTCGGTTTTGCCATCCCTGTAAAGCGCCAGGCTAAACATGTGATTCCCCGGCGACCTCGGCCGAAGGGCTTGATCGGGTGTGAGTTTCCTCACGAGTCGCGGGATAAATCGGCCTTAACGGGCCGGGTTCCGGGGTGGAGAAATCGGACATCAACCCCCTGAAGCCCTTATTCCGCTCCTGATCATGGCGACTGGGACACGGGGGCCGCCCCTCCGGTTCGCGGTCATACGTCCCTTATTGACGAGATCACTTTCTACCCCCGGTGACTCGCCACTCACGCGGTGTCACGTATCTCACGGGTAGGGCCTCGGGCCTTGTTGGAGATCCTGCACTGTGCTGGAATTCCACGGACCGCCGCTGGATCGAGCCGGCGCACAGGGGGCGCACAGACGCGCCGAGCGGCGGTTGAGAAGGGGGAACCAGCGCCGGTCACTCACGACCACCACGGGGACGTTTTCAGGGCGCCCCTATGACGCCGACACCGTGCCTCGCCGTTCACGCGGAGGGGTGCCTGGTTCAGAGGTTGCGACGCTAGTGCAGGGACGTTTCAAGAGGGATGGCAGCGCTTCGGCGGAGCCGGAGCCGCAGGGCGGGACTGGCCCCAAGGCCGTCAGCTCCTCGCCCCAGCACGCCCAGGGCCAGGGCCCGACCGCGGCCGGGAACGGCGGTGAGGGCGCCGGCGCGCCGAACGCCGAGCCGGCTGCCCCCAAGGCGGGGCCGTCCGGTCCGGGGTCGCGCATAGCCCTGCGGAACTGGCGGATCTCGACCCGTCTGGTGTCGCTGCTCGCCCTGCCGGTGGTCGCGGCCACCTCGCTGGGTGGACTGCGTATCAGCCAGTCGATGGACGACATCCAGCAGCTCGACAACATGAAGCTGCTCACCGACATGACCAAGCAGGCCACCGAACTGGCCCACGCGCTCCAGGAGGAGCGCGACCAGTCGGCCGGCCCGCTGGCGCACGGCGGCAAGGCCACCGACTTCTCGGTCAAGGGTTTCCGCGACAAGACCGACCGCGCACGCAACGTCTTCATCGACAGCTCCGAAGAGATCGACGAGGCCAGTAAGGACGGCAACCTCAAGGGCGTCCGCGACAACCTGGTGCAGCTCGCCGGCGACCTCGGCGAGCTCGAGAAGATCCGCAACACGGCCTTCGCGTCGGAGCGGAACTCCAGCCAGACCGTCGACGGCTACCACCGTCTGATCGTGAACCTGATCGACCTCTCGCAGGACATGGCGGAGGCGACCAGCAACCCGGACATGATCCAGCGCACGCGTGCGCTGGCGTCCTTCTCCGCCGCCAAGGAGTACGCGTCGATCCAGCGCGCGGTCCTCGCCGCGGCGCTGCCCGCCAGCAACACCACCAAGGGCGAACTCGCCGAGAACGACCGGCTGTACGCCGAGTCGGCCCTGGCGAGCCAGAAGTCCGAGCTCCGCAGCTTCAAGAGCATCTACGGCGACGTCGACGCCACCGCGCTGCTGCAGCCGATCGAGGACGGCAACAGCACGATCAAGGCCACCGACGAGTACGCCGGGCGTGCCCTGGCCTCGGAGTTCGGCCTCGCCTCGGTGGGCGAGCGGTCCTACCGTGACTGGCTGGACGACAGCGGCACCAAGATCCAGCAGATGAAGAACATCGAGCTCACGCTGCTCGAGGACATGGAACAGAAAGCCCGTGAGCTGCGCAGCGCCACCGAGCGCGACGCGATCATCGCCGGTGTGCTGATCCTCCTCGTCCTCGGTGTGTCGCTCGTCGGCGCCTTCGTCGTGGCCCGCTCCATGATCCGCTCGCTGCGCCGGCTGGAGGACACGGCCACCAAGGTCGCCCAGGAACGTCTGCCCGAGCTGGTCAAGCAGCTCTCCGAGTCCGACCCCCAGGACGTCGACACGTCCGTGGAGTCGGTCGGTGTGCACTCCCGGGACGAGATCGGCAAGGTGGCCGCGGCCTTCGACGACGTGCACCGCGAGGCGGTCCGCCTCGCCGCCGAGCAGGCCCTGCTGCGGGGCAACGTCAACGCGATGTTCACCAACCTCTCGCGCCGCTCCCAGGGCCTCATCCAGCGTCAGCTCTCGCTCATCTCCGAACTGGAGTCCCGCGAGGCCGACCCGGACCAGCTGTCCTCGCTGTTCAAGCTCGACCACCTCGCCACGCGTATGCGCCGTAACGGTGAGAACCTCCTCGTCCTCGCGGGTGAGGAGCCCGGCCGCCGGTGGACCCGTCCGGTCCCGCTGGTCGACGTGCTCCGCGCCGCCGCGTCCGAGGTGGAGCAGTACGAGCGCATCGAACTGGCGTCGGTGCCGAGCACCGAAGTGGCCGGCCGTGTGGTCAACGACCTCGTGCACCTGCTCGCCGAGCTGCTGGAGAACGCGACATCGTTCTCCTCGCCGCAGACGAAGGTGAAGGTCACCGGTCACGCGCTCCCCGACGGCCGGGTGCTGATCGAGATCCACGACACCGGCATCGGTCTGTCGCCGGAGGACCTGGCGGCGATCAACGAGCGGCTCGCCTCGCCGCCCACCGTGGACGTCTCCGTCTCCCGCCGCATGGGTCTGTTCGTGGTCGGCCGTCTGTCGCAGCGCCACGGCATCCGTATCCAGCTCCGCCCGTCCGACTCCGGTGGTACGACCGCGCTGGTCATGCTGCCCGTCGATGTCGCCCAGGGCGGCAAGAAGCCCCAGGGCAAGCCCGGTCAGCCGGGTGCGGGCGGCGGTGGCCCCGCCGCCGCGCAGGCCGCCGCGGGTGCCGCGGCCGCACGGCGCGCCGCAGGTGCCGGGCAGCCCTCCGGTGGTGCTCTCGGTGCCGGCGCTCCCGGCGGTGGCCGGCTGGCCGCCGGTCAGGGTCCGCGTGCCGCGCTGCCCCCGCGCGACGGCGCGGGCCGGCCCGACGGGGCCCGGGGGCCGCAGGGCCAGCCGGGCAACGCCGCGCCTTCGCTCTTCGACCGCGGTGCTCCCGGCGGCGCTCCGCAGGGCCGTCCGGCTCCGGCCGGCGCGGGTGCCGGCTTCGGTGGCCAGATGCCCGGTGCCCCGCAGGGGATGCAGGCCTCGGGTCCGGGCGGACAGCAGCAGGACCAGGACGCCTTCGGCGGCGGTCGTGGCCAGGTGCCCCCGCAGCGCGGGGGCGGCAAGCCCGAGCGTTCCCGTCGTCCGCAGCTGCCGCCGCGCGGTGGCGCGCGTCCGGAGCTGCCCGGCGGTGACCAGCAGCAGCCGCGGCCCAGCTGGAGCGACGAGAACGCCCAGCCGCCGGTGCCGCGTGCCTCGCTGGACGCCCCGCGCGGCCACGAGGAGCCGGACGTCGCCCGGACGTCGGCCATGCCCCGGTTCGACGACCGGCAGGGCCCCGGTGTGACGGCGGAGATCCCCCGGTTCGACGAGCGCCAGAACCCGGGCGCCTACGGCGGTCCCGGTGCCGACGCCCCGCAGAACACCGGCCAGTACGCCCAGCCGGGCGCCAACGCCGTCCAGAACCCGGGCCAGTACGCTCCGCCCGGTGCGAACGGTGCCCAGAACACGGGCCAGTTCGTCCGCGGCGACATCTTCGGCGCCCCGCAGGGCCGTCCGGGCGGGCAGAACCCGGCCGGGCCGGGCCAGTTCCAAGCCCCGCAGGGCACGGGCCAGTTCCCCGCCCCGCAGCAGGGCTACGGCAACGGCTCCACCGGCCAGTTCCAGACGCCGGCCCAGGACAACGGTGCCACCGGCCAGTTCGAGCGTCCGCAGGTGAACGGCGCGCACGGAGCCGGACAGGGCGCCCCGCGTCCGCCGGCCCCGCAGCAGCGGCCCGTCCACCAGGAGCCGCAGCAGGGCTACGGCGGTGCCGCGCCGCGGCACGACGACCGCGCGCTGTCCGACGCCTGGGCGCTGCCCCCGGCGTCCGGTCCCGGTGACGGCCGTACGCCGCTGTACGACACGCTGGAGACCAACTGGTTCCACGGTGGCGGCGGGCAGGAGCAGGGCAATGGCTCGGCCCCGGCGCCGCAGCAGCCCCAGCAGGCCCCCCAGCAGGCCCCGCAGTCCCAGCACCCCCAGCAGCAGCCGCAGCAGCCGCAGGGCCCCACCGGCCCGCAGCGGTCCGCGGCCACCTGGCGCAGCTCGCCCAACGACGAGCTGGTCCGGCAGGCCGAACGCGTCCGGCAGCCGGCCGCGGGCGGCGTCACCACGTCCGGCCTGCCGCGCCGGGTGCCCAAGGCGAACCTCGTCCCGGGTACGGCTCAGCAGCAACAGCACCAGAGCGGTCCTCAGGTCTCGCGCGCCCCCGATGACGTGCGCGGCCGGCTGACCAATCTCCGTCGGGGTATCGCACAGGGTCGTCAGGCCGGTACCACCCAGACCGGCAGCTTCCCGAACCCCACTCACCAGCAGGAGCGTTAGTTGAGCCCGATGAGCCAGGCGGCACAGAACCTCAACTGGTTGATCACCAACTTCGTGGACAACACCCCCGGGGTGTCCCACACCGTCGTCGTGTCCGCCGACGGTCTTCTGCTGGCCCTGTCCGAGGGGTTCCCGCGTGATCGCGCGGATCAGCTCGCGGCCGTCGCTTCGGGACTGACCTCCCTGACGGCCGGCGCCTCACGGATCTTCGAAGGCGGCAGCGTGGCCCAGACGGTCGTCGAGATGGAGCGGGGATTCCTTTTCCTCATGTCCGTCTCGGACGGCTCGTCCCTGGCCGTTCTCGCGCACCCCGAGTGCGACATCGGCCTCGTCGGCTACGAGATGGCGCTCCTGGTCGACCGAGCGGGCGCGGTCCTCACCCCGGACCTTCGCGCCGAACTACAAGGAAGTCTGCTCCACTGATCGGCCCCGGCACCACCCGTCTCACCAAATCACCGTCCGGCCGCCACATTCCCCCCACCGGCCCCGTCAGACGGCTTGACTGACCGACTTGCTGTCCCGCCCGGAGGATCCATGACCCCGCCCACCGCCTCTCATGATCCGTACGCGGAGCCGTACGAGGACGAGGGCGACCAGCCGCTGGTGCGTCCGTACGCGATGACCGGCGGCCGGACCAGGCCGCGTTATCAGCTGGCCATCGAGGCACTGATCAGTACGACGGCAGACCCGGCCGCGCTCATGGGGCTCCTTCCGGAGCACCAGCGCATCTGCCATCTGTGCCGTGAGGTGAAGTCGGTCGCCGAGGTCTCGGCGCTGCTCAACATGCCACTGGGTGTTGCCCGGATCCTGGTGGCCGACTTGGCGGAGGCGGGTCTCGTCGCCGTGCACCAGCCGGGCGGCGACGAGACGACCGGCGCCCCCGATGTGACACTGCTCGAAAGGGTGCTCAGTGGACTTCGCAAGCTCTAGCGGCGGGGCGGTCTCCGAAAACCGTGCCACCACATCCGCGAAGATCGTGGTGGCCGGCGGCTTCGGCGTGGGCAAGACCACGTTCGTCGGCGCCGTCTCGGAGATCAATCCGCTGCGTACCGAGGCCGTGATGACCTCCGCCAGCGCGGGCATCGACGACCTCACCCACACCGGGGGCAAGACCACCACCACGGTGGCCATGGACTTCGGCCGTATCACGCTGGACCAGGACCTGATCCTGTACCTGTTCGGTACTCCCGGCCAGGACCGCTTCTGGTTCATGTGGGACGACCTGGTGCGCGGCGCCATCGGCGCGGTGGTCCTGGTGGACACCCGCCGGCTGGCGGACTGCTTCCCGGCGGTGGACTACTTCGAGAACAGCGGGCTGCCCTTCGTGGTCGCCCTCAACGGCTTCGACGGCCAGCAGCCCTATCAGCCCGAGGAGGTGCGCGAGGCGTTGCAGATCGGGCCCGACACCCCGATCATCACCACCGACGCCCGGCATCGCGCGGATGCGAAGAGTGCGCTGATCACCCTGGTCGAACATGCTTTGATGGCACGTCTCAGGTAAGCCAAGCAATAAGCGGCATACGGCAGTTGTCGTAGAAATACCGGAGCCGGCCGTGTCGTTCGACACGGCCGGCCCTGGTGTTCATAACGTTTCGGCAGAGGAATCGGGGGAGGTCGACACGCGATGCGGTCGCGCAGTACCGCTGCGCGCACGATCGGCTCGCCTTTTGCCGCCGCTCGCTCTTTTTGACCGTTTTATCTGGGACTTACATCACTCGAATTCATCGCCTTCCAGTGTTTGGAAGAGCGCTGGTCGGCATGCTGGAATGCCTGAACTGCCCATTAGTCAAAGACGTACCCCACTGTCGATGGCGCACCGGGCTCTGAGACACAGCGGCACGACGAAGGTGCCGACCGCCGAGAGGTTGTTGGTCGAGTGAGGCGAAGCAAGAACAGTCCCGAGCCGTCGGCCCGGGGCAACTTCACGCCGCCGCCGCGCACAGCGGCGCCCGCCCCGGTGCCCGGCCCCGAGCCGACCCCCGCGCCCGCCGGCGGCGGAGGCCGTCTGTCCCCGCGCAACTGGCGCGTGACGACCAGGCTGAACGCGATCCTGCTCATACCCGTGCTGGTCGGCCTGGTCATGGGCGGCTTCCAGGTGAAGGGCTCGATCGACACCTGGAACGAGGCCCAGGACGCGGAGAACACCGCGCGTCTGGTGCGTGCCTCCCTCACCTACGCCAACGCCCTCTACAACGAGCGGGACGTCACGGCGGTCCCGCTGCTGCAGGGCAAGGGCAAGGACGACCCGGACGTCGCCAAGGCCCGCGCCGCGACCGACAAGGCCGCCGACGCCTTCGACGAGGCCGCGCGGAGCATGCCGGACAAGCCCGGCCTGAACCGCCGGATGGAGCTGTTCCGCGCGGCGGAGCCCCAGCTGACCGCGCTGCGCGCCGCGGCCTACACCTCCAAGCTCAAGGGTGTCGCGACCGAGGAGGGTTACGTCACCGTCGCCCACCCCCTGATGGAGTTCGCCAACGACCTCGGTCTCGGTACCGGCAACATCACCAGCTACGGACGCACGGTCTACGCGATCTCGCTGACCAAGTCGGCACTGTCGCTGGAGCGCTCCATCGGCATGCACCTGCTGGTGAAGCCCGGCCCGACCGACAGCCAGCTCGCCAGCCAGCGCGTCGCCCTCACCTCCTACGCCTACCTCGAGCGCATCGCCATCGAGGAGTACAGGGGCGGTGGCACCGAGGCCGACGTGGAGAAGCTGGAGCAGACGGCGCAGCGGATCCAGGCCGAGGGCACGGCCATGGCCCGGGAGGCCAAGCAGCAGGACCCCGACTACGTGGCGCCGCCCGCGAAGCCGGAGACGATGATCTCCGAGCTGGGCCGGCTCCCCTCCACCGACGCGGCCGCGCGCGGCGAACTCGCCGCCCAGGGCATCACCCCCGCCAACTGGTGGGCCGTGAGCACCCTCAAGTTCGACGGCTACAGCGAGATCGAGTCCGACCTGACCGACTCCGCGGTGAGCGAGGCCTCGCAGGTCGCCGACGACGCCCAGCGCGACGCCCTCATCACCGGCGCCGCCGTCGTGATCGCCCTCCTCGCCGCGTTCATCCTGGCCGGCATGGTGGCCCGCCAGATGAGCCGCTCCATGCGCCAGCTGCGCAACGCCGCCTTCGGTATCGCCGAGCAGCGGCTGCCGATGCTGGTCGACCAGCTCTCCCGGACCGATCCCGGACGGGTCGACACCCGGGTGCAGGCCATCCCGATCACCTCCACGGACGAGATCGGCGAAGTCGCCCGCGCCTTCGACCAGGTCCACCGTGAGGCCGTCCGGCTCGCCGCCGAGCAGGCCCTGCTGCGGGGCAACATCAACGCGATCTTCACCAACCTGTCGCGCCGCAACCAGTCGCTGATCGAGGGCCAGCTGACCCTGATCACCGGCCTGGAGAACAACGAGGCCGACCCGGACCAGCTGGAGAACCTCTTCCGTCTGGACCACCTCGCGACCCGTATGCGCCGCAACGGCGAGAACCTCCTCGTCCTCGCCGGCGAGGAGCCCGGCCGCCGCTGGGACCAGCCGGTCCCGCTGGTCGACGTGCTGCGCGCCGCCTCCTCCGAGGTGGAGCAGTACGAGCGCATCGAGCTGTCCGGTGTCCCGGAGGCCGAGATCCACGGCCGCGCGGTGACCGACCTCGTGCACCTGCTCGCCGAGCTGCTGGAGAACGCCACCACGTTCTCCTCCCCGCAGACCAAGGTCCGTGTCACCGCGACCCGTCTCCCCGACGGCCGCGTGATGATCGAGATCCACGACAAGGGCATCGGCCTCACCGCCGAGGACTTCGCGGACATCAACCACAAGCTGGCCAACCCGCCGACCGTGGACGCCGCGATCTCCCAGCGCATGGGCCTGTTCGTGGTCGGCCGGCTGTCCGACCGGCACGGCATCCGGGTCCAGCTGCGCCCCTCGGGCGAGCAGGCCGGGACCACCTCGCTGGTCATGCTGCCGGACGCGATCACCCACGGCGGCGGCGGCGAACAGCCGCTGGAGCGCGACGAGTTCACGGTCTCGCAGATCATCCCGGAGCAGAACCTCCCGGGTGAGGACTTCGGCCGGCAGCCGCTGCGCACCGCCGCCGAGCTCGGCTTCGACGACAGCCGCTACACCGAGGTCCCGGACGACATCCGCGACCTGGACCCCGTCGGCCGTTCGCTGATGCGCGAGGAGCGCCGGGCGGCTCTGGACCCCCAGGGGCAGCCCGAGCCGACCGCCGCGAACGCCCAGGAGGCGCCCGAGGCACCCGCCTTCCCGGACGAGTTCGCCGCCCCGCAGGGCTACGACAACGGCCAGGGGTACGACAACGGCCAGGGGTACGACGGCGGCCAGGGCTTCGACGGCTTCCAAGACCAGCGGACCGGCCAGTACGACCAGCAGGCGTACGACAACGGGCAGCAGACGGCGTACGAGGAGCCGCAGCAGCAGTCGTACGGCGAGGGGTACTACGCGCCGAACGGGCAGCTGCCGCAGAACGAGTCCTTCTCCGCGGGCGCCGGCTACCCCGACCCCTCCTACCCGGAGCCGGTCCAGGACGGCCACGCCGCCGCCGGTGCCGTCGACGCGTTCCCCGCCTTCGGCGGCGCAGCGGGACAGACGGACGACTGGCCCCAGCAGGACGGTTACCGCAACGGCTACGCGGACCAGTACGCTGCTCAGACCCCGGAATCGGAAAATACGCAGGCCGCTGACGTACGTGAGCAGGACAGCGTAGGCTTCGACCGTCCGGGACCGGCCGCCTCCGACGGCCACGCGCTGACCGACGCCGGGCTTCCCCGCCGCGGATCCACCGCGGCCGGCGCGAACGGCCAGGGCGGCGCACGGCAGAGGAAGCAGGAGCCGCCGGCCCCGACACCGGACAGCGGCGACGAGAGCGGCTGGCGTTCGGCGAACGACGAGCGCTGGCAGCAGGCATCGTCGCTCCGGAAACCCAAGGCGGGCGGAGTGACGTCCTCCGGTCTGCCGCGACGGGTCCCCAAGGCCAATCTGGTCGAGGGAGCCGCCGAAACCACCTCCCAGGGAGGCCCCCAGGTCTCCCGCGCTCCGGAGGACGTCCGGGGCAGGCTGAGCAACCTTCGCCGCGGTGTCCAAAAGGGCCGCAGCGCCGGCAGTGAAACGAACAACCAGGCCACCAGGAATCAACACGGTGGTCCTGACAGCACCTACAACCAGGAGCGTTAGTGTGAGCCCGATGAGCCAGGCGGCACAGAACCTGAACTGGTTGATCACCAACTTCGTGGACAACACCCCGGGGGTGTCCCACACGGTGGTGGTCTCCGCCGACGGACTCCTTCTGGCGATGTCCGAAGGGTTTCCCCGTGACCGGGCGGACCAGCTCGCGGCCGTCGCCTCCGGTCTGACGTCCCTGACGGCCGGCGCCTCCCGGATCTTCGAGGGCGGCAGCGTGAATCAGACGGTTGTGGAGATGGAGCGGGGATTCCTGTTCCTCATGGCCGTTTCCGACGGGTCGTCGCTCGCAGTTCTCGCACATCCCGAGGCGGACATCGGCCTCATTGGTTACGAGATGGCCCTTCTGGTCGACCGGGCCGGTACGGTCCTGACGCCGGACCTTCGGGCGGAGCTCCAAGGGAGCCTTCTCAACTAGACGACGGACGGTGCGCTTTGGCGTCCCGGGGCCGTAAGGTTTCGGGACGCGGCTCCACAGAGATGGGTGCCAGGCACGGTCGGAGGAGGAGAAAGTGGCAACACCCCCAGACGGTTCATCCGCGGGCAACTGGTCGTACGGTCCCGCCCAGGGCCAGAACGACGGTTCCCAGAACCGGTACGGATACCCCTCCGCGCCACGCCACGGCCAGCCGTACGCGCCGCAGGGCCCCGGCCCTTCGCCGTACGACCAGCCGCATGCCCCGCGCATCCAGCCGGTGCAGCCGCAACGCCGAGCACCCGAGCCGGCGCCCGCCGGGGCGTCGAACAATCCCCTGGTGCGCCCGTACGCCATGACGGGCGGCCGCACCAGGCCGCGGTACCAGCTCGCCATCGAGGCGCTGGTGCACACCACCGCGCAGCCGCATCAGATGCAGGGCCAGTTGCCCGAGCATCAGCGGATCTGCACCCTCTGCCGGGAGATCAAGTCGGTGGCCGAGATCTCGGCCCTGCTGACCATCCCTCTCGGTGTGGCCAGGATCCTCGTCGCCGACTTGGCGGAGGCGGGACTGGTCGCCATCCATCAGCCCGGCGGCGACGAGAGCGCCGGCGGCCAGCCAGACGTGACACTGCTCGAAAGGGTGCTCAGTGGACTTCGCAAGCTCTAGCGGCGGTCCTTCCCGCTCCACCACCTCGGCGAAGATCGTGGTGGCGGGTGGCTTCGGCGTGGGCAAGACCACGTTCGTCGGGGCCGTTTCGGAGATCAACCCGCTGCGCACGGAGGCCGTCATGACGTCTGCTTCGGCAGGCATCGACGACCTCACCCACACCGGGGACAAGACGACCACGACGGTCGCGATGGACTTCGGCCGTATCACGCTGGACCAGGACCTGATCCTGTACCTGTTCGGTACGCCCGGCCAGGACCGCTTCTGGTTCATGTGGGACGACCTGGTGCGCGGCGCCATCGGGGCGATCGTGCTGGTCGACACGCGTCGGCTGGCCGACTGCTTCCCGGCGGTCGACTACTTCGAGAACTCGGGTCTTCCGTTCGTGATCGCGCTGAACGGCTTCGACGGCCAGCAGCCGTATCAGCCGGACGAGGTGCGGGAGGCGCTGCAGATCGGGCCGGACACGCCGATCATCACGACGGACGCGCGGCATCGGGCCGATGCGAAGTCGGCGCTCATCACCCTCGTGGAGCACGCGCTGATGGCCCGCCTCCGCTGACCCCCGCACGTCCCGCAACGCGCCCCCTGCGACCACGCTGCCGCCGGGGGCTCTTGCATGCGCCTGCGGCCCGGTGGGGGTTTCCCGCGCAGTTCCCCGCGCCCCTTCGGGTGCTTCTTCGCGGCTGCGGGCAGTCGTGCCGCTGGGGCGGCACGGGTGGGCGCAGGCGGCGCCTCGTCAGCGCCGAGCGGCGTCACTCCCCCCGCGGCGTGCCAAGGTGGCCCGCGTATCGGCTCCGGGCACGATGAAGGGCCCCTCCCCGGACGGGAAGGGGCCCTTCATCGGGTCAGCGCCAGCTGTGGGGCGCCCGGAAGCCGTTCTCTCGTTCCAGCCGGCGCCAGCCGGCCTTCGCGCGGCCCCGATGGGCCGGGGCCGCCGGCTGCGCGGCCGCACGGGCCAGCAGGATCGCCGTGAGAGCGGCGACCTCCTCCGGCTCGGCGTGGCCCTTCTCGACGCGAATGTCAGGTGTGCTCATGGCGTGCGTCTCCCTTACTGCGGCGGGTTGCCGTGCTTGCGGGACGGCAGATCGGCGTGCTTGGACTGCAGCATCGCCAGTGAACGGATCAGCACCTCACGCGTCTCGGCGGGGTCGATCACATCGTCGACCAACCCGCGCTCGGCGGCGTAGTACGGGTGCATCAGCTCGGACTTGTACTCCTTGACCATGCGGGCCCGCATGGCCTCCGGGTCCTCGGCGTCGGCGATCTGCCGGCGGAAGATGACGTTGGCCGCACCCTCCGCGCCCATCACGGCGATCTCGTTCGTCGGCCAGGCGTAGGTCAGGTCGGCGCCGATGGACTGGGAGTCCATCACGATGTACGCGCCGCCGTACGCCTTGCGCAGGATCAGCGAGATCCGCGGCACGGTCGCGTTGCAGTACGCGTACAGCAGCTTCGCCCCGTGCCGGATGATGCCGCCGTGCTCCTGGTCGACGCCCGGCAGGAAGCCGGGGACGTCCAGGAAGGTCAGGATCGGGATGTTGAACGCGTCGCACATCTGGACGAAGCGCGCGGCCTTCTCGGACGCCTCGATGTCCAGCACACCGGCCAGCGACTGCGGCTGGTTGGCGACGATGCCGACGACCTGGCCGTCCATCCGGGCCAGCGCGCAGATGATGTTGCGCGCCCAGCGCTCGTGGACCTCGAGGTACTCGCCGTCGTCGACGATCTCCTCGATGACCTTGGCCATGTCGTACGGCCGGTTGCCGTCGGCGGGGACCAGGTCCAGGAGGACGTCGCCGCGGCGCTCCGCGTCGTCGGAGCACTCCATGCGCGGCGGGTTCTCCCGGTTGTTCTGCGGGAGCAGGGAGAGGAGGTAGCGCACCTCGTGGATGCACGTCTCCTCGTCGTCGTAGGCGAAGTGGCAGACGCCCGAGGTCTCGGCGTGCACGTCCGCGCCGCCGAGGCCGTTCTGGGTGATCTCCTCGCCGGTGACCGCCTTGACGACGTCCGGACCGGTGATGAACATCTGCGAGGTGTCGCGGACCATGAACACGAAGTCGGTGAGGGCGGGGCTGTAGGCCGCGCCGCCCGCACACGGGCCGAGCATCACGCTGATCTGCGGGATGACCCCGGAGGCCTTGGTGTTCCGCTGGAAGATGCCGCCGTATCCGGCGAGGGCGGAGACACCCTCCTGGATACGGGCGCCGGCGCCGTCGTTGAGCGACACCAGCGGCGCGCCGGCCGCGATGGCCATGTCCATGATCTTGTGGATCTTGGTGGCGTGGGCCTCGCCCAGCGCGCCGCCGAAGATCCGGAAGTCATGGGCGTAGACGAAGACCGTACGGCCCTCCACCGTGCCCCAGCCGGTGATCACACCGTCCGTGTACGGCTTCTTCTCCTCCAGACCGAAGCCGGTGGCCCGGTGCCGGCGCAGCTGCTCGACCTCGCGGAAGGACCCCGGGTCCAGCAGCAGCTCGATGCGCTCCCGCGCGGTCAGCTTGCCCTTGGCGTGCTGCGCCTGGGTCGCCTTCTCGCTCGGGCCGGCCAGTACCTGGGCACGGATCTCGTGCAGTTCGGCCACGCGTCCGCGCGCGTCGGTCGGCTCACCCGGCGCCTCATCCAAAACGGTCATGTAGTGACCTTACGAAGCGGACCTCGAAATGCGAGCCGTCGACTCCTCACAGTCCTCGGGGTGTTTTCCTGGTGCACCTGAACAGAACCATGGGGACATGCAGCCGTTCTGACTGCTCAGAAGGCGCCCGGCTTGTAGAGGTCACACAAAGGCGTCATCTGAGAGTCACCTCACATTCATGGGTGGTGCATGCACCCGTTCGGGTAACTCCGGCCTGTGCCGGCTCTCAGCCGAAGCGGTTCAGGAGCCGGCGGTAGAGGCGGGGGGTGAGGGCGCGGACCCTGGCCGGGAGGGTGAGCCAGGTGGGGATGTAGGTGTCGTCGCGGCCCTGGGCGACGGCGTTCCAGACGGCGGCGGCGACCCGGCCGGGCGAGGTGGGGCGCGGGTGGGAGCGGTGGTACGGGGTGCCGCGGCGGGCGAAGAAGCCCGTCTCGACGGGGCCGGGCACGACGAGCGTCACGCCCACACCGGTACCGCGCAGTTCCTGCCGGAGCGCCTCGGCGAAGGCGGCGAGTCCGGCCTTGGCGGCGGAGTACACCGCCTCCTCCCGTACGCCGACGGAGCCGGCCACCGAGCCGACGAGGACCACCCGGCCGCTGCCGGCCGCCACCATCGAGGGCAGTACCTCCCGTACGAGGTGCAGCGTGGCGTTGAGGTCCAGGAACAGCACCCGGTCGATGTCGGTGTGCGGCATGGTCAGGAAGGGCCCGGCCCAGCCGATGCCGGCCCCGGCGACCAGCACGTCGACGCGACCGGTCTTCCGCAGTGCGGCCTCCGCCAGCATCTTCGCCCCGTCCGGCGCGGCGAGGTCGGCGGGCAGCAGGACGGCCGAGGTGCCGGATGCCGTCTCCTCCAGCCGGCGCCGGTCCCGGCCGCTGAGCACGAGCTGCCAGCCCCCGGCGGCGAAGCGCCGCGCGGTGGCCGCGCCGATGCCCGAGGAGGCGCCGGTGACGAGGACGACACGGCGGTCGGTGCGGAGCGGCGGTCCGGTGCCGCGCACCGCCGCCGCGGAGGCCGCGGCACGGGCGCGGCCGTGTGCGGGGTCCGCCGGGGGGTCGTAGGTGGAACCGGAGCCGGTGGTGGTCACGAGTCGGTCTCCCATGCGCTGTCGCTGCGGGTTCTCGCCATCCAGGACACCCCCACTCCGGTACCCCGCGCCAGCGCTGGAGCCCGCCGCCCGGACCGCCGCGACCCCCCGCCGACGGGCCGCGTCCGGGCTCCCGGGGCCCGCACGCCACGCCGCAGATCCACCCCTGCGTGCGCGCGGTACCGCCAGGCGGGTGTACGACCCGCGCACCCCCGGAGCAGGGGCACGGAAGCGCGCGCGGCCGGGCCGGGGCGAAGCCATGGGACGGGAGGGGAAAGGGCGGCGGGGACGGCCCGACAGGGGCAGGATGGACCTCGTACCGGCCCCGCGGGGACGGATTCGCGACACCCTCACCAGAGATGGTTGAAACTTGAAGAGAATAGGTCTACGGTAGGTCTCGTTGAGTTAGTTGAACATTCAACGTGATCCCTCACCCCGTATCCACAGGAGAACACCATGGGCATCTTCGGCCGCAAGGACCACGACACCCCCGCCGCGACCACCGACGCCGCGGTGAACCCGGACCTCGCCGCCCTGACCGGCGAGTACACCATCGACCCCGCCCACAGCACGATCGGCTTCGTCGCCCGCCACGCGATGGTCACCAACGTCAAGGGCAGCTTCCAGGACTTCACCGGCACGCTGCAGCTCGACGGCTCCGACCCGGCCAAGTCCACCGCCACCCTCGACGTGGTGATGGACAGCATCACCACGGGCAACGCCGACCGTGACGGCCACCTCAAGAGCTCGGACTTCTTCAAGACGGACGAGTTCCCGACGATGACCTTCCGCACCACCGGCACGGAGGCCCTCGGCGGCGACGACTACCGCATCACCGGTGACCTGACGATCCTCGGCACCACCAAGCCGCTCACCATCGACCTGGAGTTCAACGGCGCCGCGACCGACCCGTTCGGCAACCAGCGCGTCGGCTTCGAGGGCAAGGCGGAGATCCTGCGCTCCGAGTGGGGTCTGACCTGGAACGCGGCCCTGGAGACGGGTGGCGTCCTGGTCTCCGACAAGATCAAGCTGAACTTCGACATCTCGGCGATCCGCAACGCCGCCTGAGAACGCCGAAGGCGCCCACCCGGCGCCCCCGAGCGCGCCCGCCCCCCGTACGGGAGGGCGGGCGCTCGGCGTTCCCGGAAAGGAATCCGGCTCAGAACCCGCCGCCGAAGTCCCCGCCGCCCCCGAAGTCCCCGCCGCCTCCGCCGAAGCCACCGCCGAAGTCACCGGCGTCGAAGTCCGCGCCGGACACATCGCCGCCGCCGTAGCCGCCGAAGTCCCCGTATCCGGCCCCGTAGTCGGCCGCGTAGGAGGGACCGGCCATCATGCCGCCGAGTACGGTGCCGACGAGCAGCCCGGGCAGCAGCCCGCCGCCGAAGTAGCCCCCGGCCCAGGGACCGTACGCGGGGCCGGCGTCCCAGTAGGGGCGGCGCCCGTACTCGGTCTCGACCTCACGCACGGCCGGGTCGAGGCCGTCGTCGAGGCGCGCCCGGTCGGCCGCGCAGACCGGCACCTCGCGCTCGGCCCCGCCCGGTGGCGTCCAGACGGCGTCGGCCACCGAGGGGCCGTGCCGCGGGTCGAAGAAGCAGGGCGGACGCCGCTCCGGCAGCGGGCGTCCCGCCCGGCGGGCGGCGAGCGAGGCGAGGGCGAAGCGGCCGTCCTCCACGGCCTGGGTGACGGCGCGTACGTCCTCCGGCCTGCCGGCCGCCGCCATGTACGACTTGGACTTCTCGTAGGCGTCCAGCGCACGCTCGTAGTCCGCCCGCATCGCGTCGTCCGCACCGGGTTCGCCGGGGTGGAAGTCGAGCCGGTCGAGCTCCTCGCCGAACGCGGTGATGTCCTCGTCGACCACCACCCGCAGCTTCTCCAGCGCGGCCCGCTGCTCCTCCTCGTGGCGCCGCCGGTTGCGGCGGGACACGGCGTAGATGCCCGCACCACCGGCCGCCACCAGCGCTCCGACGGTGATCAGCCCGCCGACGGGGACGTCACGGCCGGCCCCGTCGTTCCATGAGTTCGGCGCCGCGCCGCCGGTGTTGCGCAGCGCGCCGTCGACGAAGTCGTTCAGCTGGGCCTTGGCGTCCCCGGCGCCCTGCACGGAGGCGACCAGGTTCCGTACGCCCTGCCGGCTCAGCACGCTGCCGTCGGCGCGCGCGTCGAACTCGTCGCCGAGCCGGATGCCGTACAGACCGGTGACGCCGGTCTCGGTGCGCAGGTTCTGGAAGAGGTTCCGCGTGGGATAGTCCGCCGGGAGCACGACGACGAAGACGGGTTTGTCCGCGTCCTCGATCTTGCCGGCGAGGGCCTCGGCGTCGGACTCGGCCAGGATGTCCCGGGCCGCGGGGTCGACGTAGACGGGGCTCTCCCGCAGTTGGCTCGCGATCCGGGAGAGATCCGTCTCCGCCTGCGCCCCGGGCGCTCCGGCCATCAGGACCGCCAGCGCGGCGGTCACCGGCACGATCAGCAGGCGTACGAGGGTACGCAGCGGCGCGTCCTTCATATCTTCGAAGCTACCCGAATCCTGCGATAAACGGGCATTCGGACCGGCAGGGGTTCCCGGGGCCGCCCCTGCCGGCACGGAGTTCCTACGCCGCCGGCTCCACGCCGGCCCGCAGCAGCCCGTACGCGTAGGCGTCCTCGAGTGCCTGCCAGGACGCGGCGATGACGTTGTCCGCGACGCCCACCGTCGACCACTCCCCCGCGCCGTCGGACGTGGAGATCAGGACGCGGGTGGTGGACTGGGTGCCGTGCTTGCCCTCGAGGATGCGGACCTTGTAGTCGACGAGCTCCAGCTTGGCGAGCTGGGGGTAGATCTTCTCCAGGGCGACGCGCAGGGCGCGGTCCAGGGCGTTGACCGGCCCGTTGCCCTCCGCGGTGGCGACGATGCGCTCGCTCTTGGCCCACAGCTTCACCGTGGCCTCGTTGGCGTGGCTGCCGTCGGGGCGGTCCTCGACGATCGCGCGCCAGGACTCGACGTCGAAGTACGTCAGCGGCCGGCCCTCGACCTCAGCGCGGAGCAGCAGTTCGAAGGAGGCGTCGGCGGCCTCGTACGTGTAGCCCTTGAGCTCGCGTTCCTTGACCCGCTCGACGACCCGGCCGACCAGTTCGCGGTCGTCCCCGAGGTCGATGCCGAGTTCCTTGCCCTTGAGCTCGATGGAGGCGCGCCCTGCCATGTCGGAGACCAGCATCCGCATGGTGTTGCCGACCTGCTCGGGGTCGATGTGCTGGTAGAGGTCCGGGTCGACCTTGATCGCGGAGGCGTGCAGGCCGGCCTTGTGGGCGAAGGCGGAGACACCGACGTACGGCTGGTGCGTCGACGGGGTGAGGTTGACGACCTCGGCGATGGCGTGCGAGATGCGGGTCATCTCCCGCAGCCGGCCCTCGGGCAGGACCTGCTTGCCGTACTTCAGCTCCAGGGCGGCCACGACGGGGAACAGGTTGGCGTTGCCCACCCGCTCGCCGTAGCCGTTGGCGGTGCACTGGACGTGGGTGGCGCCCGCGTCGACGGCGGCGAGGGTGTTGGCGACGGCGCAGCCGGTGTCGTCCTGGGCGTGGATGCCGAGCCGGGCGCCGGTGTCGGCGAGGACGGTGGCGACCACGGCCTGGATCTGCGCCGGGAGCATGCCGCCGTTGGTGTCGCACAGGACGACGACGTCGGCGCCGGCCTCCGAGGCGGCGCGGACGACCGACTTTGCGTACTCGGGGTTGGCGCGGTAGCCGTCGAAGAAGTGCTCGCAGTCGACGAAGACGCGCCGTCCCTCGCCCTTGAGGAAGGAGACGGTGTCGCGGACCATCTCCAGGTTCTCCTCGAGGGTGGTGCGCAGGGCGAGCTCGACATGGCGGTCGTGGGACTTCGCGACCAGCGTGATCACCTGGGCGCCGGAGTCGAGGAGCGCCCTGACCTGGGGGTCCTTCTCCGCGGTGGTGCCGGCGCGGCGGGTGGCGCCGAAGGCGACCAGCTCGGCGTGCCGGAACTCGATCTCCTGCTGGGCGCGGGCGAAGAACTCGGTGTCCCGCGGGTTCGCGCCGGGCCAGCCGCCCTCGATGAAGCCCACGCCGAACTCGTCCAGGTGCCGTGCGATGGCGAGCTTGTCGGCGACCGTGAGGTTGATGCCCTCGCGCTGGGCGCCGTCGCGCAGGGTGGTGTCGAAGACGTGGAACGAGTCGTCGGGCTCGCTGGTTGCGGTCATGGTCTGAAGGCTCCTGAGTTGATCTCGGTCTACCGGAATGACCGGTTCCACCGTTCCCCCATGGTCCCTTGCGCCCCGTTTCCGGCCGCGGGTGGGGCCAGGAAACAGAAAAACCTCTCGCGGGTGCGAGAGGTCTGCGCGCGGGTCGAGGACGACGGTGTCCGCCCGTACGGTGTCGTACGTGCGGTCACTGCGGACCGGCGCGCCTGCTGCCAATAATCGTGGCGAACGAGAGCACGGGGGCAGTCTGGCACAATCCGCCCCCGCGCTCACGATCCGTCTCAGGATGCGGGCGGTGGGTGTTCACCCGCCCCGGCTAGCCGAGCGGGTGCATCCAGCCGTGCTTGTCCTCGGCGGTGCCGCGCTGGATGTCGAGGAGGGCCTGCCGCAGCCGGGTGGTGACCTCGCCGGGCTCGCCGCCGCTCTGCCGCCACTCGGCGCCGGCCCGCTTCACGGTGCCGACCGGGGTGATGACGGCGGCCGTACCGCAGGCGAAGACCTCGGTGAGGCTGCCGTTCTCGGAGTCGCGCTGCCACTGGTCGACACTGACGCGCTCCTCGACGGCGTCGTAGCCGAGGTCGCGGGCGACGGCCAGCAGGGAGTCACGGGTGACGCCCTCCAGGATGGAACCGCTCAGCGTCGGGGTGACGATCACGGGCTTCGAATTGGATGCGGCGCCGTACACGAAGTAGAGGTTCATGCCGCCGAGTTCCTCGACCCACTTGTGCTCGACTGCGTCGAGGTAGCAGACCTGGTCGCAGCCCTTGGCGGCGGCCTCGGCCTGGGCGAGGAGGGAGGCCGCGTAGTTGCCGCCGGTCTTGGCGTCGCCCATGCCGCCGGGGACGGCGCGGACGCGGTCCTCGGAGACCCAGATGGAGACGGGCTTCACGCCGCCCGGGAAGTAGGCGCCGGCCGGGGAGGCGATGACCAGGAACAGATACTCGTTGGCGGGCTTCACACCCAGCCCGACCTCGGTCGCGATCATGAAGGGGCGCAGGTAGAGGGACTCCTCGCCGCCGTGCGCCGGGACCCATGCCTTGTCCTGCGTGACGAGGGCGTCGCACGCCTCGATGAACGTCTCGACGGGCAGCTCGGGCATCGCGAGCCGCTTGGCGGAGCGCTGGAAGCGTTCGGCGTTCTTCTCGGGGCGGAAGGTGGCGACGGACCCGTCGGGCCGGCGGTAGGCCTTCAGGCCCTCGAAGATCTCCTGCGCGTAGTGCAGGACGGTGGTCGCGGGGTCGAGGGAGAGCGGCGCGTACGGGACGAGCTGGCCGTCGTGCCAGCCGCGGCCCTCGGTCCACTTGATGGTCACCATGTGATCGGTGAAGTGGCGGCCGAACCCGGGGTTGGCCAGGATCGCCTCGCGTTCCGCGTCCGAGAGCGGGTGGGCGGAGGGCTTGAGCTCGATCGTGGGCGTCGTCATGAGTGGTAGTCCTTCACCGGTTGTAGTGACGGGCCGCGCACACGCCCGTACGGCCGATGGCCAGTACTAGGACGTCCGAGCATTCCCTCATTCCGCGGCTCCGCGTTCGATTATCGCCCGTAGGCGACCGCGGACGAAACAGGGTGATTGCGGCCCGGTGGTCGATGGTGACACCCGGCGGGGACAGGAGAAAGCCGCCGGGTGTGTTGCGGCCCGGCGGCTTCGGGGTGGTGCGCCGGGTCAGCCGGCTACTCGTGCGGCGAGCGCGTCGCCGATCTCCGAGGTGCTGCGGGCGGGCAGGGCGCCGCGCTCCGCCAGGTCGGCGGAGACGGCGTCCTCGATGCGGGCCGCCTCGGTGTCGTGACCGAGGTGGCGCAGCAGGAGGGCGACGGACAGGACCGTGGCGCTGGGGTCGGCCTTGCCCTGACCTGCGATGTCCGGGGCCGAGCCGTGCACGGGCTCGAACATCGACGGGTACGCGCGGCTCGGGTTGATGTTGCCGGAGGCCGCGACGCCGATGCCGCCGGAGACGGCGGCGGCGAGGTCGGTGATGATGTCGCCGAAGAGGTTGTCGGTGACGATGACGTCGAAGCGGGCCGGGTCGGTGACGAGGTAGATCGTCGCGGCGTCGACGTGGATGTAGTCGGTGGTGACGTCGGGGTACTCCTCGGCCACCTTGTTGAACACGTTCGTCCACAGGTGGCCGGCGAACGCCAGCACGTTGTTCTTGTGGACCAGCGTCAGCTTCTTGCGGGGGCGGGCCTGGGCGCGGGCGAAGGCGTCGCGGACCACGCGCTCGACACCGAAGGCCGTGTTCACGGAGACCTCGGTGGCGACCTCGTGCGGGGTGCCCTTGCGGATCGTGCCGCCGTTGCCCGTGTACGGGCCCTCGGTGCCCTCGCGCACGACGACGAAGTCGATCTCCGGCTGGCCGGCGAGCGGCGTGGCGACACCGGGGAGCAGCTTCGACGGCCGCAGGTTGACGTGGTGGTCGAAGGCGAAGCGGAGCTTGAGCAGGAAGCCGCGCTCCAGGACGCCGGAGGGAACACCCGGGTCGCCGATGGCGCCGAGCAGGATGGCGTCGTGCCGCTTCAGCTCGTCGAGGTCGGCGTCGGTGAGGGTCTCACCGGTGGCGTGGTAACGCCGGGCGCCGAAGTCGTACTCCTTGGTCTCCAGCTTCACATCCTGCGGAAGGACGGCGGAGAGGACCTTCAGGCCTTCGGCCACGACCTCCTGGCCGATGCCGTCACCGGGGATCACTGCGAGATTGATGCTGCGAGACATGCGGGCACCCTACTCCTCGTCCCACGGGATGACATGCACTGTCCGGCATACGGACGCCGGGGCGTGTCAGTGGCCGGTCGAGCCGCCGTTGTCCCGGCGGTCGAGGGCGCGCTGCAGCGCGGCGGCGGCGTTCTTGCGGTCGGATTCGCTCGTACGGGAGGTGTGGCGGACGCGGCGGCGGACGGTCGTCTCGGCCATGGCGCATCGACTCCTTCGGCATACCTGGAGTGCGGAAAAAGAGGGGGTGCGAGACGCCGAGTCGGGGCGGGGAGCTGCGGACCGCAGGGGTGGCCTGCGCGGGGTCCGGCTCACGACCGCCGTTCGCTTGATCGAGCGGTTCGTTCGGCTCCTACAAAGCTAAGGGAGCCGGGCGCATCTGTCTGCACAATTACTCGGACTTCCTACTATCTGAGACGGCAGACCGGGCCACACCGCTCCCACCTGCGAAAACACCGAACGGGCCAAGGTCGGGGGGTGACCTTGGCCCGTCCGGGGCCTGGGTGGGCGTCAGCCCATGTGCGGGTAGCCGTACTCGGTCGGCGGGACCAGCGTCTCCTTGATGGCGCGGGTCAGGGTCCAGCGCATCAGGTTCTGCGGGGCGCCGGCCTTGTCGTTGGTGCCGGAGGCACGGCCGCCGCCGAAGGGCTGCTGGCCGACGACGGCACCGGTCGACTTGTCGTTGATGTAGAAGTTGCCGGCCGCGTAGCGCAGCTTCTCCATCGTGTACGCCGCCGCCGCGCGGTCGTTCGCGACGACCGAGCCGGTGAGGGCGTAGTCGGACACCGACTCCATCTGGGTCAGCATCTCGTCGTACTTCTCGTCGTCGTAGACGTGCACGGCGAGGACCGGGCCGAAGTACTCGGTGCGGAACACCTCGTTCTCCGGGTCGTCGCACTCGATGACGGTCGGGCGGACGAAGTAGCCGACCGAGTCGTCGTAGGAACCGCCCGCGACGATCGTGCAGGACGCGTCCTGTCCGGCGCGGTCGATGGCGGCCTTGTTCTTGGCGAAGGACCGCTCGTCGATGACGGCGCCGATGAAGTTGGACAGATCGGTGACGTCACCCATCTTGATGCCGTCGACCTCGGCCGCGAACTCCTCCTTGAAGCCGGAGTTCCAGATCGACGCCGGGATGTACGCGCGCGAGGTGGCGCTGCACTTCTGGCCCTGGTACTCGAAGGCGCCGCGGGTCAGGGCGGTCTTGAGGATCGCCGGGTCGGCGCTCGGGTGGGCGACGACGAAGTCCTTGCCGCCGGTCTCGCCGACCAGACGCGGGTAGGTGCGGTACTTCTCGATGTTCTGGCCGACCGTCTTCCACAGGTGCTGGAACGTCCTGGTCGAGCCGGTGAAGTGGATGCCGGCCAGGTCCCGGTGCTCCAGGGCGACCTTGGAGACCTCGATGCCGTCACCGGTGACGAGGTTGATGACGCCCTTGGGCAGTCCGGCCTCCTCCAGGAGCCGCATGAGCAGCACGGCGGCGTGGGTCTGGGTCGGGGACGGCTTCCAGACCACCACATTGCCCATCAGGGCCGGAGCGGTGGGCAGGTTGGCGGCGATCGCGCTGAAGTTGAACGGCGTGATCGCGTAGACGAAGCCCTCCAGCGGGCGGTGGTCCATGCGGTTCCACACGCCCGGGGAGTTGGCCGGGGGCTGCTCGGCGAGGATGCCGCGCGCGTAGTGGACGTTGAAGCGCCAGAAGTCGACGAGCTCGCAGGGGCTGTCGATCTCGGCCTGCTGGGCGGTCTTGGACTGGCCCAGCATCGTGGAGGCGGCGATGGTCTCGCGCCAGGGGCCGGCCAGCAGCTCGGCGGCGCGCAGGATGATCGCGGCGCGGTCGTCGAAGGCCATCGCGCGCCAGGCGGGGGCGGCGGCGAGGGCCGCGTCGATCGCGTCCTGGGCGTCCTGCCGGGTGGCGTTGGCGTAGGTGCCGAGGCGGGCCTTGTGGTTGTGCGGCTGCACGACGTCGAAGCGCTCGCCGCCGCCCATCCGCTGCTCGCCGCCGATGGTGCAGGTGAGCTCGATCGGGTTGTCGGCCAGCTCCTTGAGCTTGGCCTCCAGCCGGGCACGCTCGGGCGTCCCGGGGGCATAGCCGTGCACCGGCTCGTTGACGGGGGTGGGGACCTGGGTCACAGCGTCCATGGGTGGCGTAACTCCTTGTCGTGAGCGGTGTGGCGTCAGCCCTTGGTGATCATGCTTCGCGCGAAGAAGCGCAGGTTCGCCGGCTTCTCCGCCAGACGGCGCATGAAGTAGCCGTACCAGTCCGTGCCGTAGGCCGTGTAGACGCGCATGCGGTGTCCCTCGGCGGCCAGTCGCAGGTGCTCGTCACCGCGGATGCCGTAGAGCATCTGGAACTCGTACTCGTCGAGCTTGCGTCCGGCGGTGCGGGCCAGCTCCTGGGCGATGGAGATCAGGCGCGGATCGTGGGACCCGATCATCGGGTACCCCTCGCCCTCCATCAGCGTCCGCAGGATGCGCACATACGCCTTGTCGATCTCGTGCTTCTGCTGGTAGGCGACCTCGGCGGGCTCCTTGTAGGCGCCCTTCACCAACCGTACGCGACTGCCGGCCGCGGCGAGCCTGCGCGCGTCCTCCTCGGTGCGGAAGAGGTAGGCCTGGATGACGCAGCCGGTCTGCGGGACGTCCTTCCGCAGCTCCTCGTGGATGGCGAACATCGAGTCGAGGGTGGTGTGGTCCTCCGCGTCCAGCGTGACCGTGGTGCCGATCCCGGCGGCGGCCTCGACGACCGGGCGGACGTTGGCGAGCGCCAGCTCGTGGCCGCCGTCCAGCGCCTGCCCGAACATCGACAGCTTCACCGACATCTCCGCGCGGGTACCGAGCTCCAGCGGCTTCAGCCGGCCGATCAGCTCCAGGTACGCGTCGCGGGCGGCGGCAGCCTGCTCGGGGGTGGTGATGTCCTCGCCGACGACGTCCATGGTGAGCTCCAGGCCGTTGCCGGTGAGCTCCTGGATGATCGGCAGCACCTCGTCGACGGTCTCACCGGGGATGAAGCGGTCGACGACCTGCTTGGTCACCGGGGCCGCCGAGACCAGGCGGCGCATCCGGTCGCTGCGCGACGCGGCGAGAATCACGGGACCCAGCAAGGGGCACCTCCACAAGCTGCACGAGGCCGTCACCCGACGTTTCGGATACGGCACGGAGAACCACCGTGAAACCTACGGATGCCCCCGATCGTCGGCCATCGACAGCTGTCACGCATCCGTGCCGCAGATCTCAGACAGATGTATGAAGGCGGCGGGACTTTGGGGCAGAATGCCCGGGTGACGTCGGAACACAGGGCTGACTACCAGGAGCTGGTGGACGAGATCTCGGAGCTGCTGGGCGCTCCGGCGACCCTGGAGAACCGCGATTTCGAGCTGATCGCCTTCGGGGCGTACGACAGTGAGGGCGACCTCGATCCGTCGGCCCTCGACCCGGTGCGCACCCGCTCGATCCTGACCCGCCGTTCGACGGCCGCCGTCCGCGCCTGGTTCGAGGGCTTCGGCATCACCCGGGCGACCGGCCCGGTCCGTGTCCCGCGCACCCCGGAGGCGGGCGTGCACCGGGGGCGCATCTGTCTGCCGGTACGGCATCGGGGTGTCGTGCTCGGTTACGTCTGGCTGCTCGACTACGACCCGGGCCCCTCCGAGGGGCAGCTGGACGCGGCCATGCGGGTGACCGGCCGGATCGGCGCGCTGCTCGCGGACGAGGCGCAGCACGGCGCCGATCTCACGCGCGAGCTGCGGGCGGTGCTGACGGCGGAGCGGGACTGGCAGCGGGAGATGGCGGTCGCGGAGCTGCGCACCGCTCTCGGCGCCCGCGCCGACGGCCCGTACACGGTGGTCTGTGTCGCCCCGTGGCCCTCCGCGGACCCGGACGACGCGCCGTCGGTGCGTACGGTGCCGGGCGCGACGGCGCTGTGCACCCTGCCGTGGGGTGTGGCGGGCTCGGCCCTGGCCCTGCTGCTGCGGCTGCGCTCGCCGGAGGTGCTGACCCCGGCGGCCACGGCGGCCTCACGCCTGCTCGAGCGGGCGGACGGCACGGGCGGGTCCCCGGTGGCGGCGGGGATCGCCGCACCCCGCGCGGGTCTCGCCGCGCTGGGCGCGGCCTGGGAGGAGGCGTCGGCGTCGGCGCGGGCGGCGCTGGCCGAGCCCCGGTTCGGCCCGGTCGCCCGGTGGGCGTCGATCGGCCCCTTCCGCCTGCTGACCGCGTTGCCGAGGGAGGTCGCCCGGGACCCCGCCGTGGGCCCGCTGCTCGCCCCCGCGCAGGCCGAACTGGCCCGCACCGCCGAGGTCTACCTGGACCGCGCGGGACAGGCCGGCCGTACGGCGGCCGAGCTGGGCATCCACCGTCAGACCCTCTACTACCGCCTGTCCCGCATCGAGCAGCTCACCGGCCTGGACCTCGACGACGGGGAGGACCGGCTGCTGCTGCACATGGCCCTCAAGGCCTCGCGTCTGTAGCGGCCTCGGTCACCCGGCGCAGGCCGGCGGTCAGCTGCCCGGCGCGGGGCGCGGACTTCGGGTCGAAGGTCCACTGGGCGATGAGACCCGTCATCAGGGTCACGTAGAACATGCCGAGGGTGTCCGCGGTCTCGTCGGAGACGTCCTCCTCACGGCCGCCCATCAGCAGCGGGATCAGTCCGCGCCCGGCCTCCCGCTGGGCGATGACGAGATGGTCGCGGACCTCGGGCAGCCGGTCGCCGAACGCCAGCACCTCCATGCTGAGCCGCCAGACCGAGCCGGGCTCCTTCATGGTCCCGATGATGTTCGACCACACCCGCTCGAAGCGCTCCAGGGAGCCGGGCCCGGTGTCGTCGACATCGACCTCGAAGGCGCCGCCCATCCCCTCGACCAGGGAGATGTAGGCCTGGGCGAGCAGCGCGTCCTTCGAGCCGTAGTGGTAGCCGATGGACGCCAGGTTGGTCCCCGACTCCTTGACGATGTCCCGCGCCGTGGTGCCCACGAAACCCTTGGCGAGCAGGCAGCGCTTGGCGCCCTCCAGCAGATCCTCACGGTGTCCCATGCCCTCACCCTACCGGGCTTGCCATACAGCCGTCTTAGACAGACGTTCTAGACAACCGTATAAGACGTGCGTACAGTCGCCGTCATGACAACGAACCCGACCCGCGCCGGCCGCCGCGAATGGACAGCGCTCGCCGTGCTGATGCTTCCGCTGCTGCTGGTCTCGATGGACGTCTCCGTCCTCTACTTCGCGATCCCGGAGATCAGCGCCGACCTGGAACCGAGCGGCACCCAGCAGCTGTGGATCTTCGACATCTACGGCTTCGTCCTGGCCGGCCTGCTGATGACGATGGGCGCGCTGGGCGACCGCATCGGCCGCCGCCGGCTGCTCCTCATCGGCGCGGCCGCCTTCGGCGCCGCCTCGCTCCTCGCCGCCTACGCGCACACCGCCGAAACCCTGATCGCGGCCCGCGCGGTCCTCGGCATCGGCGGCGCGACCCTGATGCCGTCGACGATGGCCCTGGTCCGCACGATGTTCACCGACCCCGCCCAGCGGGCGAAGGCGATCGGGCTGTGGTCCGGGGTGATGACGGCCGGGGTCGCGCTCGGCTCGGTGATGAGCGGTGTCCTCGTCGAGCACTTCTGGTGGGGCTCGGTCTTCCTCGTCAACCTGCCCGCGATGGCCCTGCTGCTGGTCCTCGGCCCGGTGCTGCTCCCGGAGTCGAAGAACCCCTCCCCCGGCCGCTTCGACCTGCTGAGCGTCCCGCTGTCGATGGCGGCGGTCCTGCCCGTGGTCTACGGCCTGAAGGAACTGCCCTCCGAGGGCTGGAACGTCCGCTACGTCGTCTCGATCACCGTCGGCCTGCTGTTCACGGCGCTGTTCGTGCGCCGGCAGCGCACCACGGCCTCACCCCTGATCTCGCCCGCCCTCTTCCGCGGGCACGGCTTCTCCCCGGCGCTCACCCTCAACACCCTGTCGGCCTTCGGGCTGATGGGCTCGGCGTACTTCACCACCCAGTACCTCCAGTCGGTCCTCGACAAGAGCGCGCTGGAGGCCGCGCTGTGGAGCCTGCTGCCGTCGGTGCTGATCGGCGTGGCCGCCCCCGTCGCGACCCGGCTCGTCCAGCGGGGCGTCGAGCGCGCCTACGTCGTGACGGCCGGCTTCGTGATCTCGGCGGGCGGCTACGGGCTGCTGGCCCTGGCCGGGACGGACTCGCTGTGGCTGGTGCTGGCCGCGTGCGGGGGGATGGCCTCGGGCATCGTCATCGTGATGTCGCTCCTCACCGACCTGGCCCTGAGCTCGGCCCCGGTCGAGAAGGCGGGGGCGGCGTCCTCCCTGCTGGAGACCGGCACGGAGTTCGGCGGCGCGCTGGGCATGGCCGCGCTCGGCTCCATCGGTACGGCCGTCTACCGCCACGAGATGCCGGACGCGGCGCCCGCCGCGGCCCAGGAGACCCTGGGCGGCGCGCTCGCCGTCGCCGCCGAACTGCCGGGGCGCGCGGGGGACGCCCTGGCGACGGCGGCCCGGGAGGCGTTCACCAGCGGCATGCAGGGAGCGGCGGTCGCGGGCGCGTTGCTGCTGCTGAGCGCGGCCGGGCTGGCGGCGCTGGGACTGCGCGGGATCCGGGTACGCGAGCAAGCCGAAAACGCCGGACAGGCTGAATCGCTCAGCCCGTCCGGCGTTTGAGGACGAGGTCCGATCGGGGTTCCGGGGGCCCCGGAATCTCAGACCAGGTTGACCGACCGGGCGGAGGTCGCCCCGATCTCCGCGCCGAGCTCCCCGAGGACCCCGGCGGAGACCGTGTCGTCGACGGTCAGTACGGCGAGCGCCTCGCCGCCGACCGTCGCCCGGGCGACCTGCATCCCGGCGATGTTGATACCGGCCTCGCCGAGGATGCGGCCCACGGTGCCGACGACGCCCGGACGGTCCTCGTAGCGCAGGACGACCATGTGGTCGGCGAGCGCGAGGTCGACGTCGTACTCGCCGACCGCGACGATCTTCTGGACGTGCTTGGGACCGGCCAGCGTGCCGGAGACCGAGATCTCCTCGCCGTCGGCGAGGGTGCCGCGCACGGTGACGACGTTGCGGTGGTCGGCCGACTCGGAGCTGGTGGTCAGCCGGACCTCGACACCGCGCTCCTGGGCGAACAGCGGGGCGTTGACGTAGGACACCGTCTCGTCGACGACGTCCTCGAAGACGCCCTTGAGCGCGGAGAGTTCGAGGACCTTCACGTCGTGCTGGGTGATCTCGCCGTACACCTCGACGTCGAGGCGGGCCGCGACCTCACCGGCGAGCGCGGTGAAGATCCGGCCGAGGCGCTCGGCGAGCGGCAGACCGGGCTTGACGTCCTCGGCGATGACCCCGCCCTGCACGTTCACCGCGTCCGGGACCAGCTCGCCGGCGAGGGCAAGGCGCACCGAGCGGGCGACCGCGATACCGGCCTTCTCCTGCGCCTCGTCGGTGGAGGCACCCAGGTGCGGGGTGCAGACGACCTGGTCGAACTCGAACAGCGGCGAGTCGGTGCACGGCTCCTTGGCGTACACGTCGAGGCCGGCGCCGGCGACCCGGCCCTCCTTCAGCGCCGAGTACAGCGCCTCCTCGTCGACGATCCCGCCGCGCGCGGCGTTGATGACCCGCACGCTCGGCTTGACCTTGCGCAGCGCCTCGTCACCGATCAGGCCGACGGTCTCGGGGGTCTTGGGCAGGTGGACGGTGATGAAGTCGGAGACCTCGAGCAGCTCGTCCAGCGAGAGCACCTTGACGCCCATCTGCGCGGCGCGCGCGGGCTGGATGTAGGGGTCGTAGGCGACGACCTTCATGCCGAAGCCGGACATGCGCTGCGCGACGAGGGCGCCGATGCGCCCCAGACCCACGACACCGAGGGTCTTCTCGGCGAGCTCGACGCCCGTGTACTTGCTCCGCTTCCACTCGCCGTTCTTCAGCGCGGCGTTGGCCTGCGGGATGTGGCGGGCGGTGGCGACGATCAGACCGCAGGCCAGCTCGGCGGCGGTCACGATGTTCGACGTGGGGGCGTTGACCACCATCACGCCGGCCTTGGTGGCGGCGGACACGTCGACGTTGTCCAGGCCGACGCCGGCGCGGGCGACGACCTTCAGCTTGCTCGCGGCGGCGATCGCCTCGGCGTCGACCTTGGTGGCCGAGCGGATCAGGATCGCGTCCACCTCGGCGATGGCCGGGAGCAGTTCGGCGCGGTCCGCGCCGTTGCAGTGGCGGATCTCGAAGTCCGGGCCGAGTGCGTCGACGGTCGCGGGCGACAGCTCTTCAGCGATGAGTACGACGGGTTTCGAGCTCACGTGAGTCCTCACAAGTCCAATGCGGACGGCCGTCCCGACGGCCGCAGGCGGTGAAGAAGTGCTAGCCGCGTGGAAGACGCACGACGCTGTGGGCCTGACGCGTTTGTTGTGCAGCAGTGTAGTGGCGCGGGGCGGGGCGTCTTGCGCCTCAGCGGATCGATCACCCGGAAGAGGCGGTGGGAGAAGGCCCCTCCGGCGTTCGAGGAGCGGGGTCCGGGGCGCAGCTCCTCGACGGCGCCCCGGAAACCGGTGGCGCCGTCGCGGAGCGAGGCCGCTTACGCCTCTTCGTCGACCCAGCTCATGAGCTTGCGCAGCTCCTTGCCGGTGGTCTCCAGCAGGTGCTCGGAGTCCTGCTTCTTGTACTCGTTGTACTTCTTCAGACCGCCGTGGTACTCGTCCATCCAGTTCTTGGCGAACGTGCCGTCCTGGATCTCGGCGAGGACCTGCTTCATCTCGGCCTTGGTGGCGTCGGTGATGATCCGCGGGCCGGTGACGTAGTCGCCCCACTCGGCGGTCTCGGAGATCGACCAGCGCATCTTCTCCAGGCCGCCCTCGTACATGAGGTCCACGATCAGCTTCAGCTCGTGCAGGCACTCGAAGTACGCGATCTCCGGCTGGTAACCGGCCTCGGTCAGCGTCTCGAAGCCGGCCTTGACCAGCGCGGCCGTACCACCGCAGAGGACGGCCTGCTCACCGAACAGGTCGGTCTCGGTCTCCTCGGTGAAGGTCGTCTTGATGACACCCGCGCGGGTGCCGCCGATGCCCTTGGCGTACGACAGGGCCAGGGCGAAGGCGTCGCCCGTGGCGTCCTGCTCGACGGCGGCGATACACGGAACGCCGCGGCCCTCCTCGTACTGACGGCGCACCAGGTGGCCCGGGCCCTTGGGGGCGACCATGCAGACGTCCACGCCGGCCGGGGGCTTGATGAAGCCGTAGCGGATGTTCAGCCCGTGACCGAAGAACAGCGCGTCGCCGTCCTTCAGGTTGTCCTTGATGTCCTTCTCGTAGACCTCGGCCTGGATCGGGTCCGGGACCAGGATCATGATGACGTCGGCCTCGGCGGCGGCCTCCGACGGGGTCACCACGCGCAGGCCCTGCTCCTCGGCCTTGACCTTGGACTTGGAGCCCTCGTGCAGACCGACACGGACGTCGACACCCGAGTCACGCAGCGACAGCGCGTGGGCGTGGCCCTGGCTGCCGTAACCGATGACCGCGACCTTGCGGCCCTGGATGATGGACAGGTCGGCGTCGGCGTCGTAGAACAGCTCGGCCACTGGGTTCACTCCTTGTGTGCGGGTGTTGCGTCCCACCGTATGACGGTGAGGGAGGGGGAAGGTGGGGGGTCTCGCCATACGGGCGGCGGGTCGTCTCCCGGCCGCCCGTTTTCGGCCTTACGCCGACCGGTCCAGGGCGCGCAGCGACCGGTCGGTGATCGAACGGGCACCTCGCCCGATCGCGATCGTGCCGGACTGGACGAGCTCCTTGATGCCGAACGGCTCCAGCATCTTGAGCATGGCGGACAGCTTGTCGCTGCTGCCGGTGGCCTCGATGGTCACGGCCTCCGGGGAGACGTCCACCGTCTTGGCGCGGAACAGCTGGACGATCTCGACGATCTGGGAGCGCGTCTCGTTGTCGGCGCGCACCTTCACCAGAACGAGTTCGCGCTGGACGGCCTGCCCGGGTTCGAGCTCGACGATCTTCAGCACGTTGACGAGCTTGTTGAGCTGCTTGGTGACCTGCTCCAGCGGGAACTCCTCGACGCTCACCACGATGGTGATGCGGGAGATGTCGGGGTGCTCGGTGACCCCGACGGCGAGGGAGTCGATGTTGAAGCCGCGGCGGGAGAACAGGGCGGCGATCCGGGCGAGGATGCCGGGGGTGTTCTCCACCAGGACGGAGAGCGTGTGCTTGGACATGATCTGCTTCCTCTGCTTGAAAGTCCTGACGGCTCTCAGTCGTCGCTGTCGCCGAAGTCGGGGCGGACGTCCCGGGCGGCCATGATCTCGTCGTTGGAGGTGCCGGCGGCGACCATCGGCCACACCATCGCGTCCTCGTGGACGACGAAGTCCACCACGACCGGGCGGTCGTTGACGGAGTTCGCCTCCTCGATGACCTTGTCGAGGTCGGCCGGGTCCTCGCAGCGGATCGCGTAGCAGCCCATGGCCTCCGACAGCTTCACGAAGTCGGGGACGCGGGTGCCCCTCGCCTCCGGGTTGACGTCGTCGGGGCCGGAGTGCAGCACCGTGTTGGAGTACCGCTGGTTGTAGAAGAGGGTCTGCCACTGGCGGACCATCCCGAGGGCGCCGTTGTTGATGATGGCGACCTTGATCGGGATGTTGTTCAGGGCGCAGGTGGTGAGTTCCTGGTTGGTCATCTGGAAGCAGCCGTCGCCGTCGATCGCCCAGACGGTGCGGTCGGGGACGCCGGCCTTGGCGCCCATGGCGGCCGGGACGGCGTAGCCCATGGTTCCGGCACCGCCGGAGTTCAGCCAGGTGGCGGGCTTGTCGTACTGGATGAAGTGCGCGGCCCACATCTGGTGCTGGCCGACGCCGGCCGCGAAGACCGTGCCCTCGGGCGCAAGCTGTCCGATGCGCTCGATGACCTGCTGCGGGGAGAGCGAGCCGTCGCCCGGCTGGTCGTAGCCGAGCGGGTAGGTCTCGCGCCAGCGGTTCAGATCGTTCCACCAGGCGGTGTAGTCGCCGCGGTGGCCCTCCGCGTGCTCCTTCTGGACGGCCAGCACGAGGTCGGCGAGGACCTCGCGGGCGTCACCGACGATCGGCACGTCGGCGGCGCGGTTCTTGCCGATCTCGGCCGGGTCGATGTCGGCGTGGACGATCTTGGCATACGGGGCGAAGCTGTCCAGCTTGCCGGTGACGCGGTCGTCGAAGCGGGCGCCGAGGGCGACGATCAGGTCGGCCTTCTGCAGCGCGGTGACGGCGGTGACCGCACCGTGCATGCCCGGCATTCCCACGTGCAGCTCGTGGCTGTCGGGGAACGCGCCGAGTCCCATCAGGGTGGTGGTGACGGGGGCTCCGGTGAGTTCCGCGAGGACCTTCAGCTCGGCGGTGGCCCGCGCCTTGAGGACGCCGCCGCCGACGTAGAGGACCGGCCGCTTCGCGGCGGTGATCAGCTTGGCGGCCTCGCGGATCTGCTTGGCGTGCGGCTTGGTGACGGGCCGGTAGCCGGGCAGATCGGTGGCGGGCGGCCAGGAGAAGGTCGTCTGCGCCTGCAGCACGTCCTTCGGGATGTCGACGAGGACCGGGCCGGGGCGGCCGGTCGAGGCGATGTGGAACGCCTGCGCGATCGTCTTCGGGATGTCCTCGGCCTTGGTGACGAGGAAGCTGTGCTTGGTGATCGGCATCGTGATGCCGACGATGTCCGCCTCCTGGAAGGCGTCCGTGCCGATCGCCTTGGTGACGACCTGGCCGGTGATCGCGACCAGCGGCACCGAGTCCATGTTGGCGTCGGCGATCGGCGTCACCAGGTTGGTGGCGCCGGGGCCCGAGGTGGCCATGCAGACGCCGACCTTCCCGGTCGCCTGGGCATAGCCGGTGGCCGCGTGGCCCGCTCCCTGCTCATGGCGGACGAGCACATGGCGCACCCGGTTCGAGTCCATCATCGGGTCGTACGCGGGAAGGATCGTGCCCCCGGGAATGCCGAATACGGTGTCGACCCCGACCTCCTCGAGCGAGCGGATGAGGGACTTCGCACCCGTGACGTGCTCGACGGGGGCGGACTGTCCTCCGGATCGGGGCCGGGGCTGCGGGTGATGGGCCCCGGTGGCCTGCTCGGTCATCGGCATTCTCTTCTCGATGCTGAGGGTTTTTGCGAGGTTCGTGCGGGTCACGCGTGCTGCTCGGCAGGTGCCTGTGCAACAAAAAACCCCTCGTGCCGTAAGGCAAGCGAGGGGAGCGCGCCGGGAGGTGGTCGCTGAGCGGTCGAGGCTCAGCGTCAGCCGACGCGCTTTCCAAGTACGAGAATTCGGGTGCGCATGGCACTGACCCTCCCCCCGGCGCGCACCCACTGTCAAGTGGGTGGGACGGGAGTCTCATTATGTGAGCGCAGTGCCGTACCGCCCTGGAGTACGGCGGTCACCCCGGCGGAGTACACCCCCGTGCTCCCGCTCCCGCCCCCGCCCACGAAAACGGGCTCGGCCGGGGCGTGCGGTACCGGATAGTGCCCGGCGGCCAGCGCTCTGCGCAGCCGGTACTCGTCCAGCGCCAGGGAGAACGCTCCGCCCTGCCCGTGCGTGCAGCCCATCGCGCGCAGGGCGGCCACCTGCTCGGGCAGGTCCACGCCGTCGGCCACGGACTGCATTCCGAGGTCGGAGGCGATCCGCAGCAGCCCGCTGGTGATCTTGTGCAGCCGGGCGGACTCCAGCACACCGTCGACCAGGCCCCGGTCGAGCTTCAGCACGTCGACGGGGAGCCGCCTGAGGGCCGTGATCGCCGCGAAACCGCTGCCGAAGCCGTCGAGCGCGATCCGCACGCCGAGCCGCTTGAGCACGGTCAGCCGGCGCTCCAGTTCGTCGAGCGACGCCCTGGGGTCGGTGTCGGCCAGTTCGACCACCAGGGAGCCGGACGGCAGTCCGTGCCGGGTCAGCAGGGCCTCGATCGAGCCCAGGGGCAGTGACCGGTCGAGCAGCCGGTGGGCGCTCAGCCGGACGGCCACGGGCACGGGCAGACCGGTCGCGTGCCGTTCGGCGGCCTGCTCCACGGCCTCCTCCAGCACCCAGCGGCCCAGCTCGGCGGTCTTCTCGCTGTCCTCCGCCACGCGCAGGAACTCCGCCGGGGTGAACAGCACGCCCTGGGAGGAGCGCCAGCGCGCCTGGGCGCAGACCGATGTGATCCGGCCGTCCGCCAGGGACACGACCGGCTGGTGCAGCAGGGCGAACTCGCCGTGGTGCAGTGCCGCGCGCAGCCGGGTGGCCAGCTCCGCCCTGCGCACCACGTCCTGCTGCATCTGTGGCCGGTACAGCTCCACGCGGCCCTTGCCGGCGGCCTTCGCGCGGTACATCGCCAGGTCGGCGTTGCGCAGCAGCTCGCCCGCGCCGAGGCCGGGTTCGGCGAAGGCGACGCCGATGGAGGCGTTGACCCGGACATCGTTGCCGTCGATGGCGTAGGGCTGCGAGAGGGTCGCTCTGAGGCGGTCGGCGAGCTCCACGATGTGCCGCTCGCGCGCGTCCCGGTCACGGACGCCGTCCCCGGCGATCAGGGCCGCGAACTCGTCGCCGCCCAGCCGGGAGGCGGTGTCGCCCTTGCGGACCGCGTCCTGGAGTCTGCGGGCGGCCTGGACGAGCAGCTCGTCACCGGCCTGGTGCCCGATGGTGTCGTTGACGCCTTTGAAGCCGTCGAGGTCGATGAAGAGCACGGCCGTGCCCCTGAGGGCGGCTCCGCGGTCCGAGGAGCGGCGGCCGGACAGGGCCTGCTGGACGCGCCGGGTGAACAGGGCGCGGTTGGGCAGGTCGGTGAGCGGGTCGTGCTCCGCGTTGTGCTGGAGCTGGGCCTGGAGCCGCACTCTCTCGGTGACGTCGCGGCTGTTGAAGATCAGGCCGCCGTGGTGCCGGTTGACGGTCGACTCGACGTTGAGCCAGCCTGCGCCGCCGCCGGAACGGAAGCGGCACTCGATACGGGTCGTGGGTTCCTCGACGGGGTCGGCGGCGAGGAAGCGGCGCACCTCGTGCACGACGCAGCCGAGGTCCTCCGGGTGGATGAGACCGGCCAGTTCGGTCCCCTCCAGCTCCTCCGCCGGACGGCCGTAGACACCGGCGGCGGCCGGGGAGACGTAGCGGAGGATGCCGCTGGGGGCGGCGATCATGATGACGTCGCTGGAGCCCTGCACCAGGGAGCGGAAGTGGTTCTCCTTCTGCGCCAGTTCCTGGGTGAGGGTGATGTTGTCGAGCAGCATGATGCCCTGCCGCACCACGAGCGCCAGGACGACGGTGCCCCCGGTGATCAGCACGACGCGGTCGACGCTGCGCCCGTTGAGGACGTTGTAGAGGATTCCGAGGGTGCATACGGCGGCGGCGAGGTACGGGGTGAGCGCGGCGAGGGAGCCGGTGATGGGCCGGGAGAGCGGATGCCGGGCGGGCTCACCGGGCGGCGGTCCGTGGTGGTGGTCCGGTGCGCCGTGCCGCCCGGGCAGGTGCTCGCGGACCACGCGGGTGTGTCCCTCCCGCTCGGGCCGTCCGCCGCGCGGCGCGGCCCAGGGGGCGTACGCCAGGAGGAGCGAGCCGGCGAACCAGCCCGCGTCGAGCAGTTGTCCGGAGCTGTAGTCGGCGTGCAGCAGCGGGGAGGTGAACAGGGCGTCGCACATGACGGTCAGCGCGAGCGCGCCGATCGCGGTGTTGACCGCGGACCGGTTGACCGACGAGCGCCGGAAGTGCAACGCGAGCACCATGCTGACCAGGGCGATGTCGAGCAGCGGGTACGCCAGTGACAGCGCGGTGTGCGCGACGCCGGGCCCCTCGGCCTGGGCGGCCTGGGCGAGTGCGAGGCTCCACGCCAGGGTGAGCAGGGAGCCGCCGATCAGCCAGGCGTCCAGGGCGAGGCAGACCCAGCCGGCCTTGCTCACGGGCCGTTTGGCGAGCACCAGGAGCCCCACGATGGCGGGCGGCGCGAAGCACAGGAAGAACAGGTCCGCGTAGCTGGGGGTGGGTACGGGAAGCCCGAGGACGACCTCGTACCACCCCCAGACCAGGTTGCCCAGGGCGGCCATGGCGGAGGAGAGGCCGAACATCAGCCAGGCCGGTCGAAACCGGGTGCGGGGGCTGCGGCCGTAGAGGAAGCAGGACACCGCGGCCGTAGCGGCGGCGGCGCTCAGTCCGAAGTCGCCCATGATCAGCGCGAGCCGCTCGGAGCCCCAGCCGGACGCGGCGCCGACGGCGTAGGCACCGCAGACGAGGGCGAGGACGAGCTGGGCGCCCGGGCCGGGCCGGCGCACGACGGCCGGCGTGCCGGACAGCAGCGCCGTCGGCGCGGGCTGCTGCCGCAGTGTTCCCTCGAGCGGGGAGGTCTGGGTGGGTGCGCTCACCGGTACCTCCCGGTGCGCTCCGCTCCCGGGTCCTTCGGCCTCCGGTGCACCGGGCGGGCGTGCCTTCGGCGACCGCCGTACCCGTGGGGGTGGCGGCCGGGACCGGGGTCGGGGCCGCCGCGCCTGGTGTGGTGGCCGCCGTGGTGCCCGCGGCTGCGCGCGGTCGTGCGACATGGTCGTCGCCGACGGCTCCGCCGCGTCGGATCGCTCGTCCACAGGCCGTGCATCGTCCGTCGCCCCCCTCACTGTCCGCAGTGTTCCTGCCCCTGCGCCGTTGGTCGGCGGCGCAGCCCCTGTCGGGACGATACACCAGGATCGTCACTCAGGGACATAGGTTCTCTACGCTCCGTAACGATCACTGGATAGATGAGTACCCACCGCGCCCGGGGAAACGCGGACGGTACCCGAAGCGGACTACCGGGCCTCCGCTCCCGTCACCAGGACCACGTTCCCGGGCTCCTCCTGGTTCAGGTAACGGCGCAACTGATTGACCAGCAGCCGCTCGGCGCGCGGGCGGAAGGCGGAGGTGGGCCCGCCGACGTGCGGGGTGACGAGGACGCCCGGGGCCCGCCACAGCGGATGCTCCGACGGCAGGGGTTCGGGATCGGTGACGTCGAGGGCCGCGGTGATGCGGCCGCTCTCCACCTCGGTGAGCAGCGCCTTGGTGTCGACGACCCCGCCGCGGGCCACGTTGACCAGCAGGGCGCCGTCCTTCATACGGGCCAGGAAACCGGCGTCCACGAGGTGCCGGGTGGTCTCGGTCAGCGGGGTGGACAGGACGACGACGTCCGCCTCGGGGAGCAGGGCGGGCAGTTCGGTGAGCGGGTGCACCGGCCCGCGCTCCGTGGTGCGTGCGGAGCGCGCGACGCGCGCCACCCGCGCGAGCTCGAACGGAACGAGCCGGTCCTCGATGGCGGCGCCGATCGAGCCGTACCCCACGATGAGCACGTTCCTGTCGGCGAGCGCGGGTCGGAACCCGCCGCGCCACTCGCCCTTGTCCTGTGCCCGCACGAAGTCGGGGATGCCGCGCAGGGAGGCGAGGATCAGCGCGAGGGTGAGTTCGGCGGTGCTGGCCTCGTGCACTCCGCGCGCGTTGCACAGCCGGACACCCGCGGGCAGGTCCTTCAGGCCTGGCTCCACATGGTCGGTGCCGGCCGACAGGGTCTGTACGACGCGGACGGAGCGCATCAGCGGCAGCGGGCGGATGCCGACGCCCGGGGGCTTCATGTAGGGCACGACGTAGAAGCCGCAGTCGGCCGGGTCGGCGGGGAACTCGTCGGCCCCGTCCCAGTGGCGGTAGCGCGGCCCCTCGGGAAGACCCTCGATCTCGTCCGGCGGGATGGGAAGCCATACGTCAGCAGTGGTCATGGTCCGGAGGCTAGTTCAGATGTGCGGAACGGCAGAGGTTAGGTTGGGGGGCCGGAGAGGGAGGGTCACGAGCAGGTGGAGCGCAGGACGATCGGCGCGGGGGCGCTCGCGGTGGGCGCCGTCGGACTCGGGTGCATGCCGATGAGCTGGGCGTACAGCACGTCGCGGCAGCGTGGCGAGGAGTCGCTCAGGGCGGTGCACCGGGCGCTGGACCTGGGCTCGACACTTCTCGACACCGCCGACATGTACGGCCCGTTCACCAACGAGCTGCTGCTCGGCCGGGTGTTGAAGGAGCGGCGCTCCGACGCGTTCGTGTCCACGAAGGTCGGTCTGCTGGTGGGTGACCAGCACATCGTGGCCAACGGCCGCCCCGGGTACGTGAGAAGGGCCTGCGACGCGTCGCTGCGCCGGCTGGGGACCGATGTCATCGACCTGTACCAGCTGCACCGCGCCGATCCGGAGGTCCCGGTGGAGGAGACCTGGGGCGCGATGGCGGAGCTCGTACGGGCGGGGAAGGTACGGGCGTTGGGGCTGTGCGCGGTGGGGGCGCGCGCGTCCCGGCGGCCGGGGGCCCGGCTGCACGACGCGACGGTGCGGCAGCTGGAGCGGGTGCAGCAGGTCTTCCCGGTGAGCGCGGTGGAGGCGGAGCTGTCGGTGTGGTCGCCGGAGGCGCTGGAGACGCTGCTGCCGTGGTGCGAGTCTCGCGGGGTCGGGTTCCTGGCGGCGATGCCGCTGGGCAACGGCTTCCTGACCGGGACGCTGACACCGGGCGTGGGGTTCGAGGCGGACGATCCGCGCGCCCGGCACCCGCGCTTCACGGCCGAGATGATGGCCGCGAACCAGCCCCTCGTGGTCGGCCTGCGCCGCGTCGCCCGCCGCCACGGCGACCACGTCACCCCGGCACAGGTGGCGTTGGCCTGGGTACTGGGCCGGGGCCGCCAGGTGATCCCGGTCCCCGGCGCCAAGCAGGAGCGCTGGGTCACGGAGAACGCGGCGGCGGCGGGTCTGCGGCTGACGGGACGCGACGTCGCGGAGATCGCGGAACTGCCCGCGGCACAGGGGTCCTGGGACTGAGCGCGGCCTCGTGGACGGTGGGCCCGGGGTTCGAGGTTGCGGGATCGGGAACCTGGGAGGCGCGAGCGGTGTATGACAGGTAGAACCGCCGCGTCGAAGGGACGAGATCGTGCAACGACGAGCCGTGTCGGCCGTACTGGCCGCCGCCGCGCTCCTGCTGACCGCCGGCTGCTCCTCCGGCGACGGGGGACCGCCGGGCGAGGACGGCAGCGCCACCGCCACACCCACCGGGACGGCTGCCGGCTCGTCGTCGCCGGAGGGTTCCCCGGAGGAGACACCACCCGCGAAGGGCTCGGTGAAGGTGGCGCGTACGGTCGCCACGGGCCTGAGCACCCCCTGGGGCCTGGCCCCGCTGGCCGACGGCGACCTGCTGGTGTCCTCGCGGGACGAGGCGACGATCACCCGGGTCGACGGGAGGACCGGCGAGAAGACCGAGCTGGGCGAGGTGCCCGGGGTCTCCCCGTCGGGCGAGGGCGGCCTGCTCGGTATCGCCCTCTCGCCCGAGTACGCGTCGGACCACATGGTCTACGCCTACTTCACCTCGGCCTCCGACAACCGCATCGTCCGCATGATCTACGACGAGGGGAAACCGGCCGGTGAGCAGCTGGGAGCGCCGGACACGGTGTTCCGGGGCATCCCCAAGGGGATGATCCACAACGGCGGCCGGATCGCGTTCGGCCCGGACAGGATGCTGTACGCGGGCACGGGCGAGAGCGGTGACACGGGTCTGTCCCAGGACAAGGAGTCCCTGGGCGGCAAGATCCTGCGGCTGACCCCGGACGGCGAGCCGGCGCCGGGCAACCCGTTCCCGGACTCCCCGGTGTACTCGTACGGGCACCGCAATGTGCAGGGGCTGGCCTGGGACGGCAAACAGCGGCTGTTCGCCTCGGAGTTCGGCCAGGACACCTGGGACGAGCTGAACGCGATCAAGCCGGGTGACAACTACGGCTGGCCGGAGGCGGAGGGCGAGTCGGACGACGGCGGCTTCCACAACCCGGTCGACCAGTGGACCACGGACGAGGCCTCCCCCAGCGGTATCGCCTACGCCGCGGGCTCCATCTGGATGGCGGGCCTGGGCGGCGAGCGGCTGTGGCGCATACCCCTCAAGGGCACCGAGGCGTCGGCGGACCCGCAGGCCTTCCTGGAGGAGGAGTACGGCCGGCTGCGCACGGTGGCCCCGGCGGGCAAGAACAAGCTCTGGCTGGTCACCAGCAACACGGACGGGCGCGGCGACCCGAAGGAGGACGACGACCGCATCCTGGAGCTGGAGGTGAGCTAGCCGGCGCTCAGGTCTCTTCGCCGGGTTCCTCCTCCGGAGTGGCCGGCGGGCGCACGGTGACCTTTCCGGACGCGAGGTCTATCGGCCCGCGTCCGGGGTCGGCGTCGCCGACGTCCTGCCGGCTCAGCTCCAGACGTTTCCGCTCGTCCCGGGTGTGTTTACGGCCGGGTGCGAACAGTTCCTCGAAGGCGTTGAACATCGCTTCCCTTCCCCGGGACGAATGGGTCGTACGGCTAGTGTCCCGCGCCGCGCCGTTCACGCGTCTGCGTCGTCGGGAACAGGCCGAGCCGGTGTGCGACGGCCGCCGCCTCGCCCCGGCCGGAGACGCCCAGTTTGGCGAGGATGTTGGAGACGTGGACGCTGGCCGTCTTCGGGGAGATGAACAGTTCCTCGGCGATACGGCGGTTGGTGTGGCCTGCGGCCACCAGGCGCAGGACGTCGCGCTCCCGGCTGGTGAGGCCGAGCGATTCGGCCGGGTCGGCGGTAGCCTGCTCGCGGCGGGCGGGCGCCAGTGCGAGGCGGGCGCGCTGTGCCAGGAGCGTGGCGGAGCGGGCCAGCGGTGCGGCGCCGAGATGGCCGGCGACGGCGGTCACCAGCCGCAGCAGTTCGGTGGCGCGGGCGCGTTCGTCGTCGCCGGCGCCGGAGGCGAGCAGTGCCTCGGCGAGCCGGAACCGGACGCGTGCGAGGTCGAAGGGCCGCTCCAGTGGCTCGAAGGCTTCGACGGCGGTGGACCAGGCGTCCGGGTCGGTCCTGCCCTCGGCCCGCAGCAGCTCGGCGCGCAGCCATGCGTCGTGGGCCTGCCATACGGGCACGCCGGTCGCCAGGGTCTTGGCGGCCTTGCGGATGCGTTCCAGGATCTCCGGGCGGCCGGGTGCGGTCGCCGGGGAGCCGTGCGCGTCGGCCTCGGCGGTCGTGGCGGCGAGCAGGAGGGGCCAGCCGTAGCGCTGGGTTCCGGGCGGGAGTCCGTTGTCGAGGGTGGTGAGCAGTTCGGCACGGGCGTCGGGGAGCCGGCCCTCGGCGGCGGCTATCCCGAGGGCGACCCATGTCATGGGGAGGGCGTACTGCGGCATCGGGTCGTGGGTGCCGAAGAAGGTGCGGGCGTCGGCGAGCCGGCGGGCCGCCTCGTCCATGTCCCCGCGGTCGTATGCGAGGTGTGCCAGCCGCACGGAACCGCCGGCGCGCGGTTTGGCGCTCTGTCCCAGCCGGTGCGCGCTGGCCGCGGCGCGCGCCGCCTCGTCCCAGCGGCCGAGGGAGTGGAGGGACTCGGCGAGGTTGCCCCACACCCAGCCCTCGGAGTCCAGCAGACCGAGCCTGCGGGTGACGTGGACGCCTTCCTGGAGGAGCCGCGCGGCCTCCTCGGATCGGCCGACGCCTTCGAGGACGGACGGGAGGTTCACATAGGCGCGGGCCAGCACCATGTCCACGCCCAGTTCGGTCGCCCCTTCCTTGACCTCGTACATCCCGGTGAGCCCGGTGTCGATGTCGCCGGCGTCGACGACGAGGCTGCCGAGGGTGAGCCGGGCGTTGAGTTCGATGTCGTGGGCGCCGACCATGCGGGCGTACTCGACGGCGCGTTCGGCGGCGGCCATGGCGTCCGGCCCGGGTTCGTGCAGCATGGACCAGCTGGCGGCGGAGGCGAGGACCTCGGCGTGCACCTCGGACGGGGGCAGTCCGCGCACCAGGGCCTGTGCGGTGCCGAGTTCGGCCCAGCCGTCACCGCGGGCGAGGGACTGGGTGATCCGGGAGCGCTGTACCCAGAACCAGGCGGCGCGCAGGGGGTCCGGGTCCTCCTCGAGGAGGCGCAGCGCCCGTTTGGTGATCTTCAGGGAGCGTTCGCGTTCCCCGCAGAGGCGGCCGGCGACGGCGGCTTCGGCCATCAGGTCGAGATAGCGCAGCGGCGTCGTCTCGGGGTCGCAGCCGCAGGGAGGGTAGGCCTCGGCGTAGTCGAGGGGGCGCAGGGTGGCCCGTACGGTGTCGGGGACGGCGTCCCAGAGTTCCATGGCCCGTTCCAGCAGCCCGAGTTGTTCGGAGTAGGCGTGGCGCCGGCGGGCCTCGACGGAGGCGTCGAGGACGGCGGGGAGGGCCTTGGCCGCGTCGTGGGCGTGGTACCAGTAGCTGGCCAGGCGGGTGACGCGCTCGTCGGCGGGGACGAGGGCGGGGTCGGCCTCCAGGGCCTCGGCGTAGCGGCGGTTGAGGCGGGAGCGTTCGCCGGGCAGCAGGTCGTCGCTGACGGCTTCGCGGACCAGGGAGTGGCGGAAGCGGTAGCCGTCCCGGTCGGGGGCGGGGGCGAGGATGCTGGCGTTCACGGCGGCGCGCAGGGCCTCGATGAGGTCGTCCTCGCCGAGCCCGGCGACGGCGGCGAGCAGCCGGTCCTCGACGGTGGAGCCGCCCTCGGCGACGATCCGGGCGACCCGCTGGGCGCTCTCCGACAGGCGCTCGACCCGGACGAGGAGGAGGTCGCGCAGGGAGTCGGTGAGTCCGGTGCGGCAGCCCTCGTCGGCGGCGACGGCGAGTTCCTCGACGAAGAAGGCGTTGCCGTCGGAGCGTTCGAAGATGTCGTCGACGCGGCCGGGTTCGGGTTCGCGGGCGATGATGCCGGCGACCTGCCGGGCGACCTCCTCGCGGTTGAGGCGGCCGAGTTCGATGCGCTGGACCGTGCGGAGGCGGTCGAGTTCGGCGAGGAGGGGGCGCAGGGGGTGGCGGCGGTGGATGTCGTCGGAGCGGTAGGTGGCGAGGACGACGAGGCGGCCGGTGCGCAGGGTGCGGAAGAGGTAGGAGAGGAGGTGACGGGTGGAGGCGTCGGCCCAGTGGAGGTCCTCCAGGGCGAGGACGACGGTGTGTTCGGCGGTGACGCGTTCGAGGAGGCGGGCGGTGAGCTCGAAGAGGCGGGCCATGCCCTGTTCGTCCCGGCGGGCCTCTCGGGCGGCGGCGGTGGTGCCGAGTTCGGGGAGGAGGCGGGCGAGTTCCTCCTCCTGTCCGTCGGCGGCGGCGGCGAGTTGCCCGGGCAGTTCGCGGCGGAGTTGGCGCAGGGCGGTGGAGAAGGGGGCGAAGGGGAGTCCGTCGGCGCCGATCTCCACGCAGCCGCCGAGGGCGACGATGGCGCCCCGGCGGCGGGCGGTGGTGGCGAACTCCTCGACGAGGCGGGTTTTGCCGATGCCGGCCTCGCCGCCGATGAGGAGGGCTTGGGGATCGGTGGTGGCCCGGGTGAGGGCGGTGTCGAGGGTGTCGAGTTCGGGGCGGCGGCCTACGAAGACGGGGCTGAGGGACTTGGTCTCCACGTGGTTGAGCATGGCATGCGCCTTGGTGGCGGGGTCACCGGTTTTCGGGTGGGCGGGGGTGTGGTGCGGCCCGGGGGCGGTCACGCGGCGCGGTGCTTGCGGGTGCCGGGGGTCGGGGCTGGGCGGGGGGTGTCGCGCGGCCCGGCGCCGGCGGGGCGCCGTCGCGCCCACCCGTGCCGCCCCAGCGGCACGACTGCCCGCGGTCTGCGGGCGGATCGGCGGCGGGCTTCCCGGGCCTGGCGTTCGTCGGCCGCCTGGCGGAGGAGGTCTTCGTGGTGGAGGCGGTGGAGGGCGTACTCGAACATCTCGGGGTTCCTTGGAGGAGGCGGTGGTTGGTGTCTTCACCTTCGTCTCCAAGGCGGGGTCGGCACATCGGGAGGGTGCCGTATCTTGTGCGCGGGGCGGGGCCTTAGAAGGTGCTTAGTTGCTGGGCGACCAGGCCCGCCGCGCCGGCGACCGCGAGGGCCATGGCCGCCGTACGGGTGTGGCGGGCGTCGAGCCGGCGGGTGAGCGGGCCGGCGAGGAGCACGCCCGCGACGGCCGCCGGTGCGAGCAGCGCCGTGCGGTGCAGGGTGTGCGCCCCGACCGCGCCGGCCGCCGACAGCGCGACCAGACTCATCAGTGAGCCCGCCAGGAAGAACGCGCTCATCGTGGCCCGCAGTCGGGGTCCGCTGAGCCGCTGCCACACCATCGCCATCGGCGGGCCCCCGATGGAGGTCGCCGTGCCCATCACCCCGGACGCCATCCCGGCGAGGAACACCGAGGAGCGCCGCACCCGGGGCACGTATCCGGCCGCGCTCACCGCGACGCCGGTGAGCACCACGGCGGCGATGAGCAGTGCGAGGTACTTCGCTGGCAGCATCACCACGAGCAGGGCTCCGGCGGCCACGCCCGGGACCCGTCCGACGAGGGCCCAGCCGCAGCCGCGCAGATCCACCGAGCCGCGTTCGCGCACCAGGACCGCCGCCGTCACGCCGGCGGCGAGCAGCAGGACGACGGTCGGGGCCAGGGTGGGGTCGACCAGGGAGAACACCGGCGCGGCGATCATGCCGAGGCCGAAGCCCACGGACACCTGGAGCACCGCGCCGACGCCCACCGTGAGGGAGAGCAGGGCGAACTCCGTGCCGGTCATGCCCACGCAGACCGGGCCTCCAGGGGGAAGTGGCACAGGGCGGTGTGGTCGTCGCCCGCGCCCTCGGACGGGCGGACGACGAGCGGGGGTGCCTCGGTGGCGCACGTGTCCTGCGCGCGCCAGCAGCGGGTGCGGAAGCGGCAGCCGGAGGGGATGTCGAAGGGTGAGGGGATCTCGCCCTTGAGCTGGATCTCCTGGTCGTGGGCGGCGCGGGAGGCGTCCAGGACCGGCGCGGCCGACATCAGCGCGGCGGTGTAGGGGTGCTGCGGCCGGTCGAAGACGTCCTCGGTCTCGCCGTGTTCGATGACCTTGCCGAGGTACATCACGGTCACGCGGTCGGCGATGTACCGCACCACGGACAGGTCGTGGGAGATGAAGACGTAGGCGACGCCGAGCCGGGACTGGAGTTCGGAGAGCACGTTGAGGACCTGGGCCTGCACGGACAGGTCGAGGGCGGAGACGGGTTCGTCGCAGACGATGAGGTCGGGGTCGAGGGCGAGCGCGCGGGCGATGCCGATGCGCTGGCGCTGTCCGCCGGAGAACTCGTTGGGGTAGCGGTGGGCGTCGCCGTCCCGCAGTCCGACCAGGGACAGGAGTTCGCGGATCCGCTTCTCGCGGGCCTTGGCGTCGGGGACGACGTCCGGGTGGGTGCGCCAGGGCTCGCTGATCAGGTCGGCGGCCGACATTCGGGCGTTGAGGGAGGCGAAGGGGTCCTGGAAGACCATCTGGACGCGGCGCCGCCAGTTGAGCAGTTCCTTGCCGCGCAGGGCGAACGGGTCGACACCGTCGTAGCGGACCGTGCCGGCGTCGGGGCGTTCCAGGCCGAGCAGGACCCGGGCGAGGGTGGACTTGCCGCAGCCGGACTCGCCGACGAGTCCGAGGGTCTCGCCCCGGCCGAGCCGTACGTCGACGCCGTCCAGGGCGGTCAGCCGGCGGCGTCCGCCGCCGAAGGACTTGGTGACGCCGCTGACTTCCAGCAGCGGCGGGTTCTCCCCGGCCGGGGCCCCGGGGGCCGCGGTGGTGGTGCGGGACTCAGTCACGGGCGAGCTCCTCGGAGAAGTGGCAGGCGGCCGACCGTGCGTCGCCGGTGGCGCGCAGCACCGGCCGCTCCGACACACAGCGCTCGCGCACCAGCGGGCAGCGGGCCTGGAAGACACAGCCGGACGGCACGGCGCTCAGTTCGGGCGGGCTGCCGGGGACGGCGGGCAGCGGCTGTCCGCGTTCGGCGTCCTCGGGGACGGAGTCGAGCAGTCCGCGGGTGTAGGGGTGGCGGGGCGCGGAGAAGACCTCGCGCACGGTGCCCTGTTCGACGACCGTTCCGGCGTACATGACGGCGACGTCGTCGGCGCGCTGGGCGACCACGGCGAGGTCGTGGGTGATCAGTACGACGGCCATGTCCCGTTCGTCCTGGAGGTCCCGCAGCAGCCGCATGATCTGGGCCTGCACGGTGACGTCGAGGGCGGTGGTGGGTTCGTCGGCGATGAGGACGTCGGGGTCGAGGGCGACGGCCATCGCGATCAGCAGCCGCTGGCGCATGCCGCCGGAGAACTGGTGCGGGTACGACTTGGCCCGCTGTCTCGGCTCGGGGATGCCGACGCGGGTCATCAGCTCGATGGCCTTCTCCCGCGCCTCGCGCCGGGAGAGTCCGCGGTGGATGCGGAACGGTTCGCCGATCTGCCGGCCCACCGGCTGCACCGGGTTGAGGGCGGTCAGGGCGTCCTGGAAGACGATCGACAGCACGGGTCCGGCGAGTTTGCGGCGCTCGGCCGCGCTCAGCCGCAGGGTGTCCTCGCCCCTGACCCGTACGGCGCCCCCGGTCACCTCGGCGGCGGGGTCGAGCAGTCCGACGACCGACAGCGCGGTCATCGACTTGCCGCAGCCGGACTCGCCGAGGAGGGCCAGGGTGCGGCCGCGGCGGACGCTGAAGCTGACGCCGTCCACGGCGCGCACGGTCCCGGAGGCGGTGCTCAGGTCGACGCACAGCCCTTCGACGTCGAGGGCGGGGTCGGTGGCGGATGTGGTCGTCACGGGATCATCTCCGGGGGTACGGCGGCGGAGGCACCGCGGCGCTTGCGGGGCAGCGTCAGCCGCCAGCGCTGGGCGGGGTCGGTGGCGATGCGGGCCCAGGCGGCGAGGACCGTGGCGGACACGGTGGTGAGGACGATGGCCAGCCCGGGGAGCACGGTGATCCACCAGGCGGTCTGGAGGTACTGCCGGCCCTGGGCGACCATCAGGCCCCAGCTGACGTCCGGCGGCTGGATGCCGATGCCGAGGAAGCTCAGCGAGGACTCGGTGAGCATCACGAAGCAGAAGTCAAGGGTGGCGACGGTCAGCAGGGTGGGCAGGGCGATCGGCAGGATGTGCCGCTGGATGATGTGCCGGCTCGGGGTGCCGAAGGTGCGGGCCGCGTCGACGAACAGACGGCTTCTCAGCTCGGCCGCCTCCGCGCGGGAGGTGCGCAGGTACACCGGGATCCGGGCCACGGCGAGGATCAGCACGATGTTGAGCGCGGAGGGCGAGAAGACGTAGAGCACGACGACGGCGATGAGCAGGGAGGGGAAGCTGAGGATGATGTCGGCGACGCGCATGGCGACGCTTTCCCTGCGGCCCCCGTGGTAGCCGGCCCACAGGCCGATCGCCGACCCGATCACCAGGGAGCAGAGGACCGCGGGGACGGCCACGGACAGGGTCGTCGCCGCCGCGTCGATCAGCCGGGCCAGCACGCTGCGTCCGAGGACGTCGGTGCCGAGCAGTCCGTAGAAGCCGTCGCCCAGGGAGGGGGCGCGCAGGGAGGCGTCGAGGTTCTGGCGCTGGGCGTGGTCGCCGATGAACAGCCGGCCGAAGAGGGCGACCAGGACGACCAGGCTCAGGACGACGGCCGCGACGGCGGCGGGGCGGTCCCGGCCGAGCAGCAGCCACCAGCGGGGCGGGCCCTTGCGGGCGGGGGCGGTCTGCGGGCTGTCCTCGCGCCCGTCCGCGGCGGGGAGCTCTTCCGTGGTCATGATGCTTCCTTCGCTCACGCCGGCACCGCCTGACGCACTCGGGGGTCGGTCAGCGCATGGCAGACGTCGACGAGGATGTTCAGCGCGAAGATCGTCACGGCGGTCATCAGGACGGCCGCCTGCAGGACCGCGAAGTCGCGCTGGAGGATGGAGTCGATCATGAGCTTGCCGATGCCGGGCCAGCCGAAGATCGTCTCCACGATGACGGCGCCGTTGACCAGGCCCACGGTCAGGTCACCGGCGACGGTGAGGACGGGGGTCACGGCGTTGCGCAGGGCGTGGCCGAAGATGACCCGGCGGGGTGTGGCGCCCTTGGCGCGGGCGATCTTGACGTAGGGCGCGGAGAGCGCGGCGACCATGCTGCCGCGCACCACCTGGACGAGCACGCCGAAGGGGCGGATCAGCAGGGTCGCGACGGGCAGGACCCAGACCTCGGGTCCGCCGAGGGTGCCGGAGGTGGGCAGCAGGTCGAGGCTGACGCCGAAGACGAGGACGCCCATGACGGCGAACCAGAAGTCGGGGATGCTGGCGGCCGTCATCGACAGCAGGCTGGCGACGCGGTCCATCAGGGAGTTGGGCCGGTAGGCGGCGAGGCTGCCGATCAGTACGGCCCCGCTGATCGCCAGGAGCATGGTGACGCCGGCGAGCTGGAGGGTGACGGGGAAGGCGTCGAGCACCATCTCGGTGGCGGACTGCCCGGTCCGCAGCGAGGTGCCGAAGTCCAGGTGGGCGGCGTCGACGAGGTAGTTCCACAGCTGGGCCGGGACGGAGAGGTCGAAGCCCTGGGCGGCGGAGAACTCGGCGCGCTGTTCGGCGGTGGCGCTGAGCGGGAGGTAGAGGTCGACCGGGTTGCCGGTCATCCGGGCCAGGAAGAACACGCCCAGGACCACGCACACCAGGGGGACGGCGCTGGAGAGGATGCGTTTGCGCAGAAAGATGATCATCAGTGCTGTCCCGCCTTCGCCGGGCTGACCTCTGCCAGCCGCATCTCGTCGCCGGTGGCGGAGTTCGGCTCGTACCGGATGGACGGTGACAGGCCGAGCAGTCCGCTCATATGGGCCAGGTGGGCGTATTGCACGACCGACCTGTTCTGGTCCACGAGCAGGTCGGCGAAGGCCTTCTGCCGCTGGTCGCCGGAGAGTGCGCCGGCGTCGGCGATGCGCCGGTCGAGCTCCTCGGTGCCGAAGGTGGACTGGGGGCCGTCGCTGAGCAGGTACTGGCTCGTGGTGAAGGCCGCGTCACCGGCCTGGTTGCCGTGCATGATCAGCAGGGCGATGGGCCCGACGTCCTCGGGCAGCGGCCGGAGCTGGTACTGGAGCTGGGTGGCGGTGTCCGCCATCCGGACCTTGACGTTCAGTCCGATCTTCTGCATCTGGTACTGGAGTGCCTCGGCCGTCTCGGACACCCCGGCGAACATGCCGTTGCGGGCGACGAGGGTGATCTGCCGGTCGACGGGTACGCCGTCGGCCTCGGCCTCGTCGATCAGGGCCGTGGCCTCTTTCACGTTCTGCGGGGTCGGTTCGATCTCCTCGTTGTGTCCGACCACTCCGGGCGGGACCAGTTGTCCGGCCGGTTCGGCGAGTCCGCCGAGCAGGGCGTCGATGATGCCGTCCCGGTCCACGGCCAGGTCGACGGCGCGGCGTACGCGGATGTCGTCGAGCGGGGCTTCGCGGCCGTCCAGCCGCAGCGCGGTGGTCTCGTTGTTGGGGAAGGCGACCGTGGTGTCCTTCTCGGCCTCGACGGGGTCGAGCGCCACGGCGATCTCCGCCTCCCCCTTGTCGATCATGGCGGCGCGGACGCTGGCGTCGCTGCGCCAGACGTAGCGGGCGCGGGGGAAGTCGGGGGCGTCGCCCCAGTAGTCGTCGTAGCGGCTGAGGTTGATGGCCGCTCCGGGCTGCCAGGAGGCGACGGCGTAGGGGCCGGTGCCGACCGGGATACGGACCTTGGCGTCGGCGTTCGTGGTGCGCGGCACGATCTCCACGAAGCTCAGGCGCAGCGGCAGGATCGGGTCGGGCTGCTCGGTGGTGACGGTCAGCCGGGTGTCGCTCTCCGCCGTCACCTTCAGGTCCTCGTCGCCGAAGACATAGCCCTCGACGTTGCAGGCGAGGTCGGAGTTGACCGCCCGGTCGATGGAGAAGGCGGCGTCCTCGGCGGTGAAGGGCTCGCCGTTCTGGAAGGTCACCCCCTCGCGCATGTCGAAGGTCCAGGTGCGGTCGTCGCGCTGTTTCCAGCCGGTGGCGAGCAGGGGGTGCAGTTCGCCGGAGTCGGGGTCGCGTTCGACGAGGGGCTCGGTGATGTTGGACCGGACGACGACGCCGGTGCCGGTCAGCGAGGCCTCGCAGGGTTCCAGGGTCGGTGGTTCCTGGGTGAGCACCACGCGCAGGGTGCGGCCGTCGGCACGGCCGGCGTCACCGGCGGCGCTGCCCGCCACGGCGCAGCCACTGGCCAGCAGCACCGTGCCCGCCAGGAGCGTCGCCGTGGTCGCGCGGTACCGCCGTCGCCCGGTGGGCGGGGTGGAGGAAACGGAGAACTTCATCGTCGGCCTGTCTCCGGTAGGTGCTGGTGTGTCGCGTTCCACGTACGTCGACTGCGAGAGGCTGTCTACACTTGCGTACTCGGTCCGCATCTGTGAACGCCGAAGCTAAACCGGCACCGTGGCAGCGTCAAGACATGCGCAGGAACGGATCCGTACGGCCCTCCCCGCCCGGACACCTCGCCGACACCTCCCGAGCTCCCGGCAGCGGGCGGAGCGCCACATTCCGGTATGCGCCGAAGAACAGGAGAACACCATGGCCAGTCCCCGCACCACCCCCACCGTGCTGCAGGTGTCCCCGCTCCTCCCCGACCTGGAGCGGGCCCTCGCCGAACGCCACCGCACGGTACGGCTGCACGAACTGCCCGACCCGGAGCGTTTCCTGCGCGAGCGGGGCGGGGACGTGGTCGCCGCCGTGACCAGCGCGCGCTTCGGGGTCGGCGACGAACTGATGGACGCGCTGCCGCGGCTGGGCGCGATCGTGCACTTCGGCGTCGGGTACGAGACCACGGACGTGGCCCGCGCCCGGGCGCGCGGCATCGACGTGAGCAACACCCCGGACGTGCTCACCGACTGCGTGGCGGACCTGGCGGTCGGCGCGCTGATCGACGTGATGCGCCGGCTCTCGGCGGCCGACCGTTTCGTGCGGGCCGGCGAGTGGAGCACGGCGGCGTTTCCGCTGGCCACGCGGGTGAGCGGGAAGCGGGTCGGCGTCCTCGGACTGGGCCGGATCGGCCGTGCGGTGGCGCGTCGGCTCGAGGGGTTCGGTGTGGAGGTGTCGTACTGCTCGCGCACGCCGGTGCCCGGTGTCGCGTACCGCCGTCTGCCGACCGTGCGGGAACTGGCCGGGGCGTGCGACGCGCTGGTCGTCACCGTCGCGGGAGGCGCGGGCACGGAGGGTCTGGTCGACGCCGCGGTACTGGACGCGCTCGGCCCCCGGGGCCATCTGGTGAACGTCGCACGCGGCAGTGTGGTCGATGAATCCGCCCTGGTCACGGCCGTGAAGGAGGGGCGGATCGCCGGAGCGGCGCTCGACGTCTTCGCCGACGAACCGAACGTGCCGTCGGCGCTCCTGGACTCGGACCGGGTGGTTCTGCTCCCGCACATCGCCAGCGCCACCCGGGAGACCCGAGCGGCCATGGGTGACCTGGCGCTGCGCAATGTGGAGCGGTTCCTCACCGAGGGGGTCCTGCTCACCCCCGTCCCGGGGGCCGCCCATTGACATCCCTCACCCGGCTGTCTACAAATGAGAACGCCGACTACATATGAGGATGGCATTCATGGTTCGGACCTCAGAGCGGATCGCCGCCGTCACCGTGACCCCCGTGGCCTTCCGGGACTACCCCTTGCTGAACACGGTCGGGGTGCACGAGCCCTACGCGCTGCGCACCATCGTGGAGATCACCACCGAGTCGGGTGTCAGCGGCCTCGGCGAGACATACGGCGGCACGGTGCATCTGGAGCGGCTGCGGCGGGCCGCCGACGCCCTGACCGGCATGGACGTCTGGAGCCTCAACGACCTGATCGCCCGTACCTCCCGCGCCCTCGGCAAAGACACCGGCGGCGGCGACGGCATGTCCGGCATGGTCACGGGCAGCAGCACCGTGGACCGGGTGATGTCCCCGTTCGACGTGGCCTGCCTGGACATCCAGGGCAAGCTGGTCGGCCGCCCGGTCAGTGATCTGCTGGGCGGGGCGGTGCGCGACTCGGTGCCGTACAGCGCGTACCTCTTCTACAAGTGGGCCGGCCACCCCGGCCAGGAGGACGACGACTGGGGTCCGGCCCTGGACCCGGCGGGGCTGGTCGAACAGGCCCGCCGCATGATCGGCACCTACGGCTTCACCTCCATCAAGCTCAAGGGCGGTGTCTTCCCGCCCGACGAGGAGATCGCCGCGATCAGGGCGCTGCGCGAGGCGTTCCCCGAACTCCCCCTGCGCCTCGACCCGAACGCGGCATGGAGTACGCAGACGTCACTGCGCGTCGCCCGGGAGCTGGACGGCGTCCTGCAGTATCTGGAGGACCCGACCGAGGGCATCGGGGGCATGGCCGCCGTGGCCCGCGGCACCTCGACCCCGCTGGCGACCAACATGTGCGTGGTCTCCTTCGACGACCTCGCCCCGGCGGTGTCCGAGGGCGCGGTGGGCATCGTCCTGTCCGACCATCACTTCTGGGGCGGGCTGCGGCGCTGCGGACAGCTCGCCGCGATCTGCGAGACCTTCGGCCTGGGTCTGTCGATGCACTCCAACTCGCATCTCGGCGTCAGCCTCGCGGCCATGACCCATCTGGCCGCCGCGACCCCGCGGCTCACCTACGCCTGCGACACGCACTGGCCCTGGAAACGGCCCGACGAGGACGTCGTCGACCCCGCGCCGCTGCGGTTCACCGAGGGCCGGCTCGCCGTACCGACGGCTCCGGGCCTCGGTGTGGAACTGGACCGGGACGCCCTCGCGCGGCTGCACCGGCAGTACCTCGACTGCGGACTGCGCGACCGCGACGACACCGGCTACATGCGCCGTTTCGAACCGTCCTTCCCGACCGAGACCCCCAGGTGGTGACCGCCCGATGCGCGTCATGCTGAACCACCGCATCCTCGGCCGCTTCCACGACCGGCTCAAGGCGTCCACCCGGGGCGACCACGCATGGCTGGAGGCCTTCGACCTGGACGCCGCACAACTCTCCGAGGCCGTCGGTGACATCGACGTCTACGTCGGCTCGAAGCTGACCCCCGAGGACGCCCGGCGCGCGAAGCGCCTGCGGCTGGTCCACGTCGTGGGCGCCGGCTACGACGGCATCCCGCTGGACGCGCTCCACCCCGGGGTGACGGTCGCCACCACCCACCACCACGGCCGTTCCATCGCCGAGCATGTGCTGATGTCGGTCCTGATGCTCTCCCGCGACGTCCTGGGCGCCGACCGTGCCCTGCGCGCCGGGCGGTGGCGCAATGTGGCGGTCGACCCCGCGCTGCCGTTCGGGACCACCCTGGAGGGCCGCCGGGTCGGCATCGTCGGCTTCGGCGAGACCGGCACCGAGGTCGCCCGGCTGTGCCAGGCCGTGGGCCTGCGCGTCCGCGCCGTACGGCGCGACCCCACCGCCCCCTTTCCCACCGGTCTGCGGCCCGACTGGATCGGCGGCGACGAACAGCTCCCGGACCTCCTCGCCGACTCCGACATCGTCGTGGTCACCGTCCCGCTCACCCCCGCCACCCGCGGACTGATCGGCCCCGCCGAACTGAAGGCCATGGGGCCCAAGGCGCTGCTGGTCAATGTCGCCCGCGGACCGGTCGTCCAGGAGGAGGCCCTGTACGAGGCGCTGAGCTCCGGCACGATCGCGGGCGCCGCGCTGGACGTGTGGTGGGCGGGACCGCCCGACGCGCCGAGCCGGCTGCCCTTCCGGGACCTGCCCAACGTACTGATGACCCCGCACCACTCGGGCCACACGGCCGACACCTTCGCCGCTCGCGCGGAAGAGATCGCCGCGAACATCGACCGGCTGGAGCGGGGGGACGCGCTCACCCACGTGGTGCGCGCTCCCTTCCCCGACCACTGACGACACTCCTCCCGTCCCTCACCCAGAGTAGGAAAGCACCCATGCTCGAAGGCGTTCTCTTCTTCCCCGTCACCCCGTTCACCGAGTCCGGTGACGTCGACCTCGACGCCCTGCGCCGGCACATCGCGGGCCGGGTCGACGCCGGCCCGGGCGGAGTGTTCGTCGCCTGCGGCACCGGCGAGTTCCACGCCCTGGACCACGAGGAGTACGGCGCGGTCGTCCGTACCGCCGTGGAGGCCGTGGCCGGGCGCGTCCCGGTGTACGCGGGGGCCGGCGGCGCGCTCGGCCAGGCCCGCCGGCTGGCGCGGGCGGCCGCGGAGGCGGGTGCGGACGGCCTGCTGCTGATGCCGCCGTACCTGGTCGAGTCCACCGCCGAAGGCCTCGTCGCCTACACCCGTGAGGTGGCCGGCGAGACCGGACTGCCGCTGATCGTCTACAACCGGGCGAACGCGCGCTTCGACGAGCGCTCGGCGGCGGCGATCGCCCAGCTGCCCACGGTCGTCGGCTTCAAGGACGGCACCGGCGACCTCGATCTCCTCGCGCGGATCATCCCCGCCGTGAACGAGGCGCTCGACGGGACCGGCAAGGAGTTCCAGTTCTTCAACGGCATGCCCACCGCCGAGGCGAGCCAGCCCGCCTACCGGGCGCTCGGGGTGGAGCTGTACTCCTCGGCCGCCTTCGCGTTCGCGCCCGACGTCTCCCTCGCCTTCCACCGCGCGGTGCAGGCGGGCGACCAGAAGCGGATCGACGCGCTGCAGCGCACCTTCTTCCACCCCCTGGTCCGGCTGCGCCAGCGGGTTCCCGGGTACGCGGTGGCGCTGGTGAAGGCCGGGGTCACCCTGGAGGGCCTGGACGCCGGACCGGTCCGCCCGCCGCTGACGCCGCTCACCGCGCCGGAGACCGAGGAGCTGGCGGCCATCCTCGCGGAGGCACGCGCGGTACTGGCCTCCTGACACACGCGTGAGGGGGGTCCCGGGAGACCCCCCTCACGCGTGTGCGGATCAGCCGGTGGCCGGCAGTCCCAGCAGTACGTCGGTGTACTTGAGGACCGCCAGCAGCAGCCCGACGACGCCGAGCGACACACCCGCCCAGGCGACCGACTTGATCCAGGGCGCCTGGACCGTCCGGCCGGGCGTCCCGAAGGCGGGCCGCGCCAGCACCACCACGCCGACGATCAGCGCGGTCAGCGCGAACAGGCCGCCCCACAGGGCGCTGGTCTGCCAGGCGTCGCCGTACACCTCCTTGACCTGGGTCGCCACACCGGCGTCGGCGGCCGTCTCCAGCTGGCCGACGAGGGTCTCGCGGGCGGCGGCCACGGTGCCGACCCAGCTCCCGGTGAGCGAGACGAGGCCGAGGGCGACGGAGACCACGGCGGCGGCACCCTGTCCGACACCGGAAGGGGTCTCCTCCTCGGTCCCGGAGGCGCCGGGACCGTCCTGTGAGGCGTCCGTCGTCGTATCGGGCTCGGTTCCGGTGGCGTCCACCGCTGTCTCGTCGTGCTCGGTTCCGGTTTCGGCTCCGGTCCCGGCTGCGGTCTCGTCCACTGTCTTGGTTCCCATGCCCGGCACCGTACGGACGTCGTCTGAGAGTCCGCTTAATGATCGTCGCGCGCGCGCCACTCCGGGGCCAGCACCGACCACACCTCCAGGTCATGGCGTACGCCGTGATGGAGCTGGGCCTCCCGGCGCACCCCGTCCCGGGTCATGCCGAGCCGGCGGGCGACGGCGATGCTCTTCACGTTCCCGGCCGCCGCGACCCATTCGACCCGGTGGATGCCGCGCTGCTCGACCGCCCAGTCGATGAGGATCCGCATCGCGCGGGTGATGAGCCCGCGCCCGGTGGCGGCGGGCTCCAGCCAGCAGCCGACCTCGCAGTTGCCGCCCGCGGCGTCGAAGTTCAGGGTGAGCACCCCGCCGAGGAGCGTGCCGTCCAGCCAGATCCCGTGCAGGGAGGCCGTGTCCGCGGCGCGCCAGTCGGCGTACCGCTGGAGCACCTCCCGGGCACCGGCCACGTCCGTGACCCGGGAGCCGAAGGGGACGTACTGGTTGATGAACTCCCGGCCCCGGTCCAGATGGGCCAGGTACTCCTCCGCGTGCCAGGGCTCCAGCGGGCGCAGTTCGGCTCCGTCGTCACCCAGTCGTATCGCGTACATCCCGCTGCTGCTCCTCTTCGGCCAGCACGTCCGCCACGCCGGCGTCCGTGGCGGCGGCCAGCCTCTCATGGGCGGCACGGGCCTCGGGCGGCTCGATGCTGATCCGGGGCAGGATCCGGTCCAGCCAGCCCGGCAGCCACCAGTTGGCGCTGCCGAGGAGGTGCATCAGCGCGGGCACGAGCAGGGTGCGCAGGACGAAGGCGTCGAGGGCGACGGCCGCGGCGAGCGCGATGCCGAACATGGCGATCACGCGGTCGCCGCTGAGGACGAAGGCCAGGAAGACCGAGATCATGATCACGGCGGCCGAGTTGATCACCCTGCCGGTCTCCGCGAGGCCGACCCGGACGGACCGCCGGTTGTCGCCGGTCTCCAGCCATTCCTCGTACATCCGGCTGACCAGGAAGACCTGGTAGTCCATGGAGAGCCCGAAGAGGACCGACACCATGATCACGGGCAGGAAGGGTTCGATGGGGCCCGCGCTGCCGAGGCCGAGCAGTTCGCTGCCCCAGCCCCACTGGAAGATCGCGACGACGACACCGAAGGCGGCGGCGACGGCGGCCACGTTCATCGCGGCGGCCTTGAGCGGTATGCCGATCGAGCGGAAGGCCAGCAGAAGCAGCAGACAGCCCAGTCCGATCACCACACCGACGAACAGCGGCAGCTTCTGCACGATGACGTCGGCGAAGTCGTCGTATCCCGCCGTGACGCCGCCGACGTGCACATCGAGCGAGGTGCCCGACTCCGCCCGCGGCAGCACGTCGTCCCGCAGCCGGTCGACGAGGTCACTGGTCTGCTTCGACTGCGGCGACGACTCCGGTACGACGGTGAGGTACGCGGTGTCGCCCCCGGCGCCGTAGGTCGCGGGCGACACGGACGCGACGCCCTCGGTGCCGCGCAGGGTGGCGTCGAGGTTGTCCAGCGCGAGCCGGTCCTGCGCTCCGTCGACGTGGGTGACCAGGGTGAGGGGGCCGTTCACCCCGGGGCCGAAGCCGTCGGCGAGGAGGTCGTAGGCCTGGCGTGTGGTGGACGCCTTGGGGTCGTTGCCCTGGTCGGAGGTACCGAGGTGGAGGGAGAGCGTGGGCAGCGCGAGGACGGCCATGACGACGACCGCGACGGCACCGAGCAGCTTGGGGTGGCGCTCGACGAACGCCGACCAGCGGGCGGCGAGCCCGGTCGGCAGCTCCGGCTCCGGCCCGTGCTCCACCAGCCGGCGCCGCTCCCTGCGGCTGAGCGCGCGCATGCCGATGAACGACAGCAGGGCGGGCAGCAGGGTGACGGAGGCGGCGACCGTCAGGACGACGGTGAGCGAGGCGGCGACGGCGACGCCGTTGAGGAAGTTCAGCCGCAGGATGAGCATGCCCAGCAGGGCTATGCAGACGGTGGCGCCCGCGAAGACGACCGCCCGTCCGGTGGTGGCGACGGCGTTGACGGCGGCCTCGGTGACGCTCAGGCCGCGTTTCAGTCCGCGCCGGTGCCGGGTGACGATGAACAGGGCGTAGTCGATGCCGACGCCGAGCCCGATCAGCATGCCGAGCATGGGCGCGAAGTCGGCGACGGTCATGACGTGACCGAGCAGCACGATCCCGGCGTAGGCCGTACCGACGCCGACCAGGGCGGTGGCGATGGGCAGCAGGGACGCGGCGAACGAGCCGAAGGCGAGGAACAGGACGACGGCGGCGACCAGCACACCGACGATCTCGGCCGTGTGTCCGCCGGCGGACTCGCTGAGCTCTACGGCGCCGCCGCTCAGCTCGACCTCGAGTCCGTCGGTCTCGGCGGCCTTGGCCGTCTTCACCACCTCGGCGGCCTGGCCCGCGTCGATGTCCTTGGACTGGGCGTCGAAGGTGACGGTGGCGTAGGCGGTGAGGCCGTCCGCGCTGACCCGGCCGGCGCCGTGGTCGTCGTACGGGCCGCTGACCACGGCGACGCCGGGCAGCTCCTCGATACGGTCCAGGGTGCGGGTCATGCTCTGCTCGACGCCGCTGTCGCGGACGCTGCCGGACGTGGTGTGCCAGACCACGTTGTCGCTGTCGCCGCCGAGATCCGGGAAGCCCTCCTTCAGCAGCTCGGTGGCCCGCCCCGACTCGGTGCCGGGCACCTTGTAGTCGTTCGAGTAGGCGGAGCCGGCGAGGAACGCGCCGGCGGATATCCCGATGAGGGCCAGAAGCCAGAGCAGAACGGTGAAGGGACGGCGTTGGACACACCAGCGAGCGAGGGCTGCCACGAATGTGCTCCCGTAGTGACTCGGTGTGGATCTTTGACCGGGAACAGCCGAGGATGACGGAACAGCCCGCAAAGAACGCATGAGCAATGCACTGACACTGTTGCAGGCATGTCTGATCGTTTGTCGCTTTCGTGGCGTTCTTCACACCGCTTCGACCAGCGGTTCCGCTCAGTCGAACTGGTCCCCCAGCGCCATGGTCATGAGCCCCGCGATCAGCAGCCACAGGGCCCTGCGGGTACGGCCCCGGGAGCCCAGCACCGCGGCGAGGGCACAGACGGCGGCGCCACAGGCGTACGCGACGGGGACGAGGACCGGCGCGGAGCCGGCGAGACGCAGTACGGCGGCGGCCGCACCGGCGAGGGCGAGCACGCTGCCGGTACCGAGAGCGGTCCACCGGGCCCGCCGCACCTCGTGCTCGACGTCTTCGGCGTCGGCGTCGGCGTCGGCGGCATCCACCCGCTGGTCCAGGGGCGGATCGTCGGAATCGGCGCGTCCACTCATGTGGCGCGAGCGTAGCGCCCCACCACCGGAAACCCGGATGCGGGGGTGCGGGGCCGGCTGCTAGCGTCCGTCGGTCCGACGTCCCACGGCAGTCCGCCGCCGGCCGAAGCAGGTGCTTTGATGCTTGTCCGCCCGATCTCCGACGAGACCCTCATCCCCGTCACGGCCCCAAGGAGCCCGTTCACCGATGTCGGACATCACATCGAACACCCCGCACGACGACCTCACTAGCCGCCTCACCCTGCCCCGGTACCCCCGCAGCAGCGCCTACGACGCCCGCTGGACCATCGAGAACGGGATGGGCCCGCACGCGCTGTGGCTGCTGGAGTGGCTCGCCCCGGCCCTCGGCCTCGACACTCTGCGCCCCGGCGCCCGCGTGCTCGACCTGGGCTGCGGCCGCGCCATGACCTCGGTCTTCCTGGCCCGGGAGTACGACCTCCAGGTCACCGCGGCCGACCTGTGGATCGAGCCGGACGACAACGCGCGCCGCATCGCCGATGCGGGCGTCGCCGACCGGGTGTTCCCGGTCCACGCCGAGGCCCACGACCTGCCCTTCGGACAGGAGAGCTTCGACGCGATCGTCTCGATCGACGCGTACCAGTACTTCGGCACCGACGACCTCTACCTGCCGACGCTGACCCGGCTGCTGAAGCCCGGCGGGCGGATCGGGGTCGTCGTCCCGTCGATGCCCGAGGAGATCGAGGGCAGCGAGCCGCCGGAGCACATGAAGCCGTACTGGGACCCGGCGTTCTGGTGCTTCCACAGCCCCGCCTGGTGGCGCCGCCACTGGGCCCGCAGCGGCGCCGTGAAGGTGGAGACGGCGGACTGGCTGGAGGACGGCTGGCGGGAGTGGCTGCTCTGGTGCGACGTGGTCGCCGAGGAGAGCGCGGAGGAGTTCCACGTACGGATGAGCCGGGAGAGCGCGCGGATGCTGCGCGCGGACCGGGGCCGCACGCTGGGCTTCACGCGGGTGGTGGCCCGCCGCACCTGACCGCGTGAAGGAGGGGGCGCACCGAACCGGTGCGCCCCCTCCCCCGCTTTCCGCGGTCAGCCCTCGGCGACGCCGAGCTTCTCCAGGATCAGCTCCTTCACGCGGGCGGCGTCCGCCTGTCCGCGCGTGGCCTTCATGACGGCGCCGACCAGCGCGCCCGCGGCGGCGACCTTGCCACCGCGGATCTTGTCCGCGATGCCCGGGTTGCCGGCGATGGCCTCGTCGACGGCGGTGCCCAGGGCACCCTCGTCGGAGACGACCTTCAGACCGCGCTTGTCGACGACCTCGTCCGGCGTGCCCTCACCGGCGAGGACGCCCTCGATGACCTGGCGGGCCAGCTTGTCGTTCAGATCGCCCTTGACGACCAGCTCGGCGATCCGCGCGACCTGCTCCGGGGTGATCGCCAGCTCGTCCAGCGCCGTGGCGGACTCGTTGGCGGCGCGGGCCAGCTCGCCCATCCACCACTTGCGGGCGGAGGCCGCGTCGGCACCGGCGTCGATCGTGGCGACGATCGGGTCCAGCGCCCCGGCGTTGAGGATGGACTGCATGTCGGTGCCGGAGATCCCCCACTCCTCGCGGAGCCGGTTGCGGCGCACCAGCGGCAGCTCGGGCAGGGCGGAACGGATCTCCTCGACCCACTCGCGCGAGGGCGCCACGGGCACCAGGTCGGGCTCCGGGAAGTACCGGTAGTCCTCGGCCTCCTCCTTCACGCGGCCCGAGGTCGTGGACCCCGTGTCCTCGTGGAAGTGCCGGGTCTCCTGGATGATCGTGCCGCCGCCGTCCAGCACGGCCGCGTGCCGCTGGATCTCGAAGCGGGCGGCGCGCTCGACGGACCGCAGCGAGTTGACGTTCTTGGTCTCGCTGCGGGTGCCGAACTTCTCCCGGCCGTGCGGGCGCAGCGACAGGTTCACGTCGCAGCGCATCTGGCCCATCTCCATCCGGGCCTCGGACACGCCGAGGGCGCGGATGAGCTCGCGCAGCTCACGGACGTAGGCCCGCGCGACCTCGGGGGCTCGCTCGCCCGCTCCCTCGATCGGCTTGGTGACGATCTCGATGAGCGGGATGCCGGCCCGGTTGTAGTCCAGCAGCGAGTGGGACGCGCCGTGGATACGGCCGGTGGCGCCGCCGACGTGCGTCGACTTGCCGGTGTCCTCCTCCATGTGGGCGCGCTCGATCTCCACGCGGAAGGTCTCGCCGTCCTCCAGCTGCACGTCGAGGTAGCCGTTGAAGGCGATCGGCTCGTCGTACTGGGAGGTCTGGAAGTTCTTCGGCATGTCCGGATAGAAGTAGTTCTTCCGGGCGAAGCGGCACCACTCGGCGATCTCGCAGTTCAGCGCGAGACCGATCCTGATCGCCGACTCGACGCCGATCGCGTTGACGACCGGGAGCGCGCCGGGCATGCCGAGACAGACGGGGCAGGTCTGGGTGTTCGGGTCGGCACCGAGCGCGGTGGAACAGCCGCAGAACATCTTGGTGCGGGTGCCGAGTTCGACATGGACCTCGAGGCCCATGACGGGGTCGTACGACGCGAGTGCGTCCTCGTACGACACCAGGTCAGTCGTGGTGGTCACGGTGAAACTTCCCTCTCAGCCCAGCAGGACGTCGTCGTCGCCGAGGCGCTTCACCTCGCGGTAGAGGATGGCGAGGTTGGTGATCACGGCGGCGCCGGTGACGACGGCGTCGAGCAGCCGCAGTGTGTCGTTCTCGCCGCGCGCCTTCTTGATCTGCTTGTACACACCGACGGCGCCGAACGCCGAGGTGGCCATGGAGACGTACAGACCGGACTTGGACTTCTTGAAGCCCTTGGCCTTGGACAGTGCGCTCACAGTGACGGTGCCTCCTCGATCAGCGGGTGCCCCCACTTTTCCACGAAGGCGGCCTCGACCGCGGCGCCGACCGTGTAGAGCCGGTCGTCCTTCATGGCGGGGGCGATGATCTGCAGACCCACCGGCAGGTTGTCCTCGGGCGCGAGGCCGCAGGGCAGCGACATGGCCGCGTTGCCGGCCAGGTTGGTGGGGATGGTGCACAGGTCGGCGAGGTACATCGCCATCGGGTCGTCGGCGCGCTCGCCGATCGCGAAGGCGGTGGTCGGGGTGGTCGGGGAGACGATCACGTCGACCTGCTCGAAGGCCCGCTCGAAGTCCTGCGTGATGAGGGTGCGGACCTTCTGGGCGCTGCCGTAGTACGCGTCGTAGTAGCCGCTCGACAGGGCGTACGTGCCGAGCATGATGCGGCGCTTGACCTCGTCGCCGAAGCCGGCCTCACGGGTGAGCGAGGTGACCTCCTCGGCGGAGTGCGTGCCGTCGTCGCCGGTCCGCAGGCCGTAGCGCAGGCCGTCGAAGCGGGCGAGGTTGGAGGAGCACTCGGAGGGTGCGATGAGGTAGTACGCCGACAGCGCGAGGTCGAAGGACGGGCAGTCCAGCTCGACGATCTCGGCCCCGAGACCCTTCATCATCTCGACGGCCTCGTCGAACCGCTGGACGACACCGGCCTGGTAGCCCTCGCCGCGGAACTGCTTGACGACGCCGACGCGCAGGCCGGCGACCGAGCCGTTGCGCGCGGCCTCGACGACCGGCGGGACCGGGGCGTCGATGGAGGTGGAGTCGAGCGGGTCGTGCCCGGCGATCACCTCGTGCAGCAGGGCTGCGTCCAGGACCGTACGGGCACACGGCCCGCCCTGGTCGAGGGAGCTGGAGAAGGCGACCATGCCGTACCGGGAGACGGCACCGTACGTCGGCTTGACGCCGACGGTGCCGGTGACGGCGGCGGGCTGGCGGATGGAGCCGCCGGTGTCGGTGCCGATGGCGAGGGGCGCCATGTGGGCGGCGAGCGCGGCGGAGGAACCGCCGCCGGACCCGCCCGGGATCCTGGTGAGGTCCCACGGGTTGCCGGTCGGCCCGTAGGCGCTGTTCTCGGTGCTGGACCCCATGGCGAACTCGTCCATGTTGGTCTTGCCGAGGATGACGACGTCGGCGTCCTTGAGCCGCTTGGTGAGCGTCGCGTCGTACGGCGGGATCCAGCCCTCGAGCATCCTGGAGCCGACGGTGGTCGGGATGCCCTCGGTGGTGAAGATGTCCTTGAGCGCGAGGGGTACGCCGGCCAGCGGACCGAGCTTCTCCCCCTTGGCGCGCTTGTCGTCGACGGCGCGGGCCTGGGCGAGGGCGCCCTCACGGTCGACGTGCAGGAAGGCGTGCACCTTCTCGTCGACGGCCTCGATCCGGGCGAGGTGGGCCTCGGTGACCTCTACGGCCGTGAGCTCGCCGGACGCGATCTTCTCGGCGGTCTCGGCGGCGGTGAGCCTGATGATGTGATCGCTCATGGCGGGTTACTCCTCCCCCAGGATCTGCGGCACCTTGAAACGCTGCTGCTCCTGGGCCGGGGCGCCGGAGAGCGCCTGCTCGGGGGTGAGCGAGGGACGGACCTCGTCCGCGCGCATGACGTTCGTCAGCGGGAGCGGGTGCGAGGTCGGCGGTACGTCTTGGTCGGCGACCTCGCTGACGCGGGCGACCGCGCCGATGATGTCGTCGAGCTGGCCCGCGAAGTGGTCGAGCTCTTCGGGCTTCAGCTCCAGACGCGCCAGCCGGGCGAGGTGGGCGACCTCCTCGCGCGTAATGCCAGGCATGCAGCGATCCTCTGGGTGAGTGTGTGTGTTTTGGGGCCAATCCTATGGGGCGGGGGGCAGTGTCCGTGAAACCGCACCGCCCCACCGGACCGGCCGCCCGCACCGCGGGCATCCCACCCACCCGGACAGGCCCTAGTCCTCCGCCGTGGTCACCGCCGGGAGGGCGGCCGCGGGGCGTTGCCAGCCTCGGGAGCCCCGGGCGAGGAGCCACGCCGTCGTCTCGTCCGGCGGCATCGCCGCCGCGACCAGCCAGCCCTGCACCGCGTCGCACCGAAGGTCCCGCAGCCGCTCCCACGTCTCGTCGTCCTCCACCCCCTCCGCGACGACGAGCAGCCCCAGCGAGTGCGCCAGATCGACGGTGCACCGCACGATCTCCGCGTCCTCGGTGTCCACCGCCAGCCGGGCCACGAACGACCGGTCGATCTTCAGTTCGCTCACCGGCAGCCGCCGCAGGTGCACCAGCGACGAGTACCCGGTTCCGAAGTCGTCGAGCGACATCTTCACCCCGTGCCCGGTCAGCGCGTTCAGCGTGTCGGCCGCCTTCTGCGGGTCCTCCAGCAGCACATGCTCGGTGATCTCCAGCTGCAGCGCCCCCGCCGGCACCCCGTGCCGGGCCAGCCGCGCCGCCACGGAGCCGGCGAACCCGGGCGTGTGGACGTCGCGGGGCGAGACGTTGACGGCGACCGGCACGAACAGCCCCTGCGCGCGCCATCTCGCTACCTGCGCCAGCGCGGTCTCCAGCACGTACTCGGTGAGGTGCGGCATCAGCCCGGACGACTCGGCGATCGCTATGAACTCGTCCGGCGGCACCCTCCCCCGCTCCGGGTGCACCCACCGCACCAGCGCCTCCAGCCCCGCCACCTGCCCGTCGAAGCGCACCTTCGGCTGGTAGTGCAGCTCGACCTCGTGGGCGTCCAGCGCCCGCCGCAGATCGCCCAGCAGCCCCAGCCGGTCGGGGGTGTTGGAGTCCCGCTTGGACTCGTACGCCTCGACCCCCGTACGGTCCCGCTTGGCCTGATACATCGCCACGTCGGCCCGCCGCAGCAGCCCTTCCGCGTCGTCCGCGTGGTCCGGGAACACGGCGACCCCCGCGCTCGCCTCCAGGACGAGGGTGAGCCCGTCGAGGTCGAGCGGGGAGCTGAGGGCGGAGACGAGGCCGCGGGCGACCCGGGTCGCGGAGGTCGTGGAGTCGGCGACGGGCAGTAACACGGCGAACTCGTCGCCGCCGAGCCGCGCGGCCTCCGCCCCGCGCGGCAGCGCGACTCTGAGCCGGTCGGCTATCTGCAGCAGCAGCCGGTCACCGGCGAGATGCCCGAGCGTGTCGTTGACGGACCGGAAGCGGTCCAGGTCGATCAGCATCAGAGCCGCGCGCGCACCGATCCGCTCCGCGTCGTCCAGCGCGGTCCAGATGCGTTCGAGCAGCCACTGCCGGTTGGGCAGTCCGGTCAGCGGGTCACGCAGCTGCTCCTCGGCACGCGCGCGGGCTATCCACAGGGTGGAGTCGAGGGCGATCAGCGGAATGGAGAAGAGCGGCAGCAGCACGGGCTTGGCGACGGCGACGACACACACCAGGGGCGCTATTCCCAACAACGCGACGGCGACGAGCCCCTGCCGCACCAGCGCGGTACGCGCCACGGTCGGCAGCCCCGCACGAGGGGTGTGGAGGTACCAGAGCAACGCGCGCGTGACCAGGAGATAGGTGGCGGCGACGAGCACGACGCCCGGCGCGGTGTAGAGCGTCCAGGTCTCGGGGGTGGAGGGCGACTCGACGGACGGTACGAAGCCGAACGCGGCCAGCACCAGCGCCCCGGCGCCGATGCCGAGCAGGTCCACCGCGCCGTGCAGCACACCCTGCCGCCAGCGGCCCCGCCGGGCGATGCCGACGAGCACGACGACGGTGAGGCTGACCATCCCGGCGGAGACCCAGCCGTACAGCAGCAGCACCGCGAGGGTCAGGGCGGCGCCGGAGCCCGTACCGCCCCACCACCGGGAGCGGCCCAGCATCACGAGATGGCCGACGATGATGCCGGTCAGGACCGCCAGCGACCAGCCGACGGTGCCGGACGGGAAGAGCGCGTGGCCTCCGGTGAACGCCCGCAGGACGCCGGCGCCCAGGACGAAACCGGCCGCCGCGACGACCGCGGTGGGCAACGCGGGCCAGGACGGATGCCGTTCGGCGTCCACGTCGGACAACGCGGCGCCCCGCATACCGCCGGCGCGCAGATCCACGCCGCGCGCGTCCGCGCCCCGTACACCCCCGCCGCGTACGGTCGCGCCACGCGCATCGACCCCGCGCACATCCGCGACGCGCGCTCCGGAGCGCCCCATTGCGCCCGGTCGCCCCGCGGGCCGCCCGCTCTCACGTCCGCGCCGCCATGCGACCGCCATGCGGCGCAGACGCGGCCGTGAGCCCGGGGCGGCGCTCTCGGTCGGTTCCATTCCCGTCCCTCTCCCAGCCGGCGGTGCCCACGCCACGCGGCCCGATGCCCGACGACCCTCAGCGGCTCCGCGGTGGAAAGCCCTTACCCCGAACCCCTCACGGGTCCGGGCTGCCCCGACCGCGGCTGGGCACGGCAGGCGCACATCTCAACAGTAGGCCGCAGAGGGCTTCCAGGGGCACCGGTCGCCGACGGTTGCCCGAATGCGCCCCAGCCACCCGTATGCATCTGGTATGCGTCGATCCGACGGTCTTCAACCGCTACTCCTCGGCCGAAAGAGCGGCCTCCGCGGCGGCTTTCGGCCCCTGTTCCAGCAGGACGCCGAAACCGTCCTCGTCCAGGACGGGAACCTTGAGCTGCATCGCCTTGTCATATTTCGTACCGGGATTGTCGCCGACGACGACGAAGGACGTCTTCTTGGAGACGGATCCGGTCACCTTCGCCCCCTGGCGCTGCAGCGCCTCCTTCGCGCCGTCCCGGGTGAACTTCTCCAGCGTCCCGGTCACCACGACGGTGAGCCCTTCCAGCGGACGCGGTCCCTCGTCCTCGCCGGACCGTTCCTCCTCCATGCGGACGCCGGCCGCCCGCCACTTGCGGATGATCTCGCGGTGCCAGTCCTCGGCGAACCACTGCTTGAGCGAGGCGGCGATGATCCCGCCGACCCCCTCGGTGCCCGCCAGTTCCTCCTCGGTGGCCTGCTCGATGCGGTCGACGGAGCGGAACTCCCGGGCCAGCGCCTCCGCCGCGACCGGGCCGACATGACGGATCGACAGACCGGTCAGCACACGCGCCAGCGGACGCTCCTTGGCGGCGGCGATGTTCGCGAGCATCGCGACCGCGTTCTTCCTGGGCTCGCCCTCCTGGTTGGCGAAGACGGTGGCGATCTTCTCCTCACCGGTCTTCGGGTCCCGCTTGGGCAGCCCGCTGTCCTGGTCGAGGACGTACGCCTTGATGGGCAGCAGCTGTTCCAGGGTGAGGTCGAACAGATCGCCCTCGTCCCTCAGCGGCGGCTCCGCGGGCTCCAGCGGCCTGGTCAGCGCCGCCGCGGCGACATAGCCGAAGTGCTCGATGTCCAGCGCCTTGCGCCCGGCGAGATAGAACAGCCGCTCACGCAACTGGGCCGGGCAGGCACGGGCGTTGGGGCAGCGCAGGTCGACGTCGCCCTCCTTCATGGGCCGCAGCGCCGTACCGCACTCGGGGCACTCGGCCGGCATCACGAACGCGCGCTCGCTGCCGTCCCGCAGGTCGGCGACCGGCCCGAGGATCTCCGGGATCACCTCACCGGCCTTGCGCAGCACCACGGTGTCCCCGATGAGCACGCCCTTGGCCTTGACCACGTCCTGGTTGTGCAGGGTGGCGAACTCGACCTCGGATCCGGCCACCGTGACCGGTTCCACCTGTGCGTACGGCGTGACCCTGCCCGTACGGCCCACTCCCACGCGGATGTTGAGGAGCCTGGTGTTGACCTCCTCGGGCGCGTACTTGTACGCGATGGCCCAGCGCGGGGCGCGCGAGGTGGAGCCGAGACGGCCCTGGAGGGGGATCTCGTCGAGCTTGACGACGACGCCGTCGATCTCGTGCGCCACGGAGTGCCGGTTCTCGCCGTAGTTCGCGATGAACTCCCGTACGCCCGCGAGGTCCTCGACCACCCTGTTGTGCGGGGAGGTCGGCAGGCCCCACGTCTTGAGCAGGTCGTACGCCCCGGAGAGGCGGGTGAGACCGCTGAAGCCCTCCAGGGTCCCGATGCCGTGCACGACCATGTGCAGCGGCAGCGTCGCCGTGACCTTGGGGTCCTTCTGGCGCAGTGAACCCGCGGCGGAGTTGCGCGGGTTGGCGTAGGGCTTCTCCCCCGCGGCGACCCGGCGGGCGTTGAGCCCCTGGAACTCCTCCATCGGGAAGTAGACCTCGCCGCGGATCTCCACCAGGTCGGGCACCTCGTCGCCGCGCAGCCGGTCCGGGATCTCGGCGATGGTGCGCACGTTGGGCGTGATGTCCTCGCCGGTGCGGCCGTCGCCCCGGGTGGCCGCGCGGACGAGCCGGCCGCGCTCGTAGGTGAGGTTGACGGCGAGGCCGTCGACCTTCAGCTCGCACAGGAAGTGGTACTTCTGCGTGCCCAGTTCGCGGTGGATGCGCTCCACCCAGGCGGCGAGGTCGTCGTCGTTGAACGTGTTGTCGAGGGAGAGCATGCGCGAGGGGTGCTCGACGGAGGTGAACTCCGTCTCGTACGCCCCGGCGACCTTCTGGGTCGGCGAGTCCGGGGTGCGCAGCTCCGGATGCTCCTCCTCCAGCGCCTCCAGCTCGCGCAGCAGGCGGTCGAAGTCTGCGTCGCTGATGACCGGGGCGTCGTTCACGTAGTACCGGAAGCGGTGCTCCTCGATCTGCTCCGCGAGCCTGGCGTGCTGCTCCCGTGCCTCGGCGGGCACGCTCGTCGTCTCCGCTTGCTTGTCGCCGGCCACCGTGGGTCCTTCCGTCACTCCGGGTTGTCCGCGAGGGATCTCGCCGCCCGGACGCAGTGGGCGTAGGCGGTGCGCGCGTACTGCGGGGAGGCCCCCGCGAGTCCGCACGCCGGGGTGATCGTGACCGCCTCCGGGAGTAGTCCCGGCCGCAGCCCCAGCCTGCGCCAGAGCGTCCTGACCCCCATGACGCTACCGGCAGGGTCCGACAATGCGGTGTCGGTGCCGGGGACGACACCGGCGAACAGCCGGGTGCCGTTCTCCACCGCTTCCCCGATAGCCTCGTCGTCACGCTCGGTGAGGAGGGAGAAGTCGAAGGAGACCGCCGCCGCGCCCGCCCGGCGCAGCAGGGCGAACGGGACGTCCGGTGCGCACGAGTGGACCACGACGGGCCCGCCGTCGTGCACCCCGACGACGTCCCGCAGGGTGGCCTCGACGAGCTGACGGTCCACCGCGCGGTGGGTGCGGTAGCCGCTGGCGGTCTTCACGTGTCCGCGCAGTACGGCGGTGAGGGAGGGTTCGTCGAGCTGCAGGACGGGGCGCGCGCCGGGGATGCGGCGTCGCACCTCGGCGAGGTGGAGGCGCAGGCCCTCGGTGAGGGAGGCGGCGAGGTCGCGGCAGGCGCCGGGGTCGGAGAGGGCGGACTCGCCGTTCCTCAGCTCCAGGGCGGCGGCGAGGGTCCAGGGGCCGACCGCCTGGACCTTCAGGGGGCCCTGGTAGTCCTGGGTGAACTCCTCCAGTGCGTCGAGGTCCTCACCGAGCCAGGAGCGAGCGCGTTTCGTGTCCCGGCCGGGGTGGTCGCCGATGCGCCAGCCGCTGGGTTCGACGCGGGCGTACAGCTCCACGAGCATGCCGGCCGTGCGGCCGATCATGTCCGCGCCGGGGCCGCGGGCGGGGAGTTCGGGGAGGTGGGGGAAGGTCTCGAAGCTGCCGGTGACCGTTCTGGCGGCTTCTCTGGCGTCGCCGCCGGGGAGGGAGCCGACGCCGGTGGCGGGGGCGAAGGGGGGCTGGCTGTTTTCGCTCACCCGTAGAGCCTACGCAGGGGGCGGCCGGATGTTCTCGCCCCCGCCGCCCCTTCCCGTCCCGGCCCCGGGGGCTCCGCTCCGGACCCCGCTCCTCAAACGCCGGAGGGGCCGGATCTCACCGTCCCGGTCGCACCGTCACGTCGTTGATCTCCGCGTCCCTCGGGAGGTCCAGGGCCGTCACGATCGTGGTCGCGACCGATTCCGGGTCGATCCACCGCGACGGGTCGTAGTCCTTGCCCTCCTGGCGGTGGACCTTGGCCTGCATGGGGCTGGCGGTGCGGCCGGGGTAGACCGAGGTGACGCGGACGCCTGCCGCGTGCTCCTCCTCGCGCAGGGAGTCGGCGAGGGCCTTGAGGCCGTGCTTGGAGGCGGCGTAGGCGGACCAGTCGGCGTGGGCACTGAGGCCGGCGCCGGAGTTGACGAAGATCACGTGGCCCCGGCTCGCGCGGAGCTGGGGCAGGAGGTGGCGGGTCAGCTCGGCGGGGGCGATCAGGTTGACGTCGAGCTGGTGGCGCCAGGTCTTCGGGGTGAGGTCGCCCACCGGTCCGAGGTCGACCACGCCCGCGATGTGCAGGAGGGAGTCCACCCGGTCCGGCAGGGACTGGTGGGAGAAGGCCCAGGAGAGCTTGCCGGGGTCCGCCAGGTCGCCGACGAGGGTGCGGGCGCCGGGGAACTCGGCCACCAGCTCCTTCGCCCGGCCCGCGTCACGCGCGTGCAGTACGAGTTCGTCCCCGCGCGCGTGCAGCCGGCGGGCGACGGCCGCGCCGATGCCGGAGCCCGCTCCGGTGATCACATGTGTAGCCATGCCCGCCATGCTCGCATCACCGGGCACTCATTCCACGCCCAGGTCCTCCTCCAGGTAGGCCAGCGCGCCCACCGGCTCCTCGGCGAAGAACACCAGCTCGGCGAGGGGGCGGGGCAGGAAGCCCTCGTCCTCCATACGGCGGAACTGCTCCTTGAGGCCGTCGTAGAAGCCCGCGGTGTTGAGCAGGACCACCGGCATCTCGGTGTGCCCGTGCTTCTTCAGTTCCAGGATCTCGGTGGCCTCGTCGAGGGTGCCCGTGCCGCCGACCATGATGACGACGGCGTCGGCCTTCTCCAGCAGCAGCCGCTTGCGCTCGGCGAGGTCACGCGCGATCACCATCTCGTCGACGCCGTCGCGCGCCTTCGACGCGAGGAACTCGACGGAGACGCCGCAGAGGCGGCCGCCCGCCTCCTCCACACCGTCGGCGACCACCTTCATCAGGCCGGTGTCCGAGCCGCCCCACACCAGCGTGTGCCCGCCCTTGCCGAGCAGCCGCGCGAACTCCCGCGCGGGGCGTGTGTAGCGTTCGTCGAGGTCGGCGGCGGAGAGGAAGACGCAGATTCTCATGCCCCCACCGTACGGGCCCTGGTCCGGTCCGACATCGCTGTCAGCCGCATCTTGGACTGCCGGTGCGGCAACTCCTCCCAGTCGTCCATGAACCGGGCGCTGAGACCGTGCCCGGCGGCCAGTTCCACGAGCGTCTCGGTCCGGTAGTAGAAGTCCTCGTGCAGCACCTGGTGCTCCTCGCCCTCCGTGCGGTCGAAGGTGAAGTCGAAGAACCCGCCGGGCGCGAGCACCCTCCCCACGTGTGCGAAGCACTCCTTGATGACGTGCCGGGGCGAGTGGGAGAAGACGCTGTGCGCGTGGACGACGTCGAAGTGAGCGTCGGGCAGGAAGGCGAAGGTGAGGTCGTCGGCGAGGGACAGGTACGGCATCCTGGCCTGCAGCCCGTCGCGTACGAGGGTGTCCTGGGCGGCGAGCAGGATGTGCGGGGAGATGTCGATGCCGTAGTAGTGGCCGGGTTCCAGGTGGTCGATGAAGAGGCGTCCCGCGCGGAGGTTGCCGCAGCCGATCTCCAGCATGCGGTGGTGCGGCCGGAGCCCGTGCCGCAGCAGGTAGTCGAACTGCATCCGGCCGATGCGCGCCCACTGCTCGCGCGAGGGGTTGTGGCCCACGGCCGCCTCGGCACCGCGCGCCGCGTCAAAGGCCATCACCGCGCGGTAGTAGGCGATGTGGTCGCGGTGGAGCAGCCGCAGCCAGGTGTCGCGCAGTGCGCGCCGCGCGTGGGCGGGGACGCGCCGGGGGTGGCGCAGGGCGTAGCCGGCCCGGTGGGCGAGGGTGCCGCGGTTGCGGCCGGTGTTCTCGGCTCCCATGTTCCTCCTCCTGGTCCGCCTCGGGAAGAAGTCCGCTTCAGAGTGCGCTGTAACCGTGGAGTCGGCTACCCGAGGAGGACGATCGTGACCGCAGGCCACCGCATCACCGTCGAGGCGAGCGACCGGCACGTGCGCGTGGAGCACGGCGGGCAGGTGCTGGCGGAGAGCGACCGGGCGCTGGTGCTGCGCGAGACGGGCTGTCCCGCGCGGTACTACATTCCGCCGCAGGACGTACGCCTCGACCTGCTGACGCCGTCCGCGACACAGACGTACTGCCCGTTCAAGGGCACGGCGTCCTACTGGTCGCTGCCGGACGCGGCGGATCTGGTGTGGGCGTACCCGGAGCCGAAGCCGGACGTGGCGCGGATCAAGGACCACCTGTGCTTCTACGAGACGCAGGCCGGCCGAGTCGCGTAGAAGGGTCGTCATCGGCGGACGCGCGGCCCGCCTCACCGATGAATCACGCGCGGTGCGGCAGTCTGGTGTGACATGGACAAGAACATCACTTCGCGCGACGGCACCTCCCTGGCGTACGAGAGCGCCGGGCAGGGTGCCACGATCGTTCTCGTCAGCGGCGCGATGTCGACGGGCGCCACGGTGGCACCGCTGGCGGCCCGCCTCGCGGAACGGTTCCGGGTGGTCGTGTACGACCGTCGGGGCCGGGGCGGGAGCGGCGACACGGCGCCGTACGCGGTCGAGCGCGAGGTCGAGGACCTGGCGGCGCTGATCGAGGCGATGGGCGGCGAGGCGGCGCTGTACGGCGTCTCCTCGGGCGGCGCGCTGGCGCTCAGGGCGGCGGCGAGCGGGCTGCCGGTGCGCCAGGTCGCCGTGTACGAGACGCCCTACGCGATGTCCGAGGAGGACCTCGGGGAGCGGGCGCGCTACACGGAGCGGCTGACGGCGGCGCTCGGCGAGGGGCGGCGCGGGGACGCGGTGGAGCTCTTCCTGCGGCTGACCGGACTGGGCGAGGACGTCATCCAAGGTGCGCGGCAGTCGCCGATGTGGGCCGGGATGGAGTCGATCGCGCCGAGCCTCGCCTACGACGACGCCGTGATGGGCGACGGGAGCGCGCCGCGCGAGCTGCTGTCGTCGATCCCGGTGCCGGTGCTGTCGATCGCGGGTGACGCGAGCCCGGCGTGGATGCGTGCGGCCGCGCGGGCGATCGCGGAGTCCGTCCCCCGGGGCACCTACCGCACCCTGGGGGGCCAGACCCACATGGTGGAACCGGATGTCCTCGCCCCGGTCCTCGCGGAGCACTTCGCTCGCTGAGCGGCGCCGGTGAGGCCCTGCGCGCAGGGCCTCGTGCGGTCAGCGGCGGGCGCGGAACCTCGACTCGAAGCGCTGGAACGCGCTTTCCTGCTGCCACTGGGCGGCGGCCTTCGGGCTGGACTCCAGCAGGTCCCGGCAGTCCGCGCCGGGGCGGGCGGCACCGAGGCCGTCGTCCTGGCACGCGGCGACCGGACGGTAGCCGTCGCGCGTGGGGTTGCCCCGCCACAGGCTCTCGCCCGTGAGGAAGGCGTACTCCAGGGAGGCGCGGGCGAGGTCCTTCAGCTCGGGGTAGGTCAGGCCGTAGGTGTCGGCGGCGTACCGGTACTCGTGGCTGATGTCGATGCGGCTGACCCCGGGGTCGTCGGTGGCCAGCACGACGGGCACGCCGTAGGAACGGTAGGTCTCGAAGGGGTGGTCGGCGCCGCGTACCCCGAGGATCTGGGCGTTGCTGGTGAAGGGCACCTCGACGGCGGTCTCGCGGGCAGCCATGGTGCGCGCGGTGCGCTGCCAGTCGTCCTCGTGGACGAGGTCGACCCCGTGCCCGACGCGGTCGGCGCGGGCGACGTCCACGGCCTCCTCGATGTGGAAGGCGAGGTCGGCGGGCTTGACCAGGCCGGGCCACAACTCACCGGCGTGCAGGGTGACATGGGCCCCCGGGTAGACGCCGCGGAGGTACTGGACCATGCGCATCTGCAGGCTGTAGTCGCGCAGGGCGACCTCCGCGTCCTCCGGCTGGACGAGGTTGACGGCCACGAACCGGTGGTCGCGTTCGGCCAGGCGCATGCCGAGGGCCAGCTGGGTGAAGACCCGCTCCGGTGAACTGCCGCGCGAAACCTGGGAGATCCAGCGCACCGGGAGCCGGCAGGCGGGCTGGGGGTCGTCGGTGCCGCAGCGGGCGGCGGTACGGAACTCGGCGTCGGCGTCGTCGGATTCCCCGCGGGCCTCGTCGACCACCCGGTCGAGCCTGCCCCCGGCCGTCAGTTTCTCGTGCAGCCGGGCCAGGTCCGGGTCCCAGCCGACCTCGGCGGCGAGGTTCCTCGCCCCGTCGGAGGCCGGGGTGACCATGGTCTCCAGATAGAACTGGTGCTGCGCGGCGACGTCGCCCGCGACCTCGGCGAGCAGTTTCCCGCGGTGCCGCCACGTCACTTCGCCGAACTTGCCGAAGGTGTCGAAGAAGTGGTCGTGGCCGTTGCCGTCGGCCGGGAAGTCCTGCATGGACCAGGCGCGCACGATCGCGTCGTGGAAGGCGCGGTCGGTGCGGGCGTCCGCGGCGGGCCGGGTGCCGTCTCCGCACGGTGGTGCGACGGCGGTCGTCGTCGCGGTGTCGATGCAGAGCCCGTCCTCGGCGGCCAGTTCGACGAGGTACTCGGTGCGGACCGCGCCGGAGAGGTGATTGTGCAGGTCACCGCCCTTGGGGAGGCGGCGGAAGAAGTCCTCCGCCAGCCGCGGGTCGTCACGGATCGCGTCCAGCCGGGCGGCCGTGGCCGCCTCGGAGCCGGTCAGCGGGCGCGAGGACTGCCGGGCCGTACGGTCGGGAGCGGGGGCGTCGGCGTGGGCGGCGGGCAGCACCGCCGGTGAGGACAGCAGCGCCAGGGCGCTGAGGCCGGTGGCGGCTGCGGTGCGGGTACGGCGCGAGAGGCCGGGAATCCGATGAGTCACACCCGGTGATCGTCACAGCGGGCGCCCGGGACACGGGTCCGGGGCGATGTGCGCCGGGCGATCACCCGCGTGGAGGAACCCACGCGGGCCGGGGGCGCGCGACCAGGCCCGGCCTCGCGTCCCGGGTCAGACGGCCGAGTGTGTCCTCGCCGCGCGGCTCGTGGTGGCGATGGTGGCGGAGCCCACCACGCGTGTGCCGTCGTACAGGACGATCGCCTGGCCGGGGGCGACGCCGCGGACGGGCTCGGCGAAGCTCACCCGGAGTTCCCCGTCGACGGCCTCGGCCGTCACCTCGGTCTCGCCGCCGTGCGCGCGCAGCTGGGCGGTGTAGGTGCCGCGGCCCACGGGAGCGGCACCGCACCAGCGGGGCTTGATCGCGGAGAGGGCGGTGACGTCGAGGGCGGCCGCGGGGCCGACGGTGACCGTGTTGTTCACCGGGGAGATGTCGAGGACGTAGCGGGGCTTGCCGTCGGCGGCCGGGGTGCCGATCCGCAGGCCCTTGCGCTGGCCGATGGTGAAGCCGTACGCGCCCTCGTGCGTGCCGACCTTGGTGCCGCTCTCGTCGACGATGTCGCCCTCGGCCCTGCCGAGGCGGTTCGCGAGGAATCCCTGGGTGTCGCCGTCGGCGATGAAGCAGATGTCGTGCGAGTCGGGCTTCTTGGCCACGGCGAGTCCGCGTCGCTCGGCCTCCGCGCGGATCTCCTCCTTGGTGGTGACGGTGTCGCCGAGGGGGAACATCGCGTGGGCGAGCTGCCGGTCGTCGAGCACGCCGAGGACGTAACTCTGGTCCTTCGCCATGTCGGAGGCGCGGTGCAGCTCACGCGTGCCGTCCTCACGCAGGATCACCTGCGCGTAGTGGCCGGTGCAGACGGCGTCGAAGCCGAGCGCGAGGGCCTTGTCGAGGAGGGCGGCGAACTTGATCTTCTCGTTGCAGCGCAGGCACGGGTTGGGGGTGCGGCCGGCCTCGTACTCGGCGACGAAGTCCTCGACGACGTCCTCGCGGAAGCGGTCGGCGAGGTCCCACACGTAGAACGGGATGCCGATGACGTCGGCGGCGCGGCGGGCGTCGCGCGAGTCCTCGATGGTGCAGCAGCCGCGCGCGCCGGTGCGGAACGACTGGGGGTTCGCGGAGAGCGCGAGGTGGACGCCGGTCACGTCGTGGCCCGCTTCGGCCGCGCGGGCGGCGGCGACGGCGGAATCGACTCCGCCGGACATGGCGGCCAGGACGCGGAGGGGGCGGGAGCGCTGCGAGGTGTCAGTCATAACCACTCCAGGGTACGGGGGCCCGGGAACCACGGCCGCCGAGTATCCGTTCTCGATCACATGGGGGCACAGAAGGCATCCGAGGACGGGGACCGGCGCATCGGGCGGCGGGCCCTCATCGTGGGCGGGGTCGCGGCCGCGGCGGGCACGGCGGTGCTGGCGCGGGACGAGCTGGCGCGGCTGTGGTGGCGCATGCCGGGGGTGGAGAAGCCGCGCGAGGAGGGCGCGGTCGACTACGCGGGCGCCAGCTGGGTGGCGGCGTCGGACGCCAACTGGCGCCGTGCGGACCGGCCGGACGACTTCGGCATCGACATGGTGATCGTCCATGTCACCCAGGGCAGCTTCGACAGCGCGGTGCAGGCGTTCCAGGACCCGGGGCACAAGGCGGCGGCGCACTACATCGTCGGGCAGGACGGACGTGTCACGCAGATGATCCGTGAGCTGGACGTGGCGTACCACGCGGGCAACCGCGACTACAACGAGCGCAGCGTCGGCATCGAGCACGAGGGCTTCGTGGACCGCCCCGAGGATCTCACCGACGAGATGTACGAGGCGTCGGCCCGCCTCACGGCCCGAATATGCGCCCGCTACGACATCCCGGTCGACCGCGCACACATCCTCGGCCACGTGGAGGTCCCGGGCACGGACCACACCGACCCGGGCCCCCACTGGGACTGGGACCGCTACATGAAACTGGTCCGCGCGGCCCGCACGGCCCAGGCCGCCCCCTCGGGCTCCCCGTCACCCACGTCCCGCTAGGTCAGGCCCGCCGCCCGGCTCTGTGCGCCGGGCAGGACAGTGACCGCTCACCCCGGCTGCGGCGCTCCCGCGAACTCCTCTGCGGCCGGAAGCAGGTCGGTGATCAGCTGCCAGACCTCCTTGGCGTCGATCCGGACCAGCTTGAGCGGGGTGGTGTCGTCCACCTGACCGGGCAGGATGGGCTCGGCGGGCAGCTGGCGATGCCAGTAGCCGAGGGGCCCGCAGTCCCACACAGCGAACCCGCGAACCCGCGGGGCCGGGGCCCCGCCGTCGTGTCCCTGCCACGCGGCGGTCATCCGCCAGCTGGAACGCATCCCGGCGATCAGCTTGGCAAGCGTAGTGAGCTGGGACGTCCCGGTGAGTCCGGCACCTTTCAGCGCCTCGGCCACCCGGTCGACGCCCTCCTCGGCCGTCAGGCCGTGGAGACTGTCCAGGGTGTCGAGCCCCGCGTCGAGGACGGCCGTGGTCGCCTCGACCACGGGCGTGGCGACCTCCACGGTGTCCTCTCCCTGGAGATTGACCATCCGGGCCAGCGCCCAGACGAGCATGGCCGGCTCCAGCCGGACGTACTCCGACTCCTCGGAGCCCGGCCATGACTCGTGGGAGTAGACGTAGCCGTCGCCGATGGTGACGCCGTGGTGGAGGGTTCCGTGCTCGCCCAACGCCTCCACGTGGAGGACGACTGCGGGGGCCCGCAGGGTGCCGACCAGCGGGCTCACCATAAGGTCGAGGTTTCCGGACCGGTCCGTGAGGCCGGCCTCGCGCAGTTCACGGTCGGCCCCGGCCAGTTCCGGGGGCACATCCTCCCCTTCGACGCGGTGGCGGAGGACGGCCAGGTGACTCTCGGCAAGACGGAACCGGCCCCGGGTGCTGTCATACGAGGGCATTGTGTCGCTTTCGTCGGCGGCGGAAGGATCGGACGGCGATGACGCAGGCGGTTCACGAGGTCACTGGAAGATCTCCAGCCAGTTCAGCGACCTGTTGAGGAAAGCGCGGACGGCGCCGCCCCGGGTGAGGTTGCGGGTGTTGACGCCGACCAGCACGGCGGCCAGCGCGAGGTCGGTGGCGTCGGCCGGACCGAGGACGGTGAAGGTGGCCTTCTTCCGAGCGCCGCTGCCGTGCCGGCCGGTCCGGATCTCGACGCCGTCGCGGATCAGGGCGCGGTCGCGGTGCCGTCGGCCGGTCGCCAGATAGCGGTACTCCCGCCCGGCGGCCTGCATGCGCAGGGCACGTCCGGCTCTGGTCTGTGCCCAGCGGTTGCGCTTGATGCGGATTCCGGTCCCACCGGTGCTGAGCTGCGCCATGTGGAGGGAGGGCTTACGTCCGTAGGCCCAGCCGTCGAAGGAAGTGGCGGGGACGGTGTCCCCGCTGACCTCGGTGACATGACGGTCGCCGTGCCGCTTCGCCGGGTAGACCACCTCGATCCGCCCGAACTCACCTGCCGTTCCCCGGTACCCGAACTTCCAGGTCAGCCGATGGCCTGACCGGTCTTCCCAGTGTTCCAGGGTGTACGTCTGCTGCATGATCCCTTCCCCCCGCGCCGCTCGGCGCGGATGTGCCATGGCCGGCTTCAGTCGAACGGATTGAGGGCGCTGCCGAGTTTCTTGGCACCGTCGGAGATGGCCTCTCCCGCCTTTTCGGCCTTGTCACCGACCCAGTCCGCTGCCTCCTCCGCGGCCGCCTCGATCTTGTCCGAGTTGTCCCAGATCAGGGTTCCGGCATAGGCGAGACCGGTGCCGACGGCGAGACCGATGGTGACCGGGTTGGGAGCGATCATCGCGGCGGTGAGCGAGGCGTTGAAGGCCGTACCGGTCCAGTTGGAGAGGTACTTGGCCTTGTCCTCCTTCCACGCCTTGCCGTGGTCCATGGTCGCCAGGTTGGCCACGCCCCAGGCGGTGGCGCCGGCGGATCCGACGATACCGGCGCCGCGAATCCATCCGGCGGCCTTGGCCGCGTTGGCGAGACCGCCGCGCTGGGCGACGCGGAGCAGGTTCGCCTCGGTGGAGGTCGGCAGGTAGAAGGCGCCCTTGCGCATGTGTCCGGCGAGCATCGCCGCTTCATCGGAACCGGCGAGCGCGCCGGTCGGCACTCGGGTCAGCCAGCTGCCGGCCTTGGGGATCCGGGACAGTTTGTCCCAGTGGCCGTTGATCATGCGTGCGGTGAAGGTAACTCCGCGCCGGTCAGGCTACCGACGGCTTACGTCAGGCCCGCCGCGCGGGCTCGTTCGACCGCCGGGCCGATGGCCTTGGCCACGGCCTCCACGTCGGCTTCCGTGGAGGTGTGGCCGAGGGAGAAGCGGAGGGTGCCGCGGGCGAGGTCGGGGTCCACCCCGGTGGCCAGGAGGACGTGGCTGGGCTGGGCCACGCCGGCGGTGCAGGCGGAGCCGGTGGAGCATTCGATGCCCTGGGCGTCGAGGAGGAGGAGCAGGGAGTCGCCCTCGCAGCCGGGGAAGATGAAGTGCGCGTTGGCCGGAAGGCGTCCCCCGGGAGCGGGGTCGCCGCCGAGGATGGCGTCCGGGACGGCGTCGAGGACCGCGGTGACCAGGTCGTCGCGCAGCGTGCCGATCTCGCGGGCGAACCACTCCCGCTGTTCGGCGGCGAGCCGTCCGGCGGTCGCGAAGGAGGCGACGGCGGGGACGTCGAGGGTGCCGGAGCGGACGTGGCGTTCCTGGCCGCCGCCGTGGAGTACGGGTACGGGGGTGTGCTCGCGGCCCAGGACCAGCGCGCCGATGCCGTACGGGCCGCCGATCTTGTGGCCGGACACGGTCATCGCGGCGAGCCCCGACGCGGCGAAGTCCACCGGGATCTGACCGAAGGCCTGGACCGCGTCGGAGTGCAGCGGTACGCCGAACTCGGCGGCCGTCTCGGCGAGTTCGCGGACCGGCAGGATCGTCCCGATCTCGTTGTTGGCCCACATGACCGTGGCGAGGGCGACGTCGTCGGGGTCGCGGGCGATGGCCTCGCGCAGGGCCTCCGGGTGCACCCTGCCGTATGCGTCGACGGGCAGGTACTCGACGGTGGCGCCCTCGTGCTCGCCGAGCCAGTGGACGGCGTCGAGGACGGCGTGGTGTTCGACGGGGCCGGCGAGGATGCGGGTGCGGGCCGGGTCGGCGTCGCGGCGGGACCAGTAGAGGCCCTTCACGGCGAGGTTGTCGGCCTCCGTCCCGCCGGAGGTGAGGACGATCTCGCTGGGGCGGGCGCCGAGGGACTCGGCGAGGGTCTCGCGGGCCTCCTCGACGGTGCGCCGGGCGCGGCGGCCGGCCGCGTGGAGGGAGGAGGCGTTGCCGGTGACGCCCAGGTGCGCGGTGAGCGCCTCGACCGCCTCGGGAAGCATCGGGGTGGTCGCGGCGTGGTCGAGGTAAGCCATGGTGGGGCCGATTCTACGGGGCCCGGTGCGGGGGTCGCGGGGGGCGGTTGGCCGGGTCTCGCGGTTGGCCGGGGAGTGCCGCCCGCTCAGAAGCTCCACGAGATCGTGTTGTCCGCCTGGACGAACGCGGCGAGGACGAGGAGGTCGGCGATGCCGAGGCCCAGGCCCAGGAGTGCGCGGCCGCGCCGGGTCGTGCCCCGCCACAGTGCCACGGCCGCCAGCACGATCGCGGTCGGTCCTAGGAAGACGTTGAGGACGAGCAGGCCCAGCAGGCCCAGGACGAAGGAGGCGACTGCCATGCCGTCGGCGTCGCGGGCGGTGGTGCGGCGGGTGGCCGTTGCGGTGAGGTGCATGGTGGATTCCTCGGTCCGTGTGGGGGTCAGCTTGTCGGACGTTCGCCGCCGCGGCGCTCGCGGAGCGTGAAGATGCCCAGCCATACGGCGATGACCGCGCCCGCGGCCAGGGAGAAGGTGAGCGGGGCGTGGACGACCGTGCCGAGTGCTACGCCGAGAAGGAGGAGTGTCGCTACGAGGAACAGCATGTGGATCCCTCCGAGACTTTGCGTACAGTTGTTCACTGACTTTTCAGTCTAACCCTTCCGCGGCTTCCCATGCTGGGAGAACAGTTGTTGACTGGATGGCATGAGTCACACCCTCGGTGCCCGGCAGGCCCAGAAGCAGAAGACACGGCGGGCACTGCTCGACGCGGCGCTCGGACTGCTGGAGGAGCAGAGTCTGAGCAGCCTCGGGCTGCGTGAGGTCACGCGTGCGGTGGGGGTGGCGCCGACCGCCTTCTACCGGCACTTCCGGTCCGTCGAGGATCTGGGGGTGGCGCTGGTGGAGGAGGCGCTGGGGAGTCTTCATCCGATGATCCGGACCATCGTGTCCACGACGGGGGACGGTGACGAACGCGTCGCCCGGGCGGTGGAGTTGATCGCCGGGCATGTGGACGCGTATCCGGCGCATGTGCGGTTCATCGCGCGGGAGCGGCATGGGGGGGTGCGGGTGGTGCGGGGGGCGATACGGGAGCAGTTGGCGTTGTTCGCCGGGGAGGTGCGGGACGCGTTGGCTTCCGATCCGGTGTCGCTGGGGTGGGAGCCGGAGGATCTGCTGATGCTGGCGCAGTTGTACGTGGATCAGATGCTGGTGACGGCTTCGGCTTTGCTGGAGGCGGTGGGGGATGGGGCGGGCGAGCGGGAGCGGGTGGTTCGGGACGCGGTGCGGCGGATGCGGTTGATCGGCATCGGGCGTGCGCATTGGGTGGGGGGTGGGTGACGGGGGGCCTTTTTCTCGCCCCCGCCGCCCCTTCCCGTTCCCGGCCTCCGGGGGCTCTGCCCCCGGGCCCCGGCTCCTCAAACGCCGGAGGGGCTGGGTGGTGCGGAAGGGCTGATTCGGGGTAACTACAGGCGGGCCCTTGCCAGTTGGCGGGACTGGGCCACCAGGCGGTCCTTGCTGTCCCAGACCTCCGCGTCCTCCTCCAGGAAGCCGCCGGCCAGGTTGCGGGTGGTGACCGAGACGCGCAGGGGGCCCGGGGCGGGGCGGCTGCGGACGTGGACCGTCAGTTCCACCGTGGGGACCCAGCCGGACAGACCCAGTTCGAAGGCGGTCGGGGGCAGCGCGTCCACCGCCAGGAGCAGTGCGAACGGGTCCGGGTCCCGGCCGTCGGCCAGGCCGAACCATGCCCGCATCTCCCCCTTGCCCGACGGCTGTCCGAGCGCCCACCCCAGCGTCGACGGGTCGAGCTTGAGCATCAGACGCTCGGTGATGGCGGAGCTGCCGTCGACGGGGGCGGGACCGTCCTCGGGGCCGAAGCACTGCTCCATCGGCGGTATCGCGGGCGGCTCGGCCGTCGTACGGACGTCGTCGGGGAGGGCGTCCAGGTCGCCGTACGAGGCGAGGACGCGGATGCGCTCCACCTCGCGCCCCTCCTCGTCCCGCTGGAAGAGGGACGCCTGACCGGTCGACAGGGTCCGTCCCGTGCGCACGGCCTCGGTGCGGACGACCGCCGGGCCCGGCTGGGAGGCGGTCAGATAGTGCGCCGAGATGGTGAACGGGTCGGAGTGCGGCAGGGCGTCCGCGAGCGCGCGGCCCAGGACGGCCAGCAGATAACCGCCGTTGACGGCGTTGATGATCGTCCAGCCGGCGGAGAGGTCGATGTCGTAGACGCCGGGCTCGCGCGGGGTGACCGCGGTGTCGCGGTCGAACTCACTGGCGCCGATGGAGGCCCGGGTGGGCTGGGCGGAGGCTGCTTCTGGCATGACTGAACAGTACAAGAGGATAATACTAAGCGGTAGCTTTTCTCTTGCGGTCGCGCTGACTACTCCTCACTGACCGTCGAACGGCGGTGCCAGGCCCGAGGGGCCCGCCAGTGGTAGCGCATCGCGAGCAGCCGCAGCACGAACGCCGTGACCACGGCGACGGTGCTGGTCGCCGCGTTCAGCACGTCGAGGCGGATGCACAGCGCGGTCAGGGTGGCGCCGACGATGGCCGGTACGGCGTACAGGTCGCGGTCCCAGCGCAGCAGCGACGGCACCTCGTTGGCGAGCACGTCCCGCAGCACACCGCCGCCGACGGCTGTCGCGAGGCCGAGGCAGGCGGAGGCGGTCAGGCCGAGGCCGTAGTCGTACGCCTTGGTCGTGCCGACGACGCAGAACAGGCCGAGGCCTGCCGCGTCGAACACGTTGACACCGGTCTGGATGCGCTCCACGTGCGGATGGAGGAAGAACACCAGGACCGTGGCGAAGAGCGGGGTGACGAAGTACCCCAGGTCCGTGAAGGCGGCCGGCGGTACGGCGCCGATGACCAGGTCGCGGAAGAGCCCGCCGCCGAGCGCGGTGACCTCGGCGAGCACGGCGATGCCGAAGACGTCGAAGTTCTTGCGGACGGCCAGCAGGGCGCCGGAGATCGCGAAGACGAAGATGCCGATCAGGTCGAGCGTATGCAGGACGGACGGACTGAACAGTTGCTGGAGCACCCTTACATTCTCACCCAACAAGAACCCCCCGCCTTGCAAAGCAAGGCGGGGGGCGATGGGGACTTGCTACCTCGGACCGATCAGCGGAGCTGCCGGAAGGTTCGAGAAGTACGGCGGCCGGTCAGACGGTACCGCCCGAGCCCTTGCCGGACTCTTCCGGCGCCGCGGCGTCGGAGTCCTTCGCGGCGGCGTCGGCCGTCCGGTCGCCCGGCGCGTCGGCTGCCGTCGGCATCTTCTCCTTGACCGCCGCGGCGTCCGGCTTGGTCGTCGAGTCGGCCGGCAGGAGTACCGAGGGAACCTCCGCCTCGGCCACGGTCGGCTCGACCACCACGTCTTCTCCCGCCGTGACGGCCTCGATGCCCGTGGGCCGGGTCAGCTCCAGCGCCCCGGACGCGATCTCCTCGGCGAAGTGGCAGGCCACCCGGTGGCCGCCGCCGATCTCCCGCAGTTCCGGCCGCTCCGTCGCGCAGCGCGAGGCCTGTGCCCACGGGCAGCGCGTGTGGAAGCGGCAGCCGCTCGGCGGGTTGGCCGGAGAGGGCAGGTCGCCGGTGAGGAGGATGCGCTCGCGCTTGTCCTCCACCTCGGGGTCCGGCACCGGCACGGCCGACATCAGGGCCTTGGTGTACGGGTGCTTCGGCTCGGCGTACAGCGCGTCGCTCGGCGCCTCCTCGACCAGCGAACCCAGGTACATCACACCGATGGTGTCGGAGATGTGCCGGACGACGGCGAGGTCGTGGGCGATCACCACATAGGTGAGGCCCAGCTCCTCCTGGAGATCGTCCAGCAGGTTGATGACCTGCGCCTGCACCGACACGTCGAGCGCGGAGACCGGCTCGTCGCAGATGATCACGTCGGGTTCGAGGACGAGGGCGCGGGCGATGCCGATGCGCTGGCGCTGGCCGCCGGAGAACTCGTGCGGGTAGCGCGCGAGCGCGTTGGAGGGCAGGCCGACCTTGTCCAGGATCGACTTGATCTTCTCCCGGCGCTCTTCCTGGTCCTTGCCGATGCCGTGGGCGACCATGCCCTCGGACAGGATCGACTCGATGTTCTGCCGGGGGTTGAGCGAGCCCAGCGGGTCCTGGAAGACCATCTGGAGCCGGCGCCGGAAGCGGCGCATCTCCTCGCCCGGCAGCTTCGCCAGGTCGGTGCCGTCGAGGACGACGGACCCCTCGGTGATGTCCACCAGCCGCAGCACGGACCGCCCGAGGGTGGTCTTGCCACAGCCGGACTCGCCGACCAGACCGTAGGTCTCGCCGGCCTCGACCTTGAGGGACACCCCGTCCACGGCGTAGACGTGACCGACCGTGCGGTCGACGAAGACGCCCTTCTTGATGGGGAAGTGGACCTTGACGCCGTCCAGTTCGAGCAGGCTCATGCGCTGACCTCCTCGGCCTTCGCGTCGTCGAGTACGGGGTTGACACACCGCACCTGGTGGCCGGCCGCACGCGGCTCGGTCAGCTGCGGGGTGCCGGTCAGGCAGCCCATCTCGTACCGGTCGCAGCGGGGGGCGAAGGCGCAGCCGTCGGCCCAGGCGATGCGGTCGTTGATGGAGCCGCGGATGGGGGTGAGGGGTTCGCCCCGGGGCGCGTCCAGCCGCGGGATGGAGCCCAGCAGTCCGTGCGCGTAGGGGTGGGTCGGGTGACCGAACAGCTCGCGGCGCCCGGCGGACTCCACGGTCTTGCCCGCGTAGAGCACGTTGACCTGGTCGCAGAGACCGGCGACCACACCCAGGTCGTGGGTGATCATCAGCAGGGCGGTGCCCTCCTGGTCCACGAGTTCCTTGAGCAGCTCCAGGATCTGCGCCTGGATGGTCACGTCGAGGGCGGTGGTGGGCTCGTCGGCGATGAGCATGCGGGGGGCGCAGGCCACCGCCATGGCGATCAGCGCGCGCTGGCGCATGCCGCCGGAGAGCTGGTGCGGGTACTCCTTGAGCCGCCGGGTCGGGTCGGGGATGCCGACCCGGTCCAGCAGATGGGCGGCCTCCTTGCGGGCGGCCTCGCCCTTGAGCCCGCGGTGGCGCTCCAGGATCTCGGTGACCTGCACGCCGATCGGCACGACCGGGTTGAGCGAGGACAGCGGGTCCTGGAAGATCATCGCCATTTCGCTGCCGCGCAGGTCGCGGCGGGCGGACGAGCTCATGGTGAACAGGTCCGTACCGTCGAACTCGGCGCGGCCGCCGATGGTGACGCCCTTGTGCGGGAGCAGGCCCATCAGGGCCAGGGAGGTGACGGACTTACCGCAGCCGGACTCGCCGACCAGGCCCACGACCTGGCCCTGGTCGACCTCGAAGGAGACGCCGTCGACCGCCCGGGACTCCTTGCGGCCCCGGCCGCCGAAGGTGATGGTCAGTTCGTCGACAGTGAGCAGAGACATAGTGGTTCAGCCCCTCAGCTTCGGGTCGAGGGCTTCCCGCATGGCCTCGCCGAGGAGGGTGAAGCCGAGGGCGGTGATGATGATGCCGACGGCGGGATAGACCGCCATCATCGGCGCGTTGTCGAAGAACCGCTGCGCCTGGGTGAGCATGACGCCCCACTCGGGGATCGCCGGGTCGGGGTTGCCGAGGCCCAGGTAGGACAGGGCGGCCGCCTCGATGATCGCGGTGGCCAGGGAGAGCGTGGCCTGCACGATCACCGGGCTGAGCGAGTTGGGGATGATCTGCGAGAGGACGATGCGCCGCTTGCGTACACCCAGGGACCTGGCCGCGAGCACGTACTCCGCACTGCCCTGCGCCAGCATGGAGCCGCGCAGCAGCCGGGCGAACACCGGGATCTGGACGACACCCACCGCGATCATCACGGTGGTCAGCGACTGACCCATCACCGCGGCGATGGACACCGCCAGCAGCAGCGACGGCATGGCCAGCATGATGTCGATGAAGCGCATGATGACGGAGTCGATCCGCCTGCCGGTGTCGCCGCCGAGGGTGGCGAAGGCGCCGGCGAGACCGCCGATGACGAAGCCGATCACCAGGCCGATCAGGGTGGCGACGACGCCGACGAGCAGCGTCTGACGGGCGCCGACCAGCATGCGGGAGAACATGTCCCGGCCGAGGTGGTCGAGCCCGAACCAGTTCTCGGCGCGCATGTTGACGAACTCGCCCCGGTTGGGGAAGACCTCGTTGCGCCAGGTCTGGGCGGTCGGCGAGTACGGGGCGATGTACGGCCCGACGATCGCGAGGACGACGAACAGGGCGATGACGACCGCGCCGATGATCGCCATCTTGCTGCGCTTGAGGCGTCGGAACGCCTCACGCCAGAGGCTGGCGCCGGTGCTGGTCTCCTTGGTGGCGGCCAGTTCCGCGAGACGCTGGATCTTGTCGGTCTTGGTGGCGACGCTCATTAGTGCACCCGCACTCTCGGGTCGATGAGGCTGTACGCCAGGTCCACCAGCAAGTTGATCAGGACGTAAATCAGCGCGATGAACATGATGAAACCGACGAGCACGGGGTAGTCACGGCCGTCGATCGCGGTCCGGATGAAGGAGCCGATGCCGCCGAAGGAGAACACCGACTCGGTCAGGACCGCGCCGGACAGCAGGGAGCCGGTGAGCAGACCGACCGCGGTCACGACGGGGAGCATCGCGTTGCGCAGCACGTGCCGGCTCCGGATGACGCTCCGCTTGAGGCCCTTGGCCTCGGCGGTGCGGACGTAGTCCTCGTCCTGCACCTCGAGAACGCTGGCGCGGGTCATGCGCACGATGACGGCGAGCGGGATGGACGCGAGCGCGACGGACGGCAGGATCAAGTGCATGATCGCGTCCCAGGAAGCGTCCAACTCCCCCGTGAGGACGCCGTCCAGGACGGCGAAGCCGGTCACGTCGGTGGCGTTGATACCGGTGTCCTGGCGCCCGAAGGCGGGGAAGATGCCGAGGTTGACGGCGAAGACCTGCTTCAGCAGCAGGGCCAGGAAGAAGACCGGGATGCAGATGCCGACGAGCGAGCCGGAGACGGACGTCACATCGAGCCAGCCACCGCGGTTGCGGGCCGCGAAGTAGCCGAGGGGCACACCGACGGCGACCGCGATGAGGATCGCGAGGAGGGACAGCTCCACGGTCGCGGGGAAGCGCAGGACGAACTCGTCCCACACCGGCTGACCCGTCTGGGTGGAGGTGCCCAGGTCCAGCTGGAAGATGCGCTTCAGGAAGCGCCAGTACTGGACGTAAACGGGCTGGTCGAGCCCGAGCGCACGGTTGATGCGCACCACTTCGGCCTCGGTGGCCTTCTCCCCCAGGATCGCTGAGGCGGGCCCACCGGGCAGACGGTCTAGCCACAGGAAGAGCAGAACCGACAGGCCGAGCAGCGTGGGTATGAGCTGGAGCAGTCTTCGTACGACGAGACGCAGCACCCCGCATGCCCCTTTCTTGCGTGATCACTTACATGAATGGACCCGCCCGGTCGCCGAGTTGCGACGACCGGGCGGACCCCCCGTTTCTGGTTTCCTACCGCTGTTCGCCTACTTGAAGGAGGTCTCCGCGAAGACTTCCTGCGTCAGCGGGGAGACGTTCGGCGGGTTCACGTTCTTGGCGAACGCGATGGCCGGCGGGGACGACGAGATCGGAACACCCGGGAGGTAGTTCATGATGGCCTCGTTGGCCTTCTCGTACGCGGCGGTGCGCTCCTCGGCCTTGCCGAGCTTCGAACCGGCGTTCACCGCGTCGAAGACCTTCTTGTCCTTGAAGCCCCACTGCTTGTCGTACCCGGCGAACCAGGTGCCGATGAAGTTGTAGCCGTCGTTGAAGTCACCGGTCCAGCCGAGCATGTGCAGGGCGCAGGAGCCCGCCTCGGTGGCGTCGATGTAGTCCGGGGCCCACTTCATGGCCTTGGCCTTGACGGTGATGCCGGCCTTCTCCAGGTCGGCCTTCATCAGCTCGAACAGGTCCTGCGGGGCAGGCATGTACGGGCGGGTGACCTCGGTCGGGTAGCAGAACTCGATCTCGAGCTTCTCCTCACCGGCCTTCTTCAGGAGACCCTTCGCGGCGGTGGTGTCGAAGGGGTACTGCTTCACGTTCTTGGAGTAGCCCGCGATGGTGTCCGGCATGAACTGGTCGGCGACCTTGCCACCCTCGGGCAGCTGGGTCTTGACCAGGTTCTCCTTGTCGATCGCCTGCGCGATCGCCTGGCGGACGTCCTTCTTCTTGAGGGCCTTGTTGGCCTCCTGGCTCATGCCCACGTAGAAGAGGTTGAAGACGCCACGGGTCGGGACGACGTAGCCCTGGTCCTCGAGGGTCTTGACGTCGGCCGGGGCGACCAGGTCGTAACCGTCGATGTCACCGGCCTGGAGCGCCTGGCGGCGGCCCTCTTCGGTGTCGATGGTGCGGAAGACCAGGTTCTTGATCTTGGCCTTGTCACCCCAGTAGTCGTCGAAGCGCTCAAGGGAGACTTCCTTGTTGCCCTTGTTCCACTTCGTGATCTTGTACGGGCCGGTACCGGCGACCGTGCCGGCCTCCTGGCTGTACTTGGGGTAGGTGATGGCGTCGCCCTTGGCGGTCGCCTCTTCCTTCTCGTACGCCTTGAGGGCCTTCGGCGAGTGGATCGCCAGGGCCTGGAGGGAGAAGCCGCCGGGAAGGTTGGCGGAAGGCTCCTTGACCTCGATGACGGCGGTGTTGTCGTCCTTCGCGGTGCAGGACTTGTAGTTCGCCTTCGGCGTCTCCTTGTCCTCGTTCTTCGCGAAGCCGCCCATGATGGTCTGCCAGTAGTACGAGACCGCGCTGGACTGGTACGTGCCCGTCCAGTTGAACCAGTGGTCGTAGTTGGCGCAGACCGCCGCGGCGTTGAACGCCTCGCCGTCGTGGAACTTCACGTTCTTGCGGAGGTTGAAGGTCCAGACGGTGCCCTTGTCGTTGCTCGACCAGGTCTCGGCGAGACCGCCGACGAGCTTGGTGCCGCCGGACTCGTGCTCGAGCAGGGCCTCGAACGCCTGGCGCGTCACGCGGAAGGTTTCACCGTCGCTCGCGAGGGCAGGGTCCAGGGAGCCAGGATCACCGGCGCCGGCGAAGACGAAGGTGTCCTTGTCGCCGCTGCCTTCGTTGTCAGCGTCCCGTTCGCTGGAGCAGCCCGTGGCGATCAGACCGACCGCGACCGCGGCCGTGATCGCCCGAGCGGTTCGGGACTTGAATATGCGCATACTGGGGCCACTCCGGGTCCGCTATGTGGATGCATCTTGACCGGCCGAACACTACAGACGTTCGCAGTCGGTCAGGAACAGTCCGGATACCGGTGATACAGACCTGAGATCTGAACAGTTGACATATGGGGCGGTTCAGGCATCCCCTCGTGAAGATTTAACCCTTCGGTTACATAGATCGTGTGCAGGTCGCGCCCCGGGGCGTGAAGAACGGGTGAAACCGCAGGTGACGGGCGGTCATCAGGTGATAGCGGGGCGCGCATGGCCGAAAACGTGGCCGGAAGACGCCGGTTCACGCAGAGTGAGCGGACGCCTCGACTCCGGTCGGGCCGCTGTCCACTTGGTGGACAGTGACGGCCCGTCAGCAGGGTGCCGTACGGCCTGATCAGCCCCGGTGCGCCGGCGGGTAGCCGTAGGCGCCCGCGGGGGGCACGGCGCCGTGCGCCTCACGGTCGTAGAACGGGCGGGAGTTGGCGCGCAGCCACATCGCGACCGGATCGTGCGCGTCGGACATCGCGACGGTCGACACGGGCAGTCCTTCGGGGACCGCGCCGACGGACTGCTGCATCATCGCCCGTACGGCGTCGACCGCCGGCGGGGAGGTGTCGTACACGTCCAGGCCGATGGCGAGGTACGGGGCGCCCAGGGCGGGTTGCACCCAGGCGCGGCGCAGGGCGCGGACGGCGGGGGTGCGGTGGGCGTTCTGTGCGAGGAGGGCGTAGAACTGCGGGATCTCGATGGCCGGTTCGGACAGCCGCAGCGGTCCGGCGGGCCTGCGGTCCAGGCCGCCGGCGATCCGGCGCAGATCCAGCCAGGGGATGCCGACACCGCCGCCGGGGGCGTGCGGGTTGAGCCAGAGTCCGAAGTGGTCGGGGTAGAGCGCGCGGGCGACTTCGAGGCCGTCGACCACCTCGTACGACCGGTGCCAGCCGCTGGCGGAGAGTTCCTGGGCGGAGGTGACACAGGGGGCGTAGCCGAGGCCGTCGACCTCCATGTTTCCGTACTGGGCGTCCGGGGAGCCGGCCTGGCCGTGCCAGAGCAGCATCCAGACCTGGCCGGAGGCGGGGGTCGCGAGGGCGCGCAGCAGGGCCTCGTATGCGTCGTAACGCCCGGGCGTCACCTGGCGCAGCATGTGCTCGACCTGTCCGGTCGCCGCGGTGCCAGCGCTCACTTGTATCGCCCCTCCGTACCTCGCCATCGGATGGGCCTAGCTTAAGCCGATGCCTGTGCGGTGCGGTGCGGTGCGTGTCCGAGAGCTCGGGGCTCTGGCGCCGCGGGCGGGTGCGGGTTCGTTGTGGCTTGTCGCGCAGTTCCCCGCGCCCCTGGGGGTGGGCGCGCCCGCGCGGCGGAGCCGCATGTCGATACAGCCCCGCGCCCCTGGGGGTGCGCGTGCCCGCGCGGCGGAGCCGCATGTCGATACAGCCCCGCGCCCCTGGGGGTGGGCGCGCCCGCGCGGCGGAGCCGCATGTCGATACAGCCCCGCGCCCCTGGGGGTGCGCGTGCCCGTGCCTCCTACCGCTGGTAGAAGGGGGTGACCCTGGTGCGGAGGTAGTCGGCCACGGGGTCCTGGGTCAGGTCCAGGGCGATCAGGTTGACCGGCCAGGGGGGCGGGGACTGGGTCAGGGCCCGGCCCAGGGCGTTCAGGGGGAGGGTGCGGGGGTCTCCCTCCCAGGAGGAGAGCTCCACGCCGATGAACAGGGCCGGGGTCGCCGTTTCGATCGCGGCGAGGCAGCGGCGGGCCGTGGTGACGACGCCGATCGCGTCGAACTCCGCCGACGCCGCGGCGAGGAAGTCCACCGGGTCGTCCTGCCAGTCGGGTTCGAACAGCCGGACCCGGCCGCCGCCCGCCGGGCCGGCCGGCAGGGCGTGTCCGGCTCGGCAGAGTTCGGCCACCGCCGGCGGCGGCAGCGGGATGCCGACCACACCGCCGGGGTTCACCGCGATGCCGACCTGCGGCGGCAGGCCGCGGGCGAACTCCACGGCGGGCGCGATCGTGTACGACAGATGGGAGCCGGCGACCTGGCGGAACTGCTCCTCGGAGCTGAAGACGGGGACGTAGGCCTGGCCGTCGAGTTCCATGGTGGGCAGGTCCAGGTCGGTGCTGTCGCGGCCGCCGCCGTTCGGCAGCGGGATCCAGACGAAGCTGCGGCCCAGCACCTCCACGACCCTGCCGCCCGCCGAGGGGACGCCGAGGGAGGCGGAGAGCACCTCCTCCAGCTCGTTGCCGGGCCATCCGCCGTGCGGGTGGGGGTGCGTCTGCGCCGGGAAGTCCGCCGGGAAGTCCATCTGCCTACCGCCTGCTGCCTGGAACCACTGCTGTGCCCGAAAGGCTATCCGGTCATCCGGTGAAGCCGACCCGGTGCAGCGCGTCGGCCGCGTCCCGGTCGATCAGGACCGCCGATCCGCAGCCCGCGGGCAGGCCGCCGCGCTCCACGGCGCGCAACAGCCGCTCGCTCGCGGAGCGGTGGCGCAGGAACGCGTACCGGGAGACACCGCGTCCGCGTTCGCGCTGGCCGGCCAGGGCCTGCTGCGGGGTGACGTCCAGCAGCAGCAGATGCAGGCTCGCGCCCCGGCGGCGGGCCTCGCGGGCCAGCCAGCGGCGCACCCAGGCCTGGGTGCCGCAGTCGTGCACGACGACGGGCGTGCCGGAGCGCAGGGCGCGGCGCAGTCCGGCGTAGTGGGCGAGGCGGACCAGCGGGCGGTACACCGCGTACGGCAGCAGGCGCGGCATACGGCGGTCCCAACGGTCGCGGGTGTCCTGGGAGTCGACCCGGCCGCCGTGCACCGCGCGCCGCATCAGCGTGGACTTGCCGCTGCCGGGCAGCCCGGTGACCACGACGAGGTCGCGGGGTCCGAAGAGCAGGGCGCGCGGGCTCCGGCCGGCCCGGGCGCGCAGATCGCGGACGACGGGCGCCGGCAGCGCGCCGCGGGCCCGGCGGGCCTGCGCGGCCGGCTGCTGGGGCAGCGTGACGCCCGTCGTGGTGGCGCACGCCGTGGTCCTGTTCACCGTGATCGTCCTCCCCTGGGGCCGGTACGGATACCGGTCCCCGCCGAGTGTAAAGAGAAGGTAATGCCCGGGTCTCTCGTTTCCGTCCGTTTCCTGAAACAGGCCTGTCACAGCCCGCCGTGACCGTGCCCGTACGCCCCGTACACCCCCAGGGAAGGGTCCCCCTGCCGCACCCCGACAATGCGTGCAATGATGTGCGCGCCAACTGCATACCGGCCGTTCGAATCCGCGCGGGAGAGTCCCCGGCACTGTTTGCCGCCGGGGCGCCGAAGGAGCAAGTCCCTCCCTTGAATCTCTCAGGCCCCGTTACCGCGCGGGCGAGGCACATCTGAAAAGCGGGCCGCCCGAGGCATGCAGCAGTGCTCCGGTGGCCCCACCCAAGGTGCAAGTCAGGACGCCCCGCGTGGGTGGTCATGGCGAACCTCTCAGGTTCCGATGACAGATGGGGAGGACGCCCTCGCCCGTCATGCCTTTGGGAGACCCGACCGATGAGCAGTACCGAACCCCGTCGGACCGCGCTCGACGCCCTGCACCGCTCGCTCGGTGCGACGATGACCGACTTCGCCGGCTGGGACATGCCGCTGCGCTACGGCTCCGAGCGCGACGAGCACAACGCCGTGCGCACGAAGGCCGGCCTGTTCGACCTCTCGCACATGGGCGAGATCGCCGTCTCCGGACCGGCGGCCGCCGCGCTCCTCGACCACGCCCTGGTCGGCAACATCGGCGGGGTGAAGCCCGGCCGCGCCCGCTACACCATGATCTGCCGCGAGGACGGCGGCATCCTGGACGACCTGATCGTCTACCGGCTCGGCGACACCGAGTATCTGGTGGTCGCCAACGCCTCCAACGCCCAGGTGGTCCTGGACGCGCTCGTCGAGCGGTCGGCCGGCTTCGACGCCGAGGTCCGCGACGACCGTGACGCGTACGCGCTGCTCGCCGTGCAGGGCCCCGAGTCCGCCGGCATCCTCGCCTCGCTCACCGACGCCGACCTGGAGGGCCTGAAGTACTACGCCGGTCTGCCGGGCACGGTCGCCGGTGTGCCCGCGCTCGTCGCCCGTACCGGCTACACCGGCGAGGACGGCTTCGAGCTGTTCGTGAAGCCCGAGCACGCGGTTGAGCTGTGGCAGGCGCTGACCAAGGCCGGTGAGGCGGCCGGGCTCGTTCCCTGCGGGCTGTCCTGCCGGGACACGCTCCGCCTGGAGGCGGGCATGCCGCTGTACGGCAATGAGCTGAGCCCTTCCCTCACGCCCTTCGACGCCGGTCTCGGCCGGGTGGTGAAGTTCGAGAAGGAGGGCGACTTCGTGGGCCGTACGGCGCTCGCCGAGGCCGCCGAGCGTGCCGCCGCCGTGCCGCCGCGGGTGCTGGTCGGTCTGGTCGCCGAGGGCCGCCGGGTCCCGCGCGCCGGGTACGCGGTCGTGGCCGGCGGCGAGGTGGTCGGCGAGGTCACCTCGGGCGCCCCCTCCCCCACGCTGGGCAGGCCGATCGCGATGGCGTACGTCGACGCGGCGCACGCGGCGCCGGGCACCGAGGGTGTGGGCGTCGACATCCGGGGCAGCCACGAGCCGTACGAGGTCGTGGCGCTGCCCTTCTACAAGCGGCAGAAGTGACACCGTCGGACGACGGCTTTCCACGCACGAGGTGAGCGGGCCGTCGTGCCCGCCCACGGGTGCCGTACGCGGTCCCCTCAGTCATCAGCACTTCCCCCGTACAGGAGAATCCAGGCCATGAGCAACCCCACGCAGCTGCGTTACAGCAAGGAGCACGAGTGGCTGTCGGCCGCCGAGGACGGCGTGTCGACGGTCGGCATCACGGAGCACGCGGCCAACGCGCTCGGCGACGTGGTCTTCGTCCAGCTCCCCGAGGTCGGTGACACCGTTTCCGCGGGCGAGACCTGCGGCGAGCTGGAGTCCACCAAGTCGGTCAGCGACCTGTACTCCCCCGTCGGCGGTGAGATCACCGAGATCAACGAGGACGTCGTCAACGACCCGTCGCTGGTGAACTCGGCCCCCTTCGAGGGCGGCTGGCTGTTCAAGGTGCGTGTCACCGACGAGCCGGCCGACCTGCTGTCCGCCGCCGAGTACGACGCCGAAATCGCCGGCTGAGGAGTCGTAGCCGCATGTCCGTTCTGAACACGCCCCTGCACGAGCTCGACCCGGCCGTCGCCGCCGCCGTCGACGCCGAGCTGCACCGCCAGCAGTCCACCCTCGAGATGATCGCCTCGGAGAACTTCGCCCCGGTCGCGGTCATGGAGGCCCAGGGCTCGGTCCTCACCAACAAGTACGCCGAGGGGTACCCCGGCCGCCGCTACTACGGCGGCTGCGAGCACGTCGACGTGATCGAGCAGATCGCCATCGACCGGGTCAAGGACCTGTTCGGCGCCGAGCACGCCAATGTGCAGCCGCACTCCGGCGCGCAGGCCAACGCCGCCGCGATGTTCGCGCTGCTCAAGCCCGGTGACACGATCATGGGTCTGAACCTCGCGCACGGCGGGCACCTGACCCACGGCATGAAGATCAATTTCTCCGGCAAGCTCTACGACGTGGTGCCGTACCACGTCGGCGACGACGGCCAGGTCGACATGGCCGAGGTCGAGCGGCTCGCCAAGGAGAGCAAGCCGAAGCTGATCGTGGCCGGCTGGTCGGCGTATCCGCGCCGGCTGGACTTCGCCGCGTTCCGCCGGATCGCGGACGAGGTCGGCGCCTACCTCATGGTCGACATGGCGCACTTCGCCGGTCTGGTCGCCGCGGGCCTGCACCCGAACCCGGTGCCGCACGCCCACGTGGTGACCACCACCACGCACAAGACCCTCGGCGGTCCGCGCGGCGGTGTGATCCTCTCCACGGCCGAACTGGCCAAGAAGATCAACTCCGCGGTGTTCCCGGGGCAGCAGGGCGGCCCGCTGGAGCACGTGGTCGCCGCGAAGGCGGTCGCCTTCAAGGTGTGCGCCTCGGAGGAGTTCAAGGAGCGCCAGCGCCGCACCCTCGAGGGCGCCCGCATCCTGGCCGAGCGCCTGGTCAAGGACGATGTGAAGGCCGTGGGCGTGGACGTGCTGTCCGGCGGCACGGACGTGCACCTGGTCCTGGTCGACCTGCGGAACTCGGAGCTGGACGGCCAGCAGGCCGAGGACCGCCTCCACGAGGTCGGCATCACCGTCAACCGCAACGCGATCCCGAACGACCCGCGCCCGCCGATGGTCACCTCGGGTCTGCGGATCGGCACGCCCGCCCTGGCCACCCGGGGCTTCACGGCCGAGGACTTCACCGAGGTCGCGGACGTGATCGCCGAGACGCTGAAGCCGTCCTACGACGTGGACGCGCTCCGGGCCCGGGTCACGGCACTCGCCGCGAAGCACCCGCTGTACCCCGGTCTGCAGTAATTTCGTACGCTTTCCTTTGTACGGACATCCGGGGCATCGCGCACACTGGGTCAGTGTGCGCGGTGCCCCGTGGCATGCACCCGCAGGAACGATCCCTCTTCTCTGTGCACCACCCCTTCCCGGTGGACAGCGTCGTCCGCCGAACCCTTAGGAGTCCCCCCGTGGCCATCTCGGTCTTCGATCTGTTCTCGATCGGCATCGGCCCGTCCAGCTCGCACACGGTCGGCCCGATGCGGGCCGCCCGGATGTTCGCCCGGCGGCTGCGCAACGAGGACCTGCTGGACTCGGTCGCCTCGGTCCGCGCGGAGCTGTACGGCTCCCTGGGCGCCACCGGGCACGGCCACGGCACGCCCAAGGCGGTCCTGCTCGGCCTGGAGGGCGACTCGCCCCGCACGGTCGACGTGGAGTCGGCCGACGAGCGGGTGGAGAAGATCAGGCACGGCGGCCGGATCCGGCTGCTCGGCGAGCACGAGATCGCGTTCTCCTTCGACGACGACATGGTCCTGCACCGCCGCAAGGCGCTCCCCTACCACGCCAACGGCATGACCCTGTGGGCGTTCGACGCCTCCGGTGCGGAGCTGCTGACGAAGACGTACTACTCGGTGGGCGGCGGTTTCGTCGTCGACGAGGACGCGGTGGGCGCGGACCGCATCGTGCTGGACGACACGGTCCTGAAGTACCCCTTCCGCACGGGCGACGAGCTGCTGCGCCTGACGCAGGAGACCGGCCTGTCCATCTCCGCCCTGATGCTGGAGAACGAGCGGGCCTGGCGCGGCGAGGAGGAGATCCGCGAGGGACTGCTGGAGATCTGGCGGGTGATGCGGGCCTGCGTCGACCGCGGCATGTCCCGCGAGGGCATCCTGCCGGGCGGTCTGAAGGTCCGCCGCCGCGCCGCGAACACCGCGCGCAAGCTGCGCTCCGAGGGCGACCCGAAGGCCCTCGCCATGGAGTGGATCACCCTGTACGCCATGGCCGTGAACGAGGAGAACGCGGCCGGCGGCCGGGTCGTCACCGCGCCGACGAACGGCGCGGCCGGGATCATCCCCGCCGTCCTGCACTACTACATGAACTTCGTCCCCGGCGCCGACGAGGAGGGCGTGGTCCGCTTCCTGCTGGCCGCCGGCGCGATCGGCATGCTCTTCAAGGAGAACGCCTCCATCTCGGGCGCCGAGGTCGGCTGCCAGGGCGAGGTCGGTTCCGCCTGCTCGATGGCGGCGGGCGCCCTCGCGGAGGTACTGGGCGGCTCCCCCGAGCAGGTGGAGAACGCGGCCGAGATCGGCATGGAGCACAACCTCGGCCTGACCTGCGACCCCGTCGGCGGTCTCGTCCAGATCCCGTGCATCGAGCGCAACGGCATGGCCGCGGTGAAGGCGGTCACGGCAGCCCGCATGGCGATGCGCGGCGACGGCTCGCACAAGGTCTCCCTCGACAAGGTCATCAAGACGATGAAGGAGACCGGCGCGGACATGTCCGTCAAGTACAAGGAGACCGCGCGGGGCGGGCTGGCGGTCAACATCATCGAGTGCTGAGGGTCCGGCTCCACGCCGCCGGACCGGCCCGGCGGGTGCCCGTGCCTATGCGCCGAGTGCCTCGCGCAGGGCCGGGACGAGCTTCCGCGCCCACGCGTTCGAGGTCTCCCGGGCCGGGTTCGCCGTGATCACCCAAGCGATCATGGGTCCGACACGGACCCAGGTGTAGACGTAGCCGGGCTGAGTGCAGGTGAACGCCTCGTCGCCGATGTCCACCGGTCCCGCGTCCGGCAGACAGCCGTACATGATGCGCAGGGCCGCCATGGAATCGACGGCGTCGGCGGTCGCCGTCCGCGTGCCGGACGCCTCGACCGCGGTCAGGTCGATGGCGACCCCTTCCCCTCCCGCGCCGGAGTCGGTGATCTTCCCCGGCCCATGATGCTCGTACGGGTCCGGGTCGTCGAGGTCCCAGCACTGTTGGCGTGCGATGTTGGTGAGGTTCATCCCCTCGGCCGACTCGGTGGCCCATCCGCCGTGCGTCCAGCCGAAAGGCATCTCAAGACTGCTGAGGACGTGGTCGATCTCCTCGGCCCCCAACGGTCGGACGTCCGCGGCCGGGGTGTCGGTGTCCTCGGAGGCAGTCCCGTCGCCGCCGGTCGACCGGGCCGCCGGTTCGTCCTCGGGACCCGGCGCCCGGCCCGCGGCGCCAGGTTCCGTCCGGGACGGCGAGTCGTCGCCCCTGATGGCCCGGGACACTCCGTACACGCCGAAAACGAGCGCCACGACCAGCACGACCGCGAGCGTCACGAGCGTCGCGCGGGCCGCCGGCGTGTTCTGGATCGTGACGGGCCCCAGGGAGATCGTGTTACCCCGCAACTTCGCGCCGGCCCCGATCTGTATGCCGTTGTTGACCGAGGGCTGGGGGCCCCTCACCGCTGCTTCGAGCTGGGACCTGAAAGCGGGATCCGCGGCGACATGCGGCTGGAGTGCTTCCTCCAGTCGTGCGGCCGTCCCCGGATCGGCGGGACGTTCGTCCAGGTCGGTCAGGGCCGCCTGTCCGTCAGGAGTACCGCTGATCCGGCGCCGCACCATGTCGGTGACCATCTGGCCCACGCTCGAGCCCACGGCTGACGCGGCTCCACTGGCCATCCCGGTCATCACTCTGACCGCTTCCACCACCACAGCGTCGAACGCCACCGCACCCCCAGCGCATGTGCACGACAAAAGGGAGTCAAGTATGCCGCAACTTCCGTGCTGGCCACAGGAGTTGCCGACAGGGCGGCACGACCGGATACGGCGAGCTCTTCCGGTCTTCGCCCTGCCCAACTCACCCGGAGACGCGACCACTTGCTCCGAGGACCGGCAGACCGAGGCCGTCCCGAAGCCGGGCGGCGAGGCGCGCGACCGTCCGGGGATCCGTCCCTTCCGCCGCCAGGAGACCGGCAAGCCGACGCACCGCGTCGCGGTACACCTCGTCGGCGTACCGCCAGTCGGTGAGTACGGAGTGCGGCTCCCCCGGCAGTACGAGGCCGACAGCCGTGTCCCATGCCCGGGCGGCGTTCGGGACCGTGTTCTCGAAGTCCGTGAACGCCGACCGCCAGATCCGGCGTGCCGCGGCGACGGCGACCGCTTCGAGGGCGTCCGGCCACGGGCCGGGGCGGGCCAGCAGGAGCCGCACCTGGTCGAGCGGTGCCAGTCCGCTGCCGCGCACACCTCCGCCGAGTTGTGCCTCGACGTCCATTCCGGGGGTGACGCCGATGCCCGCGTCCCTCAGCTCGGCCAGGGTGACGACCTCGGCGGCGGAGAACCCCGGAAGGCTGCCGGACAGATCCTCCGCGCTCACCTGACCGGCGATCCAACGGCGTCGGGCCTCCTCGGACCACGGCGCCCGGAGCGGGGTGTCGTCGCCGGTCGTGATGACGGCGTCGCGGCCTGAGCCAGGGGCGTTGTCCGGCAGCGTTCCCGGGCCCGCCTGCCGCGTCACGTCGTCCGCCGGCGCCTGGGTGCCGTTGGTGGCCACAGGGGCGGCGGGGGCGTCGGGGCCCGTCGCGTCGGAGGCCGTCAGCCCGCCCGTGCGGGCGGCGTGCAGCAGGTGGGCGAGCAGGCCGGCGGTGAGGGTGCGGTCCCAGCCGTGCCGGGTGGCGTACCGTCCGGCGATGTGCTGGAGCCCGCCCCAGGTGAGCAGGCCGGGGTCGCTGGTGCCGGCCGCCTGGAAGCGGAGCCGTTCGAGGGCGCCGAAGCCCTCGATCAGCCCGTGGAACTCCGCCTCCCGGGCGGGGTCGGAGTCGATGTGCGCGCCGTGGGTGAGCCGCAGGGCCCGTACCCAGTGCAGGGCGCGGTCGGTGCGTCCCGGCAGGCCGTCGGGCAGTCCGCCGAGGTCGGCGAGCGCGTCGAGGGCGGCGGTCCTCGGCTCGGGCGGGAACTCCCCTATGTGACCGGCGGGGTTGTCGGGGTCGTCGTACACGATGAGGTGCGGCGGCAGACCGCCGGCGGCCTCGCTCGGGGTGATCTGCCGGTCGACGGTGAAGACGGTGCGGCGGACCTCGTTGGCGACGTACTGGGCGGAGGAGGGGTGGGTGAGGAGGTCCTGGTCGGGGCGGGTCATGGACAGTTCGCAGATCAGCAGCCACACCGGTACGTCGGGCGCCAGCGTCCGCAGGCTCTTGCGCCGCGCCAGGACACGGCCCAACTGCCGTGGGTGCACGGCCTGGTTGGCGTGGGTGCTGCGGCGGGCCAGCGTGGTGCGTCCGCTGTCGCCGTGGCCGACGGCGATATAGGAGTCGGCCAGACCGCGCGGCAGGGGCAGCGGGCCGCTCTCCCTGCCGGCGTACACACCGGGCAGTCCCTCCATGACGAGGATGTGCTGCTGGATGGCGGACACCACCCGCATGGCCTCGTCGCGCATCGCCATGTCGTGCGCGTCGAGGAACACCCGCCCGGTCAGTGTCCGTCCGTCGACCGTGACCAGCGGGTACGAGTGGATGTCGGTGTCCGGGAAGAGGGTGTTGTTCGCTGCCCTGACGGTGGCCGCCGGGTCGTCCGGGACCAGTCCCGGGTCGGCGGGGATCCAGGCCCCGGCCGGTTCCCCGGGGGCGGGGGCGGCCAGGACCGGCACCCGGAGGCCGTCCGGGGCCGTCTCCAGCCGCAGGTCGCCGTAGCTGAACCAGGCACGCGTTCCGGTGCGGTCGGCGACGACGCGGGCGAGGGTCTCGTTGCGGCCGTCCTCGTCGGCGATCAGGATCACCACTGGCACGTCCGGCCGCCGCTCCGGGTCGTGCAGCACCAGTTCGGCGAACTCCTCGTCGGACACCGGGATTCCGCCCGCCAGCAGCAGTCCCTCGTCGTTGCGCTCCACCAGCACCGCGTGGGCGGTCGGCCCCCAGAGCGAGGGGTGGACGCCCGTGGGGTCGGCGACGACGTCCAGGTGCAGCCGGATGCCGGGGCGTCCGGTCCAGTTCCTGCCGTACGGCGTGTTGTCGGCGCCGCTGAGGAGGGTCTGCTGCGGGTAGCCGTGCTGCCGGGTCAGCCCGTAGGCGGCGATGGCGGCGAGGCTGCCGGCCCGGCCCCTGCGGTGGGCGCTGCTCGCGAGGGTGAAGGCGTCGTAGTGCCGGGCCGCGTCGACCGGTTCGTCCGGTGCCAGGTGGAGCAGGGTCCGGGTGACGCCGTCGAGGTCCAGGGTGCCGCCGAAGCGGGGGTGTCCGGCGCGCGCCGCCTCGATCACGCGCAGGGAGTGGAACAGTCCGTTGCGCAACTCCTGTGTGAGCGGCTGGGATCCGAAGGTGGCGTCGACGACCGCCCACAGTTCCCGCAGCCGCTGCTGTGCCGCGCCGTCGGTGGGCGGCGGCGCCGCGGCGGGCTCCGCGGGCGGTACGGGGGTGGGGTGCGGCAGCGGGAGCGGCGCGGGGGTGTGCGGCTGGGGTGTGTGGGTGCCGGTGGCGCCGTCCCACAGGGCGCGGACGGCCACGTAGGCGTCGTCGCCGTCACCCTGCCGGCCCTCGGCGACGTCCCACAGCGCTCGGGCACGGGCCAGCGCCTCGTTCTCGACGTCGGTGGCGTCGACGGGGTTGACCTCGGCGGCACGCACTCCGCGCGGCCGGGCGGGCGCGACACTGCGCGGATGGCGGGGGCGGGGCTCGGGACCCTCGCCGTACAGGCGTCGCAGCAGCGGGTGGAGGTCCGGGTGGTGTTCGCGCACCCACTCGGGGCCGTCGTTGTGGCGCGGCAGTCCGGTGTACGGGTCGAAGCCGCCGTTCGTCATCAGGTAGACGTTGGTGAGCTGGGCGAAGAACTCGCGTTCGTCGCGGCTGCTGTAGTTGGGGTCGCTACGGCGGCCGTCGGCGTCCTGGCCGTAGAGGGCGCCGTCCGGCCAGGCGCCCGCCTCGCCGAGCCGCCGGGTGGCCTCGTAGGCGTCGGTGACGCGCTGCTGGTCGACGGGATCCAGGCCGTACAGGTGGACGGTGTGGGCGACCTCGTGCACGGTCGTCGAGTAGCCGTCGGCCTGTGCGTCCTCGCCGTCCGGGACGGTGGTGCGCTCGCCCAGCAGGTTCTCCTCGGTGACGGCCGCGCTGCGCAGGCCGGCACCGCGCACAGTCTCCCAGGGGCGGCCGTCGTCGGTGAGTCCGCCCCGCAGATGGCGGAAGGCGTCCTGGGCCGTCATGGCCTCGCTCCTGGGCACCACCACGACCCGCGAACCGCGCTTGAGCAGCCGCGCGGCGACATCCGGGTCCTGGAGCAGCCGGGCGACCTGGGTTCGGGCCCGGTCACCGGCGGAGACGGGCTGTTCGACCCCGTCGGGCACCTGGGTCATCAACTGAGCGGCGACCGTGGCGAATTCGGCCGGGGGAAGGGCGTCGCGCAGGGCGTCCACCAGTGCGGGGTCGGCGGCCAGCCGCTCACGGTGCGCGGACGGCAGCAGCGCCAGCGCCGCGTCACGGCCGGCGGTCGACAGGCCGGGAAGGCGCGCGGCGAGTGAGCGGACCGGGTCGGTGATGACCTCCGGGAGGGCTCGCAGTTCGTCCGCCAGGGCGGTCAACTCGGCGCTCAGCTCAGCGCGTTCGGCTTCGGTGACGCCGAGGGCGCGCCAGGTCCGCTCATGGCGGGCCAGGGCTTCGGGGTCGAGGGCGGCGGAGTCGAGCAGTTCGCTGAGGCGTACGGCGAGGGAGCCGTCCACTCCGGAGCCGTAGGTGGCCTGGTGGGCGAGGACCGGCGTGACCGTACGGGGGCCGCTGTCGGCGTGCAGGGCCCACAGCAGGTCGAGGAGGTCGCGGCCACGCAGGTCGGGGTCGGTGCCGGTGGCGAGGGCGAGGGCGGCGTCGGCCACGGACTCGGCGGGTGCCGGCAGGGTGAAGCCGTCGACGGTGACCGTGCCGGTGGGCGGGCGGTCCGTCGCCGTGATCGTGATGTCGACGCCGTCCACCGACACGTCGAGGACCCGGGCGCCACCCGTGCCGGGACGGATCCGTACCGACGCTCCGGGCAGCGCCGCGCGGATCGCGGCGACGGGGGGCGGTCCGGGCAGCTGGAACTCCACGGCGCCCAGTGGCCGGGACTGCCCGAACTGCACCCGGCCACGGGCGGCTCCGGCCAGCACCACGGGGTGTCCGAGGCCGTGCAGTACGGCGGCGACCCGGCGGGCGGTGTCCAGCTTGCCGGTGTCGTCGGTGGACAGGGGGGCCCGCGTCGTCATGGGGGACGACGGCGGGGGCGCGGCCGCGGGCGGGGGGTCCTTCGGCGGGGGCGGGGCCGTCTTCACCTGGTCGGTCCGTACGACGACGCCGAGCCGGGCACTGAACAGGGCCGCCACGTTGGCCAGCCAGTCGGCGGCCGCCGCCGCGTCCAGGCCCGGGCGGACCGTCTCGCTCATGTAGCGGCCCGACTTGTCGTTCACCACCCCGGACCCCTGCTCCGCGCTCCACCGGAACTCGCCGGACACCCGGCTGCGCCCCGGCAGTGTCCGGCCCGCGTCCTGCCCGCCCTCGGCGACGAAACCGGCGGCGATACCGGTGTGGCCCAGCCCGTCCAGCGCCTCGCGCAGCGACTCGGCCGTCAGGTCGGGGTCCTTCTCCCGCATGCCCGCCAGCAGTGTGTCGAACTGCTCCGGCGTGATGATGCCGCTCAGGGCCTCCGTACCGAGGATCACCCGCCCGTCGTCGGTGACCGTGTACAGCCACACTGCGTCCCGGTTGCCGGTGATCAGCAGGTTCGGGTCCACCTCGTCCAGCGGCACCCACAGCGGGTTCAGCCGTACGTCGCCGCCCTGGTCGCGCTCTTCGTCCTTGATCCGCTTCGGGAGGACCGGGTCGCCGAAGCGGTCGCGGGCGCCGGCGTCGCTGCCGTCGTAGTGGTTGACGCCGTTGTAGTAGACCTCCGTCTGACGGGTGGCGTTGTCCGGTCCCGCGCCGCTGACCCGGCGGGCGCCGTCCGGGAACGACCGCACCACGTCGACCCGCAGGTCGAAGGCGTGCGCGAGGAGGGGCAGGAAGATCTCACCCTCGGGTGTCCCCCAGCGGTGTTCCCAGTTGACGACGGCGTCCATCAGCCGGGCCGACTCGGTGTCGTCCAGCGGGGCGGTGCTCTGGGTGTAGGCGGTGCCCAGGAGGCGGGCGAGGGCGGTGTCGTCGAGGTCGCCGGGGGCCGGCAGCAGGCCGTTCCGCTCCAGGTGGTCGAACATCTGGCGTGGGCTCAGGTTCTCGGCGTCCGCCTCCAGTACGGCCCTGGCGTCCATGGGGGACATCGTCGGGTCGGCGGGGCGGGCGGCCATACGTGCGTCGACGTACCGTCGCGCCAGGTCGGCGGGGTCGAGGGCCTCGGCCACGGGGACGCGCCGGATGCCGTGGTGGGCGAGGAGGGCCAGCCTGCCGGGCCGGTCCATCCCGCGGATGCGCGTCTCGAACTCGGTGGCGACCGTCTGCCGGAACTGTCCGACGATCTGCGGGTGCAGCCGGCCGCCGCTGCGGCCCACGTAGCCCTCGATGGAGGACCGCATGGCCCGCAGGACGACCCGGGAGGGGCCGCTTCCGGCGCCGGACGCGGACCGGCGGCGCAGTTCGCGGCGTACCGCGTCGGGGTCGCCCAGCCAGTCGTGGGCGGCGGGGTCGGTGGCGGCGAGACCGGGGAGCCGGGTGCGGATGTGTGCGGGGTCGCCGGCCATGAAGGAGTAGAGAAGACACTCCCCCGTCCCGGGCACGGGCACGCGCCGGCCCCGCGCCGGTCTGCTCTCGCTCGACGGCTCGTGCACACCGCTCTTCGGGGCGGGGATTTCCGTGCCTTTGGGCACGGCTCCCTTGGGGAGGGGGGTCGCGGTCTTCGCAAGGAGGTCCGTGGGATCGCTGCCCGTGCCCTTCGTGAGGGGCTCCGTTCCCTTCGGCAGCGGGGCAGTGGTCGTCGCAAGGGGGTCCGTGGGCTCGGTGAGCACGCCCGTGCCCTTCGGCAAGGGGGCCGTGTCCTTCGCCAACGGTTCCGGTCCCTTCGGCGCCGGCAGTGGCTTCGGGGGTGGCTGGGTGGGCGGTACCGCCAGTTGGTAGTGACGGTCGTCGAGACTCAGGACCACGTGGGCGTCGGGGTGTGACGTGGTGCCGGTGAGGGTCGGGTCGGTCGTCGGGGGTGTCGGGGTGAAGTCCTGGAACGAGCCGTCGGCGGTGACCACCGTGACGCGTACGCCGAAGGTGCGGGCGGCGAGCAGCGGGAGCAGGTCGGAGGCCGCGTGGTCCCAGCCGGACTCGGACGCCGCGTCACCCCGGCGCAGCAGCTGGGCGACGGCGAGTTCGGCCCGTACTTCGGGCGTCAGGCCGACGGCGTGCGGCATCAGGCCGCCGAGCCCGTCGAACTCACGGCGTGCCGGGGTGTCCGTACCGAGGTCGAGGCCCGCCGCGGCGATCTCCTCCGGGGTGAAGGTGTCGGTGTGGTCGGGTGCTACGGCGGCGAGCAGCTCCGCGTCGGCGTGGTCGGTGAGCCAGGTCGCCATCCTGCGGCGCAGATCGGCCGTCGCCCGTGGATCGGCGAGGTCGATGCCCTGCGCGGCCGGCAGGCCGGGAGCGGCCCGTTCGAGACCGAGCGCGAGCGCGCGGAAGAACGCGTCGCCGTCCCTCGGCACGTCCTGGAGCGTGTACGTCTCCCCCGTCGGCGAGGTGAGCTCGGTGGCGGTCCTGGTGTAGCGGGGCGGCGCCGGGGGTTTGACCACCGGTGCCTTGGGCGGGGCCTGGTAGGTCACGGCGGGCGGTTCGGCGAGGCCGTCCAGTTCGGCGAGGCCCTCCGGGGTGGCGGCGAGCCGGTGCCAGCGGGTGAGCTGGTCCGCCCCGGACCGTACCCGGTGGTACTCGGCCGCGGCCTTCTCCGCCGTGTCCCGGAGCGCGTCCAGTTCACCCCGCCGCTTGTCGAAGGCGTCGCGGGCGGTGTCACGGAGGGCGGTGGCGTCGTTCAGGGCCCGGCCGGGCGCGCGGGCCGACAGCAGGGCCGCGTCGAGCCGGGCGTCGGCCGCCGCCTTCTCCGCGCGCGCGGTCTCCAGCCGCAGATCGGCCGCCGCCCGCAGCGTCCGGGCGGTCTCCTTCGCCCCGGCCAACCGGGCTGCGGCGGCGTCCTGTTCGTCCCGCAGAAGCTGCGCCCAGCCGTCGTGGTCGGGTTCGGCGTACATGTCGTCGGCGAAGGCGTCGACCTCGGCCTGTGCGGTGGCCACGGTCGTGTCCGCGATGCCGTGGTCGCGGAGCGCGTCGGCCTCGGCCCGGCTCAGCGCGGTGTCCGCCGTGTCGACGTCGGCGCGTGCCAGCTCCACGGGCCGGTTCGCCGCGCGGGCGGTCCGGGCCGCCCGGTCGACGACGGACTGCGCGGCGTCGAGGTCGGCGCGCAGCCCGCCGGAGGCGCGCCGCTTCTTCCAGTACGCCTTGTCGGCGTCGACCCACGCCTTGCTCGCGCTCTCCACCGCGTCCCACGCCTCGGAGACCCGGTCGGGGAAGTTGGTGTCGGTGATCAGCCGCAGGTCACGTGCCACGTCCTCCCGGATCCAGGTGACGACGTACGCCTCGGACTCCATGGCCTGCGGACCCGACCGGGCCTTGGCGAAGGTGCCGCCCCTGATCCGGTTGGCGAGCTTGGAGTCCACGATGCCGCGGTGCACGTCGCCGACGCTCAGCCAGGTGGCGGGGACGGCGAACAGGAAGGAACGGCCCGTCTTGGGCTTGAGGTTGCGCGAGGTCAGATGGTCGTCGCCGACCGGCAGCACATCGGCGTCGAGGTCGCTCGGGCCGGGGACGAAGACGCCGATCTGGTTGAGGCCGGCGTTGGCGGGCGAGTCGTACAGGAAGCCGCCGCCGACGTTCGCGGACTGGCTGTGCTCGACGGACGACGACGTGCCGGCGTTCTCCCCGTACCGTCGGAGCACCTCGAGTTTCTTGCCGTCGGCGACCGTCAGCAGCAGGGCGCGGCTGAAGTCGGGGGCCGAGCGCAGGGTCAGCCGTCCGGTGTCGGTACCGACGAGGGACTTCTCGGTCAGCCCCGCCACCTGGTAGCCGTCCGGCTCGGTGGTGCGGGGGAAGAACGCGGTGACGGCCGTCGAGCTGGTGCCGTCCTCCAGCGCCTGCGCCGAGCCGGTGCCGAGGCGGGTCAGCCCGGTGTCCCTGGTGGTGCGCAGCAGTTCGGTCAGGATGTCGTCGTCGGGGCCGTCCTCCGCCTCCAGGGCGCGCAGGGAGAAGCCGACGTCGTACGCCTTGGTCAGCAGGAGGTCGCCGGCCATGCGGATGTTCTCGATGCCGATGATCCCGCGAGGGTGCATGCCGTTCTCGGGGAAGGTGAACGGCCGTACGACGCCGTCTCCGTCCAGGACCGTCAGTGCCTCGCCGCCCTTGGGGACGGGCACCGGCCGGGGCGGGCCGGTCAGGGCGGGGTCGGCCGCCGGATCGGGTGCGGGCAGCAGCCGGGCTGCTCCGGCCGTCGTGGCCACGGGTTCCATCAGGCTGAGCGGCATGTGTTCGCGCAGTTCGCCGACGTCGTCCTCCTCGACGAGGGTCAGCCGGCCCCGGAAGCGGTCGAGGGCCGTGGACTCCGCCTCCTCCAGGCCCGGTTGGGCCGGTGCGCCGGTGTGGGGGGTGTCGTCGGCCTCCAGGGTGACGCGCATGCGGTACGGGGTGACGATCTCCGCGTGCGGTTCGGTGGACGCCGCCCGGTAGATGGTGACGGTGGTGACCGTGTGGCTGGACGCGACCGTCTTGCGGTTCGAGCCGGTCTCGGTGTACGTCGGTCCGGCGGCCGGGACATGGGTGTCGCCGGTGTGCACCATCTGGCTGGTGAGGAAACCCAGGTCCGCCCCGGCGGAGGACTCCGAGTTCCGCTGGGCGGTCTCGATCGCCCGCCGGTTCTCCTCCAGCTCGGCGCTGTGATCGAGTCCTTCGAACTTCGGTGTTCCGGGCAGCAGTTCGACGCGTACCCGGACCCGCCGGCTGCCGATCCGTACGCTGCCCCAGCCCCAGCCGCCGGCCTTGACCAGGGTCGACGGGCCGGTCGTGGTCATCTCCCCCTTCAGCGCCCGGGTGGCGCGTGCCGTCACCAGCTGCCGTACGCGCTCCCGGCTCTGGTCGTCCAGCCCCAGCTTGCCGATCCGCCGGTCGAAGGCGAGCAGGACGTCCGTGGGGTCGAGGGCGTTGACGGCGTAGCTGCCGAAGGCGGCGCCGCGCATCCAGGGCTGGGGCGTCCAGGGCTGCCCGGTGTAGCGGGGGACGGCGCCGAAGCCGTCGTCGATCAGCCCCATCCGGTGCGCGCTCTTCTCGGGCAGATGGCCCAACAGCCCGCCGGGGCTTGTCAGTTCCGTGCCCGCCGCCCCGGCGAAGGTACTCGGCACCAGGGCGCTGCCCGCGGCCGCCGTGCCGATCCGGCCCGTGCCCAGCCGGCTCGACAGCAGCGCGAACCAGTGCTGGACGTCGCCGGCCACCAGCACCTGGTGGGTGAACCCCTTGCGGTTCATGTCCGCGACGACGGTCCGCACGACGCTGAGGCTGTGCGTGCCGGTTCTGGAGAACGGGTTGGCGACGATGCCGTATCCGCCCATGATGCCGTGTCCCGGGTTCTGGGCGACGGAGTAGATCAGCTGGCCGCCGAAGACGAAGCTGGTGCTGTCGCTGAGCTTGCCGGCGGCCTGCCGGGTGCCACCGAGTGTCATCTCGGTGTCCATGGACATCGGCGGGGTGAGGGCGCGCAGGCCGCCGACCGTCGTCGTGTAGCGGAAGGTTCCCCACAGCTCGCCGTACGGCCCCTCGCCCAGCAGGCCGCTGCCCACCATGCCCAGCGGGCCCGAGCTCTGGTCGAAGCTCGACGTCAGATACTGCGGGGTGAAGGTGCGGACGATGGCGTCGCGGGTGGGAGCGCCCTCCTTCACCAGCTGCCAGGCGCCGCCGGACGCGGCCCGCAGGACCCGGCCGACCTCGGCGACGAGGGCGGGCGACAGCACCATGTTCACGATGACGAAGGGGTGCTGGCGGAACTCCCCGAACTGTGGTGTCCCGCGGTCGGCGAGCCGTACGGTGCCGGTGCCGTCGGGGAGTTCGAGGTCGCCCCTGGCCAGGGCGAGGGCCCGGTCGGTGGGCATGGGGGTCGGGTCGGGCTCGTCGGTCAGATACGGGTTGAGGGCCCCGTCGGCGTACGGGTCGGCGTCGGGGGTGTGCTGGACGGGGACGCCGAGGAGGACCTGGCCGGTCATGGGTCCGCCGCCGCGCAGCCGGCCGAGCGCGTTCCGGCCGAACAGCACATTGACCGGCTCGTCGAGGACCAGCAGTCCCGGCAGTCCGAGGCCGAGGCCGCGGATGAGGCCGCGGGGCCGCCAGTAGCCGCCGAGGCTCGCGGTGAGGGAGAGGTCGTAGCGGTAGAGGTGGGTGGGCTGGTTGCTCACCGACATCGGCTCGTTGGTGACGGTCGAACCGAAGGTGGTCTCCGCCTCCCACTGCCAGCCCTGGCGGGCGCCCAGGGTCAGCCCGAGGGTGTTGCGGGGCAGGCCGGCGAGTTCGTCGCGGTCGTTGTCCCGGCCCGAGAACGTGCCCTCGAAGCCCAGGTCCACGCCGTGCTTGACGCTGACCTGGCCGTCGATCCGGTCGATGCCCTGAGCGCTGAAACGCATGCCCTCGTGGACGTCCTTGCCCTCGTAGCGGCGCCGGGTCAGCGTCCCGTGCACCCGCAGGGTGTAGTAGACCGTCCCGATCGAGTCGGGGTCCGTGAGCCGGATCGGCAGGCCGACGGTGGTCAGCGCCTCCAGGTTCGCGGTGACGTTCTGCTGGGAGAGCACGCCGAGCACCTGGAGGGTGTTCTGGAGCGCGATCCGGTACTTCACCGGGTCGGTCCACCGGGGTGGGACGGGAAGGCTTTGGGCGGCCTTCAGCACCTGGTCGGGGTCGCGTCGGAGCAGGTCGCCCAAGCGGGCGCGCCAGCCCTTGGGCAGGTTTGGCGGCAGCAGCTGGTCGAGCGGGACCACGAGCCCCTGATTGAGGTTGCCGATGGCCTGGACGACCCCGTCGGCGAAGGCGTCCAGCAGGGTGCGGCCGACGCCGTCCGCCGTGTCGGGGGTGACGCGGGTGCGCAGGCCGTCGTCGAAGGTGAACTCCTTCACGCGGTGCATGCCCAGGGTGCGCGGGCGGTCCACGGTCAGATAGGCCGGGACGTGCGGCGGGGCGGCGCCGTTGCGCAGGGCGAGCGCGGTGCCGTCGTCCCATCCGGCCAGCCTCCGGGCCTCGGAGCTGGTCATGCGGTCCAGGCTCCAGGTGAGGAAACGCGTCGGCGGCCCGTTGTCCCCGGCCCGCCGTACCCGTACCGACTTCACCACCAGGTAGAGGGCCGTCTTCGGGCCCTTCACCTGCCCCGCGGAACGCATCGTGCCGGCCGCGCCGAGTCCGACGGACCAGGTCTTCGCGTACGAGTACTGGGCCGTGGGACCGAACTGGAGCCGCAGGTCGAAGGGGGCCGCTCCGGGGTCGTAGAAGTTGAAGGCGGGTCCGGCGACGGCCTGCAGCAGCAGGCTTCTGCCGTCGGCCCGGCTGCGTTCGCTGCGGACGGTCGAGGTGTTGATGTCGCGCATCTCGGCCTGGTCGGTCTCGCCGACGAGCACGGCGGCCCGCGGGATCAGCTCCTCCACCACGAAGACGCCCAGCGGCGACTTCCTCTTGTCGTCGGCGAACAGGGGCGGGGTGGTGATCCGGCCGCGCGCCATGGTGCCGGCGTGCCGCTGGAAGCTGTCGCCGGAGAAGAAGATGTCCAGTTCGGTGTAGGCGGAGCTGCCCGGCCGGGCAACGATCTGTGCGGCCGCCCAGTCACGGATCGCGGCGACCGGTCCGAAGCCCTCGATACGGACGAACCGGTACTGCGAGTCGCGGTCGAGGGTGATCGACCGGGGGATCCTGCCCGGCTTCGGGATCTTCGTCACGCTGTCCGGGAGGCGTACGAGGAGGCCCTTGCGGACGCCGAAGGAGAACCGTGCGGGCGTGTCCGGGTCCGTGTCGGTGCCCGTGACGAGCTGTCCGGCGGTGTCGGTGACGCGTATCTCGTAGTGGACGTCGTCCAGGTAGGCCCGGGACTTGTCCAGGGTGCGGGTCTCCATCTGGTTCATCCGCTGGTCGGTGAGCGTGTAGCCGACCTTGTTGATGAAGCCGAACCGCAGGGCGAGCCGGCCGAAGCCGCCGAACGCCGCCGTGCCGGCCGGGCCGATCGGACCGCCGAGGCCGTACTGGGAGTTGGCCTGCATGTTCTTGGTCAGGCCGAACGTGGCGGCCGCCCGGTGCATGCTGTCGATCTTCGAGGAGTCCCCGATGCCGTCGTCGAACGGGGCCCACGTGCCGTAGTGCCGCGCCCTGATCCACAGGACGCGGGTCTTTCCCTCGGCGTTGACGTACGGGAAGGGGCGGCCCTGGCCGTCGGCGAGGGTCTTGGGCTTGTCCCGCAGCGTCTGCCGGATGTCGTCGAGCAGTCGTGTGCCGTCGGCGGGGCGGGCGTCCGGTCTGGCCTCCACTTCGCGGCCGATGGTGTCCAGGGCCTGCTCGGTGCCGCGCAGCACGACCGTGCTCTGGCCGAACGTGCCCGGGTTGGTGAGGAGTTGGTCGACCTCGGTGGCGGTGAGGCCGGTGGGGAGCAGTGACTGGAGGTCGTCGACGTAGGCGGGCATCTGCCGGCCGTCGGTGAAGCGGGCCGGGGTGCGGCGGGTGCGCGCGGGTGGCGGCGGGGTCATGGCGGGGTCGAGGAGCGGGCGGTCCGCGGGGAGCGGGTCGGGCTCGGTGGACGGCGTGACGGCGACGGTCGTGGTGGTCTCGGCCGCGAAGGTGGTGTCCGGGGTGTCGGGGTTCGCCGGGGGCGCCGGCCGGGTGGCCGTCCAGTCGTCGGCCCGCTGGCGGCTGCCGTCGGCCATGGGGAGCAGGGCGAGGACGTGCGGGTCCGCGGGGTCGCTCTGGGCGAGCAGGTCGACCGGGCCCGGTGAGGTCCATACGCCGCGTCCGGTTCCGGCGGCGAGCGCGTTCACGGCCCCCGGTGACGGCGGTGCGGCGGGTGTCGTGGTGGAGGCGAGGACGATGTCCGCGGCCGGTGGGCGGGCGCCCAGCCCGGGGTCCCGGGCCAGCAGCTCGGCGACCTCCTCGTACGGAACCCGGACGCGGACCCCGCCGGGGAGGGTCATGACCAGGTGGCCGGGCCCGCTCTCGCCCCGCACCAGATACGGGGCCGGCCGGGCGGTGTCGGCTGTCCACGGCATCTTCGCCCGGCGCAGGGCGCGGTGGCCGCCGTCGGGGGTCGCCGCCATGACGAGGGCGCTGTGCACGTCCACCGACCGACCGGCCGTGCCCGGCGCCCAATGACGCCCGGCCGGGACCCCCTTGTCGTCGTACAGCAGGCTCTCGGGTGCCAGGGCGCCCAGCAACTCCAGGTGGTAGGCGCCCAGCTCGGTCAGGTCGTCGAGGTCCACACCGGCTGCCGCCGCCCGCGTGACGAGGTCGAGCAGGTCGGTGCGCAGGGCGGGGTCCGGCTGGTCCAGGTGGAGCAGGCGGGCCGTGAGGGCGTCGGGGTCGGGGGTGCGGCTCTCCCACTCCAGGGCCTTCACCATCGCCCAGAACAGCTCGGCCCGTTCGGGCCGTCCGACGGCCGCCGTGTACGGGTCGAGGCCCAGGATCCGGGCGGCCTCGTCGTTCACGTCCTGCTCCGGGATGCCGGCCGTCCCCTCGGCCACCAGGGTGACGTGCGGCAGGGTCACGAGGTCGGTGAGGACGGCGGCGGGGTTGCGGCTCAGGGTGTCGGCGGCCCTGGTCAGCAGCTCCCGGTAGACGTCGGATGTCGGCTCGCCGTCCACGACCCCGTGTTCCGTCGCCCGGAGTTCGCGGGCCGCGCGCTCGAACAGGTCCAGGCTGAACGGGCCGGCGCCCCGCAGCACCGGGTCGGCGTGGAGCATGATCTCCAACGCGCCGATCGCTGCCAGGAGTTCGCCGTAGCGGCTGTCGTCCTCGATGGCCACCCCGAACGTCAGCCGCAGTGCGCGCACCAGCCGCAGGGTCCGCTCACGGGTCTCCTCGGAGGCCGGTCCCAGCGGGTCGGTGTGCAGTCCCGCCGCGCGGGCGCGGTCGTCCAGCGGGGTCCCGGCGGGTTCCGGCCGGTGCTCCAGCCACTTCCCGCGGCGCCCCCGTGAGTCGGTGTGGATGAGGTGGACGGGGACGCCGTCGCGCCAGCTCATGCCGACCGTGCGGGTACCGCCGTACACGACGCGCCCGGTCTCGTTGGCCACGTGCTGGCTCTCGCTGACGGCGCCCAGCGGGTCGGGGACGAAGGTGTCGTCGACGCCCCGGCGCGTACGGACCAGGCTCGGCGCCGCGCCGCTGGAGCACGCCTGCATCAGCACGGCGTGGTCCCTGGGCAGCCGGGCCAGGCTCGGCCGGCGCTTGAGCATGCCGCCGGTGCGCTCACCGCGGGTGCTGTGGTCGGGGTTCGCCCCGGTCGGCACCCGGGTCTCCCCCGGCCGGGCGTGCGCGGCGAACACGTACACCGGCTTTCCGGCGAACAGGACGGGTTCGGTGTCCTTGTGCCACTCCCCGGTGGCCTTGTTGTGGTGGTGGAGCTCCGTCGCCGTCGTCGCGTACCGGAGGTTGTGCATCATCTTCAGGGGCTCGGAGTCATCGAAGACGCCCCGGCCGATCGGGCCCTTGTCGGTGACGATGGTGTGGGACAGCGTGTCCTGTTCCCAGTAAGGGGCGTTCGCCCGGTCGAGCACCTGGCCGGGGGTGCTGCGGATCCAGTCGGCGTGGTGCAGGTCCCGGCCACCGCGCAGGGAGACGACGTGCGGCTGTGCCGGGTCGTCCTGCGGGGTGACGTCCACACCGCCGTTGGCCGACCAGACGTCCCTGCCGATCCGGTCGGCCGCCCGGCGCGGCAGGTCCAGTCCGCGCCCTCCCGCGTCGGAGACGAGCAGCACCACGGGAACGCCGGCGGGCGCCCCCGCCAACTCCGGGTCAAGGGCGAGGAGTTCCGCGAACACGTCGAGCGGCACCTCGCGCGGGGCGCCGTCGTGACCTCGTACGACGATGTGCCGGTGGGTGCCCTCCGCCCGCACGACGTACGGTTCCGGCTCACCGGGGCGGTGCCAGGGCGCGGTGTTCACATCGGCGCGGTACAGGCCGCCGTCGGACTGGAGCGTGGTCCTCCCGGTTTCGGTGAGGTCCAGGCCGGGCACGACGGTGCCCGTCCAGTCCCGGCCGCGGACGCGCCCGTCGGGGGCGGTCAGGGCGTGGGTGGGTGAGAGCACGCCCTGCCGCTGGAGCTGGAGCGCGGCGAGGCCGGCCAGGCTCGTCATCTGCGCGGCGGCGTCCGACGTGACAAGGCCGAGCACCCGGCCGCGCTGCGCGTCGGTCACCTGGGCGGTGTGGTCCAGGAGCAGTACCCGGCGGACCACGGCGTCCAGGTCGAACGGACGGGGCGGCATGCCGGGCAGCTCGAAGCCCACCTCGGGGTCGCCCAGGCGCAGTCGGTCGAGGCGGGTGAGGCCGTCGCGGAGGTCCGGGTACAGGGGGCCGGTCAGGACGCCGGGACCGTAGAGGTCCGTCAGCAGCTCCTGCCACCGGGCCTCCTCCGGGCCGGGTTCCGCCACCGGGTCGGCGGTCGTCGCCGCGTCGTCCAGGTGGTCCGGCAGCGGGGTGTCGAGGCCGGCGAGCAGGCCGTCCAGGTTCGGCAGCGGGGTGGTGAGCCCGTCGGCCGGTCCGGGGTCGAGGAGGCCGGCGAGCGCGGCGGGCGGGCGGGGCTCACTCCGGTCCGCGAAGGTGATGTCGTCCGTGCCGGGGGTGCCCTGGGCGGGGCGGACGGCCGTCCAGTCGGCGGCGACCGGGCGGCCGGGGGCGGAGGGGAGCAGGGTGGGGACGTGGGGCCGGGACGGGCCGGTGCCGGCCAGGGCGACGTTGCCCCGCGAGGCCCATACGGTACGGCCGGTGCCGGCGCTGATGACGGACCGCGGATCGGAGGGGGTACCGGTGGCCGGTCCGGTGGCCGTCTTCGAGATCGCCAGGACGATGTCCGTGCCGTCCGCCGGGCGGGCGTTCAGTACCGGGTCGCGGGCCAGCAGCTCGGCGACCTCGTCGTAGGGCACCCGGGCGCGGAAGCCGCCGGGGAGGTTCATCCGCAGATGGTCGCGGCCGCCCCCGGCCCACACCGTGTACGCCGAGGGCCCGCCGGGCGTGCTCCACGGCGGGCGTTCCTGGGCCACGGGCTGGAAGCCGCCGCCCGGCTTCGGGGCGGCGACGACGATCCGGTCGGTCGCCATGGTCGCGTTCGGCGGGGCCTGCGCCCAATGACGGCCGACCGGGGTGCCGTCGGTGCCCCGGAGCTGGGTCGCGGGGTCCAGGGCGCCGAGTGTCTCCAGGTGGAAGGCGCCCAGTTCGGTCAGGTCGTCCACGTCGACGCCGACGGCCGCCGCCTGCGCGACGAGGCGCAGCAGGTCCGTCCGCCGGGCCGGGTCCGGCTGGTCCAGGTGCAGGACGCGGGCGGTGAGGGCGTCCGGGTCGGGGGTGCGGCTCTCCCACTCCAGGGCCTTCACCGTCGCCCAGAACAGCCGCGCCCGCTCGGGCTCCCCGACGGCCGCCGGGCCGTCGTCGAGGCGCAGGACCCGGGCGGTCTCGGCGTCCAGGTCCTGGTCCGGAAGACCGCCCAGCCTCTGCGCGGCGGCGGTGACTTGGGGCAGGGTGACGAAGTCGGACAGTACGGTGTCCGGCCGCAGGCGTACGGCCTCGGCGGCGGCGAGGAGCAGCTCCCGGTGCGCGCCGCTCCCCTGATGGGCGTGGGCGGCGCGGTCGAACAGGTCCATGGAGAACGGCCCGAGGTCGCGCAGTACCGGATCGGCCGCGCGCATCGACTCCAACGCTCCGATGCCGGTGAGGAGTTCGCCGTACCGGCTGTCGTCCTCGATGCCCACGCCGAAGGCCAGCCGCAGCGCGCGCACCAGCCGCAGGGCCCGTTCCCTGGTCGCGTCGGTCACCGGCCGGGCGGGGTCCGTGTGCAGGCCCGCCGCCGTGGCGCGGTCGTCGAGCAGGGCGCCGGCGGGTTCCGGCCGGTGCTCCACCCACGTGCCGCGCCGCCCCCGTGAGTCCGTGTAGAGGCGGTGCGCCAACGATCCGTCCGGCAGCTTCGCGAAGCCGACCAGCTGGGTGCCGCCGTACGCCGTGCGCCCGGTCTCGTTGGCGACGTGCTGGCTCTCGCTGACGACGGCGAGCGGGTCGGGGACGAAGGTGTCGGCGATGCCCCTGCGGGTGCGGACCACACCGGGCGGTTTCGCGCTGGAGCACGCCTCCATGAGGACGGCGTGGTCCTGCGGCAGCCGGGCCAGGCTCGGCCGCCGCTTCAGCATCCCGCCGGTCTCCCGCTGCCGGGAGTAGTGGGCGGAGTCCGACGTGGTCGGCGTCAGGGTCGCGCCCGGGACGGCGTGGGCGCTGTAGACGTACACGGGCTTGCCGGCGAACGGCACGGGGTCGTCGTCCTTGACCGACGTCCGCGTGGTCGGGTCGTAGTGCCACAGCTCCGACGACTCCGTGGCGAGCTTCAGCGCCGCGATCCGGCCCGGCGCCTCGGAGTCCTCGAAGACGCCCCGGCCGATGGTGCGGCCCCCGTCGCCGACGACGCTGTGCGACAGTGTCTCGCGCTCCCACTCCGGCGCGTTCTCCCGCTCCGCCGGGTCGAGCACCTGGCCGGGTTCGCTGCGGATCCACTCGGGATACGGCGTCCTCCCCTCCCCGTACACCAGGGACGGAAGGTGCGGCAGCGACGGGTCGGGCTGCCGGAACACCAGCACCTTGCCGTTGGCCGACCAGACCTCCCGGCCCACCCGGTCCGCCGCCTGGCGCGGCAGGTCCAGGCCGCGGGAACCGGCGTCGGACACGAGCAGCACCACGGGGGTGTCCGTGGGCAGCCCGGCGAGTCGGGGGTCGCGGGCGAGGAGTTCGGCGAACACGTCGACCGGGACCTGGCGGGGCGCGCCGTCGTAGCCGCGTACGACGACATGCCGGTGGTCGCCCTCCGCCATGACGACGTACGGCGCGGGCTCGCCCGGCCGGTGCCAGGGCGCGGGCTCCGGCGCGGCCGGGTGCAGGCTGCCGTCGGGCTGCCGGACAGCGCCGCCGACCTCGGTGAGGCCGGTGCCGGGGGGTGCGGTGCCCGTCCAGTCGCGGCCCCATACGCCGCCGTCGTCGGCGGTGAGTTCGTGGCTGACGGAGAAGACGCCCCGGAGTTCGAGGTGGAAGGCGGCCAGGGAGGCGAGGCTGCCCGCGTGTTCCACCGCCGGGTCCAGCGCCACCCGGAACAGTTCGCCGCGCTGTGCGTCGGTCACCGGGGCGGCGGTGTCGAGGAGCAGCACCTCGCGGGTCACGGCGTCCAGGTCGAGCGGGCCGTCGCGCAGCGCGGGGACGGACTGCCGGAGCTCGTCGAGGCGGGACAGGGCGTCGTGGAGCGCGGGGTGGAGGGGGCTGGTCGGGATCGCGGGGCCGAACACGTCCGTGAGCAGCCGCTCGTACCGCTCCTCGGTGGACTCCTGGCCCTCCTCCCAGTCCATGATCATGTCGAGTGAGTCGGGGGACCCGGGGTCCGAGGACGTGCCCGTCGGGATTCCGGACGGTGCCGGGGAGCTGAACGGGGTCTCGTCGACGGCCGGCGGCTGCGCGGACTCGGTGCGCACCGGCCGGGGGGACTCCGGTACGTCGGAGCCGACGGTGGAGGGCCTGTCGACCGGCAGGGAGGTGTCCGTGCCGCCGGTCCAGTCGGTTCCCGGGGTCCTGGTCGCCGGCGGGTTGAGGGTGGAGAAGACGGTGTCGGTGTCCGGGTCGTCCGCGAAGGAGTTCCGGTAGGCGTTGCCCCCGTACGCGTTTAGGACCGGCGGGGGCGTGGCGTACGCCGGTTTGGCCGCGCCCGTCGTGCCCGGGAGTCCGTACGGGGTGACGTTGCCGCCGGTGGCGTCGCCGGTCGTGCCGTCGTCCGGGAGGGAGAAGAGCGACGATGTGTCGCTGGTGTCGCTGAACACCGACGCGGTGTCGCTGTCGCTGTGGACGGACGAGGTGTCGCCGAAGTCGCCGGTGCGGGAGAGGGAGTCGCCGCCGGGCGGCCGGTACGGCGAGGTGTAGGGGGAGTCCGCGGCCGCGTCGTAGGTGTCCCGGTACGCGGCGGGGTCGTCGTAGCGGTCCTTGTACGTGTACGTGCCGCCGCTTCCGCTGTCGTCGCGGTCGTACCGGTTCCCGCCGCCCGACGGGCCGTTGACGCCGTCGGGGCCGAAGTCGATGTTCTTGAAGTAGTTGTCGTGCAGCCACTTGCCGCCGAACTCCGCCCCGGTGGAGGCGCCTTCGAAGATGAGGCCGCTGAGGCCGGCGCTCAGGAACGTGCCGGGGTTGAGGGTGAACGTGCCCAGGAAGATGAGGCTGGTGAAGGCCTCCGCGAAGGTTTCCGCCTGGCCCTCGTTGACGAACGCGAGGGGAAGGTCGAAGACTTCCTTCCAGGTCCGGTTGTTCTTGAAGATGTTCTTGACGATCGGGCCGGCGAACTGGGAGAAGATTCCGCCGAAGAGCCCCGCGAAGGCACCCGCGACGGCGGACTGGCCGATGTCCGTCCAGTCGAACTTGTGGCGCCTGCGCTCCGGGTCGTCCGGCGCGGTCATGGAGATCAGCTGCGAGGCGAACGCGACGAACGCCTCCTGGATCGCCTCCAGCAGCACCGACAGGGGCGTGGGGATGGCCCGTCCCAGCCGCTGGAGGAGCAGCAGGATCGTGAGGGCGGTGCGCGCCTTCTGGATGGCGATCTCGGTGAGGGACGTACCACCGGTGAAGATGGACAGGGCGGCGATCAGCGCCAGTTCGATGTTCATCAGGATGAACTCGATGAGGATCTGGTACTTCGCCTCGGACAGCTTGATGGAGCGGTCGATCTGCTGGGAGCCGATGTCCCGGAGCTCGTCGGAGAACTTCTGCAGATGGTTCTGCCCGTTGTCGTCGACGAAGAGCTTCATCGCGGCGACGAACTGGTCGGCGATCCGCGGCGGGAGCGAGTTCCCGGCGGTGGAGATCGCTCCCTTCATCGCGTCCGACAGATCCCTGACGTCGTCCGCCAGCCGCTTGTACGGGTTGCGGCTGTCGAAGCCCAGGTCCTCGTTGCCCGTGGCGACGCTCGCGCCCACGTAGACCTCGAGGAACTCCCGCAGGGCGGGCGAGAACATGATCGCCATTCAGCGCCTGGTTTCGCTCTCCGAGCCCTGCGCCTCGATGTCGTCCAGCGCCTGCGTCTGTGGCCGCTGCACATGGTCGGCCTCGGCGGCGACCGCGTCGACCAGCGCCATGAAACCGCTGGTGATGGCCAGGACCGTGGCCGTCACCTGTTCCTGCTCGCGCCGGACCTGGGGGCCGACGGAGTTGGCGAAGTCGTCGTCGCCACCCTCCTCGCCCCACCAGCCCGCATAGCGGGCGTAACCGGTCTCGAACCGGGGCAGCATCTCGTCGCCGTAGCGCACGGCGTCGGCGAGGTGCCTGGAGCCCTGCAGAATCGCCTGGATGTCGGCGGAATAGTTACCGGCCATGACTACGCGCCCTCCTGCCGTTCCTGTCGTCCGTCGTCCGTGCCGCGGGCCGTTCCGTGCGGGGCGGCGGGCTCCTCCTCGTCCTCGACGATCTCGTCGCGGAGCCGGCTCATCGCCGTCGGCCCCTCGGCCACCGACGTCTCACTGAGCAGGGAACCGAAGACGGACTGCCAGTCGACGCCCATCCGTTCCGGGGCGGCGCCCCGGGCGGTCATCCGGGTCAGCGGGTCGAGGGTGGCGACGACCCGGCGGGCCATGTCCGCCCGTGCCCTGTTCGCCGCCTCCAGGACCGCGGCCGAGAGCTGGGGGGCGGCCATGGTCCTGTACTTGCCGTCGAGGAACTCCAGGGCGGTCAGCTCCCCCTTGGCGCCGACGGAGACCCTGACCGACCGGTCGGCGGAGAGCGCGGTGACCGAGGCGGCGTCCAGCTCGGCGCGTGCCGAGGCCGCGGCCTCCTCCGCCGCCTTCAGGTGGGCCAATGCCTGGGCCACCCGGTCCTCCATCGGCCGGCTCATCCCGGTCCCCTCTCACTCGACTCGCGTTCAGCGTCCGAGGGCCTGCGGCGCGCCGCCCTCGTCGGTGCCCCAGACGTCCTCGTCCTCGGCCAGCCATGTGGTCCGTTCCCTGTCCCCGCTCTCCGTCTGCGGCCTGCCCTCGCCCGCTCCCCCCATGCCTCCCATGGGCGGCATGAAGGGGGTGCTGCTGCTGGTCTGCGTGGACCGGGGGGCGACGCGGTGCTCCTCGTCGACGGTCGTCGTGGCGGCGGTACGGGCGGAGCGGCCGACCGACGGTTCGATGACGTTCCTGGTGCGCTCGCCGGAGCCGCCGCCGCCCGCCTCGCCGCCGGCGCCCCGCATCATCGGCGGGTACATGGGCGAGCCCGCGCCCGCGCCGGAGCCGTCGGCGGAGGCGCCGGTGAGGGCGTCGCCCTGCGGACGGCCGAGCGCGGAGGCGAGGTCGTCCTGGTTGTACAGGTTGTCGCTGAACACGGAGGAGTAGGAGGAGCCCGCCGATCCCCCGGAGCCGCCCTGGGGGTAGCCGGAGAGGTCGGGGGGTTCGGGGAGATCGGCGATGCGCTGACGGATCAGCTCGTCGATGTCCTTGTCTTCGGCGCCGATCCGGTCGTACTCGGCCTGGATGTCGGCCATCCGCCGGTCGTAGTCGGCCTTGGCGTCCTTGCGTGCCTGTTCGGCCTCGCCGCGCGCCTCGTCCCGTTCCGCCTGGACGTCGGCCTTCGCCTCGTCGTACTCCGCCCGGGCGTCCGCCTCGGCGGCGTCGGCCCGTTCCACGGCCTCCCGCTCGGCGGCGTCGATCTCCGCGATCCGGCGGTCGTAGTCCTCGCGGGCGTCGTTCTCGTCGCGGCCCGCGGCGATCTCACGGTCGTAGTCCTGGCGTGCCTCGGCGCGTTCCCGCTCGGCGTCCTCGCGTGCCTGGTCCCGCTGCTCCTGGGCTTCCGCCTTCTCCTGTTCGTACTCCTGCCGGGCCTGCTGTTCCTGGCGGTCGGCGTCCTGGAGGGCGGCGTCGCGCTCGGCGCGGGCCTCGGCCTTCTGCTGCTCGTAGTCGGCCTGGGCGTCGTCCTTGGCGTTCTGGGCGTCCAGCCGGGCCTGCTGCCGCTCCTGGAGGGCCTCGCGGCGGGCCTCCTCCTGCTGGGCCTCCGCCCTGGCCTGCGCGTCGGACTGCTCCTGCTTGGCGGCCTCGCGCTCGGCCTCGGCCTCCGCCTTGGCGGCTTCCTGCTCCTGCTTGGCGGCGGCCTTCTCCTGCTCGGCCTCCTGCTTCGCCGCTTCCTGCTCCTGCTTGGCGGCCGCCTTCTCGGCCTCCTGCTCGGCCTTCGCTTCGGCCTTCTCCTTCTCGGCCTCCGCCTTCGCCGCCTCCTGCTCGCGCTTGGCTTCGGCCTTCTCGGCCTCCTGCTCGGCCTTCGCCTCCGCCTTCTCCTTCTCGGCCTCCTCCTTGGCGGCGGCCTGCTCCGCCTTGGCTTCGGCGCGGTCGGCTTCGGCCTGGGCGGCGGCGCGTTCGCGTTCCTTGTTCGCGTCGGCCTGCGCCTTCTGGTTCTGGGCGAGGATGAACTGCCGCTGTTCCTCGGCGTCCTGCTTGGCGGCGGCCTTCTCGGCCTGCTGCTCGGCCTTGGCTTCGGCCTTCTCCCGCTCGGCGTCCGCCTTGGCGGCGTCCTGCTCGGCCTTCGCCTCCGCCTTGGCGGCCTCCTGCTCGGCCTTGGCCTCCGCCTTCTCCCGGTCGGCTTCTGCCTTCGCTTCGGCCTTCTCCTTGTCGGCCTCCGCCTTGGCGGCCTCCTGCTCGGCCTTCGCCTCGGCCTTCTCGCGCTCGTGCTCGGCCTTGGCCTCGGCCTTCTCCCGTTCGGCCTCCGCCTTGGCTTCGGCCTTCTCCTTCTCCGCCTCAGCCTTCTCGCGCTCCCGCTCGGCCTTGGCCTCGGCCTTCTCCCGCTCGGCCTCCGCCTTGGCCTCGGCCTTCTCCTTCTCCGCCTCGGCCTTCTCGCGCTCCCGCTCGGCCTTGGCCTCCGCCTTCTCCCGCTCGGCCTCCGCCTTCGCCGCGGCCGCCTCGGCCTCGGCCTTCTTCTTCTCGGCGTCGGCTTCCGCGTCGGCCGAGATCTCGGAGAGCGGGCGGTCGTCCTTGTCGGTGATGCTGGTGTCGAACGCCTTCTCGGCGGCCTTGAACGCGTTGTGGATCGCGACGATCGCCTCGGCGCCCGCCGTACTCAGCCAGTCCTGTACGGACTGCTCCCACCGGCGCACCGCCTCGTCGGCGATCGCCTTCCACGTGGTCATGTCGCTCGGCTTGCCGTACGACTTGTCGCCGATGAGGATCTCGTTGCGGAAACCGGAGGTCGACACCACGTAGTTGTGCCAGGAGGTGGCCATCCCGGAGCCGCTGGACACCGTGTCGATGTCCGTCTTGTCGAACTGTGTGTCGAAGAGCTTCAGCCGGGCGTCCTGCAGCATGTCGTAGAGCCAGCGCTGCGGATTGCTCTCGGCCTTCCACGCCTCCCAGGCGTTGTAGAGGTTCTGCGCCTGGGTGAGGATGACCCGCTGGGCCTCGGCGAGCGCGCGGGCCGGCTCGGACGTCACCGTCACGTCGTCGATGGTGACCGCGACCTCGTCGCCGCCCTTGCCGCTGACCTGGTCGGCGTACCCCTCGTAGTTCCGCGCCAGTTTGTGGATGAGTTCCTTGAAGATGATGGCCGAGGTGCCGTCCCAGGCGTCGCTGCCCTCGCCGATGTTCTCGGTGTCCCACTTGCCGATGGTGACCGCGCTGTCCTCGAAGAACGCGACCACCCGGTCGAACGCCCTGGCCGCCTCCGTGAAGGTGCGCAGATCGACGTAGTCGGCGTCGTTCACCGGGATGCCGCGGTTCTCGAACCCGTGGGTGGAGTACGGCCACATCGTCAGATGCGACAGGGCGGCCTTGGAGCCGTAGAGGTACTGGACCAGGGGGTTGGTGTCCCAGTCGAGCTTCTCGCCCTCACTGTTGTTGCCGCCCTTGTCCTTGAGCTTGTCGCTCGTCTTCGTGTAGCCCGGGATGATGTCGTCACCGCTGGGCGGCCAGGACTGGCCCGAGGCGAGGAAGGTGATGTAGACGCGGTACTGGTAGAGGTAGCTTCCGTCGGACACCTCCGTACCGTCGCCGGCGGGCCGGTAGTACGGAATCGTGTAGTCGGTGTTGTGCGTCTTCCAGCCACCCGAGGAAAGGAATCCCGAGGAATAGTCAGGACCGCCCTCGTCCTCCACCCGAACGTGGATCAGAGGGATGTCGTCGTTGCCCTTGAGAGTGTCGAACAACGTCTTCCGCTCCGGCAGAACATAGCCGGTGAGCAGGTCAACCGCTTTCTTCCAGTTGTCGTTGTTGTTGTCCTCGGGGTTGGCCATCGCCGAACTCCGTCACTCTTCCTGGTCGTTGCCGCCCGGATTGTCGAGATCACTGTCGACATCCTCGAAGATGTCCATGAAATCGTCGGCGGTGATGCTCTCGAGATTCTTGCCCTGGCTCTTGGCCAGCTCGTCGATGGTGTCCCACAGCGCCTGCTCGAGGTCCTCGAACAGGACGGTCTGATCGTCCAGGATGCGGACCACCTCGCCCGCACCCTGCTGGATGACCTTGTTCAGGGCACCGCCGCCGACCGCGCTGTTCTCACCGGCCATGAGGCCGATGACGAGCGGTTTCGCGGAGTCGATCGTCGTCGTGGAGATGCTGTCCGCGATGAACGAGATCGCCGGGCCGGCGGTCGGACTGTCCTTGAGGATGTTCTCCAGCGTCGTACGGAATCCGTCGATCTGGTTGTTGATGAAATTCTTCAGGAATGCGCTGTCGAGGACCGTGACGGCCACGAGATCACCTTTCCGTCACCGGCCGGCGTCAGCGGCTGCCGATCCTGATGTCACCCCACCGCTGCGACAGGTTCTGCTCCGTGTAGCGGTAGTTGGAGGAGATGTCGGTGAGCAGGCTGGAATGGTTGGCGAGCAGGTTCTTGATGTTCTCGACAGCGTTGTCCCACTTCGCCTGGACCTCGCTGTAGACCTCCCTGTCGTCACCGATCCAGCTGTTGCGGAGTTCCGCCAGTTCCATCTCCAGGTTGGCCAGAATGCTCATGATCGCCTGGGACTGGCCGACCATGTCTTCCGACGCGCCTTCGGCATGGTTGTAGTCGACGTAGATATAGCCGTCGGAGAAGTCCATCAGAGTCCTCGATTCACCGGGAGAATCACGGGAGTTGAAGGGCTACGGGTAAGAGGCGGCGGGTTCAGCCGGCCGACGTGTTGGTGCCGTTGAGCTCGTCGAACACGGCCGTGGAACGGCTGTACTCGGCGTCGATGGCGTCACTGGTGGACCCCTGCACCAGTCCGTGCTCCCGGAGGGTGCCGTTGAGCTCGTCGACCATCCGGTCCAGGTTGATCAGGATCGTGTCGACATGCTCGTCCCACTGCTCCAGCAGCTTCTTGTACTTGCCGCCGTCCGCGCCGCCGTAATTCGAGGCGAGCGTCTGCGATGTGGTCTGAACATCCTGCTGACAGCGCTGGACACCGGTGAAAGCCTGTTCCAGCGCCATGATCCCATTACGGGTCGCGTTTTCCTCGGACTGCTGCATGGCCATGAGAGAACTCCCTTGTCGGCGAAACTCACCGGTCTGCGGCCCCCGGCGTCACCCTGCGGGCAGACAGGGCACCCCGCGATCAGGACTGACTCACCGGGTTGCTGGGGTGGCCAGATGCTATGCAGGCCGCAACTTATTTGGCAATTGCCTACGGAACGCCGAACTCCCCTATGGAAAAGCTCGATTGAGCATTCCGCGGCCATTCGCGGCGCTCATGTGAGCATCGCGGGGAATCCGGCCGGACAGACCGGACATCGGGGCCGCCCGACTGAACTCCAGGTGACCGCGCGAATCCCAAAAGTTTCCCTTCCGGCCGACCACCGGGACCCCGGCCGGCCCCTACTGCCCGGGGCACCGCAGCGTCACGTGCGCCTCGCCCTCGGACGCCGACTCGGGGGTCAGATCGGGGCCGCTGGGCAGCATGGCCAGCATCGGGGACGGCATCGTCCGCACCGCGACGCCCTCGTAGCCCAGTGCCGTCACCGCCTCCTGCGACAGCAGCCGGTACTTCACACCCGCGTCCGTCACCAGATACGTGGTGTCGCCCAGGGCGCTGCCGCTCGCGCTCAACGCCCTGACCAGCGCGCCCTTGCCCGCCCGTACGGCGATGGAGTCGACCTGCAGACAGCCCGGTTCGACCTCGGGCGCCGGTGCCTGCACGGTCTCGGGCAGGGCTCCCTCGGGCAGCACCGAAGTGCCCACCCGTACACCGGAGTCGGCGGAGTCCACCTCCGCGCAGGCCACGGAGCCGGGGGCGGCCGTGACCGCCTTCGGCGGCTTCGCCGGCAGCCTCGCCGAACCCGGCCCGGAGGACTGCGCGCCGGGGGCGAGGTGCCCGGCCAGGGTGTCCGCGCCGAGCGTCGCCACCGTCGCGGCCCCGCCGCCGTACGCCTTCTCACTCGTGCGCGGGTCGCCCAGCAGGAGGGTCGCGCCGGTGTCGGTCAGCGGGACCAGGCCTTCCCGGGTGAGCAGGTGGTAGCGGGCGGCGGAGCCGGGTACGTCGACCTTGAAGAGCTGCCCGATCGTGGTGCTCCGCCCACCCAGTTCGGGGCCCTTCCCTCCCCGGCCGGGTACCTCGGCGGGGGCCAGGTCGGGGCCCAGCGGGAAGGCGTCGAGGAACGCCGCCGAGACGGGGCGCGGGGCGACATCGCCGTAGCCGAGCGCCTCGGCCGCCTTCGCTCGGCCGTCCAGGCGCAGTCTGCTGCCCTGCCAGAGCAGATACGTGGCCTCGTCCGGGCCCGTGACCAGCATGCCCTCGTTCTCGCCGAGTCGCCGGCCGCCGGGTACGTCCTGCGGTGCGTCGGTGCCGAGGGCGAGGGTCGTGATCGCCGTGACGACACCCGTCGTACGGGGCCGGATCGCGGAGCACACCAGCCAGGGGGTGCGGTCGAGGTCGCCGGTGCCGGGCAGGGCCTCGGGCCCGTCGGGGATGCCGATGGGTGTGCCGTGCGGGGTGCCGGCCAGCGAGGACGTGCCCACCGTCGTGACGCCGATGTCGCCGCCGGCGACCAACCGGGCCGACGCGTAGTTGCGCACCGGGCGCAGCCGCCCGTCCAGGTACAGGTAGCGGGCCCCGGTCTCCTTGTCGACGACCAGGTTCTCCCCCGACCGCCACGAGTCGTTGCCGCCGGGCTTGATCAGGCCGAACACGAAGGCGCCCGCGCACACCAGCACCGCGATGATCACCCCGATCGCGGCGCCGCGGTTGGTGCGGCCCAGCGGGCTCTCCGGGGCGTCGGGCTCGGAGCGCAGCATGGCCGAGGCCAGCCGTCCCATGATGAAGAGGTGGGCCTGTACCTGGTCGCGTTTGCTGTGCATGTCGCCGTGTCTCCCGGTCAGCCGTTGATGCCGCGCAGCCAGCCGTAGACGCCCATGGACCAGAGCGTCAGCGGCAGGATGGCGAGGGCGGCGAGTGAGTGCAGCAGTTCGGCCGCGCGTCCCCAGTACGGGACGAGCCGCCGTCCGGGCACGGTCCACGAGGCGATGGTGAGCGCGGCGGTCAGCCCCAGCAGACCGGCCGTCAGGGTGAGCCGGTCGGCCGGGGCGAGGGAGCGCGCGGACACGAGGAGCAGCAGGACGACGCCCCAGGCGCCGGCGGTGGTCAGCGCGAGGCGCTGCCAGACATTGCCGAGGCCGCGGCTGTGCAGCAGCAGGAGCAGGGAGAGGGCGACGACGGTGAGGATCTCGGCGAGACCCGGGTCGGTCAGCAGTGCCGCCGTGCAGGGCAGGCAGACCAGGCCGATGGCGCCGTAGAGGGCCGTCATCCAGCCGTCCGCCAGCGCCGAGCGGGCGTCGACGTCCGTCGAGGAGTAGGGGTCGATGCCCTGCTGCAGCTGCTGCACGTTGGTGGGCAGGGGCGGCATCCGCATGCCGGCGAGCCGGAACGACAGCGACGGCACGAACCCCCCGAACAGCACCACCACGACGGCGACCACCGCGGCCGCCTGCCGCGGCGCCAGGTCCAGGGTGATCAGGGCGGCGCCGAGCGCGCCCGCCGCCGCCACACAGGCCGCGCCGATGAACAGCGCCGGATACACGCCGACCGCGGCCAGGGCGAGCACCGCACCCGCGCCCGCCGCGGCGGACGCCGCCAGCAGCCGGGCGCCGAGGACGGCGTCGCCGTCGGCGCCGCCCAGGTCGCCGCCGGGCAGCAGCCAGCCGGCCAGGGCGAAGTAGGGGGCCGCCGCCAGACCGAGCACCGAGCCCGCCCCGGCGTCCCCGACGGCACGGGAGGCGGAACCCGCTCCGGCGATCAGCAGCAGTCCGGTGGCCGAGGCGGCGACCGCCCGGATCCAGCCCGCCGTGCCCGGTACGGCCAGCAGCACGAGGCCCAACGCCAGGGTGGCGGCGGCCAGTCCGAGCAGCAGCCGGCGGCCGGCCTCGGGGCTCCAGCCGTGCGGGCGGCGGCTCATGCCGTCGGCGATGCCGTCGATCAGGTCGTCGATGTGCACCTCGGGCAGCGCCTCGGTGCGGGGGCGCAGATAAAGCTCCTCTCCGTCCCGCAGACCGAGGGAGTCCAAGGTACTCTCGGGGTCGAGCGGTGGACCGCCGAGGCGTTGGAGTACCCAGCCTCCGTGCTCCAGGCCGGATTCCTCCAGGTCGTCCCCTCCGTAGCCGATCACTGTGGGCAGCAGATCGGCGACGGGGACATCGGAGGGCACGGCCAGGTCGACGGTCCTGGCCGGTGCGCGTACGGTGACGCGGCACAGGCTTGCCGTCTGAATCTCAGTCATGGGTTCGGGTTTCACACTTTCTGGCGGACCACGGCATGCGCGGTGGCTGGAAGGTGGCAGCGGCACACCGGTCGGTCGCCGAACGCGACGGAAAAGTCGGACGGGGCATGCGCCGACGAGTTTGACCCGACGCCGGGCTTTTCGCAACACCACTCCGGGAGTTCAGCGTCAGGGAACCCCTTGGCCATTCTCCCGCCGCCGTCGCGCGGGAATCTGACTCTTTACGACATTGACCGCGACCTTACCCGCGACGTTCTCGCGACGTTCCCGCGGAATTCCTTCCGAAATCGTTGAGGAGGACGTTCGTTGAGCGTGATCCTGTTCCGCCGCCCGGCCCGCCGCAAAGGGCCGGAAATGCCGTCGGGGGAACTGAGTCTTCAGGAGCCGCCCACGCTTCCGGAAGTCGTGCCGGACAGTTCCGCGGTATGGACGTATCTGCCGATGGCGCTGATGTCGGTGTCCATGATGCTGATGTTCATGCGGCCGGGAATGAGCCGCAGCAGCGGCGGATTCATCTACATCGCGCTCGGTGTGATGGTGATCGCGTCGGCGGGCATGATGCTCGGCCAGGTCATGCGGCGCAACGGCGAGCGCAAGCAGCGGATGAAGGGCGAGCGCCGCGACTATCTGCGCTATCTGCGGCAGACCCGGCGCATCGTGCGGACGTCCATCGTCGAGCAGCAGCGCGCGCTGGCCTGGCGGCACCCGGAGCCCGACGCGCTGTCGTCGCTGGTGCGCAGCACCCGGCTGTGGGAACGGCGGTCGTCCGACGAGGACTTCGGCGAGGTGCGGATGGGCGTGGGCGACCAGCGGCTCGCGATGAAGCTGACGCCGCTGTCGACCAAGCCCGTCGAGGACCTGGAGCCGCTGTCGGCGCACGCGCTGCGCAGCTTCACCCGCGCCTACTCCACCGTCCGCGACCAGCCCATCGCGATCTATCTGCGGGCCTGGTCGAAGGTGCTGTTCCGTGGCGACGAGGAGCGGATACGGGCCCAGGTTCGGGCGCTGCTCGCCCAGTTGGCGGTGTTCCACTCCCCCGACGACCTGTGGATCGCGCTGTGCGTGTCGGACGAGCGACGCTCGGAGTGGGAGTGGGCGAAGTGGCTGCCGCACAGTCTGCACCGGCACGAGGAGGACGGCGCCGGTCCGGCCCGCATGATCGCGTCGGCCTTCACCGAGCTGGAGAACCTGCTCGGCGCCGAGTTCCTGGAGCGGCCGGGCGCCGACCCGGACGCGGTACCGGGGCGTGAGGAGCCGTACACGGTCGTCGTGGTCGACGGCTGCACCGTGCCGGCGGGGCACCGATTCGACGGGCACGGCTTCCGCAACGCGGTGGTCCTCGACCTCACCGGGGCGCTCGCCTGGAAGCCCGGGCGGACCACGCTGCGGCTGGAGGTGGACGAGGGCGGGGTCGCGCTGGTGCGCACCGACCGGGACCGCAAGGAGCAGTCGACGGTGCTCGGCCGGCCCGACGAGCTGGGCACGGTGGGCGCGCTGGCGCTGGCCCGGCTGCTGGCGCCGTACCGGATGAGCATGGGCGGTGACGACTCCAGGCCGCTCGCCAACGACGTCGAGCTGACCTCCCTGCTGAACATCCCCGATCTGCACCGGCACGACCCGGCCACGCTGTGGGAGAAGGCGGCCGGCAGTGCCCGGCTGCGGGTGCCGATCGCGGTGAGCGGCGAGGGCCGGCCGGTGGAGCTGGACATCAAGGAGTCCGCGCAGGGCGGTACGGGGCCGCACGGCATGCTGATCGGCGCGACCGGCTCCGGCAAGAGCGAGCTGCTGCGCACACTGGTGCTGGGCCTCGCACTGACGAACTCCTCGGAGACGCTGAACTTCGTCCTCGTCGACTTCAAGGGCGGTGCGACCTTCCTCGGCCTGGACGAGCTCCCGCACACCTCCGCGGTCATCACCAACCTCGCCGACGAGGTGGCGCTGGTGGCCCGTATGCAGGACGCCCTGCACGGGGAGCTGATCCGGCGCCAGGAGCTGCTGCGCGCCGCCGGGAACTACACGTCCGCGCTGGAGTACGAGAAGGCGCGGCAGTCCGGAACGCCGTTGCAGCCGCTGCCGAGCCTGTTCGTGGTGGTCGACGAGTTCAGCGAACTGCTGGCCTCGCACCGCGACTTCATGGAGCTCTTCGTGATGATCGGCCGGCTCGGGCGCAGTCTCGGCGTGCATCTGCTGCTGGCCTCGCAGCGGCTGGACGAGGGCCGGATGCACCAGCTGGAGAGCCATCTCTCGTACCGGATCGGTCTGCGGACGTTCTCCGCGATGGAGAGCCGGGGCGTGCTGGGGGTGCCGGACGCGTACGAGCTGCCGGCGCAGCCGGGTGCCGGGTTCCTCAAGAGCGGTGTCGACGCGCTGACCCGGTTCCGGGCCGCGTATGTGTCGGGGCCGTACCAGCGGCGGCGGGCGGTGGCGCAGGCGCAGGTGGCGCGGCAGGTGGTGCCGTGGACGGCGGAGTGGGTGGTGCCGCGCGCCCCCGCCGACCCGGATCCGGCGGGCGGCTCCGAGGAGCCGGAGCCCTCGGAGGAGGGGGACGGCGGGGAGGAGACGCTGCTGTCGGTGGCGCTGGACCGGCTGCGCGGTTCGGGGCCGCCCGCCCACCAGGTGTGGCTGCCGCCGCTGGGCCGGCCGGCCACCCTGGACCAGATCCTGCCCCCGCTGGCCCCCGATCCGCGCTACGGCCTCACCACGGCGGACTGGCCGCGGCGCGGGCGGCTCACCGTGCCGGTGGGGGTCGTGGACCGGCCCTTCGACCAGCTGCGGGACCTGCTGACGGTGGACCTGTCGGCGGCCGGCGGCCATGTCGGTATCGCCGGCGGGCCGCAGAGCGGCAAGAGCACCCTGCTGCGGACCCTCATCACCGCGCTGGCCCTCACCCACACCCCGCGCGAAGTCCAGTTCTACTGCCTGGACTTCGGCGGCGGCACGCTCGCCGCGCTCGACGAGCTGCCCCATATGAGCGGGGTCGCGGCACGGGTCGACACCGAGCGGGTGGGCCGTACGATCGCGGAGGTCACCACGCTGCTCGCGCGGCGGGAGCGGTTCTTCCTGGAGCACGGCATCGACTCCATGGCGACGTACCGCAAGCGGCGGGCGGCCGGGGAGTTCCCCGACGAGCCGCACGGTGACGTGTTCCTGGCCATCGACGGCTGGGCCACCGTGCGCCAGGACTTCGACCGGCACATCCCCACGTTCAACGCGCTGGCCGCCCGCGGGCTCAACTACGGCGTCCATCTGATCGTCACCACCGCCCGCTGGGTGGAGCTGTCGTCGTCCGTGCGCGACCAGACGGGGACGCGGCTCGAGCTGCGGATGGGTGATCCGATGGACTCCCAGATCGACTCCCGGAAGGCGGCCGCGGTCCCGCGCAGCGCGGGGCGCGGTCTCACCTCGGACAAGCTGCACTATCTGTCGGCGCTGCCGCGCGTCGACGGGGTCGAGGACTCCGACGACCTCGCGGACGGGGTCGCGGGACTGGTCGCCGCGATCGCGGAGAACTGGACCGGGCCGACGGCTCCGCGGGTGCGGATGCTGCCGGCGAAGCTGCCGGTCGGGCAACTGCCCGAGCCGGAGGGCGAGAACGGGCTGCGGATCGCGATCGGGCTGGACGAGAACGAACTCGAGCCGGTGTGGCACGACTTCAGCGAGAACCCGCATCTGATCGTGGTCGGCGACACGGAGAGCGGCAAGACGAATCTGCTGCGGCTGGTGGCGCGGGGCATCACCGAGCGGTACACGCCGTCCGAGGCGCGGATCATGACGGTGGACTACCGGCGGGAGCTGGTGGAGAGCGTGCCGGAGGCGTACCGGCTGGGGCACGCGGTCTCCCTCGACATGCTGCGGGATCTGGTGGACGGGGCGGCGCGGGCGGTCAAGCAGCGGGTTCCGGGGGAGGACATCGCTCCGTCGCGGATGCGGTTGTGCGACTGGTGGCAGGGGCCTCGGCTGTTCATTCTCGTCGACGACTACGACATGGTCGGGGGCGGGCCGATGACGCAGCCGTTCGCTCCGCTGCTGGATCATCTGGCGCTGGGGCACGAGGTGGGGTTGCACCTCGTGGTGGCGCGGTCGTCGGCGGGGGCGGGGCGGGGGCTGAACGAGGCGTTGCTGCGGCGGTTGCAGGAGGTCAATACGCCGGGGCTGTTGATGTCGTGCCCGCCGAGTGAGGGGTATCTGTTCGGGAGTGTGAAGGGGCGGGAGCTCATTCCCGGGCGGGCGGTACGGATTGCCCGGCGGAAGACCTTGCAGGTGCAGACGGGGTTTGTGGGGGATGGGCTGTGAGGCGGGTGCGCCTCGGTGAGGGCGGGGCGGGCCGGGGGGCGGCTCGCTGCGGTGGGGCGGGGGGACGTTGCGCGGCCCGGCGCCTGCGGGGTGCCGTCGCGCCCACCCGTGCCGCCCCAGCGGCACGACTGCCCGCGGCTGGCGGGGCACGACTGCCCGCGACTGGCGGGACACGACTGGCCGCGGGCGGCGGGGCACGACTGCCCGCGGCTGGCGGGGCACGACTGGCCGCGGGCGGCGGAGGTGAGCGGCTGGTCGTGGAGGGCGGCGTTGGGGTGCTAGCCGGTTGTCGGGGGGCGCCAGTTTCTGGTGCGGCCTCGGGGGATCACCGCGGCCAGGGCTGCCAGGAGGAGGACCGCCGCCAGGGCCGTCGCCGCGATGGTCAGGGAGCGGGTCCGGGGGGCGGGGTTCGGCGCGGGCGGCATGTCGGCCGGGGAATCGGTGCCCGCGTGGGACGTCGCCCTGTCCTGGAGGAGGGACAGGGACGCGTACGGGTCCAGGCGGGGGATGTCGGACGCGTAGGCCGTGTCGAGGAGCCGGCGGGTGACCTCGGGGGCCGTGAGCTCGGGGTGGTAGGCGCGGACCAGCGCGGCGGCGCCCGCGACGGCCGCCGCGGCCAGCGAGGCACCGGAACCGATGTAGTGCCCCGAGCCCTCGGGGGCGACGCTGACCATCTCGCTGCCGGGCGCCGACAGGGCGGGCCGGTAGGCGGGCGGGGCGCTCTTCTGCCGTACGCCGCCCGGCCCGAAGTCCACCACGGCGAGCGCACCCGGCGAGGCGGCCGGCCAGTACGGCCCCTCCGGCATCTCACCGTCGGGGCCCAGTTCCTCGCGGGGTACGGCGTCGGGGGCGGCCGGGGCGATCACCAGCGCGTCACGCCGGGTGGCGTGGGCGACGGCGGCGGTGATCCGGGAGCCGATGGGCAGGACCTGGCCCACGTAGATGACCTGTGCGCCGCGGTCCGCCGCCGTTCGGATGCCGTCGGCGACCCGGTCGGCCGAGGGGACCCCGCGGTCGTCCGTGCCCCGCAGGGCGAGGATCTCCGCCTCCGGGGCGATCCCGGTGATACCGCTGCCCTTGCGCGGTGCCGCCGCGATCAGGCCCGCGGCGAACGTGCCGTGGCCCACGCAGTCCTCGTCCGCGTCGCCGACGTGCGTGACCCTGCCCTCCAGGCTGGGCACTTCGGAGGCGACCCCGCTGTCGACCACCGCGACGGTGACCCCGGCGCCCCGGGAGATCCGCTGGGTCCGGGACAGCCCGAGCGCCGTCTGCGACCACGCCGCCCCGGTGGCCGTCCGGTCCGACGCCCCGGTGCACGCGCTGTCCTCGCCGAGCCGGACGGGCAACGGCGGCAGCAGCGTGGCCCCCGGCTCGTCGGCGCCCGGCAGCACGGCCGGCGCGGCGAGCGCCGCACCGCCCATGACCGGCAGCACCGCCACGGCGACCGCCAGCACCACACCCGCACCCCGACGTTTCATGACATTCCGCATACCGCGCATGATATGCACACAACATGTCCGGCGCACAACGCCAACTACCGCAGAGCACAAGGAGGTTCGAGGCGTGGCACGCCACATACTCACCGTCGACCCGGAACGGTCGGACGGCTTCCAGACGATCGGTGAGGCCCTGGCCCAGGCGCGTACCGGGGCGGTGATCCGGGTCCGTCCCGGCCGCTACGCCGAGAACCTGGTCATCCGGCACCGGGTGACGATCGTCGGCGAGGGCGAGCCGGGCACCGTCGAGCTCTGCCCGCGCGACGGCACCGCCGTCACCCTCATGGCCGACGCCGTGATGCTCAGCGCCCTCACCCTCCGGGGCCGCGACAAGGAGGCCGCGGTCGTGGACGTACCGGCCGGTCAGGCCGCCCTCGACGACTGCACCGTCACCGGTTCCGGATGGACGGCGCTGCTGGTCCGCGGCAAGGGCTCGCTGGCCGCGCGCGGCTGCCGGATCGCCAACCCGGGCGGCGCCGGGCTGGTCGACTCGTCGGAGAGCGAGAGCGTCGTCGAGGACTGCACGTTCGAGAACTTCGGCACGTCGGCGGTGGTGCTCGGCGAGACGGCCGGGCCGCTGATCCGCGACTGCCGCATCCGGGGCGCGCGGGCCAACGGCGTCCTCGCGAGCGGTGAGGCCCGGGGCACCGTGGAGGGCTGCGACATCTCCGGCACCGACAAACCGGCCATCGCGCTGGAGGGCCACAGCTCGACGCGGGTGCTGCGCTGCGCCGTGCACCACACCTCGGTCGGTCTGCTGGTGACCAGCATGTCCCGCCCGGAGATCGAGGAGACGTCCTTCGAATCGATCGCGCAGAGCGGCATCGTCATCTCCGGCGGGGCCGACCCGGTGCTGAGCGGCTGTGTCACCCGGCGTACCGGGACCAGCGGGCTGCTGGTCCTGGACCGCTCGCGCGGCACCCTGGAGGGCTGCTCGTTCCACGGCTCCACCGAGGCCGCCGTACGGGTCGTCGAGGGCAGCGCCCCGCTGCTGCGGGACACCGTGGTGAGCGATTGCGCCGACACCGCCGGGGCGGTGCAGCTGTGGGACGACTCCACGGCCGAGTTCGAGCATCTGGAGGTCCTGGACGCGGCCGGTGTCGGCGTCTCCGTGCGCACCGCCGCGAACCCGCTGCTGCGCCGCACCCGGATCACCGGCGCGGGCGGTCACGGCGTCGAGTTCACCGACGACGGCCGCGGCCGGCTCGAGCACTGCGAGATCGAGTCCGCGGGCGGCTGTGCGGTGAGCATCGACGACGACTCCGACCCCGAGATCAGCGACACCGTACTGAGCTCCGCCGCCCGCTCGGGCCTCGTCGTCGGCGAACGCGGCCGGGGCACCCTGCGCGACTGCGAGATCGGCGACAGCGCCGACGCCGGTGTGGGGGTGCGGGACGGCGCGGAGATCACCCTGGAGCGGGTCCGGGTGCACGGTTCGCGGGCACACGGCGTCCAGGTCTCGCGCGGCGGCCGGGCCACCCTCGACTCCTGTGAGATCAGCGGCAGTACGGGCGACGGCATCCGGATCGACAGTGCCGAACCCGTCGACGTCACCCGGTGCGTCGTACGCGACAACCGCGGTGCGGGACTGCGCCAGAGCCGGGCGGGCGAACGGCTCACGGTCGAGGTGCTGACCAGCACGGACAACGGACTCCCGGACAGCTGGGGCGAGTCGGCCGAGACCGGCGGCGAGGACGGCGCCCCGGGCGGCCCCGGCAAGAAGGAGGAGCCCGAGGGCCCGCTGGCCGAACTGCGGGCGCTCGTCGGCCTGGACGACGTCAAGCACCAGGTGAGCACGCTGGTCAATCTGAACCAGCTCGCGGAGCGCCGGCGCCGGCTCGGCATGCCGGTCCCGTCGATGAGCCGCCATCTGATCTTCGCCGGACCGCCCGGCACCGGCAAGACCACCGTCGCGCGTCTCTACGGCAGCATCCTGGCGGACCTGGGCGTGCTCAGGAGCGGGCATCTGGTCGAGGTCGCGCGCGCGGATCTCGTCGCGCAGGTCATCGGCGGCACCGCCATCAAGACCACCGAGGCGTTCAACTCCGCTCTGGGCGGGGTGCTGTTCATCGACGAGGCCTACACCCTCACCCCCGAGGGGGCCGCGTCCAACGACTTCGGCCGCGAGGCCGTCGACACCCTGCTGAAGCTGATGGAGGACCACCGTGAGGACGTGGTCGTGGTGGCGGCCGGCTACTCCGGCCGGATGGAGTCGTTCCTGACCGCCAACCCCGGTCTCGCCTCCCGGTTCACCCGCACCGTCGAGTTCGGGAACTACACGGTGGAGGAACTGGTCACGATCACCGAAAGCCTGTGCCTCAGGCACCAGTTCGAGCTGGGACCGCTGGCCCGGGAGGCCCTCGCCGTACGCTTCGAGCAGATGACGCGTGACGCGACGTTCGGCAACGGGCGTGCGGCGCGGGCCGTGTTCGAGGACATGGTGGACCGGCAGGCGTTCCGGCTCGCGGCGATGGCCGACCCCGCGGAGAACGACCTGACCCTGCTCCTGCCGCAGGACGTCGGCGACGCGGAGGCGGCGGCCGTCGGCGTCGGCGAACCGGCTGCGCCGGACGACGACAGCTCCGACCCGATGGCCGAACTCACCGCCATGGTGGGGCTCGCGGCCGTGAAGCGGGAGGTCGCCGACCTGGTCAGCCTGCTCACCAACGCCCGCCAGCGGATCGCGGCGGGGCTGCCCGCGCCCCGGATCAGCAACCACCTCGTCTTCAGCGGCCCGCCCGGCACCGGCAAGACCACGGTCGCCCGGCTCTACGCCAGGCTGCTGCACTCCCTCGGGGTGCTCCCCCGCGACTCCCTGGTGGAGGTGGCGCGCGCGGACCTGGTGGGGCAGTACGTCGGCCACACCGCCCAGCGCACCAAGGACGTGTTCACCGGCGCGCTCGGCGGGGTGCTGTTCATCGACGAGGCCTACACCCTCACCCCCGAGGGCTCGTCCAACGACTTCGGCCGCGAGGCCGTCGACACCCTGCTGAAGCTGATGGAGGACCACCGCGACGAGATCGTGGTCGTCGTCGCCGGATACACCGAGGAGATGGAACGCTTCCTCGCCTCCAACCCCGGACTGACGTCCCGGTTCTCCAAGTTCGTGACGTTCGAGGACTACAGCACGGACGAACTGGTCACCATTCTGTCCAAGCACGCCGCGGCCTCCGGTTACGAGTGCGCCGACGCCACGGTGGAGGCGCTGCGCGCCCATGTGGACGCCATTCCGCGCGACCGGTCCTTCGGCAACGCGCGCCTCGCCCGGCAGCTCCTGGAGTCGATGATGACGAGCCAGGCCCGCCGGCTGGGCGGCCTGAGCTCGCCGAGCCTCGCCGATCTCACCACGCTGCTGCCGCAGGACCTCCCGCCCGCACGCCGCCAGGAGGCGGCCCTGTGACCCGCTGACGGCCAACGCCCGCCGGCCGGGACGCACCGGCGGGCGTTCGCCGTACCGCTCACACGGTGAACCGGACGGCCTCCAGCCAGACCTTCGGGTCCGTGGACCCGCCGAAGATCCAGCCCTGCGGCTGCTCGCACGCCAGGCCGCCCCAGCCGTGCTCGCCGAGCTTGTTGTTCTGGCAGACGTTGCCGGACTCGACACCGATGGTGAAGCCGCTGAGGTTCGGAGCGTTCGAGGCGGCGCCGCCGAGCGTCAGATCCGTTCCGTCGGCCGCGCCCGACCACGGGGTGGTCCAGCCGTCCTTCTGGATGAACTCGTTGCCGTTCACCCGCTTCGCGTCCGCCACCGCGATGTTGATGGCGGTGATCGGCCGCCCCGAGCCCTCGTGCCCCGCGGTGGCCCCGTCGCAGACGGGGGCCGTCCAGCCAGCGCCCTTCACATGGACCCGGTAGCAGATGTGCCGGCCGGGATGGGACGCGGCCATCCGCTGGACGGCGTACGCGGCCGTGTTCGGCGGCAGTTGGGGAGCCTTGTGCTCCTTCACCCGCGTCTCCGCCTTCTTCGTCTCCACCGGTTCACTGCTGACCGGGGCAGAACTCACCACCGGGGCGGGCTTCTTCGCGACCGCGCTCGGCTTGGCGGACGGCTTCTCGGTCGAGGGCTCCGGGGTGGGCTCCGCCGGGGCGTAGTCGCCCTTCGGCACCTCCAGCGGCTCCTCCTCGAGCAGCGTGTCGGAGCCGGCGGCCACCGTCACGTCGTCCTTCTTCTGCCGCGCGTCGTCCGTCGCCCAGATCAGCAGCGGTACGGCGAGCAGGACGACGCCCGCGATGCCGGCGGCGGCGAGCAGGGGCTTCTTCGGGTTCCCGGACGGGGGTTCGTCCGCGCCGGCCCCGGCTGCGGCGGTGGCGCCGACTCCGTGGGCGGCTTCGGCTTCCGCGGCGCTCCGGCCCTCGGCCTCCGGACGTTCCTCGGCGGCGGGGGCGGGGGCGGCGGCCGTGGTCTCCGCTTCCCCGGTGGCGGACCGCTCGGGGGCGGCGGTCCCGCTCTCGGGGGCCTGCTCGGGTTCCGGCTCGGCCGTACGCCGTGCCGCCGGGGCCAGCATCGGGCCCGGGTCGGCCGCCGCCGACCCGAGGGAGACGGCCCTGCGGACGGACGAACCGCCGCCCGCGCCGTCCGGCCCGTCGGGAGCGGGCGGCTTCTTCTCGCTTGCCATCGTTCTCCTCGGTCTGTGGGGAGTGTGGGGTGAGGGATGGTCGTACGCGTCCGGCTCAGCCGTCCTGGCCCACGGGCCCGGAGCAGCGTTCCGGCCACCGTGTGCCGTCGCCGGCGCGGAAGCCCTTGGCCAGCGCCTCTTCGAGGTGTGTGCGGGCCTTGAGGTCCAGCCCGGACAGTTCCTCCGAACCGTCCATGTAGGCGGTCGCGTTGCCGGGGAGTTCACGCAGCAGTACGACGGACGGTCCCGTGGGCACGGTCCGTACCCCGAGGACACGGAAGCCGGTCCCGGGTACGAAGACGATCTCCTCGTACGTCTCCGGGGAACCGCCCGGACGGTCGAGCAGTTGCCGTACCTTGCGTCCGGTGACGGACCAGATCGCGTACCGTACGGGCGCCCCTGCGGGCAGCGCGGAGGTCGTGGCGAGGGCGCTGACCGGGGCGGGGTCGTGCAGCAGCGTGCCGACGGCGGGCTCGGGTGCGCCGGCGTCCCCGCCGCGCAGGGCGACGCCCCGGTACGACGGCAGCCGGCGCAGGGCGGACGCGAGACAGCCGCCGTACGGCAGCAGGCGCCCCTCGCCGGTGTGCAGGTCGCGGATCAACTCACGGTGGTGCAGGGGGCCTTCGTCGGCGGTGAGGTAGGCGTGCGCGGCGATGAGATCGGTCCGCGCGGCGTCCAGCTCATGCCCGCGCAGGGCGGGCATCCGGGTGAGCATCCGGGACACGGCGGCGGCATGCCCCTCCCAGTCCCCGCCGGCAGCCTCCCGGAACGCGGCCCGCTCGGCCGCCCCGCTGACATGCCCGGGCACGAACGGAAGATCGACCCGCACGGCCCCGACGCCGCCCCGGCCTTTCACCACGGCCCCGGCACCGGGCGCCGGTCCGCCCTCCGGCTCAGCGGCACCCGGGGCCCGCGGGACCGGCCCGGGCCCCTCGGCCGCACCGGCATCCGATGCCCGGCCGCCGTCCCGCCCCGGTCCGCCGCGCTCACCGGCCACGCGGCCGGAGCCCTCGGGCTTATCGGCAGCGAGTGCCCGACCACGCTCCGGCTCAGCGGCGCCCCGGGCCCGCACGACCGGAGCGGAGCCCTTCGCATCACCGGCATCCCGTGCCCGGCGGCCGTCCGACCCTGGTTCACCCCGCTCACCGACGGACGAGTCCTTCATGGCGGGCCGGGAACCCTCGGACGGGTCCGCATCGGGTGCCGGACCACCCTGTGGCCTCGGCTCGGCGGCAGCGCGACCCGAGGACACGGCACGTACCTGCCCGGCAGGCTCGAAGCCTTCCGGCCCACTGGCATCGGGGACCCGGCCACCCGCCGACCCGCCCCCGTCCCGCCCGGCAACCCGGGCCTTCACGACGGGATCGGAGCCCTCACGCTCGGGGGCATCCGGCGTGGCGAGGTTCTCGGAGGGCCGTTCCGTGGAGGACACCCCGGACTTCGTCTCACCCCTTACGGCGGCTCCCGCCGCTTCCCCGGGCACGTCACTCCCTGCGCCGGCCGGTGCGGCCCCGCCCACCCCGGAAGGGGCCGCCGGGCCGGCCGCGCCGGGATCCTCGGGTGCCTCCGAGGACACGGCACGCCCGCCACCGCGCTCTTCGGCGGCCCCGCCGACCGGGACGGAACCGGTCCCCGACGACACCCGCACGGGCCGTCCCGGACCGCTCGCCACGGCAGGCGCCGGCGCCGAGGTCCTCGACCCGGCGACCGCCGGGTCACCGGCACCGGCCGCGGCGGTCGCGCCGACTTCTCGCACCGGTCGTCCCGGACCGCTCGCCGTGGCGGCGCGGCCACCGTGGGGCCGTTCGGGACGCGTGGGCGCCGGTGCTCCGGAACCGGCGACCGCGGGGACACCGGCGCCGGACTCAACGGCCGTACCGGACACGGCCGTAGAAGGCACAGCGCCGCCCGCAGCGGCCGTCCCCCTTCGCCCCGTCGCCGGTCCCGCGTGGGACGGCCGGACGGCGGTGACGTACCGGATGCCGGGGATGCCCTGTTCCGCCGCGAGGCGGCGGAGCGCTCCGTCGCCCGCCGGGAGCCGGCCACGGACCAGCAGGGTGGTGCGGGAGCGGACGTCCGTGCCGAGGCCGCGCAGGAGTTGGGCCAGGGCGGGCAGCAGGGAGCCGTCCAACGGCTGTCCCGGCATGCCCAGTTCGATGGCGCACACCTCCGGGTCCACGGCCAGCCCGACCGGACCGGGACGGGGTCCGTCCGGTGCCCACAGCGCGAGGCCGGCCCGGGTGACCGTCGCCTGCCAGCGGTCGGTCAGCCGTACCGTCCCCGGTTCGCTGCCGCCGAGTATCCAGTCGGGCGGGTGGAACCCCACCGGCCGGGGCACGGGCGCCCGCCCGTCCGCGTCGACGGGCCCGCAGACCACGGACGACACGAAGGGCCGCCAGGTCGGCGCGCCCTCCCGCCCGACGAGCGTCGGCCGGGGCGGTGTTCCGGCGGGGGCGTGGTCGTCGAGGAGGGGCAGGCCGGTGAGGACCTCCACCTCCGCACCCGTCAGGTCGGCGACCGACTGTCCGAGCCGCAGCAGATCGCGCCGACCGCCGGGCGCGAGCCGGACACGGGCGCGTTCCGCCGCCGGCAGCCCCTCGAGTACGGCGGCGACCTCGTCGGCGGCGACGTCCTCCGCGTGCGGGGCGCCCACCAGTACCGTGAGCCGCTCGAAGTCGACGGGCACGGAGAAGCACAGGTCGTCGGGGGCGGGCCCGGGTGCCTCGGCCGGGCGGATCACCACGCCCGCCGGAATACGGTCCACGACGCAGCCCCCGCCCGTGCGCGCGGGCACCCCGTCCAGCGCCTCCTCCCAGGCGGGCGCCGGGGCACGCCGGCCCAGCCTCCGGGGCTGCGCACCGGGCGCGAACCGCCACCAGGCGGACCCGGCTCCGGAGTCGCCGTGGGCGAAGAGCGTGCCTCCGGGCGTGATGAGGACGGCGCCGTCCGGCGCGGTCACCTCCAGTTCCCAGGCGTCCGCGATCCTGCGGGCGACGCTGGGCCGGTCCGGCCGGTCGTCACCGGCACCGGACATGACCAGCCGGACCTTTTCGGTGCCGCGGTCCCGCAGGGAGTCCAGCAGCGCGCCCAGCCGGGCCCAGTGATCCGCTCCGGGAGCCGCGCCCCCGGAGCCTACGATCACCGTGACGACGTCCTCCTCCTCGCCGACGGCGCCCGCCACCTCGGCGACGACGTCCAGGGGGAAGGAGTCGTCCTCGACCGAGCGCACCAGCAGCACACCGTCGACGTCCTCGACCGGCGGGCCCCCGGCTCCCCGGTTCACGGCCCCGCTCGCGCCACCGTCCGGACCCGGCGCACCACGACGGCCCGTACCGGAACCGGAGCCGGAACCGGACCTGCGTCCCCGGCCCGGCAGCACGGACGACCAGCGGCTCACGCGTCCGTCCCCCGCACCGGCCGAACGGCCTCGGTCACCACCGACGGAGCGGGAACGGCGTCGGGCGCGACGGGGGACTCCCCCGCGCCGACGTCCCGCACCGCCTCGGGATCCAGCAGCATGCTCACCGCCGCCGAGGGGTTCAGATACAGCACATGCCCCTCGGGCACCCGCGCCAACAGATCGTCCACGCGGACGAGTTCGAAGGCGTATCGCCCCGCCGTACGCAGGAACACCGACGAGGTGAACACCGGCACGACCGGCGTCCCGTCCGTCGCCGCCGCGCTGACCAGGCCGCCGCCCGGCGCGGTCAGCACCGCCACCTCGCGCCCCGCGAGCGCGGCCGGCACCGCCTCGCCGGGCCCGTATCCGGTGGAGGCGAGCTGGACGGCCCGGTCCACCTCGTCCTCGGGTTCGGGCCAGCCGAGGGTACGCGGGGAGGGACGGTAGTCGGGGTTGTCCTCCCACTCGACGATCTCCCCGTCGAGGCCCGACCGCCACCGTCCGGTCATCGCCCAGTCCGGCGGCTTGCCCTCCCCGGACCACATCGGGTCGACGACCCCCAGCCAGTGGTCCGGGGCGAGACGGCCCGCCTCGCGGATGTCGTCCGGAACGGGCGGAAGCGAAAGCGCCTCCTGCTGGCTCATCACTGTCCTCGTTCGGTGGATCGGGGCGCCGGCACGGTCGGCGCGACGGCGTCCGTGCCGCCGTACCGACGCTCGTACCGGCCGTCGTGCGTACCGTCGCGCCAGAGCAGCCGCCGCGCCGTGACGGCGTCCGTGACGACGCCGGTGAGCAGGCCCGACCGCAGTACGGCGCGCACCGCCCCGGTGTCGCGTCCGCCGGCCGTGACGCCGATCAGCTCGTCGACGCCCCGCAGTTCGGCGGCGCCGACGGCGATGGTCCGGGCGGTGAGCTCGGTGGAAAGGAACCGTCCGCCGTCGTCCAGGAGATGTCCGGCGGCCTCCGCGCACGCCCCCGCCTCCCGCAGCGTCTCCCGCTCGCGCTCGGACAGGGCGCCGTAGACCGTGGAGTGCGGGCCGTCCCACGCGCCGATGCCGACGACGGCCTTGGTGACCCGGCCGAACCGCTCCAGCGTCTCGGCGGTGGCGGGCTGGCTGCGCAGCACGGCGGCCGTCGCCGCGTCGGGCAGCAGGAACGGGGTGTGCAGCGGGAACGCCCGGCCGCCGCCCGCCGCGGCCGTACGGCGGACCGCGGTGATCGCGGCGTCATGGGCGAGGTCCGGTCCGTGCACACCGGTCAGCTGGACGACGTCGCACAGCGGCAGCCGGGTGACCGCCTCGCTGAGCGCGTCCACCGCGTGGCTGCCGTCCAGTCCGAGGACGTCGCCCTCCTCGACGATGTCCGAGACCAGCCGGGCCGCCGCCGTACCGAGCCAGCGCCCGCTCTGCCGCTGGTCCCCCGCACCGCCGTCGGCGCGCCCCAGATCGACGACGATGCCGTGCCGGAGCCCGAAGCGCTCGGTCAGCGCCCGTCCGAGCGGGACGTCGATCTCGGCGGGCACCGTGATGTCGATCCGCACGATGTCGTGGGCCACGGCCGCGTCCAGGAGACGGGCCACCTTGAACCGGCTGATGTCGAACTCCTTGGCGATCTCCACCTTCGACCGGTTCTCCAGATAGAAGCGCCGGGCGACGGCCGCGGCCAGGAGCGTGTCGATCGGGCCGGGTAACGCGGCCGCCTCGGCCGGTTCGGCCATGTCGTCTCTCCGTGCTCTGATAGGACGTCAACTCACGCCCCCGCACTGATTAGTTCACCTGTGCGAGGTGAGCGGAACATGAAGAGAAAGCAACATGGGAGTGACACCGGGGTCCGAAGTGGCGACCGGGACGGGACTTTCGGCCCGTCGAACGGGTCACGCGTGCTTGGGTGGGGAATGAACCATTCGACTCCCCTCCCCCCACCAGCACTTCATCAGGGAGCCCCATTGCTGCGCGGCATCGACGTGAGTGCGTACCAGTCGTCCTCGTACGACACCGACGGTCTGTCGTTCGTCTTCATCAAGGCGACGGAGGGCCGTTCGTACACCAATCCCAGACTCAAGGCCCAGACGAAGACGGCACGCGACGCCGGACTGGTCGTCGGCTTCTACCACTTCCTGTGGCCGGGCAATCTCACGGCCCAGGCCGAGTACTTCGTGAGCAAGGCGCCAAAGAAGCGGGGCGACATCCTCGCGGTCGACTGGGAGACGACGGGCGAGGGCACCCGGGCGAGCAACGCGGAGAAGGACCGCTTCATCCGCAAGGTGAGGGAACTACGCCCGCACCACCGGGTGATCCTCTACTGCAACCGCGACTTCTGGCTGAACGCGGACCGGACCTCCTACGACGGTGACGGCCTCTGGATCGCCGACTACGTCACCGCGGGCGAACCCCGTATCCAGGCGAAGTGGCGTTTCCACCAGTACACCGACGACCCGCTGGACAAGAACGTCGCGGACTTCTCCAGCAGGTCGGCGCTGAAGGAATGGGCCGCCGGCAGCTGAGGCCCAGGGGCCATTCAGCCCTGGAACTCCGGCTTGCGTTCCGGGGAGGCTTCCGTCAAAGCCTTGGCGACGGCCTCGGCGCCCGCGCGCAGGCCGTAGACCGGGGTGTCGGGCTGCTGGCGCCAGGAATCGTCGATGCCGCCCGCGTCCACGGTGTCGAAGCCGAGCTCGTCGATCAGGGCCCGCACCTTCCGCTTGGCGGCCTCGTCGTCACCGGCGACGGGCAGGGCCTGCCGGCCGGGGTCGCCGGCGGGGCGGTGGCGGTCCAGGATGTCCTGGGCGTACGTGCCGTTGAAGGCCTTGATCACGGGGTGGCCGAGCTGCCGTTCCGTCCAGCGGCTCTCGGTGACACCCTCGTCCTCGATGCCGTCGATCCTGCCGTCGCGCCGCCGCGGGTAGTAGTTGCCGGTGTCGATGACGGCCAGCCCCTCGGCGGCCCCGTCGAACAGGCCGGACGGCAGATCCGGTACGGCCTTCAGCGGGACGGTGACGACGACGATCTCGGCGCCGCGTGCCGCGTCCTCGGCCCGTACGGGCGTCGCGCCGGTCTCCTCGGCCAGTTCCGTGAGCGTCTCGGGGCCGCGGGAATTGGCGACGGAGACGTCGTGGCCGAGGGCGGTGAGCCGCCGTGTGAGATTGCCCCCGATGTTGCCCGCTCCGATGATGCCGATCTTCATGTCCGCTCGCCTCGCCCTTCCGGGGATCGATGTCCGCTTCGGCTCCCTTCGGAAACCGCCATGGTCGGCATCAACCCCCGGAACGGACGGGCTATTCCGGACCTACTTGTTCAGATGCGCCCAGAATTCGTCGAAGGACAGGACCTTGTCGCCGTTCAGGTCCTGGGACTTGATCACGGCCTCGGCGACCGCCTCGGTGACGTTCCAGTCCCCGCCCTGGGCGAGGGCGGTCTTGAACTCGGCAGCGGTGATGAACCCGTCCCCGTCCATGTCGATCCGCTCGAACTGCTTGCGCGCTTCCTCAATGTCCGCCACCGGTCCGCCCCTCATCTCGCACTTTGCCGTCTTACTGACGCAGATCAGATTATCGGGCCACCTGAGCCTCCAGTGCGGCGACCACCCACCGGAACGGCTCCTCGTACGCGCCGGGCGGTTCCAGACCGTTCATGATCGCGGACAGTTCGCGGTAGCGGGCGAGGCGTACGTTCGTCGCCGCCGCCAGGCGTTCCCGTACGGCGACGGGGTCGGCGTCCCCGATCAGCTCGCGCAGCACGCCGGGGGCCCGGGGCGAGTCGGGCGCGATGCCGTCCTGGAGCGCCCCGCTCGCGAGCTGCACCAGCCGGCTCATGAACCACAGGGAGGTGCCGGAGCGGACGTCCGGCCCCCGGTCCGCCGCGTTGAGCTCGATCATCCTGCGCATGTCGGCACGGAACTCCGGGTCCCGGATCAGCTCGGCCAGTTCCACCCAGGCGTCGGCCTGCTCGGGGGTGGGGTCGTCGGGCAGATTGGCGGCGGCGAAGCGCAGGCGGGTACGGATGTCGGGGTCGGCGGTGTCGATGCCGTCGAAGACCTCGGCCATGAAGTCCTCGATGATCCGGCCGCGCTCGGCGGCCGACAGTCGTGCCAGCTTGTTCATGAGAGTCGTCTCCTCCGCGGTCGAGCCGCGTCGTGCCACGGTCGACAGCACCGCACGGGTCATCTTCAGTGACCGGATCTGGGCGTCCAGCGCGGCGACGTGCGCCGCCGCCACCCGCGCGACCGTCGTCTCCCCGGTCAGTACCCGGCGTACGTCGTCGAGCCCGAGGCCCAGTTCACGCAGGGTGCGGACCAGTTCCAGACGGGCGACGGAGCCGGCGTCGTACAGCCGGTAGCCGCCCGAGGAGCGCGCCACCGGCGGCAGGGCTCCCTCGTCGGACCAGTAGCGGATGGTGCGCACGGACAGCCCGGTGGCCCGCGCGAGCGCGCCGATGGTGAGCAGTCCGGTGCTGTCGTCGGTCATGGCGGGGAGTCTGGTCCCTCCAGCGGGTGGAGACTCAAGGCGTACCTCGGGGCCGTCATCGACCAGGCCCGGCGGTCGGAGCCCACCGGCAGCCGGAGAGCCGCGGCACGCCTCGGAGCCGTCATCGGCCATACCCGCAAGCCCGAGCCCACCGGCAGCAGGAGACCAGCGGCACGCCTTGAGGCCCTCAGCGGTCGCTGACCCGCATCTCGAACCAGGTGGTCTTGCCGCGGGGCAGCAGGTCGACGCCCCAGCGGTCGGCGAGTTTGTCGACGAGGAAGAGGCCCCGGCCGCTGGTGTCGAGCTCCTGGACCGGCAGCAGGCAGGGCAGTCCGCGGGACGGATCGCGGACCTCGACGCGGATCCAGCCGCGCCGGTGGCGCATGCGCAGGCCGATGATCCGGGCCCCGGTGTGCCGTACGGCGTTGCCGACCAGTTCGGAGACGAGGAGGACGGCGTCCTCGGTGATCTTCGCGGAAAGGCCCCACTGGCGCAGGATCACGCTCTGGACGAGCCGTCGGGCGGTGGCGGCGGACTCGGGCCGGGACGCCAGCGGAACCTCCGCCTCCGTGGGGTTGCCGTACAACTCCAGCGCCTTCAGGGCGCGTTCGTCCTCGACCGTCGGCGACCAGCGCGACGCGGTCGCACGTCCGTCTCCCCGCGGCTGTTCCATGCCCTCCAGCCCCGCCATGCCCCCATCATGGCCGCCCACGGGGCCCCCGGGGGCCGTTCCGGGGGAATACGCCCCCCGTACGCCCCCGTCGGGCGGAGGGCCACCGTCATATGCCGAAGGCATTTCGGAATCCCCGGAGCCCCGTCCGACCTGGGGAAACGACTCGCTCTCAGGCAATCGACGGGCTCCCTCGTCACGAACGGCTTAAGGGTGCACTAAGGCTCCCATAATTCGCCCCGTCGAGGGACCCCAATCAGACATCGCGTCAATTGCAAGACCGACGAGGAACTTTCACCGGAACTTCGCCTTGCCGGGCCCCTCCTCCACGAAGCTGCGCATGCCCCGCTCGCGGTCCTCGGTGGCGAACAGTCCGGCGAACCAGTTCCGCTCGACGGCGAGCCCGGTGTCGATGTCCGTCTCCAGCCCGGTGTCGATCGACTCCTTGGCCGCGCGGAGCGCGATCGCCGGCCCCTGGGCCAGCTTCGCGGCCCACGCGTGCGCCTGCTCGTACACCTCACCGGCGGGCACCACCCGGTCCACCAGGCCGAGCGCCAGCGCCTCGTCGGCGCGCACCTGGCGTCCGGTGAAGATGAGGTCCTTGGCCTTGGAGGGGCCGATCAGCCGGGACAGCCGCTGGGTGCCGCCCGCGCCCGGGATCAGGCCCAGCAGGATCTCGGGCTGCCCGAGCTTGGCGTTCTCCCCCGCGATCCGGTAGTCGGCACAGAGCGCCAGCTCGCACCCCCCGCCGAGGGCGTACCCGGTGACGGCGGCCACGACGGGCTTGGGGATGCGTGCCACGGCCGTGAAGGAGTCCTGGAGGGCACGGGACCGCCCCACCATGGCCGCATGGTCCATGGCCTGCATCTCCTTGATGTCCGCACCCGCCGCGAACACCTTCTCGCCCCCGTAGATCACCACGGCCCGCACGTCGTCCCGCCGGGCCGCCTCCTCGGCAAGCTCCTTCAGCCGGTCCTGCGTGGCAACGTCCAGCGCATTCATCGGCGGCCGCGCCAGCCGCAGTGTCCCGACGCCTTCGGCAACTTCCAGATGTACGGTCATGCCCCGCAGGTTAGCGGGCGTTCACATCCGGGGGTACCGCGGGTGGAGACCGCGAGCCGGGGGCCGGACCGCTCCGGCGCGTGGCGCCGCCCGGCCGTGAGCCGCCCTCGCGCGGGGACGGCGGATCGCGGAACGCCTTGCGTCACGCCCCGGCGGCACCGGCTCCCCCCGCTCGCGGGGACCCGCCCGCCAGCCCCGGGATCAGCACCGCTCCCACCGCCAGGTGCATCAGGGCGAGCGAGGTCCGCGTGCCGGCGTCCATGCCCTCGCCGGTCAGCGGGAGGAAGGACAGGACCAGGACCGCGCAGGCGATCACCGTCCAGATCGTGCGGGCCCGGCGGACGCCGGAGCGTTCCAGGACGGCCAGCAGGGCCCAGGCGGCGAGGGATGCGAGCAGGGCCACGACCGCTATCGGGGCGGCGCCCAGGTCGAGGGTCTCCTCGCCGTCGGTGATGTGCGGGTGGTGGCCCAGCAGGGGGTCCGCGGTCAGCCACACCAGGACCGGGGCCAGGACGGCCAGGACCGTGACCGTGAGGCGGCGCTTCCGGGTGATCATCCGGCGGTCTCCGAGAGCGCGCCGTGCAGGAAGACGTCCACCAGTTCCCCCGGGGTCAGATCGGGTTCGTCGTCCGTACGGGGCTGGACGAAGAGCAGGCCGAAGAAGAGGGCCGCGATCTGCTCCGGCGGGCGGCGCAGGGAGGACCGCTCGGGCTCGAGGAGGTCCGCCAGGGCCGTACGGATGCGGGCCGTGGACTCCTCGCGGCCCGCGCCGCGCACCGTGCCGGGATGCTTGCCGCCGCGATGGCCCAGGGAGCCCATGATCGCGCCCATCCTGGACATGTGCGCCTGCAGCGCCTCGGCCGCCTCGGCGAGCCGGTCGGACAGCGGCTGGGACACGTCGATCGCGTCGAGTTCGCGGACCGCGTGCTCGGGGGAGAGCGCCTCGGCGACGCAGGCCTGCAGCAGCTCGTCCTTGTCGGCGAAGACACGGAAGATCGTGCCCTCCCCGATGCCGGCGGCGCGGGCGATCTTCGCGGTCGTCACGGCGGCGCCGTACTCGGTGATCAGCGGAATCGCGGTCTGGATGATCATTTCGCGGCGACGCTCCGGCGACATGCCGGGGGCGCGGCGGCGACCGGGCTGGTTCTCATTGGGTTCCGTCATGACCACGAGCATACGGAGTGAGCACTCACTCCGTCAATGAGTGAGCACTCACTCCGGTCCGGAGACCAAAAGACGGCGGGGCCGTCACCGGCCCCGCCGTCACCGTTCAGGCACGCACCGAGTGCCCCGGGCGCTTACGCCTTCCACTTCTCCCAGGACATGTTCCAGCCGTTCAGGCCGTTGTCCGGGGCGATGGTGGCGTCGTTGGAGTTCTTGACCTCCACCACGTCGCCGAGCATCGAGTTGTTGAAGAACCACGCGGCCGGCGCGCCCTTGTCCCAGCCGCCGCGGACATCGCGCAGTCCGATGCAGCCGTGGCTGGCGTTGCGGTTGCCGAAGGCGTCGCCGCCCCAGTAGTTGCCGTGGATGAAGGTGCCGGAGGTGGACAGGCGCATGGCGTGCGGGACGTCCTTGATGTCGTACTCGCCGCCGTAGCCGACCGTCTCACCGTTCATCCGGGTGACCGACAGCCGCTCGCTGATGACCATCTTGCCGTTCCAGGTCTCATAGCCGGGCGCGCCGGTGGTGACCGGGATGGTCTTGACGACCTTGCCGTCCCGCTGGACCTTCATCGTGAGCTTCTTGGCGTCGACGACGGTGACCTGCTCGCGGCCGATGGTGAAGGAGACCTTCTTGGTCTGCTTTCCGTAGACGCCGTCGCGGCCCTCGACGCCGTCGAGGTTGAGGTCGACGGTGACCTTGGTGCCGGCCTTCCAGTACTTCTCGGGCCGGAAGTCGAGGCGGTCGTTGCCGAACCAGTGGCCCGCGACCTCGACGGCCGGCTCGGTGGTGATGCTGATGGCCTTCTCGACGTCCTCCGGGTTGGTGATGCCCCGGGTGAAGCGGAGCGAGAAGGGCATGCCGACGCCGACCTTCGAGCCGTCCTCCGGAGTGAAGGTGCCGACGAAGGTGTTCTTCGGGGTCAGCGTGGTGAAGCTGGAGTCCTCGGCCGCCGTACGGCCCTCGGAGTCCTTGGCGACCGCGTGCACCGTGTACTTGGTGGAGGCGGCCAGATGGGTGGACGGCGTCCAGGAGGCGCCGTCCCCGGCCAACTCGCCGTCGATCTTCTTGCCGTCCGGGTTCTTGACGACGACCTCGGTCAGCTTGCCCTTCGTCGCGCTCACCTTCAGCGCGCCGCTGGTCCCGACGGACTTCGCGCCGTCCTCGGGCGCGATGGCGACGACGGCCTCGGACTGCTTGCTCTGCGCGGCGGTGGCGTCCTTGCCCTTGTTCTTGCCGTCGCCCGAGCCGCTGCCCGCGTCCGACCCTCCGCCGCAGGCGGTGACCGCCAGCATCACGCCGAGTGCCAGCGCCGCCAGCCTCCGTCCGCCCCGACCCCTGGCGCCAGCCGGCGCCGCCCCCGATATGGGTCCCACGTTCACTTGTTACTCCCCTCGGCGGGCCTGGCCGGACCCGCGCCCCCGCGCGCCCCACGCGCGCTCGGCGCATAGTAACCACAGGCCAGGGGCGTTCGAGGCGACGGGTTTGTCACCGTTCCGTTGCAAGTTCAACGGCCCGCCGGGGGAGTCACTTCACCGCGGTGCCCGCCTTCCACTTCGTCCAGTTCATGTTCCATCCACCAAGACCGTTGTCGGGGGCGACCGTACGGTCCTGACTGTTGACCACCTCGACGACGTCACCGACGAGGCTGCGGTCGAAGAACCAGCCCGCCGGGGTGTCCGCCCCGCCACCCTTCACATCGCGCAGCCCCACACAGCCGTGGCTGACGTTGGAGCCGCCGAACACCCCGGTGTCGGCCCAGTAGTTGCCGTGCAGGAAGGTGCCGGAACCGGTCAGCCGGATGGCGTGCGGGACATCGGGGATGTCGTACTCGCCGCCGAAACCCACCGTGCGGCCGTTCATGCGGGTGACCTCGAGCATCTCGGTGATCACCATCAGCCCGTTGTACGTCGGTGTCTTCCGCGCGCCCGCCGTGACCGGCACGGTGGCCAGCAACTCCCCGTCCCGGTGCACCCGCATGGTGTGCTCGGCGGCGTCGACCACCGACACCTGACTGCGGCCGACGGTGAACGTGAACGTGCGCTGCTGGAGCCCGTACACGCCGGGCGCTCCCTCCACGTCGCGCAGGTTCAGGGCGACGGTGACCTCGGTGCCGGGCTTCCAGTACCGCTCGGGGCGGAAGTCGAGCCGGGTGCCGCCGAACCAGTGCGGGCGGACCTCGACCGCCGGGCGGGCGGTGACTTGGACGGCGCGTTCGACGGCCGCGCGGTGGACGATCCGCCGGTTGAACTCCAGGGAGACGATCATTCCGGTGCCGACGGTGGTGCGGTCCTCGGGGGCGACGTAGCCGATGAAGCGTTCTTCCGGGACGTACGTGGTGAAGGTGGTGCGGCGGGCGGAGCGGCGGCCCGAGCCATCCACGGCGACCGCGTCGACGGTGTACTTCGCGGCGAGCGCCAGCCGTTCCTCGTCGGGCCGCCAGGTCAGCCCGTCGCCGGAGATCCGCCCGGGGACCCGCGTCTCGTGGGCGTCCTGCGACACGAGGACCTCCACCGACTCCAGCCGCCCGTCCGGCACCCGCACCCGCAGCCCGGAGCCGGGGCGTACGTCCTCGCTGCCGTCGCCCGGCGTCACCCGGATGACGTCCTCGGCCGCCGGGGGCCCGAACGCCCCGCCGACGCCGCCGTCCGGGGTGCAGCCGGCGGCTCCGGTCAGCAGTCCTGCCCATGTCACTACGGCTGCCAGCGCGGCCCTCGCGCGCCGTGCGCGCCCTTGTACGTACCTCACGGGGTGACCAACGACGGGCGTCGCCTCCGGGAAACGACCATGCCGCCCCCCGGGGAAACGTGAGTGCGAGGCACCCTCTGGGCAGAACTGAGGGAAGGACGACGCGCCGGGGAGCCGCGGCCGGAGCCGAGGGAGAGGGCCGTACACCCCTGTCCGCACGTCGTCCCCCACGAGCCGCGGGAGGCTGACAGGTGTCCAGCGCAGCCGAGCAGGAGGCGGTGGCCGCGGAGCGGGCCGCCGGGGACGGGCGCCCGGCCGCCGTCGTGAACGGCGTGCGGCCGGCGCCGCCCGTGCCCACGGTGCCGGTGCGGCCGGGCCGGCCGACGCCCCTGGGCGCCCGGTTCCGGGTCGGCCCGGACGGGGTGGCGGGGACCAACTTCGCGTTGTGGGCGGGCGGGGCGGAGGGGGTCGAGCTGTGCCTGTTCGACGAGCGGGGCCGGGAGCGCAGGGCCCGGCTGACCGAACTCACGCACGAGATCTGGCACGGCTTCGTACCGGACGTACTGCCCGGACAGCGGTACGGCTACCGGGTGCACGGCCGCTGGGACCCCTGGACGGGCGCCCGCTGGAACCCGGCGAAGCTGCTCCTCGACCCGTACGCCCGCGCCGTGGACGGAGACTTCGCGCTGCCGCCGGAGGTGTACGGGCATGTCCGCGACTGGCCCGAGCAGCATGTCGCGGACACCGTGCGCGACGACCGGGACTCGGCGCCGTACGTTCCCAAGGGGGTGGTCGTCCACGATGACGACGACTGGGCGGACGACCGCCGGCCGAAGACGCCCTGGGCGGACTCGGTGATCTACGAGCTGCACGTCAAGGGGTTCACGCGCCGCCACCCCGGCATTCCCGAGGAGCTGCGCGGCACGTACGCCGGTCTCGCCCACCCGGCGGCGGTCGAGCACCTGGTGAGGCTGGGCGTGACGGCCGTGGAGCTGCTGCCGGTGCACCAGTTCGCGCACGAGGACCATCTGCTGCGGCGCGGCCTGCGCGACTACTGGGGCTACAACTCCATCGGATACTTCGCCCCGCACGCCGGCTACGCGGCCTCCGGGACGAGGGGGCAGCAGGTCGGCGAGTTCAAGCGGATGGTGCGCGCCCTGCACTCGGCCGGGATCGAGGTGATCCTCGACGTGGTCTACAACCACACCGCGGAGGCGGGCGAGCTGGGGCCCACGCTTTCCCTGAAGGGCGTCGACAACCGCGGCTACTACCGTCTCCAGCCCGACGCCCGCCGGTACGCCGACTACACCGGCTGCGGCAACACGCTGCACGTCGTCCAGCCGCACGTGCTGCGCCTGATCACGGACTCCCTGCGCTACTGGGTGACGGAGATGGGCGTCGACGGCTTCCGCTTCGACCTGGCGGCGGCGCTGGCGCGCTCCATGCACGACGTCGACATGCTCTCCCCGTTCCTCGCGGTGATCGCGCAGGACCCGGTGCTGCGCCGGGTGAAGCTGATCGCGGAACCGTGGGACGTGGGCTCCGGGGGCTACCAGGTGGGCGCGTTCCCTCCCCTGTGGACGGAGTGGAACGACCGCTACCGCGACACCGTGCGGGACTTCTGGCGCCACGCGCTGCCGGACGTACGGGAGATGGGATACCGCCTGTCCGGCTCCAGCGACCTGTACGCGTGGGGCGGGCGGCGGCCGTACGCCTCGGTCAACTTCGTCACCGCGCACGACGGTTTCACCCTGCGCGACCTCGTGTCGTACGGCCGCAAGCACAACGAGGCGAACGGCGAGGGCAATCGGGACGGCACCGACGACAACCGCGCCTGGAACTGCGGTGTGGAGGGAGAGACGGACGACGAGGCCGTACGGGCCCTACGACGGCGGCAGTTGCGGAACCTGCTGACCACGCTGCTGCTGTCGACGGGCGTGCCGATGCTGGTCGCGGGCGACGAGCTGGGCCGTACCCAGCGCGGCAACAACAATGCCTACTGCCAGGACAACGAGATCGGCTGGGTGGACTGGACGCTGCTCGAAGACCCTGACTGGCGGCCCCTGTTCGAGCTGACCTCCCGGCTGATCGCCCTGCGCCACCACCATCCGGTGCTGCGCCGCCGGGCGTTCTTCTCCGGCCGCGCGCACTCCGCGGACGGGCTGCGCGACCTGGCCTGGTTCACCCCGCGCGGCACGGAGATGACCGAGGGCGACTGGTACGCGCCGGCCGCCACGCTCGGCATGTACCTCTCCGGGCGGGACATCCCGGGGCGTGACGAGCACGGGGCACCGGTCCTGGACGACGGTTTCCTGGCCGTCCTGCACGCCGGTGAGGACCCGGTGGAGTTCGAACTCCCGGGCCCGCCCTGGGCGGAGCGGTACGAGGTGGTCGTCGACACCGGGCGGGAGGAGCAGTCGGATCCGCCCGGCACGGAGCACCCGGCGGGGACGCCGGTCACCGTGCCGGGGCGGACGGTGCTGCTGCTGCGGGTACGGGGCTGAGCGGGGCGGCCGGGTTTCAGCCGAGGATGCCCCGGTCGTAGCCGACGGCGACCGCCGCCGCTCGGTCGTTGACGCCGAGTTTGGCGTACACGTGGGTGAGGTGCGTCTTCACGGTCGCCTCGCTGATGAACAGCTCGCGGGCGATCTCCTTGTTGGAGGTGCCGCGCGCGACCAGTGCCAGCACCTCCCGCTCACGGGCGGAGAGGGGCTCGTTGCCCAGGGCCCGGGGGGTGCGGACGGCGGAGACCAGACGGGAGGCGACGGCCGGGGAGAGGACCGTACGGCCCTGGGCCGCCGCGCGGACCGCGCCGAACAGCTCCTCGCGGGGCGCGTCCTTGAGGAGATAGCCGGTCGCGCCGGCCTCGATCGCGGGGATGGTGTCGGAGTCGGTGTCGTACGTGGTGAGCACGAGGACCTTGGCGCGGGCGCCGCGCCGGAACAGTTCCCGGATGGCGTCGACGCCGCCCCCGCCGGGCATCCGCAGATCCATGAGGATCACGTCGGGGTCCAGGACGGCGGCCCGCCCCAGTGCCTCGACGCCGTTCGCCGCCTCGCCGAGCACCCGGAATCCGGGCGCGGAGTCGAACATGCCGCGCAGTCCGTCACGCACGACGGGGTGATCGTCGACGACGAGGAGGGTGATCACGGCGTCGGTGTTCGTGGCGTCAGCGGTCATCGCGGACCAACGGTACGCGAGCCGATACGGCGGTGCCGTGGCCGGGTTCGGCCTCGACGGTGAGGGTGCCGGCGACACGTTCGGCGCGGGCCCGCATGCCGTCGAGGCCGAACCCGCCGACGGAGGTGCGCCGCCGTGCGGTCAGCGGGTCGAAGCCCCGGCCGTCGTCGCGGATGTCGAGGGTGACCTCGTCGCCCATGTAGGAGAGGGTGACGCCGACACGGCCGGCGGCGGCGTGCCGGGCGGTGTTGGACAGGGCCTCCTCGGCGATGCGCAGCAGTGTGGCGGCGACCTCGTCGTGGAGCGGCTCGGCGGTGCCGGTGACGGTGAACCGGGGCCGGACGCCGGTGCGTCCGCTCCACGCCGTCACCGTCTTCTCCAGCGCGTCCGGCAGGGTGTCGTCGGCCAGCGCGGCCGGCGCGAGGTCGTGCACGGAGCGGCGTGCCTCGCCGAGGCTGTGCCGGGCCAGGGCGAGGGCCCGGTCCAGGTGGGCACGCCCGAGGGCGGGGTCCGGGGCGGCGGCCACGACCTGGAGCTGGGCGATGATGCCGGTCAGGCCCTGGGCGAGGGTGTCGTGGATCTCGGCGGCGAGGCGTCCGCGCTCGTCGGCGACGCCGGCCTCACGGGCCTGGACGAGAAGCTGGGCGTGCAGTGCGGCGTTCTCGTCGAGGGCCTGCCGCAACGCGGTGTTGGCGCGCTCCAGCTCGGTGATGGTCCGGACCCGGGCGCGGTTGCGCGCCTCCTCCGTGTCGGCGAGGCGGGCGAACACGACGAGCAGGACGACGTTGACCGCGAGGATCGCGCCGAAGAGCACCCAGCCCGGCTCGTCGTCCGGGGGCAGCCCGCCCGACTGGGAGCCCGCGATGGTCACGGCCGTGAGGAAGAGTCCCGGTTTGACCAGCCGAGGCGGCAGCAGCCGGTCGACCCCGAAGTAGCCGGCGTACGCGTAGAAGCCGAACAGCGGGTTGAGCCAGGTCAGGACGAACGTGATGGCGCAGCGCGCGAAGTAGAGGCAGCCGCTCGCCGCGGTCGGCCCCGGCCGGCCGCGGGCCGCCCCGGCCCACCACGCCTGCAGTCCGGCCGCGACCGCGACCAGGGCGCCGGCGACGTACCACTGGCCGGCCGTCATGCCGACCAGGCCGGTGCCCGCGGCGGCGACGGCCGTGCCGACGGCGAGCAGACCGAACGGTCCCCACTGGTGGAACGCCGTCCACTGGCGTTCGACGGTGCCGGCCTCGGTCATCGGGCCAGTGTCGGCCATCGGCGCGCTCATTCCCACCGGAAGCGGCGCGCGGCCGCCGAGGTGAGCACCACCGTCCACGCCACCAGGACCGCCAGGTGGGACCAGCCGGGCCAGTCGCCGGCCGCTGCCTCGTTCAGGGCCTGTGCGGCGGCCCCGAACGGGGTCCAGCCGACGATGTCGGCCAGCAGGTCCGGCATGGCCTGCACCGGCAGCCAGACGCCGGCGCAGAACATCGCCGGGAACAGCGCGGCCGAGCCGGCCGCGCCGGCCATCTTCGTGGTGCGGGACAGGGCGGAGAGCAGGGCACCCAGGGAGAGCGTGGCGAGCATGGCGAGGAGCAGCGCCAGAAGGTAGCCGAGGGGCTGTTCGGGCAGCCGTACGCCATAGACGAGCCGGCCGACCGTGAGCGCGAGCAGCGCCGAGAGCAGGGCGGCCCCGCCGCACAGCACCATCTGCGCGGACAGCAGCGCGGCCGGGCGCACCGGCGTGGCGGACATCCGGCGCAGGATGCCCCGCTCGCGGTAGCCGGTGAGGACCTGTGGCATGCCCTGCAGCCCGCCGACGGTCAGGCCGAGCAGGACGGCCACCGGTACGTAGGCGTCGACCGGGCGCAGTCCGCCGTAGGAGGGGTCGGCCTCGCGGAAGGACGGGACGCAGCCGAGGATCACCAGCAGCAGGGTCGGGAACACCAGCATCCAGAACAGGGCGCCGGGTTCGCGCCGGAACAGGCGCAGTTCGGTCTTCAGTACGGCGGTGTCGAGGACGTCGGTGGTCATGCGGTGGCCTCCGTGAGGTCCAGGAAGGCGTCGTCCAGCGTGGTGTCGGTGACCCGGAGCTGGTGGGCGGTGACGCGGGTGCGGGCGAGCAGGGTGATGACGGCGTTGACCGTCTCGTCCGTGCCGGACAGGGTCACGCGGCCGTCCTTGAAGGCCGCGGAGGAGAGGCCGGGCAGGGCGCGCAGATCCGTCTCGTCCAGCGGCTCGGACGGCGTGAAGCCGATGACGGTGGCGCCCGCCGAACGGCGGATCAGCCCGGCGGGGGTGTCCAGCGCGGCGACCCGGCCCCGGTCGATGACCGCGATCCGGTCGCAGAGCCGCTGCGCCTCCTCCATGAAGTGGGTGACGAGGAGGACGGTGACGCCGCCCGCGCGGATGTCCTCGATGAGCTCCCAGGTGTCGCGCCGGGCACGCGGGTCGAGGCCGGTGGTCAGCTCGTCCAGCACCACGACGCGCGGATCGCCGATCAGGGCGAGCGCGATGAACAGGCGCTGCTTCTGGCCGCCGGAGAGCCTGCCGAACCGGGTGGTCAGCTTCGGGGCGAGGCCGAGGCGTTCGGCCAGCGGGCGCCAGTCGGCGGGCCGCGGATAGAAGGAGGCGTACAGCTCCAGCGCCTCGCGGACGGTGAGTTTGGGCTGGAGTTCGCTCTGCTGCAGCTGGGCGCCGAGGAGGCGGGCGACCTCCTCGTGGTCGGCGACGGGGTCGAGGCCGGCCACCCGGACCCGGCCGGCGTCGGGCACGCGCAGGCCCTCGACACACTCGACGGTGGTGGTCTTGCCGGCGCCGTTCGGGCCGAGGATGCCGAAGATCTCGCCCTCCTCGACGGTGAAGGTGACCCCGTCGACGGCCGCACGGCCTCCGTAGGACTTGCGCAGATCGGTGACGTCGATGACGGACATGGCCCCAGCGTCGCCGCGCGGGGGCCACCGGCACATCGGCCGGTGCGCTCGAACGCCCATCCGCCGATCGGTTGATACGGGCGTACGACTTCGCCGTAGGCGCAGGTCGTAGGACCAGGGGCGGAGGGTGGTCCGGCCAAAACTCGGTGGGCAGTGTCAGTGGCGAACCGTAGGCTCGCTGCTGATGCCCACTACACCTTCTCCCCCGGAACCCCGCTCCGCCGTGCGTACGCTGCTCCGCCTGTGGCCGTACGTCAGGCCGGTGCGGGCGCGGCTGTTCACCGCCGCGTTCATCGCGATCCTCGCCTCCTGCATCGGGCTGGTCATCCCGCTCGTCCTGAAGTGGATGGTGGACGGGCCGATCGCCGACCGGGATCCGGCGGGGGTGTGGCTGGGCGCGCTGTATCTGCTGCTGCTCGGGCTGGCGGAGGCGCTGCTGTTCGGGTTCCGGCGGTGGCTGGTGGCGCGTCCGCTGTCGCGTGTCGAGGCGGAGATGCGGGCGGGGCTGTACCGGCATCTGCAGCGGGTTCCGGTCGCCTTCCACGACCGGTGGCCGTCGGGGCAGCTGCTGTCGCGGGCCACCACGGATCTGATGCTGCTGCGGATGTTCCTGGCGTTCCCGCTGACGTTCCTGCTGGTCAACAGCGTGACGATCCTCGTGGGCGTGATCATCATGCTGATCCAGGACTGGACGCTGGGCCTGGTCATCCTGATCCCCGCCGTGCCGGTGTTGATCACGTGCGTGGTGTTCGAGAAGCGGTACTCGGGCGCGGCGCGGCTGGCGCAGGACCAGGTGGGTGACCTCACGACGGTGGTCGAGGAGGGTGTCCTCGGCATCCGCATCATCAAGGGCTTCGGGCGGCACCGGAGCCAGGCGCTGGCGTTCCGGGAGCTGTCGGGGAAGCTGCGGGGGACGGAACTGTACAAGGCGCGGCTGCTGGCGACGATCCTGGGCGTCATCGTGACACTGCCGGAACTCGCCATCGGGGCGGCGCTGGTGCTGGGCGCGGTGCAGGTGGCGGACGGCGACCTCTCCGCCGGCACGCTGGTCGCGTTCCTCTCCACAGCCCTGGCCCTGCGCTGGCCGGTCGACTCCATCGGCTTCCTCCTGGCGATGAGCCAGGAAGCGGCCACGGCCACGGAACGCTACTTCGAGGTGATGGACGCCAGCCCCGAAACCGACCCCCAGCCCGCGGCCACTTCCCCGCACCCTGCGCCGCAGCATGCGGCCACTTCCCCGCACCCCTCCGCCGCTGCGCCGCAGCCTGTGGCAACCTCCCAGCCGCCCTCCGCAGCTGCGCCGCAACCTGCGGCAACCTCCCAGCCTCCCTCCGCCACTGCGGGCAGTCGTGCCGCTGGGGCGGCACGGGTGGGCTCAGCGGCACCTCGTAACGCCGAGCGGCGTGATCCCCACCCGGACGAGCCGCGCAGCCCGGCGCTTGCAGGGCACCGTCCGCGCCCACCCGTGCCGCCCAAGCGGCACGACTGCCCGCGGGTTGGCGGGGACGCCCGGGAGGGCCAGGAGGGCCGGGAGGGCCGGGAGGGCCGGGAGGGCCAGGACACTCGGGAGGGCCAGGACGGCCTCACCTTCCACGGCGTCACCTTCCGCTACCCCGACGCCCCCACCGACTCCCCGCCCGTCCTCGACCGCATCGACCTCCACATCCGCCCCGGCGAGTCCCTCGCCCTCGTCGGTGCCACCGGCAGTGGCAAAACCACCCTCACCGCCCTCGTCCCCCGCCTGCACGAGGTCACCGAAGGCCACATCACCCTCGACGGCGCGGACATCACCCTGATGTCCAGAGAGGAACTCCGCTCCCGGGTGGCCGTGGCCTTCGAGGAACCCACCCTCTTCTCCGCCACCGTCGGCGAGAACGTCCTCATGGGCGGCGGCACCACCGAGGACGACCTGACCCGCGCCCTCGCCGTGGCCCAGGCGGACTTCGCCCACGCCCTCCCCCACGGCACGAACACCCAGGTCGGCGAACAGGGCCTCAGCCTCTCCGGCGGCCAGCGCCAACGCCTCGCCCTGGCCAGAGCGGTCGTCGGCCGCCCCGACTTCCTCGTCCTCGACGACCCCCTCTCCGCCCTCGACGTGCACACCGAGGCCGCCGTGGAAGCCGCACTGCGCAGGGTCCTCGCGGACACCACCGCCCTCATCGTGGCCCACCGCCCCTCCACGGTCCTCCTCGCCGACCGCGTGGCCCTTCTCTCCGGCGGCAGGATCACCGCGATCGGCACCCACCACGAACTGCTGCGCGGCAACCCCGAGTACGCGCACCTCATGTCCGGCGAGCCCGCGGGAACCCAGGAGGACGACGAGCGATGACGGCGACCACCACCGCCCCCGCCCGGGACGAGGACGACGACCTGACCCGGCCGTCCGACGACCCCTTCGACCAGGACCAGTTGCCCGCTCCCCCGGGCGCCACCGGCGTACTGCTGCGTTCCCTGCTCTCCCCCATGCGGGGCAGGGTCGCCGTCACCGCCCTCCTGCTGCTGCTCCAGCAGGCAGCCGTACAGGCGGGCCCGCTGCTGGTGGCGTACGCCATCGACCGGGCCGTACCGGCGTTCCGCGAGAACGACAACGGCCCGCTGATCGCCGTGGCGGCCGGCTATCTGCTGTGCGCGGTGTCCGCCGGCGCGCTCCAGTACGCGTTCGTCAACGCCTCCGCCCGGGTCAGCCAGGACGTACTGCTCGATCTGCGCGGCCGTATCTTCCGGCACGCGCAGGCGCTCAGCGTCGACTTCCACGAGCGCTACACCTCGGGCCGTCTCATCTCCCGCTCCACCACCGACGTCGAGTCGCTGCGGGAACTCCTGGAGGAGGGCCTCCAGGAACTCGTGATGGTGATCCTCTCCGCCGTCTACATCTCGGTGCTGTTGCTCTGGCTGGACCTCGGCCTCGGCGCCGTCGCGGTGGCGTCGTTCGTGCCCCTGTATCTGCTCGTACGGTCGTATCAGCGGCGGGCGGGACGGGTGTACCGGAAGCGGTCGACGGCCATCGCGGCGGTGATCGTGAAGTTCGTCGAGACGATGAACGGCATCCGTCCGGTGCGCGCCTTCCGCCGCGAGGCGGCGAACGACGCGGACTTCGCGGTGCTGAACCGGCGGCACGAGCGGACCAACGGCGACGCGCTGCTTGAGATGGCCCGCTATGTGGTCGGCTCCCGGATCACCGCGAACACGACGGTCGCGCTGATCGTGCTGTGGGGCGCCTACCGGGTGGCGGACGACACCCTCGAACTGGGCGTACTGGCGGCGGCGGTCCTCTACCTCCGCCGCCTCTACGACCCGATCGACCGGCTCGGCATGTTCCTCAACTCCTACCAGTCGGCGGCCGCCTCCCTGGAGAAGATCGCCGGTCTGCTGGCCCAGAACCCGTCCGTGCCCGAGCCGTCCACCCCGCGCGAACTGCCCGCCCGGCGCGCCGGACTGCCCGGCCGCGAGGTCGTCTTCGACGACGTCCGGTTCGCGTACCGCACCGGCGGCGAGGTGCTGCCCAGCTTCGGCCTCACGCTCCCGGCCGGGCAGACCGTCGCGGTCGTCGGCTCGACCGGCGCGGGCAAGTCGACGCTGGCGAAGCTGCTCGCCCGCTTCTACGACCCCACCGACGGCCGGGTGCTGCTCGACGGCGTGGACCTGCTCGACGTCACGGGACGCGATCTGCGGCGCGAGGTGGTGATGGTGACGCAGGAGGCGTTCCTGTTCTCCGGCACGATCGCCGAGAACATCTCGATCGGGCGGCCGGACGCCACCCGCCCGGAGATCGAGCAGGCGGCGAAGGAGATCGGAGCGCACGACTTCATCGCCGCCCTCCCCGACGGCTACGACACCGACGTACGCAAGCGGGGCGGCCGTATCTCGGCCGGTCAGCGCCAACTGGTCTCCTTCGCGCGGGCGTTGCTGGCGGACCCGGCGGTCCTCATCCTCGACGAGGCGACCAGTTCCCTGGACGTCCCCGGCGAACGGGCGGTGCAGCGGGCGATGGCGACGGTGCTGAAGGGCCGTACGGCGGTGGTGATCGCCCACCGGCTGTCGACCGTGGAGATCGCCGACCGGGTCCTGGTCATGGAGCACGGCCGGATCGTCGAGGACGGCGCCCCGTCCGAACTGATCGCCGGGACGGGCAGGTTCGCCGACCTGCACCGCGCCTGGCGCGACAGTCTGGCGTGAAGCGTGAAGGAGGTCCACGCGGCGGGACACTGCAAGCGGCGTGTAAAGAGCCACGTTGCCGTACGTGTGCGTGAGACGATCACACGGCCGGGCGACCCGCTCAAGCACCGCGGGCGTGAGCGCGTACGACTGCGACGACAGGGCCTCCTGGTGCGGCTCGGTTCGGTTCGCACCTCCGAGCCATCAAGAGGCCCTGCCTTCATGCCGCAGTCACTGGAAGATCACCCGGACACGTCCGTTACGTTCCTGAGCTGGGCTTCGGGGTCCCAACCCGGGGGCTGATCCTTCAGGTCTCCCCGCCACGGGCAGCCAGCCGAAATCCACGCCGCACGTGCTTGTGCAACTCCTGCATCGGTCGAGTCCTCATAGCCGAACTCGATTCCACAGCACACGCACACTTCAAATGAAGCGATGTTCCCGCCATCCCCCCACGGAGGAAACCCCTGCTCCAGTCCGCAGGCTGGGCAATGGGTTCCTGCTCTGCTACTGCGCACCAAAATAGCCCTGGTTCGAATCGTATCCACGCTTGCTCGGGTCGGGTTTGCAGTAAGTACGCGTCGCGCCGTGTTGGTCATGATTCCGACAGATTCTACGAAATGACCATTCGGTCCACCTCTGGGAGCGAAGTCGGTGGCTCATCGCCGTACCAGGCGATGGAAGCCCGCCCTCCAAGCCTTCGACATCGCCTTCGAAGGCCGGCTCACCGCAGCACAGCAGTAACAACCCACCCACGAGTTACACCACTCGCTGTACAGACCCGCCCGACGAACCACCCCTCCTCGGAGCCGCTGTCCGCTGACGTTGCCGTCAACTACTGCCGTCAACCACCCCAGAAGCCCCGCCAGGAAGCACCTGACGGGGCTTCAAATTTGCTGCAGCTATCCAGTAAAATGGTCGCGGAATCGGGCAGAGTTCACAGACTCGGCCGCTTGCCAAAGTACGGTCTTACCACTCTGGCCAACTTGGACTGGATTGCACGCAGAGTCCGAATGCTCGACTCGTCGCTAAATCCTGTGGTTGTCGTCCATTCGTATCCCGAACCTGCAAGATCACTAACGAAGACAATTTCTACGGCCAGCAATACGCGCGCCCAATCGACCGGGGCTATCGGAACGCTTTCTCCGAGTTCGGCACGCAACCTGCCGCATTGGTCGAGCAGATCCTGCACACCTTCGAACCCCATGCCAACAGCGAGCTCATCGCCGCATCGAGCCGGGCCACCCCATTCCAGCAGTGCGCGCCGCAGCCAGGCGAGCTCGTCCGCGGTGAGCAGGTCACTCGCCGCTACAGGAGTTTCAGGCATCAGTTCAACTCATCCCAGTAATCGTCAATCGTCGTCGGATCTCGGCGGAAGATAGTACCACCATCCGGATTCATCGGGTCGTGAATCACGATCGTGGACCCGTCCTTCCCCTGATACGCTCTCCGCCCGCCGCCCAGCGGTTTCGTACGGGCCGGATTCTGCATCACGTCCCGAGCCAGGTCGCCAATATCCTTGGGCGAATGTCCCGGAAAGTCACCGGCATGCTTGCTTCCCGCGTGACCGTTACCGATGTCCGCGGCATCTTCGATGCGTTCCTCAGGGGTACACCAATCTGAATTGTGAACGAGGACCGGCGTCTGCCCAGCGAGTACATAGTACGTGTGCAGGTCGTCGATAGTGAGGTTGTAGGTGCGGGCCTTCTTAGTGAAGGGTTTGTTGCCGGTGATGATGACGGTGCGGGCGTCCTCCGTCAGGAGTGTCATGCCGGCGGCGAGCTGGTGGGCCGGGATCCAGCGTTGCTCCGAGGGCGACCAGAAGGGGTGCTCGAAGGTTGCGGTGAGCTTCTCGATGCCGGATTCCGTGGCGATCGAGAGCTCGTTGAACTTCTTGTCGTCCTCGGTGCGGATGAGACGAGTCACCTTGCGGGGAGCCGTCTCCCCTGTCTCGGGGTCGGCGGCGAGCACCAGATCGCCCACTTCGACGTCCTCGATGTCCTTGGTCGTGCCGTCGGCCATGAGGACATCCGTGCCGGCCAGGAAGCACTTGCACGAGCTCGACTTCCCGGTTCGAATTCCGCCCCTGACACCTGGGACTCCGCCCTCCGAAATTCCGGCGACAACGTTCGTGCCGAACCAGTTGTAGAAGAATTCCTTCTTCGAGGGGCAGTTCGTCACATGACAGGCGTCCAGCAGTGCTGAATTCACATCGTTCTTCACATACGGCGCGTCAGCCTGATGATCGGCGTAGAAGTCGATCCCGTAGATCGTCAGGCTGTTCAGCTGACTGTAGAAGTGGTCGATGAACTCTCCGGTTCCGTGCCACTCGGCAGGGACGTAGACACCGGGAAGCAGGTTGATGTAACCGTCGCCGTCGAGGTCGGTCTTCCCGTACCCCTCGTTCTCCCAGGTCGCCGGAGGCTTCGAGGTGGAATAACCTGCGATTTTCCCGCCCGTCTTCGCGACGATCTTCTTCTTTTCCTCGATCTCTTTCTGAGTGTCGGGCACGCCCCCTGTGCACGGGATCTCGCCCCGGTGACACTCCGGCGCTCCGAGCCCGGTCGGGTCGGCGACCGTCACCGGGTTCTGCCCCGGGTACGCGTATCCGTTCAGCGTCTGGTGCAGGTTGAGCTGGAGCAGAGGGTCGACGCTGATGAACTGACCGGTGGTCGGGTCGTATTCGCGGGCGCCGATGTGGGTCAGGCCGGTTCCGGTGTCGGCCGGCATGCCGAGGAAGGCCTTGTCGTCGGGCCAGGTTCCGGTGGGCTTGCCGCGGGGGGTGCCGAAGGGAGTGGTGTAGCGCTTGGTGAGGGTCTGGGCGGAGTCGGCGGTGAGGGAGACGGAGCCGGTGGAGTGGTGGTCGGAGGCGAGGAAGGACAGCTTCTCGGTGCCGGTCTCGTTGGTGCGCAGGGCGATGGCGGCGCCGGCCGCGGTGTAGTAACGGCTGGCCCACTTCTTGCCGGTCTTCAGGTGGACTTCGGTGGCACCGAGGTAGAGGACGGTTTCGCCGTCGGTGGCGTTGTCCCGGCGAATGAGGAGCTGGCCGTCGGCGTCGTAGACGTAGTTGGTGGCGGTGGCGTCGTCGTCATCGGTGAGGCGGCTGAGACGGCCTTCCTCGTTCCAGTCGAGGGACTGCTCGGCGGTGGAGCCGACCGACTTGACGCGCTCGGTGGTGTTGCCGGTCTTGTCGTAGACGTACTGGGCTGCGACGCCGGTGCAGGTGGTGCCGGTGGTCGTCGCGATCAGGGCGTGCGGTCGGGCGGAGTCGTAGCAGGAGGTACGGGTGGTGGCCGCAGTGGTGGTGCTGGTCTTCTCGGTCTTGCGCTGACCGGAGTCGGTGTAGGTGTAGGAGTTCCAGTAGGGCGCGGGGCCGCCGAGGTTGGCAGTGGTGCGGTCGCCGGCCGAGCATCCGGCGGTCTTCGGAGTCCAGGCCTCGGCCAGTCGCCGGTAGGCGTCGTAGGTGAAGCACTGGCGGTCGGTACCGGTGCCGATGTCGGCGTTGTCGGTGATGGAGGTGACGTTGCCGGCTTGGTCGTAGGTGTAGGCGAGGTCCTGCACCGGGCCACGGGTCTGATCGTCGACCGCGGCGTTCAGCAGACGGCCGGTGCCCTCCTCGTAGGACTGGGTGAGGAAGACGCGCTTGGTGCCTTCGGCGGCGGAAGTGCCGAGCTGGAGCTGGCCGGTCTGACCGAGGGCGGTGTAGTTCGCGGCGAGCAGGTACTTGGAGACCCCGGAGAGCTCGGTCTGCAGGCCGGCGCTGTTGTAGCGGTGAGTGAGGGTCTCCGCGGGCAGACCTGCTGCCGCGGGTTCCTTGGTGGTGTTCACCGTGCCGTCGAGGCGGTAGGTCACCTCTTGCGTGGTGGTGGCGGCCACCGCGCCAGAGGTCACCAACGGATCGTCGGCGGGGAGAGTGAGGCTGGTGGCGAAGGGACGGCCGAGCACGTCGTAGGCGGTGACCTGCTGGGTGTACGCCTTGGAACCGGTCTGACCGACGCCATTCACATGGCGTGTGGACGCGGTGGGCAGACCCTTGAGGACGCTGTCGTAGGTCCACGAGGCGAGCTTGTTGGCGTCCGTGCGGGAGGTCTTCCACAGGTCGGTCCGGCGGCCGAGTTCGTCGTACCCGTACAGCAGGACGCGGCCTTCGGCATCCTCTGTGGTCTCGATGGCGTCGCGGTCGGTGTACGTGGTGAGGTCGGTGCCCCGGTCCGGGTCGACGGTTTTCACCCGACGGCCGTAAAGGTCGTAGGAGTAGGCCCACTTGGTCTCGTCCGGGCCGGTGATGGTGGCGGGCTTGCCGTCACGGGTGTAGGTGTAGGCGACCTTCGTGTGGGGGACGCCGGGGGCTCCGCCGAAGTCGGCGTCGGCCGGGGTGGTCCCCGCGTAGGTGCGGGTCTCGACGGTACGGCCCAGGGCGTCGGTGACGGTACGGGTGGCGTTGCCTCCCGTCGGCGCGGTGGTGGCCGTGGAGTCGCCGGTGTAGGTGGTGCTGGTGGACCACTTCTGCACGCCGTCGACCAGGAGAGTGGAGTTGGTGGCCCGCTCGGCACCGTCGTACCGGGTCAGGGTCTGGGTGGCCTCTCCGTACGGAACCTGACTGTACGTGCTGTTGGGAGCCTTGATGTTGTCGTAGGCGTCCTGGTACTTCTCGTAGGCGAGACCACGGGCGTCGTAGCGGGTGTCGGTGAGAACGCGGCCGCCCGCGGGTGATGGCGCCTGGACCTGCAGCGGACGGAGCTGGGAGTCGAAGAGGGAGTAGGTGGTCTCGTAGGTGGTGCCGTCGGCCTTGAGTGTGGAGACCGAACTCCAGGGAGCCTTGTCGCGCTCCAGGCCGTAGGCGAACTTGGCGTCGGGGCTGTCACCCGCGGAGCGGGAACGGTCGGGGAGCCACATGGCGGTGATCCGGCCGAGCGCGTCGTAGGTGTGCTCGGTGCGCTTGGTGTTGGCGTCCAGGGTGTAGCTGACGGCGTTACGAGCCGGATCGTAGACGGTGGTGGTCTGGTGGGCCTGGTTGTTGGACGACAGCCGGGGCTGGGTGACGACCATGGTGCCGAGCGGGCCCGCGGCGGCCGGGTAGTACGCGGTGGTGGTGGTGCGTCCCTCGGCGTCGGTGACCTTCAGAGGACGGCCGAGTTTCGCGCTGCCGGTGTCGTAGGTGGTGGTGGAGACGGTCTGCCAGCCGCCGGTGGCGGGAGGGTTGCGGTCGGCGGTGCCTGAGGCGGCCGGGTAGGCGGTGGGGCGGCCGGTCCAGGAGGCGAGGCCCAGGGTGGGGGTCTGGCCTGGGACCCAGCCGGTAGCGGCCGGGGTGTCGTAGACGACGGCGGAGTCGGCGAGGACGTCGCCGCGGGTCCTGCTGTCGGCGGGCAGGGACAGGGTGTCGTCCGTCGCGGAGCAGGGCTTGGCGATGGTGCGGGTGCGGGAGACGAGGCTGGTGAGGCCCTTGTCGTCGTTGCGGGCGTACCAGGTGCGGGTGCAGGTCTCGTCACCGGTGGTGGACCAGTTGCCGTGGTCCTCGACCGCGGTGGACATCCCGTACTTCGTGTCGTACGTGTGGGAGACCGCCCCGATGCGCCAGGTGCGGGCCGCGTTCAGGTAGGTGTCGGTGTAGGTGCGGGCGGTGCGGACGAAGTGTGCCTTGGTGTTGGCGTAGGAACGCTGCTGACTGGCGGTCTGCTTGGACCAGAGGTTGTTGATCGTGGTGGATACGGCGGTGTCGCCGTCGTAGACGATCTCCTGACGGAGACTGCCGGCGTAGAAGTCGTGGTCGTTGGCGTCGGCGACGTTGAGATCGTCACCGGTGGTGGCCGGGTCGTTGCTGGGAACGTTGTCGAGGTCGATGCCCTTGACGACAGCGGTGCGGGTGGTGCCGTCCTTGCGTTTGTCGCCGTTCATGCCCTGCATGAACAGTTTCACTGACTTGGAGCGGGTGGCGCCGGCGTCGCCGGAGTAGGTGGTGACCTTCTGGTATCCGCGCCACTCCGACCAGGTGCGGTGCTTCTCTTTGGTGAAGGGGTCGTCGCTGTAGTGCCAGCCGGGGCCGGAGTAACTGTAGGTCAGCTGGGTGCCGGGGTTGCCCGCGGCCGGGTCGTTGGTGGTGATCGCGGTGACGCGGTACTTGTGGAACCAGTCCAGGGCCATGTCGCCGCCGTTGACCGGCCAGTACACCGGGTAGCAGGACTGGTTGTTGTCGTCCTCGGCCACCGGCATCTTGGAGCCGCGCACGCACTCGGGCTCGGAGAGGGAGACCGAGGTGATGGCGCCCGTCTCGGAGATGACGGACGCGATGCGCGGGCGGGTCAACGGCAGGATATCGTCGCTGGTGGAGTCGACCCGGCCCGGTCGCTGCTGGTAGGTGAACTCGACCGGCGGCGAGGAGATGTCGGTGCCGTTCTTGCCGGTGCGGGTGAGCGAGGTGAGTGTGAGGACCTGGTCGGAGCTGTTGCCGATGTCCTGACCGTCGAAGAACTCCTGCCCGAGGCCGTAGGAGTCCACCGGCTGGTAGGCGTCCGGCTCGGCGGCTCGTGACCAGAAGAAGGTGTCAATGCCGGTCAGACGCTTGCGGGTGAAGAAGGACGGTCCGGTGGCCTCGCACTCCGTCTCGTCGGACGAGCAGATGCTGTCGAAGGGGACGTCGGGCCAGTTGTCGGCGGTGTCCTTGGTCAGGGAGTCACAGCCGGTACCGGTGGCGGTGCAGCGCTCCTTGTAGGAGAGGGTGACCTTGTCGGAGGGCTGGCCGGTGAAGAGGGTGTCGGCGCGCTGGCCGTAGCGGATCTCTTCGAGGTAGCCGCCACGGGTGTAGGAGGCGAGGCCGGTCTTGTCGCCGTTTTTGGCGTAGTGGTTGGTCTCTGCCTTGTACCAGTAGGTGGCGGCGTTGCCGTGGACGTCCTGGGTCAGGTCGAGGTTCCAGCGCCAGGCCTGCGTCTCGGCGCGGGACTCGAACTCTCCGCCCTTCGAGTAGCCGGGCTCACCGCTGTCGTCGCCGAAGACCGGAACGGTCCACACCGAGTTGGTGCGCTGGCTGCCCGCACCCGGGAGTTTGTCCAGACCGAAGGTGTAGGTGGTGCCGTCGCCGGTGACGACCGTCCAGTACTCGCCGTCACCGCCGCCGTCGGCCTCGGCGTTGTCCGCCCCGGTGTGACGGGTGACCTTCGAGGCGTCGTCGTCCTTGAGATGCCAGATACCGGTGGTGTCGTCCTTGACGAGTTCGGTGGCCTTGCCGTTGAGGACGAGAGCGGCGTTGTCGTACTTCCAGCAGAGGTCGAACTTGTCGGTGTGACCGTCGTCCTCGCACGCGCCGTATTTGCGCTCGATGTACGACGAGGACAGGGTGAAGCCCTCACCGACCAGAGAGCCCTGATTGTTGGTGTTGGCGGTGCGGCCGTCGATGCTGCCGGAGTCGTAGGAAAGGCTCAGCGAAGGAGCAGGGCCGGCGGCAGCCGGCGGGGTGGTGATCGGGTACGACCAGGAGAAGGCCCCGGAGGACGAGCCGGCCTGCCAGCTCGCGGAGGCGGCCAACGGCGTCGCCTTGAAGTCGCCGGAGCCGGCGGTGGAGGTCGTGGCGGAGGTGGCGGTCAGCGCGAGGACCGTCGGAGTGGCGGAGGTTCCCGCCAGCGAGATCCGGGAGGTGACCTGTTCCTCGTGGACGTCGTTGTCGGCCGTCTGGACGGTCCGGGCGCGGCAGTGTGCCTTCTCCGGCGTGGTGAGGGCACACGGAGGAAGGCTGACCAGACCGAGTCGGGAGGCCCAGTTGCCGCCGACGGCGGAGGCGAAGGAGCTGTAGTCGACGGTGACCTCGGCCGGGCCGGAATGCTCGGCTGCCACCGTGAAGACGACGCCGGTGATACCGGCGCGCTCGGCGGCCTTCTGGTCCAGGACGGTGATCTCCGCCTGTCCGGAGGCCCGGGAGCGCGCCTGGGAGGAGGAGTCGCCGGCCCTCTCCGCTCTCACCCGGACGAGCGGGTCTCCGGTGGCCGGTTCCGTGGTGATCGGCACCGTGGTCTCGGATCTTTTGGGCCAGGCCGAGCGTCTTTCGGCACGGGCGCTGTCCACGAGCCGCTGGTTGGCCTTCTTCTCCTTGGCTGCCTTGGCCCGCGTCTCCTTGGCCCGCGGAGAGGTCACCTCCCGCACCTGGGCGGGCTCGACCTGGGGCACGTCCGGACGGCCGGGCCGCTCGGCCGCGGTCGCCTCCGAACCGAACGGTGTGGTCGGCACGGGGACGGACAGCACAGCGGCCAGCAGGACGGACAAGGCTACGTGTCGGAAGCGCGGACGAAAGAACACGAGGGCTCTCCAGAGAGGCGGAACGTGCGGAAGTCGGTGGGGGCGCGGGCCCTCCGCCGCATGAGGCGCGGCGGAGGGGACAGCCGGTCAGTAGCCGATCAGCGATTCGACATGCGCCTCATCGGTCACCGCACCGGCATAGATCCGGATGTCGGTGATCCGGCCAGGCAGACGATGGCCCCAGGCGCTGTCGGTCCAGCCCTGGCCAACGCTGGTCTCGCCGTCGGAGGCAGCGGCGGTATAGGCGAGCGGAGTGCCCTGAGGGGTACCACCCACGTACATCGTGATCGTTTGCTTGCGGGCGTCATAGGCACCCACCAGCTGGACCGGCGTGTCCAGGACGGCGAGTTCGTCACTCACCACGGATGTCCCGCTGCCATCGGCAGTGAGACGACCGAAGTGCCAGCGGCCCACCGGGACAGTGCGGATGAGGGGAACACCGTTGTCGTCGAGTACCGGGTTGTCGTCGGCATCCAGCACGGGTTCGGTCTGCGTGCCGGTCTTCTCCAGCCACAGCCCCCACGACGATCCCGCCGCGGTGCGCTGGCCCAGCACCTGCATCCGGTGGCCGTCCTGCTTGCCCGCCAGGTCCCTCGTCTCCACCGATGCCTCGGTCGCCACGGTGAAGGAGCCGGTACTGTCCAGGATCGGCCGCGGCAAGGCAGCCGACCCGGTGGCGCCGTCCAGGACCAGGCTCTCGCCATCCAGGGAAGCACCGGACGACAGCGTCAGCGTGTTGCCGTAACCCGACATGTCGGTGAGCGAGGTCGATCCCACGGCAACGCTGCCAGGGCGGTACTCGGCGACGAGCTCGGCATACGCCTTGCCGTTCGCGTCCTCGGGGCCGGCCTCGCGAGCGACCGTCTCGGCCGGCTTGGCCTCCTGCCAGACAGAGACCTCGTCGATGTCGCCGATGAACTGGTCGACGTAGCCGCCCTTGTACTTCACCCGGCCGATCTGCAGTGGACCGGACGCCGACCAGGCTCCGCCGGTGAGCGTGTCACTGCCCTGGGCGACACCGTTGACGTACAGAGTCAGCTTCTTCGCCGAGGTGTCCACCACCGCGGCCAGATGGGTCCACGCCTTCAGCACCGCGGGATCCTTCGCGTTGACCCGCTGGTTGTCCAGGGAGGTCGACGAGGCATCGGCATCGGCCAGACGCAGGCACCAGGTCGACACGGTGTAGCAGTACCCCAGGAAGAACGGGCTGTAGTACGTGCCGTCCTGGCCGATCACGGTCAGATTGCGCCCGGTCGACTCCAGCCGTACCCAGGCCGAGACGGTGTACGACGCCTGTGTCTCGATCACAGGTCCGGACGTCTCGGCGTATCCGCTGCCGGCCAGGCGCAGGGCCTGGTCCTCCGCCGTGACCACGGTCCCGCCCTCGACGCCGTCGGTCACCGGCTTCTCCGTCACCTCGCCGCGCCGGCCGGTCGTGACCCGGCTCGCGCCCGTGGCGAGAGTGAGGTCGTCCCGCAGGGCGGTGGTGGTGGCGGAGCGGTCCACCGCCTTGCCGGACGCCTCGTTGAAGGTCCAGCGCCCGACCGGAGTGGCTCCCTCTCCGACCAGGAAACGGATCTTGTTGTCGCCGTATCTCCCGGCCGCGTCCTTCGCCCTCACTTCGAGAGTCATGGTGCCGGAGTCGACCGGGGTGATGGTCTCGGTGACCGTGGCCCCCGGTACGTAGGGTCGCCACGTGCTGTCGGTGGAGAGTCTGTAGGCGTAGGCAACGTTGATGTCCCCACTGCCCGCGGCCGGTCCGAAGGTCACGGAGCCGGCCTTGCCCGGGGCTCCGCCGGGAGTGCACGCGCCCGGCAGGCAAGCCGTGTACGTGCTCTTGAAGGTGATCGCGGGCGGCTTGGGAGCCGCGCTGTCCACGGTGAAGTAGCAGAACGGCGTCTGCGAGCTGTCCAGGTGCTTGGTGTCCGAGCTGTACATCGACCAGGTGAACGCCCGGTAGCGGTACTGCCCGTTCTGCGCCAGCTCCGCCCAGTTCATGTTCTGGTCGACTCCGTCCCCGACCCCGCCGGTGGACGGCTTCAGGGACCCGGTCGACGGCGGCGGGGCATCCACCCACTGGCCTTCGGTGTTCTTCAGGTCGATGTCGAAGTACACCCGCAGCCGGGCACCCGACTCCGCTCCCGAGGCGGTCTGCGGGGTCGCCGCCAGGTTCGGCGTCGGGTCCGACCACATCGTCGGCTTCGCCGGATCCTTGCTGCACACCTGTCCGGTGCCGGTCTCCAGGCCGTACTCGGACGGGACGGCGGGCTTGCTGACGTAGGTCACCGAAAGGACCGCGTCGTCGTCGAACCTCTTCCAGGCGATCGGGTCCGACTCGTCCTTAGCCTTCAGCATCAAGGTCAGCGTGGAGAACTTGCCTTCGGCGAAGGACTTCACCGTCGGCGTCAGGTTCTCGTCGGGCTCCTTCGCGTAGTCGTTGAACTCGATGGCCTTCCGGGGCTGCGAGGGGGAACAAGCGTCGCCGCGGCCGGCCGACACGTGCCTGTCTCCCATCTGGTCCCAGGAATTGTCCGACTTCGGACCACCCGGCCCGGGCCATTTGGTCGAGGACGAGATCGGATCAGTGCGCTCCAGGTCCACCCACCGCGCATCGCAGGAGAACGACCAGGTCTCGGTCACCGCGAAGGTCGCGTCGAGGATGTGCTTGCCCTTGAGCTTGTCCGGCTTGAACTCGAAGTACATGCGGTTGGTGTAGGCACTGCCCTCGGTGCAGTAGTAGATGTAGCCACCGATCACCGCGGAGCTGCAGCGGCCGACGCTCATGCCGTTGTCGCCGCCGGAGAAGTTGTAGAACGTGTCACCGTCCGAGGAGAGCACCGTGCGCTCGGACTCGTTCAGCTCTACGGACGGATCGATGTACAGCGGGAGTTCCGCGGCAGTGGTGCGCGCCACGAGGTCGGCGTCCGGAGTGACGGTGACCGTGCCTGAGGCCAGTTCGACGTCCATCGTGGCCGCCTCGTCACCGGCACCGGGTCCGGCCAGCGGCTCGCCCTCCTCCGATGGTCCTGCCGGCAACGGCTCGGGGTCGGCCGCCGTCCGTTCCGGCCGGCCGGTCGGCTCCGCCCCTGCCATCTGTGTGCTCTGTCCGTCCGTGGCGGCAACCGGAGCCGTGTCGCCGGCCGAGTTCCACATCCGGGCCGAGGGGGACCGGAAGACGACCTGCCCGTTACCGTCCACGGCCTCAAGAGTGCCCACCGCGCCCTCGTGGATCCTCAGCCCTTCAGTGGCCACCGTGTACTCGAGGGACTTCAGCGCAGGATCCGAGGCCGCTTCGAGGGTTTCAACTTCGAGAACCTGCCGAAAGCCCTCGACCGTTGCGGTCAGGATCAGGTTGACATCGGGCAACACGTCGTCGTAGACGGCCCGCTCACCTTCGAGGCGGGGTTCGGGCAGCTCGCCCGGCCAGCCCAGGACCACCGATCGCCCGCCCGTACCGATGGTGACCATGTCCTTGCCCAGCCCACCGGGCGAGAAGGAGAGATCGACCGTGGCAGCCTTCGGACCGATCGATCCGTCCGGTCTCACCACGAGCGTTGCGTCCGGATCGGTCCAGCCGCCCACTGAAGTGGGCACTCGTACCGGAACGATGGATCTCTCCAGGGTGAAGGTCTCCCCGTCGGGATTGGCGAATACCGTGTCCCGTTCCGTCCGTTCGTCCTCCACCTCTATCTTCTCCCCCGAGGCGGCCGCGTCCTGCTGTGCCTGCAGCGCCTCGGGGAGCACCTCATCAGCGGCAGCAGGCGTGGACGGCACGACGAAGACAGGGAGAGAAGCGAGGAGCGTCAGAGCGGCCAGCCACGACACGCGACGCCGCGCACGCGTAACTTCACTGAATCTCCGCATGCTTGACACGCCCTGGCCCCCCATGAGTCACATCTGTCACACAAACAAGCGAATTTCACAGGGAGGTAGATCAACTGTCAAGCCTTTGTGACCAGCCCCAATGAGCCAAAACACGAACCTAGTCGCGGTCATTAACTCCTCAACGGCACATTCACAGGGGACGAACCGCAACAGTGAAGGACAGAACATCAGTGGCGGCGGATGCTCCACTCCGGCGCCGAACCACGGACGGCGCACAAAGCCTGTGGCTGGCCCTTGGGGCTGTCTGATGCAATGTGTGCTCCCAGCGAACCCGCTGAAAACACACTAGATCTTGATCTCGGCTTCCGCGGGCCCAGTGCACACGAGGTCGTGGACTTTGCACTCCGACCGGCGGAGGGGAATGGATGATCGACGCGTACGAGGATCCCGGCACGCCCGACCGGCGGGGCGGGGCCCGGTATCTGTGGTGGCTGGTGCTGCGGCAGCCGGGGCGGTGCGGGTGGGGGGCGGTGCTGAGCTGTGCGTGGATGGTGCTGCTGGCGGCGACCCCGTATCTGATGTCGCGGGCCGTGGACGACGGGCTGGAGCCGGGGGACATGCGGGCGCTGGCGTGGTGGACCGGCGCCCTGATCGTGGTGAACGCCGTCAACTCGTGGCTGGGCATCATGCGGCACCGCACCATGACGCTGGTGCGGATGGACGCCAACTTCCGCACGGTGAAGGTGGTCGTGGGGCAGACGGTACGGCTGGGGGCGTCGCTGGAGCGGCGCACCGGTGCCGGGGAGATCGTCACCATCGGGGTGGGCGATGTGCAGATGATCGCGCAGTCGCTCACGGCCGTCGGGCCTGGGATCGGCGCGGTCGTGGCGTATCTCGCGGTGGCCGGGCTGCTGCTCTCGGTGTCGCCGCTGCTGGCGGTGGTGGTGCTGCTCGGGGTGCCGGTGATCGGTCTCACCGTGGGACCGCTGGCGGGGTGGCTGCAGGGCACGGAGACGGAGTACCGGGAGCGGCAGGGGGTGCTGACCGCGCGGATCGGTGATCTCGCGGGCGGCCTGCGGGTGTTGAGCGGGCTCGGCGGGAAGAACCTGGTCTCCGACGCGTTCCGCCGTGACTCGCGGCGGCTGCGCGATCAGGGCTACCGGGTCGGCGCGGTGACCAGCTGGATGCAGGCGCTCTCCGCGGGACTGCCGGCGCTGTTCCTCGCGGGGGTGACCTGGATCGCGGCGCGGCAGGCCGCGCAGGGACACATCAGTGTGGGCGAACTCGTGTCGGTGTACGGCTATGTGGCCATTCTGGTGTGGCCGGTGATGTTCCTCATCGAGTGCGGCTACGCGCTGAGCCGGGGTGTGGTGGCCGCCCGCCGGGTGACGGCGCTGCTGCGGCTGGAGCCGCCGGCCGACGCCGCCACCGCCGACCCGCCGGCCGAGCCCTCCGTGCTGTACGACCCGGAGTCCGGGGTACGGCTGCTGCCGGGCCGGCTGACCGCGCTCACCGCCGCGCGTCCCGCCGACGCGCTCGCCGTGGTGGACCGCCTCGGCCGGTACGCGCCGTCCGGCGTGACCTGGGGCGGGGTGCGGCTGGACGAGATCGCGCTCGCGCGGGTGCGGGAGCGGATCCTGGTCGCCGATCCGGAGGCGGACCTGTTCGCCGGTCCGCTGCGGGAGGTGGTCGCCGGACGCGGCGATCCGTCCGACGAGAAGGTGCTGGGCGCGCTGCGCGCGGCGGCGGCCGAGGACATCGTGCAGGGCCTGCCCGACGGGCTGGACTCGGTCGTGTCCGCGCAGGGCCGCAGCCTCTCCGGCGGCCAGCGGCAACGCGTGCGCCTGGCGCGGGCGTTGCTGGCCGAGCCCGAGGTGCTGCTGGCGGTGGAGCCCACGTCGGCGCTCGACGCGCACACCGAGGCCACGGTCGCCGACCGGCTGCGGGAAGCCCGCGGGGGCCGTACGACGCTGCTGGTCACCACCTCGCCGCTGGTGCTCACGCGGGCCGACGAGGTGATCTTCCTGGTCGACGGGAAGGTCTCCGCGAGCGGCAGCCACCAGGGGCTTCTCGACTACGAACCCGGCTACCGGGATCTGGTGGCCAGGGACGCCGGGGAAACCACCGCCGAGGAGGTCGCGGGATGAGCGGGCAACGACTGCCCCTGGCCGAACCGGCCGATGTGCGCCGGGCCGCCACGGAGCTGGTGCGGTCGGACGGGCGGGCCTTCGCCGGTGTGCTGGCGCTGAACGGGCTGGCGGCCGTGGTCGGACTGGCCGGGCCCTGGCTGCTCGGGCGGATCATCGACGAGGTGCGCGACGGCGGCGGGGTGGCCGTCGTCGACCGGCTGGCGCCGGTCATCCTGCTGTGCGCCGTCACGCAGCTGCTGCTGTCCCGCTGGGCCCGGTTCGTGGGGCACCGCTTCGGTGAGCGGACGCTGGCGCGGGTGCGCGAGCGGTTCGTGGACCGGGCGCTGGCGCTGCCCTCGTCGGTGGTGGAGCGGGCGGGCACCGGCGACCTGACGGCCCGGGGCACGGCGGATGTCACCACGGTCGGTACGACGCTGCGCGACGCCGGGCCGTCGCTGCTGATCAACGCCGTACAGGCGCTGTTCGTGGTGGTCGCGGTCCTGGTGGTGAACCCGCTGCTGGGCTTCCTCGGACTGCTCGGTCTCACCCCCATCTGGTTCGTGCTGCGCTGGTATCTGCGCCGGGCGCGCGCCGCCTATCTCGCCGAGGGGGCGGCGAACTCGGACGTCGCGGAGGTCGTCGCGGCGACCGCGTCCGGGGCCCGCACGGTGGAGGCGTTCCGGCTCGAGGAGCGGCGGATCCGCGCCAACCGGGAGGCGCTGGAGACCTCCCGCCGCACCCGCTTCCACACCCTGTTCCTGCGCACGGTGTTCTTCCCGGTGGTCGAGGTGTCGTACGTCGTGCCGGTCGCCGGGGTGCTGCTGATCGGCGGCTGGCTGCACGGGCGGGGCGCGGTGAGCCTCGGGGAGGTGGTGGCGACCTCGCTGTATCTGCTGCAGTTGAGCGGCCCGCTGGACGAGGTGCTGATGCGGCTGGAGCAACTGCAGGCCAGCGGCGCCTCCTTCGCCCGGGTGGAGGGGCTGGCGCGGGCGCCGCGAGCGGCGGAGCGGGGCGACAGTCCTGATCCGGCCGACGACCGCATCGACGTGACGGGCGTGCGCTACGCCTACGAGGGCGGCGGGGAGGTGCTGCGCGGGGTCGGTCTGACGGTGACACCGGGCGAACGGCTGGCCGTGGTGGGGCCGTCCGGCGCGGGCAAGACCACGCTGAGCCGGCTGCTGGCGGGCGTGGACGCGCCGACGGCGGGGACGGTGACGGTGGGCGGGGTGCCGGTTTCCGGCCTGGACCCGGAGCGGCTGCGCCGGCAGGTGGTACTGGTCACCCAGGAGCACCACGTGTTCCTCGGTACGGTTCGCGACAATCTCCGGATCGCCGAACCGGGGGCCGGGGACGAGAAGTTGTGGGCGGCGCTGGCCGTCGTCGGCGCCGAGTCCTGGGTACGGGAGCTGCCGGAGGGCCTGGACACGGAGCTGGGCGAGGCCGGTCACGCCACGGACGGCTCCCAGGCACAGCAACTCGCGCTGGCCCGAGTGGTGCTGGCCGACCCCCACACCCTGATCCTCGACGAGGCCACGGCCCTCCTCGACCCGACGACGGCCCGTCACACGGAACGGGCCCTGGCAGCGGTCCTGGCGGGCCGCACGGTCATCGCCATCGCCCACCGCCTCCACACGGCCCACGACGCGGACCGGGTGGCCGTCATGCAAGACGGCCGCCTCACCGAACTGGGCACACACGACGCGCTGGTGGAGGCGGACGGAGCCTACGCGGCCCTGTGGAACTCCTGGCACGGAACCAGCCCGTCCGGGGGTGCCCCCTCCGGGGGAGCTTGAGGACGCGGCCCGCTCAGCGCCGTGAGGGTCAGGGGCACACTCCCGGGACGGGCCACCCACCAGCCCGTCCGGCGATTGAGGAGTAGGCCCGAAGGGCCGACAGCGGGTCTGGGGCGCAGCCCCGGGGAAGGGAAGGGAAGGGGCGGCGGGGGCGAAACACTCCCCAAACCCCGACCCCCGGACTTGACTGTTCGTATACCGAACCCGCACCTCCGCCCAGCGAACGGTTTCCGCCAAATTCCTGACGCGCTCCTGACAGAAGCCGCGATCCCCTGCCACTCTTCCCACGGCCGCCGAACAGCAACCCCACGCACACCTCACCGCTGCCACGCGGCCACAGCGATTCGCACTTCCGTTCTGCCCGGCCGGCCCACCCGCCGTCCGGTCTCCCCAGGCCGCGCGACCCGCGGCCGCGCAGAAGGAGTCAGCGTTGAGAAGCAGGCCGTCCCACAGACGCACCCCCCACACGCACCGCCGTGCCGCCGCCGTCGCCCTCGCGGGCGTCGCCGCGCTGATCGCCACGGCCGTGCAGTCCGGCAGCGCCACCGCCGCCCCCGAGCAGACACCGGCGGCCGCGAGCAAGGCCAAGCCGGGCTCGGAGTCGGTCCGGCTCACCCCCGCGCAGCGCGCCGAACTGATACGCCAGGCCAACGCCACCAAGGCGGACACCGCCGAGGACCTCGGCCTCGGCGCGAAGGAGAAGCTCGTCGTCCGTGACGTCCTCAAGGACAACGACGGCACCGTGCACGTCCGTTACGAGCGGACGTACGACGGCCTGCCCGTCCTCGGCGGCGACCTGGTCGTGCAGGGCGACAGCGCCGGCGAGGCCGACTCCGTCGTCAAGGCCACCCGGACCGCGGTGACGCCCGCGACCACCACCGCCAAGGTGCCGGCCGCCAAGGCCGAGCAGCAGGCGCTGTCCGCCGCGAAGGCCGAGGGCGCCGACGTCGACCGCGCCCCGCGCAAGGTCGTCTGGGCCGCCGAGGGCAAGCCGGTCGTGGCGTACGAGACGGTCGTCGGCGGGCTCCAGCACGACGGCACCCCGCAGGAACTGCACGTCGTCACCGACGCCACCACGGGCGAGCAGCTGTACACGTGGGAGGCCATCCAGAACGGAACCGGCCACACCGTCTACAGCGGCACCGTCGACCTGACCACCACCCAGTCCGGGTCGTCGTACAACCTCACCGACGGGGCGCGCGGCGGGCACAAGACGTACAACCTGAACCGGGGCACCTCCGGCACCGGCACGCTGTTCTCCGGCTCCGACGACGTCTGGGGCAACGGCAGCGCCTCCAACGCGGAGTCCGCGGCCGCCGACGCCCACTACGGCGCCGCGCTGACCTGGGACTACTACAAGAACGTGCACGGCCGCAGCGGCATCCGCGGCGACGGCGTGGGCGCCTACTCCCGGGTCCACTACGGCAACAACTACGTCAACGCCTTCTGGTCCGACAGCTGCTTCTGCATGACGTACGGCGACGGCTCCGGCAACGCCAACCCGCTGACCGCGATCGACGTGGCCGCGCACGAGATGACCCACGGTCTCACCTCGAACACCGCAGGCCTCAACTACAGCGGCGAGTCCGGCGGACTCAACGAGGCGACCAGCGACATCTTCGGCTCGACCGTCGAGTTCTACGCCAACAACTCATCCGACGTCGGTGACTACCTCATCGGCGAGGAGATCGACATCAACGGCGACGGCACCCCGCTGCGCTACATGGACAAGCCGAGCAAGGACGGAGCGTCCAAGGACGCCTGGTACTCCGGCATCGGCAACATCGACGTCCACTACTCGTCCGGCCCCGCGAACCACTTCTTCTACCTGCTGAGCGAGGGCAGCGGCACCAAGACCATCAACGGTGTCAGCTACGACTCGCCCACCTCCGACGGCCTCCCGGTCACCGGCATCGGCCGCGCCAAGGCGGAGAAGATCTGGTTCCGCGCGCTGACCACGAAGTTCACCTCCACCACCAACTACGCGAGCGCCCGCACCGGCACCCTGGCGGCGACCGGTGAGCTGTACGGCACCGACAGCGCCGAGTACAAGGCGGTGCAGGACGCGTGGGCCGGCATCAACGTCGGAACGCGCTCCGACGGCGGCGGTGGCGGCGGTACGTCCTACGAGAGCACCACCGACGTGACGATCCCGGACGCCGGCGCGGCCGTGACGTCCGCGATCAGCGTCACCGGGCGGACGGGCAACGCGCCGTCCAACCTCCGGGTCACCGTGGACATCGAGCACACCTGGAGCGGTGACCTGGTCGTCGACCTGCTCGCCCCCGACGGCACGGTGTACCCGCTGCGCAGCCGCACCGGCGGCTCCGCGGACGACATCAAGGAGACCTACACGGTCAACGCCTCGTCCGAGACCGCCAACGGCACGTGGCGACTGCGGGTGCAGGACCAGGCACGGTACGACACCGGCTACATCAGCGGCTGGTCGCTCACCTTCCCGTAAACCGGGCACGAGCGGTCCGAGCGGCGCCCCCGGCTTTCTCCAAGGCGGGGGCGCCGCCCTACTCTTGGGACCCATGTCTTCGGCGGACTTCACCTACGACCACGTCGGCGCGACCCGGGAACCCGGTTCCCGCCCTCCCGGCTTCCATCCGCTGCACGTCCGTACCCGGCTGGGCGAGGGCCACGAGGTGTTCCGGCAGGCGGCGGAGGCGCTGTTCGGCTGGGAGATGCACCGGGAACTGGGGCTCGGTGTCTCGGCCGGCGCGGAGCGGGCGGCGCCGGACGTCGATGTCACGCTCACCCTCGCGGGGGTGGTCAGGGCGCCGTGCCGGGTGGTGTGGACGGTGGAGGAGCACCGGCGGGCGGGGTGGGCGTACGGCACGCTGTCGGGGCATCCGGAGTCGGGGGAGGAGTCCTTCGTGGTCGACCGGACGGGTGATGGCACGGTGTGGCTGACGGTGTCCGCCTTCAGCAGGCCGGCCCGCTGGTACGCCCGCGCCGGCGGCCCGGCCACCCGCGCACTCCAACTGGCCTACGCCCACCGCTACGGCAAGGCCCTCCGCCACCTGGCCACAAGGGGCATCCCCCAGGACTAACACCCCCTTCCGCAGCCCGCGGCCGGCCCCACCCCCGCAGCCCGCGGGCAGCCGCGGTGGCCCCAGGCAACACCCCCACCCCCGCAGCCCGCGGGCAATCGTGGTGGCCCCAGGCAGCACCCCCACCCCCGCAGCCCGCGGGCAATCGTGGTGGCCCCAGGCAGCACCCCCGCAGCCTGCGGGCAGTCGTGCCGCTGGGGCGGCACGGGTGGGCGCAGGCGGCACCCTCCAGCAGGCCGCGCTCGCACCCCGCCCGGCCCAGTTCCTCGCCCCCGCCGCCCCTTCCCGTCCCGTCCCTGGGGCTGCGCCCCAGACCCCCATCGGCCCTGAACGGGCCTCGTCCTCAAACGCCGGACAGGCTGACTGCGGCAAACGCCGGACAGCAGGCTGCGGCCCAAAACGGGCCGCGTTCCCCAGCGCCGGACAGGCTGAGTGCGGCGAACGCCGGACAGCCGCGTGCGGCCCGAGGGGCCTGGTCCTCAGGCGCTGGGCGGGGCCGGCATCCCACCGGCCCCTCACACCTCACCGCATCAGCAACCCCGCCGCCCCCGCCAACTCCTCCGACGGCACGGCCACCAACCCCAGCTCCGCCCCCGACGCCAGCAACCGGTGCCCCGGCAGGATGCGGACCGTGTAGCCGAAGGGACCCGTGCGGTCGAGGGCGAGCGGGCCCTCGTAGACCCAGCGCCCGTCCCCGTCCGGCACCCCCACCGGCTTCAGCGCCACAGCGGCCGCATCCGTGATGCGATCCTCCTCGTCCACCCGCCCGGACACCGCCTGCACCTCCACGTCCTCCGGCTTCAGCCCGCCCAGCCCCACCCGCACCCGCAGCCCGAGCGTCGTCCCGAGCTGCGCGGTCGTCGCGGTCACGGACGTCTCGACGTGGTCGACGGTCACCGCGTGCCAGGCGGCCCGCACCCGCGCCTTCCACCCGGCCAGCGCCCGGGCCGCCTCCGCGTCCATCGCCCGGTGCGCGTGCGCGGCAGGTGTGTACAGCCGCTCCACGTACTCCCGGACCATCCGCCCGGCCAGCACCTTCGGCCCCAGCAGGCTCAGCGTCCGCCGCACCATGTCGATCCACCGGTCGGGCAGCCCGCCCCGCCCCCGGTCGTAGAAGCACGTGGTGATCCGCTGCTCCAGCAGGTCGTACAGCGCCGCCGCCTCTATGGCGTCACGCCGCTCCGGATCGGTTCCGATCCCGTCCGCGGTGGGGATCGACCACCCGAAGTCGGGCTGGAACCACTCGTCCCACCACCCGTCGAGCACCGACAGGTTGAGGCAGCCGTTGAGCGCCGCCTTCATCCCGCTGGTGCCGCACGCCTCCAGCGGCCGCAGCGGGTTGTTCAGCCAGATGTCGCAGCCGGGGTAGAGCTTCTGCGCCATCGCCATGCCGTAGTCGGGCAGGAACACGATCCGGTGCCGTACGCGCGGATCGTCGGCGAACCGGACCAGCTCCTGGATGAGCCGCTTGCCGCCGTCGTCCGCCGGATGCGCCTTGCCCGCGACGACGATCTGCACCGGCCGCTCCGGATGCAGCAGCAGGCTCATCAGCCGGTCCCGGTCGCGCAGCATCAGCGTCAGCCGCTTGTACGACGGGACGCGGCGGGCGAAACCGATGGTCAGTACGTCCGGGTCGAGCACCCCGTCGATCCAGCCCAGTTCCGCCGCCCCGGCCCCGCGCTGCCGCCAGGACGCGCGCAGCCGCTCACGCACCTCGAGTACCAGCAGCTCCCGCAACGACCGGCGCAGCTCCCAGATGTCCTGGTCGGCGATGTCCGCGACGGAGTCCCAGCGGTCCGAGTCGCCGACGCTCAGCGCCTCCTCGGCGCGCTGGGCGCCGATCTGCCGGGCGCCGAGCCGGTACACCTCGGGGGCGACCCAGGTGGGCGCGTGCACCCCGTTGGTCACGGAGGTGATCGGCACCTCCTCGGGGTCGAAGCCCGGCCAGAGCCCGGAGAACATCTCCCGGCTGACCTGGCCGTGCAGCAGGGAGACGCCGTTGGCGCGCTGGGCCAGGCGCAGGCCCATCACGGCCATGTTGAACAGGTTGGGCTCACCGCCGGGGTAGCTCTCCATGCCGAGCCGGAGGATGCGGTCGACCTCCATGTTCGGCAGTTCGGCGTGCGGGCCGAAGTGCCGGGCGACCAGTTCCCGGTCGAACCGGTCGATGCCGGCCGGGACGGGCGTGTGCGTGGTGAACACGGTCCCCGCGCGGACCGCCTCCAGCGCGGCGTCGAAGTCCAGCCCCTCCGTCCGCAGTTCCGCGATGCGCTCCAGGCCGAGGAAACCGGCGTGCCCCTCGTTGGTGTGGAACACCTCGGGCGCGGCGTGCCCGGTCAGCTCGCAGTACGTGCGGACCGCGCGGACACCTCCTATACCGAGCAGCATCTCCTGCAGCAGCCGGTGCTCGCTGCCGCCGCCGTAGAGCCGGTCGGTCACCCCGCGTTCGCCGAGGTCGTTCTCCTCGATGTCGGAGTCGAGCAGGAGGAGCGGGATCCTGCCCACCTGGGCCAGCCAGATCCTGGCCCGCAGCGAGCGGTCGCCGGGCAGGGCGAGGGTGACCTGGGCGGGGGTGCCGTCGGACTCCTTGAGCTGGTCCAGGGGCAGCTCGTTGGGGTCGAGGACGGGGTAGTGCTCCTGCTGCCAGCCGTCGCGGGACAGGGACTGGCGGAAGTAGCCGTGCCGGTAGAGCAGGCCGACGCCGATGAGGGGGACGCCGAGGTCGCTCGCGGCCTTGAGGTGGTCCCCTGCGAGGATGCCGAGACCGCCGGAGTACTGCGGCAGGGCGGCGGTGATCCCGAACTCCGGGGAGAAGTAGGCGACGGCGGCGGGCAGCCGGTCGGGCTGTGCCTGGTACCAGCGCTCGCCGGTCATATAGGTGTCCAGATCGGCCGCGACCGCGTCGAGCCGTTCCAGGAAGTCGCGGTCACCGGCCAGCTCGGTGAGCCGTTCCGTCGCCACGCTGCCGAGCAGCCGTACGGGGTCGGCTCCCGCGGCGGCCCAGCGGCCGGGGTCGACGGAGCGGAAGAGGTCACGGGTCTCGGCGTGCCAGGACCAGCGCAGATTGCGGGCCAGGTCACTGAGGGGGCGCAGGGGTTCGGGGAGCACGGGTCGGACGGTGAATCGACGGATCGCCTTCACAAGCCACCTCGGCGCGTTCGTGAGAGACGCGGTGTGCGTCCGGGCATCGCTGCCGACAGTACCGGCGTGACCACGCTCCGCGCGGGAGGCAGGAGGACGCGCGCCCCGCCGCACCATTGACCGAAACGATTCACCACATGGCCGACATGGCCGATTTCCACACCTCCGCACCTCACGTCATCGCCCTTGATGTCACCTGCGCGGTCGGCACGCCGGCCGGCAGGACAAGAAACCGGCCTTTTCCGGCTTCGGTTCCGTCGTGGCCCGGCCCGCCCCGGGGGTCCTGCGGCTTCGGCTCCGCCGCGGGCGGCGCCGCGCGGAAGACCCTCCCGGGTACGCCCATGGCGTCCCGCACACGGCGACTCCGTGGCTCGCCGGCGCGGACGGCGCGGTCGCTGGTCAGGAGCGCGGCGGGCGGAGAGGTGGGCGGGCCCGCCGGACCGGCCGCCCGAGGCGCCGCGCGGGGAGGCGCACCCGCGCGGGGCGCCGTACGGCGTCCGCCCGTGGCGGCACCGGCGGACATGGGAACGAGCCCACCGGCGACCGGCTCCGTACCGTGCGGAGGCGGCCGGTCTTGTGTGTCGACATACGCGCGAGTAGTTAACAAACCGCCGGATTGCCCACCCGAACAGTGTGGGAAGGCTCCTGCGGGTACACCCCACAGAAACCCCGCAGGACCCACCTCCCCACAGTCATCCGCCCACCCTCGTTGACGCGGACAGGAGCGGTCATGCCCGCCAAGCACCACTCGTCCTCACCCCCGGCGCCCAGCACCCCGACGCCACCGGAACGCGGCGTCGGGACACGTCCTCCACCGTCCCCCGCCGGTCCCGCGACCGCCGTGGGACGCATCCCCGTCCTCGACGTCCGGCCGATGGTCCGGCAGGGGCGCCGGCCCGCGAAGGCCGTGACCGGTGAGACGTTCGAGATCTCGGCGACCGTCTTCCGCGAGGGGCACGACGCGGTGGCCGCCAATGTGGTGCTGAAGGATCCGCAGGGGCGTCCGGGGCCGTTCACGCCGATGCGGGAGCTGGCGCCGGGCACGGACCGATGGGGGGCGGCCGTCACCGCCGGGGAGCCCGGACTGTGGACGTACACCGTGGAGGCCTGGGGCGATCCGGTCACCACCTGGCGGCACCACGCGCAGATCAAGATCCCGGCGGGCATGGACATCGGGATCGTTCTGGAGGAGGGCGCCCGGCTGTACGAACGGGCGGCGGCCGGGGTGCCGGAGCCCGGGGCCGGGAAGGTCCTCCTCGCCGCCGTGGACGCCCTGCGCGACGAGGGACGTCCGGCGGCGTCCCGTCTGGCGGCGGCGTTGACGCCGGAGGTGGACGCGGTGCTGGCCCGGCATCCGCTGCGGGAGCTGGTCACCAGCAGCGACCCGCTGCCCCTGCTGGTGGAACGCGAGCGGGCCCTGTACGGCGCCTGGTACGAGTTCTTCCCCCGCTCCGAGGGCACACCC
>NZ_JOCA01000004.1 GCF_000718785.1 Streptomyces sp. NRRL WC-3626 | reverse complement strand
CTCGGGCTTTCCTCCGGGCGCTTCCCTTCGGTCTTGCGTTTCCGACTCTATCAGATCTTTCCGATCCGATTTCCTCGGTGCTTTCCAGGTTCTCGCTTTTGCGTTTCCCTTTCCGGCGGTTCCGACTTTATCAGAAGTTTCAGGGCGGACTGACCGGCCTTCGTTTTTCCGATTCATCGGGAGGGTGCTTCTTCGAAATCTGCGTCTCGATCAGAAGCCGACAGACACTCACTGTCGCCTTGCGGGTGAGAACCCGCCTCCAGGCAACTGTTCGAATCTACCTCCCCGCTTCGTCCGTGTCAACGGCTCCGGCGGGGCAAAGAGGAGACTAGCAGCTCAGCGGGCGCCCTCGCACATCAGGCGGCCACGGGTACGTCGGCGCTTCGTTCGGCTTCCTCCAGGTCACCGGTTTCGCCGTCGCGCGCCGCACGTCCGCCCACGACATAGACGTAGGCCAGGAAGGCCAGCTCCGCGACGACCCCGATGGTGATGCGGGCCCAGGTGGGAAGGCCCGACGGGGTGACGAAACCTTCGATGGCGCCGGAGATGAAGAGGACCAGGGCGAGGCCGATCGCCATGGCTAGGGCCGCCCGGCCTTCGGCGGCCAGGGCCGCGCGGCGGGTGCGGGGGCCCGGGTCGATGACGGTCCAGCCGAGACGCAGGCCGGTGCCGGCCGCGACGAAGACGGCGGTGAGTTCCAGGAGCCCGTGCGGCAGGACCAGGCCGAGGAAGGTGTCCAGACGGCCGGCGGAGGACATCAGGCCGAAACCGACACCCAGGTTGAGCATGTTCTGGAACAGGATCCAGAGAACCGGCAGGCCCAGGAAGACGCCCAGGATCAGGCAGAGGGCCGCGGCCCACGCGTTGTTCGTCCACACCTGGGCGGCGAAAGAGGCCGCGGGGTTGCTCGAGTAGTAGGTCTCGTACTGGCCGCCGGGACGGGTGAGCTCCCGCAGTTCGGCGGGGGCCGCTATGGACGCCTGAACGTCCGGGTGGGTGCCTATCCACCAGCCGAGCAGGGCCGCCACCGCCGTGGAGAGGAGTGCCGTCGGCACCCACCAGTGGCGGGACCGGTAGACGGCGGCCGGGAAGCTGTGGGTCAGGAAACGGGTGACGTCACGCCAGGAGGCGCGGCGGGCGCCCGTCACGGCCCCGCGCGCGCGGGCGACCAGCTGGCTGAGCCGGCCGGTCAGCTGCGGGTCGGGAGCGGCCGACTGGATCAGGGAGAGGTGGGTGGCGGTGCGCTGGTAGAGGACGACGAGTTCGTCGGTCTCCGCGCCGGTGAGCCGGCGCCGTCGGCGGAGGAGGGCGTCGAGGCGGTCCCACTCCGCGCGGTGGGCGGAGACGAAGACGTCGAGGTCCATCGGTGTGCCTGCTCCTCGGCTGCTCGTCGGCGGTCGGCCGGACCGGTGGAATGATGATCGGCTTGATCAGCTGGTCCTACTGCGGTGCGATGTGCCATCAGCTTGGCAGACTGGCGGTGTTCGGGGCAGGCCAGGGAAGGGCGGCGGGCGTGAGTGAGCTGGTGACGGGCGAGGCGGTGGCGTTGGAGCTGCGCCCCGCGAGGCTGCCCAGCAGGGCGCTGGCGGTGCTGCTCGATCTGGTGGTCGCCGTGGCCGTCTATGTCGCGGTGACCATCGCTCTGGTGGCTGCGACGGCCTCGCTGGACGAGGCGGCGCAGACCGCGATCTCGATCGCGTTGTTCGTTCTCGTGCTGGTGGGTGGGCCGATCCTGGTCGAGACGCTCAGCCATGGGCGGTCGCTCGGGAAGATGGCGTGCGGGTTGCGGGTGGTACGGGACGACGGGGGGCCGATCCGGTTCCGGCACGCGCTGGTGCGTGGCCTGATCGCGGTGATCGAGATCCTGATGACGTTCGGGGTGGTGGCCTGCATCGCCTCTCTGGTGTCGGCGCGCGGGCGGCGGCTCGGGGATGTCTTCGCGGGGACCCTGGTCGTGCGGGAGAGGGTGCCGGCCGGGCAGGCGGGGTTCGTGCCGCCCCCTCCGCCGTGGCTGTCCGGGCGCTTTTCGGGGCTGGATCTGTCAGCGGTGCCCGATGGGCTGTGGCTGGCCGTCAGGCAGTACCTGACACGGATGGGACAGCTGGATCCGCAGGTCGCCTGGTCGATGGCGGGACGGCTGGCCGCGGATCTGGCGGATCGCACGGGGGCCCCGGTGCCGCCGGGGGTGCCGCCGGCGGCATATCTCGCCGCGGTGCTGCAGGAACGGCAGGTCCGGGAGGCGCGGCGGGCGTTCGGTCAAGCGCAGGCCAGGGGCGGCGGGCGGGTGGCCGGTGCCGGGGGTACGGCCGGGTCACCGGGGGGTTATGCGCCGCCGGTGGATCCCGCCGCCGCTGTCGTGCCCGATGTGCGGCCCGTTGTCCATCCGGTCGCCGGTGCGGGCGGGGAGCAGGCTTCGCCGCCGCATGACGGACCGGGTGGCGGGCCTTCGACGGGGTTCGCGCCACCGGCGTGACCGGCTTCGGGCGGCGTGCCCGTCAGTCGAAGACCGACGGGGGTGATTCGAGGTCCTCCAGCTCGATGCCGGGGGCCGCGAGCACCACGTCGCCGGCGAGGTGCACGGAGTGCTGCTCGCCCGTGTCCAGGGCTGTGACCTGGTATTCGTCCACGGTCAGGGGGCCGTTGTCAGTGGGGTGTGCTTCGCTTCTCACCAGTGCCCAGGACTGGTCCAGGGTGCGCGGGGCGAGGACCGGGTCCGTGAAGGCGACGAGGCGTACGCGGGTGGCCGCGGCGGAGGGGGTGAGGCGCAGGAGCCGGGCGGTGGCGACGAGGAAGGCCGGGGACGAGCCGGTGAAGCTGTGGGCCTGCACATTGCCTTCGGTGGCGTGGGTCCCGGTGGGGTCCGTGCGGACCCAGGTGACGCCGTCGAGGGCGGCGCCGCGGACCTGCCAGCTCGCGGCGTGGAGTTCGAGGCGGATGGGGCGGCCGAGTTCGTCGAGGGCGAGGTCGACCGAGCCCAGGTGATCGCCGGACGGGGCGGTGAGCTGGGAGACGTAGCGCCAGCCGGAGGGGCCGGGGGCGCAGTGGAAGTGTTCTTCGGCGAGGGGGGTGTGATCGTGCGGATCGTGGAGCGAATAGCGGCCGCGGGGCATGGGGGTCCTGGGTCGTGACGGGCTGGGCCGGTCTCCGGTCCATCAATGGGGCAGGCCCCCGGCACGGGGGTGCGGGGGCCTGCCTCGATGGACCTGCTGCCGGGGAGCGCGTCCGCTGCTCGGGCGCGCTTCCCGCGGCGGGAGCGGGGCTCAGTAGCGGTAGTGGTCCGACTTGAACGGGCCCTCGACCTGCACGCCGATGTAATCGGCCTGCTCGGGGCGGAGCGTCGTCAGCTTCACGCCGAGCGCGTCGAGGTGGAGGCGGGCGACCTTCTCGTCGAGGTGCTTGGGCAGCACGTAGACGCCGGTCGGGTACTCGTCGGGCTTGGTGAACAGCTCGATCTGGGCCAGGGTCTGGTCCGCGAACGAGTTGGACATCACGAACGACGGGTGGCCGGTGGCGTTGCCCAGGTTCAGCAGGCGGCCCTCGGAGAGGACGATGAGCACCTTGCCGTCGGGGTACGTCCAGGTGTGAACCTGCGGCTTGACCTCGTCCTTGACGATGCCGGGGGTGTTGGCGAGGCCGGCCATGTCGATCTCGTTGTCGAAGTGGCCGATGTTGCCGACGATGGCCTGGTGCTTCATCTTGGCCATGTCCGAGGCCATGATGATGTCCTTGTTGCCGGTCGTGGTGACGAAGATGTCGGCCTTGTCGACGACCTCGTCCAGCGTCGTGACCTGGTAGCCGTCCATGGCCGCCTGCAGGGCGCAGATCGGGTCGATCTCGGTGATGATCACGCGGGCGCCCTGGCCGCGCAGGGACTCCGCGCAGCCCTTGCCCACATCGCCGTAGCCGCAGACGACGGCGGTCTTGCCGCCGATGAGGACGTCGGTGGCGCGGTTGATGCCGTCGATCAGGGAGTGACGGCAGCCGTACTTGTTGTCGAACTTCGACTTGGTGACCGCGTCGTTGACGTTGATCGCCGGGAACAGGAGGGTGCCGTCGCGGTGCATCTCGTACAGGCGGTGGACGCCGGTGGTGGTCTCCTCGGTCACGCCGCGGATCTCGGACGCCAGCTGGGTCCACTTCTGCGGGCTCTCGCCGACCGTGCGGGTGAGGAGTTCGAGGATGACGCGGTGCTCGTCGGACTCGGCGGTGTCGACGGAGGGGACCTTGCCGTCCTTCTCGTACTCGACGCCCTTGTGGACGAGGAGGGTGGCGTCACCACCGTCGTCCAGGATCATGTTCGGGCCGCCGGTGGGGGTGTTCGGCCAGGTCAGCGCCTGCTCCGTGCACCACCAGTACTCCTCGAGGGTCTCGCCCTTCCAGGCGAAGACCGGGACGCCCCGGGGGTCGTCCGGGGTGCCGTTCGGGCCGACGGCGATGGCGGCGGCCGCGTGGTCCTGGGTGGAGAAGATGTTGCAGGACGCCCAGCGGACCTCGGCGCCCAGGGCGACCAGGGTCTCGATGAGGACGGCGGTCTGCACCGTCATGTGCAGTGAGCCGGTGACCCGGGCGCCGGCCAGCGGCTGGGCCTCGGCGTACTCCTTGCGGATCGACATCAGGCCGGGCATCTCGTGCTCGGCGAGGGTGATCTCCTTGCGGCCGAACGCGGCCAGGGAGAGGTCGGCGACCTTGAAGTCCTGTCGGCTGTCGACAGTCGTCATTGCGAGCTGCTCCTCGGGGTGTGGGTCGAGGTGGGTACGGCTGGTCTGAGCGGCGGCGGACACAGGGGTGCCCTGAGGAGGACACAGGCATGCCCGCGTGCGCGCAGCGCAGTCCGTCGGAGGCCCTCTCTCCCTCGGCCGGTCCCGGTGGGACCGCCCGACCGCCATCAGCAGCGACGTCTGGCTCCGTCCCAAGCTACACCGCCGGGCCCGGCCGTCCCCAGTCCGGCCGCGTACACATCAGGCCGTTCTGGGCCGGTGACGGCGAAGGGCCCCGCCGGTCGTTCGGCGGGGCCCGGTGACCGGTGGGGGTCAGTGGCCGGCGTCCTGGGTGGTGGGGCCGCCGGGGGTGGCCTCGGAGTCGGCGCCCTTGGCGGCTTCGGTCTCGCTGTAGATGTCGGGCTCGAGGTAGATCACCCGGGCGATCGGCACGGCCTCGCGGATGCGGGTCTCGGCGGCGTCGATGGCGGCGGCGATCTCGGTGGCCGTGTCGTCGTGCCGGACGGCGATCTTCGCGGCGACCAGCAGTTCCTCGGGGCCGATGTGGAGGGTGCGCATGTGGATGATGCGGGGGACGGTGTCGCCGTCGACGACGGCGGCCTCGATCTTCCGGGTCTCCTCCGGGCCCGCGGCCTCGCCGAGGAGCAGCGACTTCGTCTCGACGGCGAGTACCAGGGCGATCACGATGAGGAGGACACCGATGCAGAGGGTGCCGATGCCGTCCCAGACGCTGTCGCCGGTGGCCAGGGCGAGGCCGACACCGCCGAGGGCGAGGACCAGACCGACGAGCGCGCCGAGGTCCTCCAGGAGGACGACCGGCAGCTCAGGCGCCTTGGCACGGCGCACGAACTCCTTCCAGGACTGCTGCCCGCGCAGGGGGTTGGACTCCTTGATGGCGGTGCGGAAGGAGAAGCTCTCGGCGATGATCGCGAAGACGAGGACGCCGACCGGCCAGTACCAGTGCTCCAGCTCGTGCGGGTTCTTGATCTTCTCGTAGCCCTCGTAGATGGCGAACATGCCACCGACGGAGAACAGCACGATGGAGACGAGGAAGGCGTAGATGTAGCGCTCACGCCCGTAGCCGAAGGGGTGCTGCGGGGTGGCCTGGCGCTGTGCCCTCTTGCCGCCGACCAGCAGCAGGGCCTGGTTGCCGGAGTCGGCGAGCGAGTGGACGGACTCGGCGAGCATCGACGAGGAGCCGCTGAAGAGGAACGCCACGAACTTCGCTACCGCGATCGCGAGATTGGCGCCCAGTGCCGCCACGATCGCCTTGGTGCCGCCTGACGCGCTCATGTGTTCGCGTTGTCCCTTCGTACGCCGTGTGGGGCCCGGGCAGGCGCGTGCGTGCGCCGCCCGGGACTTTGCCCGTCCTTTGACGGTGGGACATTGTTGCAGCCCCGTGCGGCGACGGTGTGTCAGGTGGCCGTCACCGGGTGGTCAGGCGACGACGGTGGACCTGAACAGCGTTCCGGTACCCGACACTTCGGCCTTCTCGCCGGCGGGGACGAACACGGACGTCCCCGGGGTCAGTTCGTGCTCGCCCGCGCGTACGGAACCGGCGGTGCAGAGCAGGATCTGCGGGGTGGCCAGGGTGAGGTCGCGGGTGGCGCCGCCCTCGGGGAGGACGTAGCGGGAGAGCCGGAACTCGTCGATGGGGGTCTCGTAGACCTCCTCGCCGTCCGGTCCTGCCTCCGGGCGCAGTACGCCGGCGTCGCGGGACTCGAAGCGGACGATGCGCAGGAGTTCGGGGACGTCGACGTGCTTGGGGGTCAGGCCGCAGCGCAGGACGTTGTCCGAGTTGGCCATGATCTCGACGCCGAGGCCGTCGAGGTAGGCGTGCGGGACGCCGGCGCCGAGGAAGAGGGCCTCGCCGGGCTGGAGCCGTACGTGGTTGAGGAGCATCGCTGCGATGACGCCGGGGTCGCCCGGGTAGTGGTGGGCGATGTCGGCGTACGGGGCGTAGGCGCCGCCGAGGCGGTCGCAGGCGGCGGCCGTCTCCGTGACGGTGCGGGCCATCTCGTCGGGGTCGGCGGTGAGGATCGCGGTGAGGACCTCGCGCAGGGCCGCCTCTTCGGGGTGGGCGTGCAGCAGATCGACGTACGGCTTCAGGGAGTCGACGCCGAGGCCGTCGAGGAGTTCGGCGGCGCGCAGCGGGTCGCGGAAGCCGCACAGGCCGTCGAACTCGGTGAGCGCGCAGACCAGTTCGGGCTTGTGGTTGGCGTCCTTGTAGTTGCGGTGCGGGGCCGTCACCGGGACGCCGCGGCGCTCCTCGTCCTCGTAGCCCTCCTGGGCCTGTGTCAGGTCGGGGTGGACCTGGAGGGAGAGCGGGGCTCCTGCGGCGAGGAGCTTGAGGAGGAAGGGCAGGCGGGGGCCGAACTTGGCGACCGAGTCCGCGCCGAGTTCCGTCTCGGGGTCGGCGTCGATGACCTCGACGAGCGTGCCCCGGCCGGTGCGTGAGGGTGCGCCGGGGTGGGCGCCCATCCACATCTCCGCCTGCGGCTCGCCGGTCGGCTCGGTGCCGAGCAGCCGCGGGATGGCGGTGGTGGAACCCCAGGCGTAGGGGCGGATGGTGTTGTCGAGGCGGTCCATGGGGTTCTCTGCGTCCTTCTGCCGGTTCTCGTGCGGGCGCGCGGTGCGGTGCGGGTCGGTCGTGCGCGTGCTGCGTGCCGTACGCGTGCCGTGCGTGCGTTGTACGTCGTGTGTCTGTGGGGAGGGTGGGTCAGGGGGTTCCGTGCATGATCAGGCTCCCGAGGCGAGCGCCAGGTAAACGGCGGCGAAATCCGTGACGGCGATCAGTTCCGCGAGGGTCTCCAGTTCGCCGCCCGCCTCCGGCTCCAGCTCGCTGATCGGTGTGTCGTGGGTGAGGGCGAGTTCGCGGGCGGCGGTGGCCGCGGTGAGGCCGCCGAGGGGACGGTCGCGGAGCAGCACCACGCGCGCGTGCATCGCGGGTTTCTCGGCGACGCGGTCGCGGAAGAAGTCGTCCGGGTCCGCGCCGGCGGCGAGCCGGCCGGCCAGCAGGGCGCTGTGGGCGGCGAGCGCCTCGGGGAGTTCGGCGACGACGGCGGGGGTGCCGGACAGTTCGGCGAGCGCGGCGGCGAACCGGCGGCCGGCCGGGCCCGCGGAGACGCCCTCGGTCCATACGACGGGGAGCGCGTCCGCGAGTTCGGCGGCCAGGGTCTTGGCGGGGTTGCTGTACGCCGCGATGGCGGGCCCGCAGCGTTCGGCGATCGTGTCGAGGCGGTCGGCGATCTTCTGCAGGGCGTCCGGCGGGGCGGTGAGCAGGCCGGTGCGGTCCAAGAGCGCGAGCAGCGGGGTGAGCAGTGCCCACAGGACGCCGGGCGCGGAGGCGGCGAGCGGTTCGTCCTGGTCGTAGGGCGCGGTGGCCATGGGGACGAACAGGCCGTGGGAGCCGGCGACCGCGTCGGCGAGCGGGGTGCGGGCGGGGGCCACGGCGACGACGCTGCAGCCGCGGCGGTACGCCTGCTCGGAGAGCAGGGACAGGCCCGGTTCGGTGCCGTCGGGGGTGGCGATGAGGAGCAGGTCCACGGAGCCGGCCCAGCCGGGGAGTTCCCAGCGCAGGGCGCCTGCGGCGGGGGCGACGCCGGTGGGGGCGAGGCGGGTGACGGGGCTGCCGGCGCCGGCCAGGGTGCCGAGGAGGTCGGCGGTCTGGGTGGCGGCGGCGCCGGGGCCCGCGATGAGTACGGCACGGGGGCGGCCGTCGGGCTTGAGGTCGTTGACGCCGGCCTCGACGGCGTGCCGTGCGGCGGTGCGGACGCGGGCGCCGGCTTCGGCGGCGCCGCGGAGGAGGGCTCGGCGGTCGGCCCGGGCGAGGCCGTCCGGTGAGTCGAGCAGCGATTCGTCGAGCATGGGCGGCAGGCTCCGATCTCCGATTCTGCGATCGGCGGGGCGGCGTCGCGGTGCGTGGGTGGTTGCGCGGATGCGTGGTTGCGCGGTTACGCCGGGCGGCGGGCCTCGTCGACGAGGAGTACGGGGATGCCGTCGCGGACGGGGTAGGCCAGGCCGCAGGTCTGGTTGGTGCAGGTCAGTTCCGTGTCCTGCTCCTTGAGGGGGGAGTGGCAGGCCGGGCAGGCGAGGATCTCCAGGAGGCCGGCTTCGAGAGGCATGGGGGTGGGATCCCTTCGCTGGGTGGATGTGCTGGTCAGGGTACCGCCGGTGGGGTGGGGCGTGCGGGTCGGCTGTGGTTGCGGGTTCGCCGCGCTGGAATCGGCCGGGGTTCGCGCGGGCCGGGGCTGACGGGGTGCCGTCGCGATCGGGGTGGGGCGGGGGTGGGTGGCGCGGCCCGGCGCTTGCGGGGTGCCGTCGCGCCCACCCGTGCCGCCCCAGCGGCACGACTGCCCGCGGGAGCGGAGGGAACGGCCCAACCGCGCGGGTGCCCGCGGAGTGCGGAGGGAACGGAAGGGCTGGGGGGGGGCTTGCCGGCCCAACCGCGCGGGTGCCCGCGGAGTGCGGAGGGAACGGAAGGATCAGGGTGGGTTTCGCCGCCCCCAGCGGCGCGGGTGCCCGTGGGGGGCCCGGGGGTGCGGGTGTGCGTGCCGGGCGGGGGGTGTGGCGCGGGGGCGGGGGCCGGGTGTCGGGGGACTGGGTTGCGGGGTCAGGATCTGATGAGGGTTAGGGCCTCGTCTCGGATTTTGGTCATGGTCGCGTTGTCGCGGGCCTCTGCGTTCAGGCGGAGGAGGGGTTCCGTGTTGGACGGGCGGACGTTGAACCACCAGTCGGCGGAGGTGACCGTGAGACCGTCCAGGTCGTCGAGGGTGATGCCGTCACGGCCCTCGTACGCGGCCCTGATCGCGGCGAGGCGGGCGGTCTGGTCGTCGACGGTGGAGTTGATCTCGCCCGAGCCGGTGTAGCGGTCGTACTGCGCGACCAGCGCGGACAGTGTGCCCTGCTGCCCGCCGAGGGCGGCGAGGACGTGCAGGGCTGCCAGCATGCCCGTGTCGGCGTTCCAGAAGTCGCGGAAGTAGTAGTGCGCGGAGTGCTCGCCGCCGAAGATCGCGCCGGTCCTGGCCATCTCGGCCTTGATGAAGGAGTGGCCGACGCGGGTGCGCTCGGGGGTGCCGCCGTGCTCCCGTACGACCTCGGGGACCGACCAGGACGTGATCAGGTTGTGGATGATCGTGCCCTTGCCGCCGTTGCGGGCGAGCTCGCGCGAGGCGACCAGGGCGGTGATCGCGGACGGGGAGACCGGTTCGCCCCGCTCGTCGACGACGAAGCAGCGGTCGGCGTCGCCGTCGAAGGCGAGGCCGAGGTCGGCGCCCTCCTCACGGACCCGCTTCCGCAGATCGACGAGGTTGGCCGGGTCGAGGGGGTTGGCCTCGTGGTTGGGGAAGGTGCCGTCGAGCTCGAAGTACATCGGGACGAGGGTGAGCGGCAGACCGTCGAAGACCGTCGGGACGGTGTGCCCGCCCATGCCGTTGCCCGCGTCGACGACGACCTTCAGGGGGCGGACGGAGGTCAGGTCGACGAGCGAGCGCAGGTATGCCGCGTAGTCCTCCAACGTGTCGCGCCGGGTGATCGTTCCCGGCGCGTCGGCCGTCGGCTCGGGGGCGCCCGACTCGCTCCACCGCTCGACGAGTTCCCGGATCTCCGCGAGGCCCGTTTCCTGGCCGACCGGTGCGGCGCCCGCGCGGCAGAGCTTGATGCCGTTGTACCGCGCGGGGTTGTGCGAGGCCGTGAACATCGCGCCGGGGAGCCCCAGCGCGCCGGAGGCGTAGTAGAGCTGGTCCGTGGAGCACAGCCCGATCTCGGTGACGTCCGCGCCCTGGGCCGCCGCCCCGCGTGCGAAGGCGCCCGACAGGCCGGGGGACGACGGCCGCATGTCGTGGCCGGTGACGACGGCGTCCGCGCCGGTCACCCGGACGAAGGCGGCGCCGAACAGCTCGGCCAGAGGCTCGTCCCACTGGTCGGGGACGACTCCGCGCACGTCGTACGCCTTCACGATCTGCGACAGATCAGCAGCCACGGCCAGCCTTTCCACAAGTCCCGTCGGTCACCACAAACTACCCGTAGCGGCCGGCGCGGACGTCGGGAGGCTCAGGGCAGCATCCAGCCGAGCGCCGCCGTGCTCTGGCCCACCACGATCAGGCACATCACGAGCAGCAGACCGAGGCTCCAGGGCAGCACCTTGCGCAGCAGGTCGCCCTCGCGGCCGGCCAGGCCGACGGCCGCGCAGGCGATGGTGAGGTTCTGCGGCGAGATCATCTTGCCGAGGACTCCGCCGGAGCTGTTGGCGGCGGCGAGCAGTTCGGGCGAGAGCCCGGACTGCTGGGCGGCGGTGACCTGGAGGGCGCCGAAGAGGGCGTTGGAGGAGGTGTCCGAGCCGGAGACGGCGACGCCGAACCACCCCAGCACGGGTGAGAGGAAGGCGAGTCCGGCTCCGGCGGCGGCGACGAAGTGGCCGATCGTCGCCGCCTGACCGGAGAGGTTCATGACGTAGGCGAGGGCCAGGACGGACGTCACCGTGAGGATCGCGAACCGCAGTTCGTGCACCGTCGCCAGCCACTCCTTCACCGCCGTACGCGCGTGCACCCCGATCACGGCCGCCGTGAGGACTCCGGCGATCAGGACGAGGGTGCCGCCGGTGGAGACGATCGGCCAGCTGAACACATTGCCGCCGACAGGGTCGCCGTCCGGGTTCGCGACGTCCAGGAAGGGCCAGTCGAACGTCCGGGTGGCACCGGCCAGCCAGTCCTTCACCGCCGGGATCTGCGCGATGGAGAAGATCACCACGATCAGCGCGTACGGGGCGTAGGCGCGTACCACCTCTCCGCGCGGGTCCTCCTCGTCCAGTTCCTCACTGCGCGCGCCGGTCAGCACGGAGGTCCGTACGGCCTCGGTGGCGGGCACACGCGCGTGCGGTACGGCGACCAGGGCGCCCGCTCCGGCCAGGGCGGCGCCGATGTCGGCGAGCTGCGCGGAGACGTAGTTGGAGGCGGCGAACTGGGCCACCGCGAAGGCGACTCCGCAGACCAGTGCGGGGATCCAGGTCTCGCGCAGGCCGCGGCGTCCGTCCACCAGCCAGACGAGTACGAGCGGGACGACGAGGGCGAGCAGCGGGGTCTGGCATCCGACCACCGACGCCACGGAGTCCAGCGGCAGTCCGGTGACCTGGGCGAGGGTGACGACCGGGGTGCCCATCGCACCGAACGCGACCGGGGCGGTGTTGGCGACCAGCGCGACGACGGCGGCGCGTACGGGGTCGAAGCCGAGGGCGACCAGCATCACGGCGGAGATCGCGACGGGGGCGCCGAACCCGGCGAGGGCCTCCAGCAGGGCGCCGAAGCAGAAGGCGACGACGAGGGCCTGGATGCGGGGGTCGTCGGAGAGCCGGCCGAAGGAGCGGCGGAGGATGTCGAAGTGCCGGGTGCGGACGGTCATGCGGTAGACCCACAGGGCGTTGATGACGATCCACATGATGGGGAACACGCCGAAGACGGCGCCCTGGACGCCGCTGGAGAGCGTCTGGTCCAGCGGCATCCCGTACGCCAGACAGGCCACCAGGACGGCCGTCAGCAGGCCGGTCAGGCCCGCGAGGTGCGCCTTCATCCGGACGCCGCCGAGCAGGACCAGGACGATCAGCAGGGGAAGGGCCGCCACCAGGGCGGAGAGGCCGAGCGAGCCGGCGACGGGTTCCAGTTCCTGGACGTACACGGGCGCCTCCCGGATTCCGCCATGCGAAAGCGATTTCTCGCCGCGTTCCAGGGAATGGTCGTGTCCGCGACAAGCGGGCGTCAATGGGCGTGCGGGGGTTTATGTGGTGCCTGAGCTGTGAAGAGGGTGCGATCCGGCTCAGTTGTCCGGGGAGCGGAGTACGCGCAGGTGGCCGCGGCGGGCGACCTCCATGGGGTCCGCCGCGCGGGAACCGCCGCCGGCTCCGGCCGCGCGCTCCTGGGGGCGGGCGGCCTCGCGCACCGCGTTCGCAAGCGCTTCCAGGTCGTCGCCGCTGGGCTGGGCCGGGGCCGAGCCGTCGAGCAGGCGGACGACCTCCCAGCCGCGCGGGGCGGTGAGGCGCTCGGAGTGCTCCGCGCACAGGTCGTAGCAGTGGGGTTCGGCGTAGGTGGCGAGCGGGCCGAGGACCGCGGTCGAGTCGGCGTAGACGTACGTCAGCGTCGCGACGGCGGGACGGCCGCAGGCGGTGCGCGAACAGCGACGTACAGGGCTCACGATGTTGGACGGTACCGCACTCTTGAGCGGGCCGCGACGACTCCCCACCACGTCACTCCACCGTGTCGCGGGGCGAAACGCCCCACATGCCCCCGTGTGAGCGCCTTGCTGACCTGCCTCGACGTGACCGTCGGGCGGCTGACTGGTTCTGATTTCGGTCACCAGTTGGTACAAACACCGTCAATTGCCTTGTGATCGGCGGTCCCACGGGGATACATAATCGAGCCCAACCTTGGCTGGAATGGTCATGTTGTGACATGCCGTGCGGGTCGGCCGGAAGGGGTGTGGGGATCGGGCGGGGTGGCGGCGCGACGACTACGCTTCGCGGTGATGGACAGCCCTGTAACGCCCCGTGCCGCCGGATCCGGCCCCGGGCCCCGACGTCGTGACCGCCATGGCCGGGGCATGCGTGGCCCTGTCGCCCCGCCTCAGGTGCCGTTGGCGGCGAGCAGGGCGGAGACGTTCGCGGATCTTGTGCAGGACTCCGTGGAGCGGTTGGAGCGGCGGTGGCCGCAGTTGGCGGACATCGATTTCCTGGTGCTGGATGTGCCGCGGCTGGACGGGGCGGCGTGGAGTGACGAGGCCGTGCCGCTGGGGGGGACCGTGGCCGCTGGTGAGGGGCGGGTGGCTCGGGTGGTGGTGTATCGGCGGCCGGTGGAGATTCGTACGAAGGGGCGGGACGAGCGGGCGGCGCTGGTGCATGAGGTGGTCGTCGAGCAGGTGGCGGAGTTGTTGGGGCTTACGCCGGAGACTGTGGATCCGCGGTACGGGGAGGACTGAGCCGGGGGTTGTCCGTCTGCGCGGCTTCGCTTGCGGCGTGCCCCGGCGGTTGGGGTGGGGCGGGGGGTGTTCGCGCGGCCCGGCGCTTACCGGGTGCCGTCGCGCCCACCCGTGCCGCCCTGGGGGTACCTCCCAGGCCCTTAAGGCACTGGGGGAGGCACGACTGCCCGCGGAGTGCGGGGTGTGGTTACTTTTGGAGGATGGACAGGTCCTCGTTCGAGTGGGGGACTGCGACCATTCCCCGGTCGTCCGGCAGGGGCTGGATCGTGAAGAACGGGACGCCGGAATCCGTCGTGGACAGCGTGCGGGAGGCGTAGACCGGGGTGGAGGACTCGGGTTCCAGCGTGAGGGCGTAGGTGCCCTTCGCGCCCGCCGGGGCCGGGAGCTCGATGTGCTGGGTCGTGCCCGCCTTGATCGTGTACGTCTTCGAGGCCGGCGTACCGCCCTCCGTGCCCGCCGACGCCGTGACCTTGATCTTCGCCGTGCCCTCGGGCGCCGTCACCGCGAGCGTCGTGCCCTTGGCCGTGTTGTCGACGGACGTCGCCCGCGTACCGACCGGCCGTGCCGCCGGGACGAACGCCGACTCCTGGCTGCCGTCCTTGCCGCGCAGCACCCGTGCCGCCGCCACGACCGGTACGGAGGCGTCCCCCGCCGTCAGGACCAGGGAACCCGCCTCGCCGCGCGTGATGTCCTCCAGGTCGACGGCCGTCGTCATGCCGCCCTTCACATGAAGGGTGTCGTGACCGGCCGGCGTGATCAGGCCGGACGGGGAGGCGAGGCGCACCTTCAGGTCGACGTCCGCGTCACCGGGGGTGAAGGCGACCAGGCGTACGGCGGTGGCGTCCTTCGGGATGCCGGGCAGGACCAGGTTGCCCGACGGGTCGGCCGACGCGGTCAGCCAGTCGCCGCCCAGCTGGTCGTCCAGGGCCTGGACGGCGGCGCCGACCCTGCCGCTGCGCACCACCACGTGCGCGGTCACGTCGGTCTGCTTCTCGTCGGTGAGCGTCGAGAGGAGGACCGGCTCCGCGGAGTGCGGCTGGACCGTGATGCCCTCCCCCACCGTCGTCTCGAGGGCGCCGTCCTTGCCGTAGAGCTCGATGTCCACGACCGCCGCCGAGTCGTCGGGGTTGGTCAGATGGACGTAGTCGGTGCGGCCGTCGCCGGTGCTGGTGCCGGGGAACCAGAACTCCGTGTCCGGTGCCGTGCAGGCGACGCCCTGCATGCCCCGTCCCGTGCCCGCGGCGACCGTGGTCGTCTGCTGCACGGTCCAGCCGGGGGCGAAGCGGCCCTCCGCGGTGCCGAGGAGGGCGGGCGAATCGCCGCCGGTCGCGTCCCCGGTGACCGGCTTGCCGGGCTCCTTCGGCTCCAGCACGGGCTTCTCGGACTTCTCCTCCTTGGCGTCCTCGTCGCCCTCGCCGTCCTCGGCCTTCTCGTCGCCCCGCTGCTGCGCGGTGGCCGGCCGGAGTTCGGCCCGGCCCTCGTTCTCCGTGCCCTCGGTGACCGGCGTGAAGGACGTGTAGGTCGTCTCGGCCAGGTCGGAGGTGCTGGGCTGGGGGCAGACCAGGCTGGTGCGCTCCACCGGAAGGTGGGCCGCCGCCTGTGCCGTCCCGTCCGTGGCCGTGGCGTCCGGTGTGGACACCACGGCGAAGCCGGTGACGGCGGCGAGCGCGGTCACGCCCACGATCAGGGACAGGGTGGTGCGGTTCACTGCTGGCTCCCGTCGGGACGCTCACTGCCCGTGCCGTTGGGGTCGTACGACGTGTCGTAGCCCTGCGTGTAGGTCTGGTCGTAGCCCTGCGTGTAGCCCTGGTCGTACGGCGTCTGCTGGTTGCCGTACGCGTACGGGTCGTACTCGCCGCCCTGCGGATAGCCCTCCGCCTGGTAGGGCTGCCCGTAGGCGTCCGTGGCGTACTGCTGCTGGTACTGCTCGTCCGGGTACGCGTTCGGGTACTGCCCCGATGTGTCCCAGTCGCCGTAGTCGGCCTGCTGCGGCACCGGGGCGGCGGAGGGCGGCTCGGGGAAGTCCTCGTCGGCGGCCGGCTCTTCGGCGGACTCCGCCTCCACGGCTTCCGCCTCCGCCTCCGCCTCGGCCTGGGCGCGCAGGCGGCGGGCGCGGCGGCCGTCGCCGGCCAGGGCCTCGGCGGGGACGTCCGGTTCCTCGGGCAGGTCGTCGTCGACGTCGCGGCGCCGGCCGGGCAGGGCCATGACGACGAGGACGACGGCGAGCAGGCCCTGGGCCCACAGCCAGGCGGTGTGGGTGACCGGTTCGTCGTAGGTGACGTCCAGGGTGCCGCCGGTGGCGGGGAGTTCGAAGCCCTGGGCCCAGTCGTCGACCGTGGTGCGGGTCAGCGGCTTGCCGTCGAGGGTGGCGGTCCAGCCCTCGGCGGCGGTGTCGGCGAGACGCAGGACGCGGCCCTCGGCGCCGTTCGGGATCTTGGTGTGGATCTCGACCGGGCCCGCCGCCACGGGTACGGCCTCGCCCTCGCCGTCCTTGGCGGGGACGATGCTCGCGCGGGAGACCTGGTGGTCCACCCGCCACAGCGCGCCGCCCGCCTGCTGGCTGAGCCGGGACAGGCCGGGAGTGGCGTCCAGGACGCGGGTGACCTCGCGGGGCGCGCCCGGGTGGACGAGGACGTAGCGGACGGCGAAGCCGCCGAGCTGGTCCGCCTGGTCGGCGCCGGAGCCGGCGACGAGGTTGGCGACGACCTTGCCGAGCGGCGCGTTCTCCCCGTCCACCGCGGCGGTCTCCGCGTCGCCCATGCGGGCACCGGAGCCGCGGACCAGGACGTAGCCGACCCGGTCCGGGGAGTCGCTGTCGAGGACGAGGGTGCGGGCCTGGTCGCGGGTGCCGCTCTCCTCGGCGACGAACGCGGGCACCTGAATGGGGTCGCGCCGCGCCACGGGGTCGTCGGCGCCGCGGATCATCCAGCCGGCGGCGGCGATCAGCGGCCCGACGGCGCAGGCGAGGGCGATCAGCGCGGCGACCGGCTGGCGCCAGCCGAAGCTCTGCTCGGCGACCCGGGAACGGGCCCCGTCCGCGCCGAGGGTGGCGGCGGCCAGGACGGCGAGGCCGTAGACGAGGGTCGCGGGGCCGGCCCAGGTGGAGCTGTTGGACAGGACCGCGAAGACGAGGCCCACCAGGGCGGCCGCCCACGCGGTGAGGATCGGTGTGCGGCGCTCGGAACGGAGCAGGGCCGCGAGCGCGGCGAGCACCAGGCCGATGAGCACCAGGCCGCCGACGGTGCCGGGGCCGCCCGGGCTCGCGCCCAGCAGGTCGAGGGCGGAGGCGGCGGAGGCGCCGTACTCCAGGCCCGCTTCCCGGAAGAAGCCGAAGGGGAGCAGGGACAGCGACCACGGGGCCAGGACCAGCAGGGGCGCGCCAAGTTGGGCCAGGAAGCGCAGCCCGTAGGCCGGGATGTCCGTTCTGCGTACGGCGAGCACGCCGACGCCGAGGACCAGGGCGATCGGCCACACGATCGGCGTGAACGCCGTGGTGACGGTGAGCAGCAGGGCGTACGCCCACGTGGCGCGCCAGCTTCCGCGCACACCCTCGGCGTTCGTGAGGCCGCTCGCGGCGACGCCCGCGCGGGCGATCAGCGGCAGCAGGATGGCGAGTACGGCGGTGCCGATGCGGCCGCCGGCCAGGGCGCCGGTCGCGGCGGGCAGGAAGGCGTAGGCGACGGCCGCCCACGCGCGCAGCAGCCGTGACTCGACGAGCGGGCGGGAGGCGAAGTACGCGGTGAAGCCGGCCAGCGGTACCGAGCAGACCAGCAGGATCGTGACGGCGAGGCCGGTGGATCCGAGCAGCAGCGAGGAGAAGGCCGCGACGATCGCCAGGTAGGGCGGTGCGGAGCCGGTGCCCCCGGCGCCCACGGTGTGCCAGGCGTCGGTGTAACGGGCCCACAGGTCGCCGGCGCCGGCGGGTGCGGGGAGCAGCGCGCCGCCCGCGAGGGCGCCGCCGCCGAGGAGCTGGCGGCAGGCCGCGAGGGAGACGAGCAGCAGCGCCAGGAAGAGCACCGGGCCGGGTTTGCGGGCGATGCGCTTGAGGCGGGCGAACTGCTCGATCTCGAGGAAGTCGGCGTCGTCGCCGCCGGGTCCGGACTCCACGGCGCTGCCGTGCCGTCCCGCGCCGGAGGCGGCTTCGGGGTCGGAGCGGCCGACGAGGCCGCTCGCGACCTGTTCCACGGTGACCCGGACGGTCGCGCCGGGCGGCGGGAACAGCGGCCGCATCTCGCCCTTGTCGGTCTGCGGGCTGCCGCGGTGGCGGCGTCCGGCGAGGATCCGCTCGGGCCGCAGCAGGGTGCCGACGAGGCCGCGGATCTCGTCGACGGCCTGCCCGGGGACCTTGCCCACGAGGTAGGCGAGGGTGCGCAGCAGGGTGCCGAGGACGACCCGGAGCAGCACCCACGGCAGGGCGGCCGTACGGGCGTTGACGAGCAGCGTGTAGACGGCGCCCGCCTTGTCCACCTTGTGCGGGGAGGCGGAGGTGCGGCCGACGCAGTCGACGGCGCGGCGCTCGCGGGAGGCTGCCTCCGCGTGCCGGACCACGGCGTCGGGGGCGACCAGGACGCGGTGTCCGGCGGAGTGCGCGCGCCAGCACAGGTCGACGTCGTCGCGCATCAGGGGCAGATGCCGGTCGAAGCCGCCGAGCCGGTCGAAGACGTCACGGCGGATCAGCATGCCGGCGGTGGACACCGACAGCACGGGCCGTACGTGGTCGTGCTGGCCCTGGTCCTGTTCGCGGCGGTCCAGGCCGGTCCAGCGGCGGCCGGAGTTGGCGATGGAGACGCCGACCTCCAGCAGCTGCCTGCGGTCGTACCAGCCGCGGAGTTTGGGTCCGACGACGGCGACGTCGTCCCGGCCGAGCTCGTACTCGTTCTCCACGACGCGCAGCAGCTGGGCCAAGGCGTCGGGTTCGGGCGCGCAGTCGTCGTGCAGCAGCCAGAGCCACTGCACCGGTTCGCCGTGCGGAAGGTCCGGCAGGTCGTAGGCGTCGTCGCGCCAGCTGCGGGTGACCGGGTCCCAGCCGCTCGGCCGCTTCAGGTACGGCAGATCGTCGGGCGTGAGGTCCGGGGCGGCGCGGTGGCACTCCTCGACGGCCTGGCCGAAGCCGGTGCGCCGGGCGAGGTGCAGCACGCGTTCGTCGCCGAGGGCCTCGGAGACCAGCCGGGCGGAGTCGTCCGCGCTGCCGGTGTCGGCGCCCATGGCGAACTGGACCGGGCGCTCCTGGCCGAGCAGCCCGGAGAGCGCGTCGGGCAGCCAGCGGGCGCCGTCGTGGGAGACGAGGACCGCGGTCACCACGTGACGCGGGAACTCTGGGGTGGCAGCGAGGTCTTGCCGGGCTGCCGTGTGGCTGTGCACGGACATCGAGGTACGGGCCCCGGTTCGGTGGTCTGTGGGGAACGCCCGTGCCCGGTGGGGGCGGCGGGGCGTCTCGGACGAGCGACCACACTATCGGCTGGGCACCACAGCGGCCCGCCGCCTGTGGACAACCACCTGCGACGGGCCTTAAGTGACGAATGTACGAAGTGGCACGCGCTCCGCGCGTACGCCGGTGATCTGCCGGTTCGTCAGACGGCGGCCTTCTTCAGCCGGCGGCGTTCCCGCTCGGACAGGCCGCCCCAGATGCCGAACCGCTCGTCGTTGGCGAGGGCGTACTCGAGGCACTCGGAGCGGACCTCGCACGCGAGGCAGACCTTCTTGGCCTCCCGGGTCGAGCCGCCCTTCTCGGGGAAGAAGGACTCGGGGTCGGTCTGGGCGCACAGTGCGCGCTCCTGCCAGCCGAGCTCCTCGTCCGCGTCGTCGACCAGCAGTTGCTGCACCAGCTCGGTCATGTGCGCCCCTCGTCCGTCTTTCGCGTCCCCGTGTGATCCAGCCGTTACCGTTCCCGGCTGAACGACACGAGTGAAATTACAAGTGTGCTGCTCCGGGCGAGTCAAGCCGAGATCTGCTATTGAGCCCCTTATTCACTCTGCGGAACCAAGCCCGAGCGGAAAGTGTTCAAATCACCCTAAACCTTGACACGCATGCGGACCCATGAGGGTGCGCGGTCCCCCACGGGGCCTCTCCCAGGAGGACGCCCAGGGGATCGTTCTCGTTCCGACACCCGCGCGGAAGCGAACCGGATCACAGTCGGATCACGGGATCGCAACGGTGCGCGGAGCGCCCGGCCGTGCGCACCTTGTGTCCCGGGAAACGAGTGAGCAAACCTTTCGTCTACGAGATGAACCGGATGGGGTGAACCCTGTCCCACATACCGGGTGCCGAGTTGACAGTGAAGGAGTGAACCGCTGTCCTAGTGGGCATGCTCGCGAATTCGGCACTCACCCCGACCCGCTCCGTCGGGTTCCTCGGTGCTGCCCGCGCTCGCTGTAGCTGTCGCTGTTCCGGCTGTTGAGCCCAACGCGCTCCGGCCCTTGCCGAGTCCCATAGGACCCGGCCGCTGTCTCCCTCGCTCCCACCGGGGCACCCCTCGCCGCCGCCCGTGACCCGGGCGCACGCGACGCGACACCCCCCACCGCTTCTCCGCCAAGGACCTCCGCATCCATGAACAGCGACAGCGACCTCCAGATCGCCGGCGACATCCTCGAAGTCCCGCATCTGCTGCAGCCCCCGCGCGAGCACCCGGCCACCGTCGCCGAGTTCGCCGGCCTGGCCCGCTCCATCGCCGCCGACCGCTCCCAGTGGGAGCACCTCGTCGAGTACGACGCCGTCAGCCGCTGGTACCACCGGCTGCGCACCGGCCCCGGCTACGAGGTGTGGCTGCTGTCCTGGGTGCCGGGACAAGGCAGCGGGCGGCACGACCACGGCCGCTCCTCGGGCGTGCTCACCGTCCTGGACGGCGCCCTGACCGAGCGCACCGGACGCGGCACACGCACGCTGACGGCCGGCGCCCAGCGCGTGTTCGCCCCCGGCTATGTGCACGACGTCGTCAACGACGCCCTCGAACCGGCCGTCAGTCTGCACATCTACTACCCGGGCCTGACCGAGATGCCCATGCTCCCCCAGTCCCGGCTTCGTACGGCCGGGGTGACCCCCGTCGCTCCGCACTGCGAGGCCCCCGCGGCGGCCGGTCCGGTAACTGCCTGACGCGATGTCGTAGCGGCCTGCGAGGATGGCCCCATGCGCATTGTGGTTCTGGCAGGCGGCATCGGCGGTGCCCGTTTCCTGCGCGGTCTGAAGCAGGCCGTGCCGGACGCGGACATCACGGTCATCGGCAACACCGGGGACGACATCCACCTCTTCGGGCTGAAAATCTGCCCGGACCTCGACACGGTGATGTACACCCTCGGCGGCGGTATCGACGAGGAGCAGGGCTGGGGGCGGACCGACGAGACCTTCCACCTGAAGGAGGAACTCGCGGCGTACGGCGTCGGCCCGGAGTGGTTCGGCCTCGGCGACCGGGACTTCGCCACGCACATCGTGCGGACCCAGATGCTCGGCGCCGGGTTCCCGCTCAGCGCGGTCACCGAGGCGCTCTGCGACCGCTGGCAGCCGGGCGTGCGCCTCATCCCGATGACGGACGACCGTGTGGAGACACACGTGGCCGTCACGCTGCCCGACAGCGGCTCCGCCACGGGGGCCGGCGAGCGCAAGGCGGTCCACTTCCAGGAGTACTGGGTGCGGCTGCGGGCCTCCGTCCCGGCCGAGGCGGTCGTACCCGTCGGCGCGGAGCAGGCGAAGCCGGCGCCGGGCGTCCTGGAGGCGATCGCCGAGGCCGACGTGATCCTCTTCCCGCCGTCCAACCCCGTGGTCTCCGTCGGCACCATCCTCGCCGTCCCCGGAATCCGGGAGGCGATCGCCGACGCGGGCGTGCCGGTGATCGGCCTGTCCCCGATCGTCGGGGACGCGCCCGTGCGCGGCATGGCCGACAAGGTGCTCGCGGCGGTCGGCGTGGAGTCCACGGCCCCGGCGGTGGCCGAGCACTACGGCTCGGGCCTGCTGGACGGCTGGCTGGTCGACACGGTCGACGCGGGCTGTGTGGAGCGCGTCGAGGCCGCCGGGATCCGCTGCCGTGCCGTACCGCTGATGATGACGGACGTCGACGCGGCCGCGCGGATGGCACGTGAGGCACTGACGCTGGCGGAGGAGGTGCGCGCGGTATGAGCGGTACGGGCTACCGGGTCCGGCCCGTGGCGGGCCTGCCCGAGATCCGGGAGGGCGACGATCTGGCCAAGCTGATCGCGGCCGCCGTACCGGATCTGTCCGACGGCGACGTCCTCCTCGTCACCTCGAAGATCGTCTCCAAGGCGGAGGGCCGGATCGCCGAGGCGGCGGACCGGGAGGCCGCGATCGACGCGGAGACCGTCCGTGTGGTGGCCCGGCGGGGCCCCCTGCGCATCGTCGAGAACCGGCAGGGCCTGGTCATGGCCGCGGCCGGGGTCGACGCCTCCAACACCCCCGCCGGGACGGTCCTGCTGCTGCCCGAGGATCCGGACGCCTCCGCGCGGGCGATCCGCGAGGGGCTGCGCGCCGCCCTCGGAGTCACGGTCGGTGTGATCGTCACCGACACCTTCGGCCGCCCGTGGCGGGCGGGGCTGACGGACGTGGCGATCGGCGCGGCCGGCGTCCGCGTGCTGGACGACCTGCGCGGCGGCACCGACACGCACGGCAACCCGCTCGGCGTCACCGTGGTCGCCACGGCCGACGAACTCGCCGCGGCGGGCGACCTGGTCAAGGGCAAGACGTCCGGCGTCCCGGTGGCCGTGGTCCGCGGGCTGGCCCATCTGGTGGCGGCCGACGACGGCGAGGGCGCGCGGGCGATGGTCCGCGGCGCGCGTGACGACATGTTCCGCCTGGGCACGTCCGAGGCGGTACGCCAGGCGGTGACCCAGCGCCGTACGGTGCGGGCGTTCACGGACGAGCCGGTCGACCCCGACGCCGTACGCCGCGCGGTGGCGGCGGCGGTGACGGCGCCGGCCCCGCACCACACCACGCCGTGGCGTTTCGTGCTGCTGGAGTCGTCCGGGTCCCGCACCCGCCTGCTGGACGCGATGCGTGAGGCCTGGATCGCGGACCTGCGCCGTGACGGCAAGTCGGAGGAGTCCATCGCCAAGCGCGTCCGCCGCGGTGACGTGCTGCGCAACGCGCCGTATCTGGCCGTGCCCTGCCTCGTCATGAACGGCTCGCACACCTACGGGGACGCGCGGCGGGACGCCGCGGAGCGGGAGATGTTCGTGGTCGCCACGGGCGCCGGTGTGCAGAACTTCCTGGTCGCGCTGGCCGGGGAGCGGCTGGGCTCGGCATGGGTGTCGTCGACGATGTTCTGCCGGGAGGTGGTCCGCGAGGTCCTGGACCTGCCCGGCGACTGGGACCCGATGGGCGCGGTGGCGATCGGCCACCCGGCGGAGGACCCGCGTCCGCGCCCGGAGCGGGACGCGGCGGGTTTCATCGAGGTGCGCTGAGCCGGGGGGCCCGGCGGGTGGGCCTACCCTCGTAGAGGCCCCCGTTCCACTTCCACCCCCGGGATCCCTCTTGGCAGGACGCTTCTCCCCGCGCCCGACCCGTACGACGGTACGCGGCGGCCATGTCGCCGTGCCCGCGGGTGTCCCCCGCCAGGCACCGGCTCCGGCACGCGTACGGACGTGGGTGCCGGAGGGGCCGCTGGACCTCGGGCTGGTGCTCGGGCCGCTGCGGCGCGGGCCCGGTGATCCGACGTTCCGGGCGCTGCCGGACGGGTCCGTGTGGCGGGCCAGTCTGACCCCGGCGGGGCCGGGGACGCTGCGGGTGACGGCGCGCGGCGGGGAGATCCGGGGGGAGGCGTGGGGGCCGGGCGCCGCATGGCTGCTGGACGGCCTCCCCGAGCTGCTCGGGGCCTCGGACGATCCGTCGGCCTTCGTGCCCCGGCACAAGCTGCTGGCGCTGACCAGTCATCGGCGTCCGGGGCTGCGGCTGACGCGGACCGGGCTGGTGCTGGAGTCGTTGATCCCGTCGGTGCTGGAGCAGAAGGTCACGACGGGTGAGGCGTACCGGGCGTGGCGGCTGCTGGTACGGAAGTACGGCGAGCCGGCGCCCGGGCCCGCGCCCGAGCGGATGTCGGTGATGCCGGCGCCCCGGACGTGGGCGCTGATTCCCTCCTGGGAGTGGCATCGGGCCGGGGTCGACGACAAGCGGGCGTCGACGGTCCTGCGGGCGGTACGGGTCGCCGCGCGGCTGGAGGAGGCGGTGGGGATGCCTGCCGCCGAGGCGCAGGCGCGGTTGGAGCTGGTGTCGGGGATCGGGCCGTGGACGTCGGCGGAGACGGTGCAGCGGAGTCATGGGGCGGTGGACGCGGTGACCGTGGGGGATCTGCATCTGCCGGGGATCGTGGGGTGGGCGCTCGCGGGGGACCGGGATGCGGACGACGACGTGATGCTGTCGCTGCTGGAGCCGTATGCGGGGCAGCGGCATCGGGCCGCGCGGTTGATTCTGCTGAGCGGGAGGGTGCCGGGGCGGCGGGGGCCGCGGATGGCGTACGGGGACATCGGGCGGCTGTGAGGTTCGGCGCGGTGCGTTGAGGTGGACCGGGGGTCCGCACGGGCTGACGCCGGTGAGGTGCCCTGCGTTGAGGTGGACCCGGGGGTGTTCGCGCAGCCCGGCGCTTGCGGGGTGCCGTCGCGCCCACCCGTGCCGCCCCAGCGGCAGGACTGCCCGCGGCTGGCGGGGGTGGGGTGGGTTTGCCGCCCCTGCGGCACTACCGCCGGGGTGGGGGCGGTCGTGCGGGCGCCGGGGGCGTTACTGGTCCGAGGAGAAGCGGAGCGCTCCTGCGGGGATTGTGGCGTCGCACCAGACCCGGGCGCCGGACCGGAGTTCGTTGTGGGGGCCGATCGTCGCGCCGTCGCCTATCACCGTGCCGGTGAGGACCGTGCGTTCGCCCACTCGGGCGCGTGTACCGATCAGCGAGTCCGTGACGACCGCGCCCGGTTCGATGACCGCCCCCGGCAGGATCGTGCTGCCGAAGACGCGCGCGCCCTCCGCCACGAACGCGCCCTCGCCCACCACCGTCCCGCCCGCCAGCTTCGCGTCGGGTGCCACGGTCGCCGTGGGCAGCACCAGCCGGTCCCCGCAGCGCCCCGGCACCGCCGGCGACGGCGCGCGGCCCAGCACCAGATCCGCCGACCCTCGTACGAACGCCGCCGGCGTCCCGAGGTCCAGCCAGTACGTCGAGTCGACCATGCCCTGCAGATGCGCTCCCGCCGCCAGCAGCCCGGGGAACGTCTCCCGCTCCACCGACACCACCCGCCCCGCCGGGATCGTGTCGATCACCGACCGGCGGAAGACGTACGCCCCCGCGTTGATCTGATCGGTGACGATCTCCTCCGGCGTCTGCGGCTTCTCCAGGAAGGCGAGCACCCTCCCCGACGCGTCCGTCGGCACCAGCCCGTACGCGCGGGGATCGGTCACCTGCGTCAGGTGCAGCGAGACGTCCGCGCCGATCGTCTCGTGCGTCCGCACCAGCGCCCGGATGTCCAGCCCCGTCAGGATGTCCCCGTTGAAGACCAGCACCGGCTCGTCCGGCCCCGACCGGAGCCGCGACGCGACGTTGCGGATCGCGCCGCCCGTGCCGAGCGGCTCCTCCTCCGTCACGTACTCGATGTGCAGCCCGAGCGCCGCCCCGTCGCCGAAGTACGGCTCGAAGACCTCGGCCAGATACGACGTGGCCAGGACGATGTGCTCGACGCCCGCCGCCCGCGCCCGCGCCAGCTGGTGCGTGAGGAAGGGCACCCCGGCCGCCGGGACCATGGGTTTGGGCGTGTGCACCGTGAGCGGTCGCAGCCGCGTGCCCTTGCCGCCGACCAGGAGAATCGCTTCTGTCACCTGTCGTCTCTGCTTCCTGCCGGGACCGGCCGAACTGTCTTTCGGCCGGCCAGTGTATGCAGACCGCCTCCGGCAGGAAGGAGCGCCCGGCCCGTCTCAGCGGCCCTGGTAGCGGGCCGCCGTGGTACGCGCCGTACCGAGCTTCTTGTACAGCTTCCCCCCGGGGCACGAGGTGTTGAACCCGTCCCGGTGACCGGAGATCACGTTCAGTCGCACCTTCTTGCCCTTTCGGTAGAGATTGCCACCGCCGGACGTCAGATATGTCTTGCCCCGCGGATTCATCCCGTACAGCCCGAGTTTCCACGCGGTGAGCCGGGCGACGGCCTTCACGGCGGAGGCCGACGGCTTCTTGGAGCCGTAGGAGCCGATGACCGCGATGCCCGTGGAGTTGGTGTTGAACCCGAGTGTGTGCGCGCCCTTGACGGCCTTCGCCACTCCCCCGGCCCGGCCCTCGTAGATCCGGCCGCACTTGTCGACGAGGAAGTTGTAGCCGATGTCCCGCCAGCCGAGGCTGCTCACGTGGTACCGGTAGAAGCCGCGGATGAGCGAAGGCGCCTGCGCGCAGGTGTAGTTGTTGCCGGAGGCGGTGTGGTGCACGAAGGCCGCCTTGACCTTGCTGGTGTAAACGAACCGCGTCTCCCGCAGGCTCTCGTCGGCTCCCCAGCCGCGCCGGGTGACGATGGCGGGGCGCGGTCCGATGTACGGCTTGGCCCGCTGCTGCTCGGTGAGCCGGGCTCCGCGCAGGGTGAGGAGTTCCTCGCGGGTCTGCTCGCCGTTCAGTGCGGGGATCTCCGTGGCGCCGAGCGGGGCGAGGGCGGAGTTGACGGCGGAGGCGGCGCTCGCCTCGGCGCTCATCGGGCCGCTGCGGGGGCTCTCCTGGGTGTCGTCCCCGGGGTCGACGAGTTCGAGCCGCAGCCCGGGGGGCAGGATCGAGTGATCACCCCCCTCGGGCTCCTCGGCCCCGGGCTCCTCCGTCCCGGGCCCCGGCTGGACCCGGACCTCCACTCCGTCCGACTCCCCCACCCACAGCGGCGCCGTGGCGCCGTGCACCCCGTCCGAGGAGCCTTCCGCGCTGTCCGGATCGGCGCCGTGGTCGCTGTAGTGCGTCTCGACGTCCTGCCAGCCGGTCCAGCCGCCGGTGCCGGCCGCCCGGGTGCGGACCTGGACGCGGCCGTGGAGTTCGTCGGCGGGGTCGTCCCAGATCACGCCGAGGAGGGAGAAGTGCCGTACGGCCCGGGGGGCGAGGCCGAGGACGGCGGTGCCCGAGGCACGGTCGCGGGTGAGGGGTCTCAGGGGCAGCGACTGGGTGCTGCCGGGTACGTCGTGCTGGGCCGTCACCGCTGCGCGCGTGGCCGCTTCTGCCGTCGGGGCCGGTCCCGGGTCCGCCGCGGTGGCGGGCGGGGCGAGCGGGAGGGCGAGGGCGGCGGCGCAGGTGACACCGATTGAGGAAGCAAGGATTCCACGCATGCTCCTGAGCTTGGACAGAGTCAGACAATTCTGTCCATCCGGGATGTGACGGGCTGTCGGGTCCCGTTCCGCCGAACCGGTGCCCCTCGGGCAGGGTGCGGGCGGACGGGTCCGCGTACGCTTGCGCGGGTGAACGCCACCGACCGCACCCCTGCCGACCTGCTGGGTTCCGCGCTCGCCGCGGACCCGGTGCGCCCCCTCGTGACCTTCTACGACGATGCCACGGGCGAACGTGTCGAATTGTCCGTGGCCACCTTCGCCAATTGGGTGGCCAAGACCGCCAACCTGCTCCAGGACGAGCTGTCCGTGGAACCCGGCGACCGGGTGGCCCTGCTGCTGCCGGCGCACTGGCAGACGGCGGTGTGGCTGCTGGCGTGCGCGTCGGTGGGAGTGGTCGCGGACGTGGCCGGGGATCCGGCGGCGGCGGACGTGGTGGTGAGCGGTCCGGATCCGGAGTCGCTGTCGGCGGCGCGGAGCTGTTCGGGGCCGCGGGTCGCGCTGGCGCTCAGGCCGCTCGGGGGGCGGTTTCCGCAGCCGCCGGAGGGCTTCGCCGATTACGCGGTCGAGGTGCCGGGGCAGGGGGACCGGTTCGTGCCGTACGGGCGGGTGGATCCGGAGGAGCCTGCGCTGATCGTGGCGGGGCGGGAGTTCAGCGGGGCGGAGGTCGTCGAGCGGGCTCGGGCGGAGGCGTCGGGGCTGGGGCTCACCGGGCCGGGGGCGCGGGTCCTTTCGGGGTTGTCCTACGACACGTGGGAGGGGCTGTGTGCGGGGCTGTACGGGCCGTTGGCGGTCGGGGGGTCCGTGGTGCTGTGCCGTCACCTGGGGCTGCTGGGGGAATCGGCGTTGGACACGCGGGTGGAGAGTGAACGGGTGAGTGTCATCGCGCGGTGACGCCCGCCGTTGTGTCTGGGGCCGGGGGTGTTGGCGTGGGCCGGCACTCGCGGGATTGAAGGGCCGGGGCCGCTTGAGGTTGGCGGGGCACGTTGTGCGGTGCCGCGCGTTGGGCGGACCCGGGGGTGTTCGCGCGGCCCGGCGCTCACGGGGTGCCGTCGCGCCCACCCGTGCCGCCCCAGCGGCACGACTGCCCGCGGCAGCGGAGGCGTGACGCGGCGGGCCGGGGTTGCCGACCCAACGGCAGCGACTGGGCGCGGATCGCGAGGGTGCCGCGGTGGTCGGTCGCTCGGGTGGCGTAGTAGCGGGGGGCTTGTAGCCGGCTTTCGGGGCATCGTCGTACGGGACCGTACGTGGTGAGGGATGGCGCTGGCATGAGTGAGTCCGCGGGCGTGCACGGGGCCTCGGCGAGTGGGCGTGGGCGGGCGCGGCGCCGGCGACGGCGGTGGGCGTTCGGGGCCGGGCTCGCGGCCGTCGTCGTCCTGCTCGGCGCCGCGGGCGCCGGGTGGGTGGTGTACATGAAGCTCGAGCGGAACATCACCCCGGACGAGGCCGCGGCGGCCGAACTCGCGCGGTACGAGAAGGAGCGGCCCGCCACGCTCACCGAGGGCGCCCGGAACATCCTGCTGATCGGCTCGGACACGCGCTCCGGGCAGGAGAACGCCCGCTACGGGCACGACGCGGGGACGGAACGGTCCGACACCGTGATCCTGCTGCATCTGTCGACCGGCCGGCGCAGCGCCACCGCGGTGTCCATCCCCCGGGATTTGATGGTGGACGTGCCCGACTGCCGCCGACCCGGCGGGTCGCGTTCCACGCCGGTGTTCACGATGTTCAACTCCGCTTTCTCCGTGGGCGGTTCGGCGTGCACCATCCGTACAGTGGAGAAGCTCACCGATATCCGGATCGACCATCACGTGGTCGTCGACTTCGCCGGGTTCAAGGACATGGTCGACGCGGTGGACGGCGTCGAGGTGTGTTTGCGCGAGCCCGTCGACGACAAGGACGCCGAGCTGAGGCTGCCGGCCGGCCGGGTGACGCTGAACGGGGAACAGGCGCTCGGTTACGTCCGCGCCCGCAAGACCCTCGGCGACGGCAGCGACACCAGCCGTATGGAACGGCAGCAGCGCTTCCTCGGCGCGCTCGTCAACAAGGTGAGCGGCAATGACGTACTGCTGAATCCGGTGAAGCTCTATCCCGTTCTGGACGCGGCCACCTCGTCCCTCACCACCGACCCGGGACTGGCCAGTCTGCGAAGTCTGTACGACCTTGTGCGCGGGCTGCGTGACGTCCCCACGGAAGGCGTGCAATTCCTGACCGTTCCCCGGGAGCCGTACAGCGGGGACGTGAATCGGGACCAGCTCGCGCAACCCGCCGCGGAGAATCTGTTCGAGCGGCTGCGCAAGGACGCGCCCGTGGTCGTCGACACGGACGGTGACCGAAAGGCCACGGAAAAGAAATCGGGGAAGCCGTCCGGCAACCCCTCTCCGGCACCGACGTTCTCGGGAAACACGGCCGCCGAGGACATCTGTGCGTAAAGCCTGCTCCAAGTCAACTCCAAGGCACCGCACCTTTGTCCGAGGAAATGGGTGGATTGCCCACTTGTGAGGAAGTGGAATTCGTCACCGCCGTCGCTTCCACTCGATCTGGACCGTTAGTGTGAGCGCTCCGGTGCGTCCGTTCCTTCAGGCCTGTCCTGAGAATCCCGCACTGTGTGACCGAGACCCGAGCGCCTTGGGAGGGGAAAGGCGCCGCGTGGGCCCGACGGAGGATTCAAGCGACGTGGACGCGCAAGGCCGTGGGCGGGCGGAGAACATCGATCCCGCAGACCAGTGGGTGCTCAACCCGGACACCGGCGAATACGAACTGCGACTGGGCCCTTCCGCACCGCAATCAGCGGTCCCGGGGCCGCGTAATCCACGCCCCCCGGGCGCGGGACGCGGCCGGCCGGCACCGTCGGGCCGCGCGCCCGAACGCGAGCGGGGGACACCGGACCGGGACGCACCGGACCGGGAGTCCCCGGACCGTGAGGTGCCGCCGCAGCGCAGACGCCGGGGCGCGCCGGAGGAGCCGCCCCCGGGGCGGCGCGGGCGCCGGCCGGCGAAGAAGAAGTCGAGGACGAAGAAGGTCCTGCTGTGGACCGGCGGCACGATGGCCTTCGTGGTGCTCGCCGCCGGTACGGCCGGTTACCTCTATCTGGAGCATCTGAACGACAACATCCAGTCCGTCTCCGACGACGGCGCCAGTACGGGTGGCTTCAGCAAGGACAAGGCGATCAACATCCTGCTGATCGGCACCGACAAGCGCACCGGCTCGGGCAACGACGGATACGGGGACGCGGGCAGCGAGGGTCACGCCGACACCACGCTCCTGCTGCATGTCTCCAAGGACCGCTCCAACGCGACCGCGTTGAGCATTCCGCGTGACCTGATAGTCGACGTCCCCGACTGCCCGACGCAGCAGGAGGACGGCAGCGAGAAGATCATCCCGGGCTCCACCGGCGCCCGCTTCAACACCAGCCTCGGCCAGGACGGCCGTACGCCCAGCTGCACCATGCGGACGGTGACGGAGCTGACCGGCATCACGCCGGACAACTTCATGGTGGCCGACTTCAACGCGGTGAAGACGCTGACGTCGGCCGTCGGCGGCGTCGACGTCTGCCTGGCCAAGGACATCGACGACCCGGACTCGCATCTGAAGCTGCCCAAGGGCACACACACCATCGAGGGCGAGGAGGCGCTGGCGTTCGTACGGACCCGGCACTCCGTCGGTCTGGGTGGCGACCTGAGCCGGATCGAGCTGCAGCAGCAGTTCCTGAGCTCGCTGATGCGGAAGCTGAAGTCGAACGACACGCTCACCAGCCCGACGAAGATGATCAAGCTGGCGGAGGCGGGGACCAAGGCACTGACCGTCGACTCCCAGCTGGACAGCATCAACAAGCTCAAGGACCTCGGTCTGGAGCTGGGCAAGCTCGACACCAAGAACCTGTCCTTCACCACGATTCCGGTGTTGGACAACCCCGCCGAGAAGGTGAAGGCGACCGTCGTCCTCAACGAGGCGAAGGCCCCGGCGATCTTCGACCTGATCAGGAACGACGTCTCCTTCACCGAGGTCAAGCAGCAGAAGAAGAAGGAGAAGGCCGCCGTCGCCGCCCGGCTGAAGGGCGAGAAGGCACCGGCCTCCGAGGTGCGGGTGCAGATCCTCAACGGCGGCGCCAAGTCCGGCAGTGCCCAGGAGACCCTCAGCTGGCTGCAGGTGGAGCAGGGCGTCGACAAGTCGGAGAACGCCGGCAACGCGCCGGAGGAACTGAGTAAAACGACGCTGGAGTACGCCCCCGACCAGGCCGCCCAGGCACGCCGTCTGGCCGACATCCTGGGGCTGTCCGGGTCGGCGATGAAGCCCGGCGAGAGCGTCACCAACTCGCAGGGCGTGCCCGCGATGACGCTGACGCTCGGCAAGGACTTCAAGGGTGCCGGCATCCCGCTCACGACTCCGGACAAGGCGCCCGACGACATCGAGAAGTCCACGGCGGACAAGGTCGAGTGCGCCAAGTGACCTGACGGGCCTGTTCCGCGTCCTACAGGGCGCGGGGCAGGCCCGTTGCGTGGTGCGAGGGGGAGACGGTGACGGTGACGCGGAGCGGTGTGCAGGAGGAGCCCGGACCCGGTCTGCCGGACGGCGGGCCGCAGGCCCCGGACGGCACCGACGGCCCGCCGGAAGGCAGACGGGGACCGTCCGCCGGGCGGGGCCGGCGCGCGCTGCGCTGGTCGGCGACGACCCTGGCCGTACTGATACTCGGGACGGCCGGCGCCGGTTACCTGTACTACGAGCATCTGAACGGCAACATTGAGAAGGGTGAGCGCAGCAGCGGTGACTCCAAGGCGCACCGGACCGGGCCCAACGCGGCCGGGCAGACGCCGCTGAACATCCTGCTGATCGGCTCCGACAGCCGCGCCTCCGCCAAGAACGTCGCGCTCGGCGGCGGCCGGGACACCCGCGGCAATCCGCCGCTGGGCGATGTGCAGATGCTGATCCACCTCTCCGCCGACCGCGAGAGCGCGGCCGTGGTCAGCATCCCGCGCGACACCCGGGTCGACATCCCCGCGTGCACCGACCCGAAGACCGGGGACCGCTACCCGGCGACCAACGACATCATCAACACCTCGCTGGCCCGCGGCGGCCCCGGCTGCACCCTGGCCACCTGGGAGAACCTCACCGGTGTCTACATCGACCACTGGATGACGATCGACTTCGCCGGCGTCGTGTCGATGGCCGACGCCATCGGCGGCGTCGAGGTGTGCGTCAACCAGAACGTGTGGGACCGTCCGCTGCCCGGCGTGCCCGGCGGTTCGGGCCTGAAGATGAAGGCCGGGTCGGAGAAGGTCGAGGGCGAGCGGGCGCTGCAGTGGCTGCGCACCCGGCACGCCTGGGGCAGTGACCTGCTGCGGGCGCGGGCCCAGCACATGTACATGAACTCGATGATCCGCACCCTGCGGGACCAGAACGTGTTCACCGACACGGGCAGGCTGATGGACCTGGCCGAGGCGGCGACCAGTTCGCTGACGGTCTCGGAGGAGATCGGCACGGTGAAGAAGCTGTACGACCTGGGGATGCAGCTGAAGACGGTGCCGCCGGACCGGATCACCATGACGACGCTGCCCACGGTCGAGGACCCGCAGAACGGCAACCATCTGCTCGCGGCCGGCGACGAGGCCGAGCGGGTGTGGACCATGCTCCGCGACGACGTGTCCTTCGACGACAAGGGCGGCAAGGGCGGCAAGGACACGGCGAGCGGCAGGGACGAGAAGGACGAGGACAAGGCTTCCGCCGACCCCGCCGCCCCGGACGCCGAGATCGGTGTCCTCGTGCAGAACGCCACCCGCTCCGCGACCCTCGGCCCCGTCGGCGGGCGGGCCAAGGAGATCGCCCAGTCCCTGGTGACGCGGGGCTTCACCCGCGCCGCGCCGGACACCTCCCGCGCGCTCGCCGAGGAGCGGACCGCCGTACGGTATCCGGCCGCGGACTCGCGGGGGGACGCCCGGCGGGTCGCCGAGTCGCTCGGCATCCCGGCGAGTTCCGTCAGGCAGTCCGCCGATGTCTCCGGTGTCACGGTCGTGATCGGCGCGGACTGGCGTGAGGGCACGGACTATCCGGAGCAGGCTCCGCCCGCCGCCGGTGACCTGCCGGACGACGCCGACGCCCTCAACGGCGCGGAGACGGGCACGTGCATGGACGTGTACAAGCCCTACCGCTGGTAGCGCCCTCCCGAAGCCTCCCGCGCTCCCGCGTAACTTGTTGAAGTCGGTTGGATTACCGGGGCAACTGACGGGCCCGTCGTGCGTCTAACAGGACGCAGGACGGGCCTGCTTCACGAGGCGAGGGGTTGCCAGGAGTGGGGAGAACGGCGGCAGTGACGCGGAACGCCGCACCGGAGACGCTCGGTGACGGCGAGCGTGAGGTGGACCCGGACGAAAGTCCGACCGAGGGCGAGGACGAGGGCGGCCCCCGCCCGCGGCGCGCGCGCCGGCTGCTCAAATGGTTCGCGGCGGTCCTCGCCCTGCTCATAGTCGGTGCGGCCGGGGCCGGTTACCTCTACTACCGGCAGCTGAACCACAACATCAAGAAGGACGCCCTGAACCTGGGCGACACCAAGGTCGCCCAGCCGACGCCGAACGCGGCCGGACAGACCCCGCTGAACATCCTGCTCATCGGCAGCGACGCGCGGGACACCGAGAAGAACCAGCAACTCGGCGGCGCCCGCGAGACGTTCGGCTCGACCCCGCTCGCCGATGTGCAGATGCTGGTGCATCTGTCCGCCGACCGGTCCAACATGTCCGTGGTCAGCATGCCGCGCGACACCCTGCTCGAGATCCCCAAGTGCACGGACCCGGACGACGGGACGGTGTACCCGGCGAGCAACGGGCGGACGATGACCAACCAGAGCCTCGGACACGGCGGCCCCGGCTGCACGGTGGCGACCTGGCAGGAGCTCACCGGCATCCACATCGACCACTTCGTCATGGTCGACTTCGCTGGCGTGGTCTCCATGGCGGACGCGGTCGGCGGCGTCCCGGTGTGCGTCGACGCCAACATCCACTCGCGCGACAGCCAGGGCCACGGTTCCGGTCTGAAGATGGAGAAGGGCACCCACCCGGTGAAGGGCGAGCAGGCCCTGCAATGGCTGCGCACGCGCTACGGCTTCGAGGACGGCAGCGACCTCGCCCGCGCCAAGGCGCAGCACATGTACATGAACTCACTGGTCCGCGAGCTGCGTGAGAACGCCACGCTGAGCAACCCCAACAAGCTGCGCAGGCTGGCCGAGAAGGCCACCGAGGCGCTCACCGTCGACCCTGGGCTCGACACGGTGAAGAAGCTGTACGACCTGAGCACCGAGCTGCGCAAGGTGGAGCCGAAGCGCATCACCATGACGACGATGCCCAACCGGTACGTGGGCGCCCGCGTGGAGCCGACCGAGGACGCGGAGCAGCTGTTCCGTCTCGTGCGCGACGACATCGCCCTCGACGGCAAGGACGCCGAGCCGGTGGAGGCCGAGGAGAAGGCGCCGTCGGACCCGGCCGCCGACGACGCCGACATCGCCGTACAGGTCCGCAACGGCACCCGCACGGACACCCTCGCCGCCGCCTCCGGGCGCACCAGCACGGTCGTGGCGGCGCTGAAGGAGCAGGGCTTCACCGCGGCGACCGCCGACACCACCAGCGCCCTCAGCGAGAAGCGGACGATGGTGCGGTATCCGAGCGCCGACCTGGAGGGCGACGCCCGCCGCGTCGCCGACGCCCTCGGCGTCCCGGCGAGCGCGGTGAAGCGCTCCACCGAGGTGTCCGGCGTCACCCTCGTGGTCGGCGCCGACTGGCGCGAGGGCACGACCTACGAGGCGCCGGAGGAGGACAACACCACCCCCGAGTCGGCACAGGCGCTCAACGGCGCCGACGACAAGGCGTGCATGCACGTCAGCCCGGGCTTCACCTGGTGAACCGAACGCGCGTGAGCCCCTTCCCGGCGTCCGGGAAGGGGCTCACGCACGACGGGAACGTCAGGTGGCCGGCGCGTCCGCGGTGACGGCGGGGCGGCGTGAGGCGATGACCTTCTTCGCCAGGGACTTCGGGCTGGTCAGGAAGCCCCAGCCCCACGACATGTGCATGGTCGCCAGCGCCACCGGAATCTGCAGCCGTGCCTTCAGCGGCAGCCCCTTGCCGGCCGGTACGGACCCCAGGGCGATCGCCGCGAGATAGCCGCCGGGCACCAGGAAGCCCCACGGGGTCAGTGCCGCGCCCACCACGATCCCGGCCGCTATCGCGCACACCGCCGTCGGCGGGGCGAGATAGCGCAGGTTGATGGAACCGGAGTGGTAGCGGGCCACCACGTGCCGCCAACGGCCGTAGTCCTTGTACTGCTTGGCCAGCGCCCGCACGCTCGGCCGGGGCCGGTACGACACCTTCAGCTCCGGCGAGAACCAGATCAGCCCGCCGGCCTCACGGATGCGGAAGTTCAGCTCCCAGTCCTGGGCGCGGATGAACTCCACGTTGTAACCGCCCTGCCGCTCCAGCGCCTCCCGCCGGAACACGCCCAGGTACACCGTCTCGGCGGGCGCGGCCTCGCCACCGGTGTGGAAGGCGGCGTTGCCCACGCCTATCCGCGACGTCATGGCGGCGGCGACGGCGTGCTCCCAGTCGTTCTCCCCCTCGGCGTGCATGATGCCGCCGACGTTCTGCGCGCCGGTCTCCTCCAGGAGCCGTACGGCGGTCGCGATGTAGTTCGGGGAGAGCATCCCGTGCCCGTCCACGCGGACCACGACCGGATGGCGCGAGGCCTTGATCGCCGCGTTGAGGGCGGCCGGGGTGCGGCCGGTCGGATTGGGCACGGTGTGCACCCGCGGGTCCTCGGCCACGAGCTCGGCGGCGATCTCGTCCGTGCGGTCCGCGGACGGACCGAGGGCGATCACGACCTCCATCTCGCCGGCGTACTCCTGGGCGAGGATCGCGCGTACGGCACCACGCAGGTGCCGCTCCTCGTTGAGGACGGGCATGATCACGGAAACGGCGGGGAGCCGCACGTCGGGATTGGCGTTCATAGGGGGCTCACGTTACCGCGAACGGGGGACACCGCCGCGCGTGCCGGGGGCGATCCGGCGGGCCGCAGATCGTATCGGCCTACCGTGCTCACGATCCCACGTACGGCCGTCGTCCGGAGGTGTCCCCCCTTGCCCACGCCGCCGCGGTCCCCCCGGCCCCGCACCGCACCCCAGCACCGCCCGCGGCCGCCCCGCCGGACCCCGCGGCCACCGGCGCCGGCCCGCGGGAAGCCGCGCTGGGTGATGCGCACCGTCACCTCGCTGTCGGTCGTGGTGCTGGCCTCCGCCGGGATCGGGCACGCGGTGATGAGCGGCCTCGACGACGACATCGCCCGCGTCGACCCGTTCCGCGACATGAAGAACCGCCCCGAGGCCGGTCACGGCATGAACATCCTGCTCGTCGGCACCGACGGCCGGGAGAAGATCGGCAGGGCGGAGCGCGAGAGGTACCGGCTCGGCGGGGCGCCCTGCAACTGCACCGACACGATCATGATCGTGCACATCTCGGCGGACCGGGACCACGCCAGCGTCGTCAGCCTGCCCCGTGACTCGTACGCCATGACGCCCCCGCACACCGACCGGGTGAGCGGGGAGCGGCACAAGGGGCACCCGGTCAAGCTGAACGCGGCGTACGCGGAGGGCGGGCCGCGGCTGACCGTGCGCACGGTCGAGAAGATGACCCGGGTGAAGATCGACCACTATCTGGAGGTCGACTTCACCAGCTTCATGAAGACCGTGGACGTCGTCGGCGGTGTCGAGATCTGCACCGACAAGGCACTCAAGGACGACCACACCGGCCTCGATCTGCGCCCCGGCCGGCACACCCTCAAGGGCGGCCAGGCGCTGCAGTACGTCCGCGCACGGCATGTCGACGGCGCCTCCGACCTGAGCAGGATGAAGCGTCAGCAGCACTTCATGGCGGCGCTGGTGGAGCGGGCCACGTCCTCCGGGATCCTGCTGAACCCGATGAGGTTCCGGGACGTGACGCGGGCGGTACTCGGGTCCGTGCGGGCCGACGAGGGTTTCGGCACCGGTGAACTCCTCGATCTCGGGCGGGCGATGCGGAACTTCTCGCCGGCCTCGTCCGAGTTCACCACCGTGCCGATCGGGCGGATGGGGTACGCGGTGAAGGGGGTCGGCTCGACGTTGAAGTGGGATGCGGAGAAGGCGGCGCGGATCTTCGACGCCTTGCGGCGGGACGAGCCGCTGTCCGTGCGGCGTACGGCCGATGCGGCGGTCCGGGTTCCGGTGGACCCCCGGCAGATCCGGGTGCGGGTGGAGAACGGCACGCGTACGGCGGGGCTGGCGCGGCGGGTGGACGCCGCGCTGGCGGCTACCGGGTTCCGTACGACCCGGGCGCCGGTCAACGCGGCGGAGCGCGACGTGCGGCGGACGGTCGTCGCCTACGACCCGCGGTGGGACCGGTCCGCGAAGTCGCTCGCGGCGGCTCTTCCCGGTAGTGAGCTGCGGGCGGTCAAGGGCCAGGGGGCCCTGCTCAAGGTGATCGCGGGGGCCGATTTCGAGAAGGTGCGGAAGGTGCGGGCGCAGGATCCCGGGCAGGGGGAGTTCGGGGTGGTGCGGGGGGACGAGGTGGGGTGCTCGTGAGTGGGTTTTTTCGCCCCCGCCGCCCCTTCCCGTCCCGTCCCTGGGGGCTGCGCCCCCAGACCCCCGTCCGCGCCCCTAGGCGTCGAAGCCCTCCGCCGCTCGTTTCTCGCGCAGGGCCATGATGGCCCTGCGGCGGGACAGGCGGTGGGTGCGGCGGATCTGGGCTTCCTGGTAGCGGCGTTCGTCCCGTTCCGTCTCCGGGACGACCGGGGGGACCCTGCGGGGCTTGCCGTCCGCGTCGACCGCTGCGAAGACCAGGTAGGCCGAGCCGACCTGGGTGGCCGGGGCGGACTCGTTCCAGCGTTCGGCCAGGACCCGGACGCCTACCTCCATCGAGGTCCGGCCGGTCCAGTTGACCTGGGCCTTCACATGGACCAGGTCGCCGACCCTGACCGGCTCCAGAAAGGCCATCTCGTCCATGGAGGCGGTGACCGCAGGCCCCCCGGAGTGCCGCCCGGCGACGGCGCCCGCCGCGTCGTCGACCAGCTTCATGATCACCCCGCCGTGCACCGTACCCAGCAGATTGGTGTCGTTGTGGGTCATGATGTGGCTGAGGGTCGTACGGGAGGCCGAGGTGGGCTTGCCCGGGATGTCCGGACCGTCCAGTGCTGCGGCGGGGGCCTGATCTGTCATGGCCTCCACCTTATGCCGTGGTCGGATCTGCGGAATTTGTGTCAGCTTCGCAACAGCGGTGCCCTGATTTTCCGACGACCCTTGTATGGCGCACTGCGCGGACCTGCACACTGTCTTCCATGACTGATTGGCCCGAGGCACGGCCCGACGACAACCGCGGCGGACGCTACGGACGCGGCAGCGCGAGCGCACAGCCCGAGGGCGCCCGTGTCATGCGGCAGGTCCGCCGTGGCCCGGCGGCCCCTCCCGGGCAGGGCGCCTACGGCGGTGTCCCGCAGCAGCCGTCGTACGTGGACGGACACGACAGCGGCTACAACACCGGCCAGGTGTACGGCGGCGGGAGCGGCGGTGACGGAGGTCACGGCCCGCAGCGTCCCGCGCCGGACTGGCGCCGCCGTATCAAGTGGACGGCGATCACCCTGGTCACGGTGCTGGTCGTGACGACCGTGGGCACGTACTTCTGGGCCGACTCCAAGCTCAACCGGGACGTCGACCTGTCGAAGGTGATCGAGCGGCCGGAGAAGGGCGAGGGCACCAACTACCTCATCGTCGGCTCCGACAGCCGCGAGGGCATGACCGCCGAGGACAAGAAGAAGCTGCACACCGGGTCCGCCGACGGCAAGCGCACGGACTCGATGATGATCCTGCACACCGGCGACAACGCCCCCACCCTGATCTCGCTGCCCCGTGACTCCAACGTGGAGATCCCGTCGTTCGTGGGCTCCGAGTCGGGCAAGACCTACCCCGGCACCGGCCGCCAGGTGAAGCTGAACGCCGCGTACGCCGAGGACGGGCCCGAACTGCTCGTCCGTACCGTCGAGTTCAACACCGGCCTGCACATCGACCACTACGTGGAGATCGGCTTCGGCGGCTTCGCGAGCATCGTGGACGCGGTCGGCGGCGTGGAGATGGACATCCCGCAGGACATCAAGGACACCAAGTCCGGCGCCGACTTCAAGAAGGGCAAGCAGACCCTGAACGGCGAGGAGGCCCTCGCCTTCGTCCGCACCCGGTACGCGCTGGCGGGCTCCGACCTGGACCGTACGAAGAACCAGCAGAAGTTCCTCTCGGCCCTCGCCAACCAGGTGGCCACGCCGGGCACGATCCTCAACCCCTTCACGCTCTACCCGACGATGGGCGCCGGCCTGGACTCCCTGATCGTCGACGAGGACATGGGCCTGTTCGACCTGGCCGACATGTTCTGGTCGATGAAGGGTGTCAGCGGCGGTGACGGCACGTCCATGAACATGCCGATCGCGGGCTCCACCGGCGGCAACCTGCTCTGGGACAAGGCCAAGGTGAAGCAGCTGGTGAACGAGCTGAACAACGACGAGAAGGTCACCGTCAAGGGCAACTGAGACACCCGAGCACGGCTGTGGGCACCCCGGGCGGGGTGCCCACGGCCATGTCCGGCGTCACATGGTGGCGCCCGCCATCGCACGGCACATCTCGGAACAGCGGCGACAGGACTCGGCGCAGCGCGCCAGCCGCTCGTCGTCCGGCACCGACATGCAGGCCTCGGCGCACATGTCGCAGGCCTGCGCGCACATCATGCACATCTCGTTCGCCAGCGGCGAGCGGCGCATCATCATGTCCGCGCACATACGGGTCGTCTCGGAGCAGTCCATGAGCGCCCGCATGATCGGCATCCGGGCCCGGTCGCCCTGCCGCAGACAGGAACTCATGGTCTCCTCGCACACGCCGTGGCAGGCCATACAGGCGTCGATGCAGTCCCGCATGTCCTGGCTCATCGGTTCCACGGTGGCCGGCTGCTGCTGCGTCATGGTTCCTCCCGGGGGAGCGGGGGACGAAGGAGGGCCGGGGCCCGGCCCCCGCTCTCCGTCCTACGCCTGCGCCCCCATGACCACCACAGGGGACGGGACGCCCGCCCGCCCCGTGTCGGGCAGGACACACAGAACGCCCGCGTGGAACCCCCGGAAGCGGCAAAGAGAGGAGAGGCGGCCGGGACGACAACGACCGCGCCATGGGGCGGGACGAGCACAAAGGGGAAGGCACACGTGACCACGCAGCAGGAGCGACAACGGCTGCGCAGACGACTGGAACGGCTCATCGGCATCGCCGCGACCGAGGGCAACGAGCTCGTTCCGCTGCGCAACGGCGACCGGATCTTCCCCGCGATGCTGGAGGCCATCCACGCCGCGGAACACACCGTCGACATGATGACGTTCGTGTACTGGCGCGGCGACATAGCGCGGAAGTTCGCCGACGCCCTGGCCGAGCGGGCGCGCTCGGGGGTCCGGGTGCGGCTGCTGCTGGACGGTTTCGGCGCCAAGGAGATCGAGCCGGAGTTGCTGGACGCCATGGGCGACGCCGGCGTCCGGGTGGCCTGGTTCCGCAAGCCCACCCGGCTGTCGCCGATGCGGCAGAACCACCGCTGCCACCGCAAAGTCCTGGTGACCGACGAGCACACCGCCTTCACCGGGGGTGTCGGCATCGCGGAGGAGTGGTGCGGTGACGCCCGCAACCCCGGCGAGTGGCGCGACACCCACGTGAAGGTCAGGGGACCCGCCGTGGACGGTATAGCCGCGGCCTTCGCCCAGAACTGGGCCGAGTGCCACGACGATCTGTACGACGAGCACGACCGCTTCACCTCCCAGGAGCAGCCGGGGAACGCCACGGTGCAGGTGGTGCGGGGTTCGGCCAGCTTCGGCTGGCAGGACATGCAGACACTGCTGCGCGTGGTGATCACCTCGGCGCGGGAGCGTTTCCGGCTCTCCACCGCCTACTTCGCGCCCGATCCCTATTTCATCGGCCTGCTGGCCGACGCCGCCCGCCGGGGAGTGCGGGTCGAGATCCTGCTGCCCGGCCCGCACACCGACCAGCGGGCCTGTCTCCTGGCCGGACGGCAGCACTACCAGACCCTCGTCGACGCGGGCGTGGAGGTGCGGGAGTACCAGCCGACCATGCTGCACACGAAGGTCATCACCGTGGACGGCGTCTGTTCCCTCATCGGCTCCACCAACTTCAACCGCCGCTCCCTGGAGCACGACGAGGAGGTCATGCTGGCCGTCCTCGACGAGGGTTTCACCGCCGTGCTGGACGACGACTTCGACGCCGACCGCAAGCTGAGCGAGCCCGTCGACCCGGCCCGCTGGCGGCGCCGCCCCCTGTCCGCACGCCTCGCCGAGGCCGCGGTCACCCCGATCCGCCGCTTCCTGTGACGGCGCGCGACGGCCGGACGGAACGAAGGGCGCCCGGCCCGCGGACGCCCTTCCCCCGTCGGCCCGCCGGTCCTTACGGCAGGTTGCGGGCCATCACGATGCGCTGGACCTGGTTCGTGCCCTCGTAGATCTGGGTGATCTTCGCGTCGCGCATCATGCGCTCGACCGGGTAGTCGCGGGTGTAGCCGTAGCCGCCGAGGAGCTGGACGGCGTCCGTGGTGACCTCCATGGCGACGTCGGAGGCGAAGCACTTGGCGGCGGCGCCCTGGAAGGTCAGGTCGCTGTCGCCGCGCTCGGACTTGGCCGCGGCCGCGTACGTGAGCTGGCGGGCGGCCTCGATCTTCATGGCCATGTCGGCGAGCATGAACTGGACGCCCTGGAAGTCGGCGATCGGCTTGCCGAACTGCTTGCGCTCCTTGACGTAGCCCTTGGCGTAGTCGAGGGCGCCCTGGGCGATGCCGAGGGCCTGGGCGGCGATGGTGATGCGGGTGTGGTCCAGCGTCTTCATCGCCGTGGCGAAGCCGGTGCCCTCCTCGCCGATCATGCGGTCGGCGGGGATGCGCACGTTGTCGAGGTAGACCTCGCGGGTCGGGGAGCCCTTGATGCCGAGCTTCTTCTCCGGGGCGCCGAAGGAGACACCCTCGTCGGACTTCTCGACGACGAAGGCGGAGATGCCCTTCGAGCGCTTCGCCGGATCCGTGACGGCCATCACCGTGTAGTACTCGGACTCGCCGGCGTTGGTGATCCAGCGCTTCACGCCGTTCAGCACCCAGAAGTCGCCGTCGCGGACGGCCTTCGTCTTCATGCCGGCCGCGTCGGAGCCGGCGTCCGGCTCCGAGAGGCAGTACGAGAACATGCCGTCGCCCTTGGCGAGCGGGGTCATGTACTTCTTCTTCAGCGCCTCGGAGCCGGAGAGGATCACCGGCAGCGAGCCCAGCTTGTTCACGGCCGGGATGAGGGAGGAGGACGCGCAGACGCGGGCCACCTCCTCGATCACGATGACCGTGGCGAGCGCGTCGGCGCCCGCGCCGCCGTACTCCTCGGGGACGTGCACCGCGTGCAGGTCGTTCGCGGTGAGGGCGTCCAGGGCCTCCTGCGGGAAGCGGGCCTCCTCGTCCACCGCTGCGGCGTACGGCGCGATCTTCGCCTCGGCCAGCGAGCGGACGGCGTCGCGAAGCATGTCGTGCTCTTCGGACGGGCGGTACAGGTCGAAGTCAGCCGATCCGGCCAAGGTCTCTCACGCTCCAAAACGCTGCGATGCTGATCACGCTAACTACCGTTAAGTAACTCAAATTTTAGAGCGTCATCCACGGTTGTGGATAGGTGAGCTGGGCGACAGCCCCGCGCGGGCCCTCCCGGGCCCCCGGTTATGCTCGGGCCCGCACTGCTCGCCGTATACCCCTGGAGCACCCATGGCCCTCAAGATCACCGTGATCGGGACCGGTTATCTCGGCGCGACCCACGCGGCGGCCCTGGCGGAGCTCGGGTTCGAGGTACTGGGCCTCGATGTCGTACCGGAGAAGATCGACAAGCTCCGGCGCGGTGAGGTCCCCATGTACGAGCCGGGGCTGGAAGAGCTGCTGCGCAGGCATGTCGCCGGGATCGAGGGGTCCAGCGGGCGGCTGCGCTTCACCATGGACTGGGCCGAGCTCGGCGAGTTCGGCGACATCCACTTCGTCTGCGTGAACACCCCGCAGCGGCACGGCGAGTACGCCTGCGACATGTCGTACGTCGACTCCGCGATCGCCTCGCTCGCCCCGCATCTCAAAGGTCCCGCGCTGGTCGTGGGCAAGTCGACGGTGCCGGTGGGCTCGGCGGACCGGCTGGCCGCGTATCTGGCCGAGCACGCCCCGGCCGGTGCGGACGCGGAGCTGGCCTGGAACCCGGAGTTCCTGCGCGAGGGCTTCGCCGTGCAGGACACCCTGCACCCGGACCGGCTCGTGGTGGGCGTGCGCAGTGAGCGGGCGGAGAAACTGCTGCGGGAGGTGTACGCCACCCCGATCGAGGAGGGCTCGCCGTTCGTGGTGACCGACTTCGCGACCGCGGAGCTGGTGAAGACCTCGGCGAACTCCTTCCTCGCCACCAAGATCTCGTTCATCAACGCGATGGCCGAGGTGTGCGAGGCCGCGGACGGTGACGTCGCCAAGCTGGCGGAGGCCATCGGCTACGACGACCGGATCGGCGCGAAGTTCCTGCGGGCCGGGATCGGCTTCGGCGGCGGCTGTCTGCCGAAGGACATCCGGGCGTTCATGGCGCGCGCCGGCGAACTGGGCGCGGACCAGGCGCTGACGTTCCTGCGGGAGATCGACTCGATCAACATGCGCCAGCGCGGCCGGATGGTGGAGCTCACCCGGCAGGCGCTGGACGGCGGGGCGTTCCTCGGCAGGCGGGTGGCGGTGCTGGGCGCGACGTTCAAGCCCGACTCGGACGACGTCCGGGACTCCCCCGCGCTGAACGTGGCCGGGCAGATCCATCTGCAGGGCGGCCAGGTCACGGTGTACGACCCCAAGGGCATGGACAACGCCCGCCGCCTCTTCCCGACCCTCGGGTACGCCGACTCGGCGCTGGAGGCGGTGCGGGGCGCGGACGTCGTCCTGCATCTGACGGAGTGGCGGGAGTTCCGCGAGCTGGACGCGGCGGCGCTGGGCGAGGTCGCCGCGGACCGGCTGATCCTGGACGGCCGCAACGCGCTCGACCCGGAGGTGTGGCGCCGGGCCGGCTGGCGCTACCGCGCGATGGGCCGCCCCACCGCCTGACGGAACGGGTGGCGCCGGTTCGGCCGAGGCTCAGTCGGCCGAACCGGCGCACCGCCCCATTCTGCCCCACCCGACCGGACCCCGGTGGACCGGCGGGCCAAAGACACCGGGAGCACAGCACCCCGAAGGGACACAGCGGGCGGCGCTCGTCCCCTCAGCGGTCCAGTTCCCCGACGGTCGCCGTCGACGGAGCCCGCCGCTGCTGGACCGCGTGCGCGGCGAACGCGGCCCCCCGCAGCACCCGCTGAACATTGCCCCAGGTCAGCAGGGCCACGTCCGATTCCTCCCAGCCCCGCCGCAGCAGCTCCGCGATCAGCCTCGGATAGCAGGAGGGGTCCGCCAGCTCCTGCGTACACGCACCGCCGGTGTCGTAGGTGCCGGACAGTCCGACACACTCCGGCCCGGCGACCCCACGGATGTGGTCGAGCTGGTCGGCGACGTCGCGGACGGTCGGCCCGGACTGCTCCGCGGCCAACGGCACCATGCACAGACTCCTGGTCCTCGCCATGTCCCCGAGCAGATCGTCGGGAAGGTTCGCGGGGTGCGGGCGCAGCTCACGCGAGGCGGAGCGGCTGAACAGCACGGGCGCCTTGGAAAGGGTGAGGACGCGGCGGATCGTCGGCTCCGAGGCGTACGAGAGGTCGGCGATCATGCCGAGCCGGTTCATCTCCCGGACGGTCTCCTCACCGAACCGGGTCAGTCCCGCCGGGCCCGCCCAGGAGACGCCGGTGAGGGTGAGGACGCGCAGGCCGAGGGTGTACAGCGAGCGCAGCACGCCGAGGGAGTCTCCGAGGGCGGCGGCTCCCGCGGGGCCGAACAGGACGGCCACCCGGCCGCGGTTGCGTGCGTCGGCGACCTCGCCGGCGGTGCGGGCGGGGTACAGGCCCTCGCCGTGGGCGGCGACGACCGTCTTGGCGAGGTCGAGGTGGTCGAGGGTGGCGGCCACGGCCCTGTCGGGGGCGAGTCCGTCGGGGAGGTGGAGGGACCAGAACATCGCGCCCACCTTGCCCGCGCGCAGGCGGGGTACGTCCGTCTCGACCGCGCTCTCGCCGAGGGCGAGGTCGCACCAGGAGAGGCGGCGCAGTGTCTGGGGCAGGCCGTTGTAGCCGTCGGCCACGGGGTGGGCCGCCAGGACGGCGTGGGCGCGGGTGAGGGGGTCGGCGTCCGGGTCGGAGACGGGTGCGAAGGTCGCCGGTTCCACGAGGACGGCTTCCTCGGGGTACGGGACGTCCGCGCGGCCGATCTCGGCGGCGGTGTGCAGGTCGTCCTGGAGATCGGCCATGGCGGGCTCCGTACGGTCGTGACCTTGGCGGTACGGTCACGTTCGCACGGAGCGGGGACAGGTTTCCTGGTGGACGGGGCGTTCGGGGGTACGGGGGACGTCCCTCGGTTCGGTTCGCCCGCGCCGCCCCTTCCCTTCCCGTCACCGGGGCACCGCCCCGGACCCCGCTCCTCGAACGCCGGAGGGGCTCTGTCTCAGGCGTCCGGGGAGTCCAGGGACTCCAGGGTCGCGTTCGACGGGCTCCTCTTGGATTGGAGGTCCCTCGCCACGTCCTCCGCCGCGGACAGGACCCGTACCGCGTTCTGCCAGGTGAGCTTGGCCAGGTCGGGCTTCGACCAGCCCCGGTCCAGGAGTTCCGCTATGAGGTTCGGGTAGCCGGAGACGTCGTTCAGGCCGTCGGGGGTGAAGGCCGTGCCGTCGTAGTCGCCGCCGATGCCTATGTGGTCGACGCCGGCGGCCTCGCGCATGTGGTCCAGATGGTCGGCGACCGTGGAGACGGTGGCGACCGGGCGCGGGTGGGTCTCCTCGAAGGCGCGGTGCACCCTCATGCCCTCGGCGGTGGTGTCGAGGTGGTGGAAGCCGCGCGCGCGCATGTTCTCGTCCGCCGCGGCCGTCCAGTCGACGGCCGCCTGCAGCACGAACTTCGGCACGAACGTCACCATCGCGACGCCCCCGTTGGCGGGCAGCCGCTCCAGCACGTCGTCGGGGATGTTGCGCGGGTGGTCGCAGACCGCGCGGGCGGAGGAGTGCGAGAAGATCACCGGCGCGGACGTGGCGTCCAGCGCGTCCCGCATGGTCGTCGCGGCGACATGGGAGAGGTCGACCAGCATGCCCAGCCGGTTCATCTCCCGGACCACCTCACGGCCGAAGGCCGACAGTCCGCCCACCCCGGGCTCGTCGGTCGCCGAATCCGCCCACGCCACGTTGTAGTTGTGGGTGAGGGTCAGATAGCGGACGCCGAGGTCGTACAACCCCCGCAGTGTGCCGAGGGAGTTGGCTATGGAGTGGCCGCCCTCGGCACCCATGAGGGAGGCGATACGGCCCTGGGCGCGCGCCGCCTCCATGTCGGCGGCGGTCAGCGCCGGCGCCAGCTCCTGCGGATGACGGGCCAGCAACTGCCGTACGCAGTCGATCTGTTCCAGCGTGGACGGCACCGCGTCGGGCAGGTCCGCGCGGACGTACACCGACCAGAACTGCGCGCCGACCCCGCCGGCCCGCAGCCGGGGTATGTCGGTGTGCAGATGGGCGGACTGGTCGGCGGCGATGTCGCGGGAGCCGAGGTCGTAGCGGACCTGTTCGCGCAGGGCCCACGGCAGGTCGTTGTGCCCGTCGACGACGGGGAACTCCCGCAGCAGTTCCCGGGCCCGGTCCAGTGAGGAGGTCATCCGTGTCACTTCCCGAAGCCGAAGCCGGCGGCCGAACCCTCGGCCTTGGCCCGCAGCCGCTTGCCCTTCTCCGTGGCCTGGTCGTTCAGCTCCTGCTGGAACTCCCGCATCCGGCCGAGGAGTTCCTCGTCGTGTGCGGCGAGCATCCGGGCCGCGAGGAGGCCCGCGTTGCGCGCCCCGGCGACGGAGACGGTGGCGACCGGGACACCGGCCGGCATCTGCACGATGGAGAGCAGCGAGTCCATGCCGTCGAGGTACTTCAGCGGTACGGGCACACCGATGACCGGCAGCGGGGTCACCGAGGCGAGCATGCCGGGGAGATGGGCGGCGCCGCCCGCGCCGGCGATGATCGCCTTGAGGCCCCGGTCCGCGGCCTGCTCGCCGTACGCGATCATCTCGCGGGGCATGCGGTGCGCGGAGACGACGTCGACCTCGTAGGCGATCTCGAACTCGTCGAGGGCCTTGGCCGCCGCTTCCATGACGGGCCAGTCGGAGTCCGACCCCATGACGATGCCGACAACTGGGCTCATTCGGTGATCGTGCCTCTCAGGTAGCCGGCTGCGTGACGGGCGCGCTCCAGCACGTCGTCCAGGTCGTCGCCGTAGGTGTTGACATGGCCCACCTTGCGGCCGGGCTTCACGTCCTTGCCGTACATGTGGATCTTCAGCTGAGGGTCGCGGGCCATGCAGTGCAGGTACGCGGAGTACATGTCCGGGTAGTCGCCGCCGAGGACGTTGACCATGACCGTCCACTTCGCGCGCGGGCGGGGGTCGCCGAGCGGGAGGTCGAGGACGGCGCGGACGTGGTTGGCGAACTGGGAGGTGATCGCGCCGTCCATGGACCAGTGGCCGGAGTTGTGCGGGCGCATCGCGAGTTCGTTGACGAGGATGCGGCCGTCGCGGGTCTGGAACAGCTCCACCGCGAGATGTCCGACGACGCCGAGTTCCTTGGCGATGTTCAGCGCCATCTCCTCGGCCCGCAGCGCGAGCTCCTCCTCGAGGCCGGGGGCGGGCGCGATCACCGTGTCGCAGACGCCGTTCACCTGCCGCGACTCCACGACCGGGTAGGCGACGGCCTGGCCGTGCGGGGAGCGGACCACGTTGGCGGCGAGCTCGCGCACGAAGTCGACCTTCTCCTCGGCGAGGACGGCGACACCCGCCTTGAACGGCTCGGCGGCCTCCTTCACCGAGTCGACGACCCACACGCCCTTGCCGTCGTAGCCGCCGCGGACCGTCTTGAGGACGACGGGGAAGCCCTCCCCCTCGGCCGCGAACGCGGCCACGTCCTCGGGGTCGGCGACGATGCGGTGCCGTGGACAGGGCACACCGATCGCGTCGAGCTTCGCGCGCATCACGCCCTTGTCCTGGGCGTGCACCAGCGCGTCCGGGCCCGGGCGGACGGGGATGCCGTCCGCCTCCAGGGCCCGCAGGTGCTCGGTGGGCACATGCTCGTGGTCGAAGGTGATCACGTCGCAGCCGCGCGCGAACGCGCGCAGCGTCTCCAGGTCGCGGTAGTCGCCGACGACGACCTCGCCGACGACCTGCGCCGCGGAATCCTGCGGAGTGTCACTGAGAAGCTTGAATCTGATGCCGAGCGGGATGCCCGCCTCGTGTGTCATACGAGCGAGCTGGCCACCGCCGACCATGCCGACTACCGGGAACGTCACGTCCCCCAGGGTATCGGCCCGCGCCACGGTGGCCGATTCCGCACCCGCCGGGCGGGAAGTACCGCGCACCGTCGCCGGCGTCGCCAGGAAGATCGCGCGCGCGGGTGGTTAGCATGATTGAGTTGACGCATTTCGACGGACAGGAGCCGGCAGACGATGGAACGTGGTTCCTCGGGGCTTCGACGGTTCTTCCGGGAAGTGGCCAAGTTCGGCGCCGTGGGCGGTGCCGGGGTGCTGGTCAACCTGGGTGTGTTCAACCTGGTCCGGCACTGGACCGACCTCCAGGTGGTGCGGGCGAGCGTCATCGCCACCATCGTGGCGATCGTCTTCAACTACATCGGCTTCCGCTACTTCGCCTACCGGGACCGCGACAAGTCCGGGCGCACCCGGGAGATGACGCTGTTCCTGCTGTTCAGCGCGGTCGGCCTGGTGATCGAGAACGGCGTGCTGTACACGGCGACGTACGGTTTCGGCTGGGACACCCCGCTGCAGAGCAACATCTTCAAGTTCGTCGGCATCGGGGTGGCGACCCTGTTCCGCTTCTGGTCGTACCGCACCTGGGTCTTCCGCGCGCTGCCTTCGGCCCGCGAACCGGAGCCGCCGGCCGCGGCGCCCGAGGGCTCCCGCGCGGCACAGCGCGTGCCGTAGGCGTCAGCGCACCGTGCGGCGGTACTCGTCGTCCGGGGACTTCTGCGGCGGGGTGCGGGACAGGAACAGGCCGAAGACGGCGGGAGTGGCCTGCAGCATCTCCAGGCGGCCGCCGTCCGCCTCCGCCAGGTCCCGGGCGACGGCGAGGCCGATGCCGGTGGAGTTGTGGCCGCTGATCGCCCGTTCGAAGATCCTCGCGCCCAGTTCGGCGGAGACGCCCGGGCCCTCGTCGGTGACCTCGACGACGACCTGGTTGCCGGTGACGCGGGTGCGCAGGGCGACCGTGCCGCCGCCGTGCATCAGCGAGTTCTCGATCAGCGCCGCCAGCACCTGGGCGACCGCGCCCGGCGTGCCCACCGCCCGCAGCTGTCGCTTGCCCGAGGTGACGATGGCGCGGCCCGCGCTGCGGTAGGCGGGGCGCCATTCGGCGAGCTGCTGCTGGATCACCTCGTCGAGGTCGAAGGTGACCGCGGAGCCGGTGCGCGGGTCACGGGAATTGGTCAGCAGCCGCTCCACCACGTCCGTCAGCCGCTCGACCTGCGTCAGCGCGATCGTCGCCTCCTCCTTCACCGTGTCCGGGTCGTCGGTGAGGGTGATCTCCTCGAGGCGCATCGACAGCGCGGTGAGAGGGGTGCGCAGTTGGTGGGAGGCGTCGGCGGCGAGGCGCCGTTCGGCGGTCAGCATGCGGGCGATGCGCTCGGCGGAGCGGTCCAGTACGTCCGCGACCCGGTCCAGTTCGGGCACGCCGTAGCGGCGGTGGCGGGGGCGGGGGTCGCCGGAGCCCAGCCGCTCGGCGGTCTCCGCGAGATCGGTCAGCGGGGAGGCCAGTCTGCTGGCCTGGCGGATCGCCAGCAGCACCGCCGCGATCACCGCGAGCAGCGCCACCAGGCCGATGATCAGCAGCGTACGGCCGACCTCCCGGGTCACCGAGGAGCGCGGCTCCTGGACGGTGACCGTCTCGCCCTCCTCGCCGGGGGCCGTCGCGCTGATGACGTCGCCGTCCGGCTTGGTGCCGACCTCGATGGGCGGCTTGCCGGGGATCCGGATGACGGCGTACCGGTCACCGGTGACCTGGTCGCTGATGATCTCGGCGGTGACCTTGTCCTCGACCAGCAGCCGACTGTCGACGATGCTGGCCAGCCGCACCGCCTCGGACTCCACCCGCTCGCGGGCGCTGTCGCTGATGGTGCGGGTCTCGACGAGCACCAGGGAGACGCCGAAGACGGCGATCACGACAAGCACCACGGCGAGCGTGGACTGGATCAGACGGCGGCGCATGTCCTCTTCATCGTCCGGACGGGAACCCCGTGGGGATTCGGCTAGCTCTTCTCGAAGCGGAATCCCACGCCGCGCACCGTGGCGATGTAGCGGGGGTTGGCCGCGTCGTCGCCCAGCTTCTTGCGCAGCCACGAGATGTGCATGTCGAGGGTCTTGGTGGAGGACCACCAGGTGGTGTCCCAGACCTCGCGCATCAGCTGGTCGCGGGTGACGACCCGGCCCGCGTCCCGCACCAGGACCCGCAGCAGGTCGAACTCCTTGGCGGTGAGCTGGAGCTCCTCCTCGCCCATCCAGGCCCGGTGCGACTCGACGTCGATGCGCACGCCGTGGGTGGCGGGCGGCTGCTGGGGCTCGGCGGCGCCGCGCCGCAGCAGGGCCCGGACCCGGGCCAGCAGTTCGGCGAGCCGGAACGGCTTGGTGACGTAGTCGTCGGCGCCCGCGTCGAGGCCGACGACCGTGTCCACCTCGTCGGCGCGGGCGGTCAGGATCAGCAGGGGAACCGTGTGCCCCTCGGCGCGGAGCCGGCGGGCGACCTCCAGGCCGTCCATGCCGGGCAGCCCGAGATCCAGCACCACCAGGTCGACGCCGCCCTGCATTCCGGCGTCGAGCGCGGCGGGTCCGTCCTCACGGACCTCGACTTCGTAGCCCTCCCGGCGCAGGGCGCGGGCCAGCGGCTCCGAGATGGACGCGTCGTCCTCGGCGAGCAGTACACGGGTCATGTCAGTGATGGTAGACCCGCCGTCGAGGGGCCCGGGGTGTGATCGCGGGCGTTGACTCTTACCTCCGGCATACCCGTTTCTCACCCTGCGGCGGCCCGCGGTGCCCTTGGTGCGTACCTGCGGCTGTGGGGTGCGATCCTGGGACAGACCTTCGAATGAGTGATCACGGTTCCACCAAAGCCTGTGATCCGCGTCTCAAGTCCTTCCATATCCGGCACTGTCCTGCCGTATGGTGAATCAACGCCTGTTGCACCACGGGGACCTTTGGCGCAGTCGACGCCGAGGGTCTCCTTTGTGTGCGGGCCGGCTTCTTCGCCGGCCCCGGAAGGAATGACCTGTGGCCGGGCCTCCTCGCGCACTGACGCGCGTAGAGGCGTGGATCCCGGTGGTCGCCGTCCGCCGCTCCCCGACCCGGAGCGGCCCCCCTCGGGCGTGGGGTGGACGGTACGGCCCTGCCGGTGCCGGCCTCCCCCCACCGGGCGCGTACACGCTCGCGCGACGCGTCCCGACCAGCAAGGAACGACCATGGCGTCCAGCCTGACGAAGGACTCGGTCACTCCGGGCACCCCCGGATCCGAGAAGACCTTCTTCGGCCACCCCCGCGGACTGGCCACTCTCTTCATGACCGAGATGTGGGAGCGTTTCTCCTACTACGGCATGAGGGCCCTCCTCCCGCTGTACCTCGTCGCTCCGGGCGGCCTGGGGCTGAGCGCGGGCACCGCGACCGCGATCTACTCGGTGTACCTCTCGCTGGTGTACCTGCTGACGATGCCGGGCGGCTGGTTCGGCGACCGTGTCTGGGGTCCCCGCAAGACCGTGGCCATCGCGGGCGGCATCATCATGCTGGGCCACCTGACGCTGGCCCTGCCGTCCTCCGGGACCTTCTACGCGGGCCTCGGTCTGGTGGCCATCGGCTCCGGTCTGCTGAAGGCCAACATCTCCACGATGGTCGGCCAGCTCTACCAGGGCCCGGACGACCCGCGCCGGGACGGCGGCTTCACCGTCTTCTACATGGGCATCAACCTGGGTGCCTTCGCCGCGCCGCTGATCATCGGCACCATCGGCGAGAGCGTGAACTGGCACCTGGGCTTCGCGCTCGCCGCGCTGGGCATGGGTCTCGGTGTGGCGCAGTTCCTGCTGGGCAGCCGTCACCTGGACGCGCGCTCCAGCGTCGTCCCGAAGCCGCTGTCGGCCGCGGAGAAGTCCTCCACGCTGCGCAAGTCCGCGTTCTGGGCGGGCATCGCCGTCGTCGCGTACGCCGTCATCGGCCTCACCGGCAACTACACCCTGAACTGGGTCCTGGTCCCGCTGACGCTGCTCGGTGTGATCGTCCCCGTGATGGTGATCGCCCGGATCAAGCGCGACAAGGACCTGGACCGCGCCGAGCAGTCGAAGATGTCCGCGTACATCTGGTTCTTCGTCGCCGCCGCGATCTTCTGGATGATCTACGACCAGGGCGGCTCGACCCTGTCGCTCTTCGCCGACTCGTCGGCCGAGAACAGCGTTCTGGGCTGGAACTTCCCGGTCTCCTGGTACCAGTCGGTCAACCCGGTCCTGATCATGGCGCTGGCTCCGGTCTTCGCGTGGGTCTGGCTGGCGCTGAACCGGCGCGGCAAGGAGCCGAGCACGATCGTGAAGTTCGCGTCGGGCCTGGTGCTGGTCGGTGTCTCCTTCTTCCTCTTCCTGGCCCCGCTGTCGATCGCCGAGGGCGGTCACAAGGCGGCGGCGCTGTGGCTGGTGGCGATCTACTTCACGCAGACCGTGGGTGAGCTGCTGCTGTCGCCGGTCGGTCTGTCGGTGACGACGAAGATGGCGCCGGCGAAGTACGCCTCGCAGATGATGGGTGTGTGGTTCCTCGCGGTCACCGCCGGTGACGCGACCACGGGGCTGCTGTCCATCGCGGGCGTCGATCTGGACAAGACGGGGATCGTCGTGATGGAGGCGAGCCTCGCGGTGCTCGCGGGTGTCGCGGTGTGGATGTACCGCAACAAGGTGAAGGCGCTGATGGGCGACGTGCGCTGAGCGTTTGCGCTCTAGCCGAAGGGCCCCGCGTCCGGATGGGATGCGGGGCCCTTCGGTTGTTGTGTTCTTTTCGCCCCCGCCGCCCCTTCCCGTCCCGAAACCGGGGCTCCGCCCCAGACCCCGCTCCTCAAACGCCGGAGGGGCTGGATTCAGCCCCTCCGGCGTTCGAGGGGCGAAGGGAAACTCTCAGGCCGGTGCGCCCAGTTCCGCCCAGACCGTCTTGCCCGCCACGTCCGGCGAACGGACGACGCCCCAGTCCAGGCACAGCCGCTGCACGATGAACATGCCGTGTCCCCCCGGCCGTCCGGCCCGGTGCGGCGTGCGCGGGGCCGGCTGCCCCGACCCCCGGTCGGTGACCTCGAGCCGGATCACCTTCCTGTCACAGGTGATGGCCAGATGATCCGGCCCCTCCGCGTGCAGGCACGCGTTGGTGACCAACTCGGAGACGACCAGCAGTACATCCTCCGCGGCGGCCCGCTGGTCCGCGGTGGCGGCCGGCAGCCACCCCCACGCGTACAGCGCCTGGCGGGTGAAGTCCCGGGCGAGCGGTACGACCCCGCTCTGGCCGTCGAAGCTCAGCCGGCGTACCTGTCCGCCACTCTGGGCCTCCGCCGGCGCGTCTCCTCCGGACGTCTCGGAAGCGCCGCCGGGTTCCGGACCGCGGTCGCCCGGCGAATAGGGCCGGGTGGTGCTCATCAGCGCTTCACCTCACCGTGTCACCAGTTCACGATTCAAAAGTCTCCGTACCCGTTCCGTCGTCACGCGCGCACGGCCCGTCCGGCACGTTCAGGATGTCTCCTGCCCGGACGGACCGTGGGGACACCCCCGTATCCGTATCCGTATCCGTACGAAAGGACGGGCCTGCCCGCGCGGGTCACGCGGAATCGTCGGCCAGCGCCGCCTCGAGCGTGTCATGGACGGTGAACACCGCGTCCGCTCCCGTGATCTCGAAGACGCGCGCGACGACGGGCTGCATCTCCACGAGATGGACCCCGCCTCCGGCCGCCTCGGCCTTCAGCCGGGCACCGAGCAGCACGTTCAACCCCGTGGAGTCACAGAACTCCAGCCGGGAGCAGTCGATGACAAGCCGCTTGAATCCCTTGGCGAGGCAGTCCTCCAGTGGCTCGCGCAACAGATCGGCGGTGTGGTGATCCAACTCACCCGCCGGAGTCACGACGGCACTGGGGCCCTCTTCTCGCACCTCGACCAGAAGCCGGCCCGACTGTGCGCTGCCGACCGTCCCGCGGTCCATGCCGTCTCTCTCTCCCGACCTGATGGCTGCCTGCTGACGTCCTCGAACATTACGCCTTCCTGCCACACTCCGACAGCCGAACAATCACACACAAACGGACATATGCACACACAATGCACTTGCGATCGGCTCAGGAAAGCGGGTAGGGCTAGTAAGAACACGTAACCGACCACGGCCGGCTTTGGAGGCGCCGCACACCGCAGTGCACGTATCGGCTTCGGCAGCCATATGCCGAGAACGATGGAGGACATCATGTCACCCCGGCTCGACGCATCGCCTACCCCGAAAGCGACGTCGACACTCCCTCCGGAACATCTGGATCCCATCGAGCAGGGCGACACGAGTGTCGTCCCGGACGACCTACTCGCCGGACTCCCGGAGATCCCCCCGTACGACGAGGTGGGCCCGGTCGACGCGCGGGCTCTGTCCAAGACCCTCTTCGAGCGCCTCGAGTCGCTCGAGGAAGGCACCCACGAGTACTCGTACGTACGCAACACGCTCGTCGAACTGAACCTCGCCCTGGTCAAGTTCGCCGCCTCCCGGTTCCGCTCGCGCAGCGAGCCGATGGAGGACATCATCCAGGTCGGCACCGTCGGCCTGATCAAGGCGATCGACCGCTTCGAGCTCGCGCGCGGTGTAGAGTTCCCCACCTTCGCGATGCCCACCATCATCGGCGAGATCAAGCGCTTCTTCCGCGACACCTCCTGGTCCGTGCGCGTACCGCGCCGGCTTCAGGAACTGCGGCTCGACCTGGCCAAGGCCGGTGACGAGCTGGCTCAGCAGCTCGACCGCGCGCCGACGGTGGCCGAACTGGCTGAGCGCCTGGGCATCAGCAACGACGAGGTCGTCGAGGGCATGGCGGCGTCCAACGCCTACACCGCCTCTTCGCTGGACGCCCAGCCGGAGGAGGACGACGCCGAGGGCGCGCTGGCGGACCGGATCGGCTACGAGGACCACGGGCTCGAAGGCATCGAGTACGTCGAGTCGTTGAAGCCGCTGATCGCCGAACTGCCGCCGCGCGACCGCAAGATCCTCTCCCTGCGGTTCGTCGCGGGCATGACCCAGTCGGAGATCGGCGAGGAACTGGGCATCTCCCAGATGCACGTCTCCCGCCTGCTCTCACGCACCCTGGTGAAACTGCGCAGGGGGCTCACGCTCGAGGAGTGATCCTCATCGCTGTTGCCCTCCTTCTCGTTGTTCCCCTCCTCACCGGGTGACGCCCGTCCTCCAGGGGGCGGTCCGCGGACGGACCGCCCCCTTCGGGCTGTCCGCGGCCGCCCGCGCGGCTCACACCGCGCGTACGCCCCGCCGCCACACCCCAGCGACCAGCGGCACTCCGGGCCGGTAGGCGAGGTGAACATGGCTCGGGGCGTCGAGAAGCGTGAGGTCGGCGTACGCGCCCGGGGCCAGCCGGCCGATGTCGGTGCGGCGCAGGGCCGCGGCGCCGCCCGCCGTGGCCGACCAGACGGCCTCGTCCGGTGTCATCCCCATGTCCCGTACCGCGAGGGCGACGCAGAAGGGGACGGAGGACGTGAACGAGGAGCCCGGGTTGCAGTCGGTGGAGAGCGCGACCGTGACCCCCGCGTCCAGCAGTCTGCGGGCGTCCGGCCAGGCGGCGCGGGTGGAGAACTCGGCGCCGGGGAGCAGGGTGGCGACGGTGCTCCCGGCCGCGAGGGCGTCCACGTCGGCGTCGGTGAGGTGCGTGCAGTGGTCGGCGCTGGCCGCGTCGAGCTCGACGGCCAGCTGGACCCCGGGGCCGTACGACAGCTGGTTGGCGTGGATACGGGGGTGCAGGCCCTTGGCCCTGCCCGCGGTGAGGACGGCGCGGGCCTGGTCGCCGTCGAAGGCGCCCTTCTCGCAGAAGACGTCGATCCAGCGGGCGTGCGGCGCGCAGGCGTCCAGCATCTCGCCTGTGACCAGGGCCACATAGGCGGCCGGGTCCTCGGCGTACTCGGGCGCCACGATGTGCGCGCCGAGGTAGGTGACCTCGTCGGTGTGGCGGGCGGCCAGGCGCAGGGCGCGGGCCTCGTCCTCGACCGTCAGGCCGTAGCCCGACTTGGTCTCGAACGTCGTGGTGCCCTGGCGGAGCGCCTCGTCGAGGAAACGGACGAGGTTCGCCTCCAGTTCCGCGTCGGTGGCGGCGCGGGTGGCGGCGACGGTCGTGCGGATGCCGCCGGCGCTGTAGGCGCGGCCCGACATACGGGCGTTGAACTCCTCGGTGCGGTCACCGGCGAAGACCAGGTGGGAGTGGGAGTCGACGAAGCCCGGCAGGACGGTCCGGCCGCCCGCGTCGACCCGGTTGTCAGTGGCGGGTGCTTTGCTTGACTCACCGGTCCACACGACGCGGTCGCCCTCGATGACGACGGCCGCGTTCCGGACCAGTCCGAGGGGAGAGCCGTCGAGGGAGGGGTCGTTGGTGACCAGCGTGACGATGTCGCTGATGACGGTGCTGCTCATGATGGTGTCCTCATGGGTGGTCGTCAGGCGCGCAGTGCTTCGACGGCCCGCGCGAGGGCTCCGGGCACATCGGGTACGAGCGTGTGCGCCCCGTCGCGTACGACGTGCCGGCCCGCGACGACCGTGTGCCGTACGTCGGCCGCTGTCGCGGCGAATACGGCCGTCTCGGCGCCGAGTCCGGGCAGTGGCCCCGCTGTTCTGACCGAGTCGAGGGCGATCGTGACGAGGTCGGCGCGCGCACCGGCCTCGATGGTGCCGGTGTCGTCCCAGCCGAGGGCGGCGTGTCCGTCGACGGTGGCGGCCCGCAGCAGCGCGGCGGCCGTCCAGCGTCCCCGGGTGCGGGTGCGCAGCCGCTCGTCCAGCTCCATCGCGCGGGCTTCTTCGAGCAGGTCGATCACGGCGTGGCTGTCGGAGCCGAGGGAGAGCGGCGAGCCCTCGTTCTGCAGCGCGGCGGCGGGTCCGATGCCGTCGGCGAGGTCGCGTTCGGTCGTCGGGCACATGCAGGTGCCGGTGCCGCTGCCGCCGATCAGGGCGATGTCCTCGGCGGTGAGATGGGTGTTGTGGACGCCGGTGGTGCGCGGGCCGAGGACGCCGTGCAGGGCCAGGAGCTGCGCCGGGGTGCAGCCGTGGGCCTCGCGGCAGGCGTCGTTCTCGGCGGTCTGCTCGGACAGGTGCACATGGAGCGGGGCCCGCCGCTCCTCGGCCCACCGGGCCACGGTGGCCAGCTGCTCCGCCGGTACGGCCCGGACGGAGTGGATCGCCGCCCCGATCCGTGCGTGATCCCGTTCCTTGAGAACTGAACAGCGTGTGGCCCAGGCGTCCGCGTCACCGTCGGAGAAGCGGAGCTGGTGGGCGGTGGGCGGCTGTCCGAAGCCGGAGGAGAGATAGGCGGTGTCGAGGAGGGTGATGCGGATTCCGGCTTCGGCGGCGGCCTCGATGAGCGCCTCGCCCATGGCGTTGGGGTCGGCGTAGGGCGTGCCGCCGGGGGCGTGGTGGACGTAGTGGAACTCGCCGACGGCGGTGACGCCGGCCAGCGCCATCTCGGCGTAGGTCGCGCGGGCGAGGGCGTGGTAGGTGTCCGGGGTGAGGCGGCCGGCCGTGGCGTACATGGTCTCGCGCCAGGTCCAGAAGGTGCCGGAGCCGACCTGGACGGTGGAGCGCAGGGCTCGGTGGAAAGCGTGGCTGTGGGCGTTGGCCAGTCCGGGGAGGGTCAGTCCGCGCAGGATCTCGGCGCCGGGCGGCGGGGCGGGGGTGCCGGCCCGGACGGCGGTGATGCGGCCGTCCCGGACCTCGACGGCGACGCCCGGCTCGATGGGGGTCCCCCCTGCTCGAGCGGAGCCGAGAGCTTGGGGGAGGGTGCCGAGCCAGGCGTGCTCCAGCCAGTACGTCCGCGGGGTGGCAGTCACGTGCAGGCCAGTCCTTCCAGTACGTCGGCGAGGGCGAGGACTCCGGCCACGCAGTCGTCCTCGGTGGCGTACTCGGCCGGGGAGTGCGAGACGCCGGTCGGGTTGCGCACGAACAGCATGGCGGTCGGGACGCGTCCGGAGAGGATTCCGGCGTCGTGTCCGGCGCCGGTGCCGAGGACGGGCACCTCGAGGTCGGTGCCGCCGCCGAGGATGCGGGCGAGTTCGTCGCGCAGGGCGTGGTCGAACTCGACGACGGGGGTGAAGGACTCGCGTTCGACGTCGAGGGTGACGCCGTGCTCCCGCGCGTGGGCGCGGGCGGCGTCCCGTACGGCCTCGACCACGGCGTCCAGGCTCTCCTGGCCGGCGGCGCGGGAGTCGAGCCAGCCGCGTACGAGGGAGGGGATGGCGTTGACGCCGTTGGGCTCGACGGCGATCTTGCCGAAGGTGGCCACGGCGCCGGCGAGTTCGGCCTCGCGGCGGGCGGCGAGGACGGTCTGGGCGTACGGCAGCATCGGGTCGCGCCGGTCGGCGAGCCGGGTGGTGCCGGCGTGGTTGGCCTCGCCCCGGAAGTCGAACCGCCAGCGGCCGTGCGGCCAGATGGCGGACGCGATGCCGACGCGGTCGCCGGACAGGTCGAGGGCCCGGCCCTGTTCGACGTGGAGTTCGACGAAGGCGCCGATGCGGTCGAGCCGTTCGGGGTCGGGGCCGAGGGCGCCGGGGTCGTGGCCGGCGGCCTCCATGGCCTGCGGGAGCGTGATGCCGTCCGCGTCGGTGAGCCGGTGGGCCTGCTCGACCGTCAACGCGCCGGCGGTGAGCCGGGACCCGACACAGGCAAGTCCGAACCGAGCACCCTCCTCGTCCCCGAAGTTGACGATCCCGAGCGGCTTGACGAACCGCGCACCTCGCCGCCGCAGTTCATCCAGCGCGGCAAAGGCGGACACCACCCCGAGCGGCCCGTCGAAGGCCCCGCCATCGGGCACGGAGTCGAGATGCGACCCGGTGACGACCGCATCCCCACCGGCCGGATCCCCGGCCCACCCCCACTGATTCCCGTTCCGGTCGACCTCATAGGCCAGCCCCCGCCCCCGAACCTGCTCCTCGAACCACGCCCGGCACTCGGAATCGGCCCCGCTCCACGCGAACCGCCGGTACCCCCCGGACCCGGCGTGCCGCCCAACGGGCGACAACGCCCGCCACATCTCCAGAAAGGACCCCCCACAACCCCCAGGCTGCGAGCCCTCAGGCTGCGGACCCCCAGGCTGTGGACCCCCAGGCTGTGGGCCGCCAGACTGCGAGCCCTCAGGCTGCGGACCCTCAGACTGCGGACCCCCAGGCTGTGGGCAGTCGTTCCGCAGGGCGGAACGGGTGGGCACAGCCGAACCCGCGGACGGCGACGCCCCGCCCGCCCCCGCCGAAGAGAAGCCGTCGCTCACGCCGACTCACCCTCACGCATAGGCACCCGCACACCCCGCGAGCCCGCCACCGACTCCGCGATGTCGTACCCGGCATCGACATGCCGGATGACACCCATCCCGGGGTCGTTCGTCAGCACCCGCCGGATCTTCTCCCCCGCCAGCGCCGTCCCGTCGGCGACGGTCACCTGCCCCGCGTGGATCGACCGCCCCATGCCGACACCCCCACCGTGGTGGATGGAGACCCACGACGCCCCCGACGCCACGTTCACCATCGCGTTCAGCAGCGGCCAGTCGGCGATCGCGTCCGACCCGTCCAGCATCGCCTCGGTCTCCCGGTACGGCGAAGCCACCGACCCGCAGTCCAGATGGTCCCGCCCGATCACGACCGGCGCGGCCAGCTCCCCGCTCGCCACCATGTCGTTGAACCGCTCCCCGGCCTTGTCCCGCTCCCCGTACCCCAGCCAGCAGATCCGGGCCGGCAGCCCCTGGAAGCGCACCCGCTCCCCCGCCAGCTTGATCCACCGCGCCAGGGACTCGTTCTCCGGGAACAGTTCGAGGATCGCCTTGTCGGTCTTCGCGATGTCCGCCGGATCACCCGACAGCGCCGCCCACCGGAAGGGCCCCTTCCCCTCGCAGAACAGCGGCCGGATGTACGCCGGTACGAACCCGGGGAAGGCGAACGCCCGCTCGTATCCGGCAAGTTGCGCCTCCCCGCGAATCGAGTTGCCGTAGTCGAACACCTCCGCACCGGCGTCCTGGAAGCCGACCATCGCCTCGACATGACGGGCCATGGACTCCCGGGCCCGGGTGGTGAAACCGGCCGGGCCCTTCGCCGCGGCGTCCGCCATGTCCTCGAAGGCCGTGCCCAGCGGCAGATACGCCAGCGGGTCGTGGGCGGAGGTCTGGTCGGTGACGATGTCGATGGGCGCGCCCATGGCGAGCAGCCGCGGCACCAGTTCGGCGGCGTTGCCGAGGACCCCGATGGACAGCGGCTCGCGCCGGTCCCGGGCCTCGACGGCCAGCCGCAGGGCGTGGTCGAGCGAGTCGGCCCTCACGTCCAGGTACCGGTGTTCGATGCGGCGCTCGATCGCACGCGGGTCGCAGTCGACGCAGATCGCGACGCCGTCGTTCATCGTCACGGCGAGCGGCTGGGCGCCGCCCATGCCGCCGAGCCCGGCGGTGAGCGTGATCGTCCCGGCGAGGGTGCCGCCGAACCGCTTCGCGGCGACGGCGGCGAAGGTCTCGTAGGTGCCCTGGAGGATGCCCTGGGTGCCGATGTAGATCCAGGAGCCGGCGGTCATCTGCCCGTACATGGTCAGGCCGAGGGCCTCCAGGCGGCGGAACTCCTCCCAGTTGGCCCAGTCGCCGACGAGGTTGGAGTTGGCGATGAGGACACGCGGCGCCCACTCGTGGGTCTGCATGACGCCAACGGGGCGGCCGGACTGGACGAGCATCGTCTCGTCCTGCTTGAGGGTGCGCAGGGTCCGCACCATCGCGTCGAAGGAGCGCCAGTCACGGGCCGCCTTGCCGGTGCCGCCGTAGACGACGAGCTTGTCGGGGTGTTCGGCGACCTCCGGGTCGAGGTTGTTCTGCAGCATCCGCAGGGCGGCCTCCTGCTGCCATCCCAGGGCGCTCGGTTCGGTGCCGCGCGGCGCTCGGACAGGGCGGGGTCCGGACATGGTCTGCCTCCTGTGCTGCGGACGGTACTGCGGACGAGTACTGCAGATATTCACATCCTCGTCAGCTGAATAGACCTAGTCAAGGAGGGGGCGGGTCGGCACCGCCGTACGAGGGGTGTTTGGCTGGGTTCATGCGCACGGACATGGACGACGCCCAGGGGGCGGGGGACGCGGTGGCTCACGACGGCGGCAGGACGGACGGGGTGGACCCGTACGCCGACGGGAGGGCCGCCCGGCGGGACGAGGCGGTGCGGGCCGCCGTGGAGCAGGGGCTGCTCGAGGACGGCAACCCGCTCGTGGGTCTGCTGGACGTCACCGGCATCCGCGAGTCGGCGGCGGAGCTGCGGGCGGCGTTCGACGCGGTGACGGCACCGGGCACGCCCGTGCTGCACGCCTTCGCGGTGAAGGCGAGCCCGCTGGTGCCGGTGCTGCGGCTGCTGCGTGAGGAGGGCATCGGCGCGGAGGTGGCCAGCCCGGGTGAGCTGGCGCTGGCGCGCGCGGCGGGGGTGGAGCCGGAGCGTACGGTCCTCGACTCGCCGGCGAAGACGCACGCGGAGCTGCGGGAGGCGCTCGCTCTGGGCATCGCCGTCAACGCGGACAACCCGCAGGAGCTGGCCCGTCTCGACGCCCTGATGGCGGCGGGCGGCTCCCGCTCCCCTCTCGGCATCCGGGTGAACCCGCAGGTCGGCGGGGGTTCCATCGAGGCGCTGTCCACGGCGACGGCGACCTCGAAGTTCGGAGTGGCGCTGCGTGACGAGGGTGCGCGGGAGTGGGTCGTACAGGCGTACCTGGACCGGCCGTGGCTGACCCGGCTGCACGCGCACACCGGCTCCCAGGGCATCGCGCTGACGATGATGGCGCGCGGGGCGGCGGAGACGTACGCGCTGGCGGAGGAGATCAACCGGCGTGCGGGGCGACGACAGGTCGACACGATCGACATCGGCGGCGGGCTGCCGGTGAACTTCGCCTCGGAGGCGAGCAGCCCGACGTACGGGCAGTACGCGCGGCTGCTGAGCGAGACGGTGCCGGGGCTGTTCGACGGGCGGTACGGGCTGGTCACGGAGTTCGGCCGGTCGCTGCTGGCGAAGCACGGCACGGTGGTCGCGCGCGTGGAGTACGCCAAGAGCGCGGGCGGACGCCCGGTCGCGGTGACGCACGCGGGCGTGCAGGTGGCGACGCGGACGGTGTACGCGCCGGAGTCTTGGCCGCTCAGGATCGCCGCGTACGACGCGAAGGGCCGGCGCAAGGAGGGCCCGGCGGTGGTGCAGGACGTGGCGGGGCCGGCCTGTTTCGCGGGCGACCTGCTCGCCCGGGCGCAGTCACTGCCGCTGCTGGAGCAGGGCGACCACGCGGCGGCGCTGGACACGGGCGCGTACTACTTCGCCCACCACTACGCCTACAACTCCCTCCCCCGCCCGGGCGTCTACGGCTTCACCCGGACGGGGACGGGAGACATCGTCTTCGCGACCGTACGCGCCCCGCAGACGATCGAGGAGATCGTCGCCGAGTCGGGCGCCGCCCACACCGACGCCCTGATCGGGTAGCGCTCGGCGCCTCAGACGAGGGCCGGCGTCCGGCGGCGGGCGCCGCCCGGGGCGGCGTCGCCGGCCGCGATGCCGGTCGTGCGGTAGCCCTTGACCGTCCGGCCGGCGGGCCGGCCCGCCCGCGGTGTCAGCCAGTCGACACGCACCCACAGCAACGCCTCGCCGGCCTGCTCCAGGCGGCCGATCCAGGCGGCCTTCAGCCACAGGCCCGCCCCGCACCCGGCGAGCAGCAGTCCGCCCGCGGCGGGTACCGCGAACGACGTGCCCAGCGCGGCGAGGAAGGCGAGGAGCAGCCACGGGCGGTGCCCGCGGCGCCAGTTGCGGACGGTCACCGCACGGTCCTGAAGGACGTCGTGCCTGCCCGCGCGGGCCGCCGAACCGGCGGGCGCGCGATACCGTCCCCGCCGCGCGTACGCGACCACGGCCGCGGCCACGAGGAACAGCGCGGCGCCCGCGAGGACACCGATCCGGCGCCCGGTCAGCCCCGGCGGCAGCACCCCGGCGCCCGCCGCGACGGCGCCGAGCCACCACAGGGGTGCCGCCCCGGCCCGTACGACGACGGCCACCCTGGCCAGTCCCTGTCCTCCACGTGTCACGTCCGGCCTCCCGTCACTCACTCCAGTCGGAGACGGGAGGTTAGCGCCGCAAGGTGAGACGAGTCTGAGAGCGCGGCCGGCCCAGTCCACGAACAGCCTCAGTCCACGAACAGCCCGCGTGCCGCCGCCTTCGTGTCGAACTCCTCCAGGCGGGCCTGCGCGTCGGGCAGTCCGTCGCACATCGCCTCCAGCAGCACCCGGCCCAGCAGCATCGGCGCGCACGCCGTGTCGAAGGCGAGGCCGGTGCCGACGGCTGCGGGCAGCAGCAGGTCGGACACCTTGGCGACCGGTGCGAACGGGGAGTCGGCGACGGTGACCACGGTCAGCCCCGTCCGTCTGGCGTGGGCGAGGGCGTCGACGACCTCGCGGGGGTGCCGGGGCAGCGCGAAGCACAGCAGGGCGCCCGCCCCGGCCCGCGCGGCGGCGTCGATCCGGTCGAGGAGCATCGTGCCGCCCTCGTTGAGCAGCCGTACGTCCGGATGGACCTTGGCGGCGAAGTAGGCGAACCCGTGCGCCTGGGCGGCCGCGGCCCGCAGCCCCAGCACCGGCAGCGGCCGGCTCTCCGCCAGGAGCCGCCCGGCCCGCCGCACCGGCGCGGGGTCGGCCAGCACCTCCGCGAGATGCCGCAGATTCTCGATCTCGGCCTCGACGGCCTGCTGGTACTCGTTGTACGAGCCCGTCTCCGGCGCGGGTTCGGCGGGCGCGACCTCGCGCAGCCGCCGGCGCAGCGCGGGATAGCCGTCGAAGCCGAGGGCGACGGCGAACCGGGTCACGGAGGGCTGGCTGACCCCGGCCAGCTCGGCCAGCTCCACACTGGACAGGAACGGCACATCGGCCGCGCGGCGCACCATGCTGTGCGCGATCCGCCGCTGGGTCGGCGTCAGCCGGTGCCCCTCGAAGAGCGCCTGAAGGCGCGCGGCAGGGCTCTCGGTGCCGCTCATGACGTGGATCCCCCTCGCCGCCTCAACCCATTCATCCGGCAAAACTCCTGCATACCGTTATACAGGCGGGACGGCGGAGCCGCTCCGTCCGCACCTCGCGACGGGCGGGGATCACACACTGTGCCCGCTTCGGCGACAGATCCGGAACTTGACGATTCTGCTACGGAATCGCCCGTGTCCCGAACGGGCCGGTTAGCGTAACTCATCGAACAACAGAGCGCCTTGAGGTGTGAGCGACCCATGGGGCATCCGACGGAGGACGGGTAGAGGCGTGGACGCACAGAGTCGTGGACGGGCGGACGGAACCGATCCCGCCGACCAGTGGGTGCTCAATCCGCGGACCGGTGACTACGAGCTGCGGCTGGACGGTCCCGCGGAGCCGCCGGGAACACCCGGCCCCGGCTCCGGGCCGGGGGTACCCCGCCCCGACTCCGCGGCGCCCGCGCCCGCCCGCGTCCCCGGCCAGCGCGGCCGGCGTACCGCGCCCGCCGAGGAGGAGACTGCGGGCCACCACAAGCGCAGGCCGAAGCGGAGCGGCAGGAGGAAGGCGCTGATGTGGACGGGGGGTGTTCTGGGCCTGGTCCTCGTCGGAGGATCGGCGTTCGCGTACTACTGGTACGACCGCCTCTACGGCAACATCAACACTGTCGACATCGGTGACGTGGGCAGTGACACGGTGCTGGCGGACGGGCCGGTCAACCTGCTGATCATCGGCAACGACGTACGCACCGGCGAGGGCAACGAGGACTACGGCAACCGGACCAACGTCACCGGCCACGCGGACACCACGCTCCTCTTCCATGTCGCCGGGGACCGCAGCAACGCGACGGTGATGAGCATCCCCCGGGACCTCATGATCGACATCCCGGACTGCGAGTCCAGACAGTCCGACGGGTCCACCAAGGAGATACCCGGCTCGACGGCCCCCACCAGGTTCAACGAGTCCTACGGTGTCGGCGGCCGCGACCCCGGCTGCACCATGCTCACCGTCGAGGAGGTCACCGGCCTCGAGGTCGATCACTTCATGATGTTCGACTTCAACGCGGTCAAGACGCTGTCCACGGCGGTCGGCGGCGTCGAGGTGTGCCTGGAGAAGCCCCTCAAGGACCTGGACGGCGGTTCCGGACTTGATCTGCCGGTCGGGGAAAGCACCGTCGAGGGTGAGGAGGCGCTCTCGTTCCTGCGCAACCGGCACGGTCTCAAGAACGAGAGCGACCTGGACCGGATCGAGATGCAGCAGAAGTTCGTCGCCTCGATGCTCCGCCAGCTGAAGGAGGACACGCTGGACAGCCCGTCGAAGATGCTCGACGTCGCCGACGCGGCCACCAAGTCCCTCACCGTCGACAAGGGCATCGGCAGCCCGGGCAAGCTGCTCACCCTCGCCAAGGAACTCGGCAAAATCGACCTGAAGAACATCACCCTGATGACCCTGCCGGTGCGGGACAACCCGGCCGAGCCCACGCCCGTCACCGTCGTCCTGGACCCGGTCAAGGCCCCGCAGGTCTTCGGCATGCTGCAGGAGGACGTCTCCTTCACCGAGGTGAAGAAGAAGGAGAAGAACGCCAAGGACAAGCAGGCGAAGCTGCTGGAGGGCCCCCGGGCCGAGGCGTCCGCGATCCGCGTCGACGTGTTCAACGGCGGCGGCCCGCAGGGTGCGGCGCAGGACACCCTGAACTGGCTGCAGACCGGCGAGGACGTCGCCAGGTCCTCGAACAAGGGCAACGCCCCGGAGAAGGTCGCCAAGACGCGGCTGGAGTACGCGCCGAACCAGGCCGACCAGGCCCGTAAGCTCGCCGACCTGATGGGTCTGCCCGCCTCGGCGCTGAAGCCGGGCACGGCGGACGCCGCGGACACGGAACCGATGACGCTCACCCTCGGCCCCGACTTCCAGAAGGCCGGTGTCCCCGTCGCCGCGCCGAAGAAGGTGGACGTCACCCAGTCGCGGGCCGACGAGAAGATGTGCAAGGGGTAGCACCGCCCGGAGCGGTGGGACGGCGAACCCGAGGCGGAGTCGGGGGTTACCCCCAGTGCCGAGGACGCCCCGGCTGCCTACCGTGGGACGTATGACGGGAATGGACGCGCGGGACACCGAGCTGAAGAAGGAACTCCACGCCTCCCTGCAGGCCCGCAGGGAGCTGGGCGAGGAGTACGAGTCGGCGCTGGTCGACTCGTTCCTGGAGAAGGTCGATCAGCGCATCGACGGCGCGGTGGAGCGCCGGGTCCGCCGGCAGGTGGCGGAGCGGCAGATGACGGTGGCCCGTGACGCGCGGTCGCCGAGGGTCACGGACAGCTGGGGCGACCGCTTCGGCTTCGGGATCGTCTCGCTGGTCCTGGCCGTGCCGCTGTCCGCGATCGGTGGCGGTGTCGGTCATCTCCCCGGCCTGCTGGTCACCTGGCTGGGCATCGTCGGCGTCAACGTCGTCCAGGCGGTGCGCACCAACCCGGGCCTGTTCGGCCGCCGCGAGTCCGCGCGGGACAGCGACTGGGAGGACTGAGGAAAGCACTCGCGGGGACCGCCGCACCCCCGTCGCCGGGGGTCGGGACGACGGCGGTCCCCGCAGGAGACGCGCGCCCGTCGATGCGGGCCGCGCGTCCTGGGCGTCATGGAGGTCCGGGAGCCGCTCCGGAGGCCTTCGACGCCGTATGGCCGTCGGCCGGAACGGGGAGCCGCTCCCGCTCCGCCGACATCCACCAATCTGCCGGACCCGTGTTAAGCGAGTGCTGCGCGCACGTGACGCCCTCGTACCACTTCCGCGAAGTCCACGAAGATCACCCGCACGCCGGCGTCCGCCCGTCCGGTCGTCCGACGTCCCGTCACTTCCCGGTCCTGGCGAGGAAGGACAGCAGGTCCTGGCGGCTGACCACACCCGTCGGCTTGCCCTCGACGAGGACGATCGCCGCGTCCGCCCTGCCGAGTACGGCCATCAGGTCCGCGACGGGCTCACCGGAGCCGACCTGCGGCAGCGGCGCGGACATGTGCTTCTCCAGCGGGTCGTCGAGCGAGGCGCTCTTGCTGAACAGCGCGTCCAGCAGTTCCCGTTCCACCACCGAGCCGACGACCTCGGCGGCCATCACGTCCGGGTGACCGGCGCCCGGCTTGACCACCGGCATCTGCGAGACGCCGTACTCGCGCAGCACCTCGATGGCCTGGCCGATCGTCTCGTCCGGGTGCATGTGGACGAGGGAGGGGATGTGGCCGCCCTCCTTGTCGTTCAGGACGTCGGCGACGCGGGCGCTGGGGCCGGTGTCCTCCAGGAAGCCGTAGTCGGCCATCCACTCGTCGTTGAAGATCTTGCTGAGGTAGCCGCGGCCGCTGTCCGGCAGCAGGACGACGACCACGTCGTCCTCGCCGAGCCCGGCGGCCACCTCCAGGGCCGCCACGACCGCCATGCCGCAGGAGCCGCCGACCAGCAGGCCCTCCTCCTTGGCGAGGCGGCGGGTCATCTGGAAGGAGTCCTTGTCGGAGACGGCGACGATCCCGTCCGCGACCTCGCGGTCGTAGGCGGTCGGCCAGAAGTCCTCGCCGACGCCCTCCACCAGGTACGGCCGTCCGGAGCCGCCGGAGTAGACGGAGCCCTCGGGGTCGGCGCCGATGACCTTCACCCGGCCGTCGCTGGCCTCCTTGAGGTAGCGCCCGGTGCCGGAGATGGTGCCGCCGGTGCCGACGCCGGCCACGAAGTGGGTGATCTTCCCCTCGGTCTGCTCCCACAGTTCGGGGCCCGTGGAGTGGTAGTGGGAGAGCGGGTTGTGGGGGTTGGAGTACTGGTCCGGCTTCCAGGCCCCCGGGGTCTCACGGACCAGCCGGTCGGAGACGTTGTAGTACGAGTCGGGGTGCTCGGGGTCCACGGCGGTCGGGCAGACGACGACCTCGGCGCCGTACGCCCGCAGTACGTTGATCTTGTCCGTGGAGACCTTGTCCGGGCAGACGAAGACGCACTTGTAGCCCTTCTGCTGGGCCACGATGGCGAGCCCGACCCCGGTGTTGCCGCTGGTCGGCTCGACGATGGTGCCGCCGGGCCGGAGCTCTCCGCTCTTCTCCGCCGCCTCGATCATGCGCAGGGCGATGCGGTCCTTCACGGAGCCGCCCGGGTTGAAGTACTCCACCTTGGCCAGGACGGTGGCCCTGATGCCCTTGGTCACGCTGTTGAGCCGCACCAGCGGGGTGTTGCCGACGAGGCTGATCATCGAGTCGTGGAATTGCACCGTTGTCTCCGGATGCTGCAAAAGAGGTGGTCGTGGTGGTGATGCCAGCCTAGGCCCTGTCCGGGCGGGACTCGGGTGGGTCGTTCACTCGCTGTGGGGATTGGGGCACGGTCCGTACGGGGCAAGCACTGGGTGTACGGGTTCGAGGGAGGTGGCGGCGGAGCATGACGGGCATGTCGAGGGCGAGGGTTGCCCGGCGGATCGCGGCCGGCGCGGCGTACGGCGGCGGGGGCATCGGGCTGGTCGGGGCGGCGACGGTGGGGCTGCTGGTGGCCGAGGCCCAGCTGGCGCGGCGCCGCGTGGGCAACGGCACGACACCTCACGTACCGAACGCAGACGGGCTGTACGGCGCGGCCTACACGGTGCCGGGCGAGCCGGCGCTGCGGCTGACGATGCTGGGCGACTCGACGGCGGCCGGGCAGGGCGTGCACCGGGCCGGGCAGACGCCGGGCGCGCTGCTGGCGTCGGGGGTGGCGGCGATCGCGGAGCGGCCGGTGGGGCTGAGCACGGTGGCGGTGCCGGGGGCGTGTTCCGACGATCTGGACCGGCAGGTGACGCGGGCGCTGGCGGATCCGTCCCGGGTGCCGGACGTCTGCGTGATCATGATCGGGGCCAACGACGTCACGCATCGCATGCCGGCCACCCGTTCCGTACGTCATCTGGCGTCGGCGGTACGGCGGCTGCGGACGGCCGGTGCGGAGGTGGTCGTCGGTACGTGCCCCGATCTCGGCACGATCGAGCCGGTGCGGCAGCCGTTGCGGTGGCTGGCCCGGCGGGCCTCGCGGCAGCTGGCGGCGGCGCAGACGATCGGGGCGGTGGAGCAGGGCGGGCGCACGGTGTCGCTAGGGGATCTGCTGGGGCCGGAGTTCGCGGCGCATCCGCGCGAGCTGTTCGGGCCGGACAGCTATCACCCCTCGGTGGAGGGGTACGCCACCGCCGCGATGGCGGTACTGCCGACGGCGTGCGCGGCGCTGGGGCTGTGGCCGGCGGAGGAGGAGCGGCCGGACGCCGCGCGTCGCGAGGGGTTCCTGCCGGTCGCCCGCGCGGCGGCGGAGGCGGCGTCGGAGGCGGGCACGGAGGTCACGGCGGCGATGCCGTCCGGTCCACGGGGGGCGTGGGCGCTGCTGAAACGCCGGCGGCGGCGGCGTGTGTCGGAGACGGAGCCGGAACCTTCGACACAACCGTCGTGACAACAGGCCCCCCGGGGGCCTGCGGCCCCACCGCCGCACTCCGCCGCCGCTGCGGGCAGTCGTGCCGCTGGGGCGGCACGGGTGGGCGCAGCGGCACCCGGCAAGCGCCGGCGAGTGAACCCAGCCCCGCGTCGCACGGGTCAACGGTGTGGGTGCGGGACGGGGGGAGTCGCGCGGCCCGGCGCTGGCGGGGTGCCGTCGCGCCCACCCGTGCCGCCCTGCGGCACGCCTGCCCGCGGAGAGGCGGGCACGCCTGCCCGCGGAGGGGCGGGGACGCCTGCCCGCGGATCGGCGGTGGAGCGAAAAGCAAGCGCTTAGACAGTTGCGGTCCATGTCACATCGCGTCACCCGTGACCCCGTCCATACGTACGGGTAACTTCCCAAGGAGCCCGCACCAACTCCCGGTATGACCGCCCGCCACCCCTTCCCATGGAGCCGTGATGCCCGAAGCCGTGATCGTTTCCGCCGCCCGCTCCCCCATCGGCCGTGCCTTCAAGGGCTCGCTCAAGGACCTGCGTCCGGACGACCTGACCGCCACGATCATCCAGGCCGCCCTCGCCAAGGTCCCCGGGCTGGACCCGAGGGACATCGACGACCTGATGCTCGGCTGCGGCCTCCCCGGCGGCGAGCAGGGCAACAACCTCGGCCGTGTCGTCGCCGTGCAGATGGGCATGGACCATCTCCCCGGCTGCACCATCACCCGCTACTGCTCGTCCTCCCTGCAGACCTCCCGCATGGCCCTGCATGCCATCAAGGCCGGCGAGGGCGATGTGTTCATCTCGGCCGGCGTCGAGACGGTCTCCCGTTTCACCAAGGGCAACTCCGACAGCCTCCCGGACACCCGCAACCCCCTGTTCGCCGAGGCCGAGGCCCGTACCGCCGCCGTCGCCGAGTCGGCGGGCTCGTCCTGGCACGACCCGCGCGAGGACGGCCTCGTCCCCGACCCGTACATCGCGATGGGCCAGACCGCGGAGAACCTGGCCCGCCTCAAGGGCGTCACCCGCCAGGACATGGACGAGTTCGGCGTCCGTTCGCAGAACCTCGCCGAGGAAGCCATCAAGAACGGCTTCTGGGAGCGCGAGATCACCCCGGTGACGCTCCCCGACGGCACGGTCGTGAGCAAGGACGACGGCCCGCGCGCCGGCGTCACTCTGGAGGGCGTCCAGGGCCTCAAGCCGGTCTTCCGCCCGGACGGCCTGGTCACCGCCGGCAACTGCTGCCCGCTCAACGACGGCGCCGCCGCACTCGTCATCATGAGCGACACCAAGGCCCGCGAGTTGGGCCTCACCCCGCTCGCCCGGATCGTCTCCACCGGTGTCTCCGGCCTCTCCCCCGAGATCATGGGCCTCGGCCCGGTCGAGGCGAGCAAGCAGGCGCTGGGCCGGGCCGGTCTGTCGATCGACGACATCGACCTGGTCGAGATCAACGAGGCGTTCGCCGCCCAGGTGATCCCCTCCTACCGCGACCTCGGCATCCCGCTGGAGAAGCTGAACGTCAACGGCGGCGCGATCGCGGTCGGCCACCCCTTCGGCATGACCGGCGCCCGCATCACCGGCACGCTCATCAACTCCCTCCAGTTCCACGACAAGCAGTTCGGTCTGGAGACGATGTGCGTCGGCGGCGGCCAGGGCATGGCGATGGTCATCGAACGCCTCAGCTGACGCCCCACCCGAAACCGGCACCGAACGCCGTACGGTAGCCGCCGCGCCACATGCGGTGATACCGGGGCCCGGGCCTCCGGAACCTCCGGGGTCCGGGCCGATTCGTGATCCAATCTCCCCCAGGATGTGACCTATCTCCCTCGCGGCGGGGATTCACGCAGGTCAGGACCGACCCCCTCCCGGGCGTATCCCCAAAGACCTGTCCGTTTCGTGACGTTACGCACTGACAGATGGTTAGTCCACCCTTCAAGCTGATGTAGGAAGTCGGGGGTCGACTTTGAACCGGGAGTACGTCAGTGAGCGCCATGCCGATCGCCCTGCTGGTCACCACGGCCGCCACCGGAGCCGTGGGCGTCGCCGTGCTGCGCAGCATCCTGGTGCTGCGCCGGCAGGTGGCGGCGCTGCACGCCGCCCTGGACGAGAACCGCGCCGCGGCCACGTACGCGCACGTCCCCTCGGCCCGCACGGCCGGCACGGCCGGCACTGAGGAGATACGCGCCGCCGTGGCGGAGGCGCTCGCCGAGGAGCGGGAGCGCGAGCTCGCGGAGGCGCGGGCCTTCTGGGCCGCCCAGGAGGCGCGTGACGCGTCCGACCACCCCTCCCTGCTGGGTCTGGCCGACAGCGAGCTGTTCCTGCCCCGGCAGGCCGATTTCGCGGGTCTGGAGCCGGTCACCGAACCGGGCGCGGACACCGAGGAGCACTCCGGTGACTCCCCGGAGCTGGCCGCGGCCCGCCGCCGTCACCCCTCGCACCCCGACTTCGTACCGAACCCCTCGCCGGTGGTGAACGACCACGAGCGCACGGTGACCACCCTGGAGGAGCTGGCCGCCGCCCGGACCGAGCTGACCGACGTCCGTCCGGGACCGCTGGGCACCCTCGACGTCTATGTCTTCGCCGACGGGACGACCCTGTGCATGACGCCGGGCCACCGTGAGACGGCGGAGCGCCTGGCCGCGGCCCTGCGCGCGGGCGAGACCCCGTTCCTGCTGGGCGGTTCCGGCATCTCGGGCGCGTACACGCTGACGTTCTCCTGCGGCGAGGAGAACGTCTACATCCTGGCGGACCGCGTCATCGCGTCGCTCTAGCCGACGAAGCGTCCGCACCCCGGCGCTCTACACCCCGGCACGCTCGCGTGCCTCCTCCACCAGCCGTACGGCCTCCCGCACCTCGTCGTCGTTCTTCAGTACGAGCGCCAGGTCGTGGCCGGCGACGGTGATCTGGTCGGCGGCGGCGAACATGCCCGCGTCGGGCATCTCTCGGGGTTCGGTGCCCGGCTCCTCGACGAGCTGGGTGCGCCGCGCCAAGTCCCTGGCCAGGGCGAGCGCTTCGGCCGCCCCGCCCCGCTGGAGCCGGCTCTGCGGCGCGGCCCGCAGACGGTCGGCGAAATGATCCACGGCACGGGTGAAGGGCGTCGTATCAACCACGCGGCGAGCGTACGCGGCGCGGCAGGACTGTTGCCAACGGGCGAACGCTCAGGCACGGTGACCTGAAGGACCGGCTTACGGCTTACATCCCCTGCGTCCGGAGGCGCCGATGTCCCACGTCCTCTCCGAGGAGACCCATCGCAACATGCTCGCCCGCATTCCCCACTGCACCGGTCGTGAGATCTCCGACTGGCTGCGCACCGTCGAAGAAGGCCCCTCGCTCTTCCGCTTCGAGGACAAGGTCAGCTGGCTCCGGCACGAGTACGACCTGGCGTACGGCCACGCCAAGGCGATCGTGCACGAGTACGACCTGCGGCGGGCCGCACGCAAACTCCTGTGACGCGTGCGGACACGGCGAAGGGCCCCGGGTGCGAACCCGGGGCCCTTCGTCCGTACGGCCGGTGACTACCGGAGTCAGTCGCTGCTGTTGAGGATCGAGATGATCCGCAGGAACTCCATGTAGATCCACACCAGCGTCAGCGTGAGGCCGAAGGCGGCGAGCCATGCCTCCTCGCGCGGGGCACCGTAGGCGATGCCGTCCTCGACCTGCTTGAAGTCCAGGGCGAGGAAGCAGGCACCGAGGATGATGCCGATGACGCCGAAGACGATGCCGAGCGGGCCGCTGCGGAAGCCGAGGCCGTCACCGCCGCCGAACACGGCGAACAGCAGGTTCACGGCCATCAGCAGGATGAAGCCGAGCGCGGCCGCCATCACGAAGCCGTAGAAGCGGCGGTTGACGCGGATCCAGCCCGCCCTGTACGCCACCAGCACACCGGCGAAGACCGCCATGGTGCCGATCACCGCCTGCATGGCCGCACCGTCGGCGATGCGGTTGTCGACGATGCTGGAGATCACGCCGAGGAAGACACCCTCGAACGCGGCGTACGTCAGGATCAGCGCGGGCGAGGCCTTGCGCTTGAAGGACTGCACGAACGCCAGGACCATGCCGATCAGCGCGGCACCGATGCCGATGCCGTAGGACCGGCTGATGTTGGCGTCGTCGACCGGCAGCAGCGCCCAGGAGAGCGCGGCCGTGACGATGAGCACACCGAGCGTGGTGCCCGTGCGCATGATGACGTCGTCGATGGTCATCCGGCCGGTGGTGGCCGGTGCCTGCGGCGGAGTGCCGTACTGCAGGTCCTGCTGCGCGTAAGGGTTCTGGGCGTACGGGTTGCCCGTCGGCTGCGCGTACGGGTTGGCCTGCGTGGCGACAGCGGGACCCCCGGCCTGCGGCGCGGTGTTGAAGCCCGCGTAGCCGTTGTCGCGGCTGAACCCCCGTCGCGAGAAGACCGGGTTTCTGCTCCTCATTTCACTCCTCCATGGCCACACGGCGTGGCCTTGGCTCAAGAGTAATAGGTAGGCAAAGGAATGACCCTACTGCTTAGGAAGGATCTTTCCCTCGTTGTGCTGCCCAACACGCTACGCGGCCGGGTGATTCCCTTCGCCGTGCGGCACCGAACCATGACCGACCCGGTACCTGCCCGGAACCCGCCGGAGATCATCCGTTCACCTCGCGCCGACGATCGCGTGGTGGCCCGAGACGTCCAGGGCGGGCCCGGGGAGCGGGATGCGGACCGGCCGGGCGGTCCGCGGGGCGTGGTCGCCGAGCGTCAGCCCCGAGCCCCAGGCCCACAGTCCGCCGGAGGTGTCGATGGCGTACCCGGTGAGCCCGTGGGCCGCGATCCGGCGGATCTCGGGCAGCCCCTCCACCCGGACCGGCCGTGCGGAGGTGTGGTCCGAGCGGTCACCGTCGCCGAGGGCGCCGCTCGCGCCCCGTCCCCAGGCCCGTACGGTGCCGTCCCGGCCGAGGGCGTAGGCGACGTCCGATCCGCCGGCCACCTGGACGACGTCCGTCAGCCCCCTGACGAGCACGGGGCGCCCCGACTGGCCGCCGCGGGGCTCCACGCCGAGGAGTCCGTGCGCGTTGCCGCCCCAGGCGCAGACCCGGCCGTCCGCCGTCGCGGCGACCACGGCCCCGCCGGCCGACGCCACGTCGAAGACGCCCCTCACCCCGTCGATCGTGGTGAGCCGGGTGCCGTCACGGTCGCCGAGGACGTCGGTCAGGTTGATGCCCCAGCCGAGGACCCGGCCGTCGCCGCGCAGCGCGAACGCGTTGAGGGAGCCGGGCCCCATGGCGGCGACGCCCCTCACCCCCGGCACCCGCTCCGGCGTGGCCACCCCGTCGTACCCCTCGCGCTTGCCGCCCTTGACCAGGAACCGGTCCGAGCCCCACGCCGCCACGGTGCCGTCGCGCAGCACCACGTAGAAGGTGGGCCCGCTGCCGTAGACCGCGTGCGCGGGCCCGATCCCGGTGATCCGGCGGGGCTCGGCGAGGTAGTGGCGCTCACGCGATCCGTGACCGAGGGAGCCGTCGACGTTGGTGCCGTACGACCACACGGTGCCGTCGCTCCGTACGGCGACCAGGGTGTGGCCGCCGTCGGCGATGGACACGACGTCGGTCAGCCCCGGCACGGCGCCTTCCCCGGGCGTGCCCTCGGGAGCCTGGAAGAGCGGCGCCCAGGCCCACACGGTCCCGGCCGGCCGGTCCTCCTCCCGCGCGGGCCGCGCGGAGCCCTCCTCGGGGCACCCGGGCGCCTTCAGCACGGCCAGATCCGCCTTGCCGCACCCGGCCAGCGACACCACGGCGGCTCCCGCGACCGCCACCCGCAACCAGAAACCCCCGGCCATACGGCACCCCCGCCGACGAAGCGAACCTCTCACTCCGTCCACGGTGCCGATCACGGGCCGAGCCCGGTATACGCGCTCCTGCTCAACCCCTGAGTACGCGCACTCAGAAACACGGCCGGCGGCAGGGGAGAGCGGGCCCTCCGGCAGGTCGGGCCGAGTACGTGGTGGTGCCCGGAGCCGGACTTGAACCGGCACGCCCGCTCAGGGGCAGCGAGGTTTAAGCTCGCCGTGTCTGCTTTCCACCATCCGGGCAGGCCATGGGCTCCGCTTCGAGCGTCCCGAGCCTATCGGTGGCCCTCCCGCGAGCAGCGGCGGGATGGGCCGATCTTGTCTTGTTTTATTGGCGCCTGAGGGAGCATCAGCCGCGGGAATGCGCCGTCAGCACGTGCCACCAGCTTCTCGTGTGACGATCCGTCATGCACGTGAAATGACGGAATTTCACCGTCCGGACAAGGGCGCTCCACCCGTTCCCGCGCGCCCCCGGCTCAGGGGCCCCCGTCATCCTGAGGTATGACGCCGCGCCCGGCGGTCCCTCCCCAGTCGCCCCCCGGAACGGGAGCAGCGGCTGACTACACGGCGGCGGGCGGACGGAACGATGGTGACTGTCCCCGAGAACACGTCGTCCCGACAGGAGTGCCATCCCGTGACCACCGCATCCCTCGCCGACCGGACCACCGCCGTGGCCGCGCGCGCCACGGAGCTTTCTAAGATCTACGGCCAGGGCGAGACCCAGGTGGTCGCCCTGGACCGGGTCTCCATCGCCTTCCAGCAGGCCGAGCTCACCGCCATCATGGGCCCGTCCGGTTCCGGCAAGTCCACGCTGATGCACTGCGTGGCCGGCCTCGACAGCTTCTCCTCCGGGTCCGTACGCATCGGGGAGACCGAGCTGGGTTCGCTGAAGGACAAGCAGCTGACCAGGCTGCGCCGGGACAAGATCGGCTTCATCTTCCAGGCGTTCAACCTGCTGCCGACGCTGTCCGCGCTGGAGAACATCACCCTCCCGATGGACATCGCGGGCCGTAAGCCGGACAAGCAGTGGCTGGACACCGTGATCAGGATGGTCGGGCTGTCGGACCGGCTGAGCCACCGGCCCTCGCAGCTGTCCGGCGGTCAGCAGCAGCGGGTCGCCGTGGCGCGGGCGCTGGCCTCCCGGCCCGACATCATCTTCGGCGACGAGCCCACCGGAAACCTCGACTCCCGCTCCGGCGCCGAGGTGCTGGGCTTCCTGCGCAACTCCGTGCGCGAGCTGGGGCAGACGGTGGTCATGGTGACGCACGACCCGGTCGCCGCCGCCTACGCGGACCGTGTGGTCTTCCTCGCGGACGGCCGCATCGTCGACGAGGTGTACGGGCCGACGGCCGACCTTGTACTCGACCGCATGCGGAATCTTCCTGGGGGGAACCCCCAGACCCCCGAGTTCGACGCCAAGGGCCGCACCAGCTGACTCGCCCGCGTCCTCCGCCCGCCCCTCCTCCATACGTCTGGACTCGAGAAGACTCCCATGTTCCGTACCGCCTTGCGCAACGTCTCCGCGCACAAGGCCCGGCTCCTGATGACCGTGCTCGCCGTGATGCTCGGCGTGGCCTTCGTGTCGGGGACCCTGGTCTTCACCAACAGCCTCTCCGGCGCCCTGCAGAACCAGTCCGCCAAGGGCTTCGACCACGTCGACGTCGCCGTCACGGCCCAGTGGAAGGAGGCCGAGGGCGACAGGGTCGGCGAGTACCCGGAGCTGACCCGCGAACTGGTCGACGAGAGCGCCGCCGTCCCCGGCGCCGCCCGGGCCATCGGCACCGTCCAGGGCTTCACCGCGATCGCCGGCAAGGACGGCAAGCTGATCGGCGACGGCTTCCAGTCGCAGGGCGGCAACTACTGGGGCGACAAGGACCCCCGCTACCCGCTGACCGACGGGCGCGCGCCGAAGGGCGAGGGCGAGATCCTCATCGACTCCGAGACCGCGAAGCGGGCCGGCTACAAGGTCGGCGACACCGTGCGGATGTCGGTCGACGGTCCCGTCCTGGAGCCGGTGATCACCGGCGTCTTCACCACCGACGACGGCAACGTCGCGGCGGGCGGCAGCCTCACCCTGTTCGACACGGCGAGCGCGCAGAAGCTGTTCGGCAAGCCGGGCACCTTCGACGAGATCGCCGTGAAGGCGAAGGCCGGCGTCAGCGACACCGAGCTCCGGGCCCAGCTGGAGAAGGCGCTGCCCTCCGACGTCGTGGAGACCACGACGGGCACGGAGCTCGCCGACGACCAGGCGGAGGCGATCGCCGCCTCGATGAGCGGCCTGAAGCAGGGGCTGCTGGTCTTCGCCGGGATCTCGCTGTTCGTCGGTACGTTCATCATCGCCAACACCTTCACCATGCTGGTCGCCCAGCGCACCAAGGAACTGGCCCTGATGCGCGCGGTCGGCGCGTCCCGCCGTCAGGTGACGCGGTCGGTGCTGATCGAGGCGTTCGTGGTCGGCGCGGTCGCCGCCGTCGCCGGACTGGTCGCCGGTGTCGGCATCGGCGCGGGTCTGCGCTCGCTGATGGGGGCGCTGGACGCGCCCATGCCCGACGGACCGCTGGTGATCAGCTCGGGCACGGTCGGCTCCGCGTTCGCGGTCGGCATCCTGGTGACCATGCTCGCCGCGTGGCTGCCCGGCCGCCGGGCCGCGAAGATCCCGCCGGTGGCGGCGATGAGCGCGCTGCACGCGCAGGCGACCACCAAGTCGCTGGTGCTGCGCAACACGCTGGGCGCGCTGTTCTCGGCGGCCGGTGTCGCGGTGGTCCTCGCGGCCACGACGATGGACGGCTCCGACGGCCAGGCCCCGATGGGGCTCGGCGCCGTACTGCTGATCATCGGTGTCTTCATCCTGACCCCGCTGCTGTCCCGTCCGCTGATCGCGGCCGCGGGCCCGGTGCTGCGCGTCTTCGGGGTGTCGGGCAAGCTCGCCCGGCAGAACTCGGTGCGCAATCCGCGCCGTACCGCCGCCACCGCGTCCGCGCTGATGATCGGGCTCACCCTGATCACCGGGATGACGGTGATGGCCGGCAGTCTGCAGAAGTCCATCGACAAGATGGCCGCGTCCGCGATCAAGGCGGACTACATGGTGTCCATGGCGAACGGCCACCCGCTGTCGCCGGACGTCGAGAAGAAGCTGAAGGGGGCCGGCGACGTCACCGCGACCAGTCCGATGCGCAACGCGGACGCCCGGATCGACGGTGAGACCGAGTACCTGACCGGTGTGAACGGCGCCACGTTCGGCGACCTGACCGACTTCCCGGTCGTCCAGGGCTCCTTCGAGATCGGCGGCACCCGGGTCGTCGTGGACGAGGACGTCGCGAAGTCGTACGGCTGGAAGGCAGGTTCGGCGTTCACCGTCGCCTACGGGGACGGCGAGAAGCAGAAGCTCACGGTCTCCGGGGTCTACGAGGCCAACGAGCTGATGCGCGGCATCATGATCGACACCGCGACCCTGGACCCGCACGAGTCGGAACCGGCCGACATGATGGTCATGGTGAAGACCGCCGACGGCACGTCGGACGCCGTGAAGGACTCCCTGGAGAAGGCCCTCGGCAGCAACCCCGCGATCAGGGTCCAGGACAAGCAGGACCTCTCCAACGAGGTCGCGAAGATGTTCACCCTGATCCTGAACATGGTCTACGGCCTGCTGGCGATGGCGGTGATCGTGGCGGTCATCGGTGTCATCAACACCCTGGCGATGTCGGTGTTCGAGCGCTCCCAGGAGATCGGCATGCTGCGGGCGATCGGCCTGGACCGCAAGGGCGTCAAGCGGATGGTCCGGCTGGAGTCCCTGGTGATCTCGCTGTTCGGCGGGGTGCTCGGCCTCGGTCTGGGCGTGTTCTTCGGCTGGGCGGCCGGTGAACTCGTGGGCGCGCGGATGGCGACGTACGAACTGGTCCTGCCGTGGCAGCGGATGGGGATCTTCCTGCTGCTGGCCGCGGTGGTCGGTGTGCTGGCGGCGCTGTGGCCGGCGCGGCGGGCGGCCCGGCTGAACATGCTGCAGGCGATCAAGGCCGAGTAGCGTCCCGGCTCACGACGACGGGCCCCGCTCCGGGTGGAGCGGGGCCCGTCGTCGTGAGCGGGTCAGTTCCAGGTGCGGGCCCGCAGGGGGAGGCCGGAGGTGCCGGGCTCGGGGGTTCTGACGGCGAGGACCTGGTTGACGCCGATGCGGTTGCGTTCGAAGGCGAGGGCGGACGCGGCCATGTACAGCAGCCAGACCCGGGCCCTTCCCGGACCGGCGAGCGACACCGCCCGGTCCCAGCCGTCCGTCAGGTTCTCCACCCAGCGGCGCAGGGTGAGCGCGTAGTGCTCGCGGATCGACTCGACGTCGCGCACCTCGAAACCGGAACGTTCCAGCAGGGACACCGTGGTGCCCAGCGGGGCGAGTTCACCGTCGGGGAAGACGTAGGCGTCGATGAAGGAGTCCACCCGGTACGACGTCTCGTCCCGCTGCGGGCGGCGCGCGATCTGGTGGTTCAGCAGCCGTCCGCCGGGCTTGAGCAGCCGGTGCAGGGCGGTGGCGTACTCCAGGTAGCGCTCGGAGCCGACGTGTTCGGCCATACCGATGGAGGACACGGCGTCGTACGGTCCGTCGGACACGTCCCGGTAGTCCTGTACGCGGATGTCGACGCGGTCGGTCAGTCCCTCGTCGGCGACGCGCTTACGGGCGTACGCGGCCTGTTCCCGGGAGAGGGTCACGCCGACCACGCTCACGCCGTGGTCGCGGGCGGCGTGGATGGCCATGGAGCCCCAGCCGCAGCCGACGTCCAGCAGGCGCTGACCGGGCCGCAGGGCGAGCTTGCGGGCGACGAGTTCGAGCTTGTCGTGCTGGGCCTGTTCGAGGGTGCCCGGCGGGGGCGGGGCGGGCCAGTAGGCGCAGGAGTACACCATGGACGGGCCGAGGACGATCTCGTAGAAGTCGTTGCCGACGTCGTAGTGGTGGCTGATGGCCCGCCGGTCGCTGTGCTTGGTGTGCAGTCCGCGGCGGGGACGGCGGACCTCCTCGGGGGGCGGGGCGGGCGGCAGCGGGGGTCCGGCGAGGGCGAGGAGTCCGCGGGCGGCGGAACGGAACGCCGGGTCGCGCAGGGCCTGGGCGAGGGTACGGGCGTCCTCACCGCGCTCCCAGACGAGGCCGGCGAGCGCGTCGAGGGCGGCGTAGAGGTCGCCCTCGACCGTCAGGTCGCCGGCCACCCAGGCACGCGCGAGACCGAGTTCGCCCGGCTTCCGGAGCAGGTGGCGCAGGGCCCGGCGGTTGCGTACGACGAGGATGGGGGCGTCCGGGGGGCCGGCCTGTGATCCGTCCCAGGCGCGGACACGGACGGAGAGGGGGGCGCCGATCAACTGTTCGACGTGGCCTTTCAGCCGCGAGGCGACGTCCGGCATGGTGTGTACACCTCCGTGACGGGGAATCCCGGAATGTCATTTCCCACGTAAACACCAGGGACGGGCGTTGGCAGTCCCCGCCGCGCGTCATGACTGAGCAAAACGCTCAATAGCACGCTCCCGGAGTCCCCTTCGAGGCCCCGCCTCACGCTTCCCGGGACGGCCCGCACCCGGCAGGCCCCCTCCGGGGCCCACTCACCCACCCACCGGACTCGGGACTCGAGAGGTCACCCCCCGAGGGCTCCGCCCCTGCCCCCGTGGGACCCCTGCGGGGCCCACTCGCCCACCCACCCGTCCGGCTCGGAGCCGAGAAGTCACCGGTTGGGGGATTCGCTTCCGGTCCTCCCGGGAGGATCCCGCCTCACCCGGCCCGCCTCTTCATCCACCCCGGGGCCCGGCGCCGCGCCAGGGTGCCTTCTCGGTGACCGAGTCGGGTGGTGGGTGAGCGTGGGGCGGAGCCCCCTGGGGCTGGAACCCGGGCGCCCCCTTCGCCCCCTCGGCAACGCCGAAGGGGCCGCCCGCACCACGGATGGCGGGCGGCCCCTTCGGGCAGTCACAGGTGACCGTAGGTCAGGAAGCCTTCGCTTCCGTCTTCTTCGGCTCCGACGCGGCAGCCACCGGCGCCGGCGCCGGCTTCGCCGCCTCGTAGAACTCCTCACGCGGCGACTGGATCGCGCCCAGCGACACGACCTCGCGCTTGAGGAACATGCCGAGGGTCCAGTCGGCGAAGACGCGGATCTTGCGGTTGAAGGTCGGCATCGCCATGCCGTGGTACGCCCGGTGCATGTACCAGGCCAGCCGCCCCTTCAGCTTGATCTTCATCTTGCCGACGACGATCATCGCCACGCCCTTGTGCAGGCCGAGGCCCGCCACCGCGCCCTTGTTGGCGTGGCTGTACTCCTTCTGCGGGAAGCCCCGCATGCCGGAGACCACGTTGTCGCCGAGGACCTTGGCCTGGCGCAGCGCGTGCTGGGCGTTCGGCGGGCACCAGGCGTTCTCGTTGCCGGCCTTGCGGCCCACGAGGTCCGGAACCTGGGCGTTGTCGCCCGCGGCCCAGATGTAGTCGGTGCCGGTGACCTGGAGGGTGGGCTGGGTGTCGACGTGGCCGCGCGGACCGAGCGGCAGGCCGAAGCGGGACAGCGCCGGGTTCGGCTTGACGCCCGCCGTCCACACGATGGTGTTGGAGTCGACCTCGAGGCCGTTCTTCAGCACCACGTGGCCGTCGACGCAGGAGTCCATCGACGTGGACAGGTAGACCTCGACGCCGCGGCTCTCGAGGTGCTCCTTGCCGTACGCGCCGAGCTTGGGGCCGACCTCGGGGAGGATCTTGTCGGCGGCGTCGACGAGGACGAAGCGCATGTCCTCGCGGGAGACCGTCTTGTAGTACTTGGCCGCGTCCCGGGCCATGTCCTCGACCTCACCGATCGTCTCCGCGCCGGCGAAGCCGCCGCCGATGAAGACGAACGTGAGCGCCTTGCGCCGGATCTCCTCGTCCGTGGTGGAGTCCGCCTTGTCGAGCTGCTCGAGGACGTGGTTGCGCAGGCCGATGGCCTCCTCGACGCCCTTCATGCCGATGCCCTGCTCCGCGAGGCCGGGGATCGGGAAGGTCCGGGAGACCGCGCCGAGCGCGATCACCAGGTAGTCGAAGGGCAGGTCGTACGCGTCACCGACCAGCGGCGCGATCGTCGCGACCTTGCGGTCCTGGTCGATGGTGGTGACCCGGCCGGTGAGAACCTCCGCCTTGGGCAGCACGCGTCGCAGCGGGACGACGACATGCCGGGGGGAGATGTTGCCGGCGGCGGTTTCGGGGAGGAAGGGCTGGTAGGTCATGTACGACCGCGGGTCGACGACGGTGACGGTCGCCTCGCCGTAACGCATCTTCTTCTGGATGCGCCGAGCTGCGTACAGGCCTACGTACCCACCGCCTACTACGAGGATCCTGGGACGCTCCGTGGTGCTCATGCCATCGAGTATCCACCCGTCTCGGGGGGGTACCTCGTGCGCCCCTTCACAAGCTTCGACAGGGCTCGTGTTACCATCCCGCATTTCTTGATCCAGATCACGTCGCGAAATGGGAACCGGCACCCCGCGGCAGACGTTGTCAATGGCGCGTGAGCTGCCTCTCTGCCGTTACGAGCACACCGTGAGGCCGACCGCCGAAGCCCTGGCGACGACCCCCGCCAGGGTGCCCCCCATCACCTTCTGAACGTGTTCAAAGGGGCGTTGGGGGCCCGAATGGGTCAACCGAACCGGGTTCTTCGCCCTCCCGGGCCCATTTCCTTGTGAAGAACTTCACGAACTTTCCCGGCGGGCCCCCGCCGGGGGGCCGCGAAGACCCCCGGGGACCCTGCTCAAACGCTATCCCGACTGCTCAGCGGAGTGCTACCCGCCGGTAGCAAGGGAGACCTACGCCACCGACCAGGCGATGCCGTCGAGGATGTCGTGCTCCGAGACCACGACCTCCTCCGCGCCGACCCGTTCCATGATCGCCAGCAGCACCAGGGCGCCCGAGCCGATCACGTCGACGCGGCCCGGGTGCATGGAGGGGATCGTCGCGCGTTCGGCGTGGGTGGAGCGCAGCAGGTGGCCGGTGATCTCCCGGACGCGGGTACGGGTGACGCGGGAGTGGTGGATGGCCTCGGAGTCGTACTCGGGGAGGTCCTGGGCGATCGCCGACACGGTCGTCACCGAGCCGGCCAGGCCGACCAGGGTGTGCGCCTCGCGCAGCGGTACGGTCTCCTCGGCCCGGTCCAGGGCGGCCTCGATGTCGGCGCGCATCGCCGCGATCTGTGCCTCGGTGGGCGGGTCCGTCACGGCCCCGTCGCGCACCAGGTGCCGCTCGGTCATCCGTACGCAGCCGACGTCCACGGAACGGGCGGCACGCACCCGGTCCTCACCCACCACGAACTCGGTCGAGCCGCCGCCGATGTCCACGACGAGGAAGGGGCGGCGCAGATCGGTCCGCCCGGTCAGCTCCTTGGTGGCGCCGGTGAAGGAGAACTCGGCCTCCTGGTCACCGGTGATGACCTCGGGCTCCACGCCCAGGATGTCCAGCACCCCGCGCACGAACTCGTCGCGGTTCTCGGCGTCGCGGGAGGCGGAGGTGGCGACGAACCGCAGACGCTCCGCGCCGTGCTCCTTGATGATCTCCGCGTACTCACGGCAGGCGGCGAAGGTCCGCTCCAGCGCCTCGGGCGCCAGCCGGCCCGTCCGGTCCACACCCTGACCCAGCCGTACGATCGTCATACGGCGGTCCAGCTCGGTCAGTTCACCGGTCTTCGGGTCCGCGTCAGCGACCAGCAGCCGGATGGAGTTCGTACCGCAGTCGACGGCGGCGACCCGGGTCATCGGTCCTCCTCCTTCGCGGGCAGTGTCACGCAGGCGCCCTTGCGCCACCACTCGGGCAGCATCGCCAGCGCCTCGTCGCCCAGCGGGTTGACGCCGGGTCCGGCGGCCAGCGAGTGGGCGACCAGGACGTGGAGGCACTTCACGCGGTCCGGCATGCCGCCCGCGCTGGGGAAGTTCTTCAGCTCCTCGATCTCGTCGCGGCGCCGGATGTAGTCCTCGTGCGCGGCGCGGTACGCGGCCGCCAGTTCCGGGTCGGCGGCCAGCCGCTCGGTCATCTCCTTCATCACGCCGTTGGCCTCCAGCGTCCCGATCGCGGAGTTCGCCTTCGGGCAGGTGAGGTAGTACAGCGTGGGGAAGGGGGTGCCGTCGGGCAGCCTCGGCGCGGTCTCCACGACGTCCGGCTGCCCGCAGGGGCAGCGGTGCGCGATGGCGCGCAGCCCGCGCGGGGGCCGCCCGAGCTGCTGCTTGAAGGCCTCGACGTCCGCGTCGGTGGGCTCGGTGCGGGGGGTCGTGGGCGGGGGCGTTTCCATACGTGTCTTTCTACGGCTTTCTGCAAAGGGTCACTGGGCGGCGGCGTCGGCCTTGTCGACGCCGTCCCAGACGTTCGCGTACCAGGGGCGGTCGGCGGCCTCGAGGTCCGTGCGGGACTGCTTCGCCGCACCCGGGTCGATGACGATGTAGCCGGTCTCGCCGGGCAGGACGTAGTGCAGCCGGCGGCGGATCTCCTGCTCGGCGTAGGCGTCGTCCTGCCAGCGCGCCTTCATGTCGCGCAGCCGTTCGACCCGCTCACGGGCCTCGTCCTGCTCCTGCCGGAGGTCGGCGATGTCCGCGCGCTGGGAGACGTACTGCCGCATGGGATAGGCGAGGGCCACGATCAGTGAGCAGAGCACCAGGGCGAGCAGGGCCGCCCGGCCGGTCAGCCGGGAGCGGCGGGCCTGGCGTTTGGTCTGCGAGCGGTAGACCCGGGCGGCGGTCTGCTCACCGATCAGCCGGATCCTGGTCGCGGTGGAGAAACGGTCCCGGTCCTTGACCGCCATGGTCCCGCCTCTCGTTCACCGTCCTACGCGCGTACGTCCCCGCACACGGTACGGGACCGGGTACGGGGACGTACGTACGACGCTGCCTACGCGGCGAGCGCTCAGCCCTTGAAGCGGGGGAAGGCGCTGCGGCCGGCGTACACCGCCGCGTCGTCGAGGATCTCCTCGATGCGCAGCAGCTGGTTGTACTTGGCGACGCGCTCGGAGCGGGCCGGGGCGCCGGTCTTGATCTGGCCGCAGTTGGTGGCGACGGCCAGGTCGGCGATGGTGACGTCCTCGGTCTCGCCGGAGCGGTGCGACATCATGCACTTGAAGCCGTTGCGCTGGGCCAGCTCGACGGCGTCCAGGGTCTCGGTCAGCGAGCCGATCTGGTTGACCTTGACCAGCAGGGCGTTGGCGGCGCCCTCCTCGATACCGCGGGCGAGGCGCTCGGGGTTGGTGACGAAGAGGTCGTCACCGACGATCTGGACCTTGTCACCGAGCTTGTCGGTGAGGACCTTCCAGCCGTCCCAGTCGTCCTCGAACAGCGGGTCCTCGATGGAGACGAGCGGGTACGCCTCGACGAGCTCGGCGTAGTACTCGGTCATCTCGGCGGCGGAGCGCTCCTTGCCCTCGAAGGTGTAGGAGCCGTCCTTGTAGAACTCGGACGCGGCGACGTCGAGCGCCAGGGCGATCTGCTCGCCCGGGGTGTAGCCGGCCTCCTTGACGGCCTCGAGGATGAGGTCGAGGGCCTCACGGTTGGAGCCGAGGTTGGGGGCGAAGCCGCCCTCGTCGCCGAGGCCGGTGGCCAGACCCTTGCTCTTCAGCACCTTCTTGAGGGTGTGGTAGACCTCGGTGCCCCAGCGCAGGGCCTCGGAGAAGGACTCCGCGCCGATCGGGGCGATCATGAACTCCTGGATGTCCACGTTGGAGTCGGCGTGCGAGCCGCCGTTCAGGATGTTCATCATCGGCACCGGCAGCAGGTGCGCGTTGGGGCCGCCCAGGTAGCGGAAGAGCGGCAGGTCGCTGGCCTCGGAGGCGGCGTGGGCGACGGCGAGGGAGACACCGAGGATGGCGTTGGCGCCGAGCGAGCCCTTGTTGTCGGTGGCGTCCAGGTCGAACATGGCCTGGTCGATCAGCCGCTGCTCGGTGGCGTCGTAGCCGACGAGCTCCGGGCCGATCTGCTCGATGACCGCGAGGACGGCCTTCTCGACACCCTTGCCGAGGTAGCGGTTCGGGTCACCGTCACGGAGTTCGATGGCCTCGAAGGCACCGGTGGAGGCGCCGGACGGGACGGCGGCACGACCCGTGCTGCCGTCGTCGAGGCCTACCTCGACCTCGACCGTGGGGTTGCCTCGGGAGTCCAGGATTTCCCGGGCTACGACGACGTCGATGGACGGCACGAGCATCTCCTTCAATGAATGCGACGCGGGTGAGCGGGACCCCGAGGGGTCCTGCGAGACCGAGCCTAACCGGCTCCGGGCGATCGGCCAGCCGGTCGCCCGTCCCGTGGACAGAACCGAGAGTAAATTGTTTCCGAACGGAACAAAGAGGTTTCGGGAAACCGGCCGTGAAAAGACCCCGCCCCGGTGCGTACGGGGGAGGACGCACCGGGGCGGGGAGCCGTGCGGGGAAACCGTGGGGAAGCCGCTTACTTGAGGTGCAGCTGCTGGCCCGGGTAGATGAGGTCGGCGTCGTCGACGATGTCGTCGTTCAGGTCGAAGAGCTTGGCCCAGCCGCCCTTGACGTCGTGCTCGGCGGCGATGGAGCTGAGGCTGTCGCCCTTGACGACCTTGTACTCGCCGTCGCCCTTCTCGACCTTCTTGCCGGTCGGGGTGGTGACGGTCTTCTTCTCGGCCTTCGGCGCGGCCTTGGGCTCGGCCTGCTTCTCGGCGGCCGGGCGCTCGGCGGAGCGGGAGGCCTTCTGCTCGGTCCGGCCGCTCTCGGTGGAGCCGCCGCTCTGCGAGGAGCCCTCGGAGGAGGAGCCGCCGGAGTAGGCGGCGTTGGACAGGCCCACACCGCAGACCGGCCAGGCGCCCTTGCCCTGGCCCGCCAGGACCTTCTCGGCGATCTGGATCTGCTGGGCCTTGCTCGCCTGGTTGGCGGTGGACGCGTACTGCGTACCGCCGTAGGCGGCCCAGGTGGAGGCGGAGAACTGCAGACCGCCGTAGTAACCGTTGCCGGTGTTGATGGACCAGTTGCCGCCGGACTCGCACTGGGCGACGGTGTCCCACTCGGCGGCGGTGGCGGCGGAGGCGTTGCCGGCCGCCATCAGCGGGGCGGCGACGGCGGCGGAGGCGACACCGGCGACGGCGATCGCGCGGGTGGCCTTGGACGGACGGCGGTGCTTGCCCTTACCGGAAAACAGCATGGAGGATCCCCTCACCGACGCCTGCGAGGTGAGCTGTCGGGTTCGGGCCGGTTGAGTTGCCCGGCCACGTCCCTCCCGGGACGCGGCTTCACCCCAAGCCGTATCCGGCGTCAACTGCCCGGATCCGGCGCCTACCTTGGGTCCCCCGCTCCTGCCTACGGCGCATGACGCGTCGACTGTTCCCGTGCTGCCACTGGCAGGATTCGGCGTGGCGGCAGCCGGGGCCCGCGGTGGCGAGCGGTCACGACCGTAGGCACGGGATTCGCGGAATATCAAAGACGATCACGGCTTCTGAGACCTATCTCTCACAGCCTTTAAATCGGACATTCGGTGCGAACCATGACGCCAACTGCCGCCACGTCCAAGCGTTTTCAGGTGTCGCTTTCCGACCGGTTCATCCCCGGCGGGAGGCTACTGACCTGATGTGACGCCACTGACGAGGTGGTCGTCCATTCCGTAGAGCGCACCCCATCCGCCGCCCACCTCAAGGGAGTCGGGAATGGACGGGGAACCACCCTCGTCGCTCGCGGCGGGCGCCTCGGCGACCGTGCCGCCCCAGGCGTTGAGTCCGCCGGAGGCGTGCCGGCCGGACGGCGCCGCTTCCGTCTTGTCCTCGTCGGCACTGGCGCCGCGGTGACGGCCGGTACCGTCGCCCGCCGAAGCGTCGGCGTTCTGCCGGGACTTGTCCGACGTGCCGCCCTTGGCGTCCGCCGAGGCGGAGGGGGAGGTGTCGGGGGTCCCGGCCGTCTCCTTGCCCTTACCGCTGTCCGATTCGGTGGACTTGCCGGAATCGGCCGAATCCTCCCCCAGAAGGTCGAGGCCCGTCCCGGTGCTCGCGCTCGACGACGGGGAGGAGGAGGGGGAAGGAGAGGAGGAGGACGATCCACTGGAGTCGGACGAGTCGGACGTGCCCGATGCCGAGTCGTCGCCCACGCCCGTGTCGACGTCGGCCGCCGGCGCGTCCTTGTCCAGGCCCGCGAGCAGCCCGCAGGTACGCCAGGCGCCGACGCCCTGGTCGTCGAGGATCTTCTCGGCCACGGCTATCTGCTGACCGCGGCTGGCCTGGTCGGGACTGGAGGCGTAGTCCAGGCCGCCGTACTTCTCCCAGTCCGTCTGGGTCAGCTGCAGGCCGCCGTAGTAGCCGTTGCCCGAGTTCTGGCTCCAGGAGCCGCCGCTCTCGCACTCGGCCACCTTGTCCCAGTTGAGACCGTCGGCCGCGCTGGCGGAGCCCGCGCCGAGGAGCGGAATGGCGATGGCGGAGCCGGTCACTCCGGCTGCGACGAGGAGGGCCGGAGCCTGGCGGGGGCGGCGGTGCCGACCGTTCCCGGAGAGCATACGGATGACCTTTCGCGAGACAGCAATGACCGGCGCGGTGTGTGGAGTGGAGCTCGGACAACCGCACTTGATGGGTGAACGTATCCGCACTCGATCACTTGTCACAAGTTAATGCCGCACAGATCACGTGAAGATCACAGAGTTGAAGGAGTGTCATGTTTGAGTTGACCCGGCCCAGGGCACGGAAAGGACGTTTGATCCGTCACTTTCGCGGGGGCGTGAATTCCACCGGGAGCGTGCGCAGTCCGCGCATGATGAGCCCGCCCCGCCAGCGCAGTTCGGCGGGTTCCGCCGCGAGCCGCAGATCCGGCAGCCGGGTCAGCAGGGTGGCGAGCGCGGTCTGGCCCTCCAGGCGGGCCAGCGGGGCACCCAGACAGTAGTGGATGCCGTGGCCGTATCCCAGATGCTGGTTGTCGCGCCGTCCGAGGTCGAGCACGTCCGGGTCGGCGAACCGCTCCGGGTCCCGGTCGGCGGCGGCGAGTACGACGAGGACGGGGTCGCCGGCCGCGATGCGCTGCCCGCCGAGGGTGACGGGTTCGGTGGCGTACCGCCAGGTGGCGAGTTCCACGGGGCCGTCGTAGCGCAGGAGTTCCTCGACCCCGGTCTCCAGCAGTCCGCGCTCCCCCGCGGCGAGGGACCGTTGCAGGCGCTCGCGCTGGCCGGGGTGGGTGAGCAGGGCGTAGGTGCCGTTGCCGATGAGGTTGACGGTCGTCTCGAAACCGGCGAACAGCAGGATGAACGCCATGGCGGCGGCCTCGTTCTCGGTGAGGTGCTCACCGTGGTCAAAGGCGCGGATGAGGCCGGAGATCAGGTCCTCGCCGGGGGCGGGGTCGGCGGGCAGTGCCTCGCGCTTGCGGTGGATCAGCTCGGCGAGATAGCCGCGCATCTTCTTCACGGAGCGGGCGACTCCGCCGCGCGGGCCCCCGCCGTGACGGATCATCATGCCGGCCCAGTCCCGGAAGTCGTCCTGGTCCTCGCGCGGGACGCCGAGCAGGTCGCAGATGGCGTAGATGGGGAGGGGGAAGGCGAAGTCGTGGATGAGGTCGGCGGAGCCGCTGTCCGCGAACCGGCCGATGAGGTCGTCGGTGAGCTCCTGCACACGCGGGGCGAACTCGGCGACCCGGCGCGGGGTGAACGCCTTGCTGACCAGCCGGCGCAGGCGGGTGTGGTCCGGGGGGTCGATGTTGAGCAGATGCGTCATCAGGTCGGCCTGGCGCTCACCGGGGATGCCGGTCTTGCCCTTGGCGTGCGCGGGCTCGTCGTGATGCGCGGGGTTCTTGGACAGCCGCCCGTCGGCGAGGGCCTGCTTGGCGTCGGAGTACCGCGTCACCAGCCACGCCTCGACCCCGCTGGGCAACCGGGTCTTCCGCACGGGCGCGTGCGTACGGAGCCAGGCGTAGGCGGGGTAGGGATCGGCGGCGAACTCCCAGGTGAAGAGTTCGGGGGCGGCGGGGTGCTCGGACATGCGGCGACCCTATAAGGGGCTCGGCCCTCTTCGAGGGGCGCGGGGAACTGCGCGAACGGGGGTCTGGGGGCGGAGCCCCCAGGGAGGGGACGGGAAGGGGCGGCGGGGGCGGGACGCCCTCAGCCCAGCCCCTCCGCGGAGCGGATCGTGTCGCGGTAGGTCCGGGCCGCCGCCCGCAGCGCCGCCTCCGGATCGCCCCCCTCCGCCTCCGCCCGCACCGCCAGCCGCAGCAGCTCGTACCCGATGCCGTCGCCCACCGGAAGGGCGGCGGAAACACCCCCCGTGCGGACGCGGGACGCCAGCTTCGCGGCGAGGGCGAGGGCGGGCTGGCCGAGGGGGACGCCGTCGGTCACGGACTCGCGCCGCTTCTCGACCGCCTTGGTGCGCAGCCAGTGTTCCTTGACGTCCTCGGGGGTCTCGGCCGTCTCGTCCCCGAAGACATGCGGATGCCGGTGGATCAGCTTCGCCACGATCCCGCCCGCCACGTCATCGACGGAGAACGGCTCCTCCGCGTGCTCCTCCGCGATCCGCGCGTGGAACACGACCTGGAGCAGCACATCCCCCAGCTCCTCCCGCAGCTCCCCCCGGTCCCCCTCCTCGATCGCCTCGACGAGCTCGTACGCCTCCTCGATGCCGTACTTCGCGAGGCCCGCGTGGGTCTGCCGGGACGACCACGGGCACTCCACGCGGATACGGTCCATGACCTGCACGAGGTCGAGCAGCCGCGCGCCCGGCAGATCGTAGGAGGCGGGCAGCAGCTCCAGCTCGGGCATCCGCACCCTGCCGGAGCCGGCCAGCCGCGCCAGCCCGTCGGTGAGGGCCGGCTCGCCCTCCCCCGTCGCGACGACGACCACGGTCCGCCCGCCGGCGCAGGCGTCGACGATCTCCTCGGCGGTCGGCGCGGTCTCCTCGACCGGTATCCCCGCCTCCCGCAGATACGGCAGCTGCGGATGCGCGCCGTCCGCGCACAGCACCCTGTCGGCCTCGTGCAGGACCTGCCAGGCCGGCCAGGACAGCAGTCCGGGCGCGACCCGGTGGCTGGTGGTGAGCAGGACGACTCGGCCGACGGCGGCCTCAGGGCTGGTTGCGTTCACGCTCCGAAACTAACCCACGTCACCGGCGGCCCACGGTCAGAGCGTCTGCGGCGCCCCCGCCGTGACGTCCCGTACCCACGGCGTCTTCGCGTCGACCCGGCTGCTCTTCTCGACGTCCCAGTCGCCGTAGCGCGGGTTGAGGTCGACGTCGAGCTTCCTGCTCGCCTCGGACAGCGCCTGCCAGAACTCCGGCCGGCTGGTGTCGGTGCCGAGCTGCTGGGCGAGCTTCTGGGCCTGGATCTGGATGCGGAAGTTGCCGTCGAGGCGCTGCGGCGGGATGCCGTACTGCTGCAGCCACGCGGCCTCCAGCGCCTTCGCGCCGCCGGCCTGCTGCTCGAGGCCGGTCCGCATCTGCTGCACCTCGCGGTCCGAGACGGTCACGCCCGCGTCCCGCGCGGCGCGTTCCAGCACCCGGTCGAGGACCATGCCGTGCAGGGTGTCGCGGGTGAGGCTGCCGGTGCGGGCGATGGCCTGCTGGTACTGGGCGTCGTCGGGTACGGCCGCCCGCTGGGCCGCGCGGATCTCGCCGACCCGGTTCTCCAGCTGCGACACGGTGATCCGCTCGCCGCCGACGACGGCTGCCGCACCCGGGTGGGCGTCGTTGCCGCAGGCGGTGAGGAGGGGCGCTGCGGCGATCGCGGCGGTGAGGAGGAGCGCGGTGCGACGACGGCGGTGCAAGGAGACCTCCTGAGGAGAGCTTGTGCGGCGGTGCACAAAGTCTTGCGGTGATCGATGGTAGGCATCGGCCAAGCTCTGGCCAACCCATTCGACCAACGATTCACAAGGAGTTCCGGCACCGGCTCCCGCGCCGTCCGGTGCGACGGCCCGCCGTCAGCGCACCTGTCCGAGCCATTGCAGGGTCCGCCGGATGTCGGCGGCGAGCGGGTGACCGGGTCCGTGGACGCGTTCCACGTCGTGCAGCAGCCGTACCAGCGTGTCGTGGGCCGCGGCCCGGTCGCCGAGGGCGAGCAGCAGATGGCCGATGCGGCGGCGGACGTCGTGGGCGAGCTGCGGGTCGCCCGCGGCCACGTACTGGTTCTCGTAGTACGCCAGCAGCGACCGGTACTCGGCGAGCGCGGCCGCCGGTTCGCCGAGCTGCTCCAGGCACTGGGCGGCCTCGTAGCGGTAGCGCAGGGACTGCGGGTCGGCCTGGCCTGCCTCGGCGGCCCGTTCGTCGGCGAGGCGGCGCAGTTCGGGCAGGGCGCGCCGGTACTGGCCGTCGTCGAGAAGGGTGGCCGCGTACTGCTTGCGCAGGGTGCGCACGACCGGGGAGTGCTCGCCGTGCTGATCGGCGGCGACGGGCAGGATCGAGCCGAGGATGTCGACGGCCTGGGTGATGCGGCCCTCGCCGAGGAGGCGCTTCACCTCGTCCACGGCGGCGGCGACGTCGGCCTTGCCCGCCGCGGGCGCGGGCGGCGCGGCGGGGGCCGGCTGGGGCGCCGGGGTGCGGGCGCGGTCCGGCCAGGGGGCGTGGGGGCGCAGGAAGGGGCGGGTGGGGTCCAGGGGCGCGCCGGTGGGGGTGCCCCGCGCGGGGAGCAGCCGCTCCAGGTGTTCGTAGACCTCCTGCGCGGAGGCCGGGCGGTGCTGGGGGTCCTTGGCGAGCAGGTTGAGGACGAGGGTCTCCAGGGCCTCGGGGACCTCGGGGCGGATCCGGCGCACGGGCACGGGCGGTTCGTACAGGTGCCGGTGCAGCACCCCGAGGGCGGTGGAGCCGGCGAACGGCACGTCTCCGCTGAGGAGTTCGTGCATCAGCACGCCGAGCGCGTACAGGTCGGTGTACGGGCCGACCGCGCCGCCCATCGCCTGCTCGGGCGCCATGTAGGCGGGCGAGCCGATGGGGGTGCCGGTGTGGGTCAGCCGGGTGGTGTCGGCGTCCATGACGGAGGCGACGCCGAGGTCGAGCACGGTGACGGTGCCGTCCTGCTTCACCATCACGTTGCGCGGCTTGAGGTCGCGGTGGACGATCGGCACGGCGTGCACGGCGCTCAGTACGGCGCACAGCTGCGCGGCCACCGCGACCGTCCAGTGCCAGGGGTACGGGTCGTGTTCGGCGAAGTGGTCGCCGAGGTCGGCGCCGTCGACGTACTGCATGACGAGGAAGAGTTCCTCGCCCTCGCTGCCCGCGTCGTGCACGGTGACGAGGCCGGGATGGTCGACCTGGGCGGTCACCCGGCACTCGCGCACGAAGCGGCGGCGCAGTTCGTCGGCCTCCTGGCCGGCCACCTTGTCGGGGCGCAGCAGTTTCACCGCGACGCGCCGGTCCAGCCGTTTGTCGTAGGCCGTCCAGACCTGGCCCATGCCGCCCTGTCCGATGAGCGTGGACAGTTCGTAGCGGCCGGCGACGACACGACCCGTCGTCACGCTCACCGTCCGCCCTCGTGGTTGCCGTGCCGGCCGGAATCGCCGTCCTGGCGGCGCAGGTAGTCGCTGAGCTCGTCGAGTTCGGCGCGGACCTGGTCGATACGGGCCGGCCCGGGGTGCTGGGGCTGCGGCTGCGGCTGCGGCGGTACGGGGGTGGGGGGCGCGGGATGCCCCGGCACCGGTGTGGGCGTGTACGGGGAGACGGGCTGCTGGTAGCCGTACGGCGAGTGGGGGCCCTGCGTGGGCATCGTCGTGGCGTGCGGCGACGGCGGCACCGGGGCCGCGTACGGGCCGCCCGGCCGCCGGTGCAGGCGGATGTCCACGGTCAGGTAGTACGCGGACGCGCAGGCGCCGAGGATCAGTACGAGGGCCAGGGCGATGTCGGTCCGGACGTCCGACTCGGGCAGCGAACCGACCACGGCCAGGCAGGCTATCGACAGCGGGATGCTCACCCAGGCCGCCGCCCAGTCGAGCGGCCGCCCGCGCAGGAACGCGATCCGGAACAGCGGCAGGCAGGCCAGCAGCCCGCAGCACAGGACGCCGGCTGCGGCGTACAGCACGCGCTGCGTGATGACCGATGCCGCGCTGGGTGGGGGCGGCGCCGCGCCGTGGCCGTACATGACTGCTCCTGGACAGGTGTAGCCGATGGAAACTCGGTTGAGGGTCCGAGCGTATAGGCCGGGGACGACAACCGGTCCCGGGATGTACCGAACCGTTGTCGTCGGACGCCGTCCCGGAGCCGTCGCTCGGGCCCGGTCGGAGGCCCGGTCGGGAGCCCGGTCGGGGCTCGGCCGGGGCTCGGCCGGGGCTCGGCCGGGGCTCAGTCGGGGGCGATCGTCCCGTCGGTCAGGCCGTCGTACATCCCGCGGACGAGCCGCTCGCCGAGCCGGGCCGCCTGTCCGAGCGCCCGCTCGAACTCGTCCAGGGACCGGAACCGGGCGCCGTAGCGCCGCTGTTCGGGCAGGGCGAGGCGGGGCAGGCGCAGCCGGCGTACGTCGAGCCGGGTGGCGGTGGACGCGTAGCTGCTCGCCCGGCGGTTGTTGGCGGTGCCGCGCAGGAACCCGGCGACGAACCAGGGGTCGAGCGCCGCCGGATCGGGGCGCAGCAGGACGAGGTTGCGGCCGAGGGCGGCCCCTGCGGTCCTCTCGTCGACGACCCGCGCGACGGCGCCGCCGCCGAGCACCGGGACGACGACGTCACCGGGCGCGGTGAGCACCGCTTCCCCGTCGCTCTCCGGGAGCGTGCCGGAGGGTCCGGTTCCGGAGAGGACGTCGTGGTCGGTGAGAACGGGTCCGCGCGTATGCCCGCCGTGTCCGCCGGTACGCAGTGTCAGGGCGCCCGCGCGGGCGAGTTCCCCGACGGTGGTGAGGGGCAGGCGTCCGGCGGCGGGCGGTGCGGGATCGACGGGCGGCGGGGTGAGGCCGGTGGCCAGGCGCAGGGTCTCGCCGAGGCGTTCGCGTACGTCGGTGAGCCGGCCGGTGCCGTCCGTGGCGGGCGGGGGCGGGAGGTGGCGGGCCGGGGCGAGGTCGACGTCGTCGTCGAGGAGTTCGATGACGGGCACGGAGCGGGCGAGTCCGGGCCGTTCGTCGAGCCGGCCGGCCCGGTCGAAGGTACGCCAGGCGTCGAGGACGCTCTCCCGCACACCGGGCCAGTCGGGCCCGCCGCGCCCCTCCCCCGCGAACCGTCCGGCGTCGGCGAGCAGCACCTCCGGCTGCACCGGGGCGTGTTCGGGCCGGCGCAGCACCCACAGGTGCGGCGGGATGTTGTACGGGGGTGCCGCGCCGGCCGGCAGGGCGACGACGGCGCGCAGCGCGCCCCGGCGCAGCAGGTCGGCCCGGATGCGGCGGCCGGAGCGGCGGGAGGCCGCGGCGGGCGGCATCAGCAGGATGGCGGTGCCGCCGTCGCGCAGCCGGGCGAGGGCGTGCTGCACCCAGGCCAGCTCGGACTCGGTGCGGGCCGGGAAGCCGTACTCCCAGCGCGGGTCGTAGGCGAGTTCGTCGTGCCCCCAGTCGCGGTCGTTGAACGGCGGGTGGCACAGGACGGCGTCGGCCCGCAGCTCCGGGTGGGCGTCGGCGCGCAGGGTGTCGCCGGTGGCGACGTGCACGCGGGCGCGGGTGTGCAGGGCGAGGCGGAGTGCGGTGAGGGCGGCGAGCCCGGGGGTGCCGTCCTGGGCGTACAGGCGCCGGCCGGGGCCGTGGCCGGCGGCGCGCAGGAGGGCGCCGGTGCCGCAGGCCGGGTCGAGGACGGTGCGGGCGGCCGGGCCGGCCAGGGCCGCCATGAGGGCGGCGAGGCCGGCGGGGGTGGGCGGGTACGGGCGCGGGTGGGCGTCGAGGTGCCGGCCGAGGAGGAACTCGAAGGTGTGCCGGGCACCGATTTCGGCGGCGAGTTCGGCGACGGCGCGCAGCAGGGGGACGGAGGGGAGGAGCCGGGGGGCGGTGGGGGGTTCGAGGTTCACAGAACCCTCCGAGTTCACAGAGCGCTCCGAGTTCACAGGCCTCCGCGAGTTCACAGCTGAGAGGTACGCGTCGCCGAACCGGGGCGTGAGTACCCGCTCCAGCGCTCCGGGCAGCAGCGCGGCGAGGCGCTCGTCGGTGCCGGAGCCGACCTCCAGCCAGACGGGAGAGCGGTCGTGGATCAGGAGCAGGACACAGCCGGCGTGGGTGAGGGCGGTGAGCGGTCCGGCGGGGTGGCCGGCGAGCTGCTGCCAGACGCGTTCCCGCAGCGGGACCTCGGCGAGTTTGCCGTGCCGGCGCAGCCAGCCCTCCACCTCGGGGAGCGCGAAGGCGGGGCTGGTCTCGGTGCCGCCGACGGGCCGGGGGAAGTCGGTGTGCCGCCGGCGCCAGTTGCTGACGGCGGCGCGTCCGACACCGGCGAGCCGCGCGATCCCGGCGGAGGTCACTTCTGTCGCGTAGTCCTGCATGCCCGGCACCCCGCCCCGCCTTCGCCCTGTTACCTGCGCGCCTTGTGTGGCGACGAGTATACAGACAAGCATAAGAACATATAGTTCACGGGTCAGCACTGCGACATGCACGTAAACCATGTTGACGCGATACACACACTCTGGTCTCATTGACCCCGCGAACGAGCGGTCGCCGACGGACGGCGGTCGCCGGTATGGGAGGGGAATCAGCCATGGGCATGAAGACCAAGATCGCGCTGGGCGCCGTCGTGGGGATCGTCGTCATCGGCGCCGTCTCGGCGAACTCCGGTGACTCGGACGGCGGTTCCGGCGACTCGGGCACCTCGGCGTCCGCGGAGCAGCAGTCCGGTGGCACGAAGGCGGACGCGAAGTCCGACACGAAGTCCGACGCGAAGCCCGCCGAGGACAAGGGCACCGAGAAGGCGTCCCAGGCCGACCGGTTCAAGGCGTTCGTGCAGAAGAACGGGACGCCGCAGGAGAAGGACGCCGTCGCGCACGTCACCAAGGTCCAGGGGGCGGAGGAGCAGAACGACATCCTCGACGCCGCCGACATCTACACCGACTTCACCGGCGGGATCATGGGCGAGGGGACGGGCCCCGCCAAGCTGCTCGCGTCGGCGTTCGCCGACTGGAAGCAGAGCGACAACGGTCTCGTCACCGTCTACGACGCCGACGGCGAACTGCTCGGCACCGGCAACTTCTGAGGTCGGACGCCGTACGTCGCCGCCGAGGGCAAGCCGTATCCGCCGCGGTTCGACAGCGCGCCCGGCCGTTCACCACGGGCCGGACCGGACGGCCGGGCACCCGGTCACGGTCCGCTCAGCCGCCGCACTGCTCCAGCATCATCCGCCGGTCGGCCGTCGTCACCGGCATCTCGTACTTGACGGCGACCTGCGCGAACCGGACCGCGTACGCGCACCGGATGCCCTTGTCCGGCGGCAGCCAGGACGCCGGGCCGGAGTCGCTCTTGGCCGAGTTGGCGCGCCCCTGTACGGGGATCAGATTGAGGGTGTCGTTCGCCAGCTGCTTCCGCTTCGCCTCCGGCCAGCGCGAGGACCCCATCTGCCAGCTGTAGGAGAGCGGCACGACGTGGTCTATCTGCACCTCGGCGGCCTTCTGCTTGCGCCACTCGATCGTCGTCCCGGTGTACGGGTCGTCCAGCGTCATGGCGATCACCACACAGTCGGAACCGGACTTGAACCGCAGCTCCTGCCCGTCGCGCTGGAGCAGATCGTTCCGGGTGTCGCACCCGTTCCGGGCGAGCGGGACGCCGTCGGCCGTGTCCATCCAGGCGTAGCCGAACTCGTCGCGGTCGTAGCCGGTCTTCGGGCCGCGGCCCTTGGTGGTCACCTTGGTGATGATCGCGACGGCCGCGTCCCGGTCCGCGTCGCCCGTCACCGGGGCGAGGCCCGGCTTGGTGCCGTCCGGGTTGTCCAGCGGGCTGACGGCGCGCCCGTCGGAGGCGGCGCCCGCGCCTTTGCCGCCCCCCGGGGAGCCGGCACCCGGATCGTCCAGTCCCTCGCAGCCGGCCAGGAGAGCCACCGCGGCGATCACCGCCGGCGCCGTACGTCCCGCCCGCACGCCCCACCCCTTGTTCCGCGTCACCGCGCCCCTCCTCTGTTCTCAGGTCTTCTGCCCTGGCATGAACGCATCGATCCGGAAGTCACCGTAACGAGTGAGAGGTCCAGACCAATTCGGGGCCCCATGGGCATTTGGGACAAAGCGCGCGTATGGTCGGTGGTGAGTCCCCTCCGAAAAGGAGCTCCTGCATGGGCATCCTCGACAAGCTCAAGGGCAACAAGGCGGCGCGCGACAAGGCCAAGCAGGCCTCGGACGCCGCGGAGAAGAAAATGAACGAGAGGACCGGTGGCAAGTACGAGCAGCAGATCGACACCGGTCAGCAGCAGGCCGAACGCCGGCTGGGCATGGACCGCGACCGTCCGGACCAGCCGTAGGGTCTCGCGCACTCGTGAGGGCCGTCCACGGCGAGCCGACGCCGTGGGCGGCTTCTCACGTCCGGGTCAGGAGCCCAGCACCGACGTCAGGAACTCCCCGACCCAGCCCAGCAGTTCCCGCCCGATCAGCGGCTTGCCGCCCACCTTCGCGGTCTTCGGGCGCGGTACCAGCACCTGATGCGCGGTCGCCTTGATGACCGTACCGGGGTAGAGGCGCTTCAGGCGCAGTTCCTGCGACTCGCGCAACTCCACCGGCGCGAAGCGGATGTTGGTGCCCTGGAGCACGATCTCGCCGACGCCGCACGCGCGGGCCAGCATCCGCAGCCCCGCCACCAGCAGCAGGTTCTCCACCGGCTCCGGCAGCTTGCCGTAGCGGTCGACGAGTTCCTCGCGTACGGCTTTGATGTCCTCCTCGCTGTTCGCGGAGGCGATCGCCCGGTACGCCTGGAGGCGCAGCCGCTCGCCGGGCGCGTAGTCGTGCGGGACGTGCGCGTCGACGGGCAGCTCGATCTTCACCTCGAGCGGCGGCTCCTCCTCGATCTCCCCGGTCTCCAGCTGACGCCGGTAGTCCGCGACCGCCTCGCCCACCATCCGCACGTACAGGTCGAAGCCGACACCCGCGATATGGCCGGACTGCTCGCCGCCGAGGAGGTTGCCCGCGCCGCGGATCTCCAGGTCCTTCATCGCCACGTACATGCCCGCGCCCATCTCGGTGTGCTGGGCGATCGTCGCGAGCCGCTCGTGCGCGGTCTCCGTCAGCGGCTTCTCCGGCGGGTACAGGAAGTAGGCGTACCCGCGCTCGCGCCCTCGTCCCACGCGGCCGCGCAGCTGGTGCAGCTGGCTGAGGCCGAAGTTGTCGCCGCGCTCCACGATGAGGGTGTTGGCGTTGGAGATGTCGATGCCGGACTCGACGATCGTCGTCGACACCAGTACGTCGAACTTCTTCTCCCAGAAGTCGACGACGACCTGCTCCAGCGCCGACTCCGACATCTGCCCGTGCGCGGTCGCGATCCGCGCCTCGGGCACGATCTCGCGCAGCCGGGCCGCCGCGCGGTCGATCGACTCGACCCGGTTGTGGATGTAGAACACCTGGCCCTCACGCAGCAGTTCGCGGCGGATGGCGGCGCCGATCTGCTTCTGCTCGTACGGGCCGACGAAGGTCAGCACCGGGTGGCGCTCCTCCGGCGGGGTGGTGATCGTCGACATCTCGCGGATGCCGGTCACCGCCATCTCCAGGGTGCGCGGGATGGGGGTGGCGGACATCGTCAGTACGTCGACGTTGGCGCGGAGCTTCTTCAGCTGCTCCTTGTGCTCGACACCGAAGCGCTGCTCCTCGTCGACGATGACCAGGCCCAGGTCCTTGAACTTGGTCTCCGAGGAGAACAGGCGGTGGGTGCCGATGACGACGTCCACCGAACCCTCGCGCAGCCCCTCCAGGGTCGCCTTCGCCTCCGTGTCGGTCTGGAAGCGGGACAGCGCCCTCACCTTCACCGGGAACTGCGCGTACCGCTCGCCGAACGTCCCGAAGTGCTGCTGCACCAGCAGCGTGGTGGGGACGAGCACGGCCACCTGCTTGCCGTCCTGTACGGCCTTGAACGCGGCCCGTACCGCGATCTCCGTCTTGCCGTAGCCGACGTCGCCGCAGATCAGCCGGTCCATGGGGACCGACTTCTCCATGTCCTCCTTGACCTCGGCGATGGTGGTGAGCTGGTCGGGCGTCTCCGCGTACGGGAACGCGTCCTCCAGCTCGCGCTGCCACGGTGTGTCGGGCCCGAAGGTGTGGCCGGGGGCCGCCATGCGCGCGCTGTAGAGCTTGATCAGGTCGGCGGCGATCTCCTTGACGGCCTTCTTGGCGCGCGCCTTGGTCTTGGTCCAGTCGGCGCCGCCCAGGCGGTGCAGGGTGGGGGCCTCGCCGCCGACGTACTTGGTGATCTGCTCCAGCTGGTCGGTGGGGATGTAGAGCCGGTCGCCGGGCTGGCCGCGCTTGGCGGGGGCGTACTCCACGACCAGGTACTCACGGGTGGCGCCCTGCACGGTGCGCTGCACCATCTCGATGTAGCGGCCCACGCCGTGCTGCTCGTGGACGATGTAGTCGCCCGGCTCCAGGGTGAGCGGGTCGATGGTCTTGCGGCGCCGGGCCGGCATCCGGGCGCCCTCGCGGCCGGACGCCTTCTGACCGGTCAGGTCGGTCTCGGTGAGGACGGCCAGCTTGAGCGCCGGGTCGACGAAGCCGTGGTCGATGCAGCCGCAGGAGACGTGCACCAGGGAGGGGGTGATGTCGCCGAGGTCCGTGTCGAGCCGGGCGGCGATGCCCTCACCGCCGAGCACCTCGACCGTGCGGGAGGCCGGGCCGTGGCCCTCGGTGACGAACACCGTGCGCCAGCCGTCGGCGAGCCAGCCCTTGGTGTCGGCGAGCGCCCGCGCGGTGTCGCCGCGGTAGGTCTCGGGGGCGTGCATGCCGAGCTTGAGGGTGTCGCTGTCGAGCTCTTCGTCGGCCGCGAACGGCGACACCGACCACCACATCATGTCCAGCTCGCGGGCCCGGTCGCGGACGTCCGCGAGGGACCACAGGGAGGCGGCGCCGACGTCGATGGGCGCCTCGCCTCCGCCGGCCGTGGCGGCCCAGGACGCCTGGAGGAACTCCTGGCTCGTCGCCACCAGGTCGGTGGCCCGGGTCCGCACCCTCTCCGGGTCGCAGACGACGGCCATGGATCCCTCGGGCAGCACGTCGAGCAGCAGCTCCATGTCGTCCACGAGGACGGGGGCGAGGGATTCCATGCCCTCGACGGCGATGCCCTCGGCGATCCTGCCGAGCAGTTCGCCGAGCTCCGGGTGCTGCTCGGCGAGGACCCGCGCGCGCTCGCGTACGTCGTTTGTGAGCAGGAGTTCGCGGCAGGGCGGGGCCCACAGGCCGTGCTCGGCGACCTCCAGGGAGCGCTGGTCGGCGACCTTGAAGTAGCGGATCTCCTCGACGTCGTCGCCCCAGAACTCCACCCGCAGGGGGTGTTCCTCGGTGGGCGGGAACACGTCGAGGATGCCGCCGCGTACGGCGAACTCGCCGCGCTTCTCGACGAGCTCCACGCGTGCGTACGCGGCGGCGGCGAGGGCCTCGACGATCTCGTTCAGGTCGGCGCTCCGCCCTGTCCGCAGCGCTACCGGTTCCAGGTCGCCCAGGCCCTTGACCTGCGGCTGGAGCACGGAGCGTACGGGCGCCACGACGACGGAGACCGGGCCGGTCCCGGGGTCGTCCTGCCGGGGGTGGGCGAGACGGCGCAGTACGGCGAGACGGCGGCCGACGGTGTCGCTGCGGGGGCTGAGGCGCTCGTGCGGGAGTGTCTCCCAGGACGGGTACTCCACGACGCCCTCGGGCGGGAGCAGGGAGCGCAGGGCCGCGGCCAGGTCCTCTGCCTCGCGGCCCGTCGCCGTGACCGCGAGGACGGGGCGGCCGGTGTCGCGGGCGAGCGCGGCGACCGCGAAGGGGCGGGCGGCGGGCGGGCCGACGAGGTCGACGTGCATACGGTTGCCGTCCGCGGCGGCGGCGACCGCCTCCGCGAGGGCGGTGTCCTTGACTACGGCGTCGAGCAGACCGTGCAGGCTCATTCGGGGCGCTTTCCGTCCGGGGGTGTGCAACACGACGGGCCCGACACGCGTGGCGGGCCGGGGTGCTCTCCAGCGTACGTCGCCGCGCGGGCGGGTGCCGGGGGCTGTGGACGACGCCGGTTGACGGCCGGAGTGGTCCGGCCCGAAGGGGCGCGGGGAACCGCGCGACCAACCCCCACTCGGCCGCAGCCGGAGGACCCTCGCCGCGCGCATCGGTCGCACAGCCGGACACCCGGTGCGGGAAAGTCCCCCAAGGACTCCCCCGCACCGGGTGTTTCCCCCGCAACCCCCGTATGCGGTGGCTATTCCGTGGCGATCGCGTTCAGGACGTTCATCCGCCCCGCCCGGAACGCCGGCACCAGTGCCGCGAACAGACCCACGAAGGCCGAGCCGATGAACACGCCCGTGATCGTCGGCCACGGAATGTCGAGCACCTTCAGACCCTCCAGCGCGAGCAGCTGCTGCGCCGTGGCGCCCCAGCCCATCCCCAGCCCGAGCCCCAGCAGCGCGCCGAAGAGGGCGATCACCACCGACTCCATGCGGATCATGCGGCGCAGCTGCCGGCGCGAGAGGCCGATGGCCCGCATCAGGCCGATCTCCCGGGTGCGTTCCACCACCGACAGGGCCAGCGTGTTCACCACACCGAGGATCGCGACGACGATCGCCAGGGCCAGCAGGCCGTAGATCATGTTCAGCAGCTGGCCGATCTGGTCCTGCAGCGCCTCCTTGTAGTCCGTCTGGTCCCGCACGGTGTACTGCGGGTAGTCGTGCAGCGACTCCTTCAGCGTCTTGTACGCGGCCTCCTGCTGCCCGTCCTTGGCCGAGGCGAAGACCAGCGTGTCGAGCGGCATCCTGTCGGCCGGCACATACCGGGCGAGGGTCTCGATGGACGTGTACATCGCGCCGGCGTCGATGACGCCCTCGCTGCTGGTGATCGCCCGGACCGTCAGCGAGCCCGTCTCACCGTCCTTGAACGCGACGTCGACCTTCGAGCCGAGCTTGATCCCGTGGTCCTTGGCGTAGTCCTCGTGCACGGACATCGCACCGGGCTCGTACGCGTCGGCCAGCTTGCCCGCGACCGTCTCGACCCGCAGGTCGGTCGCGTACGTCGGGTCGGCCGCGGTGATCGCCGTGTCCTTGGACGTCCTGCCGTCGGGCGTGGTGAAGTCGGCCTCGGTCCACTTGTACTCGGTGACCCGCTCCAGCTCGGGCGTGTTCTTCACGGCCTCGACGGCCTGCGGGGTGATCACCTGACCGGTGTCGGACTGGATGATGAAGTCCGTGCCGACCGTCTTGTCGAGCTCCTCCGTCGCCGAGGCGACCATCGACGAGCCGACCACGGACAGGCACGCCACCAGCGCCAGGCCGATCATCAGCGCGGCGCCCGTCGCACCGGTCCGGCGCGGATTGCGCAGGGCGTTGCGCTCGGCCATGCGGCCCACCGGGCCGAAGGCCCGCAGCAGGATCGCGCCGAGGACGCGCACCACACCGCTCGCCAGCACCGGGCCGACGACGACGAAGCCGATCAGGGACAGCACCACACCCAGGCCCAGCCACATCGAGCCGTCCGTGGCCTTGTCCGCGCTGCCCGCGAGGTACAGGGCGAGGCCGCCGGCACCGGTGAACACCAGGCCGATCCCGCCGCGGATCCAGCCGGCCCTGGCGTCCGCCGGCGTACCGGCGTCGCGCAGCGCGGCCATCGGCGAGATCTTCCCGGCCCGGCGGGCGGGCAGGTAGGCCGCGAGGACCGTGACGACCACGCCGAGGAGCAGTCCGAGCGCGGGGGTCGTCCAGGCCACCGTGAGGTCGTCCGTGGACAGGTCCATGCCCGCCATGCCCATGAGCTTCATCAGGCCGACCGCGAGACCGACGCCCGCGCCGACCCCGAGGACCGAGCCGAACACCCCGAGCAGCAGCGCCTCCACCAGCACCGAGCGGTTGACCTGCTTGCGGGACGAGCCGATGGCCCGCATCAGGCCGATCTCCCGGGTGCGCTGGGCGACCAGCATGGAGAAGGTGTTGATGATCAGGAAGATGCCGACGAGGAAGGCGATCCCGGCGAAGCCGAGCATCGCGTACTTCATGACGTTCATGAAGTCGCCGACGCTGTCCTGGTTGGCCTCGGCGGTCTCCTGCGCGGTCAGCACCTTGTAGTCGCCGCCGAGTCCGGCCACGACGTTCTTCTTCAGCTGGTCGTCGCTGACGCCGGCCGCGGCGGTGACGTTGACGTTGGTGTAGACGCCGCTCTCGCCGACCAGGGTCTGCTGGGCGGTCTTGGTGTCCAGGTAGAAGATCGCCGCACCGGGGTTGGTGACGGTGAAGTCGGCGATGCCGGAGATCTTCGCGGTGTGCGTGCCGACGACGCTGATGACACCGATCTCGTCACCGAGCTTCAGGTCGTGCTTGTCGGCGGTGTCGGCGTCGACCATGATCTGGTCCGCGCCCCGGGGAGCGGCACCGGAGGTGATCTCCATGGTGCGGGCGTCGTTGCCGTTCCAGCTGCCGACGATGGTCGGGGCGCCGCTGGTGGGCGACAGGTTGTCCTTGTCGGCGTCGACGACGGTCACCGAGGTGGAGAACACGGTGCCCTCGGCCGACTTCACTCCGTCCGCGCCCTTGACCTCGTCGAGCACGGAGGCCGGTATCACCGGCGGCTTGCCGTTGTCGGAGGTGGTCTCGCCGCTGTCGGAGGCGCCCTTGGCGCTCACGGTGACGTCCGAGGAGGTCGCCGCGAACAGCTTGTCGAACGTCGTGTTCATGGTGTCCGTGAAGACCAGCGTCCCGCACACGAACGCCACGGACAGCAGCACCGCCACCGCGGACAGCGCCATCCGCCCCTTGTGCGCGAAGAAGTTGCGCATCGAGGTCTTCAGCACGGTCATGACGTACGCCCCCGGGCGTCGAAGTCCTTCATGCGGTCGAGGACCTGATCGGCCGTCGGCTGGTGCATCTCGTCGACGATGCGGCCGTCGGCGAGGTACAGCACCCGGTCGGCGTAGGAGGCGGCCACCGGGTCGTGGGTGACCATCACGATGGTCTGGCCCAGCTCGTCCACCGAGCGGCGCAGGAAGCCGAGCACCTCGGCGCCGGCGCGGGAGTCGAGGTTTCCGGTCGGCTCGTCACCGAAGATGATCTCCGGCCGGGCGGCGAGCGCCCGCGCCACGGCGACCCGCTGCTGCTGGCCGCCGGACAGCTGGGTGGGCCGGTGCCTCAGCCGCTCCGCGAGACCGACGGTCTCCACCACCCGGTCCAGCCACGCCTTGTCGGGCTTACGGCCGGCGATGTCCATGGGCAGGGTGATGTTCTCGAGCGCGTTCAGCGTCGGCAGCAGGTTGAACGCCTGGAAGATGAACCCGATCCGGTCCCGGCGCAGCCGCGTGAGCTTCTTGTCCTTCAGGCCGGTGATCTCGGTCTCGTCCAGATAGATCTGGCCGGACGTCACGGTGTCGAGCCCGGCGAGGCAGTGCATCAGCGTGGACTTGCCGGACCCGGAGGGGCCCATGATCGCGGTGAACCGACCGCGTGCGATGTCCACGTCGACATGGTCGAGGGCGACGACACGGGTCTCCCCGGACCCGTACGCCTTCACGACCTGCCGCGCCCGCGCGGCAACGGCCGTACTCCCTCCAGTGCCCCCGTGCCTGGGAATGGTCACAGCCGATGTCACGGTAATTCTCCTATGTCGGTCAGGGGATGAGAAGGCGGTGCCGGGCGGCCGCCGCGTCGTCCCCGGCTGCCACGTGGTGCGTGTTCGTGCGATGTGCTTCAGTCTCGCGGGAGTGAGGGGTCGAGCGCCCTGGTGCCCAGCGCAGTCTTCTCCTGAGGAAAACCCCACCCCCGCCCCTGGGCTTTACCGCCCCCCAGCGGCGTAAAGCCAGGTTAAGGACGCCCCCCGCCCCGTCTCGTCCTCCGTCGGTACGAACCCTCCCCGAGCCGTAGTACGGAGGTACCCCTAGGGGCTCTCCTCCGATGGGCCGAGTCCGTCTCAGGGTTCCTCCGCCTCCCGACCCACCCGGCCTCGCCCCTGCCGCGGCGTGAGGGTCACGTACGCGGCCGTGCGACGGGGTTCGGACAGCACCACGGCGCGGGCCGTCCCCGACAGCCCGCGCCGCACCCGAAGCCCCGGCTCACCTCACTCCACGACGCGCCCCGTCAGCGCGCTGAGGCTCGCGCACACGTGGTCCATGTGGGTCTGTACGTCCTCCCGCATGTCGGCGTGGTCGCGCACCACCCGTTCGGTCTCCCGCGCGACGCCCTCCGCGCGGGCGTGCGCCTCGGCCACCAGTTCCGCCGCCCGCTCCCGCGCCTCCTCCGCACGACGCCCGGCCGCCTCCTCCGCGTCGGCGAACGTCTGCCGCGCCTCGGCCAGCACCCGCTCGGCACGCTCCTCCGCCGCCGCCTGCCGGGCGCCCAGCTCGGCCACCCGCGCGGCCTCCTCCCGCGCCACCTCGTCCAGCAGTTCCGCCTGCGCCCCGGCCGCCTCGGCGAGCAGCCCCGAGGTGCGTTCCCGCATCTCCCGCAGTGCCGCCAGCGTCCGGCCGCGCAGCTCCTTCACCTCGAGTCTGGCCTCGACGCGGATCTCGTCGGCCCGCGCGCGGGCCGCCGCCAGCAGCTCCCGCGCGTGTTCGTCCGCCTCGGCGCGCACACCGGCCGCGTGCGCCTGGGCGGCCTCCCGCATGCCGGTCGCGTCGTCCCCCGCCAGGTCCGCGAGGTCCCGAGCGTGCTGCCGCGCGGAGTCCCGTACGGCCGTGGCCTCCTCCTCGGTCAGCTCGAACAGCCGCCGCGCGCTCTCCCCCAGCGACTCGTACGTCTGCGGCGCCAGCCCCGCCACCCGCACCCGCAGCAGCTCCAGTTCCTCCTCCATCTCCCGCGCGAGCACGGTGAGCCGCGCGGCCCGCTCCCAGGCGGCGTCACGACGCCCCGAGAGGCCCTCGACGTACGCGATCACCTGCAAGGGACGGTAGCCACGCCCCCGTACGACCTCGAAGCCCTGCGACGACACCGATGCGCTGCTCACCCTGGAACCCCTCTCCACCGACGGACCCGAAGCCCAGCACGAACGACCGAGCACGAAATGGGATGAATCGCGCACATCCTGGTGGATCACACGTAAGTGTTCATAACGCGACACTCCGCACGGGTGGCACGCAAAAGGCCGGGCCCGGTCGTGATGACGACCGGGCCCGGCTCCTTCCGCGACGGTGGCGCTCAGCGCCGACGGGTCACAGCAGCCCGTCCCACATCTGCTCCAGCAGCACCGACCACCAGCTCTCCGGCGAACCCAGCGCCGCCGGGTCCAGCGCCGCCAGCTGCGCCTGGAAGTCGACGGTCCAGCGGCCCGCCTGCTCCTGGTTCAGCCCGAACCGCAGCCGCCACATCCGGCCCAGCAGCGCGAGACAGCGCGCGAACTCCGGCAGCCCGGTGTTCACGAACTGCGGCGGCACCGGCGCACCGCCCGGCCCGGCCTCCACCGGCACCGCGACGATGTTCGCCGTGCCGTACTGCACACAGATCGCCTTGCCGAAGTCGCTGCCCATCACCAGGTACGACCCGGCGTCCGAGGCCGGCTGCACACCGCGCTCGGCCGCCAGCTCCGCCAGCGTCGGCACCGGACGGCCCGGCTGGGCCTGCGCCCAGAAGAAGGGGCCCATGTCCATCGGCAGACCGGCCGCCACCAGCGTGTGCGCCACCACCGGCGGCACACCCTGCCGGGACACCGCCGCCTGCTCGAACCGGAACACACCCGGTCCGAACGCCGCCGCCAGCTCCTGCGCGATCGCCTCCGGCGGCACCGGCGGTACGGGCGGCACCGGCGGAATCGGCGCACGCACCGGCGCCGGACGCGCGGGACCGTCCGCGACCTGGTGCAACTCACCCTGATGGGCGATGAGTTGCCGCATCCCCTGCTGCCGGCTCGCATGATCCGTGCCGTACGGGGCGATGCTCGTGATCCGTGCCTGCGGCCACTGCTCGCGGATCATCCGCGCACAGTAGGCACCCGGCAGCTCGCACGACTCCAGCTCGGTGTGCAGCTCCAGCACCTGGCCGGGCGGCACGTTCATGGCGCGCAGCTCGTGGAAGATCTGCCACTCCGGGTGCGGCGTGCCCGGCGCGGAACGCCGGATCAGCTGCTGCTCGCTGCCGTCCTGCGCGCGGTAGCGCAGCACGGCCTGGTAGCCGGGGCCGACGGTCGGCTGACCGGCGGGCGGCTGCGGATAGCCGTACGCCGGCGGCTGCCCCGGCAGGGGCATACCGGGCGGGGGCGTGCCCGGAGGCATCCCGCCGGGCGGCATCGGCGGAGCGCCGGCGGGCATTCCGGGCGGCGCCGGCGGCGGAGGCGTACCGGGACCGCCCACCGAGGGCGCGGCCAGCACGGTCTCCGCGTGATGCACGGGGCCACGGCCGCCGGCCGTACCGGGCGCGGCGGGCGGCGCGGGGGGCTGCGGCGCACCGGGCGCGCCGGGAACCCCGGGCGGACCGGGAGGAAGCGGGGCGCCGGGCGCACCAGGAGGCCCAGAGGGCTGCGGAGCACCGGGCGCACCCGGTCCCGTACCCGACGGATCGGCGAACATCGTCGCCGCGTGATGAACCCCGCCGGGCGGCGGCGTAGGAGTACCCGGCGGAGGCGTAGGAGCCCCCGGCGGAGGCGTCGGAGCCCCCGGCGGAGGCGTCGGAGCCCCCGGCCCCTCCGGACCCAGCGACGACACCATCTGCGTCGGCACATACCCGCCCGCCGGAGCGGACGGCGGCGGCGTACCGCCCGGACGCGCCCCCGGAGCACCGGGAGCACTCGGCGGGGGCGGAGTCGACGCACCCGTGCCGCGCCTCGGCGGCGGAGTCGCCTTGCTGGTCGCGGCGTCCGCGATGTCCCCGGCGTTGGCCGCGAGCGGCCGCTCCGGCGCACCCGGACCGGCCGGCGGCGTACCCGGCGCGCCCTGCGGCGCACCCGGAGTGCCGAGCGCCGGCGAGAGTGCCGTCGGCGGCAGTTGGCTGCCGCCCGCGATCAGCGCCGTCTTCGCCTCCGGCACGGCCGGCGGGGGCGGCGGCGGAGTGTCGTCCCCCGCCTCGCTCAGCTGCTGCGCGAACACCGTCTGCGGCAGCGGCACGGAACGGTCCTCACCCGCGTCGGCGTTGGTGTCCGTACCCGCCCACGGGGTCGCCCCCACCGGCGCGCCGGCCTGGGAACCCCCGGCGGCGGGCCACGCGGCACCGCTCCCGGACCCCGGCGCGTCGGAACCCGCCGGAGCCGCGGGCGGGGCCGAAGCCGCACCGTCCGCGCCCGGACCGGAGGTCTCGGACGGCACACCCGCCCCCGACGTCTCACCCCGCCGATCCGGGATCCCCAGCCGGTCCGCGGCCTCCTGCAGCCACTCCGGCGGGCTCAACAGGAACGACGTCTGATTCAGATCCACCCGCGCCGCGGGCGCCGCCGCCGGCTCGGGCGCCGTGTCGGCACGGCCGTACTCCTCCTCGTACCGGCGGATCACCTCACCCACCGGCAGCCCCGGCCACAGCGTCGCCTCACCACTGTCGCGGGCGATCACCAGCCGCTGCGCGCCACCGTCCGAACGCGGACCGTCCGCACGGTCCTCCGCCCACACCACGAACCCGAGGCCGAACTCCCGTACCCGCACCTCACGGTGCTGGTACGACGGAACGTCCCCGTTGACCCACTCCTCAGCGCGCTCCTGCGCCTGTGCGAACGTCACCATCGCCGAAGCTCACTCCCCGGAAGAAACCGGAACGGCACGCGCGAACCCACCGTCCACCATCAGATTCGCCACCGTCTCCAGCTCCGGCGGAGACCCCGCCAGCCGGGACAGGAACACATCGAAGTCGTCGCCGCACGACAGCAGCAGCCGCTCCACCCGCTCGGCCGGCGGCCACGACGGATCCACGTCCCGCGCGTCGTCGTACCCGCAGAACCACACCGAACCCTGCCGCTCGCCGCGCACCTTCACCGCCAGCAGACCGCCCTGCACGAACGACACGCACAGATAGTCCTTGGTCAGATGGTCCCGCAGGCACTTGTTGACGTACACGAGGTCATTGACCGCCGCCTCGTCCCGCACCGTGAAGAACGGCTGGTCCACCAGCAGACCCAGCTCCGCGTCCAGCGCCGTCCCCACCGGGGCGCAGCCGCCCGCGGCCTTCAGGAACGAGCGGTACGCGCCGGGCAGCCGGTAGCCGAGATCCTCCTCGACACCCAGCACCTGCGCCTCCGTCACCGCCGCGCCCGACTTCGGCAGCCCGAAATGCGCCGGCCGCGTCTCCTGCAACGGCCGCGTGCCCCGCTTGTCGTGGTCCACCACCGAGGTCGCCACACCGCCGTGATGCCGCAGCAGCGCCTTCACCTCGACCGGCACCAGTTCCAGCCGCCGCGACCCCACCACGTGGTGCCACGTCCAGCCGTGCGGCGTCGCCACCGCCGGCACCGTGTCCCACAGTTCGTGGCCACTGGCCGACAGCGCCGCGTTCGCCGACACATAGTCCGTCAGCCGCAGCTCGTCGACACCGAAACCCTCCGGCGGCTCCGCGACCTCGGCCGCCGCACGCGCGTAGGGCGAGAAATCGGGATAGCCGCGCTCGTCCACCCGTACCCCTCTCGGGTGACGGGCCGCCCGCACCGGATCCGGGAAGTGCACGACCTGCCCGGCGTAGGCCGCGTTCGGCGGCGCGGCTTGCCCGAGCCGACCTGTCGTCATGGCGGTTGCCCCCTGCGGCACTCTGTACGTCCCCCACCGCCCGCCTTCGGACGGTTACGGAACGTGTTCGACTGTCACGTCTGTCTCGACTTCTTGACGCCCCGGCCCCCGCGGCGCCCGCGCGCACAGGCACGCGGATCACCGCACGGATCGCGGTGCCGACAGCCTATGCGGTACGACCCCACCGGTCACCGGCACCGGTCATCCACCCCTCCGGTTCCGTGACCAGCCGTCACCCTCCCGTGACAGCCCGCCCAAACCCGGGCGTGTCGCCCCGCCCCAGCTACCACATCAGCCGCGCGATTTGGCACTCTGTGACCTCCGGGGGGATGCTCGGGAGGGGATGACGATCATGAACGCGACGCAGACAGGGCCGCACAACGGCCCCTCAGGCGACCCCCGCGTCGGCTGGAGCGCCACCGACGCCGAGGGCCACGCCCCCGCCCTCCACCACCGCCGCGACGGCATCCTCCCCACCATCGCCGCCGCCCTCTCCGTCCGCGGCGCCACCCTCACCTGCACCGCCGCCCGCGGCGACACACCCCCCGCCCTCCACCCGCTCGTCCAGGACTTCCTCGACACCCTGACCAGCGACCAGCGCGACCGCTTCACCGGCCGCTGCGCCGAAACGATCCTCATCTCCCGGCACCTCACCACCGCCGACGAGGCCCGCAGCAAACGCGCCGCCCGCAAGCCCATGACCAACGGCGAAGCACGCAAAGCCCTCAAGCAGGCCAAACTCACCACCCGCCGCATCCGCGAGGACGGCGACCCCCTCCACGGCGCCTACGCCGCCCCCTGCCGCGCCTGCACCGCCCTCACCGCCCACTTCGGCGTCCGTACGGTCGACCCCGCCACCGACGGCTGACCCCCGGCCCCGCCCCCCACGACCTCGACGAACGAAGAGCAGATGCACACCGACCGCACCTCCTCCACCCGCTTCGCCGTCCCCGTGGACGCCGCCCTGCGCACCGCCGGCTGGCAACCAGGACGCTGGGACATCAAGCAGGCGGAGATCTGGGCCGACACCCTGCGCGACCACACCTCACCCGCAGGCCACCGCCACTCGGTCTTCCCCGCCGCCGTCGAAGCCTGGGCCGAGTTCGGCGGACTCCGCATCCACCCGAAGGGCCCCGGACGGCAGATCGCCCCCGCCACCCTCGACCTCGACCCCCTCCACGGCCTCCACATGGCCCGCACCCTCGCCGACCTCGGCCGCGCCCTCGACACCGACGTCTGCCCCCTCGGCGCCGAAACCGACACCCGCGCACTCCTCGCCATCGACGCCCAGGGCCGCGCCTACGCCCTCGACCACACCGGCGACTGGTACCTCGGCCCCGACATCGACCACGCCCTCGCCACCCTCGTCTCCGGCATCCGGCCCGCACGCCTCACCGCCGGCTGACCGCGCGAACAGCGGGCTACGACGCCGGAATCACCGCCGACACGCGAAAGCCCCCGGCGTCCGTCGGCCCCGACACGAACACCCCGCCCAGCGCCGACACCCGCTCCTTCATCCCCACCAGCCCGTTCCCCCCGGACGGCAGCCCCGCCGACGACCCCGCCTCCGGCGCCGGCTCGTTCTCCACCTGCATCGCGATCTCCGACACCCGATGCGCCAGACGCACATACGTCTTCGCACCCGCCGCGTGCTTGTGCACGTTCGTCAGCGCCTCCTGCACCACCCGGAACGCCGTCGACTCCACCACCCGCGCATACGACCGCGACTCCCCCTCCACCGACAGATCGACGACCATCCCCGCGGCCGCCGACTGCCCCACCAGCTCCTCGATCTCCGCCAGAGACGGCCCCTCCGCCTCCTCCACCGCCCGCGACGCCGCTGCCGCCGCCGCGGCCCCCACCGCCGCCAGCGGCACCGACGCCCGCTCCCGCCGCACCGCCCCGTCCCCACCGGAACGCAGCACCCCGAGCATCTCCCGCAGCTCCGTCAACGCCTGCCGCCCCATGTCCCCCACCAGAGCGGCGTTCTTCACGGCCTTCTCGGGGTCCTTCCGCGCCACCGCCTGCAACGCCGCCGCGTGCACCACCATCAGACTCACCCGGTGCGCCACCACGTCGTGCATCTCACGCGCGATCCGCGTCCGCTCCTCGCCCCGCGCCCACTCCGCACGCTCCTCGGCCCGCTCCGCGAGCAGCTGAAGCTCCCGCTCCAGACTGTCCGCACGCTCCCGCAGACTCTCCATCAACCGCCGCCGCGCCCCCACGTACAGGCCCAGCAGCAACGGCGGCGCCGTCACCCCGATCGCCATCGTGATCGACGCGAACGGCACGATCCAGTCCCCGACGTCCAGTTCCCCGCGCGCCAGGTTCTGCCGCATCCGCACGAACATCACGATCAGCACACCCACCGACTGCATGCCGGCCAGCGACGCGATGATCCGCCGCGGCACCTCGGACGCCGCCAGCGAATACAGCCCGACGATCCCCATCAGGAAACCCATCGCCGCCGGCGTGACCGCGATCGCGACCAGCACCACCGCGATCGGCCACTGCCGCCGCACCAGCAGCACGGACCCGGCCAGCACCCCGAAGACGACGCCGACAGCCTCCGGGACTCCCGCCTCCCGCGCGAACTCGACCCCCTCGAACCCGCACTCCAGCGCGGACACCACCGCCAGCCCCGCATCGAACACGGCGCTGCGCCGCCGCTCCCACCACCACGGCCCTCCCCGGGCCGCCACCAGCTCTTCCCCCGTCGCGGTCATGCGTCCAGCCTACGGGCGCACGCCACCCCTTATCCGGCAACTTCGCACGACCGCACCACACCACACAGCACAACCGTTCAACAGCGATACCCCCCAAAATCCCTCGAACTACTGAATCGGTCACCGTTCGAGTGTGGAACATGCCATTCCGCCCGGACGGTATGCAGGTGACACACGCACCAGGCAAGTACGCCGACTTCGAAGGCCTGCGGGATCAGGCGGTCGCCCTGCGACGAGCGGGCTACAGCCTTCGGGCGATCCGCGACGAACTGAAGATCTACAACAACGACATCCTCAACCAGTTGGTGAAGGGAGAGCCACCGCCGGCCTGGACGAAGCGCCCGCGAGCCAAGGACGACCTCAAGGCCAAGGCCCGGGAACTACGCCTCCAGGGGTGGACCTACGACCAGATCGAGGCCGAACTGGGCTGCTCCCGGAGCTCGGTGTCTCTGTGGGTGCGGGATCTACCGAAGCCGGAGCGCAAGCGCACTCCCGAGGAAGCCGCAGCCATCGCCCGCCGGGGCTGGGAAGCGAAGCTGCGCGTCCGAGAGGAAGAGCGGCAGCGCACCAAGGAAGAGGCCAAGCAGGCCATCGGAAACCTGTCGGCCCGCGAGCTCTTCCTGGTGGGCGTGGGCTTGTACTGGGCGGAAGGCAGCAAGGACAAGCCGTACGACCGCCGCGAGAACGTCACCTTCGTCAACAGTGACCCAGACATGATCCGGGTTTACCTGGCCTGGCTCGACCTGCTCGGGGTGGAGCGGAAGCGCCTCCGCTTCACCGTCATGATCCACGAAAGCGCGGACGTGGCGGGCGCCGAGCGCTACTGGGCCGAACTCGTCGAGGCAGATCAATCCGCCTTCAACAAAACGGCCCTGAAGACGCACAACCCCAAGACAGTCCGAAAGAATGTTGGCGCGTCCTACCGGGGCTGCCTGGTCATCAAAGTCCTGAAGAGTGCCGAGTTGTACCGTCGCATCGAAGGCTCGTGGTACGGCATAGTGGAGGCATCGCGCGAAGCCGATCAAGCAAATCGGACATAGTGCGTACATATTCCCGGATCGTCTAAGGGTAGGACAAACGGTTTTGGTCCGTTGAATGAGGGTTCGAATCCTTCTCCGGGAGCTCACAGCACACATCACGTGCGTTCGGGTCCTGACCGGTCACCACGGTCAGGACCCGGTCTCATATCCGCCCTGAACCGCCCCGGTATCCTGCGGATGTCACCCCCACCCCCATCACAGCCGAAGGGCATCCCGTGAGCACCAGCCGCCCGGCAGCCGTCGTCGTTCTCGCAGCGGGTGAGGGCACCCGTATGAAGTCGGCCACACCGAAGGTCCTGCACGACATCTGTGGCCGTTCCCTGGTGGGTCATGTGCTCGCCGCGGCCGGTGAGCTCCAGCCGGAGCGGCTGGTCGTCGTCGTGGGGCACGCGCGCGAGAAAGTGACCGAGCATCTCGCGGGGGTCGCCCCCGAGGTGCGGACCGCCGTGCAGGCGGAGCAGAACGGCACGGGGCATGCCGTACGGATGGGCCTGGAGGAGCTGGGCGGCCGCGTCGAGGGGACCGTCGTCGTCGTGTGCGGTGACACCCCGCTGCTGACGGGCGAGACGCTGCGGCGGCTGTCGGCCACGCACTCCGCCGACGGCAACGCGGTGACGGTGCTGACGGCCGAGGTGCCGGACGCGACCGGGTACGGGCGGATCGTGCGGGACGACAGCGGTGCGGTCACGGCGATCGTGGAGCACAAGGACGCGTCCGAGACGCAGCGGGCGATCCGGGAGATCAACTCGGGTGTGTTCGCGTTCGACGGGGCGTTGCTGGCGGACGCGCTCAAGAAGGTGCGGACGGACAACAGTCAGGGCGAGGAGTATCTGACGGACGTGCTCGGGATCCTGCGTGAGGCGGGGCACCGGGTGGGTGCGTCGGTGGCGGGGGATCACCGTGAGATCGCGGGGATCAACAACCGGGTGCAGCTCTCCGAGGCGCGGCGGATCCTGAACGACCGGCTGCTGACGGCGGCCATGCTGTCCGGGGTGACCGTGATCGACCCGGCGACCACGTGGGTCGACGTCACCGTGACGTTCGAGCAGGACGCCGTCGTTCATCCGGGGACGCAGCTGCACGGGGCGACGCATCTCGGTGAGGGGTGCGAGGTCGGGCCCAACTCGCGGCTGACGGACACCCTGGTGGGTGCGGGGGCGCGGGTGGACAACACGGTCGCGGTGGGTTCCGAGGTGGGCCCCGAGGCGAGTGTGGGGCCGTACGCGTATCTGCGTCCGGGTTCGCGGCTGGCGCGCAAGGCGAAGATCGGGACGTACGTCGAGACGAAGAACGCGTCGATCGGTGAGGGGACGAAGGTTCCGCATCTGTCGTATGTGGGGGACGCGACGATCGGCGAGTTCTCGAACATCGGTGCGGCGAGCGTGTTCGTCAATTACGACGGGCAGGACAAACATCACACGACGGTCGGGTCGCACTGCAAGACGGGTTCGGACAACATGTTTGTGGCGCCTGTCACCATCGGGGACGGTGCCTACACGGCCGCCGGATCGGTGATCACGAAGGACGTGCCGGCGGGATCGCTGGCCGTGGCCCGCGGCCAGCAGCGGAATATCGAGGGCTGGGTGGCGCGCAAGCGTCCGGGGAGTGCCGCCGCGAAGGCGGCGGAGGCGGCGGCCCGGGAGCCGGCCGGCGAAGGCTGACCGGATTCCGCCCTCTCGAACAGGGCGTACCGTGATAAGTGCACTTCCGCACCGCCATCAGTTGCGACACCTCCGAGGAGATTGTGCTGTGACCGGGATCAAGACGACCGGCGAGAAGAAGATGATGTTCTTCTCCGGCCGCGCCCACCCAGAGCTTGCCGAGGAGGTCGCCCAACAGCTGGATGTGGGGGTCGTCCCGACGAAGGCCTTCGATTTCGCCAACGGTGAGATCTATGTGCGGTATCAGGAGTCGGCCCGTGGGGCCGACTGTTTCCTGATCCAGAGCCACACCGCTCCGATCAACAAGTGGATCATGGAGCAACTGATCATGATCGACGCGCTGAAGCGCGCGTCGGCCCGGTCGATCACGGTCATCGTGCCGTTCTACGGTTACGCGCGGCAGGACAAGAAGCACCGGGGGCGTGAACCGATCTCGGCGCGTCTGATCGCGGACCTGATGAAGACGGCCGGCGCCGACCGGCTGCTGGCGGTGGATCTGCACACGGACCAGATCCAGGGCTTCTTCGACGGGCCCGTCGACCACCTCTTCGCGCTGCCGCTGCTCGCGGACTACGTGGGCGCGAAGGTGGACCGTTCGAAGCTGACGGTGGTGTCCCCGGACGCGGGCCGTGTGCGGGTGGCGGACCGCTGGTGCGACCGGCTGGGCGCGCCGCTGGCGATCGTGCACAAGCGGCGCGACAAGGACGTGGCGAACCAGGTCACGGTGCACGAGGTCGTCGGTGATGTGAAGGGCCGTATCTGCGTCCTGGTCGACGACATGATCGACACGGGTGGCACGATCTGCGCCGCCGCGGACGCGCTGTTCGCGCACGGTGCGGAGGACGTCATCGTGACGGCGACGCACGGTGTGCTGTCGGGTCCGGCGGCGGACCGGCTGAAGAACTCGCGGGTGAGTGAGTTCGTGTTCACGAACACGCTGCCGACGCCGAGTGAGCTGAGCGAGTCCCTGGACAAGATCAAGGTGCTGTCGATCGCGCCGACGATCGCGCGTGCCGCGCGTGAGGTGTTCCGGGACGGCTCGGTGACGAGCCTCTTCGACGAGCAGTAGGCGACGGGCGGCGGGCCTCGTGCAGTAAGGGTTCTGCACCGGGTCCGACGGTGATCGTTTTGGGTACGGCCTCCTGGTCCGGGTAAACTGACGCAGTTGCTCGGCGAGGGAGGCCGTTCCGCTTTCACGAAGGCGGATACGGCGGTCCGTTATCGACGCGCTCTTCGTAGCAGGCCGTTCGTGGCCGGGTGACCACGTCCGTTTCTGACTTCGAGGAGTGAGTATGTCCGAGGTGAAGATCTCCGCCGCGACGCGCACCGAGTTCGGCAAGGGTGCCGCGCGCCGTATCCGTCGTGACAGCAACGTTCCCGGTGTGGTGTACGAGCACGGTCTCGAGCCGCTGCACGTGACGCTGCCGGGCCACGAGCTGCTGATGGCGCTGCGTACGCCGAACGTGCTGATCGAGCTGCTCATCGACGGCAAGGAGACCCAGCTGGCGATCCCGAAGGCCGTCCAGCGCGACCCGCTGAAGGGCTTCCTGGAGCACGTGGACCTGCTGAAGGTCAAGCGCGGCGAGACCGTCCAGGTCGAGATCCCGGTGCAGACCGAGGGCGAGCTGGCCCCGGGCGGTTACCTGCTGGAGCACGTGCTGTCCGCGCTGCCGGTCGAGGCCGAGGCCACGAACATCCCGGAGGGCGTGACCGTCTCCGTCGCGGGTCTGGAGGCCGGTGCCGCCATCCTCGCGAAGGACATCACGCTGCCGAAGGGCACCAAGCTGGCCGTCGAGGACGACGCGGTCGTCATCCAGGTGCTGTCCGCGCAGGCGGAGGAGGCCCCCGAGGGTGAGGACGAGGCCGCCGAGGCCTGATCCTCGTTCCGAGGCGTCCTTCGTGTCGGCCGCTGTTCCCGTACGGGGCAGCGGCCGACGTGTATGAAGGCGCGTACACAGGCGCGCGGGAAAAGGAGACATGGACGTGACGACGGATGCGGCGGCCGGTGCGGCGGGTCCCTGGCTGATCGTGGGGCTGGGGAATCCGGGGCCGGAGTACGCGATGAACCGCCACAACGTGGGGTTCATGGTGGCGGATCTGCTGGCGGAGCGGATCGGGGGCCGGTTCAAGCGGGCGGGCCGGGCGCAGGCGCAGGTCGTGGAGGGGCGGATCGGTCCGCCGGGGCCGGCCAATCGGCGGGTGATCCTGGCGAAGCCGATGTCGTACATGAATCTGTCGGGTGGTCCGGTGAACGCGCTGCGGGAGTTCTACAAGGTGCCTGCGGCGAACGTGGTGGCGGTCCATGACGAGCTGGACATCGACTACGGGACGCTGCGGCTGAAGCTGGGCGGCGGGGACAACGGTCACAACGGGCTGAAGTCGCTGACGCAGGCGTTCGGGCGGGAGTACCACCGGGCGCGGTTCGGGATCGGGCGGCCGCCGGGGCGGATGCAGGTGGCGGACTTCGTGCTGAAGGACTTCTCGTCGGCGGAGCGCAAGGAACTGGACTACCTCGTGGACCGGGCGGCGGACGCGGTGGAGTGTCTGGTGATCGAGGGGCTGGAGCGGGCGCAGGGGACGTACAACTCGTGACGGGGTGACGGGCGGGCTTGTCCGGTGTCGCGCCCACCGGAGTTGACCGACCGCGAGGTCATGGCCAAGGATCTCGGCCATGTCTCGCGCTGCCCGCTCCTCCCGTGGCTCCTCCGCCCTGCGGTTCGGCAGGTTCGCGTCGATGGGCACGGTCGCCGTGCTGATCCTGATCGCGGGTGTGTGGGCGTCGTGGGGTACGGCGCAGCACGCGATGCTGACGAAGGGGCGCGAGCGCGGCACGGTGGCGGTGACGGCGTGCGGCGCGACGACGTGCACGGGGCCGTACACACCGCTGTCGCCTGGGTCGCAGCCGCGTCCGGAGGTCGAGCTGGAGAACTCGGTGGCCGTGGAGAAGGGCGGCACCTACACGGTGGTGCTGAAGCCGGGCGGTACGGACGCGGTCCGTTCGGGTCCCGCCGGAATTCTGTACGCGTGGGTTCCGCTGGGCGGCGCGCTGCTGCTGGCGTCGGTCGTGGTGGCCGGGGGGCTGCTGCGGACCCGGATGGCGTGGGTGATGGCGGTGGCGGGTGCGGCGCTGCTGACGGCGGCTTTCGTGGCCGCATGAGCGGCCGTACGAGATGACGAAGGGTGCCCCCGGCCGTACGAGGCCGGGGGCACCCTTCGTCGTCGGCGGCGGCGTCAGCCGGTGTTCCGCAGACCGGCCGCGACTCCGTTGACGGTGAGCAGCAGGGCGCGGGCGAGCAGCGGGTCGGGCTGCTCCTCGGCCTCGGCGGCGTCGCGCTGGCGCTTGAGGAGGGCCACCTGGAGGTAGGAGATCGGGTCCAGGTAGGCGTCACGGATGGTGAACGTCTGCTTCAGCACCGGGTCGGCGTCGAGGAGTTCACTCTCGCCGGTGACGCGCAGCACCTCGGCGACGGTGAGCTCGTGCTCGGCCTTGATGGCGTCGAAGACGTGCTTGAGGTGGTCGGGGACGAGGGTGTCGACGTAGTGCTGGGCGATGCGCAGGTCCGTCTTGGCGAGGGTCATCTCGACGTTGGAGACGAAGTTGCGGAAGAAGTGCCACTGCTGGTGCATCTCGTCGAGCACGGTGTCGAGGCCGGCCTCGCGCAGCGCCTTGAGGCCGGAGCCGACGCCGTACCAGCCGGGGACGATCTGCCGGGACTGGGTCCAGCCGAACACCCACGGGATGGCGCGCAGTCCGTCGAGCGAGACGCCGGAGCCGGGGCGGCGGGAGGGCCGCGAGCCCAGGTGCAGGTCGGCGAGCTGGTCGACGGGGGTGGAGGCCAGGAAGTACGTCGGCAGGTCCGGGTCCTCGACGAGCTTCCGGTAGGCCGTGTGGGCGGCGTCGGAGACGACGTCCATGGCGGCGTCCCAGCGGGCGAGGGCCTCGACGGACTGGCGGGGCGCCGTGTGCAGGGCGGACGCCTGGAGGGTAGCGGCGACGGACAGTTCGAGGTTCTCGCGGGCGAGCGCCGGGATGAGGTACTTGTCGGAGATGACCTCGCCCTGCTCGGTGACCTTGATCTCGCCTTCGAGGGTGCCCCAGGGCTGGGCCAGGATGGCGTCGTGGGTGGGGCCGCCGCCGCGGCCGACGGTGCCGCCGCGGCCGTGGAAGAGCCGCAGCCGTACGCCGTAGCGGTGGGCGACGTCGCGCAGCCGCCGCTGGGCGCGGTGGATCTCCCACTGGCTGGTGGTGATGCCGCCGAACTTGGAGGAGTCGGAGTAGCCGAGCATGACCTCCTGGACGTCGCCGCGCAGGGCGACGAGGCGCCGGTAGGAGGGGTCGGCGAGCATGTCCTCGAGGATGGTGTCGGCGGCCTTGAGCTCGTCCGTCGTCTCCAGGAGGGGCACGATGCCGATCTTCGCCCAGCCTGCGTGCAGATCGACGAGTCCGGCCTCACGGGCGAGGACGGTGGCGGCGAAGACGTCGTCGGCGCCCTGGCACATGGAGATGATGTACGACTCGATCACCTCGGGTCCGAAGACCTCCAGGGCCCGCTTGACGGTCTGGAACACACCGAGGGTCTTCTCCCCGGCGGCGTCCACGGGCGCCGGGGTGGGGGCGAGCGGACGGCGTGACCTGAGCTCCTTGGCGAGCAGCTTGGCCCGGTACTCGCGCGGCATGTCCGCGTAGCGCCAGGACTCCTCGCCGAGCCGGTCGAACAGCTGGCCGAGGGCGTGGTGGTGGGCGTCGGCGTGTTCGCGTACGTCCATGGTGGCGAGCTGGAGGCCGAAGGCGGCGAGCGTGCGGATCGTACGGGCGAGGCGGCCGTCGGCGAAGAGGCCGCCGCGGTGTTCGCGCAGGGAGGCCTGGACGATCCGCAGGTCGTCGAGGAGCTGGGCGGTGCCGAGGTAGTCGCGGCCGCTCTCGTGGGCGGTGCCCTTGGCGAGGCGGAGCTTGGTGTTCTCCAGCTTCTGCCGGATGCAGGTGGCCTTGAGCCGGTAGGGCTCCTCGGCGTTGAGGCGCTTGTAGCGGGGGCTGATCTCGGGGAGGGCCTCGATGTCGGCCCGCAGGGAGGTGAGCAGTTCGTCGGTGGCGCCCGCGTAGCGGATGGAGTTGGAGAGGAAGCCGCGCAGTTCGTCGATCATCTCCAGGGCGTCGTTGATGCCGTGCTCGTGCTGGAGGATGAGGACGTCCCAGGTCACCTGGGGTGTGACGTTGGGGTTGCCGTCGCGGTCGCCGCCGATCCAGGTGCCGAAGGTGAGGGGGCGGGTGTCGTCGGGGAGGTGGACGCCGACGCGCTCCAGTTCCGCGGTGAGGTCCTCCAGTACGTCGCCGACGGCGCCGGCGTGGAGTTCGTCGAGGTAGTAGATGGCGTTGCGGGCCTCGTCGGCGGGCTCGGGGCGGACCACGCGCAGTTCGTCGGTCTGCCAGACGAGGTCGATGTTCTCGGCGAGCCGGGTGTCGAGGCGGCGCCGGTCGGAGGCGATGACCGGGGTGTCGAGGAGGGCTGCGATCCGGCGGAGCTTGTTGAGGACGGAGCGGCGGGCGGCCTCGGTGGGGTGCGCGGTGAACACGGGCCGGATGTTGAGGTTCCGGACGGTCTCGCGCAGATGCTCGGGGTCGGCGTCCTTGAGGCGGTCGGCGGTGCGGGAGAGCAGTCCGCCCTCGGCTGCGCGGCGGGCGCCCAGCTCACGGCCGCGGTGCACCTGCTCGGTGACGTTGGCGAGGTGGAAGTAGGTGGAGAAGGCGCGGACCAGCTTGGCCGCGGTCTCCAGTTCGGTGCCCCGCAGCAGCTCGGCGGCGGCCTCGCCGTCCTCTCGGGTGAGTCGGCGGACCTTCTCGACGAGGTCGAGCAGTTCCGGGCCCTCCTGCCGTACCAGGGTCTCGCCCAGGAGGTCACCCAGTCGGCGGATGTCGGCACGCAGCTCGCTGCTCGTGGTCGCCGTGGATACGGCCTGGTCGTCGGCACTGCTCACAGGTGCGGCTCCTTGCGGTGTTGAAGCTCGTCTGGGAGGGAACCCGGACGGCTGTCCGCGCGGCGTGCGCCGCTTACGGGCCGGACGTCCGGGAAGAAATCAGAGCGGACCGCGCTGTCCGACCGACTTCAAGGATAGGTGTCGACCCGGACGCGCTGGCTCACGGGCTCTTGCCGCCGGGCGACGCACTGTCATACTTACGTTGCCGTAGGTTACGGAAGCGTAGGTATACAGTGCGTTTCCGGCGGCCCGGCACCCACCCTCATTCCACATACCCCACAGGGGACACGCATGACCTCACGCTCCGATGTGCTCGATGAAGCCCCGAAGCAGCCCCGGTCCGACGACACCGCGTCCTCCGCCACGCTGGGCGGCGAGCGCAAGCGCTCCATCGAGCAGATCACGCTGCTCCTCTTCATCATCGTCCCGTTCCTGGCGCTGGTGGCGGCGGTGCCACTGGTCTGGGGGTGGGGGGTGAGCTGGCTGGACCTGGGGCTGCTGGTGTTCTTCTACTACCTCGGCTGCCACGGCATCACGATCGGCTTCCACCGCCACTTCACGCACGGCTCGTTCAAGGCGAAGCGGCCGCTGAAGATCGCGCTGGCGGTCGCCGGGTCGATGGCGGTCGAGGGGCCGCTGGTGCGGTGGGTGGCGGACCACCGCAAGCACCACAAGTTCTCCGACGCGGACGGCGACCCGCATTCGCCGTGGCGGTACGGGGAGACGGTCCCGGCGCTCATGAAGGGCCTGTGGTGGGCGCACATCGGCTGGATGTTCGACGAGGAGCAGACCTCACAGGAGAAGTACGCGCCGGATCTGATCAAGGACGGGGCGCTGCGGGCGATCTCCCGGCAGTTCGTCCTGTGGACGGCGCTGTCGCTGGCGCTGCCCGCGCTGATCGGCGGTCTGGTGACCCTGTCCTGGTGGGGCGCGTTCACCGGGTTCTTCTGGGGGTCCCTCGTCCGGGTGGCGCTGCTGCACCATGTGACGTGGTCGATCAACTCGATCTGTCACGCGGTCGGCAAGCGTCCGTTCAAGTCGCGGGACCGTTCGGGCAATGTGTGGTGGCTGGCGGTCCTGTCGTGCGGTGAGTCCTGGCACAACCTGCACCACGCCGACCCGACGTCCGCGCGGCACGGTGTGGAGCGCTGGCAGCTGGACTCCTCGGCCCGGCTGATCCGCTGGTTCGAGCAGCTGGGCTGGGCGTACGACGTGCGGTGGCCGTCACGCTCGCGTATCGATTCGCGCCGTAACACCTCGGAAGGCGGCGCCCGGCGCGGGAAGGAACGCGTCGAGGCGGCATGATGGTTGCCGTGGCGACCGACTCCAGCAGCACCCCGAGCAACGAGAAACCGCGGCGCACCCGCCGTACCCGGATGACCGGTGCGGAGCGCCGGCAGCAGTTGCTGGAGATCGGCCGCACGCTGTTCGCGGCGAAGGGTTTCGAGGCCACGTCGGTGGAGGAGATCGCGGCGAAGGCGGGGGTCTCCAAGCCGGTGGTGTACGAGCACTTCGGCGGCAAGGAGGGCCTGTACGCGGTGGTGGTGGACCGTGAGATGCGGCGCCTCCTGGACATGGTGACGAGTTCGCTGACGGCCGGTCACCCGCGTGAGCTGTGCGAGCAGGCGGCGTTCGCGCTGCTCGACTACATCGAGGAGTACACGGACGGTTTCCGCATCCTGGTCCGTGACTCCCCGATCCCCCAGTCGACGGGCTCCTTCGCGTCGCTGATCTCGGACATCGCCACCCAGGTGGAGGACATCCTGGGCCGCGAGTTCAAGTCCCGCGGCTTCGACCCGAAGCTGGCCCCGCTGTACGCGCAGGCCCTCGTCGGCATGGTGGCCCTGACGGGTCAGTGGTGGCTGGACGTCCGCCGCCCGAAGAAGGCGGAGGTGGCCGCCCACCTGGTCAACCTGGCCTGGCACGGCCTGGACGGCCTGGAACCGAAGCCGCGGCTGATAGGCCACCGCAAGTCCTAGCGGGGCTCCAGGAACTCCAGTCGGTTGCCCGCCGGGTCCTCTGAGTAGAAGCGTTTGCGATCCGGGAGGGCCGTGTCCCAGGCGACCGGGGCGCCCAGAGCGGTCAGGCGGGCCGCGTAGGCCTCGATGCCGGTGACCAGCAGGCCCGGATGGGCCTTTCCCGCGGGGCGGAAGTCCGCCTCGATGCCGAGGTGGAGGCGGACGGTCCCGGCCTCGAACCAGCAGCCGCCGCGTGCCGCGAGGGCCGGGGGCTTCGGCACCTCGGCCATGCCGAGGACGTCCACGTAGTACGCGCGCAGCCGCTCCTCGGAGCCGGGTGGCGCGGCGAGCTGCACATGGTCGACGGCGGTGAGCATCACTGCTCCCGGACGGCGACGGCGAAGACGCGGCGGAAGGGGAACGGGGTGCCGTGGGGGCCGGTCGGATAGGCCGCTCGCAGGGCGGACCGGTACCCGTCGACGAACGCGTCGCGGGCCTCGGGATCGTCCGCCAGGGCCGTCAGGACGGGGCGCAGGCCGGTGCCCTTGACCCAGTCGAGGACCGGGTCCACCCCCGTGAGCAGGTGGACGTACGTCGTCTCCCACGCGTCGACCGTGCAGCCGAGGGCGGTCAAGCGCTCCAGATAGGCCTCCGGCCGGAGCACGGCGTCGTCGTGGCGCAGGACCCCGTCCAGCCGGGACCGCCAGCGCGGGGAGCCGGCGAGTTCGCGCATCAGTACGTGACTGGGGGCGCCGAAGTTCCCGGGCACCTGGAAGGCGAACGTACCGCCGGGCGCGAGCCCGTCCACCCAGTCACGGAACCGCTCCACGTGCCCCGGTACCCATTGCAGCGTGGCGTTGCTGACGATCAGGCCGTACGCCCCGTCCGGCGCCCAGGTGCGGACGTCGGCGTGGGCGAAGTCGAGCCCGCCGCCCCCGTGGTCGGCGCGGGCCCGGTCGAGCATCTCGGGCGAGTTGTCGTAGCCGGTGACGCGGGCGGCGGGCCAGCGCTCGGCGAGCAGGGCCGTGACGTTGCCGGCGCCGCAGCCGAGGTCGGCGATCCGGGGCGGGTCCCCCGGGAGGTCCGGTACGCGGGCGAGCAGGTCGGTGAAGGGCCGGGTGCGGTGCCCGGCGTGACGCAGGTACTGGGCGGGATCCCACGCGGGGGTCGCGGTGGACATGGGGCCTCCCCGATGGCGGACGGTGGACGGGTACCCACCCTCACCTCCATTCATCTCGACGTCAAGAGACTCGACATCAAGAGACTTCACATCGACACAACCACTACACTGATCGTCATGGAGGACGAGGTCGATCGGCTGGTCGCAGCATGGCGCCGGGAGCGCCCGGACCTCGACGTGGAACCGCTCGAGGTGCTCAGCCGGGTGAGCAGACTGGCCCGGCACCTGGACCGCGCACGCCGGCTCGCCTTCGCGGAGCACGGCCTGGAGTCCTGGGAGTTCGACGTCCTGACCGCGCTGCGCCGCGCGGGCACCCCGTACCAGCTCTCGCCGGGGCAGCTGCTCACGCAGACGCTGGTCACCTCGGGCACGATGACCAACCGCATCGACCGCCTCACCAAGAAGGGCCTCGTGGAGCGGCTGCCCGACCCCAGTGACCGGCGCGGTGTGCTGGTCCGGCTCACGGACGAGGGCCGCGACCGCGCCGACCAGGCACTGGCCGGGCTGCTGGCGCAGGAGCGGGCGATCCTCGCGGAACTCACCCGCGCCCAGCGTGGCGAACTGGCCGGACTGCTACGCCAGTTGACCGCCCCGTTCGACAACATCCCCGGTTAGGTCGACGGGTCCGACACCCGCCCGCCGGGCGAGGGCCACCGCGGCGAGCGTGGAGTGCACGCCCAGCTTCCCGAGAACGTTCTGCATATGGGTCCGCACGGTGTGCGGGGACAGATACAGGCGCTCGGCGACCGCCTTGCGCCCCAGTCCCGCGACCATGCACCGCAGCACCTCCCGCTCGCGCGGGGTCAGCGACTCCACGAGCCGCTCGCTCTCGGTGCGGTGCCGCCGGGCGGCGGTCAGCTCCCGCAGCACACCCGTCAGCAGCGCGGGCGGCAGATGCGTCTCGTCCCGCAGCACTCCCCGGATGACGGTGAGCAGCCGGCTCAGCGAGCAGTCCTTGGCCACCCACCCGGAGGCACCGGCCCCCAGGGCGAGCGCGGCCCGGCCGGGGTCGTCCTTCTCGGCGAGCACCACGATCCGTACCTGCGGCTGTACCGAACGGACGCCGGTGACCAGCGATATCCCGTCGACGAGCCCGTCCTCGTCACCGGCCTGCACGGGCACGGCCGGACGGCCGCCCGGCACCTTGCCGCCCAGGTCGGCGTCGACGAGCAGCACGTCGAAGCGGCGTCCCTCGACGGCCGCCCGCTCCAGACAGCGCAGCGCGGCCGGGCCGCTGCCCGCCGCGGACACGTCGACGTCGGGCTCCGCCGCCAGGGCCGCGGCCAGCGACTCGGCGAAGATGCGATGGTCGTCGACGACCAGGACTCGAATGCGAACCACGAAACCCCCTTCCCCAAGCTCCTCACAGAGCAGGGGATTACCCCATCGTCACAAGACGACACCGGCGCGGGTACGACGCCGAGGCCCCCGGTCACTTCTGTGACCGGATGTGGGACGGGCCGTCGCCGCCGCGCGACCACCGCCACCCCACCTCGGACGTCGTACCCGACTGACTCGCCCCCTGAACGGCGCCGGCCCCCACCGGCGCTGTCCAACAGGTTACGGGCGGGGGCGGGCAGCGGAAGGTTATTTGCAGAACTTGCGGCCTTCCGCGTTTATGGTGTGCCGCATGTTTCGTCTTGAGACAGAAGTCGACAACGCCCGACGTGATCTGCTCCGCAGGCGGCTGAGGGACACGAACACGGCGGCCTCGCCGGTCCTGCGCGCGCTGCGCGGAACACCGCCGGCGCGCGAATCGCCTTTGCACGTGTGGGTGTCGGATGCGAACGGCGAACTGGCCGGCGGCCTGGTCGGCCACACCTGGACCACCTGGCTGCACGTCACCTATCTCTGGGTCGACGACCGCCACCGGGGCGCGGGCCTCGGCTCCCGCCTCCTCGCGAAGGCGGAGCACCTGGCCGCCACCGAACGCGCCTGCGCGGCCTCCCGCGTGGAGACATGGGACTTCCAGGCCCCGGACTTCTACCGCCGCCGGGGCTACGAGGTGGTGTGCGTGATCCCCGACTACCCGCCGGGGATCACGGAGTACACCCTGGTCAAGCGGCTGGGCTGAGTCTCAGCGCACCCGGCGGGCCCCCGCGGAGGGCACCGCCCCGAAGACGCGGGGAGCGGTCAGCCCGGCCGCCGCGAAGGCCTCTTCGACGGCCTTGGTGACGGCGGGGACGTCCGCCTCCTCCGTCAGGACGATGGCCGAGCCGCCGAAGCCGCCGCCGGTCATCCGGGCACCGAGGGCGCCGGCGGCGACGGCGGTCTCCACCACGAGGTCGAGTTCGGGGCAGGAGACCCGGAAGTCGTCGCGCAGCGAGGCATGCCCCTCCACCAGCACCGGCCCGATGGCACGGGTGTCGCCGGACTCCAGCAGGGAGACGACCCGTTCGACGCGCTGGTCCTCCGTGACCACGTGCCGGACCAGACGGCGGATCTCCTCCTCGTCGCCCAGCCGCTCCAGCGCCGCGTCGAGTCCGTCGTACGGGACGTCCCGCAGCGCGTCCACGCCCAGCAGGGACGCGCCCTTCTCGCAGCCCGCGCGGCGCTTGCCGTACTCGCCCTCGCTGTGGCTGTGCTTGACCTGGGTGTCGACGACGAGCAGACGCATGCCCTCGGCGGCCAGGTCGAAGGGGATCTGGCGCTGGGAGAGGTCGCGGGTGTCGAGGAACAGGGCGTGGCCGGCCTCGCAGCAGGCGGACGCCGTCTGGTCCATGATGCCGACGGGGGCGCCGACGTAGACGTTCTCCGCGCGCTGGCACAGCCGGGCCAGCTGCCAGCCGCGCAGTCCGAGGCCGAACAGGTCGTTCAGGGCGAGCGCGACCACGACCTCCAGGGCGGCCGACGAGGACAGGCCCGCGCCCGCCGGTACGGAGGAGGCGAGATGGATGTCGGCGCCGGTCACCGCGTGCCCGGCCTCGCGCAGCGCCCACACCACACCGGCCGGGTAGGCGGTCCACCGCTTGTCGGACTCGGGGGTCAGGGCGTCCACGGCCAGTTCCACGACCGGGCCCTCCACGTCGGCGGAGTGCAGCCGCAGAACGCCGTCGTCGCGCCGGGTGAGAGCCGCGACGGCGGTGTGCGGCAGCGCGAACGGCATGACGAAGCCGTCGTTGTAGTCGGTGTGCTCACCGATGAGGTTGACCCGGCCCGGTGCCGCCCACACCCCGTCCGGCGCGGCCCCGTACAACTCCTCGAACCGCTCGGCGACGGCCTCGCTGGACTCGCTCATCCCCTGACCCCTGACCCTTCCTGACGTTCTAGTTGGCCTGCTCGGCGCGCTGCTGCGCGAACTCCCACGCGTCCGCGACGATCCCCGCGAGGTCGGCGCGCGACGGGTTCCAGCCCAGCTTCTCGCGGGCGGCGGCGGCCGACGCCACCAGGACCGCCGGATCGCCGCCCCGGCGGGGGGCGACGACCTCGGGGATCGGGTGGCCGGTGACCCGGCGGACCGTCTCGACGACCTCGCGGACGGAGAAGCCCTCGCCGTTGCCGAGGTTGCAGATCAGGTGCTCGCCGGGCACGGCGGCCTTCAGCGCGAGCAGATGGGCGTCGGCCAGGTCGGCGACGTGGATGTAGTCGCGTACGCAGGTGCCGTCGGGCGTCGGGTAGTCGTCGCCGTAGACGGAGATCGCCTCGCGCCGCCCCTGGGCGACCTGGAGGACGAGGGGGATGAGGTGCGACTCGGGGTCGTGACGCTCGCCGTGGTGCCCGTAGGCGCCGGCCACGTTGAAGTAGCGCAGGGAGACCGCGCCGAGGCCGTGGGCGGTCGCCTCGCCGGTGATCATGTGGTCGACGGCGAGCTTGGAGGCGCCGTACGGGCTGGTGGGCCGGGTGGGCGCGGTCTCCATGATCGGGACCTGCTCGGGTTCGCCGTACGTCGCCGCCGTGGAGGAGAACACGAGGCGGCGCACTCCGGCCTCGCGCATCGCTCCGAGCAGCGCCATGGTGCCGCCGACGTTGTTGTCCCAGTACTTCTCGGGCCTCGTCACCGACTCGCCGACCTGCGAGAAGGCGGCGAAGTGGAGCACGCCGTCGTAGGAGGCGTCCAGCCACTTGGCGGCGTCGCGGATGTCGCCCTCGATGAACCGCGCGTCCGCGGGCACGCCCGCGCGGAAGCCGGTGGAGAGGTTGTCGAGGACGACGACCTCGTGGCCGGCCTCGATCAGGTGCTGGGCGACGACACTGCCGACATATCCCGCACCCCCGGTGACCAGGTACTTCCCGCTCATGAACTCGCTACCTCCCGCAGTCGCCCGGCCGCGCGCTCCGGCGGCACGTCGTTGATGAACACGTTCATACCGGACTCGGAGCCCGCGAGGAACTTCAGCTTGCCGGGCGTACGGCGGATGGTGAAAAGCTCCAGATGGAGCGCGAAGTCGTCACGCGTGACGCCGTCGAACTCCTCCAGCGTGCCGAACGGGGCCTGGTGCCAGGCCGCGATGTACGGCGTCGCGGGCTCACCCTCCCCGAAGATCCGGTCGAAGCGCCTCAAGAGTTCCAGATACATCCGGGGAAACTCCGTGCGCGCCGCCTCGTCCAGCCCGAGCAGGTCGGGCACCCGGCGCCTCGGGTACAGGTGGACCTCGTACGGCCAGTGCGCCGCGTACGGCACGAAGGCCACCCAGTGTTCACCCTCAAGGACGATCCGCTCGTCGGCCAGTTCCCGCTCCAGCACGGCGTCGAACAGGTTCTCCCCGCCCGTCGCCTCCTTGTGTGCGGCCACTTGGCGCAGCATCAGGGCGGTGCGGGGGGTGGTGAAGGGGTAGGCGTAGATCTGCCCGTGCGGGTGCTGGAGGGTGACGCCGATCTCGGCCCCCCGGTTCTCGAAGCAGAAGACCTGTTCGACGGAGGGCAGATGCGACAGCTCGGAGGTGCGGTCGGTCCAGGCGTCGAGCACCAGTCGTGCCTGGCGCTCGGTCAGGCCGGCGAAGGAGGAGCGGTGGTCGGAGGTGAAGCAGACGACCTCGCAGCGGCCCGAGTCCCCCGCGAGCGACGGGAACCGGTTCTCGAAGACGACCACGTCGTACGACGAGTCGGGGATCTCGCTGAGCCGCTCGCCCTCGGACGGGCAGAGCGGGCACTCGTCGGCCGGCGGATGGTACGTACGCCCCTGCCGGTGGGAGGCGATCGCGACGGAGTCACCGAGCAGCACGTCGTGGCGGACCTCGGACGTGGTGACCGTGGCGTCCAGCGGACGGCGGTCGACGGCGTCGCGGACGGTGTCGTCGGCGAGGTCGTAGTAGATGAGCTCGCGACCGTCGGCCAGTCGGGTCGACGTCTTCTTCACTGCCGCTCTCCTCTGCACCCACCAATCACTCAACACAATCGAACATAACACATCACAACCCACCAGCACCCCCACCCTGATCACGATCAAACAAAGAACATCACCAGATGTGTTCACTTACTGAACACGGAGGAATGGGTTCCGCACCGGATCAGTTCGCTACCGAAGCGAGTGTGTATGCAAACCCCCACATATCTGGCGGCGGAGCTTCGACTCCCCACCAACTGGCTGGACTACACGATCCTCGGGATCTACTTCGTCGTCGTGCTGGGCATCGGCCTCGCCGCCCGCCGCTCGGTGAAGACGAGCCTCGACTTCTTCCTCTCCGGCCGCTCCCTGCCCGCCTGGGTCACCGGCCTCGCCTTCATCGCGGCCAACCTCGGTGCCACCGAGATCCTCGGCATGGCGGCCAACAGCGCGCAGTACGGCGTCTACACGACCCACTGGTACTGGATCGGCGCCATCCCCGCGATGGTCTTCCTGGGCCTGGTGATGATGCCGTTCTACTACGGCAGCAAGGTCCGCTCGGTCCCCGAGTTCCTGCTGCTGCGCTTCGACAGGGCGGCCCATCTGCTCAGCTCGATCCTCTTCGCGGCCGCCGCGATCCTCATCGCCGGCGTCAACCTGTACGCCCTCGCGATCGTCGTCGAGGCGCTTCTGGGCTGGCCGCAGTGGGTGGCGATCGTCGTCGCCGGCGCCTTCGTCCTGGCGTACATCACGCTCGGCGGCCTGTCCTCGGCGATCTACAACGAGGTGCTGCAGTTCTTCGTCATCCTCGCCGCGCTCATCCCCATCACCGTGATCGGCCTGAAGAGCGTCGGCGGCTGGGACGGGCTGTCCGACACCCTCTCCCAGTCGCACGGCGACGACTTCATGACCGCCTGGGGCGGCACCGGCATCGGCAGCGACAACCCGCTCGGCGCCAACTGGCTGACCATCGTCCTCGGCCTCGGCTTCGTCCTCTCCTTCGGCTACTGGACGACGAACTTCGCCGAGGTGCAGCGCGCCCTGTCCGCCAAGAACCTCTCGGCAGCCCAGCGCACCCCGCTCATCGCCGCGTTCCCGAAGATCTTCATCGTGTTCCTGGTGATGATCCCGGGCCTGGTCGCCGCCGTGCTGGTGCCCGCGATCGGCACGGCCGACTCCGACCTCCAGTACAACGACGCGATCCCGTACCTGATGCAGCAGTTCCTGCCCAACGGTGTGCTCGGCATCGCCGTGACCGGACTGCTGGCCGCGTTCATGGCGGGCATGGCGGCCAACGTGTCGTCCTTCAACACCGTCTTCACCACCGACATCTGGGCGAAGTACGTGGTCAGGCACCGCGAGGACGAGTACTACATCCGCTTCGGCCGGCTGATCACCGCGATCGGTGTCCTCGCCTCCATCGGTACGGCGTTCCTGGCCAGCTCCTTCTCCAACATCATGAGCTACCTCCAGACGCTGTTCTCCTTCTTCAACGTGCCGATGTTCGTGGTCTTCATCATCGGCATGTTCTGGAAGCGGGCGTCCATGAAGTCCGGCTTCTGGGGCCTGATCGCCGGCACCACCGCCGCGATGATCAACTACTTCGTCATCTACAAGCAGGGCATCATCGGCATCCCCTCCGACCAGGGCGCCAACTTCGTCTCCGCGATCGCGGGCTTCGTCGCCGGTGGGGTGGTCATGGTCGCGGTGTCCCTGTTCACCGCGCCCAAGCCCGCGCGGGAACTCCAGGGCCTGGTCTACGGGACGCGCTCCCCCGGTATGGCGGAGCCGCCCGCGAAGGGCGACGACGCGTGGTACCGGAAGCCGGCACTGCTGGGCTGGGGTGCGGTGATCCTGGCTGCCGCCTGCTACATCCCGTTCTCGTTCTGAACGCGGGAGGATTGAGGGACCATGTCCGAGCACTTTTCCGAGCGTGATCTTCAGCAGGAGGTCTCCGAGCTGGAGACCAGGTCAGCGACGGCCGCGCGGCTGTTCGACATCCGGCGGATCATCGGCGGGCTGTTCGTTCTGTACGGCGTGATCGTCACGATCGCCGGTGTCGTCGCGTCCGACGCGGACATCGACAAGGCGGAGGGGGTCAACATCAACCTCTGGACGGGGCTGGGGATGCTGATCCTGGGCCTGCTGTTCCTCCTCTGGCTGAAGCTCCGCCCGACGGCTCCGCCGCCGCCGGCTGCGGTTCCGGGGGACCGGGAGGAGTAGCCGGGGTGCCGGGTCGACGCGGGCCTGCGGCCCGGCCCCTGCGGGGCGCCCGTGCCGCTGTGGACCGGGGGGTGTTCGCGCGGCCCGGCGCTCACGGGGTGCCGTCGCGCCCACCCGTGCCGCCCCAGCGGCACGACTGCCCGCGGAGGACGGAGGGTGGAGGGGGTGGAGGGGGCGGCGCGGGTGGGCGTGCCGCGGGCGCCGTAGGCGTTACGTGCCGTGCAGGGGGCCCGCCCGGTCCAGCAGGCCCGTCCGGGCGGCCAGGGCCGCCGCTTCCAGACGGGAGCCGACGCCCAGTTTCATCAGGACCCGTTGCACATGCGTCCGCGCCGTCGACGGCGCGATGCCCATGCCCGCCGCGATCAGCCGCGTGTCCTCCCCCTCGGCCACCCGCACCAGCACCTCCACCTCCCGGGGCGTCAGCATCCGCAACAACCGCGCGCCCTCGTCATCCGGCTGCGCCGTAGGATGCAGCAGCTCCCCGAACGCCCCCTGCAGCAACCCCGGCGCGACGGCCGCCTCCCCCGCCCGCGCCTTCATGATCGCCCGCTCGACCCCCTCGATGCGCTCGTCGTGCCGCACGTACCCCGACGCCCCCGCCGCGAACGCCGCCGCGATCCCGCGGGGCGACGGCACGGGCCCCAGCACCACGACCGCCACCTGCGGCCGCTCCCGCTTGATCTTCACCACGGGATCGAACACCCCCGCCTCCGCCGGCGCCGCCGTCCCCAGCAGACACACCTCCGGCGCCCGGCTGATCACCAGATCCGCCGCCCCGGACGCCGGCGCCGCGGCCGCCAGCACCCGGTGCCCCCGCAGCTTCAACGCCGAGGCCAGCGCCTCGGCGAGCAGTCGGTGGTCGTCGACCACCATCAGCCGCACACCCATCGAACAACCAACCCCCCATAACAACGCACCCCCGGATGCCCCCGGAAGCTACACGCTTGTTCGACATCGCGCTCCCCCTACCGGCGAGAATCGCCCCGGAACCCCGAAATTCTCGCATTCGGCGGCGATGGGCCGAACACCGGCGAAAAGCCCGCGGCCCCGTCCCTGACCAGGGACGGGGCCGCGAATGGAAGCAATCCGAACGATCAACTCGTACCGAAAGCGATCACCAGGTACTCCTTGTCGTCCGAAGCCGACGTGAAGTCACTGGCATACACGTCGGACATGTACAGACCGCCGCCGGAGAAAAGGATCTCCGCGTATTCGGGGGACATCCGCGCCTCCACATCCCGCACGGTCTCCGTCGCCGGGTTCTCCAGCAGCGTCGTCTGCTTGAACGTCTTGCCGTCGATGCTGACGATCTGCCCGCCCTTGTCGTACGGCGGACGCTTGTACGCGATCACGTTGTCGCCGTCCATCCGCAGCGGGACGATCGTGTAGTCCTCGCCCGCGTCGGCACGCTGGCCGGTCTGCTTGCCGGTCGCGAGGTCGAAGGCGACGACCTCGTTGGTCTCGCTCAGCGCGCCCCCGGCGCCCTCGTGCTCCTCGGTCGCGATGTACAGCCTGTCGTTGCCGACGGTGAGCCCGGTGCACTTCTCCAGCTTGTAGATGGCGTCGCAGCGGGCCGCGAAGTCGTCGCCCGGCGCGGAGATGCGCGTACGCAGCTTGCCGGTCTTGTTGTCGATGGAGAAGAAGTCCGAGATGCCGCTGCCGTCACCGGCGGTGTCACCGACGTCGGCGGCGACGACCAGCGGGTCGCTGGAGACGACGGCCGCGTACTCGATGCCCTCGTCCATCTTGTACTCGGTGATCACCTTCCCGGTCTTCGGGTCGATGTTCTGGATGTGCAGCTGCCGCTGCTCGTACGAGCCGCACTTGCGCACCGCGACGAGCTTCTCGCCGCCGCCGTACCCGGAGTCGTAGCAGGAGTCGGACGTCTTGGGCGCCCACAGCTGCTTGCCGGTGGCGACCTCCCAGGCGGCGCCGCCGCTGGTGCTGCCGGCCGCGACGGTCCCGCCGCCGATCGTCACGTTGCTGAAGCTGATCGGCATGGTGCCGGTCTTGGCCGTCTTGGTCCACACCTCCTGGCCCGCCGCGAGGTCGATCAGCGCGACCTGGGTGCAGGACTGCGGGTTCTCCTTGGTCGGCATGGCCGGCTTGAAGGTGATCGCCGTCTTGTTGTCCTCGGTGACGTGGTTGGTGGCCTCGCACACCGGTCCGGGGAGGTCGATCGTCCACTTCTCGGTGCCCTTGGCACGGTCGTAGCCGACGATCTCGGCGATCCCGCTCTTGGCGTACACCGTGTCGGTCAGCCAGGAACCGGAGGTGGAGATGCTCGTCGTGTCCTTGGGGACCTTGGGCGCGGGCACCTGGAACAGCACCTTGGAGGCGGTGTCGGCCGGCGCCTTCTCCTTGGCCCCGGCGGAGCCGCCGCCGGTTCCTCCGCCGTCGCCGCCGTTCGTCTTGTTCTTGCCGTCGCCGCCGTCCGCGGTGTTCTTCTTTCCGTCGTCCTTGCCGGACGAGGACGCGTACCAGACACCGCCGCCGACGATCAGCGCGATGGCCACGACCGCCGAGACGATGATGGCGAGCTGGGCGTTGAACTTCTTCCCGCCACCCCCCGGCTGCGGCTGCATCGGCATGGTCGGCGGCTGCGGATACCCGTACCCGGGCTGTCCGTACGGCCCCGGCTGCTGCGGCGGGGCCGGGTACCCGTACCCGGCGGCCGGCGGCTGTCCCGGATATCCGTACCCGGCGGCCGGCGGCTGCTGCGGATACCCGTACCCGGGCCCCTGCGGAGCGACCGGCGGCTGCGGGGCGGCCGGAGTGGCCGGAGTCGCCGGGGCGGACGGAGCCTGCGGATACCCGTACCCGGGCTCCGGGGCCTTGTTGAGATCAGGCCCGCCGGGCGCGGCCGGCGGCTGCGCCGGCGGCTCCTGCGGAGGCCCGAACCCGGGCTGCTGCGGGGGCTGGTTGGGCGGCGGGGGAGGCTGAGTCATGACGTGAGTACCTCAAGAGGGGAAACGACGGGCAACGGACGGCGGAGAACGGAAGGTGGAGGAACGAAGCGAAACCGCCCCTCACTTGCCGTAGGCGAGCATCAACTTCTCCTTCGAGTCGTCGTTCCCGTTCAGCCGTGTCGTCGAGATGTAGAAGCGCCCGTCGGCCCAGTCGACCGACCTGCTGAAGAAGCCGCTCTCGATGTCCGCGACACCCTGCGGGTTCTGCATCAGCGTGACGGGCTTGTGGTCGCCACCGGCGAGGGGGACGGCCACGATCCGCCCGCCCGCGTCGTACGCCGGCTCGACGTAGGCGATGAGGTTGCCGCCCTCGGTCTTCAGCGGCTGCATGGCCTCCGCGACGGGGGACTTGACCCGCCACCGCTCCTTGCCGTTGTCGAGGCTGATGGCGACGATCTCGTTGGCGCCGGTCTTCGCGTCGGTGGGCAGGTAGAGGGTGTTCCGGTCCACGACGACGCCCTCGCAGCCCTGGAGGTCGCGGGCCATGATGGCCCAGCCGCAGCCGGGGGCGAAGTCCTCGTCGACGGTGACCTGGGAGCGCATCTCGCCGGTGGCGGTGTAGGCGGAGATGTTCCAGGTCTTCTTGTCCTCGTTGGTGCTGTAGACCACCACGGGGTCGACGGAGTAGGCGCGCTCGATGCGCCACCCCTTGTCGAACTTCCGGGTCCACTTCACCTTGCCGGTCCTCGGGTCGAGTTCCCGGAGCTCGTCGTGCTCGTTGTTGCCGCCGGCGCCGCAGGACGCGACCTGGAGCAGCCGCGCACCGCCGGCGAAGGCGGCGGGGAAGCAGGAGGTGTCGCCGTACTTCTTGGCGTCGAACAGCTTCTTGCCGCTGGTCACGTCGTACGCCGTGCCGGACTGCGAGCGGCCCACCATCAGGGTGTTGCCGGTGAGGGACATCTCGATGGAGAGCACGGAGTCGAACAGCGCGCCCTCGGCGACCTCCTGCGTCCAGCCCTTCTCGCCGGTGTTGAGATCGACGAGCTGGAGCTGGTTGCACTTGGCGCGGTCGCTGCTGCCGCTCATGTGGGCGACGACGATCTTGTCGTCGGCCGTCTTGTCCTGGGTGACCGCGCAGATCTTCTGCGGGAACTCGACGGTGTCCCAGGTGGGCTTGCCGTCGCCGACGTTGAAGGCGAGGAGCTGCTTGTAGGCGGCCTTCACGGCCGTCTTGTCGGTGACCCACATGCCGGGGGCCTCGGCGCCGGAACCGGGGGCGTCGGGCGCCTCCTTGTACCAGAGCACCTTGGACTCACCGGCCTTGCGGCCCTCGTTGAGGTCGTCCGGGTCCTCGCCGCCGTCACCGCTGCCGTCGCCCGGGTTGACCGGGGCGCCGCCGGAGGACTTGCCCGGCTTCGGGTCGTCGGTCTGCCGGGCGACGGGCTTCTTGTCGTCCTTGCCGTCGTCACCGGAGACGGCGTACACGGTGCCGCCGATCACCAGCAGCGCGGCCACGGCGGCACCGATGACCATGGCGGGCCTGCCCTTGAAGGGGTTGCGGGAGCCGGATCCGCCGGGCGGCGGTGTGCCGGGCGCCCCGGGGAACTGCGGCTGCGGGTATCCGTACCCCGGCTGCTGTCCGTACGGCCCCGGCTGCTGCGGCTGGCCGTAGGGTCCGGAGGCGTACGGTCCCGGCTGCTGCGGATAGCCGTATCCGGGCTGCGGCGACCCCGACGGGGGTGTGGGAGGCATCTGCGGCGCCCCGAAACCACCCCCCGGCGGTGGATCCTGCGGCGCTCCGAAACCACCCTGCGGCGGCTGGTTGGGCGGCTGAGTCATCAGCGCGTTCCCCCTTACTCACTGATTTTTAGCCACGCCCTGAGGTATGCGATGAACCCAGAGTCGTATTCAGACGTTTCTCAGACTGGGGCCCTTTCTATCACCCGGTCCTGACATGCCACGGGGCCGAGTCCTCCCCTGTTCCCAAGGGAGAACCGGCCCGTGATGCGCCTGTTACGCGCCTTCACGCCCCCTTCACGCCACGCGCGCTCCGTACGCGCGGGGCGGGACGGTCAGGCGTCCTCCGCCAGTTCCAGCCAGCGCAGTTCCAGTTCGTCGCGCTGTCCGGCCAATTCCCGCAGTTCGGCGTCGAGTTCGGCGACTTTCGCGAAGTCGGTGGCCTGCTCGGCGATGGCGGCGTGCAGCTTGGTCTCCTTCTCGGAGACCTTGTCGAGCTGCCGCTCGATCTTCTGGAGTTCCTTCTTGGCGGCGCGCTGGTCGGCGGCGCTCCTCTCGGGTGCCGCGGTCTGCGCCGAGGCGGCCGGCACGGAGGCCGCGGCGGCCGCGGTCTCCTCCATCCGCTTGCGCCGCTCCAGGTACTCGTCGATGCCGCGCGGCAGCATCCGCAGGGTGCCGTCGCCGAGCAGGGCGAACACCCGGTCGGTGGTGCGCTCGACGAAGAAGCGGTCGTGGGAGATGACGATCATCGAGCCGGGCCAGCCGTCGAGGACGTCCTCGAGCTGGGTGAGGGTCTCGATGTCGAGGTCGTTGGTGGGCTCGTCGAGGAAGAGGACGTTGGGCTCGTCCATCAGCAGCCGCAGCAGCTGGAGCCGCCGCCGCTCACCGCCGGACAGATCGCCGACCGGCGTCCACTGCTTGTCCTTGTTGAACCCGAAGGTCTCGCACAGCTGCCCGGCGGTCATCTCCCGCCCCTTGCCGAGGTCGACGCGCTCCCGCACCGCCTGCACGGCCTGCAGCACCCGCCAGGTGGGGTCGAGTTCGGCGACCTCCTGGGAGAGATAGGCGAGCTTGACCGTCTTGCCCACGCGGACGCTGCCGGCCGCGGGCTGCACCTCGCCGTCGCTGCGGGCCGCCTCCGCCAGCGCCCGCAGCAGGGACGTCTTCCCGGCCCCGTTGACACCGACCAGGCCGATGCGGTCGCCGGGCCCGAGCTGCCAGGTGATGTGCTGGAGCAGCACCTTGGGCCCGGCCTGGACGGTGACGTCCTCCAGGTCGAACACGGTCTTGCCCAGCCGTGAAGAGGCGAACTTCATCAGCTCGCTGCTGTCGCGCGGCGGCGGTACGTCCTTGATCAGCTCGTTGGCGGCCTCCACGCGGAAGCGCGGCTTCGACGTCCGCGCGGGGGCGCCGCGCCGCAGCCAGGCCAGCTCCTTGCGGACCAGGTTCTGCCGCTTGACCTCCTCGGTCGCGGCGATCCGCTCACGCTCCGCGCGGGCGAAGACGTAGTCGGAGTAGCCACCCTCGTACTCGTACACGTCACCGCGCTGCACGTCCCACATACGGGTGCAGACCTGGTCGAGGAACCAGCGGTCGTGGGTGACGCAGACGAGCGCGGACCGGCGGCTGCGCAGATGCTCGGCGAGCCAGGAGATGCCCTCGACGTCGAGGTGGTTCGTGGGCTCGTCGAGGACGATCAGGTCCTGCTCCTCGATGAGCAGCTTGGCGAGCGCGATCCTGCGCCGCTCGCCGCCGGACAGCGGGCCGATGACGGTGTCGAGCCCTTTGGGGAACCCGGGCAGGTCGAGGCCGCCGAACAGCCCGGTCAGTACGTCCCGGACCTTGGCGTTCCCGGCCCACTCGTGGTCGGCCAGGTCACCGATGACCTCGTGCCGGACGGTGGCGGCGGGGTCGAGGGAGTCGTGCTGGGTGAGCACCCCGATCCGCAGCCCGCCGGAGTGCGTCACCCGCCCGGTGTCGGCCTCCTCCAGCCGCGCCAGCATCCGGATGAGGGTGGTCTTCCCGTCCCCGTTGCGCCCCACGACCCCGATCCGGTCCCCCTCGGAGACGCCGAGGGAAATCCCGTCGAGCAACGCACGCGTGCCGTACACCTTGCTGACGTTCTCGACATTGACCAGATTGACGGCCATTTTTCTCCTGCCAGGTGGATCGATCAGTTTTCAAGCGTAGGGCCTGCCGGGGGGCGGCCGACGCGCGAGGCGGTAGTCACTCTTTGTGATGACGTGATCGGGAACGGGCGGCTACCGTGGAGGGCAGGCAGCAGGATCCCGTCCATGGGAGGAACCATGACCGCCGAGTCCGTAGAGCACCGCGTCCAGTGGCTGGTGCCGCCGCTGGACGGCTACACCGTGGACGACCTGTTCACACTGCCTGATCTCCCGCCGCACACCGAGCTGATCGACGGGAGCCTCGTCATCGTGAGTCCGCAGCGCAATTTCCACGCAGATGTGATCGACCTGCTGGTCAGTGGCCTGCGGCAGAGCGTGCCGAAGAAATACCGGGTGAAACGGGAGATGACCATCGTGCTGGACCGGCACAACGGGCCGGAGCCCGATGTGAGTGTGGTCTTCGCCGACGCGGTCCTCAGCCCGGACCAGACGAGCTACCAGGTCAAGGACGTACTGCTGGCCGTCGAGGTCGTCTCGCCGGAGTCGGAGTCCCGCGACCGTACGACCAAGCCGCACAAGTACGCCAACGCCGGCATCCCCCATTTCTGGCGCGTCGAGCGTGACGGAGCCGGTCACAGTCCGGTGATCCACGTGTACGAGCTGGACACGGTCAACCACGTGTACATGCATGTGGGTCTGCATCGTGACCGGATCAAGGTCGAGAGCCCCTACACGATCGACATCGACCTCACCGCCGTCACCGAACTCTGAACCCGAAGTCCTCAGATCACCGTCGCCCCCGGCACCGGACCCGACGCCGTGCGTACGGCGCGGCAGGTGCCCGAGGCCCGCAGCGCATCCGCGACGGCCTCCGCCCCCTCCGCGTCCCGCGCCAGGAACGCCGTGGTCGGCCCCGACCCCGACACCAGCGTGGCCGGCGCTCCCGCCGCGCGCCCGGCCGCCAGAGTGTCCGCGAGTTCGGGGAACAGGGACAGGGCCGCCGGCTGAAGGTCGTTGGAGACGGTGGCGGCGAGGGCGTCGGCGTCGCCCTTCGCGAGCGCGTCGATCAGTTCCCGCGAGGCCACCGGCTCCGGAATGTCCCGCCCCTCCCCCAGCCGGTCGAACTCCCGGAACACCGCCGGGGTCGACAGCCCCCGCGAGGCCATCGCGAACACCCAGTGGAAGGTTCCCCCGACCTCCAGTTCCGTCAGCTGCTCGCCCCGCCCGGTGCCGAGCGCCGCCCCGCCGACCAGGCTGAACGGCACGTCGCTGCCCAGCTCGGCGCAGATGTCGAGGAGTTCCTCGCGCGAGGCACCCGTCCCCCACAGCGCGTCGCACGCCAGCAGCGCGCCCGCGCCGTCCGCGCTGCCGCCCGCCATGCCCCCGGCGACGGGGATGTCCTTGGCGATGTGGAGGTGGACGTCCGCCTCCCGGCCGTACCGCTCGGCGAGCGCCAGGGCGGCGCGGGCGGCGAGGTTCGTACGGTCGAGGGGGACCTGACCCGCGTCGGGTCCGGTGCAGGTGATCCGGAGTTCGTCGGCCGCCGTGACGGTGACCTCGTCGTACAGACCCACCGCGAGGAAGACGTTGGCCAGGTCGTGGAAGCCGTCGGGGCGGGCCGCGCCGACCGCGAGCTGGACGTTGACCTTGGCGGGGACGCGGACGGTGACGCTCACTGCTGACCCGACTCCTTGTTCCCGGCGTGCTCGGCGATGCGCGCGAACTCCTCGACGGTGAGGGACTCCCCGCGCGCCTGCGGCGAGACACCCGCCGCGACCAGGGCGGCCTCGGCGGCGGCGGCCGACCCGGCCCAGCCGGCGAGCGCGGCCCGCAGGGTCTTGCGGCGCTGGGCGAAGGCCGCGTCGACGACGGCGAACACCTCGCGCCGGGAGGCGCTGGTCTTCAGCGGCTCGCTGCGGCGGACCAACGACACCAGCCCGCTGTCCACGTTCGGCGCCGGCCAGAAGACGTTCCGCCCGATCGCGCCGGCCCGCTTGACCTCCGCGTACCAGTTGGCCTTCACCGAGGGCACGCCGTACACCTTCGAGCCGGGTGCGGCGGCGAGCCGGTCGGCGACCTCTGCCTGCACCATGACGAGGGTGCGCTCGATGCTGGGGAAGCTCTCCAGCATGTGCAGCAGCACCGGCACGGCCACGTTGTACGGCAGGTTCGCGACCAGGGCGGTCGGGGCGGGTCCGGGCAGCTCGGTGACCCGCATCGCGTCGGAGTGGACCAGCGCGAACCGCTCCGCGCGCCCGGGCATACGGGCGGCGACGGTCGCGGGCAGCGCCGCCGCGAGGACGTCGTCGATCTCGACGGCGGTCACCCGGTCGGCGGCCTCGAGCAGCGCCAGCGTGAGCGAGCCGAGCCCCGGCCCGACCTCGACGACCACGTCGTCGGACCGGACCCCGGCGGTGCGCACGATACGGCGGACCGTGTTGGCGTCGATGACGAAGTTCTGGCCGCGCTGCTTGGTGGGCCGTACGCCGAGGGCGGCCGCCAGTTCACGGATGTCGGCGGGGCCCAGGAGGGCGTCAGGGGTGGGGCTGGTCACGGGACAAGGGTACGGGGCACCCGGACCGCGCAGGTCACGCCTGTGGATAACCGAAGGCGCGGGCCGTGTTCGCGCCGAGCGCGGCGGCCAGGGTGTCCTCGTCGACGCCCCGTACGGCCGCCATGGCACGCACGGTCACCGGCACCAGGTACGGGGCGTTCGGCCGCCCCCGGTACGGCACCGGCGTCAGGAACGGCGCGTCGGTCTCCACCAGGACCAGTTCCGGCGGGGCCACGGCGAGCGCGTCCCGCAGGTTCTGGGCGTTCTTGAAGGTGACGTTCCCGGCGAACGACATGTAGTACCCGGCACCCGCGCAGATCTCCGCCATCTCGGCGTCCCCGGAGTAGCAGTGGAAGACGGTGCGCTCGGGGGCGCCCTCCTCCTTGAGCACGCGCAGGACGTCGGCGTGGGCGTCGCGGTCGTGGATGACGAGGGTTTTGCCGTGGCGCTTGGCGATCTCGATGTGGGCGCGGAAGGACCGCTCCTGCGCCTCCTTGCCCTCCGGGCCGGTGCGGAAGTGGTCGAGTCCCGTCTCGCCGACGCCCTTGACGTGGGGCAGCGCGGCCAGCCGGTCGATCTCGGCGAGCGCCTCGTCGAGCGCCGCGTCGCCGCCGGGCCCCCGCGCGCCCTGCCGGGACCAGCCGTCGGGGTCCCCGTGCACGATCCGCGGGGCCTCGTTCGGGTGCAGGGCGACCGTCGCGTGGACGGCGTCGTACGCCGCCGCGGTCTCCGCCGCCCACCGGGACCCCTTGAGGTCGCAGCCGACCTGCACCACGGTCGTCACACCCACCGACGCGGCCTTCGCGAGGGCCTCCTCCACGGTGCCGGACTGCATGTCGAGGTGGGTGTGCGAGTCCGCGACCGGTATCCGCAGGGGGTCCGGGAGCGGCGGGGCGGCGTTCTTGCCGGGGTCGTTCGAAGGCATGCCCCCGATCCTACGGAAGCGGCGCCCGCCCCTCGGGGTCCCACGGGGCCTCGACCGGCCCGGCGGCCGGCACACGGCGGTCGCGGTGCGCGGCGTCGCGGGCGGAGGCGACCCGGCCGGGGCGCAGGATCCGTACGACGTGGCCGTCGCAGTTCTGGCACGTCGGCCGGTTCAGCGGGGAGGGCACGACCCGGCCGTCCGCCACGTACATCACGAACTCGTGGCCGTCCCCGTCGGTGTGGTGCTCTATCTCGTACGACTGCTCCCAGCCGTACCCGCAGCGCATGCAGGCGAAGGAGTACGACTCGTTGACCACGGCGGTGGCACCCGCCCTCAGCCCGCTGCGCCCCGAGATCTCAGTCATGCCGGCTCCCGTCGATCCGCTGGCGGAACGGAATCGGATCCGTCCCCTCGCTCCAGTGGACTCCTCCACGGCCGACAGCGCAGGTGGGGCAGCCGAGTATTGGCCCCGATTTGGCGGTTCCTTACCGAAACGCCCCGAGCCCTTTACCGCCCCCTGGGTGATGCGCCCCGACGGGGCGCGAGGCCCCATCGACACGCGGCTCCCGCGCGTGGGCGCGACCGGCCCGCGACGCGACCGCACCCCTCGCGGCGTTACCGGGACCCCTCACCCGCCTCGCGCTTCGCGCGCACGACCGCGTCGAACACCTGCCTCTTGGGAAGCCCCGCTTCCACGGCAACCGCCGCGATGGCCTCCTTGCGCCGCTCCCCCGCCTCCTCCCGCACCCGCACCCGCCGCACCAGCTCGGCGTCGTCGATCTCCTCGGCCCCCTTCTCCGGCGCCCCCTCGACCACCACCGTGATCTCCCCGCGCACCCCCTCCGCGGCCCACGCGGCCAGCTCGGCCAGCGGGCCCCGCTTGACCTCCTCGTACGTCTTGGTCAGCTCGCGGCAGACGGCGGCCCGCCGCTCCCCGCCGAAGACCTCGGCCATCGCGGCGAGGGTGTCGTCGAGGCGGTGCGGGGCCTCGAAGTAGACCAGGGTGCGCCGCTCCTGGGCGACCTCCCGCAGCCGCCCCAGCCGTTCGCCGGCCTTGCGGGGCAGGAACCCCTCGAAGCAGAAGCGGTCCACGGGGAGCCCGGACAGGGCGAGCGCGGTGAGTACGGCGGACGGGCCGGGCACGGCGGTGACCTTGACGTCCCGCTCGACGGCCGCCGCGACCAGCCGGTACCCGGGGTCGGACACGGACGGCATCCCGGCGTCCGTCACCAGCAGCACGCGCGCGCCGCCCGCCAGCTCCTCGACGAGTTCGGGCGTACGGGCGGTCTCGTTGCCCTCGAAGTAGGAGACCACCCGGCCCTTGGGGGTGACGCCGAGCGCCTGGGTCAGCCGGCGCAGCCGCCGTGTGTCCTCGGCGGCGACGACGTCGGCGCCCGCGAGTTCCTCGGCGAGCCGGGGCGGGGCGTCGGAGATGTCGCCGATGGGGGTGCCTGCGAGTACGAGGATTCCGGTCACTCCCCCATCCTCCCAGTACGCGAAGGAGGCGGGGCATACCGGTCATGCGCGGGACTCACACAGCCCTGTTCCCTACGATGGCGCGGTGACCAGTACCGCGTCCTCCTCCACGGACATCCGGCAGGACCGGCCGCCGCACGAAGAGCGGCCGTCGTGGCAGCAGCGGCTGCACCGCTTCGGCTACCCGGCGCCGGGCCGGTCCAGAAGCGCTGTCCACGAGGGCGATGTCCGCGACCGCCTGGTGCCGCCGTACACGCGGCCGTCGGGACGGCTGTGGGACACGCTCGGCGTCCCGCCGGTGCTCGCGGAACGTCTCACCCGCTGGTCGGGGTGGGGCGGACCGCTGCTGGTGACGCTGCTGGCGGGAGTGCTCCGGTTCTGGAACCTGGGCAGCCCGAAGGCGGTGATATTCGACGAGACGTACTACGCCAAGGACGCGTGGGCGCTGGTCCACCGCGGCTTCGAGGTCAACTGGGACAAGAACGCCAACGATCTGATCCTGAACTCGGGCGGGAGCGTCCCGATCCCGACGGACGCGGCGTACGTGGTCCATCCGCCGGTCGGCAAGTACGTGATCGGGCTCGGCGAGCTGATGTTCGGCTTCGACCCGGTCGGCTGGCGGTTCATGACGGCGCTGCTCGGCACGCTCTCCGTGCTGATGCTGTGCCGGATCGGGCGGCGGCTGTTCCGCTCGACGTTCCTCGGCTGTCTCGCGGGTGCGCTGATGGCGGTGGACGGGCTGCACTTCGTGATGAGCCGGACGTCGCTGCTCGACGGTGTGCTGATGTTCTTCGTGCTCGCGGCGTTCGGCTGTCTGGTGGTCGACCGGGACCGGGCGCGCGAGCGGCTCGCCGCCGCACTGCCGGTGGACGCGGACGGCCGGGCCCGCGCGGACGCGGACATCGCCGAGAACACCCGGCTGGGCCTGCGCCCGTGGCGGCTGGCGGCGGGCGTGATGCTGGGTCTGGCCATCGGCACCAAGTGGAACGGCCTGTACATCATGGCCGCGTTCTGTGTGATGGCGGTGCTGTGGGACGTCGGCTCGCGCCGGGTCGCCGGCGCGTACCGGCCCCGTATCGCCGTCCTGAAGCGCGATCTGGGCTGGGCGTTCCTGTCGACGGTGCCGGTGGCGGTGGTCACCTACTTCGCGTCGTGGATCGGCTGGTTCCGCTCGGCGACCGACGGAAGCGGCGGCTACTACCGCGACTGGGCGGTGAAGGACGGCCGGGACAGCGACTGGTCGTGGCTCTTCCCCGACTGGTGGCGCAGCCTGTGGCACTACGAGAACCAGGTCTACGACTTCCATGTCGGCCTGCACTCCCCGCACACCTACGAGTCCAACCCGTGGAGCTGGATCGTCACCGGCCGCCCGGTCTCCTACTTCTACGAGTCCCCGGCACCGGGCGTGGACGGCTGTCCGGCCGACGCGGGCGAGAAGTGCGCGCAGGAGGTGCTGGCGCTCGGCACGCCGCTGCTGTGGTGGACGGCCTGTTTCGCCCTGCTGTACGTCCTGTGGCGCTGGCTGCTGCGCCGCGACTGGCGGGCGGGCGCCATCGCCTGCGGCATCGCGGCCGGCTACGCCCCCTGGTTCCTCTACCAGGAACGCACGATCTTCTTCTTCTACGCCGTCGTCTTCCTCCCCTTCCTCTGTCTCGCGGTGGCGATGCTGCTGGGCGCCCTGATCGGCCCACCCCGCTCCTCCGACACCCGCCGCGTGGCGGGCGCGACGGCGGCGGGCGTCCTGACCCTCCTGATCGCATGGAACTTCATCTACTTCTGGCCCATCTACACCGGCACCCCCATCCCCATCGAGGACTGGCGGGCGCGGATGTGGCTGGACACGTGGGTTTGAGGCCTTCTGCGCGGTGGGTGGGTCTCTCTTCGGACAACAAACGGACACGGGCGGCCCGTTGGTCACTCTCGGCGCATAGAGTGCTCACTCACCGGGCTTTTTGAACGCGTTCAGGAGACGTGGGGGTCCGGGCGGAGGGGGAACGTCCGATGGCCAAGGGGGTCAAGGCCGCCGTGATCGGCGGGGTGTTCGCGGTGATGCTGGGCGGAGCGGGGTACGGCGCCTACAACATCGTGTCGGCCGTGAGCGGTGACGGGCCGGGCGGCGCGACGACGAAGAAGTCCGGGCCGCCGGACGCGGGGGAGATCGAGGAGACCAGCGAGAACTTCTTCGCGGCCTGGGAGAAGGGGGAGGCCGCGCAGGCGGCGTCGTACACGAACAACGCCGAGGAGGCCGGGGCGCTGCTGACGGCGTACGGCGACGACGCCTTCATCGGTGATGTCGAGATCACGCCGGGGAAGGCCTCCGGTGCCACCGTGCCGTTCTCGGTGAAGGCGACCGTCACCTTCGACGGGAAGTCCGAGCCGCTGGGCTACGAGAGCGTGCTGTCCGTGGTGCGCGGGCAGACCACCGGGCGGCCGCTGGTCGACTGGCAGCCGTCGGTCGTCCATCCGGAGCTGAAGGAGGGCGACACGCTCGTCACCGCGGAGTCCGCGCAGCCGCCCATCGAGGCGGTGGGCCGCGACGGCTCGGTGCTGACGCAGGAGAAGTACCCCTCGCTCGGGCCGGTCCTGGACACCCTGCGCCAGAAGTACGGCGAGCAGGCGGGCGGCACCCCCGGTGTCGAACTCGTGATCAGGCACTCCGGGGCGGCCACCGGCGAGGAGGCGGCCGACACCCCGCTGCTGACCCTCACGAAGGGCAAGGCGGGCAAGCTGCCCACGACCCTCAGCGCCGGGGTGCAGGCGGCGGCGGAGAAGGCGGTGCGGCGGTACCCGGAGTCCTCGGTGGTGGCGGTCGAACCCAGCACGGGTGAGGTGCTGGCGGTGGCCAACCACCGCGAGGACGGGTTCAACGCGGCCTTCCAGGGGCAGGTCGCCCCCGGCTCCACCATGAAGATCATCACCGCCGCGATGCTCATCGACAACGGCGTGACCTCGATGAACGGCCCGGCGCCCTGCCCGGACAGCGCGGTCATGCGCAGCCAGACCTTCAAGAACATCACCGACATGCCGCCGAACGAGGGCGCCAGCCTCGCCAACAGCTTCCTGCGGTCCTGCAACACGGCCTTCATCAAGCTCATCGACGAGGATCCGCTCACCGACTCCTCGCTCACCCAGGAGGCGCAGGAGCGGTTCGGGCTCGGGCGGGACGACTGGAAGACCGGTATCTCCTCCTTCGACGGCAGTGTCCCCGCCGTCGACGGCCCGGACCGCGCGGCGAACGCCATCGGGCAGGGGCAGGTGCAGATGAACCCGCTGAACATGGCCTCCGTGACGGCGACCGCGATCACCGGCACGTTCCGTCAGCCGTATCTGGTCTCGCCCGACCTCGACGGACGTCAGCTGGCGCAGGCGAAGGGCCTCCCCGCGGGCACCGCGTCCCAGCTGAAGCAGATGATGCGGCTCACCGCCACCCAGGGCACCGGCCGGCCGGCCATGTCCGGGCTCGGCGGTGACATCGGGGCGAAGACGGGCTCCGCCGAGGTCGACGGAAAGGCCACCTCCGACAGCTGGTTCACCGGTTTCCGCGACGACGTCGCCGCGGCGGCCATGGTCCAGCAGGGCGGCCACGGCGGCGACGCGGCCGGCCCGATTGTCGCAGCCGTGCTACGAGCGGGCGGCTGACCGCACCGCGTGAACGGCGGGACTCTAATGTGGGTCGTTGGCACGGGCGAGCCATGAGGGCCGGGGGAGCCCGCGGCGGACAGCGGAGGAACAGGAAAGCAGTGGGGAACAGAAGGAACGCCGCCGAGCGGCGCAGGACGAGACCCGCGGTGCTCGGCACGGTGGTCGCCGTGGTCGTCGGCGGTGCCGGGTTCGGCGCCTACGCGCTGTTCGGGGGCGGTGCCGAGGACGGCACGCGGACGGCCTCCACGGCCGAGGACGTCAAGACGGGCCCGCTGTCCGCCGAAGAGGTCACCGGCACGGCCGAGCGCTTCCTCACCGCCTGGCAGTCCGGAAAGGTGAGCGAGGCCGCCGCCCTCACCGACGCCCCCGAGGCCGCGACCGCCCTGCTCACCGCATACGCCGAGGACGCCCGCGTCAAGGACGTCACCCTCACCCCCGGCACCCGCACCGGCGGCAAGGTCCCCTTCGCCGTCAAGGGCACGGTGTCGTACGAGGAGATCAGCAAGCCGCTGGCCTACGACGGCGAGCTGACCGTCGTACGCGGGGCCGGGGACGGCCAACCCGTGGTGGCCTGGCAGCCGTCCGTCGTGCATCCCGAGCTGAAGGACGGCGACAAGCTGGTCACCGGCGAGGCCGGCACCCCGCCGGTCAAGGCGCTGGACCGGGACGGCGGCGAGCTGACCACGGACACGTACGCGTCCCTGGGGACGGTGCTGGACGGGCTGCGCGAGAAGTACGGGGAGAAGGCGGGCGGCGAGGCCGGCGTCGAGCTGCGGATCGTGCGCGGCGAGGAGTCGGAGAAGGCGAAGCTGTCCGACCGGACCGTGCTGGAGCTGAGCGAGGGCACCCCGGGCACGGTGGAGACCACGCTGAGCCCCTCCCTGCAGGCCGCCGCCGAGGCGCAGGTGGCGAAGAAGGAGCGGGCGTCGGTGGTGGTGCTGCGCCCGTCGACCGGCGAGATACTCGCCGTGGCCAACTCCTCGCACGGCTTCAACACCGCGTTCCAGGGTTCGCTCGCGCCGGGCTCCACCATGAAGGTGATCACCTCCTCGATGCTGATCGAGAAGGACCTCGCCGGCATGGACGAGAAGCATCCGTGCCCGAAGTACTTCAGCTACGGCGGCTGGAAGTTCCAGAACGACGACAAGTTCGAGATCAAGGACGGCACGTTCAAGGCGAGCTTCGCCCGCTCCTGCAACACGGCCTTCATCAGCCAGGCGCCCGAGCTGAAGGACGACGATCTCACCAAGCAGGCCCAGCAGGTGTTCGGGCTGGGGATGAACGACTGGCAGATAGGTGTGCCGACCTTCGACGGCTCGGTGCCGGTGCAGTCGGCGGCCCCGATGGCGGCGTCCCTGATCGGCCAGGGCGGGGTGCGGATGAACCCGCTGAACATGGCGTCGGTGTCGGCGACGGTCCAGTCCGGCGTCTTCCGCCAGCCGTATCTGGTCTCCCCTGAGGTCGACGGGCGGAAGCTGGCGACGGCGTCGCGCACCCTGTCGGCGGACACGCTCGCGCAGCTGCGGGAGATGATGTCGTACACCGCGTCCTACGGTACGGCGGCGGAGGCGATGGCCTCGGTGAGCGGTCAGAAGGGCGCGAAGACCGGGTCGGCGGAGGTCGACGGGCAGAAGAAGCCCAACGGCTGGTTCACCGCGTACCGCGGCGACCTGGCGGCGGCCGGTGTCGTCCAGAAGGCCGGCCACGGCGGCTCGACGGCCGGCCCGATCGTGGCGGAGCTGCTGAAGAGCGGCGGCTGAGGGGTCAGTGCGGGACGGGTTCCGCGGCGGCGCGGGCCCGCCGCAGGAACCGGGCCAGGGTCTTTGTCTCGAACTGCACCACCGACACGCCCTGCGCGGTGTGGAACTCGATCACGGCCTGCACACGGCCGCACGGCCACACCCGTATCTCGCCCCGGCCCGTGGGGGAGAGCAGGCCCCGCTCGAGGAGTTCCCGGTCGACGATCCACTCGCGGGGCGCGGCGCCCGGCAGGGCCACGCGGACGCAGAGGGGGTCTTCGTCGGGGTCGTAGCGCAGGACGACGGGTACCGCTCCCCGGTCCTCCTCGGTCTCGTCGGTGACGATGTGGGCTCGCGCGTACTGCTCGACTACGGACATCGGTGGCCCCTTACGCTGCGTGAATCTGCATCCAAGGCGTGCAACCCGTATACCCACCCCCCGTTCAATCGTGCCTCCGATCCGGAATTTGCGCGTCCGAGCGGCGCATATCACAGACGAGGTCTGCGTGAGGTAAAACAAATCGCTCGCTCTTGCGCAGCGTTCGCAACAGGCCACATCATCGAGTCCGTGCACGCACCTGACGGATTCATCGACGCCCCAGTGTCCGCGGCGGTCGGCCTTGTCGCCGCCGGCGCCGTCGCCGTGAGCCTGCGCGGCGCCCGCCGCGAGCTCGACGAGCGCACCGCTCCGCTGGCCGGGCTGGTGGCGGCGTTCATCTTCGCCGTGCAGATGCTGAACTTCCCCGTCGCGGCGGGGACCAGCGGCCATCTGCTCGGCGGCGCCCTCGCCGCGATCCTCGTCGGCCCGTACACCGGCGTCCTGTGTGTCTCCGTCGTCCTGCTGATGCAGGCCGTCCTCTTCGCCGACGGCGGGCTGACGGCGCTCGGTGTGAACATCACCGACATGGCGATCGTCACCACGGTCGTCGCCTACGCGCTCTTCCGGGGCCTGGTGAAGGTGCTGCCGCGCACCCGCCGCTCGGTGACCGCCGCGTCCTTCGTCGCCGCGCTGGTCTCCGTCCCGGCCTCCGCGGTCGTCTTCACGCTGCTCTACGCGATCGGCGGCACCACCGACGTCTCGATCGGCAAGGTCGCCACCGCCATGGTGGGCGTGCACGTCCTCATCGGCATCGGCGAGGCCGTGATCACCGCCCTGACGGTCGGCGCGGTCGTCGCCGTACGCCCGGACCTGGTCTACGGGGCGCGCGGGCTTCAGCGGAAGCTCAGGCTGCGGGTGAACGGCGAACTGGTCGACGCCCCCGACTCCCCCGGCGCCCCCGAGCCGGTGCCCGCCGCCGCGCGCTCGCACCGCAAGGTGTGGATCAGCGGTCTGGCCGCCTCGCTGGTCCTCGCCGGGTTCGTCAGCTTCTACGCCTCCGCGAACCCGGACGGCCTGGAGAAGGTCGCCACGGACCAGGGCATGGACGAGAAGGCCGAGGAGCACGCGATCTCCGACTCGCCGCTCGCCGACTACGGCGTCAAGGACGTCGACGACGCCCGTCTGTCGGGCGGTCTGGCCGGTGTGATCGGCGTGGGTGTGACGGTCGTCGCGGGCACGGGCGTGTTCTGGGCGGTCCGCAGGCGCCGCAGCGAGGACACCGACGACGCCACCTCCCCGAGCGGCACGAGCGTCTGACGTGGGAGCGGGCCACGCGCACCGGCTGTACCGGCACGGGCACTCCTCCGTGCACGCGCTGCCGCCGCACACCAAGCTCGCGGCCGTCTTCGCCTTCGTGGTGGTCGTGGTGTCCACCCCGCGCGAGGCGATGTGGGCGTTCGCGGTGTACGCCGGACTGCTCGCCCTCGTCGCGTACGCCGCCCGCGTCCCGGCCGGCTTCCTGCTGAAGCGCCTGCTGATCGAGGTGCCGTTCGTCGCCTTCGCCGTCCTGCTGCCGTTCGTGGCGGAGGGCGAGCGGGTGGACGTCCTCGGGCTGTCGCTGAGCGTGAACGGGCTGTGGGGCGCGTGGAACGTGCTGGCCAAGGGCACCCTCGGTGTGGCCGCCTCGGTCCTCCTCGCCTCCACCACCGAGCTGCGCGAACTCCTCCTCGGCCTCCAGCGGCTGAGGCTGCCGCCGCTGCTGGTGCAGATCGCGTCCTTCATGGTCCGCTACGGCGATGTCATCACGGACGAGATGCGGCGCATGCGGATCGCCCGCGAGTCCCGCGGCTTCGAGGCGCGCGGGATGCGCCACTGGGGTGTGCTGGCCAAGTCGGCGGGCGCGCTGTTCATCCGCTCCTACGAACGCGGCGAGCGGGTCCATCTGGCCATGGTGAGCCGCGGTTACGCCGGCTCGATGCCGGTGATCGACGAGTCGACCGCGTCCCGGGCGCAGTGGTCGTACGCCCTCGCCCTCCCCTCGGCCGCCCTCGTCGTATGTCTGCTGGGATGGACCCTGTGAGTACCGCATCGCTGGAGGTCTCCGGCCTCGCCTTCGCCTATCCCGACGGCCATCAGGCCCTGTTCGGCGTCGACTTCTCGATCGCGCGCGGTGAGCGGGTGGCGCTGCTGGGCCCGAACGGGGCCGGCAAGACGACCCTCGTCCTGCATCTCAACGGCATCCTGACCGGCGGCACGGGCACGGTGACGGTGGCCGGGCTGCCCGTCGGCGGCCGGCACATGGCCGAGATCCGTCGCCGGGTCGGCATCGTCTTCCAGGACCCGGACGACCAGCTCTTCATGCCGACGGTGCGCGAGGACGTGGCGTTCGGACCGGCGGCGGCCGGGCTCCGGGGGCCCGAGCTGGAGGAGCGGGTGGACCGGGCGCTGGGCCTGGTCGGCATGACGGAGTTCAAGGACCGCCCGCCCCACCACCTCTCCTTCGGGCAGCGGCGCCGGGTGGCCGTGGCGACCGTACTCGCCATGGAGCCGGAGATCCTGGTCCTGGACGAGCCGTCCTCCAACCTGGACCCGGCCTCGCGCCGCGAACTCGCCGACATCCTGCGCTCCCTGGACGTCACCGTCCTGATGGTCACGCACGACCTGCCGTACGCCCTCGAGCTGTGCCCGCGCTCGCTGATCCTCAGCGACGGGGTGATCGCGGCGGACGGCGGCACGGCGGAGCTGCTCGCCGACGACGCGCTGATGCGGGCGCACCGGCTCGAGCTGCCGTACGGCTTCGATCCGCGGTCGGTGCCGGCCGCTCCGTAACGATCGCGGACCGGCAGGAATCACGGGCGCGGCGGCGCTGTTGGACGCGGTGTCGCAGACGGGTGTCTCAGGCGAGTGTCTCAGGCGAGTGTCTCAGGCGAGTGGGAAGGACCGAGGAACGTGGACGTGCACGGCACGGTGGCCGGGGGATTCGAGCCGGTCCGGGAGGCGTTCGCGCGGAACTTCGAGACGCTCGGGGAGCGGGGCGCGGCCGTCGCCGTGTACCGGGACGGACGCAAGGTCGTCGATCTGTGGGCCGGGGTGAAGGACGTCGACGGCGCGGAGCCGTGGGAGCGGGACACCGCGCAGGTGGTGCGCTCGGCGACCAAGGGCGTCGCCGCCGCCGTACTCCTGCTGCTGCACCAGCGCGGCGAACTGGACCTGGACGCGCCGGTCGGCCACTACTGGCCGCGGTTCAAGGCCCACGGCAAGGAACGGCTGCTGGTGCGGCACGTACTGAACCACCGCGCGGGCCTTCCCGTCCTGGACCGCCCCCTCACCCTGGACGAGGCCGCCGATCCCGTGCGGTCGGCCGAGGCGGTCGCCGCGCAGGCCCCCGTGTGGGAGCCGGGCACCGACCACGGCTATCACGCGCTGACCTACGGCTGGCTGGTCGACGAGCTGGTACGACGGCTGACGGGCCGGGGTTCCGGGGAGTGGATCGCGTCGGAGTTCGCCGCCCCGCTGGGCCTGGACCTGTGGGTGGGGCTGCCCGACGCGCAGGCCCACCGTGTCGGCACGGTCGGCCGGATCGAGGGGCCGGAGCCGTCCGGGACACTCCGCGCCCGGCCCAAGCGCTCGGTCACCGACGCCTACGCCGACCCGGCCTCGCTCACCCGCCGCGCCTTCGGGGCGATCACCCCGTTCCCCGACCAGAACGCCCCGGCGTTCCACACGGCGGCCCTGCCCGCCGCCAACGGGATCGCGACGGCGGACGGGCTGGCCCGCTTCTACGCCGCACTGACCGGCCCGCTCGACGGCGTCCGCCTCCTCGACCCGGCCACCGTCGACCTCGCCCGCGCCGAGGAGTCGGCCGGCCCCGACCGGGTGCTGGTGGTCAACACCCGTTTCGGGCTCGGCTACATGCTGCACGGCGGCGCCTCCCCCTTCCTGGCCCCGGGCTCGTTCGGCCACCCGGGCCGCGGCGGCTCCCTCGGCTTCGCCGACCCGGAGTCGGCCATCGGCTTCGGCTACGTCACCAACGGCTTCCGCCAAACGGTGACGGCGGACCCCAGGGCCCAGTCCCTGATCCGAGCGGTACGACAGTCGCTCGCCGACGGGAACCGAGGGGCGACGGTGCCCCCGGCCGCGTTGTCGTCGGTCGCCGCCTCCCCGGCGCCTGGGGCCTGATCCGCCGCACAGGTCCTAGACGTGGATCGGATGGGAGATCCGGCCCGACGCGTCGTCGATCTCGCCGTGTGCCTTGGTCAGCATCTGCATGGCGAGTTCGTTCAGCGCCCGTGCGCCGGCGATCTCCTCCCCGACCCGTGGCTGATTGGAGTCGGTGTGGTGCCGGTTCGCGTGGCCGCGGGCCCGCACCTCGCTCCCGTCGGGCAGCCGGACCATCGCGACGGCGCGTGTCTGCTGTTCGTCCTCCATGAACTCCATCTCGATGTGCCAGCCCACTGTGGTGTGCATCATGAGGTTCACCTCCGGAATACCTAGTTCCAGAGTGCCCCTCGCACGGCACCCACGCACCCGCCCGTACGGCCCGGGACCGCGCTATCCCGTGCGCAGCATCAGCCCGATCCCGACGACCAGCAGCCCGGCCGCGGCGATCCGCGAAGCACCGAACCGTTCGTTGAAGAACAGCGCCCCGATGGCCGCCCCGACGATGATCGACGACTCCCGCAGCGCCGCGATGGGGGCGAGTGCCGCGCGGGTCTGGGCCCACAGGACGAGGGCGTAAGCGGCGACGGACAGGGCCGCGCCGAGCAGCCCGAGCGTGGCGTGCGGGCGGAGCCGGGCTCCCGTCCCGCGCCGCCAGCGCCAGAGGGCGTACGCCGGGATCACCGTGCCTTGGACCGCCATCAGCCAGGCGATGTAGCCGAACGACGAACCGGCGGCGCGGACGCCGAGCCCGTCGACGACGGTGTAGACGGCGATGGTCAGACCGGTCGCCAGGGCGGCCCCGATCGCCGCCCAGTCGGGCCGGCGCCCGCGCAGTCCCCACAGGGCGACGCCGGTCAGGCCCGCACAGGACAGGGCGATCCCGGCGGCGGCCCAGCCGTCGGGCACCTCGTGCGCGAACACGGCGGCCAGGACGGTGACGGCCAGCGGCGCGCTCCCGCGGGCGATCGGGTACGCCAGGCCGAAGTCGCCCAGCCGGAAGGACTTCATCAGCAGCGCGTAGTACGCGATGTGGATCGCGGCCGAGCAGAACAGATACGGCCACGCCCCGGCTGCCGGCAGCGGCACGAACGGCACCGTCGCCAGCCCGATCAGCAGCCCGCCGCCGGAGATCAGCGTGAACCCGACGAGCTTGTCGGTGATCCGGTGCGCGATGGCGTTCCAGCTGGCGTGGGTGACGGCGGCGAGCAGCACGGCCGCGGTGACCAGCGGGGTCACGGGGTGTGCTCGCGCGGGTCACGCCGGGAGTGCCCGCAGCGAGAAGCACATGTGTACACATGGAACACCGTGTACCTTTGGTGCATGACGCAGATGCCCATAGAGTCCATCCGTGATGTGCGCGCGCACCTGGCCGAGGTGGTCGAGCGGGCCGACCGGGACGACACGCCGACGGTCATCACGCGGCGCGGCAGGCAGGTGGCGGCGGTCGTGTCGATAGAGGTGCTGCGCAGATACCAGGAGTGGGAAGAGCGCGAGATCAACCGGATCATCGACGAGCGCATGGCGAGCCCGTCCGCCGGCGTCCCGATCGAGGACGTCATGAGGGAGACGCTGGAGCGTGGTGAGTAACCGCTACCGCACCGTCTTCCGGCCGGAGGCGCAGGCGGAACTCCGCAAGGTCCCCCGGGGCATGGCGCTCCGGATCCTGGTGAAGCTGACGGAACTGGAGACCGACCCGCTGGGTTTCCACACCACCGCGCTCGTCTCCCGGCCCGACCGGCGTCGTCTTCGCGTCGGCGGCTACCGCGTCGTCTGCACGATCGACGACGGGGAGCTGACCGTATGGGTCGTTCACGTCGGGCATCGCTCCACCGTATACGGCGCCTGACACACCGTAGGAAGCAGGAAGCCGGTGAGGGCGCCCCGTCCCCACGGAGCCCTCACCGGCTGGTCCCTGCGTACTCGCTCAGGCGGTCAGGCCCGTACGAGTTCCCTGTCCTCGTCCTTCCTGTCGTCCTCCGTGCGCAGGCCCTCGCCCTCGACGTCGACGTTGGGCAGGATCCGGTCCAGCCACTTCGGCAGCCACCAGGCGCGCTTGCCGAGCAGGGCCAGTACCGCCGGGACGATCGCCATGCGGACCACGAACGCGTCGAAGAGGACGGCGATCGCGAGGCCGAAGCCGATCATCTTGACCATCGCCTCGCTGGAGCCGATGAAGCCGGAGAACACGGCGATCATGATGACCGCGGCCGCGGTCACCACCCGGGCGCTGTACTTGAAGCCGGTCACGACGGCCTGCCCCGGCTTCTCGCCGTGGACGTAGGCCTCCCGGATCCGGGTCACGAGGAACACCTCGTAGTCCATGGCCAGTCCGAAGACCACGCCGACCATGAAGATCGGCATCATCGACATGATCGGGCCGGTCTCCTCGACGCCCATCAGCGAGGACAGCCAGCCCCACTGGTAGACGGCGACGACCGCGCCGAGGGCCGCGAGGACGGAGAGGAGGAAGCCGAGGGCGGCCTTCAGCGGGACGAGGATCGAGCGGAACACGACGATCAGCAGCAGGAAGGCCAGTCCGACCACCAGGACCAGATACGGCACCAGCGCGTCGTTGAGCTTCTGCGAGACGTCGATGTTCATGGCCGTGGCCCCGGTGACGAGGACGTCCGCGTCGGTGTCGGCCTTGATGTCCGCACCGGCGGCGCGGATGTCGTGCACCAGGTCCTCGGTGGTCACCGAGGAGGGCTTGGAGTCCGGGACGACGGTGATCGTCGCGGTGTCACCGGCCTTGTTGGGGGCGGCCGGGGCGACGTTCACGACGTTGTCGAGCCCCTTGATGTCGTCGCCGGCCTGCTTGAAGACGGCGTCCGGGTCGTCGCTGTCCTTGGCGTCGACCACGACCACCAGCGGTCCGTTGAAACCGGGACCGAAGCCCTCGGAGAGCAGGTCGTAGGCGCGGCGCTGGGTGGTGGACGTCGACTGCGAGCCGTCGTCGGGCAGGCCCAGTTCCAGCGAGGCCGCCGGGACGGCCGCGGCACCGAGGCCGACGACACCGAGGAGCAGCACGGCGAGCGGACGGCGTACGACGAAACTCGCCCAGCGGGTGCCCATGTTCGGGCGCCCCGGCTTCTTCGCGGCACGGCCGCCGCCGAACAGCTTGCTCTTCTCGCCGGCGGGGCGGACCCGGCGGCCGGCGTAGCCGAGCAGGGCGGGGATCAGGGTGAGGGCGATCAGGACCGCGATGGCGACGGTGCCGGCGGCGGCGATGCCCATCTTCGTCAGCATCGGGATGTTGACGACCGACAGACCCACCAGGGCGATCACGACGGTGAGGCCGGCGAAGACGACGGCGGAGCCGGCCGTGCCGACGGCGCGTCCGGCCGCCTCCTCGCGCTCGCGGCCCTCGGCGAGTTCACCGCGGTAGCGGGAGACGACGAAGAGCGCGTAGTCGATGCCGACGGCGAGGCCGATCATCGAGGCCAGGATGGAGGTGGTGGAGCCGAGGTCCAGGGTGCTGGCGAGGGCGGTGATGCTGGAGACGCCGATGCCGACCCCGACGATCGCGGTGAGCAGCGGCAGCCCGGCGGCGAGCAGGGAGCCGAAGGTGATCACGAGGACCACCGCGGCGACACCGATGCCGATGATCTCGGCGGACCCGGTGTGCGGGACGGCCTGGAGGGCGTCACCGCCGATCTCCACGGTCAGCCCGGCGTCGCGGGCGTCCTCGGCGGCCCCTTCCAGGGCGTCGCGGGAGGAGTCCTCCAGCTCCATGCCGGAGACCTTGTAGCTCACGGAGGCGTAGGCGATGGTGCCGTCCTGGCTGACGCCGCCGCCCTCGTACGGGTCGGTGACGCGGGCGACCTCGGAGCCGTCGGAGAGCTCCCCGACGGTCTTCTCGACGGCCGCCTTGTGGCCGGCGTCGGTCATCTTCTCGCCGGCCGGCGCCTTGAAGACCACGCGTGCGGTCGCCCCGTCGGCACTGGAGCCGGGGAAACGTTCTTCCAGCAGGTCGAAGGCCTTCTGGGCCTCGGTGCCGGGGATCGAGAAGGACGAGTTGCCGGCCGCGGGGGCGCCGGCCGCGCCGACGCCCGCGAGCGCCAGCAGCGCCACCCAGAAGAGGGCTACGAAATGCCGTCGCCGGAAGGCGAACCGGCCGAGTCGATAGAGGAAAGTGGCCACGAGGGCGTACTCCCGGTCAGGTCGTGGTTGCTTCAGGGCAGGGTTGATCAGCCCGACGACGTGAGCGGTGACGTCAGGTGGTGGCTGACTGGTGGTTGCTGACCCGGGGGACGGTCAGGGGGTGGGCACACCGAGGGCGGGGAGCACCACGGCGTCGATGTAGGAGGCGAGGAACTCCTGCGTGGGGGGCAGGTCGTCGATCAGCGTCCGTGTGGCGAACGCGCCGACGAGCATGTGCACCATGAACTCCAGCGCGGGGTTGTCCGGGCGGATCTCGCCCCGGTCCACCGCGCGCCGCACGATCCGCCGGAACTCTTCCATCTCCGGTTCGACCAGGAGTTCCTTGAACGCCTGGCGGAGATCGTCGTTCATGTGCACGGCCATGGCGAGCGCCCGCATCAGTGCGGCGTTCTGCTCCATGACGCAGTCGTCCTCGCGCCCGACGATGGCGTGCAGATCGCCGCGCAGGGTCCCGGTGTCGATGTCGGCGATGCCGCCGGGCTTCTGGCTGCGCATCGCTCTCACCACCAGCTCGGCCTTGCCGCCCCACTGGCGGTAGAGGGTGGCCTTGCTGGACCGGGTGCGGGCGGCCACGGCGTCCATCGTGACGGCGTCGTAGCCGACCTCCCGGAGCAGGTCGAGCACGGCGCCGTAGAGCTCGGCCTCGCGCTCGGGGGTGATCCGGCTGCGTCGTACGGTCGCCGTCTCGCTCATCCCGCTCACCCTTCCGCTCCGGTGTCCACCGCATCGAACGACACGGTTTCGTACACCACGAGAGTACTCCACCCCTCTAGCGAAACGAAACGGTTTCGTTCGTGGTCTGCGTCACGGATGTCGGTTTCTTATAAGTTGCCGGGCCCGGGGCCCCGGCAAAGCATGGGGAAGGTGACCTATCTGCGTCTGCCGCACCTCACGGACGACCTGCTGTGCTTCGTGGCCGAGGACGACCTCTGGCTCGCCCCGCTCGACGCACCGGGCCGCGCCTGGCGGCTCACCGCCGACCGCACCAAGCTCGGCCACCCCCGCTTCTCCCCCGACGGCCGCCACATCGCGTACACGAGCTGGCGCAGCCTCGATCCCGAGGTGCACCTCGTCCCGGTGGACGGCGGACCCGCCCGGCGCCTCACCTACTGGGGCAACTCCGACACCCGGGTCTGCGGCTGGGCACCCCCCGACGACGACGGCCACGCCGAGATCCTCGCCGTCGCCTCCCACGGCGAGCCCTTCTCCTACTTCACCTGGGCCTACAAACTCGCCTGCGACGGCAGTCCGGGCCGCAAACTGCCCTGGGGCCCGGTCTCCGACATCCAGGCCGCCGAGATCGCCGGCGAGCGCAAGTCGCTGCTGCTCACCGGCACCCCGCCGCACGAACCGGCCTCCTGGAAGCGCTACCGGGGCGGCGCCATGGGCAGGCTCTGGCTGCACGGGCACCGGCTGCTGGACGGGCTCGACGGCCATCTGCACTCCCCGATGTTCGTCGCCGGCCGGATCGCCTTCCTCTCCGACCACGAGGGTGTCGGCAACCTCTACTCCTGCGCGTACGACGGCTCCGGCCTGCGCCGGCACACCGACCACGACGCCTTCTACGCCCGGCACGCGTCCAGTGACGGCACCCGGGTCGTCTACCAGTGCGCGGGTGACCTGTGGCTGGTGGACGACCTCTCCCCCGGCGCGGCCCCGCACCGCCTCGACGTGACCCTGAGCGGCCCCCGCTCCGGCCGGCGCGCCTACCAGGTGCCGGCCGCCCGGCACCTCGACGGCATCTCGGTCGACGAGACCGGCCGGGCGAGCGCCGTCGTCGTACGCGGCAGCCTGTACTGGCTCACCCACCGCGACGGCCCCGCCCGTACGCTCACCGACACCCCGGGCGTACGGGTCCGGCTCCCGGAGATGCTCGGCGCCGGCGACCAGGTCGCGTATGTGACGGACGCGGAGGGCGAGGACGCCGTCGAGATCGCCTCCCTGCCCCGGGCCTCCGGCCAGCGCCCTCCCCGCAGGCTGGCCCAGGGCCGGCTGGGCCGGGTGCTGGAGATGGCGGCCGACCCGGAGGGGCAGCGGCTGGCCGTGGCCGCCCACGACGGCAGGCTGCTCCTGATCGGCACCGACGAGGAGAGCCAGGGGGAGGTGACCGAGCTGATCCGCTCCCCCAACGGACCGGTGCGCGACCTCGCCTTCTCCCCCGACGGCGCCTGGCTGGCCTGGTCCCACCCCGGGATCGGGCGGTCGCTGCGGCAGATCAAACTCGCCCGGATCCAGGACCGTACGGTCATCGACGTCACCAACGGCCGCTTCGAGGACGAGAATCCGGTCTTCACCCGGGACGGCCGCTACCTCGCCTTCCTGTCGTGGCGCGGCTTCGACCCGGTGTACGACGTGCACACCGGCGACCTGTCCTTCCCGCTGGGCTGCCGCCCCTACCTCGTACCGCTGTCGTCGGCGACGCCGTCCCCGTTCGCGCTGAACCCCGAGGGACGGCCGGCCGCCGGGGGGCTCGACCCGGTCGAGGTCGAGGACGCGGAGGAGAGCGGGGAGTCCGGTGCGGTGACCGTCGAGGCGGAGGGCCTGGAGAGCAGGGTCGCCCCGTTCCCGGTCGCCGCGTCCAAGTACTCGGGGCTGTACCCGGTCGCGGGCTGCGGGCTGGTGTGGCTGCGCTGGCCGATCTCCGGGGCGCTCGGCGAGACCTTCGCCAACCCCAGCGACCTCAGCGGCCGGCCCACCCTGGAGCACTTCAGCGTCGGCAAGGCCAAGAAGTCCGAACTCGTCGACCACCTCGACTTCTTCGCGGTCAGCGGCGACGGCACCCGGCTGGTCGTCGTCGACGAGGACGAACTGCGCGCCGTCCCCGCCACCGAGCCCGGCGACGGCGACTCCACGGTGTGGATCGACGCCCGCCGCATCCTGCACGAGGCCGACCCGGCCGCCGAGTGGCGTCAGGCGTACGCGGAGGCCGGGCGGCTGATCCGCGCCTACTTCTGGGAACCCGGCATGGGCGGTATCGACTGGGACACGGTCCTGGAGCAGTACCGGCCGCTGGTCGAACGGGTGGCCTCACCCGACGAGTTCACCGATCTGCTGCGCGAGGTCCTCGGCGAACTCGGCACCTCCCACGCCTACGTCACCGCCGCCCGCCGCAACGAGGGCCCTCCGCACTACCAGCGCCGCCAGGGTCTCCTGGGGGCCAACCTGGCACCCCGCGAGGGCGGCTGGACACTGCGGCGCATCCTGCCCGGTGACTCCTCCGACTCCCGCGCCCGCTCCCCGCTGGCCGGCACCGGCATCCGCGAGGGCGCGGTCCTCACCCATGTCGACGGCCGCCCGGTCGACCCGGTCACCGGCCCCGCTCCGCTGCTCGCCGGAGCGGGCGGTACGACGGTGGAGCTCACGTTCGTCCCGGCGGAGGGCGGGGGCCCGCCCCGCCGGGTCGCCGTCGTCCCCCTCGTCGACGAGACGCCGCTGCGCTACCAGGACTGGGTGGCCAAACGCCGCGAGGTGGTACGGGAGTTGAGCGGCGGGCAGTGCGGCTATCTGCACATCCCCGACATGGGCGGCTCGGGCTGGGCGCAGTTCAACCGCGATGTGCGCATGGAGATGTCCCGCCCCGCGCTGATCGTGGACGTGCGCGGCAACGCGGGCGGCCACATCAGCGAACTCGTCGTGGAGAAGCTGACCCGCACCATCATCGGCTGGGACCTCACCCGCGACGCCCAGCCGGTGTCGTACGCCTCCAACGCCCCGCGTGGGCCGCTCGTCGCGCTCGCGGACGAGGCGACCAGTTCCGACGGCGACATGATCACCGCCGCGTTCAGACTGCTCGGTCTGGGCCCGGTGGTGGGGCAGCGCACCTGGGGCGGTGTGGTCGGCATGACCGGCCGGCACAGTCTCGGCGACGGCACGGTGATCACGGTGCCGATGAACGCGGCCTGGTTCGAGGCCTACGGCTGGTCCGTGGAGAACAAGGGCGTCGAACCCGACCTGGAGGCGCTGCGCACCCCGCTCGACTGGGCGGAGGGACGGTACGCGGTGCTCGACGACGCGGTGCGGCTCGCGCTGGAGCTGCTGGAGAGCAACCCGCCCGCCACTCCCCCGGACTACCGCGACGTCCCCGACCGCTCCCGGCCGAAGCTGCCGCCGCGGACGTGAGGAAGGGGTGCCCCCTTCGCCATGGGGCACCCCTTCCACGTCAGCGCATGACGCGTTCAGGCGTTCTCAGCGCACCACGTCAGGCGTCGTGGTCCTGGTCGAAGCGGTCCTCCGACTCCCGCTGCTGACGCTGCGGGTCCTCCTCGTCCCGGCGGCGGCCACGGCCCTGCATCTGCTCCCGGCCCTGCTGGGCGCGCTGCTTGGCCTGCTGCTGGAACTGCTCGGACTTCTCCTGGAACTGATCCTTCATACCCATGTGGGTTCACTCCCGTTGTGGGGTGGAGGGGAACTTGCCCGATCAGATTCACACGGGCCCTCACCCTGCGCATGTCGATCAGTCACGCACCGTGTTCCGGTGCTGCTCATCGGCGTTGCCGCCCGCTCCGACCAACCCGGTGCGGACACCGGTGAGCCGGTCTCCGAACCGTCGCATCTCCCGCTGTCCCACGGTCCCGACGACCGCCGGGAGATACCCGCGTACGCCCTGCATCCCGCGCAGCCACCACTGCCCGTACACATGGCTCGCGCGCCGCCCGATCCCGTCCACCAGCCGGTCCACGGCGGGGCCCAGCGGGTACGTCTTGTTGGCCGGCCACGGCAGCCGCTGCCGCAACTCCCGCATCACGTCGTCCTGGTCGGCCCCGCGCACCATGTCGGTGTCGGTCCACGACAGATACCCGACGCCCACCTTCACGCCCCGGTGCCCGACCTCGCCCCGCAGTGCGTGCGCGTATGCCTCCACACCGGACTTGGAGGCGCAGTACGCCGTCATCATCGGCGCGGGGGTGATCGCCGCGAGGGACGCGATCTGCAGCAGATAGCCGCGGCTCTCGGTGAGCAGCGGCAGGAACGCCCTTGCGGTGACGGCCGATCCGATCAGATTGACCTCGATCACCCGCCGCCAGGACTCCGGATCGGACTCGGCGAACGGACCGCCCGTCGCCACACCGGCGTTGGCGACCACGATGTCGACCCGCCCGAACCGCTCCCGGACCTCACCGGCGACCCGGGCCATCGCCTCGTGGTCGGTGACGTCGGCGTACCAGTGGTCGCTGTCACTGTGCAGCCGCGCGGAGACGTCCTTCAGCGCGTCCGGTTCCAGTCCGACCAGCGCCACCTTCACGCCGCGTGCGGAGAGCTTGCGCGCCAGCAACTCGCCCACTCCGCGCGCCGCACCGGTGACGACGGCGACCTTTCCCTCGAGTCCGGTCCTGCTCATGCGCTCTCCTCGACGGCGGGTACGGAGTGGATGTGGGCGGCGGCCAGGGCCCGGATCTTTCCGGTGACGAGGCCGGGTGCCTCGACGGGTGTCATGTGGCCGATGCCGGGCAGTTCGGTGACGCCGAGACAGTCGGGCAGCGCGGCGGCGAGCGCGCGGGCGTGCACGGGCGGGGTGAGCCGGTCCGCGGTGCCGGCGACGATCTCGACCGGTACCCGCAACTCGGCCAGTTGGTGGTCGAGTTCGAGTCCGTCGAGCACATGGGACCAGGCGTGGCGCACCGCGCGCGGGCAGGCGTGCACGATGTGTGCGCACGCGTCGACCATGTGCGGGGCGGAAGCGGGGCCCATCGTCGCGTACCTGAGGATGCGGCGGGCGAGCGGCGTGACCGGTCCGAGCGGGGCCCGGGAGCCGAGGACCATCCCGGTCAGCCGGGTGCGCGTCCGGCCCGGCCGGATCGGCAGCACCGTCGACTCCGCGACCAGCCGCGAACTGCCCGTGCTGCACAGCAGTACGGCGGCCGTGTGCGCGCGGAAGGCGGGCCGGGCGGCGGCCGCCATCACCGTCATTGCGCCCATGGAGTGCCCGGCGATCACGGCCTGTTCGCCGGGCGCGAGGGTGGCGGTGAGGACGGCTTCGAGGTCGTCGGCGAGCGCGTCGGTGCTGCAGGCGGGGCTGGCGGGCGTCCGTCCGTGGCCGCGCTGGTCGTAGGCGACGACTCGATGGTCGAGGGCGAGTTCGCGTATCTGCGCCGCCCAGAAGGCGGTGGAGCAGGTCCAGCCGTGGGCCAGGACGACCGCCGGGGCGTCGTCGGGGCCGTGCACCTCGACGTGCAGCGGGGCGCCGTCGGCGGAGCGGACGGTCAGCTCACGGGCGGCGGCGGGCGGGGCGTACGGGCCGGAGGTGACGTGGGTGAGGCGGCTCATGCGGTCACCCCGGCGTTCTCCGGGGTGCCCCCGGCGTTCTCCCGGCCGTCCCGCGCGGTGGCCGGGACCGCGCGGACGACGGCGTACTCGGCGAGGTCCACGCGCCGTGTCGCGCGCCGGAACTCGCTCGTCGTACCGGGCCAGATGGTGGTGTTGCGTCCGCTCGCGTCGAGGTACCAGCTGGTGCAGCCGCCGGTGTTCCACACCGTGCGCTTCATGCGCTCCTGCACCCGGTGGTTCCAGGCCCGTACGGCACTGGGGCGGGCGTCGAGGGCGACCCGGCCGCCCAGGACGTCGAGTTGGCGGAGGTAGTCGGCCAGGTAGTTCAGCTGGGACTCGATCATCAGGATCATGGAGGAGTTCCCCAGGCCGGTGTTGGGCCCGATGACCGTCATCCAGTTGGGGAACCCGGCGGCGGCCGCACCGCGCAGCGCCTGCATCCCGCCCGCCCATGCCTCGGCGAGCGTCCTGCCCTCGGCCCCGACGACCCGCTCGGCGATGGGCATGTCGGTGACATGGAACCCGGTGCCGAACACGATCGCGTCGACCTCGGCCTCGGTCCCGTCGGCGCCGACGACGGTCGACCCGCGCACCTCGCTCAGCCCGCTCGCGACGACGTCGACATTGGGCCGAGCGAGCGCCGGGTAGTAGGTGCTCGACAGCAGGATCCGCTTGCAGCCGATGCGGTAGTCGGGGGTGAGCCTGGCGCGCAGGGCCGGGTCCTTGATCGCGCGGCCCATGTTCCGCTTGGCGAGCTGCTCGACGAAGCCGAGTTCGCCCGGGTGCTTGGTGAACGCCTGGACCTGCAACTCCCGGATGCCCCACAGCAGTCCGCGGCGCAGTGTGGTGGTGAGGGGCAGCGCGCGGTGCAGGGCGCGTTCGGCGCCGCTGATGGGCCGGTCGACGCGGGGCAGCACCCAGGCGGGGGTGCGCTGGAAGAGGGTCAGCCGGGAGACGAGGGGCTGGACTGCCGGCACGATCTGGATCGCGGAGGCGCCGGTGCCGACCATGGCGACCCGCTTGCCCCGCAGGTCGTAGTCGTGGTCCCAGCGGGCGGAGTGGAACACCTTGCCGGGGAAGGTGTCCAGGCCGGGGATGTCCGGCAGTCTGGGCTCGGAGAGCGGGCCGGTGGCGGAGACGACGACGTCCGCGCTGAGGTTCCCGCTGCTGGTCTCGATGTCCCAGCGCAGCCGCTCGGTGTCCCACACCATCCGCTTCACCTCCGAGTCGAAGCGCAGGTGCGGGCGCAGACCGAAGGTGTCGGTGACGTGCTCCAGGTAGGCGCGGATGTGCTCCTGCCCGGAGAAGGAGCGGGGCCAGTCGGGGTTGGGCGCGAAGGAGAAGGAGTACAGGTGCGACGGTACGTCGCAGGCGCAGCCGGGATAGCTGTTGTCGCGCCAGGTGCCGCCGACGCTGCTCGCCCGTTCCAGGACGACGAAGTCGGTGATTCCCTCGCGCCGCAGCCGTACGGCGGCCCCGAGCCCGCCGAATCCCGACCCCACCACCGCCACCCGGACGTGTTCGTGCCCTTGTGCCTGCTCGTGCTCGGCCATCCCTAAAGCCTCCACGCATCGCTCAGAACTCCGCCAGTGAACACTGGCGCAATGGGGAGAGTAGAGCAGCGCCGTACTCATGGGTAGGGGTGACGCGAGGAAAGTTACCGACGGTACGCCCTAGGCTGCAGTCGTGGCAGAGGACACTTCGGGACCGCGACGCGAGTACCGCATGGACGAGCTGGCCCGGCTGGCCGGCATCACGGTGCGCACCCTGCGGTTCTACCGCGAACGCAAACTGATCCCGCCACCGCGCCGTGAGGGCCGCATCGCCTGGTACGACGACCAGCATCTGGCCCGGCTGCGCACCATCACGGCGCTGCTGGAACGCGGCCACACCCTGAACGGGATAGCCGAGCTCGCCGAGGCCTTCGACCACGGCCGGGACGTGGGCGACCTCCTCGGCATGGACACCCCGACCGAGGAGACCCCGGTCCGCCTCACCCCCGAGGAGCTCGCCGACCACTTCTCGGGCGAGGTCACCCCGGAGAACCTGGCGGCGGCGATGGACCTCGGTTATGTCGGTGTCGACGGCGAGGAGATCGTCCACATCAGCCGACGCCTGCTGGAGGTGTCGTCGGCGCTGGTTCGTGAGGGCATCCCGCTCGCGGAGGTGCTGCGCACCGGCGCGGAGGTCCGCACCCACGCCGACACCCTGGCCGACCTCTTCGCGGACCTCATCCTCCGCCACGCCCCGGAGGAGGCGGTGCACCGCCTGCGCCCGCTGGCCCGCAGCGTGGTGGACGCGGAACTCTCCCTGGCGCTGGACCGACGGCTGCGCAAGGGGGACTGACCCGCGTCAGCGGTCGAAGACCACCGTCACCGGAGCGTGGTCCGACCACCGCTCGGCGTGCGTGGCGGCCCGCTCGACGTAGGCCTTCACCGCGCGGGCGGCGAGCCCGGGGGTCGCGACGGCGAGGTCGATCCGCCAGCCGGTGTCGTTGTCGAAGGCCCGCCCCCGGTACGACCACCAGGAGTACGGCCCCTCCACGTCCGGATGCAGCGCCCGTACGACATCGACGTACCCGCCGTCGTCCGCGGCGAGGACCCGGGACAGCCACTGCCGCTCCTCGGGCAGGAACCCGGAGCTCTTGGTGTTGCCGCGCCAGTTCTTCAGGTCGGCCTTCTCATGGGCGATGTTCCAGTCGCCGCACACGACGACCTCGCGCCCCTCGGCGGCGGCCCGCACCCGCAGCTCCTTGAGATGGGCGAGGAACTCGTCCATGAACCGGACCTTCTCGTCCTGCCGCTCGGTCCCGACCTCCCCCGAGGGCAGATACAGGGACGCGACGGTCACCCCGGGCAGGTCGATCTCCGCATACCGCCCGCTGTCGTCGAACTCGTCCGACCCGAACCCGATCCGCGTGCGCTCGGGCGCACGCCGCGAGTACAGGGACACCCCCGCACGCCCCTTGGCGGCGGCGGGAGCGTGCACCACATGCCACCCCTCGGGCTCCCGCACGCCCTCCGGCAACTGCTTCGCCTCCGCCCGCACCTCCTGCAGACAGATCACATCGGCGGAGGTCCCGGCCAGCCACTCCACGAAGCCCTTCTTGGCGGCGGCCCGCAGACCATTGACGTTGACGGAGGTCACAGTGAGCATCAGGGCACGATACGACATCGGCCTCCGGGCGTGTTTTACGGTATTCGGCATGGAAATCCGCCCGGTCCCCTACGACCACCCCGACGCCGTGAAGCTCGACGCCGAAGTCCAGGCCGAGTACGAGGTCCGCTACGGCGACGGCGGCGACGCGACCCACATGGACCCGGCGGACTTCCGCCCCCCGAACGGCGTCTACCTGATCGCGTACGACGACGCCGGCGTCCCCGTGGCCTCCGGCGGCTGGCGCGTCCAGGACGCCAACGAGGAGGGCAACCAGGACGGCGACGCGGAGCTGAAGCGCATGTACGTCATCGAGCAGATGCGGGGCCGCGGGCTGGCCCGCCGCATCCTGGCGGCCCTGGAGGAGGACGCCCGCGCGGCCGGCCGCGTCCGTATGGTCCTGGAGACCGGCACCAAGCAGCCGGAGGCCATAGCCCTGTACGCCTCCAGCGGCTACGACCCCTGCGGGAAGTTCGGCTACTACCGCTTCCACGAGGACAGCCTCTGCTACGCGAAGCCGCTCTGAGGCCGGTCACCGCCGTAGGAGCGCACCCGGCGCGGCACCTTCTCAAGTCGGCCTCAACCGCTCATCAAGCGATCGGCCGGGCGCTTTATGGGCATCGGCGGCATGTGCGCGGACGTCGCCGGCGGTTCCGCCGCCGACGGCACGCCGCCGCAGATCTGGACCTGCACAGGCGCCACCAACCAGAAGTGGACCCTCGCCTGACCCCCACTCACAGATGCCCCGGCCGGTGCTCGCGGCCGGGGCTTTCGTGCTCCGTTCCGGCGGCCCGCCCCGTCTGCGAAGCTACGACGATGACCATGAAGATCACGGCGGAGTGGGAACGACGGTGCGCCGCCCTGTGGGACGCCTTCGACGACCACGACGCGGCGGAGTTCCGCTCGATGATGAGGACGCTGACCGGCGAACTACCGCACGGGCACGCCGTCGCCGCGTTCGAGCTCGCGTCCGCCTACGACGCCACCGACCTGGGCGAGCAAGCCGTCGCCCTCTACCGGCAGGCCCTGGACCGCGGCCTGGACGGCGGCCGCCGACGGCAGGCGGTCATCCAGCTCGCGAGTACGCTGCGCGCCCTCGGCCGACCGCAGGCCGGCGCCGACCTGCTCCTCGCGGAGCGCGGGAGGACGTCGGACCACCTCGACGACGCGGTCACCGCGTTCCTCGCCCTGACCCTCGTCGACCTCGGACGCGAACGGGAGGCCGCGGCGCTGGCCCTCGGCGCGCTCTCCCGCCATCTGCCCAGCTACGGCAGATCCCTCGCCCACTACACCGCGGCCATCACCGACCCGCTTCCGAACGGCTGAGCAGCCCGCCCGCCGCTCCGCGCCACAGCCCCGGAAACGACGAAGATCCCAACCGATCAGGAAGATCGGTCGGGATCTTGTCAACCGCTCCCGAGCTGACTCGAGAACAGTCGTGCGTGGACCTGTGGGGATTTGAACCCCAGACCCCCTCGATGCGAACGAGGTGCGCTACCAGACTGCGCCACAGGCCCTTGCAACGAGTGAAACTTTAGCATCCCGATCGGGGTGCTCGGTAATCCGTTGGCCTGGCGCTACTCGTTGGCGGCCTTCGGCCGGTCGCCGTCCTCGTACTGGTCGAAGAGGGGGGTGCGGCCGCGTTCGCGGGAGCGGCGGGCGGAGGCCGCGCGCCGGGCGTCGGTGCGGGTGTCGTCGGCGGGGGCCGCCGGGTCCGGTTCCGCCTCGTCCGCCGCGGGCTGCGCCTCGTCCGCCGGCACGGCGCTGGAGCGGGCCGAGCTCCAGGCGTCCGGGGCGCCCAGGTCCACGTCGCCGCTCGCGCGCGGGGCGACCGGGGCCGTCACATACGTGGGCAGCGGCACCGGGACCGGGTCCCAGCTGTCGCCTCCCTGGTCGGGGCGCCGGCGGCGCTCACGCTGCTGGTCGACCCACTCGGCGTGGTCCGTCTGTTCGACGAGCGCACGCCGGTCCGCGGCGAGCGCGGTGAGGTCCGGGTCGGTGACGACACCGGCTTCCGGGCCCTCCGGTTCGTCCGCGTCGGCGTCCTCGACGGACGGGCGGCGGCGCGGCTGGCGCTCCCGCTCACGCAGCCGCTGCGCCGCGACCTCGGCCTGACGGCGGTCCATCTGGTAGGCGAAGCGGCGTCGCTCCTGGGAGCGGAGGTAGGCGATGTACGCGCTCAGCAGTACGGCCGGCACGGCGGGCGCCCACAGGAAGGCCAGTCCGCCGACCGCCGCGACGACCGCGCCGAGCGTGAACGCGGCGAACAGCATCGTGGTGGTGCGCCGACGGCGGGCGAGCGCCTTGGAACGCTGGGCGCGCGCGGCGGCGGCCTGCGCCGCCCGGGCCCGCTGGGCGTCCGATCCGGGGCGGGCGGCCGGAACGCGCTCGCGCGCGGGAGCCGGTTCGGGAACCCGCCGCTCCGCGCGTTCACGCGGGGGCCGCGCGGGCGCCGGTTCGGGCCGCTCCGCGGGAGCCGGCGGTACCGGTGCCTGAGCCTGCGGACGGGTCCGGGTCACGGCGAAGGCCCGGACGTCCACCGAGTCGGTGACCGCGTCCGGGTCGTGGACGTCGTACTCCCCCTCGTCGGCGGAGCGCGCCCGCAGGTCCTTGGCGTACCGGCGCTCCATCCCCGCCCGTCCGGACAGCAATCGGATGGCGGTGCTGAAGCGTTCCGTCGGACGGGCCTCGTTCAGCTCGTCCTGCCTACGGAGCCACATCGGCACCAAGTAGGCGGCCCAGGCCCCGACGATGACTGCGTAGATGAGGCCGCTGCTGCTCACGTCTCACACGGTAGAGGGGTTTGCACGGGGCCATCCGCCAATTGGGCCGGTGTGTCGCACGATCTGGCTGATATTTCTAACTTTTCTTGTGATCGATGCGATCAGACATCCGTTTGAACCCGGAAATTCCGCGCCCGGAGACGGTCATCCCCATAAAAAATTCGAACGTTTATTCAATTTCCCGGTCCGTGCGGGATTCCCGGGTTGCGTCGCTCGCGTCCGGGCAGCTCATGGCCGGGCCGCCCCTGGGAGCGTGCCCGGTGCCAGCGGGCGAGCAAACCGTCGGCCGCCTCCTCCGCCGTGAGCGCGAAGACGAGATGGTCGCGCCAGGCTCCGTCGATGTGGAGATACCGGGGCCGCAGCCCCTCCTCGCGGAATCCGAGTTTCTCCACGACCCGGCGGCTCGGCGCGTTCTCGGGGCGAATGCAGACCTCGATGCGGTGCAGTCCGACCGTGCGGAAACAGTGGTCCACGACCATCGCCACGGCCGTCGGCACCACGCCCCGGCCGGCCACCGCCTGGTCCACCCAGTAGCCGACGTGGCCCGAGCACATCGAGCCCCAGGTGATCCCGGCGACCGTCAACTGGCCGACGAGACGGCCCTGGTACTCGATGACGAACGGCAGCATCCGGCCCGCGTTCGCCTCCGAGCGCAGATGGCGGACCATCTGACGGTAGGTCGGCCGGTGGGTGACCGGGCCGCTGGGCGTGGGCGGCGGGATCGTCGCCTCCCAGGGCCGCAGCCAGTCCCGGTTGCGCCGGTTGACCTCGCGCCATGCCTTCTGGTCGCGCAGCCTTATCGGCCGGAGGACGATGTCGCCGTCCACCAGCACGGCCGGCCAGTGTGGGCTGTTCAGCTCGCACCCCCACCGGTGGCGGCCGGTCTCGGGTGGTCCCCGCCGCGCAGCTGGTCGACGGCGTGCCTCAGCAGCGGCTCCAGCACGGCCAGTCCGTCCTTCACCCCGCCGCTGGACCCCGGCAGGTTGACGATGAGCGTGCCGTTCGCGACGCCCGCGAGGCCCCGGGAGAGGGCGGCGGTGGGCACCTTGTCACGGCCGTACGCGCGGATGGCCTCCGCGATCCCGGGGACCTCGTGGTCGATGACCCGGCGGGTCGCCTCGGGGGTGCGGTCGGTGGGTGAGATGCCGGTGCCGCCGGTGGTGACGATCACGTCGTAACCGGCGTCCACGCCCGCGCGGAGGGCGGCCTCCACGGGGTCGCCGTCGGGGACCACCCGGGGCCCGTCGGCCGCGAAGCCGAAGCGCCGCAGCCCGTCCGCGATCAGCGGGCCGCCCTTGTCCTCGTAGACGCCCGCGGCGGCCCGGTTGGAGGCGGTGACGACCAGCGCGCTGTACGGCGCGAGCGGCGCGCCGCCGACGGTCGCGTCGAGTGTCATGACCGGCTCCAGTCGCCCGACCTGCCGCCCGTCTTCGCCTCGACCCGTACGTCCGTGATGACCGCCTCCTTGTCGACCGCCTTGACCATGTCGATCACGGTGAGCGCGGCGACGGAGACCGCGGTGAGCGCCTCCATCTCGACACCCGTACGGTCCGTCGTCCGGACGGTCGCCGCGATCTCCACGGCGTCGTCCGCGACCGACACGTCCAGTTTCACACCGGACACCGACAGCGGGTGACACAGCGGGATCAGATCGGGGGTGCGTTTGGCTCCCATGATGCCCGCGATGCGCGCGGTGGCCAGGGCGTCGCCCTTGGGTACGCCCTCACCGCGCAGCAGCTCGATCACGCGCGGGGAGACGAGAACGCGGCCGGTCGCCCGCGCGGTGCGCGCGGTCACGTCCTTGCCGGACACGTCGACCATACGGGCGGCGCCCGCCTCGTCGATGTGGGTCAGGCGGGACTGGTCGGAGGGTCCGGGGGTGTCCCCCCGGGAAGGCACGGTCATGATCGTGTGGCGCTCCCGGTCCTGGCCCGGCGCGGTGCGGCGCGCGGGCCTGCTGTGCGCGACACGGTACCGCCAACCGCGCGTGCTCAGCCGAGCAGGACCACGTCGACCTCCGCGCCGGGTGCGACGGACCGGGCGTCCTCGGGGACGACGATCAGGGCGTTCGCCTGCGCGAGGGCGGCGACGAGGTGGGAGCCGGCGCCGCCGACCGGGGTCACGGCGCCGTCGGCGTACCGGCCGCGCAGGAACTGGCGGCGGCCGCGCGGCGAGGTCAGTTCCCGGTCCCCGGTGAGCTGCGCGCGCACCCTCGGCCGGTGGATGTCCGTGAGCCCCATCAGGGTGCGGATGGCGGGGCGGACGAACATCTCGAAGGAGACGTAACTGGAGACCGGGTTGCCCGGAAGGGCCAGCAGCGGGGTGTGGTCGGGACCGATGGAGCCGAAGCCCTGGGGCTTGCCCGGCTGCATGGCGAGCTTGCGGAACTCGACGCCGCTGCCGGGCTCGTCCTCGTCCCCGGCGTGCGACAGCGCCTCCTTGACGACGTCGTACGCCCCGACGCTCACACCGCCGGTGGTGACCATCAGGTCGGCGCGCACCAGTTGGTCCTCGATGGTGTCCCGCAGGGTCGCCGCGTCGTCGGCGACGGCGCCCACCCGGTAGGCGATCGCGCCGGCGTCCCGCGCGGCGGCGGTGAGGGCGAAGCTGTTGGAGTCGTAGATCTGACCGGACCGCAGTTCCTCGTCGGGCTGGACGAGTTCGCTGCCGGTGGAGAGCACCACCACGCGCGGGCGCGGACGCACCCGTACGGTGCCCCGGCCGATCGCGGCGAGCAGGGAGATCTGCGGCGGGCCGAGCACGGTGCCGGCGTCCAGGGCGCGGTCGCCGGCCCTGACGTCGCTGCCCATCGCGCGCACGTGTGCGCGTGCCTCGGCCGGGCGGTACACGTTCACCTGCCCGGTGGCGCCCTCGGGGGCCAGGCTGCGGGCGCGCATCCCGGCTGCCGGGCCCTCGCCGAGCCCGCCGTCGGTCCACTCGACGGGGACGACGGTCTCGGCGCCGGGCGGGAGCGGGGCGCCGGTCATGATGCGGGCGGCCTGGCCGGGGCCGACGTGGAGGAGGTCGGCCGCGCCGGCGGCGACGTCCCCGACGACCTCGAGGGCCGCCGGGTACTGCTCGCTCGCGCCGGCGACGTCCGCGACCCGCACCGCGTACCCGTCCATGGAGCTGTTGTCGAACGGGGGCAGGGAGACCGCCACCGTGATGTCCTCGACGAGGACGCAGCCCTGGGCGTCGAGGAGGTTCAGCTCGATGGGCTCGAGCGGCCGGACGGTCGCGAGGATGTCGTCCAGGTGCTCGTCGACCGACCAGAGGTGGTCCGGGCCTGCGGTGCGGGGCGCGGCGGTGCTCAACGTTCCTGCATCTCCTCGGTGACGTATCGCTGGAGCCAGGTCCGGAAGTCCGGGCCCAGGTCCTCACGTTCGCACGCGAGCCGGACAATGGCACGCAGGTAGTCACCGCGGTCGCCGGTGTCATAGCGGCGGCCCTTGAAGACGACGCCGTGCACCGGGCCGCCTGCCTTCTCGTCGTCCGCGAGCTGCTGGAGGGCGTCGGTGAGCTGGATCTCGCCGCCGCGGCCGGGCTCGGTCCGGCGCAATATGCCGAAGACGGCCGGGTCGAGGACGTAGCGGCCGATGATGGCGTAGTTGGACGGCGCGTCCTCGGCGGCGGGCTTCTCGACGAGGCCGCTGACCTTGACGACGTCGGAGTCCTCGGTGATCTCGACGGCGGCGGAGCCGTAGAGGTGGATCTGCTCGGGGGCCACCTCCATGAGCGCGACGACGCTGCCGCCGTGCTGCTGCTGGACGTCGATCATGCGCTGGAGCAGGGGGTCGCGCGGGTCGATCAGGTCGTCGCCGAGGAGGACGGCGAAGGGCTCGTCGCCCACGTGCGGGGCGGCGCACAGCACGGCGTGGCCGAGACCCTTGGGGTCGCCCTGGCGGACGTAGTGCATGGTGGCCAGGTCGCTGGATTCCTGGACCTTGGCGAGACGGCCGGCGTCGCCCTTCTTCTGGAGGGCCGACTCCAGTTCGTAATTGCGGTCGAAATGGTCCTCCAGAGGGCGCTTGTTGCGGCCGGTGACCATGAGGACGTCGTCCAGGCCGGCGGAAACGGCCTCTTCGACCACGTACTGGATCGCCGGCTTGTCGACGACCGGCAGCATCTCCTTGGGAGTGGCCTTGGTGGCCGGCAGGAACCGGGTGCCGAGGCCGGCTGCGGGGATGACAGCCTTGCTGATCCGAGGGTGTGACTGAGACATGCCCGCCACCATATCGGGCCCCTTTGCAGGGAATCTGAGGCTCCGATGAATAACGGCTCATATGAGCACATTGCAACGGTACGGGGACGGACTTGAGACACGACGAGCGCGCGAACGACCCCGACAAGCGTGTACGGCGCCGGGGAATCCTCGCGGCGAGGAACGGGCTGTCGGCCGATGACGTGCGGGAGTCCGCGGCCGCGCTGGCCCGGCGGGCCCTCGCCCTGCCCGAACTGGCGCACGCGCGCACGGTCGTGGCGTACGTCTCCGTGGGCGGTGAACCCGGCACCCTCACGCTCCTCGACACGCTCCACGCGCGGGGCACACGCGTCCTGCTGCCCGTGCTGCTGCCCGACAACGACCTGGACTGGGGCGTGTACGAGGGCGAGGGCTCGCTCACGCGCGTGCGACATGGCGGGAAAATGGCCCTCCTCGAGCCCGGGGGGCCGCGTCTGGGGCCCGACGCCGTCACGGAGGCGGACGTGGTGCTGCTGCCGGGCCTCGCCGTCGACACGCGCGGCATGCGCCTGGGCCGCGGCGGCGGCTCGTACGACCGTGTCCTCGCCCGCCTCGACCGCGCGGGCGTACACCCGGCCCTGGTGGTGCTGCTGTACGACACCGAGGTGGTCGAGCGGGTTCCGGAGGAGCCCCACGACCGGCCGGTGCACGCGGTGGTCACCCCGTCGGGGGTACGGCGCTTCCGCTGAGCCCGCGCACGCGGAAGCGGATCGCCGAGCCCGCCCGCGCACGCGGAAGCGGCCCCCACGCGTGTGCGTGGGGGCCGCTTCCGGCAGGCGGGGCGGGGGTCAGGGCTTCAGCTGCAGCGTGTCGCTGGTGCTGTCCTCGACCGCCTTCTGCGAGTACGACCACTCCAGCAGCTCGCCCTCGGCCCACTTCTCCGTCTGGTCGACGTAGTGGGCGCTGTAGGCGTGCCCGGAGGCGCCGGTGAGGTTGATCCAGCGGGACTTGTCGAGGTCGCCGAGGTTGACCACCATCCGCATGGACGGCACCCACACGACGCCGTAGCCGCCGGCGGCGTTCCAGCCGGTCGCGTTGACGGTGGCCTCGCCGCCGCCGAGCTTCCACGGGCCGCGGTTGAGCATGTACTGCAGGAAGCCCGGGCCCTCGGTGCCGAGCGTCTGGTTCTTCAGGAACAGGCGGTGCAGCCGGCCCCAGCTCCAGGTGTCGATGTCCTTGCCGAGCTTGGCGGTCAGCTCCCAGCGGGCGTCGATCAGGGCACGCTTGAACAGCTCGTCACGGTTGTCCGCGGCGGGACGCGTGCCCGCCTTGGGCGTCTTCCACCAGGAGCTGTCCTCCTTGTCCATCAGCTGGCGCACCACCTCGAACCAGCGGTCGCCGCCGTCGGGCTGCGCCTGGTCGGCGGCGCGCTGGCCGCATTCGCGGACCTTGTCCGCCTGGTCGGCGGGCCCGGTGTTGTTGACCGGGTCGACCCACAGGCACTGGCCCTTGACCCGCAGCTCCTTGGGCAGCTTGTGGCCGAAGGCGAGCTTGAGGATGTTGCGCCACACGGAGTTGAAGTACGCGGCGGCCGCGGAGTCGGCGTCCTGGGTGTAGTCCCAGCCCTCCAGCAGCTTCTGGGCCTCGCGGACGTCCTTGTCCTCGGTGTCGATCTTGATCAGCTCGGGCACCAGCGTCTGCGCGATGGAGCTGAAGTTGTCCAGCTGCATCTGGCGCATGTCGTCGGTGGAGATCTTGCCGCCGTCCTTGATCTTCGACTTGATCAGGTCGGTGATCCGCTGGCTGCGGGCGCCGTAACCCCAGTCGGTGGTCAGCGTGTACGGGTAGTCCTTGCCGACGACGGCCTGGTTGGCGGTGACGATGTAGCCCCGGTCCGGGTTGTACTCGTAGGGCAGCGCGTCCTGCTCGATCCAGCCGGTCCACTCGTAGTCGGGGTCCCAGCCGGGGGCGGGGACGGAACCGTCGTGGTTCTCCGCGCGGGTGGGGATCTTCCCGGGGAGGGTGTAGCCGATGTCGCCCTCGGTGTCCGCGAAGACCAGGTTCTGCGAGGGCACCTCGAAGAGGGTGGCCGCCTCACGGAAGTCGTCCCAGTCCTTCGCGCGGTTGATCGCGAAGACGGAGTCCATGGTGCGGCCGGCGTCCAGGGCGGTCCAGCGCAGCGCGACGCCGTAGCCGTCGCCCCGGTCGGGGGCGGCGCTGTCCACGGTGGCCTTCTTGCCGGTCTTGACGAGATCGCCGGAACGGTCGGAGAGCAGAGGACCGTTGCCGGTCTCCCGTACGACGATCTTCCGCGCCTTGCCGCCGGCGACCTCGATGGTCTCCTCGCGCGTCTTGAACGGCACCACCTTGCCGTCGTACTGGTAGCCGTCGCCGGTGATCTTCTCCAGGTAGAGGTCGGTGACGTCGACGCCGGAGTTGGTCAGGCCCCAGGCGATCTCCTGGTTGTGGCCGATGATCACGCCGGGCATGCCCGCGAAGGTGTAGCCGGTGACGTCGTACTGGCAGTCGGCGGAGACCTCGCGGCAGTGCAGGCCCATCTGGTACCAGACGGACGGCAGCGAGGCCGACAGGTGCGGGTCGTTGGCGAGCAGCGGCTTGCCGGTGATGGTGTGCCGCCCGGCGACCACCCAGGAGTTGGAGCCGATCCCGTCGCCGTTGACGCCGACGGCGGTGGGGAGGTCCTGGAGGACCTGCTGGAGACCGGTGAGCTGGCTCTCCAGACCGGTCCCGGTGCCGGTGCCCGTGCCCGTCCCGGTGCCGGTGCCCGTCCCGGTGCCCGTCTCCGTACCGGTCCCGGTCCCTGTGCCCGTCCCTGTGCCCGTTCCCGTTCCGCCCGTGCTCTCGCCCTGCTCGTACGCCCCGGTGATCTGGTCGTACTGGCCCTCCTGGACCACCGGCTTGTTCCGGCTGTACGGGTAGGCCGGGTACAGGTCGGCGATCTGCTTCGGGCCGAGGCGGCTGGTCATCAGCGCGCGGTCGATCTCGTCCTGCATGTTGCCGCGCAGGTCCCAGGCCATCGCCTTCAGCCAGGCCACGGAGTCGACCGGGGTCCACTCGCCGGGCTTGTAGTCGTTCTCGAAGCCCAGCGCCGCGTACTCCAGCGAGATCTCCTTGCCCTCCTTGCCCTCCAGATAGGCGTTGACCCCCTTGGCGTACGCCTGGAGGTACTCCTTCGTGGCGGGGGAGAGCTTCTTGTCGTACTCCTCCTTCGCGACCCGGTCCCAGCCCAGGGTGCGCAGGAACTCGTCGTTGTCGACCTGGCCCGCGCCGAACATCTCCGAGAGCCGGCCGGCGGTCATGTGCCGGCGCACGTCCATCTCGTAGAACCGGTCCTGCGCCTGGACATAGCCCTGCGCCATGAACAGGTCCTCGTCGGAGGACGCGTAGATCTGCGGGATGCCGTAGCCGTCCCGTTTGACGTCGACGGGTCCGGCCAGTCCCGGCAGGGTGATCGAACCGCTGGTCTGCGGGAAGGAGGCGCGCACGGTACTGACCGTCCAGTAGCCCCCATAGGCGAGACCGCCGATCAGGGCCAGCACCAGGACGATCAGAAACAGTCTGCCTCTGCGCCCCTTCTTCCTGCCGGACGTGCCGGGCTGCTCCGCGGAGGCGCCGGCCTGCTGACCCGTGGAGGCGGTGGTGTCGGTGGGCATCGCTGTCCTTGCTGTCCTAACGCGAGCGGCAGGTCGGGCTGTGCTTTTAACTGAGCGCTGGAGCAACGATAGGCGCAGGACCCCGCGGCACTTGACGCGGAGTAGGGAACCAGCCCGGACGGACGTTCGATCTTGCCGTCTCGAGCGTCAAGAACGCGTCAAGAGTTAGGTAAGGTAACGAAGTAGTTTGCCGCGGAAGCGGTGGATCGCACGCGCGGTACGTGAGCTCACGCGCGAGTGCGCCTGAGACAGGGAAGGGAACGGCCGCTGACTGTCCACCACCTCAACCAGCTCCTGCTCGTCTGCTCGATCGTCCTGCTCGTCGCCGTCGCAGCGGTCCGGATCTCCTCGCGCAGCGGGCTCCCCAGCCTGCTCGTCTATCTGGGCATCGGCATCGCCATGGGCCAGGACGGCATCGGCGACATCCAGTTCGACAGCGCCGAACTGACCCAGGTCATCGGCTACGCGGCCCTGGTCGTGATCCTCGCCGAGGGCGGTCTGGGCACGAAGTGGAAAGAGGTGAGACCGGTCCTGCCGGCCGCCTCCGCGCTCGCGCTGACCGGTGTCGCGGTGAGCGTCGGCGTGACGGCGTCGGCCGCGCACTTCCTGGTCGGGCTGGAGTGGCGGCAGGCGCTGATCATCGGCGCGGTGGTGTCGTCGACGGACGCGGCTGCCGTCTTCTCGGTGCTGCGGAGGATCCCGCTCCCCACGCGGGTGACCGGCGCGCTGGAGGCGGAGTCCGGTTTCAACGACGCTCCCGTCGTCATCCTCGTCGTCGCCTTCTCCTCGGCCGGACCGATCGAGCACTGGTACGTGCTGCTCGGCGAGATAGTCCTGGAGCTGGCCATCGGCGCCGCCATCGGGCTCGCCGTCGGCTGGCTCGGCTCCTGGGGCCTGCGGCACGTGGCGCTGCCCGCGTCCGGCCTCTACCCGATCGCCGTCATGGCCATCGCCGTCACCGCCTACGCCGCCGGCGCCCTCGCCCACGGCAGCGGCTTCCTCGCCGTCTACCTCGCCTCCATGGTGCTCGGCAACGCCAAACTGCCGCACTGGCCCGCCACACGCGGCTTCGCCGAAGGGCTCGGCTGGCTCGCCCAGATCGGCATGTTCGTCCTGCTCGGCCTGCTCGTCACCCCGCACGAACTGGGCGACGACATCGTGCCCGCCCTGGTCATCGGGCTGGCGCTCACCATGGTGGCCCGCCCGCTCAGCGTCGTGGTGTGCCTGATGCCGTTCCGGGTGCCCTGGCAGGAGCAGACGCTGATGTCCTGGGCGGGGCTGCGCGGCGCCGTGCCCATCATCCTCGCGACGATCCCCATGGTGCAGGGCGTCGACGGCAGCGAGAAGATCTTCAACATCGTCTTCGTGCTGGTCGTCGTCTACACCCTCATCCAGGGCCCGACACTGCCCTGGCTGGCCCGCAAGCTGCGCCTCGGCCGGGACACCGCCGCCGACCTCGGCATCGAGTCGGCGCCCCTGGAGCGGCTGCGCGGCCATCTGCTGTCGGTCGCCATCCCGGCCGGGTCCCGGATGCACGGCGTGGAGGTCGGCGAGCTGCGGCTGCCCGCGGGCGCCGCCGTCACCCTCGTCGTCCGCGAGGGCACGTCGTTCGTGCCGCAGCCGGCGACGGTGCTGCGCCGCGGGGACGAACTGCTCGTCGTCGCCACCGACCCGGTGCGGGACGCCGCCGAACGGCGTCTGCGCGCGGTGGGCCAGGGCGGCAAGCTGGCGGGCTGGCTGGGCACCGAGGAGTCCCCCGACGGACGCTGAGGGCGTGCCCGTCCTCACACCGGACCGGCGGGGTGATCCCTGTACGATGCAGACGACCCCCAGATCGAACCAACTCTGCCTGACGCAGAGCTGGCGCGACCGTATGGCGGCCGGCACGCCCTGAGCTGTGGCACCGGTATCTACCGCAGTCAGCGCAAGAGGACAGCTCTCGGCGCCCCCGCGTCTCCCGCGCGGGTTGCTACCAGGTGGCAGAAAGGCACGGGCCGTGGCATCCACGGTCACCACGTCGAAGGACTCGGCCGCCTCCCGCCCGGGATACGGCCGGCTGCTGCGCACACGCGGCGCGTGGACGTTCCTCCTCCCCGGCTTCGCGGCACGCCAGCCGTTCGCGATGCTCACCCTCTCCATCGTGCTGCTGGTGCGGCACACCACCGGCTCGTACGGCGCGGCCGGCGCCGTGGCCGCCGCCACCGGTGTCTCCATGGCGCTGTTCGCGCCGTACAGCGGCCGTCTCGCCGACCGGCACGGTCAGCGTGCCGTCCTCGTGCCCGGCGTCCTGGTGCACACGGCGGCCGGACTGGCCCTCACGGCGCTGGCGCTGACCGACGCGCCGCTGTGGGCGCTGTTCGCCGCCGCGGTGCCGACGGGTGCCTCGGTGCCGCAGGTCGGACCCATGGTGCGGGCCCGCTGGGGCGTGCGGCTGAAGGGTTCCCCGCTGCTGACCACGGCGGCGGCCTTCGAGTCCGTCACCGACGAGTTCACGTTCGTCGTCGGCCCCCTGCTGGCCACGGCCCTGTGCACGACGGTCGACCCGGCCGCGGGTCTGCTCACCGAGGCCGCGCTGACCCTGGTCGGCGGTCTGCTGTTCGCCGCGCAGAAGGGCACCCAGCCCGCATCGGGCCGGGACGGGCACACGCGCGTGGAGCACGTTTCCGCGCTGCGCGTCCCCGGGGTGCGGGTGCTGATCGTGACGTTCCTCGGCATCGGTTCCGTCTTCGGCGGCATGCAGGTCTCGCTGGCCGCGTTCACCCAGTCGATCGGCGAGCCCGGACTGAACGGCGTCCTGTACGGCGTCTTCGCCGCGGGGAACATGATCTCCGGCATCGTCTGCGGTGCCATCGCCTGGAAAACCTCCCCGCAGCGGCGCCTGGTGATCGGTTACGCGGCGCTCGCGCTGACCGCGTCCGCCCTGTGGACGGCCCATTCGGCCCTGCTGCTGGCCGTGCTCGGCCTCCTGGTCGGCATGTGCATCGCGCCGGCCCTGATCACCGGCTACACGCTGGTGGAGAGCCTGGTCGCGGCGGGCGCCCGCACCGAGGCGTTCACCTGGCTGACCGGTGCGGTCGCGCTCGGGCAGGCGGCGGCCGTCACGGTCGCCGGGCAGCTGGAGGACCGCCTGTGGGGCGGCGCCGGTTTCCTGGTCCCGATGGCCGGTACGGTGCTGGCTCTGGTGACCCTGCTGGCGTCGCGTTCGCGGCTGGCGGCGCACCCGCGCGGGCGCACCGTCGCGCGTGGCGTCGGTCACCGCGATCCCGTGGCAGTGGACTGATCCGACGGAATACGTCACTATGGACCGTCGTTAGCACTCATCGAGTGAGAGTGCCAGGAGGAAGACAGTGCCGACGTACCAGTACCAGTGCACCGAGTGCGGCGAGGGCCTCGAGGCGGTGCAGAAGTTCACCGACGACGCCCTGACCGAGTGCCCCAACTGCCAGGGCCGCCTGAAGAAGGTGTTCTCGGCGGTCGGCATCGTCTTCAAGGGCTCCGGCTTCTACCGCAACGACAGCCGCGGCTCCTCGTCGAGCAGCTCGCCGGCGTCGAAGTCGTCGAGCACCTCGTCGACGTCCTCCTCCTCGGACTCGGGCTCCGGCTCTTCGGCCGGCTCGAGCTCTTCGGCCGCCTCGTCCGGCTCGTCCGGTTCGGGCAGTTCCACCAGCACCACCGCCGCGTAGGGCCACTCTCTTACGGGACCCTGTCGTCTTCCGACGACGGGGTCTTCGGCGTTTCCGGGTGCGGTTAGGGTGCGGGACATGGCGAACAAGGCGAACGCCCGGATCGGCGTGATCGGCGGCTCCGGTTTCTACTCCTTCCTCGACGACGTGACCGAGGTCCAGGTGGACACCCCGTACGGGGCTCCCAGCGACTCCCTGTTCCTCGGCGAGGTGGCCGGCCGGCGGGTCGCCTTCCTCCCCCGGCACGGGCGCGGCCACCATCTGCCGCCGCACCGGATCAACTACCGGGCCAACCTGTGGGCGCTCCGTTCGGTCGGCGTGCGCCAGGTCCTCGGGCCGTGCGCGGTAGGCGGTCTGCGGCCCGAGTACGGGCCGGGCACCCTGCTCGTGCCGGACCAGTTCGTGGACCGTACGAAGTCCAGGACGGCCACCTACTTCGACGGGCTGCCGCTGCCCGACGGCACGGTGCCGAACGTGGTGCACGTGTCGCTGGCCGACCCCTACTGCCCCACCGGGCGGGCCGCCGCGCTGAAGGCGGCGCGGGGCCGGGACTGGGAGGCGGTGGACGGCGGCACGCTGGTCGTGGTCGAGGGGCCGCGCTTCTCCACCCGCGCCGAATCGCTGTGGCACCAGGCGCAGGGCTGGTCGGTGGTGGGCATGACCGGGCATCCGGAGGCGGCGCTCGCCCGTGAGATGGAGCTCTGCTACACCTCCCTGACCCTGGTCACCGACCTGGACGCGGGCGCGGAGACCGGTGAGGGCGTCTCCCACGAAGAGGTGCTGCGGGTGTTCGCGGCCAACGTGGACCGGTTGCGGGACGTGCTCTTCGACGCGGTCGCCGGGCTGCCGGAGACGGCGGAACGGGACTGCCCGTGCGCGTCGGCGCTGGCCGGGACGGACCCGGGGTTCGCGCTGCCGTAGCCGGTGACGGCGGGACGGAACGTCCCGTTCGGGCGGGGGAGTTCTCCACAGGGCCGTGGTGCGTCCACAGGGCCCGGCGGGCGGCGCCGTGAGGCGTCATCGTGGGAGCCGCAAGCCGGTCCCTCGTCCCAGGTGGTGGTACCCGTGTCCCGTCCTCCCTCCCCTCTCCCCCCTCTCTCCCGCGTTCCGCGCCCGCCGGGCGCCGAGGTGCCTCCGCCGTGCGAGGTCCCGCACTTCGCCCCGGTGCGGGTGCGCGGCGGTCTGCCGCTTCCGGACCGGCTCGTACGGCACCGGAGGCGGGCCATGGCGGTCGGTCTCGCGGTCACGGCGGCGGCGCTGGTGGCGGCGGGGCCCCGGGACGCGGACCGCTCCCGCGGGCATCCCGGCGGGGTCCCGGCGGCCCGTACCGCGCCGGTGCCCGCCGGGGACCGCCCGGCACGGGAGCGCCCCGGCGCGGAGGTCACGACGGCGGTGCGGATCGCCGACGCGGCCACGGTCCGGCTGCTGCGGCCGGGCGACCGGGTGGACGTGATCGCCGCCGAGGAGTCGGTGTCCGGGGGCGGGGCCCGTGTGGTCGCGCGCGGGGCTCGGGTGACCGAGGTGCCGGAGCCGGCGCGGGACGCGGGCGACGCCGGTGCGCTGGTCGTGCTGTCGGTGCCGCGCGGCGCCGCGTCCGGTCTGGCGGGGGCGGGTGTCACGGCCCGGCTGGCGGTGACGATGTGGTGACCGTGTCGCGTTTCTCACAGGCGTCGGCCTCCTGCTCGGGACGATCCGACTGGACACGTCCGCCGGGGGGTGACGTATGTTGCGGAACGTTTTGTTCCACAGCCTGTGCACAAGAGATGAGGGTCCGCGGTGAGCGACAACGGAAAGACGAGCGTGTGGCAGGGCTTCAAGGCCTTCCTGATGCGCGGGAACGTCGTCGATCTGGCTGTTGCGGTGGTCATCGGTGCCGCCTTCACGAACATCGTCAACGCGGTCGTGAAGGGCGTCATCAATCCGCTGGTGGGCGCCTTCGGCACCAAGAACCTGGACAGCTACAGCTCGTGTCTGAAGGGCCCCTGCGAGGGCACCGGCGACACCGCGACGGGCGTCACGATCATGTGGGGCTCGGTCCTCGGGGCGACGCTGCAGTTCGTGATCACGGCGGCGGTCGTCTACTTCCTGATGGTGCTGCCCATGGCGAAGTACCTGGCCCGCGTGGAGGCCCGCCGGAAGGCGAAGGAGGGCACGCAGGAGATCGTCGAGATCAGCGAGCTGGAAGTACTCAAGGAGATCCGCGACACCCTCGTCGCCCAGCGCGGCCAGGGCCAGGGCCAGGGCCCGGGCGAGCGGTAGAAGCGGCGCGCCCGCGGGCGGGTCAGATGTGGTGGGGCGGCTTCTCGTCGAGGAAGCGCTTGAGATCGGCGGCGCTGTCGCCGGACGGGCGGTCGCCCCACCCGCGGTCCGTGTCGTCCGCGGACTGCTGGTCCAGCGGGTCGTCGAAGACCAGCGCCGGCTCGGTCTCACGCGGGCGGGGATCGGGGGCGATGCTCATACCGTCCAGGGTACGGCCGCCCCCGACCGGGCAGTACTGGCCCCATGACAGCTGACGCTCTGACGGATGTGGCCGGCCTGCGTGTGGGACACGCGACGCGTACCGGCGGCGGATGGCTCACCGGCACCACGGTGGTGCTCGCGCCCGAGGGCGGGGCCGTGGCCGCGGTGGACGTACGCGGCGGCGGGCCCGGCACGAAGGAGACCGACGCGCTCGATCCGCGCAACCTGGTGCAGAGGGCCGAGGCGATCGTGCTGACCGGGGGCAGCGCGTACGGGCTCGACGCGGCCTCCGGGGTGATGGCCTGGCTGGAGGAGCGCGGACGCGGCGTGCGGGTCGGACCGGATCCGGCCCATGTGGTGCCGGTGGTGCCGGCCGCCTGTGTCTTCGATCTGGGCCGCGGCGGCGACTTCCGGGCCAGGCCCGACGCCGCCACCGGCCGGGCCGCGGTGGAGGCCGCGGCGGCGAGCGAGCACGGCGGCCCGGTGCCGCAGGGCTGTGTGGGCGCCGGCACGGGCGCGGTGGCCGGGCAGCTGAAGGGCGGCATCGGCACCGCGAGCACGGTGCTGGAGTCGGGGATCACGGTGGCCGCGCTGGTGGTGGCGAACGCGGCGGGGTCCGTGACGGATCCGGAAACGGGGGTGCTGTACGGGGAGTTGTTCCAGGGAAGGGTGCGCCATCCGGAGCCGGAGGTGCACGAGGCCGCGCTGCGACGGCTGGCACGCACGGCGGAGCGCAACGGGGTGCCGCCGCTGAACACCACGCTCGCGGTGGTCGCCACCGACGCCGGCCTGTCCAAGGCGCAGGCGCAGAAGCTGGCCGGCACCGCGCACGACGGGATCGCGCGGGCGGTACGGCCGGTGCATCTGCTCAGCGACGGAGACACCGTGTTCACCCTGGCCACGGGCGCCCGCCCGCTGGACGCGGCGAACCCCCTCGCGCTGAACGAGGTCCTGGCGGCGGGCGCGGACCTGGTGACCCGCGCGATCGTCCGGGCGGTCCGTGCCGCCGCCCCGGTGGACGGTCCGGGCGGGGCATGGCCGTCGTACGGGGAGCTGTACGGCGAACACTGAAGGAGAAACGGAGAAAGAACCGTCGATCGGCTGCCGAAGTGCCGTCCGATCAGGAACTATTGACGTCCTGCCGGGCCGGGCCGGGAACTTCTCGCGTCACCCGCGCGTTTTCCGGCCATACGTTTCCTCGGTTCCCGGACACGATGTCCGGCCGAGGGGCTACGGTATGCACCCACAAGGTGACATGCAGCAACGCCGGGAGAAACCTTGAGCGTTCCGTACGACACTCCAGCGTACGAACCACCCGACTCACCCGAGACTCCGGAGGAACACCTCGCGCGTTTCCTCGGACGTGCGCTGAACTCCTTCGAGTTGCCCGACGAGACGATCAGCCGGCTGGACTGCGCGCTGGCGCACGACGGTTCGCTGCACTCCGCGCACCACAGCGCGGGGCTGCACCGGGAGACGTACCGGCACACCTGGCTGCTCGCCGACGGTTCGGCGCTGACGCTCTGGGAGCTCGTGCACAACACGGCCCCCGGGGCGGAGCCGCAGCACGAGGTGTATGTGGACGAGGAGGAGCTGCGCACGGCCACGGCGCGGCTGCCGTTGCCGCCGGACACCCCGGACTTCGAACTGCCGGTGACGATACGGCTGTCGCCGCCGCCCGCCCTGCGACAGGTGTATGTGCCGGACCGGTCGGCGGATCACGCGCGGCGCTTACTGCGCCGGGCGGAGAACACGGACCGGCCGGGCGGGGAGACGGCCGCGCGGCTGGCCACGGCGCGCGCCCACCGGATCACCCAGGCCTTCGGCCGCCCGTCCCGCGCGGGCCGCCCGGGACTGTCCTTCTCGCTCTACGAGCACGCGTTCCTGCTCGGTGACGGCGGTGAGCTCTCCCTGTGGGAGGTCGAGCACACGGTCACGCCCGACGGACGGCACATGTGCGAGGTGTACGGCAGCGAGGACGCGGCGCGGGACGCGATGGAGCGCCGGGCGGCCCAGGTCTTCTGACGCGGCCGGCTCAGTCCCCTTCGCTGAGGTGCCGCACCAGCACGGCGAACGCGTCGCGCTCCGCCGGGGTGAGCCGTACGGCCTCCCCGTCGGGGCCCGTCCGCCGCTGGCGTGGGATCACCGGGACGCCGTGGGGCGTGTGCTGCCGTGGGACCGTTTCGACGGGCCGGTGTGCGCGCGGCCGCCCGCGTCGACGTCGCAGGACATCGGCCAGACCCGCCGCGCAGGCCACGGCCACCAGCGTGAGGACGGTGGCGCCCGTCGTCCGCGAGAGTGTCTTGTACTCAGGCATGCGGCCCAGTACACACCACGATCCGGGGCTTTGACCCCGGATCGTGATGATGGTGATCTATATCGCAGTAGGCATGAAATGCCCACACCTACCCAAACGGACGCACCGCCGTATCGTTACGCGGCCACCGGCTCCCTGGCCTCGGCGGACGGCGCCGGAGCACCCGCTCCCGCCGTCCCCGCACCGGCCCCGGCGGCCGGCTTGCGCAGTCCCTTGAGGACGACCACCAGGGCGGTGGTGACGCCGACGCCCGCGGCGATGGCGACCAGGTAGAGGAAGGGGTTGCCGATCAGCGGGACCACGAAGATGCCGCCGTGCGGGGCGCGCAAGGTGGCGCCGAAGGCCATCGACAGGGCGCCGGTGACCGCGCCGCCCGCCATCGACGCGGGGATCACCCGCAGCGGGTCGGCGGCGGCGAACGGGATCGCGCCCTCGGAGATGAAGGAGGCGCCCAGCACCCAGGCGGCCTTGCCGTTCTCGCGCTCGGTCCGGTTGAAGAGCTTGCCGCGGACCGTGGTGGCCAGGGCCATCGCCAGCGGCGGCACCATGCCGGCCGCCATCACCGCGGCCATGATCTTCATCGCGGAGTCGCTGGGGCTCGCGACGGCGATCCCGGCGGTGGCGAAGGTGTAGGCGACCTTGTTGACCGGGCCGCCGAGGTCGAAGCACATCATCAGGCCGAGGAGGGCGCCGAGGAGGACGGCGTTGGTGCCGGTGAGGCCGTTCAGCCAGTCCGTCATGCCCTTCTGGGCCTCGGCGATCGGCTTGCCGATGACGACGAACATCAGGAACCCGACGACAGCGGCGGAGATCAGCGGGATCACCACCACGGGCATGATGCCGCGCAGTGCCGCCGGGATGCGCACCTTCTGGATCGCGATCACCACGCCACCGGCGATCAGACCGGCCGCGAGGCCGCCGAGGAAGCCGGCGTTGATGGTGAGGGAGATCGCGCCGCCGACGAAGCCGGGCACGAGGCCGGGCCGGTCGGCCATGCCGTAGGCGATGTAGCCGGCCAGGACCGGGACGAGGAAGCCGAAGGCGACGCCGCCGATCTGGAAGAGCAGGGCACCCCAGCTGGCGGCCTGGGTCCACACGAAGTGGTCCATCACCGAGGGCGCCTCGTTGATGTCGTAGCCGCCGATCGCGAAGCCGAGGGCGATCAGCAGACCGCCCGCCGCGACGAACGGCACCATGTAACTGACGCCGGACATGAGCCACTTGCGCAGCTTGGTGCCGTAGCCCTCGCCGCTGTCGCCGGTCCGCTCGACGGGCGTACCGCCGGACGCGGCCGCGGTGGCCTCGCCCCGCTCCGCCTTGCCGCGCACCTCGCCGATCAGCTCGGCGGGGCGGTTGATGGCCGCCTTGACGCCGGTGTCGACGGTGGGCTTGCCCGCGAAGCGGTCCTTCTCCCGTACGGGCACGTCGTGGGCGAAGATCACGCCGTCGGCCGCCGCGATCACGGCCGGGTCGAGCCGGGTGAACCCGGCGGAGCCCTGGGTCTCGACGGTGATCTCGATGCCGGCGTCCCGGCCGGCGTTCTCCAGGGACTCGGCCGCCATGTAGGTGTGGGCGATGCCGGTGGGGCAGGAGGTGACGGCGACGACCCGGAAGGGGCGGTCCGCCTCGGGAGCGGTGGTGCCCGTGGCGGCGCCGGCGGAGGCCGCCGCCGGCGCCGTCACGGAGTCCTCGGAGCCGGCCTCTTCGCCCCGGATCAGCGCGGCCGCCGCGTCCGCGCCGGTCACGGACCGCAGCGCGTCGGTGAACCCGGTGTCCATGAGCTGCCGGGCCAGCGACGACAGGATCGTCAGATGGGCGTCGTCCGCGCCGGCCGGAGCGGCGATGAGGAAGATCAGGTCGGCGGGTCCGTCCGCCGCCCCGAAGTCGATCCCGGCGGTGCTGCGTCCGAAGGCGAGCGTGGGCTCGGTGACGTGCTCACTGCGGCAGTGCGGGATGCCGATGCCGCCGTCGAGGCCGGTCGGCATCTGCGCCTCGCGGGCGGCGACGTGGGCGAGGAAGCCGTCCAGGTCGGTCACCCGGCCCAGGGCCACCATGCGCTCGGCGAGGGCACGCGCCGCCGCCTCCTTGGTCTCGGCGGACAGGTCGAGGTCGACCAGTTCCGCGGTGATCAGGTCACTCATCGCGGGCTCCTTCGCACGCATAGCGCCCGTACAGCGGGGTGGGCGGGAGAGGGGGACGGGGGTGAGAAGGGGAAGAGGTGGTTCATGACACCGGCTCCCGCAGGACGCGGTCGCCGGGGATGTCGGCCGTGACGGTCACCGCGGCCGGGTCCAGGTCGCCCGGCGCCGGCATCACGCTGCCGGGCAGCTGGACGGCCGCCGCGCCGTGGGCGACGGCGGAGACGAGGGCCTCACGGCCGCGCCCGCCGGCGACGAGGAACCCGGCGAGCGAGGAGTCACCGGCGCCCACGTTGCTGCGGACGGCGGCCACCGGAGCGGTGCCGAACAGGGCGCCGTCGTCGTCCACGAGCAGCTGCCCGTCGGCGCCGAGGCTCGCGAGGACGGCGCGGGCGCCCATCCCCCGCAGTTCCTCGGCCGCCTTCAGCGCGTCGCCGACGGTGACCAGGGGCCGCCCGACGGCTTCGGCGAGCTCGGCGGCGTTCGGCTTCACCACGTCGGGCCGCTCGCGCAGGGCCGCGAGGAGCGCGGGTCCGGAGGTGTCCAGGGCGATGCGTACCCCGGCGGCGTGCACACGGGCGACGAGGTCCGCGTACCAGGACGGGGCCAGTCCGCGCGGCAGGCTGCCGCAGCAGGCGATCCAGTCGGCGCCCGGGGCCTGCCGGCGCACGGTGTCCAGGAGCAGTTCCCGTTCGTCCGACGTCAGTTCCGGACCGGGTGCGTTGATCTTCGTCAGTACGCCGTCGGTCTCGGCGAGCGCGATGTTGGAGCGGGTGGCTCCGGCGACCGGGACCGGGGCGACCTCGATGCCCTGCGCGTCCAGCAGATCGGCGACCAGGGCGCCGGGGGCGCCGCCCAGGGGCAGTACGGCGACGGTGCGGCGGCCGGCCGCGGCGACGGCGCGGGAGACGTTGACGCCCTTGCCGCCGGGGTCGACGCGTTCGCCGGTGGCCCGGACGACCTCGCCGCGGTCCAGCGAGGGGACCTCGTAGGTGCGGTCCAGGGACGGGTTGGGGGTGATGGTGAGGATCATGCGCGTACTACTTCCGTGCCGCCGCGCTCGATCGCGGCGGCGTCGTCCGGGCCGAGCCCGCTGTCGGTGATCAGCAGGTCCACGTCGGCGAGGCCGCCGAAGCGGGCGAAGTGCTCCTGGCCGTGCTTGGAGGAGTCGGCCAGCAGCACCACACGGCGGGCCGCGGCCATGGCGGCGCGCTTCACGGCGGCCTCGGCGAGGTCGGGGGTGGTGAGTCCGTGTTCGGCGGAGAACCCGTTGGCGGCCACGAACAGGACGTCCGCGCGGATCTCGGCGTACGCCCGCAGCGCCCAGGCGTCCACGGCGGCGCGCGTACGGTGCCGTACACGCCCCCCGACCAGGTGGAGCTGGATGCCGGGGTGGTCGGCGAGCCGGGCCGCGATGGGCAGGCTGTGGGTGACGACGGTGAGGGAGGCCTCCGCCGGCAGGATGCCGGTGAGCCGCGCGACCGTCGAACCGGCGTCCACGATCAGGGTGCCGTCGGCGGGGAGTTCGGCGAGGGCGGCCCGGGCGATGCGGTCCTTCTCGTCGGCCGCGGTCGTCTCCCGCTCGGCGAGGTCCGGCTCGAAGTCGAGGCGTCCGGCGGGGATGGCCCCGCCGTGCACCCTGCGGACCAGACCCGCGCGGTCCATGGCCTTCAGGTCCCGGCGGATGGTCTCGGCGGTCACCTGGAACTCCTCGGCCAGCGAGACCACGTCCACCCGGCCGCCGTCACGGGCGAGCCGCAGGATCTCCTGCTGGCGCTCCGGTGCGTACATGTCCGTCTGCCTCCGAGTCCGTTCATGCCCGAACGTGTGGTTTCGCTCGCACCGTACGTCCGAATGTCCGGAAAGTAAACAGGAGCAGGCCGAAAACAGGCATGAGCGGACTTCCGTTTGTGTCCGGATGCCCTCGAGGAGGCGGACGACGGGAAGGGCCCGGCACCTTCGAGGTACCGGGCCCTTCCCTCGTCCGCGCCGTTCAGGACACCAGTTCCCGCTCCTTCTCCACCACCGCCGGAGCCTCCCCCGCGCCCTCCACATGCTGGGCCGGGCGCTTCGGCAGGGCGAACATCAGCAGGAAGATCACGCCCAGTACCGCCGCCACATAGCCCAGCGCGTGCTGGAAGCCCTCCGCGAACGCCGGCCCCACCTCGGCCGGGGCGAGCCGTTCGTCGATCACCCCGAAGAACACCACCGACACCAGGCCGAGCCCCAGCGCGTTCCCCATCTGCTGCACGGTGTTGATCAGCCCCGACGCCGACCCGGCGTGCTCGCGCGGCACCTCGGACAGCACCGCGTCCGTCAGCGGCGCCACGATCAGCCCCATGCCGGCGCCCATGACCACCAGGGGGAGCGCCATCTGCCAGGACGCGATGTCCATGCCGTACCGCTCGGACTCCCCCATATAGAGGAGAACGCCCGCCGCCATCACCAGCGCGCCCGCCTGGAGCACCTTGCGCCCGAAGCGCGGCACCAGCAGCTGCACCGACATCCCGGCCGCGGCGGAGACCGCGATGGAGAACGGCACCCCGGTCAGTCCGGCCCGCAGCGCGCTCCAGCCCAGGCCGATCTGCATGTACAGCGTCCACACCAGGAAGAAGATCCCGAGTCCGATCCCGAACACCGTCTGCACCGCGATGCCCGCCGCGAAGCTCTTCACCCGGAACAGCGACAGCTCGATCAGCGGGGAGCCGTCCCGCGCGCCCTTGACCCGCTCGTACGCCACCAGCGCCCCGAAGACCAGCAGCGCGCCGGCCATCGACACGTATCCCCACAGCGGCCAGCCCAGCTCACGGCCGCGGGTCAGCGGGTAGAGCAGCATCAGCAGGCCCAGCGTCACCAGCGCGACGCCCACCAGGTCCAGTTTCAGGGCGCGCGGCGCCTTCGACTCGCTGATGAAGCGCCGGCCGAGGATCAGCCCCGCGATGCCGACCGGCAGGTTGATCAGGAAGATCGGCCGCCATGCGAGGCCGAACAGGTTCCATTCGGTCAGCAGCGCGCCCAGCAGCGGTCCGGACACCGCGCCCAGGCCGACGATGGCGCCGAACAGCCCGAACACCTTGCCGCGTTCGTGCGGCGGGAAGGTCGCGTGCACGATCGACAGCACCTGCGGCACCATCAGCGCCGCCATGGCTCCTTGCAGGATGCGGGAGGCGACCAGCATCTCGGGGTTCACGGCGAACCCGCACAGCGCGGAGGCGAGGGTGAAGCCGCCGATGCCGACGAGGAAGATCCGCTTGCGGCCGTGGATGTCGCCGAGCCGCCCGCCGGTGACGAGTCCGGCGGCGAAGGCCAGCGCGTAGCCGGCGGTGATCCACTGGATCTGGCTGAAGGTGGCGCCCTCGTCGCGCTGGATGGCCGGGATCGCGATGTTGACGATGGTGACGTCCACGAGGTCCATGAAGGCCGCGGTCATCACGATCGCCAGCGCGAACCAGCGGCGACGGTCGCCCGCCCCGGTCCGTGCCGTGTACGGGGTGTCGGTGGAGTTCATGTCGCTGAAGCTAGAAGCCATCTAGGACGGATCAGGTCCTAGATCTGCGGCATCCTCGTTTCCATGACGACGGACACTCCGGCACGGCTCCTGACTCTCCTCTCCCTCCTCCAGACACCCCGCGAATGGCCCGGCGGCGAACTGGCCGACCGGCTCGGCGTCTCCCGGCGCACGGTCCGGCGGGACATCGACCGGCTGCGCGAACTCGGCTATCCCGTGCAGGCGACGCTCGGCACGGACGGCGGCTACCGGCTGGTCGCCGGGAAGGCGATGCCTCCGCTGGTGCTCGACGACGAGGAGGCGGTGGCCATCGCGGTCGGCCTGCGGGCCGGCGCCGGGCACGCGCTGGAGGGCGTGGACGAGGCGTCGGTGCGCGCTCTGGCGAAGCTGGAGCAGGTGCTGCCCGGCAGGCTGCGTCACCGCGTGAGCACGCTCCAGGCCGCGACCACCCCGCTGACCAGCGGCGACGGTGCGACGATCGCACCCGAGACGCTCACCGTGATGGCCTCCACGGTGGCCGGGCGGGAGCGGCTGCGGTTCGCCTACCGGGCGGCCGACGGCACCGGGTCCCGGCGGGTGACGGAGCCGTACCGGCTGGTGTCGACCGGTCGCCGCTGGTACCTCGTGGCGTACGACCTCGACCGCGCGGACTGGCGCACGTTCCGCGTCGACCGGGTGAGCGACCCCTTCGCGACGGGCGCGCGATTCACCCCGAGGGAGCTGCCGACGGGAAGCGCGGCGGAGTTCCTGCGCCGCTCCATGCGCCGGGCACACGAGTCGTACGACATGACCGTCACCTTCGCCGCACCGGCGGAGTCGGTCGCGTCCCGCCTCCCGGCCTGGCTGGGCCCGCCCGAGCCCCTGACCGACACCAGCTGCCGCCTGCGCGTGACGGTGTCGGACGCCAAGGAGTGGATGGCGGTACGCCTGGGGATGCTCGGCTACGACTTCACGGTGCAGGAGCCCCCGGAACTGGTGGAGGCGGTACGGGAGTTGGGGGCGAGGTTGAGCCGGGCGGCGGGTGACGCCACGCCGTCGGCACCCTCGTGACGGTCCGCGCGACGGGCCGTCCCCGGGCCGGGCCGGCACGAGGATCAGGGCCGGCACGAGGATCAGGGCCGGCACGAGGGTCGGGGCCGGCACGAGGGTCGGGGCCGGCACGAGGGTCGGGGCCGGCGCGGCGGACGACGCCCAGGCGTGGCGTCAGTCCCCTTCCGGCGCCGCCGCCTCCCCCCACGGAAAGTCCCGCAGCGCCCTGAGGTTGGCGACCGTCAGCTCCACCGGGCCCCCCGGTCCTTCGGAGGGCCCCTCCCCCGCCGCCCAGTTCTCCATGGCCGTGCGTACGGCCGCGCTCGCGACGGCGGCGGCGAAGGCCAGCCGGGTGCGGGCGGCAACGTTGTCGCCGTCGTACGGGGGGTGAGCCGCCGTCAGGCGTTCCGCCAGCGCCTGCGCCAGCCGGCGTTCCGACGCCTGGCACGTCTCCGCCCACACCCGGCGCAGCGCGGGGTCCGCCTGGGCCAGCCGGATCAGGGTGCGCACCCAGTTCCAGGAGGCCGCCGACACCCCGAGCCCGGGTGTGAGCGTGTGGCGTGCGGCGTCCTCCAGCACGCGGGGCAGCGGTACGTCGGCGGGGGCGGTGCGCACCGCCTCCACCCATCGCTGCGCGCCCATCGCGTAGAGGGGCCCGATGGCCTCTTCCTTGCTGGCGAAGTAGCGGTAGAAGGTGCGCGGGGCGACACCGGCCGCCTGCGCGATGTCCTCCGCGCGGGTGGCCCGCAGGCCCTGCCGGACGAAGAGACCGGCCGCCGCGCGGGCGATGTGCATACGGGTCTCGGCCTTGCGCCGTTCGGTCAGCGAGACCGCGGAAGGCGAAGGGGGCGGCGTCGGGGTGGTGCTGCTCACGCCCGGCAGGCTATGCCCATGTGACACAATCTGCCATCTGGCGGGCCACCCCGGGGTTCAGGTTCGGGGTGACCCGCCGGGCCGGACCGCGCGCATGAGGAAGCCGGGCCCGGCGCCCGGGGGGAGGGCGCCGAACCCGGCTCTGGGAAGTCCCGGCGCCGGGGGGGGTTGTGCGTCGGGACGTGGCTCTGTGGTTCAAGGATCTCAGAGGCCCCGGAATGCGAACTCCCGGGCCTGGCATTCTTGTTCCCTGGGTCCCCTGGGTTGAAGCGGCGGGGAACGGCCATGTTTCGCGCGGCCTTTCGCCACCCGGCGTACGCGGCCGAGCCCCTGCCCGGACCCCGTCACGCCCCGGGTTCCACGCGCGGGCATCGCACCCTCGCGCCGGACCCGGCGGTCACACCGCCCCGTTCACCTCCGGGGACCCGCCCGTCACGCTACCGTGCCGACGGGGCCGCACGGGGACGGGGCCGGTTGACACGCCGCCCCGCCCGGGACCGGGGCCCGGCGGCCGCACGCCCCGACCGGAAACCGGCCATCGCGCCACCGCCTCCCCCGGCCGTCCTCACGCCGCCGCGTCGAACCCGGTGTCGCGGGCCAGCTTCTTCAGCTCCAGCAGCGCGTGCTTCTCGATCTGCCGGATGCGCTCGCGGGTCAGGCCGTGCTCCTTGCCGACCTCGGTCAGCGTGCGCTCGCGGCCGTCGTCGATGCCGTACCGCATCTTGATGATGGAGGCCGTGCGCTGGTCGAGGCGGCCGATCAGGTCGTCCAGCTCCTCGCTGCGCAGCAGCGTCAGCACCGACTGCTCCGGGGACACCGCCGAGGTGTCCTCCAGCAGGTCGCCGAACTGGGTCTCGCCCTCGTCGTCCACCGACATGTTCAGCGAGACCGGGTCGCGGGCCCAGTCGAGCACGTCGGTGACGCGCTCCGGCGTGGAGCCGAGCTCGGCGGCGATCTCCGCAGGCTCGGGGTCACGGCCGTGCTCGCGGTTGAACTCGCGCTGCACGCGCCGTATCCGGCCCAGCTCCTCCACCAGGTGGACGGGGAGGCGGATGGTGCGCGACTGGTCGGCTATCGACCGGGTGATGGCCTGACGGATCCACCAGGTCGCGTACGTCGAGAACTTGAAGCCCTTGCGGTAGTCGAACTTCTCGACCGCGCGGACCAGGCCGGCGTTGCCCTCCTGGATCAGGTCGAGCAGCGGCAGACCGCTCCTCGGATACCGGCGGGCCACGGCGACGACCAGGCGCAGGTTGGACCGGATGAAGACGTCCTTGGCCCGCTCACTGGCGTCGTAGAGGGCTTCGAGCTCCTCGGTACTCGCCCCGGCCTTGTTCTCCTCGATGCCGTCGAGGATCTGCCGCGCGAACACACCCGCTTCGATGATCTGTGACAGCTCGACCTCCTTGGCGGCGTCGAGCAGCGGCGTGCGCGCGATCTCGTCCAGGTACATACCGACCAGGTCGCGGTCGGCGATCTCGCCGCCATGGGCGCGGACACTGCGTGCCGAGTCGGCCGTCTCGCCTTGGGCGGACCGACGACGGGCGACGGCGCGGGTTGCCATGCGTGCTCCCTTGCGATGATGAGGTCAGCGGGTGGTCCTGTGGACGCCCGACACGCCTCCCAGGTCCCTCCGGACTCTGGTCGAGTGCCCTGCATCCGATGGAAACAACGACTGGAATCCGGACAGAATTCCCAACCTGCCCCCCGATTTTTCTGACCATGCAGTACCCTGTGCGGCCATGCGAGGAGACGCGATGCCGCCGGAACCCGAAGAGGTCCAGGTCAGGCCGGGCGTGGAGGACGATCTGACGGACCTCACCGATCTGTACAACCACTACGTACGTGAGACCGCGATCACATTCGACACGGCGCCCTTCACTCCTCAGGAGCGTCTCCCCTGGCTGCTCTCCCACCCTGTAGACGGCCCGTACCGCCTGATGGTTGCCACGGACACGGGCTCACGGCGGATCCTCGGGTACGCCACCTCCAGCCCCTTCCGCCCCAAGCCCGCGTACGCGACCTCGGTGGAGACGACGGTCTACGTCGCCCCCGACGCGGGCGGGCGCGGTATCGGCACACTCCTCTACAAGGCCCTCTTCGAGGCCCTGGCGGGGGAGGGGCTGCACCGCGCCTGCGCCGGCGTCACCCAGCCGAACGACGCGTCGACGCGGCTGCACGAGCGCTTCGGTTTCCGGTACGTCGGCACGTACCGGGAGGTGGGCCGCAAGTTCGGCCGCTGGTGGGACGTGGCCTGGTACGAGAAGGAGCTCTAGCCCCGTCGCCGGGGGGTCAGCCGAACTGCACCGAACGCTTCGCCAGCCCCATCCAGAACCCGTCGATCACGGACTTCTGTTCCCCGAGCTCCCCGGCGGCGTCCGCGGCACCCATGGTCACGAAGAGCGGGGCGAAGTGCTCGGTGCGCGGGTGGGCGAGCAGGCCGGCCGGGGACTTGCGGGTGAAGTCCAGCAGCGCGTCCACGTCCCGCGCCTGAAGCGCCTCGCGGCCCCACGCGTCGAACTCGGCCGACCAGGCGGGGATGCCGCCCTGGCGCAGTGCGGCGAGGTTGTGGGTGAAGAAGCCGGAGCCGATGATCAGCACGCCCTCGTCACGCAGCGGGGCGAGCTTGCGCCCGATCTCCATCAGCTTCACGGGGTCGAGGGTCGGCATGGAGATCTGCAGCACCGGGATGTCGGCGCCGGGGTACATCTCGACCAGCGGAACGTAGGCACCGTGGTCCAGGCCCCGGTCCGGGACGTCCTGTACGGGCATGCCCGGGGCGCGCAGCAGCCCCCGCACCGAGTCGGCGAGCGCCGGTGCGCCGGGGGCGCCGTAGGTGACCTGGTAGTAGTGCTCGGGGAAGCCCCAGAAGTCGTAGACCAGGGGGACGGTCTCGGTGGCGCCGAGGGCGAGCGGGGCCTCCTCCCAGTGGGCGGAGACGACGAGGATCGCCTTCGGGCGGGGCAGGCCGGCGGACCAGGCGGCCAGCTCGCCGGGCCATACGGGGTCGTCAGCCAGGGGCGGGGCACCGTGGCTGAGGTAGAGAGCGGGCATGCGCTCCTGGGTGGCGGCGGTCATGACGTCGGCTCCCTTCCGGGTCGATTCTGCTTGAACTCTCAACTTCCATCACCGACAGTACGCCGAGTTTGTTTAACATTCAAGGAGAGCGCCCGTACAGTGGAGTACATGAACACGGCACCCGTAGCATCGTCGGCGTCCGCCGGCGGACCCCGCTGGCTCACCGACGAGGAACAGCGCGTCTGGCGCTCGTACATCGAGGCCGCCACCCTCCTGGAGGACCACCTCGACCGCCAGCTCCAGCGCGACGCGGGCATGCCGCACGTCTACTACGGCCTGCTGGTCAAGCTCGCCGAGGCCCCGCAGCGCCGGCTGCGGATGACGGAGCTGGCGATGTCCGCGAAGATCACCCGCTCCCGCCTCTCGCACGCCGTCGCCCGCCTGGAGAAGAGCGGCTGGGTACGGCGCGAGGACTGTCCCTCCGACAAGCGGGGCCAGTTCGCCGTACTGACCGAGGAGGGCCAGGAGGTGCTGCGCAAGCACGCGCCCGGCCATGTCAGCGCCGTACGCCAGGCCGTCTTCGACCGGCTCACCCCGGAACAGCAGAAGTCCCTCGGCGAGATCATGCGGATCGTCGCCGAGGGACTTCAGCCGCGCGAAGCGGGTGCGGACCTGCCCTGGCTCCGCTGACGAGGCGGAGCCGGGGCAGGTCCGGGGAGCCGTACGAAGGAGGCGTCCCCTCCTCCTGCCGTACGGGTGGTACGGGGCGGACCGGCCGTCAGTGCATGGCCACCGGCACGGCCGGCTCGTCCGCGGCGCTCTCCTCGGCGGACCCGGCGACCGCGGTGCCGCTGCCCGGCCGTCCGGCGTTGATCAGGGTCAGGGCGATGGCCGCGGCCGCCACCAGGATCCCGACGGCGAACCAGATCGCGCTGGTGTAGCCCTGCACCTGTCCCTGGAGCTGGACCAGCTGCTGCTGGGACCGGCTCGAGGCACCGCCGATGTGGTCGGCGACGTACGACGTGGTGGCCGAGGCGGCGATCGTGTTCAGCAGGGCCGTACCGATCGCGCCGCCCACCTGCTGCGAGGTGTTGACCATCGCGGAGGCGACACCGGAGTCACGCGGCTCGACACCCAGCGTGGCCAGCGACATGGCCGGCATGAACGCCGTACCCATACCGAGGCCGAGCAGCAGCATGCCGGGCAGCAGGACGGCCGCGTACGACGAGTCGATCTCCAGCTGGGTCAGGAACAGCATGCCCAGCGCGGCGACCAGGAAGCCGGGGCCCATCAGCAGCCGCGGCGCGACGCGGGTCATCAGCCGGGTGCCGATCTGGGTGGACCCCGTGATCATGCCCGCGATCATCGGCAGGAAGGCGAAGCCGGTCTTGACCGGCGAGTACCCCTTCACGACCTGCAGGTAGTAGGTGAGGAAGAGGAACAGGCCGAACATCGCGATGATCGCCAGGCCCAGGGACAGGTAGACCCCGCCGCGGTTGCGCTCGGTGATCACGCGCAGCGGCAGCAGCGGCGCCTTGACCTTCGCCTCGACCGCCACGAACGCGGCGAGCAGCACGGCGGAGGCGACGAACATGGCGACCGTCACCGAGTCGCTCCAGCCCTCGGACTCCGCGCGGGTGAAGCCGTAGACCAGCGCGACCAGACCCAGGGTGGACAGCACCACGCCGGGGATGTCGAGCGCCGAGCGGTTGCGGCCGCCGGCGGGCTCACGGATGACGAAGTACGCGCCGGCCGCGGCGACCACGGCGAACGGGATGTTGACGAAGAACGTCCAGCGCCAGTCCAGGTACTCGGTGAGGAACCCGCCGAGGATCAGGCCCACGGCACCACCGCCACCGGCGATCGCGCCGTAGATGCCGAACGCCTTGGCGCGCTCCTTGCCGTCGGTGAACATCACCGCGAGCAGGGACAGCGCGGCGGGCGCCAGCAGCGCGCCGAACGCACCCTGGAGGGCGCGGGCGCCGAACATCATGGCCTCGTTGGTGGCCGCGCCACCGAGCGCGGACGCCAGGGCGAAGCCGCCCAGACCGAGCACGAAGGCCCGCTTGCGCCCCCACAGGTCGGCTATCCGGCCGCCGAACAGCAGGAGTCCGCCGAAGGCGAGGGCATAGGCGGTGACCACCCACTGGCGGTTGCCGTCCGAGATGCCGAGGTCCTGCTGGGCGGAGGGCAGGGCGATGTTCACGATGGTGGCGTCCAGGACGACCATCAGCTGGGCGAGCGCGATGAAGACGAGCGCTTTCCAGCGGTTGGCGTCCGGGACACCGGGAGCGCTCCGGGCCTTGCCGGCCGTCGGGGCTGTTTCAGACATGGGGGTACCCACTTCGAAAGTTCGTGACGGAAATGTTCGCGACGGAAATGTTCGTGAAAAGGCTGAAAAAACGATGTCTTGAGGGAACGACTCGCCCCTGGGCGGCCGCTGGAAAGGGGATGTACGGACGCGGAAGTCCCGCTCGCGTCAGAGATCGCTCAGCAGCGCAGATCCTCCACGGTGACGGCCGCGCCCGGCAGTACGGTCGGGGCCGGGGCCCGCATCCCGTCCAGGAACAGCTGCAGATGGCGGTGGACGAAACGGTCGGCGCTCATACAGCCGGTACCGGCCGGGGGCCGGCTCAGCTGGGCGACGCCCACCATCAGATCGCCGTACTCCACGTCCTCGCGGAGCTGACCGGCCGCCTTGGCGCGGTCCATCAACTGCGCGACGAGGCCCTCGGCGCGCCGGCGTGCGTCCTCCAGGTCGGGGTGATGCTGGTCGAAGGTGCTGGAGACCATCGGGCACAGCGCGCTGATCCGCTCGTCGGCGGCCGTGTGCGCGAAGCGCTCCAACGCCTCGAAGGCGTCCCCGGTCTCGCTGAGCGCCTGCTCGGCGGCCCGCACCGTACGGTCCATCACGGAGCAGACGACCTCGCGCACCAGCGCGTCGCGGTCGGGGAAGTTGCGGTACACCGTGGCATTGCCGACACCGGCCCGGCGGGCGACGTCGTCGAGCGGCACCTCGGGCCCGAACTCGACGAACATCTCCCGGGCGGCGGTGACGATCCGCTCCCGGTTGCGCAGAGCGTCGGCGCGGGGCCGGGGCACCTTGCGCACTGCGGGGTCGGCGGTCTGCACGGCGTACTCCTCGGGTCCTGGCTCTTGTGGTCGCGTCCTGGCGATCCGGGGAGCGTTTCCCCGTTTCGGTCGGACACAGGTCTAAACGGGGAGAGGCTCCCCGCTTATTTCCCGCCCCGGCATCAATTTCCTGTGACCCACACCACACCTCGCACGTAAGCAGGCCCCACGATCGGCCCTCCCAGCGCGCGTCCGCCCATCCGGCGACAGAGGGTGATCACAAGGGTGCAGTCGGAGACCGGCGGCTGCCAGGTGCGGTCGAAGACCGGCGGCTGCCAGGCGCAGCCGAAGACCGGCGGCTGCCGTGTGGAGCGGAGGTCCCCGCATGCAGCCGCAGCCGCGCCGACGCCGGATATCCCCGCGCCGACTGGCCGCCCTGGCATCGGTGACCGCCCTGACCCTCGCCGTCAGCACCTCCGCCGGCAACGGCGACCTCACCCCGGGCACCTCCACCGCCGGCGTCGGCGCCGGCACCCTGTCCCGCACCTCCGCGCACGGCCCCTGCATGATCACCGGGGGCGAGGGCGTCCAGATGTCCGAGGGCATCCCGACCTCCGCCGGCTACACCCGCTCCACCGGCACGGTCCGCGCCCTCACCCTGATGGTCGACTTCTCGGACGCGCCCGGCGAGGGCGACGCCCTGGACCGCTACCGGGAGTTCTTCCCGAAGACCCGCGAGTGGTTCGCCACCAGTTCCTACGGCCGCCTCGACTACCGCCCCGAACTCCCGGTCCCCGACTGGCTCCGGATGCCCAAGTCCTTCCGCGCGTACGGCATAGAGCGCGGCGCCCCCTTCGACCCCGGCTACCGGGAACTGGTCCGCGACATCGTGGCCGAGGCCGATCCCGAGGTGGACTTCCAGTCGTACGACCTGCTGAACGTGCTGGTGACTCCCAACGCGGGCCCCGCCGCCCTCGACACGGTCCTCTCCGTCACCTTCGCCGGCAACAAGGAGGCGCCAAGCGCGGACGGCGTCCCCGTCTCCAACGCGTCCTTCGTCTACTCCCGCCAGGACGACGGCTCCGGTTCCTACGACCGCACCGGCTACCGCGTGCTCCCCCACGAGAACGGCCACGTCTTCGGCCTGCCCGACCTCTACACCGCCGAGGGCGGCGGCGCGGTCGGCCACTGGGACATCATGAGCGAGGACTGGGGCGCCAACAACGACTTCCTCGCCTGGCACAAGTGGAAACTGGGCTGGCTGGACGCGTCCCAGGTCGGCTGCGCGTCGGCCCCCGGCACACGGGAGTACCCCCTCACCCCCCTGGCCCGCGCGGGCGGCCCGAAACTCGTCTTCATCCCCCTGAACGGCCACTCCGGCTACGCCCTCGAACTGCGCACCCCCGCCGGCAATGACGAGGCCGTGTGCCGCCCCGGCGTCCTCGTCTACCGCGTCGACGCGAAGGTCGACACCGGCATGGGCCCGATCACCGTCTACGACTCCCACCGCGACAGCGGCGGCTGCACCCGCTCCCCCAACGTCCACGCGGAACTCTCCGACGCCACGTTCACCCCCGGCGAATCCTTCACGGACCGCCGGGCGGGAATCCGCGTGACGATCCTCCCCACGCACCGGGTACGGGTGACCCGCGGAAGCTGATCGCTGCGGCCCCCGGCCCCCAACTGACAGACTGCACCCACATGTTCCCGACCGAAGGCGGACCGATGACGAACCCCCACCCCGCGCCGGGCCGCACCCGCTGGGGCGTGCTCGCCGCGATCCTGGGCCTCCCGGCACTGGCCCTGACCGCCCTCCTCACCCTCCTGGCCCTCTGGATCCTCCTAGCCGATTCCTGACCCACGGGCCCCATCCCCGATCCGGTACCCTGTGGACCGAGCGGGCGTGAAAACACCCACGCCCGGCCCAGCCTTCGTAGCTCAGGGGATAGAGCACCGCTCTCCTAAAGCGGGTGTCGCAGGTTCGAATCCTGCCGGGGGCACCAGTTCGGAAGGGGGCCACCTCCGAATTTTCGGAGGTGGCCCCCTTCCGACATCCACGCGGGCGGTTGCTGGCGCCTGCTTACTCATCTGATGCCGCAGACTCGCCGCGGCAGAAGGTCTTCAGGATGCGTCGGCGTAGGCGAGGTGGGCGCCACAGACCACGCAGCGGAAGAGCATGGCGGTCATCCCCTTGCCCAAACGGGTCAGGAGGCCCTCGAGCCGGCTTTCGTCGTGGTGGCCGTCGATGCGCAGGTCGGCGCGCAGCTGGTCGAGGGCTTCGGGATGTTCCGCCAATTCGGTGTATCCGACTTCACCCACGAAGGCACCCGCGTCGTGGCAGTGGACGAGCCAGTGCGGGTCCTGCCAAGCGTGGAACCCAGGTGTGCGCCGGGTGACCTCGTGCAACACGTCTTCACTCACGCCGTCGAGCCCGTAGGAGTCGGCGAATTCACCCGCGAAGCGTTCAGCCGCGCTCCCGTCTGCGATGCACCAGGGGCAGAAGCGTCCGCTGACCTCGTGGGCGGAGTAGAAGGTTGCTGTGTAGATCCAGCCCCTGCTGCGGCCGCAGCAGGCGCACGATTCGGCGGACGCGAGGATGGACCCGCTTGCCAGGGGGTCCGGGTGATACCGGAAGAAGGGCAGGTCGGCGCTCATCGCAGCGTCTTGATCTGCGCGTCGGTGGCCATACCTACTGATCCCATGAAGGGCAGTCTGTCCGCAAGGGAAGTATGGGATCAAGCGGCGTCACCGAACTGCTGCCGAAGATCAGCGAGGTCCTGCCCCTGCTCCACCTGCACGGACTGCCGTCCGGTGACTTCGTGCCCGCCTGGACGGCACCAGGAACTGATCGCGCCCGCCGAGGGTCTGCGCGAGTCGGCCACCCCGGCAAGTGCGCGGTTGCCCAAGCGGACCTGCTCGACCAGGCATCGCGGGCACGGATCGGCAGTGTGTGCGCCTACTGATCGCGACATCGTTCGATCTTGCGGTACAGCGGCGGAGCGCAGCAACCGCCGGTGCCCGCCATCGACTGGCGCGGCCCCTCCGACGCGGCCGGCATGACCTCCGATGCCCCCTCTACGTCCACCTCCTGGTGGGCTCGGTCGAACTCCTGAAGCAGGGCCCGAGCCGGCGCCAAGCCCCCACTCGGCTGTCCTTGGGTGGCCGGGCCCAACTCTGTGCCCCAAGGGTGGGAAGTGGCACGACGACAGCGCAGCAGCCCGGAGAACTGGAGAGGGACATGCCTCGGTCTGCGCGCCAATCCTCACGGATGGCCGCCTCCCCCTCGGGCACGGAACGGGTATCGACCTGGGCCGGAGTCATCATTGCGCTCATCGCCACCGTGACATCCTTCGTTTCGGCCGTTGCCGCCGTCGACGCGTCGCAAGGCATTGCCGATGCGCAGAGACAGGACGCCGCCCGCACCGAGGTATCCCGCTACGTGGTGCAGATGAGTGAACTCGACCGCACCGGCGGATCCACGCACCGCAACGAGATCGTCACGCTGGCGAGGCAAGCGGACAGCCTGATCGCCCGGCACGGCCAGAGAAGTCTCAATCTGAGTGCATCGACCTACCGGCTCATAAGCCTGTTTCTGGCACTTTCGACGACGGACCTTGAACTTGCGGTGCGCATGGCTCACCGGGCGCTGGAACTGGCCGCCCGGACGGAGTCCCAGGGCGTCGGCGGTCCCCGTATGGCAGATCCACTCGAGGCGCTCCAAGCGCACCGAGTGCTCGCCGACGTGGCGGCGCAGAACCTGGATTTCGACACGATGTCGAAGGAGTTCCAGGCAGCGCTCCACATCTCCGAGACGGAAGGTGGGCGTAACCGGTACATCGACAAGGAAGCACGTCAATTCACGCGCGCCTATTGGGCATTGGACGCGATGATGCTGGTTGACGACCAGGAGAGCCCCACCGCAGGTGCATGTGCCGAAGTGCGACGTCGGGCGGACGCGGCGCGCAAGGACCTCGAGGCTCTGGGTAAGAACCCCGAGATCGTTCGCCGGGCGAAGCGGATCGAAGAGAACGTATGCGCCACGTGGGTTGATCTGCACGCCCTGCAGCAGGACTGACACCCCGGACCGTGGAGCAATCGCGTACGGCAACCGCTCCCGGGCCTGGCAGCATGCCCGCCATGGACCTGGCTTTGAAGACCCTGGAGCGCGAGTTCCGTTCCGAGCCCGGAAGCTTCCTACTTGGACTGCGAAGTGATCTGGTCTGGGACCGAGGCGCCTTCTCCAAGCTGGAGAAAGCCATGCGCACGGTCTGCGAACACTTGCAGGACGCCGAGGAGCTTCCTCGATGGTTGGCAGAGGGGTACTACCACGTCGTCACCGATGTCCCCTCATGGACGGCGCACCCCAACTTCCCTCGGCCACAGCCGGAGGAGTACTACAACGCGTGCATAGAGCGGCTGACTGATCTGGCGGACTGGTTCTTCCGAGGAGATCACGCCTACATGGAGCCCCACACCTGGTCGGAGCTGTAGGAGTCCCGGCTGCGCGCTCCGCCCGCGCCGCGCCGACGCGCCCACCCACGGGGAACGTCGGATGAGCGTGGCGCCCGATCACGCGAAGCGACCCCTGCCCGGATCTCCGGGTTCCACCGAGCTCAGTTGTCAGTGGCAGTCGAAGCGCCAGTCCCACGGCAGGCCGGGGCACCGGCGGCAATGGAAGAAGTAGACGCCGCCGCAGTCGCCCAGCTGTATGTCGCCGGTGATGGTCAGCAGGTGCTCCATGCGGTGTCCGCTCTCGCAGTCCGGCCAGTCGGCAGGCTGGGTCCAGGCGGGCCAGCCGCCGACCTTCGTCCCGATGAGGTTGGAGTCGGGTGGCCACACCGTGTGGCCCGCCGGCGACCGGAGACGAGGTTCCCAGATCTCCCGCATGTCCTTGGGCAGATCGAGCCACCTCGGACAGTCCTCCGCGGTCGTCGGGGACAACGTGGACGGTTCCGGCATGTTGTCCTCGTCGTACTCCCCCTCGCTCACCTCGGGGACCTCGGACAGGAGCCCTCCGGCCACGGTCTCCGCCTCGTTGCGCCAGTACAGTCGCGGCATCACCAGCAGCCTGGGGTCCTGCTCGTGCATCAGTGCGCACCACACCAGCTGGAGCAGGTCCTTCCCCTCCGGGAACTCCAGCCCCGGCACATCCCGGGCGAACAGCTGGAGGATCGGCACCATCGGCACCGCGCCCGGGACGATCTCGGTCCTGTTGGACGGGTCGGAGCCGAACGTCCAGTGGTCTTCCTGCGCGCAGTACGGCCACGGCTCGTCCGCGGGCCACAGCAGCTTGCCTCCCAGCGAACTCTCCCGCACGCCAGGGTCGCCGGGCTCCGGGTTGAGGAGGATGGTGTCCCGGGCAAGGTCCGCGTACTCCGGTATCAGGGTGCGCAGATTCTTCGCGGGCAGTTCGGGTGCGTCTCCGGGCATCATGGCTCCTCAGGCGTACACACATCGACGAATTCCGTGGGCACGTTAGTGCGTGCCACCGACAACCCCACCCGTGGACCTCGTCACGGCAGTGGCCCCTTCCCGGGGGAGATCGGCCTCGGCCGGATCCGACCCACGCGCTGCTAGCACCGGCAGCGCGTGAGCGATGCGCGAAAAGGGGTCGAGGCGTTCCACCCTCCTGGACGATCATGCGGCCATGCCACTGACAGCCACCCTCGCCCGAGTCGACGCGGATCTGGCGGCCGGCCGCGTGCCCCTGGCACGTCAGCGTCTACGCGGACTGGTCTCCTCCTACCCCACCGACCTGACGCTCCGCCGTCGCCTTGCGGAGGTGTACCGGCTGTACGGGGAGCCCGCGGAGGCGGGGCGCTGGATGTACCTCGAGGAGGACCGGGACGCGGACGAGACCTCCGCCTTCGAAGCGAGGTACCCGACGGCCCAGGAGCGTATGAGGGCACTCGCGTGGCATGGTCCCGAGTCCCTTGCCCACTCCGCGTTCGCCGTGGAGCGGCTGACGGCGGTACGAACCGACTGCTCCGAAGTCCTGGGGCGCCCGGTCGACTGGGACTCGACACCTTCCGCCCCGGACGGCGAACCGGACGCCGGGACGGGGAGGTTCAGTGGCTTCCTGGCAGGAGCCGGCTGCCTGGGGGTGGTCCTGGCGATGCTGGGGATCTGGGTGAACGGACTGATCGCCCTGTTCCGGTGACCCGCTCACCGGCAGACGCTCCGACATGGGGTTGCGGGGCACCGCTCGGTCCGGAACTCGACCAGCGGGTGATCGGATCGTCGCCCCTCGCGGCCGGAGCCGGGTAGCTGCCGGGCAGCGGTGTGAGGACAGCATTATATCTGCATCCGCCGGGTGAGAATTTCACGGAACCGTGCCGGAAGATTCCTCGCAGGAACGATCGGGGCAGCATTATCCAATGCGCACGGGTCGCCGCAACGTGCTACTCTCGACATCAGTTGCAGTTGTGGTTCCCGAATTCTGAGATCTTCCCAGTCGGCTTCAGTGCCACTGGAAGCGCCTTTTGGCATCGGTCTTCTTTCGGGCGGGGTGATCATCGCGGCGACACGGCGTCCGCGCAGTGCGGATGCCGACTCACTGCCCCGAAGGAGAATAAAGACATGGCTACTGGCACCGTGAAGTGGTTCAACTCGGAAAAGGGCTTCGGCTTCATCGAGCAGGACGGTGGCGGCCCCGACGTGTTCGCCCACTACTCGAACATCGCCGCCCAGGGCTTCCGCGAGCTGCTCGAAGGCCAGAAGGTGAGCTTCGACATCGCGCAGGGCCAGAAGGGCCCGACGGCCGAGAACATCGTTCCCGCCTGACGTCGGCACGCACTTCGCGGCTGGGGCCCGCACCCTTCGGGGTGCGGGCTTCCGTCGTGCGCACTTCCCGTAGTCGTTTCGTCTGCGGGACGACCGGGAGGGATGCGCGGAATTAATTACACGGATTCCCTTTCGGCGACACCAGAACATATCCTCCCGTTCACATTTTTGCGTACGATTTATTTTCGTTTCCCATTCGGCCCGTTCTCGCAATTCTCCATGCTGCACCTGCTCGGGAATTCCTTGATATGTGCCGCATCAAGGAAGGTTCCGCATGAACCGCAGCACACGCACGAACGACCGCTCCGCCCGCACTCGGAACGGCGGAGCCGCCACCGGGAAGAACGGCAAACGGTTCGGCTCGTCGTCCTCAAGCCGCTCCGGCGGACCGGTTCGTTCCCAGGGGCACAGCCGCCGCCCCGCGCCGCAGGGTGAGTTCGCCCTCCCGAAGACGATCACCCCGGCGCTGCCCGCCGCGGAGAGCTTCGCCGATCTCGCCATGCCCTCGGAGCTGCTGGCCACGCTCGGCTCACAGGGCGTGACCGCCCCGTTCCCGATCCAGGCCGCGACGCTGCCGAACTCCCTCGCCGGCCGGGACGTTCTGGGCCGGGGACGCACCGGTTCCGGCAAGACCCTCGCCTTCGGGCTGGCCCTGCTGGCCCGTACGGCCGGGCAGCGCGCCGAGGCCCGGCAGCCCCTGGGGCTGATCCTCGTACCGACGCGCGAGCTGGCGCAGCAGGTCACCGACGCGCTCACGCCGTACGCCCGCTCCGTGAAGCTGCGCCTGGCGACGGTCGTGGGAGGGATGTCGATCAGCAAGCAGGCCGGCGCGCTGCGTCGCGGCGTCGAGATCGTCGTCGCCACCCCCGGACGCCTCAAAGACCTCATCGAACGCGGCGACTGCCGACTGGACCAGGTCCTGGTGACCGTCCTCGACGAGGCCGACCAGATGGCCGACATGGGCTTCATGCCGCAGGTCACCGCCCTGCTCGACCAGGTTCGCCCCGACGGTCAGCGCATGCTGTTCTCCGCCACTCTCGACCGCAACGTCGACCTGCTCGTACGCCGCTACCTGAGCGACCCCGTCGTGCACTCCGTCGATCCGTCGGCCGGCGCGGTCACGACGATGGAACACCATGTGCTCCTCGTCCACGGCGCCGACAAACACGAGGCAGTCACCGAGATCGCCGCCCGCGACGGCCGGGTGATCATGTTCCTGGACACCAAGCACGCCGTCGACCGCCTCACCACTCACCTCCTGAACAGCGGGGTGCGGGCCGCCTCCCTCCACGGGGGCAAGTCGCAGCCGCAGCGCACCCGTACGCTGACGCAGTTCAAGAACGGACACGTCAACGTGCTGGTGGCGACCAATGTCGCCGCGCGCGGCATTCACGTGGACAGCCTCGACCTCGTCGTCAACGTCGACCCTCCGACCGACCACAAGGACTACCTCCACCGCGGTGGCCGCACGGCCCGCGCCGGCGAGTCCGGCAGCGTCGTGACCCTGGTCACCCCGAACCAGCGCCGTGCCATGACCCGTCTCATGACGATGGCCGGCATCGTCCCGCAGACCACCCAGGTCCGCGCGGGCGCGGAGGACCTGCACCGCATCACCGGTGCCCAGGCTCCCTCCGGCGTCCCGGTCGTCATCACCGCACCGGTGGCCGAGCGCCCCAAGCGCGGCACCACCTCACGCGGCCGGCGCCGCTCCGCTTCGGCGACGCGGCGCGCACCCGCACGACGGTCCGTCTCCGACGCGGCCTAGGACCGGGCGGCCTGCGCGCCCGGTGTCTCGCGTGCGTGCGGGCCGTACGGTCCCGATTCGGTGACTCGTCCACGGGGCCATCCACCCAGGTCTCCACGAGCCGCCCACCCGGGCCGGATGCGATGGCCGGCCCGACCGGCCGCGGCCGGGGGCCGGGTGGGCCTCCGTCCGTCGTACGCGTGGGGGTCAGGCGTCCGCCTTGTGGCTGGACCCGGCCTCACGGCGTCGCAGCTCGTCGTTGATGCGCCGGGCCTCTTCCAGCTGGTCTTCCAGGATGATGATGCGGCAGGCCGCCTCGATGGCGGTGCCCTGGTCGACCATCTCCCGGGCGCGGGCGGCGATGCGCAGCTGATAGCGGGAGTAGCGGCGGTGGCCGCCCTCGGAGCGCAGGGGCGTGATCAACCGGGCCTCACCGAGCGCCCGCAGGAAGGCGGGCGTGGTACCGAGCATCTCCGCTGCCCGTCCCATGGTGTACGCGGGGTAGTCGTCGTCGTCGATTCGGTCGAGCGGTGTGTCTGTGGTCATCTGCACCTCTGATGGGGAATGCGTCGAGGGGCCTTGGTGCCGTACGGCACCAAGGCCCCGAGGGATTTGTAACACCATCGACCGGCCTACTGCGATGCCGGCCTTCTGTTTCCGCACCGGCCCCCGGCGGGGGGCGGAGAGTGCGGGGATCGCGGATGCGTGACCGTGGGACCACCTTCCGTTCCGGGACCTGCGGCACCCAGGCGGACCGTTCCCGCCCGGGGGATCCTGATGGCGTCCTCCTCCTTCTCTCTTTCCGACGAACTTCTCGCTCCTGCGTACTACCGGCGGCCCTCCTGCGGCCACCAGGCCCGGCGGTCAGCGAGGGAGCCCTTCACCTTCCGGCTCCACCACTCCACCGCCGTGCCAGAACCTCTGTCTCCATGCGGGCAGTTCGTGTCTGCCACGCCTCTGCGACTTCCTGGCTACAACAGAGACGATAACCTCACCGCGCACGCATGTCTACATCAGCCACGACAGGTTTCGGCCCATGCGAGTGAAAGGTTTTACCCCGGCGCGTCGCCGTCGAGCCGGACGACCACGGGCCCGGCCGCTCGTACGACGGCCGGGCCCGTGGTACGAGCGGCCGGGCGTTCACCGATCGTCCGCCTCGAATGCCCGGGCGACGGCGAGGCTGTCCTCGTAGACGTGGTGCCGGGTGACGAGGCCGTCTTCGACGGTGAGGTGCAGGGCGAACCGCGCGCGATACGCACGTCCGGTGGACCGGGCGGTCTGGCGGATCTCGCCGAGCACGACCGCGTCGTCCCCGTCGATGAGAACGCGCTCGACCTCGGTCGCCACATGCTCCGGCAGGTGGTGCTCGGCAAGCTCGCGATAGTGGGCGGCCGCGTCGGCCCGGGTGGACCGGTGACGGATCCACGGCGTCGCGGCACGGCCGTGCTCGGCCTCCGGCCAGTCCAGCTTCCAGTCGCCCTGCTCGGCATACAGCTCGGCGATGCGCTCCGGGTCGCCCTCACCGATTCTGCGCAGCAGCTCTTCGATGACGGTGCGCGTGTCCGTGGATGCGGTGCTGGACATGGCTGACCTCTCCCTCCCGGCCCGCGTCCTGTCGTCGCGGGGAGATCACCCAGCTTGCCAACGCCGACGGGCTGAGGCCATTACCCCCGAGGTAGGGCGGGCACGTCATCCGCACGCACAGCGGCGTCGGGCGCCGGCCGGCAGGGCCCGGCCGAGGGACGCGGGACGCGGCCGGCATGGGCCGCGTCCCGGAGGGACGGATCCGCGGTCAGCGGCCCGCCGACGCGCGCAGTGTCCGGGTGAGGAGCAGAGCGGCGCCCACCGTGCCCACCGCCCCCGCTGCCAGGAACGCTCCGTTGGAGCGCCAGGACAGGACCGACCAGCGGGACTGGGCCGAGAGCAGTGAGCCCGTGCTCAGCCATGAGCCCGCCGAGATCAGGGACAGGGACGACCCGATCGAGCCGGCCGACAGGGCGCTGCCGATCGAGGCGACCGAGAGGGCCGAGCCGACCGAGCCCACGGACAGCACCGAGCCCACCGAGCCGATGGACAGGATCGAGTCCTGGGACCACAGCGACAGCACCGAACCGGAATTCTTCTGTAAGGGCAGCTTCGTCATGAGGTCATCCTGCCCGTCCGGCCGGGGTCGCGGTATCCGGGATGCGGCGGTGGATGTCCGCGAGGAGGTCGCGCATAGCGGTGCGGAAGATCTCGGCCGTGTGGCCGGCCATGAAGGAGGTGTGGCCGAACACCTCCAGGACGACGAGGCCGTGCATATGGCCCCATCCGCTGAGCATCAGCACCGTCGCGGGGGCGGGCAGCGCCGGCGCGCCGTCCGCGGGCAGGGCCTCCAGGTGCGCCCGGAGCGCGGGCGAGAGGGAGCGCGTGTCGGCGGCCGCGAGCTGCGCCTCGGTGAAACCGGAGAACAGCAGGCGCTGGAAGACCGCGCTCATGCGGCGCATCGCGTGGGTGGTGGGGCCCTCGGCGGGGGCCGCGTAGTCGCGCAGCGGTGTGCCGTAGAGGAGCTGGAAGAGTTCGGGGTGGGCGATGGCCCAGCCGCGGTATGCCTCGGCCGCGGTCACGAAGGGCGGGAGGGACGGGTCGTCCGGGGCGGTGCCGGCCGCCCGCTGGACGGCGTCGGCCAGGTCGTCGTACGCCTTGGTGATGAGCACGGTGACGAGGGCGTCCCGGTTCGGGAAGTAGTGGTAGAGCGCCTGGACGGTCATGCCGAGGCTGCGGGCGACCGCCCTCAGGGACAGGGCGTCGGGGCCGTTCCCGGCTATGTGGCGTTCGGCGGCTTCCACGATCTCGCGCGTGGCGACCGCCCTGCGGCGCTGGCGGAGGGTGAGCGGCGGGGCTGCGGCTGCGGGCATGGACGGACCCTACGACAGGGCGCCAGGAAATTCTGACACTGTCAGAAAAACTTCCTTCTGCTCAACAAGTCATCACCTCACTAACGTCGTTCGCGGCGACGAGGAGTGCGACACCGCCTCCGCCCGCACACGGGGACACACCTGCGCGGGGCACCACGCCGGTTCATCCGCGCATCCGGCCGACACGCGTCGTCTTCACCTTGTTCAGCTCCTAAGGAGACCTCACGTGTTCGAACGTTTGGCCGAATTCACGATACGGCGATCAAAACTGGTCCTCGTCGTCGCCGTACTGGCGGTGGCCCTCATGGGCGTGCTCGGCGCCGGCGCCTTCGACAAACTGCTGGGCGGCGGCTTCGAAGACCCCTCCTCCGAGTCCACGCGGGCGGCGGAGGTCATCGACGAGAAGTTCGGCGGTGAGACGAACCTCGTTCTGCTGGTCCGGGCCGACGACGGCCGGATCGACGCTCCCGCCGCCGAACGCAGCGGGAACGCCCTCACGGACGAGCTCTCGGCGGACGAGCGGCTCACCAACGTCGTCTCGTACTGGGAGACCGGCAGCGAAGACCTCCGCTCGCGCGACGGCAGCGAGGCCATGGTGCTCGCCCATGTGAAGGGCGACGAGACCGAGCAGCGGGAGAACGCCAAGGAGCTCCTCGACGCCTACACGGGGTCGTACGAGGACGTCCTCACGGTGCGGGCGGGCGGCGGGGCCGCCGTGGGCGGCGACATGTCCACGCAGGTGGTCGAGGATCTGGTGCTGGCCGAGGCCATCGCCATCCCGCTCACCCTCCTGCTGCTCCTGTTCGTCTTCGGCAGCGTGGTCGCGGCCCTGCTGCCCCTGGTCATCGCGCTCATCGCCGTCATCGGCTCGTTCGCCCAACTGTCCCTGCTCGCGAGCGTCACCGACGTCGCCGACACCGCGACGAACCTCACCACCGCCCTCGGCCTCGGCCTCGGCATCGACTACGCCCTGCTGATGGTCAGCCGCTTCCGGGAGCAGCTCGCGGCGGGCGCGAGCGTGGACGACGCCGTACGGCGCACGGTGAACACGGCGGGCCGTACGGTCGCGTTCTCGGCCGCGACCGTGGCGGCGGCGCTCGGAGCGCTGCTGGTGTTCCCGCAGTACTTCCTGCGCTCGTGCGGCTTCGCCGGGGTGGGGGTCGTCGCGATCGCGGCGATCGGCACCCTGCTCGTCATGCCGGCGCTGCTGGCCGTCCTGGGTCACCGGGTCAACGGCGGGCGGCTGCCGTGGGCGAAGCCGGAGCGTTCCGGTACGCGCGCGCCGATGTGGGGGCGGCTGGCGCGGACCGTCATGCGGCGGCCGGTGCTCACCGCGCTGCCCGTGCTCGCGGTCCTGGTGCTGGCGGCGAGCCCGCTGCTGGGCATCACCTTCGGTACGCCGGACGAGCGGGTGCTGCCCGAGGACGCCGGGAGCCGTCAGGTCGCCACCGCCCTGCGGGAGAACTTCGACGGCAGCGAGGAAGCGGCCCTGCACATCGTCATCGACGCGCGGGTGGACAAGGCGCCGCTGGAGGCGTACGCCACCGAACTGTCGCGACTCGAGGGCGTGTTGCGGGTCGAGGCCGGTACGGGCGGGTACGCCGGCGGGCAGGCCACGGCGGCCGGTCCCACAAACGCCTCGCTCGGTCGTGACGACGCTCAGCGGATCACCGTGGTGAGCGGCCTCGTGCCCAGGTCCGACGCGGCACAGGAGCTGGTGGCGGACATCAGGGCGGTCGATCCGCCCGCGGGGACGCATCCCCTGGTGGGCGGTGTCGACGCCCAGCTGGTCGACTCCAAGGACTCCATCGGCGGGCGGCTCCCGATCGCCGCCGCGCTGGTCGCGCTCACCACCTTCGTGCTGCTGTTCCTGTTCACCGGGAGTGTGGTGCAGCCGCTGCGCGCACTGGTCCTCAACCTGATCAGCCTGGGCGCCACCCTCGGTGTCATGACGTGGATCTTCCAGGACGGCAACCTCTCCTCCCTGCTCGGCTTCACCGCGCAGCCGATGGAGGTGGCGATGACGGTGCTGATGTTCTGCATCGCCTTCGGACTGTCCATGGACTACGAGGTGTTCGTCACCAGCCGTATCAAGGAACTCCACGACGCGGGGCAGGACAACGAGGACGCCGTCGCCAACGGCCTCGGCCACACCGGACGTATCGTCAGCGCGGCGGCCTTCCTGCTCGCGGTGAGCTTCTTCGCGTTCGGCACCGCGAAGATCAGTTTCATGCAGATGTTCGGCCTGGGCAGCGGGCTGGCGATCCTCATCGACGCCCTCGCCGTACGCGGTGTCCTCGTCCCGGCGGCGATGCGGATGCTGGGCCGGTCGGCCTGGTACGCGCCGCCGTTCCTGCGCAGGTTCCACGACCGGTTCGGGCTCAGTGAGGGCGGCCCCGGGGGCACCCCGGTGCCGGTGGCGCAAGCGCCGTACGCGAAGGACTCGACGACGGTCTGACGCATCCGCTTCAGGGGCCGGCCGACATGGGTGCGCGGTAACGGGGCATTCGGAACAGGCAAGTCAAGAAAAGGAAAACTGCGGTCCGTTCGTTCCGTGCAACCGACAACCGGGAGTATCCAATGACGAGTTACGGCAGCTCATCCGCCGCGTCCTCCGGCTCGCGCACCAACGGCCTGGCGATCGCGAGCCTGTGCTGCGGCATCATCGGCCTGTTCTTCCTGAACATCGTCCTCGGCCCCCTCGCGATCGTCTTCGGCGCCGTCGCCCGGCGCCAGGCGGCGGCCAAGAGCGGCGACGGGATGGCGAAGGCCGGCATCGTCCTGGGCATCGTCGGCATCGTCCTGTGGCTCGTGCTCCTGGCGGTCGCCGCCAGCAGTGGCGGGTTCAGCTGGTACGTGGGGGGTTAGACCCCCGTGGAGGCGCGAGCGGGCCGGTTCCGGAGCGGGGCCGGCCCGCTTCGGCGTGCTCAGCCGTGCAGCGAGCGGTAGGCCGAGACCGCGCCGGGGTGCAGGGGGACGCTGCCGGTGCCGATCAGGGTGCGGACGTCGAGGAACTGGGCGCCGACGGCGCGGGCGGGCACGAGGGCGCTCGCGCGCAGGACCAGCAGGCGGGTGACCGCGTCGGCGATCGCGGGGTCCAGGCCGGGGCGGCACACGAGCAGGTTGGACACGCCGATGGTGGCGACACCGCCCGCGCCCCGGTAGGCGCCCTGCGGGAACGGCACCTCCTCCAGTCCCGAGCCGGCCAGTCCGTCGTGGCCGCCGAGCCGGGGCAGCAGTCCGGCCAGCGGCAGGAACCGCAGTCCGGGGTCGGCGTCGAGGCCGGTGAGGGTGGTCAGGGGGACACCGCCGGCCACCAGCAGCCCCTCGACGGCGCCGGTCCGTACCGCCTCGGCCGCCTCCGCGAGACGCAGGTGCAGTACGGGGACGTCGGTGCCGGGCGACAGACCGGCGGCGTCGAGGACGCGTTCGCCGAGGAGGGCCGCTCCCGATCCGACGGCACCGAGGGACACCTTGTGCCCGGCGAGGTCGGCCACCGTCCGCACGGAGGAGTCCGCGCGGACGGCGAACTGGAGGTAGGTCTCGTAGAGCCTGCCGAGCGCGCGCACCGGCACCGGGCGCTCGAAGAGGCCGTCGCCCCGGGCGGCGCGCGCGGTGTCGGTGAGGACGAGCGCGAGGTCGGCCCGGCCGTCCCGGAGCAGTTCGATGTTGGCGATGCTGCCCGCCGTGGTGCGGACACGGCAGCTCAGCCGGGGGTGGGCGCGTTCGATCTCGGCGGCGAGGAGCCGGCCGAAGGCCGCGTAGAACGCCGTGGGTTCACCGGTCGCCAGGCGCAGCACGCCACCCGGTCCGGGGTCCTGCCGGGAGGCGTCGGCGGCGAGTGCGCCGCCGAGGGCGACGGCGGCCGCCGAGCCCACGGCCGTACGCAGTACGGTACGGCGGCCGGGGAGCCCGGTCACGGCGTGCCGCCCGTCTCCGAGGGGCGTGGTACGACCGCCCTCGCCCGCAGTCCCCGGGGGAGCGCGGGCCCGAGTTCCAGCCGGCCGCCGCGTCCGGTGAGGAGTTGCTCGGCGATCGCCAGCCCCAGTCCCGTACCGGTCGTCGTACCGGTCCGCCGGGTCGAGCGCCAGAAGCGGGTGGTGGCCTGGGCGAGCTCGTCCGGGTCCAGGCCGAGGCCGTCGTCCGTGACCGTGAGCACCACGCGGGGGCCCTCGACAGCACAGTCGAGCCTGACGCTCCCGCCGGGGCCGTCCGCGTACTTGATGGCGTTGTCCAGGAGGATGTCCGTGATCTGGGCGAGTTCGTGGCCGGTGCAGGCGGCCGGGAGCGGGCCGGCGGGGACGTCGGTGGTGAGGCGGAGTCCGGCGCGGTGGGCGACCGGCTGCCACCGCCGGTGCTGGGCGAGGGCGACCTCGGCCGCGTCGCACCGGGCGTCCGTGCCGTCGGTCACCGTCAGCTCCCCGGCCCGGTGCTCCGCGGTGGCGAGGGCCAGCATGTCGTCGAGGAGGGTCTCCAGCCGGTCGAGCTCGCCGGTGACGCCGTTGTACGTGCGGTCGGCGGAGGGGGGCAGATGGGTGTGCAGGGCGTCCACACGGAGCCGGAGGGCGGCCATGGGGTTGCGCATCTGGTGGGAGGTGTCGGCGACGAGCCTGCGCTGCTGCTCCAGGGCCGCCGTGACGGTGCCCGCCATCCGGTTGAAGCCGGTGGCCAGCTGGCGCAGCTCCGGCGGGCCCCCGGCGCTGGTCTGCTCGGGCGGCAGCCCGGCGGCGAGCTGGCCCACGGCCCGGTCGAGCCGGCGCAGCGGGCTGACCACCCAGCGGGTGGCGGTGCGGGCGAGGGCCGTGCAGGCGAGGGCGACCAGGGCCGTGCCGGCCAGTACGGCGGCCCAGCGGCGGGCGATGTCCCGGGCGGCGGTCTCCACCGACGCGCGCATGACGACGGCCCCGGTGACCCGGGTGCCGGTGCCCGCGGGCTCGGCGAACGTGCGGTGACCGTGCGACCAGGGGCGCAGGGGGCCCTGGGGATGGGCGGTCTGGTTGCGCAGGGCCGCGTCGATCAGCGGGGCGACGCCGGGGTCGGCGGCCCGCATGCCGCCGGTCTGGACCACGGGGACCCGGCGGACGTCGGTGACGACCAGCGGTTCGCCGTAGAGCTCGGTGTAGCGGCGGGCCTCGGCGACGACCGCGGAGGTGTCGCCGGTCGCCGCGGCCTGGTCCATGAGGGAGGCGAAGCGGTCGAGGGCGGAGCTGCGGGCGAGGACGAGCTGCTGGGTGCGGTCGGAGGCGGTGAACAGCAGCAGCGGCACGGCGAACGCGGCGACCACGAGGATGCCGAACACCAGCAGCACGGTCTGGACCCGGGTACGCACGCGCCGGTCCCTCAGTCCCCGAAGCGGTAGCCGAAGCCGCGGATCGTGGTGAGCGGGCCGGGGCGGCCCAGCTTGGCGCGCAGCTGGGTGAGGTGGACGTCGAGGGAGCGGGACACGGCGTGGTGGGCGTCGCCCCACACCTCGTCCAGGAGCTGCTCCCGGCTGACGGCCGTACCGGCCCGTGCGGCCAGGGCGGCGAGGACGTCGAACTCCTTCGCGGTCAGATCGACCTCGGCGCCGTCCACCCGGACCCGGCGGGCGTCGAGGTCGACCTCGACGTCACCGGCGCGGACCGTGCGCGCGGCGGGGGCGGCGGGGCGGGGCGCGGTGCGCCGGGTGACGGCCTCGATACGGGCCAGCAGCTCGGTGAGGCGTACCGGCTTGACCAGGTAGTCGTCGGCCCCGAGGCGCAGGCCGCGCACCACGGAGCGCTCGTCGCCGCGCGCGGTGAGGATCAGCACGGAGAGGTCGCTCACCGCGCGCAGTCCGCGCAGCACGTCCAGGCCGTCGGCATCGGGCAGGCCGAGGTCGAGAAGGAGCAGGTCGGCGCTGCGGTGGTAGGTCAGGACGTCCCTGCCGTGGCGGACCCGGCGGGTGTCGTGGCCGTGGTCGTAGAGGACCTCGACGAGGGCCGCGGCCACCCCGTCGTCGTCCTCGGCCAGCAGTATCTGCATCCCCGCTCACCTCCCTGCGGCCTCGTCGCGGAGTCTCCGGTTCCGAATGTAGACCACGCCCGGCGGTGGTCCCGGCGGGCGGCCGGGGCGCCCGGGGCCGGAATGTTAAGGGGAGGTTAGTTCTGTGCCCGGTCGTCTCCCCGCGCCCCGACCGGCGGATCCAGGCTGCAGCGGTCGAGGACGACGTACCGGAGCAGAGGAAGCAGCCATGATCATCGACTGTCACGGCCACTACACGACCGCCCCGCCGGCCCTGGCCGCCTGGCGGGACCGGCAGATCGCCGGGCTCGCCGACCCCGCACTCGCCCCGTCCCGCTCCGGCCTGCGGATCGGCGACGACGAACTGCGCGAGACGATCGAGGCGAACCAGCTGCGGCTGATGGACGAACGCGGCATCGACCTGACGGTCTTCTCACCCCGCGCCTCCTTCATGGCGCACCACGTCGGCGACTTCCGGACCTCCGCCGAGTGGGCCGCGATCTGCAACGAACTCTGCCACCGCGTCAGCCTGTTGTACCCGGAGCGCTTCGTCACCGCCGCGATGCTCCCGCAGTCGCCCGGAGTCGACCCCGCCACCTGCATCCCCGAACTGGTGCGCTGTGTCGAGGAGTACGGCGCCGTCGCGGTCAACCTGAACCCCGACCCGTCCGGCGGCCACTGGACCGCCCCGCCGCTCACCGACCACTCCTGGTACCCGGTCTGCGAGAAGATGGCCGAGTACGGCATCCCGGCGATGATCCACGTCAGCACCAGCGTGAACCCCGCCTTCCACACCACCGGCGCGCACTACCTCAACGCCGACACCACGGCGTTCATGCAGCTCGTCCAGGGTGATCTGTTCGCCGACTTCCCGGACCTGCGCCTGGTGATCCCGCACGGCGGCGGCGCGGTGCCCTACCACTGGGGCCGGTTCCGGGGCCTGGCGATGGCGCTCGGCAAGCCGCCGCTGGAGGAGCACGTCCTGGGCAACGTCTTCTTCGACACCTGCGTGTACCACCAGCCGGGCGCGGACCTCCTGTTCGACGTCCTGCCGGCCCGGAACATCCTCTTCGCGTCGGAGATGGTCGGCGCCGTCCGCGACATCGACCCGTGCAGCGGCCACCACTTCGACGACACCCGCCGCTACACCGAGGCGGCCGGGCTGTCCGCCGCCGACCTGGCCGCCGTCCAGGAGCACAACGCCCGCGCCGTGTACCCGCGCCTGGACGCGCTGTTGAAGCGCCAGGGCCGCTGAGCGGCACCAAGGCCCTCGTCCCCGCCCCGTTTCCCCTTCCCCGAGGAGACCCATGCCCACCGCCTCCCCCAAGACCCCGGGCTGGCTCGACTGGCACCCCGGCCCGTCCGAGCCCGTCTTCCGGCTCCCGGCCGGCACCGTCGACGCCCACTGTCATGTCTTCGGCCCCCAGGCCGAGTTCCCCTTCGCCCCGCAGCGCAAGTACACGCCCTGCGACGCCGGAAAGGACCAACTGTTCCGTCTGCGTGACCACTTGGGCATCGCCCGCACGGTGATCGTGCAGGCCACCTGCCACGGCACCGACAACTCCGCGATGGTGGACGCCGTACGGGCGGCCGGCGGCCGGGCGCGCGGGGTCGCCTCCGTCCGGCCGGACGTCACCGAGGGCGAGTTGCTCGATCTGCACGCGGCGGGTGTGCGCGGGGTGCGGTTCAACTTCGTACGGCGGCTGGTGGACGCCTCGCCCCGAGACGGCCTGCGGACCGTCGCGGAGAAGGTCGCCCCGCTGGGCTGGCACGTCGTCCTCTACTTCGAGAGCGCCGATCTGCCGGACCTGGAGGACTTCTTCACCTCGCTGCCTACCCCCCTGGTGGTGGACCACATGGGCCGCCCCGATGTGACCCGTCCGGCGGACGGCCCGGAGTTCTCCCGCTTCCTGCGCTTCGTCGGCACCGGTGACGTCTGGGTCAAGGTGACGTGCCCCGAACGCCTCAGCGTGACCGGGCCCGCCGCCCTGGACGGCGAACCGCACCCGTACGCGGACGTCGTCCCCTTCGGCCACCGCGTCGTGGAGGAGTTCCCCGACCGGGTGCTGTGGGGCACCGACTGGCCCCACCCCAACCTCACCGACCACATGCCCGACGACGGCCTCCTGGTCGACTACGTGCCGCGGATCGCGGTCACGGCGGACCAGCGGCACAAGTTGCTGGTCGACAACCCGATGAAGCTGTACTGGCCCGGCGAGGAGATCTGAACCATGGGGCAACTCACCCACGCCAACGCGCTGAACCGGCTCGACCGGCTGCCGATCGGCCGCTTCCACAAGGTCACCCTGGTGGCCGTGTCCTTCGCCTACTTCTTCGAGTTCGCGGACATCAACACCTTCGCGACGACCGCGCCCAAGCTGATCCGGCTGTGGGGCGTCACCATCGACCAGATCGCCTACGTGACCTCGCTGTCGTTCGTCGGCATGTTCCTCGGCTCGGTCGTCGCCGGTGCGATGGCCGACCGGTGGGGCCGCAAACGGACGCTGATGCTGACCACCGTGTGGTTCGGCGCCTTCTCGTTCGCGTCGGTGTTCTCCTGGGACATCGTGTCGCTGGGCGTGCTCCGCGTACTGACCTCGGCGGGTCTGGCGGCGATGACCGTCGTCGCCGTCATCTACGTCAACGAGATGTACCCGGCCGCCGTGCGCGGCAAGTTCCAGGCGTACGCCATCGTCATCGGCATCTGCGGCACCCCGGCCACCAACCTCATCGCCAGCGCGGTCGTGCCCCTGAGCGACTGGTCGTGGCGGCTGGTCTACCTGTGGGGCTCGCTCGGCATCCTGCTGGTGTTCTTCACCAAGCGGCTGAAGGAGTCGCCGCGCTGGTACGAGAGCCGGGGCGAGCACGGCAAGGCCGACGAGGTGCTGCGGGAGATCGAGGCGAGCGTCGCCGCGGAGAAGGGCCCGCTGCCCGAGCCGGCGCCCCCGGTGGAGGAGACCCCGTCGACCCGCACGCCGGTACGCCTGCTGCTGCAGAAGAAGTACCTGCTCCCCACCCTGCTGCTCACGGTGCTGTGGGTGACGCAGACCGTCGGCTTCTTCGGCTACTCCAGCTGGGCGCCCACGCTGCTCGCCAAGGAGGGCTTCAGCGTCGAGAAGTCCGTGTTCTACGTGGCGCTCACCACCGTCGGCGCGCCCCTGGGCTCGTATCTCGCGTCGCTGGTCACCGACCGTTTCGAACGCAAGTGGAGCCTGGCCGTGTTCGGCACGGTCATCGCGCTGTGCGGACTGCTGTACGGGCTGACCTTCAACCCGGTGCTGATCATCGTCTTCGGCTTCCTGGTCAACATGTTCGAGCGCGGCTACACGGCCCTCGCCTACGCCTACTCCCCCGAGCTGTTCGACACCCGCGCCCGCTCGCTGGGAACCGGCGTCTCCTACGGTCTGGGCCGGCTGTCGAACGCCGCCGGTCCGCTGATCGTCGCGGCGCTCTACCAGAGCAACGGCTACCGCAGTGTCTTCTTCTTCATCGCCGGGACCTGGCTGGCCGGGGCGATCGTCCTGGCCGTCTTCGGGCCGCGCACCCGGCGGGCCCGGGTGGCGGCCCTCTCGGAGGAGAAGCAGCGGACCGTGACGGCGCGGTGACCTCCGGACGGCTCCCGGCGCGATAATCGGGGCATGGGATCACCCTCCGCCGGCGAGGACGCCGTACACGAGCGGCTGGTGGCCGGGCTGCTCTCCGCCGGGGAGCCGTACGGCCTGCTGCTGGCCGGAGGTGACGCCGTACGGGCGCACGGGCTGGTGGCGGCCCGGCGCAGCGGGGGTGTGGACCTGGTCACCGAGCATCCCGCGGCCATGGCGGAGATCGCCGGCGCGGTGGGGGCCGGTCTGGCGGAGCGCGGGTGGGCGGTCGACGGGCCCGACGCGGATCCGCTGGCCGCCCGGCTGGTCGTCGGTGATCCCGCGTCCGGCGCGCGGTGGCGGGTCGACCTGCGCAAGGAGGCGCTGTGGCGTCCGGCGGTCCGCACGGACGCCGGTCCGGTGCTGTCCCTGGAGGACCTCGTCGGGACGACGGTACGGGCGCTGGCCGATCGCGGACTGCCCCGTGACCTGGTCGACGTACACGCCGCCGCCCACCGCTGGAGCCACCCGGAGCTGGAGGAACTCGGGCGCCGTCACGCCCCCGACACCTTCGACCTCACCGAGCTGCAGTCCCGGCTGGCCGGTACGGAGTGGCTCGACGACTCGGGGTTCCGGGTGCACGGGCTGGACGGCCCCGGGATCGCGGAGCTCCGCCGCTGGGCCCAGGCGTGGGCCGACGACATCGCGGAACGGCTGGTGGAGGGGGAGGACCCGGAGCAGGACTGACCCGGACCCCGCCGTCTCCTGCCGGTGCCGGTCAGGCCCTCCTCGTGCGCATGAGCAGGGCCATCCGTTCCTCCAGTTCCAGCCGCTCGCGTGCCGCGCGCTGGGACCGGGCGGTCCGGTGCCGCTCCTCCGCGCGGCGCATGCGTTCGTTCGTCTCCTGTTCCACCGCGTGCCGGCGGACCTCGTGCTCCATCCGCACGCACGCCTGCTGGACCTGGAGTTCCTCCGTGTGCAGGCGGCGGCTGGTGTCGTAGCGGGTGCCGAGGAGGCGGTCGTACTGGGTGGCGCCGCTCATGAACTTGGCGAGGACCGGGAGGGCGTCCAGGGAGAGCAGCAGCAGGTGCAGGACGACGGTGATGAAGAGGGCGAAGCCGTCGGAGTCCGCGATCGTGCGCAGGCCGTGCGCCCGGGTGAGGATGCCTTCCGAGTCGAGGCCCTCGGCCCGCTGCCGGGTCTTGTCGTCGACGGCCTTCTGCAGCAGCGGCTGGTAGGCGTCGGCGGCCCGGTTCTTGCGGGCCTCCAGGGTCTGTGCCTTGTCCCGCATGCCGGCGAGCTGCTTCTCGTACGTGTCGATCTTGCTGGTCGTGCGGTAGGAGGAGGAGTCCTTGCGGGCCCGTTCGCAGGTGATGGTGACGTCCAGGCCGCCGCCCTTGCGGATCCAGTGGTCCCGGCCGCACTCCCGCTGCTCGGTGGCCATCTTGCCGTCGAGGGTCCTGTTGATCTCGGTGACCTGGGTCCGCAGGGCCGCCATGCCGGTCTTGTTGCTCTTGATCTGCGCCGCCAGCTCCGCGGGGGAGCCGGCCACCTTGAGCTGGTAGGGGGCGCACTCCGGGCGGCCCGCCGTGGACTCGCCGCCGGTGGGGTTGCAGGCGACGAGCATGCCCCGGTAGTCGGCCACCTTCCGCTCGTTGCCGACGGCTATCTCCTGGCGGATCTCCTTGTCGAAGATCTGGAAGAGGATCGGCTCGGCGATGAACAGGCCGAGCAGCACGGACAGGAACAGCCGCAGCACCAGCGACCACTTCTTCACGGTGGTGCCGTGGGTGCTGGACACCAGCCAGCTGTCCATGGCCAGCACCACCCAGAACCAGACCACCGCGACCCCGAGCACCGCGATCAGCGGCAGATCGGAACGGAAGCTGCCGAGCGCCAGCGACATGGAAAGGGCGCCCATCAGCGCGGTGTTGAGGACGAGCGCGCCGTACCAGGTGTAGCGGGTGCGCTCCTCCGGCACCCAGGCGAGCAGCGACTCGTCGACGCCGATCAGGCGGCGCAGCCGCGCGCCGGGGCCCGCGGTCTCCATGGGCGCCGGGCGGCCGGCGGGCGGGACGTCGTCGTGGGGCCCGCTCCGGGCGAGGCGGGGCGACGTGTCAGTGGTGGCCAAGGTTCGCCTCCGAGTCGGTGCCTCCGAGGTCGAGTTCGGCGTCGTCGGCGTCGAGAGTGGTCTCCCCCGCCGGGATGCTCCGCGCGGTCCCGCCCGGCACCTCCCGGCCGGGGTCCGGGCTCTGCCCGTCCTGGTCGCGCGTGATGTCCCGCACCCGGTTGATATGGGCGCCGGGATCGGTCAACTGGCCGTCGAACAGCCCCCGGTCGAAGGCCTTCGTGGTCAGCGTGGTCCAGGCGGCGAGCTCTTCCCTGCGCTGCTCCTGCCGGTCCCGCTCGCGCATCTGCGCCTCCTGCCGGTCGGCGTCGCGGGCGCGTACGTCCTCCTGGTGCTCCAGGTTCCAGCGGCGGTTGTCCTCCTGTTGCAGCCTCGCCGCCTCCTCCAGCGCGGACTGGCGTTCGAGGGATGTGCTCCGCTCCTCCTGCTCCACCTGCCAGCGTGTCTCGTCCCGGTCGAAGCCGCGCCGGGTCAGATCGTCCTCCAGCGCCGTCCGCCTGCGCCGGTCGGCGAGCCCGGCCCGGCGCTCCTCGTCCGCGTGCAGCCGCTGGGACAGCTCCTCGGCCGTGATGTCGCCCTGCCGCCAGGCCTGGAGATCGGCGAGGATCGGGTCACTGCCGATCAGCTGGGCGTCCTGCCTGAGCTGATCCCGCTCATACCGGTTCCGCTCGAACTGCCTCGTGAGGTCCTGCCGTTGGTCCTCGGAGCTGGTCTCGTGCCGGAAACTGGAGATCCGCTTTTCCAGGCTCTGGCGGCCGAACTCCTCCTCCAGCGCCTCCTCCTGCCGGTTGCGCTCCCGGTGCAGGGCGGTGGTGTTGCGCAACTCCTCGCGCTTCAGCTCCAGTTCGGTCTCCAGCAGGGAGCGCTTGAGGGCGGTCTCCTGTTCCCACTCCCGCCTCACCCGGTCCCGTTCCAGCTGCCGGCGTTCCTCCTGCAGCTTGGCGATGTCCTCGGCGAGTTCCGCCGGGGTGAGGACCTCGACCATGCCGTGCCGGGCCTCCAGCCCGGACACCGGGGCGGGCCGCATCTCGTGGTACGCGGTCAGCCGCGCGTCGATCCGTTCCCGTACGGCGTCCGCGTCGACGACCGGCAGATCGCTGCCGTCCTCGGTGAGCCCCGGGACCGCGCGCAGATGCCCGAGGAGCAGGGCCTCGAGGTCGGTGACGCCGTCGCGCACGACGGCGCAGGCGTCCGTCACCGTGCAGTAGAAGGTGGTCCGTACGGTGAAGTCGCCGGCCTCGGCGGACGGGATGCGGGTCTCCACCACGACCGGGACCTCGACCCGCCGGTCCACGACGGTGACGGAACTCGCACCGGTCACCAGGGGGTCGTCGGGGCGCAGGTTCCCGGAATCCTCGACATAGTCGTCGCCGACCCGGAAGACCCGTACGTGATGGGCGGCGATCAGGGGCAGTTCGTCCTCGTCGCGCACCGTGCGCCGGTTCAGCCAGCCGACGCGCTTCTCCGGCCGCCGGTACTCCCGTTGCCGGACGAGGGGATAGTTCTCGGCCATACCTGTGTCAGTCCTCCGTGCTCAGTACGGCGATAAGGAAGGTCTCCATGAGGGCGGCGGTCTCCGGGGCGGAACGGACGGCGGTCCGCCGCAGGGCGGTGGAGAGGTGCCACCGTTCGCGGTCGGTCAGGACGGCGCCCAGGGATCGGCCGAAGCGGACGGCCGCCGGGTCCGGTTCGGCCGTCACGGCGGTCAGGTCGCGCAGGGTGGCGTGCAGCAGGCGCAGCGCCCAGGCCCGGCGCGGGCGGCTCTCCAGCACGCCCGCCCACAGTTCGGCGAACCGGTCGCTCTGCCCGGGGTCGCCGTCGAGGAGCGAGGCACCCACCAGCCGGCCCGTCCGGGGATCGCGGGCGCCGAGCACGGTCTGCACGGTGCCGAGGACGGTCTCCTTGTGGTGTCCGGTCAGGGTGGTGCGCAGCGCCCGCAGCCGGTAGGCGAGCGGGCGCAGCACCGCGCCGGTGTCCTCGCCGCACTCCAGGAGCAGGGCGACCAGCCCGGCCAGGGCGGGCGCGGCCTCCTCGGAGCGGCCGGTCAGCCGCAGCAGCACGTTCACGGCGTCGGTGGGGAACCGGACGCCGAGCGCCCCGCTGAACGCCGCCGCGGCCGCCGACCGTACCGCCGGGTCCGGTGAGTGGGCCCAGCCTCGGCCCACGGCGAGGGCGGTGGAGGCGAGTCCCTCGTCCAGGCACATGAACTGCAGCACCAGTGTGGCCGTGGACTGCCCCGCCGGTCCGGCCGCGCCCGCCGCCCACGGGTGCAGATAGTTCTCGTCGACCTCGTCGAAAGCGGGCCGGGTGAGCAGGGCGAGCCCCGAGGCGACGGACAGCTGTACCCCGAGGCCGGGGCGGGTGCCGACGAGTTCGGTCAGCCAGTCGCGGACGCCGTTCCAGTACGCCGTGGAGCGCTTCGCCCACAGTTCCTGGAGCACCCACTGCCGGTACTGGGGGTGGGCGAAGACCAGTGCGCCCCGGGTGAGGGCGCCGTCCTTGCGCTTCTCCACGGTGACCAGGACGTTGCGGCCCAGCGAGAGCCGGCGGTCGGCGTCGCGGCGGTGGGCGGCGGCCGTCTCCTCGTCGTTCGCGAGCAGCGGGAAGGTGGGGGCGACCCATTCCTCCAGGCGTTCCTGCCAGGTCTCGAAGTCGCGGTAGCCGGCGCCGGTGATGAAGGCCAGCGTGGTGACCTCGGCCCACTCCCGCGGTTCGCGCCCGGCCGCGAACCACTCGCGTACGGGCTCCGCCGCGCCGCTGCCGTAGTCCTGCCAGACCTCGTCGGGGTCGCCGCCCCGGGCGATCCGGCCCGCCGCCTCGGCGACCTCCGCCACCCCGCAGCCGTCGGGCAGGCCGGCCACGGCCCGCTCGACGGTGTCCGCGTCGCACCGCTCCCGCAGCAGCCGTACCCGCAGTACCGCGGCCAGATCCGGCAGCTCCCAGCTCACATGGCGTACGGAGCCGGGGGCGTCGCCGTCCACCGGGTGCACGGTGGTGATCACCAGGTGGGCGCCGTGGTCGCGGACGGTGTCCCGTACGCGCCGCCAGTCGAAGTCCGCGGTGCCGGAGGCGGTCTCCCGCATCCGGTCGATCAGCACATAGCCGACGCCCTTCCCGAACGCCACCCGTCCCTCGGCGAGATCCTCCAGGCTGCGGCCGGGTGAGAGCACCACGTACTCGGTGCCCTCCGCCGCCTTGGCGACGAGCGCGACCGCGGCGGACCGCTTGCCGATGCCGGGCGGGCCGACGAGCACCACCACACCGTCCTGCGCCAGGGCGGCGGCGGCCTCCTCGAAGCAGCCGGGCTCGACGTACGGGGCGAGGAGGGCGTCCGCCTCGCCCGCGTCCAGCCGGCCCACGGCGCGGCGGCGGACGCTCGCGGAGTCACCGGCGCCGATGCCGAAGTGGGCGCCGGGGGCGTCGAGGGCTCCGTAGAAGTACTGGTTGACGCGGTTGTGGTGCACGGGAGCCGCCGCGGGAGTGTCCGGGGCGGGCGGCTCGGGCTCACCGGACGGCTCGGGCCGCTCGGGCCGGTCCGGGGCGCTCCGCCCGGCCCGGGGCTCGTCGGTCTCCTCGGCCCCCTGAGCCTCTTCGGGCCTCTCGGCTCCCGGCTCGCTCTGTTCCTCGTCCATCCTCAGTCATCACTCCGTGTCACTTGGAGATCCCGAAGACGGCCCCCGGCGCGTGCACGGTTCCGGAAATGACCTGAACTACCGTGTCACCGGAGGGAGTAGAAGCATTCGAGGGGCGCACGTCCGGTGGTTCACCACCCTTCGCACGCCCCTGCGCGGGCTCGGCGGTGCCGGGCCGGCTCACCGGCCCGTCGTGTCCGGGCACCCGGATCCATATCCGTCCCGCGTACTCCTTCTCCTCGATCGCCACCTCGTGGAACTCCCGCGCCCGGATCGTCGTATACGCCTCGCGGATCACGTCGTTGAAGACCGTCGAGGACACCGCCAGTGCCATGCAGGCGTCGGGCGCCGCGTCCAGGGCGGCGCGCAGCGGGGCGCTGTCCAGCATCCGGCCGATCTCGACCGGGGCCCGCCCCTCGAAGCCGTTGGCGGCCCGCGCGGCGGTGCCGAAGTGCACGGCCACCCGCAGCCGCAGCCACGCCTCGCGCACCCTGACGTGGTTGAACTCCCGCAGCCCCGCGTCCAGATGGCGCATGAACGGGTCGACGAGGTGCGGCTCGGAGGCTCCTTCGGGCAGTACGGCGAGCACCGAGTCGCCGCCCACCTGTGTCTCCCAGCGCTCGCGTTCCAGCCCGGACGCGTCGGCCGACACCGCCAGCAGCTCCTGGATGGCCCCCTGCAACTGCCGCTGCGTCACGACGTCGACGCGGCCGTACCCCTTGGCGTCGACCGCCAGCAGCAGCCTGCGACGGAAGGTACCCATGTTCGAACTCCCCGCTCTTTCATTGGAGTCACACCCTGGGACGTAGTCACCGGGGACTCCGTGGGACACCGGCGCCCGCTCCCCCGAGCCGTGCGGACGCCGGTACGCCAGTGGTACACGCCGGGCGCGGGGGAAACCCCGTCGAAATACGGGATGCGGAAGGGTGCGAAACATACAGCGGGCCACGCGTGTGAAGGACGGGTTCCGGTGGGCGGGGGCGAGAACCGGTCATGCGCGGTTGCGGGCGCCCCCGTTCATTCGCCGGGGGCGAGGTCCGCGATGTGCCGCAGCCGGGGCAGGTCGCGGATGACCGTCGAGCCGTAGCCGGTCTCCAGCAGTCCCTCGTCGCGCAGTTCGCGCAGCCCCTTGTGCACGGTGGTCTCGGCGGCCCCGGTGAGCGCGGCGAGGTCGGGCTGGGTGAGCCGGCAGCCGAGGACCGCTCCGCCGTCCACCGGATGCCCGTACGTCGTCGCCAGCTCCACCAGCAGCCGGGCGAGCCGCACCTTGACCTGGTAGCCGCGGAAGTCCAGGCGCCGGCGGTTGGCCCAGCGCAGCCGGTCGGCGACGATGCCGGTGAGCGTGATGGCGACCTCGGGGCGGCGCATCAGCAGGGCCCGCAGCGTGCCCGGCTGAAGCACCCGCGCGGTCATGGGGCCGCAGGCGGTCACCGTGGCCGAGCGGGGCGCCCCGTCCATGGCGGCCATCTCGCCGACGGTGTCACCGCCGACCCGTACGGCGAGCAGTGACTCCTCCCCGTTCTCGACCCGCGCGGTGACCTTGGCGAAGCCGGACAGCAGCAGCAGGACGTGCCGGTCGTCGGCGCCCTCCCTGAGCAGCACCTCTCCCGCCTCGAACCGGGTCCGCACCCCGAGGCCGAGCAGTTCCTCCCGGTCCCCGGGCGGCAGTTTCCCCAGCAGGCTGCGGGCGGGCCACTCGGCGGAGCTGTTCTTCGGCGACGGCACGGCGGTTCCCCCGACCTGACGGTGACCCCACCGATCCTGCCCGCCCGTGGGCTTCCGCGTCAGGGGGTTAGGCTCGCGCCCATGACGACTGCGAAGAACAACGGTGCCTCTCCCCTCGATGTCGAGATCGACGCGCTGAACGGTGGCCCCGCCGGGCTCGGCCAGTACGCGGGGCGGGCCGTGCTCGTCGTGAACGTGGCCTCCAAGTGCGGGCTGACCCCGCAGTACGCCGGTCTGGAGCGGCTGCACGAGCGGTACGCGGAGCAGGGCTTCACCGTGCTCGGTGTGCCCTGCAACCAGTTCCTCGGGCAGGAGCCCGGCAGCGCCGGCGAGATCGCCGAGTTCTGTTCGGCGACGTACGGCGTGACCTTCCCGATGACCGAGAAGGTCGAGGTGAACGGGGACGGGCGGCACCCGCTGTACGAGCGGCTGACCGGGTTCGCGGACGCCGAGGGGCACAGCGGCGACATCCGCTGGAACTTCGAGAAGTTCCTGATCGGGCGGGACGGCGAGATCGTGGCCCGGTTCTCGCCGCAGACCGAGCCGGAGTCCGCGGAGGTCGTGTCGGCGGTGGAGAAGGCGGTCGGCTGACCGTTGACCTTGCCCCTGGGGCAGGGGTGAGCGTGTCCGTCGTCGGGCGGAGAGGCCGTCCGGCGACGGAGGATGTCGGCGTGGACGAGGAACTGCTGGGCATCGGGGCGTTCGCGGCGCGGGCACGGCTGTCGGCGAAGGCGCTGCGGCTGTACGACCGGCTGGGGCTGCTGGCCCCGGCGCGGGTCGACGAGGCCACCGGCTACCGGTACTACCGGGCCGGGCAGGTGGAGGCGGCCCGGCTGGTGGCGCTGCTGCGGCAGCTGGACATGCCGCTGGCCCGGATCGCCGGGGTCGTCGACACGGCCGACGGCGCCGTGGCGGCCGAGCGGCTCGCCGCGTACTGGACGGACGTCGAGACGCGGCACGCCGGGCAGCGGACGCTCGCCGAGTACCTCCGTGGACGGTTGTCGGGAAGGAACTCCGAGATGTACGGGAAGTTCGAGGTCGACACGGTGGACGTGCCGGCGCAGGTGCTGATCACCGAGTCACGGCATGTGCTGGCGGACGAGCTGCCGGCGTGGATCGGGGCCGCGCTGGGCCGGCTGGAGGAAGCGGCCGGGGAGTGCGGGGGCGCTGCGGGGACGCCGTTCGTGGCGTATCACGCGGAGGTGTCCATGGAGAGCGACGGCCCCGCGGAGGCCTGTGTGCCGGTCGCCGACGAGGCGGCGGCGCGTGCCTGGGCCGAGGGCCGGGGCCGGGCCAGGGGGACGGTCGTACGGGTGGAGCCGGCCCAGCGGCTGGCCCGGACCCGGATCACCAAGGCGCAGGTGGCGCATCCGCAGATCCTGGCCGCGTTCGAGGCGGTGGAGGAGTGGGTGAGGGCGAAGGGGCTGACACCGGCCGGCCCCTGCCGGGAGGTGTACTTCGCCGACTGGGAGGCCGCGGGCCCCGAGGACCCGGTGTGTGACGTGGCCTTCCCGGTGACCGGCGCGGCGGCCGGCTCGGCGGGCTGAGCAGAACGGGTCCGAGCCGGGAGGGCGCGGCCGAGCCCTCTCGGCTAGGACGGCGGACTGGTCGAGAGGGCCCTGTCGGTGTGCGCCCACGGGGTCCGGTGACGCCCGGAGGCGTTCGCCGGACCGGTCAGTTCCTGACCGAGGCCACGAAGGTGTTCCACGCGTCCGCGGGGAAGGCCAGCTTCGGACCCTCCGGGACCTTGGTGTCCCCGAGTTCCAGCGCCGCCTCGGTGGTCGACCTGACCATCACGCACGCGCCGTTGTTGTTGGTGTAGGAGGACGTCGTCCACGTTTCCGTGGCGCCCAGACGAATTGCCATGTTCGCTCCGTAGCCAGATGCTGAGTCGCTGTCACCGGCCCGCGTGCCCCGGCATGGACCCGGGGCCGGATTTCGCCAACCCTCACTGGTGGTTGGCGTGATCGACGCTACTCGCCAACATCCTCTTTCGGAGGAGCCGTTCACTCGACCGAGTGGCATATACCAGGGGATACTTCCATCCCTGCCTGCCCACGGTGTACCATCCCGCCGCCGTACGGCCGGTGTTCAGCGCGCGTACTCCTTCGCGAGGCGCTCGACGCGCTGCCGGGACGCCTCCACGTTCAGCGACTGGGCCCGCAGATGCTCGTACATCACCGTGTACTTCTGCACATCGTGCGGCTTCTCCAGATACAGGTCGCTGGTGACGCCCTCGATGTAGACCACGCTCGAGTCGGCCGCGTCGGCGAACTCCAGGATGGAGTACTGCCCGTTGATCCCGGCGTGCGCGCCGACCTCGAACGGCAGCACCTGCACGGTGATGTGCGGCAGCTGGGACAACTCCATGACGTGCTCCAGCTGTTCCCGCATCACCTGTCGGCTCCCGACGACGCGGTGCAGCGACGCCTCGTCCAGCACCACCCACAGCCGCAGCGGGTCCCGGTCCGCGGTGATCCGGCTCTGCCGGCGCAGCCGCACCTCGACCCGCTTGTCGTTGTCCTGCTCCGACGACTCGGGCGAGCCGCCCTGCACGATCGCCTCCGCGTACGCGCGGGTCTGCAGCAGCCCGGTGATGATCTGCGGCTCGTAGACGCGCAGCGACTCCGCGTCCGTCTCCAGCCCGATGTAGACGCTGTACGGGATGTCGCCGAAGGCGTGCCACCAGCCCTGCTGGCGCGAGTCCTTGGCCATCTGCATCAGCGACTCGACGATCCGCTGGTCCTCCACCTCGTAGACCCCGCACAGATCGCGGACGTCACGCTGGCTGATGCTGCGCCGCCCGTTCTCCAGGCGGCTGATCTTCGACTGCGACACCAGCAGCCGCTCCGCCACCTCCTCCGCGGTCATGCCCTTGACCTCGCGGAGCCGGCGCAGCTCCTGGCCCAGCCGGCGCCGCCTGACGGTGGGATTGACATTGGACGCCACGGGACGTGCACCTCCGGCTGCGTGCCTAGTACTACTTGCCACTTTGCGTGTCTGCTGTTGAGCAGACTGCCACCAAGGTGCTTCCTACCGCTGGGAAACGGTGGATATACGACAAGCACACGCCACGTCCCGGTGAACTCCCGGGTGTTGACGCGTGCCGCTGCCGGACACGGGTGCGCCGAGCGGGGCGGGGAGAACCCGTGTGTTCTCCCCGCCCCGCTCGGACTGCGGCTCCCGTGACCGGGTCTGGCCCGCCCTGGATCCGTACGGCTAGTGCACCGCGGCGCGTGCCATGGATCCGCGGTGCGGTTGCGCCGGAACACCACGGGCGGGTTCCGGTGCTCCCCGGCCGCCGGCGGGGGCCTGCCGGCCTGCCGGGGCGGGGCTGCGGCGCGGCTGGGCCGCGGCGCCGTTCTGGACGTCCATCACGGCGTGCGCCACGAGTCCGCCCATCGGGTCGTGCCGGATCAGATCCCGCAACCGGGAACGCGAGGAGCGTCCCTCGTTCCCCGGGTACAGGTGCTTGCCGAGTCCCACCGCGTGCGCCAGTGCGGCGAGCGCCGCGGTCCGCGGGTCCGGCGGGACGCCGGTGCGGATCGCGGAGTCCAGCCGGGCCCTGATCTCCCGGCTGATCTCGGTGTCCGTCGCCTGGTAGCGAGTCGTCGGCAGCACCCCGCACATCTGTCCGGCCACGGCGTGCACCATGCCGCACCGCTCCAGATGCGAGAGGTAGGTCTGGCGCAGCCCGAGTCGCGGCCCGCCGATCCAGTTGACCGCCCGTACGGGAGCGCCGCGCCTTCGCAGCAACTCCAACGCGCAGTCCAGTGTTGGGTCTCCAGTCGGCCGTGGCACCACCACGGCGATACGATCCCCGTCAGGGGCTATCCGTCCGGCCAGCGCCAGCTCCACTAGCTGTGCTCCGGCCAGACCGAGGTCGAGCGACTGCGGCTGTGCAGTGGTACCCGTGGTCGGGTCCAATGCCAGCAGCAGAAGCTCTTCCGGAAGTGTTCTGCGGCTCCTGCCCATCCATGCCTCCCCGCGTGGATGTCTGACAGGGTGACCCCTCTCACATTGGTCTGTCGAGGGTGCGTGACCACTTCGTAGTGGAACCAGTAGGTATGTCGTTCTCGTCTACCACGTGGGGGAAGTCCGCACACAGGACACTGGTACATGGTTCGGACAGCGCTGTGGAGCGTTGTCACGGGCGGCGGTTCACGGTTCGGTTGGCGCACGCGGGGCGTGCGGCGCATGGAGGAGGCATCGGTGGCGGGCGAGTCCCCCGACAGGTCGAAGCAGCGCGAGTCGTCGGCAGAACCGACGTCGGGGAGCGCGGGTCCGGTTCCCGGGAAGCGGGACCCCCGGTTGGCGGTGAGCCGCGAGGCGGCACCGGACACGGCGACGCGCGTGCTGTCGGTGCGCGAGGAGCCGCCCTCGGGCGGCGGGAACGGGGAGTCGGGCCGCCTGCGCGAGGCGGTGGCGACGTGGGTCCGCCCGGCGGACGACGAGACGACGGACAGCCCGGCTGCCCCGGGTGCCCCGGGTGCCCCGGCTGACGCCGGGGACGCTTCGGAGGGTCCGGCCGACACCGAGGGCACCTCGGGAGGTTCAGCCGACACCGAGGGCACCTCGGGAGGTTCAGCCGACACCGGGGGCACCTCGGGAGGTTCAGCCGACACCGGGGGCACCTCGGGAGACTCGGCCGACGCCCAGGGCACCTCCGGAGGTTCAGCCGACACCGAGGGCACCTCGGAAGGCTCGGCCGACGCCCAGGGCACCTCCGGAGGTTCGGCCGACACCGGGAACGACTCGGGAGGTTCCGCCGACACCGGGGAGCGGGAAATCGGTACGGTCGCGGGTGATGTCTCCGGCGACCGGGGTACGGCAGAGGCGGCGTCCGGCGCGGAGCGCGCGAGCACGGCCGAGGCGGGTTCGGTCGCGGGTGCCTCCGGCGAGGAGGGCGAGGGCGGGTCGGACCCGGCGGGCGAGGACGCCTCCGGGCGGGCGGTTGCCGCCGCGAAGTCGGAGAGCGCGGGGGACTCCCCCGAGGGCGCGTCCCGCAGCGAGGGCGAGCAGGAGAACGCCGGGGCCGGCACGGGGACGGGCGCCGACGATGCGTCCGGCACCGAAGACGGCCCCGAGACCGCCGCGCACGACGACGCGTCCCGTGCCGAGGGCCGGCGCGGGAGCGGCGCCGCACAGACCGCCGCCCCGGCCGACACGGACGCGCCCACGGCCACCGCCGAGGACGAGCCCGCCGCACGGAAGACCGGCGCGGACGCGCCGATGGCCGCAGCCGACGCGTCCGGCGCCGAGGACGAGCACGGGAACGTCCAGGCCGACTCGGACGACACCCCCGACGCCACCGCCTCCCGAGCCGACGCAGACTCCAAGAGCGCCGCGAAGGGCACCGCCGTACGGGCCGGGACGGGCGCGAGCGCGCCGGAGCCCGCGGCCGGGGCGTCCCGCGACGAGGCCGCCGGTGAGACCGGCACGGGTGCGGACGCGGCGGAGTCCGCCACGGACGCGTCCCGCGACGAGGGCGAGCGTGAGGACGCCACCCGGCCCGGCGCCTCCGGCGCCGAGGACAAGCGCGGGGGCGCCGCCTCCGAGGGCGCCGCGCAGGCCGACGACTCCGCGAAGGACGCTTCCCGCGCCGACGGCGAGGGGGGCGGCGGGGTTCCCGGGGCCCGGGGGTCCGACGACGCGGGCGCGCGGCCGAAGGGCAAGGGGCCCGTCGATCAGCCCACCGCCGTGTTCCGGACCGGGCGGGCCCCCGCGCCGGCCGTGGATCAGCCCACCACCATGCTCAAGCTGGGCGACGCGGCCCGCCGGGCGGATGCCGAGGCCGAGCGGACCAGCAGGTTCGTGGCGCTGAAGCGGGACGAGGACCTCGGTGCCCGCAAGCCGCCCGCCGCGCCCGTCCAGCCCACCGGCCCCACCACCTCGCTCCCCCAGGTCGGTCCCGAGCGGACCACGCAGCAGCCGCTGCCGCCCCGCCCGCCGCTGGATCTGCTGGCGGAGCTGACCAACACCCCGCCGCCCCCGCAGACCCCGCTGCGGACCGCGGTGCGGCGGCTCAAGATCTGGACGCCACTGGTTCTGCTGCTGGTGATCGTCTTCGGCGTCGTACAGAACTTCCGCCCGCTCCCGACGCCCACCCTGGAGCTGACCGCCGAGGACAGCTTCACCTTCGAGGGCGGCAAGGTCGACATCCCGTGGCCGGAGAAGGGGCAGGCCGCGCTGGACGTCGACGGCATCGGCACCTTCGGCTCGTCCGGCGAGCAGAAGCCCGTACCGATCGCCAGTGTCGCCAAGGTCATGACGGCGTACGTGATCCTGCGCGACCACGACCTGAAGAGCGGCGCCGACGGTCCGAAGATCAAGGTCGACGAGCTCGCCGAGAAGCAGTCCGACGCCGGTGACGAGTCCACCGTCAACGTCACGGCGGGCGACGAGATCTCCCAGCGGGAGGCGCTCGAGGCCATCCTGATCGCGTCCGCGAACAACGTGGCGCGGCTGCTGGCCCGCTGGGACGCCGGTTCGGAGAAGGCGTTCGTCGACAAGATGAACGCCGCCGCGAAGGACCTCGGCATGACGAACACGACGTACACGGACCCCTCGGGTCTGAACAACACCACCGTGAGCACCGCCGTGGACCAGGTGAAGCTGGCCAAGGCCGCGATGAAGCAGCCCGCCTTCCGCGAGGTCGCCGCGATGATGGAGTACATCGACTACAAGGGCACGAAGCACGGCAACTGGAACCGTCTGGTCGGCCACAACGACGTGGTCGGGATCAAGACCGGTACGACCACCTCCGCGCTCGGCAACCTCTCCTTCGCGGCGAAGAAGGACGTCGACGGCGAGACCCACCGGATCATCGGCGCGGTGGTGCGCCAGCCCGAGGGCGGCGTGGACAACACCATCCTGTCCGGCGCCCTGTCCGCGGGCGACCAGCTGATCCGGGCCGCGCAGGACGTACTGGAGTCGGCGACGATCCTGAAGAAGGGCACCGTCGTCGGTTACGCGGACGACGGCCTCGGCGGCCGTACGCCCGTCGCCGTCACCGAGGACGTCAAGGCCGTCGGCTGGGCGGGTCTGTCGGTGAAGCTGACGTTCACCGGCGGGGAGCTGCCGCACACGGCGAAGGCCGGCACGAAGGTCGGCACGCTCACGGTCGGCGACGGCACGAGCGGTGCCGTCAAGGTGCCGGTCGCGCTGCAGGAAGACCTCGTCGAGCCCGGTTTCGGGGACAGGCTGACGCGTCTGACCTGATCCGGGCACCGCACGGAGCCGGCGGCCGCCGCCCACCACGGGCGACGGCCGCCGGACCGCGTGCTAGCGTCACGAAACGGGCAAGCAGACGGGATACGGGGAGTGCCTTCAGGTGGCCACAGCGGAGCCGACACGCGCCGACGACGCCGAACCGGACCCGGGCTCCGGCCCGCGAATACCGCCGCCCGCGAGCGGGCGGTCCGGGACACCGCGGCCGCCCGAGGCCGCTGACCGCGCTTCCGGCCGCCTCATGACCGCCGTCCTCGCCGTCCGCGCCCGCATGCTGCGGCACCCGGTGCTGTCCGTGACCGCGCTCTCCGGTGTCCTCCACATCGTCTGGTTCTTCACGTTCGCGAACAGTGGCGGCGATCTCGCCGCGCAGGACGCGTGGGCCGAGTTCGTCGGCCGGCACCCGGACTCCGCGTACAACCTCGCCTGGTACGGCGGTATGCACCCGGTGTCGTACAGCGTGGTGTCGCCGTATCTGATGTCGGTCCTCGGGGTGCGGACCACGATGATGATCGCGGGCACCGTGTCGGCGGGCCTGCTGACCCTGGTGCTGATGCGCAGCCGGTCGGTGCGCAACCCCCTGTGGGCGGCCCTCGCGGGCGTCTTCGCGCTGCTGTGCAACGCGGCCTCGGGCCGGGTGACGTACGGACTCGGCACGATGTTCGCGCTCGGCGCGGTCGCCGTCGTCTTCTGCTGGCCCTACCGCTGGCGCTACAAGCGCTGGGCGAAGGCCCTGTGCGCGGCCCCGCTGGCGGCGCTCGCCACCATGGCCTCGCCGGTCGCCGGTCTGTTCGTGGGCCTGATCGCGGTGGCGCTGTTCCTGCAGAAGCGGCGGCCGGGCGCGTGGGCGCTGGGCCTCGCGCCCACCGCCGTGGTGGCGGTCTCGGCGTGGCTCTTCCCGTTCTCGGGGACCCAGCCGATGGGCATCGGCTCGGTGATCCTGCCGCTGCTGTACTCGATCCTGGTGTACGTCCTGGTCCCCGCGGACTGGAAGACCGTACGGATCACGTCCGCCGTGTACGGGCTGGGGATCGTGCTGGTCTGGCTGATCAGCTCGCAGATCGGGTCGAACATGACCCGGCTGTCGATGCTGTTCGGCGGGGTGGCGCTGGTGGCGGCGCTGCCGTTCACCGTGCCGAAGTCCCGCAAGTGGTACGCGGTCGTCGTCGCGATCGTCGGCTTCACCGTGTGGATCGGCTTCAAGTCGGTCGACGACGTCGTGCACACCACGCCCCGCGCGTCCTGGGCGCGCGAGCTGGCGCCGCTGGTGAACGAGCTCCAGGGGGTCGGCGCCGAGCGGGGCCGGGTGGAGGTCGTCCCCGCCGCCTCGCACCGTGAGGCCTCCGCCCTCGCCCCGTACGTCAACCTCGCCCGGGGCTGGAACCGGCAGGCCGACATGCAGCGCAACCCGCTCTTCTACGACGACACCCTCAACTCGGCGAACTACAACGAGTGGCTGAAGCGCTGGGGCGTGCACTTCGTGGTGCTGCCGAAGGACGAGCCGGACGGTGACGGCGGCCAGCGGGAGCGGGAGCTGGTGCAGCGCGGGCTGCCGTATCTGGAGCAGATCTGGGGCGACGCCAACTGGCAGCTCTTCGCGGTGAAGGACCCGACGCCGCTGGCGGAGCCGAACACGGTCGTGGAGCGGGCCGAGCAGGGCGAGTGGACGCTGCGGGTGGAGAAGGCGGGCCGGATCCTGATCCGGGTCCCGTACTCGCCGTGGCTGGGCCTCGTCGACGCCGACGGCAAACCGCTGGATCCTCCGCGGGAGACGCAGGAGTCCGAGGACCGGCCGGAGGGCGAGCCGAAGACGTACGAGAACGTCCACGGCTGTCTGCTGGAGACGGAGGAGGACACGGACGGCGACACCTGGACGACGCTGCTCGCGCCCGAGCCGGGGACATACCGCCTGGCGGCTCCGTACAAGTGGGGGGAGCGGGGCACTCCCTGCCCCGACGAGCTGCGCTGACCCCGCCTCCGTTCATGTCGATGAACGGAGGTCAGCTAGCCGAACATCTTTACTTCCCCTTGACCTTCCGCTTTCTTGTCATGATCACGCCACCGCCCCCACGATGAGCGGGCACTTCGCGGACTTCCTCGTCCCTACCCCGCTCAGGCGAAGTGCCAACCAGCTGAGTGGAGTTCACAAGGCGGACCCTGGAAGGGGGGCCATGAACGGTCTCGACTGGGCGGTGCTCATCGGCTACTTCGCCGTGATGGTCGGCATCGGTGTCTGGTCGCACAAGCGGGTGGACAACGTCAGCGACTTCTTCACGGCCGGCGGCAAGATGCCCTGGTGGCTCTCCGGCATCTCCCACCACATGTCGGGGTACAGCGCGGTGATGTTCACCGGCTACGCCGGCATCGCCTACACCTACGGCGTGACGTCCTTCGTCACCTGGTCGTTCCCCATCGCCTTCGGCATCGCCATCGGGTCGAAGCTGTTCGCCCCGCGGATCAACCGGCTGCGCTCCCGGCTCCATGTGGCCTCACCGCTGGAGTACCTGAAGAACCGCTACGACCTGAAGACGCAGCAGGCGCTGGCCTGGTCCGGCATGCTGCTGAAGATCGTGGACGTGGGCGCGAAGTGGGCGGCCATCGCCACCCTGCTGTCGGTGTTCACCGGCGTCTCCCTCAACCAGGGCATCCTCATCACCGGTGTCGTCACGGCGATCTACTGCACCATCGGCGGCCTGTGGGCCGACGCGCTGACCGAGCTGGGCCAGTTCATCATCCAACTGCTGGCCGGTATCGCGATGTTCGTCGCGGTGGTGGCCGAACTCGGCGACCACGGCGGCTTCTTCGGCGCCTGGGACGAGCCCGAACTCCAGGGACACGGGGAGCCGCTGGTCGGGCCGTACGGCACGATCTTCCTGCTGGCGTTCCTGTTCATCAAGCTGTTCGAGTACAACGGCGGCATGCTCAACCAGGCCCAGCGCTACATGGCCACCCCCAACGCCCGCGAGGCGGAGCGCTCGGCACGGCTGTCGGCGGTGCTGTGGCTGGTCTGGCCGGTGATCCTGTTCTTCCCGATGTGGATGTCACCCCTGCTGGTGGAGTCCCAGAAGCCGGACGGCTCCGACTCCTACGCCCTGATGACCGAGCAGCTGCTGCCGCACGGTCTGCTGGGGCTCGTCATCGTCGGCTTCTTCTCCCACACGATGGCCATGTGCTCCTCCGACGCCAACGCCATCGCGGCCGTCTTCACCCGTGATGTGGCGCCGGTGCTGTCGCAGAAGGCGCGGCTGTGGGGCGACCGGTCGGGGCTGATCGCGGCGCGCGTGACGACGGTGGTCTTCCTCGGCCTGTCCATGGCGGTGGCCACGCAGGTCAACTCGCCGGCCTTCAAGGACATCATCACGGTCGTCATCAAGTGGGTGGCCGGGCTGATGGGGCCGATCGCCATCCCGATGATGCTGGGGCTGCTGCGGCCGTTCCGCCGCTCCGGGCCCACGGCGGCGCTGACGAGCTGGGGGCTGGGGCTGCTGGCCTTCTGGCTGGTGAACTACCCGATCAACTGGGCGGTGGACGGCGGGGTGCCGCTGGAGTACCAGGTGTCCATTCCGCTGGCGGTGTCGTTGATGCTGTACGTGGTGATCGGGTATGTGAAGCCGGAGGACACACCGGAGCGGATGGCGATCATCGAGCGGGTGAACACGGACGACGATTCGGCCGCGGCGGCGGTTCCTTCGTCGGCGCCGGTGGGGGATCAGGGGTAGTTCTTCGCCCCCGCCGCCCCTTCCCGTTCCCGTCCCCCGGGGGCGCTGCCCCCGGACCCCCGCTCCTCAAACGCCGGAGGGGCTGGTTCTGGCCCCTCCGGCGTGGGACGGCTCACGCGCCACCCCGCGGATACCGTGCCAGCCACGCCGCCGACGCCCCCGCGGGGCCGTGCAGCGCGGCGCCCTGCGTCATCTCCATCGCGAAGTCGTCGGCCAGCTCCAGCACCGTCGGCCGGCCCTCCAGCTCCGCCAGCCACCCCGGAGGCAGAGCCGTCTCCCCGTGCAACGCCCCCAGCAGCCCGCCGGTCAACGCCCCCGTCACCGCACTCGGCCCGTCGTGGTTCACCGCCAGACACAACCCCTGCCGCACGTCCTCCCCCACCAGCGCGCAGTACACGGCGGCGGCGAGCACCCCCTCCGCCGTCGCGTTCCCGACCAGCTCCGTGACCCGTTCCGGCGTCGGCATCCCCTGCCGTACCGCCCCCAGCGCACGCTGCAGCGCGTCCGACACCGGCTGGTGCCCCGGCCGTGAGGCCAGCAGCGCGAGCGCCCGCTGCACCGCCGTGTCCAGGGTCTCGCCCCGCGCCAGGGTGTGCACGATCACCGCGTACGCGCCCGCCGCCACGTACGCCACCGGATGCCCGTGCGTCTGCGCCGCGCACTCCACGGCGAGCTGGACGACGAGCTGCGGCTCCCAGCCGACGAGCAGCCCGAACGGCGCGGACCGGGCGGTGGCCTCCGGCCCGGCCTCACCGGGGTTCTTGGGCGCCGAAGGCGTCCCCATGGTGTCGTCGCCGAGCCCGAGCAGGAGGGTGCGGACGGGCTCCCGGCGGGCGTACAGCCACTCCTCGCGGGCCAGCCAGCCGTCGTCCTTGCGCCGCTCGTCCGGTCGCCAGTCCCGCTGGGTGGCGGCCCAGCGCAGATACGCCCGGTGCAGATCGGTCGGCGGATGCCAGGCGCCGGTGTCGCGCCGTACCTGGGCGCGGATCAGACCGTCCACGGTGAAGAGGGTGAGCTGGGTGTGGTGGGTGACGGCGCCGCGCCGGCCGTAGGCGGGGGCGAGCTCGGTGAGGCCCTCCCGGCCGTGCGCCTCCCGTATCGCGGCGGTCGTCAGGGTGTCGACGGGCGCGCCCAGCGCGTCCCCCAGGGCGACCCCGAGCAGCGTTCCGCGCACCCGGCTGCGGAAGTCCTGCTGCTCGCCGCGCCCCCACACGGCCCCGGCGCCACCGCTCACCACGACCTCCCGGCACACCGTCCGCACGTACGACGCCCAGCACTGTAATCGAACGGGGACGGTCGGTTCAGGGGGTGATTCGGTACGCGGAGTGTAAGGAATGTGAACCGGGTGACCGAAAAGAACCGGTCGGTGGGATTTCAGCCGTCGTGGTGCCGTACGACGATGTCCCGCTGGGTGCGTGCCCAGGTGTAGGAGGGGTCGAGTTCCAGGGCGCGGTCCAGGTCGGACAGGGCGTCGGCGGGGCGGCCGAGGTTGAAGCGGGACACGCCCCGGCTCGCGTACGCCGACCGGTACCCGGGGTCGAGGGCGAGGGCGAGGTCGTAGGCGCCGAGTGCCTCCTCGTCGCGTCCGGCGGCACGGAGCGCGTCGCCGCGTTCGCAGTGCGCCCAGGGCGAGTCGGGCTGGAGGGCGACAGCCCGGTCCAGGTCGGCGAGCCGGCGTCCGGCCTCGCCGAGTTCCCGCCAGACGCGGGCGCGGCGGATGAGGGCCCAGCCGTAGTCGGGGTCGAGTTCCAGGGCGCGGTCGAGGGCGATGAGCGCGGCGGCGGGGGCGCCGAGGGCGAGGCGGGTGGCGCCGAGGGAGGCCCAGGCGTAGGCGTGTCCGGGGGCGAGCGTGACGGCCTCGCGCAGGTCCCGGATCGCCGCCGAGTGCAGCCCGAGGACGCGGTGGTACTCGCCGCTCAGGGCGCGGAAGCCGGCATTGCGGGGAGCCAGGCGGATCGCCTGCCGCAGGTGGGTGACGGCGGCCCGGTAGTCGCCGCGGGTGGCGGCGAGGACGGCCCGGTCCCGGTGCAGCCGGGCCGCGAGCGAGGGGGAGAGCACGGCGCCGAGGCCGATGTCGCCGGTCACCGGGACCGGCGGCTCCTCGAGGGCGACCCGCTCGTCCGCCGTGACCGGGTGGGCGCCCTGGTCCACACCCGTGACGGCCCCCGGCCACGGGCTCCCCAGCAGATCGGCGTCGTCGTGGCTGACCGCCCGCGGCCCGGGGCGGAGCCTGGACGTGAGGCCACCCGGTGCCCGGTGGCCGGCGGACGGCACGGGCACCTGGTCCAGCATCCGGTCCAGTACGGCTCCCGGGCCGCCCTGCGCGAGCGCCTCGGACAGCTCCCGCCACCAGCCGGTCACCATCGCCCAGTCCGCGTCCCGGCCCGCGTCCCCGAGCAGCCGCACCCACCGCTCGGCCACGGGCCCGCCCTGCTCGCACGCCTCCGCCAGGTCCCGGATCACCGTCCCCGGCGCCCCTGTGTCACGGGCGCACAGCAGGTGGTACGACTCGGCCAGCCGCAGTTCCCGCCACTCCTGGTCGGCCCACAGCTCACCGGAGTCCCGGCCGCCCTCGCTCTCCTCACGCCAGCGCCGGAACGTCCGGGCCAGCCGCAGATGCCGTTCGGCCCAGCCGCGCGGTGATCGGGTGCGCTGCCAGCGCAGCATCGGGGCGCGGACGACGTCGTGGTAGCGCAGTCGCGCCGCGCGCCCGTCGGTGAACGCCAGTCCGCCCAGCCAGTCGTACAGTTCGTCGCGCTGGTCCTCCGGGCAGTCGGCGGCCGCGTGGAACACGTCCGCGTCCAGCCAGCGCGGCAGCGCGCCCCAGACGGCGGCGGCCCGGCGTGCGGGGTCCCGCTCCCACTTCAGGAACCGGTCCAGCGCCGTCGCGCTCGGGTCGGGGATCTCGTCGGGTGCGGTGGGCCGGGTGCCGGCGAGGGTGGAGAGCAGGACCGGGAGGCCGCCGGTGAGCCGCAGGACCTCGGTGACGACCGGCTCGGCGGTGACGCCCCGGTCGGCGAGCAGACCGCGTGCCTCCGCGTCGGTGAAGGGGGCGAGCGGTACGACGGTCACGAGGTCGGAGAGGCCGCCCCACACGGCGGTGTCGAAGGGGTGCTGGCCGGCGGTCACGACCACGACGTTGGCGGGCAGGGCGCCGTAGCGGTCGGTCGTCATGAGGTCGTGCAGCCAGCGGTCGAGGAACGGGCCGGTGCGCTCGTACGTGTCGAAGAACAGGACGATCCACGGCACGGAGGAGGCGGCACCCGCGAGCTCCTCCGTCAGCGCCGGGGTGAGGACGCTCTCCGGGGAGACGACGAGCCGCACGTCCTCGTGGCTGCGGAAGCGTGCGCCGAGGCCGGCCCGCAACCGGTCGGCTCCCTGGGCGAGCTGGGCGGGGTCGACGGCGGTGGTGAACACGCCGACGCCCGGGATCAGCCCCAGCCCGGCCAACCCGGCCCGCGCGAGCGCCAGGCCGCCGGCCGAGGGCCCGCCCTCCGGCTCCGGGTCGAGCGCGGCGAGCGCGGCCAGTTCCGCCTCGTGCCGCCGCTCGCGGTGGGCGAGCAGCAGCTTCTCCAACTCCTTGAAACGCACGCCCTGATCGGCGGCCTGACGGCAGATCGCGGCCAGCACCTCCGGCACCCCGTCCGCGCTCTCGTCGACGTACGCCGTCAACGCGCCCCGCTCACGCGCCAACTGCTCGAACTCCCGGACCAGGAAGGTCTTCCCGACGCCCGCGTCGCCGTGCACATGGAACAGGAACCGGTGCCGGTCGTCCTCGGGCGGAAGGTCGAAGTTGCCCCGGAACACCTCGCGTTCGGCACTGCGGGCCACCAGTCCGGCGCGCCGGCGCGCCTGGACGATCTGCTGCATCGACAGCCGTGCCTGCGCCACGCGTACGTCCCCTCACCGAGTCCCGACGCCCTCATTCTGGCCCAACTCCCCCGGGTAGGGGCCGTCGTACGGGGAATGGAACCGCCATGCCCACCACAACCACACGCGGCGCACTGCCCCTCACCGCCACGCTGCTCACCGCCTCGGTCGCCCTCTACATGGCGCTGGTCGCCTTCGGCAACATCACGGACTTCGGGACGAACCAGGACTTCGTACGCCATGTCCTCGCGATGGACACCACGTTCAAGGACGACGACCTGATGTGGCGCGCGATCACGAACGAGGCCTTGCAGGACACCGCGTACGTGCTGATCATCATCTGGGAGACCGCCTCCGCCCTGCTCCTGATCTACGGCACCTGGCTCTGGACCCGCCCCCACCACGCGCACGCCCGCCGCGTCTCCACCTACGGCCTGCTGATGGTCATGCTCCTGTTCGGCGCCGGCTTCATGGCGATCGGCGGCGAATGGTTCGCGATGTGGCAGTCGGAGAACTGGAACGGCCTGGACGCGGCCCTCCGCGTCTTCGTCCTCAGCGGAGTGGTCCTCCTGATCAACCACCTGCCGGTGACACCGGCCGGCCGGGCGGATCCCTCCTGACCGGCCGCTACTCGACGACCCGGACCGTCGTGCCCGCTGAGCCGAAGGTCCACAGGGCGCGGCCGTCGGGCTTGCCCACGCGTATGCCGCCCGTCTGTGTGTCCGGGGCGGCGGGGGCGGGAGAGGTGCCGTCGACCGCGTTGGAGAAGGCGACCCAGACGCCGGACTTCTGGGCGAAGTACATGATGTGCTCGACCGGGACGCCGTCGCTGCCGGTGGTGGCCTCGGTGCGGTTGCCGATCGTGTACGTGCCGGGGTCCGGGGAGACCGTGCCCGGCCAGACCGCGAAGGAGCGGCGGGCGGCGTCGCTGTCGTCCACCAGCCAGACCCGCTTGTCGCCGAGGGAGTAGACGATCCGGCGGCCCGTGCCCGAGTCGGCGGGTACGGCCACCGGCTTCTTCTCCGTCTCCGGCGGCTTGGCGGACGGCTTCGCGTCCGCCGGCGCGGAGGCACCGGGCGGGGTCGTGGCGGCGGTGGGTTTCGTCCCCTGGTCCGCCTGGACGGCCAGGACCACGACCGCGGCGATCGCCGCCGTGGTCAGCCCGGTCACCCAGGCCCACGAAGGAAGACGGGCAGGCACCGGTACGCATCTCCTCAGCTACAGGTCCCGACCGAAGGCCACGGCACCCGATCGAACGCGGTTCGGATCATCCTACTGCCGCGCCGGTGGTGCCCCCCGCCCGATTCAGTCCAGTACCGGCAGCAGCTCCGGCAGGTGCCCGTCCGAGGCCCGGGCCGCCCGGCGGCGCTCCTCCGGGACCTCGCCGTACAGGGTCGTACGGGGCCTGGCGGGGCGTCCGGCGGCCTCCGCCACCGCGATCAGGTCCTTGACCGACTTGTAGGAGCCGTAGGAGGAACCCGCCATCCGGGAGATCGTCTCCTCCATGAGCGTGCCGCCGAGGTCGTTGGCCCCGGAGCGGAGCATCTCCGCCGCCCCCTGCGAACCGAGTTTCACCCAGCTCGTCTGGATGTTGGGGATGTACGGGTGGAGGAGGAGGCGGGCCATCGCCGTCACCGCGCGGTTGTCCCGCGACGTGGGGCCGGGGCGGGCGATCCCGGCGAGGTAGACCGGGGCGTTGGTGTGGATGAAGGGGAGCGTCACGAACTCCGTGAAGCCGCCCGTGCGCCGCTGGATCCCGGCGAGGGTGCGCAGATGGCCGAGCCAGTGACGGGGCTGGTCGACATGGCCGTACATCATGGTGGACGAGGAGCGCAGGCCCAGTTCGTGGGCCGTCTCGATCACCTCGATCCAGGTCGCCGCCGGCAGTTTGCCCTTGGTGAGGATCCAGCGGACCTCGTCGTCGAGGATCTCGGCCGCCGTGCCGGGGATGGAGTCGAGGCCGGCCTCCTTCGCCGCCGTGAGCCACTCGCGGATCGACAGGCCGGTGCGGCTCGCCCCGTTGACGACCTCCATCGGGGAGAAGGCGTGCACATGCATGCCGGGGACGCGTTCCTTCACCGCCCGCGCGATGTCGAAGTACGCCGTGCCCGGCAGGTCGGGGTGGATGCCGCCCTGCATGCAGACCTCGACCGCGCCCACGTCCCACGCCTGCGCGGCCCGGTCGGCGACCTGGTCGAGGGAGAGCGTGTACGCGTCCGCGTCCGTACGGCGCTGGGCGAAGGCGCAGAAGCGGCAGCCGGTGTAGCAGACGTTGGTGAAGTTGATGTTGCGGGTGACGATGTACGTCACCTCGTCACCGACCGCGGACTTGCGCACGTCGTCCGCCACCCGGCACAGCGCGTCCAGCGCGGGCCCGTCCGCGTGCAGCAGCGCCAGCGCCTCGGCGTCGGTGAGCTTCACCGGGTCGTCGGCGGCCGTGCGCAGCGCCTCGCGTACGTCGGTGTCGATGCGCTCCGGCACCATGCCGGGGGCGGCGGCCTCCCGCAGGGCGTCCCAGTCGCCGTACACCTCGTCGAAGTCGTCGCGGCGGTCGGCCGTACGGCCCTCGGTGTCGATGGTGCGGTGCAGATCGGTGCGGCCGCTCGCGGTGAACGCCTCGTCCGGCTCCTGCCACGGCAGCCCCTCCGGAAGCGCTCCGGGGCGGGCGAGACCCGTCTCCGGGTCGGCGAGCGCGGCCACGTGCGGGCGCAGCCGCGGGTCCAGCCAGGGCTCGCCGCGCCGTACGAACTCCGGGTAGACGCAGAGACGTTCCCGCAGGGTGAAGCCGGCGGCCTCCGAGTGGGCGGCCAGTTCCTCGATCCGCGGCCAGGGCCGTTCCGGGTTGACGTGGTCGATGGTGAGCGGGGAGACCCCGCCCCAGTCGTCGATGCCGGCCGCGATCAGCCGCCCGTACTCGGAGTCGACCAGGTTCGGCGGTGCCTGGAGGCAGGCGGAGGGGCCGAGGACCAGCCGGGCGACGGCGACCGTGGCGACGAGTTCGTCCAGCTCCGCGTCCGGCATGCCGCGCATCGCGGTGTCCGGCTTGGCGCGGAAGTTCTGGATGATCAGTTCCTGGATGCCGTGGTGCGCGCGGGCCGTCTTGCGCAGCGCGAACAGGGACTGGGCCCGCTCCTCGTACGTCTCGCCGATCCCGATGAGGATCCCGGAGGTGAAGGGGACCGAGGAGCGGCCCGCGTCCTCCAGCACCCGCAGCCGTACGGCCGGTTCCTTGTCCGGGGAGCCGTGGTGCGGGCCGCCGGGCTCGGACCACAGACGGGTCGCCGTGGTCTCCAGCATCATGCCCATGGACGGGGCGACGGGCTTGAGCCGCTGGAAGTCCGTCCACGTCATGACGCCCGGGTTGAGGTGCGGGAGGAGTCCCGTCTCCTCCAGGATCCGGATGGAGACGGCCCGTACGTAGGCGATCGTGTCGTCGTAGCCGTGCGCGTCGAGCCACTCGCGTGCCTCGGGCCAGCGGTCCTCGGGCTTGTCGCCGAGGGTGATGAGGGCTTCCTTGCAGCCGGCGGCGGCGCCCTTGCGGGCGATGTCCAGCACCTCGTCCGGCGACATGAACATCCCGTGCCCGGCCCGGCGCAGCTTGCCGGGCACGGTGACGAACGTGCAGTAGTGGCACTTGTCCCGGCACAGCCGGGTCAGCGGGATGAAGACGCTCTTCGAGTACGTGATGACACCGGGCCGCCCCGCCGCCTCGAGCCCCGCGTCCCGCACCCGGCCGGCCGTCGCGGAGAGGTCCTCCAGGTGCGCGCCGCGCGCCTGGAGGAGGACCGCCGCCTCGGAGACGTCCAGGGAGACGCCGTCCCGGGCGCGTCGGAGCGCGCGCCGCAGCGCGTTCTCGGTGGGGCCGCCGGTTCCGGTGGTCACGGAAGTCGTCATTCTTTGAGCATACGTTCGCGGTGATCAGAGCCCTCGGGCGTCCGCATCAGGCCCCCTGTGCCACCACGAACGGCTGCACCTCGTCCAGCGCGCGCAGCACCCCCGCCTCCCCCTCCGGCGGCAGCTGCACCACGACCTCCTCGACGCCCAGCTCCGCGAAGTGCGCCAGCTTGCCCGCGCTGGGACGCACGGCGTACGGCACGACCTGGAGGGCGCCGGGCTCGCGGCCCGCGTCGGCCCAGGCCGCCCGCAGCACGGGCAGCGCCTCCGTGAGCCCGCGCCCGCCGATCGGCAGCCAGCCGTCGGCGTACTCGCAGATGTGCGCGAACAGCTTCGGTCCCGCCGCCCCGCCGACCAGGGTGCGCGGTCCGGCCACCGGCCCGCGCGGCTTCCGCACCGGCTTCGGGTACGCGAGGCTGGCCCGTACGCTCCCGAACTTCCCCTCGTACGCCGTCGGTTCCTCCGACCACAGCGCCCGCATCAGCGCCATCCGGTCCCGCACCAGCTCGCGCCGGGTGCGCCACTCGACGCCGTGGTCGGCGGCCTCCTCCACGTTCCAGCCGTAGCCGAGGCCGAGCGTGAGCCGGCCCCCGGAGAGGTGGTCCAGGGTCGCGGCCTGCTTGGCAAGATCGATCGGGTCGTGCTGCGCGACGAGCGTGATGCCCGTGCCGAGCCCCAGCCGCTCGGTGACGGCGGCGGCCTGGCCGAGCGCGACGAAGGGGTCCAGCGTCCTGCCGTACTCGCGCGGCAGCTCCCCGCCCGCCGGGTACGGGGTGGTCCGGTCGACGGGGATGTGCGTGTGCTCCGGCAGATACAGCCCGGCGAACCCGCGCTGCTCCAGCTCCCGGGCGAGCCGGACCGGGGTGATCGTCTCGTCGGTGAGGAAGATCGTGACGGCGATGCGCATGAGCGGCCTTTCGTACGCGGACGACGTCCCCATCAATACCCGCGCCGACCCGGCCTGTCCATACCGACCGGTCGGCATCAGCCGGTCGCGCGGGCCCTGAAATCTCCCGATCCCCTCGCCTTCCGGGGGGTTTCACTCCCCGATACCGGCACGAGACCTCCGCCGCGCCGATGCCCGGAGCCCTGGCCGGTTTCACCGACCCGGTCCTCCTCGGCCGCCGGTAGGCTCGACGCACGATGACACCTCGGACCTCTCGCGCCGAACGCAAGTACCGGGCGGCCACGGCCTTTCAGCGCCGCATCGGGAATCCCGTCCTGCGCCGGCTGCCCTTCCAGACCCTGCTGGAGACCACCGGCCGGGTCTCCGGCCTGCCCCGCCGCACCCCGGTGGGCGGGCGGCGAGCCGGTGGCTCGTTCTGGCTGGTGTCGGAGTTCGGCGAACGGTCGCAGTACATCCGCAACATCAAGGCGGACCCCCGGGTGCGGGTGCGCGTCCGGGGCCGCTGGCACACCGGCACCGCCCGACTGCTCCCCGACGACGACCCGGTGGCACGGCTGCGTACCCTGCCCCGCTTCAACAGCGTCGCCGTACGCGCCTTCGGGGCCGGGCTGCTGACGGTACGGGTCGATCTGGACGACTGAGGACGAACGTGTGTGGGCTCGGTGATGGCCGGCCGCTCCCCGTGTGATCGCCGTCTCCCACGGCTGACGCATCTGCCATGAACAAGGCAAACTGACCTAGTCGCACAGGACGCATAGGGGGAACGCATGGACGGTGTGCCGCGAGGACCGGAGCAGCGGCGTCCGGACACCTCGGCGGAGCCCGACGCGCTGCGCTTCAGCGTGCTCGGCCCGGTGCGCGCCTGGCGCGGCGGCGACCCCGTCGCCACCGGCAGCCCCCAGCAACGCGCCCTGCTCGCGGCTCTGTTGCTGCGCGAGGGCCGTACGGCCACGGCGGCCGAACTCATCGACGCCCTGTGGGGCGAGGAACCCCCGTCGCAGGCACTGGCGGCGGTGCGCACCTACGCCTCCCGGCTGCGGAAGGTCCTGGATCCCGGGGTGCTGGTCAGCGAGTCCGGCGGATACGCGGTGCGCGGGCTCGGCGAGGGCGCGCTGGACCTCGCGGCCGCCCAGGAACTCTCGGCGGAGGCGGAGAAGGCCCGCAACACCGGGGGCCTGTCCCTCGCGCGGGACGTGCTGAACCGGGCCCTGTCCCTCTGGGCCGGCGAGACCCTGGCCGGGGTGCCGGGCCCGTACGCGGAGGCCCAGCGGGTCCGCCTGGAGGAATGGCGGCTCCAACTCCTCGAGACCCGCCTCGACATGGACCTGGAACAGGGCTGCCACGCGGAGGCCGTCTCCGAGCTCACCGCCCTCACCGCGGCGCACCCGCTCCGGGAACGCCTGCGCGAACTGCTGATGCTCGCCCTCTACCGCAGCGGCCGCCAGGCCGAGGCCCTCGCGGTGTACGCGGACACCCGCCGCCTTCTCTCCGACGAACTCGGCGTCGACCCGCGCCCCGGCCTGCAGGAACTCCAGCAGCGCATTCTCCGGGCCGACCCGGTGCTGGCGGAACCGTCGGTCCCCGTGGCGGAACCGGTTTCCGTCGCCGTCCGCCCGGCCCAACTCCCGGCCACGGTGCCCGACTTCACGGGCCGCTCGTCCTTCGTGCGGGAGCTGAGCGGCGTACTCGCGTCGGCGTCCGGCGACGAGTCCCAGGTCATGGCGGTGTCCGCGCTGGCCGGCATCGGCGGCGTCGGCAAGACGACCCTCGCGGTGCACATCGCCCACACCGCCCGCGCCTCCTTCCCGGACGGCCAGCTGTACGTCGACCTCCAGGGCGCGGGCTCCCGCTCCGCGGAACCGGAGACCGTCCTCGGCTCCTTCCTCCGCGCCCTCGGCACGGCGGACTCCGCGGTTCCCGACTCCCTCGAGGAGCGCGCCGCCCTGTACCGCTCGGTCCTGGACGGCCGCAAGGTCCTGGTCCTGCTGGACAACGCCCGCGACGCGGCACAGGTACGGCCGCTGCTCCCGGGCACGGCCGGCTGCGCGGCCCTGGTGACCTCCCGGGTCCGGATGGTCGACCTGGCCGGCGCCCACCTCGTGGACCTGGACGTGATGTCACCGGAGGAGGCCCTGGCCCTCTTCACGAAGATCGTGGGCGAGGAGCGGGTGGGGTCGGAGCGCGAGGCGGCCCTGGACGTGGTGGCGGCGTGCGGCTTCCTGCCGCTGGCGATCAGGATCGCGGCGTCGCGGCTGGCGGCGCGGAGGACGTGGACGGTCTCCGCCCTCGCCGCCAAGCTGGCCGACAGCCGCCGCCGGCTGGACGAACTCCAGGCCGGGGACCTCGCGGTCAAGGCCACCTTCGAACTGGGATACGGCGCACTGGACGCGCACCAGGCCCGCGCGTTCCGCCTGCTCGGCCTGGCGGACGGCCCCGACATCGCCCTGTCCGCCGCGGCAGCCGTGCTCGACCTCCCGGTCGACGACACGGAGGACCTGCTGGAGTCCCTGGTCGACACGTCCCTGCTGGAGTCGGCGGCTCCTGGGCGCTACCGCTTCCACGACCTGGTCCGCCTCTACGCGCGTGCTTGTGCGGAGAGGGACGAGCAGCCGCCCGCGGAACGGAAGGCGGCCATGTCGCGGCTGCTGGACTTCTACCTGGCGACGGCGGCACAGGTGTACGCCATCGAGCGGCCGGGCGACCGGACCATCACGCACCTGGAGAAGGGCCGTCTCAGGAGCGAGGGGTTCGCCGACGCCTCGAAGGCTCTGGACTGGCTGCACGCGGAAGCCGGCTCCGTCCTGGCCTGCGTGCAGCAGTCACTCGAGGCCCCCACGCTCCGTCGGGCGGTCGATCTGCTCGTGGTCACCATCGACCTGGCGGAATCCGGGGCCGACTCACGTCAGTACCGGAAGACGGCGATCGCCGCGCGTGACGCCGCCGCCGCTCTGGGAGAAGCACAGGCCGAGATGCGGGCAAGGGTCACCCTGGCCCAAGTGCTCAGTCAGGCAGGCCGGTTCGAGGAGGCCGAGAAGGAGGCCCGGCGCGCCGACGCACTGCTGAGCGGCGAAGACGACCCATGGGCGAGGAGCACCGCACCCAACCAGTTGGGCATCATCGCCCTGTGCACGGGCCGCTACGCGGACGCCGAGGGATACTTCCTCAGGGCGATCGACGCCTTCCGCGCCGACGCCAACACACCGGGTGAGGCCAGCGCGGTCTGCAACCTTTCCCGCACCCTGGCCTCGATGGACCGCAGCGCCGAAGCCGTCGAGCTGGTGCAACGAGGGATCGACATCTACGACGAGCTGGGGCTGTCCGTCCGGCTGGCGAACGCCAGATACGCCTCCGGCATCGTGCTCGCACAGGCGGGGGAGCCGGCCGAGGCGCTTGTCCAACTCGACGAAGCGCTGCGCATCTTCGCGGAGAACAGGCAGTCCCTGTGGGAGGGCACGACCCACTACCGCATCGCGGAGGTCCACTTGAGGGCCGACCGCCCGGCGAGCGCCGCCCAGCACGCCGAACAGGCCCTGGCGTCCGGCTGCATCGGAGGCGACTGGATGCGGGCCAACGCTCTGACCGTGCTCGGCAGGGCACTGGACGCACTCGGCCAGGCGGACCGAGCGCGTGCGTGCTGGCGTGAGGCCCTGGTCCTCTACGACGAGGCGGGCTCCGCCGAAGCGGTCCAGGTGCGCCGCCTGCTCGCTCCGCTGTCCGCGGCCTGACATCGGGAACCGCGTTCATCGAATGTTTATGCCTGACTGGGACTCTTGTGAGACGGATCCGGCGCGTCGGGGGGCAGGCGGATTCGCAGGGTCTCACTTCTCGTCGGAGACCCGCCGAACCGCCCGTCCGGCAGACTTCGGGGGAGTCGCCGGACGGGCGGTTCGGACCGCAAAGCCCTGTCTACCTCTTGGGGGTACATGTCATGAGCGAAGCCAAGAAGGACCCGGAGATCACCACGCTCGACCAGCACGCGCCTGCTCCGCCGAGCGAGGGCCCCGAGGTCACCACGCTCGACCAGCACGCACCCGCGCCGCCGAGCATCGGCGAGGTCACCACGCTCGACCAGCACGCACCGGCCCCGCCCGCGCTGGACCTCGGCGGCGGCAAGTAGCTTCCACCGCACACGGGGGATCGGCCGCGGCGGCGCGGAGGGGGAGCCGTCGCGGCCGGCGTGTGTCCGCGGGCTTACGGTCGCGACGACGGGGCCGAGGGAAACCTCGGCCCCGTCGTCGTACGTCCCGCGCCCTGGTCCGCGTACCGTCCAGCTCGCACCACACCGTCCTGCCCTCGCCCTCGTGCTGCACTCCCCACCGGTGAGCCCCGCGGCGTCAGCCGGCCACCGGCGCGTACAGCCCCGGGTCGCATTCCGCCACCTTCGTCACGTCCACGTCGGTGCCGACGTTCACGCGGATCGGTACCGTCTCGTTCGCGGGGACGGCGACGTCCTGGGAGCGGGTGACGACCTCCGCGCCGGCCGTGTCCTCGAACCTCACGGTGACGGTGAAGACGCCGTCCACGGCGTTCTGGTTGGTGACCTGGACCGTGGCGTACGGGGTCGCCTTCGAGGCACAGTCCACCAGGTCCACACTGGCGTCCAGTTCGGACGCGGAAGCGCTCTCACCGCTGTCCGCACCAGCACCGGACCCGTAGTCGTCGCCGTCGGCACCGTAGTCATCGTCGTCGTCGTAGTCGCGGTGCGATCCGCCCGACGTCGACGAGTCGTGGTTCTGACCCGAGCTGCTGCAGCCGCCCCCGCCCCCGTCGCCGTGACCGCTTCCGTGGCCCCGGCCGGTGGAGAAGCCGGTGAGGGTGAGGACGACGAGTGCCGAGACCGCCGTGAGCTTGAGTGTGTGCCCCCGAGAATTCATGGCCGTCAGGCTATCGATCTTCGTGTCACGAGCATGTCACCGTCCGGCGACCGTCGCGTACCCGGTGTGAGGGGGTGGTCCGCCGCCCCCTCACACCACACGCCTCACGCCGTCCGCGTCGTCCCGGTCCCCTTCTCCGCGTCCAGCGCGTACACGCAGCGGTCCTTGCTGCACGCGTACACCACGCCGTCCCGCACCACCGGCGAGCCGGTGATCTCGCCGCCGGTCGCGAGCTTCCATCTCAGGCGGCCGTCGTCGGCCTTCAGGGTGTACAGCAGATGGTCGCTGGAGCCGAAGTGGATACGGCCCTCGGCGACCGCGGGCGCGCCCACGATCTCGCCGCCGGACTGGAAGCGCCACTTGGGCGTGCCCGTGACCGCGTCCAGCGTGTACAGCCCCTTGCCGCTGCCCACATGGACGTGGCCGGCGGCCACCAGGACCGGTTCGACCGAGGCACGGGACTCGGTGGCGATGCGCCAGCGGTCGCGGCCGTCGGTGGCGTCGAGGGCGTAGACCGTGCCGAGGTAGTCGGCGAGGTAGACACCGCCGCCGGTGACGGCGGGCCCGGCGACGAAGGCGGGCGGGGCCAGGAAGACCGCCGGGGCCTCGAAGTGCCAGCGGACATGGCCGGAGGCCACCTCCAGGGCGAGGACGCGGGTGCCGGCGCTGACGTAGGCGTAGCCGTCCGGCGCGTGTGTCACCCGGACCGGTACGCCGCCGCAGGAGGCCGCGTCGCCGATGGGGTACGACCAGCGCTCCTCGCCGGTGCGGGCGTCCAGGGCGCGCAGGCGGGCGTCCTGCCAGACGAAGACCGTGCCCTCGTGCAGGGCGGGCCCGGCCTCCGGGGACTCGAAGTCGGTCTGGCAGCCGCCGATCTCCCACAGCTTCTGCCCGGTGGACGCCTCCCACGCCTGGACGCCGCCGCCGCGCGTGCCGGTGACCACGGTGCCGCGCTCGGCCTTGAGGGCGTACACCCAGGCGTCCGTGGACTGCCGCCACAGATCGCCGCCCTCACGGGCGTCCAGGGCGAACAGGGTGGGCCCGTCGGAGGCGTGGATACGGCCGTCGGCGACCGCCATCGACCAGGCGACGTCGCGGGTCTTGAAGCGGCGCCGGCCGGTGGCGACGTCGAGGGCGTGCACCTCGAAGGAGGTGACGTAGACGAGGTCGCCGTCGACGGCGGGGGTGCCCCAGACGTCGTTGGACATGCGGAAGCGCCACGGCCGCCAGCCGCCGGGCTGCTCCGGCGGTACGGCGGTGGGCGCGGTCGGGGCCGGTACGGCGGGGTCGGCGCCGTTGACACCGGGGCGCGGCTTGGACCAGACGGCGGCCAGGGCGGCCTCCGGCGGGGGTGCCTTGACGGCGGCCGCGCGCGCGTCGGCGACGCGCGGGCCGGGTCCGATGGGCACGGCGGCGCCCGCGAGCCGTACGGGGCCGGTGTCGGGGGCACCCGCGGGTGCGCCGACCGGGGCGGGCAGGGGCGGGGGCGCCGGCACGACCGGGTCGTGCGAGGGCGGCGGGGGCACGTGCGGGCGGGCGCCGCCGGCGCTGCGGCCGGAGCCGTGCGCGGGCCGCGGGGCGGGACGGCCGCCCCGGCGGGACTCGATGAGGCCCACCGCCCGCTCGGGCAGCCACGCCGACGCCGTACCGCTGTCGTCGGAGCCGGAGCCGAACAGGTGCGGGGCGAGCTGGGCCTGGAGGTCGGCCGGGTTGGGCCGGCCCGTGGCCTCCATCTGCATACAGGCTTCGATGAGCGGGCGCAGCTCGTCCGGGAGGCCCTCCAGGTCCGGGCCCTCGCGCAGCAGCATGAAGACGGTCTCAACGGGATTGGCGCCGTGGAACGGCGGATGTCCCGTGGCGGCGAAGACCAGCATCGAGCCGAGCGAGAACACGTCGCTCGCGCCGGTGACGCTGCGGGAGTCCTTCGCCTGCTCCGGGGACATGTAGGCGGGCGTGCCCACGGCGACGTTCGTCATCGTCAGACGGGTGTTCGAGACGCCGGAGGCGATGCCGAAGTCGATCACCCGGGGGCCGTCCTCGACGACGAGGACGTTGGAGGGCTTCAGGTCACGGTGGACCAGTCCGGCGCCGTGGATCGACTGGAGCGCCTCCGCGACGCCCGCCGCGAGCCAGCGCACCGCCTGGGCCGGCATCGGCCCGCACTCGTTCACTATCTCCTCGAGGGAGGGCGCCGGAACGTACGCGGTGGCCAGCCACGGCACGGCGGCGCGCGGGTCGGCGTCCACGACGGCCGCCGTGTAGAAACCGGAGACCGCGCGGGCCGCCTCGACCTCGCGCGTGAAACGGACCCGGAACAGCTGGTCCTCGGCCAGTTCCGTCCGGACCGTCTTGATCGCCACCCGCCGGCCCGACGCCGAGCGCGCGAGATAGACCAGCCCCATGCCGCCGGCTCCCAGCCGTCCCAGCACCTCGAACGGCCCGATACGCCGCGGATCGTGCTGCGTCAGCTGATCCACCACTTGCCTGCCACCTCCCCGTACGAGTCGCGCCACCACCTGTGCACGACCGAAGTGCAGCGTCTCACCACCGCACCGCCATGGCGGCACGCACCCCGATTGTTCCTGTCCGGAGCCCCGGTTGCGAACCGGCCGACAAATAGGGTGTCAGGGTTTACATATGACACAAGGGGGCGGACCGGCCCATGAGTCAGCGGCGCAGCAGTGCGAAGGACGCTCCCTGATTGTCCGTGACGACGGCCGCGGTGCCGTACGACGTCTCGAAGGGCGGGACCTGGACCCGGCCGCCGAGCCGGACCGCCTCCGCCATGGCGGCCGCGGGGTCGTCGACGGCGAAGTGGACGAGGAAGTGCGGCGGCATCTCGGCGGCGAAGACGTCGGAGACCGGCGCGCGCCCGAAGTCGGGGGCGGCGTCCGGACCGAACAGGGCGTCGTGGAAGAGGCCGCCGTAGAAGGTGTTGGCCGTCGCGGTGTCCCGTGTGTACAGCTGGACCCAGGCGAAGGTGCCCGGCTCGTGCCGGCGCCCGAAGCCGGGGGTCCCGGTGCCCTGCCAGAGGGAGAACACCGCGCCCTCGGGGTCGGTGACGAGGGCGGTGACACCCAGGTCGCCGAAGGGCCGCGGCGGGGCGACGACCTGCCCGCCGCCCGTGAGGATGCGCCGGCACAGCGCCGCCGCGTCCGGGGTGGCGAAGGAGACCGTCCATACGGTGGGCAGCCGGCCGTCGGTCTTGCGGACGAGAGAGGCGACGGGTTCGCCGTCCTTCAGCGCCCGTACGGTCCCCTGGGGCTGGTCCTCGAAGGTCCAGCCGAAGAGTTCACCGTAGAACCGCCGGCCCGCCTCCACGTCGGGCAGCTGCGCGTCCACCCAGCAGGGGGTGCCCTCCGGGTACGCCGGCGCGCTGTGCCCTGATGCCCTGTTTTCGGCCATGCCGCCAACGTAACCGTGTCGCCCGCAGGCCGCAGACCAGGCACACCGGACCCGCCGATCCCCCGCACCCCATTTGCAGTCGGCCGAATAGCGCTCAGATCACCCGTCGGTAAGCTGACGTCATGACAGGACAAGTGCGTACCGTCGACGGCCGCGTGGCCGGCCGGCGTGGGCAGGCGACCCGGCAGAAGCTGCTCGACTGCCTCAGCGAGATGCTCAGCTCCTCCCCGTACCGGGACGTCAAAGTCATCGATGTCGCACGGAAGGCGGGCACCTCGCCCGCCACCTTCTACCAGTACTTCCCGGACGTCGAGGGCGCCGTCCTGGAGCTCGCCGAGCACATGGCCGCCGAGAGCGCCGGGCTGAGCGAACTGCTGGAGGGCCGCTCCTGGGCGGGGAAGGCCGGCTGGCAGACGGCACAGGAACTCGTCGACGGCTTCCTGGAGTTCTGGCGCAGCAACGACGCGATCCTGCGGGTCGTGGACCTCGGCGCGGCCGAGGGCGACAAGCGCTTCTACAAGATCCGGATGAAGATCCTGAACACGGTGAACAGTTCGCTGGCGGACTCCGTCGCCGAACTGCAGGCCAAGGGGCGGATCGACAAGGACGTGAATCCCGCGGCGGTCGCGGGCTCCCTGGTGGCGATGCTGGCGGCTGTCGCCTCCCACCAGAAAGGTTTCTCCTCTTGGGGCGTCAAGCAGGCCGAACTCAGGCCGAACCTGGCGCTGTTGGTGCATCTGGGGGTCACGGGCAAGAAGCCGACCAGGTAGGAAGCCGGGCTCGTCCCTCATGTCCTGTCAGGCGGGCGGTGGTTCACTCCGGTGGGCCACCGCCTGTCGTTCTCCCGGGGGGAACACCGGCCGGTACGGGCGGTGTTGCAGTGCAGCGAACCGTCCCGCACCCCTATGTCGCAGGAGGAACCCGTCATGGCCCTGACCCGCGAAGAGCGCGAACAGTTCCTGGCCCAGCCGCACGTCGCGGCACTCGCGGTCGACGCGGAGGACGGCCGCGCGCCGCTCAGCGTCCCGATCTGGTACCAGTACGCGCCCGGCGGCGACGTATGGATCATGACCGGCCGTGACTCGCGCAAGAACCGGCTGATCGGCACGGCGGGACGGTTCTCGCTGCTGGTCGACGTCCTCGAACCCACCATCCGCTACGTCTCCGTCGAGGGGCCGGTGCTCGACACCGCCCCCGCCACCATCGAGCGGCTGCGGGAGCTCTCCGCGCGCTATCTGCCGGCCGACAAGGTCGACGGGTACGTCGACTTCGCCTGGAAGAACCACGGCGAGCAGGTCGTCGTACGGATGCGGCCCGAGCGGTGGGTGTCCTCGGACCTCGGGTCGCTGTGAGCGGGCCGGACACCCGACAATCGGCGCATGGAACCCGACCTCCATGAACTGCTGAGGTCGCTGCGGGTGTGGGACCCGGAGGTCACCGCCCTGCCGCCGTTCGACCCGGCCACCGCGCCCGCCGCGCCGCTGCCGCTGTTCACGCGCTGGTTCGCCGAGGCGGTGGCGGCCGGGCAGACCGAGCCGCACACCATGTCCCTGGCCACGGCCGACGCGGAGGGGCTGGCGGACGTACGGATCGTGATGCTGCACGGCGCGGACGACGACGGCTGGTCCTTCGCCACGCACGCGCACAGCCGCAAGGGCGGCCACCTCGCCGCGCGCCCGTATGCCGCGCTGGCCTTCTACTGGCCGGTGCTGGGCCGCCAGGTGCGGGTGCGCGGGCCCGTCGGGGCGGCTCCGGCGCGGGAGGGGCAGGCGGATCTGCACGCCCGCTCCACCGGGGCACTGGCGGCGGCGCTGACCGGCAGGCAGAGCGAGGCCCTCGGCTCGGCGGAGGAACTGGCGCGGGCCTCGGAGACGGCCTGGGAGCGGGCGCGGCGGGCGCCGGACGCCCCGGTGCCGTCCTGGACGCTGTACCGGCTGCGGCCGGACGAGGTGGAGTTCTTCCAGGGGGACGCGCGGCGGCGGCACGTACGGCTGCGGTACCGGCGGGGCGCGGAGGGGTGGGGCAGGGAGCTGCTGTGGCCGTGAGGTGGACATCCGTACCCGCGATCCCCGCACACGTGATCAATCCGCAACCAATTCCGGTCTTGACCGATACCCATCAACCTGGTGCGTGATTACGCTCGCGCTCATGGCCGACACCTCCGACTTCTCCACTCCCGCGCCGAACCGGGCGGACCGACCCGTGTACGTCATCGGCGGCGGCCCCGGCGGGCTCGCCGTCGCGTACGCCCTGCGTGCCCGGGGGGTGCGGGCCGTGGTCCTGGAGCGCTCCGAGCGCGTGGGCGACTCCTGGCGGCGCCACTACGACCGGCTGCATCTGCACACCACCCGGCGGCTGTCCGCGCTGCCGGGGCTGCCGATGCCGCGCCGGTTCGGGCGGTGGGTGGCCCGGGACGACATGGTCCGGTACCTGGAGAAGTACGCCGAGCACCACCGCCTCGAGATCGTCACCGGTGTGGAGGTCTCCCGGGTCGAGCGCACGCCCGACGGCACGGGCTGGCTGCTGCACGCCACCGGGGGCCGTGAGCTGACCGGCGCGGCCGTCGTGGTCGCCACGGGCTTCAACCACACGCCCCGCGTGCCCGACTGGCCGGGCCGGGACGCGTACGGCGGTGAGCTGCTGCACGCGTCCGAGTACCGCAACGCCAAGCCCTTCGCGGGCCGGGACGTGCTGGTGGTGGGCATCGGCAACACGGGGGCGGAGATCGCCGTGGACCTGGTGGAGGGCGGCGCGTCCCGGGTGCGGCTGGCGGTGCGTACACCTCCGCACATCGTGCGCCGCTCCACGGCGGGCTGGCCGGCGCAGTACTCGGGGGTGCTGGTGCGGCGGCTGCCGGTGGGCCTCGTCGACCGGCTGTGCCGGGTGCAGGCGCGGGTGGCGCTGCCGGATCTGTCGGACCGGGGGCTTCCGCTGCCCGGCTCCGGGCTGTACAGCCGGGTGCGGGAAGGGGCCATTCCGGTGCAGGACGTCGGTCTGATCGACGCGGTGCGCAAGGGGACTGTGGAGATCGTGGGGGCGGTCGAGGGGTTCGAGGAGGGGGAGGTCGTGCTGGCGGACGGGTCCCGGATCGGGCCGGACGCGGTGGTGGCGGCGACGGGGTACGCGCGGGGGCTGGAGGGGCTGGTGGGCGGGCTCGGCGTGCTCGACGCGCGGGGGCGGCCGGTGGCACACGGCGGGCGCACGCCCGAGGCCGCCCCCGGCCTCTACTTCACCGGCTTCACGAACCCGATCAGCGGCAACCTTCGTGAACTGGCCCTGGACGCGCAACGGATAGCCCGAGCGGCCGCGCGGTCGGCCAACGCCTCCCGCCTCCCCGCCTAGCCTGCCGGCCCGCCCATAACTCCCCGCAGACGGCGCGGGGCGGCACGCATGCCCGCGGGATCGCGGAGGCGGCGGGGCGGCTGCGGCTACAGCGGGGCGCTGCGGGTGCGGCGGGGCGGCGTGGGGGCGGCGGGCGTCAGGTCGTCGTGGGTGTGAGCGGCGGCTCCGGGCGGCGGCGGATCACCAGCGCCATCAGCGCCGCCGCCGCGCACAGCGCTCCCGACGCGTACCAGACCACGTCGTACGAGCCGAACGCATCCCGTGCCGCACCCCCCGCGAAGGCGACGACCGCCGCCCCCACCTGGTGCGACGCGAGGACCCAGCCGAAGACGATCGGGCTGTCGTCCCCGTAGTGCTCCCGGCACAGCGCCAGCGTCGGCGGCACGGTGGCGACCCAGTCCAGCCCGTAGAAGACGATGAAGAACAGCATCGGCGGATGCACACTCGGCGCCAGCAGGATCGGCAGGAACAGCAGCGATATCCCCCGCAGCGCGTAATACACCGCGAGCAGCCGCCGCGAGTCGAAGCGGTCAGTGAACCACCCGGACGCCACCGTCCCGACGACGTCGAAGACACCGATGACCGCGAGCAGCGACGCCGCCGTGGTGACCGGCATGCCGTGGTCGTGGGAGGCCGGCACGAAGTGGGTCTGGACCAGCCCGTTGGTGGAGGCGCCGCAGATCGCGAAGGTCCCGGCGAGCAGCCAGAACGGCCCCGTGCGCACCGCCGAGGACAGTACGGTCAACGCCCGCCGCGCGGCCCCCGGAACGGGCGCCGGCTTCGGCACGAACTCCGCGGCGCCGTACGGCTTCTGGCCGACGTCCGCCGGATGGTCGTGCAGCAGCAGCCAGACGAACGGGACCACCGCGAGCGCGGCGAGCGCCACGGTGACGGCCGCCGGGCGCCACTCGTACCGGGTGACGATCCACGACAGCAGCGGCAGGAAGATCAGCTGCCCGGAGGCGGACGCGGCGGTGAGGATGCCGCTGACCAGGCCCCGCCGTTCGGTGAACCAGCGGTTGGTGACGGTCGCCGCGAAGGCCAGCGCCATGGAACCCGAGCCGAGCCCCACCAGCAGGCCCCAGCAGAGCAGCAGTTGCCAGGCCGCCGTCATCCACACCGTCAGTCCCGAACCGAGCGCGATCACGCCGAGGGCGACCGCGACGACCTTCCGGATGCCGTAGCGGTCCATCAGCGCGGCGGCGAACGGCGCGGTGAGCCCGTACAGCGCGAGGTTCACGGAGACCGCCGCGCCGATGGTCCCGCGCGACCAGCCGAACTCGTCGTGCAGCGGGTCGATGAACAGGCCCGGTACGGAGCGGAAGGCGGCCGCACCGATGATCGTCACGAAGGTGACGGCGGCGACGAACCACGCGCGGTGCACACGGACACGGCTCGGCTTCGGGCCACCGCCCGCGGTCGGCTCCACGACGGCGGCGGACTGACTTGTCTGGGTCACGCCATAGAGCTTCCGTGACGGAACAGGAGGCAACGAGTGGCCCGAGGGACAGCATTCGCTAGGATCGGGCCATGGCTCCCGGTTTCCGGCCCCACCGCGTCGTCGTCCTCGCCCTCGACGGGCTGCTCCCGTTCGAGCTGGGCATCCCGCACCGCATCTTCGGCCGCCCGAAGGACGAGCGGGGCCGGCACCTGTACGAGGTGATCACCTGCTCGGTCCGGCCGCCCGGACCGGTGGAGACCGACGCCGACTTCGCCATCCACGTCGCCCACGGCCCCGAGGCGCTCGCCACCGCCGACACCGTGATCGTCCCGGCGTCGTACGAGCTCGGCCCGGTGTTCGAGCGGGGGGAGCTGACCGACGAGCTGGCCGCCGCCCTGGCCCGTATCCGCCCCGGCACCCGGCTCGCCTCCATCTGCACGGGCGTGTACGTCCTCGCCGCCGCCGGGTATCTCGACGGCCGGCCCGCGACCACGCACTGGGCGGACGCCGAGCGTCTCCAGCGGCTGTTCCCGCGGGTCGAGGTCGACCCGAACGTGCTGTTCGTCGACGACGGCTCGATCCTGACGTCGGCGGGCGTGGCGGCCGGGATCGACCTGTGCCTGCACATGGTGCGGCGCGATCACGGCGCCGTCGTCGCCAACGAGGTGGCCCGCCGTACGGTCGTACCGCCGCACCGGGACGGCGGGCAGGCCCAGTACATCCGGCGGCCGGTGCCCGATCCGCAGCAGGCCTCCACGAGCGGCGCACGCGCGTGGGCGCTGGACCGGCTGCACGAGCCGATCCAGCTGCGTGACCTGGCCGCGCGGGAGTCGATGTCGGTACGCACCTTCACCCGCCGTTTCCGGGAGGAGTCGGGTGTCAGTCCGGGGCAGTGGCTGACACAGCAGCGGGTGGAGCGGGTGCGGCATCTGCTCGAGTCCACGGAGCTGTCCGTGGACCAGGTGGCGCGCGACGCCGGTTTCGGCACGGCGCAGTCGATGCGGCAGCACCTCCAGGCGGCGCTGGGGGTGACACCGACGGCGTACCGGCGGACCTTCCGGGCGGGAGCGGCCGACTGTCCACAGCCTGTGGACAACTCCGCGGCACCCTGACCGCCGGCGGCGGTGCGGCGCCGTCCGCCCCGAGCACGTCAGCGCCGCACCGCTCTTCGTCACGACCCACACTCGTCGAGGGCTCCCGTCGCCGCCCTCGCCGTCCCCTCGCGGCGAATCGCTGACGAACAGCGTGATCAGACGGCCACGACACGTCAACACCGATTCGCTCGCAAATACCCCACTTGCCGCATACACCCTTTTCCCCGCCGCGGCGCACGGAAGCACACCCGGCGCACCACTCCGCCCCACCTCTTCAGGGGGGCGCGGGCAATCCCGTCAGGGGCGCGGGGAACCGCGCGAGAAACCACCACGAACCCGCACCCGCCGCACAGCCGGACGCCCCGAGCGCTCCCGCGTCCTCACACCGCCTGGTACGCCGCCCCGCCGTACACGGCGGTGCCCCGCTCACAACCCCCGCCCAGGCGATCCAGCTCGCACCAGATCCGCTTCCCGGCCCCCTCCGCGCTCCACCCCCACCGATCGGCCAGCCCGTCCACCAGAGCGAGCCCCCGCCCCCCGGTGGCCTCACCGTCCACACACCGCGGCACCGGCGCCCGCCCGCTACGGTCGGCGACCTCCAGACGCACGACGCCCTCCTCGCCCGAGCCCGAGCCCGCGCCCGCGCCCGAAGCCGAGTCCGCGCCCGAAGCCGAGCCCGCGCCCGAGGCCTCCGCATCCGGGCCCACCCCCGGCAGGGACAGCCGCACCACGGCCGCACACCCCGTGTGCACCACCGCGTTGGTGACCAGCTCCGACACCAGCAGGATCAGCGTCTCGGCGAGCGGCCCGTCCGCCGCTATGCCCGAACCGGCCAGCCGTGAGCGGGCCCACCTCCGGGCCCTTCCCACCTCAGCGGGGTCGGGCCGGATCTCCAGCTGCACTTGAAGCACCTGCACCGCTCACACCATCCGAACCGGCGGACACTTGGCCTCGCGCCTCACGAGGGCCACGATCGTAGCCATTTTCTGCATGGCCGGAACAACGCCCCGGACAGGTGTCACGGAACGTGATTCCCTTGCACACCAGCATGGTTGACACACAGTCACGCCAACAAGCGCTTCGGGCATATTCCAGCGCCAAGGAGCACACGTGCGGCATACTGTGCGACGCGAGCCACGCGCCGGCACCAACGCTCCGTGATCATGGCGATGCCACGATCCGTGACATCCGCGCGGGAGGCGGCCTACTCGGGAACGGTGAAGTACCGGGCGAAGGACCGTACGGTCTCGTCCTCGCCGATCCTGCCGTCGCCGTCGGAGTCCAGCGCGGCGGCGGACGTACGGGCGAGGTCCTCGGGGACGCCGAGCACCCTCAGGACACGCGCGGCGTCCTCGACGGTGGCCGCACCGTCGCCGTCGGTGTCCGCGACGGCGAGCGCCGCGTGCAGGAAGGGGCGGGCGATCTCGGCGAACCGGTCCGGGTTGTCGTGCAGTCGCTTGACCGCTCCGTTGACGAACTCCTCGCGCGTGATGCGCTGGTCGCCGTCGCGGTCCGCGATGCCCGCCATGCCCTGCCAGAACGCCTCGGCACCGATGTACAGGGCCTGGCCCCTGTCGGAGCGGGCCGCGACGGCGAACTCGGCGAGCAGCGCCTTGGCCGCCGCGCTGAAGTCCTCGCGGTCGATGTAGCCGTTGCCGTCCTGGTCGAAGCCGGCGAACCGGGCCGCGATCCTGCGCTCGTTCTCGCTGGTGACCATGTCTCTCTCAGGCCGCCTTAGGTCGGTGGGTCGTCTCGCTGGGAGCGTACGTCGTGAAGGGCCTTCGGGGTGCGCGAAAACGACGCCCGGACCAAGACCGGGGGAATAACGGGACACGCGTGTGACACGTGCAAGCGCCCGCACACGGCTCAGGCGGACAGCGGACGGGGGTCCTCCTCGACCGCGGAGAGCACGTCCGGGTGGATCTCGAAGAGGCGGCGGACCCCGAGGGCGCCGAGCACCTTGTTGACGTGACTGCCGTCGGCGGCGCCCCGCGCGGGGAGGATCAGCCGCAGACTGCCCTGGCAGGACCGGAGCAGCCGACGGGAGCCTATGAGCACACCGACGCCGCTGGAGTCGCAGAACCACACCTCGGACAGATCGAGGACGAGGCTGTGCCTGCCCTCGGCCACCACGTCGTGCACCCGCTGGCGCAGCACCGGGGACGTCACCAGGTCCAGCTCGCCCGACACCCGGAGCACGGCCCATTCGCCGTGCTCCCCGTCGGTCACTTTGAAGGTCACCACCATGCCCCTCGCTCGCCGAAACGGAAGCAGTCCCTACGCTTCCTTGCAGCGCGGCTGCCCACCGGCCGTTCCCCGAAACGCGAGCCGAGAAACGAATACCGAACAGAAAGGGCTTATTTTAGTCGCCTTCGATCCGATTCGATCGGTTCCGATCGATACGGGGGTGGGTAGATGCGGCGCGAGCAGTGTCCGACATGGGCGGGCGGCCCTTTACCACCTGCGGCTCCTCCGGGGGCGCACATTGCCATAAAGGGGCGTGCGCCCTGCTACGTGCCGACTACATTCTTGTGGTCGCCGACCACAACGCCGGCCCCGGGAACCGACCAGCCCGGGACCAGGAGGAACAGGGGGTGAGGGGCCGCATGCCGACATCGGACACACCGCCCCGCTGGGACCGCAGGATGCAGCAGCGGCTCGCGCGCGGGGAGGCCGCCGCGCTCGGCGAGCTCTACGACCGTTTCGCCTCGCTGGTGCACGGCCTCGCCCACCGCGTGGTCGGCGACGAGCACGCCGCCGACGCCGTCACCCGTGACGTCTTCGCGCACGTGTGGGAGCACCCGGACTCCTACGACCCCCGGCAGGAGCCCCTGCGCACCTGGCTCGCCACGCTGACCAGCCGGCTGGCCGTACGGCGGCTGCGCACGACGGAGACCGCGGCGCTCGCCCGCGGCGGCCCCGGCACGCCGGAGGACCTGGAACGCACGGTGCGGCACGCCTCGGTGGCCGCCCGCGCGGACTACATCGTCCAGTCCATGCCGGCGCCGCTGCGCGCCGCCCTGGAGCTGGCGTACTTCCAGCGCCGGGACTACCGGCAGACCGCCCTCGACCTGGGTGTCACCGACGACGAGGCGCGCCGCCGGCTCCGCCTGGGCCTGCAGTTGCTGGCCACCGCCGGCGACACCGGGGCCCCGCCCGGTTTCGGGGGTGCCGCGTGAGCGAACGGCACGCCGGGCCGGCCGGTCCGTACGACGACCCCAAGGAAGACACCGGACCGCTCGTACTGGAGCACCACGTGCTGAAGTCGTTGCTGGGCGCCTGGGCGCTGGCCGCCTGCGCGCCGGCGGAGGCGGGCGCCGTCGAGGAGCACCTCGGCGGCTGCGCGGCCTGCGCGGACGAGGCGCTGCGGCTGCGTGAGGCGGTCGGACTGCTCCAGCGGCCCGAGAGCCTCGACCTCGACCCCGGACTGCGCACCCGCGTGCTGGAATCCTGCCTGGAGGTACGGCCGCCCCGTATACCGGTACCGGAGTGGGCGGCCGCGTACGACGCGGAGACCGCGCGGCTGGACGCGCTGCTCCAGGACTTCGGCGACGCCGAGTGGCACGCGCCGGTGCGGCTGCGCTGGTACGAGTCGGACGAGGCGAGCAGCCGCCGTACGACCGTCGCCGGGGTCATCGCGCATCTGCTGACGGTCGACGGGCTGGTCGCGCTCGCCCTCGGCATGGACGACCCGCTCGGCGACGCCGCCCACGCCGGACGTACGCCGTCGGACCGCACGGAGGCGTACTGGCGGGCGGCCCGCTTCCCGCCCACCCGCTCGGTGCGGACGCCCTGGCGGGAGCAGAGCCACGCACTCGTGCGGACGGTGTCGTTCACGGACGGCGGCACCGGCCGGCTGCCCGTGTCGTACGGCGACTACGAACTGCCGCTGCACGACGCGATGCTGGACCGGGCGTTCGAGTGCTGGGTGCACGCGGAGGACATCGCCGTGGCGGTGGACTACCCGTACGAGCCGCCCTCCGGACGGCATCTGCACCGCATCGTCGACCTGGCCGCCCGGATGCTCCCCGCCGTGCTGGAACACCGCCGGGAGCACGGGCTGGCCGCCCCCGGGGAGCGGCGCCTGGTCGCCGCCGGGGAGCCGGGACGCAGCCTGCGGCTGGAGATCGAGGGGTCGGGCGGCGGGGAGTGGCTGATCCCGCTGGACTCCCCCGCGGCGAAGGGCTCCGCCGAGCACGAGGTGGCGCACGTGGCGCTGGACGGCGCGGAGTTCTGCAGGCTCGCGGCGGGACATGTCCCGCCGCGAGAGGCGGCGGTGGGGCAGGTCGGCGACCGCGAGGCGATCAGGGACGTCCTGTTCGCCGCGGCGAGCATGAGCAGGATGTAGTCGGCGGGGTGCGTATCGCGGGCGGCCGCGGGCCGGTGCGGCTTGGCTCGCGCAGTTCCCCGCGCCCCTGAGGGGGATCCGGTTCGTGGTCCCGTGCGGGGCCGTGGGGGTTGGCCGCGCAGTTCCCCGCGCCCCTGGGGAGCTGCGGGCACCGCCCGCTGCCACCCCTCAGGGCGAAGCCCCGAGCCGTCAGGCGAAGACCACCGTCCGCCGGCCGTTGGGCAGAATGCGCCGCTCCGCATGCCACTTCACCGCCCGCGCCAGCGCCCTGCACTCCACGTCACGGCCGATCGCCACCAGTCCCTCGGGCGTGACGTCGTGCCCCACCCGCTCGACCTCCTGCTCGATGATCGGCCCCTCGTCGAGATCGGCCGTCACATAGTGCGCCGTCGCGCCGATCAGCTTCACACCCCGCGCGTGCGCCTGGTGATACGGCTTCGCGCCCTTGAAGCTCGGCAGGAAGGAGTGGTGGATGTTGATGATCCGCCCGGACAGCTGCTTGCACAGGTCGTCCGAGAGGACCTGCATGTAACGGGCGAGGACGACGAGCTCGACGTCGTCCTCCCGCACGATCTCCAGCACCCGGGCCTCGGCCTCCGGCTTGGTGTCCCTCGTCACCGGAATGTGGTGGAACGGAATGTTGTACGAAGCCACCAGTTCGGCGAAGTCGGTGTGATTGGACACCACCCCGGCGATCTCCACGGGCAGCGCACCGGTACGCGCGCGGAACAGCAGGTCGTTCAGACAGTGACCGAACCTGCTGACCATGAGCAGGATGCGCATCTTCCGGTCGGCCCGGTTGAGCTGCCAGTCCATCTGGAACGCGTCACCGATCGCGGTGAAGCTCGCCCGCAGCTTCTCCACGGTCACCGGGGCGTCCGCCGAGAAGTGGACGCGCATGAAGAACAGTCCCGTGTCGTGGTCGCCGAACTGCTGGCTGTCCTCGATGTTGCAGCCGGTCATGAAGAGGTAGCTCGACACGGCGTGGACGATGCCCTGCTTGTCGGGGCAGGACAGCGTGAGGACGTACTGGTCGGCGGGGGCCGCGGCTCGGGTGGACTGCTCGCTCATGGGGAAAAGGGTCCCACACGTGCGCTCACGGCCCGCCCGCGTTCCGCTACGCGGACCGCGTGACGATCCGCAGCACCTCGAGGGTCTTCGGCCGGGTGTCGGGGTCCTCGCCGTCGCTCGTCGCCATCCGCACGTGGGCGTCCCGTGCGGCCCGCACCGCGTCCGGCCATCCCTCGTTCTCGAGATAGGCGGTCACCGGCGCGTCGGGGCCGACCTGGTGCATGATCCGCAGCACCCGCAGCACCGCCGTGTCGACGAGTGCCGCCTCCTGGGAGTCGCGGAAGATCGTGCCGACGTACTTCTCGGCGGACCAGTTGTCCAGCCAGGTGTCCTCGACCAGCCGGTAGACGGCGTCGGTCACGTCCCCGTAGCCGTCGACGCCGGCCAGCCAGACGTCCCGCTGGAAGGCGGGGTCGGAGAGCATGTGCAGCGCGGAGCGCACATTGCTGCGCCAGCGCCACCACGGCATGTCGTTGAGTGGCATGCCGCCCATGGTGGAGGAGCGACGGCCACGACGGGAAGAGTTCTCCGAACCTTGCACGGTCGTCGATCGTACGTTTCCGCCTCACCCGCCGCCGAAGGGGCCCCGTAATTCACCTCGGCGTCACCCTCCGTCGACCAAGGGTCACTCGAGGGTTGGCCATGTGGCGGAATCGTGCGTGAGCATGACCGGCAGGCGACGCATCCGCAGTACGTTCCTCCCCCGCCACCTCACCCGGCGGGTCAGAGCCGGTGCCCTGGCCACGGGCGCGCTGGCGGCGTGCGTGTCGCTCGCCGCGGGGTGCGGGGCCGTCCCCGGTGCCACGGGGGGCTCCGGGGACGACGGCCCGATCACGGTGATGACCTGGGCCCCCGAGGACACCAAAACCTCCAACAAGCCCGGAATGCCCGCGTTCGCCGAAGCGTACGCCCGCTGGGTGAACGGTCAGGGCGGTATCAACGGCCGCCCGCTCAACGTACTGACCTGCAACGACAGGAACGACACCGTGACCGCCGCGCGGTGCGCCCGGCGCGCGGTCGAGGAGGGCGCCGTCGCGGTCGTCGGCTCCTACAGCCAGTACGCCGACTCCTTCATGCCCGCCCTGGAGGGCGCCGGCATCCCGTACATCGGCGGCTACGGCATCACCAACAACGAGTTCACCAGCCCGCTGTCCTATCCGGTGAACGGCGGCCAGCCGACGCTGCTGGCCGGTCTGGGACGCACCCTCGCCGACACCTGCGGCCCGGTCACCCTGATACGGCCCGACACGATCGCGGGCGACCAGCTGCCGCCGCTGCTGAACTCCGGCCTGAAGGCCGGGGGGCACGAGCGGGCCGGTGACCAGCGGGCGGCCGAGGATGCCACCTCGTACGACGGCCAGGCCGGGCGGGCCCTGGAGGTCGCCACGGCGAAGACGGGCGAGCGGGGCTGTGTGGTGCCGGCCCTGGGCGACCGTACGAACACCTTCATGGACTCCTTCCGGCGGGCCCGCGCCGACTACCCCGAGGTGCGCACGGCGACCGTGCTGGGCAGCGTCGACCAGTCGACGATCGACGCGTCGGGCGGGGCGTCGGGGCCGTACGAGGGGTCGTACGTCACCGGCTGGTACCCGGCGGCGAGCGACCCCCGCTGGGACCCGATGAAGAAGGTGATCAAGGAGGAGGCGTTCGGTGACAACCGGATCGACCCCGCGGACGCCGGGGTGCAGACCACCTGGATCGCCTACACCGTGTTCAAGCAGGTCGTGGAGTCGCTGGGGGACGGCGAGATCAGCGCCGACACGGTGAGCGAGGAGCTGGACAGCGGGCTGAAGGTGACCACCGGCGGGCTCACGCCGACCCTGCGGTGGACGTTCCAGGCGGAGCTCGCCGCCGTCGGCTTCCCCCGCCTGGTCAACGCGAACGTGACCCTCCAGGTGGTCGAGGACGGCCGGCTGGTCGCGGCCCGCAAGGGCTTCACCGATGTGACGAGGACGCTGCGGGACGCGGAACTGGGCTGATCCGTCCGGTTCCGCCCGGTCGCCCGGACGGAACGGCGGCATCCGCTCAGTGCCCGGTCACAGCTGGGTCGGCTGGCGTTCGGTCAGGCCGTACCGCTTGGCGATCGCGTTCCACAGCTCGGCGGCCTTCTGCTTCTGGACGGTCGCGGTGCCGCTGGCCTGGTTGCCGGCCTGGGTCTGGCCGGTGGACCGGGCCTGGCCCTTCTTGCAGCCCTTCTTGCCCGCGGTCTGGTCGGCCCAGGCGGCGTAGTGGTTGTCGGCCGAGGCCGACGCCTGCCACGCCTTGGTGAGCGCGGTGGTCAGCGCCTCGTGGTCCGGCAGCTTGTCCACGGACAGCCCGGACAGGTCGGTCACCAGCTGGGTGCGCTGCCCGGCCGCCTCGCGCAGGTCCGCGGCCGCCTGGCCGAGGTTGTTGCAGCTCTTCACATCGGCGACCGCGTTGATCACGGTGGTGCGGCTGTCGCCGCTGTCGGCCAGCAGCTTGTCCAGCTCGACGGCCTGCGCACGGGCCGGGTCGGCGGCCGGCGAGGCGGAGGTGTCCTCGGTCGCGGGAGAGGTGGCGGACACGTTCTGGTTGTCGCCGCCTTCGTCGTCGCCGCCCCCGCTTCCGATGAGCGCGCCCGCGCCGACGCCGAAGACGACGATCCCGACGCCGACCGCGGCGATCAGCGGCACACGTGAGCCCGTACGGCCGCCGCCGCGACCGCCACCACGGCCGCCGGTCGGGCCGGCGGGCGGTGCGGGCGGACCGGGCGGGGTGTGCGCGGCCCGGCCGGGCGGGACGTGGTCCACGCGCGGCATCTGCTGGGTTCCGGCCGCGCCCCCGTTGTCGTTGCGGAAGAGGTTGTCGAACTCGGCGGGCGGCTGCCGGTTGCCGTCACCCGCGTCCGGGACGCCGTACGACTGCGCGGGGGGCTGGTCGCTGACGGGGGCGATGAACTGGGTGGCCTCCGCGTCGGGGTGGCCCGCGCTGTGCGGGGCCGCGCCCGGGTAGCCGCCGGCGTCGGTGCCGTGGGCGGGCACCTCGGGCGGCAGTGCGCCCGGGCCCACCGGGGGTATGAGCTGGGTCGCGCCCTCGTCGCCGCCCGGGGCGGGCACCGGGGGTATGAACTGGGTGACGCCCTCGTCGCCGCCCGGGGCGGGCACCGGGGACATGTACTGGGTGACGCCCTCCGTGCCGTCGGGCGCGGCGGCCGGCGGGTACTGGGGGGCGCCGTAGCCGTTCTGGGCGCCGTAGGTGCCGTCGTGCGCGGGCGGCAGCGGGGCGCCGGCGGTCCCACCGCCGTACGAGCCGTACGCGTCGGGGGCGCCGTAGGCGTCGGGAGCGCCGTGCGCGCCGTAGCCGGTGCCGTACGCGTCGCCGCCGTATCCGGCGCCCTGTTGCGCGCCCTCCGGGGGCAGTGGGCCGGGGCCCTGCCCTCCCTGGCTCTGCGCGCCCCATGCGGGCGTCTCGGGGGCGCCCCACTGGCCGTCGGACGGGGGCTGCGCGGTCTGCCAGCCGCCCTGGCCGGACTGCGGCGGGGCCGCGTCCTGCTGCCCGGGGCCCCACGGAGTGCCCCAGGTCTGGCCGCCGGACGGGGCCGAGGCGGGGTAGCCGCCGCCGGGATGCCGGCCGTCCGCTCTGCCGCCGGGGGCGACCGGTCCGGTCGTCATGCCCGGCAACAGGGGTTCACCACCGTCGGAGGGCAGCACGATGCCTTCGCGCGCGGGGCGCGCCGAGGGCTCCTCGCCCTGTCCACTCTGCGTCACCGGGACTCCTACCAATGGGGGACCTTGTGAATCGTCGGCTCACGCTACCGGGTCCCCGGAGCCCGGTGCCACGCAGCACAGGACCTGACCGCCCGCCCTGTGAGCGCGGTAACAAAACCGGGTCACCGCACGCTGATCACGTCACCCCTTTCCCACCCGCCCGTCCCGTCGCCCCTGTCACGCGGCCGTCTGGAGTTCCATCCGCGCCCCGAACTCCCGTACCACGGACTCCTCCCGGTACGGCTCGAGCCGCTGCTGGAGATCGTCCAGATACTCGGCGCCCCGGTTGGAGCGCAGCCCGTCGAGCAGTTCGACCGCCTTCAGGCCCGTACTGCAGGCCAGTTCGATCTCGCGCTGCTGCACCTGCGCGGTGGCCAGCAGCACATAGCCGATCGCCCGCCGACGTGCCCGCGAGGCGGGATGCCCGTCCAGCGACTCCCGCGCGCACCGGGCGGCGGCCTCGGCCTGCCCGAGGTCCCGGTGACAGTGCGCCAACTCGTCGGCCAGATAGGCCTCGTCGAAGTGCGCGATCCACGCCGGGTCGTCACCGGATGCCGGTTCGGCCGCGTCCATGGCGGTCACCGCGCGCCCTGCCGCCGTGTGCGCCGCGTGCACGTCGCCCATCAGCGCGTGCCCGCGCGCCTCCGCCGCGAGGAACATCGACTCCGCGCGGGGGGTCACGCGCCCCCGCGCGCCCTCCTGCGCCGCGCGCGCCAACTGGGCGATCTCACGGGGGTTTCCGAGCTGGGCGGCCAGATGACTCATGGAGGCGGCGAGCACGTATCCGCCGTATCCGCGGTCCCCGGCCGCCTGGGCGAGGCGCAGCGCCTGGATGTAGTAGCGCTGGGCGAGGCCCGGCTGGCCGGTGTCGACGGCCATGTACCCGGCGAGTTCGGTCAGCCGCGCGACCGCCGCGAACAGGTCGCGGCCCACGGCCTCCCTGTACGAGCCCGCCAGCAGCCCCGAGACGACGCTGTTGAGGTAGTGGACCACGACCGGGCGCACATGCCCGCTGCCGTACTGGTGGTCCAGGTCCACCAGCGCCTGCGTCATGGACCGTACGGCCCCCACGTCGGACTGGCCCACGCGCGGTCCGGCGGAGCGCGCCACCTGGCCGTCGGGCGCGGTGATCAGCCAGTCGCGGCTCGGCTCGACGAGCGCGGACGCGGCGACGGAGGAACCGGACAGGAAGTCCCGCCGGCCCACGTCGCTGCGCCACAGCTCGCAGACCTGCTCGATGGCCCCCAGTACCGTCGGCGAGAACTGGAGGCCGACACCGGACGCGAGGTTCTTGCCGTTGGCCATGCCGATCTCGTCGATCGTGACCGTACGGCCCAGTTTGCGGCCCAGCGCCTCCGCGATGATCGCCGGTGCCCGGCCCCGCGGCTGCTGGCCGCGCAGCCAGCGGGCCACCGACGTCTTGTCGTAGCGCAGATCGAGGCCGTGCTCCGCGCCGCACATGTTGACCCTGCGGGCCAGCCCGGCGTTGGAGCATCCGGCTTCCTGGATGAGCGCCTGCAGCCGTTCGTTCGGCTGCCGCGCGACGAGAGGCCTTGCGGCCATGGCGTACCCCCTGAGGCTGCGGTGCCCTGCCCACGCACCGAGTTGACGTGTCTTCCGCGGCCGTGCTTCTCGCGTCCCGGCGAGTACATCCGGCCGGGAAGATCAATGCCCCGTCGAGGTGCCGACAATGCGAGGCATGTGAGGATTGCCGGGGTAACGGCGGTTGCCGGCCCTCCTCCTGGTTACCCACCAGCGGAGCGGATCCTCCCGCGCGCCCCCATGGATGCACCCATGCGCCCCGAACACGGGCCCGATGCTCCTCCCCCGCGCATCCGGGCGGGCGTAACCCCTGGTGACGGCCGTAGTTGTGTTCATCGTGGAAGAGACGATCGCGGGCGCCGACGCCGTACAGATCCCGAAGCAGCGCGGGGAATCGCTGCTGGACACCGCAGTGCGGTATGCCGGGGAGCGGCACTGGGACGTGTTTCCGGGCACCTGGCTGGAGTCCGTGGACGGGACGCAGCGCTGCTCGTGCGGTGACGCCGCGTGCCCGGTACCCGGCGCACATCCGGCCGGCCCGGACTGGGCGACGCAGGCGACCGGGAGCGCCACCGTCGCGCGCCGGCTGTGGGAGCGGCAGCCGGCCGCCTCGGTGCTGCTGCCCACCGGGCGGACCTTCGACGCGGTGTCCGTGTCGGAGACGGCGGGGTTTCTCGCCCTCGCGCGGATGGAGCGGCTGGGTCTGCGGCTGGGGCCGGTGACCGTTTCGCCGGACCGGCGGATGGAGTTCTTCGTGCTGCCGGGGGCGTCGGCGAAGGTGCCGGGGTTGCTGCGCGGGCTGGGGTGGTCGGTGGCCTCGCTCGACCTGACGGTGCGGGGGGAGGGTGACTTCGTCGCCGGGCCTCCCACGCGGGTGGGGGGCCGGGGAGCCGTGCAATGGGCCTGCCGGCCCACCGCGGAGAACCGGTGGTTGCCGGATGTGGGGGAGCTGGTGTCGCCGTTGGCTTATGCGTGTGGCCGGGATCGATAGGGGAGGTCCGTTCCGCGGGGTTTGTGTTGTTGCGAGACCGCGGGTTCGTCGTGGCTGGTCGCGCCCGCGCGGCGGAGCCGCATGTCGGCACAGCCCCGCGCCCCCTGGAGGGACGCTCTGCTCCCCGTAGCCTTCATTGCTGACGGAGGGAGACATCGTGGGTGGCAGTGCCGTGAGTGTGCGGGGGCTCTGGAAGCGGTTCGGGGAGCAGGTCGCCGTCGGGGGGATCGATCTGGAGCTGCCCGCGGGGCGGTTCATCGGGCTGGTCGGGCCCAACGGGGCCGGGAAGACCACCACGCTGTCCATGGTGACCGGGCTGCTGCGGCCGGATCAGGGGAGCGTCGAGGTCGTCGGGCACGATGTGTGGCGGGATCCGGTGGAGGTGAAGGCCCGGATCGGGGTGCTGCCGGAGGGGCTGCGGCTGTTCGAGCGGCTGTCGGGGCGTGAACTGCTCGCGTACACGGGCCGGTTGCGGGGGCTGCCCGGTGCCGAGGTGGACAGGCGGGCGACGCAGTTGCTCGACGTCCTCGATCTGGCCGGGGCCCAGCACAAGCTCGTCGTCGACTACTCGACCGGCATGCGCAAGAAGACCGGGCTCGCCGCCGCCCTGCTGCACAATCCCGAAGTGCTGTTCCTGGACGAGCCGTTCGAGGGCGTCGACCCGGTCTCCGCGCAGACCATCCGGGGTGTGCTGGAGCGGTACACGGCGTCCGGCGCCACGGTCGTGTTCTCCTCCCACGTCATGGAGCTGGTCGAGTCGCTGTGCGACTGGGTGGCCGTGATGGCCGCCGGCCGGATCCGCGCCCACGGCCCGATCGCCGAGGTGCGCGGGGAGGCGCCCTCGCTGCAGCGGGCGTTCCTGGAGCTGGTCGGCGCGGACAGCCGTGACGTCGGCTCGGATCTGGACTGGCTGGGCGGCGGTTCCCGGTGAGCGCCCCCGCCGCCCTCACCCCCGTCTTCGTCCGGCTGAAACTGTCCCTGCTGCGCAACGGGCTGCGGCAGTCCGGCGGGCGGAAGGCCGCGTACATCGCCTCCGCCGTCGTCGCCCTGCTGTTCGCCGCGCTGCAGTTGCTCGGGCTGATCGCGTTGCGCGGCTCGGATCACGTGGAGTCGCTGGTGGTCCTGCTCGTGGCGGTGCTGGGGCTGGGCTGGGCGGTGATGCCGCTGTTCTTCCCCGGTGGCGACGAGACCCTCGACCCGACCCGGCTGGTGATGCTGCCGCTGCGGCCGGGGCCGCTGGTGCGGGCGCTGCTCGCGGCCTCGCTGGTCGGTATCGGGCCGCTGTTCACGCTGTGTCTGCTCGCGGGTTCGGTGATCGCGGTCGCGCACGGCGGGGCGGCGTTCGCGGTGGGCGTGCTCGCCGTTGTGCTGGCGCTGCTGGTGTGCGTGGCGCTCGCGCGGGCGGTCGCCGCCGCCAACGTACGGCTGCTGACCAGCCGCAAGGGCCGGGATCTCGCCGTACTCAGCGGGCTGGTGATCGCCGTCGGGGCGCAGCTCGTCAACTTCGGTGCGCAGCGGCTGGGTTCGTCCGGTCTGGAGCAGCTGGACCCGGCGGCGGACGTGGTGCGGTGGATTCCGCCGGCGTCGGCGGTCGGGGCGGTGCACTCGGCGGGCGAGGGGGCGTACGGCGTCGCGCTGGCGCAACTGGCGTTGAGCGCGGCCGCGCTGGCGGGGCTGGTGGCGTGGTGGTCGCGGCTGCTGACCCGGCTGATGACGTCGCCGGACGGTTCCACCCTCCAGGCGGCCGGGGACTCGGCGGCGGTCCGTGACCGTACGTCGACGGGTCTCGCCCGGCTGCTGCCGCCGGGCCGTACGGGTACGGCCATGGAGCGCAGCCTGCGCTACATCCGGCGCGATCCGAAGACGAAGGCGGCGTGGGTGACGTCCCTGGCGATCGGGCTGATCGTGCCGCTGTTCAACGCCTGGCAGGGCACCGGCTCGGTGTACTTCGCCTGCTTCGCCGCGGGGATGCTCGGCATCCAGATGTACAACCAGTTCGGGCAGGACACGTCCGCGTTCTGGATGGTCGCGATGACGATCTCCTCCGGCCGGGACGCGTACGTCGAACTGCGCGCCCGCGCGCTGGCGCTGCTGCTGATCACCCTGCCGTACGTCGCCCTGGTCACCGTGCTGACGGCGGCGGTGCTGGGCGACTGGCACCGGCTGGCGGAGGCGCTGGGTCTGTCGTTCGCGCTGCTCGGCGCGATGCTGGCGACGGGCGCGTGGACGTCGGCGCGTTTCCCGTACTCCATCCCGCAGGAGGGCTACAAGAACGTCGCGCCCGGGCAGGTCGGGCTGGCGTGGATCTCCATCTTCGGCGGGATGGTCGCGGCGGCGGTGCTGTGCGTGCCGGTGATCGCGCTCACGATCTGGCTGAATGTCAGCGCGGGCGGCGAGGGCCGGCTGTGGCTGCTGCTACCGGCGGGCACGGCGTACGGCGCCGCCCTGACCCACCTCGGCCTGCGCCTGGCGGCACCGCGGACGGCCCGCCGGCTGCCGGAGATCCTGGCGGCGGTCAGCAAGGGGTGAGCGGACGCGTGCAGCGGGTCAGGGGCCGCCCAGTGAGTCCAGGAAGGGTTCGATCGCGGTGAGCCAGGTCTCCGGCTGGTCGTAGTGGACCAGGTGGCCGGCGTCGGCCACCTCCGCGTACTGGCCGTGCGGGAGGACGCGGACCATCTCCTGGGCTTCCGCGCGGCCGAGTTCGCCGTCGAGGCCGCGGACCACCAGGGCGGGGCAGCGCACCTGGGCCAGCTCCTCCCAGTGCGCGTCGAAGACCCAGGTCTCACGGGAGCGGAGCATCTGGTCGGGTTCGAAGACGGGCCGCCAGCCGTCCGGGGACTCGGCCATCACCTCGGCGTAGAAGGCGCCGCGGGCCGGGTTGGGCCGCTCCACCCAGGGATCGTCCTCGCCGAACCACTTGCGTACGTCGGCGAGGGTGGCGAACGGGACCGGCCAGGTCTTGAACCACTCCGCCCACTCGCGCTGCGAGGCCGCCCCGAGGGCGGAGGCCCGCATGTCGCAGATGATCAGGCCGCGCACCAGGTCGGGCCGTTTGGCGGCCAGCTGCCAGGCGGTCAGCGCGCCCATCGCGTGGCCGACGAGAACGGTGGGGCCGAGGCCGAGCTGCTCCAGGGCGGCCTCGGCGTCGTCGACGTAGGCGTCGCGGGTGAAGGCGGCCTGCGCGGGCTTGTCGCTGCGGCCGTGGCCGCGCTGGTCGAGGGCGATCGCCCGGTACCGCGCGGAGAGCCGCCGGGCGGTGGACGCCCAGTGCGAGGCGCGGCCCATCAGACCGTGCAGTAACAGCACACCGGGCGCGTGCTGTGCGGCGCTCTCCGCCGGCTCCGTCCCGTTCTTGGGCGGGTCGCCGAACTCCCAGGCGGCGAGTCGTACGCCGTCCGCCCCGGTCACGTCGATGCGTCGCGCCATGGTCCTGGCACCCCCCAAGCTCGCTGCCTGCCCGCTGCCTGTCGTGCTGGCCCTGCCTGTCACTACTGCCCGCAGATTATCGAAAGAGCATTCGAAAATGGCTTCCCGGCCGGCAATACCCCTCGTTCGAGTGACCCTGTTCGAGGATTGATCGCCGTGGCCCAGGGGAGATCTTCAGCGGGAGGCGGACCGCTCGGGGAAACCGGTCCGAGGGGAATGACCCTGAGAGCTCGGGGCTCCGGGTCAGCACAGGGGAGGACAGGCCCCGGCGCCATGCGGCGCCGGGGCTCCTCACATGGTCACGGCACATTCGTCCCGCCCCTCCCCTGCCGGGGTGACATCGCTGTCGGGCCCGGCCAGAGCCCCTCAGGTCATATGCCTCAGCGACAGCCTCGCACGCGAGCCCGGCGAGCGCTGCCGTTCCGCGCACTGGATCTCGGAATCGGCGCGTTCACACCCGCGGGAGTGAACGCGCCGCGCACGCCCGTACCGGCTCCCCCTCCCGGCCCGCCCGGTCAGGGCTTGGCGACGAACACGTGGGACGCCACCTCCGACTCCAGCTCGGCCGCCTCGCCGCTGCTGCCCACGAGCACCCCGCCCGCCGACTCCGTCACGCTGACCACCGAACCGGGCTGTACGCCCGCCCGGCGCAGCGTGTACATCAGCTGCGCGTCGGTCTGGATGGGCTCGCCGATCCGGCGCACCACGACCGTCTTGCCGCCGGCGCCCGGGTCGAGGTCGGCCAGCGAGACCATGCTGTCGTCCAGGAACGGGTCGGCGCCGTCCTTCTCGCCCAGCTCCTCCAGGCCCGGGATCGGGTTGCCGTACGGCGACTCGGTGGGGTGGCGCAGCAGCTCCAGCACGCGGCGCTCCACGGCCTCGCTCATCACGTGCTCCCAGCGACACGCCTCGGCGTGCACCTGCTCCCACTCCAGGCCGATCACGTCGACCAGGAGACACTCGGCGAGACGGTGCTTGCGCATCACGCGCGTCGCCAGCCGACGGCCCTCCTCGGTGAACTCCAGGTGCCGGTCGGGGGCGACGGACACCAGGCCGTCGCGCTCCATCCGCGCCACCGTCTGGCTGACCGTCGGCCCGCTCTGGTCGAGCCGCTCGGCGATCCGGGCGCGCATGGGGACCACACCTTCCTCCTCCAGCTCGAGGATGGTGCGGAGATACATCTCCGTGGTGTCGATCAGTCCGGACATACATGCCCCTTGATGAGATCTGCGGATGGCTCTGCCGGAGGCCGGCCGGCTCACCGGCGAGTGCGCTGGCCCAGGACTCAATTCTGACCCATACGACCGACAACCGGGCCTCGCTGTGAAAACGACCCGTCCACGCGGGGGATTCCACGCCATCGGACCCCGTATTGACACGGCACTGGTCCAGACCGCACGGTGATCCGCAACACTCTGCCCGAAGGGATGCCGCATGAGCGACCGCACGCCGGCCGGTCAGTTCCTCGACGCCGCGATCGATCTGCTGCGGCGGATCCGGGACGAGGAGGGCGACTCCGTCGCGGCGGCCGGCACGCTGCTCGCCGACACGGTCGCGGACGGCGGCCGGCTCTTCGCCTTCGGCGCCGGGCACTCCTCGCTCGCCGCGCAGGACCTCGTCTACCGGGCGGGCGGACTGGCCCTGATGAACCTGCTCGCCGTCCCCGGGGTCGTCGGCGTCGACGTGATGCCGGCGACGCTGGGGTCCGCGCTGGAGCGCGTCGACGGGCTCGCGGGGGTCGTGCTCGACTCCTCTCCGCTGCGCGCGGGCGACGCGCTGATCATCGTCTCCCTGTCGGGGCGCAACGCGCTGCCGGTGGAGATGGCGATGAAGGCGCGGGAACGGGGCGTGAAGGTGATCGGGGTGACGTCGGTGGCGTACGCGACGCGGACGGCGTCGCGGCACTCTTCGGGGACGTTCCTGAAGGACCACTGCGATGTCGTGCTGGACTCGCGGATCGCGGTCGGTGACGCGGAACTGACGCTGGAGGGGGTGCCGGCGCCGTTCGCTCCCGCGTCGACGGTGGTGACGTCGGCGGTGCTGCAGGCCGTGATGGCCACGGCGGCGGCGGCGCTGGTCGATCGGGGCATCGAGCCGCCACTGCTGCGGTCCGGGAACGTCGACGGGGGCCACGAGTGGAACGCCCGCGTGTTCGAGGAGTACGCGGACCGTATCTATTACCGGCAGTAGAACGTTCTTCCGCCCCCGCCGCCCCTTCCCGTCCCGAAACTGGGGCTCCGCCCCAGACCCCGCTCCTCAAACGCCGGAGGGGCTGGAAGTCAGGCCCGCTCCCCCAGCACCCCCGCCAGGTCCAGCGCGGCGGCGATGTGGACCGCCACATCCTCCGCGTACATCGCGTCCGCCCGCTCGAACGCATGCCGCCCCACCCCCCGCAGAAACGTCACAGCGCCGACCGTGCGCCCCCGGCTCCGCAGCACCGTGCACAGTGCGTGCACCGCGTCCCCCGGCCACTGCCGGTCCACGGCCCACGCGCGCGCCCCCTCCGCCCCCATGGACCCCGCGTCGGCCCGCACCGTCCCGGCCCGCTCGACGCACTGCACGGCCGGATGACCGTCCCCGTACCGCACCGGCAGCCCCGCCCGCCCCGCGAGCCTGCTGGGCCCCGGCGCGCCGGACGGGGTCGCGGCGATCCGTACGAGCCTCACCCGGTCGTCGTCCTTGGCACCCGCGGCCACCCGGTCGATCAGCGCGTGGTCGGCGAATCCGGCGAGCGCGAAGTCCAGATGGACCGTCGCCGCCTCCGCCGGGTCCTCGCACTCCGCCGCCGCACGCGCCGCCCGGTGCAGCTGCTGCGCGCGGAACCGCAGCAGCGACGCCTCCTGCTCGCCCTGCCGGTACTCGGTCACGTCCTGGAACAGCCAGCCCACCCCGAGCGGCACCGGCTCCTCCGTGAGGGGTGACGCCAGTCGCACGAACCCGCTCCGCCAGCAGCGCCGCCGCTCGCCCTCCGGCGCCCGCACACTCACCCACAGCTCGGCCGGCGCGGGCGGCGCGCCCTCCGCGAGGACATGGGTGAGGGCGCTCTCCAGCTCCTGCGCGCCCTGCGTCAGCAGCTCGCCCAGCGGCCGGCCCAGTACGGACGTACGCCCCGCGCCGAGCGCCCGCGCGGCGTGCGCGTTCACCACCGCGGGCCGCAGATCGGCGTCGATCAGGACGACACCCCAGCTCGCGTCCTCCAGCAGCGCCTCGCTCAGCGCGATGGACCGCTCCAGGTCGATCTGCGCGTGCACCTCGCTGAACGCGCAGTACACGCCCGCCGGCTTCCCGTCCGGCCCGCGCACGGCGGCGGACTGCGTGCGCACCAGCACCCGGCCGCCGTCCTTGGTCAGCAGCGCGAACTCGTTGACCTGCCGGCCCGGCGCGCCCATGGCCGACATCAGCCGCGCCTCGACCTCGTCGGCGTCCGCGCTGCGCACGGCCCAGCCGGCGAACCCGGCCCGGCCCACCGCCTCGGCCGCGGTCCAGCCGAGGATGCGCTCGGCCTCACGGTTCCAGTGCGTGACCGTCCCGTCCGCGTCGAACGCGCACAGGGCGGCGTCCATGCCGTCGAGCAGCGCGGCGAGGAGGTCGGAGCCGTCCGATCCCTCCCGCTCGGGCCCGGGCTCGTCCGGCCCCAGCTCGTCGGTGGTCCCACTACGCCTGGAAGCACTCACCTGGACCCCCTGCAGGCTGCGTCCGCACGTACGGCACGACGGTTCGCTCACTTGCAATCATTCAACTTGAACGTGACTCAGCGCACATCGAGTTCCCGCAAGATTGAGAGAATCGTTGTACGCGGCCGATTTCCCGCCCCGCTGCCGCCTTCACCCGGCACCCAGCCGCAGGTCGACCCACTCGTCGCGCTCGCCGTCGAGCACGTACCGCTCGCGTTCGGTGAAGCCCCGCGCGGCGGCGAACCGCAGTCCCTCGGCGTTGGCCGCCAGCACCACGGTCTCGATCTCCGCGGCGCCGAGCCCGCGCGCGTGCGCCAGCCCTGCCTCGTAGAGCGCCCTCCCGTGCCCCCGGCCCCGGTGCCCGGGCAGCACGCGGGCGATGACCGTCGCCACGGCCTCCTCCCCCTGCGGGGGCCGCACCGTGGAGCAGCCGACGAGCACGTCACCGGCGTACGCGTTGTCCAGCCGGAATCCGCGCGCGAGGCGTTCGCGCACGTCGTCGGGGGTCATGGCGGCGGGCGGCACGATCACGTTGTGGACGTGCCGCCACTGCTCGAGCATGGCGTCCCCGGCCACCGCCTCGATACGAAGATCATTCATCCGGCCAGCCAATCGTGCCCCCGCGCGGGGGTCAACGAAAAAAGCGGTTGATCCGACGGAAGCCCGTTCCTAAGGTGGGTGGTACTTCGGAAAGGAGGTGGTTCGGCAGATGTATGCAGACCGGACGGAAGAGGTGGCTGCGGGCCGGTAGCCCGCCGCCGTACTCGGTTCGGCGCCGGACCGGCGTGTGCGCGATACACGCAACCGGCCCAATCCACATGCAGTCACCCGACCCGCGAGTCGCCGGTACGTCCGGCCGGCTCCTCCCGAGGGAGGAACCCGACTCGCGGGTCGCCTGCGTTCTCCGAAGCCTTCGGCGCCTTCCGCTCAGCGGGCGATGTCCCCGTACCCCTCGATCTCGCGCGGGTCGCGCGTGCCCGGACCCACATAGCGGGCCGAGGGGCGGACCAGACGGCCCGTGCGCTTCTGCTCCAGGATGTGCGCCGACCAGCCGGCCGTACGGGCGCAGGTGAACATCGACGTGAACATGTGCGCCGGGACCTCGGCGAAGTCCAGCACGATGGCCGCCCAGAACTCGACGTTGGTGGCGAGCACCCGGTCGGGGCGGCGGGCGTGCAGCTCGGCCAGGGCGGCCTTCTCCAGGGCCTCGGCGACCTCGAAGCGCGGCGCGGCCAGTTCGCGCGCGGTGCGGCGCAGGACGCGGGCGCGGGGGTCCTCCGCGCGGTAGACGCGGTGGCCGAAGCCCATCAGCCGCTCGCCCTTGTCGAGGGTCTGCCTGACGTACGCCTCGGCGTCCCCGGTGCGCTCGATCTCCTCGATCATGTGCAGCACGCGCGAGGGGGCGCCGCCGTGCAGCGGGCCGGACATGGCGCCGACGGCACCGGAGAGGGCGGCGGCGACGTCCGCGCCGGTCGAGGCGATGACCCGCGCGGTGAACGTGGAGGCGTTCATGCCGTGCTCGGCGGCCGACGTCCAGTAGGCGTCGACGGCCGCGACATGCTTGGGGTCGGGCTCGCCGCGCCAGCGGATCATGAAGCGTTCGACGATGGACTCGGCCTTGTCGATCTCCCCCTGCGGCACCATGGGCACGCCCTGGCCGCGCGCGGACTGGGCGACGTAGGACAGGGCCATGACGGCGGCGCGCGCGAGGTCGTCGCGGGCCTGCTCGGCATCGATGTCGAGGAGCGGTTTCAGGCCCCAGACGGGCGCCAGCATGGCGAGCGCGGACTGCACGTCGACACGGATGTCACCGGAGTGCACGGGGATCGGGAAGGGCTCGGCCGGCGGCAGTCCGGGGTTGAACGCCCCGTCGACGAGCAGCCCCCAGACGTTGCCGAAGGAGACGTGACCGACCAGGTCCTCGATGTCGACGCCCCGGTACCGCAGGGCGCCGCCCTCCTTGTCCGGTTCGGCGATCTCCGTCTCGAACGCGACGACTCCTTCGAGCCCGGGTACGAAGTCGGACATCTGGCGGCTCCTTGTGAGGTGGGTCACAGATGGTGTTGTGGGGTGGGACGACCATGTGTCGGAGGTCGGCGCGGCTGGGCGCCCGTCCGGTGGATCCACGGTCCGTTCGAACGGGCTCGCGGTCCTGGACGTCACCCCTGTGATGCCCGGCTGGCGGTCACCCAACCGGAACAGTGGCAGCACGATATCCCCGAGTGCCATCTTTGGGGAGGGTTCGCGGCACTCAGTGCCACCACGTGACGAAGGACACCGCCCGCCCGTGGGCCGGACGCATACGGCAGGATGACGGCGTGACCGACCGAGACGCCGTTCCCCTCGATCTCGCCTCGATGCGCAAGCAGTACCGCAGCGAAGGGCTGTCCGAGGCCGACCTGGCCGCCACGCCCGTGGAGCAGTTCGCGCGCTGGTTCAAACAGGCCGCGACGGACGGCGGGCTGTTCGAGCCGAACGCCATGATCGTCTCGACGGTGGACGGGGAGGGCCGGCCCAGTTCACGCACGGTGCTGCTGAAGCACTTCGACGACGACGGGTTCGTCTTCTACACGAACTACGACTCCCGCAAGGGCCGCGACCTGGCCGGGAACCCGCACGTCGCGCTCCTCTTCCCCTGGCATCCGATGGCCCGGCAGGTCATCGTCACCGGCACCGCGCGCCGCACCGGCCGCGACGAGACGGCCGCGTACTTCCGCACCCGCCCGCACGGCTCCCAACTGGGCGCCTGGGCCAGCGGCCAGTCCACGGTGATCACCGGCCGCGCCTCCCTCGACGCGACGTACGCGGAGCTCGCGGCCCGCTACCCGGAGCACGAGCAGGTACCGGTACCACCCCACTGGGGCGGCTTCCGGGTGGTCCCGGAGACGGTGGAGTTCTGGCAGGGCAGAGAGAACCGGCTGCACGACCGCCTGCGGTACGCCGCGCAGGCGGGCGAGGGCTGGCGGGTGGAGCGGCTGAGCCCGTGAACGGGCGGGAACCCCGCGTGCGGGACGAGGAGGCGGTGCTGTCGCCGGCCGAGGCGGCGGTCGAGGCCGGCGCCCTCGCCGCGCGCGGTGATGTCACGGCGGACGACGTCGTCGACGTCATCCGCGAGGCGCGCGAGGCGCGCGAGCGGGCGTGATCGCGCGCGTTCTCACAGCTTGCCCCACACGTGCCTGATGCGGTGGCCGTCGAGGGCGCGGGAGAACCGGGTCAGGAACTCCGGCGTGAACTCGGGCCAGTTCCAGAACTCGAAGCCGAGGTGGGCGAAGGCGAAGTAGTCGTCGGCCCACCGCCACTCCGGCAGCGGGACGGACTCGGCGCAGGCGGGGCAGACGACCTGCGCCTCCCCGGTCTCGTCCCAGTCCTCCATGGCCTCGCGGAAGGGCGCCCAGGCGTCGTCGATCGTGTCCCAGGTCTCCGTGACCAGCCGCGTGGTGGCCGCGCACCGCGGGCAGGTCACCGCCTCGGGATCGCCCTGGCCGGCGTCGAAGACGGTGCGCCCCACCTCCACGGCCAGTCCGTCCCACGGCTCCCGGTCGGCGTCGTCCTCCGCCACGGCGCGGTGCCAGTTCGGGCCGGGCGGATGCCCGAGCGGCTGCCCGAGGACGCAGTCGGTCCGCTCGGCGAGGACGACGCCCTCGTCCACCAGCCACGCCACCACGCGGTCCGCGAGTTCCGCCGCCTCGTCGGGGCCGGCGTCGAGGTCGACGATCGTCTGGAAGTAGTCACCCATGCGGAAACCGTAGACCGCGCCACCGACAACGCCCTCAGCCCAGCGCCTCGTCCAGCAGGGCCGCCCACTGCGCCACGACCCGCTCCCGGCGTGCCCCGTCGTCGCTGAGGAGGTTGGCGAGGCCCAGGCCTCGGGCCATGTCCAGGAGGCCCTGGACGGTTTCCCGGGTGCCGGGGCGGGACTCGTCCGCGCCGAGGAGGTCCACGGCGATGCGGTGGCTCTCGCGGCCTACGCGCAGTTCCAGTTCGGTCACGCGCGGGCGCAGCTGTTCCTCGTTGGAGGCGGCGACCCAGAGGTGGAGCGCCGCGCGGAAGAGGGGTCCGGTGTAGAGGTCCACGAGGCCGGCGACGACCGCGCGGCGGTCGCCGGCCGCGGCGCCGTCCGGGAAGAGGGCGCGCAGGGCGGTGGAGCGTTCCTCCGCGACGTACTCGACGGCGGCCGTGAACAGGTCCTCGCGGGTGGGGAAGTGGTGCTGGGCGGCCCCCCGGGAGACTCCCGCGCGTTCGGCGACGACGGAGACCGTGGAGCCCGCCCAGCCGTGTTCGGCGAGGCAGGCCACGGCGGCCTCCAGGAGCCGCTGCCGGGTGGCCCGGCTGCGGTCCTGCTTGGGGACTCGTTCCGCACGGTCGGCCGTGCTCACACCACCCATTCCGGATCCCGTCGTTCGAAGAAGGCCGTCATTCCCTCACGCGCGTGCGCGGAGGCGAAGAGGCGTGCCGAGAGCGCGGTCAGGTCGGCCGCGTCCCGGTCGAAGGTCTCCAGCACCATAGCCGTGAGCAGCCGTTTCGTCTCGGCCAGGGCTTCGGGGGCGGATCTGCGAAGCCCGTCGAGGATGGGCGCGAGGACCTCGTCCACGTCCTCGCCGGCGGCGGTGAGCAGCCCGATACGAGCCGCCTCGGCGGAGTCGAGACGCTCCCCGGTGAGGTAGTAGCGGGCCAGCGCGCGCGGGTCGGTGCGGGGCAGCAGCGGCAGCGAGATGACGGCGGGCGCGACCCCGATCCGTACCTCGGTGAACGCGAACGTCGCCGCGTGGGAGGCGGCGGCGATGTCACAGGCGGCGAGCAGGCCGAGGCCGCCCGCGCGGACGTGTCCGGTGACCCGCGCGACGACCGGTTTCGGCAGCTCCACGATCCCCCGCAGCAGAGCCACCAGCGCCTCGGGCGCGGGCGGGTCGCGCAGGTCCGCCCCCGCGCTGAACGTGTTTCCGGTGTGGGTGAGGACCACCGCGCGCACACCGCTGTCCTTGCCGGCGTCGGTGAGCGCGTCGGCGAGTTCGCCGACGAGGGCGGCGGACAGGGCGTTGCGGCGCTCCGGGGCGTCGAGGGAGAGCGTTTCGACGCCCCGCGCGCGGGTGCGGCCGATCAGGGTCACGAGGGCTCCTTGTGCGCCGCGCGGAGTTCGCGGCGCAGGATCTTTCCGGAGGCGGCGCGCGGGACGCCGTCGATGAAGGTGACGTTCCGGACCCGCTTGTAGGGGGCGACGTGCTCGGCGACGTACATCATGATCTCGCCCGCGGAGAGCTCCGGGGCGGACGGCTGACGGACGACGTACGCGTGCGGGGCCTCGTTGCCGTCCTCGTTGTAGACGCCGATGACGGCGGCGTCGGCGACCCCGGGGTGGGTGAGGAGCAGTGCCTCGAGTTCGGCGGGGGCGACCTGGAAGCCCTTGTACTTGATGAGTTCCTTCACGCGGTCGACGACGAAGAGCCAGCCGGCCTCGTCGACGTGGCCGATGTCGCCGGTGTGCAGCCAGCCGTCCTCGTCGATCATGGCGGCGGTGGCGTCGGGGCGGCCGAGGTAGCCCTTCATGACCTGGGGGCCGCGGATGAGGATCTCGCCGGACGCGCCGGGGCCGAGGTCCTCGCCGGGGTCGTCCAGGGAGACGATACGCATCTCGGTACCGGCGATCAGCTTGCCCACGGTCCCCGCGGGCGCCTGCGCCATGGCCTCCAGGGGGACGACGTGGGTGCCGGGCGACAGCTCCGTCATGCCGTACGCCTGCCCGACGGGCGGCAGTCCGAGCCGCCGCGAGCAGGCGGCGGCGAGGGCCGCGTCCAGGGGTGCGGCGGCGCTGACGACGTACTTCAGCGACGACAGGTCGTACTGGGCGACCAACGGGTGCTTGGCGAGGGCCAGGACGATCGGCGGGGCGACGTACAGGCCGGTGATGCGGTGGTTCTGGATGGCGGCGAGGAACGTCTCCAGGTCGAAGCGCGGCAGGACGACCACGGTCGCGCCCTTCCGCAGGGGGGCGTTCATCAGGGCCGTCAGGCCGTAGATGTGGAAGAACGGCAGCACCGCGAGGATGCGGTCGCCGGGGCCCGCCGTGATCAGCGGCTCGAGCTGCGCGAGGTTGGTGGCGATCTGGCGGTGGGTGAGCATCACCCCCTTGGGGATGCCGGTCGTACCGGAGGAGTACGGCAGCGCGGCCACGTCCTCGACGGGGTCGATGTCGACCATCGGCTCGGGCGCGGCGGAGGCCAGCATGTCGATCAGGGAGCGGTGTCCGGCCGCGCTGTCGCAGACGAATATCTCCTCGACCCCGCCCGCCAGTTCGGCGGCCCTCCGCGCGGTCTCCAGCAGCGGTGACACGGTGACGATCCAGCGGGCGGCGCTGTCCTTCAGCTGCTTGCCGAACTCCTCCGCGGTGGCGAGCGGGTGCACGGTGGTGACGGAGGCGCCCGCGCGGGTGGCCGCGTAGAAGGCGGTGGGGAAGGCGATCGTGTTGGGGCTGTGCAGGGCGAGCACGTCGCCCTTGCGCACGCCGGCCTCGGCGAGGGCGGCGGCGACCCGCCGGTGGAACCGGTCCACCTGCTCGTAGGTGAGGGTGGTGCCGTCGGTGCCGTCGATCAGCGCCGGGGTGCTGCCGTACTCGGCGGCGCGGGCCAGTACGGCCTCGTGGATGGGCAGTTCGAGGGGCGGGACGTCTGCGTACTCGCTGCGGAACATGGTTCCTCCAAACGGCCGGGACGGCTCGTGAGGGCCTAGTACGACTTGGGCAGGCCCAGGGTCTGGTGGGAGACGTAGTTGAGAATCATCTCCCTGCTGACCGGTGCGATACGAGACACGCGCGCGGCCGTTATCAGCCGGGCGAGTCCGAACTCGCGTGTGAGGCCGTTTCCGCCGAGGGTGTGCACGGCCTGGTCGACCGCCTTCACACAGGCCTCGCCGGCCGCGTACTTGGCCATGTTGGCGGCCTCGCCCGCGCCCACGTCGTCCCCGGCGTCGTACAGGTGGGCTGCCTTCTGCGTCATCAGGCGGGCGAGTTCGAGTTCGATGTGCGCCTGGGCGAGGGGGTGGGCGATCGCCTGGTGGGAGCCGATGGGGGCCTTCCACACCGTGCGCTCACGCGCGTACTCGACGGCGCGGGCGAGCGCGAAGCGGCCCATGCCGATCGCGAACGCGGCCGTCATGACGCGTTCGGGGTTGAGTCCGGCGAACAGCTGCAGCAGTCCGGCGTCCTCGTCGCCGACGAGCGAGTCGGCGGGCAGCCGTACGTCGTCCAAAGTCAGCTCGAACTGCTTCTCGGCGGAGTCGAGTTCCATGTCGATCTGCCGGCGCTCGAAACCCGGTGCGTCGCGCGGGACGATGAACAGGCAGGGCTTGAGGCCTCCGGTGCGGGCGTCCTCCGTGCGGCCGACGACGAGGGTGGCGTCGGCGATGTCGACACCGCTGACGAACACCTTGCGGCCGGTGAGGATCCAGTCGGTGCCGTCCCTGCGGGCGGTGGTGGTGATGCGGTGGCTGTTGGAGCCGGCGTCGGGTTCGGTGATGCCGAAGGCCATCATGCGGCTGCCGTCGGCGAGGGCGGGGAGCCAGGCCCGCTTCTGCGTCTCGGTGCCGAAGCGGGAGATGACGGTGCCGCAGATCGCCGGGGAGACGATCATCATGAGGAGGGGATTTCCCGCGGCGCCCATCTCTTCGAGGATCAGGGAGAGTTCGGTGATGCCGGCGCCGCCGCCACCGTATGCCTCCGGCAGGTTGACGCCGATGTAGCCGAGCTTGGCGGCGTCCTGCCAGAACAGGCGGTTGTCGGCACCGGGGGTGCCGGGGTGGTTCTTCGCGAACGTGGCGACTGCTTCGCGGAGGGCCTTGTGCTCTTCTGATTCGATCACCGGCATGAACGCTCCTGAGAGAGAAGGGCTTCGGGTCGTCGGGAGGGCGCGGGTTCGTCGTGGTTACTCGCGCTCGTGCGGCGGCAGCCGCATATCGGCACAGTCCCGCGCCCCTTCAGGGGGTTTCCTCCACGACCGCCAACAGGGTGCCGGGCTCCACTTGCTGTCCCGGGATCGCGTGGAGGGCGCTCAAGACTCCCCTGGCCGGGGCGGTGATCTTGTGTTGCATCTTCATCGCCTCCAGCCACAGGAGGGGCTGGCCGGCTTCCACCTCGGACCCCTCCGTCAGGCCCTCCGCCACGCGGACGACCGTGCCCGGCATGGGGGCCAGGAGGGAGCCGGGGGCGTGCTGGGCGGTGGGGGCGGGGAAGCGGGGCAGGGCGGTGAGCGGGGTGCGGCCGGCGTGGACGTGGTCGCCGTAGCGGGTGATCTCGTAGCGGTGCCGTACGCCGTCCACCTCGAGGACGACCAGGCCGGCGTCCACGTGGGTCACGCGGGCGGTGTCCGTCTCGAAGCCGTCGCGTGTGTGGCGGTAGCGGACCTCGTGTTCCTCGCCCGCCATCGCGTACCGCTTCGTCTGCGGCTGTGAGGGCAGGTTGCGCCAGCCGCCGAAGCGCGAGCGGCCGTACGCGTCGGCCAGGGCGGCCGCGAGCGGGGCGTGCGGGTCCGGGGCCGGGGTGGTGAGGGCGGGCAGATGGCGGTCGTAGAAGCCGGTGTCCATACGGGCTTGCGTGAACTCCTCGTGCCGCAGGGAGCGGACGAGGAGGTCCCGGTTGGTGACGGGACCGTGGATCACCGCGCGGTCGAGGGCGGACGCCAGCTTGCGGACCGCCTCCGCGCGGGTGGGCGCGTGGGCGACGACCTTGGCGAGCATGGGGTCGTAGTGGACGCCGATGGCGTCGCCGTCGGTGTAACCGGTGTCCAGGCGCACTGCGTCGGGCACGGCCAGGCGGTGCAGCCGGCCGGTCTGCGGGGCCCACTCCCGCGCGGGGTCCTCCGCGTAGAGGCGGGCCTCGACGGCGTGCCCGCGCGCGGGCGGAGGGCCGGCCGGGAGGGCGTGCCCCTCGGCGAGGCGGATCTGCTCGGCGACGAGATCGACCCCGAACACGGCCTCCGTCACCGGGTGTTCCACCTGGAGCCGGGTGTTCATCTCCAGGAAGTGCGCCCGCTCCCCCGCGACCAGGAACTCGACGGTCCCGGCGCCGACGTAGTCGACGGCCCGCGCGGCGCGTACGGCGAGGGCGTGCAGTTCCTCGGTGAGCTCCGCCGTCAGCCCCGGCGCCGGGGCCTCCTCGATCACCTTCTGGTGCCGGCGCTGGAGGGAACAGTCACGCGTGCCGAGCGCCCACACCGTGCCGTGGGTGTCGGCGAGCACCTGCACCTCGACATGCCGGCCGCCCTCGACATACGGCTCGACGAACACTTCCCCGTCGCCGAAGGCGCTCGCTGCCTCCGCGCGGGCGGCGGCCAGTTCGGCGTCCAGGTCCGCGAGGCGCCGTACGACGCGCATCCCGCGTCCGCCGCCGCCCGCCGCCGCCTTCACCAGCACCGGCAGGTCGGCCTCGGTGACCTCGCGCAGGGGCTCGACGCCCATCAGTTCCTTGGCGCGCGTCTTGGACGCCATCGCCTCGATCGCCGCCGGGGGCGGCCCGATCCACACGAGGCCCGCGTCCTGGACGGCCCGCGCGAAGCCGGCGTTCTCGGAGAGGAATCCGTAGCCGGGGTGCACGGCGTCGGCGCCCGCCGCGAGGGCGGCCTTCACGATCAGATCGTCGCGCAGGTAGGTGTCGGCGGGCGCCGACCCCGGCAGGCGTACGGCGCTGTCGGCCACCCGCGTGTGGAGGGCGTTCTCGTCGGCGTCCGAGTGCACGGCGACGGTTCGGATTCCCAACTCACTGCAGGTGCGGGCGATCCGGCAGGCGATCTCGCCCCGGTTCGCGATCAGCAGGGAAGTGATCATCGGTCCCTCACATCCGGAAGACGCCGAAGCCACCGCGCGCGCCCTCGTAGGGCGCGGTGTGGACGGCCGACAGGCACAGGCCGAGGACGGTGCGGGTGTCGCGCGGGTCGATGACGCCGTCGTCGTACAGCCGCCCGGACAGGAACATCGGCAGGGACTCGGACTCGATCTGCTGCTCCACCATGGCGCGCAGCGCCGCGTCCGCCTCGTCGTCGTACGGCCGTCCCTTCGCCGCCGCCGACTGGCGGGCGACGATGGACAGCACGCCGGCGAGCTGCTGCGGGCCCATGACGGCGGACTTGGCGCTGGGCCAGGAGAAGAGGAAGCGCGGGTCGTAGGCGCGGCCGCACATGCCGTAGTGCCCGGCGCCGTAGGAGGCGCCCATCAGGACGGACAGGTGGGGGACCCTCGAGTTGGCGACCGCGTTGATCATCATCGCGCCGTGTTTGATGATGCCGCCCTGTTCGTACTCCTTGCCGACCATGTAGCCGGTGGTGTTGTGCAGGAACAGCAGCGGGATGTCGCGCTGGTTGGCGAGCTGGATGAACTGGGCGGCCTTCTGGGACTCCTCGCTGAAGAGCACCCCCCGGGCGTTGGCGAGGATGCCGACGGGATAGCCGTGGAGAGTCGCCCAGCCGGTGGTGAGGCTGGTGCCGTAGAGCGGTTTGAACTCGTCGAAGTCGGAGGAGTCGACGATCCGTGCGATGACCTCGCGCGGGTCGAAGGGGATCCTGAGGTCGCCCGGGACGATGCCGAGCAGCTCGTCCGCGTCGTACTCGGGCGGGGCGGCCGGACCCGGATCGGCGTACGCCTTGCGGTGGTTGAGGCGGGCGACGACCCTGCGGGCCTGGCGCAGCGCGTCCGGTTCGTCGACGGCGAAGTAGTCGGCGAGGCCCGACACGCGCGCATGCATCTCGGCGCCGCCGAGGGACTCGTCGTCGCTCTCCTCCCCGGTGGCCATCTTCACCAGCGGCGGCCCGCCGAGGAACACCTTCGCCCGCTCCTTGACCATGATCACGTGGTCGGACATGCCGGGGATGTACGCGCCCCCGGCGGTGGAGTTGCCGAAGACGACGGCGACGGTGGGGATGCCGGCCGCCGACAGCCGGGTGAGGTCCCGGAAGATCGCGCCGCCGGGGATGAATATCTCCTTCTGGGAGGGCAGATCGGCGCCGCCGGACTCGACGAGGCTGATGCAGGGGAGCCGGTTGGCGAGCGCGATGTCGTTGGCGCGCAGGGCCTTCCTCAGGCTCCAGGGGTTGCTGGCGCCGCCGCGCACGGTCGGGTCGTTGGCGGTGATCAGGCACTCCACGCCCTCGACGACCCCGATGCCGGTGACGAGCGAGGCGCCCACGGTGTATTCGCTGCCCCAGGCGGCCAGCGGGGACAGCTCCAGGAAGGGCGTGTCGGGGTCGAGGAGCAGCTCGATGCGCTCACGCGCGAGGAGCTTGCCGCGCTTTTGGTGCCGTTCGACGTACTTGTCGCCGCCGCCCGCGAGGGCCTTGGCGTGCTCGGCGTCGAGTGCGGTGAGCTTGGCGAGCATGGTGTCGCGGTGCGCCCGGTACTCCGGGTCGGCCGTGTTCAGGGCGGATGCGAGGACCGTCACAGGAGGGCCTCCGGGATGTCGAGGTGCCGGGAGCGCAGCCATTCGCCGAGCGCCTTGGCCTGCGGGTCGAAACGGGCCTGCGCGGCGACGCCCTCGCCGAGGATGCCCTCGACGAGGAAGTTGAGGGCGCGCAGGTGGGGCAGGACGTGCCGGGTGACGGGCAGGTCGCGGGCCTCCGGGATCAGCTCCCGCAGCCGCTCGACGGTCAGCTCGTGCGCGAGCCACCGCCAGGCGTCGTCGGAGCGGACCCAGACGCCGACGTTGGCGTTCCCGCCCTTGTCTCCGCTGCGGGCGCCGGCGACGAGGCCGAGGGGGGCTCTCGTCGTGGGTCCCGTGGGCAGCGGCTCGGGGAGCGGGGGTTCCGGTACGTCGGTGAGTACGGCGGTGTCATGGGGGGCGGCCACGGGGACACGGCGTCCGTCATGGAGGACGGCCACATGGTCGACGTCGCCATGGGGGACGTACACATCCTCGAAGACTCCGTAGGGGGAGCCCTTGCCCGGTGGCGCCATGACATGGAAGCCGGGATAGCTCGCCAGGGCGAGTTCGACGGCGGCGGCGCTCAGCACCCGTCCGACCTTCTCCTGGGCCGGGTCCCGTACGACGAGCCGCAGCAGCGCGCTGGCGGTCTCCTCGGTGCCGGCGTCGGGCCGGTCGGTGCGGGCGAGTTCCCAGCGGACCTCGGCGGGCGGTGACTTGGCGAGCGCGTCGCCCAGCTGCTCCTTCACGAGGCCGGCCTTGGCCTCGATGCCGAGCCCGGTGAGCACGAACACGACCTCGTCGCGGAACCCGCCGAGCCGGTTGAGTCCCGCCTTGAGCGTCGGCGGCGGGGCCTCTCCCCGCACCCCTTCGACACGCACCCGGTCGGGCCCGTCCTGCCGCAGCCGTACGGTGTCCAGCCGCGCGGTGACGTCCGGCCCCGCGTACCGGGCGCCGCCGGTCTCGTACAGCAGTTGCGCGGTGACGGTGCCGACGTCGACGAAGCCGCCGGTGCCGGGGTGCTTGGTGATGACGCTGCTGCCGTCGGCGTGGATCTCGGCGAGGGGGAATCCGGGCCGGCGGAGGTCGCCGGGAGGGCGCTCGCCGAAGAACGCGTAGTTCCCGCCGGTCGCCTGCGCCCCGCACTCCAGCACATGCCCGGCGACGACGGCTCCCGCGAGCCGGTCGTACTCCGTGGGCCCCCAGCCGAAGTGCGCGACGGCGGGCCCGGTGACGAGGGCCGCGTCGGTGACCCGCCCGGTGACGACCACGTCGGCCCCCGCGCGCAGGCACTCCGCGATGCCGAAGCCGCCGAGGTACGCGCGGGCGGCGAGGCTGCCGGGGTACCGCGCGGTGAGGTCGTCGCCCTCGACATGGGCGACCCGTACGGGGATGCCGAGCCGTCCGGCGAGGGCGCGTACGGCGTCGGCGAGCCCGGCGGGGTTCAGCCCGCCGGCGTTGGTGACGATCCTGACGCCCCGCTCGTGCGCGAGCCCGAGGGTCTCCTCCAACTGCCGCAGAAAGGTGCGGGCGTACCCGGCGGAGGGGTCCTTCAGCCGGTCGCGGGCGAGGATGAGCATGGTCAGCTCGGCGAGGTAGTCACCGGTGAGGACGTCGGTCTCACCGCCGGTGAGCATCTCGCGCAGGGCGTCGAAGCGGTCGCCGTAGAAGCCGGAGAAGTTCCCGATGCGCAGGGTCACCGGGCGTCCCCCGTCGACGGGCGTCCACCGCCGGGCGGGCCGGCGAAGGCCTGGGCGATGTCCAGCCAGCGGTCGGCGTCGGGGCCGTCGGCGGTGAGGGCGAGGTCGCCGCGGTGGGCGCGCTGGGTGACGAGGAGGCAGAAGTCGAGGGCGGGTCCGGTGACCCGCTGGGCGGCGTCCTCGGGACCGTACGCCCACGCCTCGCCACCCGGCCCGACGAGTTCGACGCGGAAGGGGTCGGCCGGCGGGGTGAGCCCGTGCACGCCGTAGGCGAAGTCCCGGGTGCGTACCCCGAGCCAGGCCACATGCCTGAGGCGTTCGCTGGGTGGCCTCATCACACCCATCGCGTCGGCCACGTCCTGTCCATGGGCCCAGGTCTCCATGAGACGGGCGGTGGCCATGGAGGCGGCCGACATGGGCGGCCCGTACCAGGGGAACCGCGCCCCGTCCGGTGCCTCCCGCAGCGCCTTCTCCAGCGCCGCCCGCCCCTCCCGCCACCGCGCGAGCAACTCGGCGGGCGCGGCCCGCGCGTACTCCTCGGCCCCCTCGTCGACGAACCGGTGCGGAGCGGCGAGGGCCCGCTCCACCAGCGCCCGGAACCCGTCGGCGTCGGTGACGGCGAGCAGCGCGGAGCGGTCGGTCCAGGCGAGATGCCCGATCTGATGGGCGACGGTCCACCCGGCGGCGGGCGTCTCCCGCCCCCACTCCCCGGCACCCGGCCCGGCCACGAGCCGGTCGAGTTCCTCGCTCTCCTCACGCAGATCATCGATCACGGGCGTCGGATCGGACACGTGGCGCTCCCCTCGGGACACGGACACGGCGGTGTGGCGCGGTTGCGTGGAGCATGACAGCGGAGCCCTAAACAAGCAAGCATGCTTGCATGAATTTCGCGCCTGACCTCCGCCGCCTCCCGCCGGTGCGTCAGGCGAGAGGGTCGGGGGTGACCTGCCAGATGGTGACCAGCTCCGAGCGTGGCGTGACCATGTAGACGAAGAATCCGCCGGAGACGAACGCGTGCTTCGCTCCTTCGTCCGCTCCCTGGTACGCGGGCCCGTGGACGTGGAGCGCTTCCGCCGCCCTGACCAGCTCGTCGGCCACCTTCCCCACCTCGATGAGGAATTCCGGCGGAGCGCCGTCCGCGACGGTCTCCTCGTCGGGGACGTACTCCCAGCGCCAGGTCACTCCGCGTGCACCGCCTTGGCGGCGTCGCGGTACAGGGCACTCGCCGTGGCCAGATGCGCGCGCGCCTCGTCCGTCGTGGTGGCGATCCGGGCGAGATACTCGGCACGGTGGTAGGTCCGGGCCGTGAGCGGATGGCGCTCGATCTCCAGCAAAGCAGCCCAGTGGCTGAGGTAGGCGTGTACCGGCTTGAGCGAACCGTGCTCCACCGCTTCGGCGAGCGCCTGGTCCTTCGCCTGGTCGTACGCGGCCAGAAGGCCGGGAGCGACGACCGTGCAGGCAGCCCGGAGGGCGCCCGGGGTCCGCTCCGGGCGAGGGATCAGCGGACGATCGCCAACGGTCTCACTGTGCTGCACGCTCATGGCACTGTTCCCTTCGCGCCTCTGGGACGGGCCGGTCACGCGACGAGGCCGGTTGATTCGAGAGACGGGAGCGACTCTAGTCCTTACGCGCTCCGCCGTGCCCGCCGATCGTCGGGAGACAACCCCGCCCCCTTCACCTGTCCCCGCCCCACCTGCGTCCGCACCGCTCCCATGCTCGCCCCGATGACCAGGGCGATGGCCGCCGCCTGCATGGCGGTGAGGGCCTGGTCGAGGATGAGGAAGCCGGCCGCGGCCGCGAGGGCGGGTTCCAGGCTCATCATGACGGCGAAGGTGGAGGCGGGCAGGCGGCGCAGGGCGAGGAGTTCGAGGGTGTACGGGAGTACGGAGGACAGCACCGCGACCGCCGCGCCCAGGGCGAAGGTCGTCGGGTCGAGGAGTTTCGTGCCGGCCTCCACGATGCCCAGCGGCAGGAAGAGGACCGCCGAGACGGCCATGGCGAGGGCGAGCCCGTCCGCCTGCGGGAAGCGGCGCCCCGTACGGGCGCTGAAGACTATGTAGGCGGCCCACATGGCGCCGGCCCCCAGTGCGAAGACCACACCCAGTGGATCGAGGCCGCTGAAGCTCCCGCCGCCGAGGAGGAACACCCCGGCGAGGGCGAGTCCGGCCCACACCAGGTTGACCGCGCGCCGGGAGGCGAGGACGGACAGGACGAGCGGGCCGAGGACCTCCAGGGTGACGGCCAGGCCGAGCGGGATACGGGCGACGGACTGGTAGAAGAGGCCGTTCATCGCGGCCATGGTGATCCCGAAGACGACCACCGTGCCCCAGTCGGTGCGCGAGTGTCCGCGCAGCCGGGGCCGGCACAGCACCATCAGGACGAGCGCGGCCACCAGCAGTCGCAGTGTCACGACCCCGAGCGCGCCGGCCCGCGGCATGAGGGTCACCGCCAGCGCCCCGCCGAACTGCACGGAGACCCCGCCGGCGAGCACCAGCCCGACCGGCCCCAGGGAGCCCCGCCCGTCGGGGGCGGCGTGCCCCGTCCCGGATGCGGTGGGGGACGGGGTGGCGGTGGTGCTGGGCGTGGTCACGGGGCTTCCTGGGGACTCGGTGCGGGGAGGGGGCTCCTGCCGGGCTTCGTGCATCACAATGCACTGCCCGGTCCAGAGTACTAGCCTTCAGGGTGCGAAGGACAGGACCGTAACGCATCCATGTGCCTGACGATGGGCCCTCACCCCGCCCCGGTCAAACCGTTTCCGTCATACGGACCGTCCCGCTCGCGGGGTACGGGGAGCCGGCCGGCGGGTCGGGTAGTCGAGGTCCGGTACCTCGATGTCCAGTTCCCGCAGCCGGGCGGCCACCTCGGCCGGACTGCGGCCCGTGCGCGTCGCCACGGAGAGGACCTCGGCCGTGTCCGCGGACCGGGGATCGTCCGGCATGACCTCCAGCAGCACCAGGTCGTCCACCCGGAGCGCGGACGGCACGTCGGCGGCGTGGCCGAGCAGCCGCAGCCGTTCCGCGATCTGCCGCGGGTCCCGGCCGGTGATCCGCGCGGCACGCAGTACGTGCTTCCACGACGGGTCCGTCCCCCAGCGCAGCCACGGCCCCCGGGCGTCCAGGTTCTCGCTGAGCAGGACCATGTCCCCGTCCTCGAAACCGCCCGCGTCGGGCAGCTCCCGTTCCCCGTACCCGAGGGCCGCGCGGCGGGCGTTGACGTCCTGCGGGGTACGGCCGAGCACCTTCGCGAGGAGCAGTGTGTGTCCCAGGCCCTCCGACCCCCAGGGCCAGGGCGCGCGACCGTCACCGTTCGCGCTGCAGATCGCCTCGTCGTCGGGGTGCGGTGCCACCTCCGGCGTGTAACCGAGGGCGATCAGCCGCCGCGAGATGTCGTACGGGCTCACGTCCGCGCGGTGGGCGGCGCGCAGGATGTGGTACGCGGACACACCGGTCAGGGGGAGGAGGTCGCCGCCCGGCTTGGCATCCTCACTGATCATGACGAGGTCCGCGGGGTGCGGTGTGTCCGGCAGCCCGTCCGGCACGTCGTGGAATCCGAGTGCGCGCAGCCGTCGTACGATCCCGGCCGGACCGATGCCCTCGGCGTGGGCCCGCCGCACCACGAACGGGACCGGGACGGTCTCGTCCGGTGCCAGCCAGCCGGTGTCGGTCGCGATCAGGTCGGCGTCGCCCTCGGTGACGGAGTCCGGCAGCGGACCCTCCGGGAGGACGACGTCGGTGTAGCCCAGTTCGCGGTAGCGGACGGCGGCCTCCCGCGGGCCGGTGCCCGTGGCGGCCGCGGCCCGCACGAGACGGCCGTAGGGCACGGTGTCGCCGAGGACCGGCGTGCTCCCGTCTCCGCGTTCGCTGATGAGCAGGAGGTCGTCGTCGGTGAGACGCAGATCGGGTATCGCGGGCAGCCGGGAGTAGCCGAGTTCCGTCAGCCGGGCCAGGACCGACGCGGTGCTCGCGCCCCGGGCATGGGCGTTGTGGAGGATGTGCCCGACGGGCACGGGTTGTGTCCGGGAGAGCCAGTTCCCGGCGCCGGCGAGGGTCCGGCCGCTGATGAGCGGGCGGTCGCTCTCCGTCGTCCGGGCGGGGAGCTCCTCCTCGGGGACGGTGAAGCCGAGCGTCCGCAGACGCCGCGCGATCTCGGCGGGCGCCTTCCCGGTCGCGGCGCCGGCCGCGACGAGGTGGGGGAACCGGTCGGGGTCGTCCTGGGCGAGCCAGGTCCGCCCGCCACCGCCCCAGCCGTGCCCCAGGAGCTCGGTCTCCTCACCCGTCACCGAGTCGACCAGCGGGCCCTCGGGCAGCCGGTGGTGGCCGAGCCGGCCGAGGCGGGCGGCGACCTCGTTGGGGTCCCGGTCATGGGCCTGGGCGAAGCGCAGGACGTGGTGGAGCGGTACGGGCTCGTCCCCGGCGGGCAGCCAGGGTGCCTGCCCGTCCAGTTCCCGGCTGACCAGCAGTACGTCGTCGGCGGTGACCTCCGCGGCCCCGGGGTCGACCCGGTAGCCGAGCCGGCCGAGCCGCTCGCAGGCCGCCACGATCGCCGACGCCGCCTCCTGCGGCTTCTTCGGCATCTGGCGTTCGAGCGCCGCCAGGACGTGGACGAGCGGTACGGGGTCGTCGTCGGCGATCCAGCGCCCGCCTCCGTCCCGGCGTCGGGCCAGGTCCCGGTCGGCGTCCGTGATCTCGTCCGGGAAGCTGCCGGGGTCGGGGGCCGGGAAGTCCAGTTCGGCGAGCCGGGCGGCGACCACGGCGGGCGGCAACTCCAGGCGCCGGGCGACCGACAGGACGTGGCCCCTGAAGCTGTGGTCCTCGGGCGTGATCCAGGGCTGGAGGCCGTCGCCGTCACGGCTGATCATCATCGCGTCGTCGTCCGTGACGGAGGCCAGCTGCCCGGCCGGGGGAACCACGTACCCCAGCTCGGTGAGCCGGGCGGCGATCTCCTCGCGGTCGCCGTTGCGTCCCGCCGCGCGGATGAGGTGGCACAGCGTCACGGGTTCGGCGGGGTCCAGCCAGGGGGCCTGGTAGTTCAGTGCGCGGCTGACGATGCGCCGGTCGGTGTGGCTCAGGGAAGCGGGGTCGTTCGGCACGGTTGCCTTTCGGTGGGGAATCGGGAGGTTCACTCGGACACGGCGACGTAGCGGGTGTCGTCGTCCTCGTCCTCGTCGTCCTCGTCGCCGTGTCCGGTCAGGTCGACCCGTACGCCCGCCGGCTCGAGGGCGTCCCAGAGCCGCAGCATCATGGCGTCGCTCAGGTAGTGGTGGTGCAGGTCGAGGAAGCGCAGGTGGGTGAGCGGCTGCCCGCCCAGCAGTGCCTCGGCGCCCTCGTCGCCGAGCACGCCCATGGACAGCCGGAGGGATTCGAGCCGGGCCACGACCGGGGCCTGCGCCACGGCGGCCGCTATCTCGTCCTGGAACCGGCTGTTCTGCAGCCCCAGATGGAGCAGTGAGGGCAGCCGCTCACCGGTGAGGAACGGCTGGAGGTCCCCGAGCGTGGTGTCGCAGCCGTACCACTCGTCGCCCAGCCACAGCTCCAGATACTCGAGGTTCGGCAGCTCGGACGCGGCCACGTTGCGCGTGACCGAGGCGGGCAGCCCGCCGGTCTCGAGGCGCAGGGTGCGCAGACCCTCGTGACGGATGACGGGGAACCCGAGGCCGTTGCTGCCGCGCACACCGAGTTCCCGCAGGCCGGGGTACGCCTCCAGGACGGGGGCGACGTCGCACTGCTCCATCCAGGAGAGCTCGCTCTCCTCGAAGTGCACGTCACCGAGGAACAGCGCCTCGAGCCGGGGCAGCCGGTCGCGCAGCTCGACGAGCGCCTCGATCAGGTACTCGCCCATCCCGTCCGACCCGAACCACGGGGCGCCGAGGACGAGCGCGCGCACCTTCTCCAGCGGCACGTTCGCGACGAAGCGGTCCCAGTACACGTCCGTGTCCTCGTCGTCCTCCCGCTCGCCGACGCGGACGCACCATGCCACGGAGGCGGGGTCGTCCGGCAGGGGGCGGGGCGAGGACGCCTGGGGGAAGGTCAGGACCGGAAGCCCGTGGAAACGGTCCAGATGGTCGACGGAACGGGGATGGCGGGGCACATCGGCCAGCAACTCCATTGAATTCCTTGCGTGTTGCGACGATTGAAGTGCGACCGTTCTAGCAGCAGCCGGTGACACCGGCGCCGTGCGCGACGCGGGCGGCCGGTGTCCCGGGCATCTCGGCGGGTACCGTTTTTCGGGCAGCCCCCCTACCCGCCCCACCACACCCCCCGAGGTCCCGTGCGACGACTCCTGGTCCGTCTCTGGCGGCTCCTGCGCCCTGTGCAGAGCCGCATCATGTGGTTGCTCCACGCCAAGTTCGTGGTGGGCGTGACCGGTGTGGTCCGCGACGACGAGGGCCGGGTCCTGCTGCTCCGGCACCGGATGTGGCCACCCGGCCGCCAGTGGGGCCTGCCGAGCGGCTTCGCCCACAAGGGCGAGGACTTCCGGGCGACGGTGGTGCGCGAGGTCAAGGAGGAGACGAACCTCGACGTGGAGGTGGGCCGCCTGGTCATGCTGAACAGCGGCCTGCGCACCCGCGTGGAGGTGGCCTACGAGGCCCGCCTGCTCGGCGGCGACCTCCGCCTCGACCCCTTCGAGATCCTGGAAGCCCGCTGGTGCGACCCGTCCGACCTCCCGGAGGGCACCCAGCCGGTGTGCGGCCCCCTGATACGGGGCGAGACGACTCCCTGAGCGCGGACCGTCCGCGGGGCCGCACCGTGGAGTGTCACGTCTTTCCGGCTGTCCCCTCGGCCGGGTACGACGGGACGGCGCCGGCCGACGAGCACCGTCCCGCACATCCACTCGTCACGGGAGAGCGGCGTCCAGGACCTCCGCCAGGTGCCGGCCCCGGACGCCCGCCAGCTGTTCCAGCTGTGTCCGGCAGGAGAAGCCGTCGGCCAGGACGATCGCGTCGGACGGTGCTTCGCGTACCGCCGGGAGGAGCTGGTCCTCCGCGCAGGCCGCCGAGACCTCGTAGTGGCCGGCCTCGAAGCCGAAGTTGCCCGCCAGGCCGCAGCAGCCGCCCGCCAGTTCGCCGGTGAGGCCGGCCGCCGTACGGAGTCCGCGATCGGGCGCGTCACCCAGGACCGCGTGCTGGTGGCAGTGGGTCTGGCCGGTGACCGGACGGTTCAGGGACGGTGGGGTCCAGTCCGGGGCGTGCCGTTCCAGCACCTCCGCGAAGGTCAGGACCCGGGCGGCGAGCAGGGCCGCGCGCGGGTCGTCGTGGAGGAGTTCCGGGGCGTCCGTGCGCAGAGCGGCGGCGCAGCTCGGTTCGAGGACGACCAGGGGGGCGTCCGTGGCGAGCACCGGTTCCAGGAGGTCGAGCGTGCGGCGCAGGACCGTACGGGCACGGTCGAGCTGTCCCGTGGAGATGTACGTCAGGCCGCAGCAGACCCGGCCTCTGCGGGCCGTCAGCAGGGAGAGGGCCGAGCGGGTGCGGGCGTCACCCACGGGGCGGCTCCCCGGCCGCAGGGTGGGAGGCAGCGCGACCCGCAGACCCGCCGCCTCCAGGACCCGTACGGCCGCCCGGCCCACCGACGGCGACAGGTGCTCCGTGAAGGTGTCCGGCCAGAGGACCACCAGCCCGCCGTCGCCCGAGCGCCGTCCTCCCCGCCCTCGCCACCACCGCGTGAACGTCTCCCCCGCCACCCGGGGGATCTCCCGCTCCCCCGCGATCCCGCCGAGCCGTTTCGCCGCCCGCGCGAGCGGGCGCACCGAGGCGAGGGCGTTCACCGCCCCCGCGGTCCGCGTCCGCGCGACCCAGCCCAGCCACACCGGCAGCCACCCCATCGCATAGTGCGCGGCCGGCCGGCGGCGGCCTTCGTAGTGGTGGTGGAGGAACTCCGCCTTGTACGTGGCCATGTCGACCCCGACCGGACAGTCCGAGCGGCAGCCCTTGCAGGACAGGCACAGGTCGAGGGCGTCCCGTACCTCCGTGGACCGCCAGCCGTCGGTGATCAGCTCGCCCGCGAGCATCTCGTGCAGCAGGCGGGCGCGCCCGCGCGTGGAGTGCTCCTCCTCCCCCGTCGCGCGGAACGACGGGCACATCACCGCCGGCCCCGACACCGTCGTCGTACGGCACTTGGCGACGCCCACGCAGCGGCGTACCGCCGCCGGGAAGTCGCCGCCGTCGGCGGGGTAGCCGAAGACGACGTCGACCGGTTCCCGCGGGAGGACGGAGAAGCGGAGGTCCGTGTCCAGGGGGGCGGGGCGGACCAGCATGCCGGGGTTGAGGAGGTCGTCCGGGTCCCAGACGGCCTTCACGCGCTCGAAGAGGGCGACCGTCTCCGCCCCGTACATGCGCGGCAGCAGTTCCGCACGCGCCCGGCCGTCGCCGTGCTCCCCGGAGAGCGAGCCGCCGTGGGAGACGACCAGGTCGGCCAGGTCCTCCGAGAAGCGCCGGAAGCGGGCGACGCCGACGGTGGTCAGCAGGTCGAAGTCGAGGCGTACGTGGATGCAGCCGTCCCCGAAGTGCCCGTACGGGGTGCCGCGCAGGCCGTGTTCCGTCATCAGGGACCGGAAGTCGCGCAGATACGCGCCGAGGCGGGCGGGCGGCACCGCGCAGTCCTCCCAGCCGGGCCAGGCCTCCGTGCCGTCCGGCATGCGGGTCGCCGTACCGCTCGCGTCCTCCCGGACGCGCCACAGCGCGCGCTGCCGGGACGGGTCGGTGACCACCAGGGAGTCGACGACGTCCGCCGCGCGGACGATCGTCTCCGCACGCGCGCGTGCCTCCGCCTCCGTGTCCCCGCCGGTCTCCACGAACAGCCAGGCCCCGCCGCGCGGGAGGTCCGCGGCGGACGACACGGGCACCAGGTCCGCCGCCATGCCCTCCACCGTCAGCGGCCCCCACGGCAACAGGCCCGCCGCCGCCTGAGCCGCCCCGCTCTCGTCCGCGTACGCCAGCACGGCGAGCGCACGCGCGCGTGGTGCCGGTACGAGATCGACGACCGCCTCCGTGAGCACGCCCAGCGTGCCCTCCGAACCGCAGAGGCTGCGGGCGACGTCCGCGCCCCTCTCGGGCAGCAGGGCGTCCACCGCGTAGCCGGAGATACGGCGCGGCAGGTCCGGGAAACCCGTGCGCAGGCGGGCGAGTTCGCCGTCGACCAGGTCGCGGAGCCCGGCCGGGGCGCCCGCCCAGGCACGTCCCGGACGCAGCCGTTCCCCGCGCGGGGTCACGACCGACAGTTCGCGCACGCTGTCGGCCGTCGTGCCCCAGGCGACCGAGTGGGAACCGCAGGAGTTGTTGCCGATCATGCCGCCGAGGGTGCAGCGGCTGTGGGTGGAGGGGTCGGGGCCGAAGCGCAGGCCGTGCGGGGCGGCGGCCTCCTGGAGGCGGTCGAGGACCAGGCCCGGCTGGACGACGGCCGTGCGCGCCCCCGGGTCGAGGGACAGCAGACGGTTCATGTGCCGTGTGAAGTCGAGTACGACGCCGATACCGGTCGCCTGACCCGCGATGGACGTGCCGCCGCCGCGTGGCACCACGGGCACCCCGTGCGTCCGGCACACCGCCAGCGCGGCGGCGACGTCGTCGGCGTCCCGCGGGGCGACCACGCCGAGCGGCACCCGGCGGTAGTTGGAGGCGTCCATGGTGGTCAGAGCCCGTGCGGTCGTGCCGAAGTCGACCTCGCCGCGCACGGCCGCCCGCAGTCCGGCCAGCAGTTCCCGGTGATCCGTCATGGTCTCAGGATGCCTCCGGGGGGCCGGACGCGGCGGACGGCGCACCCCTCACGGTGCGTCCGGAGCGTTCCCGCGGCCCGTGCGGGATGTGTTCATTACCGAAATTCGAAGCGGAATCTTCCCAAGTCGATCACGAACTCTCATATAGTGACCGCGAGTTGCGCGCAGTTGTCGGACGGCGTTCGAAAAACAGACCCCGCATCAGGTCCGGCATCACCGCGCAACCGCCGAGGGCCGCCCGGACACGACGGCGCGCGCCCCCGGACCGACCGAGGATGACCGAGGACCCGACGAGGACCCTGATTGATGACCTCCCCCCTGCTCCCCGGCGACCGACCCACCCCCCGTAGCCTGTTGCCCGTTCCCCTGCTCACCGCGGCAGTCTCCGCGGCCGGGGTCCTCGCCGCCCTCCTTCTCGTCCCGGACGCGGCGATCGGCTCCGTCATCGTGGTCGGGGCGGCCGCCGCCGTACTGCTGTGCGCCGCCGCCGCGACGGCCGCCTACGCCGTACTGTCGGCGCGGGCGGCCCGGGCCCGGCTGGAATCCGTCACGCAGGACGTCGGCCGGCTGCTCCAGGAACGGTCGCGGCTGACGGAGGAGTCCCGCCGTCAGCACGAGCGGCTGACCGGTGAACTCACCCGGGAACGTGCCCGGTTGTCCACCGAGCTGGACCGGGAGCGGGCCCATCTCGCCGAGGCCCTGGCCGCCGAGCGCGACCGGCTGAACGAGGAACACGTCTCCGCGATCGCCCGGTTGACGCAGGAGCACGCCGACGAGTGCGCCCGGCTCACCGACGCGCACACCGCCGAACTGACCCGGGCCGCCGAGCGGCACGCCGAGGAGCTCCGCCGCGTCCTGGCCCAGCACGCCGACGACGCCGCGCGGCTGACGCTGCAGCACACCGCGGAACACGACCGGCTGGAGGACGAACGCGCCCGCCTCGCACAGGAGGAGGCACGGCTCGGCGCGGAGAACACGCGGCTGACCGTCCGGCTCCGCGAGGCCGACAGCGCCCGCGCCGCCGCGCTGGCGGCGACCGCCAACGCGGCCGGCCGGATGCAGGCCCTGTCCACCGGCATGCTCGCCGACCTGCGCGCGATGGAGGAGAAGCACCACGACGAGGAGGTCCTCGCCGACCTGCTCCACCTCGACCACCGCACCGCCCAGGCGGGCAGGCTCGCCGACTCCGTCGCCGTCCTCACCGGCGCCCGCTCCGGCCGCCGCTGGGCCCGGCCCATCGCCATGGAGTCGATCCTGCGCGGCGCCATGGGCCGGATCAGCGGCTACCAGCGGGTCCGCGTCCACTCCGCCAGCGACACCGCGGTCGCCGGGCACGCCGCCGAGGGCGTGATGCACGCCCTCGCCGAACTCCTCGACAACGCCGCGAACTTCTCGCCGCCGTCCGCCGAGGTCCATGTGTACGTGGAGGAGGTACCGGCCGGCGTCATCGTGTCCGTCGAGGACAGCGGGCTCGTCATGGGCGAGGCCCAGCTGCGCCGCGCCGAACGCGCGGTCTCCGGCGAGTCCGCCGAACTCGGCGGCCTCACCGGCACCCGGCTCGGCCTCGGCGTGGTCGGCCGGCTGGCCCGGCGGTACGGGCTCCGGGTGTCGTACCGTCCCTCGGCCCGCGGCGGCACGGGTGTGCTGATGCTCGTCCCGCAGGACATCCTCGTGACGCCGGACGCGCCGACGCCGTCGCCCTCCCCCGCTTCGGCGGGCATGCCGTCCGTGCCGGCCAGTCCCGCCGCCCTCGTCGAAGCCGAGGCCGCCGCCGCACTCCCCCGCCGCGGGGACGACGGCCGCACGGAGACCGGCCGCACGCGGACCGGCCGTCCCGAGCCGGAGACCGGCCACGTCACCGCGCGCGGCGACGCCGGCCAGGCCCCCGCGGACGGGGTGACCTGCCCCGGGAGCGCCCTCTCGTACGCCGCCTCCCGCGCCGGCGCCGACCTCGACCCCGACCCGGTGCCGACCCACGAGTCCGCCGGCCGGGACTCCGACGCGCCCCCGCTCGTACTGCCCCGCCGCAGCCGGGGCCGGACCCTCGCCGAAGCGGAGCGCACGCGCCCCAGCGGCCGTACCGGCACGCCCCGGCCGGCCCCGACGGCCGAGGAGACCAAGGCGCGCACCGCCCGCTTCAGCAGCTTCCGCCAGGCCGTCCGTCCGCCGACCCCCGACGACACGGCCGACCCGGACAGCGGCACCACCCCCGAACCGACCCCCGAGACACAGCCCACCCCCACGACCCCGGAAGGCGACACCACCTCATGACCGGCACGACGACCGCCGACGAGAAGCTGACCTGGCTGATAGAGGGCCTGCTGGAGCGCACGCCCGGCGCGCGGCACGCGCTCGTGCTGTCCAGGGACGGCCTGAAACTGTGCCGTACCCCGGAACTCTCCGCCGACCAGGCGGACCAGCTCGCCGCGATCGCCGCCGGCATCCAGTCGCTGTCGCACGGCGCGTCCGTCGAGTTCGGCGACGGCAGCGGCGGCGTGCGCTCGGCGATGACCGAGTTCTACGGCGGTGTGCTGTTCATCGTGGAGGCCGGCGAGGGCGCGCACCTGGCCGTCGTCACCGCCGAGGACGCGGACGCCGGACTCATCGGGCACAACATGAGCGAGCTCGTGGAGCAGATCGGTGAGCACCTGACCGCGCAGCCGCGCACCTCATGAGCAGGCCCGGCAGGGACGACGCCCCGGACCGGCTCTACACCCTCACCGGAGGGCGCAGCCGGTCCGGCCCCGACAACCCCTTCGACCTGGTGACGCTCGTCGTCGCCGAATGCGATCCGGTGCCCGGCATGCAGTCCGAGCACGCGGCGATCCTGCGGCTGACCGAACGCCCCACGGCGGTCGTGGAGATCGCCGCCGTGCTGAAGCTGCCCGTGAGCATCACCCGGATCCTGCTCTGCGACCTGCAGGCGGCGGGCCGGGTCAGTGCCCGTCACCCCCGCAAGGCCGCCGTACCCGACCCCGACATCCTGGAGCAGGTGCTCGTTGGACTCCGCAACCTCTGAGACGCGTACGCCGCTGGGCGCGTCGGCCGACAACGGCCTCAAGATCGTGGTCGTGGGCGGCTTCGGCGCCGGCAAGACGACGATGGTCCGCTCGGTCAGCGAGATCCGTCCCCTCAACACCGAGGAGACGATGACCCAGGCCGGGGAGGCCGTGGACGACACCAGTGGGGTGAGCGGCAAGACCGCGACCACCGTCGCCTTCGACTTCGGCCGCATCACCCTCGACACGCGCAATGTGCTGTACCTGTTCGGGGCGCCCGGCCAGGAGCGCTTCTGGTTCCTGTGGGACCGGCTGTTCTCCGGCACGCTCGGCGCGGTCGTCCTGGTCGACACGCGGCGCATCGACGACTCCTGGTACGCCATCGACCGGCTGGAGAAGCACGGCACGCCGTTCATCGTGGCGTGCAACGACTTCGGCGGCGACACCTTCACCCCCCAGCAGATCCGCGAGGCCCTCGACCTCGATCCGCATGTACCGCTGGTCAACTGCGACGCGCGGTCCCGGGAGTCCAGCAAGATCGTGCTGATCACGCTGGTGGAGCACATCCAGGCCCTGTACGCCGACCCGGCCCGAGCACCCCGTCAGGAGCTGGTGTGAGTCCCGCCTCCGTCCCCAACGCCGTCCCGCTCAGCGGACTCGTCCTCCAGGACGACCCCGCGCGCGTGTACCGGGAGATGCGCCGCGAACACGGCAGTGTCGTCCCGGTGCTGCTGGACGGCGACGCCCCGGCGTGGCTGGTGCTCGGCTACCGCGAACTGCACCAGGTCACCGGCGACCCGGTGCTGTTCAGCCGCGACTCCGACCTGTGGAACCAGTGGGACAGCATCCCCGACGACTGGCCGCTGCTGCCGATGATCGGCCGTAAGCAGCCGTCGATCCTCTACACCGTCGGCGAGCGGCACCGCGAGCGGGCCGGAATGCTGGTGGCCGCGCTGGAGGCCGTCGACCCGTACGAACTGCGCGGTTACGCCGAGAAGTTCGCGGACGAGCTGATCGACGGGATCTGCCCGCAGGGCAGCGCCGATCTGATCGCCGAGTTCGCGATGCTGCTGCCGGTGCGGGTGCTGGCCCGTATCTTCGGCTTCTCGGACGAGGAGGGGCCGGGCCTGGTCACCGCCCTCAACGACATGATCGACGGCCGGGACCGGGCGATCTCCGGCCAGACCCATCTGTTCACGTCGATGACGGAGCTGGTTGCCTCCCGCAAGGGCGCGCCCGCCGACGACGTGGCGTCCAGGATGCTCGCCGACACCTCGGGCTTCACCGAGGAGGAGATCGTCCAGGACATGATGGTGATGCTGGCGGCCGGCCATCAGCCGACCGCCGACTGGATCGGCAACTCCCTGCATCTGATGCTCACCGACAGCCGGTTCGCGGCCTCCCTGTTCGGCGGCCGCAACAGCATCGCCGAGGCGATGAACGAGGTGCTGTGGGAGGACACGCCGTCCCAGGTCATCGCCGGCCGCTGGGCGTCCCGCGACACCCAGCTCGGCGGGCGCAGGGTCCGCGCCGGGGACATGCTGCTGCTCGGTCTGCAGGGCGCCAACTCCGACCCCCAGGTGCGTACCGACGGCTCGGCGCTGACCGGCGGCAACGGCGCCCACTTCTCCTTCGGCCACGGGGAGCACCGCTGCCCGTTCCCGGCGCAGGAGATCGCCGAGGTGATCGCCCGGACCGGCATCGAGGTCGTACTGGACCGGCTGCCGGACATCGACCTCGCGGTGCCGGCCGCGGACCTGACCCGCCGCCCGTCGCCGTGGCTGCGCGGACTGTCCGAACTCACGGTCACGTTCACACCCACTCCCGCCCTTGGAGGCTCGCTCGCATGACGGCTGGTACGGACACCACCACGACCGACACCGAACAGACCCGTATCCCGCTCGACCCCTTCGTCTCCGACCTGGAGGCGGAGAGCGCCGCGCTGCGGGCGGCCGGGCCGCTGGCCGCGGTGACGCTGCCGGGTGATGTGCCGGTGTGGGCGGTGACGCATCACGCCGAGGCGAAGAAGCTGCTCACCGACCCGCGGCTGGTGAAGGACATCAACGTGTGGACGGCCTGGCAGCGCGGGGAGATCGCCCCCGACTGGCCGCTGATCGGGCTGGCCAACCCGCCCCGTTCCATGCTCACCGTGGACGGTTCCGACCACCGCCGGCTGCGCACCCTGGTCGCGCAGGCGCTCACCCCGCGGCGGGTGGAGCGGATGCGGGAGCGGATCACGGAGCTGACCGAGGGCCTCCTCGACCAGGTGGCCGCCGAGCCGGGCGACACGGTCGACCTGAAGGCGCTGTTCGCCTACCCGCTGCCGATGTACGTCGTCGCCGACCTGATGGGGCTGGCGGAGGAGCGGCTGCCGCGGCTGAAGGAGCTGTTCGAGAAGTTCTTCTCGACGCAGACCCCGCCGGAGGAGGTCATCGCGACGCTGACCGAGCTGGCCGGGATCATGGCCGAGACGGTCGCGCACAAGCGGGAGCACCCGGGCGACGACCTGACCTCGGCGCTGATCCAGGCGTCGGAGGACGGCGACCGCCTCACCGACCAGGAGATCGTCGCGACGCTGCAGCTGATGGTCGCGGCCGGCCACGAGACGACGATCTCCCTCATCGTCAACGCGGTGGTCAACCTCTCCCTCCACCCCGAGCAGCGCGACCTCGTGCTGTCCGGCGCGACGGACTGGTCGGCGGTGGTCGAGGAGACGCTGCGGTACGCCACGCCGACCTCGCACGTGCTGATCCGGTTCGCCACGGAGGACATACCGGTGGGCGACAAGGTCCTGCCGGCCGGGGACGCGCTGATCGTGTCGTACGGCGCGATCGGCCGCGACGAGCAGGCGCACGGGCCGTCGGCGGGCGTCTTCGACATCACCCGTGAGATCTCCCAGCGGCACATCTCCTTCGGCCACGGCCCGCACGTGTGCCCGGGGGCGGCCCTGTCCCGCCTGGAGGCGAGTGTGGCCCTGCCGGCCCTGTACGCCCGCTTCCCGAAGCTGGACCTGGCGGTCCCGTCGGCGGAGCTGCGCAACAAGCCGGTGGTCACCCAGAACGACCTGTACGAGCTGCCGGTGCGGCTCGGCGGGTGAGCGACGCGGGTGGCGGACGAACCACCCCCCGGTCCGTCCGCCACCCGCCCCTCCTCCTGTCCCTCCCCCATTCCCACCTCCGGTTCTTTTTCCGTCTCAGCGGACGGACGATGTTGCGCCGGGGTTTCGCTCAGCCGCTAGGCTCCGTTCGTGGCTGATATCCAGATTCCCGCTGACATCAAGCCCGCCGACGGACGTTTCGGCGCGGGTCCCTCCAAGGTACGGACGGAGGCGCTGGACGCCCTGGCCGCGACCGGCACGTCCCTGCTCGGCACCTCCCACCGCCAGGCCCCGGTGAAGAACCTGGTCGGCACGGTGCGCGAGGGCATCCGTGAGCTGTTCCGGCTTCCCGACGGCTACGAGGTGGTCCTCGGCAACGGCGGCTCCACCGCGTTCTGGGACGTCGCGACCCACGGACTGATCGAGAACAAGTCGCAGCACCTCAACTTCGGCGAGTTCAGCTCCAAGTTCGCCAAGGCCGCGAAGCTCGCCCCGTGGCTCGCCGAGCCCACCGTCGTCGCCTCCGACCCGGGCACGCACCCGGAGGCGGTCGCCGAAGCCGGCGTGGACGTCTACGCGTTCACCCACAACGAGACCTCCACCGGCGTCGCCATGCCGATCCGGCGCGTCGCCGGCGCCGACGAGGGCTCCCTCGTCCTGGTCGACGCCACCTCCGGCGCGGGCGGCCTCCCGGTCGACATCGCCGAGACGGACGTCTACTACTTCGCCCCGCAGAAGTCCTTCGCCTCCGACGGCGGCCTGTGGATCGGCGTGTTCTCCCCGGCCGCGATCGAGCGCGCCGAGCGGATCCACGCGTCCGGCCGCCATGTCCCGGAGTTCTTCAGCCTGCCCACGGCGATCGACAACTCCCGCAAGAACCAGACGTACAACACCCCGGCGCTGGCCACCCTGTTCCTCCTCAACGAGCAGCTGGAGTGGATCAACGGCCAGGGCGGACTCGCCTGGTCCACGGCCCGTACGAAGGACTCCTCGTCCCGCCTGTACACCTGGGCGGACGAGTCCAAGTACGCCACCCCGTTCGTCACGGACCCGGCGAAGCGCTCCCAGGTCATCGGCACGATCGACTTCTCGGACGAGATCGACGCCGCCGCCGTCGCCAAGGCCCTGCGCGCCAACGGCATCGTGGACACCGAGCCGTACCGCAAGCTGGGCCGCAACCAGCTCCGCGTCGCCATGTTCCCGGCGATCGACCCGGCGGACGTCGAGGCCCTGACGAAGTGCGTCGACTACGTCATCGAACAGCTGTAGGCACATCCCGCACGATGCGCGAAGGGCGCCCGGTGGATGGTTCACCGGGCGCCCTTCGCGGCGTCGGGTCAGCCGGCGTGCACCGGGACCTCGGCGGTTTCCCGCGGCGTCGGCGTGGGGCGGGTGCCGCGGAGCATGGTCGCGGCGACCAGCGCCCCGGCGACCAGGGTGACGGCCGTGGCGAGGAACACCGCGGAGTAGCCGTCGGTGAGGACGGCCGCCCGGTCGCCGCCGGCCGCGGCGGACCGTTCGGCGGCACTGAGGTAGACCGTGGTGAACACCGACAGGCCCACGCAGCCGCCGATCTGCATGGCGGAGTTGACCAGCGCCGATGCCGCGCCCGCGTCGTGGGGGCGGACGCCGGTGAGAGCGACGTTCTGGACCGGGATGATCACGAACGCGATTCCGGCGCCCACCACCACCAGGCCGCCGAAGACCTGGGTCCAGTAGCTGCCGTCGGGGGTGACGAAGCTCAGCCACAGCATCCCGGCCGCGGCGATCAACGGCCCGCCGGTCAACAGCACACGGGGGCCCCACAGCGGCAGCAGCCTGGCGGCCACGGGTGCGGTGACCATGGTGGCGAAGGTCATCGCGAGGGCGGCGAGGCCGGCCGGCAGCGGAGAGAGCCCGAGCACGAGCTGAAGGTGGAACATCAGGTAGAGCGTCATCCCGATGAAGACGGCGCCGATGGCCGCCTGGATCAGGAACGCTCCGGCGCGGACCCGGTCGCGCACGATCCGCAACGGCAGCAGCGGCTGCGCGACGCGGGACTCGATCCGCACGAACACCGCGAGCAGCACCAGACCGGCGGCGAGGAAGCCGATGGTGTCCGGCTCGGTCCACCCGGACTCGGCCAGGGTGAACCCGTAGACCAGGGCGGCCAGTCCGAGGGTGACGGTCAGGGTGCCCGGGATGTCGTACGCGTCGTCCCCGTCGACCCGGCTCTCCGACACGCACAGCAGCGCGCCGACCAGGCCGACGACGGCGAAGACGATGTTGACCAGCAGGCACCACCGCCAGTCGGCGTACTCGGTCAGGACACCGCCCAGCGCCAGGCCCACCGCGGCGCCGGTGCCGGCGACGGTGCCGAAGACCGCGAACGCCGTCCCCCGCTCGCGCCCGGCCGGGAACGTGACCGTCAGCAGCGCGAGCGCCGCGGGCGCCAGCAGTGCCGCGAACACGCCCTGCAGACCGCGCGCCGCGATCAGTTCGGTTCCGCTCTGCGCGAGACCGCCCCATACGGAGGCGGCGCCGAACCCGAGCATCCCGACCATGTAGCTGCGCTTGCGGCCCCAGTAGTCGGCGACGCGTCCGCCCAGCAACAGCAGCGCGCCGAACGTCAGGACGTAGGCGGTGACGACCCACTGCCGCTCGGTGTCGCTCAGCCCCAGTTCGTGCTGGGCCTGGGGCAGGGCCACGTTGACGATCGTCGCGTCGAGCACGACCACCAGCTGCGTCAGCGCGATCACCGCGAGCGCCCACCACCGGCGGGGGTCGGGAGCTGCGGGTGAGGACGGCAGGCCGGACATGAGGAAACCTCCGGGGTTCTGTCTAGGAGCGCCGGAGGTTTCGAGCCTCGGACCAGACCACCGGACGGCGGGTCTGACCACCTCGGCCGTGGGGCCGAGCAGAACTCCAGTCTAACCACGGGACCAGGTCCCTCCGGGGCCACCGACCGCCGTGACGCGGTTCACAGACGCCCGTACGGCCCGTCCCGCCGGCCGGGCGGGACAGGCCGTATGTCAGCCGGTCAGCGGGTGGACCGCGACGGGGGCGGCCCCCGGTGACCGTCCCTCACCGGCTCAGCCGCTGGAACCTCCGTACGGCCAGCGGCAGGAAGACCGCCGTCAGGACGAGGGGCCACACCCCCGCCATCAGCAGCGCGTGCCGCTCCACCCAGGAGTCGCCGCCGCCGACCGGGGTGCCGAACAGGTCGCGGGCCGCGGCGGCCGTGGAGGAGATCGGGTTCCAGGAGGCCACCCAGCCCAGCCAGTCGGGCATCAGCTGCGGGGCGACGAAGATGCTGGAGATCATCGTCAGCGGGAACGCGACCGCGAACAGGCCGCCCGCCGCCTCCGGGTTGGGCACCAGCAGGCCCAGCCACACCCCGATCCAGATCAGCGAGAACCGCAGCCACAGCAGCAGCCCGAAGGCCGCGAGGAAGCCCCAGCCGCCGTCCGGGCGCCAGCCCATGGCCAGCGCGGTCAGCATCAGGATGGCCAACTCCGCGCAGGCGACGACGAGATCGGTCACCCCGCGCCCCGCCACCACCGCCGAGGACGCCATCGGCATGGAGCGGAACCGGTCGATGACCCCCTTGGTGGAGTCGTACACGACGACGGTCGCGGTGTTGATGAAGCCGAACGCCATCGTCATCACGAACATGCCCGGCATCAGGAAGTCCTTGTAGTCCCCTCCTCCGGGGACCGTCATCGCGCTGCCGAAGACATAGCCGTAGAGGAGGACGGAGAGGATCGGGAAGCCCAGCTGCCAGGCGATGTTGACCGGCTGGCGCCGGTAGTGGGTCAGGCCCCGGCGGACGATGTTCCAGCAGTCCGCGACCGCCCAGTAGGCGGGGCCGTGCGCGGCCGGTGCGGTGGTGCTCATGCCGCCGTCTCCTTCTCCGTACGGTGTCCGGTCAGGCGCAGGAACACGTCGTCGAGGCTGGGCCTGCGCAAGCCCAGGTCCTCGACCCGTACGCCCTCGTCCTGGAGGGTGCGCGCCACCTCGGTCAGCGCGGCCACCCGGTCGGTCACGGGGGCGTGCACCCGCAACTCGGTTTCGTCCGACTCGGGTTCGCCGTCGGCGACCCGGGCGACCACCTTCACCGCGCGCGGGATGTCGGAGCGCTCGGCGACGACGACCTCGATGCGGTCGCCGCCGATCAGGTTCTTCAGCCCGTCCGGGCTGTCGTCGGCGATGGCACGTCCCTGGTCGATGACGGTGATCCGGGAGGCCAGCCGGTCGGCCTCCTCCAGGTACTGCGTGGTCAGCAGCACGGTGGTGCCGTCGGCCACCAACGCCCTTACGGAGTCCCAGACCTCACCGCGGCTGCGGGGGTCCAGTCCCGTCGTCGGCTCGTCCAGGAAGAGCACCGCCGGGGCGAGGATCATCGAGGCGGCGAGATCGAGGCGGCGGCGCATGCCGCCGCTGTAGCCGCCGACGCCCTTGTCCGCGGCGTCGGTCAGGCCGAACCTCTCCAGCAGTCCGGCCGCCCGCGACGCGGCCCGCCTGCCGCCGAGGTGGAACAGCCTGCCGAACATCTCCAGGTTCTGCCGCCCGGTGAGCACCTCGTCCACGGCCGCGTACTGCCCGGTGAGCCCGATCCGCGCCCGCACCTCGCGCGGCCTCTTGGACACGTCGAGCCCGGCGACCGTGGCGCGGCCGCCGTCGAGGCGGATCAGCGTCGACAGGATGCGTACGGCGGTGGTCTTGCCGGCTCCGTTCGGTCCGAGCAGTCCGTGCACCGTGCCCTCGCGGACGGCGAGGTCGAAGCCGTCGAGGGCGCGCTTCTCGCCGTAGCGCTTCTCCAGGGCCTCGGCCCGGACCGCGTAACCGTCGTTCATGGGTCCCCCCTTCCAATAACTGGGTACACCGTACCCGATTGCGCGTACACCGTACTCAGTTTTTTGAGGGCGGATCTAGAATTCCCCCATGACGAGCGGTTCGGGCGGTACGGAGACCAGTGGGAGCGGCGACATCGGCCGCACCCTCGACCTGCTGTGGGACACCGGTCCGCGGCCGAGCCGCGGCCCGAAGCCGGGGCTGACGCTGGACCGCATCGTGGAGACGGCGATCGAGGTCGCCGACCGGGACGGGATCGGCGCACTCTCGATGCGCCGCATCGCCACGGAACTCGGCACCGGAACGATGTCCCTGTACCGCTACGTCCCCGGCAAGGGCGAGCTGCTCGACCTGATGCTGGACCGGGTGCAGCGGCCCTCGCAGGACGCGGCGGCGCTCGGTGACGGCGGCTGGCGCGCGGCGCTGGAGGCCCTGGGGCACGCCACCCTCGCGCTGTACCGCCGGCATCCGTGGCTGCTGGAGGTCAACCAGTCCCGCCCGATCCTCGGCCCGAGCGCGCTGGAAGGCATGGAGAAGGTGCTCTCCCGGATCAAGCCGATGGGACTGTCGGACCCCGAGCTGCTGTCGGCGATCATCATGATCGACGGGTATGTGGTCGGGGCCGCGCGGACCCTGCTGTACCAGGAGCAGGCCGAGCGCGGCTCCGGGCTGACGGACGCGCAGTTCTGGGAGGCGCAGCGGCCGGCCCTGGAGAAGGCCATGCTCAGCGGGCGCTATCCCGTGCTGGCCGGGCTGTCGGAGGACACCTTCGCCTCCGGTTTCGACCACTTCGGGTTCGGGCTGCGGCGGATCCTGGACGGCCTGGAGGTGTTCGTCGCCGCCCGGCGGGCCACGGAGTGACGGAGACCCGCGGGCTCAGCGGCGGCGGCGCAGTCGCCTCAAGCCGAACAGGAGCGCGACGAAGGCGCCCGCCGCGACCAGGGCGCCGACCTTGACGGTGCCGCCCTCGCCGTCCGCCGCCGTGTTCTTCCCGTCGGACGCGCGAGCGCCCTCGCCGCCGCCCCCGCCGTCCCCGCCCGGTACGTCCCGGGCCTCCACCGGGCTTTCGGTGCCCTCGCTGCCGTACATCAGGCGGGAGCCGTCGGCGGAGTAGGTGACGGACTCGCCCTGCCCCTGGAGCGGGACGCTCAGCCGGCCCTCGCGTTTCGGCTCGCCGCCGTTCCAGGAGTAGTGGATGCCGCCGAAGTAGCCGCGTACGGCGAGCTGCCGGCCGTCCGGGGAGAGCGCGGCGTCGGTGGCCCACAGGCCGATGGGGGCGACCGGCCGGAACACGTTGCCGCCGGACGCCGACAGTTCGGCGGGTCCCTCGTACAGGTGCCCGCCGTCCTCGTTCTTGTCGATGATGTAGACCCGTCCGGTCTTCGGGTGCACGATCATCGACTCGGCGTCCCGGGGCCCGTCGGAGTACTTCACGACGTACTGCGTGGCCCGGACGGTCGCGTCCTCGAGCTTCTTCGGCTCGGGCAGTTCGTAGATCCACACGTAGGGCCAGGTGCCGCCGAGGTTGTCGCCGATGTCCCCGACGAAGATCTTGTTCCCGGGGCCGATGGAGATGGCCTCGACGTCGCGCGGGGTGCCGATGCCGGTGAGGGTGAGGCGGGCGACGGTCTCGCCGGTCGCGCTGTCGACGGCGTAGAGGTAGGGGCCGTCGTCGCTGTCGTTGTGGGTCCAGTAGACGCCGGGGTGGAGGCGGGACGCGGCGAGTCCGCTGGACTCGGTGATGCGCGCGTCCTTGATCGTGAACCCGTCGTTCCCGTCGGCGGCGGAGGTGGCGGACGCGGCGGGCATGGCGAGCGCGCCCACGAGGAGGGTCGCGGCGATCAGGGCGAAGGGTCGGCGCATGTGCCAAGAGTGCCACTGATCAAGGCACTTCAGGGCAGGTGTCCGGGCTCACATCGCGGCGTTCCGGCCGATCGTCCATGATGATCGGGTGCTCAGGTTCATGCCCGTAGGTGACTCCATGACGATCGGGAGCGCGGGTGAACACACCTGGCGTCACCGGCTGTGGCAGCACCTGTGCACGGCGTACGGCGGCCCGTTCACGCTGGTCGGCCCGCGTGAGACGCTCCACGACCCGGTGACGGACGCCCCCACGTCGTACGCGTACGCCGATCCGGACTTCCCCCGCGCCCATCTGGCCGGCTGGGGCGAGGGCTGGCAGCACATGACCCCGCTGATCGGCGACGCCGTACGCTCCTGCCGCGCGGACGTGCTGCTGGTGTCGCTCGGCCTGATCGACCTGGGCTTCTACACGAACGCGGAGCAGACGGCGGAGAACGTCCGCGCGTTCGTCACCGAGGCGAGGGCGGCCAGGCCGCGTATCCGCGTGGCCGTGCTGCCGGTGATCCGGAACATCCGGGTCGAGGCGGATGCGACCTTCGCCGAACAGGTCACCGACTTCAACGACCTCCTGGCGAAGACGATCACCGACCTGGACGCCCCCGCCTCCCCCCTCCTCCTGGTCCCGCCCCCACCGTCGTACGACTTCCACACGGACACCTACGACGGCACCCACCCCAACGAAACCGGCGAGCACAAGATCGCGGGCGCTTTCGCGGAGGCGATGTGGCGGGAGTGGGACCTGGGCGGGCCGTACGAGGCGGGGTAGCCGCCGGACGGCTACTGGCATATGCGCCCGGTCCCGTGTCCCGCTCACCGTGCGTATCGTTGTACCGCGCGGTGGTATTCGTCCGTGGGGCAGCCGGGGAGGAGCGCCACGATGACCGTCGTAGACGACAGGATCTCCATGGCCGACGTCAACAGGCAGCGCTTGGACGAGTGGTTCGAGCGGCTGGAGCGGATGCCCGTCCCCGAAGGATTCCGGGTCGAGATCGTCGGGGGCACCGTCTACATGACACCGCGGCGGGACACTCATTGGGAGATCATCCGTCGGATCGTGCGGGCCGTGGAGGACAGGTTCGGCATGGATGTCCGGGTGTTCTCGGACGTCCGCATCGACTTCCCGGGCCATGAGAACGGACTCTGCCCGGACGTCGCCGTGCTCCGCGCCTCCGCCGAGAAGGACTACGAGGGCCGTTGGCGGTACGAGGACGTCGAGTTCGCCTTCGAGGTCATCTCCGAGGGCACGGCCGCCAACGACTACGGCCCGAAGAAGGCCGCCTACGCGACCGCCGAGGTCCCCCTCTACGTCATCGCCGACCCCTACCAGGGCCGCTGCTACGTCTACACCGACCCGAAGAACGGCGACTACGTCACCCGCACGAGGGTGGACTTCGGCGACGACATCGACCTGACGGGCACCGTGGCCGACCTGACCGTGAGCACCGCGGCCTTCCCCCGGGACCGGTCTCCTCTTGCATAGAGCGCACTCCAAGCCGTTGGCTTGGTGACCATGAGGTACACGCAGCTCGGACGCACGGGACTCAAGGTCAGCCGGCTCGTCCTCGGGACGATGAACTTCGGTCCGCAGACCGACGAGGCCGACAGCCACGCCATCATGGACGCCGCGCTGGACGCGGGACTGAATTTCTTCGACACCGCCAATGTCTACGGCTGGGGCGAGAACAAGGGCCGCACCGAGAGCATCATCGGCAGCTGGTTCGCCCAGGGCGGGGAGCGCCGCGACAAGGTGATCCTCGCGACCAAGGTGTACGGCAACATGGCCGCCGACGGCGAGGCGTGGCCCAACCACGACAAGCTGTCGGCCGTGAACATCCGGCGGGCCGTCGACGCCAGCCTGAAGCGGCTCGGAACCGACTACATCGACGTCTACCAGTTCCACCACGTCGACCGGAACACGCCGTTCGATGAGATCTGGCAGGCGATCGACGTCCTGATCCAGCAGGGCAAGATCCTCTACGTCGGTTCCTCGAACTTCCCCGGCTACAAGATCGCCCAGGCCAACGAGACCGCGGCCCGGCGCGGCGGCACCATCGGCCTGGTGAGCGAGCAGTGCCTCTACAACCTCGCCGAGCGCCGCGCCGAGATGGAGGTCGTCCCGGCCGCGCGGGAGTACGGCCTCGGGGTCATCCCGTGGTCGCCGCTGCACGGCGGGCTGCTGGGCGGTGTGATCAAGAAGGAGGTCCAGGGCGGCCGGCGTGCCTCCGGACGGGCCGCCGACACCCTGGCCGACCCGGCGTCCCGCGCGCAGATCCAGGCGTACGAGGACCTGCTCGACAAGCACGGTGTCGAGCCGGGCGAGGCCGCGCTGGCCTGGCTGCTCACCCGTCCGGGCGTGACCGGCCCGATCGTCGGCCCGCGCACGGCCGAGCAGCTCGCGTCCGCGCTGCGGGCGGTCGAGCTGGAGCTGAGCGAGGAACTGCTGACCGCACTGGACGAGATCTTCCCGGGCCCGGGCCCGTCACCGGAGGCCTTCGCCTGGTAGCGGCGCGTACGGGGAGGGCGGCGGCGTCAATTGCCCAGCGCCGCCGCCAGCGCCACCACGAGGAACATCAGTACGAGCACACCGGCCATGATCCGGTTACGGGTCTTCGGGTCCACGCCGTCGAGCCTAACCGGCCGCGCCCAGTGACCGGCGGGCGACCGCCTCATAGCGCGGCTGCTCGCCCGGCACTCCGGACGTCGGCAGGCTGCTGCGCACCAGCACCAGCTCGTCCACCGTCCAGGTCCGGCTGCGGAAGGCGTCCAGGACCTCGAGGTACGGGCGTACGTCGACGGCGTCCCGGCTGCGGGCCACCGTGAGGTGGGCCTTGTAGCGCCGGTGCTCGTCCATCGGCACGCCCGCCTTCCGCGCGGCCGCCTCCGCCCGTCCGGCCAGCAGCCGCATCGTGTCCAGTTCCCCCTCCGCACCGGCCCACAGCGCCCGGCCCCGTCCGAACTGGCCGCCGCCCCGCACCGCCAGCCGGAACGGCCGGGTCCGCGCGGCGGCCCGCTCCAGCCGCGCGGTCAGCTCCGGTACGAGGCCGTCGTCGACCTCGCCGTAGAAGGCGAGGGTGAAGTGCCAACCGGCCCGCTCGGTCCACCGCATCCCGTCGGCGCCGGGGAGTTCCGTCAGTCGTCCCACCTCGGCGGCGAGCTCATGGACCACGTCCTCCGGCGGCAGCACGGCGGCGAAGAGTCTCATGGGTCCAGTCTGCCTGGGCGCACCCCTGTCACCCATACGTCGTTCTCCAGCCCGACCGCGCTCGTCGGGAGCGCTGGACGGAGAGGATTGTGATGACCGGGACGGCCGACAGCGGGCCACTCACACTCGACGCGATGTTCGAGTGGCTGGAGGGCGTGGTCCCCGAGGGGTACAAGTCCGAGATCGTAGGAGGGCACATCTTCCTGACGCCCCAGCGCGACACCCACTGGGACATCACCATCGGTATCCTCGAGCAACTGCGCCCCAGGTATCCGCTGAAGCGCCTGCTGTCCGACGTCCGCATGGACTACCCCGGTCATCTCAACGGCTTCGCCTCCGACGTGGTGGCCCTCGCCGAGGGACCCGGCCGGCGCGCCGAGTTCGTCGCCGAAGTGATCTCCCGGGAGACGTCCGGCAACGACTACGGCCCCAAGAAGGCCGCCTACGCCGCCGCCGGCGTCCCGGTGTACCTGATCGTCGATCCGTACACCTGCGAGTGGCACCTGCACACTCTGCCGCATGAGGGCGAGTACCACGGCCACGTCCGCTTCGGCTTCGGCACGGTGATCGATCTGACCGGCACGGCCGTCGGCCTCGTCATCAGGACCGACGAGTTCCCCCGCTACGCCGCCGGTGCCAGCGCCTCCTGACGCTCGCGCGGAACGAACCGCAGCCGTGGGGTGCCGCGGTGCCAGCCCACCGAGAGGCGGAGGCCGCCGGCCCTCGCCAGGATCAGGCCGATGACGGCCGCCGCGGTCATCGCGACCGCGCCGCCGGCCGCGAAGCCGACGCGGGCGCCGTAGGTGTCGGTGATCCAGCCGACGATGGGGGCGCCGACCGGGGAGCCGCCGAGGAAGACCATCATGTAGAGGGCCATGACGCGGCCGCGTACCGCAGGGTCGGTGGACATCTGGATGCTGGTGTTGGTGGTGACGTTGACCGTCATGGAGAACAGGCCCAGCGGGATCATCAGCAGGGCGAACATCCACAGCCGCGGTGACGCGGAGGCGAGGATCTCCAGCCCGCCGAAGGCCAGCGCGGCCAGGATCAGCAGCCGCAGCCGGGCCGTGCCGCGCCGGGCGGCGAGCAGGGCGCCGGAGACGGAGCCGACCGCCATCAGGGTGTTGAACATGCTGTAGACGCCCGCGCCCCCGTGGAAGACGTCGTCGGCGAAGGCCGAGAGGTAGACGGGGAAGTTGAAGGCGAACGTGCCGATGAAACCGACCAGGACGATCGGCCAGATCAGCTCGGGCCGCCCGGTGACATAGCGCAGGCCCTCCCGCAGCTGCCCCTTGCCGCGCGGGGCGCGCTCGACGGCGTGCAGCTCGCGGGCGCGCATCATCAGCAGGCCGGTCAGCGGGGCGATGAAGGACAGCCCGTTGAGGAGGAACGCCCAGCCGGTGCCGACGCCGGTGATCAGCAGACCCGCGACGGCGGGGCCGACCAGGCGGGCGGACTGGAAGTTCGCGGAGTTCAGGCTGACCGCGTTCTGCAGCTGGCCGGGGCCGACGAGCTCGGAGACGAAGGACTGGCGGGCCGGGTTGTCGACGACGGTCGCGAGACCGAGGGCGAAGGCGGCGACGTAGATGTGCCAGACCTCGACCCGTCCGGTCAGGGTGAGGACGGCGAGCGCGAGGGCGGTGAGGGCCATCGCGACCTGCGTGACGAGCAGCGTGGGCCGCTTGCGCAGGCGGTCGACGAGGACGCCGCCGTAGAGGCCGAAGAGGAGCATCGGCAGGAACTGCAGGGCCGTGGTGATGCCGACGGCGGCCGAGGAGCCGGTGAGGCTGAGCACCAGCCAGTCCTGGGCGATGCGCTGCATCCAGGTGCCGATGTTGGAGACGACCTGTCCGATGAAGAACAGGCGGTAGTTCCTGATCCGCAGCGAGGAGAACATCGAGTTCTTACGGGCGGGGGGTCCGGGGGCGGGCAGGGTGTCGTGGGGGTCAGGTGCGGGGGCGGAAGCTGCTCCGGATCCCGTACTCAAAAGGGCTCGCCTCCTGGCTGCTGCGGTGCTCGGTGCTCAGATGTGTGCGAGTTTCTCCAGCACGGGGGCGGCGGCGCGGAGTTTCGCCCACTCGTCCTCGTCGAGGTCCTCGACCAGTGATGCCAGGAACGCGTTCCGCCTGCGGCGGCTCTCCTCGAGCATCGCCTCGGCCCGCTCGGTCTGCGTGACGACCTTCTGGCGCCGGTCGTCGGGGTGCGGTTCGAGGCGGACCAGTCCCTTGGCCTCCAGCAGGGCCACGATGCGGGTCATCGACGGCGGCTGGACATGCTCCTTGCGGGCGAGCTCGCCCGGGGTGGCGCTGCCGCAGCGGGCCAGGGTGCCGAGCACCGACATCTCGGTGGGGCTGAGCGACTCGTCGACACGCTGGTGCTTGAGCCGACGGGACAGCCGCATCACGGCGGATCGAAGGGCGTTCACGGCGGCTGCGTCGTCGCCATGGCTGAAGTCCGGCATGTTCTTTAGCGTAACTCATTACTCTCGCTAAAGACCACTCGGAGCACACGGGCTCGCCCGTGACTCCCGCCACCGGCACGCCGTATCACTCGAATGAGTGATCCATCCTCGAATCGTGGCGCACCACACCGGGCTGTGCAGCGACCCTCATGCGCATGGGGACAGAAGTGTTCAGCCTGCGGATAGACCACGAACTGCTCGAACGGCTCCGGGAGCATGCCGCCAAACGCGGCATGAGCGTCCAGGACTATGTCGTCCGGACGCTCATGCGCGATGACTTCGACCAGCGGTTCCAGACCGCCGTCGAGGAGACGGAGAGGTTCTACGGGGTCACCTGAGCCCCCGCGGCCGGATCAGGTCAGGCCCAGCGCCGGCATCAGGTAGTAGAAGGCGAACACCGCCGCCACCACGTACATCGCCGACGGGACCTCACGGCCCCGGCCGGCGGCGAGCCGCAGCACGGCGAAGGCGATGAAGCCCATGCCGATGCCGTTGGTGATCGAGTAGGTGAACGGCATCATCAGCATGGTCACGAACGCCGGGATGGCGATCGTGTAATCCGCCCAGTCGATCTCCTTGACCGAGCCCGCCATGATCAGGAAGCCCACCGCGACCAGCGCCGGGGTCGCCGCCTGGGACGGGACCATGGTGGCGACGGGCGTGAGGAACAGCGCCAGGGTGAACAGTCCGCCGGTGACGACGTTGGCGAAGCCGGTCCGCGCGCCCTCGCCGACACCGGCCGTGGACTCCACGAACGCGGTGGTGGCCGAGGAGGAGCTGGCGCCGCCGGCGGCGACCGCGACACCGTCGATGAACAGGACCTTGTTGATGCCGGGCATCTGGCCCTGCGCGTCGGTCAGCTTGGCCTCGTCGGAGACGCCCATGATCGTGCCCATCGCGTCGAAGAAGCACGACAGCAGCACGGTGAAGACGAACAGGACACCGGTCAGCACACCGACCTTGCCGAAGCCGCCGAACAGGCTGACCTCGCCGATCAGCCCGAAGTCGGGGGTGGCGACCGGGTTGCCGGGCCAGGTCGGCGTCGTCAGGCCCCAGGAGGGGATGTCCGCCACCGCGTTGATGATCACCGCGAGGACCGTCATCGCGACGATCGAGATGAGGATCGCGCCGGGCACCTTGCGCACGATCAGCGCCAGTGTGAGCAGCGCGCCGAGGATGAAGACGAGGACGGGCCAGCCGTCGAGGTGGCCGCCGACGCCGAGCTGGAGCGGGACGGTGGTCTGGGCGACGTCCGGGATACGGGTGACGAAGCCGGAGTCGACCAGGCCGATCAGCAGGATGAACAGGCCGATGCCGATGGCGATGGCCTTGCGCAGCCCGTGCGGGACGGCGTTCATCACGCGCTCGCGCAGGCCCGTGGCGACCAGCAGCATGACGACGAAACCGGCCAGCACCACCATGCCCATGGCGTCCGGCCAGGACATGCGCGGCGCGAGCTGGAGCGCGACGACGGAGTTCACGCCGAGGCCGGCGGCGAGCGCGATCGGGACGTTCCCGATGACACCCATGAGCAGCGTGGTGAACGCGGCGGTCAGGGCGGTCGCGGTGACCAGCTGGCCGTTGTCCAGCTGGTGGCCGTACATGTCCTTCGCGCTGCCCAGGATGATCGGGTTCAGCACGATGATGTACGCCATCGCGAAGAAGGTGGCGAAGCCGCCGCGGATCTCACGCGGCAGGGTGCTGCCGCGCTCGCTGATCCGGAAGTAGCGGTCCAGGGCGCCGGACGCGGCACCGGACCCCGGCTGCTCGGGGGTGGGGGCCTTGGTGGGGGCCGACGGGGACATGCGGGGACCTCATCACCGGCGGGCCTCCCCCGACGCCCTTTGGTGTTTTCTACGAAGATAAATGGCCAGAGACAAACGGATTCAGTATGAACATATAACGCCGTCCCCGCTATCTCCGCGCGTAGACGGGCGTGGCAGCGTGCGGTGCCCGTCACGTGCGCGGCCCTCGTAAGCTGTCCGCATGGCCGGGCTTATTTCGGGATCCCCCGAGCACGAGGCGCCGGAGCCCCTGGAGGGCCCCGTGGTCGCCACCATCGTCGGCGGCACGATCATCTGGTTCGTGCTGTTCCTGGTGCAGCTGCCGTTCTACGGCTGGTTCGACGACCACGGCCACACCTGGTGGCTGTGGACCTGCCTGGCCGGCGGCGGGCTCGGCTTCATCGGCATCTGGTACGTCCGCCGGCGCGACGCCGCGATCAAGCGGGCGGAGGCGGCGGAGGCGGCACGGGTGCCGGGACAGTCCGCGGCCCCGTCGGCGGACTGAGCGCGACGGCTCCCGCGCCGCGGCCGACCGGCCGGCGCCGGGCGGCCGCCCTCCGTAGCACCGTCGTACGCCGTACGACCACGGCACTACGGCCGTTGCGCGGCCGTCCTCCCCAGGTCGGATCTTCCGCCCATCGGGTGGGTGAAGCGCCGAATCCGCACGTAACGTCGAATGCATGACGCATCTCGAGGCGGGCGACCGGGTCGATGCCGTACAGCCCGCCAGGGTCACCTCACCGGTGACCGGGCTGACCTCGGCGGAAGTGGCGCAGCGGGTCGCGGGCGGGCAGATCAACGACGTACCGGTGCGCAGCAGCCGGTCCCTCACCGAGATCGTCCGGGCGAACGTGTTCACCCGGTTCAACGCGATCATCGGCGTGCTCTGGGTGATCATGCTGGCGGTCGCGCCGATCCAGGACAGCCTGTTCGGCTTCGTGATCCTCGCCAACACCGGGATCGGCATCGTCCAGGAGTGGCGGGCGAAGAAGACCCTCGACTCCCTCGCGGTGATCGGCGAGGTACGGCCCACGGTGCGCCGGGACGGGAAGGCGGCGGAGATCGCCACCTCCGGGATCGTGCTGGACGACCTGATCGAGATCGGGCCGGGCGACAAGGCCGTCGTCGACGGGGTGTGCGTCGAGGCGGACGGTCTGGAGATCGACGAGTCGCTGCTCACCGGTGAGGCCGATCCGGTGGTGAAGCAGCCCGGTGACCGGATCATGTCCGGCAGCTTCGTCGTCGCGGGCGGCGGCTCCTTCCAGGCGACCCGGGTGGGGCGCGAGGCGTACGCGGCGCAGCTCGCCGAGGAGGCGTCCCGGTTCACCCTCGTCCACTCGGAGCTGCGGACCGGGATCTCCACGATCCTCAAGTACGTGACGTGGATGATGGTCCCGACCGCGATCGGTCTGATCATCAGCCAGCTGGTGGTCAAGGACAACGAGCTGAAGGACTCGATCGCCCGTACGGTCGGCGGGATCGTGCCGATGGTTCCCGAGGGGCTGGTGCTGCTCACGTCCGTCGCCTTCGCGATCGGCGTGATCCGGCTGGGCCGTAAGCAGTGCCTGGTGCAGGAGCTGCCCGCGATCGAGGGGCTGGCCCGCGTGGACACGGTGTGCCTGGACAAGACGGGCACGCTCACCGAGGGCGGCATGGACGTCACCGGGCTGCATGTGCTCGGGGACGGCGACGAGGCGTACATACGCCGGGTGCTGGGCGAGCTCGGCTCGGCGGACCCCCGCCCGAACGCCTCGCTGAGGGCGATCATCGACGCCTACCCGGACACCACGGACTGGCGCCTCACCGACACCCTGCCCTTCTCCTCCGCCCGCAAGTACAGCGGCGCGACGTTCGACGAGGGTGCGGGCGGGGAGGCCGTGACCTGGCTGCTGGGGGCGCCGGACGTGCTGCTGGAGCCGCGGGACCCGGCGCTTGCCGAGACCGTCCGGATGAACGAGGAGGGGCTGCGGGTACTGCTGCTCGCCCGGGTCCGCGAGGGCGTGGACGTCGACGACCCCGAGGCCGCGCAGGGCGTGCGGCCGGCCGCGCTCGTGGTGCTGGAGCAGCGGCTGCGCCCGGACGCGGCGGACACCCTGCGCTACTTCGCCGAGCAGGACGTCCGGGCCAAGGTGATCTCCGGGGACAACGCGGTGTCGGTCGGCGCGGTCGCCGCCAAGCTGGGCCTGTCCGGTACGGCGGTGGACGCGCGCGGGCTGCCCGCGGACCGGGACGCCATGGCCGGGGCGATGGACGAGGGCACGGTGTTCGGGCGGGTCACCCCGCAGCAGAAGCGGAACATGGTGGGCGCGCTCCAGTCGAGGGGCCGTACGGTCGCGATGACCGGGGACGGCGTGAACGACGTACTGGCGCTGAAGGACGCGGACATCGGCGTGGCGATGGGCTCCGGTTCGGAGGCCACGCGCGCGGTCGCGCAGATCGTGCTGCTGAACAACAGCTTCGCCACGCTGCCGTCGGTGGTGGCGGAGGGACGGCGGGTGATCGGCAACATCACCCGGGTCGCGACGCTGTTCCTGGTGAAGACGGTGTACTCGGTGCTGCTGGCGGTGCTGGTGGTGATCTCGCAGGTGGAGTACCCGTTCCTGCCGCGCCATCTGACGCTGCTGTCGACGCTCACCATCGGGGTCCCGGCGTTCTTCCTCGCCCTCGCGCCGAACAAGGAGCGGGCGCGGCCGAACTTCGTACGGCGGGTGATGCGGTACGCGATCCCGGGCGGGCTGGTGGCGGCGCTGGCGACGTTCGCGACGTACCTGCTGGCGCGGGAGTACTACACGGGGGCGGGGTCGCTGGAGGCGGAGACGAGCGCGGCGACGCTGACGCTGTTCCTGATCTCGATCTGGGTGCTGGCGATCATCGCCCGGCCGTACACCTGGTGGCGGATCGGTCTGGTGGCGGCGATGGGCGGGGCGTTCGTGGTGGTGCTGGTGGTGCCGTGGCTCCAGCACTTCTTCGCGCTGAAGCTGGTGGGCATGACCATGCCGTGGACGGCGGCCGGTGTCGCGGTCGTCGCGGCGGGGATGCTGGAGCTGCTGTGGCGGCGGGTGGACCGGCGGCTCCCCGGAATGTGACCACGTGATGAAGACGACGCCCAGGCGGTTCGACGCTTCACCCGTGAAGTAAGTGACCATGGAGTCCCCGACCCAAGCGATCGGAGACGACACACCTGATGAAGCCGCGCGGAAAGAAGACCGACAACTCGCAGTCCCGGTCGCGGAGAAGCGAACTGGCGGCCCAATTGTCCGCGCCCGTGAGGGCCTTCATGGCGACCGAGGCAGGCAGTGCCGGACTGCTGCTGATCGCCGTGGCAATCGCCCTGTTCTGGGCGAATTCACCCTGGTCGGAGGCGTACACATCTCTTTGGCACACTGAGGCGTCCGTCACACTCGGCGACGCCCGGCTGTCGATGGACCTGGGTCACTGGGTCAACGACGGGCTGATGGCCCTCTTCTTCTTCGTCATCGGTCTCGAAGTGCGCCACGAGCTCTCCGTGGGCTCGCTGAAAGAGCGCCGCAAGGTCGTGATCCCCGGCCTCGCCGGGATCGGCGGCATGCTCGTGCCGATCGTGCTGTACCTGGCGATCGCGCCCGGAGGTGAGGCCGCCAAGGCCTGGGGTGTCGTGATCGGCACCGACACGGCGTTCATGCTGGGCGCCCTCGCCGTGGTGGGCCCCCGGTTCGTCACCCAGTTGCGGGTCTTCCTGCTCGCCATCACCGTCATCGACGACATCGTGGCCGTCACCGTGATCGGCGTGGTCTACTCCGGCAGCATCAACGTGCCGGAGCTGATCGCCGCGCTGCTCCTCGGCGTGGTCCTGTCCGCGCTGACCCGCTTCGGGGTCTGGCGGTCCGCGCCGTACGTGCTGATCGTCCTCGTGATGTGGCTCGCCACCCTCAACGCCGGCCTCCACGCCTCCATCGCGGGCATGCTCGGCGGTCTGCTCATCCCGGCCCGCAAGCCCTCCCGCGAGGGGGTGGAGCAGGCCGCGCGGCTCTTCCGCGCCTTCCGCCAGTCGCCCCGCGCGGACGTCGGCAAGACCGCCCGCAAGGGACTGCAGCAGGCCGTCTCCGTGAACGAGCGGCTGCAGACGGTCCTGCACCCCTGGTCCAGCTATGTCATCGTGCCCGTGTTCGCGCTGGCCAACGCCGGTGTCGACCTGCGCGACGGGGTTCTGACCAACGCCCTGGGCTCCGCCCTCACCTGGGCCGTGGTCGTGGGCCTCGTCGCCGGAAAGGTCATCGGCATCTGGGGCGGCGCCGCCCTCGGTACCCGGTTCGGCCTCGGCAGGCTCCCGACCGGGGTGGCACCGGGCCACGTCCTGGGCGGCGGCGCGCTGTCCGGGCTCGGGTTCACCGTCTCCCTGCTGATCGTCGGGCTCGCCTTCCAGGATCCGGTCGCCCGCGCGCAGGCGACGGTCGGTGTGCTGCTCGCGGCCGTGTTCGCCACCCTCGCCGGCTGGCTGATCTTCCACCTGGCCGCGGTGCTGAAGGGCCAGACGGACGCGGACCTTCCCCGCTACCTGGACCAGCCGGTCGACCCGGAGCGGGACCACATCCTCGGTCCCGTGGACGCGCCCCTGACCCTGGTGGAGTACGGCGACTTCGAGTGTCCCTTCTGCGCCCGCGCCACCGGCGTCACCAAGGAACTGCGGCAGCGTTTCGGCGACCGGTTCCGCTACGTGTTCCGGCACCTGCCGCTGCCCGACGTGCACCCGCACTCCGAACTCGCGGCGCGGGCGGCCGTCGCCGCCGACAACCAGGGGCGCTTCTGGGAGATGCACGACCTGCTCTACGCGCACCAGGACGAACTCGAGTACGAGGACACGGCGGGGTACGCGTCCGAACTCGGCCTCGACGTCGAGAAGTTCCTCCGCGATCTCGACACCGACGAGACCGCCGAACGGGTCCGCACGGACGCGGCCGGCGCCGAGGCCAGCGGGGTCCGCGGCGCACCGACGTTCTTCATCGGCAACCGCCGACACACGGGCCCGTACGACGCGGAGACGCTGGCGCGTGCGCTGGAGGCGTCCGGGGAGGAGTCGGGGGCGACACGGCTGTCGGCGGAGTAGCCGGGCGACCCGGGCGACCCGGGCCCCGGCACCCCGGAGCCTGCCGGTGTTGGTAGCGGGCGGGGGTGTCTGCGCAGCCCGGCGCCTGCGGGGTGCCGTCGCGCCCACCCGTGCCGCCCTGCGGCACGACTGCCCGCGGAGGGCGGAGGCGACACGACCGACCGCGGAGGGCGGGGGCGGGACGGAAGCCGGCACGACTGCCCGCGGAGGGCGGAGGCGACACGACCGACCGCGGAGGGCGGGGGCGGGACGCAGGCCGGCACGACTACCCCCTCCGCCCCGCGGCACGACCGACCGCGGAGGGCGGGGGGCGTCGCGTTTGCCCTCCCACCCTGCCCCTGGGCACCGGCGGCCGGGCGGTCGGCGAGGTGGTGGTCAGTCGAACCAGCGGTCCCGGGACAGTTCGTCCGTGCGGGACGGATCCTCCAGCAGCGCCGCCACCTCGAAGCGCCGCGGCCACTGGCCCGCCGCCCAGGCGAGCCCCGCCGCCACCCCCTCCAGCGTCGCCGCGTGCAGGACCCCGTCGTCCGTCAGCCGCCAGTCGATCTCCACGCCGTCCACGACGAGTTCCTCGTGCTCGACGTACACGGCCGGGGTCCGCGACCCCAGCAGCACCCGCACCGGCTCCGGTACGTCGTGCTCCGCGCCCTCGGAGTCCACCTCGCCGGTGACGGACTCGCTCAGCCGCCGCACCTGGAACAGCTCCGCCAGCTCCGCGGCCCGCGCCGGCCGGACCGGCAGCAGCGGCACACCGGAGGTGAACGGCAGCAGGTCGGGCGAGTCGACGACCACCGCGTCCGCCGCGTCCACCACCTCCACCCGCCCGTCGACCACGGCCCGCAGATCGTCCGGCAGGGTCACCTGCTCGGGGTCCAGTTCCGCCAGCGCGCCGTAGAGCGCGTGGAGCTGGGCCGCCGTGACCGGCCGTCCGGCGTCGGCGAGCCGGTCCAGCAGTTCCGCCGCACCGCCCGGTTCGTCCAGCAGCGCGGCCACCGACGTCCGTACGCCCAGCGCCCGCAGCACCTGCTCGTCCTCGAACCCGCTCGCGTCGGCCTCGTCGTACAGGCCGCGCAGCAGCGGGTCGCCGCCGGCCGCGCGCAGTCCGGCGGGGCGCCGCCCGCCGATCACCGGGTGCCCGCGCAGCCACCACGCGGTGTACGGCCGTACGACCTCGTGGGTGCCGTCGTGCAGCAGGATCCGGACCGGCTGGACGAGCGCGTCGCGCAGCGGGGGCCGGGACAGCAGGGCAAGGGCCTCGGGCCACCGGTCGTCGTCCACGAGGTCGAGGTCGCGCACGGCGACGATCTCGGTGGCGACGGGCGGGACGGGGCTGTCCGGGAAGCGGTCGAGGACGTCCTCGCTCCACACGTCCACGGCGTCCAGCAGACCCGCGTCGTCCGGCTCGGCGAAGTCCCCTTCGCGGGGCTCCAGTTCGTCCGGGTCGAGGACGACGTCGGTGGCGCGGATCAGTGCGAAGCCGACCAGCACCCCGCAGGCGGCGAGCGGCTGTTCACCCCACCTGTCGGCCAGTTCGGCGTCCACGGAGGCGAGTTCACCCTCGCGCATGACCTGGGCGAACGGCCCGCCGGGGAAGACGAGTTCGCAGGCCGGGGAGAGTTCGCCGTCCTCGTCGGGGAGGGCGAGCGCGCCCAGCCAGGGCTCGTCACCGGGTTCGAGGCCCGCGTCGCGCACCAGCGCGAGGACGGTGTCGGCGAGTTCCTCGGCGTCCGGGGCGTCCTCCTCCCAGTTCAGCCCGCCCTCGTCGTCCAGTGAGGCGGCGACGGCGGCCCGCACCTGGGGGGTGGTGAGGACGGCGCGCGGGGTGGCGGGGAGCGCGCCGAGCTTCTCCAGGAGGGGGTGGGCGGCGTCCGGGTGCGCGACCTTCAGCCCCAGCCGGGCCAGCACCTCGGGGTCGATCCGGGCGGCCTCCGTGCCGGGCAGCAGCACCTGCCGGGGCCCGATCGCCGTACGCCCGTCGGCCAGGGGGACGGGAAGCCCGGACAGCCGGTCCGGGTCGACCCCGGCGAGGCTGTCGTACAGCCGCCGCCACCAGTCGGGGGACTTCTCCAGACCGGCCAGCCGGTCGATCGCGTCGGTGAGCGGCACCCGGGCGACACCCAGCGTGCGCAGCTCGGCACGGCGTTCGAGCCCGGCGGGCAGCAGGGTGGGCAGGACCTCGGCCAGTACCCGTACGGTGTCGGCGCCCGCGCTCTCGACGACCTCGGCGTCCCGGGGCCGCAGGGACTCGGGCAGCTCGGAGTCGTCGTGCTGCCCGTCCCGCTCCGCGGCGGGCGGCAGGAAGGACGTACGCGGCAGCCGTTCGAGGATCGCCCGGCGCAGGGCCCCGTCCAGTTCGCCCTTGCCGAGCGGGCCGGGCACGAGGTCGATGAGGCCCGCGGTCACCGGGCGCCAGTCGGCGAGGAGCCCGGTGTAGGCGTCGGCGGCGCGCTGTACGAGGAAGTCGGTGAGCGGGCCGGGCGCGGCGTGCCGGCGGGTGGAGTCCAGCGGGAGGGACGCGATGAGGAGGGCGGGCACGCCGAGGGGCTCGTCGCTCGGGGTGGGCGCGTGCACGACGGCGCCGGTGCGGGGCCGGGCGGGGGTGCCGTCGCCGTCCACGGGGACGGCCCAGGTGACCGACCAGAACGGCCGCAGCCGCTCCTCGACCGGCCGGCCGGCGAGCAGGTCGGGGGTGAGCGGGCCGTGCTCGGCGGCGGTGCGCCAGCGGGTGGTGCCCTCCCGGGAGTCCTCCACGACGGTGAGTCCGTCCTCGTCACGGCGGCTGACCGTACGGGGCTCGGTGTCCCCGATCTCGACGACGACCTCTTCCAGGCCGGGCAGGGCGAGCAGCAGGGCGTCGTCGACGGCGTTCAGCAGCCGCTCGGCGAGGTCGGCGGCGGCGGTGTCCCGCAGGGGAAGGATGACGGCGGTGTCGTACGGGCCGGGCGCGGTGCCCTCGGCGGCGAACGGGAGACGCAGCAGCGGTACGTGCCCGTCCCGGCGGCGGACCTCGTCCCCCAGGCCGGGACTGTGCCGGGCGGTGTCGTCCGCGAGCTCCCGTGCCTCGGCCAGCGACCAGCGGATCCCGCCGTGCCGGCCGACGACGGCGGGCTCGTCGGTGACGGCGAGGACGGCGGCGAAGCCGACGCCGAACCGTCCCACGGCCCGGTCGGGGGCGTCCCGCTTGGCGGAGGCCCGCAGCGTGGACAGCGACTCGACGCCGGCCGCGTCCAGCGGCGCGCCGGTGTTCGCGGCGACGAGGACGTCCTCGCGCAGGGTGAGCCGCAGCCGGCCCGGTACGCCGGCCCGGGCGGCGGCGTCGGCGGCGTTCTGCGCCAGCTCGACGACGAGACGGTCCCGGTAGCCGCCGAGGACGAGGTCCTCCTCCGCGTTGGCGTCCTCACGGAAGCGGGCGGGACTGGTGGCCCAGGCGTCCAGGACTCCGCGTCGCAGACGTGCCGTACCGAACGGATCGGCTCCCTCGGCTGCGGGCCGCACGAACTTGCTCACGTTCATCTCTCCTCATCGGCCCTCATCGGCGTGAGGTCGAAGGTACCGCCCCGCGACACCCCGGGGACGCGGTGTCCATGTCCCGCCGCACCCTGTGGATGATCAGCACTGTGCTGCTCGAGTCGCTGTCCGTCGCCGCCCTGGCCGTGGTGCTGGTGTGTGCCGTCGTCCGTCCCTTCCGCTGGCCGGAGGCGGCGTTCGCCGTGCCCGCCGCCGGCCTCGTGGTCGCCACCGGCGCCGCCCCGCTGGACGCGGTACGGGAGGAGGCCGCCCGGCTCGGGCCGGTGATCGGCTTCCTCGCCGCCGTACTGGTGCTGGCGAAGCTCTGTGCCGACGAGGGCCTCTTCCACGCCTGCGGGATCTGGATGGCCCGCTGGTCCCGCCACCGGCCGCGCAGACTCCTCGGAGCCGTCTTCGCGCTCGCCTCGCTGATCACCGCCGCGCTCAGCCTGGACGCCACCGTGGTCCTGCTGACGCCGGTGGTGTTCGCCACCGCCACCCGCATGGGCGCCCGCCCGGCACCCCATGTCTACGCCGGCGCGCACCTGTCCAACACGGCGTCCCTGCTGCTGCCGGTGTCCAACCTGACGAACCTGCTCGCGTTCGCGGCGACGGGGCTGAGCTTCACGCGTTTCGCGGCGCTGATGCTGCTGCCGTGGCTGGCGGCGATCGCCGTGGAGTACGCCGTCTTCCGCCGCTTCTTCGCCGCCGACCTGGACGCGCCGCCGACCGCGCCCAGGACGCCGGAGCAGCCGCCCGAGCTGCCGCTCTTCGCCCTGGTGACGGTGGCCGCCACGCTCGCCGGGTTCGCCGTGGCGTCCGCGCTCGGCGTCGACCCGGCGTGGGCGGCGGCGGCCGGCGCGACCGTGATGGCCGTACGCGCCCTGTCCCGCCGCCACACCACCCCGGCGGCGATCCTCCGCTCGGCCGACCTGCCGTTCCTCGCGTTCGTCCTCGCGCTGGGCGTGGTCGTACGGGCGGTCCTGGACCACGGTCTGGACGACGCGCTCGGCGCGATCCTCCCCGACGGCACGGCCCTCCCCGCCCTGCTGGGCATCGCCGCCCTGGCCGCCGTACTCGCCAACCTCATCAACAACCTGCCCGCGGTCCTCGCCCTCGCCCCGCTGGCCGCCCCGTCCGGGCCCGGCGCGGTCCTCGCGGTGCTGCTCGGCGTCAACATCGGCCCGAACCTCACCTACGCGGGCTCCCTGGCCACCCTCCTGTGGCGCCGTATCGCCCACCACCACGCCCACGAGGTCAGCCTCAAGCGCTTCACGCTGCTGGGCCTGGCCACCGTCCCGGCGGCGCTGGTGGCGTCGACGGTGGCGCTGTGGCTGTCACTGGAGCTGCTGGGCGGCTGATTCCACCGGGATCCCGGAGACCCAGGCCACATCGGGGCGGGGCGCCCGGTGACAAGCGGCACAGGCGGAACGGTGCCCACTACCCGGAATAGTGGTGATGCGAGGGATCCCAAATCGGACATTTGGTGCGCAGAGCTGACCGATCGGCTTGAAATGGGGCTTTCGCCCCGACCGGACCCGTCCGTCAAGAGACGTGGATCTCACGCCCGATGTACGACGTTTCGTCGTAGGTCACACCTTTGCGGCTTTTGGGCGGGGGCGGTTACCACTGGAACAGCCAGCGCGGCACGGACTCGTTCCACCGCCGGCTTCCCCCGCCCCCTCACCCAAGAGGTTTTCGATGTTCGAGCGCGTCACGTCCCGTTTCCCCCGTACGACCGACACCCGCACCCGCGCCGCCGTCCTGGCCGCCGGTCTGGGCGCCACGGTCGTCCTGGGAGCCGGGGTCGCGGTCGCCGCCGCCGAGAACACGGCCGTGTCCGGCAGCGCCACCGCTGTCCAGGCGCAGGCCGCCGCTCAGGCCGAGGCCGCGAAGACGCAGGCCGCGAAGGCTCAGGCCGCCAAGGCCACCAAGGCCGCCGCCGCCAAGAAGCAGGCGTCCTGGGTCTCCCCGGTCAAGAGCTACCAGCTCTCCGCGAGCTTCGCCGCGGACGGCGGCATGTGGGCGCACAAGCACTCCGGCCAGGACTACGCCGTCCCGACCGGCACGAAGGTCATGGCCGCGCACGGCGGCACCGTCGTCAAGGCCG
>NZ_JOCA01000003.1 GCF_000718785.1 Streptomyces sp. NRRL WC-3626 | reverse complement strand
GAGTTCTCAAGGAACGGACGCTTCCTTTGTACTCACCCTCTCGGGCTTTCCTCCGGGCGCTTCCCTTCGGTCTTGCGTTTCCGACTCTATCAGATCTTTTTCTCGACCTGACCCCCAGTCAGCGGGGTTTGTCTTCCGGGCTGTTGGGCCCTTCCGACGTCTCAAACCTTAGCGGACTCTCTCCGTGTTTCCCAAATCGGGGGGCGGAATTCGAATTCGGACATGCCGAAATCGTTCCCGCTGGGAGGTCGTACTGAGGTTTTGAGTGCCGCTGATGCGGCGGAAGGTGCTGCCGGTGAACCGTAACGGCTCCGTGGCAACTCGAAGAACCCTACGGATCGGGCAGGTGGCTGTCAACCGTCTCAGCCCAAGATCTTTCAGTCCAGGTCGCTGAGTCGCCCGCCGGCGTCCGGCTGGGCGTGCTCCACCCGGCGCAGCAGGCGGGTGAGGACCTCACCCAGTGCCGTCCGCTCGTCCTGGTCGAGGTCCTGGAGGAGGTCCCCCTCGAAGACCGTGGCGAGGCGCATCGCCTCCAGCCACTTCTCCCGGCCGGTGTCCGTCAGCTCCACGATCACGCGGACCCGGTTGGTCTCGTCCCGCTCCCGGTCGACCAGCCCTTCGGCGACCATGCGGTCGATCCGGTGGGTCATGGCGGCCGGCGTCAGCCCCAGGCGCTTCGCGAGGTCGCTCGGACCCATGCGATAGGGAGCACCGGAGAGGACGAGGGCCTTGAGGACCTCCCAGTCGGCGTTGGTGATGCCGAGCTCGGCGGTCTGGCGGCCGTAAGCGACGTTCATGCGGCGGTTCAGCCGGGACAGCGCGTTGACGATCTTCTCGACCTGGGGGTCGAGGTCCTGGAACTCGCGCTGGTACGCGGCGATCTGCTCTTCGAGTGTCGGCTCGCCGAGGCCGTCCGAGGTGTCGCCCATGGCCGCAGTATGGCACGCCCTTCCTTTGCCTCGAAGTCCTTCGCTGTGTACTCTTTAGCTTCGAACTTTAGGTTCTAAGTCTTCACTCCTAACTACTTGAAGAGAGGTGAACGTGACCAGGGAGATGGGCGCGGCGATGCGCCGGATCCACGTGGGCAACGCACTCAGCGCTTTCGGGCTGGGCTTCACGGTTCCGTATCTGTACGTCTACGTGGCGCAGGTGCGAGGGCTGGGGGCCATGACGGCGGGACTGGTACTCGCCGTCTTCGCCGTGGCCGCGCTGATCGTGCTGCCGTTCGCCGGACGGGCGATCGTGCGGCGCGGCCCGCTTCCGGTGCTCCTCGTCGCCCTGGTCACGGCCGCGATCGGGGCACTGAGCCTCGGTCTGTCGAACAGTGCGTCGACCGTGCTGGTCTCCGCCTCGGCGCTGGGCGCGGGACAGGCGGTGATGCAGCCGGCGCTCGCGACGATGATCGTGGACTGCTCGACCATGGAGAACCGCTCACGCGCGTTCGCCATGCAGTTCTTCCTGCAGAACCTCGGGCTCGGCGTCGGCGGTCTCATCGGCGGTCACCTCGTCGACCCGACGAAAGCGGGCTCCTTCGTCCTCCTCTTCGCGATCGAGGCGGCGATGTTCCTGCTGCTGGTCGTGGTGATGGCGACCGTGCGGATGCCGCGCGCGCCGCGTGTCGAGGGTGCTCCGGCCGCGTCGACGAAGGGCAGCTGGAAGCAGCTGCTGGGCAACCGGGCCATGGTCCAGCTCTGCGTGCTGGGCTTCGTGCTGTTCTTCGCCTGCTACGGACAGTTCGAGTCGGGACTGAGCGCGTACGGCGTCGAGGCCGCCGGGATCTCCACGTCGGCGCTGGGGACGGCGCTCGCGGCGAACACGCTGATGATCGTGGTCGCGCAGTTCGCGGTGCTGCGGTTCGTGGAGCGGCGCAAGCGCTCGCGCGTGATCGCGTCCGTGGGGCTGATCTGGGCCGTGGCGTGGGCCGTGGCCGGGTACGCGGGGCTGGGGGACGGGAGCCAGACGATGGCGACCGCCGCCTTCATCTCCACCTACGCGCTGTTCGGGCTCGGCGAGTCGCTGCTGTCGCCGACGCTCGCGCCGCTGGTCGCCGATCTCGCGCCGGCCGGGATGGCGGGGCAGTACAACTCGGCGTTCGCCCTGGTGAAGCAGCTCGCGCTGGCCGTGGGGCCGGCGGTCGGCGGACCGCTCGGCGCCTCGCTGCACGGGCCGTACGTCGTGATCTTCCTGCTGTTCTCGCTCGGCATCACGGTGCTGGCGGTTCGGCTCGGGCGGCAGCTCACGGAGGTGCAGAACCAGCCGTCGCTGGCACGCAGCCGTGTGGTGGTGCAAGGGAACGCGGCAGCCGGGCAGGCTCCGGCGCACGCCTGAGCCGTCCTCGTACCAGCCCTCTTCTCATGAGCCGGGCTTCGGCAGGAGGAACTCGCACCAGACGGCCTTGCCGCCGCCCGGGGTGCGCCTGCTGCCCCAGTGGGAGGCGATCGTCGCGACGATCGCGATGCCGCGGCCGGACTCGTCGCCGGGTTCCGCGCGGCGGCGCCTCGGCAGGTGGTCGTCGCCGTCGGTGACCTCGATGATCAGGCGGCGGTCGGTGCGGCGCAGGCGCAGCCGCATGGGCGGTGTGCCGTGCTGGAGGGAGTTGGCGACGAGTTCGCTGGCGGCCAGGACGCCCAGGTCGTGCAGCTCGGTGGGGAAGCGCCAGCTGGTCAGGACGCCGGAGGCGAAGGCACGCGCGCGGGGGGCCGCCTCGATGCCGCCGAGCAGTTCCAGCGCGGCGTTGCGGAACAGTTCGCTCTCCGCGCCCTTGCGGGCGGGGTGCTGGAGGACCAGTACGGCGACGTCGTCGTCGTGCTCCGGGGTGACGCCGGCGGAGCGGACCAGGCGGTCGCAGACGACCTGGGGGCTGCCGGTGGCTCCGGCCAGCGCCCGTTCCAGGGCGGCGATGCCCTCGTCCAGGTCCTCGTTCCTCCGCTCGACCAGGCCGTCCGTGTAGAGGACGGCGGTGGAGCCGGGAGCGAGGGGGACGGAGCCGGACGCGTGCATCCAGCCGCCGGTGCCGAGCGGGGGGCCGGTCGGTTCGTCGGCGCGCCGGACGGTGCCGTTCTCGTCGCGGACGAGGATGGGCAGGTGGCCGGCGGAGGCGTACACCAGGCGGCCCTCGTTGGGGTCGTGGATGGCGTAGACGCAGGTGGCGATCTGGTTGGCGTCGATCTCCATGGCGAGGACGTCGAGCAGCTGGAGGATCTCGTGCGGCGGGAGGTCGAGCCGCGCGTAGGCCCGTACGGCCGTACGGAGCTGGCCCATGACGGCCGCCGCGCGGACGCCCCGTCCCATGACGTCGCCGATGACGAGGGCGGTGCGGCCGCCGCCGAGGGTGATCACGTCGTACCAGTCGCCGCCGACCGCGGCCTCGGTGCCGCCGGGGTGGTAGGTGGCGGCGACGCGCAGGTCGTCGGGCTCCTCGAGTTCCTGGGGGAGGAGGGAGCGCTGGAGGGTGACGGCGGTCTCGCGCTGACGGCGTTCGCTCGCGCGGAGGCGTTCGGCGGCCTCCGCGTGGTCGGTGACGTCGGTGGCGAAGACGAGGACTCCCCGGCCCTCGCCCTCGGTGACCGGGGTGCAGGTGAAGGTGTAGGAGCGGCCGTCGGGGGCCTTGCGCGACTTCACGGTGCGGGGTTTGCCGCTGCGCAGAACCTGGTCGAGGAGGGGGAGCAGGCCGATCGCCTCCAGCTCGGGAAGTGCGCCCCGCGCGGGGACGCCGACCGGGCGGGCGCCGAACGCCGCCGCGTAGGCGTCGTTGACGTAGGCGACGCGGTGGTCGGGGCCGTGGAGCAGGGCGACGAGGGAGGGGACGTGGTCCAGCACCTCGCGCGCTCCGAGCTCGTCGACTCCGGGTACGGGCCGGACGTCGTCGGTGAGCTGTTCGACGCGGGCCGCGGGCACGGAGCCCTCTCCCCGCCGGTCCGGGGAGACCGCCTGTTCGTTCCGCGCTGCGGCGCGGCGCTGCGTTCCGGGGAGCCGGGCGCTCCAGCGCGTGAAGTTCACGAATCCTTGCCTCGTGTAGTTGTCGGCGGCCGGAAACCGGGACCGGCCGGGGCCCCGGGGGCCGCACCGGGGTGGGCGAGGGCCTGCCCGCGGTGGTGGACCAGTCTGGCAGGGTGCCGACCGGGCCGACATCCGTCAGACGCCGGTCCGGTCGCAGGAGTTCCTGAGTCCGGTCAGGACGACCCCTTCGGGTTGTCCGGCGGGTCTTGAGAAGCCTTTCCCCCGGCCGCCAGTTCGAACTCCGCGCGAGGGTGTTCGAGTGAGCCCAGGGAGACGATCTCCCGTTTGAAGAGTCCGGCGAGCGTCCACTCGGCGGCCACGCGTGCCTTGCGGTTGAAGGTGGGCACGCGGCTGAGGTGGTAGGTCCGGTGCATGAACCAGGCGGGGTAGCCCTTGAGTTTGCGCCCGTAGACCTGCGCGACCCCCTTGTGCAGCCCCAGGGAGGCGACGGAGCCGGCGTACTTGTGGGCGTACGTCTCCAGGGGTTCGCCGCGCAGGGAGCGGACGACGTTGTCACCGAGGACCCTCGCCTGGCGGAGCGCGTGCTGCGCGTTGGGGGCGCACTCCCGCGCGGGCCCCTCGGCCGAGACGTCGGGGACGGAGGCGGCGTCGCCCGCGGCCCACGCGTGCGGTGCGCCGTCCACGGTCAGCTCGGCGGTGCACTTGAGCCGCCCCCGCTCGTTCAGCGGCAGGTCGGTGGCGGCGAGCACGGGGTGCGGTTTGACGCCGGCGGTCCAGACGACCGTACGCGTGGGGAAGCGCGATCCGTCGCTGAGCACGGCGACCCGGTCGGCGCAGGACTCCAGCCGCGTCTCCAGGCGTACGTCGATGTTGCGGCGGCGCAGTTCGGTGACGGTGTACCGGCCCATCTCCTCGCCGACCTCGGGCAGGATCCGCGCGGATGCCTCGACGAGGATCCATTTCATGTCCTCGGGCCGGATGTTGTGGTAGTACCGCGCGGCGTAGCGGGCCATGTCCTCCAGTTCGCCGAGCGCTTCCACGCCCGCGTAGCCGCCGCCGACGAAGACGAAGGTGAGGGCGGCGTCACGGATGGCGGGATCACGGGTGGAGGAGGCGATGTCCATCTGTTCGAGGACGTGGTTGCGCAGGCCGATGGCCTCCTCCACGGTCTTGAAGCCGATGGCGTGGTCGGCGAGACCCGGGATGGGCAGGGTGCGCGAGACGGAGCCGGGCGCGAGCACCAGTTCGTCGTACGGGATCTGACGTCCGCCCGTGCCCTCCTCGCCGGTGGCGAGCGTGCTGATGGTGGCGGTGCGTTTGGCGTGGTCGATGCCGGTGGCCTCGCCGATGACGACATGGCACCGGTCGAGGACACGACGCAGCGGTACGACGACATGCCGAGGGGAAATGGCACCGGCGGCCGCTTCGGGGAGGAAGGGCTGGTACGTCATGTACGGATCCGGGGAGACGACCGTGATCTCGGCCTCCCCCCGACCGAGTTCCCGTTTCAGCCTCCGCTGCAGGCGCAGGGCCGTGTACAACCCGACGTAGCCGCCGCCGACAACGAGAATGCGCGCACGTTCCTTCACTGTCCCATGACGCACCCGCCGCTTGCGTTTGTCCACAGCCCCGACGAATTGTGTGACCGGAGGGCCGGCGCGTCGCGGGTTGGCCGATTCACCGACCCCGCATCGATTTCCACAGGTCAGCGGCGGTATGCCGACCTCCGGTCCGGGGTACATTCAGGACGTTTGCGACCCGTACTCCGATCGAGGGGCGCTCCGTGCGGAACCTGCCCCTTCTGAATTGACTCCCGCTCAACTATGTTCGTCTGTCGACGGGGTGGAGAGGAATGCGCTCATCGGGCTCGCGACGGGCGGGACCGAACACGCAGGGCCTGTTCCACACGCCCCGGCATCAATGGCGGGGAAAGTCTCCGGGGGGAGACGTCATTACCGGGGGAATACATATGCATGTTCAGGACTCTCATTGGTCTTCCGCTCTGGCGAACGGCGCGACGATGAGCGCGCCGGCGGGCGGCGGACGCCCGGACGGGGCGCGTACGACACCTCTGCGGGTGGACGCCCAGCGCAACCTCGAGCATGTGCTGCGTGCCGCGCGGGAGGTGTTCGGCGAGCTGGGCTACGGCGCGCCGATGGAGGACGTGGCGCGGCGGGCGCGGGTCGGTGTGGGCACGGTGTACCGGCGGTTCCCGAGCAAGGACGTACTGGTGCGGCGGATAGCCGAGGAGGAGACCTCCCGGCTGACCGAGCAGGCGCGGGCGGCGCTGGGGCAGGAGGACGAGCCGTGGTCGGCGCTGTCCCGGTTCCTGCGGACGTCGGTCGCCTCCGGCGCGGGGCGGCTGCTGCCGCCGCAGGTGCTGCGGGTGGGGGTGGCCGAGGAACACCCGCGGTTGCCGCAGCAGCGGACGCAGGCGTCGGAGGAGCTGCGGCTGGTGGCGGATGACGCGGGGGCCTCCGAGCTGCTGTCCGTCGTGGGGCAGTTGGTGGACCGGGCGCGGGGGGCGGGGGCGTTGCGGGCGGACGTGTCGGTGTCCGATGTGCTGCTCGTGATCGCTACTCCGGCGCCGTCGTTGCCGGATGCCGCGCAGCAGGCTGCGGCGTCTTCGCGGTTGCTGGACATCCTGCTGGAGGGGCTTCGCTCGCGGCCGGTGTAGGTGTGGGCGGGGCTCGGCCCCACGGGCCCGGGCTGCCGCGGGTGAGGTCGCTCTGACGGCTTGGCGTTTGCGGTGTGCTCGGCGTCGGTGCGGGTGGCTTCGCAGCCTGGCGTTTGCGGTGTGCGCGGCGTTGGGGTGGGGCGGGGGGTGTTCGCGCGGCCCGGCGCTTGCGGGGTGCCGTCGCGCCCACCCGTGCCGCCCCAGCGGCACGACTGCCCGCGGGAGCGCAGGGTGCGGGCGCGACTGCCCGCGGGAGCGCAGGGTGCGGGCGCGACTGGCCCCACCGGAGGGGCCAGGGGTCAGCGGGGGCCGGCTGCGCCGGCGCCCAGGGCGCCGCGTTGGGGGGCGATGCCGCCCGGGACCGCCCGGGTGCGGGCCGGGGTGCCGGTCCAGCAGGTGCCTCGGCGGGCCAGTAGGCGGCGGAGCCACAGCTCCAGGGCGACCAGGTCCGCCAGACCGTCCAGCGGCAGCGGCTCGCCCTGTGCCGCGCCCCGCAGCGCCTTGCGCACCACACGCGCCTCGACCAGCCCCGCCTCGGCCAGCAGCGGCGTGTCGAACAGCGCCACCAGCGAGTCCGCCGCCACCCGCAGCCCCGTCCGAGCCGCCCCCGCCGACCCACCGCCGGAGGCACCCTGCGCCCCCCACCCCGGGGGCAGCTCCCGCACCCCCGCCCCCTCCAGCACCGACCGCAGGATCGACGCCCGCGCCCCCGGCTGCACCCGCAGTGCCTCCGGCAGCGCACGGCACGCCCGTACGACCTGGTTGTCGAGGAACGGCGTGTGCAGCCGCTGTGACCGGATCTCGGCCGCCTGCTCCAGCACCCGCAGATCCGCCGCGTACCGGGCCAGCGCCGCGCGGGCCCGGAAGTCGCCGGGCCGCTGCCCCGGCCCCACCTCGGAACGCCGCGTCGACGCCTGCAGGCGAACCGATACTTCAGCCAGTGCCTCCCCCGTCAGCCAGCGCGCCGCCGGCCCGGGTCTGCCCCAGGTCAGCGCGGCCAGCGAGGCGTCCGCCGCGCCCCCGGGCCCGTCGTCGTCCAGCCGCCGCTGCAACAGCCGCTCGGCGAGGGACTCGAGGCCGGCCCGGTACGGCGTACGCGCCAGCCGCCGAGCGGCCCCGTACACGCGCGCGGGGACCATCACGGACCCGTCGGCCTTCGCCAGCGCCGCGACGGGCCGCACCAGATGCCGCCGCTTGCGGTCCATCAGCAGGTCGGCCAGCCGCGCCGGATGCGCGTCCAGCACCTGCTTCGCCCCGTACCCGGTGAAGTGGTCCGCGCTGCCCGCCGCCAGCCGCGCCCGGTGGCGCGCGGCGGAGATCAGGGAGGGCCCGGGTTCGTCCGTCAGCGGCCCGTCGAGGTCGACGTACGGAAGCGTCGGCTCCTCACCGGCGACCACCACATGGTGCAGCCGCGGGTTCGCGGCCAGCGCCCCCGCCCGCGCCAGTTCGTCGTCGTCCCGGCCGCCGCCGGACCCGCCCACGAGGTCGTTGAAGGTGACGGCGAGCAGCCGCTCCCCCGCCCCGGTCCCGTGCCCGAGGACGGTCCCCGGCCGGCCGGGAAGCCCGGCCGCGAGCAGCGCCAGCGCCCCGGACGCCGGCCCGCCGGACAGATCCGCCCCGATCCCCGGCACGGGCGTGCCGCGGGCGGCCCGCCGCTCGGCGGGCCCCATCCCCGGTACGGGACCGGGGTCGATCCCGGTGCCGGGCACGTGCCGGGGCGCGGCCAGCCGGGTGCGTACGGCCTCGACCAGCGCGTCCCGCACGGCGTCCACGGCATGGTCGGGGTCGGCGGGGGGCGCGGCGACGGCGAGCGAGGCGACGGGCTCGTACCCGGCGATCTCACGCGCCCCCGCGCGCAGGATCAGCGCATGCCCCGGCGGAACGCGCTTCACGCCGTCGTACGGCGTGGAGTCGTACAGCGCGGCCGGTACGTCGGGGGCGGCGAGCAGCGCGGCGAGGTGTCCGAAGTCGAGGTTGGCCTCGATGAGGTCGGCGAGCGGCAGCGCGGCGGTCGCGTACGCCGTACCGCCCGCCCATGGGGTGTGGAACACCGGGCGGGCACCTGCGAGATCGCCGCAGACGGTGACGCGGCGGCCCACCTGCACGACCGCCGTGTAGCTCCCCGGCCAGGCGGTCAGATGCCGCAGTGCGCCGCCCCGCGCGGCGAACAGCGCGACGCGCAGTTGTTCGTCGGAGGCGCCGCAGGTGCCGAGGACGGCGATGCGGGTCTGCTCGTCCGCCGTGACGACGCGTACCTCGTCGGGGCGCCAGTCACCGACCGCCCACAGCGGGTCGGGGTCGCCCCACAGCAGCTGGGATCCCACGGGGTGCACGGTCTCGCCGTCCATCCCGGTGGCGCCGGCGGAGCCGCTGGGGCCGAACCCCATCGCTCCGGCGGCGGTGCTGCTCCATCCCACCAACCACCGCATCGCCGCCTCCACAAGCTGTGGACAACCAGTGCACCGTACGAACCGGTTCCCCATGCTGCCATGAAGGAAGCGCTCAGGAGGGGTGCCGGAGCCGTATGCGCTCCGTCGGATGCGCCCCGGCGGAGCCACCCGCCCCGCGATGAACAGGCTCCCGCCGGACGGCAGTCACCGTAGCGGCGCCGTACATCCGGCCATACCCGCGCGACGCGAATGCGCCCCCGGCGCGCGCCCCCATAACCCCCAACGCGCCGTCAATCACCAGGGTAGAAGCGGGAATTACCCGGGAAGGGTCCGGGTCGATTTTCAGCCAAATCGAAGCGGTGAGACCTTACTCGAACACGCTCCGTACAGGCTTTGCGCACCGTTCGGCGGTCGTGCGGTCCGGGAGACGGAGCACGCCTCCCGGACCGTTCCGCCGCCCGCGGGGATGTAGGCGGCGGTGTCCCCCAGCCCACTGGATCCAGTACAGCGGGCCGACCCACGCACCGACCATGGAACCGCTCCCGGGATGGCCGGAGAAGAGCGCACACACGGGCGCACGGCCACACACCGGGAGCGCGCCGCAACTGCGCGTATCGGACCCGCACTTCAGTACGGAACACAATCCCGCCATCCGGAAGAATGCCCCTTAACGCTTGGGATGCGGCGAACTACGCTGGGTTTACGAATGCCGCATGGTTATGCCAGCGCGGCAGCCGTCTGTGTCGAGGGGTGGCGCATGTCCAGGGAGCAACGCGGGCCGAACGAAAAGCTCGGCACCGTTCTCGCCCTCGCGGGAATCTCCAACGCAGGCCTCGCGCGGCGCGTCAACGACCTTGGCGCACAGCGAGGACTGACACTTCGCTACGACAAGACGTCGGTGGCGCGCTGGGTGTCGAAGGGCATGGTGCCGCAAGGCGCGGCCCCGCACCTGATCGCGGCCGCCATCGGCCAGAAGCTGGGCCGTCCGGTGCCGCTCCACGAGATCGGGCTGGCGGACGCGGACCCCGCGCCCGAGGTGGGCCTCGCCTTCCCGCGCGACGTCGGACAGGCGGTGCGCTCCGCCACGGAGCTGTACCGGCTGGATCTGGCGGGGCGCAGAGCCGGCTCCGGCGGCATCTGGCAGTCGCTCGCGGGCTCGTTCGCGGTCAGCGCGTACGCCACACCCGCCTCGCGCTGGCTGATAACCCCGGCCGACAGCTCGGTGGCGCGTGAGGCGAATCCCGTCGACGGCTCCGGCGCACCGCTCAAAGTCGGCCACAGCGATGTGCGCAAACTGCGGGAGGCCGCCGAGGACGCCCGGCGCTGGGACTCCAAGTACGGCGGCGGAGACTGGCGTTCGTCGATGGTCCCCGAATGCCTCCGGGTCGAGGCGGCCCCACTGCTGCTCGGCTCGTACGCCGACGACGTGGGCCGCTCCCTCTTCGGCGCGGCGGCCGAACTCACCCGGCTGGCGGGCTGGATGGCCTTCGACACCGGCCAGCAGGAGGCCGCGCAGCGCTACTACATCCAGGCCCTGCGCCTGGCCCGCGCGGCGGCCGACGTCCCCCTGGGCGGCTATGTGCTGGCCTCGATGTCCCTCCAGGCGACCTACCGGGGCTTCGGCGACGAGGGCGTGGACCTCGCGCAGGCCGCGCTGGAGCGCAACCGGGGCCTGGCCACCGCCCGCACGCTGAGCTTCTTCCGCCTCGTCGAGGCCCGGGCGCACGCACGCGCGGGGGACGCCCAGGCGGCCGGCGCGGCCCTGAAGTCGGCGGAGAGCTGGCTGGAGCGTTCCCGTCCCGGTGACAGCGATCCGTCCTGGCTCGGCTTCTACTCCTACGACCGTTTCGCCGCCGACGCCGCCGAGTGCTACCGCGATCTGAAGGCGCCCCGCCAGGTCCGCCGCTTCACCGAGCAGGCGCTGTCGAAGCCGACCGAGGAGTTCGTGCGCTCGCACGGGCTGCGGCTGGTCGTCTCGGCCGTCGCCGAGCTGGAGTCGGGCAACCTGGACGCCGCCTGCGAGCAGGGCGTCCGCGCGGTGGAGGTCGCGGGCCGTATCTCGTCCGCCCGCACCACGGAGTACGTGAAGGACCTCCTGCACCGTCTGGAGCCCTACGGCGACGAGCCCCGCGTGGTGGAGCTGCGCGAGCGCGCCCGCCCGCTGCTGATGACGACGGCCTGAGCCGGGCCGCCGGCGAAAGGAACCGCCTCCCGGGTTTGAAGGCGTTGTAAGTGGCGCAGTGCACTATCGGACGCGGGAGGTGGTGCGGGTGGTGACCGGGCGGTCGTACGACTGCGACGTGCTGGTGATCGGCGGCGGGATCGTCGGCCTGTCGACGGCGTACGCGCTCACGCGTGCCGCGCCGGGCACGCGGGTCACGGTGCTGGAGAAGGAGCCCGGACCGGCCCGCCACCAGACGGGGCGCAACAGCGGCGTCATCCACAGCGGCGTCTACTACCGCCCCGGCTCGCTGAAGGCGCGGTTCGCGGTGTCGGGCGCGGCGGAGATGGTCAAGTTCTGCGCGGAGTACGACATCCCGCACGCGGTGACGGGCAAGCTGATCGTCGCCACCACCCGCGAGGAGCTGCCCCGGCTGCACGCCCTGGTCCAGCGCGGCCGGGAGAACGGCATAGCGGTCCGTGAACTGTGCGCGGCGCAGATCGCTGAGTACGAGCCGGAGGTCGAGGGCCTGGCGGCCATCCACGTCGGCACCACCGGCGTCTGCGACTACACGGCGGTCGCCGGGCGCCTCGCGGAGGCCGCCCGGGCGGCGGGCGCGGAGATCCGCTACGGGGCGCGCGTGACCCGGGTCGACCGCCGATCCGACCGGGGAGTCGCCGTCCTGACGGCCACGGGCGATGTCGTGCGCGGGCGGACGCTGGTGAACTGCGCGGGGCTGCACTGCGACGAGATCGCCCGCGACACCGGCGACGAGCCCGGCGCGCGGATCGTGCCGTTCCGCGGCGAGTACTACGAGCTGGCCCGGCCGGAACTCGTACGCGGCCTGGTCTACCCGGTGCCCGACCCGGCGTTCCCGTTCCTCGGCGTCCACCTCACCCGGGGCATCGACGGGGGCGTCCACGTCGGCCCCAACGCGGTCCCGGCGCTGGCCCGCGAGGGCTACGACTGGCGCACGGTGCGCCCGCGCGAGCTGGGGGCGACCCTGGCCTGGCCGGGCTCCTGGCAACTGGCCCGCCGCCACTGGCGGTACGGCACCGGGGAACTGCACCGCTCCCTGTCCAAGCAGGCCTTCACCCGCGCGGTACGCCGGCTGCTCCCCGCCGTCCGGGAGGACGACCTGATCCCCGCCCCGGCCGGAGTCCGCGCCCAGGCCGTCCTCCGGGACGGCGCCCTGGTGGACGACTTCCTGATCCAGGAGACCCCCCGCGCGGTCCATGTCCTGAACGCCCCCTCCCCGGCGGCGACGGCATCCCTGCCGATCGGCCGCGAGGTCGCCCGCCGCGCCCTGACCACGCTGGAGGCCGCCCGCCGCTGACCCGCCGCGGCCGGTCCCCGCCGGACGGCACCGCGCCCATGGCCGCCGGCCCCCGGGGGGCGCACCCGGAATCCGCTCCGGGGAGGCAGCCGTCCGCTGCCCGTAAAATCGGAGGCACTGTGTCTGACACCGTTGATACCTCCGAAGTTCTTCAGTCCGCCCCCGGCCAGGACGCGCCGCACGCGCCCGGGGTGTCCGTCCGGCATACCCGGGCCAAGGGCGAGCCCAGGTTTCCGGACGGCCCGAAGGCCGATCCCGCCGGGTCGCACTTCGAGCGCCGGATCCGGAGTTTTCAGCCGCGCCGCAGCCGGGTGACCGCCGGGCAGGCGGACGCGCTGCAGCGGCTCTGGCCCGACTGGGGCTTCGACATCGACGGCAGCCGGGTCCTCGGTCTCACCGAGTTCTTCGGCAACGGCAACCCCGTCGTCCTGGAGATCGGCTTCGGCATGGGCGAGGCCACCGCGGCGATGGCCGGAGCCGACCCGGACACCAACATCCTCGCCGTGGACGTCCACACCCCCGGCCAGGGCAATCTCCTCAACCTCGCCGACCAGCACGGGCTGACCAACGTACGGGTCGGCAACGGGGACGCGATCATCCTGCTGCGCGAGATGCTCGCCCCCGGCTCCCTCGGCGGGCTGCGCGTCTACTTCCCCGACCCGTGGCCGAAGAAGCGGCACCACAAGCGGCGGCTGATCCAGCCGGAGTTCCTCGACCTCGCCGCGACCCGGCTCGCACCGGGTGCGGTGCTGCACTGCGCCACCGACTGGGAACCGTACGCGGAGCAGATGCTGGAGGTGCTCACGGCGCACCCCGGATTCGAGAACACGCAGGCGGACGGCGGTTTCGCGCCGCGTCCCGGGTTCCGGCCGCTCACCCGTTTCGAGGGGCAGGGACTGGAGAAGGGTCATGTCGTGAACGACCTGCTGTTCCGCCGCGTATCGCCGGACGAGCGGGCAGCAGACCGAACCTGATCCAGCCCGCCCCCGCCTCGTTAGGGGTCGATCCCGTGACCGCCAGCCCTCCTCCGTATCCGCCGCCTCCCGGTGCCGCTCCGGGCGGAGCGCCGCGGCGTGCGCACTGGTGGCGGCGCCCCTGGGTGCGGTACGGAGCGCTGATCACCCTGCTCACCCTGTCCGGGCTCGTCATCCTGGCGCTCGTCAGGGAGCAGACCGGGACGCAGGGGTTCCTGGTCGGGCTCGGTCTCGCCGTGCTTCCGGTGCCACTGCTCGTCGCCGCCTTCCGCTGGCTGGACCGGGTCGAGCCCGGCCCCTGGCGGAACCTGCTGTTCTCGTTCGCCTGGGGTGCCTGCGCGGCGGCGCTGATAGCGATCGTCGCGAACAGCTTCGCCACCCGGTGGATAGCGACGGCCACCGCCGACCCGACCGGCGCGGACACCCTGGGCGCGACCGTCATAGCGCCGGTCGTGGAGGAGTCCGCGAAGGCCGCGGCCGTCCTGCTGGTGTTCCTGTTCCGCAGACGCGACTTCACCGGCATCCTCGACGGCGTGGTGATAGCCGGGGTCACCGCCACCGGCTTCGCGTTCACCGAGAACATCCTCTACCTCGGCACCGCCTTCGGCACCGACCAGCTCACCGGCGACAGCGGCATCGCCTCGATCACCGCCGCGACCTTCTTCGTGCGCATCGTGATGTCGCCGTTCGCGCACCCCCTGTTCACCGTGCTCACCGGCATCGGCTTCGGCGTCGCCGCGCTCTCCTCGGACCGTCAGCGGATCCGGCGCGTCCTCCTGCCGCTCGGCGGACTGCTGCTCGCGATGGGCATGCACGCCCTGTGGAACGGCTCCACGACGCTCGGCCAGTACGGCTTCATCGCGGTGTACGCCGCGTTCATGGTGCCGGCGTTCGGGCTGCTGACCTGGCTGGTGGTGTGGACGCGCCAGCGCGAGCTGCGGACCGTACGGGCGGAACTGCCCGCGTACGTGGTCGCCGGGTGGCTGAATCCGGCGGAGCCGTTCGCACTGGGCTCGATGCGGGCGCGGCGCCTGGCCCGCCGCTACGCGCGCCGGTACGGCGGCCGGGCTGCGGCACGGTCGGTGGCCGAGTACGAGGCGTACGCGACGTCGCTGGCGTTCCTGCGGCACCGGGGGCGGCTCGGGCGGGCCGACACGGACTTCGTCACCCGGGAACGGCAGCTGCTGCTGGAACTGTGGCACCGCCGGTCGGCGGCCCGCCCCGCCCTGGAGCACGCGGCCCGCGTCAGCGCGCCCCGGGTGCCGGTCGCCGCGCCGCCGTGGCCGGTGCACGGCGGCTACGGCGGCCACGGCGCTCACAGCGGCTACGGGCACCCGCAGGCGCCGTACAGCCACCAGCCGTACGGTCACCCGTACCCCGCCCACGACCCGAACCCCTACCGCTCCTGACCTCCGGTCCGCCCCCGGAAACACCTCACCGGCGGCCCTGACGTCGTCGGGACTGCCGGTGTTCGGGGTGTCGGCGGAAGCCGGGCCGGTCAGACGCTGAGGCCCTTGCCCTGCAGCCAGGCCAGCGGGTCGATGCCGGAGGTGGAACCGCCGGGGTGGACCTCGAGGTGGAGGTGGGCGCCGGTGACGTTGCCGGTGGCGCCGACGCGGCCGATCACATCGCCGGTGTTGACCTTCTGGCCGACGCTGACGCTGATGGAGGACTGGTGGGCGTACCAGACCTCGGTGCCGTCGTCGAGGGTCAGCACGGTCTTGTAGCCGTAGGAGCCGTCATAGCCGGCGGAGGTGATCGTGCCGGTGTGGACGGCCTTGAGCAGCGTGCCCGTGGGGGCGGCGAAGTCCAGGCCCGTGTGGTAGCCGGAGGACCAGTAGGCGCCCGCCTGACCGAAGGTCGAGGAGAGGGTGTACGAGGAGGTCGGCAGCGCGTACTGCTTGGCCAACTCGGCGAGGCGCTCGGCCTCGGCCTTCTTCGCGGCCTCCTCCTCCGCCTTCTTCTTGGCGGCGTCGGCCTTGGCCCTGGCCTCCTTCTCCGCCTTGGCGGCGGCGTCGGCGGCCTGCTTCTCGGCGGCGGCGACGGCCTCGGCGGCGGCCTTGGTCTCGGCCTGGTCCTGCTGCTGCTCGACCTGCGCCATGATCCGGGCGCGCAGTGCCTCACCGGCGTCGGCGGCGCCCTGCTCGGTGTCGGCGGTGGTCATGCCGATGCTGCTGAGGGGGGTGGACGATCCCTGGGGGGTTTCCTCGTCGGAGAGGAGGGAACCCACGTTGGGAAGGTCGGGCACGGAGATCGAGACCGGCGGCTTGCCGGTCTGGGCGCTGGCCATACCGCCGGCGCCGACCGCCGCTATGACACCGACGCCGAGGACGGTGGAGCTGCGGGCGAGTCCTCCGCCGCGCTGCTTGGAGACGCGATGCCGGCCACGTACGGGACGGAGGGAGTCCGCGGTGGGGTTCCACTCCTCGAAGGGGCCCTCGTCGGTGCGGCCCGCGCCGTAGGCGAAGGTGTCGCTGGGTTTGAACGGGGCCTCGGGGGCAGGCGGGTTGGACGCCACGTGGGCGCGCTCCTTCCTTCCGTCTCCGCCTACCGGGTTAGCTGACGGGTTCGGAGCGGGAAGGTCTCCTACGCGCGTATACGCGTCGTGCTGCCACGACGGTATGGACGCGATTCACCCCATGGTGGTGGTTCCCCGGTTCCCTCGCGGGATTCGGCGCGTGCGCACGGAGCCGACTTCTGTGACGGCTGGGACGACCGCGCTGCGTTATCGAACGTTAATAGACGTGAGGGCTCTATTCCAAGCCGTTCCTCTTGATCATTAACGAATTCCGGCCGGACTTAAGCGCCACTGACGGGCAAAAACGGGCGAGTTGACCGCGCTTCAGATGCCGACTGATTTCTGATGGTTCGTCAGTCGTTATGCGCTGCGGGACGGGCCGCTCACGGTGGGTGAAGGGGAGTACGGAAAACACCGAAGGCCGGAATCCTCAAGGATTCCGGCCTTCGGCCTTCAGTAGCGGGGACAGGATTTGAACCTGCGACCTCTGGGTTATGAGCCCAGCGAGCTACCGAGCTGCTCCACCCCGCGTCGGTAGGACCAGTGTACGCCATCAGCGGGACCTGGCGCACACCCATGATCGGCGGCTCGGTCTCAGCCGTCGAGCAGATGACCGTTCGGCGCCTTGGCGCGGGCCTCGTGCTCCGACAGGACGACGACGGTGGCACCCCCGGCCTCCAGTACGCCGGCGCCGTCGGCGCCCGCCACGAAGGTGTCCGGCTCGCGCCAGGCGGTGACCACCCGCCGCACCCCCGCGTCCAGGATCAGCCGCGCGCAGGGCGCCGGCCGGGACGCGCGGCGGGCGCAGGGCTCCAGGCTGGAGTACACGGTGGCGCCGGCGAGCCGGGGGTCCGTGGGGTCGGCCTTGGCGAGCGCGGCCTCCTCCGCGTGCGCCAGCGGGTCGGCGCCCTCCCGGGAGTGGCCGCGCGCCAGCTCCGTACCGTCGGCGGCGACCACGACCGCGCCCACGCTGAACGCCGTCCGCGAGGGCGGGCACTCGGCGGCCAGTTCGCAGGCGAGGGCCAGCCAGTGGTGGTCGGCGGCGGTGGGCAGCGGGCCGGTGCCGGGGGCGGTGGGCTCGTAGCGTGTCAGGACGACGTCGCCGATCGGGCGGGTCTCCACCAGCCGCAGCCGGCCGCCCTGGTAGGAGCCGGGGCCGAAGAGGCGCGGGGCCTTCGCGTCGCCGACGAACAGCGGGGCGAGGACCAGCTGGAGCTCGTCGGCGAGCCCCTGGGTGAGGAGCTGGGTGTGGATGGTGCCGCCGCCCTCGACCATGAGCCGCCGCACCCCGCGCTCGGCGTGCAGATGCTCCAGGAGCCGCCGCCAGTCGAGCCCGCTGCCGAGCGGGACGACGTCGGCGGCGATCCCCAGGGCGTGGGCCCGCTCGGCGCCCTTGTCGGTGGTGTAGAGGACCTTCTCGCCGCCGGTGTGCCAGAACCGGGCCGCCGGGTCCAGCTCGCCGGAGCCGCTGACGGTGACCTTGAGCGGGTACTCGGCCCGCCCCTCGGCCAGGCGGGCGGCGCGCCGCTCGGGCGAGTTGACCAGCAGCCGGGGGTTGTCGGCGCGGATCGTGCCGGCGCCGATCAGGATGGCGTCCACACCGGCCCGTACCTCGTCGACCCGGTCGAAGTCGGCCGGGGAGGACAGCAGCAGCCGGTCGGGGCCGGTGTCGTCGAGGTAGCCGTCGAGGGAGACGGCGGCGGACAGCAGGACGTACGGGTGGGGCATCGGCGTACTCCGGGTGGGGCAGAGGGGGCGGGGGTCCAGTCTGCCGGTCAGGGCTCGATCAGCCCCACGCGGATGGCGTACCGGGTCAGTTCCAGGCGGTCCTTGAGGCCGAGTTTGGCCAGGATGTTGGCGCGGTGCCGCTCCACGGTCTTGGGGCTGATGACGAGGAGGCCGGCGATCTGCTGCGAGGTGTGTCCCTCTGCGACCAGCTTGAGGATCTCCTCCTCGCGGTCGGTGATCGCCTTGGCCGGCAGGGTGCGGCCCTCGCGCGCGAGGTCGAGGTACTTGTGGATGAGGGCGTTGACGGCGCCGGGGTAGAGGAACGGCTCACCGCGCATGGTGGCGTGGCAGGCCTCGACGAGATCGCGGTCGGCGACGGACTTGAGGACGTAGCCGGAGGCGCCGGCGGCGAGGGCCTCGAAGAAGAACTGCTCGTTGTCGTACATCGTCAGGATGAGGATGCGGGTCTCCGGCAGGTCCCTGGAGAGTTCACGGGCCGCCTGGAGACCGGTGCGGCGTGGCATCGCGATGTCGAGGATGGCCAGATCGGGGCGGTGCTCACGGGCCTGGTCGAGGGCTTCGGAGCCGTCGGCGGCCTCGGCGACGACGGTCAGATCCGGTTCGCCGTCCAGGATGAGGCGAACCCCCCGGCGGACCAGCGCGTGGTCGTCGGCGAGCAGGATGCGGGTGGGGGCCGGGTCGGTCATGTGTGGGCGTTTCCGGTCGGGGGCGTCGGTCTCACGGGGGCGGTGGGGCGTGCGCGGGGGCAAAGTCCCGTACGGGTGCGGGCGCGGAGTCCCTTACGGGCGCGGCCTCCCGCAGGGGGACGAGGGCGTGGGCGGGGAAGCGGGCGGGGACGGGGACGGCCAGACGCACCTCGGTGCCGCCGACGTCGGCGCGGTCCACGGTCAGCCGGGCGCCGACGAGCAGCGCGCGCTCCCGCATCCCGCGGATGCCGGCGCCCTCCGGGGTGACGCCGGTACCGCGGCCGTCGTCCCGGACCCGGAGTTCGACACCGCCGGGTGTCCGGCGCAGGGCGAGCTCGGCGCGGCGGGCCCGGGCGTGGCGGGCGGTGTTGGTGAGGCCCTCCTGGGCCACCCGGTAGATCACCAGCTCCGACTCCCGGTCCAGCTCGGGCAGGTCCGCGTCGAGGCTGTGCTGGACGCTCAGGCCGGGCCCGCCGTACTCGGTGGCCAGCGCCTTGAGCGCGCTGGCGAGGCCCAGCTCGTCCAGCACACCGGGGCGCAGCCGGCGGGCGATGCGCCGGATCTCCTCGAGGCTCGCGCGGGTGGTCTCCTGCGTCTGCCGCAGTTCCCCGGCGAGGGCGGGCGGAGCGTGGTCGGCGGCACGCTTGAGCTGGAGCAGTACGGCGGTGAGGGACTGGCCCACCTCGTCGTGCAGCTCCCGCGCGACGCGCCGGCGCTCGGACTCCTGCGCGGACAGGGCGCGGGCGCTGCTGGTGGCGCGCTCGTCCTCGAGCCGGTCGAGCATGGTGTTGTACGTGGTGATCAGCTCGGCGATCTCGCCGCGCCCGCCGACCGCCGGGCGGTGTCCCGGGCGGAGCAGGTCGGTGGTGTTCATGGCGCGGGTCAAGCGCTGCAGCGGGGCGAGGCCCACACGCAGCAGCAGGGCGTTGGCGACGAGCATGGCGGCCAGCCCAACCGTGAGGACGGCGGCCTCGGTGAGCAGGACCGGTGTGGACACCGTGACGGGCCCCAGCAGCAGGGCCGTGGCCACGATGAGCACGACCGCGTTCAGCAGGAAGATCCGCCAGAACAGAGGCACCCCGTACCGCCTCCTCGTCATCGGCCGCTCGCCACGGGCCGGCTCCCCCGGGAGGGGAACCGACGGCCCGCGGACCGGGGGCGCGGCGCGGGCCGTCACCTCTAGCCTGTGCGCCCGGGGGACCGCGCGCCATCGGTGACAGCCCCCATTTTCTCCCCGGGGGTCCTGGCCGCCCACGGCCCGTGTGAGCGGTGACCCTCAGCGAAGATGGGGCCCGCGACGGATGGCCGCGGACGGTGACGGCGGGCGACGCTGGACGTGCCGTGCCGGGTGGGTGACAACGTCGGCGCAGGGGCAAACTCCCTTGTACCGAGCCGAGTTCGCGGCAAGCCGACAATTCACCCTACGTCCCGTGGTCCGAGGAGCGACGACCGTGGGCGGTGTCACCGGGCGGCCGCCCCCTGGGAAGGAGGAGCCGTGCCCCAGTCCGACGACGAGCGCCTGGTCGACCTCGCCACTCGTCTCGAACACGAGGACCCCCGTTTCGTCCGCTCACTCTCCGAAGGCCGTCCGGCCCTCCCGCGCGAGTACCGCCGTACGAGCGCCTGGTGCGCGCTGGTGATCGGCGTGACCATGCTCGCGGCGGGGATCATCGTCCCCGACGGCCTGCTGATCGCGGCGGGCCTGGTGCTCTCCGGGATCGCCGTCCAGCTCCTCGACCCGAACCGCGACGAACGGCCCGCGAAATGACGCGGCGCCCGGGCCGGCCTCAGCCGTTCCGGGCGCCGCGCGGCAGGTCGGCGGCGGGATGCCGGTCCTGCGAGGGGTAGGCCCTGTGGGACTCGAACCCACAACCAATGGATTAAAAGTCCACTGCTCTGCCAATTGAGCTAAGGGCCCCAGGCGATGTTGCCTCCCCGAGCATAGCCGGACGTGGCCGTGAGTCCGATCGGGTATCGGGGAGGCGGGTCGGGACGTGTCCCGCGCGGAGCGCGGAAGGGCCCGCACGACAGGTGTCGTGCGGGCCCTTCCGTTCAGCCGGTTGAGGCCGTGTCAGCCGTTGCGCTTCCAGCGCGGCTTGTCGTCGCGGCGGCCGAAGGAGCCGCCACCGGTGCGGTGCTCGTCACGACGGCCGTACGGGCGGTCGTGGGAGGCGGCGCCGGAGCGGAAGCCCGGACGGTCGCCCTGGCGGTCACGGTTGAACGGGCGGTCGCTGCCACGGTGGCCGCCGCGGTCGTCACGGCGGAAGCCGCCACGGTCACCGCGCTCGCCGCGCTCGCGTCGTCACGGCGCTCGTCACGGCGGAAGCCGCCACGGTCGTCACGACGCTCACCACGGTCACGGTTGAAACCGCCGCGGTCGTCACGACGCTCGCGCCGCTCGTACGGTGCCGACGTCTCCGTACGCTCCACGCGCTCGGTCCGCTCGACCTCGCGCGCGGTCGGCTGCTCCGGCAGCGTGACCTCGGTCTCGGTCCGGGTCTCGGTCTCGGCCGCCTCGGCGATCACCGTCTCGACGTCCTCGCCGCGCTCGCGCGCGACGCGGGCCAGCAGACGGTCGGACTCGCCGCGCAGCTCGGAGGCACGGCGCTGGGCGCGCTCCAGCTCCTTGGTGAGCTGGGCGACCTCGCGCTCGGCCTGCTGGGCCGCGTTGCCCGCGGACTCGGCCTGGACCTCGGTCATGGACCGGGCGCCGGTGATCTCGGCGACCTCCGGGTCGAAGGCGGCGCCGCCCTGGATGATGTGCCGGCCGGCGTCGACGCCCGCGTCCTCCATGAGGCGGAAGATCTGGCGGCGCTGGTGCGGCAGCGACAGGGAGACGACCGTGCCGGTGCGGCCCGCGCGGGCCGTACGGCCGGCGCGGTGCAGGTAGTCCTTGTGGTCGCCGGCCGGGTCCACGTTGAGGACCAGGTCGATGCCGTCGACGTGGATACCGCGCGCGGCGACGTCGGTGGCGACCAGGACGTTGACGTAGCCGTCCTTGAAGTCGGCCAGGGTGCGGGTGCGCGCGCCCTGGGTCATGCCGCCGTGCAGCGCGTCCGCCTTCACGCCCGCGTCGCGCAGCTGCTCGGCGACACGGTCGGCGCCCAGCTGGGTGCGGACGAAGATGATGGTGCGGCCCTTGCGGGAGGCGATGGCCGCGGTGACCGGCGCCTTGTCCTTGGGCTTCACGACGAGGATGTGGTGCGACATGGTCGTGACCGCGCCCTGCGCCGCGTCGACCTCGTGGCTGACCGGGTTCTTCAGGTACCGGTCGACGAGGGTCTTGATCTCGTTCTCCATGGTGGCGGAGAACAGCATCCGCTGGCCGCCGGCCGGGACCTGGTCGAGCAGTTCGGTGACCTCGGGCAGGAAGCCCAGGTCGGACATCTGGTCGGCCTCGTCGAGGACCGCGATCTGCACGTTCTCCAGGGAGCAGGCGCCGCGGTTGATGATGTCGCGCAGCCGGCCGGGGGTGGCGACGAGGATGTCGACGCCGCGCTCGAGGGCGTAGATCTGGTTGCCCATCGAGGTGCCGCCGCAGACGACCTTCATCTTCAGGCCGACGACGTCGCCATACGGCTGGAGCGCGTCGGCGACCTGCATGGCGAGCTCACGCGTGGGCGTCAGGATGACGGCGCGCGGCTTGTGCTTCTCGGTGCGCCCGCCGGCCAGCGTGGCCAGGGTCGGCAGACCGAAGGAGAGGGTCTTGCCGGAGCCGGTGCGGCCGCGGCCGAGGATGTCCTTGCCGGCCAGGGCGTCCGGGATGGTCGCGGCCTGGATCGGGAAGGGGCTGGTCACGCCGTTCTGTGCGAGCTTGCGCACCAGGCCCTCGGGGAGGCCGAGGTCGGCGAAGGTCGTTTCGGGGGCCGCCACCTCGGTGGTGACGTCGAGGTCGGTGTCCGCCGGGTTCTCGGTGTTCTCGGGCACGACGACGTGATCAGTACTGGCGATGGGCATACGAATGCGAAACCTTCCGGAGTCTCTTCGGCACGCGCCCGTCAACTCCGTGAATCGCGATTCGCAATAACGACCGCCTCGATGCGGTCCACCACGGTAAGGGGAGAGTACGCGCCACACGGCGCGCTCTGCAGTGGCGCCGGGCAAATAGGATCAAACGATCTGCCACCATACGCACCCGGGACCCTTGAAAGCAAACCGGCTGGTGAGCGGGGGGTCCGAGGGGCGGGGAACGCTCAGGCGGGTGCCCCCGCTTCCGGTGCCGGCTCCCGCTGTTCCAGCTGGGGGTCGGGCGGCTGGTGGGCCGACGAGGACGGTTCGGGCTGTGTCGGCTCGGGCGGGGCCGACGGCTCGGGCGGAGTGGGGGTGGGATCCGGGTCGGGTGCCCGCGTGGGCTCCGGGGGGACGGGCCGGTCGCCGGGGGTCGGTCCGGCGGGACCGCCGGGTCCCCCGTCGTCCGGCGCGGTCCCGCTCGCCCCCGGTGACGGCGACGCCCCCGCGGAACCGGCCTTCCCCGCCCTGCCCTTCTTCACCCTGTCCTCGTGTCCCTCGCCCTCGCGGGCCCCGCGTGCACCGTCGGCCTCCGGGGCGCCGTAACCGGGCCCGCCGCCCGACACCGCCTCGCCGCCGTCCCCCGCCTCACCGCCGGGACTCCCCGCGGAGTGCGACGGCCCCGCGGGTCCGCCCGCTCCGTCGTCACCCACACTCATGCAGCCGGCGGCGGCCGCGACGGCCACGGCCGTGGCGGCCAGGCGGACGGGTACGTACAAGCGGCGCACGGGCCACCTCCGTTTGGAGTACAGGGTCAACCACCCCAACTCCCGCCACCCGCAAGAAGACACGCGTACGGCTCACCCGTAGCCGAGCGAGTGCAGGCGGGCGTCGTCGATACCGAAGTGGTGGGCGATCTCGTGCACCACCGTGATCTCCGTCTCCGCGACGACGTCCTCCCGGGACTCGCACATCCGCAGCGTCGGCCCCCGGTAGATCGTGATGCGGTCCGGCAGCACACCCGCGTACCACTCACCGCGTTCCGTCAACGGTGTCCCCTCGTACAGCCCGAGCAGCTCCGGATCGTCCGCCGGCGGCTCGTCCTCCACGAACACCGCGACGTTGTCCATCAGCCGCGTCAGCTCCGGCGGGATCCGGTCCAGCGCCTCGGCGACCAGCTCCTCGAACATCTCGCGCGTCATCTCCAGCACACAGCCATTGTCGGGCACGAACCGTCCGTACGAGTTGCGCGCGGCGCCCGCATATCCGGGCGCCGACTTGGGCATACGGGATCAATGGCCCGCGTCCCCTCCGTCCCGAACGCCCTCCACCGCCTCGCACGGGTCCCGCGGGCCCTCGTCCCCCGCCGGACCGCCCGCACGGGGGTAGCCCCGGCCTCCTCGTCGCGCCCCTGGGTGCGTGCGGCCGGCCTGGTCGCCGTGGTCGTGCTCGGCGCCTGGCTCGGTCTGCTCGTCGTCGGCAACGTGCGCGTCCCCGTGGGCCCCATGAACACCACCATGACCCTGCGCCCCTCCCTCACCGGCGGCACGAAGATCAACGTGTCCCCGCTGGGCGCGCTCCAGCTCGACAGCCACACCGCGCCCGTCCGCCTCGACGTCAACGTCGACCAGCTCGACCCCGAGCGCTCCCAGGCCCTCGTCGACCACCCCGAACGCCTCTCCGGCCTCCAGGACGAGGTCGCCGACGACATCGCCCGCGGCACCGCCGACCTCGCCGTGCGCTCCTGCGTCGCCGTCGTCACCGGCGCCACCGCCCTCGGCCTTCTCGTCTACCGCCGGCCCCGCCGCGCCCTCGCCGCCGGCGGCCTCGCCCTCGGTCTGCTGGCAGCCTCCGGCGGCACGGCGTACGCCACCTGGAACCCCGACTCCGTACTGGAGCCCAAGTTCTCCGGGCTGCTCTCCTCCGCCCCCTCCCTGGTCGGGGACGCGCGCAGCATCGTCACCGAGTTCGACGTCTACCAGCAGGAGTTGGCGCGCCTGGTCACCAATGTGACCAAGCTCTACGACGCCACCTCCACCCTCCCGACCTACCAGCCCGACCCGACGACCATCCGCGTGCTGCACGTCTCCGACATCCACCTCAACCCGGCCAGCTGGAAGATCATCGCCTCGCTGGTGAAGCAGTACCAGGTGGATGTGATCGTGGACTCCGGCGACACGATGGACCACGGGAGCGCCGCCGAGAACGGCTTCCTGGACCCCATCGAGCACCTGGGCGCGCCCTATGTCTGGGTCCGCGGCAACCACGACTCGCTCGTCACCCAGCGCTATCTCGAAGGCCTGAAGAACGTCCACGTCCTCGACGACGGCAGGGCGAGGACGGTGGCCGGCCTGCGCTTCGCCGGTATCGGGGACCCGCAGTTCACCCCCGACCGCTCGAAGACGAACGGGGCCGAGCAGTCCCAGGAGCTGGCCGGTGCCCGGCTCGCCTCCGCCCTGCGCGACCAGCGGACCGCCGGCACCCCGGTGGACGTGGCGATCGCCCACGAACCGTCCGCCGCGCGCGAGGTCGACGGCACCGTGCCGCTCGTCCTGGCCGGCCATATCCACCACGAGGAGACGGAGGTCATGGAGTACGGCACCCGGCTGCGCGTCGAGGGCTCCACCGGCGGCAGCGGGCTGCGCGCCATCGAGGGCACGTACCCGGACCCGATCGAGACGTCGATCCTCTACTTCGACCGCGACACCCGGCGCCTCCAGGCCTGGGACGCCATCGAGCTGGGCGGCCTCGGACTGACCACGGCGGAGGTGAGCCGGCACCTCCCGGAGGAGAACCAGCCGGGCGCCACCCCGTCGCCGACGGGCGGGACTTCCACACCCTCGAGCAGCGCCCCGCCCCCTCGATGACCCGCGATTTTCAGTTTGGTCGCGCCCCGGAAGCCGTAGTACAGTCTGGTCGTGCCCAAGGGCAGCGGTCAGGGCTTGACCGTCCCGAACCCCTTACGGGGCCAGGGAGAAGCGGAACCTTTCAGGGGAAGCGGAGTCACATGCTTCTCACGTCTCCCAGCGCGGGGACGCTTGGCGAAGCAACGCGCTGGGTCGGCCCTCATCGTCTAGTGGCCCAGGACGCCGCCCTTTCAAGGCGGTAGCACGGGTTCGAATCCCGTTGGGGGCACGCACCACCCTGTGCGACACTGTCGTACGACACGCTTGGTCCTGTGGAGCAGTTTGGAGTGCTCGCCACCCTGTCAAGGTGGAGGCCGCGGGTTCAAATCCCGTCAGGACCGCTGATGTTTCACGTGAAACATCACGGCTGGGTAGCTCAGTTGGTACGAGCGATCGCCTGAAAAGCGATAGGTCGCCGGTTCGACCCCGGCCCCAGCCACAGCAAAGGCCCCGATCATCGATCGGGGCCTTGTTGTGTGCTCTCCGTACGTGCCCCCGCACCCCCGGCAAAATCATTGGCCGCGAATTTTCGCGGGATGAGATCCTGGAGTCCGTATGTCTACGCACTCTGCCCCCGCCTTCGGCCTTCTCGCCTCCCGCCTGACCGAGCTGTCGCTGCGCGACGCGCACCGGCTCGGGCGCAGGCTGGAAGGCGCACGCAGGATCCGTAAGCCCGAGGCCCGCGCCGCCGTGCTCGCCGAGATCGAGGCGGAGGTCGCCGGGTCCGAGGAGCGGATGGTTCGCCGCCGCGCCCGGGTGCCCGCGGTCACCTATCCCGAGCAGCTTCCGGTCAGCCAGAAGAAGGACGTGATCGCCGAGGCGATCCGTGATCACCAGGTGGTGATCGTCGCGGGTGAGACCGGGTCCGGCAAGACCACGCAGATCCCGAAGATCTGCATGGAGCTGGGCCGGGGTGTCCGGGGCATGATCGGGCACACCCAGCCCCGCCGGATCGCCGCGCGTACGGTCGCGGAGCGGGTGGCGGAGGAGCTGAACACCCCGCTGGGCGAGGCCGTCGGCTGGAAGGTCCGCTTCACCGACCAGGTGAACCCGGACGCCACCTTCGTCAAGCTGATGACGGACGGCATCCTGCTCGCGGAGATCCAGACCGACCGTGAGCTGCGCGCCTACGACACGATCATCATCGACGAGGCCCATGAGCGGTCCCTCAACATCGACTTCCTGCTCGGCTATCTCGCCCAGCTGCTGCCGAAGCGGCCGGACCTCAAGGTCGTCATCACGTCCGCGACCATCGACCCGGAGCGGTTCTCCCGGCACTTCGGGGACGCGCCGATCATCGAGGTCAGCGGGCGTACGTATCCGGTGGAGGTGCGGTACCGGCCGCTGCTCGAGGAGGACTCGTCCGACGCCGACCGGGACCAGATCACCGCGATCACGGACGCCGTCGAGGAGCTGATGGCGGAGGGGCCCGGCGACATCCTGGTGTTCCTCTCCGGTGAGCGGGAGATCAGGGACACGGCGGACGCGCTGACGAAGAAGCGGTACCGGTCGACCGAGGTGCTGCCGCTGTACGCCCGGCTGTCGCACGCCGAGCAGCACCGGGTGTTCCAGCAGCACGGCGGCCGCCGGATCGTGCTGGCGACCAACGTCGCCGAGACCTCGCTGACCGTGCCGGGCATCAAGTACGTCATCGACCCCGGCTTCGCCCGTATCTCCCGCTACAGCCATCGCACCAAGGTGCAGCGGCTGCCGATCGAGGCGGTGTCGCAGGCGAGCGCCAACCAGCGCAAGGGCCGCTGCGGGCGTACGTCGGACGGCATCTGTATCCGGCTGTACAGCGAGGACGACTTCCTGGCCCGTCCGGAGTTCACGGACGCGGAGATCCTGCGCACCAACCTCGCCTCGGTCATCCTGCAGATGACGGCGGCCGGCCTGGGCGAGATCGAGAAGTTCCCCTTCATCGACCCGCCGGACCACCGCAACATCCGCGACGGTGTGCAATTGCTCCAGGAGCTGAACGCGCTCGACGTGGCGCAGAAGGACCCGCGCAAGCGGCTCACCGAGACCGGGCGGAAGCTGGCGCAGCTGCCGGTGGACCCGCGGCTGGCCCGCATGGTGCTGGAGGCGGACAGGAACGGCTGTGTCCGCGAGGTCATGGTCATCGCCGCCGCCCTGTCGATCCAGGATCCGCGGGAGCGGCCGGCCGACAAGCAGACGCAGGCCGATCAGCAGCACGCCCGGTTCCGGGACGAGTCCAGCGACTTCCTCGCCTACCTCAACCTGTGGCGGTACGTGCGCGAACAGCAGAAGGAGCGCGGTTCGTCGTCCTTCCGCCGGATGTGCAAGCAGGAGTATCTGAACTTCCTGCGGATCCGCGAGTGGCAGGACATCTACACACAGCTGCGCACGGTCGCCAAGCAGATGGGCATCCACCTCAACGAGGAGGACGCCCCGGACGACCGGGTCCACCTCTCCCTGCTGGCCGGTCTGCTGTCGCACATCGGCATGAAGGACGTGAAGGAGTCCAAGGACTCGGGCGCGACCGGCCGCAAGGACGGCGGGCGCAACGAGTATCTGGGCGCGAGGAACGCCAAGTTCGCCGTCTTCCCGGGGTCGGCGCTGTTCAAGAAGCCGCCGCGGTTCGTGATGTCGGCCGAGCTGGTGGAGACGTCCCGGCTGTGGGCGCGGGTCAACGCGAAGATCGAACCGGAGTGGGTGGAACCGCTCGCGGAACACCTCCTCAAGCGCACCTACAGCGAGCCGCACTGGGAGAAGGACCAGGCGGCCGTGATGGCGTACGAGAAGGTCACGCTGTACGGCGTGCCGATCGTGGCGCAGCGCAAGGTGAACTACGGCCGGATCGACCCGGAGATCTCCCGCGAGCTGTTCATCCGCAACGCGCTGGTCGAGGGCGACTGGCGCACGCACCACAAGTTCTACGCCGACAACCGCAGGCTGCTGACCGAGGTCGAGGAGCTGGAGCATCGCGCCCGGCGCCGGGACATCATGGTCGACGACGAGACGCTGTACGACTTCTACGACCAGCGGATCCCCGAACACGTGGTGTCGGGGGCGCACTTCGACTCGTGGTGGAAGCACAAGCGGCACGAGCAGCCGGACTTCCTCGACTTCGAGCGGGAGATGCTGATCCGTGAGTCGGCGGAGGCGGTCACCAAGGCCGACTACCCGGACTCGTGGCCGCAGGGGCAGCTGAAGTTCCGGGTGACGTACCAGTTCGAGCCGGGCGCGGACGCGGACGGTGTGACGGTCCACGTTCCGCTCCAGGTGCTGAACCAGGTGACGGACGAGGGCTTCGACTGGCAGATCCCCGGTCTGCGCGAGGAGGTCGTCACCGAGCTGATCCGTTCGCTGCCCAAGCCGATCCGGCGCAACTACGTGCCGGCGCCGAACTTCGCGAGGGCGTTCCTGGAGCGGGCGGTGCCCCTCCAGGAGCCGCTGACCGTGACGATGGCCCGTGAGCTGAAGCGGATGGTCGGGGTGCCGTTCGAGGCGGAGGACTTCGACTGGTCCCGGATTCCGGACCACTTGCGGGTGACGTTCCGGATCGTGGACGAGCGGCGCCGCAAGGTCGCCGAGGACAAGGATCTGGAGGCGCTCAAGCTCCGGCTGCGCCCGAAGGCCCGCCAGGCGCTGTCCCAGGCGGCCGCCGCCACGGCACAGCGCCAGGGCGGCGAGTCCCTGGAGCGCAAGGGGCTGACGGACTGGACGATCGGCTCACTGACCAGGGTCTTCGAGACACGCCGGGCCGGACAGCCGGTGAAGGCGTACCCGGCGCTGGTCGACGACGGCGACACGGTGTCCGTGCGGCTGTTCGACACCGAGGCCGAGCAGGCGGAGGCGATGTGGAAGGGCACCCGCCGGCTGATCCTGCTGTCGATCCCGGTGAACCCCGCGAAGTTCGCATCCGAGAAGCTGACGAACCCGCAGAAGCTGGCGCTGTCCGCGAATCCGCACGGTTCGATGCAGGCGCTGTTCGACGACTGCGCGATGGCGGCGGCGGACCGGCTGATCGCCGACTTCGGCGGTCCGGTGTGGGACGAGGAGTCCTACCGGAAGCTGTACGACAAGGTCCGCGCGGAGATCGTCGACACGACGGTCCGCGCGGTGGGCCAGGTCCAGCAGGTGCTGGCGGCGTGGCAGGCCTGTGAGCGCCGGCTGAAGGGCGTACGGAGCCCCGCGCTGCTCCCGAACCTCCAGGACGTACGGGGGCAGCTGGACGCGCTCGTACGGCCCGGGTTCGTGACACAGGCGGGGCTGCGGCGGCTGCCGGACCTGATGCGCTATCTGGTGGCCGCGGACCGGCGCCTGCAGCAGATGCCGACGAACGTGCAGCGCGACACCACACGCATGGCGAAGGTCCACGAGATGCGGGACGAGTACGCGTGGCTGCTGGAGCAGCTGCCGCAGGGGCGGCCGGTGCCCCAGCAGGTGCGGGACATCCGCTGGATGATCGAGGAGCTGCGGGTCAGCTATTTCGCCCACGCGCTCGGTACGGCGTACCCGGTGTCGGACAAACGGATCGTGAAGGCGATCGACGCGGCGGTACCGTAACGCCGCCCGCACACAGAGTGAGTTCGACCAGTGGGCTCGACCTCCTGTACAGTCCTTCTCGCAGCGCAACGCAAGAATCGCACTGCGAAACCTGGTCCTGTGGAGCAGTTTGGAGTGCTCGCCACCCTGTCAAGGTGGAGGCCGCGGGTTCAAATCCCGTCAGGACCGCAGTTGATCGAAGGCCCGCGCCCCTCATGGGACGCGGGCCTTCTGCATGCGCCGACCGCCCCCTTGCGCACGGTGTCGTCCGGGCGCCTGCCTCCGGGCACCGCCGGCGCTCTGCCGTACAGCCGGGCGAGGCGCCCCCGTTCCGCCCCGAAGGGCCCTCGCCCCGCCACGCACCCGCGCGTGCGGCCTCGCGCCGTCTTGACGTGGCTCTGCGGGCTCGGTACTTCAAGAGGCAGGGCACCGCTGCGTGTGACCCCCCGGAGGTGGCGTATGGCGGCATCGGCCAGGCACGAGACGCGGGCGTTGCTCAGGGCCCATCTGTCGGCCGCCTCGTCCTACCGGCATCTCACCCGGCACTGTCCGATCTGCCGTCACCTCCTGCGGATGGCGACGGAGGCCCCCCGCCCGGCCGGGGAACAACCCGGCGCCGACGCCCGTTCCCTCTAGCGCATATGCCGTCCGCCCAACAAGCCGACTGGTATGTGACGGGTGTCACCGTATGAGTTTTGGGAAGTGCTGTACTTACACCCCACCTACAACAGGTCAATTTAATATGTGCAATTGCACTGTCCGGAGAGGTCCGCACAAGCCGGAACACAGGTGATCCCCCACCCCTCCCCAGAGTCCGACAAGCCCGCTCACAGAGCCCGCACTCGGGCCGGCCGGGGTCGGGCCGACCCCCCAACGGCGCACAAAAAAGATCGCACTGGACCCGGCGGAGTCCAGTGCGATCGACGACGCACCCTTGTTCAGTTGCCTGTGAAGCCTGATCGGCTTGGGCGAGGGGCCTGTTGGGGCAGTCCCCGCGTCGCTTGGAGCCAACTTCCCGGACGTCCCGACTGGTGGGGGACCAGCCGGTTATGCCCGGTTCATGCGGTGGTTCAGGCCTCGCTGCGCTGCTGCGGAATGCCCGCGAGCAGTGCGCGGACCTCCGCCTCGCGGTAGCGGCGGTGCCCGCCGAGCGTGCGGATCGACGTGAGCTTGCCTGCCTTCGCCCAGCGCGTGACCGTCTTCGGGTCGACGCGGAACATGGTGGCAACCTCAGCCGGGGTCAGCAGCGGCTCGGCATCAGGGGTGCGAGCGGTCATGAGCGGCCTCCTCGGGAGAACCGAACCTTCTCGGTTCTTTCCTCTAAATTCTGCACCTTGACCCGCGTTGCCCGAAATGGCGGACGCGAGTCGAGTCGGTTATAGGACGAACGGCTTGTCCTCGGCACTACAACTACACCATCTGTCCAGCCACGTCGGCCAAACCGATGGAATTGCCCTCCCAGGTGTTCATCAGCCGCGGAAGCCGATGGACCATGCCATAGCGGACAGTCACGCCACTGTGACGATCAGTCACAGCAGCGTTCAGGAGTCGTCAGACCCCCCAAAGCGCGCAATGCTGAGATTCCGCCCATAGTGGAGCACAGCAGGACGGAGGAGTCCTCCCCGGACTCCTTGTCCTATTTTGGCATGAGGAGGGGCAAGGGGCGCAAGGGCCGCGTACGTGCGGTCCGTCACGCTTGACGCGCTTGGGACATACGCCCGGATCGGCGGACTACGTCCGCAAGCCGGCGCCGTACTGACGGAACCTCAGAACACCTCAGGGCGAAGACGAAACCCCATGAACGGCGATTGGTCAAACGTCAGTTCGCCGAACGCAGGTCCCGAACCGACCGCCAGCGCTCCACGAGACGCCCGTACGCGGCCCCGGCACCCTCCTCGTCGCCCCGGCGCAGCGCGGCGATCCCCTCGGCCACGTCCGCCGCCGAGTGGTCCCCCTCCAGCGTGCCGTCCGGCAGTGCGTGCACCAGTCCGCCGTAGTCCAGCTCGACCAGCGCGCGCGGATGGAACTCCTCCAGCCAGCGTCCGACGTCCACGAGTCCGTCGATCAGCAGGTGGTCGTCCATGGCGTCCCGCAGCGCCCGCAGCCCCCGGGCCACCCGCCGCCGGGCCTGGACCATGGGGGTCCGGTAGCGCAGCACGGGCGCCTCGCCGGCGGAACGCCCGACGTACTCCCGCTCGTCGTCGGCGAACAGCACGAACCAGTTGATCGGCACCTGCCAGGTGGCCGTGCGGATCCACGGCCGGGCGTCCGGATGGTCGGCCAGCCAGCGCTCGTAGTCCTGGGTGGCCTGGTGCCGTACGACCGGGGGCAGGAACGCGTCCAGGACCGGCAGCGGGAAGTCCTCGGCGAGCTCGCCCAGGGCCTGCCAGCCGCGCAGCCGGGTGCGCCAGGGGCAGACGCAGACCACGCCGTCGGACTCCAGTACGAAGGCGTCGTCGCTCTCGTGCGCCGGCACCGGAGCCGGCGGGGTGGCCGCGAGGCCGGCCAGGGCCCGGCGGATCTCGTCCTGGCTGGAGGGGCGGTCGGGGCGGCGCGCGTAACGGGCCCAGTGGCCGCGCTCCGGTTCCGGGAAGGCGGCCAGCGGTTCGTACACGCGCAGATAGGTCGCGTAGGGGACCATCACCGAGGACACCTTGGGCACGCCTGCTCCCTCCCCCGCGGATCGCCGGGAAAACCTGCCCGGCCCCCGCCCGGACGGGTGGGAAACCCGCGCAAACCGTCACACGGCGGTACTCCGGTGGGAGGTGATCCGCGACACGGTGCCATCGTCGCGCGCGTGAGGATCTACCCTCGTGCCACAGCCCCCGCCACCTCTACGGGGGCGGATCCCCACCCGCCGCTATTACTCAGGAGTCACCACAGTGACCGACGTATCTGACGGCGTCCTGCACACCCTGTTCCACTCGGACCAGGGAGGCCATGAGCAAGTCGTGCTCTGCCAGGACCGTGCCACCGGCCTCAGGGCCGTCATCGCCATCCACTCCACCGCGCTGGGCCCCGCCCTCGGCGGTACGCGCTTCTACCCGTACGCCTCCGAGGAGGAGGCCGTCGCCGACGCGCTGAACCTCGCGCGCGGAATGTCGTACAAGAACGCCATGGCCGGGCTCGGCCACGGCGGCGGCAAGGCCGTGATCATCGGCGACCCGGAGCGGATCAAGAGCGAGGAGCTGCTGCTGGCCTACGGCCGGTTCGTGGCCTCGCTCGGCGGCCGGTACGTCACCGCGTGCGACGTCGGCACGTACGTCGCCGACATGGACGTCGTGGCCCGCGAGTGCCGCTGGACCACCGGCCGCTCCCCCGAGAACGGCGGCGCGGGCGACTCCTCCGTGCTCACCTCCTTCGGCGTCTACCAGGGCATGCGGGCCGCCGCCCAGCACCTGTGGGGCGACCCGTCGCTGCGTGACCGCAAGGTCGGTGTCGCGGGCGTCGGCAAGGTCGGCCACCACCTGGTGGAGCACCTGCGCGCCGAGGGCGCCGAGGTCGTGATCACCGATGTGCGCGAGGACGCCGTGCGGCGCGTTCTCGACCGGCACCCCGAGGGTGTCTCGGCCGTCGCCGACACCGAGGAGCTGATCCGCACCGAGGGCCTGGACATCTACGCCCCGTGCGCGCTCGGCGGGGCGCTGAACGACGACAGCGTGCCGGTGCTGACCGCCAGGGTCGTCTGCGGCGCCGCCAACAACCAGCTCGCCCACCCGGGTGTGGAGAAGGACATCGCCGACCGCGGGATCCTCTACGCGCCCGACTACGTGGTGAACGCCGGCGGTGTCATCCAGGTCGCCGACGAGCTGCACGGCTTCGACTTCGACCGGTGCAAGGCGAAGGCGTCCGAGATCTTCGACACCACGCTCGCCATATTCGCACGTGCGAAGGAGGACGGTATTCCGCCGGCCGCCGCGGCCGACCGGATCGCCGAGCAGCGGATGGCGGAGGCACGTCCGGTGCGATGACACGCGCGGCGCGTCCCGGCACCGGGACGCCTTCGTACGTGTGAGCGGTACCCGCCGGGGGGCGGTTGGAGAGAACTCTCACTTCTCCCGGCGGGTCGACCGTGGGGAAGTGCTTAAAATCGCGGTTGACCAGCGGGAACAGGGTGTCTCGGCGGTCCCGGGCGCGGGCACGTCATGCGGGCGACGTACCGTATGGGCGCGGGCTCAGGTACCGTGGGAGCCCTACGGACCGGACTCTCCGCGGAGAGTCCGTTCTGGACCATGAACGCGTGTCAAGACTCTGGGGCCGTCGAGCCCCGTCGTTGAGGGGGTCGAGCCATGGGGCGCGGCCGGGCCAAGGCCAAGCAGACGAAGGTCGCCCGCCAGCTGAAGTACAACAGCGGTGGGACTGACCTCTCACGCCTGGCCGAGGAGCTGGGCGCATCGCCGTCGAATCAGCCACCGAATGGTGAGCATTTCGAGGACGATGAGCAGGACGAGGACCTGTACGCACGGTACGCCGACCTCTATGAGGACGACGACGAGGACGAGGACGGCCCGTCCTCCCAACAGCGTCGCGGCGCTTGACCCTGCGTGGATCACAGCCCGGTCGGTGACTTCGGTCACCGACCGGGTTTAGTGCTGCCTCAAGGGGCCGGTTCGCCCGGTGTGCTGCCCGCACGCCGTCCGGGCGGGCAGCACACCGTCGCTCACTTCGCGTAGTCACCGACGAGGGTCGCGCCCGTGGTGTGCTCGCCGCGGTCGGTGATCTCACCGGCGACCCAGGCGTCCACGTCCCGGTCGGCCAGTGTCGTCAGCGCCACGTCCACGGACTCCTGGGGCACGATCGCGATCATGCCGACGCCCATGTTCAGCGTCTTCTCCAGCTCCAGCCGCTCGACCGAACCGGTCCGGCCCACCAGGTCGAACACCGGTCCGGGCGCCCAGGTGGAGCGGTCCACGGTCGCGTGCAGTCCGTCGGGGATCACCCGCGCGAGGTTGGCCGCGAGGCCGCCGCCGGTGACATGGCTGAAGGCGTGCACCTCGGCGGTGCGGATCAGCGCCAGACAGTCCAGCGAGTAGATCTTGGTGGGCTCCAGGAGTTCCTCGCCGAGGGTGCGGCCCAGCTCGTCGATCCGGCCGTCCAGGGCGAGGCCGGCCCGGTCCAGCAGCACGTGCCGGACGAGGGAGTAGCCGTTCGAGTGAAGGCCGGAGGACGCCATGGCGATCACCGCGTCACCCGTACGGATGCGGTCCGGGCCAAGCAGCCGGTCGGCCTCCACGGCCCCCGTACCGGCGCCGGCGACGTCGAAGTCGTCCGGACCCAGCAGCCCGGGGTGTTCGGCCGTCTCCCCGCCGATCAGGGCGCATCCGGCCAGCACACAGCCTTCGGCGATGCCCTTGACGATCGCGGCGACGCGCTCGGGGTGGACCTTGCCGACACAGATGTAGTCGGTCATGAAGAGCGGCTCGGCGCCGCACACCACGATGTCGTCCATCACCATGGCGACCAGGTCGTGGCCGATGGTGTCGTAGACGCCCATCCGGCGCGCGATGTCGACCTTGGTGCCGACGCCGTCGGTGGCGGAGGCCAGCAGGGGGCGCTCGTACCTCTTCAGGGCGGAGGCGTCGAAGAGTCCGGCGAATCCGCCGAGGCCGCCGAGGACCTCGGGGCGCCGCGTCTTCTTCACCCATTCCTTCATCAGCTCGACCGCGCGGTCGCCCGCCTCGATGTCGACGCCCGCCGCTGCGTAGCTGGCACCAGTGTTCTGGGACATGACTGTGAGAGCTTTCTGTCGTCCGTCAGGGCTTACGGGCGGCGGATCGCGTCGACCGCGGCCGGGGCGGCGGTACCGGCGGCCAGCTCTGTCTCCAGGAGCTGCTTGCCGAGGAGCTCGGGGTCGGGCAGCTCCATCGGGTACTCGCCGTCGAAGCAGGCGCGGCACAGGTTCGGCTTGGCGATGGTGGTCGCCTCGATCATGCCGTCGATGGAGATGTACGCCAGCGAGTCGGCGCCCAGCGAGGTGCCGATCTCGTCGATCGTCATGCCGTTGGCGATGAGCTCCGCGCGGGTGGCGAAGTCGATGCCGAAGAAGCAGGGCCACTTCACGGGCGGCGAGGAGATCCGGATGTGGACCTCGGCGGCGCCCGCCTCGCGGAGCATCCGGACCAGGGCGCGCTGGGTGTTGCCGCGCACGATCGAGTCGTCGACGACGACCAGGCGCTTGCCCTTGATGACTTCCTTGAGCGGGTTCAGCTTCAGCCGGATACCGAGCTGGCGGATGGTCTGGGACGGCTGGATGAACGTACGTCCGACGTAGGCGTTCTTGACCAGGCCGGCGCCGAAGGGGATGCCGGACGCCTCCGCGTAGCCGATGGCGGCCGGGGTGCCGGATTCCGGGGTCGGTATGACCAGGTCGGCTTCGGCCGGGGCCTCCTTGGCCAGTTTGCGGCCCATCTCGACGCGCGAGAGGTACACGTTCCGGCCGGCGATGTCGGTGTCCGGGCGGGCCAGGTACACGTACTCGAAGACACAGCCCTTGGGCTTCGCATCCGCGAATCGGGAGGTACGCAGTCCGTTCTCGTCGATGGCGACGAACTCGCCCGGCTCGATCTCGCGCACATAGCTCGCGCCGCAGATGTCGAGGGCGGCGGACTCGGAGGCGACGACCCAGCCACGCTCCAGGCGGCCGAGCACCAGCGGGCGGATGCCCTGCGGGTCACGGGCCGCGTAGAGGGTGTTCTCGTCCATGAAGACGAGGCTGAAGGCGCCCCTGACCTTGGGGAGGACCACATGCGCGGCCTGCTCCACGGTCACCGGTTCGCCGTCGGCGGCGCGCTGGCCGGCCAGCAGGGCGGTGATCAGGTCGGTGTCGTTGGTGGCCGCCACCTTCGGGGCGCGGCCGTTCTCCTTGGGGAGTTCGGAGACCATCTCGGCGAGCTGCGCCGTGTTGACCAGGTTGCCGTTGTGGCCGAGCGCGATGGATCCGTGCGCGGTGGCACGGAACGTCGGCTGGGCGTTCTCCCACACGGAGGCACCGGTGGTCGAGTAGCGGGCGTGTCCGACCGCGATATGACCCTGGAGTGAACCGAGAGAGGTCTCGTCGAAGACCTGGGACACAAGGCCCATGTCCTTGAAGACGAGGATCTGGGAGCCGTTGCTGACCGCGATTCCCGCGGATTCCTGGCCCCGATGCTGGAGGGCGTAGAGCCCGAAGTACGTGAGCTTGGCGACCTCTTCGCCCGGAGCCCAGACACCGAAGACGCCGCAAGCGTCCTGGGGGCCCTTCTCACCGGGGAGCAGGTCGTGGTTGAGTCGTCCGTCACCACGTGGCACGCCTCCGAGTGTAGGCGAGGCCGGGCGCTGGTCCGAATGCGGGATACGGCCCCGGCCGCGGATCAGCGCTGCGCGACGGCTCGGACGCTCTTGCCGTTTTCGCTGGTCAGCGTGAGGGTCCGGCCTTCGATCCGGTAATTCACGGTGCCGCCGAAAAGTTTCGTCAGCGCCTTCTCGCCGTCCATGAGTGAGTCTTCGCACACCATTCGGGTCAGGGACGGCACGCCGAGGGTGATATGGCCGTCGCGCACGGTGGCGTCGGCGTTGACCTGGTTGCAGCCGAGGCGGCCGGCGACGGCTCCGTCCTTCTTGTCGAAGGTGAGGTGGGCGCGGTGGTCGAGGGCGGGGGTGGTGACGGTCCACTTGGTGCCGTACAGCGGGGAGTCCTCGGCCCTGGTCAGGCGGACGGTGTCGCCTGCCGCGGTGGTGAGGGTGAGGCGGCCGTCGTGCGCGTCGGTCCTGAGAGTGCCGTCGCCGAGGGTCTCGGCGAGGGTGCGTTCGAGGTCCATGGTCGGCCCGTCGCAGGCCCGCAGGGTGGTTTCCCGGTCGCCGAGCCGGACGCGGTCGCCTTCGACGACGGCCCGGCCCTTGAACAGGTTGCATCCGTAGCTGCCCTCGGCGCCGCCCTCGTCGTCCAGGGTGAGGTTCGCCCCGTCGGGGGCGCGGTGGGTGGTGCCATCGACGGTGACGCTGTCGATGGACCAGCGGACACCGGTGACCGGTTCCTCCGCCCGCGCGGTGCCGCTGCCGGCTCCCGCCCGCTCGCTGCCGCAGGCAGCCGCGAGCGGGACGACGAGCACGGCGACGGCCGTCAGGGTCATGCGCTGCTTGTGCTTCTGCCTGTACATGCCGATTCGACGAGGGCGGGGAGCAGGTGGTTCCCCTTCCGCCGGGACTCAGCCCAGCAGCGGCAGATACGGTCCCAGGTCCGCCCGCTCCCCGCTCGCGCTCACCTTCGCGCCGGCCACCGCCTCCTGCCACACCGTGCGGCCCGAGGCCAGCCTCGCCCAGGTCAGCGGGTCGGTCTCGACGACGTTCGGCGGGGTGCCCCGGGTGTGTCTCGGCCCCTCCACGCACTGCACGACCGCGTACGGCGGGATCCGCACCTCCGTCGAGCCGCCGGGCGCCTTCGCGGCGAGCGCGTCGGCGAGCAGCCGGGTGCAGGCGGCGAGGGCCTGACGGTCGTACGGGATGGCGAGGCCGGGGACGGCGGCGTTCAGGTCGTCGGTGTGGACGACGAGCTCGACGGTACGGGTGACGACGTAGTCGGCCAGGGGCAGGGCGCCCGCGCTGGTGGGGAGCAGCCGGCCGCCGGGGTGGGCGTCGAGGCGGTCGGTGAAGCGCCGCTCGACCTCGTCGAGGTGGGCGCCGAGGTCGGGGTGCTCGGCCGCGAGCCGTCGGGCGGTCACGGCGATGGAGTCCGCGTCGGCGCCGATGGCGGACGGCCAGTCGACCAGCCGCCCGTCCTGCCGCGCGGGCTCGGGCTCGCCGAGCAGCCGGTCCACGGCGGCCAACGCCATCCCGGTGTGCGCCACCAGCTCCCGCACGGTCCAGTCCCCGAGCCGCGTCGGCAGCGCGAGCTGCCCGGGGGTGAGGCCGTGTACGGCATCCCGGACATGCCCGAACTGCGCGAGCACGGCGGCACGGGTCCTGGCCGGGTCGTAGGAACGGGCACGCTTCTTGGCCGGGGGCATGGGCGGAAGCCTATGCGTACGCCTCACGTAGGCGGCCCCCGCCCGGTGGACCGGGCGGGGGCCGCGTACGGAGCCGAGGGTCAGGCCAGCAGGGCCGGGATCGTCGCCTCGTGGGTCTCGCGCAGGTCGGCCAGGGGGAGGGCGAACTCGCCCTGGACCTCGACCGTGTCTCCGTCGATCACGCCGATGCGGGTGGCCGGGAGGCCTCGCGCGCCGCACATGTCGTTGAAGCGGACCTCCTCGGAGCGCGGTACGGCGACGATCGCGCGGCCCGCCGACTCGGAGAAGAGGAAGGTGAACGCGTCCAGGCCGTCCGGGACGATCAGACGCGCGCCCTTCCGCCCCAGCAGCGCCGACTCGACGACCGCCTGGATCAGACCGCCGTCGGAGAGGTCGTGCGCGGAGTCGATCATGCCGTCGCGGGAGGCGGAGATCAGGATCTCGCCGAGCAGCCGCTCACGCTCCAGGTCGACCTTCGGGGGCAGGCCGCCGAGGTGGTCGTGGATCACCTGGGACCAGGCCGAGCCGCCGAACTCCTCACGCGTGTCGCCCAGCAGGTACAGCAGCTGGCCGTCCTCCTGGAAGGCGACCGGCGTGCGGCGGGCCACGTCGTCGATGACGCCGAGGACCGCGACCACCGGGGTCGGGTGGATGGCCGCCTCGCCCGTCTGGTTGTACAGGGAGACGTTGCCGCCGGTGACCGGGGTGCCGAGCTGCTGACAGCCGTCCGCCAGACCGCGCACGGCCTCCGCGAACTGCCACATGACCGCCGGGTCCTCCGGCGAGCCGAAGTTCAGGCAGTCGGAGACGGCGAGCGGCTTCGCACCGGTCGTCGCCACGTTGCGGTACGCCTCCGCCAGCGCCAGCTGCGCGCCCGTGTACGGGTCGAGCTTGGCGTAGCGGCCGTTGCCGTCGGTGGCGATGGCGACGCCGAGGCCGGTCTCCTCGTCCACGCGGATCATGCCCGAGTCCTCGGGCTGGGCGAGGACGGTGTTGCCCTGCACGAAGTGGTCGTACTGCTGGGTGATCCACTGCTTGGAGGCCTGGTTGGGCGAGCCGACCAGCTTGAGGACCTGGTCCTTCAGCTCGTCGGACGTCCGCGGCCGGGGCAGCTTGTTCGCGTCGTCCGCCTGGAGCTCGTCCTGCCAGGACGGGCGGGCGTACGGGCGCTCGTAGACCGGGCCGTCGTGGGCGACGGTGCGCGGGTCGACGTCGACGATCTTGCCGCCGTGCCAGAAGATCTCCAGCCGGTCGCCGTCGGTGACCTCACCGATGACGGTGGCGATGACGTCCCACTTGTCGCAGATCTCGAGGAAGCGGTCGACCTTCTCCGGCTCGACGACCGCGCACATGCGCTCCTGCGACTCGCTCATGAGGATCTCCTCGGGCGAGAGCGTGGAGTCGCGCAGCGGTACGTCGTCCAGGGTGACCCGCATACCGCCCGAGCCGTTCGACGCCAGCTCCGACGTGGCGCAGGACAGGCCCGCCGCGCCGAGGTCCTGGATGCCGACGACCAGCTTCTCGGCGAAGGCCTCCAGGGTGCACTCGATGAGGAGCTTCTCCTGGAAGGGGTCGCCGACCTGGACGGCGGGGCGCTTGGACGGCTTGGCGTCGTCGAAGGTCTCGGAGGCCAGGATCGAGGCGCCGCCGATGCCGTCGCCGCCGGTGCGGGCCCCGTACAGGATGACCTTGTTGCCGGCGCCGGAGGCCTTGGCGAGGTGGATGTCCTCGTGCCGCATGACGCCGATGGCACCGGCGTTGACCAGCGGGTTGCCCTGGTAGCAGGCGTCGAAGACGACCTCGCCGCCGATGTTGGGCAGGCCCAGGCAGTTGCCGTAGCCGCCGATGCCGGCGACGACGCCCGGCAGGACGCGCTTGGTGTCGGGGTGGTCCGCGGCGCCGAAGCGCAGGGGGTCCACGACCGCGACCGGGCGGGCGCCCATCGCGATGATGTCGCGGACGATGCCGCCGACGCCCGTGGCCGCGCCCTGGTAGGGCTCGACGTAGGAGGGGTGGTTGTGCGACTCGACCTTGAAGGTGACCGCGTAGCCCTGGCCGACGTCGACGACGCCGGCGTTCTCGCCGATGCCGACGAGCATGGCGTCGGACTCGGGGGCCTTCTCGCCGAACTGGCGGAGGTGGACCTTGGAGGACTTGTACGAGCAGTGCTCGGACCACATGACGGAGTACATGGCGAGCTCGGCGCCGGTCGGGCGGCGGCCGAGGATCTCCACCACCCGCTCGTACTCGTCCTTCTTCAGGCCCAGCTCGGCCCAGGGCAGCTCGACGTCGGGGGTCGCGGCCGCGTGCTCGACCGTGTCCAGAGGCGTCCGGCTCATGCGTTGACCAGCTTCTTGAGGATCGACGTGAAGAACGGCAGGCCGTCGGTACGGCCCGTACCGATCAGCGACTCGACGGCGTGCTCGGGGTGCGGCATGAGGCCGACGACGTTCCCGGCGGCGTTGGTGATGCCGGCGATGTCGTTGAGCGAGCCGTTGGGGTTGACGTCCAGGTAGCGGAAGGCGATGCGGCCCTCGCCCTCCAGCTCGTCCAGGGTCCGCTGATCGGCGACGTAGCGGCCGTCCATGTTCTTCAGCGGGATGTGGATCTCCTGGCCGGCCGTGTAGTCGGTGGTCCAGGCGGTGTCCGCGTTCTCCACCCGCAGCTTCTGGTCGCGGCAGATGAAGTGCAGGTGGTCGTTGCCCAGCATGCCGCCGGGGAGCAGGTGCGCCTCGGTGAGGATCTGGAAGCCGTTGCAGATGCCGAGTACCGGCAGGCCCGCCCTGGCCTGGTCGATGACCGTGTCCATCACCGGTGAGAAGCGCGCGATGGCGCCCGCGCGCAGATAGTCGCCGTACGAGAAACCGCCGCAGAGCACCACGGCGTCGACCTGCTTGAGGTCCTTGTCCTTGTGCCAGAGGGCGACGGGTTCGGCGCCGGCGACGCGGATCGCGCGCTGCGTGTCCCGGTCGTCGAGACTGCCCGGGAAAGTGACGACGCCAATACGAGCGGTCACTTCGCGGCCCCCGCGACTTCCTCGACCCGTACGGTGAAGTCCTCGATCACGGTGTTGGCGAGGAAGGATTCAGCAAGATCGTGGATACGGGCGAGCACGGCCTCGTCGACCGGCCCGTCAACTTCCAGTTCGAATCGCTTTCCCTGGCGGACGTCCGAGATCCCTTCGAAACCCAGACGCGGCAGTGCGCGCTGCACCGCCTGGCCCTGGGGGTCGAGGATCTCCGGCTTGAGCATGACGTCGACTACGACGCGTGCCACTGGCACTCCCGGTGTGTGGTGCTGAGCAGGTTCCTTCAGACTACCCGCACAAAATTTCTACGCGGGTAGAGTTGTAGGAATCTACGTGAGCACGATCACGATCCGGCATCGCGGGGAGACATCCGGGAAAAGATCCGGGAAAGATCTCCGTTCACCCGCACATCGCTATTGCGCCCCGGACACGCGGACAGATTTAGTCGGGCTTCACATTGCAATGCCGGGCACTGTACAAATGAATTGTCATTAGCAGATACTTTGCCCGATTACAGGCGGACAGCCGACATCTCGACGATGTCCCGGCACGTCATCACGGACGTCCGGACGAGAGGTGTCGCACGAAGGGACCGATATTCGTGGCGCAGAAGGTCGTGGTCACTCTCTTTGACGACATCGACGGCTCGGAAGCGGCGGAAACGATCGCCTTCGGACTGGACGGCAAGTCGTACGAGATCGACCTCAATGAAACCAATGCCAGGAAACTGCGTACGGCGCTCGAGCCCTACGTGGACGCCGGCCGCAAGCGGTCGCGCTCCGGCAAGACGTACCGGCAGACGGAGGTCGCCCCGGACCCGGCCGCGGTCCGCGCCTGGGCCCAGGCCAACAGGATGGACGTCCCCGCGCGCGGGCGGATCCCCAAGAAGGTCTACGAGGCGTTCGCCGCAGCGCGGTGAGCCGGCCGTGCGCCGGCCACCCGGGGTACGCCGTTCGGGTGGACCGTGCCGACGGCCGGTCACCCGCCCCTCGCGGCAACCGACTTGCGCAGCACCCCCGCTGATCAGCTAGAGTCTGGAGCACGCCGAGGGGCGAGGCTGAAAAGCCGAAGCCCCGAAGTGCATGCGGGTGTAGTTCAGTAGTAGAACATCCCCCTTCCAGGGGGAAGGCGCAGTGTGCAATTCCTGTCACCCGCTCTGCATCGCCGTACCGGTCTCTTGGGGGTCCCCCCTCCGGGGGAGGATCAGGTAGGCTGGTGCCCGCGCCGATCGGTGAGAGCCGGTCGGAGGCATTGCGGACGTAGCTCAGTTGGTAGAGCGCAACCTTGCCAAGGTTGAGGTCGCGAGTTCGAGCCTCGTCGTCCGCTCCAGATCAAGACCCCGGTCATCGACCGGGGTCTTTGTCGTATGTACCCCCTCCGGACCCGTCTGACATTTGTCATGTCCTGTGATGACAGCCCGCACTGCCGGACCGCCCCCGCCGCCGGAATGCTCGAAGCATGGAAGCGAACGAACACGAACACGTGATCGAGGTCACCGGCCTGCGACGTGTCTACGGGGGCGGGTTCGAAGCGGTCCGCGGGATCGACTTCTCGGTACGGCGCGGCGAGATCTTCGCCCTGCTCGGCACGAACGGCGCGGGCAAGACCTCCACCGTCGAACTCCTCGAAGGCCTCGCCGCCCCCGCCGGCGGACAGGTCCGGGTGCTCGGCCACGACCCGTACACCGAGCGTGCCGCCGTACGGCCCCGCACCGGGGTGATGCTCCAGGAAGGGGGCTTCCCCTCCGAGTTGACCGTCGCCGAGACCGCCCGCATGTGGGCCGGCTGTGTCAGCGGGGCCCGCCCCGAGGGGGAGGTACTGGCGCTGGTGGGCCTGGAGGCGAAGGCCGGTGTCCGGGTGAAGCAGCTCTCCGGCGGCCAGCGGCGCAGGCTGGACCTGGCGCTCGCCCTGCTCGGCGACCCCGAGGTGCTCTTCCTCGACGAACCCACCACCGGACTCGACGCCGAAGGCCGCCACGACACCTGGGACCTGGTGAGCGCCCTGCGCGACCGCGGTACGACCGTCCTGCTCACCACGCACTACCTGGAGGAGGCCGAGAACCTCGCCGACCGGCTCGCGATCATGCACGAGGGCCGCATCGCCGTCACCGGCACCCCGGCCGAGGTGACCGCCTCCGAACCGTCCCGGATCACCTTCGAACTCCCCGACGGCTACTTCGTGGGCGACCTGCCGCCCCTGGCCGCGCTGGGCGTGAGCGACCACACCGTCGACGGCCGGACCGTCCGGCTGCGCACCCGCGAACTGCAGCGCGCCGCCACCCGACTGCTGCTGTGGGCGCAGGAGACCGGAGTGGAACTGCGCAGGCTGGACGTGCGCTCGGCATCCCTGGAGGAGGCGTTCCTCGGGATCGCCAAGGACGCGTCGGCGGCCACGGCGACGAAGAAGGAGTACGCGGCATGAGTACCGCCATGACCACGCCGGTGAGCCGGATGACCGCCCTCGCCCGCGCCGAACTGACGCTGCTGGGCCGCAGCAAGGGCACCCTCGTCGCCGCGCTGTTCGTACCGCTCGTCCTGCCGCTCAGCGTGCGGTCGGCCGCCCAGGAGATGGACCTCGCCGAGGTGGGACTGACCCCCGGCACCGTCGTCCTGCCCGCCGCCGTCGGCTTCTCCCTGCTGTTCGCCGTGTACTCCGCCCTCGTCGGCGTCTACGTCGTCCGCCGCGAGGAACTGGTGCTCAAGCGGCTGCGCACCGGCGAGCTGCGGGACGCCGAGATCCTCGGCGGGTCCGCGCTGCCGTCCGTCCTCACCGGGCTGACGCAGTGCCTGGTGCTGATCGCGGCCTGTGCGGTGCTGCTGGACATGTCCGCGCCGTCCGCACCGCATCTGGCCGTCCTGGGCCTGCTGCTGGGGCTCGCGATCTGCGCCGGGCTCGCGGCCGCCACCGCCGGCCTCACCCGCACCGCCGAGAGCGCCCAGGTCACACCCATGCCGCTGCTGATCATCTCGATGATGGGCTCCGGCATGTTCGTCCCGCTGGAGTTCCTCCCCGACCGGCTGGCCTCCGTCTGCGAGCTGCTGCCGCTGACCCCGGTGGTCACCCTGGTGCGCGGCGGCTGGACCGGCGACCTGTCGGCGGCCGAGACCCTGGGCGCCCTCGCGACGGCGGTGGCCTGGACCCTGCTGGCGGTGTTTGCTGTACGGCGGTGGTTCCGCTGGGAACCCAGGCGCTGACGTAGGCGACGGCAGGGACGGAGCACGAGCGGATGAGCAGGCCGGGCGGCTGGTGGCGGCGCAAGAGCACACCGGCGAAGGTCGAGACGTACACGAGGTGGTCGTTCCACTTCGTCTGCCTCAGCGAGGTGGCCGCGATCGGGCTCTCGTCCTTCGCCCAGGTGGGAGGGCGGCTCGCCGTCGTCCTGCTGCTGCTGGTCGCGGTGCACGCGGCGGTGGGCATGGCGGTCGTCTCCCGGGCCCTGGACTGGACCCGCGGCCGGCGCCCGCAGCCCGTACGGCTGCTGTGGACGTTCGGCGTGCTGAGCGCGTCGCTCGCGGTCGCCGCCCTCGGCATCGCGGAGCACGGGCCCTCGGGCGACGGCGTCGACAGCGCCGCGGGCTCGGTCTTCGGGGCCGCGCTCAGCTACGGAGCGGGCATGATCACGCTCGGGATGCGCGACCGGCGGCGCGTCCTCGCCCTCGTCGGCGGGTTCGGGGCCGGAGCGGGCCTCATGTCCTGGGCACTGGGCGTGTCCGGTCCCGTCGCGCTGGCGACGGCCGCGATCGTGCTGGCCGGCGCCGGTTTCATCGCCTTCACCGCGGTCTTCTCCGTCTGGCTGCTCAACGCCGTCTTCGCCCTCGACGAGGCGCGCGAGACCCGCGCCCGGCTCGCCGTCGCCGAGGAGCGGCTGCGGTTCGGGCGGGACCTGCACGACGTACTGGGACGGAACCTCGCCGTGATCTCGCTCAAGAGCGAACTCGCCGTGCAGCTGGCGCGGCGTGAACGGCCCGAAGCGGTGGAGCAGATGATCGAGGTGCAGCGCATCGCCCAGGACTCCCAGCGGGAGGTGCGCGATGTGGTGCGCGGCTACCGGGAGGTCGACCTGGAGGCCGAACTCAGCGGTGCGCGGGGAGTGCTGAGGGCGGCCGGGATCGACTGCGAGGTGACCGGCGACACGGCCGGACTGCCGGGTGAGGTGCAGTCCGTCCTCGGCTGGGTCGTGCGGGAGGCGACCACCAACGTGCTGCGGCACGGGGACGCGAAGAAGTGCACCGTGTCGGTGCGGAGGCCTGAGGGGCGTGTGGTGCTGACGGTGCGCAACGACGGGGCCGCGGCTCCGTCCGGCAAGGGCGGTTCGGGACTCGCGGGGCTGCGGGAGCGGCTGTCGGCGGTGGGCGGCACGCTGGACGCCGCGCTCACCGGACAGGGCGAGTTCCTGCTGGTCGCGGAGGTCCCGCTGACGGCGGAGACGGTGCTGGAGGTGGCGTCGTGACGGACGTCGTCCGTGTGCTGCTCGCCGACGACGAGCATCTGATCCGGGGCGCGCTGGCCGCCCTGCTGTCCCTGGAGGACGACCTCCTCGTGGTCGCCGAGGCGGCCTCCGGGCCGGAGGCGCTGGCGATGGCGCGGGCACACGTCCCCGATGTCGCCGTACTGGATCTGCAGATGCCCGGCGCCGACGGTGTGAAGGTCGCCACATCCCTGCGGACGGAGCTGCCCGGCTGCCAGGTGCTGATCGTCACCGGTCACGGGCGGCCCGGACATCTGAAGCGGGCGCTCGCGGCGGGGGTGCGCGGTTTCGTGCCCAAGACCGTCAGCGCCCGGCAGCTCGCCGAGATCATCCGCACCCTGCACGCGGGAAACCGGTACGTCGACCCCGAGTTGGCCGCCGACGCGATCGCCGCCGGTGACTCACCGCTGACCGCGCGCGAGGCCGAGGTGCTGGAGCTCGCCGCGGACGGCGCGCCCGTGGCGGAGATCGCGGAGCGGGCCGCGCTGTCCCAGGGGACCGTGCGGAACTACCTCTCCTCCGCCGTCTCCAAGCTCGGCGCGGAGAACCGTCATACAGCGGTTCGTCTCGCGCGGGAGCGGGGTTGGGTATAGTAGGTCCCGCGCCACGGCGCATGCGAACGTAGCTCAGTTGGTAGAGCGCAACCTTGCCAAGGTTGAGGTCGCGAGTTCGAACCTCGTCGTTCGCTCCACAGGAAGGCCCCGGTCGGTTCGACCGGGGCCTTCGTCGTGCGCTCAGCTCCAGGTGGTGCCGGTGAGGCGCTCGTAGGCCTCCACGTACTTGGTACGGGTCGCGTCCACGATCTGCTGCGGCAGCGGCGGCGGGGGCTGCTCGCTCCTGCGGTCCCAGCCCGACTCGGCGGAGGTCAGCCAGTCGCGTACGAACTGCTTGTCGTACGACGGCTGTGCGCGGCCCGGCTCCCACTCCTCAGCCGGCCAGAAGCGGGACGAGTCGGGGGTGAGCACCTCGTCCGCGAGGACCAGGGTGTCGCCGTCGAAGCCGAACTCGAACTTGGTGTCGGCGAGGACGATGCCCCGGTCGCGGGCGATGTCCCGGGCGCGGGTGTAGGCGGCGAGGGTGGCCTGGCGCAGCTGGGTGGCGGTCTCCGCGCCGACCTGGCGGGCCACCTCCTCGTAGGAGACGTTCTCGTCGTGCTCGCCGACGGCGGCCTTGGTGGCCGGGGTGAAGATCGGGGCGGGCAGTTCGGAGCCGTCGACCAGCCCTTCCGGGAGGGCGAGGCCGCACACCGTACGGGTCTCCTCGTACTCGGCGAGGCCCGAGCCGGTGAGGTAGCCGCGGGCCACGCACTCCACCGGGACCATGTTCAGCGACTTGCAGATCAGGGTGCGGCCCGCCCAGTCGTCGGGGGCGCCGGCCGGGAGGCCGGTGCTCAGGACGTGGTGGGGGAGCAGGTCGGCGAGCTGGTCGAACCACCACAGGGAGAGCTGGGTGAGGACCCGGCCCTTGTCGGGGATCTCGGTCGGCAGCACCCAGTCGTAGGCGGAGACTCTGTCGCTCGCGACCATCACGAGGTCGCCCGCCTCGCTCCGGTACAGCTCGCGCACCTTGCCGGTGTGCAGATGCACCAGGCCCGGAACCTGGATCGGCTCGGGCTTTTCTACGAATCCGGACACGGTTCCTCCGCGTGGTTCTGTACAGGTACGTCGATTCTCCCGTATGCGCGGACGGTTCTCCCTATGGGGGGCCGCGGGCCAGGTCAGTCGCGTTTGCAGATGCGGTCGAGGAGGTTGGCGGTGGCGCGCTGGACGCGGGCGTCGGTGTGGCCGGGGCGGTCCAGGGCGGGGGACCAGGCGAACGTGCCGGAGGCGAAGACCCAGGCGCCGGAGGGGGCCCGGTAGAGGGAGGTCTCCTGGTGGCGGCGGGCGCCCTGGCGGTCGGTGTACGGGGAGTGCGCGAGCAGCACCCGCTCCTCGTGCGCGGGCAGCGGGGTGCGCGGGTAGTAGCGGTCCGCCTCGGCGGCGACCAGGCCCTCGATGCCGTCGCCCTCGTGGGCGCCGGTCGACTCCCACATCCAGTGCCCGGCGTTGCGGACGATCAGCGGATACGGCCGCGGCACGGGGCCGGCGTACTGGATGCCGAGGAGCTGCTGCTCGGCGCGGTCCTGTTCGCGCCACAGGGTCGGCCTGCCCGGGCCCCGGCGTTTGCGGCAGGTCAGCAGGCGGGCGGGGCCGGACGGGGAGGGGGCGAGCTCGACCTGCCAGTACAGGGTGTTGGCGGAGAGGAAGACGAGGGACGTGCCGTGCTCCCGGGCCCGCTCCACGGCGGTGCGCATGGGCGCCGACCAGTACTCGTCGTGGCCGGGGAAGATCACGCCCCGGTAGCAGGCGGGATCGATCCGGCCGGCGTGCAGGTCGCGGGCGTTCGCGTAGGCGAGGTCGTAGCCGTAGCGCTCGGCCCAACGGATGACGTCGTAGGCGTGGCCGACGTGCAGCGGGAGGCCGGCGCCCGCGTACGGGCGGTCGAAGGAGACGGTGGTGGCGGCGTCGGACTCGCCGAGCAGCCGGCCCTGCTCGTCCCAGGCGTGGTACAGGCTCGCGCCGGTGCGGCCGTCCTCCGGGTACAGGTTGTACGCCTGCCAGGTGATGTCGGGCAGCACGAGGAGGAGGTCCGCGGGGCGGGTGTCGCGGACGGTGAACGGGATGTGCGAGCGGTAGCCGTCGGCGGTGGTGAGGACGGCGACGTACGCGCCGGCGTTCCAGTACGACGGGACCGGTAACCGCCAGGACAGCCACCAGTGGTGGCAGGAGACGGTGCGGTCGGCGGTGAGCGGGGCGGGCTGCACCAGGCCGGACAGGCGCGGACTGGAGGTGATCTTCGTGGCGCCCTGGCCGTCGTAGTGACCGATGCGGTAGACGTCCACGTCGAACGGCTGGGGCGGGTCGACGGTGATGTGGAAGTCGATGGACTCCCCCGGGGCGACCGCGCCGGCGGAGCTGAATCCCTTGATCTGGCGGTGTACGTCGTCGGCGGCACGGGGTCCGACGGAACCGGAGCGGCGGGGGGCGGGGATCCCGGTCCCCTGCCTGGGGAGGGGGCGGAGGGCGGGCTGCTCCGGGTCCGGTTCCACGTACCAGGGGACGACCTGGCCGGTGTCGCCGAAGTACGTCTCACCGCCGCGCAGCCAGGGGAGGGGTCCCTGCCCGAAGGGATCGTTCACGGCGTGGGCGAGTGCCCCCGACTCCCAGCGGCGGATCTGCTCCGCGCTCATGGGCGCCCCCTCCCTCGAGCTATGTGCTTGTCGTATGTCGCGCGCTCATGCCCGTGGGCACGAACGGTCCCAGCACATCACATTACGCACGCACTCCGTCACCGTTCGTCTTCGATTGACCGAAAGTGGAAGGGGGTGTTCCGGAGCGGGGCCCGGGGTTCTGGGACACCCGGGGGTTCCGAGGGGCAGGGCCCCGGGGCCTGGGAATCCGAGGCCGAGCGGCTCAGACGAGGCGTACCGGCTTCTCGGGGCGTATGCCCTGTCGGGCCAGCCACTGACGGAGGGGGGAGGGGTCGCCGTCCTCGATGAGGGTGAGGACCTGGGAGGACAGGTCGCCGGCCCGTCCGCCGCCGAGGAGGAGTGTGGGGCCGTCGAGCCAGTCGAGCCCGGGGGTGGCACCCGCGGTGTCCATCGCCGTACAGCAGACCATCGCCGTGATGTGGTCGGCGAGCAGCTCACGGGCGGTGCGCGGGGGCTGGAGCGGGAAGAGGGGCAGCGCGTGCTCGTCCCTCCGCGGGGCGGTGCCCCGCGGACCGGAGGCCGCGGCGGCCTCCTCCCGGCCCACCTCGGCACTGAGCCGGGCGGCGAGGTCGGCGCTCTGGGGGGTGGTGGGGGTGGGGTCCTCGTCGTCCGCGCCCGCGTCTCCCGGCGCGAGCGCCGAGGCGGCGACCGCCGAGGCGGCGACCGCGGCGCTGGACCGGATGGGGTCCGTCGGTTCCTCCCCCGCGTCCGCCGGGGAGGGCGCCGGAGTGGTCAGGTGGGTCAGGACCCGGGAAAGGGACGGAGCGTCGCCGGGGGCCGGGGGGACGTGGAGGACGTCCAGGACGCGGTGGAGGCGGGCCGCGTCGGTGCGCCACTTGCGGTCGACGACCTCCTCCGGATAGTCGCCCCAGTGGACCGGGAGCCAGTCCGGCCCCGTCTCCGCGGGCCCGCCGTGGAAGAGGCGGGCGGCGAGGAGCGAGGTGGCCTCGTCCATCGTGCCGGGCTCCTCCAGCAGGTCGCACGCGGGACGCTCACCGAGACGGGAGGCGAAGCCCTCCGCCAGCCGGTCCCGGCGGGACAGCTCGGTCAGCGCCGCCACCACTCCCGCGCTGAGCCGCGAGGGCCAGCGGCCCATCCGCCAGGCGGGCAGCGCGACCCGGGTGAGCAGCCGGTCCCAGCCCGCGTAGGCGAGGCCCACCTGCTCCTGGGCGACGATGCGCTGCCCGTAGTCCACAGCCTGTGCACGCTCGGCCGCCGCGGCGGCGACACCGCGCTCCATCTCGGCCGCGTGCCCCCGGCAGCCCCGCAGCAGCAGCCGGGTCACCCAGCCGGCGCCCGCGAGCATCCCGCGGACGACGGCAGGCCGGCCCGGCGCCGACGTCACGGCCACCGCCGCGTCCAGCCCCCGCACGAAGCGCCGGGCGGCGGCTATGTCCGGATGCGCCGAAGGTCCCGTACCGGCCACGACCGGGGCGAGGACCGCGCGCAGCTCGCCCACCCGCATCCACCACAGGAACGGCGAGCCGATCACCAGCACGGGCGCCGCGGTCCTGGCCCGGGCGGGGCGGCCCGCACCGGCTATGTCGCCGCGCTCCTCGGCGGGCGGCGGGCGCCCGTGCGCCGGGTGGGTGCGGTCCTCCAGCCAGCTGTCGCAGTCCGGGGTGAGCGCTATCGCGGAAGGGGCGGGAACGCCGAGCCGGTCGGCGAGGTCGCGCACCATCCGGTACAGGTCCGGGGCCGCGTCCTCGGCGACCGGGACCGTGGGACTCATGGCGGGCCGGGCCCGCGCGATGACCAGGGCGACCCCCGCGGCGGCGAGCAGCACGAGCACCGCGACCGGGGCGAGCACCCGCCGGGCGAGGTCCCAGCCGCCGCCCGGCAGATGGCCGGTGGAGCCGCCGACGAGGAGGACCACGGCGCCGGCGGCCGGCAGCAGCGCGACGGCCAGTGCCCGGCTGCGGATCCGCAGTACCGCCAGCGCGTGCGCCCGCGCGGACCGCGCGCCCGTCTCCGCTCCCGTTCCGCTTCCGCTCATGGCCCGACCTCACCCCCTCACGGGAAACCCGACGCTGTCCCGGCGTTGTCCATTCCCCCACTGTGGCACCCGCCACTGACACCGCAAATGCCGGTGGGCCAAGTGCCGGAACACTTGCGCGGCACCATAGTTGGGGCCCCGGTCCCCGTCAGCCGGTTGGCGCATCGCTCACCCGATGGAATGGCTTTGGGGAAAGGTGGGCGACGGACGGCAAGGGTCGGGCCCCGGATCCTGAGACGGATCCGGGGCCCGAGGCGTTCATCGACGCCGTGCGTCCGGGCTCACGCCTCGCGCGCCGCCTTCGCGGCGATGTCCGTACGGTGCTGGGAACCGTCGAGGCGAATGCGGGCGACCGCCCGGTAGGCGCGGTCGCGGGCCTCGGTGAGGTCCTTGCCCGTCGCCGTGACGGACAGCACGCGCCCGCCCGCGCTGACGACCGCGTCGCCGTCCCGCTTCGTCCCCGCGTGCAGGACGTACGCGTGCGGGGCGTCCTCGGCGGCGACCTCGTCCAGGCCGGTGATCGGGTCGCCGGTGCGCGGCGTGCCGGGGTAGTTGTGGGAGGCGACGACCACGGTGACCGCGGCCTCGTCGCTCCAGCGCGTCGGCTCCAGATGGGCGAGGTTGCCGGTGGCGGCGGCCATCAGCACGCCGCCCAGCGGGGTCTTCAGCCGGGCCAGGACCACCTGGGTCTCGGGGTCGCCGAAGCGGGCGTTGAACTCGATCACGCGGACACCGCGCGAGGTGATCGCCAGACCGGCGTAGAGCAGTCCGGAGAACGGGGTGCCCCGGCGCCGCAGCTCGTCCACGGTCGGCTGGAGAACCGTCTCCATGACCTCGTCGACCAGCTTGGGGTCGGCCCAGGGCAGCGGGGAGTACGCGCCCATGCCGCCGGTGTTCGGGCCCGCGTCGCCGTCCAGCGCGCGCTTGAAGTCCTGGGCGGGCTGGAGCGGGACGACCGTCTCGCCGTCGGTGATCGCGAAGAGGGAGACCTCGGGGCCGTCGAGGAACTCCTCGATGACCACGCTCCCCCGCTGCCCCGAAGGCCCGGGAGGTACCCCCATGCAGCCGGCGGCGTGCGCGCGGGCCGCCTCGACGTCGTCGGTGACGACGACGCCCTTGCCGGCCGCGAGACCGTCGTCCTTGACGACGTACGGGGCGCCGAACGCGCTGAGGGCCGCGTCGGCCTCCTCCGGCGTCGTACAGACGTAGCTGCGGGCGGTGGGCACGCCGGCACCCGCCATGACGTCCTTGGCGAACGCCTTGGAGCCCTCCAGGCGCGCGGCCTCCTTGGAGGGGCCGAAGACCGGGATGCCCGCGTCGCGCACGGCGTCGGCGACACCGGCGACGAGGGGCGCCTCCGGGCCGACCACGACGAGGTCCGCGCCGAGCCGCGCGGCCAGCGCGGTCACGGCGGCACCGTCGAGGGCGTCGACCTGGTGCAGCTCGGCGACCTCGGCGATCCCGGCGTTGCCGGGGGCGCAGTGCAGCGCCGTGACGTCGGGGTCGAGGGACAGGCTGTGGCACAGGGCGTGTTCGCGGGCGCCGCTGCCGATGACGAGGACCTTCACGGGGGTCAGCCTAACGGGAGACGGCCGCTTCGCCTTGTGCGGGCTTCCGAAGGGGCGGGCGGAGCGCGCTCGTACGATCCTCCACACCCCTATTCGTTGGTGAGCTCCTCGACGACCGTCGCGCCCAGCTCGCGGACCAGGAGTTCCTGCCCGGAGAGGGCGGACTCGTCCAGGTCGGGGTCGTCGTCCTCGGGGATGTCGTCCTCCGGCGAGACGGGGGGCGGCGGCTCCGGGGCGGAGGGGCGGGGTGCCGGGGCGGGCGCGGGTGCGGAGGGGGCGCTCGCCGGCCGGGCGGGCCCCGCGGCGGGGGCGCCCGGCTGGGGAGCGGACGGCCGCTCGCCGTATCCGCCACCGCCGCTGCCCCGGCCGCCGCCGGGCGGGCCGGCCGGGGCGGGCGCCCCCATGCCTCCGCCGCCGCCACCGGACGGGTCGACGACGGCCTCGATCTTCCAGTGCACGTTGAACTGCTCGGCCAGCGCCTGCCGCAGCACGTCCTCGCTGCCGCTGCCGGCGAAGTTGTCCCGCGCGCCCGCGTTCACGAAGCCGATCTGGAGGGTCGTGCCGTCGAAGCCGGTCACCTGGGCGTTCTGGCTGAGCAGGATCCAGGTGAAGCGGCGCCGGTTCTTGACCGTCTCCAGGATGTTCGGCCAGAGCACGCGCGGGTCGGGCCCGCCGCCACCGCCCGCGGACGGCGCGGGGGCCGCCTGCGGGGCCGGCGCGGGCGCGGACGCGGGTGTGGGAGCAGGGGCCGGAGCCGGAGCCGGGGCCGGGGCCGCCGGAGGCTGGCCGCCGCCCGTCGGGGCGGCCGTGGGCCAGCCGCCCGGCCGGCGGCCGGCGCCGCCACCGGCGGAGGCCGCGGTGGGCCAGGCGCCGGGAGCGCCGGAGGGCGCCGGGGCGGCAGCGGGGGGCTGCTGCTGAGGGGGCGCGGGCGACGCGGGCGCGGGAGGGGGCGCGGGAGTGGGTTCGGGTGCCGGACCCGGCCCCCGCACCGCGGCCCGGGCGGCGGCGGGTCCGCCCCCCGGCTCCACGGAAGCCTGCGCGGGCGCCCCGGCATGGGCCCCCGGCCCGGGAACGTACCCCACGGCCGGCATGGCGGCACCGGTGCCCGGCGAGAAGTTCACCCCGCGCTCGATCCGGTCCAGCCGGGCCATGACCGAGCGCTCGTCGCCGTACGCGGCGGGCAGCAGCACGCGCGCGCAGATCAGCTCGAGCTGAAGGCGCGGCGAGTTGGCGCCGCGCATCTCGGTCAGCCCCTCGTTGACGAGGTCGGCGGCACGGCTGAGCTCGGCGGCGCCGAAGGTGCCGGCCTGTGCCTGCATCCGCTCCATGACGTCGGCGGGGGCGTCGATGAGCCCCTTCTCGCCGGCGTCGGGCACGGCGGCGAGGATGACGAGGTCCCGCAGCCGCTCCAGCAGGTCGGTGACGAACCGCCGCGGATCGTTGCCCCCCTCGATCACGCGGTCGACGACCTCGAAGGCGGCGGCGCCGTCACCGGTCGCGAAGGCCTCGACGACGGAGTCCAGCAGCGAGCCGTCCGTGTACCCGAGCAGGGAGGTGGCCATGGCGTAGGTCACACCCTCCGCCCCGGCACCGGCGAGCAGCTGGTCCATGACGGACATCGAGTCCCGCACGGAACCGCCGCCGGCCCGCACGACGAGCGGCAGCACGCCCTCGTCGACGGGGATGTCCTCCTGACCGCACACCTCGCCGAGGTAGTCCCGCAGTGTGCCGGGCGGCACCAGCCGGAACGGGTAGTGGTGCGTACGCGACCGGATCGTCCCGATGACCTTCTCGGGCTCGGTGGTGGCGAAGATGAACTTCAGATGCTCGGGCGGCTCCTCGACGACCTTGAGCAGCGCGTTGAAGCCCGCCGACGTGACCATGTGGGCCTCGTCGATGATGTAGATCTTGTAGCGGCTGCTCGCCGGCCCGAAGAACGCCTTCTCGCGCAGGTCACGGGCGTCGTCCACGCCACCGTGCGACGCGGCGTCGATCTCGATGACGTCGATCGAACCCGGCCCGTTGCGCGCGAGGTCCTGGCAGGACTGGCACTCCCCGCACGGCGTCGGCGTGGGGCCCTGCTCGCAGTTCAGACAGCGCGCCAGGATCCGCGCGCTGGTGGTCTTGCCGCATCCGCGCGGACCGCTGAACAGGTACGCGTGATTGACCCGGTTGTTCCGCAACGCCTGCTGCAACGGGGCGGTGACATGCTCCTGCCCGATGACCTCGGCGAACGACTCCGGGCGATAACGGCGGTACAGCGCGAGAGACGACACGCATACGAGGTTATAGGCGCGCACTGACAACCCGCCCGGACGCCCGTGAACACAAGCGCCCCCCACGCACCCGCCAGAGCCGACCTACCCTTGCTGCCTTCCGGCCCTGGGGGAGTTCAGTCAGATAGCGCCGCGTGAGGGGCTACGCAGAGGCTACCCCATGTCGCGGGCGGGGAACGAGTTCGCGAGCACTCCTCTCGGTCATGTAATGTTCCGACCGGAGGATTCGCCTAGTGGCCTAGGGCGCACGCTTGGAAAGCGTGTTGGGGGCAACCCCTCACGAGTTCGAATCTCGTATCCTCCGCCAGTGCCTCACCGGGCACTAACGTCGAAGGGCCCCACCGCTTGCGGTGGGGCCCTTCGACGTTGTCCGTGTCACAGAGCGGCGAGGGCCTGCCCTACCTGCTCGGGGCCCTGTGGTCATTCGTGGGGGCCGGCCTCTGCCCGGGTGGGGCGGGGCGCGGGGCCTCGTAGTGGCTGGGGTAGGGGGTCGAGGAAGGTGTGGAGGACCGGGAGGGCCGCCGACCGGGTCTCCGGGGTGGTGTCCACGTCGTTGAGGCAGAAGAAGTCGATGTCCTCGCCGGCCGCGAGGCGGTCCAGGCGGCGGCGCATGTCCGGGGTGCCCAGCTGGACGTAGCGGAAGCGGTAGTCGGCCGGGACGGCACGGCCGGTGGCGATCGCCCAGTGGTGGTGGAGGGTGGACGCCGGGGCCACGTCGGCGGTGGAGCGGAACCGGGAGTGGGCGGTCCGTTCGAGCTCGCCGATCCCGAGGCTCTCCATCTCGCGCATCACCGACAGCAGCTGGGGGTGCGGGGTGTGCAGCGACTTGTGGGTGATGTACCGGCCGTGGAAGCGGCGGATCACCTCGCGGGCGTTCTTGCCGGCGGAGTTCGGGGCCGGCTCGAGGGGGTGCGGGGGGCCGGCGCCGAGCTTCAGCGGGGAGAGCGGGATGCGGGCGATGCCGTTGCCGTGGAAGAAGTGCCCGGCGCCCACCGGGCGGTTGATGAAGACGTCGTCGTTGAAGTAGAGGTAGTGCTCCGACAGGCCCGGTATGTGGTGCAGGCGGCTCTCGATCGCGTGCGAGTTGAAGACGGGCAGCGCGTCCGCCGGGAGGATGTCCCGGTGGTCGATCACGGTCAGGCCCGCCGCGTCCGGGTCCAGCCAGGCGGGGAGCTGGGAGTCGGTCACGAGGTAGACGCGCCGGACGAACCCGGCGTACATCTCCAGTGAGCGCAGCGCGTACCGCAGCTCGTCGTGGCTGGTGTAGCGGGAGGGGCCGGTCTCGCGCGGGGCGATGCCGTGAGAGAACTCCTGGTGGGCGCGGCGTTTCGCGGCCAGTACCGGGTCGTCCCCGTCCACCCAGGTGAACACGGCGTCGACGGGGAAGCACACCTCGTCGACGCCCGGCTCGGCGAACGGGGCGTACGTCGGCACCCCGCCCCGGCGGCGCGTCACCGCGGCGGGGCGGCGCGCGGCCGGCGGGAGCACCTCCGTCACCGGGTTGCGGCGCGGGGCGACGAGGGCCGGACCGAAGACGTCGGGGAGCTGGGCGCCCGGCACGGTGAGCCAGCCGGGATCGGCGCGGACGTCCCGGCCCCGGCGCCAGAACTCGATGTCGCAGCCCGCCTCCAGCCCGCTGAGCACCTGCCCTCCGGGGCCCAGGCGCACCAGTCCGGTACGGAGGACGGCGGCCCGCCGCAGCGCCCGCGGCAGCTTCCCGTCGGCCCACAGCGCCGCGGCGGTCACGGCACCGTCCGGTCCGACGGCACCGACGTATCCGGCGGTGCCGGCGAAGCACCGGGCGGCCCGGGAGAGCACCGCGCCGCGGTGGGTCTCCTCGACGCCGACGACCTGGCGCGGAGCCCCCGTCCCGGGGCCCGCGGAGACCAGGAAGTAGGGGACGCCGAGCCCTTCCAGCAGCGTGCACACCCGCTCGAGGTCGGTCTCGACGGCGTCCGCCGCCGTGTAGCCGGCGACGGTACGGCCGTACAGCCGGGTCGGTCCGAAGCTGACGCGGCGCAGTCCGGGGACGGCGGCCCGCAGCCGCCGCCGGGCCGGGGCCGTCCGCAGCGCCCAGAGCCGGGCGGCCGGCCAGGGGAGCAGCCGCGCCAGCAGGTGCCGGGCGGCCCGGACACCGGTGGGCGCCGCGACGCGATGACGGAGGTCCATGCCCGCCGCCCCCGTCACGGCTGCTTCTCGTAGGGGCTCGCGAAGGGGAAGTAGTCCTCCAGGAAGGCGTGCATCCGGGCGCCGACCGGCTCCCGCTCCTCCGGTGGCACGTCGACGTCGTTGAGGCAGAAGAAGTCGAAGCGGCGGCTGCGGCTCAGATCGGCCAGGCGCGCCCCGGCGTCGGGGCGGCTGATGTTGACGTACCGGTAGCTGAACCTCCCGGGCACTCCGTGGCCGGTCATCAGCGCGTACTGGTAGAGCAGCGGGGCCGTCACCGCGATGTCCTGCGGGGAGCGGAAGCGGGACGCCGTGGTGCGGGCGATGTCCCCGGGGAAGAGCTCCTCGAGGGTGCGCAGGGTGTCGCGCCGCTGCGGCAGCGGGGTGTGCAGGAAGTTGTTCGTCGTCATGCGGCCGAATTTCTCCAGCAGCAGCGCGCGGACGTTCTTTCCCGCGGAGTTGGTGGCCGTCTCCTCGGCGTGCGGTTTTCCTATTCCGATCTTGAGCGGGGAGACGGGGACCTTCATCAGACCGCTGCCGTGGAAGAAATGTTCGGCGGTGACCCGGCGTCCGACGAATACGTCGTCGTTGAAATAGAGATAGTGCTCGGACAGGCCGGGGATGTGGTGCAGCCGGGTCTCGATGGCGTGCGAGTTGAACACCGGCAGCACGTCCGGCGGGAAGATGTCGCGGTGGTCGACGACGGTGATCCCGGGCGCCGTCCGGTCCAGCCAGTGCGGTGTCTGACCGTCGGTCACGACGTAGATGTGGCGGACGAAGTCGGCGTACATCGCGAGCGAGCGCAGCGAGTACTTCAGCTCGTCGTGGCTGGTGTAGCGGGAGGCGTTGGTCTCCTTGTCCAGGATCTCGGCGATGCCGCCCTCCTGGTACCGGGCCCGTTTGGCCCGCATCGCCGGCTCCTCGCCGTCGACCCAGGTGTAGACGACGTCCACGGGGAAGGTCACGTCGTCCACGGTCGGCAGGGTGAGCGGGGCGAAGGCCGGCAGTTCCCGGTCGCCGACGCGCACCGTGGCCGGCTTCTGCTCGGCCGCCGGGAGGACGTCGGTGACGCCGTTGTTCCGGGGCGCGATCAGGGACTCGGCGAAGACGTCCTCGGACGCCTGCGGCTGCACCCTGGCCAGTTTCCGGGGCCCGTCGGCGGAGGCGAGGAGCTGCGCGCCGTCCTCCCAGAACTCGACGTCGCAGGCGAGTTCGGGCCCGGCGAGCAGCTGGCCGGCGGGCCCGAGGTGGTTCTCGCCGATCCGCAGGACGGGCGCGGTGCGCAGCGCGGACGGCAGTACGCCGTCCATGAACAGGGCGGGATGCCTGAGCTGTCCCCCGGGCAGCGGCCGGCCGATGAACACCGGCTGCCCCGCGTTGAGCGCCTCCAGGGCGGTGAGGAACCGCTCCCGGTCGACGGCGTTCACCCCGACCGTGTGGCGGGTGCGCGATGCCGGTACCAGGAAGTGGGCGATGCCTTCCCGCTCCAGCGCGTCGACGACCAGAGCGAGGTTGGCGGCGGCGGCCTCCGCGGCGCCGAACCGGGTGACGACCCGTCCGTACAGCCGCTGGCCGCGCACCGCCACCGGGCGGAACTCCGGGGCCGTGTCCGCCGCTCTGCGGCGTCGCCGCAGGGTGCGCAGCTGCCACACCCGCTCGGCGGCCTTCCGCTCGACTCGCGGCCCCACCCGCCGGACGAAGGAACGCATGGTCACGTTTCCGAGCTCCTCTGCCTGGACCCCTGAACACCCCTGCGTCAGCCAGACATACGCGCGTAACGGAAGGTTGTAGAGAAGTTCCCGGGGAATTTACGGAACGCCCCTTTTCGATCTTGAATGGGGCGGGGGAATCCCCGGGCGGAGTGATCGGAAATGCGCGGGCGAGGTGTGGAAATGCGCAGGCGGGATGCGGTGATCAGCGGGAGATCCGTACCTGGCGGGTCTCGCTCACCTGATCCACTTCGGAGACCCGGATCGTCATCTTCATCGTCCAGGTGCCCTCGAGGGGGAGATTGAGGTCGCTGGTGGCCCAGTAGCCGCCCCGGTCGGTGACCTTCGCGTCGATGGGGCCGATGTCCTTCGCCCCGAGGGTGAAGGAGATTCGGAGTTCCGGTACGAAGCTCAGGGCGCCCCGGGGGTCGAAGACCACCGCCTGGAGGCCGTTCTCGCCGACCCGGCCCGGGTCCATCGTGAGCTGGACGGTGCCCCGGCCGCCGGGGGTGCCCGCGTCGTAGGGGATCGTGAACGCCTCCGCGCCGGGAAGGCCGGCCACCTGCGGCTCGGGGGCCTTGGCCGCCTCGGCCTCCGCGCGGGCGGGGAGGGTGCCGGTGAGCACGGTGGTGACCAGGAGGACGAGCACGGCGACGACGACCTCGGCCAGTACCGAGCGGCGCAGGGCACGGCGGTGAAGGCCCTCCCGCGCGTCCGGTCCGTCCGGTCCGTCCGGCGCCGGGGACACGGGCCCCGTCGCCGGCGGGGAGCCGGGTGCCCCCACGAGTTCCGGTACGCGCTGCCCGGCCTCCGCCGAGGCCGTCGCCGGCCGGGCCAGCAGGGCCGTCCAGCGGCGGGACATCGCGGCCGCCAGCAGCAGGAAGAGCGTCGCCGCGAGCTTGACCGTGAGGGTCTTGCCGTACGTCGTCTCCAGCAGCGCCGTCCAGGAGCCGAGGCCGCGCCAGGACTGGTAGACGCCGGTGACCACGAGGACGGTCACCGAGGCGAAGGCCAGCCGGGAGAAGCGGGCGACCGTGGCGAGGGGCGGCGGGGTCTGCGCGCGGTGCAGGGTGAGGAGCAGCGCGGTCAGACCGCCGAGCCAGCACGCCATCGCCAGCAGATGGAGCACGGACGACGTCATGGCCAGCGGTACCTGGATCCCGGCGGAGGCGTGCTCGGCCGCCGCCCAGGTCAGGGCCAGGGCGACGGAGAGTGCCGCGCCGGCCGCCAGCCGGGTCCGGGGGGTGCGGTGCCGCAGGAGCGGTACGAGCAGGGCCGCCGTGAGGAGCAGGGCGACGCGGGTGAGCAGGGCGAGGCCCGGCCGGCCGGTGAGGGCGCCGGTGAACGCGTCCGGGTCGAAGGCGGTCGCCGGTGAGGTGCCCCTCTCGTACGGGGCGCGCAGGACGAGGAGGGCGGCCGTGGCCGTCAGCAGGGTCCACCAGCCGATGAGCAGGGGCGCCCGCAGCGGGGCGGTGTCCGGCGGGCGGCACAGCGCCGCGAAGGCCGCCGCGCCGATGAGCAGCGCGGCGGCGGTGTACGCGAGATAGCGGCCGGTGTCGTAGAGGCTCTTGGTGACCGGATGTTCGGCGTGGTCCGCCGGTGCGGCGGGCGGGGTGGGCGAGGGTTTGCCGATGGAGAAGCTGAAGGCGCCGGAGACCGGGTGGCTGTCGGCGGAGATCACCCGCCAGGCGACCGTGTAGGTGCCGTCGGCGAGGCCGCCGGGCAGCTTGGCGCGGGCGGTGTCGGAGGCGTCGTCCGCGTGCCGCGGCTCGCCGAGGTGGATGCGGCGGTTGTCGGGGCTGTAGACGCGGAAGGAGTCCTCCAGCAGGCCGACGGACTCCGTGAAGGTCAGGGTGATGTGCGTGGGCGCGGACTTGAGGACGCTGCCGTCCTCGGGGTCGGCTCCGCGGAGGGCGGCGTGGGCGCTCGCCGGGGCCGCGCCGCCGAGGAGCAGGACCAGCAGGGTGCCCAGCAGCACCAGCCCTTGAAGTCGCCGGGGTCCGCGGCCGCTCCGGATTCCGTCCCGTCCGCCATCGCCCGCCGCCCCGCTCCCGCGTCGCTCCACGTCCTACCCGCCTCCAGGCCATCCGGCTACGAGACAGATACGGACGGCGGGCGCGGTCTGCTCACCGCTTCACCGGGTCGTCCCGGCCCAGGCCACTGGGTGCTTCACCAGGTGGGCCGCGCCGAGACCCCTGCGTGGCTCACCACGTCGGCCGAGCCGGAACCCCTCCGCGGCTCACCAGGTCGGCCGGGCCGAGACCCCTCCGTCGACCAGCAGGTCGTGGCCGGTCACCCAGGAGGCGAGCCGGGAGGCGAGGAACACGCAGGCGTCGCCGATGTCCTCGGGGCGGCCGAGCCGACCCACGGCGGACGCCCGCCGCCAGCGCCGTACGCCCTCCGGCCAGGCCTCTTCCAGGCCCTCCCGGTCGATCAGGCCGGGCGAGACGGTGTTGACGCGCACGCCCCAGGGGCCGTACTCCTGGGCCGCCGAACGGGCGTGCATCACCACCGCCGCCTTCGACGCGCCGTAGTGCGCGTGGGCGGGGGCGGGGCTGTGCGCCTCGACGGAGGCGATGTGGGTGACCGTGCCGCCGTCCTGGTCCCGCATGAGCCGGGCCGCGGCCTGGGTGCAGGCGAAGACGGAGGTCAGGTTGGTGTCCACGACCGTGCGCCATTCGGCGGCCGTCATCGCGGCGAGGTCGCGGACGGGCTGGACGCCCGCGTTGTTGACGAGGGCGGTCAGCCGGCCGCCGCCCCACTCGGCCGCCTGCGCCACCACGCGGTGGCAGGCGTCCTCGTCGGTGAGGTCGGCCCGCAGGACGACCGCGCGGCCGCCCGACTCCCGGATACGGCCGGCGGTCTCCCGCGCGGACGCCGTCGCCGTACGGCAGTGCAGTGCGACGGCCGCGCCCTCCTCGGCGAACCGCAGCGCGATGCCCCGTCCGATGCCGCCGCCCGCGCCCGTGACCAGGGCGGTCTGTCCGTCGAGCAGTCCTTCGCGGCTCATGGCCGGCTGAGTTCCCCGATGAGCGTCGCCCGTTCGGGGTAACGCGCCGTCAGTTCCGCCGCGTCGCCGTGCTCGTAGCCCTCGAAGGTGAACCCGGGTGCCATGGTGCAGCCGAACAGCGTCCACGCGCCGCCCGCCGCCACCCGCGCGCCCATCCAGGTGCCGGCCGGGACGGTGAGCTGGACGTGGTGGCCGCCGAGGACGTCCGGGCCGAGCACGGGCGTACGGCCGGTGCCGTCGGGGTCGAGGAGCAGCAGCTGGAGCGGGTCGCCGAGGTGGTAGTGCCAGATCTCGTCGGACGGCAGCCGGTGCAGGGCGGAGAAGTCGCCGGGGGAGCCGGTGAGCAGGGCGACGATGGCGGTGCCCTCGGGGCGGCCGTCGGGGCGTACGGGACCCGCCCAGGTCTGCCGGAACCGGCCGCCCTCCTGGGGGATGGGTTCCAGTCCGTAGTGGGCGACGAGGTCGTCGGGGGTCACCTCGCGAAGGCTACCTCGCGGGTGAGGAAGGCGAGCTGGGCCTTCTTCTCGGGCAGATACACGTCCGGGAGGTCGATCTCCGGGAGGACGACCACGGGCCCGGCGGTGAAACCCTGCCGCAGGAAACGGGCGACGGCCTTCTCGTTGGCCACGTCCGGGTCGACCACCACACGCGTGCGGTCCAGTCCCACCAGCACGTATGCGGCGATGGCGCCCACCAGGGCGGCGGTCCAGCCGGGCTGCCCGCTGTCCGCGGGGGCGATCAGCAGGTGGACGCCGATGTCGCCCGGTTCGACCGGGTAGCAGTCACCCACACGGTCGGCGCCCGGTTCATACGTCTGGAGCAGCGCGGCGGGCGTGCCGTCCTTGAGGACGAGGTGGGCGTGATGGGTGCCGAGGGTGGCCATGTGGGCGTAGATCCCGGCGACCTGCCGCTCGGTCAGGCCGTTCATGCCCCAGAAGGCGGCGCGTTCCCCGCTCACCCAGCGGTGCAGCAGGGGCGCGTCGGCGGCCGGGTCCAGCGGCACAACGCGTACGGTGCCGAAACCGTCGACCACCTGTTCGTGCAGGGCCGTTCGGGGGGCGTACGGGTCAGACATCGGTCTCCTTCGTGAGCCGCGCCCAGTCGGTGACGACCGGGGCCAGGTCGCCGGCGAGCCACAGGGGCCGCTGGTCGCGGTGGTGGGGTGAGCCGGGTACGCCGGAGGCGCCCAGCGGCACCACCCAGCGGCTGTTCTCCCGTTCGGCGAGATCCCAGACGTAGCGGGCGGCGGGGCCCCGCGCGGCGAGGTCGGTCAGACCGGGCACGGAGGAGGTGCACAGCACGCAGTCGTGGTCGCCGGAGAGGCCGGGTTCGTCGTACGGCGTGGCCGGCGGCAGCGCGCGCCAGGGGGCGAGCCGGTGGGCGTCGCCCCAGGTACCGGCGGGCGGCCGGGCGGCCACCTCCTCCAGTGCCTCGCGGACGATCGCCGGACGGTCGACGCCGAACAGCTCCCCGGCGCCGAGAAGATGTTCGAGGGCGTACCCGACCCGGGGCAGGAGGGCGAGCCAGGGCCGGAAGACCTCGGGATACGCGGGCGGCACGGCCAGCGCGGCGAGCCCGGGATGCCCCGCGATCCGCCGCACGACGGCACCGCGCACGGCCGCGAACACGGCCGCGTCGGCACTGCCGGCGTCCATCCGCCGGTCCCAGCGCAGCAGCCGGTCGCGCAGGGCGGCGGCGGGGGCGGTGAGGGGCGGGGTGTCCAGGTCGGCGACGAGGTTCAGGAGCGGGGTCGCCGAGGCCAGGTGGGTGTCCGTGTGGATGGTGGACATGTCGGCCGCGGACCAGCGGGTCCGGCGTGCCAGCAGTGCGGTGATGCGGTCGGCGCGGTGCGGCGGGGCGAACTCGACGCCCAGCGGGGCCGACGGTCCGCGCTGGTTCGCCATCACGGCGACGCCCTCGGTCAGTCCCGCGCGGGGCGGCTCGTGCCAGCCCCGCCACTCGTACCCGGGCTCCCACGCCGGCACCACGCGCGTGCCGTTGGCCTCGGCGCGGACCGGGACCCGGCCGGCCACCCGGTGCAGGGTGCCGCCCTCGGTGTCGGCGGCCATGACCACGTTGACCGGCTCCACCCACCGGTCGACGGCCCGGTCCACGTCGACGGTCCGGCGGGCCCGCAGCAGTGGCAGCAGGGCGCCGAAGCCGAGGTCGCCGGTGACGCGGGGCGGGTGGCGCAGGGCGACGGCGAGCGGGGGCCCGCCGGGCTCGGGAACGCCGTCGTCGAGGCCCTCGGGGCCGCCGATGACGACGGGGCCCCGGCCGGTTTCGATGACCTCGACCTCGACCGGCTCCTCGCCCGCCACCTCGACGGTCTCGGTGTGCCGGGCGGCGCGGTGCCACGTACCGTCCGGGCCGAGCGCCTCCACTCCGGCGCCGGTGCGCCGCAGCCGCTCGCGGTAGAGGTCCTGGTAGTCGGCCATGGCGTTGGTGATGGCCCAGGCGACGGTGCCGGTGTGGCCGAAGTGGGCGATGCCGGGGACGCCGGGCACGGCGATGCCGACGACGTCGAACTCCGGGCAGGACAGGCGGATCTGCTGGTAGACGCCGGGGTCCTCGATGAAGCGGTGCGGGTCCCCGGCGATGACCGCGTGCCCGGTGACGGTGCGCTCCCCGGCGACCAGCCAGCCGTTGCTGCCCGAGGTGCCGGGCCCGTCGGCGGCGAACAGACCGACGGCGTCCGCACCGAGCCGGGCAAAGACGTGCTCACGCCAGAGCTTGGCGGGGAACCCGGCGAACAGGATGTGCGTGGCGAGCCACACCGCGAGCGGCGTCCAGGGCTCCCAGCGGCCGGGGCGCAGGCCCGTACGGGCGAACTCGGGGGCGGTCCCGGCCGCGAGGGAGGCCAGGGTCTCGTTCACGCCGGTCACGTAGGACCGTGTCCACCGCGCCGTCTCCGGGTCCGTGCGCAGCAGTTCGGTCCAGCAGCGGCGGGCCGTGTCGGCCAGGCGGGCACGGCGGGCGAAGCGGTCCCAGGGGAGGGCCTCGGGGCCGAGGAACGACGCCGAGGTGCCCTGCGCGCGGTGCCGTTCGACCTCGAGCTGCCAGGCCCGGTCGAGCGCGGTGACCCGGCCCTGGGCGTGGGCGAGCTCGTTCGCGCTCCCCGCGCGGAGATGGGGGATGCCCCAGGGGTCCCGGAAGATCTCGCCACCCACTGCGCCCTCATTTCTCATCAGGCATTTCTCATTAGGTTAGGCTCGCCTAAGTAGAACCGTGACGGAATCGTACGTGAAGGGTGAAAAGACGATGGCGCAGGGGCGGGGTTGGGAGGGCGCGGTCCTCAAGCTGTTCCGCGCGAAGGACTTCACGTTCACCGTGACCGGCACGGAGGACGTCACCGCCGGCTACCGGCGGCTGCGTCTCACCGACGGCGGGATGCTGGCGGCGACCGGCGTCCACCCCACGATGTGGGTACGGCTGTGGTTCGACAACGCGGGCAAGCCGCACCAGCGGGCGTACACCCTGGTCGACCCCGACCCGGCGGCCGGCAGCTTCGGCCTGGAGTTCGCGCTGCACGAGGGGTGCGCCAGCGACTGGGCCAGGGCGGCGAAGCCCGGTGACACCGTCGGGGCGACCGTGCAGGGCACGGGGTTCGAGGAGCCCGCCCCGGCGCCCTCCCGCGTCTTCGTGGTGGGCGACCCCGCCTCGCTGCCGGCCGTCAACTCCCTGCTCGGAGCACTGGGGTCCGCCCCGGCGACCGTATGGTTCGAGGGCACCCTCGACGGACTGCCCTGGCGGGCCGACCCGGACCGGCACGAGGTGCGCGAGGTGCCCCGGTCGGGGACGGCGCTGGTCGAGCGGGTACGGGCCGACCTCCCCGCGCTGCTGGCGTCCACCCCGGACCCGTACGTCTGGATCGCCTGCGACACCGCGACCACCCGCACACTGTCGGCGTACGTACGCAAGGAGCTCGGCGTGCCCAGACAGCGGGTGCACGCGCTGGGGTACTGGCGGGCGGGCTGAGCCGGGACGCGCGATCATCGGGGCATGGACGTCACCCTTCACCTCGCCCAGGACCCCGACGCCGACGCGCTGCTGGGCCGCAGCCCGCTCGCCGCGCTGACCGGGATGCTGCTGGACCAGCAGATCCCGATGGAGTGGGCCTTCAAGGGGCCGGCCACGATCGCCCGGCGGCTCGGCGCGGACGATCTGGACGCGCGGGAGATCGCCGCGTACGACCCCGAGGCGTTCGCCGCGCTGCTCTCCGACAAGCCGGCCGTGCACCGCTATCCGGGTTCGATGGCGGGCCGTATCCAGCAGCTGTGCCAGTACCTCGTCGAGCACTACGACGGTGACGCCGAGGCCGTCTGGCGGGGCGTCACCGACGGCGAGGAGCTGCGCCGACGGCTGGAGGAACTGCCCGGCTTCGGCAAGCAGAAGGCCCGGATCTTCCTCGCCCTGCTGGGCAAGCAGCTCGGCGTACGGCCCACCGGCTGGCGGGAGGCCGCGGGCGCGTACGGCGAGGAGGAGTCCTTCCGCTCCGTCGCCGACATCACCGGACCGGAGTCGCTGGCCAGGGTGCGGGCGCACAAGCAGGAGCTGAAGGCGGCGGCGAAGGCCGCGAAGAAGTCCGGCGCGTGACGCCCGCCCCGCGAAGGTGACCTGACCGTGATCGGTCGTATCAGATCACCATCCCGTTTCCTCCCGTATTCGGTGGCCTTTTCCGGCGCCGCGCTGCGCCACCATGGCTGCGCCCGGAACGCGTTGACCGGTAGGCTTTCCGTGTGATCTTCAAGCGCATCGGAAACGGCCGGCCGTACCCCGACCACGGCCGGGAAAGCACCCGGTCGTGGGCGGACGTCGCGCCGCGCCCGGTCCGCCTCGATCAGCTCGTGACGACCAAGCAGCAGCTCGACCTCGAGACCCTCCTCGCCGAGGACTCGACCTTCTACGGCGACCTGTTCGCGCATGTCGTGAAGTGGCGGGGCGACCTGTACCTGGAGGACGGACTGCACCGCGCGGTGCGGGCCGCGCTCCAGCAGCGCCAGGTGCTGCACGCCCGCGTGCTGGAGCTGGACTGACGCCCCCTCCGGCGACCGGCGGGGCCGCGATCTGACCCTTTCGGGTTGGAGTGCACCCAGTCGGATGATCATCTGGTAGGCAGAGCCGCCCGGGCGCACTACGCTGCGCTCATGAGCATGCTCACTCCACCCGGCATGGGCGGCCAGTACCGCATCACGGGTGACAAGTACCCGCGGATGCGCCGGCCCCGGCGACGCGGCAGGCTCGTCGTCCTGACCGTCGCCTCCGTCGCCGTACTCGGCGTGGGCGGCTGGGGCACTCTCCAGCTCATCGAGGTGTTCACCGGCGGCGGCGACTCCGCCTCCGCGGTCGGCACCAAGGCGGCGTGCGCCGACAAGGCGAGCCGCACGGTCGCGCCGAAGGTGCTTCCCCGGCCGGGGACGATCACGGTCAACGTCCTCAACGCCACGACGCGCGGCGGGCTCGCCCAGAAGACCGCCGACGAGCTGAAGAAGCGCGGCTTCAAGGTCGGCGAGGTCGCCAACGCGCCGAAGCAGTACGACAAGAAGGTCAAGGGCACCGGTGTGCTGCTCGGGCCGGCCGCCGCCCTCGACACCTCGCTGCCGGTGCTCGGCGCCCAGCTCGCCGGTGCCGAACGCCGTACCGACCCGGCCCGCAAGGGGACCGAGGTCGATCTGATCATCGGCGACAAGTTCCAGGCCCTGACGGGGAAGGCGGACGCCGACCGGGCCCTGGCCGCACTGGCCGATCCCGAGCCGACGCCCGCCTCGAAGAAGAACTGCTGAGAAGGGGCGGGGCCGGGTCCTACTCGGCCGCCCCGTACATCCGGTCGCCCGCGTCGCCGAGGCCCGGCACGATGTAGCCCTGCTCGTTGAGCCGCTCGTCGACCGACGCCGTCACGACCGTCACCGGCGTGCCGGCCAGCTCGCGCTCCATGATTTCGACGCCCTCCGGCGCGGCCAGCAGCACCACGGCGGTCACATCGTCCGCGCCGCGCTTGATCAGCTCCTGGATCGCCGCGACCAGGGTGCCGCCGGTGGCCAGCATCGGGTCCAGGACGTAGACCTGGCGCCCGGAGAGGTCCTCCGGCATCCGGGTGGCGTACGTCGAGGCCTGCAGCGTCTCCTCGTTGCGGATCATGCCGAGGAAGCCCACCTCGGCGGTCGGCAGCAGCCGGACCATGCCGTCCAGCATGCCGAGACCGGCCCGCAGGATCGGCACCACCAGCGGGCGCGGGTGGGAGAGCTTGACACCCGTGGTCCGCTCGACCGGCGTCTGGATGTCGACCTGTTCGGTGCGCACGTCGCGCGTGGCCTCGTACGCGAGCAGGGTGACCAGCTCGTCGGCGAGCCGGCGGAAGGTGGCGGAGTCGGTGCGCTGGTCGCGCAGCGTGGTGAGCTTGTGGGCGACCAAGGGGTGGTCGACGACGTGGAGACGCATGGCGTCAACAGTAACCGGGCCCGGCCGGCCCGGCGTCCCCGCACACGGCAAGCGGCCCGTGCGCCCTTCACTCGTTCACTGGCGTCAAACCGCCCGTCCGGGGGAACATGGAAGGGACGGACTGGGGTGGTGAACCAATGCCTGAGCAGGAACGGAACAACCGAGCCGATCCGTCACCGCGTGAGAAACCCGGACCGACGCCGGGACGGGCATCCGGGCCCACGGCCGGTTCGGCGTCCGGTATGACGCCCGGGGCGGAGACGGAGGCGGACCGGCGACGCCGCCGTGCCCGCTTCCTCCGTGAGCTCGCCGAGGCCCGGGAACTCCGCGACCGGGTCCAGCCCCGCCGGGCCAAGGCCGCCCGTCTGCGCCACGCCATGCGCATGCGCACATTCCGCTGGTAGGCGAACCCGCAGGGAACGGCCCCGGGAGCACCGCGGAAGACTCGCCGGCCACGCGGTGGGCGGCCCGGCCCGACCGCCCCGGAAGACACGCCGCCGCGCGGGAAGGCGATCCGGCCGCGGGGAGACCCCGCTCGCCCGGGGAAGATCCCGTCGCGCACGTGGGGGGGGGGAAGGGCGAAGTGGCCGTGCGGGGCCGGGTGGTGGGGGCCAATACGGGGTGGCGTGACCGGGGCCGCGTACGATCCGCACGTGGTGGCAGGGAGTGCGCTGGTGGGTCCTTCGTGGGCGCACTCGGTGGACTGCGATCAAAACTGCGGACACAGGGTGCCGAAGACGTCCCCCGACGGCCGGGTTTCTGCCACGATTCCGAGTGGACGGGGCCCGGAGAACCGACTCCCCGCCCGCGACACCTCCGCCGGGGGGAACCCCAACCGGCACACCTATGACCAGTGGGAGAGTCACGGTGTACTTCGCCGCACTGCTCGCGCGCACCGAAGACGGGTGGGAAGCGAGCGACACGGAGCTCGACGATGTGGAAACCCTGTCGGATCTGGCCGACCTGGCCCGGGAGTCCTCTCCCGACGAGGACACGGTGCTCGTGCTGATCGAGCAGGAGGGCGGCTGGTTCGGCGTCGTCCGCGTGGACGGGGAGGAGGATCCCCGGGTCTACGTGTCCGACGCCGCAGCCGCCGCCCGCAGCAGCTACGGCGAGATCCTGCTCACCGACGAACTGCTCGGCCGCGCACCCGGGGACGACGGCGCCGACCTGGACGCACTCGACCTCGACGGGACGGAGGACGGCGAACCGGACGACGAGGACGCCGACGACGGCGCCCCGTCAGCGGGTTCCGCCGACGCCGTACCGCACGGACCGGTCGGTGACCCGCGGATCCTGGACGATCTGGGCGTCACCGAGAAGGAACTGCGTTCGCTGACCGAGGACGCCGTCAACGAGATCGCCGACGCCCTGGGCGCCTCGGAGGTCCTGGAGACCGTCCGCTGACCGCGCCCGACCCCGTACGCGACCCGTGGCGGCCGGCGATGCGGCTCGCCCTGGAACAGGCCGAAGAGGCCGTCCGGGGCGGGGACGTACCCGTCGGCGCCGTCGTACTCGCCCCGGACGGCGGCACCGTACTGGCCACCGCCCACAACGAACGCGAGGCGGGCGGCGACCCCACCGCGCACGCGGAGGTGCTCGCCGTCCGGCGGGCCGCCGCGCGGCTCGGGGAGTGGCGGCTGGCCGGCTGCACCCTGGTGGTGACGCTGGAGCCGTGCACGATGTGCGCGGGAGCGGTGCAGCAGTCACGGGTCGACCGGGTGGTCTACGGCGCCCGGGACGAGAAGGCGGGCGCGGTCGGCTCGCAGTGGGACCTCGTCCGCGACCGGCGCCTCAACCACCGGCCGGAAGTGATCGAGGGCGTACTCGCCGAGGAGTGCGCCGGCCTGCTCACGGAGTTCTTCCGGAACCGCTGAATTCTGATTTCAAAGCACGCCCCGCCGTGCTGTAAGGTCTCCCTCGGTAGCGTGTCCGAGCGGCCGAAGGAGCTCGCCTCGAAAGCGAGTGTGGCGCAAGTCACCGAGGGTTCAAATCCCTCCGCTACCGCCGGTGAAGGGCCCCGTCGTCAGACGGGGCCCTTCGTGCGATCATGGGCCCGCTCGATGCACGTGTGACATGGGTGCACATCAGTGACTGGGGAGGGCCGCGATGGCGGTGAACGCGAAGAAGGTCGTCGTCTACGTCCTCGTGGTCTTCGCGCTGTATCTGATCATCACGGACCCCGCCAAGGCCGCCGACTACGTCCAGATAGGGTTCGAGGGCATCTCGGACGCCGCGAAGGCGGTCGGCGACTTCATGACCTGGCTGGCCAACGGAGGTAAGTGATGATCCGCCACCTGGTGCTCTTCCGGCTGAACGAGGGTGTCGGGCGCGACGACCCGAGGGTCGTGGCGGGCGAGGAGGCTTTCCGTTCGCTGGACGGGAAGATCCCGGAGATCCGCTTCTGGGAGTGCGCCTGGAACATCAGCGACCGCCCCATCGCCTACGACTTCGCCATCAACTCCGCGTTCGAGGACGCCGACGCGCTGCGCCGCTACGTGGAGCACCCGGACCACCAGGCCGGTGTCGGACTGTGGCGCGAGTTCGCCACGTGGGTGATCGCCGACTACGAGTTCTGACGTTCCGTCGCCTCCCGGGGCCCTCCGCCGTGACCGGCGGGGGGCTTTTTCGCGCCGTACGGACATGTTTGCCGCTCAACACGGAATATGCGGTGCTTGCACACAGTGAGTCAGTCTTGTGATGCTATGACCGCTTTTGACGGATGAGTTGACGGACGATGTGAGCGATGACGAGGTGGCGTTGACCGTGCCGGCCAGTACTGCGCCGCCCCAGGACGAGGTGTCCCCCGACGCGGTCCAGGCACCGGCCTCGACCCAGTCCTCCTCCGCCCAGCCCTCCCCCGACCAGCCCTCTCCCGTCCCCTCCCCGAGCGCCGACGAGCCGATGAGTCCGGCCAGGCGGCGCGGTGCCGACACCCGCGCCCTGACGCAACTGCTCTTCGGTCAGCTCAAGGAGCTGGAACCGGGCACGCCGGAGCACACCCGCGTACGCGCGGCGCTCATCGAGGCCAATCTGCCCCTGGTGCGCTACGCCGCCGCCCGCTTCCGCTCCCGCAACGAGCCGATGGAGGACGTCGTCCAGGTCGGCACCATCGGGCTGATCAACGCCATCGACCGCTTCGACCCGGACCGGGGAGTGCAGTTCCCGACGTTCGCGATGCCGACGGTGGTCGGCGAGATCAAGCGGTACTTCCGGGACAACGTCCGCACCGTCCACGTACCGCGCCGGCTGCACGAGCTGTGGGTGCAGGTCAACAGCGCGACCGAGGACCTGACGACCGCGTTCGGGCGCTCCCCGTCGACCGCCGAGATCGCCCAGCGGCTGCGCATCTCCGAGGAGGAGGTGCTGTCCTGCATCGAGGCGGGACGGTCGTACCACGCCACCTCGCTGGAGGCCGCGCAGGAGGGCGACGGGATGCCCGGACTGCTGGACCGGCTCGGCTACGAGGATCCCGCCCTGGACGGCGTGGAGCACCGCGATCTCGTACGCCATCTGCTCGTTCAGCTGCCCGAGCGGGAGCAGCGCATCCTGCTGCTGCGTTACTACAGCAATCTCACCCAGTCGCAGATCAGTGCGGAACTGGGTGTCTCGCAGATGCACGTGTCCCGGCTACTGGCGCGTAGCTTCCAGCGGCTGCGGTCCGCAAACAGGATCGACGCGTAACCGGAAAGAGCGAATCGCCCAGCGGTGTCCTTCTGTGCGTTTCTGGGCCGAAAGACTGTCAGACCCCTTGTTTCCAGGGCCGATTCGCGTCTCGCATGTCGACATGTCACTACAGCGCGTTGCCGACATGTGACATTCTGCGGGAAGCGTGTTTGCCGGAGCCTCGGCGCCGGTATTCCAGGTGATGGCTGCGTTCTCCACATGGGGAGCGCCCGCCGCGACCGTCCCGCGACCCAAAGGGGGTGGCATGTCCGCAGAACAGGGCAGCTCGAAGGTGCTCACGCTCGCGGAGAGCGAGAAAGCTCCCCATGCTCTCGACGCACTCGGCCCCATCGACGAAGGCCCGGCCACACCGGCTCCGGAAGTCCCGGACACGGCGGCCCTCGACACCCGCACCCTGTCCCGTTCCCTGTTCCTGCGGCTCGCCGCGCTCGACGAGGACAGCCCGGAGCGTGGCTACGTCCGGGACACCCTGATCGAGCTCAATCTGCCGCTGGTGCGGTACGCGGCGGCGCGGTTCCGCTCGCGCAACGAGCCGATGGAGGACATCGTCCAGGTCGGCACGATCGGGCTGATCAAGGCGATCGACCGCTTCGACTGCGAACGGGGCGTGGAGTTCCCGACGTTCGCGATGCCGACGGTGGTCGGCGAGATCAAGCGGTTCTTCCGTGACACGTCGTGGTCGGTGCGGGTGCCGCGCCGGCTGCAGGAGCTGCGCCTGGCGCTGACGAAGGCCAGCGACGAGCTCTCCCAGAAGCTGGACCGTTCGCCCACGGTCACCGAACTCGCCGTCGTGCTGGGCGTGTCCGAGGAGGACGTCGTCGACGGCCTCGCGGTGGGCAACGCGTACACGGCGTCCTCGCTGGACTCCCCCGCGCCCGAGGACGACGGGGGTGAGGGCTCGCTGGCGGACCGCCTCGGCTACGAGGACACGGCGCTGGAGGGCGTGGAGTACCGGGAGTCGCTGAAGCCGCTGCTGGCGAAGCTGCCGCCGCGGGAGCGGCGGATCATCATGCTGCGGTTCTTCGCGAACATGACGCAGTCGCAGATCGGCGAGGAGGTCGGCATCTCGCAGATGCATGTGTCCCGGCTGTTGACGAGGACGCTGGCGCAGCTGCGGGAAGGGCTGATCTCGGACTGACGGTTCCCCCTGCGGGTGCGTGGGGGTTGGCCGCGGATCCCTGCGGGTGCGTGAGGGTGGGTCCGGGCCGGCGTGCGTGCCTGCGGGCGCGTGGAGGCTGGCCGCGCAGTCCCCCGCGCCCCTTAGGGGGTGGGACTGGGCCGACGTGTGTCTGCGGGCCTGACCCGCGCCCCTGAGGGGCGCGGGTCGCCGTGTTGTTCGTCGTTACTTCAGGGCGAGCCAGGCCACCGCCGCGACGATCGCCACCGCTGCGACGATGCCGATGATCAGGCCGATGCGGGGGCCGCCGCCGCTCGTGGTGGCGGGCTGACGGGCCTGGGGTTCCTCGTCGACGAAGGCGCGGAACATCTGGGTGCTGCCGGCGGGGTCGTGGTTGCCCTGCGGGCCCGGGGTGTTAGCCATGCCCCGAGACCCTAGCGAATGCCCGGTGAGGCGCCCAAGTGGGGGCGCCCGTCAGGGGAATCGTCCCGTTCGGCGACCACCGCAGGCGGCGCCCGGCAAGGGAAGGATCCCGGTCGGGGGACCGTCGCAGGCGGCGCCCGGCAGGGGAACGGCCCCGACAGGGGGAACGGTCCCGACAGGGGCCGCCGACGGCGGCGGATGCGCCCTGGCCTGCGTATTTACTTTCGCGATTACTTGCCTTTGCCAAGTTTTTGAGCCGGAACGCCCGTTTTTGTTTGCCTGTGGCAACCATCCATTTCTATCGTTGCCCTAAGCAATCAACAGGGATGGGGTGTCATGGCCGAGCGGGCGCGGTACGAGGAGCTGGTGCGACAGTTCAGCGCGTTCGGCGCCGTCAAGCGGGAGATGAACCGGATCATGCCGGCCGACTGCCACAGCGGCTCCGCCGCCGTGCTGACACTGCTCGGCCGCCACGGCGACATGCGCATGAGCAGGCTCGCCGAGCTGCTGTCCGTGGACATCTCGGTCACCAGCCGCCACGTCGCGTATCTCGCCGAGCGCGGCTGGATCGAGCGCTTCCCGGACCCCGCCGACAAACGGTCCCGCATCCTGCACCTCACCCCCGCCGGCCGGACCCAGCTCGACGAGCTGTTCCGGCGGACCACCCAGCTCCTCGCGGAGCGCCTGGACGACTGGACCGACGACGAGGTCGGCCGGCTCACCCAGCTGATGACCCGGCTCAGGGACAGCTTCGGTGACTGCCGCGCGGGCCCCCGCCCGGCGTCCCCCGCTCTCGAACAGACCACCCGTACACCCGCAAGCACGTAAGAGAAGGAAGTCCATGGCAACGACCACACCAGCCGGTGTGCGGGCTCATGCCAAGCACGGGGGAGGCTCCTCCACAGACGCTCCGATGACGCATCGGCAGATCATGGAGGCACTGTCCGGGCTGCTGCTCGGCATGTTCGCCGCCATCCTGTCGTCGACCATCGTCACCAACGCGCTGCCCGAGATCGTGGGCGACCTCGGCGGCGGCCAGAGCGCCTACACCTGGGTCGTCACCGCCTCGCTGCTGACGATGACCGCCTCCACCCCCCTGTGGGGCAAGCTCGCCGACCTGTTCAGCAAGAAGGTCCTGGTCCAGATAGGCCTGGTCGTCTTCGTCCTCGGCTCCGTCGTGGCCGGTATGGCGCAGAACCCGGCGATGCTGATCAGCGCGCGTGCCATCCAGGGTCTGGGCGCCGGCGGTCTGTCCGCCCTGGCGCAGATCATCATGGCCGCGATGATCTCCCCGCGTGAGCGCGGGCGCTACTCCGGCTACCTGGGCGCGACCTTCGCCGTCGCGACCGTCGGCGGCCCGCTGCTCGGCGGCGTGATCACCGACACCAGCTGGCTCGGCTGGCGCTGGTGCCTCTACGTCGGCGTGCCCTTCGCGCTCATCGCGCTCATCGTGCTGCAGAAGACGCTGCACCTGCCGGTGACCCGGCGCAAGGTCAAGGTCGACTGGGCCGGCGCCTTCTTCGTCACCGCTGCCGTCTGCCTGCTGCTCGTCTGGGTCACCTTCGCCGACGACAAGTACTCCTGGCTGTCCTGGCAGACCGCCGCCATGGTCGGCGGCGCGATCGCCCTGACGCTGGTCTTCCTCTTCGTCGAGACGAAGGCCGCCGAGCCGATCATCCCGCTGCGGCTGTTCCGCAACCGCACCATCACGCTGGCCTCGCTGGCCTCGCTGTTCGTCGGTATCGCGATGTTCGCGGGCACCGTCTACTTCAGCCAGTACTTCCAGCTGGCCCGGGACAAGTCCCCGACGATGTCGGGCGTCATGACCATCCCGATGATCGGCGGCCTGTTCGTGTCGTCCACGGTCTCCGGAATGGTCATCACCAAGACCGGCAAGTGGAAGAACTGGCTGCTGGCCGGCGGTGTGCTGCTGACGGCGGGTCTGGGCCTGCTGAGCACCATGCGCTACGACACCCCGTACTGGCACATCGCGATCTTCATGGCGCTGCTGGGTCTCGGCGTCGGCATGATGATGCAGAACCTCGTGCTCTGCACGCAGAACCAGGTGGCCCCGGGCGACCTGGGTGCCGCGTCCTCCGTGGTCACGTTCTTCCGGTCGCTCGGCGGCGCGGTGGGCGTCTCAGTGCTCGGCTCGGTCATGTCGTCCCGGATCAGCGGGTACGCCGCCGACACCATCGGCACGCTCAGCCCGCAGGAGCAGGCGGCGGCCGCCAAGGCCTCCGGCAGCGGCACCATCCCCGACATGGACCTGCTGCCCGAGCACATCCGCACCTGGCTGGAGAGCGCCTACGGGCACGGCATCGCCGACATCTTCCTGTACGTCACACCGGTCGCCCTGCTCGCCTTCCTGGTGACCCTGTTCATCAAGGAGGTCCCGCTGCGGACCTCGGGCGCGCTGGCCCAGGCGGCGGAGGCCACGGCCGAGGCCGCCCCGCCGGTGGCCCCGGCCCCCGCCGAGGCCACCCGTGTCGCCGGCGAGCCGGTTCCGGCCGTCGCGCCGGCGGCCGTGAAGGCCCCGGCGGCCGGCACGGACACCGCGCCCGCGGCCACCCAGCGGCTCTCCGCCGTCGCCACGGCGGCCGCCGCCCCCGGTGAGCCGGAGACGCCGGCGTCCCCCTGCGTCCCGGTGCGCGGTTTCGTACGCGGCGCCGACGGGGCACCCGTGCCGCAGGCCGCCGTCACGCTGATCTCGCTGGGCGGGCGTCAGCTGGGCCGGTCCGTGGCGCAGGCCGACGGCGCCTACGCCGTGGACGCGCCCGGGGCCGGGTCGTACGTCCTGATCGCCGCCGCCGACGGCCACCAGCCGCAGGCGTCCACCGTCGTGGTGAACGGCGAACCGGTCGCCTACGACATCCTGCTCAGCGGCACCAGCGGACTCACCGGACTGGTCCGCACCGCCGACGGCGGACAGCCGGTGCGGGACGCCATGGTGATCGTCACCGATGTGCGCGGCGATCTGCTGGCCACCGGGAACACCGGTGAGCAGGGCGAGTTCTCCTTCACCGAGCTGGTGCCGGGCACGGTGACCGTGGCGGTGAACGCCGCCGGGTACCGGCCGCGCGCCCTGCCCGTCGAGGTGGGCGGCACCGGAGTCACCCGGGTCGAGGTCGACCTGGAGACCGGCGCCCGGGTACGGGGCGTGGTCCGTGCCCCGCACGGGCCGCTGGCCGACGCCCGGGTCACCCTGGTCGACGCCGCCGGCAACGTGGTCGCCACCGCGACGACCGGTGCGGACGGCGCGTACGCCTTCGCCGACCTGGACGGCGGCGAGTACACCGTCATCGCCACGGGCTACCCCCCGGTGGCCGGCGCGCTGACGGTCACCGGCCCCGGCACCGACGACCACGACATCGAACTCGCCCACCCCGGCGAGTAGCGAGACCCCGGCCCGTGGCGGGCGGCGCGTTCTGTAGCGGAGTCGCGCCCCCTGCCACGGGCCGGTCTGTTCACGGCCATTTTGTACGCATGTGCAGGGAGAAAACGGGATGCCACTGACCGCGAGGATCCGTACCCGGGACGGATGGGCCGTGTCGCACGCGGTCGTCACCCTGGCCGACGGGACCGGTACGCAGGTGCTGCGCGCCGGGGCGGACGCCGAGGGAGCGGTACGGGACGCCACCGAGCTGGCGCCGGGGGCGTACACCGTGATCGTCACCGCGGTCGGGTACGCGCCCGCCGCCGCCAGCGCGATCGTCACGGCGAGCGGGCGGGCCGAGGTGGGGACGGTGACGCTGGCCCGGCAGGGCGGCACCGAGCTGCCGCCGCCGGGGCCCTGGACCGTGGACCCGGCACATTCGAGCGTGGCGGCCGTCGCCCAGCACCTGGGCATCTCCAGCGTGCGGGGCAGGTTCACCGAGTTCGCCGCCACGGTGGAGATCGCGCCGGACGACATCGCCAAGTCCCGGGTCGAGGCGGTGATCCGGGCGGCGTCCATCGACACCGGCAACGGAACGCGCGACACCCATCTGCGGTCCGCGGACTTCCTGGACGTCGAGCGGCACCCCGAGATCACCTACCGGTCCACCCGTCTGGCGGAGGCGGGCCCGGACCGCTGGACGGTCCACGGCGAGCTGGCCATGCGCGGTGTCGTCCGCCCCGTCGACCTGGACCTGGCGTACCTCGGCACCGGGGCCGATCCGTGGGGCGGCACCCGGGCGGCCTTCCGCGCCACCACCGAACTGCGGCGCGAGGACTTCGCGATGAACTACAACCAGGTCGTCCAGGCCGGCATCGCGGCCATCGGCGCGACCCTCCGGGTGGAGCTGGACGTCCAGGCCGTACAGGGGGAGTCGCTGCCCGCCTCGTGAGGGCCCGTCAGGGGGTGTTGTGCGGGTCGACGATACGGCGGGCGAGGTCACGCAGTTTGACGTTCTCCCGCTGCGAGGCCCGCACCAGGCTGTCGAAGGCACCGGCCGCGTCGATGTCCAGGCGCTCCATCAGGATGCCGGTGGCCTGGCCGATCAGGTCCCGGGTGCGCATCGCCTCGGTGAGCTGCTCGCGCACGGTGGCGGAGTCGAGGGCGATCCCGACGTGCGCGGTGAACAGCCGGCCCACCCGCAGCGCGGCCTCGTCGAAGGCGCGTGGCTTGCGGGCGTAGGCGGTGAGCACGGTCAGCCGGCGGCGGTCGGCCCGCAGCCGCAGCGACAGCACGGACCGCAGGCCCAGCACGGACAGCGCGGTGTCGCCGTCACCGTTCTCGCTGTCCTCGACCTCGGCGACGGGGGCGGTCCACAGACGGTGCCAGTACGGCTGCTGTCCGGTCCCGGGGCCGTCGTCCGACTCCGCGGTACGTACGACGTCGTCGGTCCAGGCCAGGGCGGAGCGCCGGTTGCCGCGCTCGATGTCGGAGATTCCGGCGTGGTCGGCGCCGGGTATGAGATCCACGGCGAGACGGACCGCCGTGTCCAGGGTGCTGTCGGGGGTGGAGGTCTCGTGCAGACTCTGCGCCGCCGACGTGAGCGCCTCGGCCAGGTCCAACCCGACCGGAAAACGGGGCAAATCAGAAAACCGGGACGCAGCCACCACGAACCTCTTCGGCATGCACGGCACCACGGCCGTGCGCAGGAGAGCTCCGCAGCACATTCCCGACTGCGAGCACAGGACGCACAGAACTCTAGCCGTTCGACCGCGGTGAGGTGACGCCCGACCTGCGGTGTCGGGACCCGGACCGGTCACCTCCCCGGTCCGCTTCCGCCGGTGCCCTCCCGCGTGGTGCAATGGGCGGACGGGTCAGGAAGTGGCCTCCCGGAACACCGGACGAACGTCTGCCAGGTGAGCACCGTGACCTTCCTGCCGCACCCCTCCGACCCCGCTCATCCGCCCGGACACGCGCTGCTCCGGTTCCCGTCGGAGATCGACTTCTCCAACGCCCGGGACCTGCTCGGCGTCATCCTGGCCTCAGTCCGTACGGCCGCCCGTCCCCGCGTCCTGGTCCTCGACCTCTCCGCGACTCTGTTCATGGACTCCCAGGGCGTCCGTCTGATCAACGACGTACGCCGTCTGCTGCGCCCCGGGACGCGTGTGTACGTGGTGGCCCGCCCGGACAGCGCGGCCGGCCGCGTACTCGAACTGACGGGCCTGCGCCGCGACGTGCCCGTGTACGACAACCTCCCGGAGGCCATGGCCGCCTAGGCTGCCCGCATGGCACCCAACATCGCGACGAACACCCGTGTCTCCCTCGACGGGCTGCTGGACTTCGTACGGCCCCGGCACCGGGCGATCCTGCTGACCCGGCGGGGCGACGGCGGGCCCCAGGGGTCGCCGCTGACCTGCGGGGTCGACGACTCGGGGCGGATCGTGGTCTCCACGTACCCCGAGCGCGCCAAGACCCGTAATGCCAAGAGGGACGACCGGGTGAGCCTGATCGTCCTCAGCGACGAGTGGAACGGGCCGTGGGTCCAGATCGACGGCACCGCCGAGGTCCTGGACGCGCCCGCGTCCGTGGAGCCGCTGGTGGAGTACTACCGGAACATCGCCGGTGAGCACCCGGACTGGGACGAGTACCGCGCCGCCATGGTCAAGCAGGGCAAGTCGATCATCCGGATCACTCCGGAGCGCTGGGGTCCGGTGGCGACCGGCGGGTTCCCCGCCCGGCTGACCGAAGGGGACTGAGCCTCAGGCGCGGTCGCGGGCCGCCATCGTCTCGATGCCGGCCACCAGCAGGTCCAGGGCGAAGGCGAAGTCCCGTTCCCGCATCTCCTCGACCGTGCCGCCGCCCCGGGCCCGAAGGATTCCGGCCGACTCCTCGACGACCCCGGCGGCGTCCGGCACCCGGGTCACCACGCTCACCGCCTGCCGGTAGTACTCGTCCGGCGTCAGACCGGCCCCGGCGACCCGGGCGAGGAAGTGGCCCTCGTAGGTGCCGCAGCCGTACACGAACTGGAGGACGGCCAGGAGGGCGCCGGCCATCCTGTGCTCCGGCAGGCCGGTGCCGCGGATGATCTGCTGGACCACCCGGGAGAACGCCAGCGCGCCGGGCCCGATGTTGAGGAAGCTCCCGGCCAGCGGCGACAGCCAGGGGTGGCGGACCAGCAGGGCGCGGTACTCGCGGGCCAGTGTGCGCAGTCGGTCGCGCCAGTCCTCGCCGGCGGCCGGGCCGGGCAGGCGCAGTTCGCCGAAGGCGTGGTCCAGGGCGAGTTCGAGGAGGTCGTCCTTGGTGTCGACGTACCAGTAGACGGACATCGCGGTGACGTTCAGTTCGGCGGCGAGCCGGCGCATGGAGAACGCGGCCAGGCCCTCGGCGTCCAGCAGCCGCACGGTGGCCTCGGTGATCCGGTCCCGGTCGAGGCCCGAGGGCTGCCCGCGCCTGCCGCGGCGGGCCCCGTCCTTCAGCCAGACGCTGGACCGCGGCGCACTCCCGGACCGCCGGCCCGATCTCACCATGGCGCACCTTCCTCGACGTGCCGACGCGTCATCATGCCAGCCGGGCGCACGGACGAGGGCGGTGGCCCGGTCCGCCACCGCCCTCCGCTCCCGTGCGGGGACCGTCAGCCTCCGGTCGTCCGCCGTGTCAGGTCGTAGAAGGTGGCCGAGCCCGCCGTCACCTCCTTGAAGTTCTCCTGCACCCAGGCCGAGATCTGCCCGGAACTGCCGGAGTCACCACCCATGCCGCCGCCCATGCCGCCGCCGGCGACGAAGTAGTGGATCTTCCCGTCCGCCACGTACTGCTTGAACTCGGCGAGCGTCGGGGAGGGGTCGGTGCCGTTGAAGCCGCCGACGGCCATCACGGGCTCACCGGTGGAGAGCTGGTAACTCGCGGCGTTCTGGGCGCCGATGGCCGCCGCGGCCCAGGTGTAGTCGTCGGCGCCGGTCTCCAGCAGCTCCTTCGCCTCCGCATCGACGTCCGCGCCGCCGAGCAGGCCGCCCATCCCGCCGCCACCGCCCATCCGGCCCTCGGCGCTGGTGCCCCCGGTGCCGTTCCGCGGGCCCGCGCCCTGGCCGTTCTGGCCCATCGGACCGCCGCCGGGGAAGCCGCCGGTGCCATTGCCGTTGCCGGTGCCGCCGGGCGGGGTCTGCCCCTGACCGCCCTGCTGCCCCTGGCCGCCCGGCCGTCCCCCGCCGGGGAAGCCGCCACCGCCCCCGCCGGGCCCTCCGCCCATGCTCGCCCCGGCCGGTCCGGCCGTGACGATCGAACCGGTGTGGCCCTCCTGCACGGTGCTCAGCGTGTACGCCGTCGGCCCGGCCAGCGCGGCCGCCAGGCCCAGCCCAGCCGCCGCAAGGGCCGGCCCCCGCCCCACCCTGCCCGCGAAGACCAGCCCGAGGGCGGCCACCAGCCCGCCGGCCAGGACCAGCCACTTCAGCCACGGCAGATGGTCGGGCGTGCGGTTGAGCAGCACATACCCCCAGGCGGCCGAGGCGGTCGCGGCCGCCGCGAGGGCGAGCGACGCCCACAGCCCGCGCCGCTTCTCCCAGAGGGCCGCCGCGCCCATGCCGGTCACGGCCGCGAGGTAGGGGGCGAGGGCCACCGTGTAGTACTGGTGGAAGATGCCGGCCATATAGCTGAAGACGGCCGTGGTCATCAGCAGCGAGCCGCCCCACACCAGGAACGAGCCGCGGGCGAGGTCGGTCCGTGCGGCCTTGCGGGTGAGGACCAGGCCCGCGACGAGCAGGATCAGCGCGGCGGGCAGCAGCCAGGAGATCTGGCCGCCGATCTCGGAGTTGAACATCCGGTCCCAGCCGGTCTCACCCCACTGACCACCGCCGCCGCCCATGCCCCCGCCACCGCCGCCGACGCTGCCGGTCTCCTCGCCGTTCAGCCGGCCGAGCCCGTTGTAGCCGAAGGTCAGCTCCAGGAAGCTGTTGTTCTGCGACCCGCCGACATACGGCCGCGACGACGCCGGCCACAGTTCGACGACCGCCACCCACCAGCCGCCGGAGACGACCAGCGCGACGGTGGCGAGGGCGAGTTGGGTCAGCCGCTTCTTCAGGCGCACGGGGGCGCAGACGCCGTATACCAGAGCGAGGGGCGGGAGGATCAGGAAGGCCTGGAGGGTCTTGGCGAGGAACGCGAAACCGATCGCGGCCCCGGCCCACACCAGCCATGTCGTACGGCCGTCCTCCAGGGCGCGGACGACGAGGTAGCAGGCGACGGACATCAGCAGCGCCAGCATCGCGTCCGGGTTGTTGAACCGGAACATCAGCGCCGCGACCGGGGTGAGCGCGAGGACCGCGCCCGCGATCAGACCGGCCGCCGGGCTGAAGCGGCGGCGGACGGCCGCGTAGACGACGGCGACCGTGCCGACGCCCATCAGCACCTCGGGCACCAGGATCGCCCAGGAGTTCAGGCCGAAGATCCGCACCGACAGCTCCATCGGCCACAGGGAGGCCGGGGGCTTGTCCACGGTGATCGCGTTCGCCGCGTCGAGCGAACCGAAGAAGAACGCCTTCCAGGATTCGCTGCCCGCCTGGACGGCCGCCGAGTAGAAGGAGTTGGCGTAGCCGGAGGAGCTCAGGTCGCAGAGGTAGAGCACGCCGGTGGCCAGCAGCAGGGCGAGGAAGGCGGGGCGCGCCCAGCGGGGGTCCTCGGGCCGGCCGCGCCACGCTCTGCGGGCGAGCGGGGCGCGAGCGGCGTGCCGGGCCGGGGCCGGGGGTTCCCAGGTGGCGGGATCCGCCGTCCGGTCGTACTGCGTGGTCATCGGAGGTCCCTCGGGTCGGAGTCGGAAGGGCGGGACGGACGGGTGGGCAGTGGTGAACGGACCGGCCGGAGCGGCAGGGTCGCGTCCTGCCGGGCGACGGCCGGCTCGGGAGACCGGGCGCGGTCCGGGAACACCCACGCGCGGAAGAGCAGGAACCGCAGGACGGTCGCCGCGAGGTTGGCCGCGACGAGGACCGCCAGTTCGGTGGAGTGGGCGGGTTCGTCGGCGGCGGCGTTGAGGGCGACGAGGGAGCCGCTGGTCAGGGCGAGGCCGATGCCGAAGACGACCAGCCCCTGCGCCTGATGCCGTACGGCGCCGCCGCGCCCCCGCACCCCGAAGGTGAGCCGCCGGTTGGCGGCGGTGTTGGCGACCGCGGAGACGAGGAGGGCCAGCCCGTTGGCGGTCTGGGAGCCGGTGAAGGTGCGGAAGCCGCTGTAGAGCAGCAGGTAGAAGAGGGTGGACAGGACACCGACGGCGCAGAAGCCGACCAGTTGGCGGGCCAGGCCCTGCGGGACGTCCTCGAGGGTGCGGTCGCGCGGGTCGTCGCCGAAGGGGCGGGCGAGCCGGTCCAGCGGGAGCGAGCCGGTGGCCAGCGCCCTGCCGACCCGCCAGACGCCCTTGAGGTCGTCGGTCGCCGTCTTCACGATGTGCACGGTGGAGTCGGGGTCGTCGACCCAGTCGACCGGCACCTCGTGGATGCGCAGCCCGGCACGCTCGGAGAGGACCAGCAGTTCGGTGTCGAAGAACCAGCCGCTGTCCTCCACCAGCGGCAGCAGTACCCGGGCGACGTCACGGCGGATCGCCTTGAAGCCGCACTGCGCGTCGGAGAACCGGGCCTGCAGCGAGCCCCGCAGGATCAGGTTGTACGACCGGCTGATGAACTCCCGCTTGGCGCCCCGCACCACGCGGGAGCTGCGGCTCAGCCGGGAGCCGATGGCGAGGTCGGAATGGCCGGAGATCAGCGGGGCGACCAGCGGCAGCAGTGCGTTGAGGTCGGTGGACAGGTCCACGTCCATGTAGGCGAGGACGGGGGCGTCCGAGGCGAACCAGACGGTGCGCAGCGCCCGGCCGCGGCCCTTCTGCTCCAGCCGCACGGACCGCACCTCGGGGAAGCGTTCCGCCAGCCGGCCGGCCACGTACGGGGTGCCGTCCGTGGAGGCGTTGTCGGCGATCGTGATGCGGAAGGCGTAGGGGAAGGTGCGGGTCAGGTGCTCGCGCAGTCTGCGGACGCACGGCCCCAGGTCCTTCTCCTCGTTGTAGACGGGGATCACTACGTCCAGGACCGGCGTACCGGCTCCGGCGGCCGGGAGGTGCTCCCGCGCCGGCAGGGTGCCGGGAGAGGAATCGGTTCGCATGGAACCGACTCTGGTCAACCGCCCTGTCGTGCCCATGTGGTGAGGCTGTGCCGTGGCTGTGAGTACGGCTCGGGCGTCAACTGCGGTGCCGTGGCGGGCAGATGGAGGGTGAACGCGGTGCGTCCTGGCACGCTGTCGACGGTCACGGCACCGCCGTGCGCGGCCGCGACGGCCTGCACGATGGCGAGGCCCAGACCGGTCGATCCGGTGGTGCGGGTGCGCGCGGAGTCACCGCGCGCGAACCGTTCGAAGACGTGCGGGAGCAGTCCGGGCGGGATGCCCGGCCCGTCGTCGGTCACGTCGACGCACAGCCAGGTCCCGTCGCGGCGCACGCGTGCGGTGACGGTGGTGCCGGGCGGGGTGTGGCTGCGGGCGTTGCCGAGCAGGTTGACGAGGACCTGTTGGAGCCGGGCGGCGTCGGCGCACACCGGTGCGGGCTCGTCGGGCAGTTCGAGGCGCCAGACGTGGTCCTGTCCGGCGGCGCGGGCGTCGCTGACGGTGTCCACGACGAGGGGGACGAGGTCGGTCTCCTCGAACTGCAGCGGCCGGCCGGCGTCCAGGCGGGCGAGCAGCAGCAGGTCCTCGACGAGCAGGGTCATCCGGCCCGCCTCGGACTCGATCCGCCTGAGCGCGTGCCGGGTGTCGGGGCCGACCTGTTCCCGGCCGCGCCGGGTGAGTTCGGCGTAGCCCCGGATGGAGGCCAGCGGCGTACGGAGTTCATGGCTGGCGTCGGCGACGAACCGCCGTACCCGGGTCTCGCTCTCCTGGCGGGCGTGCAGCGCCCCGTGGATGTGGTCGAGCAGGCGGTTCAGGGCGGCGCCGACCCGGCCGACCTCGGTGTGCGGATCGCACTCGGCGTCGGGGACGCGTTCCTCGAGGGTCACCTCGCCGGTGTGCAGGGGGAGTTCGGAGACGCGGGTGGCGGTGGCGGCGACCTTGCGCAGGGGGCGGGTGGCGACGCCGACGATGACGGCTCCGGCGAGGGAGGCGGCGATGAGCCCGGCGGCGGTGACGCTGATCTCGACGAGGATCAGGGTGTTGATGGTGTTGTCGACGTCCGCGGCGGGAAGGGCGACGTAGAAGGCCCCGTTGGGGCCCTCCTGGTAGACGACGCGGTAGCCGCCGAGGCCCGGGAGGTCCACGGAGTGCTCGCCGCCGTCCCGCGGGACGGAGTCGAGCACGGAAACCTGCGCCGCGTTCAGCGACTCGGCGCTCATCGAGAAGTCGTCCTCGGATTTCGACCCGTACAGGGCCTTGGTGACGGAGCCGTTCTCGACCTGCGCCGCGATGCTGTACGGCGGCTGCGGGCCATGAGCGACGAAGTCGGTGAGGTCGATCCGCTTGGGCTCCCTGCCGACGCCGTCCCCGCCCTGGCCCGGTGGCCCGAACATGCCCGACGCACGCGCGGCGACCTCACGGACCTGCCCGTCGAGCTGCTCGTACAGATGCGACCGCAGCGCCAGTGTGGTCACGGTGCCGATCACCGCGCACACCACCGCGATGAGCGTCACGGACGCGACGACGAGCCGGGTCCGCAGGGTGCGCGGGGTACCCGCCCGCCGCCGCGGACGCGGCCGTCGCCGTCCGCTCACGCGACCGCGGGCTTGATCATGTAGCCGGCGCCGCGCCGGGTGTGGATCATCGGCTCCCGGCCCGCGTCGATCTTCCTGCGCAGATACGAGATGTACAGCTCGACGACGTTGGCCTGCCCGCCGAAGTCGTACGACCAGACCCGGTCGAGGATCTGGGCCTTGCTGAGCACCCGCCGGGGGTTGCGCATGAGGAAGCGCAGCAGCTCGAACTCGGTGGCGGTGAGGTGGATCCCGTCGCCGCCGCGGGTGACCTCGTGGCTGTCCTCGTCGAGGGTGAGGTCGCCGACGACCAGCATCGACTCGGAGCGGCGGTCGGCGGCGCCGGAGCGGCGGATCAGCCCGCGCAGCCGGGCGACGACCTCCTCCAGGCTGAACGGCTTGGTGACGTAGTCGTCCCCGCCGGCGGTCAGTCCGGCGATACGGTCCTCGACGGCGTCCCTGGCGGTGAGGAACAGGACGGGCACGTCCGGGTGCTCGCGGCGCAGCCGGCCGAGGATCGCCAGGCCGTCCATGTCCGGCAGCATCATGTCCAGGACGACGGCGTCGGGCCGGAACTCGCGCGCGGTGCGGAGGGCGCCCTGGCCGTCGCCCGCGCTGCGGATCTGCCAGCCCTCGTAGCGCAGGGCCATGGACAGCAGCTCGGTGATCGACTGCTCGTCGTCCACCACAAGCACGCGGACGGGGCTCCCGTCCGGCCTCAGCAGTTCGGTGCGCCCCTGGGGCGAGATCGTGGTCATACCGCAGACGATGTCGGGGGCCTCTGAGAACACCCTTTCGGAAACCTGTGTTTTACCTGAGAAACTCACGGGCTCCGTTCAGCCCGGGACGTCTGCGCCCCGCCGGTCCGGCGCTCGGCCCGGCAGGCCGAAGAGCCGGGCGCCGTTGTCGTGGCACACCGCCCGCAGCCAGGCGTCCCCGAGGTCCAGCCGTTCGAGCGCGCGGAGCTGGTGGAGGTAGGGGTAGGGGATGTTGGGGAAGTCGGTGCCGAGGAGGACGCGGTCACCGAGGCCGGCCAGCCGGGGCAGGGCCCGCCCGGGGAACGGGGCGAGGCGTTCGCTGAAGTCGGTGAACGCCATGGTGGTGTCCAGCCGCACCTCCGCGTACCGCTCGGCGAGGTCGAGGAAGTCCTCGTACTCGGGCATGCCGAGGTGCGCGACGATCAGCCGCAGCCGGGGGTGCCGGGCCAGGACGCGGGCGATCGGCTCGGGGCCGGTGTGCTTGCCGGGCGCGGGACCGGACCCGCAGTGGATCACCACCGGTACGCCGGCCTCGGCGAGCAGCCCCCAGGCGGCGTCGAGCGAGGCGTCGGCCGGGTCGTACGCGCCCACCTGCACATGGGCCTTGACGACGCGGGCGCCCGCGTCGACGGCCTCCCGCACGTACTCCGCGACGCCGGGCTCGGGGAAGAGGGTGGAGGTGTGCAGGCAGTCGGGGGTGCGGGCGGCGAAGCCGGCCGCCCAGCCGTTCAGCCAGCGTGCCATGCCCGGTTTGTGCGGGTAGAGCATGGCGGTGAACGCCCGCACGCCGAACCGCCGTAGCAGCGCGGCCCGTTCGTCCTCCTCGGCACGGTAGGTGATCGGCCATTCGACGCCGCCGGTCAGCGGTCCGAGCGCGTCGAAATAGGCCCACACCTTGCGCAGCACCCGCTCCGGCATGAAGTGCGTGTGCACGTCGACGAGCCCGGGCAGCCCGAGCCCCTCCCAGAAGTGCCGTACGTCGTCGGCTTCGGTACGCGGGCCGGGGTGAGCGCTCATGCCGCCCACGATCACCCGCACCCGCTGCCGAGGTCCAGAGGGCACCGGATCACAACGGCGCATCCGGTCCCGGACCGCACCGTGAACTCCGGTCGCGCTCGGGTCCGGGGGACACCGGGTCAGAACAGCCCGTCCTGTGCGGCCGCCGTACGGCCCCTGACCGGCCGGACCGGCACCGTGAACTCCCGTCCGTCGCCCGGGAGGAGTCCCCATCCGGTGAGCAGCCGGGTGTCCAGCACCAGGACGCCCTTCGGCGTCGCCAGATGCAGATCGGGACCGGCGGCCGCCACGAGCTCCCCGCTCACCGCGCCCCCGGCGACCAGTTCGCTCACCTCCCCCACGGCGGGCGGCACCCCTGCCAGCCCGAACGCCTCGACGTGATCCACGGGGTGGAACGGCTCCCGGGCGAGCGACTCCGGCCAGCCGGCCAGGGCGACCGCCCGCGCGTGCAGGCCGGCCAGCTCGGCCGCCCGCTCCCCCTCCCCGGCCGGCAGGACCGCCCGTACCGCCCGCTTGTCGGCGTACGGAATCCGGTCGGGCACGCGAAGCGCCGCGCGCAGCAGCTCCTCCGTGCGGCGTGCCGCCATCAGCGGGCCCGTACCCAGCCAGCTGAAGCAGACCGCCCCCTGCTCCAGCAGCCGCGCCGGTCCCCGCTGTACGGCGGTGATCCCGACCTTGGTCATACCGGGCCCGAACCAGGCCAGGTAGACGCGGTAGGGCCGCGGATCGTCCGCGAGGGTGTCGGCGGCCACCGAGTGCGCCCGGTCCAGCCGGGCGCACTCCTCGCAGCGCGCCCCCGTGCTCCGCGCCGGGACCGCCGCCCCCGGCGGACACGCGTTCCCCCTTGCCCCCACGCATGTCCGCACTCCCCCTTCCCCTCCCGCGACCCCGAAGGCCACCCGTTTCCCCCAGGTCAGCGCGGAGCTCCGGCCGCCCTCCCACGCCAGCACGGGGCCTTCGGCCGGCCACCGCAGCCCCGAGCATCTCCATACCTGTGCCATCTCCGACGAGGGTAGGGGGCACCACTGACAAGGCCCGCCGCCTCCCGGCGGCCGAGGTGCCGAGTGCGGACCGGGGTGCAAACCTGGTGGAGACACTGCCGGGGGACAGTCCGAAAGGTCGATCACATGGCGAGCAATGTGAGTGGTACCCGCCACCATCAGGCCGGGTGGGAGGCGAGGAGCCCCTGGGCGACCGGCTGGACGGCGGCCGCGGCGATCCTGATGACCTTCGGCGGCATCATGGCGATCTTCCAGGGCATCGCCGCCATCGCCGAGGACAATGTCTTCGTCGCCACCCGGAACTTCACCTACGAGTTCAGCCTGACCGGCTGGGGCTGGATCCATCTGATCCTCGGCGCCCTGGTCACCGCCGCCGGTATCGCCCTGTTCAGGGGAGCCGGCTGGGCGCGCGTGGTGGGTGTCGCCCTGGCCGGACTCAGCATGATCGCCAATTTCGTGTGGCTGCCGTACGCACCGGTGTGGGCGATCGTCCTCGTCGTCATCGACGGCTTCATCATCTGGGCCCTGTGCGCACCGCGCCGCGAGACCCCCGAGTCCCGGGCCTAGAGCGCGCGTCCGCCGCGTGGAGCACCGTCTGGCCGTGGCTGGTCGAGGCGGCGGGCGTGGCGGCGATGGTCACCGCCTACTTCCTGCTGCCGCTGGACCGTCTGGGCCCGCGCCGCCCGGTGCTGAGCTGGCTCCTGTTCGGCCTCGCCCTGACGCTGATCGCGCTCCTGCTGCTGCGGCAGGTCGTCCATGTCCTGCTCGGGGTGCCGGACGTCCGCCCGGGACTGGTCATCCCGCTGCTGATGAGCCTGTCCATCCTGGTCTTCGCGACCTCCTACCAGGCACTGGCCCAGCGCCCCGGCGAGCTCGACGGCATCGCCACCCGCCTGGACGCCCTCTACTTCACGGTGGTCACCCTCGCCACCGTCGGGTACGGCGACATCACCCCGCGCGGCCAGACGGCCCGGCTGGTCACCATCCTGCAGATCCTCTACAGCTTCATCTTCCTCACGGCGGCGGCCACCGCCCTGACCAACCACCTCCGCACGGAGGTGCGGCACCACGAGAACCCGCACCGCCCGAAGTGACGCCCACATCGCCATAAATAGTGACCTGCGACACACTGGAAGGAGCGGGGGGCGGACCCTGTACCGCACCTTCCCGAGGGGTGTCCGCTCATGAGCGTCACAGAGGCAACCACGTTCGACAGCCTGCGTGAATCCCTGCGAGGGCGGGTGGTCACGCCGCAGGACACGGATTACGGCGAGGCCCGCAGCGTCTACAACGGCATGATCGACCGCCGCCCGGCCGCCATCGCCCGGTGCGCGGGCGCGGCGGACGTACGGACCACCCTCGCCTTCGCCCGGGAGACCGGGACCGACCTGGCCGTTCGCGGGGGCGGACACAGCGGGCCGGGGCTGTGCCTGATCGACGGCGGGCTCACCCTCGACCTGTCCCCGATGCGCTGGGTGCGGGTCGACCCGGAGACGCGGACCGCGCAGGTGGGCGGGGGCGCCGAGCTGGCCGACCTCGACCATGAGACGCACGCCTTCGGACTCGGCGTACCGGCCGGGATCATGTCGACGACGGGCGTCGGCGGTCTCACCCTGGGCGGCGGGCACGGGCATCTGACCCGCGCGTACGGGCTGACGGTCGACAGTCTGATCGCCGCCGACGTCGTCCTGGCCGACGGCACCCTCGTCACCACCACCGAGAAGGAACACCCGGATCTGCTCTGGGCGCTGCGGGGCGGCGGCGGCAACTTCGGCGTCGTCACGTCCTTCACCTTCCGGCTGCGGCCGGTGCACACGGTCGGGGTCGCCGTGACCGTGTGGCCGGTCGACCGCACGGCGGAGGTGCTGCGCTGGTACCGGGAGTTCCTGCCCGCCGCGCCCGAGAACCTCAACGGGTTCTTCGCCGTGCTGTCCGTGCCGCCCGGCCCGCCCTTCCCGGAGCCGATCCACGGACAGAAGATGTGCGCCGTCGTCTGGTGCTACACCGGCGACCTGGACTCCGGCCGGCTGGAGGACGTCCTGTCCGTGGTCAACGACCCCGCCCCGCCTGCCTTCCACTTCGCCACGCCGATGCCGTACCCCGCCCTGCAGTCCATGTTCGACGGGCTGCTCCCCAAGGGCCTGCAGTGGTACTGGCGCGGCGACTTCTTCGACGGCATCCCGGACGACGCCGTCGCCGTGCACGAGCGGTACGCCCACGCCCTGCCCACCGACCTGTCGACGATGCACCTCTACCCCGTGGACGGGGCGGCCCACCGGGTCTCCCCCGGCGACACGGCCTGGGCCTACCGGGACGCCGTCTGGTCCGGCGTCATCGCCGGCATCGACCCCGACCCGGCCAACGCCGACCGCATCCGCCAGTGGTGCGTCGACTACTGGACCGACCTGCACCCGCACTCCATGGGCGGCTCGTACGTCAATTTCCTCGGCGAGTCGGAGGGCCCCGAACGCGTCCGCTCCACCTACCGCGACAACTACGACCGCCTGACCACGGTCAAACGCGCCTACGACCCGGACAACTTCTTCCACGCCACCCAGAACATCCCCCCGTCACCGGCCTGATCCGGACCACACGGCGCCCAGGAAGCCCGCCCGTCGGCGCCTGCCCCGCCCCTCCTCGCAACCGAGGAGACATACGTCACAGAGAATTGCGGGGCGCTCTGAACAACCATCCCCATTCGCCCCTTTCCTTCAACCCCATTTCCCTGAAGGGAATCGCGAGACGAGAAAAAGCACCGGCCCGCCCCCGCCCGGGAAAATAGGCTCGGCATTACGCAGGATGCTCGCATTTTCTCTTGCCGGCACTTTCTCCCCCGTTTCCCACCAGGAAAGGTCCCTAGTGAGATTCAGCCGTACCCTGGCCGTGGCCGCCGCCGTCGCGGTGACCGCGCCCGTCGCCCTCTTCACCGCCGCCCCGGCCCTCGCCGCCGGAGCGTCCGCAGGACAGGTGCGGCAGCAGCCGACGTACGCGGAACTGGTCAAGGCCGCCGCCGACGCGAAGACCGCCTATGAGAAGGCCCTCGTCGCCAAGGAGGAAGGCCAGAAGGAGGTCAAGGCGACCCTGGAGTCCCTGGGCTCCGACACACACCCGCTCAAGGCGGCCTCGATCACTGCGAACACGGCGGCGAAGGAAGCGGCCGGCGTCAAGGCGGCGGCCGAGACGGCCGTCACGGCCGCCGAGGCCGAACTCGAAGCGGCCCAGGACGAAGTCGGGAAGGCCGAGGCACAGAAGGCCCTCGAAGCCGCCCGGGGAGAACTGGCGAAGGCGGTCACCGCACAGCAGGAGGCCGACACCGCGGCGGCGGAGGCCGACACCGCGCTGGGCGATGCCAGAGTGGCAGCCGTCCGTGAGTACAGCCTGCTCCAGGACGCCCTCAAGAAGGCCCGCGGGGCCGACGAGGCCGCCCAGAAGGCACTCACCGCAGCCAAGGAGTGTGTCCGGGAGGACGGACTGACCTCCCTCGCGGTGGGGCTGCCGTCCAAGGTCGTCGCCGGGACCACCGTCGACTTCACCCTGCGTGTGACCAACGGCACCGACCGCACACTGACCGTGGACCCGCTGCTCTTCTTCCACGCGGAAGGCGAACAGCGCGGCGCGAAGAGCGCCCTGAAGGTGCAGTGGTCCGACGGCTCGGGCTGGCAGACCCTGGACGGCGACGGGCCCGAACACATCGCGCCCATCGACGGCATCGCGCCGGGCGAGCGGAACGACGTGAAGCTGCGCATGAAGGTCGGTTCCGTCGCCGAGGCCACCGATGCCTTCGCCCTCTTCGCCGGTGACGCCCACGACGTGTACCGGCCCTGCGTGCTGGGCCCGATGAAGCGCTACGACTTCGAACTCCTGCCCGCGGGCAGCGAACCCGGCACGACCGACGACGCCGAACCCGGCCGCCCCGGCGAGAACGACGACAAGCGGCCGGACACCAAGGACACCGGCCCCTCGGCCCAGGGTGGCGTCAAAAACCAGACGGCGGCCACCGGCACCGGCGGCAGTCTCGCCGAGACCGGCACGTCCTCCGCCATGACCCCGCTCGGCCTCGCGAGCGCCGTCACCGTCGCACTCGGCGCCGGAGCGGTCGCCGTCGTCCGCCGCCGCAAGGCCGCGGGCAACGCCTGACCACCGCCGGGCCGCCGGACCCCACGGGCCGGCGGCCCGCACTCCCGGGCATGTTCGGCGGTGTCTGTTGCTGTCCAGCCTTGTTGGTGTCAGGTACTGGTGTCAGCGAAAAGGGGCGCTCTTGACAAACCCGACATAGTCGACTAATTCGAGCGTCGTGCCGGTCCAATGCCCTTGGGTCGGCAGCACGCAGAATGGCGCCATGACGGAACACGACGCTGACTACACGCGCGCTCTGAACAACGCCGAGAAGATCCTTGGTTTCAGCCTGGCGCCGTATGTCGATCCTAGGCCGACGGAACCTGACAACGCCTACGACTTCACACGGATCGCGACCGAACACGCCTTCAATGACGCATGGACTCGCAGCGAGCATCTCGACCTCCGCACCCGCGCACTCATCTCGGTCACCATTACGGCGAGCCTGGGCATCCTCGAGCCGCTCCGGGGCCAGCTGCGTATCGCTCTGCACAATGGCGTGACCAAAGAGGAGATCGTCGAAGCCTTCATCCAGATGGCCGTCTACGCGGGTGTCGCTCGCGCGTTTGACAGCTACGCCGTGGCACGCGAGGTCTTTGCCGAACACGCCGAAGCAGACTCGTCTGAGAACTGAAGCGCCGACGTCAGCCGCGTCCGCTGAACCACAACCCTCCCCGGCTCCCATCCCGTCCGCCGTACGGCTGCACAACACCGCCGGAACCCTCGCCCCGCTGGTCGACACCCGCGCATGGGGCGGCTACGTCCTCGCCGCCGGCAGCATCGTCGACGGCAGCCGTTACGCGACCGTGGGGCCCGCGCTGCTGCGGCCCCTGCCCGACTGGCTCAAGACCCTCGTGGTGCCCCCACACCCCGTCAACCGGCCGACTCCCGTACCGGTCACCGCACGGAACGTGGCCCGGATCGTAGAGACCCCCACCGTAGACCCGAAGGAGGTTCGCCCGTTGGACGTCGCCGAGACGAAAGCGCTCCTGAAGACAGCGCGACCCCACCGTCTCTACGCTCTGTGGCTGCTACTGGTCTCCACCGGCCTACGCCGCGGGGAGGTATGGGGGCTCACGTGGTCGGATGTGGACCTGAACGCGGGGACGCTCCGAGTGCGCCGAAACGTTCAGCGCATCTGGCGAGCGCTCGTCTTCGGAACGCCGAAGACGATGCGGTCCGTCCGCACGATCTCTCTGCCCCGGCGGTGTGTGCAGACGCTCACCGAGCACCGCGCGGCGCAGGATCTGGAACGCCAGGTTGCAGGGCCCAAGCGGAAGCCGACGGACGAACAGCCGGCGGGACTCATCTTCACGACTCACACGGGCAGGGTGATCGATCCGCGCAGCCTGAACAGGATGCTCACCATCCTGTGTCGGGACGCCCGGGTGCGGCGAGTGCGGGTTCATGACCTGCGCCACACGTGCGCGTCGCTGCACGTACGCGCACGTGATGGGAACGACGCTGAGGGCCGCCGCCGATCGGATGGACGACGCGTTGGGACTGGACGACGACCAGGGCGACACCGACGGCGAAACGGCCGCTTGACCGGCGCCGCGCGCGGACGTTGATGTCAACCGCTGATGTCAAAGGCCCTGCCGGGTAATCCGGCAGGGCCTTTGACCTGTGTGCACTCGGCAGGATTCGAACCTGCAACCTTCTGATCCGTAGTCAGATGCTCTATCCGTTAAGCTACGAGTGCTTGTTTCTTCAGTTTTCTCGCCGCTTCCCGGTCCTTTCGGCCCGCTCGCGGCGACAGGAAGAACATTACATGACTGCCGCCGCCATGTGAAATCCGTTTGGTTCACCCCTTGCGACCTGCGCGAACGCCGGATCGACGGGGTGGGAACGACGAAGCCCCGGTCGCGGGGACCGGGGCTTCGTGACAGTGCGGAGGCGGAGGGATTTGAACCCTCGATGGAGCGTAAACCCCAAACCGCATTAGCAGTGCGGCGCCATAGACCGGACTAGGCGACGCCTCCATGCACAGGTCGCACAGGCTGTCCGCGCGTGAGCGCGTGCGAGTCGGTGCGTGCCGATGATGACACAACCGCGTGGGCTGTCACCAATCGGCACCCACGGTACTAGGCGGGGAGCCCGCAGGGCAAAGCACTTCCCCTCGTCACGCCCGCGTGGCGCAACGTCCCGCGCGGTGGCGCGTTGGTCAGGTCATGTCCCGGCTCATGACACACCTCCGCGCGGCCGTCGCCGTATCCGCTGCCGCCCTTGTCCCCCTGTCCGCCGCGCCTCACCCGGCGCACGCCCAGGACGCGTCCCCGCGCGGGGACCGTCTCACCGTCACCGTGCGCGACGCGGGCGGCGGGGCGGACGGGACGTACGAGGTGCGGTGCCGGCCCGGCGGCGGCAGCCACCCCGATCCCGTCGGGGCCTGCGCGGCCGTAGAGCGGAACACCCGGTGGGGGCGGGACGCCTTCGCCCCCGTGCCGCGCGACGCCGTCTGCACCCTGCGGTACGGGGGTCCGGCCACCGCCCGGGTCACCGGCACCTGGGCCGGCCGCCCGGTCGACGCGACGTACGGCCGTACGAACGGATGCGAGATCGCCCGCTGGGACCGGCTGGTGCCGCTGCTGCCCGAAACGCGCTCCGCGCGGGGCGCCTGAGGGGGCGTGCGGAAGCGAGTCGGGGCACAGGGGGCGTAAAGGTACAGCGAAGGTTCCGGCCGTGTCGGCGCAGGCAGTCAGGGGTCCGGGGCGCACCGGGCGTCACATCGCCGTCACTTCCTGATGCGATGTACGTCCCATCCCGCGTCGCGAGCGCAATCCCAGCCCTTAGAATCCCTCGCGTGACACGTTGCGGGCAGGTTGGCAAGATGGCCCGAGCGGTCGGCACGTCGCGGTAACAGGGAGGAAGCGTCTCGTGAGCAGCAGGCCATCCCGAGGCGCTGCTCGCCTCGCAGCCATACTGGACGCGCTACCCGACGCCCTGGTGCTGGTCAACGCCAACGGGACCGTCGTCAACGCCAACACCATCGCCCTCGAGGCGTTCGAGACCCCGGGCACCGCGCTGGTCGGCCGGGGGCTGCTGGATCTGCTGCCGGAGTTCGACAGCAAGCTCATCCCGGGATCCATGCGGCGGCCCGACCACGTCGACCCCCACGCGCGCACCAAGCCCACGCGGATGGTCGCCCGGCGCACCGACGGCACCGAGTTCCCGGTCGAGGTCACCAGTGCGAATCTGGAGACCGGCCAGCAGGCGTACGCCAACGACGGCTACACCGGCGACGAACTGCTGATGCTCGTCGTCCGCGACCTGTCCGGCACCGTCGACACCGAGGCCGAGCTCGCCCGGTCCCAGCGGCAGACCGAGATGATCCTGCGCGCCGCCTCCGAGGGCGTCGTCGGCACGGACACCGACGGGCGGATCGTCCTCGTCAACCCGGCCGCCGCCCAGATACTGGGTTACCGCGCGGGCGAACTCGGCGGGCGCGAACTGCACACCCTCGTGCTGCACTCGCGCGCGGACGGCGCCCCCTTCCCGTACGGCGAGTCCCCGCTCGCCGACACCCTGCGCTCCGGACGCAAGCACCGGGTGCGCGGGCAGGTGCTGTACGCCAAGAACGGCGACCAGGTGCCGGTCGACCTGACGACCGCGCCGGTGCGCGACGGCGACCAGCTCGTCGGCGCCGTGATGACCTTCGCCGACCGGCGCCCCTTCGACACGCTCGCCGAGGAGAAGGAGGAGGCCGGGCGCAAGCACGCCGAGGAGCTGGAGCGGCTCGCCGAGGAACACGCCTCCGAACTCACCGCCCTGCGCCAGAGCCACGTCGCCGAGCTGGAGGAGCTGGCCGAGCGGCACACCGAGGAACTCGCCGCGAACGAGGAGCGGTACGCCGCCCTCGGCGAGCGGGAGAAGGACCGTTACGAGGCCCTCGCCGCCCGGCACGACCAGCTGCTCACCCTGCTCGGCCGGTCGCTGCGCGGCCCGCTCGACGAACTGCGCCGCGAGCTGTCCGCGCTGGCCGCCGACGACGCCGGACAGCTGTGGCCCGAGGCCAACCAGGTGCTCCACCACCTGTCGGCCGGCTACGCCCGCATCACCACCCTCATCGACAACGTCCTCGGCTACCAGCGCCTCGACACCGGCGGCGATCAGGTCGCCCGTACGAAGGTGATGCTCGACGCCGTCGTCGCCGCCGGCGTCGAGGGGGCCGTGGAGCTCATCGGGCCCGGCCGGGTGCAGTTCGCGGTGCACGCGCCGCCCATCGAGGCCGAGGTCGACCCGCGACTGCTCGCGACCGCCCTCGCGCACCTCGTCGCCGACGTCGCGGGTGTCGACGCGACCGGCAACACACCCGTGTCGGCAGGCGGTTATCTGGACAACACGGTCGTGGTCGCGGCGGCGCAGCGCGGCGAGGTCGTACGCATCGAGGTGCGCGGACCGTACGGCGGCGGCGACCCGGTGCACGAGCCGATCGTGCGCGGGATCGTCCGGGCGCACGGCGGTGTGCTGCAGACGCACGAGGTGCCCGGGATGAGCGGCAGCGCCTTCGTCCTCGAGGTGCCGATCGGGGGCGGGGCGGGGTCCGTGCCGGCCGCCGAGCTGGCGATCGTGGCCCCGGAGCCCGCTGTCGCCGAGCCGGCCTCCGGTGGCGGGCGGCGCCGGGCGCGGCGCGCTTCCGTGGACGCCTTCCTGGAGAGCGAGGTGCCGGGCGCGGACGACGGCTCGGAGTCCGCTCCCACCGGCCGCCGCAGGCGCCGCGCGGCCGCGGCCGCCGCCGACGACGAGTCCGCGCCGTCCGGTGGCACCGGGCGGCGGCGTGGCCGGCCGGCCGAGGACGCGCCGGCCGCGGTGGGCGCCGAGATCGAACTCGCCGGCGCCGCCGGGGTGTCCGAGGGTGCCGTCGTCACCGCCGCCGAGCACGCGGCGGGGGCCGCCGCCTCGAACACGGGGCTGGGCGGGACCGTACCGCCGCAGGGGATGCCCGCACCGTCCGGGCGGCGGGCCCGGCGCGGGTCCGACGAACAGCAGGCGCTGCCGCCGGCGTTGCCCGCGCCGTCCGGCGGGGGCACGGAGGACGACACGGCCGGGGCCGAGGTCGCGGTGCACGTACCGGCCCAGGGTTCGGGCCCGGCGCAGGCCACGGGACGGCGCCGGCGCGCGCTGGCCGCCGCCACCGAGCGGGCGGCGGCACAGGAGGCCGCGCCCCGTACGGTGTTCGCGCTGCCGCCGGCCGAGGCGGACCAGGAGCAGCAGGCCGGACCGGCGGCGGAGGCGGCCGGGCACGCGGGTGCGGACGACGGGCGGCATGACGCCGTTCCGCACGACCAGGCCGATGATCACACCCCGCCGCAGCCGCATCCCACCAGCGCGCCGACGGGCCGCCGTCGGCGGGCCGTCGCCCAGCAGGCGGAGGGCACCCCCGCACAGGCTCCGGGTGCCGTCCCGGCCGCCCGGGCGGCGAACGTCCAGGCTCCGGGGGCTCCGGCGCCGTGGGGGGCTGCGGCTCCGCAGGCGGTTCCGGCCGTGGCCGGGCCGGGGGCTCCGGTTCCGGCGCAGGGGGGACACGCGCACCAGGCCGCCGCGGTCCCGCCGCAGGGAGCACCGGTCGCGCCGCAAGGCGCCGCCGCCCAGCCGCAGGCCGCCGCCGTACCACCGCAAGGGGTACCGGTCGCCCCGCAAGGTGGCCTCGCTCCGTCCCAGGGAGTACCGGTCGCCCCGCAGGGTGCTGCCGTACCGCAAGGAGCGCCCGTCGCGCCGCAGGGTGCCGCGGTCCCGCCGCAGGGAGCGCCCGTCGCGCCGCAAGGCGCCGCCGCCCAGCCGCAGGCCGCCGCCGTACCACCGCAAGGGGTACCGGTCGCCCCGGCTCCGCCGCAGGGTGCTGCCGTACCTCCGCAGGGTGCCGCCGTACCGCCCCAAGCCGCGCCCCCCGCCCCGCAGGGCACCGCGCTGCCGCCGCAGGCGATGCCCGTCGCGCCCCAGGGCGTTCCCGCGCAGCCGCCGGCCGAGGCCCAGCCCCTGCCCCCCGCTCAGCCGCTTCCCGAGGAGGCAGCGCACGCCGAAGCCGCCCCCGGTGCGCAGCAGTGGCCCGCCGCAGGTGACACCTCCGGCGCCGGTACGGCCGTACCGCAGCCGACGCCCGCTTCCGGGACGCCGTTGCCGCCGGAGGGCGCGCCGGTGCGGCGGGTCGCCCAGCCGTTGCCGGCGGAGTCCTCGGCTCCGGTCGATCCGAACTCCACCCAGGGGCGGGCGATCAGCGTGCGCACGCTCGGGCAGGGCGTGCCGTTCACGCGGCAGGCCGCCCAGGTGCAGCAGCCGCTGCCGTCGGCGACCCCGCCCCCGCACCAGCCGGGCGGTGGCGGCCGGCGCCGCAAGCTCGGTACGCGACCCGATCCGGCCGCGGGCGGTGAACAGGGCGCACGCCCGCACCCGGCGGCCGAGCCCGTGCCCGCGAACGCCCAGGCGCAGTCCCGGCGCACGCCGACGACGGAGGGCACCGGGCGTTCGTACGCCATAGGGGCGCCCGACGCGGACGCGGCCGAGGGACCCGAGCCGCTGGACGGTCCCGGCGGGGCCGTCGAGGTGGCGGACCCGCCGCGTCCGCAGCCGATGGACGACGAACTGCCCCCGGAGCCGCTGGACAACCCGCGCCGGCTGCTGGTGTGGCCCGCGCCGGACGTCACCACACAGCAGGCGCTCAGCGACCGCGGCTACCGGCCGGTGATCGTGCACTCGCGCGAGGAGGTCGACGCGCAGATCGCGGCGTTCCCCGCCGCGCTGTTCGTGGACCCGCTGACCGGTCCGATCACCCGTACGGCGCTGCAGTCGCTGCGGCAGGCGGCGGTGGCGGCCGAGGTGCCGGTGCTGGTCACGGCCGGGCTCGGACAGGCCTCGCGCGATGCCGCGTACGGCGCCGACCCCGCCGTACTGCTGAAGGCACTCGCACCGCGCGACAGCGAACAGCACCCCCCGCGCGTGCTGCTCGTCGAGGAGCACGCGGAGATCGCGCTGGCGCTGACCGGGACGCTCGAGCGGCGCGGGATGCAGGTCGCGCGGGCCGCGAGCGACGCCGACGCGGTGGCGCTGGCGGGGCAGTTCCGGCCGAACCTGGTGGTGATGGACCTGATGCAGGTGCACCGGCGCCAGGCGGGGCCGGCCGGGATCATCGACTGGCTGCGGGCGAACGGGCAGCTCAACCGCACCCCGCTCGTCGTCTACACGGCCGCCGTCGACCAGGCGGACCTGCCCCGGCTGGCATCCGGCGAGACGGTGCTGTTCCTGGCGGAGCGGTCCACCACCGACGAGGTGCAGGACAGGATCGTCGACCTGCTGTCGCGGATCGGGACCAACTGACGGGCGTGGTCAGCGGGCGACCAGTCGGCGGGCCGCCTCCTTCACCGAGGCGCGCAGCCGCGCGTGGTCGCCGGTGTCCGCGCCGACCAGGATGCGGCGCATCTGCGGGACGACGGCCGTCCAGTTGGCCAGCGCGGTCAGCAGGAACAGCAGGTCGCCGGCCGGGATGGCGTCGGTGACGACGCCCCGGTCCTGGCCGTCCTTCAGCAGGGCGACCTTGCGGACGTAGTGCTCCTGGCGCTCGCCCTCGTGCGGCAGCTCGTCGGTGCCGTACTCCAGGCCCTCCCAGAAGAGCAGGCGCAGCAGCTCGGGGTGGGCGGCGTGGTAGTCCATCAGCCGGTCGATCCAGCCGTCGATGTCGTCGGGTTCGACGGGCACGGACTCGGCGAGATCCAGCATCTTGCGTTCGAGAACGATCGCGAACAGCTCCGCCTTGTTGCCGAAATAGGCGTAGATGAGCTGTTTGTTGGCCTTCGCGTCGGCCGCGATGCGGTCGATGCGGGCGCCGGCGATGCCGTGGCGGGCGAACTCGGTGACCGCCGACTCGAAGATCCGGGCCTTGGTGGCCTCGGGGTCCCTGACTCCCATACGGGACAGGGTAGCGCGGCAAGTAACCAACTGTTTGGTTGACAGGGAATCGAACCGGGCCGCAGACTGTTCTTCCGTCAGCCAACCAACCAGTTAGTTGTTAGAGCAGGCTCGAAGGGGTACCCCGCTCATGTCCTCAGCGCCGCCCAGCGCCACCACCGGCCGACAGGGCCGCAGACCATCGGCCGTCACCCCGGAGCCGGGTGCGTCCCGCGGCTCCGGAGCGTTCCTCGCCCTCATCGCCGTGTGCACCGCGGTCACGGCCGCCAACATCTATCTCGCCGCACCCCTGCTCTCCCTGATCGCCCATGACTTCGGCTCCACGCCGTCCGCCGTGGCCTGGATCGCCTCGGTCGCCCAGCTCGGCTACGCGGTCGGGCTGCTGTTCTTCGCCCCGCTCGGCGACACCGTCGACCGGCGCCGGCTGGTCACCACGCTCACCCTGGTCACCACCGCCGCCCTGCTCGCCAGTGCCGTCGCGCCCGGTACGGGGGCGCTGGCCGTCGCCGTGTTCGTCGCCTCGGCGGGAACGGTCGTACCGCAGCTCCTCGTCCCGCTGGTCGCCGAACGCGCCCCCGCCGCGCGCCGCGCCCGCCATGTCGCCGCCGTGATCGCCGGACTGTTCACCGGCATCGTCGCGGCCCGGGTGCTCGGCGGGCTCGCCGGGCAGGCCTTCGGCTGGCGGTGGGTGTTCGCGGGCGCGGCCGTGCTCACGCTCGCGCTCGGCGTCGCCACCGCCCTCGTCCTGCCGTCCGGGCGGCGGCACCGCGACGGCCCGCTGTTCGGCGGGATCGCCGCGCTGCCCGGACTGCTGCGCCGCTCGCCCGACCTGTGGCGCGCTTCGGTGCGCCAGGCGGGGATGTTCGGCGCGTGGAGCGCCCTGTGGACCTCGCTCGCGCTGCTGCTGACGGGCCCGGCCTACGGCCTGTCCACGGCCACCGCCGGACTGTTCGGCCTCTTCGGGCTCGCGGCGAGCGCGGTGGCTCCGCTGGCGGGCGGGCTCGTCGACCGGTTCGGCGCCGCGAGGGTCGTACGGGGGGCGTATCTGCTGGCGGCCGGGGCCGTGCCGCTGTTCTGGCTGGGCGGGCAGGTCATCTGGGCGCTGTTCGTCGCCGCGGTCGCGATCCACGCGGCCCTGGTCGCCTCCCACGTCGCCAACCAGACCCTCGCCCTGACCACCACCTCCAGCCCGGCCGTCGCCAACACGGCCTACGTCGTCTCCGGTTTCGCCGGCGGCGCCACCGCCTCCGCCCTCGCGGGCACCGCCTTCACCCACCTCGGCTGGGGCGGTGTGTCGGCGGTCGCGGCGGTCTGGCTGGCGCTGGGCTGGGGAAGCACGGCGATACGACGCTGAACAGCGCGTAGGCGCCGGGCGGCGGGGGCATGCCCCTCGCCGCCCGGCGGGTGCCGGGGCGGGGCAGGTACGCGGGTCTCAGGCACCGGATCACGGACGCCGGTGCCTGGGCCACGGCGTCGCGTACGCCGACGCCCAGGGCCGGATCACGTACGCCGACGCCTGGGCCGGATCACGTACGTCCGTGTCTGAGGCCGGATCACGTGCGCCGGTGCCCCACGACGTCGCGTACGCCAACGCCAGGGGCGCGCCGGATCACGGACGCCGGGGCCAGAGGCCGGCTCCGTACGCCGACGCCAGCCAGATCACGTACGCCGGGGCCGAAGGCCGCTCCGTACGCCGGCGCCAGAGCCCGGCTCCGTACGCCGGCGTCAGGGCCGGATCACGTACGTCCGTGTCAGAGCCGGGTGATGTCCAGCTCCCCCTCGGCGTACCGCCTGCGCAGCACCTTCTTGTCGAACTTGCCGACGCTGGTCTTCGGGACCGACGCGATCACCGACCAGCGCTCCGGGAGCTGCCACTTGGCGATCTTGCCCTCCTCCTGGAGGAAGGCGCGCAGGGTGGTGAAGTCGGCGGTGGAGCCCTCCTTGAGGACGACCGTGGCCAGCGGGCGCTCGCCCCACTTGTCGTCGGGGACGGCGACGACGGCGGCCTCGGCGACGTCCGGGTGGGCCATCAGCGCGTTCTCCAGCTCGACCGAGGAGATCCACTCGCCGCCGGACTTGATGACGTCCTTGGCGCGGTCGGTGAGGGTGAGGAAGCCGTCGGGGGAGATCGTGCCCACATCGCCGGTCTTCAGCCAGCCGTCCTCGCTGAACTTGTCGGCCGGGCGCAGCGGCTCGGCGCCGGGGCCGTTGTAGTAGGCGCCCGCGATCCAGGTGCCGCGCACCTCCAGCTCGCCAGCGGACTCGCCGTCCCAGGGGAGGCGCTCGCCACCGGGGCCGGTGAGGCGGGCCTCGACGCCGGCCGGGAAGCGGCCCTGGGTGAGGCGGTAGGCGAATTCCTCCGGGGTGCCGACGGCGTGCGCCGGCGGGCGGGCGATGGTGCCGAGCGGGGAGGTCTCCGTCATGCCCCAGGCGTGGCAGACCCGCATGCCCAGCGCGTCGAACGCCTCCATCAGGGAGGGCGGACAGGCGGAGCCGCCGATGGTGACCTGGGTGAGGGAGGAGACGTCCCGGGGCCTGGCGGTCAGCTCGGCGAGCAGGCCCTGCCAGATCGTGGGGACGGCGGCGGCGTGGGTCGGCTTCTCGCCCTCGATCATCTCGGCGAGCGGGGCGGGCTGCAGGAAGCGGTCCGGCATCAGCATGTTGACGCCGGTCATGAAGGTGGCGTGCGGCAGGCCCCAGGCGTTGACATGGAACTGGGGGACCACCACCAGCGAGTTGTCCTGGTCGGTCAGGCCCATCGACTGCGTCATGTTGACCTGCATGGAGTGCAGGTAGATGGAACGGTGGCTGTAGACGACGCCCTTGGGGTCGCCGGTGGTGCCGGAGGTGTAGCACATGGCGGCGGCGGCACGCTCGTCCATCTCCGGCCAGTCGTAGGCGACGGGCTGTCCGGCGAGCAGGTCCTCGTACTCGTGCACCCGCGCGGTGGCGTCCGCCAGCGCGGAACGGTCGCCGGGGCCGGAGACGACCACGTGCTCGACGGTCTTCAGATGCGGCAGCAGCGGGGCGAGCAGGGGGATCAGCGAACCGTTGACGATGATCACACGGTCGGCGGCGTGGTTGACGATCCACGCGAGCTGCTCGGCCGGCAGGCGGAGGTTCAGGGTGTGGAGGACGGCTCCCATGGAGGGGATCGCGAAGTACGCCTCGACGTGCTCGGCGTTGTTCCACATGAGGGTGGCGACCCGCTCGTCGCCGGTGACACCGAGGTCGTCGCGCAGGGCGTGGGCCAGCTGGGCCGCACGGGCGCCGATCTCCGCGTAGGAACGGCGGTGCGGTTCACCCTCGCCGGTCCAGGTGGTCACCTGTGAGGTGCCGTGGATCGTCGACCCGTGGGTCAGGATCCTCGAGATCAGCAGCGGTACGTCCTGCATGGTGCTCAGCACGGCGTCCTCCTGGGCGACATTGCCTGCGCGGGCGGTACGGGTTGCGCTGATTCTGCGCACATACCGCGCGGTATGTCACTAGGGGAGCGGATGATCGATCACCGCCGTGCCGTGGAGCCGGCGCGTTTCAGCTGCGGACGAGGCTCAGTTCGGCGTCCTCGCGGAGCTTTCCGAGGGCTCGCGACACGGCCGACTTCACCGTACCCACCGAGACACCGAGCACCTCGGCCGTCTGCACCTCGCTGAGGTCCTCGTAGTACCGCAGGACGACCATCGCCCGCTGCCGCGCGGGCAGCCGCATGATCGCCCGCCACATCGCGTCGCGCAACGCCTGCTGCTCGGCCGGGTCGCCGCCGGCGGGCACCAGGTCGGACTCGGGCAGTTCGTCGCAGGCGAACTCGTCGACCCTGCGCTTGCGCCACTGCGACGTCCGTGTGTTCAGCAGGGCCCTGCGCACATAGCCGTCGAGCGCGCGGTGGTCCTCTATGCGTTCCCAGGCGACGTACGTCTTGGCGAGGGCGGTCTGCAGGAGGTCCTCCGCGTCGCTGGGGTTCCCGGTCAGGGACCGGGCGGTACGCAGGAGTACCGGCTGGCGGGCCCTCATGTACGACGAGAACGACGGGTACCGGAGGTTCTGGGTCCGGGTCTGCGTCACGGTCGCCGGTGCGGCGGCTTTCGAAGCACTGGTGCAGACGGGTGTGGTCATGGCTCAACGCTAGGAGCGGGTGCGGCCCGGCAAATCGCCCGTAGGTCCCGAAGCCACGTCCCCCTCAGGTTGTAGGGGTGGGGCGGGCTGCACCTCCTGAAGGTGGACGAGCGGGTGAGGGGTACTGCGGGTCGACCCCTGAGGGCCGGCCACGGAAACGCCCGCGAGGGCCCACACCGGAACACCTGGGCCGGGCCACCACGGGACGCCTGTGCGCAGCCGCGACGGAACGCCCGAGCGGGGCCGCCACGGGCACGCCCTCGACGGGCCACGGCGGAAACACCCGCGGGAAGCCGCCGCACAAGCCCCATGCCGAGCCGCCGCAGACACACCTGCCACAGGCCGCCCCCCGAAGACCCCCAACGAGCCACGGCGGGACCACCCACGCGGGGCCACCACAACAACACCCATGCCAGGCTGCCGCAGACACACCCGCCACGAGCCGCCACGAAAACGCCTGTGGCGGGCCCGCCACAGGGGCGCCCGTGAGGTACCCATGACGGGCCCGCCGCGGGGGCGCCCATGAGGGGCCACTGCGGGAACGCCCCCGGGGGATCCTCCGCGAAGAACACCCGTGCCGGGCCCCGGAGGAACACCCGCGAGGGCCCCGCAGGAGTGCCGTGACGGGCCGCCCCGGAAGCCCCCGCGAGGGACCCCCTGTGAAAACGCCCGCGCGGCAGCGCCGAAGCACTGCCGCGCGAACGCCTCCCCCCACGCCCCCCACGGCACCCCGGTGACCCCCCACCGTCAGGGCGCCGCCGGCCTCCTCACCACAGCGGGCTGAAGCTGACCGCCACGTTGTCGTTGCCCTGGTTGACGGCCGTGAAGGCGGAGCCGCTGACCTGGGCGCTGTTGCTCTGGTTGGTGGCGCCGGAGCCGGTGGCCTGCTGCTGCGAGGTCGCCGAGTTGCCGAAGTTGTCGCCGCCTACGCCGCTGCCCAGGACGCCGGCGTCCGAGCTGGTGGCCGTCGCGATCGATCCGTCGTCCGCCAGGGCGCCGTTGTCCGCCGTCGCGACCCCGGTGAAGAGGGCGGCCGCGAGCGGAAGGGCGGAGATCGCGGCGATGACGCGGGCGGTACGGATACTTGCCATGTTGTGTTCCCTCCAGAACAAGGACGCACCGGCTCATGACCGCCTGTGCGTGGAATTCGGCTGTCACCAGGGAAGTTGGCCCCCCACCCCGGCGCTGTGCACGACGTCGCGAGATCAGTGCTGCCCAGGCGATCCCCGCCGAACCACCCTGGACGCCGCCTTCGCACGCAAGCGTGACGACAACGGGATAAACCCCGGCACGCCCCCGGATTCCCACCACTCCCGCACGGGACTGGCACGCGCCCGCCCTCGCAAGGGGTGAAGCGTTCCGCCACCTTCCCGGCGACGGCTCCGCTCCCGCGCGCCGCCCGCACTCCCCCTTCCCTTCTTCGAACGCATGTACGAAAATAAGCTCATGGCCACCACCGACCGGCAGGCCACGACGCTGGCCCTCGCACACGCCCTGTCAGCCGCCGAACGCGGCCTGGCCGTCATCCCCCTGTCCCGGACCAAGCTCCCGGCCCTGCGCTCACCCCACCGCGACACCCCGGAGCCGGCGGGCCCGCCCTGCCACGGCGAATGCGGCCGCTACGGCCATGGCGTCCACGACGCCTCCACCGAACCCGCCCGGATCCGCGCCCTGTTCGCCGCCGCGCCCCGCGCCACCGGCTACGGCATCGCCTGCGGACTGCCCCCGCACCACCTCATCGGCATCGACCTGGACACCAAGACCGGCACGGACGCCCCTGCCGCCCTGCGTGAACTGGCGCTGCGTCACCTGTTCACGATCCCCGCCACGGTGGTCGTCCTCACCCCGAGCGGCGGCCGCCATCTGTGGCTGACCGGCCCGCCGGACGTCGTCGTCCCCAACTCCGCGGGCCGCCTCGCCCCCGGCATCGACATCCGGGGCGCCGGCGGCTATCTCGTCGGCCCCGGCTCCCGTACGGACCGGGGCACGTACGCCACCGCCCCCGGCACCGCGCACCTGCCCCCGGCCCCCTGCCCGCCCGCGCTCCTGCGCCTGCTTCTCCCGCCGCCCCGCGCGCACCACCCGACTCCCCCGTCGGCCGGCGGACACGGCCAGGGCCTGGTCCAGTTCGTCCTCGCGGCGCACGAGGGGCAGCGCAACACCCGCCTGTTCTGGGCGGCCTGCCGCGCCTACGAGGACGGCATCGGCCCGGACCTGGTGGACCCGCTGGTCACCGCCGCCGTCAGCACGGGCCTGACCGAACGAGAGGCCCGCGCGACGATCGCGTCGGCCGCCCGCATGACAGCCCACCGCCCCTGAAATCGAAAGCCCCGAATGCACCACCGCCATAAGGTGCCGACCATGGCACTCGCCCGCGTCGTCCTGGCCTCCGGCCGCACGGTCGACCTCTCCGCACTCCATATGTCGTCGACCTACGGCGGCCTGCTCGAGGGCTACCCCTGCAAGCCACTCAACGACCGGCGGATCGACGCGCTGGTGCGCATGGCCAACCGCTCCTTCCCGGGCCCCCAGGTCCATCTGATCCCGCCCCCGCGCGAGTACCCCGACCAGTACGCGGGCGCCTTCGGCCCGGTGGAGGTGCTGCCCTCCGTCGCCTGTGTGGGCAGCTTCCGCGCGGAGGCCCTCGACCCGTCCCACGACCGCGCCCTGTACCGCTCCCGCCTCACCGTCGTCTGGTTCCAGCCCGCCGCGTGCGTCCCCTCGGCCCACGACGCGGAACCCGGCCTCCTGGAAGTGGACTGGGACACCCTGGCGACGGACGAGGAACTCTGACCCCCCGCCGCCCCACAGAAGGTCCCTCATGCCCACCTCACTGCTGCGCTTCCAGTTCGACCTGACCTGGTCCCTGTTCGAGTACCACCTGGAACGCCTGGAACCGGACGACTTCCTGTGGGAGCCCACGCCCCACTGCTGGACCGTGCGCCGGTCACCCGACGGAGCCTGGGTCCCCGACTGGGCGGAGACCGAGCCCGACCCCGTGCCCGTGCCCACCATCGCCTGGATCACCTGGCACATCGGCTGGTGGTGGAGCGTGACGACGGCCCACGCGCGCGGACGCCTCCCCCGCGCGCGGACCGACGTCGTCTGGCCCGGCGAGGGCCCGGCGACGGTGGACTGGCTGCGCTCCCTGCGCGACGAATGGCTCACGGTGCTCGACGGCCTCACTGACGCGGAGCTGAGCACCACGGCGCCCTTCCCCTGGCCGGACGACCCGGCGCACACCAAGGCGCACATGGTCGCCTGGGTGAACGCCGAGCTGATGAAGAACGTGGCGGAGATCGGCCAGCTGCGCCTGCTGCGCGCGGCGTCCTGAAACCCCTCCGGCGATGCTCAGCGGGCCTCCGGCTCCGCGTACGCGAAGTCGTAGGTCCCCCAGTCGGCGAGGGTGCGGTAACCGAGCCGCTGGTAGAGAGCGTTGCTGGTGGGGTTGGACAGGTCCGCGAACAGCACGACGTCCCGCGCGCCGGCGGCCAGCGCGGCCCGGCTCACCTCGGCCGCCACGGCGGCCGCGTAGCCCCGGCCCCGCAGCCGGGCCGGGGTGTACACGATGTCCACCTGGATCTGTCCGCCGATCAGCGGGTTCATGCCCGCGACGGAGACGGGAGTGCCGTCCGGGGTCTCCCAGAGCGTGTACCGCTTGTCGGCGTACCGGGTGCTGCTCCACGTCCCGGCGTTCACGGTGACGTCCTCGCCGACGGCCTTGGCGAACTCTCCGCACCAGAACGCGGCTTCGTCGACATCCTCCTCGCCCAGCACACGGGCCCGCCCCGCCGGCAACGGGTCGGGCGGGGTGAGCGTGCCGAGCCGGTACAGCCGCAGTCGCAGGTCGCGGGCCTTCGACGTCGCACCGGTGTGCCGCCCCCAGGCCTCGGCGAACACGGCGGCGCTCCCGTGGTCCGCGCTGACGGCGGGCAGTTGGGGCAGCACCCCGGCCAGCCGGGCGGCGAGGCTGTCGGCCTGCCCGGCCGTCAGCGGGGTGACGCTCACCCCGCGCGGCGGCAGCCGATGGAACACGGCCCGCACCTCACCCGCCGACTCCAGCACCCCGAAGAGCGGAGTCCCGCCCCCGAACGCCGCCGGCCCCCGCGTACGCACCCTCTCGGCCCAGGTCAGCGCCATCACATGCATCCCGGGCCGCGAACGCAGAAACCCCCCGGCACGGTCGAGAAGTTCGCCAACGTCTTCGGTGAGACACCAGTCATCCACACGCATGCCTCATTCTGTCCCGGGCCCCGCCCGACATACCCCCGTCCCCCGAACCCTGCGTGCCCCTTACGGCCCGTCCGATCGGGAAACCCCCGGGAGCCGCAGGGTCCGGACATGAAAAACGGCCCCCGACCAATCCCAGGTCAGGGGCCGTTCTCACTACGCATCACGCGGAGGCGGTGGGATTTGAACCCACGGTGACATCGCTGCCACGACGGTTTTCAAGACCGTTCCCTTCGGCCGCTCGGGCACGCCTCCCCGCGCCTGCCGGCGAGCGGCGGCGCGGGACCAGAGTAACGGGTGCGGGGTGCGCGGGTGCGGTCAGCTGTCGCCCACGCGGGAGCCCAGGGTGAGTTCCGTGGTGCGCTCCTTGCCGTCGCGCTCGTAGGTGATCGTGACCTCGTCGCCCGGCTTGTGCGTCCAGATCTCGCCGATCAGGGTCGGGCCGGAGTCGATGACCCGGTCGTCGAGCTTGGTGATGACGTCGCCGGGCTGCAGGCCGGCCTTGTCGGCGGGGCCGCCCGGGTCCACCGGCTCGGAGCCGCCCGCACCCTGCTCGGTGATCTTCGCGCCGCCGGTCGAGTCCTCCAGGGAGACGGACGCGCCGATCTTGGCGTACACCGGCTTGCCCGTCTTGATCAGTTCCTGGGCGACGTACTTGGCCTGGTTGATCGGGATGGCGAAGCCCAGGCCGATCGAGCCGGCCTGTCCCGTGCCGAAGCCGCCGTTGCTGGTGGACTGGATCGCGGAGTTGATACCGATCACATTGCCCTTGGCGTCGAGCAACGGGCCGCCCGAGTTGCCCGGGTTGATCGACGCGTCGGTCTGCAGGGCGCTCATGTACGAGGCCTGGCTGCCGGAACCGTCACTGCTGGCGACCGGGCGGTTCTTCGCGCTGATGATGCCCGTCGTCACCGTGTTCGACAGGCCGAAGGGCGCGCCGATCGCGATCGTCGAGTCGCCGACCGCGACGTCGTCGGAGTTGCCGAGGGTGAGCGGCTTCAGGTCGGAGGGGGCGTTGTTCAGCTTGATGACCGCCACGTCGTAGCCCTGTGCGTGGCCGACCACCTCGGCGTCGTACTTCTTGCCGTTGGGGAAGGTCGCCGAGACCTTGCCGCCGTCGACGGCGTCCGCGACCACGTGGTTGTTGGTGACGATGTGGCCCTGGGTGTCGAAGACGAAACCGGTGCCGGTGCCGCCCTCGCCACTGCTGCTCTCGGCCTCGATCGTGACCGTGCTGGGCAGCGCCGTGGCGGCGACGCCGGCGACCGTGCCCGGATCACGCTTCACGTTGCCGCCGCTGGTGGACGCCGAGACGGTCGTCGAGCCGTCGGTGTCGTTCTCCTTGGCCAGCGTGTAGCCGAGACCGCCGCCCAGGCCGCCCGCGACCAGCGCGGCCACCAGGACCGCGGCGACCATTCGGCCGCGCCCGCCGCCGTTCTTCGGCGCCGGCTGCTGGTACGAGGAGCCCCAGCCGCCGCCCGCGCCGTGCCCGCCGCCGCCGTACGCCGGCGGCGGCCAGGGGGCGTCGGGGGACGAGGCGGGGGGAGGGGTGGGTTCCTGTCCGCCGTGCGTGCCGTGCGGGCGGCCCCAGCCGTGCTCACCCACCGGGGGCTGGGGAGCGGTGCCGTATCCGTGATCGGCGTTCTGCGCGGCGGGGCCCGGTTCCGGAGCCGCTCCCGGGGCCGGCTGCCCCTGGTACGCCGAAGCAGCGGGAGCATCCACCGGCGCGGGCGGCGGTGCCGACGGGGCCGGGGGTACCGCGGTGCCCTCGTTCTCGGTGCTCACAGCTTCTCTCCTCGGTCCACGGCTGTTGTTTTCGGGTCGCACTCGGTCACGCTCGTTCACGCCCGTCCACGAGCCGGCGCGATACAGCTGTGCATGTCTCTTTGTATGACGACAGCTTTTCCCATGGGCCGTCAGGGCACCATAAGCCGTTCCTGTGGGTCCGGGGCCATTCTTTATATAGGGCATTACTCACGTAAGGCACGCCACTCGATGCCTCCGACCGGACGGCGACACCGTTCACGCGACTCCGGGCGAACGTCCGCCCGCGCGCGATGGCACCATGACGCGGTGACCCACGCACGACAGCACCCGCCCCAGGTCGTCGCACATCGCGGAGCCTCCGAGGACGCCCCCGAGCACACGCTGGCCGCGTACCGCAAAGCGATCGAGGACGGTGCGGACGCGCTCGAATGCGATGTGCGTCTGACCGCCGACGGTCACCTCGTGTGCGTGCACGACCGTCGCGTCAACCGTACGTCCAACGGCCGCGGTGCCGTGTCGGCGCTCGAGCTCTCCGATCTGGCCGCCCTGGACTTCGGCTCCTGGAAGAGCCGCGACCCCGCCGGAGGGCCGCGCGTGGAGGAACCCGACTGGGAGCACCGCCCGGAGGACCGGGAGGCCACCTCCGTCCTCACCCTGGAGCGGCTGCTGGGGCTGGTCTCCGACGCCGGGCGCCGCGTCGAGCTGGCGATCGAGACGAAGCACCCCACGCGGTGGGCGGGTCAGGTCGAGGAGCGGCTGCTGCTCCTGCTCAAGCGGTTCGGCCTCGACGCGCCCGCCGCCGCGGAGGATTCCCCGGTGCGCGTGATGAGCTTCTCCGCGCGGTCGCTGCACCGCGTGCGCGCCGCCTCGCCGACGCTGCCCACGGTCCACCTGACGCAGTTCGTCACGCCGCGGCTGCGCGACGGGAGGCTGCCCGCCGGTGTGCGGATCGCGGGGCCCTCGATCCGGATCGTGCGCAGCCACCCCGCGTACATCGAGCGTCTCAAGCAGGCCGGCCACCAGGTGCACGTGTGGACCGTGAACGAGCCGGAGGACGTGGACCTCTGTGTGCGTCTCGGCGTGGACGCCCTCATCACCAACCGTCCCCGCGCGGTGCTCGATCAGCTCGGCCGCTGACCGCGCGGCGCACCACCCGTCCCGCCCGTCCCAGGCGTAGCGCGCACACGTCTTGACCCGGTGCCCGGAACCGGCGCATCCTCACATCTCGGCCACTGCGACGAAATCCAGCCACATGGCTACGGGGTGTGCTCCGGCGCGTTCGGTGCGTGTTCGGCCGTTTCGAGTGCGTCACCGGCCGGGGATCGGCCGGTTTCCGGTTCGGGCCCATGGGGCATCCACACCGTGGCGTGGGCGAAGGAGGTCTCGGGGGTGGCGTTGGTGGTGGCACAGGAGGTGCCCACGTCGTCGAGCATGGCCGTGCCCCATGGCCCTGCGGGCGTGGGGAAGGCAAGGCGCCGGATGCGTACGCAGCTGAGCGACGGCGGGGTGGCGGACTCGGTCATCGACGACGCCGTACTGATCCTGTCCGAGTTGCTGAGCAACGCGTGCAAGCACGGCCGGCCGCTCGGCGACGCCCTGGCCGGGGACGGGGACGTACGGGCCGCGTGGCGGGTGGATCCGCGCGGACGGCTCGTCGTCGAGGTCACGGACGGGGGCGGCCCGACCCGCCCGGCGCCGGCCACCCCGTCGGTCACGGCGCACGGCGGCCGGGGGCTGAACATCATCACGGCGCTGGCCGACGACTGGGGCGTACGCGACGAGGTGCCGGGCGAGGTCACGGTGTGGGTGGTCGTCCACGACGACGTGTACGACCCGGACGCCGGGGCCGCCGGGCGCCGGCGCGAGGACTTCGCCGCGCGCGTGACGGCTCCGTCCGTCTCCCGTATGCCCGGGCTGGACTTCGGGGACGTCTTCGACGACGTGGGCTGAGGGCGGGCCCCCGCTCCGGGGTCTTCGCCGTGTCCACAGGTCGGCACGTTGTCCACAGGTTCCGGTCGGCCGTGGCATGAACGGCTAGGCTCGCGCCCGTACGAGACGAGCCGTAACCGGGAGACACCCACGATGGCCAAGAAGCGACCCCAGACGAAGGCCAAGCGCCCGCAGCTCACGGACGGGCAGATCCCGGTCGTCGGCGCACGCGAGCCCTGCCCGTGCGGCAGCGGCCGCCGCTACAAGGCCTGCCACGGCCGTGAGGCCGCGCACGCGGTGACCGAGCTGGTGCACCGCCCGTTCGAGGGCCTGCCGGGCGAGTGCGACTGGGTGGCGCTGCGCGAGCTGGTGCCGGCCGCCACCGTCGAGCTGGCGCTCAAGGAGGACCTGCCCGAGGGCGTCCCGTCGGTCACGCTGGCCACGGTGCTGCCGATGGCCTGGCCCGCCCTGCGCCGTGACGACGGCTCGGTCCTGCTCGGCCTGCAGAACGACACCTCCTCCGGCGACATCAGCCGCGACCTCGCCGACACCCTGCAGCGCGCGCTCACCGCCGACCCGGGTACGCCGGTGCAGTCCCGGCGCGCCCCCGCCGACGGTGTCCGGCTGCAGGATCTGCTCGACCCCGAGGGCGCTTTCGAGCCGGTCGTGCACAGCGGCTTCGAGTTCTGGGTCCCGGACCCGGAGAACGCCACGCCGGATGTCACCGCCTCCCTGGAGCGGGCCAACGCCGCGGCCATCCCGACCGTGAAGCTGACGGGCGTGGACTCGGCGTACTGGTGCGAGACGCCCGAGAAGAACCATCTGCGGTGGGTCATGCCGTACCCCGAGGAGCAGCTTCTGGACGCTCTCGCGCGGCTGCACGCGGCGGGACGCTCCTCGCTCGGCGAGGGCACCCGTCTCGTGGGTTCCTTCCGCGCTCACGGCCTCACCGTGCCGGTGTGGGACCTGCCGAGCGCGGTCGGTGCCGAGGACGTGGAGAAGCCGGCGGCCGAGTTCGCCGAGCGGCTCGCCGCCGCGCTGGCCACGGACGCGCCGCTGACCGCCGACGAGCGCCGCGCGCGCGGCGGGCTGACGAACCGCCAGGTCACGCTCAGCTGAGGCGGAGGTCCGCGACGGGGTTCCGCCGGCTTGCCGGCCGGCGGAACCGGCCTGTCGCGCACCACCTGACCCATGCGTAACTCCCGTCGGGGACAAGCCAGTCGGTGACCGGAAACGCCGAGATCGAATTTGCGAACCGCCGATCTCTTGTTACCGTTCCCGTAGCCCGGTTGCTGGTGCATCCCCCGTCGCCAGCAACCGGGTCTTCGTGTACCACCCGCCGTTCACGGAACGCGGTCGACCGCCGACGGCCCGTCGTCATGAGCGAGTCGCCCCGGAGCACGGTGACGGCGAATTCCGGGGCCGCGCCCCGAGCCCCGCGCGCAGACGTGAACCCCGCCGGCGTCGACGGGGTTCAGCGGTTTGACGTCGGTACCGGGCGGGGGCGTACCGCCCCTGGACCGTGCCCCGGGGGCATACGCGTCGCGCGGGACGCGCGGCCTACAGCTCCGGCGCGCTCACGCCCGTACGGGTCAGGGCGTCGACCACGGCGTCCACCACCGCCTCCACGTCCGGCACCCACGGCGAGGCCGAGCCGGGCAGCGGCGCCCGCTCCCAGTGGATCCCGCCCTGCGCGGTCTGCGACGGAGGCAGCGCGATGTAGCCGCCCTCGCCGTGGAAACGGAGGGAGCCGGGGACGAAGTCCTTGGCGTACAGCAACTCACCCAGCTGTTCCATGGAGTACGGCCGCACCAGGATCGACCAGCGGGCCGGCGAGGCGACGACCGGCCCGAGCCGCATACCGCGCCGGTCGAGCGCGCCGAGGGCGCGGGCGGCCGCCGGCGCGGGCAGGGACACCGCGCAGGGCGCGTTGCCTCCGGTGGCCAGGACGATCGGCGCCGTCGGCCGGTTGCCCCACCACCAGCGCACCATGCGCGCGTCGGTCGTGGCGGCGAGGAGACCGGGGTCGAACGGGTGGGCACCCGGCACCGTGCACTCGGGGTCGGGGCAGGCGCAGCGGGACCGGTCCTGCGGGTCCACCGCCACGCCCGGGAGTACGGGCCACTGCCAGTCCGAGGCGAAGGTCAGGGCCGCGCCGATCAGATCGGGCCCTTCGTCGCCGCGCCGGGACAGGAGCCTGCGTCGCCTTCCGAGGATCTCGCGCATGAGCGCTCGTTCCTTTCCGTTGCACGCCTGGCAACACCGTGGGTCCAGATCACGTCATGTGTCGATCACTTCACTGTGCGTACCTGTTGGCGCATCACACCCCCGCGTCGGGCAGGGGGAACCCCTATGGGCCGAGCATGGGCTGCCTCCGCGGCCGTTCCACCCATACTGCGTGTATCAGAAGTACGGGCGTGGCGTGGGGGTGGCGAAGTCTGGCGTTTACCGTCGCGCGTGTTTCTCTCCGCCTCCGCCACGGGAGGATGGGGCACGGTCGTCGGTGGTTAAGACGCCCGGGTCCGTCGCCAGGTTCCCGAGCGGTTTCCAACCACCCCTGGCCTTCTCCGAGTACGTACCCATCACGACCGCTGTGACGCTCCGTCGAGCAAGGCCAGTCGACCGCAATAAGCCTCCCCCTGAGGCAGTTTCAAGCCAACTTCACATTTCGGCAAGAGGTGCGCCGGGAGTTCCCTTCAGTCTCACGGACACCAGGAATCCCAGCAGGACAATGCTGGACATCTCCTCACGAGTACGTGTACATGTGGAGACACTGCCGGCGACGCAGAATGACATGGGGGTTTGCGATGCTTTTGAGCAGTACGTACCGGTCGGAAAGCCGGACGCCATGAACGCCCCGCACCCTCCGAAAGTGGCCGGAATCGATTCAACGGTTCCCTCACCCGCACACACTGTCGCGCCCGTCGCGAGTACCTCTCCCGCCCCTGCGGCAAACCCCCAGCACGCGCCGGGCGCGCTGCTCCAGGACCGCCTCGCCGGCTGGGTCTCCGACCTCACGTCCCTGCACGAGCTCACCGAACGCCTGGCTCGCGCGGACACGCTCGACGAGGCGCTCCGGGAACTGCTCCGCGCGGGAGCCGCCCTGGTGGGCGCGCGGCGCGGCCTCGTCGCCCTGGAGCCCGCCGACGGTCTCGGCCCGGCCACCAGCGTCGGCCTCGGACTGGCCCGCGCGGATCTCGGCCACCTGGAGACGGTGCCGCGCGGCTCACTGCCGTACGGCAGGATCCTCGACGGACTGCCCGGTACCGACGACGGCGTCGCCGAGCCCGATCTGTTCGCCGAGAAGGGTCTCGACCCCCGGCACCGCGAGGTCGCCGCCCGCCTCGGTTACGCCGCCAGCTTCACCCTCCCCCTCACCGCCGAGGCCTCCGGGCGACTGGGCGCCGCGGTGTGGCTCTACGACGAGCCGGCCGAGCCGTCGGAGCGCCAGCGCCACCTCGTCGGCCTGTACGTCCGCCACGGCGCCGAGTACCTGGCACGACTCCTCGAACTCGAGCGCACACGTGTGCGCATGGCCACGATGGCCGAGGAGCTGCTGCCCTCCCGGCTGCCCCGGGTCCCGGGCGTCCAGCTCGCCGCGCGGCACCGCACGTCCCCGCGCGGGGGCGGCGACTGGTACGACGCGCTGCCGCTGCCGGACGCCGCACTCGGACTCACCGTGGGCTCCGTCACCGGGTCGGGTCCCAGCGCGGTCGCCGCGATGGGACGGCTGCGGGCGTCGCTGCGCGCGTACGCCGTGATGGAGGGCGAGGACCCCGTCGCCGTCCTGTCGGACCTGGAGCTGCTGCTCCGGCTCACCGAACCCGCCCGGTCGGCCACCGCCCTGTTCGGCTACTGCGAACCCGCGCTGCGCCGGATCACGCTGGCCGGCGCCGGGCACAGTCCGCCGCTGCTGCTCGGCGAGCGCCGCACCGAGTTCGTCGAGACGTCGGTCTCCGCCCCCCTGGGCATGCTCGCCTGCTGGGAGGCACCCAGTGTGGAGGTCCAGGCGGAGCCGGGGGAGACGGTGCTGATGTACACCGACGGGCTGCTGCACCGCACCGGCGACCCGACCGACCGCGCCTTCGCCCGGCTGCACGCGGCCGCGGCGGGGGTGCCCAAGGCCCTGCGCCACGACCCCGGCGCCGTCGCCGACCACGTCCTGCGCGCGGTGCTGTCCGACGGGGCGGACACGGCGGAGTCCAGGGAGGACGTCGTGCTGCTGGCGGCGCGGTTCGAGTAGCCGCGCCCGTCCCTCCGCGCCACCGGTCCGTACCCCGTTCGGCCGATTCCGTACGACCGTACGATGGGGGGTGGTCCAGTGCCGTACCTAGGAGGATGACCGTGGCGGAGGAGCTGCCGGAGACCCCGGAGACTGCCGAAGAGGAGCCCGTCAAGCAGCGCAAGAACGGCCTGTACCCGGGCGTGTCCGACGAGCTTGCCGAGAGCATGAAGAGCGGCTGGGCCGACACCGAGCTGCACGACCTGCGGCCGATCCCCCAGGCCGCCGAGACCGCCGCCCGCCGCGCGGCGCTCTCCGCCCGCTTCCCGGGCGAGCGTCTGGTCGTCCCCGCGGGCAACCTGAAGACGCGGTCGAACGACACGGAGTACGCCTTCCGCGCGTCCGTCGAGTACGCGTACCTCACCGGCAACCAGACCGAGGACGGCGTCCTCGTCCTGGAGCCCACGGCCGGCGGCCACAAGGAGACGATCTACCTCCTGCCCCGCTCCGACCGTGAGAACGGCGAGTTCTGGCTGGACGGGCAGGGCGAGCTGTGGGTCGGCCGCCGGCACTCCCTCACCGAGGCGGAGCAGCTCTACGGCATCCCCGCCTCCGACGTCCGCGAGCTGACCGGCGCGCTGCGCGAGGCCACCGGGCCGGTGCGGGTCGTGCGCGGGTACGACGCCGGCGTCGAGGCGGCGCTGACGGACAAGGTCACCGCCGAGCGCGACGAGGAGCTGCGGGTCTTCCTCTCCGAGGCGCGACTGGTCAAGGACGGCTTCGAGATCGGCGAGCTGCAGAAGGCCGTCGACTCCACCGTGCGCGGCTTCGAGGACGTCGTGAAGGTCCTCGACAAGGCCGAGGCCACCTCCGAGCGCTACATCGAGGGAACGTTCTTCCTGCGCGCCCGCGTGGAGGGCAACGACGTCGGCTACGGCTCCATCTGCGCCGCCGGCCCGCACGCGTGCACGCTGCACTGGGTGCGCAACGACGGACCGGTCCGCTCCGGCGACCTGCTGCTCCTCGACGCCGGCGTGGAGACGCACACGTACTACACCGCCGACGTCACGCGCACGCTGCCGATCAGCGGCGCGTACAGCGAGCTGCAGAAGAAGATCTACGACGCCGTGTACGACGCCCAGGAGGCCGGTATCGCGGCGGTGAAGCCCGGCGCCAAGTACCGCGACTTCCACGACGCCGCCCAGCGCGTGCTGGCCGAGCGGCTCGTCGAGTGGGGCCTGGTCGAAGGCCCGGTGGAGCGGGTGCTGGAGCTCGGCCTGCAGCGTCGCTGGACGCTGCACGGCACCGGTCACATGCTCGGCATGGACGTCCACGACTGCGCCGCCGCGCGGACCGAGACGTACGTCGACGGCACGCTGGAGCCCGGCATGGTGCTCACCGTCGAGCCCGGCCTGTACTTCCAGGCCGACGATCTGACCGTGCCCGAGGAGTACCGGGGCATCGGCGTCCGCATCGAGGACGACATCCTGGTGACCGCGGACGGCAACCGGAACCTGTCCGACGGGCTGCCCCGGCGGTCGGACGAGGTCGAGGCGTGGATGGCGGGCCTCAAGGGCTGACGCGCGGGGACGCCGTCGCGCGGGGACGCCGACGCGCGGGGACGCCGACGCGCGGGGACACGGAGGCCGGGTGCACGCGTGTGTGCCCGGCCTTCGCTACACCGCGACGAGCGGGGCGTCCTCGCGCCACTTGAGGATCTTGTCGAAGCTGACCACCGTGCCGCCCCGGCCCGGCTTGTTGCCGATGTGGACGTGGTCGGCGAGCTCCTGGATGAGACCCAGACCCCGCCCGTGCTCCGCGTCGGCCGGCGCCTGCCGGGGGCGGCTCCCGGTCGCGCCGGGAAAGCCGGGACCGGTGTCGGCGACCTCGATGCGGCACTTCTCGCCGTCGAGGTAGGCGGTCACCCGGTACGCCTCCGACACGGCGCCCCGCGCGGTGTCCCCGCCGTGCTCCACGGCGTTCGCGCAGGCCTCGCTGAGGGCGACGGAGAGGTCGTAGGAGATGTCCGGGTCGACGCCCGCGGTCTCCATGGTGCCGAGCAGCAGGCGCCGGGCGAGCGGCACGCTGGCGGCATCGCGGCGCAGATGGAGTGACCACCAGATGCTCATGCTCCAGCCTCCTGGCTGCGGCTCGACATACCGTTACGTATTGCCCTGAGTGCCCGTCGGTAAGCGTGCAGTTGACGTGACACCGCCCATATGGCGGGTGTGTCGTGCGGCCGATCGGTGTATGTGGGGCGCCCTGTGGCAGATGTGATCTTCCGGTCGTACCTCATCTTGCGGACCTGCCGTACGACGACCGGTGGACCGGTGCGATGATGAGCGCGCCATGACTGCCCCCCACCCGCGCACGGCGCGCTCCGGACACGAAGTCCGGATCCTGCGGGCCGCGGTGTTCGCCGCGGTCTGCGTCGTGCTGGCCGGGGCGGGCCACACCGTCGCCTCCTGCGCCGCCGTCCCCCTGTGGACACTGGGCGCGGGGTTCCTCGGGACCGTCGCGGTCGCGGTGCCGCTCGCCGGACGGGCGAGATCGCTGCCGGGGATCGCGGCGCTGCTGGCGGGCGGTCAGACGGCCCTGCACATGCTTTTCGGCCTGGGGCAGCACGGTGTGCCCGCCCCGGGTCCGTCGTCCGCGCTCTCCGACGCGGCGCTGGTCGAACGGGCCGCGCGGCTGCTGTGCGGCCCCGGCGCGGCGACGATCAGCCCGGCCGAGGCCGAACGTGTCCTCGCCGACGCGCGGATCCACCACGCCGGGGCCGCCCACGCGGAGACCGCCGCGGTCGCCCCGGCGTCACTGCTGCCGTCGCTGCCGATGCTGCTCGGCCACGTCCTCGCCGCGGTCGCCGCGGGATGGCTGCTGCGCCGCGGTGATCTGGCGCTGCTGCGGCTGACCGAACTGTCGGCGCACGGCGTCGCCGAGGGCGCCCTCGTACGGTCGCTCCGCGCGGCGCTCACCCTGGTACGTACCCTGCGCGCCGGGCTCCCGGGAGCACCGGAAGGGGCCCCGCGCATGCCGCGCACCGCGCTGCTCGCACCGCCCCTGCCCCGTACCCCCGCACTCCAGCACACGGTGATCCGCCGGGGCCCGCCGGCCTCCGGCACCGCACTCGCTCTCGCCGCCTGACGCGCCGCTCCGGGTTCCACCACGGAGAGGGCGCCGGTGCGCGGCACGCGCGTGCGGCCTTCTCCGTGTGCTCCCGGCCGTGCTCCATGGAGGCCGTCCGGCGGCACACGTGGCACATCCCTCACCGTCAAAAACCTCATCGAAGCGGAGTGCTTCTGCCATGAAGGCTTCCCGTATCGCCGCCGCCGCTGCCGTCGCCGGTGTCGCCGTTCTCACCGTGTCCACCCCCTCCTTCGCGCATGTGAGCGTGCAGCCGGAGGGCACGGCCGCCAAGGGCGGCTACGCGGTCGTCGACTTCAAGGTCCCCAATGAGCGGGACAACGCCTCGACGACCAAGCTCGAGATCACGTTCCCCACGGACCACCCGCTGGCGTCCGTGATGCCGCAGCCGGTCGACGGCTGGGACGCCAAGGTCACCAAGTCCAAGCTGGACAAGCCGCTCGAGATGCACGGCAAGAAGATCGACGAGGCGGTCTCCAAGGTCACCTGGACCGCCAAGGGCGACGGCATCGAGCCCGGCTTCTTCCAGAAGTTCCCGGTCTCCGTCGGCACGCTGCCCGAGGACGCCGACGAACTCGTCTTCAAGGCCCTGCAGACGTACTCCAACAAGGAGGTCGTCCGCTGGATCGAGGTGCCGCAGGAGGGCCAGGAGGAGCCGGAGCACCCGGCGCCCGTGCTGGCCCTGTCCGAGGCCACCGAGGACGGTCACTCGCACGGCGCCGCGGCCGACAAGGACGCGGAGGACACCGCGGGCGCCGAGAACGCCTCGGCCAAGACCTCCGCCTCCGCCGACGAGGGCGACTCCGGCGGTACGGACACCACCGCCCGCGTCCTGGGCGTCGTCGGCATCGTGGTCGGTGCCGCGGGCGTCGCCTACGGCGTACTCGCCGGCCGTCGGCGCACCACCGCCTGACATTCTTCTCCGCTCGACGGCGCGCACCGGGGCGCTCACGGCCCCGTGGCCGGTTCCGGTGCGCGCCGGAGCACTCACCTCTCAGGACCCTTCATGCGCAACAAGACCTTCGCGGCGGCGGCCCTGTTCGCCGTCGCCTCCCTCACTCTCTCGGCCTGCGGCAGCGGGAACGGCGACAGCGGCACGCCCGTCGCCGTGGTGTCCGAGGAGGCCGGCTCCCAGAAGGCGGCCACCGTCCTCGACAAGCCGTTCGAGAAGCCCGACCTCGTGCTCACCGACACCCAGGGCAAGAAGTACGACCTCCGTGCGGAGACCGCGGGGCGGCCCACGCTGATCTACTTCGGCTACACGCACTGCCCCGACGTCTGCCCGCTGACGATGAACAACCTCGCCGTGGCGAAGAAGCAGCTGTCCAAGGACCAGCAGGACGCACTGCGGATCGTGTTCGTCACCACCGACCCGGAACGCGACACCTCCGCCGCCCTGGGCACCTGGCTCAAGGGCATCGACTCCCAGGTCGTCGGTCTGACCGGCGACTTCGACACCATCCAGGCCGGGGCGCGCACCCTCGGCATCTCCATCGACCCGCCGCGCGAGGACGACAACGGCAAGACCGTCTCCGACCACGGCACCCAGGTCATCGCCTTCTCGCCGAAGACCGACGGCGGTTACGTCCTCTACGGCGAGGACGCCACCGTCGACGACTACACCAAGGACCTCCCCAAGCTCATCAAGGGTGAGAACCCGTGAGGCGCCCGGCACTCGCGGCCCTCGTCGCCGCCGGGGCGCTCGCCCTGGCCGGCTGCGGCGGCTCCGACTCCGGCGGCGGCGAGGCGGCGTTGTCCGTCGGCGCCGCGTACATGCCGCAGCCGGTGTCCGACATGGCCGCCGGTTTCCTCACTATCAGCAACGACGGCGACACCGCGGACCGGCTCACCTCGGTCAGCAGCGACGCCGCCGGCCAGGTGACCGTGCACCGCACCGTCGACGGGGCCATGCAGGAGGCCGAGTCCCTCGACATCCCGGCGCACGGCAGCCTGGTGCTGGAGAGCGGCGGAAACCATCTGATGTTCGAGCAGCTGAAGCGGAAGCCCGAGGAAGGCCAGAAGGTCTCCGTCGAGCTGACCTTCGACCGGTCCGACCCCGTCACGGTCGAGATCCCGGTCAAGTCGGCCACCTATTCCCCGAAGACCGGACACTGAGGGAGACACCCCTGTGACCCAGACCATCGCCCCCCGCGTGCGGACCCTGGTGCTGCTGCTCCTGGCCGTCACCGGCGCGCTCCTCGCCGGAGCCGCTCCCGCCTCCGCGCACGCCGCGCTGACCGGCAGCGACCCCGGGCAGGGGGCGGTGGTCGACACGGCGCCCGCCCAGATCTCGCTCACCTTCTCCGAGCAGATCGCGGTGAGCGACGACGCCGTGCGCGTCCTCGACCCCAAGGGCAAGCGGATCGACAGGGGCGAGCCGGCCAACCCCAGCGGCACGACATACACCGTGCGACTGCTCAGCGGGCTGCCCGACGGCACGTACACCGTCGCGTACCAGGTGGTCTCCGCGGACAGCCATCCCGTCGCCGGTGCCTTCACCTTCTCCATCGGCGCCCCCTCCGAGACCACCGTCTCGGTCTCCGCGCAGGCCTCCGACGACGGTCTGATCGGCTGGCTCTACGGCTTCGGCCGCTACGTGTCCTACGCCGGCTTCGTCGTCATGGCCGGCGGGGCCGCCTTCGTGCTCGCCTGCTGGGGGCGCGGCGCCGGTGTGCGGGCGGTCCAGCGGCTGGTCGTCTCCGGATGGCTCGCACTCACCGGCGCCACACTCGCGCTGCTGCTCCTGCGCGGCTCCTACACCACCTCCGGGGCGGTCGGCGACGTCTTCGACCTGTCGCTGCTCGGGGACGTGCTCCAGACGAAGACCGGTGCGGCACTGGTGTCCCGGCTGCTGCTGCTCGCCGCCGCGGCCCTGTTCATCGCCGTGCTGTTCGGCGCCTACGACAAGCGGGAGGACGAGGAGAAGCGGGACCTGACCTTCGGGCTGGCGATCGGCGGAACGGTCGTGGCGGCCGGGATCGCCGCGAGCTGGGCCATGTCGGAACACGCCTCCCAGGGGCTCCAGCCGGGTATCGCCATGCCCGTCGACGTGCTCCACCTGCTCGCCGTCGCCGCCTGGCTCGGCGGACTCACCACCCTGATCGTCGCCCTCTACCGGGCGCCCGCCGACACCCCGGTCGGCCAGGACACCGTCCAGCGGTTCTCGCGGCTCGCCTTCGGCAGCGTGGTGACACTGGTCGTCACCGGTGTCTACCAGAGCTGGCGTCAGCTCGGCTCCTGGTCGGCCTTCACCGACACCCGGTACGGGCAGCTGTTGCTTGCCAAGATCGTCCTGGTGGCGCTCATGGTCGCGGCCGCCTCCGTCTCCCGCCGCTGGACCGCACGGCTGGCGGCGGGGACGGTGGCGGTGGCGGATCGCGGCCGGGAAAAGAAGCAGCCGGTGGCGGCAGGCAAGGCTGCCGGGGCCGAGGCCGACCCGACTGTCGGGGCCGGGTCTTCCGGTGCCGGCAAGGGCCGCTCGGGAAGTGCCGGAGCCGGGGAGGCCGGCTCCGGGACGGCCGGCTCCCAGACGGCCGACCCGGGCTCGGACGAGGCCGACTCCGGTACCGCCGGCGTCAAAGAGACCGGGTCCGAAAAGGGCGACCCCGTGACCATCAGGTCCGGGAAGGGCCGCTCCGGGACTGCCGGGACCGCGGAGGCCGAGTCCGGGGCCGTCAGGTCCGGCAAGGGTGACCCCGGAGCTTCCGGGACCGCCGGGGCCGGCGAAGGCGACGGCACCCGCGCCGCCCAGCTCGCGCGGCAGCGGGCCGCGGTGGAGAGCGCCCGGCAGAAGCGGCTGCGGGACGCCGACCCCGACCGCTTCGGACTGCGCCGCTCCGTACTCGCGGAAGCGGGCATAGCCGTGGTCCTGCTCGCCGTCACCACCGTACTGACCCAGACGGAGCCCGGACGTACGGAGCAGGACGCCAAGGCGGCCACCTCCTCGTCGTCCTCCTCGACCCCCTCGACGGGCCAGGGCACCGGCGCGGTGACGCTGAACATGTCCTTCGACACCGGTGGCGAGAAGGGCAAGGGCGTCGTCACGGTCGACCTCGACCCCGCCCGGGTCGGCGACAACACCATGCACGTCTATGTGGAGGGCACGGACGGCCGGCCCTTCGACGTCCCCGAGGTGAAGATCGCCCTCACCCTCGACGCCAAGGACATCGGGCCGCTGCCCGTGGCCCCCGACCGCATCACCACCGGACACTGGTCCGCGAGCGGCGTACAGATCCCCATGACGGGCGACTGGAAGGTCGAGGTGACCGTGCGGACCTCCGACATCGACCAGGTGACCGTCTCGAAGAACGCGAAGATCGGCTGAACCACCATGCCCGACCAGTCCATTTCACAGGTCCGGACCCCCGAACCGCCCCAGGAGGAGCAAAGGGACCGGGCCGCCGGCCACGGCATCTCCCGACGCCGACTGCTCGGCACGGCTGGTGCCACCGGGCTCGCACTCGGGGCGGCCGGCGGGGCCGTGGGATACGCGTCGGCGCCGGCCGGTGCCACCCCCCTGACCTCGGTCGGCGACAGCCAGGTCCCGTTTCACGTGAAACATCAGCCCGGCATCACCCAGCCGCTCCAGGCCCGCGGTCATCTCGTCGCCCTCGACCTCGCCCCCGGCGCGGGGCGCAAGGAGGCGGCCGCCCTGCTGCGTCGCTGGTCGGACACCGCCCGCCGGCTGATGGCGGGCGAGCCCAGCGCACAGGACGACACCGGTGTGGCCGGCGACGCCGGCCCCTCCTCCCTGACCCTCACCTTCGGCTTCGGCCACAGCTTCTTCGCCCGCACCGGCCTGGAGAAGCAGCGCCCCGTCGCCCTGGACCCGCTGCCCGACTTCTCCTCCGACCACCTCGACAAGGCCCGCAGCAACGGCGACCTGTGGGTGCAGATCGGCGCCGACGACGCCCTCGTGGCCTTTCACGCCCTGCGCGCCGTCCAGAAGGACGCGGGTTCGGCGGCCAGGGTGCGCTGGCAGATGAACGGCTTCAACCGCTCACCCGGTGCCACCGCCCAACCCATGACCGCCCGCAATCTGATGGGCCAGGTCGACGGCACCCGCAACCCCAAGCCCGCCGACTCCGACTTCGACCAGCGGATCTACGTCCCGGAGCAGGGCGAGCCCGCCTGGATGGCGAACGGCTCCTACGCCGTCGTACGTCGTATCCGCATGCTGCTGGACGACTGGGAGAAGCTGTCGCTCCGGGAGCAGGAGGGCGTCATCGGGCGCCACAAGGCCGACGGGGCGCCGCTGTCCGGCGGGACCGAGACGTCCGACATGGACCTGGAGAAGACCGATTCCCAGGGCAACCTGGTGGTCCCCTTCAACGCCCACGCGAGGATCACCCGGCCCGATCAGAACGGCGGCGCGGCCATGCTCCGCCGCCCGTTCTCGTACCACGACGGCATCGGCTCGGACGGGGTGCCGGACGCGGGCCTGCTGTTCATCTGCTGGCAGGCCGATCCGCTGCGCGGTTTCGTGCCGGTGCAGCGCAAGCTCGACCGGGGCGACGCCCTCACGCCGTTCGTCCGCCACGAGTCGAGCGGGCTGTTCGCGGTGCCGGGCGGCGCGGCGGAGGGCGAGTATGTGGGCCAGCGCCTGCTGGAGGGGTGAGAACCGCTCCGGCTCACCCCTGAGGGCCGCATCGGGAAACGCCGTCGGCCGGGCCCATTAGGGTGAGGTCATGCCAGCGAGCTATGCGTATCTCGGTCCAGAGGGCACCTTCACCGAAGTCGCCCTGCGCACGCTTCCCGAGGCGGCCACCCGTGAGCTGATCCCGTACGTGTCGGTGCAGTCCGCGCTCGACGCGGTGCGCGTCGGCGAGGCCGAGGCCGCGTTCGTCCCCATCGAGAACTCGGTCGAGGGCGGTATCACCACCACCCTCGACGAACTCGTCGCGGGCACCCCGCTGATGATCTACCGCGAGGTGCTGCTGTCGATCACCTTCGCGCTGCTCGTCCGTCCGGGCACCAAGCTGTCGGACATCAAGACGGTCACCGCCCACCCGGCCGCCCAGCCACAGGTCCGCAACTGGCTGAAGACGCATCTCCCGGACGTCGTCTGGGAGTCGGCGGCCTCCAACGCGGACGGTGCGCGACTGGTCCAGGAGGGCCGGTACGACGCCGCCTTCGCCGGTGAGTTCGCGGCCGCCCGGTACGGCCTGGAGGCCCTGGAGACGGGGATCCACGACGCGGAGAACGCCCAGACCCGCTTCGTCCTGGTGGGCCGCCCCGCCCGGCCCGCCGCTCCCACGGGCGCCGACAAGACCTCCGTGGTGCTGTGGCAGCGCGACGACCACCCCGGCGGTCTGCGCGATCTGCTGGGCGAGTTCGCCACCCGCGGCATCAACCTGATGCTGCTCCAGTCCCGGCCGACCGGCGCCGGGATCGGCAACTACTGCTTCTGCGTCGACGCCGAGGGCCATATCTCGGACCGCCGGATGGCCGAGGCGCTGATGGGACTCAAGCGGATCTGTCTGCAGGTGCGTTTCCTCGGCTCGTACCCGCGCGCGGATGTGCGTCCGGGGGAGGTGCGGCCGACGTTTCCCGGTACGTCGGACGAGGAGTTCGTGGGGGCCGCGGACTGGGTCGCCCGGTGCCAGGACGGGCGGTTCTGACGGACCCCGGGCTCTCCTTCGGCGCGTAGGGGCCGGTCCTACCTGCTGATTTTCATTGTCCACAGAAGTTATCCACAGGTCCGCTTCTCTACCTGGGGACAAGTCGACACCGAAGCGACATTCGGTCGACAAATCGCCCCACGGGTCATGATCCCGTTTATCGCCCGGCGCCCCACCCTTCGTCCACCCTTTTCCTTTGGTCAACCCTTTGGGATGAGTCGTTTCCACTCAAAAGTGGGGATGAGGGGGGTTTGTCCATGGAATCCTCGACGGTGATCAAGCACTTCGGAGTGATCGATTCCGGCATCCACAGATCTTCCCCACACCCTGTGGATAACCTCACCGAAAGGGTGAGCACCTGTGGACAACCGAAGCCCAAGTTCCGCTCCCCGCAAGGAAGTCAGGTCAACCGGCGGCCCGCGAACCGACCCGTTCCGGGGGAAGTGCCGCATTCATTGACCTTGCGGGACACATTGCGCATTCGCCCCATGACGGAACGTGTGCCATGACACCGCAATAGTGAGTCGTGAGGCGTCACCCCGCACCGGTAGCCTTGAGCGCGTGATTGACCTTCGCCTGCTTCGTGAGGACCCCAACCGTGTGCGCGCTTCCCAGCGCGCCCGTGGAGAGGACGTCGCGCTCGTCGACGCCCTCCTGTCTGCCGACGAGCGGCGCAGGTCGTCCGGCGTCCGCTTCGACGAGCTGCGCGCCGAACAGAAGTCGCTCGGCAAGCTCGTCCCCAAGGCTTCCGGCGACGAGAAGGCCGAGCTGCTGAAGCGGGCCGGCCAGCTCGCCGCCGACGTCAAGGCGGCCGACGCCGACCGCGACGCCGCCGCGACGGAGACCCAGGACCTCCTGCTCCGGCTGAGCAACCTCGTCCACCCCGACGTTCCCGTCGGCGGCGAGGAGGACTTCGTCACGCTGGAGACGCACGGAGACATCCGCGACTTCGACGCCGAGGGCTTCGCGCCCAAGGACCACCTGGAGCTCGGCCAGCTCCTCGGCGCCATCGACGTCGAGCGGGGCGCCAAGGTCTCGGGCTCCCGCTTCTACTTCCTGACCGGCGTCGGCGCGCTGCTCGAGCTCGCCCTGGTGAACGCCGCGATGGCGCAGGCCACGGCCGCCGGGTTCACGCCGATGCTGACCCCCGCGCTGGTGCGCCCCCAGTCGATGGCGGGCACCGGGTTCCTCGGCCAGGCGGCCCAGGACGTCTACCACCTCGACAAGGACGACCTCTACCTGGTCGGCACGTCCGAGGTGGCGCTCGCCGCCTACCACATGGACGAGATCCTCGACGCCGACCGGCTGCCGCTGCGCTACGCGGGCTTCTCGCCCTGCTTCCGCCGCGAGGCCGGCTCGCACGGCAAGGACACCCGGGGCATCTTCCGCGTGCACCAGTTCGACAAGGTCGAGATGTTCTCGTACGTCGCCCCGGAGGACTCGCGGGCGGAGCACCAGCGGCTGCTGGAGTGGGAGAAGCAGTGGCTGACGTCGCTGGAGCTGCCGTTCCGCGTGATCGACGTCGCCTCGGGCGACCTGGGTTCCTCGGCCGCGCGTAAGTACGACTGCGAGGCCTGGATCCCGACCCAGGGCAAGTACCGCGAGCTGACCTCGACCTCGGACTGCACCGAGTACCAGTCGCGCCGGCTGTCGATCCGGGTCCGTGAGGACAAGAAGGTGCGCCCGCTGGCCACGCTCAACGGCACGCTGTGCGCCGTACCGCGCACGATCGTCGCGATCCTGGAGAACCACCAGCAGGCCGACGGCTCCGTGCGCGTGCCCGAGGTGCTGCGTCCGTACCTGGGCGGCCGGGAGATCCTGGAGCCGGTCAGCAAGTGAGCACCCTCTTCCCCTATCGGCTCATCGCCACGGACCTCGACGGCACGCTGCTGCGGGAGGACCAGTCGGTCTCCCGCCGCACCCGTGACGCGCTCGCCGCGGCCACCGCGGCGGGCGCCGCGCACATCGTCGTCACCGGTCGCGCGGTGCCCTGGACCCGCCCCATACTCGAGGACCTCGGCTACGAGGGACTCGCCGTCTGCGGCCAGGGCGCGCAGGTGTACGACGCCGGAGCGGACCGCCTGCTGACGTCGGTGACCCTGGACCGGCAGCTGGCCGGGGTGGCGCTGGCCAAGATCGAGGCGGAGGTCGGCCCGCTGTACCTGGCGGCCAGCCGTGACGGTCTGGACGGCGATGTGCTGGTAGGCCCCGGGTACGAGGTCAAGGGCGCGCTCCCGGCGACACCGTTCACGGACGCGTCCGACCTGTGGACGGCGCCGCTGAACAAGCTGTACATCCAGCACCCGCGGCTGACGTCGGACGAGCTCGCCGAGGCGGCCACCGGGGTCGCGGGCGGGTTCGTCACCGTCACCATGGCGGGCGAGGGGATCGTCGAACTGCTCCCGCTCGGCCTCTCGAAGGCCACGGGCCTGTCGCTGGCCGCGCGCAGGCTGGGCGTGAAGGCCGCGGAGACGATCGCCTTCGGCGACATGCCCAACGACATCCCGATGTTCGCCTGGTCCGCCCACGGCGTAGCCATGGCCAACGCCCACGAGGACCTGAAGTCAGTGGCAGACGAGGTGACGACCTCCAACGAGGAGGACGGCATCGCCCGGGCCCTGGAACGCCTTCTGCCATAACTGCGGGCGATCGTGCCTCCCCCGGTATCTCAAGGGCCCGGGGAGGTATCCCCAGGACGGCACGGATGGGGGTGCGCGCCCCGCGAACACCGGGCTGCGCACCCCCACCCGCCCCGACTCCGCGACCGCCTCCGAAGAGGCGAAACCAGGGAAGGGCGGCCCACGCGCCACAGATACGCGTGCTCGAAGCGGCCGCCCCGGACGGTCCCGTGCGGGCGGGCTCGACGGAGCAGCAGCTCCGAAGCCCCCCACGGACCGCCCTGCAAGGAACGGGCCATGCCACGCATGGACTCCTCCGCTCCCCTCCCGGCAATCGGCGCCGGACTTTCCCGGCGATGCGGACACAACCACTCTGCCCGCCGGAAAAGACCGACGCCACCGAATAACCCGGCGGGGACCGCCTACTCCTCACCGGCCAGCGTCAGCGACCGCAGCTTCTGCCCGGCGTACCAGGTCGCCAGCACGGTCACCGCGACCAGCAGCACCGTCGCCGTCGTCAGACCCACGTCCGAGGTCACCAGCTCACCGCCGGACACCTTCTGCGCCACCGCCAACGACCACTGCTGAACGCTCAGCGTGCGCGCACCCGGCACCAGGGAGCCGAACAGCGCCTCCCAGACCAGCGCGTAGACCAGCCCGAACACCACCGCGTGCCGCGAGACGGTGCCCAGCAGCAGGAAGAGCGCCGCGTACGCGATCGAGGCGACCAGCGCGGCCACGGTGTAGGCGACGGCGACCTGCTGGCCGTTGCCGTTGAGGATGAAGCCCGCGATCAGGGTCGGCACCGCCGAGAACACCATGGTGACGGCGATCGCGACGATCAGCTTGGTGTAGATGATGGTCGGCCGCTTGATCGGCTTGGACAGCAGGTACACCACCGAGCCGTCGTCGATCTCGGGACCGATGGCCCCGGTTCCGGCGATGACACCGATGATCGGCACCATGGTGGCGAGCGCGAGCCCGCCGAGGACGTCCGCCGCGGTCTGGTCGTCGGCGCCCGCGAGGCCGCGCACGGCCAGGGAGATCGCGATCAGCAGCAGCGGCAGGGCGCCCAGGATGAGGGCCCGGCGACGGCCGAGCAGGGCCCGGTAGGTGAGCCGGGCGACTGTGGGGTCGTACATCTTGGGCCTCCTACGCCGCGACGAGATACGAGAAGACGGACTCGAGGGACTCGTCGGACGGCGAGACCGTGAGCAGCCGGATGCCGTGTTCCTTGGCGACCTTCGGCAGCAGGGCGGTGAAGCGGCCGAAGTCGACGGCCTGGATGAGCAGGGCGCCCTCGGCCTGGTCGACCTCGATGCCGGACGTCGACGGGTCGGCGATCAGCGCGGCCGCGAGCGCGCGGTCGTCGCTGGAGCGCACCAGATAGCGGTGCGGCCGGTCGGTCATCAGACGGCGGATCCGGCGGAAGTCACCGCTGGCCGCGTGCCGGCCGGCGACGACGACCTCGATGTGCCAGGCGAGCTGTTCGACCTCCTCGAGGATGTGGGAGGAGAACAGCACGGTGCGGCCCTCGTCGCCCATGCGCCGCAGCAGGTCCATCAGCTGCATGCGCTGGCGCGGGTCCATGCCGTTGAACGGCTCGTCGAGGAGGAGCAGCGACGGCTGGTGGACCAGCGCGGACGCCATCTTCACGCGCTGCCGCATGCCCTTGGAGTACGTGGCGATCTTGCGGTCCTGCGCGTACTCCATCTCGACCGTGGCGAGCGCCTTCTGTGCCGCCTTGGCTCCCAGACCATGGAGTTCGGCGTTGGCGACGACGAATTCACGCCCGGTCAGGAAGTCGTACATCGCCTCGCGTTCGGGGACGATGCCGATGTGCTTGTAGATGGCCTCGTTGCGCCACACCTGCTGTCCGTCGAGGGTGACGGTGCCGGTGGAGGGGGCGAGGAAGCCGGCCATCATGTTGATGAGGGTGGACTTCCCGGCTCCGTTGGGGCCGAGCAGGCCGGTGACGCCGGGGCCGATGGTCATGGTGACGTCGTTGACGGCGACCACGTTGCCGAACCAGCGGGAGACGTGGTCGATGGAGAGTGTGGTCACAGTCCCACCTTCCGGTAGCGGCGGGTCAGAAGGCCGTAGCAGGCGGCGATCAGGCCGAGGGTGAACAGGACGTAGACGACGCCCTCACCGGTGCTCGGGCCCACCCCGCCCGGGAAGGCGGAGGTCGCGCCCAGGAAGGCGGACTGCACGCCGTCGATGAGGGTGATCGGCGAGAACAGGCCGATCCAGGCGATGCCGTCGCCGCTGTTCTGGACCTCCGCGATCGCCTGGAGGGTGGAGACGGCGCCGTAGGAGATCGTCAGTACGGCGATGACGGCCGCGATGCCGAAGCCCCGGCGCGGGGTGACGGCGGCGATGACCAGGCCGAGGCCGGCGAAGAGCAGCGAGAGCAGTGCCACGGAGACGAGTCCCTGCGCGAATCCCTTGGTCTGGTCGGTGAAGTCGAGCTTGGCCAGCAGGGCGCCGACGTACAGCACCAGCAGGGGCGCGGCGGTGAGGATGAACAGGGCCGAGGCCAGCGCGGCGAACTTGGCGCGGACGTAGTCGGCGGTCTCGATGGGCCGCGAGAAGTACAGCGGTACGGTCTTGAAGCGCAGGTCGCGCGAGACGGACTGGGGTGCTTGCGAGGCGACGTACAGGCTGATGACGGCCTGCATGATGATCGCGTAGCGGGTGTAGTCGACGGGCAGGTCCTTGGCCTTGGTGGCGACGGCGACGGCCACCATGATGGCGGCGGGCACGCACATGACCACGAACAGCAGCATCGGCAGCACCTTGGACTTCACCGAGCGGCCGAGGCCGTAGGCGCCGCGCAGGGACTGAGAGTACAGCGAGAGCCTGGCGTAGGAGCGGCCGAGGCGGGGGCCGTCGTAGGAGCGGTAGCCGATGTTGTGGATACGGGTGTCACCCGTCGCAGTGGCCGGTGTCCGCGTGGACTGCTCAGTTGCCATGGCCGACCGCCTCCTTCCGCTGCTCGCCGTTGTTCCGGTCACTGTTCTCGTCGCTGTCCTTGAAGACCTCGGCGATGTGGTGCCGGCGCTGTTCCATGCGCACCAGGCCGAGGCCGAGGTCCGCGATGACGTCGCGGACCAGGTCGTAGGTGTCCTCGCCCTGCGCGGTGAGCAGCAGGATGTGTCCGGCGCCCGGCAGGCCGCTGCCGTCCTCGACGGTCACCCCGCGCGCGTGGAGCGCGTCGCGCACCGCGCGGGTGCCGTCGGGGTGCTCGTCGGTGTCGGTGACCTCGATGGCGAGGGTCGTGGTCGTCTGGGTGAAGTCCGTGGTGGAGCTGGAGCGCAGCAGCTTGCCGCCGTCGACCACGACGACGTGGTCGCAGGTGCGCTCCAGTTCGCCCAGCAGGTGGGAGGTGACCAGGACCGAGATGCCGAAGTCGGTGTGGATGCGGCGGATCAGGCCCAGCATCTCGTCGCGGCCGACCGGGTCGAGTCCGTTGGTGGGCTCGTCCAGGAAGACCAGCTGGGGGTCGTGGACCAGGGCCTGCGCGAGCTTCACGCGCTGCTTCATGCCGGTGGAGTAGCCGCCGATGGGGCGGTAGCGCTCCTCGTACAGGCCGACATGGCGCAGGGTGTCCGCGGTGCGCTCCCGCGCGGCGGTGGGCGGCAGGCCCGACATGCGCGCCATGTGGACGACGAACTCGGTGGCCGAGACGTCCGGCGGCAGGCAGTCGTGTTCCGGCATGTAGCCGACCCGTTCGCGGATGGCGGCGCCCTTCGTGGCGACATCGAGGCCGAGCACTTCGGCGCGGCCCTCGGTGGCGGGGGACAGACCCAGAAGGATCTTGATCAGTGTGGACTTGCCGGCTCCATTGGCTCCGACGAGTCCGGTCACACCGGGCCCGACGTCCACGGAGAGCCGGTCAAGCGCGGTCACCCGGGGGAACCGCTTGCTCAGGCTTTCGGTCGCGATCACAGTCACATCCACGACGGTAGTGACCCGTACCACTGCGGTCGTCAGACCGGAGAGCCGTCTTGGGGTCCGTCTGGAGTCGTACGGGCCCGTAGGGGAATCCCCTTGCCGGGAGTTATCCACAGCCGGGAGACCCGCTATTGACGCCGGGGACGACCGGCTGCGAGATTCGCCGGTGTCACGTTACGGACACGTAGCGCAGTCATGACCACGGGGGGTGACGGCTTGTCGGGGACGGTGTGGGCGAAGGCCAGGGAGCGCCTGGTGCGTACGGGCGGTGTCGAGCTGTGCGTCGCGGAGCTGGGGGAGAGCGGGCGGCCGACGGTCGTGCTGGTGCACGGCTACCCGGACAGCAAGGAGGTGTGGTCCGAGGTCGCGTCCCGGCTCGCCGAGCGGTTCCACGTCGTGGCGTACGACGTCCGGGGCCACGGCCGGTCCACGGCGCCGAGCCCGCTGCGCGGCGGGTTCACCCTGGAGAAGCTGACCGACGACTTCCTGGCGGTCGTCGACGCGGTCAGCCCGGACCGGCCGGTGCATCTGGTGGGGCACGACTGGGGCTCGGTACAGGCCTGGGAGTTCGTCACGGTGCGGCGCGCCGCGGGACGGATCGCCTCCTTCACGTCGATGTCGGGGCCGTCGCTGGACCACTTCGGACACTGGATCGGCGCCCGTCTGAAGCGGCCCACCCCGCGCCGGGTCGGCCAGCTGCTGGGGCAGGGCGCCAAGTCCTGGTACGTGTATCTGCTGCACACACCGGTGCTGCCCGAACTCGCCTGGCGCGGCCCGCTCGGCCGGCACTGGCCGCGCGTCCTGGAGCGCCTCGAGAAGGTTCCCGGCGACGGCGGCTACCCGGCCCCCTCCCTGCCGTCGGACGCGGCCCACGGCGCCTGGCTCTACCGGGACAATGTGCGCTCCCGGCTGCGCCGCCCCCGCGCGGACGCCCACGCGCACGCGCCCGTGCAGCTCATCACGCCGCTGGACGACGCGTTCCTCTCCGAGCGGCTCTACGAGGATCTGGAGCGCTGGGCGCCGCGGCTGACCCGGCGGACGCTGCCGGCCCGGCACTGGATACCGCGCACCCGCCCGGACCTGCTGGCGTCGTGGATCGGCGAGTTCGTGAGATCCGTGGAGGGCGGCACGTCGGAGGTGACGGCTCCCGGCCCGTACGCCGACCGCTTCGGCGGGCAGCTGGTCCTGGTCACGGGGGCGGGCAGCGGCATCGGGCGGGCGACCGCGCTGGCGTTCGCGGAGGCGGGCGCGCGCGTGCTGGCCGTGGACCGGGACGCGGAGGCCGCGGCCCGTACCGCGGATCAAGCCCGCGAGCGCGGCGCGGCCGCCGCCTGGGCAGAAACGGCGGACGTCTCGGACGGGCAGGCCATGGAGATGCTCGCCGAGCGGGTCACCGCCGAGTACGGCGTCGTGGACGTGCTGGTGAACAACGCGGGCATCGGGCTGGGCGGTTCCTTCTTCGATACGACACCTCGGGAGTGGAAGGAGGTCCTCGACGTCAATCTGTGGGGAGTGATCCACGGCTGCCGGCTGTTCGGGCGGCTGATGGCCGAGCGCGGGCAGGGCGGCCACATCGTCAACGTGGCTTCGGCGGCGGCGTTCCAGCCGTCCAGGGCGCTGCCCGCCTACAGCACCTCGAAGGCGGCGGTGCTGATGCTCAGCGAGTGCCTGCGGGCGGAGCTGGCGGACCGGGACATCGGCGTGACGGCGATCTGCCCGGGGTTCGTCAACACGCCCATCACCTCCACCGCGCGCTTCGCGGGCGTGGACGCCGAGGAGGAGCGGCGGCTGCGGAAGCGGGCGGCGCGCCTGTACGGGCTGCGGAACTATCCGCCGGAGAAGGTCGCGGCCGCGATCCTGCGGGCGGTGGCACGCGACGAGGCGGTGGTACCGGTCACGCCGGAGGCGCGGACGGCGTATGCGCTGGCGCGGTGGATGCCGGGAGCGCTGCGGAGGATCGCGCGGGTGAAACCGCCGATGTGAACAACGGGCCGCTGGGGACCAGTTGTCCACAACACACGGCAATCAGCCTGTGGATAACCCTACTTGACTGTGGATCAAACCTCTGCGGCTAAATCGATCGCGTGACACGCGTCTCTCCCGGCACTCTGGACGGATGGACGAAAGACGCACCGTGAAGGTGTCGAAGTACCTTTCCAAACATCTGCGCCATCAGCCGGCGAGGATCGGCCTCACCCTCGACGAGGGCGGCTGGGTCGAGATCGAGACGCTGATCGCCGCGGCGACCGCGCACGGCTTCCGGTTCACCCGGGAGGAGCTGGACCATGTCGTCGCCGCCAACGACAAGCGGCGCTTCGCCGTCGAGGGCACACGGATCCGCGCCAGTCAGGGCCACAGCGTCGAGGTCGACCTCGGGCTGCCGGTGGCCACCCCGCCGCCGTACCTGTACCACGGCACCGTCGCCGGGAACCTGGAGTCGATCCGCGCCGAGGGGCTGCGGCCGATGAACCGGCATGATGTGCACCTCTCCGCCGACCGCGAGACGGCGACCCGTGTGGGGGCCCGTCGGGGCCGCCCCGTGGTGCTCTCCGTGGACACCGGCGCCATGCACCGCGACGGGCATGTCTTCCATGTGAGCGCGAACGGCGTATGGCTGACCCGGGCGGTACCGAGCCGGTATCTGCGCTTTCCCGGGAGCCGCTGAAGGCCGCATGATCGGCGGTATGGACCACCTGCCCACCACCGAGGCCGCCGTCACCGCGCTCCGGGCGCTCGCCGACACCTTCGGGCGCGAGATCGACGTCACTCACGACATCGGCGCGGACCTGACCTCGCGCCGCACCGCGGCGGGCGTCGGCGTCACCACCGACCCGGACGGCTCCTTCCCCCATGAGGCCTTCGTCGAGTTCGGCGGGCTGCCCCGGGTGAGCGTGCGGCTCTATCCCGAGGACGACGCGCTGATCGACGTCGAGGGCGTGGAGTGTCCCGACGTCCCCCGCGACGACGTGCCCGCCTTCCTGCGCTCCCTGTTCGACGGACTGGCCCACGTCAGGGCACGCCGCTTCCCTCCGGGCTACTTCCTGATCGTGCCGATGCCGGGAGACCGGACCCACAAGGAGTTCATCCCCATGATCGTCCTCACCCCGTGGCTGAGCGGGCGCGTGCGGTGACGGGGGCACGGCGACGGACGTGCCCCGGGGCGAATGTTTCACGTGAAACGCCCTGGGGCGCATAGGCTCGGTGCCATGAGCCTGCGTCTGAGCACCGTGATCCTCCCCTATCGCCGCTGGCACGAAGGCAGCCGTTCGGCGTGGGTGCGTGCCGAGGAACTCGGCTTCCACTCCGGGTACACCTACGACCATCTGTCCTGGCGTACCTTCCGGGACGGACCCTGGTTCGGCGCCGTACCGACCCTGACCGCCGCCGCGGGCGTCACCGAGCGGATGCGGCTGGGCACCCTGGTGACCTCGCCGAACTTCCGGCATCCGGTGACCCTCGCCAAGGAGCTCATCTCCCTCGACGACATCTCCGGCGGGCGGGTCACGCTGGGGATAGGGGCGGGCGGCACCGGCTTCGACGCCACGGCGCTCGGCCAGGAGCCGTGGACGCCCCGCGAGCGCGCCGACCGCTTCGCCGAGTTCGTTCCCCTGCTCGACCGGCTGCTCACCGAGGACTCGGTGTCGTACGAGGGCGACTTCTACGCGGCGCACGAGGCACGCGACATCCCGGGCTGTGTGCAGCGGCCCCGGCTGCCGTTCGCCGTGGCGGCCACCGGGCCGCGCGGGCTGCGGCTCGCGGCCCGGCACGGTCAGGCATGGGTGACGACGGGCGACCCCCGGCTGTTCGAGGACGGCACGCCCGAGCAGTCGGTTCAGGCCATTCGGGGCCAGGCGGAGAAGCTGGCCGACGCCTGCGCCGAGCTCGGCCGGGACGTGACCGAGCTGGACAAGATCCTGCTGACCGGGTTCACCCCGGACCGGGGCCGGCCGCTGGAGTCGCTGGACGCGTTCGTCGACTTCGCGGGCCGCCACGCCGCCCTGGGATTCACCGAGATCGTGATCCACTGGCCGATCCCGGACTCGGACTTCGCCGCCGACCAGAAGGTCTTCGAACGGATCGCCATGGAGGCACCGGCGCAGCTGCGGTGATCCGGGTGGACGAGCGTGCGGCGGGGGCCGCCGGTGACGACGGTAACCACTCAGATGTGCGGGGCCCCGCACGGCCGTGCGGGCATATGCGGGACAATGGCCGGGTGACCTCAGCGACCCGACAGCCCGAGACCCAGGCAGCCGCCACTCCTGTACGGCTCATCGCCACCGACCTCGACGGCACCCTGCTGCGCGACGACAAGTCGGTGTCCCCGCGCACCGTCGCCGCGCTCGCCGCGGCGGAGGAGGCGGGTGTCGAGGTCTTCTTCGTCACCGGCCGCCCGGCCCGCTGGATGGACGTGGTCAGCGACCACGTCCACGGTCACGGCCTCGCCATCTGCGGCAACGGCGCGGCTGTCGTCGATCTGCACGGCGGTCCCGGGGCGCACCGCTTCGTGAAGGTGCGCGAGCTGCCCCGGAAGAACGCCCTGGACGCCGTACGGCTGCTGCGTGACGCCGCCCCCGGCACCGTGTACGCCGTCGAGCAGACATTCGGCTTCAACCAGGAGCCGGCATACCCGAAGCTGCACATGGAGGTCCCCGACATCCTCGCCCCCGCCGAGGACCTGCTGGCGCCGGACTCCCACACCGCCGGCGAGCCGGTGCTCAAGATCCTCGCCTACCACCCCGACCTCGATCCCGACGCCTTCCTCACGCTCGCCCGGATCGCCATCGGCGACCGTGCGAACGTCACCCGCTCCAGCCCCAGCGCCCTGCTGGAGATCAGCGGCCCCGGGGTGTCCAAGGCGAGCACGCTCGCCCTGTGCTGCGCCGAGCGCGGCATCTCCCACGAGGAGGTCGTCGCCTTCGGTGACATGCCGAACGACGTCGAGATGCTGACCTGGGCCGGCCGTTCCTACGCGATGGGCAACGCCCACGCGGACGTGATCGCCGCCGCTTCGGGCCGCACGGTCGCCAACAACGACGACGGGGTGGCCGTGGTCATCGAACGGCTGCTGGACGAAAGCCGGTAACTCACAGCGTCACCCCGCGCCCGGCCAGCCACGGCACCGGATCGACCGCCGACCCCATCTCCGGCGTGACCCGCACCTCGAAGTGCAGATGCGGCCCCGTGGAATTGCCGCTGGTACCGGACTGGCCGATCCACTGCCCGGGCGACACCCGGTCGCCCTGGTCGACGGCGACCGCTGCCAGATGGGCGTACTGGGTGTAGTAGCCGCCCGCGTGCCGGACCACGATCTCGATGCCGAAGGCGCCCCCGCAGGACACCCTCACCACCTCCCCGGTGCCCACGGCCCGCACCGGTGTGCCGATCGGCACCGCGAAGTCCTGCCCGGTGTGCCGGTTCGCCCACCGCGTGCCCCCGCTGCCGTAGGAGGCCGACAGTTCGTACGTCTCCACCGGGGCCACCCAGCGACTGCTGAACCATGTCTCCGGCTGGTCCAGACGGACCGCGCCGCGGCAGGCACCGGCCGCGACCGAGGCGTCCGCCTGCCCCTGGAGCTTCCAGCGGGCGGTCTCGAGTTTCCGCTCGATGCCCCGCTGCAGGGTGGCGAGTTCCGTGTTCCTCGTCTCCAGCCTCTGCCACGCCGCCGCGGCCTTCGCCTCGTCGCGGGCGAGCCGGGTCTCGGCGCGCTCGCTCCTGCCGACGGCCTTGTCGAGCGACACCTCCGCCTGCCGTACGGCCCGCTGACCGCGCATCAGCTGCTCCGGGTCGTCGGCGAGGAGCATCTGCGCGGTGAGCGGCAGCCCGCCTCCGTCCCGGTACTGTGAGCTCGCGATCCGGCCCAGGTCCTTGTGCAGAACCGCCAGTTCCCGCCGCTCCCGGTCGAGCCGCTTCTCCAGCCTCTGCGCCGTGGACCGCTGCTCCTCCGCCTCGCGCCGGCCGGCCTCGTACCGCGTCGTCGCCGACTCCGCCTCCGCGTAGAGCCGCGCCACTTCCGCGCTGACGCCGGATACGGAACCGTGGCCGGGGGCGTGGGAGCCGTCGCCGTCGGCGGGCCGGGCGGCCAGCACGGCGAGCGCGCACAGTGACACGGCGACGAGCAGCGGATGGCGGCGGGTGAAGCGCATGACTGCGATCCTGGCCCCCGCCCCCGGCGACGGTCCTGTTCACGTCGTACACATGGGGGACCGCCGGCCCCGTACGGACCAGCGGTGCCCCCGAACGGGGGTCCGCCCGCACCTGCCTGACGCCGAATCAGCCTGCCACCAGAAGTCCGGCCTCTTCCTCCCGACGGGCCATCACCCGCAACGGGCCCGGCACGGCAGAGAGTTCCGCGTACGGCCCGCGCTGCACGATCCGGCCCTCGTCCAGCACCACGACCTCGTCCACGGCCTCGAGACCGGCCAGCCGGTGGGTGATGAGCAGCGTCGTACGGCCCTCGGTGGCGGCCAGCAGGTCGGCAGTGAGGGCGTCGGCGGTCGGCAGGTCGAGGTGTTCGGCGGGCTCGTCCAGGACCAGCACGGGGAAGTCCGCGAGCAGCGCCCGGGCGAGCGCCAGCCGCTGCCGCTGTCCGCCGGACAGCCGCGCCCCCTGCTCGCCGACGAGCGTGTCGAGCCCCTCGGGCAGGCTGTCGGCCCACTCCAGCAGCCGGGCCCGGCCGAGCACGTCCCGCAGTTCGTCCTCGCCGGCGTCCTTCCTGGCGAGCAGCAGGTTCTCCCGTACCGAGGAGTTGAACAGGTGCGCGTCCTGCGCGCACAGTCCGACCAGCCGCCGTACGTCGTCGCCGTCCAGGGCCTGGGCGTCCACCCCCGCCAGCGTGTACGAACCCGAGCCGGCGTCCAGGAACCGCAGCAGTGTCTGCGCGAGCGTCGTCTTCCCGGAGCCCGACGGGCCGACCACCGCGATCCGGCGGCCCCGCTCCAGCGTCAGGTCCAGCCCGGCGAGCGCGTCCCGGTCCTGACCGGGGTGCCGGGCGGTCAGCCCCTTGACCACGAGCGGGAACGGCGAGGCCGGCGCCTGCCGGGGCGTCTCCGGTTCGCGCACGGGCACCGGGGCGTCCAGGACCTCGTACACGCGCTCGGCGCTGCGGCGCACCCTCTGCCGGTACTGCACGGCGAGCGGCATCCCGAGGACGGCCTCGAACGCGGCCAGCGGGGTGAGGATCACCACGGCGAGGGCCACTCCGTCGAGCCGGCCGGTGGCCACGGCCTGCACGCCGACGAGCGCGGCGGCGGCGACGGTCAGGCCGGAGATCAGCGCGGTGAACCCGTCGCCGAGCGCGGTGGCGGTGGCGGCGCGTGACGCGATGCGGGTGAGCGTGCCGTCGGCCCGCCGCGTCTCGGCGGTCCGCGCGGGCAGGGCGCCGGCGACGGTCAGTTCGGCGGTGCCGGTGAGCAGATCGGTCACGCGGGTGGCGAGAACGCCGCGCGCCGGGGCCAGCCTGCCTTCCGCCCTCCGGGCCACGGCGCCGGTCAGCAGGGGCACTCCGGCGCCCGCCGCGAGCAGTCCGGCGGCGAGCACGGCACCGGCCTCGGGGAGCAGCCAGGCGGTGAAGCCGACGGACAGGGCGGAGACGGCTACGGCGGCGCCGGCGGGCAGCAGCCAGCGCAGCCAGTAGTCCTGGAGCGCGTCCACGTCGGAGACCAGCCGGGACAACAGGTCCCCCCGGCGGGTGCCGCGCAGTCCGGCCGGGGCCAGCCGCTCCAGGCGCCGGTAGACCGCGACCCGGGTGTCGGCCAGCATGCGCAGCACGGCGTCGTGCGACACGAGCCGCTCGGCGTAGCGGAACACGGCCCGCCCGATGCCGAAGGCGCGGGTCGCCGTGACGGCCACCATCAGATACAGCACGGGCGGCTGCTGCGAGGCCCGGGAGATGAGCCATCCCGACGTCGCCATGAGCCCGACGGCGCTGCCCAGGGCGAGGGTGCCGAGCAGCAGCGCGAGGGTGATCCGCCCCCGCCGGGCCCCGGAGAGCGCGCGGACGCGGGCGAGGACACCGCCCTGGACCGGTCCCGCGTGCTCGTGCGCGACGGTTTCGCCGTCCGGTACGGGGTTCACCGTGCCGGCGGTCGCGGTGCCGCTCTCCCGGCGCGGGGCCTCACCGCGGCTCGTGGGGGCCGGTTCGGTGAGCCGCACCACCCGGTCGGCGACGGCCAGCAGCGCCGGCCGGTGAACCACGAGCAGGACGGTCCGCCCGGCCGTCAGCCGCCGTACCGCCGCCACGATGCCGGCCTCGGTGGCACCGTCCAGTGCGGCCGTGGGCTCGTCGAGCAGCAGGACGGGCCGGTCCGCGAGGAACGCGCGGGCCAGCGCGAGCCGCTGCCGCTGTCCGGCCGACAGTCCCGCCCCGTCCTCACCGAGCACGGTCCCGGCGCCGTCGGGCAGCTCGTCCACGAACTCCAGCGCCCCGGCGTCCCGCAGGGCGCGCCGTACGGCGTCGTCGTCGGCGTCGGGACGGGCCAGGCGTACGTTCTCCGTGATCGTCCCGGCGTACAGACGGGGCCGCTGCGGCACCCAGGCCACGCGGGCGTGCCACTCGGCGAGGTCGAGTCCGGCGAGATCGGCTCCCCCGATCCGCACCCGCCCCCCGGTGGGCCGGACGAACCCGAGCAGCACGTTCAGCAGGGTCGACTTGCCGGCGCCGCTCGGTCCGACGAGCGCGACGGTCTCGCCGGGCGCGACGGTGAAGGACACGTCCCGCACTGCGTCCGCCGACCGGCCGGGGTGGCGGACCGTCACGTCCTCGAAGGCGAGGTCGCCCCTCGGCACCTCTCCCGTTCCGGCGGCGGGCACCGGTGTCTCCAGCACCGAGAAGATGTCCTCCGCCGCTCCGAGGCCCTCCGCGGCCGCGTGGTACTGGGCGCCGACCTGCCGCAGCGGCAGATAGGCCTCGGGCGCCAGGATCAGGATGAGCAGGCCGGTGTAGAGGTCCATCTCGCCGTACACGAGCCGCATGCCGATCGTCACGGCGACCAGTGCCACCGAGAGGGTGGCGAGCAGTTCCAGCGCGAAGGAGGAGATGAAGGCGATCCGCAGCGTCCGCATGGTCGCCCGCCGGTAGTCGTCGGTGATCCGCCGGATCGACTCCGCCTGCGCCTTGGCCCGTCCGAAGACCTTCAGCGTGGGCAGTCCGGCGACGACGTCGAGGAAGTGACCGGACAGCCGGGACAGCACCAGCCACTGACGGTCCATCCGGGACTGGGTGGCCCAGCCGATCAGCACCATGAAGACGGGGATGAGCGGCAGGGTGCCCACGATGATCGCCGCGGAGACCCACTCCTCGGTGACGATCCGCGCCAGCACCGCCACCGGGACGACGACCGCGAGACCCAGCTGCGGAAGGTAGCGGGAGAAGTAGCCGTCGAGGGCGTCGACCCCACGGGTGGCCAGCGCGACCAGCGATCCGGTGCGCTGTCCGTCCAGCCAGCCCGGTCCCAGCGCCGTGGCCCGCTCCAGCAGCCGTCCCCTCAGCTCCGACTTGACCGCGGCGCTCGCCCGGTGTGCGGCCAGCTCGGTCAGCCAGCCGACGAGTCCGCGGCCGGCCGCCACGACGACGAGCAGCAGCAGAGGGGTGCCGAGCGCACCGGCGGACAGCCCGTCCTCGAACGCGCCCACCACGATCTCGGCGATGAGCATGGCCTGGGCGATGACCAGCGCCGCCCCGAGAACCCCCAGGCCGACGACCGCCACCAGGAAGCCGCGGGTGGCACGGGCGTACCGGAACAGGCGCGGGTCGATCGGTTTCACGTGAAACACACCCTCAGTGCACGGGGTCGGCGATGTGCTGGGTGCCGATCCGCTTGCGGAACACCCAGTAGGTCCAGCCCTGGTAGAGCAGCACCACGGGTGTGGCGATCACCGCGAGCCAGGTCATGATCTTCAGGGTGTAGGGGCTGGACGAGGCGTTGGTGACGGTCAGGCTCCAGTCCGCGTCGAGCGTGGACGGCATGACGTTCGGGAACAGCGTCAGGAAGAGCATCGTCACGGCGGCCACGATGGTGACGCCGGACAGGGCGAAGGCCCAGCCCTCACGTCCCGCCTGGTTCGCCAGCAGGGCGACGACCAGCGCGGCGACCGCCACGACGAGGGCGACCAGGCTGGAGCCGTCACCGCTGTCGGCCTGGGTCCACAGCAGGAACGCCAGCGCCAGTGCGGCCGTGACGAGGCCGACACGCAGGGCCAGCCGCCGCGCCCGTTCCCGGATCTCGCCGACCGTCTTCAGCGCCGCGAACACGGTGCCGTGGAAGGTGAACAGCGTCAGGGTGACCAGGCCGCCCAGCAGGGCGTACGGGTTGAGCAGGTCCCAGACACTGCCCACGTACTCGAACTCGGCGTCGATCTTCACGCCGTGCACGATGTTCCCGAAGGCCACGCCCCACAGGAACGCCGGGAGCAGCGAGGTCCAGAAGATCGCCGTCTCCCAGTTGCGCTGCCAGTTCTCCTCCGGCCGCTTCGCCCGGTACTCGAAGGCGACTCCGCGGATGATCAGGCAGATCAGGATGACCAGCAGCGGGAGGTAGAAGCCGGAGAAGAGTGTGGCGTACCACTCGGGGAAGGCGGCGAAGGTCGCACCGCCGGCGGTGAGCAGCCACACCTCGTTGCCGTCCCAGACGGGGCCGATGGTGTTGATCAGTACCCGCTTCTCGGCCCGGTCGCGGGCGAGCAGCTTGGTGAGGACGCCGATCCCGAAGTCGAAGCCCTCCAGGAAGAAGTAGCCGATCCACAGGACGGCGATGAGGACGAACCAGACGTTGTGCAGTTCCATGACGGTGCGGCTCCCTCTGCCTAGTAAGAGAAGGCCATCGGCTTGTCGGCGTCACGGAGGTCGCCGCCGAGCTTCGTGGGCGGATTGAGGTCGGAGTCGCTGAGCTCGGGCGGGCCCGCCTTGACGTACTTGGCGAGCAGCCTGACCTCGATGACGGCCAGGACGGCGTAGAGCAGGGTGAAGACGGACATCGAGATGAGGACCTCGGCCGTGGAGACGCCGGGGGAGACCGCGTCCCGGGTCTGCATCACGCCGTAGACCACCCAGGGCTGGCGGCCCATCTCGGTGAAGATCCATCCCCAGGCGTTGGCGATCAGCGGGAACGCCATGGTCCACAGCGCGAGGAGCCAGTAGAGCCGGGTGAGGCGGGAGCCGAGCGGCTTCTTCAGCAGCACCAGGTGCGGGACCTCGTCCTCCCCGGTGCGGTGGGCGGCCGGCAGCAGGAACCTCTTCCGGGTGAGCCACAGCCCGAGGAGGCCGAGCGAGAAGGAGGCCATGCCGAAGCCGATCATCCAGCGGAAGCCCCAGTAGGCGACCGGGACGATGGGCTTGTAGTCACCGGGGCCGAACTTCTCCTGCAGGGCCTTGTTGGTGTCGTTGATGCCGGGCACGTACGACTCGAAGTCGCTGTGGGCGAGGAAGGACAACAGGCCGGGGATCTCCAGGGCGACCTCGTTGTGCCCCTTGTCGACGTCGCCGTAGGCGAACACGGAGAAGGGTGCCGGTTCCTCGCCGTCCCACAGGGCCTCGGCGGCGGCCATCTTCATCGGCTGCTGCTCGTACATGACCTTGCCGAGGGTGTCGCCGCTGATCGCGGTGAACAGGCCGCCGACCGCCAGGGTGACCAGACCGAGCCGGAGCGAGGTCCGCATCACCGGGATGTGCTTCTTGCGCATGAGGTGGAACGCGGCGATGCCCACCATGAAGGCGCCACCGGTCAGGAAGGCCGCCGAGAAGCTGTGGAAGACCTGGTTGAGGGTGGTGTTCTGGGTGAGCACCAGCCAGAAGTCGGTGAGCTCGGCGCGGCCCTTCTCCTCGTTGATCCGGTAGCCGACCGGGTGCTGCATCCAGGAGTTGGCGGCGAGGATGAAGTACGCGGAGAGCAACGTGCCGATCGAGACCATCCAGATACAGGCCAGATGGATCTTCTTGGGCAGCTTGTCCCAGCCGAAGATCCACAGGCCGATGAAGGTGGACTCGAAGAAGAAGGCGATCAGGGCCTCGAAGGCGAGCGGGGCTCCGAAGACGTCACCGACGAACCGCGAGTAGTCGGACCAGTTCATGCCGAACTGGAACTCCTGCACGATGCCGGTGACCACGCCCATCGCGATGTTGATCAGGAAGAGCTTGCCCCAGAACTTCGTCGCCCTGAGGTACTTCTCCTTCTCCGTGCGCACCCAGGCGGTCTGCAGCCCGGCGGTGAGGGCGGCGAGCGAGATCGTCAGGGGAACGAAGAGGAAGTGGTAGACGGTGGTGATACCGAACTGCCATCGCGCCAGGGTCTCCGGCGCCAGAGCCAGATCCACGTCGTCGCTCCTAACTTCGCCGTGGTCGCGGCGGCCGCTTGATCCCGCTTCGTCCCTCGACATCTCGGAGGAAAACGGGATGCGCTTGTGAACGCGTTCACATTCACAAGCAATTATGACCTACCGCTTTCCTGACCGGGAAGGGGGGTCCCCTGTGACGTCAACCCCTGTGCGCGTGACGTCAACCCCTGTGCGCGGATCTTCCGCGAAAACACCGGCGGCCGACGGGTCAACCGTCGGCCGCCTTAACGTTCGTGCTGGTCAGAGCCCCTTGCGGAACCCTTCCGTCACCTTCAGGAAGATGTCGTTCGCCTCGGTCTCGCCGATCGTGACCCGCACACCCTCCCCGGCGAACGGCCGGACGACCACACCGGCCTGCTCGCACGCCTGCGCGAACGACACCGTGCGCTCCCCCAGCCGCAGCCACACGAAGTTGGCCTGGGTCTCGGGCACCGTCCAGCCCTGGTCCCGCAGCGCGTCCGTCACCCGGTTGCGCTCACACACCAGCGAGCCGACCCGGCCGATCAGCTCGTCCTCGGCGCGCAGCGAGGCGATCGCCGCGTCCTGCGCGATCTGGCTCACGCCGAAGGGCACCGCCGTCTTGCGCAGCGCCGCCGCCACCGGCTCGTGGGCGATGGCGAAGCCGACGCGCAGCCCCGCCAGGCCGTACGCCTTGGAGAAGGTCCGCAGGACGCAGACGTTGGGCCGCTGCCGGTAGAGCTCGACACCATCGGGTACCTCGGTGTCCCGGATGAACTCGCGGTAGGCCTCGTCGAGCACCACCAGGACGTCGCTCGGCACCCGGTCGAGGAAACGCTCCAGCTCGGCCCGGCGCACCACCGTGCCGGTCGGGTTGTTGGGGTTGCAGACGAAGATGAGCCGGGTGCGGTCGGTGATCGCCTCGGCCATCGCGTCGAGGTCGTGCACATCGCCGGGAGTCAGCGGCACCTGGACGGGCGTGGCCCCGCTGATCCGCGTGATGATCGGATAGGCCTCGAAGGACCGCCAGGCGTAGATCACCTCGTCGCCCGGGCCCGCGGTGGCCTGCAGCAGCTGCTGGGCGACGCCGACCGAGCCGGTGCCGGTGGCCAGGTGGGAGGCCGGGACCGCGAAGCGCTCGGACAGCTCGGCCATCAGGGCCGTACAGGCCATGTCCGGGTAGCGGTTGAAGGAGGACGCCGAGGCCGTCACGGCCTCCATCACGCCCGGCAGCGGCGGATACGGGTTCTCGTTGGAGGACAGCTTGTACGCCACCGGTCCGCCGGCCGCCGCCGGCTTGCCCGGCTTGTACGTGGGGATCCCCTCCAGCTCGGCGCGCAGCTTGGGGCTCGTCTCGCTCACCGCAGTCCTCCTCGCGAAGACCGGCGGCACCCGTGTCCGCCGCCGACATCCAATACTGCTCACCTTATGAGGATTCGGCGCCGCTGCGTAGAGAAGGCCGCCGCTGAGCACGAGAGGGGCGGGTGCCGGGGCCCGCCCCGTCCCTTACCGCGGAAACGGGGGCAACTTCGCCCGAAGGTGTACGAAGGGCGTGCGACCCAGGGGCGCGCCGCACATATATCTATGCGCCGGTGGCTTGCGCCGTGGCGCGCGTCCCCCGTGAAGGTGAGTTGAGACCTCTTCGCAACATCGCACCCAGGCCAGGCCCGCATGCGTCGGCACGTCACTTCCTGGTATTGGAACGTTCAACCCCCTTGATTTCCAAGGTAATTGGGGTTTGATGATCTTGCAGAAACGTGCCTGTCAACGCATGCATATGCGTCCGCCCTACCCCACCGCATGAGCCCTACTATCGGCTCGCCATGACAGCAGCAGGGAAGCACCAGGTGAGCCGCGCGGAAACCTCACGCCGAGGCAGCAGGCCGGGACGAGCGGGCATCAGGGACGTGGCCGCCGCCGCCGGAGTCTCCATCACAACCGTCTCCGATGCCCTCAACGGAAAGGGCAGGCTCCCGGACGCCACCCGGCGCCACGTCCGCGAGGTGGCCGACAGACTGGGGTACCGCCCCTCTGCCGCCGCCCGGACGCTGCGCACGGGGAAGTCCGGACTCATCGGCCTGACCGTGACGACGTACGGGGATGAACCTTTCACCTTCACCGAGTTCGCGTACTTCGCCGAGATGGCGCGCGCCGCCACCTCCGCCGCGCTCGCCCGCGGCTACGCGCTCGTGATCCTCCCCGCGACCTCCCGCCACGACGTGTGGTCCAACGTCGCCCTGGACGGCACGGTCGTCATCGACCCCTCCGACCAGGATCCGGTCGTCACCGAACTGGTCCGCCAGGGCTTACCGGTCGTCTCCGACGGCCGCCCGGCCGGCTCGCTGCCGGTCACCGCCTGGGTCGACAACGACCACGAGGCCGCCGTCATGGGCATCCTCGACCATCTCGCCGACGCCGGCGCCCGCCGCATCGGCCTGCTCACCGGCACCACGACCGACACCTACACCCACCTGTCGACCACCGCGTATCTGCGCTGGTGCGAGCGCGTGGGCCAGGACCCGGTCTACGAGGCCTACCCGGCACACGATCCGTGCGCGGGCGCCGTCGCCGCCGACCGGCTGCTCGCCCGGCCCGACCGCCCCGACGCCGTCTACGGCCTGTTCGATCCGAACGGCACCGATCTGCTCGCCGCCGCCCGCCGCTACGGTCTGCGTGTCCCGGACGACCTGCTGCTCGTCTGCTGCAGCGAGTCCACGGTCTACGCCAACACGGAACCGCCGGTCACCACGCTCTCCCTGAAGCCGCGCCGCATCGGTACGGCGGTGATCCAGCTGCTCATCGACGCCATCGAGGGACTCGACTCGGACCAGCCGGTGGAGCAGGTCATACCGACGGAGCTGATCGTGCGCACCTCGTCACAACGACGTCCGCCCCGTACGACGGTCAGCCCACCGAGGTCACCGAAGGGGTCGTGAGGCGGGGGGCACCGGGGGCTTCTGGACAGGGTGGTGAGGCCGGGGCTCCGGGGCTTCCGGTCGCGAAGGGCTCGGCGGTCCGGGCGTCCAGGGCTTCCGGACGGCAGGGGTTCGGCGGTCGGGAGGCGGCGTGTAGGCGGTCGGGGCGCCGAAGCGCCCGCCGTCGGAGCGTGAGGTGCCTCAGGTCGGGACCCAGAGGCGCCGGGACGCGGAGCCCCGGCGGCTCGTGACGCGGAGGGCGGCCGTCGGGACCCGGAACCGGACGTCAGGGCGCGGGGGATGCCGACTGTCGGGACGCCGAGGTACCGGACGCCGGAACGCGGGGGCGGCGGGACGGATCGCGGGCCCCCGTGGACCGGATCGCGGCCCTGAGAGTGGAGCCTCCGCTTCCGGAGGGGGGAAGCGGCGGTTCCGCGGCCGGTTCGTGGAGGCTGGCGTCCCGGGGCCGGGACACCAGCCTCCACGGACCGGAAACGGAGAAGCCCCCCCCGGCCGCCCCTCCGCTCGGAACAGGCCGTCCCCCCGGAGCACCGCAGGCCGGTCACCGGCGGACGGCGCGCGGCGGCGACGGCCGCGGAGGCGGACGAAGACCGACTCAAACGGGATGAATGCCGCAAGGAACCGGGGTCTTGCTCCGATTCACCACCCCTGGGTCATCACACGGCGCGATCCGCATTCCTATGATGGGCCCACACACCGCGGGCCGCTGCGACCAGGCAGTCCGACGCGGTGCGGAGGCGGCGCGATGGTGGAGGGGTCGATGACTCAGGGGGCCGGTCAGGGACCCGAGGTGGAGCGCACTGCGACGGTGCGCGACTTCCGGGTGCCCGCGTACGTCCACGAGACCGGTCCGTACGCCCAGAGCACGCACCCCGGTGACGTCGCCCCGCCCGCCGAGGAGGCCTACCCCGACGGATACACACCCACCCAGCGGGATCTCCCCGTCATCAATCGGGGTGACACTGTTCAGGTGACCGTCGACCCCGCGTCCGTCCCCGCTCCGCAGCCCACCACCGGCCAGGGCCCGCTGTACGTGGTCGGTGACGTCCACGGCTACCTCGACGAACTGGTGGCCGCCCTCCAGGAGCAGGGCCTGCTCGACGCGGCGGGCCAGTGGTGCGCCGGCACGGCACGGCTGTGGTTCCTCGGCGACTTCACCGACCGCGGCCCGGACGGCATCGGCGTCATCGATCTCGTGATGCGGCTGTCCGCCGAGGCCGCCGCGGCCGGCGGCTACTGCAAGGCCCTCATGGGCAACCACGAGCTGCTGCTGCTCGGCGCCAAGCGGTTCGGCGACACCCCCGTCAACTCCGGCGCGGGCACCGCCACCTTCCAGGCGGCCTGGCTGCTCAACGGCGGCCAGAAGACCGACATGGACCGCCTCCAGGACCACCACCTGCAGTGGATGGCCCGCCTCGACGCCGTCGAGGAGGTCGACGGCCACCTCCTGCTGCACTCGGACACCACCGCCTACCTCGACTACGGCCGCTCGATCGAAGAGGTCAACGACACCGTCCGCGAGACGATCACCCGCAACGACGCCGACGAGGTCTGGGACCTGTTCCGCAAGTTCACCAAGCGGTTCTCCTTCCGCGACGAGGGCGGCGCCGACGCGGTGCGCTCCCTGCTGGATACGTACGGCGGCACCCGGGTCGTTCACGGCCACAGCCCGATTCCGTATCTGCTGGGCGAAGTCGGTTCCGAGGAGGGCGAGGACGACGGGGGCCCCGTGGTCACCGGACCTCATGTCTACGCCGACGGACTGGCCATCGCGATGGACGGCGGGGTCACCATGGCCGGAAAACTCCTGGTCCAGCAACTGCCGCTGGACGCCTGAGCGTTCCCCGGGCTGTGATCCGGCGGCCCGGAAACTCATTTCGCGGCAGGCAATTTCGGTAAATCCTCTGTCACCGCGTGCCGTCACCGCTCTACCATCGGCTTATCCGTAGCAGGCTCCCCTCCGTTTCTGCCCGACGGCTCGTCAGCATGCCGAGCCCCAAGCCCTACGGAGCATCGGGGGATGCACATGAACAGCGTTCCGCAGCACCTGCTGAGCGAGGACCGCCAGGAATACGAGCGGATTCTCGATGAGGCGCTGCGCTCCGCACCACACCACCCGGAACTGGCCGCGGTAGGACAGCGGCTCAACTCGGAACAACTGCGCACGATGGCGCTGGGCGCCACCGCGATCATCACGACGGCCGCGGCGACCGAGTACCAGCACTATGTGAAGGTCCGCGAGGAACTGCGCCGTCCACCGGCGCCGTCCGCTCCGTCCGTCCGTGAGTCCGGCGTCACCGAGCCGGGGACGAACGCGGTGGGGCTCGCCGCCACCATGGGCGAGGTCGCCGAGACCGCCGGGGCCGGCGCCGTGGCCGTCGTCGCCGTCCTGGCTCCCGTCCTGGCCGGGACGGCGGCCGCGATCTTCCTGCTCGTCGGCTACATCCTGCGGATGCTCGACCCGGAGGCCGCTTTCGCCCGGACCATGCTCACCACGGGGTGGGTGTTCGGCGCGGTGACGGCGGTCGCCATCCTCGTCGCCGGCGCGGGTCTGCTGCTCACGGCGCTGCGCAACAAGCCGTCGGCGCTCGGCGGGCCGTACCGGGAACTCGACGGCGAGCTCACCCGGGCCAGGGAGGCCTGGCACGAGGCCCTGCTGGAGCGGGGGATCCTGCCGTTCCTGCGGGACGCCCTCTCCGATCCGGCGACGGCCGCCGCGCTGCAGCACACGGCACCGCCCGCGCGGTCCGGCCGTATGCCGCATCTCGGGTACGACCGGCCGGGTTTCTCCAGCCCGGAGGAGGGGTCGGCCCGTGGCACCCGGCCGAGCTACTCCAGCCCGGACTACTCGAGCCCGGACTTCGGCGGGCCGGAGCACCAGCCGGAGTAGCGAGTGGACAGGCCGAGGGGCGGACCGGGATCCGGTTTCAGAGAATCCCCGCCCGCCCCGCGGCCGTGATCCACTGCGGGAACTCGGACAGCAGACGGTCGTACAGCTCCGCGTCCGGCACGGTGCTGATGTCGTCGACGGCGAAGAACCCGACGTTGTCGACGCGGCGGCCCGTGAGTGTGTCGAATCGCTCCAGCACGCCGTAGTTGGACTTGCCGAGCCCCACGAACTGCCAGAAGACGGGTTCCTCCACCGCTTCGCGGAGCTCGCGCTCGATGTCCTTGTCCCGGTAGACGCCACCGTCGGAGAAGAACAGGACGAGGGTCGGGGCGGACGCGGGATGGTCCCGGACGAAGGCGCGCACCTCCGCGATGACCTTCTGCTCCTCGTTCTGGATGCCCACGTCCCGCATGTCGACCTGGCTGGGATCGAGCCCCTTCTTGCGTCCGCGCCGGAAGAGGCCCACCTCCCCCACGCGCACATGCAGCCGCAGCCACTCGGGCAGCTCCCCGAGCCGCAGGTCGGGCAGCCGGGCCGGGTTCGAGGCGAAGGTCCAGGCCTGCATCTCCCCGTCGTCGTCCAGCTGCGCCGCGACCGCCGCCATCCGCTCGACGACGTCGGCCACGACTCCCCTGGAGTACAGGAAGGACATGGATCCGGAGGCGTCGAGTACGAGGATGACGCGCGCGGTGACCTCGGCGGCCCCGTGCTTGCGCAGACTGACCGCCACCTGCTCCTTGCGCAGCGACAACCGCTTGCGCATGTCGACGGGCAGCCGCTCCTCACCCTTGGTGAGCCGCGGGGTCCCCGGCTGGGGCCCGGCGGCCGGCACGGGGGCGGCCGACGCCGTGGGAGGGGCGGGCGGCGGCGGAGGGACCGGTGAGACCGGGGGTGCGGTGGTCGCGGGCGTGGCCGACGGTGCGGCCGCGGGCGAGGCCGTGTCGTCCACGGAGATACCGAAGTCCGTGGCCAGCCCCGCGAGCCCGGACGCGTAGCCCTGCCCCACCGCCCGGAACTTCCACGCCCCCTGCCGCCGGTACAGCTCGCCGCCGATGAAGGCGGTCTCCGTCCCGGCCGCCATGTCGAACCGGGCCAGCTCGTTCCCCGACCCGGCGTCGAGCACCCTGAGCAGCAGCCCCGGCACCTGCCCGAACGTCCCGCCGTCCGCCGACGCGCACAGCACGATCCGCTCGACCGCCGCCTCCACCGCGCCCAGGTCCACCCGCACGGTGTCGGTCGTCTCCCCGGCGCCGCTCCGCTTCCCGATATGTGTCACGGCGTCGGACGCGTGACGTGGCTGGTTGTAGAAGACGAAGTCCCCGTCGTCCCGCACCCGCCCGGCCGCCGTGAGGAGCAGCGCCGAGGCATCGACGTCGGGCACACCGGGCCCGGCCGCCCAGGCGAGCTCGACACTCACCACCCGTGCCTCGACGGGACGATTGGACCCCTTGCTCATCGGACTCGCTGTCATGGGGCCAGTCTGCCCACCCGCTCCGCCGAAGGGGAGGGGCGGCAGGCCGGCCCCTCCCGTCCGCGGGCGCGCCCGAGGGCAGGGTCAGTCGGCGATCGGCAGATACACGCGGTTGCCCGCGGCCGCGAACTCCTTCGACTTCTGCGCCATCCCCTCCTCGATCTCCGCCCGGCTTCCGCCGTGCTCACGGCGGATGTCCTGGGATATCTTCATCGAACAGAATTTCGGGCCGCACATCGAGCAGAAGTGGGCCGTCTTGGCGGGTTCCGCCGGCAGGGTCTCGTCGTGGAACTCGCGTGCCGTGTCCGGGTCGAGGGCCAGGTTGAACTGATCCTCCCACCGGAACTCGAAGCGGGCGTCGGACAGCGCGTCGTCCCACTCCTGGGCACCCGGGTGGCCCTTGGCGAGGTCGGCGGCGTGGGCGGCGATCTTGTAGGTGATCACGCCGGTCTTGACGTCGTCACGGTTGGGCAGGCCCAGGTGCTCCTTGGGCGTGACGTAGCAGAGCATGGCCGTGCCCCACCAGGCGATCATCGCGGCGCCGATGCCGGACGTGATGTGGTCGTACGCGGGCGCGACGTCCGTCGTCAGCGGGCCGAGCGTATAGAACGGGGCTTCATCGCAGATCTCCTGCTGAAGGTCGATGTTCTCCTTGATCTTGTGCATCGGGACATGTCCCGGGCCCTCGATCATGGTCTGAACATGGAAACGCTTCGCGATCGTGTTGAGTTCCCCGAGCGTGCGCAACTCCGCGAACTGCGCCTCGTCGTTGGCGTCCGCGATGGAACCCGGCCGCAGCCCGTCGCCGAGCGAGTAGGTGACGTCGTACGCGGCGAGGATCTCGCAGAGCTCCTCGAAGTTCTCGTACAGGAACGACTCCCTGTGGTGCGCCAGGCACCACGCGGCCATGATCGAGCCGCCCCGGGAGACGATGCCGGTCTTGCGGTTCGCGGTGAGCGGTACGTACGCGAGGCGCACGCCCGCGTGGACCGTCATGTAGTCCACGCCCTGCTCGGCCTGCTCGACGACCGTGTCCTTGTAGATCTCCCAGGTCAGCTCCTCGGCCCGGCCGTCGACCTTCTCCAGTGCCTGGTAGAGCGGCACGGTGCCGATCGGGACGGGGGAGTTGCGCAGCACCCACTCGCGGGTGGTGTGGATGTTCCGGCCGGTGGAGAGGTCCATGACCGTGTCGGCACCCCAGCGGGTCGCCCAGGTCATCTTCTCCACCTCCTCCTCGATGGAGGACGTCACCGCCGAGTTGCCGATGTTGGCGTTGACCTTCACCAGGAACCGCTTGCCGATGATCATCGGCTCGGTTTCCGGGTGGTTGACGTTGGCCGGCAGCACCGCCCGGCCCGCCGCGATCTCCTCGCGGACCACCTCGGGCGCGACGTTCTCCCGGATGGCCACGTACTCCATCTCGGGCGTGATCTCGCCCCGGCGCGCGTACGCCAGTTGCGTGACCGCCCGGCCTTCCCGGCCCCGGCGCGGAAGGCGCGGCCGGCCCGGGAAGACGGCGTCCAGATTGCGCAGTCCCCCGCGCGGGGCGGTGTGCTTGATCCCGTCGTCCTCGGGACGGACGGGGCGGCCCGCATACTCCTCGGTGTCACCGCGGGCGGTGATCCAGTTCTCCCGCAGCGGAGCCAGGCCCCGGCGGACATCGGTGTCGACGAGTGGATCGGTGTACGGGCCCGAGGTGTCGTACAGCGTGACCGACTGCCCGTTGGTGAGGTACACCTGACGGACCGGCACCCGCAGGTCGGGGCGGGTGCCCTCGACATACGCCTTGTGCCAGCCGATGGACTTCCCGGCCTCCGCGGTCTCCTCCCGGTCGGAGTTCTGCGCGGAGGCAGGCGTGCGTGCGTCTTTGTTGGTCATGAGACCTACTCCCTACGCCGGCATTACCCGGTAACAGGTTCGGCGGTCGACGCAGCGGTTTCCGTCTGCCGACGTTCCGTGTGAAACATCACTCAGCCTGGGGTGACGTTTCATGTGAAACATCGCTGGGACGGAGGTCAGCGCCCTCTCAGCCCGGTGCTCCGAGCTCCCGCGTGTACAAAAGCGCCTCCACGCTAGCGTCCTTTCTGGCGCGGTGAACAGAGGGCCTCATCCCGTTCTTGCGATGATCGGGCGGTGACGCCCACTCAACCTCCTCCGTTTCCGCCCCCCGAACCATCGCGCCCGCCCGGTGCCGCGGACGACGGTGGTCACGGCCACGTGCACGGCCATGCACACGGGAACGGGCACGGACACAGCCACGCACACGGCCCGGCCGCGCCCGTCTCCCGGCATCTGCGCAAGGTCATCGCGGCGATCCTGATCCCGTTCGCCGCGGCGGTACTGATCGGACTCGCCGTGCTGTGGCCGGGCGGGGCCCCGGCGCACGAGCGCACCGGCGTCGGCTTCGACCGGCAGACGCAGCACGCCACGGTCACCAAGGTGGTCGAGCTGAGCTGCCAGTCCGTGAACGGCTCCGCCGGCGTCCCGACCGGCGACACCTCCACCGCCGAGGGCTCCTCCGCCCAGCAGCAGGCGGACGGCACCTGCAAGAAGGCGACGATCCGGGTCGACACCGGCGACGACAAGGGCCGTACGTTCGACGAGATCGTGCAGCCGGACCAGTCCCGGCAGCTGAGCGAGGGCCAGAAGGTCGTGGTGGCCTACGAGCCCTCCGCGCCCCGGGACCTCCAGTACTCGGTCACCGACGTGGACCGGCGCTTCCCGATGGCACTGCTCGCGGGCATCTTCGCGCTCGCCGTCGTGGCCGTGGGACGGCTGCGCGGGGTGATGGCGCTGGTGGCGCTGGCGATCAGCTTCCTCGTGCTCAACTTCTTCATCCTGCCCGCGATCCTGCAGGGGTCGAACCCGCTGATCGTCGCGGTGGTGGGGGCGAGCGCGATGATGCTGATCGCGCTGTACCTCTGTCACGGGCTGTCGGCGAGAACCTCGGTGGCGGTGCTCGGCACGCTGATCTCACTGCTGTTGATCGGCATTCTGGGCTCGGTGTTCATCGGCTGGGCCGCGCTGACCGGCAACACCGACGACAACACCGGCCTGATCCACGGGCTGTATCCAGGGATCGACATGAGCGGCCTGCTGCTGGCCGGCGTCATCATCGGCTCGCTCGGTGTCCTCGACGATGTGACGGTCACGCAGACGTCCGCGGTCTGGGAGCTGCACGAGGCCAACCCGTCGACGGGCTGGCGGGGGCTGTACCGCGCGGGCATCCGGATCGGCCGCGACCACATCGCGTCGGTGGTCAACACGCTGGTCCTCGCCTATGCCGGTGCCGCGCTGCCGCTCCTGCTGCTGTTCTCCATCGCGCAGAGCAGCGTGGGGACGGTCGCCAACAGCGAGCTGGTCGCGGAGGAGATCGTGCGTACCCTCATCGGCTCCATCGGCCTGGTGGCCTCGGTGCCGGTGACCACGGCGCTGGCCGCGCTGGTGGTCTCGGCCGACCGCCCGACGGCAGAGGCACGGACTCGGGGCCACGGCCAGGCGCAGGAGCAGGCACAGGTGCCCGGGCAGGTACCGGAGGCCCGCCCGGCGGGGCGCGGCGGGCGGGGCAGACGCCGTAAGCGCTGACGGCCCGTAGGGCGGGGGCGGAACGCGCTGAAGCGTTCCGCCACCCGGTCGGCGTAACGCTTCAGCCGGCGCTCTGCTCCGCGAGGATCCGGTCCAGCGCATCGTCGAGATGGGCGTCGAAGTCGGCGAGCGCCCCCTCCTGGCCCAGCGGCACCAGCTTGTCGGTGCGGTCGAGGAAGGCCACGAGCGGGGCCGTCGACGAACGGAAGAGGGCCTGATCGGCGCCCACCTGAAGCCGGATCAGCACCTCGCCCAGCGCGTCGGGGTCGACGGGCGAGACGCGCACATCGCCCTCCCCGCACGGCCTGCCGACGCCGTCGATCAGCAGCTCCCTGCCGAACGCCCAGGTCACGGGGGCGTCTCCGGGCAAATGGAAGGTCAGCCGTACGGCGTAGGGATCACAGGTGTCGTAGCGGAGCTCCACCGGGATGCGGAAGGACAGCTCCTCCGACACGAGAAAGCTCATCATGACCTCTGCCTGTACGGATTCGCGCATCGCCTACCCCGTCATTCGCCGCGGACTGGCCGGGCATGGATCCTGACACCAAAGGGAATCTTGCTGAAAGTACACGGCAGATCACAAGGAGTGATTTTTCAGATACTGATAGACAGCGTGAGCGACCCGATGAGGTGCCCCATCTCGGCCTGCAGTCGCTGCGCCGCGGGAGCGAGCCGGTCAGCCTGGTGGGCGGGCAGCGAGATGGCCACCGCCGCGGCCATGGAGCCGATGGAGACGGGGATCGCCGCGCAGACCGTGCCCAGCGCGTACTCCTGACGCTCCACCACCGGCTGCGAGCGCCGCGCGCGTTCCAGGCGTCTGAGCAGACTGTGGTCGTCCCGCACGGTGTACGGGGTGACGGGCCGCACGGGATGACGGCCGAGGTGGTCGCGGCGGGCGTCGTCGTCGAGCTGCGCGAGCAGGCACTGACCGATGGCGTGGGCGTGCCCGGTCTCCCGGAAGTCGGCCCACTCCTCCACCGCGGGATTGCCGGGGGTGTCGGAGACGCCGACGACACTGATCTCGCCGTCGCGGTACACGGCGTAGTACACGGGGGCGCCGGTCGCGTCCCGCCAGTGGGCCAGGGTGTCGGCCATGGTGCTGCGACGTTTCTGCTCGGCTCCGCCGCTGCTCAGTCGCGCTGCCGCCTCCCCCAGGAAGAACAGCCCCTTGTCGCGGCGCAGATAACCCTCGTGCACCAGGGTGCGCAGCAGGTGGTACGTGGTGGGGAGCGCCAGCCCGGTCTCGCGGGCCAGTTGTTTCGCGGGAGCCCCGTAGTCGTGCCCGGCGACGGTCTCCAGCAGGCGCATGGCCCGCTGCACGGAACCGATGAGCGTCGCGGTGGAGGCCGGTGCGGCGGGCGCCGGCGAGCGGGGCTGCGGAGGGACCGCGGTCAGCTGTGCGGAGCCGGTGCCAGTCGTGGCCAAAGGTCACTCCCGTAGCGCGAGGGGGCAGCCCGTGCGGAGGACACGGGTGGGGGGTCGCCGCTCGCGGGGAATCGTCCCCGCGTCGAATTCCGGACTCTAACGGGCTGTCACCGCACGTGGACGGCCCACCGGAGAAACTTCCCCCGCCCGAGGGAACCGATGACCCCCGTCACCGCCCCACCGGCCCCCGGCGGCTCACCAGTCGCCGCGTGACGAGGAGCTCGACGTGAACTTGCGTACGACGTAGATCAGTCCGCCGACCAGCGCCACGAAGACCAGCACCTTGAAGAGCAGCCCGATCACGAAGCCGACCACGCTCGCTATCAGCCCGCCGAACACGACCAGGGCGATGACCGGCACCGCGATCCACTTCACCCACCACGGAAGTCCCGCGAAGATCTCTCGCATCGCCCTTGTCCTTACCTCTCCGCCCGCCGAGTGCCGGGTCGCGTCAATGATGTCCTGCACTCGATGCTAGGGCGGCAGGTGCCCCGGTGGAGGCCCTGGACCCCTTGTCCTCCCCTGACCGTTCCCCTAGGGAACCCCGAGGATTCTCCTCAGCTCTCGGGGGGAGAGAACACCACCAGGACCCGCAGGTCCTCGCTGATGTGATGGAACTTGTGCGCCACTCCGGCCGGTACGTACACGACGCTGCCGCGGGCCACCTGGGTCGTCTCCATGCCGACCGTGATCGACGCGCGGCCGCTGACGACGAAGTACACCTCGTCCTGGCTGTGCGGCTGCTGCGGGTCCTGGACACCGGCGTCCAGGGCGTAGAGGCCGACCGACATGTTCCGCTCGCGCAGGAACTGCAGGTATGCCCCGTCGTTGGCGGCCCGTTCCGCCTCCAGTTCGTCCAGCCGGAATGCCTTCATCGCCTAGTCCCGCCCCTACCTCACTGCCCGAGCCCGATCGTGTCTGCCACGATCAGACACATGATGAATTTCCTAGTCAAGACGATCGCCAACGCGGGTGCCCTGGCGGTCGCCGTGTGGTTGCTCGACAAGATCACCCTGACCGGTGACAGCACCGGCAAGGAGATCGGCACGCTGCTCCTGGTCGCGCTGCTCTTCGGATTGGTGAACTTCCTGGTCAAGCCCTTGGTGAAGCTTCTCAGCCTTCCCCTGCTCATCCTGACGCTCGGACTGTTCACCCTGGTGGTGAACGCGCTGATGCTGCTGCTCACCTCCTGGCTCGCCGACCAGCTCGATCTGAGCTTCCACGTGGAGGGCTTCTGGACGGCCGTCCTCGGCGGTCTGATCATCTCCGTGGTTTCCTGGGCGCTCAACGTCGTCCTGCCCGACGGGGACTGAGACCGATGACCTACCGCGTCTGCTTCGTCTGCACCGGCAACATCTGCCGCTCCCCGATGGCCGAGTCCGTCTTCCGCGCGCGGGTGGCCGAGGCCGGCCTCGACGGCCTGGTCGAGGTGGACAGCGCCGGTACGGACGGTTGGCACGAGGGTGACGGCGCCGATCCCCGCACGGTGACCGTGCTGCGGGAGAACGGCTACGAGGCCGGGCACGCCGCCCGGCGGTTCGACCCGGCCTGGTTCGCCCGCCTCGATCTCGTCATCGCCCTGGATTCGGGCCATCGCCGGGCACTGCGCCGTCTCGCGCCCACGGAACGGGACGCGGACAAGGTGCGTCTGCTGCGGTCCTACGATCCGGCCGCCGGCGACGATCTCGATGTGCCGGACCCCTACTACGGGGGCGCGGAGGGTTTCGACGAATGTCTTGAGATGGTGGAGGCGGCGAGCACCGGTCTGCTCGCCGCCGTGCGCGAGCAGGTGGAAGGACAGGCGGCATGAACGATTCGACGACGGGCGCGGACCAGGGGCAGGCACTGCCGGGCGGGGCGGGTGAGGGCACGCGCGCGGTGCGGGCCGGGCTGCCTGAGCCGGTCAAGCACGAGCCGACCCTGCCCGGACCGGTCTTCGCCGCCCACTTCCACCTGCCGGGCGATCCCACCGGCCCGTACACCTACGGACGCGACGAGAACCCGACCTGGACGCTGCTGGAACAAGCCATCGGGGAGCTGGAGGCGCCCGGCCAGGACGATGTCGAGACCCTGGCGTTCGCCTCGGGCATGGCCGCCATCTCCTCGGTGCTGTTCTCGCAGCTGCGTGCCGGGGACGCCGTCGTCCTCCCGGACGACGGCTACCAGGCCCTGTCCCTGGTGCGGGCCCAGCTGGAGACCTACGGCATCGAGGTGCGGACCGCGCCCACGGGCGGCGACGCCCAGCTCGGCGTCCTGGACGGCGCGAAGCTGCTGTGGATCGAGACGCCCTCGAACCCGGGCCTTGACGTGTGCGACGTACGGCGGCTCGCCGAGGCGGCGCACGCGCGCGGCGCCCTGGTCGCCGTGGACAACACCCTCGCCACGCCGCTGGGCCAGCGTCCGCTGGAGCTCGGCGCCGACTTCGCGGTGGCCAGCGGCACCAAGCAGCTCACCGGGCACGGCGATGTACTCCTGGGATACGTCACCGGGCGCAGCGGCGAGGCCATTGCCGCCGTACGCCGCTGGCGCAAGATCGTCGGGGCCGTCCCCGGCCCCATGGAGGCCTGGCTCGCGCACCGCTCGATCGCCACGCTTCAGCTGCGCGTCGACCGGCAGAACGCCACCGCGCTGGCGCTCGCGCGGGCGCTGCGGGATCGGTCCGACGTCACCGGGCTGCGCTATCCGGGGCTGTCCGACGACCCTTCGCACAGGATCGCCTCGCGGCAGATGCGGCGTTACGGATGCGTGGTCTCCTTCACGCTGCCCACGCGCGCGCGTGCGGACGGCTTCCTCGACGCGCTGCGGCTGGTGGACGACGCGACAAGCTTCGGCGGCGTACGCTCCACGGCGGAGCGACGCGGGCGCTGGGGCGGGGACGCGGTGCCGGAGGGCTTCATCCGCTTCTCCGTGGGCGCCGAGGACCCCGAGGACCTGATCGCGGACGTGCTGCGTGCCCTGGACGAGTCGGCCGGCTGACCGGTCGCTCCGGACCGGGCCCCCGGCCGCCCGGCGCACTGCGGCGGACGGTCCGAGCCTCCCCCCTCGTGGCTCGGACCGTCCTCGGTTCTGCGCGCGAAGAACCGCGCGACCAAGGCTAGTTGACTCAGTGTCAGTGTCCAATCACCGTAGCGACAGCGACCTATCGACTTATTTATAGTTGGGCGCGTCCGGGCCGATGCGGGGGCTGACGAGAGAGGGTGTGCCGTGGATCTGGCCTTGCTGCGGACCTTTGTGACCGTGCACCGGGCCGGCTCCTTCACCCGTGCCGCCGCCCTGCTCGGCCTCTCCCAGCCCGCCGTCACCTCACAGATACGGACACTGGAACGGCAGCTGGGGCGCCCCCTCTTCCTGCGGCAGGCGCGTGGGGTGACACCGACGACCATCGGGGACGAGCTCGCCCACAAGGCGGCGCCGCACCTCGACGCCCTGGTGGAGATCACCGAGTCCGGGCTGGAGGAGGACTCCTCCCTGCGGACGCTGCATCTGGCCGGGCCCCCGGAGTTCACCGCCGAGCGGGCACTGCCGGCCCTCACCGAGCTGACCGGCGAGGACGGCCAGGGCTTCGCCCTGCGCGCTTCCTTCGGCACCGCCGAGGAGACGCTGGAAGGGCTGGCCGCGGGACATCATGATCTGGCCATCAGCACGGTCCGTCCGCGCGGCGCGCTGCTCTCGGCGACTGCGCTCTGCGACGAAGAGCACGTCCTGGTCGCCGCTCCTTCATGGGCCGAGCGGATCGGCCCCGGCCCGCTCCGTCACGCGGGCCCCTCGGCCCTGGAGCACGTCCCGGTGGTCGAGGTGCACGAGTCGCTTCCCTTCGTCGCCCGTTACTGGGCCTCCGTGTTCGACTCCCGGCCCATCGCCCCGGGCACCGTGGTCGTCCCGGATCTACGCGCGGTGCTCGCCTGTGCCGCAGCGGGCGCGGGACTGGCGGTACTGCCCCGCTATCTGTGCGCGGCCTCCCTGGCGCGGGGCGACGTGGTGGCCCTGCACGCACCGACGGTTCCCCCGCTTCGCACCTACTTCCTGGCGGTCCGTACCGGCACGCTGGCGATGCCGCACATCGCGCGGGCCCATGAGTGGCTGGAACGGGCAGCCGCCGACTGGTGCTGACCGCGCCGGTCTGCCTCCACAAAGCCGGCCGGTACGTCCTCGTGATGTTTCACGTCGAACCAGCCGGGCCACATTTCCTCCATGACCGTCCGACCCGTGGTCAAGCGCACCGCCCGAGCCGTTCTGCTGGACGGCGAGAACCTGATCCTGATCAAGCGCACCAAACCCGGCGTGGATCCCTACTGGGTCACCCCCGGCGGCGGGGTCGAGCCGGAGGACTCGACCGTCGTCGACGCCCTGCACCGCGAGGTGTACGAGGAGCTGGGTGCCAAGATCGGCGACGTCGTGCCGTGTTTCGTCGACACCGTGGAGCACATCGGTGAGGACGGCGGCGCGACCGGCGTGAAGGTGCAGCACTTCTTCGTATGCAGGCTGGAATCCATGGACCTGTCCCTGCGGCACGGCCCGGAGGTCGACGAACCCGCCGGTGAGTACGAGATCGTCCGTGTGCCGTTCACCCGCGTCGGGATCGCCTCCGTCCATCTCGTACCGCTGTCGCTGCGGCACTACCTCGACGGCAACATCGAGGGCGTACGCGCCATGCACGCCCCCGACCTGGGATGAGGTCCGGCCGCTATGCGGCTCGCACCAGTTCGTAGGCTTCCCAGAGGTCCCGCCCCGTATAGGAGTGGGTCGCGAGACCGGTCAGATGCCGGTCCGCGTTGACCGCGACGGAAACCGGCACCGCGCCGAACAGGTCCTTGTCCGACATCGAGTCGCCATAGGCGACACAGTCCGCGCGGGTCACCCCGAACTCCGCGCACAAACGGTCGGCGATCCCCACTTTGGCCGCCGCACTGAGAACGCCCGCCGGGTCCACGGGCTCCGTGAACGGCACGGCGGGAAAGCGTGAGCCGTAGGCCGCGTGAGCGCCCCAGCCGGTGAGCCGCTCCACGAAGAACGACGGCGACAGGGAGACCACGGCGCAGTGGTCTCCCCTGCGCGTGAGCTCCGCCCAGACGTCGCGGATTCGGGCCAGCCAGGGCGCCGCCTCGAACGCGGCCGCCACATGGGCCTCCGTGAGACCCGCCCAGAGCGTGTGCACCTGGACGGCGTACTCCGGCGGCCCGATCAGACCAGCCGAGATCGCCCGGTCGAGGGCGATCGCCTCAGCCTCCAGCCCCAGTTGCCGCGAGATCTCCACGGGTGCCGAACTTCCATGGAGCAGCGTGCCGTCGAGATCGAAGAGATGAAGCCTCGCCATGAGCGATGAGGTTAGCGAGCCCCGCTCACCGCGTCTCCCGGCGGGAGGCTCCGGCCACGCACCGTTCGCACATGTTTCACGTGAAACATGTGCACCCGTCTCCACGTGCCGCCGCCGGTCGCGGGATGGCCAAAAGGTCGCACGAGTCTCCCGAAACAGGTGGACGCAGAAGCTCCCCGTCGGACAGCCTGACCTGCGTGCCGACACCTTCCCTTGCCTCTCTGCCCATCCGCCGTCTGACGCTCCGCGATCTCACCGCATGTGCCGACTTGTCCGAGGACCGGGGGTGGCCACGGGAGGAGCACAAGTGGGGCCTCCTCCTTGCAGCCGGGAAGGGTTACGGCATCGACGATCCCGAGGGTGGTCTGGTCGCCGCCTGCGTCGTCACCGAGTACGGGCCGCGGGAGCGGCCGGCCCTCGCGGCCATCGGCATGGTTCTGGTCGCCGCACGGCACGCCCGCCGGGGTGTGGGGCGCCGCCTGATGCGTCACATCGTCTCCGCGATGGGCACCACCCCCCTCACCCTGCACGCGACCCCCTTCGGCCGGCCGCTCTACGAGGAGCTCGGCTTCAAGGTCACCGGCCGTGCGGAGATGCTGCGGGGCCGGTTCGTGCCCGCGGGATACCGGCCGGGGGCTGTCACCACCCGGGCTGCGACCGGGGAGGACCTCCCCGCCATCGTCCGGCTCGACGAGGACGTGTTCGGCGCCGATCGCACGCACATCGTCACGCGCCTGCCCGCCTTCTCCGATCAGTTGCGGGTCGCCGAGGAGGACGGGCGGATCACCGGGTACGCGGCCGCCTGGCCCAACATGGACACCCATGTCGTGGGCCCGCTGATCGCGCGTGACACCGCGACGGCCCAGGCGCTGCTCGCCTCCCTCGCCGCCGGCACCGGCCGGCCGCTGCGCACCGACATCGACGTGCGGCACGGGGAACTGCTGAACTGGGCCAAGGACCACGGGCTGGCCTCCGTCGCGTCGAACGCGGTCATGACATACGGGATCACCGAACTGCCCGGCGACTGGAGCCGACGGTTCGCTCCGGTGACGGTCGCCGCGACCTGACACCCCGCGCACGAAGACGCCGGACCCGGAGCTTCGGGGCCGGCGTCGTCGCGTCCGGTGGGCGCCGCCGTCAGGCGAGGGTCTCCACGGCGGCCGTGGCGAACCCGTGGTCCTGCTCGGGGGCACCGCCGCCGACACCGATCGCGCCGATCAGCCTGCCGTCACGGCGGACGGGCACGCCCCCGGCGATGAACAGCAGCGGCCGGTCGAGTGCGGTGGGCAGGGTGTGGAAGGGGCCCCCGGGCTGCACGGCGTCCACGAGGTCGGCGGTGGGCGCGTTCAGCTGGAGCGCGGTGTACGCCTTGCGGGTGCTGGTCTCACCGGAGATCAGCACGGCGCGGTCGTCCCTGCGGAAGGCGAGCAGGTGCCCTCCGGCGTCGAGGACGGTGACGCTGACCGTGACGCCGGCCGCCTCGGCGGCCTTCCCTGCGGCGGCGATCAGGGCTTCGGCGTCCGCGGTGGAGAGCGGGGCGACGGCGGTGGTGGTGCTCATGAGGTGGTTCTCCTTGTGGTCGGGAGCGGAGTCGGGGGAATCGGTGGGTACGGGGACGGCCCTGGCCCCGCTCCCGTCGGTCGGGGGTGGTCAGCTGGAGACGGCGGCCGGCCGCTCGGCGGGCACGGAGCCGGTGGCCAGGAGGGCGGGCGCGGTGTCGCGGCGTTCCAGAGCGGCCGAGACGAAGGCCAGCATCAGGGCGCTCGCGGCGAGGACGGCACCGACCCAGTTGGGTGCGGTGTAGCCGAGGCCGGCCCCGATCACCATGCCGCCGAGCCAGGCGGCCAGCGCGTTGCCGAGGTTGAAGGCGCCGATGTTCAGGGCCGAGGCCAGGGTGGGGGCGCCGTGTGCCTGGTCGAGGACCCGCTTCTGCAGCGGCGGCACGGTGGCGAAGCCCAGGGCGCCGATGAGCACGATGGTGACGGCGGCGGCGACCTTGTTGTGCGCGGTCAGGGTGAAGAGGGCGAGGACGACGGCGAGGGCACCCAGGGAGAGGTACAGCATGGGCATCAGGGCGCGGTCCGCGTACCTGCCGCCGATGAGGTTGCCGCCGACCATGCCCAGGCCGAAGAGAACCAGCAGCCAGGTGACGGAGCCGTCGGCGAAGCCGGTGACGTGCGTCATCATCGGCGCGATGTAGGTGATGGCCGCGAAGACGCCACCGAACCCGAGGACGGTCATCGCCATGGCGAGAAGGACCTGGACGTTCTTCAGAGCGGCCAGTTCATGGCGCAGCCGTACGCCCTCGGCCTTGGGCATGTCGGGGACGAGCGCGGCGACACCGGCCAGTCCGACGACGCCCAGGGCGGCGACGATGCCGAAGGTGACGCGCCAGCCGACAGACTGGCCGACGAGCGTGCCGAGCGGAACACCGACGACGTTGGCGACGGTCAGGCCGGTGAACATCAGGGCGATGGCTCCGGCCTTCTTGTCCGGGGCCACCAGATCGGCCGCGACGACCGAGCCGATACCGAAGAAGGCGCCGTGGGCCAGTGAGGCGACCACGCGTCCGGTCAGCATGAGACCGAAGGTCGGGGCCAGTGCGGAGAGCAGGTTTCCGACGACGAACAGTCCCATCAGCACCATCAGCATCCGCTTGCGGGAGACCTTGGTGCCGAGCACGGTCATCAACGGGGCACCGAGCACGACGCCCAGCGCATAGCCGGTCACCAGGTAGCCGGCCGTGGGGATGGAGACACCGAAATCACCCGCGACCTCGGGCAGCAAACCCATGATCACGAATTCCGTGGTTCCGATCCCGAAGGCCCCGATCGCGAGGGCCAGAAGCGCGAGAGGCATGGGGGACAGACCTTCCCAGAAGATTGCAGGAGCGCTTTACGTGCCACCACATTAGTTGCATGCGCGGGTTACTTGCAAACGCGGTCTATTGCGGTCGTGCTCTACCCTGGTGTCAGCAGCTCCTGGACGGAGGAAAAGGCCCATGACAGCCACGGATCCCGCGCTCACCGCCCTTGCCCAGGGCTGGTGCGCACTCTCCCTGCTGCACGGGAGGATCGAGGCCCACACCGAGCGCGCCCTTCAGTCCGGGCACGACCTGAGCGTGCGGGAGTACTCCCTTCTCGACGTACTGAGCCGGCAGCACGACGGCGAGGGGGGCCATCTGCAGATGAAGCAGGTCGCCGACGCGGTCGTGCTCAGCCAGAGCGCCACCACCCGACTGGTCACCCGGCTCGAGGACCGCGGGCTGCTGGAGCGGTACCTGTGCCCCACCGACCGCCGGGGCATCTACACCAACGTCACCGAGGCCGGTCTCCAGCTCCTGGACGAGGCACGGCCCACCAATGACACCGCCCTGCGCGAGGCCCTCGACGCGGCGGCGGAGAACCCCGACCTCGCTCCCCTGGTCCGGGCGGTGGAGACGCTGAAGGCGCCGGTGCCCGCGTAGGGTGCCGCCATGACGGATCTGCAGATACGGGCCGCGGTCGCCGACGACGTCCCCGCCATCGTCGGCATGCTCGCGGACGATCCCCTGGGCGCCCAGCGCGAATCGCCCGACGACCTCGGCCCGTACCTGACCGCTCTGAAGCGGCTCAGCGCCGACCCGAACCAGCATCTGGTCGTGGCGGTCCGCGACGGCCGTGTCATCGGCACGCTGCAGCTCACGATCGTTCCCGGGCTCTCCCGTCGCGGCGCCACCCGGTCGATCATCGAAGCGGTCCGCATCCACACGGACGAACGCGGCGGCGGCCTGGGGAGCCGGCTCATCGAGTGGGCGATCGACGAGTCCCGCCGCGAGGGCTGCCAACTGGTCCAGCTGACCTCCGACACGACCCGCACCGATGCCCATCGCTTCTACGAGCGGCTCGGCTTCACGGCCTCTCATCTGGGCTTCAAACTGCCGCTGTGACCCAACGACCAGGGTCCTGTTTCACGTGAAACAGGACCCCGTGCTCACTCCCTGACCCAAGCGGGATCTAGCCGACACCCCGCCATCCCGCCGGGTCCACCCCGCCCGGCACCGGAGCCGCCTCGTCGTACGGCTGACGCGTGAACACGAACGAACCCAGGTCCAGGTGGCTCAACGACCCGTCCGGCCGCCGTACGGGCTTCAACGACTCTCCGGCGTAGTAGCCCTCCAGGCCCACCCAGGTGCCGTCCCCCTCCGGCCGGAAGCGCGAGCGTCGGCCGTTGCCGGACAAGGGCTCCAGCGAGACGAGACCATCGGCCGAGAGCCGGAGCACGAAGGCGGACGTCCCCCAGTACCACTGGCCCACCAACTCCAGTACCGCCGGTTCCACCTCGCGCAACGGCTTCCAGGGCGCCGGGAGACGCGGCTCCGCCTCGGCGACGATCCGGACGAGATCGGCGGCCACCGTGAACGGCGCGGGGCCGGAGGTGCAGTTGGCCAGGACCACCGCGCTCACATCGTCCACCAGGCTGATCGTGAGGCAGGCGAGGAACCCCGGAAGCGATCCCGTGTGCCCCACGAGGGCGCGTCCGTGCTGATGACGGAGCTCCATCCCCAGGCAGTACGCATAGCCGCTCGCCACGTCCGCCGCCTCGACCGGCGCCGCCGGCGTCCTCATCTCCCGCAACGACCCGGCATTCAGCACCCGGTCGTCCCCCTCGGCCAGAAAGGCCGCGAAGCGCGCCAGGTCACCCGACGTCGACCACAGTTGTCCGGCGGGCGCCATCACCCCGAGATCCTCCAGGGGCTCGGGCAGCATCACGTCGGCCCATGGATGCACCGCCCAGCCACCCGCGTGCGGCGCCTGCGCGCGCACGGTCGTACGACGCAGTCCCAGAGGTTCGAGTACCTCGCGCCGGAGCACCTCTTCCCACGGCGCCCCGCGCAGCTTCTCGACCAGGGCGCCAAGCAACGCGTATCCGGGATTCGAGTAGTGGAAGCGCCGCCCGGCAGGGTGTGCCGACGGCCGCTCGCCCAGTACGTCGGCCAGACCGGGGCGCAGGGAGCCGGGGGTCCGCTCCCACCAGGGGCCGGGCGTCTCGGCGGCCAGTCCGCCGCTGTGCGCCAGCAGTTCGGCGAGGGTCGCCTCCCCCACACCCGTGCCCGGCACATGCTTCTCCAGCGGGTCGGCGAGATCGAGCACCCCTTCGTCACGCAGCCGGAGCACCAGAACGGCCGTGAAGGTCTTGGTGATCGAGCCGATCCGGTACTGCACGTTCTCGTCCGGAGCATGGCCCTCCACCGAGGTCCGGGCCCCCGTCCACACGGCTTTGCCGCCTCGCACCACGGTCGCGACGAGCGACGGCGCCCGCCCTTCGCTCTGGGCGAGGGCGATCCGGTGCAGCAAGGCCCGCCGTGTGCCGGGCAGCAGTTCGTCCTGAGGTGTCGTCATGCCCCCAGTTCACCAGGAACCGAGGCTCGTCCCCCCGTCAGTCGAGGCAGAACTCGTTGCCCTCGACGTCCCGCATCACGACGCACGACTCGTTGAAGCCGTCGGCACGCAGCACTCGTACGCGTTCGGCGCCGAGCGCGACCAGTCGCGCGCATTCGGCCTCCAGTGCGGCGAGGCGCTCCTCACCCACGAGCCCGGTGCCGGCCCTCACGTCGAGATGCACCCGGTTCTTGACGACCTTGTCCTCGGGAACGCGCTGGAAGAACAGCCGCGGACCCGCACCGGTGGGATCCACGCAGGCGAACGCAGACCCCTGACGCTCGGGCGGCAGCGAACGGTCGAACTCGTCCCACGTGTCGAACCCCTTCGGCGGAGGCGGCACGACGTACCCCAGCACCTCGCACCAGAAGCGGGCGACGCGCTCGGGGACAGCACAGTCGAAGGTGATCTGGACCTGCTTGATCGACGCCATCGGTCCACCCTAGTCGCGTGAGCGCTCCACCGGCCCGGAAGACTCCGATCAGGTCTGTGCCATGTCCACGAAGCGCGAGTAGTGCCCCTGGAAGGCGACCGTGATCGTCGCCGTCGGGCCGTTTCGGTGCTTGGCCACGATCAGGTCCGCCTCTCCCGCGCGCGGGGACTCCTTCTCGTAGGCGTCCTCGCGGTGCAGCAGGATCACCATGTCGGCGTCCTGCTCGATGGAGCCGGACTCACGCAGGTCGGAGACCATCGGCTTCTTGTCGGTGCGCTGCTCGGGGCCACGGTTCAGCTGGGAGAGCGCGATCACCGGGAGTTCCAGCTCCTTGGCGAGCAGCTTGAGGTTACGGGACATGTCCGAGACCTCCTGCTGACGGCTCTCGGCGCGCTTGGAACCACCGGACTGCATCAGCTGGAGATAGTCGATGATGACCAGCTTCAGTTCATTGCGCTGCTTCAGGCGGCGGCACTTGGCGCGGATCTCCATCATCGACAGGTTCGGGGAGTCGTCGATGTAGAGCGGTGCCGCCGAGACGTCCGGCATCCGGCGCGCCAGCCGGGTCCAGTCCTCGTCGGTCATCGTGCCGGAGCGCATGTGGTGCAGGGCGACCCGGGCCTCGGCGGACAGCAGGCGCATCGCGATCTCGTTGCGCCCCATCTCGAGCGAGAAAATGACGCTCGGCAGGTTGTTCTTGATGGACGCGGCCCGCGCGAAATCCAGGGCGAGCGTCGACTTGCCCATCGCGGGACGCGCGGCGATGACGATCATCTGTCCCGGGTGCAGGCCGTTGGTGAGCGAGTCGAAGTCGGTGAATCCGGTGGGCACCCCGGTCATCTCACCGCTGCGGGAGCCGATCGCCTCGATCTCGTCGAGCGCCCCCTCCATGATGTCGCCGAGCGGAAGGTAGTCCTCGCTGGTGCGCTGTTCGGTGACCGCGTAGATCTCCGCCTGCGCGCGGTTGACGATCTCGTCGACGTCGTCGTCGGCCGCGTATCCCATCTGTGTGATGCGTGTACCGGCCTCGACCAGGCGCCGCAGCACCGCGCGCTCATGCACGATCTCCGCGTAATACGCCGCGTTGGCCGCCGTGGGTACCGTCTGGACGAGGGTGTGCAGATACGAGGCCCCGCCGACCTTGTTGATCTCGCCGCGCTTGGTCAGCTCCGCGGCGATGGTGATCGGGTCGGCCGGCTCGCCCTTGGCATAGACGTCGAGGATGGCCGTGTAGACGGTCTCGTGGGCCGGCTTGTAGAAGTCGTGGCCCTTGAGGATCTCGACGACATCGGCGATGGCGTCCTTCGACAGCAGCATGCCGCCCAGCACGGACTGCTCGGCCTCCAGATCCTGGGGCGGCACCCTTTCGAACGCGGAACCCCCGCCGTCCCACGTGCCGGTGTCCCTGCCGCGGTCGTGCTGTTCGTCGCGCCCTCCGCCCCGGTCCTCACGGCGACGGGAGGCGGGCAGACGATCACTGGGTCCGCTGTCGGCCCACGGGTCGTCCAAGGGCTCGGAAATGCTCACCGAGCCACCTCCTCCCGTCCGCCGGAACGGACCTCGCCATGCCTCTCTGTTCTACGGCACGGCACTGACAAATAAGACGCCCGGCTCCATTTGGCGCGCGCCGGTTTTGTGGCGTTTCCGAAACCGGCGGACGGAGCGAGCGCCGCACTACCGTAGGCCCGTCGGCACCGTCAGCCAATCTGGTTATCCACAGGCCATGTGGACGACGGGCCCAATGCTGTGGAGAACTCCCCGAAACCTGTGCACGAGCCGGTGGACAGCCTTGTGAAAAAGCTTGCCCCCGTCTCGCAAGCAGGGCATTGACCTGCGGGTTCATCGTCCACCGGCTGTGCAGAAGAAAAAGTTGCCCAGTCGGATCAAGATCGCTTCCCACGGTGTACGCAAGCCCACACCCAGAGCCACAAAGTAAGGGTCTCCAGCCCTTTGCATCTCTTACCTGTGGACGATTAGATTGGTGCACATGACACAGGCCCCCGCGCGGCCCGGAGCCGCGAGACGGCGGCATGACCGCGAGATCGTCATGCTGGCAGTCCCCGCCTTCGGCGCGCTCGTCGCCGAGCCACTCTTCGTCATGGCCGACAGCGCCATCGTCGGCCATCTGGGCACGGCGCAACTGGCCGGTCTCGGCATCGCGTCGGCCCTTCTGATGACCGCCGTGAGCGTCTTCGTGTTCCTGGCCTACGCCACCACGGCCGCCGTCGCCCGACGGGTCGGAGCCGGCGATCTCCCGTCGGCCATCCGGCAGGGCATGGACGGAATCTGGCTGGCGCTTCTGCTCGGCGGCGCCGTCGTGGCCGTCGTCCTTCCCACGGCACCCGTCCTCGTGGACCTCTTCGGCGCCTCCGACACAGCGGCCCCCTACGCGATCACCTATTTGCGGATCTCCACGCTCGGCATACCGGCCATGCTGGTCGTGCTCGCCGCGACCGGTGTCCTCCGCGGACTGCAGAACACCAGGACGCCGCTCTACGTCGCCATCGCCGGCTTCGTCGCCAACGGTGTGCTCAATGTGGCGCTGGTCTACGGCGCCGGCTTCGGGATCGCCGGCTCCGCGTGGGGCACCGTCATCGCCCAGTGCGGCATGGCCGCGGTCTATCTGGTCGTGGTGCTGCGTGGGGCGCGCAGACACGGGGCGTCGCTGCGCCCGGACGCCGCCGGGATCAGGGCCTCGGCCCAGGCCGGCGTTCCCCTGTTGGTCCGTACCCTCTCGCTCCGGGCGATCCTGATGATCGCGACGGCCGTAGCCGCCCGTCTCGGCGACTCCGACATCGCGGCCCACCAGATCATTCTCTCCCTGTGGAGCCTGCTCGCCTTCGCCCTGGACGCCATCGCCATCGCCGGGCAGGCCATCATCGGACGCTATCTGGGCGCCGGCGACGCCCAGGGCGCCCGTGAGGCGTGCCGCCGTATGGTCGAGTGGGGTGTCGCGGTCGGTGTCGTCCTCGGTGGCCTGGTGGTGCTCGCCCGGCCGGTGTTCCTCCCCCTGTTCACCAGCGACGCCACGGTCACGGACGCGGCACTGCCCGCGCTGGTGCTGGTGGCGCTGTCGCAGCCGATCTGCGGCATCGTCTTCGTCCTGGACGGGGTGCTGATGGGTGCCGGTGACGGGCCGTACCTGGCCTGGGCGATGCTGCTGACCCTCGCGGTGTTCACTCCCGTCGCCCTCCTGGTGCCCGCGTTCGGGGGCGGACTCACCGCACTGTGGGCCACGATGACGCTCATGATGACCGTACGCATGCTGACCCTGTGGCTCCGTACCCGCTCCGGCCGCTGGATCGTCACAGGCGCCGCCCGCTGACCGTTTCACGTGAAACACAGCATTGGGGGCCGCACCCCGAAGGGTGCGGCCCCCAATGCTCACTGCTTCCGTGCACGCGGCATTCAGCCGGCGACAACCTCGATGCTGACCTTGGCGGCCACCTCGGGGTGCAGACGCACGGACGTCTCGTGGGCGCCCAGCGTCTTGATCGGCGAGCCCATCTCGATGCGGCGCTTGTCGACCTCGGGGCCACCGGCAGCCTTGATCGCGGAGGCGATGTCGGCCGGCGTGACGGAACCGAAGAGACGACCGGCGTCGCCGGAGCGGACGGCCAGGCGGACCTTGACGCCCTCGAGCTGGGCCTTCACCTGGTTGGCCTGCTCGATGGTCTGGATCTCGTGGATCTTGCGCGCACGACGGATCTGCGCGACGTCCTTCTCGCCACCCTTGGTCCAGCGGATCGCGAGCTTCCGCGGAACCAGGTAGTTGCGAGCGTAACCGTCCTTGACGTCGACGACGTCGCCCGCGGCACCGAGGCCGGAGACCTCGTGGGTGAGGATGATCTTCATGAGTCGGTCACCCTTCCCTTATCGCGCGGTGGAGGTGTAGGGCAGCAGCGCCATCTCACGGCTGTTCTTGACGGCCGTGGCGACGTCACGCTGGTGCTGCGTGCAGTTGCCGGTCACGCGGCGGGCACGGATCTTGCCGCGGTCGGAAATGAACTTCCGCAGCATGTTCGTGTCCTTGTAGTCCACGTACGTGACCTTGTCCTTGCAGAATGCGCAGACCTTCTTCTTAGGCTTGCGCACAGGCGGCTTCGCCATGATGTTTCTCCTGTGTGATCAAGAAGTGTGGTGCGGCCCGCCCTAGAAGGGGGGCTCGTCCGAGTAGCCGCCGCCGCTGTTGCCGCCGGAGCCACCGCCCCAGCCGCCGCCACCCTGGCCGCCCTGCTGGCCGCCGGCGGGAGCGCCGGTCGCCCACGGGTCGTCAGCGGGAGCGCCGCCGCCCTGCTGGCCGCCACCGGGGCCGCCGCCCCAGCCGCCGCCACCCTGGCCGCCTCCGCCACCGCCGCCGTAACCTCCCTGGCCACCGCGGCCGGTGGTCTTGGTGACCTTGGCCGTGGCGCTGCGCAGGCTGGCGCCGACTTCCTCGACGTCCAGCTCGTAGACCGTGCGCTTGACGCCCTCACGGTCCTCGTAGGACCGCTGCTTCAGCCGGCCCTGCACAATGACGCGCATGCCTCGCTGGAGCGACTCGGCGACGTTCTCCGCCGCCTGACGCCAGACCGAGCAGGTCAGGAACAGGCTCTCGCCGTCCTTCCACTCGTTGGTCTGACGGTCGAAGGTGCGGGGAGTCGACGCGACACGGAACTTCGCGACGGCCGCACCGGACGGGGTGAAGCGCAGCTCGGGGTCGTCGACAAGATTGCCGACGACCGTGATGACGGTCTCGCCTGCCATGGGGAACCTCTCGGCGGGTTTGCTGCTGGCTGCTTGTGCTGCTACTCGAGTCCCGGGATCAGCTGAGCGGAAGAGCTCAGTGAGTCTCGGGGCGGAGGACCTTGGTCCGGAGGACCGACTCGTTCAGGTTCATCTGGCGGTCGAGCTCCTTGACGACCGCAGGCTCGGCCTGCAGGTCGATGACCGAGTAGATGCCCTCGGGCTTCTTCTTGATCTCGTACGAGAGACGACGACGGCCCCAGGTGTCGATCTTCTCGACCTTTCCGCCGCCGTCACGGACGACAGAGAGGAAGTTCTCGATCAGTGGGGAGACAGCGCGCTCCTCGACATCGGGGTCGAGGATGACCATCACCTCGTAGTGACGCATGTGGAACCCACCTCCTTTGGACTCAGCGGCCACGGTCGTTCCGTGGCAGGAGGGTCGTGATGCGTTGTGCAACGACGTCTGTCAGTTAAACAGCCGCCACTGACAATCGAAGCCGGGCGGCGGTTTCCCAGACCGGCCGGGACGGACCGTGGCCCTTCCCCGACCTGTGGCTGACTCTGTCCGGACAGACACCGGTGCAGACGGTACAGAGTACCCGCACAGCCCCTTGCGGTTGAAATCCGGCTGTGGGGACAGTCAATCTGTACACATCGGGTGTGTATGGCGCTACGATCCGACGCCCTTCGCAGGAGGTGCCCCATGGCACAGGCATTGCGACCCAACACCGCCGGAGGCCTTTTCGCCACGGACGGCAAGGCCCACCCGCTCCAGGACACCCTCCTCGCGGTGACCCTGGTGCTGGGCATCACGGCCTTCATCACGGCGATGTTCCACCATCTGCACCTGCTCAGCTCCTGGACGGGGCTGGTGGGCATCCTCACCGGTGCGTACGGCCAGTGGATCTCGGTGACGACCCGCGAGCGCTTCGGCCTGATCGTGGGCCTCGGTGCCGCGGCGGTGGGGTTCTTCCTGGGCATGGCGCACGGGGGCCTCTTCGGCGGCCTCTGACCGACGCCGGACACCCCCTTTCCGAACATCGTCGAGCGCCCCGGCCGGCGCAGGGCCGGGGCGAAGGTCCCGTGTGCCCAACCGGGGCGCCCCCAGGGCGCAGTAGGCTTCGCGCGAGAGCCGGAGCCCCTGACCCCATGGGGACACACCAGCCCGAGGAGCGCCCCGAATGAGCCTGACCCTGAGGACCATCAGCCGAGAGCAGCATCTGGCCTACATCCAGAGCCTGCCGTCGGCGAGTCACATGCAGGTCCCGGCCTGGGCTGACGTCAAGGCGGAATGGCGCTCGGAGAACCTCGGCTGGTTCGACGACCGGACCGGTGAGATGGTCGGTGCCGGTCTCGTCCTCTACCGGCAGCTGCCCAAGATCAAGCGCTACCTCGCCTATCTGCCCGAGGGCCCGGTCATCAACTGGTTCGCGCCGAATCTGCAGGAGTGGATCGAGCCGATGCTCGCCCATCTGAAGCAGCAGGGCGCGTTCTCGGTGAAGATGGGTCCGCCGGTGATCATCCGGCGCTGGGAGGCCGCGACCATCAAGAGGGGCATCCAGGACCAGGACGTCAAGCGTCTGCGCGACCTGGAGGCCGACTTCATCGAGCCCCGCGCCTTCGAGGTCGCCGACAAGCTGCGCCGCATGGGCTGGCAGCAGGGTGAGGACGGCGGTGCCGGCTTCGGCGACGTCCAGCCCCGCTACGTCTACCAGGTCCCGCTGGCCAACCGCGCCCTGGAAGAGGTGCACAAGAACTTCAACCAGCTCTGGCGCCGCAACATCAAGAAGGCGGAGAAGGCCGGCGTCGAGGTCGTCCAGGGCGGTTACGAGGATCTGGCCGAGTGGCAGCGGCTGTACGAGATCACGGCGGTGCGCGACCACTTCCGGCCCCGCCCGCTGTCCTACTTCCAGCGCATGTGGTCGGCCCTCAACACCGAGGACCCCAACCGCATGCGGCTGTACTTCGCCCGGCACAACGGCGTGAACCTGTCCGCGGCGACCATGCTGATCGTCGGCGGGCACGTCTGGTACTCCTACGGCGCGTCGGACAACATCGGCCGGGAGGTCCGGCCCTCGAACGCGATGCAGTGGCGGATGCTGCGCGACGCCTACGCGCTCGGCGCCACCGTCTACGACCTGCGCGGCATCTCCGACTCGCTGGACGAGACCGACCACCTCTTCGGCCTGATCCAGTTCAAGGTGGGCACCGGCGGCCAGGCCGCCGAGTACCTCGGCGAGTGGGACTTCCCGCTGAACAAACTGCTCCACAAGGCGCTCGACCTCTACATGTCGCGCCGCTGACCGCTGCTTCGCCGCTCCGGCGGCTCCGTTCGCTCCCATACCTTTGATACACCGCAGCCACGAGAAAGGTTCCAGGTCCGGCCATGGCGCTCACGCTCTACGTCGACACCGCGCGCTGGCGGGCGCATCACAAGCACGTGCAGGAGCAGTTTCCGGGACTGGTCCCGGTCTGCAAGGGCAACGGCTACGGCTTCGGCCACGAGCGCCTCGCCGAGGAGGCGACCCGGCTGGGCTCGGACGTCCTCGCGGTCGGCACGACGTACGAGGCCGCCCGGATCAAGGACTGGTTCGGCGGTGACCTGCTGGTGCTGACGCCCTACCGGCGCGGCGAGGAGCCGGTGCCACTGCCCGACCGGGTCATCCGCTCGGTTTCGTCGGTCGACGGTGTGTACGGCCTGGTCGGCGCCCGGGTGGTCATCGAGGTGATGTCCTCGATGAAGCGGCACGGCATCAGCGAGCAGGACCTGCCCCAGCTGCACTCCGCGATAGAGAACGTCCGGCTGGAGGGCTTCGCCATCCACCTGCCGCTGGACCGCACCGACGGCTCGGACGCCGTCGAGGAGGTCATCGGCTGGATGGACCGTCTGCGGGCGGCCCGTCTCCCGCTGCACACGATGTTCGTGAGTCACCTCAAGGCCGATGAACTCGCCCGGCTGCAGCAGCAGTTCCCGCAGACCCGGTTCCGGGCCCGGATCGGCACCCGGCTCTGGCTGGGTGACCACGAGGCGACCGAGTACCGGGGCGCGGTGCTGGACGTCACCCGCGTCGCCAAGGGGGACCGCTTCGGTTACCGGCAGCAGAAGGCCGCCTCCGACGGCTATCTGGTGGTCGTGGCGGGCGGCACGTCGCACGGTGTGGGCCTGGAGGCCCCGAAGGCCCTGCACGGGGTCATGCCGCGCGCCAAGGGAGTCGCCCGCGCCGGCCTCGCCACGGTCAACCGGAACCTTTCGCCGTTCGTCTGGGGCGGCAAGCAGCGCTGGTTCGCCGAGCCGCCGCATATGCAGGTGTCGATCCTCTTCGTGCCCTCGGACGCGCCCGAACCGCAGGTGGGCGAGGAGCTGGTGGCACATCTCCGCCACACCACCACGCAGTTCGACCGGATCGTCGAACGCTGACGGAACGTCGACACCGACGGAAAGAAGGCCGTACACGGGAGAACCGTGTACGGCCTTCGACGTGCCGGGGCGGCACGCCTCCCAGCTGTGTTCGCTCAGAGCGAACCGCCGGTGGTGCCCGTCCTGCCCCATTCGACCGTCGGCCCCTCGAAGTGGGCCGCGTGCTGCGCCGGACGGGCCGCGGGGCCGAGTACGAACACGTCCTCGGCCCTGTCCAGCACCCCGCCCGAGGGGTCGTCGTCGCCGGACCGGCGCACCGGGTCCCGTTCCGGCATCAGGATGTCCCGCAGGACCATGACACACAGGTAGAGCGTCCCCAGCAGATGCACGCCGATGGCCCAGTGATAGCCGTCGGTGGGCAGTCCCTTGTGGGCGTCCCCGCCGGTCGTGTAGGCGAGGTGCATCCAGATGGCCAGGAAGTACACCACCTCGCAGGCCTGCCAGACGAGGAAGTCCCGCCACTTGGGCCGGGCGAGGACCGCCAGCGGCACCAGCCACAGGACGTACTGCGGCGAATACACCTTGTTGGTGAGGATGAACGCGGCGACGATCAGGAAGGCGAGCTGGGCGAAGCGCGGTCGGCGGGGAGCCATGAGGGCCAGGGCCGCGACACCCGCGCAGCACAGCAGCACCAGCGACGAGGCGAGGGTGTTGACCGTTTCGGTACTCAGCGGGTCGTCCGAGTTCTGCGCCAGGATCAGCCAGAAGGATCCGAAGTCCACGGGTCGCTCCCGGCTGAACGCGTAGAACTTCGACCAGCCGTCGAACGCGAAGAGCATCACGGGCCCGTTGACGACGAACCAGGCGACGGCCGCGCCGCCGAGGGCCGTGCCGTACTCCCGCCATCGTCCCGCGCGCCAGCACAGCGCCAGCAGCGGCACGAGCAGCAGCCCGGGGTAGAACTTGGCGGCCGTGGCGAGCCCGAGGAGCACGCCGAAGGCCAGGGGGCGCTCCCGCGACCACATCAGCATCGCGGCGGCCGTCAGGGCGACCGCCAGCAGGTCCCAGTTGATGGTCGCGGTCAGCGCGAAGGCCGGCGCCAGCGCGACCAGCAGGCCGTCCCACGGCCGCCGCGCGTGCGTCCGGGTCACACAGACGGCGATGACGGCCACGCACGCCATGAGCATCCCGGCATTGGTCATCCAGTACCACTGCTCCTGGTCCTGGATGCTGCCGCTGCCGGGGGTGAGCCAGGCGGCGACCTCCATGAACAGGCCGGTCAGTACGGGGTACTCGAGGTACTCCATGTCCCCGGGAAGCCGATCGAAGTACGGCACCAGTCCGTCGACGAAGCCCCGCCCCTGGTAGAGGTGCGGGATGTCCGAGTAACACGCGTGCGTGTACTGGGACGTGGCGCCGAAGAACCAGCCGCCGTTGTAGCAGGGCGCCTTCTGCACCAGACCGAGGGCGAACATCCCGATCGCCACGAGCGCGATCACCCGCACCGGGGTCCACCAGGACCTCCCGGTCAGAGCACGCCGCCCGAGCGGGCCGCCGATCAGCTCACTGCCGGCCGCGGCGACCCGGTCCTCCTCGGTCGGACGCACCGGATCCGGCTCGTGGACGCTCGCTTGCGTCGATTCTCCACTGGGCATGCCGCACATCCTGCCGTACATGGCTGGGGAAATGCCGAGGGCCGCCGCACCCGCGGGTGCGGCGGCCCGTGTTTCACGTGAAACACCCAATCCGGGCGATACGGCGGCTAACCGAAGATGCCCCCGTTGTTTCCGTTCCCTCTGCTGGTCCCTGGGTCACCGCTCTCCGTCGGATCGGGGGAGCTGGTCGCCCCTCCGTCCGTCCCGCCGGCGTCCGTACCGCCGGCGTCCGAGCCGCCCGTGTCGTCCTCGTCGTCATCGCACCTGAAGTCGAGCGGCCGGCACGTGCTGGTCTCCGTGGGCGGAGCCGGGACGGTCTCGGTCTCCGTGGGCGACGGAGGTGCCGAAGGAGTCTCCTCCTTCTCTTCCTCGGTCTCCGTGACGGTCGGAGTCGGGGACGGTGCGCCGATCCCGTCCGCGATCTCGCCGATCTTCTCGGCCTCGGGGAATCCGGGGTCGTCCTGGCCCTTCAGCGCGGCCTTCATGTACTCGGTCCAGATCTCCGTCGGGATGTCACCACCGTGGATGGAGTCCTTGCCCGCCGTGCCGTTCATGGAGAGCAGCTTGTGGCTCTTGGGGTCCTCACGGAACATCGCGACCGAGGTCGACAACTGCTGGGTGTAGCCGACCCACCAGGCGGACTTGTTCTCGTCCGTCGTACCCGTCTTTCCGGCGGCCCTACGCCCCAGGTCCTTGGCGTGGTAGCCGGTACCGTTCTCGATCACGTTCTCGAGAGTGGCGGTGACGTTGTGTGCGACGTTCTCCGGCATTCCCAGCTTGACCCGCGGCTTCTCGAAGCCGGGCAGCTCCGAACCCTTGTGCTTGACGGCGGTCACCGAGTACGGGTCGGCCTGCTTGCCGGATGCCGCGAAGGTCGCGTAGGCGTCGGCCATGCGGATGGCGCTGGGGGTCGACGTACCCAGGGCGAACGACGCGTTGAGGCCTGCGAGGCTGTCCTTGAGGATGCCGGACTTCTCGGCGACGCTCGCCACGTTCCTCATCCCCACGTCCATGCCGAGCTGCACGAAGGGTGTGTTGACGGACTGCTCCATCGCCTTGTGCAGGGTGATGTAACCCCAGGGGTAGTCGCTCTCGTTCTCCTGGAAGAAGGGCGTGTTGTCCTTCTTGAGGACGTAGGAGCCGTCGTTGTTCCTGATCTTCAGATGGTCGTCACCGTTGTACTTGCTCTGCGGTGAGACACCTTCGCCATTGGTCTTGTACGTGCCGTGTTCCATCGCGGCGGCCAGCACGAACGGCTTCCACGTCGAACCGACGGGGATACCCGAGGTGTCCGCGTTGTTGTTGAAGTGGTCGTTCTCGAAACCGGCACCGCCGTAGAGGGCGACGATCGCACCGTCGTTGGGCTTCACCGACGCCGCGCCGAACTGGACGTGCTGGTCCAGCTCGCGCTTGGGGTCGATGTTCTCCTTCTCGACCTTCTTGACGGCCTTGGCCAGAGCGTCGACCTTGCTCTTCTCGAAGGTCGTGTAGATCTGGTAGCCGCCCTGGTCGAACTGCGCCTCGCTGATGTCGGAGTTCTTCAGCACATAGCGCTTCGCCGTGTCGACGAGATAGCTGACCTGGCCGGTCATGCCCTTGGTCGCCTTACGGCCCTGGGGCTCGGGGTACTTCTTGATCGCTTCCTGGTACTTGGCGTCCGAGAGGTGCTCGTCCGCGTGCATCTGCTCCAGGATCCAGCCCCAGCGCTCCTCGGACCGCTCACGGTTCTTCTCAGGGGTGGCGGTGGAGTCGAGGCTCTGGTTGCCGGCGGGGTCGTAGTACGTCGGACCCTTGAGCAGGGCGGCCAGGAAGGCGCACTCGCTGGGCGAGAGCTTGACCGCGTCCTTGCCGTAGTACGTCTGGGCGGCGGCCTGGATGCCGTAGGCGCCACGGCCGTAGTACGAGGTGTTCAGGTAGCCCTGGAGGATGTCCTGCTTGGAGAGCTTGGTGCCCACCTTGATCGAGATGAACATCTCCTTGAACTTCCGGGAGACCGTCTGCTCCTGGGTCAGGTAGGTGTTCTTCACGAACTGCTGGGTGATCGTCGAACCACCCTGCGTGTCCCCGCCCGTGGCCATGTTGCCGAGCGCCCGGGCGATACCCATGGGGTCGATGCCCGAGTCGTCGTAGAAGCTCTTGTTCTCGGCCGAGATCACCGCCCACTGCATGGCTTCGGGGATCCGGTCGATCGTGACGTTCTGACGGTTCTGGCCGCTGCCGGTGGCGACCATCTGGGTCCCGTCTTCCCAGTAGTAGACGTTGTTCTCGGACCGCGCCAGGGCGTTCTCCTCGCTGGGCACGCTCACCATGGCGTACCCGATGCCCGCCACGGCGACCAGGCTGCCGAAGAACCCGATGCACAGCCCGGAGACGAGCTTCCAGGACGGCGTCCAGCGGCGCCAGCCGTCCTTGCCATAGCGCGGATAGTCGATCATCCGCTTTCTGTCGGGAGGGGCTGCGCGCCCCCCGCCCCGGCCGGGGCCCGCGGCGCCGGCCCGGCGTCCCCCGCCTCTCTGTACCGCGCGGCGCGCCTCGGCACGGCTGCCGTACGTACGGTCCTCGCCCCCTGAACCGCGGGATTCCGACCCATGGGAATCGGACGCAGACCCGGTGGCGCCTCGCGGTGCCGCGCGGCGGCCGGAGGACGAACCGGACTGGCCGCGTCGGGCCGCGGCACGTCCGCCTCCCTGCGGCTGCGGCGGTTTGCGACGGTGCTCGCTCATCGAACGACTACTCCTCGGGCAGGCGCACCCTTGCGCGCCTGGAAACGGCGGCTGGTTTCCGGTCCCCCCGAAGTACGGATGCGGCGCTTCCCGCATTCACCCGTACTGCACCAGGGACCATGACGTCCCCCAGACGTCACTCGGTTCCCGGTGGTGTGCATGGCGCACAGACTACGCACCGCCAAAACCCGCCGAGCACAGAAGTTCAGCTCAAATCAGGCAACTTGCTCACGATGAGCCGGCGATGTGACCCCGTTCACTCTTCCCCCTCTTGTCGCGCGCGGAAGGCCGTTCTATCGTCGTGATGTATCGAGTCGATACATCAGCTCGGCATAAGGGCGGCGACGAGCCGCACATCAGGCCGTCACGGCACGACCGCGGCAGAGGGGAGGCGACGATGAGCCGGCGTTCCGGGATCCTCGAGTTCGCCGTACTCGGCCTGCTCCGCGAATCCCCGATGCACGGCTATGAGCTGCGCAAGCGACTCAATACGTCACTGGGTGTGTTCCGTGCGTTCAGCTACGGGACGCTCTACCCCTGCCTCAAGACGCTGCTCGCCAGCGGCTGGTTGATCGAGGAACCGGGGAACACCAGCGAGGACGCCCTCGCCGCTCCGCTCACGGGGCGCCGCGCCAAGATCGTCTACCGGTTGACGGCGGAGGGTAAGGACCACTTCGAGCAGTTGCTCTCCCAGACGGGCCCGGACGCGTACGAGGACGAGACCTTCGCCGCCCGGTTCGCCTTCTTCGGGCAGACGTCGCGTGACGTGCGCATGCGCGTGCTCGAGGGCCGCCGCAGCCGGCTGGAGGAGCGCCTCGAGAAGATGCGCGCCTCCCTGGCCCGGACCCGGGAGCGCCTCGACGACTACACGCTCGAGCTCCAGCGCCACGGAATGGAGTCCGTGGAGCGCGAAGTGCGCTGGCTGAACGAGCTCATCGAGAGCGAGCGGGCCGGGCGGGACCTGAAGGGGCCCGCTCTCGGGGGGACCGCTCAGCAGGACACCACATCTGGAACGTCGGGCGATCTGCCCCGGCCGGGGGACGACCCCCGTCCGGATTCGCCCGACGACACCGCCACGTGAGACCCGTCGAAGGGCCTCACTCGTACACACAGGGAGCAACCGGAATGGGTTCGGTTCGCGTAGCCATCGTCGGCGTGGGCAACTGCGCCGCGTCGCTGGTGCAGGGCGTCGAGTACTACAAGGACGCCGACCCGGCGTCCAAGGTCCCGGGCCTGATGCACGTCCAGTTCGGCGACTACCACGTCCGCGACGTCGAGTTCGTCGCCGCCTTCGACGTCGACGCCAAGAAGGTCGGCCTGGACCTCGCTGACGCCATCGGCGCCTCCGAGAACAACACCATCAAGATCTGCGACGTGCCGAACAGCGGCGTCCAGGTCCAGCGCGGCCACACCCTCGACGGTCTCGGCAAGTACTACCGGGAGACCATCGAGGAGTCCGCCGAGGCCCCGGTCGACGTCGTCCAGGTCCTCAAGGACAAGCAGGTCGACGTCCTCGTCTGCTACCTGCCCGTCGGGTCCGACGACGCGGCGAAGTTCTACGCCCAGTGCGCCATCGACGCCAAGGTCGCCTTCGTCAACGCCCTCCCGGTCTTCATCGCCGGTACCAAGGAGTGGGCGGACAAGTTCACCGAGGCGGGCGTCCCGATCGTCGGTGACGACATCAAGTCCCAGGTCGGCGCCACCATCACGCACCGCGTCATGGCGAAGCTGTTCGAGGACCGGGGCGTCGTCCTGGACCGCACGATGCAGCTGAACGTCGGCGGCAACATGGACTTCAAGAACATGCTCGAGCGCGACCGCCTCGAGTCCAAGAAGATCTCCAAGACGCAGGCCGTCACCTCCCAGATCCCCGACCGGGACCTCGGCGAGAAGAACGTCCACATCGGCCCGTCCGACTACGTGGCCTGGCTGGACGACCGCAAGTGGGCCTACGTCCGCCTGGAGGGCCGCGCGTTCGGCGACGTCCCGCTGAACCTGGAGTACAAGCTCGAGGTCTGGGACTCCCCGAACTCCGCCGGTGTCATCATCGACGCCCTGCGCGCCGCGAAGATCGCCAAGGACCGGGGCATCGGTGGCCCGATCCTGTCGGCGTCCTCGTACTTCATGAAGTCCCCGCCGGTGCAGTACTTCGACGACGAGGCCCGTGCCAACGTCGAGAAGTTCATCCAGGGTCAGGTCGAGCGCTAAGACCTCCCCCTGTGGGCAGTTGGGGTCTCCGGGTCGTACGACCCGGAGACCCTCTTCCTATGTGAGGCTGTGCCCCATGGCCGTCGTCCGTGACCTGCGCGTTCTGCTGCGCCTTCAGGGCTTCAGACGCCTGCTCGCCGTCCGGCTGCTCTCCCAGGGCGCCGACGGTGTCTTCCAGGTCGCGCTCGCCTCCTACGTGGTCTTCTCTCCCGAGAAGCAGACGTCGGCCACGTCGATCGCCTCCGCGATGGCGGTCCTGCTCCTCCCGTACTCCGTGGTCGGCCCCTTCGCCGGGGTCCTCCTGGACCGCTGGCGCCGCCGTCAGGTCTTCCTGTACGGCAATCTGCTGCGTGCCCTGATGGCCGCGGTGACCGCTCTGCTGATTCTCGGCCGGGTGCCCGACTGGCTCCTCTTCGCCGCGGCCCTGTGCGTCACCGGCGTCAACCGCTTCGTGCTCGCCGGGCTGTCCGCCGCACTGCCGCGCGTGGTGGACACCGAGCGACTGGTCGTCGCGAACTCCCTGTCCCCGACGGCCGGCACACTCGCCGCGACAGCGGGGGGCGGTCTCGCCTTCGTCGTCCGTCTGGTTCTCGCCGACTCCGACGCGGCCGTGGTGCTCGTGGGCGCCGCGCTGTATCTGTGCGCGGCCGTGGCATCCCTCCGGATGGCGAAGGAACTGCTCGGCCCCGACCGCGCGTTGGTACGTCCCCGGCTGGCCACGGCACTCCACGGAACCGCTCGCGACCTGGCGGCGGGCGTACGGCACCTTGCCACGCCCCGGCGCAGGGAGGCGGCCTGGGCGCTGACGGCGATGTCGCTCATGCGGTTCTGCTACGGCGCGATGCTCGTCATGCTGCTGATGCTCTGCCGGTACTCCCTGACGTCGACCACCGACGAGGGACTCGCCCTGCTGGGGCTGGCGTTGGGTGTGTCCGGTGCCGGTTTCTTCGCCGCGGCCGTACTGACCCCCTGGGCCGCGGGACGGCTCGGGCCCGGCCGCTGGATCGTGGTGTGCGCCGCGGCGGCCGCCCTGCTGGAGCCGGCGTTCGGTCTGCCCTTCGCCTCCGGCCCTTTGCTTGCCGGGGCGTTCGTCCTGGGCCTGACCACCCAGGGCGCGAAGATCGCCACGGACACCATCGTCCAGGCCGCCGTCGACGACGACTTCCGCGGCCGTGTCTTCTCCCTGTACGACGTCCTGTTCAACGTGGCCTTCGTCGGCGCCGCGGGAGTGGCCGCCCTGATGCTCCCGCCGGACGGCCGATCAGTCCCGCTGGTGGTAACAATCGCCGTTATATACGGAGCAGTAGCTACGGCTATGGCCCGTTTTGAGCGCCAGTAAGTGTCACATCAACGCCACAGAGCTTTATTGGGCTACAGAGTTGTCAGTGCGGGCCGGTAGCTTACGTGCGTCTTATCAACACGGCTTTCGCGCCACGCACCCATGTTCTAGGGGGACCCCAAGTGACCACTCCGCCGCCCCAGGGCAATCCGTTCGCCCAGGGCCAGCAGCAGCCCTACGGCCAGCCCCAGGGCCAGGCGCCCCAGGGCGGCTTCCCGCAGCAGGCGGGCCAGCCCGGATTCCCCCCGCCCGGTGCTCCCGTTCCGCCGCCGCAGCAGGGCCGCAAGCTCAGCTTCAAGACGATCAAGAACATCGTCATCGTCCTGATCGTCGCCGGCGTGGCCATCGGTGGCTGGATCGCCAGCAAGGACGACGCCAACACCGCCGCCGTCGGCGACTGCATGCACCGCGGCAGCACGGACGACAACGACCCGGACCTCGAGGTCGTCGACTGCGGTGACGCGAAGGCGCAGTACACCGTGCTCGCCAAGATCGAGGGCAACCACTCCGGGCTCACGGCTCAGAGCAAGTGCGAGGCCGAGGCCAAGGACTTCCAGTACGTGTACACGGAGACCAACGGCAGCAAGAGCTTCCTTCTCTGCCTGAAGGACAAGTAGGACAGACGTGAGGGGTGGTGTTTCACGTGAAACACCACCCCTCACGCCTTGTCGCGGGGTCATGTTTCACGTGAAACATGACCCCGTTCCGCGTCCTCAGCCCTGGCCCGCCCACCACTCCTTGAGGGCCGCCACCGCCGCGTCGTACCCCATCGGGCCGTTCTCCAGCCGGAGCTCCAGCAGATGCTTGTACGCCTGCCCCACGGCAGGCCCCGGCTTGACCCCGAGAATCTCCATGATCTGGTTGCCGTCGAGGTCCGGGCGGATGGCGTCCAGCTCCTCCTGCTCCTGGAGCTGCGCGATGCGATCCTCCAGGCCGTCGTACGCACGGGAGAGCGCCGCGGCCTTGCGGCGGTTGCGGGTGGTGCAGTCCGAACGGGTCAGCTTGTGGAGCCGGCCGAGGAGCGGTCCGGCGTCGCGGACATAGCGGCGGACCGCCGAGTCCGTCCACTCTCCCGTGCCGTAGCCGTGGAAGCGCAGATGCAGCTCGACGAGACGGGAAACGTCCTTCACCAGCTCGTTGGAGTACTTGAGCGCCGTCATGCGCTTCTTCGTCATCTTCGCCCCGACCATTTCATGGTGGTGGAACGAGACCCGGCCGTCCTTCTCGAAACGGCGTGTACGCGGCTTGCCGATGTCGTGCAGCAGGGCGGCCAGGCGGAGGGTCAGATCGGGGCCGTCCTCCTCCAGGGCCATCGCCTGCTCCACGACGATCAGCGTGTGGTCGTAGACGTCCTTGTGCCGGTGGTGCTCGTCCCGCTCCAGATGCAGAGCCGGCAGCTCGGGCAGCACATACTCGGCGATACCGGTGTCCACGAGCAGCGAGAGGCCCTTGCGCGGGTGCGAGGAGAGGATCAGCTTGTTCAGCTCGTCCCGCACACGCTCGGCGGAGACGATCTCGATGCGCCCTGCCATCTCCTTCATCGCCGTGACAACCTCGGGTGCCACCTCGAAGTCGCGCTGGGCGGCGAAACGGGCGGCCCGCATCATCCGCAGCGGATCGTCCGAGAAGGACTCCTCGGGCGTGCCCGGGGTGCGCAGCACCCTGGCGGCCAGATCGGCGCGGCCACCGTGCGGGTCGATGAACCGCTTCTCCGGGAGCGCCACGGCCATGGCGTTCACCGTGAAGTCGCGGCGGACCAGATCCTCCTCGATGGAGTCGCCGTACGACACCTCCGGCTTGCGGGAGGTGCGGTCGTACGCCTCGGAGCGATAGGTGGTCACCTCGATCTGGAAGCTCCGGTCGGTGTCCCCGACACGGGCCTCCTTCTGCGCGCCGACTGTGCCGAAGGCGATCCCGACGTCCCAGACGGAGTCCGCCCAGGGGCGGATGATCTTCAGTACGTCCTGCGGGCGGGCGTCGGTCGTGAAGTCCAGATCATTGCCGAGGCGGCCGAGCAGCGCGTCCCGCACGGAGCCGCCCACCAGAGCCAGTGAGAACCCGGCCTCCTGGAATCGGCGGGCGAGGTCGTCGGCGACAGGGGCGACTCGCAGCAGTTCACTCACGGCGCGGTCCTGCGCCTGGCTCAGGGCACTGGTCTCTTCGTTGGCGTTCGGCACAACAGAAGAGAGTACGTGGCCCGAACGGCGGGGAGCGCCCTCATTACCGCACGAGGACACCCCCGTCGATACACGGACAAGGCCCGCCTCCCCTGATCTTGGGGACCGGTCCGCGGCACTTCCTCCCAGCGGGCATCGTTACCATGCGTGGACGTACATTCCGACGACCACTGACGAAGACGAGGGACGGGCGAGCGCGTGGCCGAACCGGCAGACTTCCAGGGGACGACTCCCTCACCTGCCCGCCGCCGGCTGCGGCGCACGGGAGCCCTGCTCGCCGGAGCACCGCTGCTGGCCGGGCTCGTCCAGCTGACCGCCGCTCCCCCCGCGGACGCCGCCGGGGCGGAGGTGTCGCAGGCCGCCTCCGAGACGGGCTCGGTCGCCGTCTCGGTAGACACCCTCACCCCCGGCGCTCCCACCGAGGGCGACACCGTCACCGTGTCCGGAACGGTGACCAACAAGGGCAAGCAGACCGTCACCGACGCCCACGTGGGGCTGAGTGTGGGGCCGCTGCTGAACACCCGCTCCGGCATCGACAGCGTCGCCGGGAACAGCACCGACATACAGAGCGCCGTCGGCGCGGACCCCGGCGACAAGTACACCGAGAAGTTCGACAAGCTCACCCCGGGCATCTCACAGCCCTTCACCCTCTCGGTTCCGGTGAACAAGCTGGATCTCGGACAGGACGGCGTCTACGAGCTGGCCGTGGTGCTCTCCGGACAGACCTCCGCCCAGCCGTGGGAGCAGCCCCTCGGTGTCCAGCGGACGTTCCTGCCGTGGAAGCCCGACGAGGCGGACACGAAGACGAAGACGACGGTCATGTGGCCGCTGATCTCCACCGTCCACATGACGGCGGAGACGGGTTCGGACGAACAGCAGACACCGCTCTTCCACGACGACGATCTCGCCGAGGAGATCTCCCCGGGCGGCCGGCTGGACCGGATGGTGGCACTCGGCAAGGGTCTCGACGTCACCTGGGTGATCGACCCGGACCTGCTGGCGTCGGTCGAGGCGATGACCGACCGTTACGAGGTGACCGGCGAGGGTGACGAGACCGTCGTCGGCGGCCATCAGGAGGTCGCCAAGCGCTGGCTCACCGAGGTGCAGCAGGCCGTGGCGGACAAGGAGGTCGTCGCGCTGCCGTTCGGCGACCCCGACCTGGCCTCCCTCGCCCACAACGGCACGTCCGTCACCGGTTCGCTGAGCCACCTCAAGGAGGCCACCGACGTCGCCTCCAGGACCGTGGGTCCGATCCTCCACGTCGAGCCCACCACGGACTTCGTCTGGCCGGTCGACGGCGCCGTCGACCCGTCCATCGTCAAGGTCGCCACGTCCGCCGGGGCCGACAAGGTGATCGCCCGCAGCGACACCTTCGAGGAGACCGGCGGCCTGTCGTACACGCCCTCCGCGGCGCGGCCCATCGGCGGCGGCACCACGGCCGTCATCGCGGACGCGCGGCTGTCCACGGCGTTCCAGGGCGACATGACCAAGGCGTCCGGCTCCACGCTCGCGGTGCAGCGGTTCCTGGCCCAGAGCCTGACGCTCGGCCTGCAGACGGGGAAGCAGCGCAGCGTCGTGGTCGCGCCGCAGCGCACCCCGTCGGCGAGCCAGGCCCAGACGATGGCCGAGGCCCTGACGGCCCTCCAGGACGGCACCTGGTCCGAGGCGCAGGACCTCACCTCCGCCGCCAAGGCCCAGCCGGACCCCGCCGCCACCACCAAGGTTCCCGCGGCCTCCTCCTACCCCTCGTCCCTGCGCAAGCACGAGCTGCCGCGGGCGACGTTCGAGCAGATCGGGCGGACCCAGTCGAAGCTCGACAGGTTCCAGGTGATCCTCTCCGACCCGTCCCGGGTGGTGACACCATTCGGACGCGCCCTGAACCGGGGAATGTCCGTGTCGTGGCGGGGCCGCCAGTCGGAAGCGGCGATCTACCGGAGCGGCGTCGAGGCCTATCTCGACACGCTCACCGGCCAGGTCAGGCTGATCGACAAGTCGGAGACGAAACTCTCCGGCCGCAGTGCCACCATCCCCGTGACGGTCCAGAACAACCTGGTGCAGGGCGTCGAGCACCTGACGCTCCGGCTCACCTCGACCAACCCGACCCGTCTCGAGATCGACGGGGACGCCTACGAGGAACAGCCCGTCACGGTCTCCGGGGGGCACAGCCAGTCGGTGAAGTTCACCACGTCCGCCAACGCCAACGGACGGGCGACGGTGGTCGCCCAGCTGTACACGCAGGACGGTGAGAGGTACGGCGAGCCGGTCACGTTCGATGTGAAGGTCACCGAGATCACCGCCACGGTGATGCTGGTCATCGGCGGCGGCGTGCTGTTGCTCGTCCTCGCCGGCTTCCGGATGTACACCCAGCGCAAGCGGGCGGCTGCCCGCGAGGCGGAAGAGCGGGACGAGGACACCGGCGAGAACGATGCGGACGCCGCGGACGCCGGCGCCCCGCAGAACCCGGAAGCCGCCGAGGAGCGTCTCCCCGAGGAGTCCGGGGCGGACCCCCGGACGGACGGCCCGGAGCAGCCGAGTGACCCGGCGCCGGACACCGCACCGGAAAGCACAGACCCGTCCGGCACGGGTGAGAGAGTGGACCGTTGAGGATGTCGTGGCCGTGGGCCCGGATCGATGAGGTGGGGTAACCATGAACGCGCCGTACGACGGTGACCGCGGCCATGCCGCGGGCAACTCGGGCCACCCCGAGTCGGACCCGCCCGCGGGTCCGCCGCCCGGGCACGACCAGGTGCCGCAGCCACCCGCCGACATGTACGTGCAGGACGCCTACGACCCCGATCCCTACCGCGCGCAGGACCTCGCCGCCCAGGACCCGGTCGCCGAGGCGCTCTACGACCGCGCCGCCCACCCGCCGCCCCCTCCGGGCACCTACCCGCCCCCGCAGCCGCTGTACGGGCAGCCGCCCCAGTCGCCGTACGCCCCCGACCCACGCGTGTGGGCCCCGACGCCCGCCCCCGAACCCGACGGCCCGACCCAGTACCTGCCGTACGGCGACGACCCGCGCACCACACAGTTCGTGGGCGTGGACGACCTGGTCGGACAGACCGGCGACCAGCGCCAGGAGCCGGACGCCTTCGCCCATCTGTTCCGTGATCAGCAGCAGAGCGGTGCCTTTCCCGACCAGCAGCAGGGCGTCGGACACCCGGCCCCCGCGTCGGTGAGCGGCGGGCAGCCCTACGCGCCGGTGCCGGGGCCGGCGTCATCGACACCCGGCCACTACGCGGGCGCCACTCCGCCTCCCATCGCCGAGGCGCCCGCACCCGAACCGGCTGCCGCCGCCCCGAAGAAGGGCGGACGGGCCGGGGGACTGCTGAAGTCGAGTGCCGTGATGGCGGCGGGCACGATGGTGTCCCGCCTCACGGGGTTCATCCGCTCCGCGATGATCGTCTCGGCGCTCGGCCTCGCCCTGCTGGGCGAATCGTTCCAGATCGCCTACCAGTTGCCGACGATGATCTACATCCTCACCGTCGGCGGTGGCCTCAACTCGGTCTTCGTGCCACAGCTCGTGCGGTCGATGAAGGACGACGAGGACGGGGGCGAGGCATACGCCAACCGTCTGCTGACCCTGGTGATGGTGGCCCTGGCGGCGCTCACGGCAATCGCGTGGCTGGCCGCGCCGCTGCTGGTGCGCGCCCTGTCCGTCTCGGTCGCCGACGACCCCGCGGCCAACGACGTCGCCGTCACCTTCACCCGCTTCTTCCTGCCCTCGATCTTCTTCATGGGCGTTCACGTGGTGATGGGTCAGATCCTCAACGCGCGCGGCCGGTTCGGCGCGATGATGTGGACCCCGGTCCTGAACAACATCGTCATCATCGTCACGCTCGGCACCTTCATCTGGGTCTATGGCACCGCCGCGGACTCGAAGATGAAGGTCACGAACATCCCGCCGGAGGGGCTGCGGCTGCTCGGCATCGGTGTCCTGCTGGGTCTCGTGGTCCAGGCGCTGGCGATGATTCCGTACCTGCGTGAGACCGGATTCCGCATCCGCCCGCGCTTCGACTGGAAGGGCCACGGCCTCGGCAAGGCGGCCATGCTCGCCAAGTGGACCATCCTGTTCGTCCTCGCCAACCAGGCGGGCGCTCTGGTGGTCACCCAGCTGGCCACGGCGTCGGTCAAGGGCACGAACATCGCCGGCACGGGCTTCAGCGCCTACTCCAACGCCCAGCTCATCTGGGGCCTGCCACAGGCCATCATCACCGTCTCCCTGATGGCGGCCCTGCTGCCCCGTATCTCACGCTCGGCAGCCGAGGAGGACGGCGGCGCGGTCCGTGACGACATCTCTCAAGGGCTGCGCACCACGGCCGTGGCGATCGTGCCGATCGCCTTCGGCTTCCTCTCGCTCGGCATCCCGATGTGCACGCTGATCTTCGGTTCCTCGGGTACCGGTGCCTCCACCAACATGGGCTACATGCTGATGGCCTTCGGCCTCGGCCTGATCCCCTACTCCGTGCAGTACGTCGTCCTGCGCGCCTTCTACGCGTACGAGGACACCCGAACCCCCTTCTACAACACGGTCATCGTGGCCGCGGGCAACGCGGTCGCCTCGGGGATCTGCTACCTCGTGCTTCCGGCCCGCTGGGCCGTGGTGGGCATGGCCGCCTCGTACGGCCTGTCCTACATGATCGGCGTGGGGGTCGCGTGGCGCCGGCTGCGCAACCGGCTGGGCGGGGACCTGGACGGCGCCCGGGTGCTGCGGACCTACGCCCGGCTGTGCATCGCCTCCGTTCCCGCCGCGCTGCTCAGCGGCGCGGCCTGCTACGGCATCGTGCAGACGCTCGGCCAGGGCATCCTGGGCTCGTTCGCGGCGCTGCTGGCCGGTGGGGCCGTACTGTTCGGAGTCTTCTTCGTGGCCGCCCGCCGGATGCGGATCGAGGAAGTCAACTCATTGGTCGGTATGGTGCGCGGACGCCTTGGACGCTGAGGCACGGGGTAGGCGCACAACCATCGTCCGCCATCGTGTGTCGTGCATAGCGGCGGACTGTGGGCACAATTGGTCTCGGCGTCGAACGGCGCGCGACGGAAGCCGGCCGGCGCGCATGGGATGGGGAGGCAGGGAACGACGGTGGCCGAACGGAGCACAGCTGCCGTCGACGTGGCAGACAACAGCGGCGAGCAGCCGCTGACCGCACAGGCGGACCAGTCCACGGCCGACGGGGTGGCCCAGAACCGGGAGCGGGACACGGACAGCGACGAGGCACAGGAGAACATCGGGGCCGACGGCCCCGCGAAGACCTCGCCACCCGAACTGCACAGCGGTGACAAGCTCGCCAGGCGTTACCGCCTCGAGGAGTGCGTCACCCGTCTGGACGGGTTCAGCAGTTGGCGTGCCGTGGACGAGAAACTCCGCCGCGCCGTAGGAGTGCACATCCTGCCCGCGGACCACGTGCGTGCCCGGTCCGTCCTGGCCGCGGCACGCTCCTCCGCCCTGCTGGGCGATCCGCGGTTCGTCCAGGTCCTGGACGCCGTCGAGGAGAACGACGTCGTCTACGTCGTGCACGAGTGGCTCCCCGACGCCACCGAACTGACCGCGCTTCTCGCGGCCGGCCCTCTGGAGGTGTACGACGCCTACCAGATGGTCAGTCAGATCTCCGCCGCCATGGCCGCGGCCCATCGCGAGGGTCTCGCCCATCTCCGCCTGAACCCCAACGCCGTCCTGCGCACCTCCACCGGCCAGTGGCGCATCCGCGGCCTCGCGGTGAACGCCGCGCTGCGCGGCATCAGCTCCGACAGCCCGCAGCGCACCGACACCGAGTCCATCGGTGCCCTCCTGTACGCGGCACTCACCCAGCGCTGGCCGTACGAGAGCGACGCCTACGGCATGTCCGGGCTGCCGAAGGACATCGGGCTGATCCCGCCCGACCAGGTACGTGCCGGTGTCCACCGCGGTCTGTCCGAGCTCGCCATGCGCGCGCTCGTCAACGACGGCGCCACGGCCTCGCGTCACGAGTCGGCGTGCACCACGCCCGAGGAACTGGTGAAGGCGATCGGCGAGATGCCCCGCATCCGCCCGCCGGAGCCCGCGTTCACCACTCCTCCGGAGTACCAGCGCACGACGTACCAGCAGGGCACCTACGGCCGCCCGGCGCCGCACCCCGGCGTCACGCAGCCGGTGCCGGCTCCGCCTCCTCCGCTGCAGAGCCGTACGGGCAAGGCGCTGAAGTGGGCCGTCTCGGCCCTGCTGATCGCCGCGCTGGGCCTGGGCAGCTGGCAGCTCGCGGACGCCCTCCTGGAGCAGGACAAGCAGTCCGACGACACCAACCAGACCCAGACGACGGACACCGACGACAAGAACGAGGACAAGCCCGCGCCGCTCAAGCCGGTCGGCATCGAGGGGGCACAGGAGTACGTGGCCGGGGGCGACGCCCAGCACCCGAACGACGTGGGCCTGACGTACGACGACAGCACCACGACGGGCTGGCGGACCAACAGCTACACCGACGGCCCGGAGATAGTGATCAAACCCGGAGTCGGCATCGTCTACGACCTCGGCTCCGAGCAGGAGGTGTCGGCCGCGACGCTCTCCCTGCGCTACGGCGGCGATCACACCACCGTCAAGCTGTACGCCACCGATTCACTGGGCTCGTCCACACCGTTGAGCTCGATGAAGCAGCTGGGTGAGACGACGACGAGCAACACGTCCGCGAAGGTGACGGTCGACAAGCCGGTGAAGAGCCGCTACGTGCTGGTGTGGCTGACAGCGATGCCGTACTCCGGCCAGGATTCCGTCAACTACAGCCAGCCCGGCTACAAGCAGGCCATCACCGACATCAAGATCCTCGGCTGACAGCGCGCGGCATCCCAGGGGAGGGGGTCCGATGGCAGACGGCGGCAGCTACGGCGACGTCAGTGATCAGGACCTCCTCGCCCGCCGCGTGGAGGGCGATCCCGACGCCTTCGGTGAGCTTGTGCGGCGGCACCGTGACCGGCTGTGGGCCGTGGCCCTGCGGACGCTGGGGGACCGCGAGGAGGCCGCCGACGCCGTCCAGGACGCCCTGGTCTCCGCTTACCGGGCCGCCCACACGTTCCGGGGGCAGTCGGCTGTCACGACGTGGCTGCACCGGATCACGGTGAACGCCTGTCTGGACCGCGCCCGCAAGGCGGCCGCCCGGAAGACCGCGCCCGTCGACGACACGGAGCGGCTGGAGCAGCTGCTGGAGCCCGCCGAGTCCGCCTCCGCGCCCGCGGAGCGCAACGACCTGCATCGCCAGCTCATCGAGGCCATGGGCACCCTCCCGCCCGATCAGCGGGCCGCGCTCGTGCTCGTGGACATGCAGGGCTATCCGGTCGCCGAAGCCGCCCGCATCCTCGACGTACCCACCGGCACGGTGAAGAGCCGCTGTGCACGGGGCAGAGCCAGACTTCTGCCCCTGCTGACCCATCTACGGCCGGACGGCACCCCCGAGAGCAGGAAACAGGATGCGGGACGGAACCGGACGCAAGGGCCGCCCGTCCCACCCGCAGCGGGTCAGCACCAGAAGGATCCGCCTGACCCAGGATCGAACGACCCGGCTGCGGTGAAGGGAGGAGGTGGGCGAGCGTGACATCGACGACAGACAGGGCGGAGCACCCGGACGTCGCGGAGATCTCCGACCTCACCGAGGGTCTCCTCCCGACGGACCGGAGCGCCGATGTACGCCGGCATCTGGACGAGTGCCCGCTCTGTGCGGACGTCCAGGCATCGCTCGAGGAGATCCGCGATCTGCTCGGCACGGTGCCGGGCCCGACGCGGATGCCCGTGGAGGTGGCGAGCCGTATCGATGCCGCACTGGCCGCGGAGTCCCTGCCGCGGGCCACGGCACCGGAGTCCGAGGCCGTCGGGGAGCCCGCTGGTGTTTCTCCCGCGTCCTCCGACGACGAACACGCGCATGTTTCACGTGAAACGTCGCCGCTTCAGGACCGGCCGTCCGGGCGTCCCCGCCCTTCCACGAGCGGGCCGGGCCGCAAGGGCCGAGTCCGAGGGGGACGACGTCGGGCCGTCGTACTGGGCACCGTGTTCACGGTCGCCGCTCTGGGGCTCGGATCGGTGGTGCTGTCCTCCATGGACGACGGCACCGGGCCGGACGAGGACACCCGGACCACTGCCTCGGACACCTTCTCCGAGACCGAGCTGAAGAAACAGGTCGACGATCTCCTCGCGCGGAGCCAAGGGGACGTGAAGGGATCCGCCCCCGAGCGCACCTTCGGGTCGCAGTCGGACCCCGGCAACGTCAGTCCCAAGGTCCTCAAGGGGCCCACCGTGCCGAAGTGCGTCAGCGACGGCATCGGCCGCAACGATCTGGCGCTCGCCACGGAAACCGGAATCTTCAGGGGCAAGGACGCGATGCTCGTCGTACTTCCCGACGTCTCGGACGCCACCCGCGTGACCGCGTACATCGTCGAGGCGACCTGCGTGAAGAACCCTTCCGTGGCCGACACGGCGAAGGTTCTGCTGACGCATTCCTACCCACGCTCCTGACGCCCGGCCCACACGCCGCTGACGGCCGACGCTTCGTCTGCGTCCTCCGTGGTATCCCGTACGTATGCCCTCTCCGTGCCGACAGCGGGCCGTGTCCGTGTGCCCGGGCACGGCGGGAATGTACGCCCCTTAGGATCCGTTGGGTGGGGTGAGAGCTCCGAAGAAAGCTCCCACCGGTCGACAGACGCAGTCCAGAGACGAGGAATCAAGCCGTGAGCGACGTCCGTAACGTGATCATCATCGGTTCGGGGCCGGCCGGCTACACGGCGGCGCTCTACACCGCCCGTGCGTCGCTGAAGCCCCTGGTGTTCGAGGGCGCCGTCACCGCCGGTGGCGCGCTGATGAACACCACCGATGTCGAGAACTTCCCCGGTTTCCAGGACGGCATCATGGGCCCCGAGCTCATGGACAACATGCGGGCCCAGGCGGAGCGCTTCGGTGCCGAGCTCATCCCGGACGATGTGGTAGCCGTCGATCTGACCGGCGAGATCAAGACCGTCACGGACACCGCCGGAACGGTCCACAAGGCGAAGTCCGTCATCGTCACCACCGGCTCGCAGCACCGCAAGCTCGGCCTGCCCAACGAGGACGCGCTCTCCGGCCGCGGTGTCTCGTGGTGTGCCACCTGTGACGGCTTCTTCTTCAAGGACCACGACATCGCCGTGATCGGTGGTGGTGACACCGCGATGGAGGAGGCCACCTTCCTCTCCCGCTTCGCGAAGTCCGTGACGATCGTCCACCGCCGTGACACCCTGCGCGCCTCCAAGGCGATGCAGGAGCGTGCCTTCGCCGACCCGAAGATCTCGTTCGTCTGGGACAGCGAGATCGCCGAAGTCCAGGGCGACCAGAAGCTCTCGGGCCTGAAGCTGCGCAACGTCAAAACCGGCGAGCTCTCGGACCTGCCGGTGACCGGCCTGTTCATCGCGATCGGTCACGACCCGCGCACCGAGCTCTTCAAGGGCCAGCTGGAGCTGGACGAGGAGGGCTACCTGAAGGTCGAGGCGCCCTCGACGCGTACGAACCTCACCGGTGTCTTCGCCGCCGGCGACGTCGTCGACCACACCTACCGCCAGGCGATCACCGCGGCCGGTACGGGCTGTTCCGCCGCCCTCGACGCAGAGCGCTTCCTCGCCGCTCTCGCGGACGACGAGAAGGCCGAGCCCGAGAAGACCGCTGTCTGACCCCCCGCCCACCCCACGCACCAACCAGTTAAGGAGCCCGCTGTGGCCGGCACCCTGAAGCATGTGACCGACGACTCCTTCGAGCAGGACGTCCTCAAGAGCGACAAGCCCGTCCTGGTGGACTTCTGGGCCGCCTGGTGCGGTCCCTGCCGCCAGATCGCCCCGTCCCTCGAGGCCATCGCCGCCGAGTACGGCGACAAGATCGAGATCGTCAAGCTGAACATCGACGAGAACCCGGGTACGGCCGCCAAGTACGGCGTCATGTCCATCCCGACCCTGAACGTCTACCAGGGTGGCGAGGTCGCCAAGACCATCGTCGGTGCCAAGCCGAAGGCCGCGATCGTCCGCGACCTCGAGGAGTTCATCAGCGTCGCCAAGTGACAGCTGACCGCCTCGTCGGCGGCACATGTTTCACGTGAAACACGAAGGGGCCGGCCCAGATGGGTCGGCCCCTTCGTACGAGGTGCGTCAGAGGGGACGCAGCGCCGGCTCCTTCTGCACCGCTCCGAGCAGCCGGTCCAGCGCCATCTCGACGTCTTCCTTCCAAGAGAGCGTCGTCCTCAGCTCCAGCCTCAGCCGGGGGTGAGTGGGGTGCTGTCGGACCGTTTTGAAGCCCACGGCCAGCAGATGGTCGGCGGGCAGAACGCAGGCGGGCTCCTTCCAGCGGACGTCACCGAACGCCTCGATCGCCTTGAAGCCCCGGCGCAGCAGATCCTTGGCCACCGTCTGCACCATCACCCGGCCCAGTCCCTGCCCCTGGTAACCCGGCATGATGAACGCGGTCATCAGCTGCACCGCATCGGGCGATACGGGGCTGGTGGGAAACGCCGTGGAGCGCGGCACATACGCGGGCGGCGCGTAGAGGACGAAGCCCACAGGGACGTCATCGACGTAGACGACTCTTCCGCAGGATCCCCAGTCCAGGAGGACGGCCGAGATCCACGATTCCTTCTCTTCCGCCGCGGTGCCCGCTCCTACCGCTGCCTCGCCGCTGACGGGGTCGAGTTCCCAGAAGACACACGAGCGGCAGCGCTGGGGGAGGTCCGGAAGGTTGTCCAGCGTGAGCGGTACGAGCCGACGGCCCATGAAGGCTGTTCCTCGCTTCCTTCGCCCGCTGCCTCACGGGCGGCTGTCAGAGCGCTTCGTTCCCTGAGCAGGCTGCCGATGAAGCCGCTGACGGCGCCTACTCCCAGCCCCGCGCTCACCAGGCCGGTGCGGCTGGTCATTCGCATGGCCCCTGCCTCGCTCTCGGAGGTGCTGTCGGGTGGATGCGCCATATCCGAACGCATCGTATCCATGAAGCCATTCCATCGATACCGCCAAAAAGCAAAGGGCGAACCGTGTTTCCGGTATGTACCGGACACGGTCCGCCCTGCTCGTTCATCGGCCACTCGGCGGGACCCGGTGAAGCGTCAGTCCTCCGTCTCGACGGAGTCGTCGTCCACCAGACTCTTCTGGAGTACGGGTCCCTCACCCGGAGCAAGGCTGCCGAGGATGCGCTCCAGGTCCTCCATGGAGGCGAACTCGACGGTGATCTTGCCCTTCTTCTGGCCCAGGTCGACCTTCACCCGTGTCTCGAAGCGATCCGAGAGACGCGTCGCCAGATCGGTCAGGGCCGGGGAGACAAGAGCCCCGGCGCGCGGACCCTTGGACCGCTGGGCCTTCTGGGGCCGTGAACCCATCAGGGTCACGATCTCTTCGACTGCCCGCACCGACAGCCCTTCAGCCACGATCCGGTGGGCCAGCCGATCCTGCTCCTCGGGGTCCTCCACGGACAGCAGCGCACGTGCGTGTCCGGCGGACAGCACACCGGCGGCCAGCCGGCGCTGAACGGTGGGGGGAAGCTTCAGCAGACGCAGTGTGTTGGACACCTGCGGCCGGGACCGGCCGATCCGGTCGGCCAGCTGGTCCTGTGTGCAGTTGAAGTCCTTCAGCAACTGGTCGTAGGCCGCGGCCTCTTCCAGCGGGTTCAGCTGGGCCCGGTGCAGGTTCTCCAGCAGCGCGTCCAGAAGAAGCTTCTCGTCCTCCGTAGCTCGCACGACCGCCGGAATCGCGTCGAGTCCCGCCTCATGGCAGGCCCGCCACCGCCGTTCACCCATGATGAGCTCATAGCGCTCGGGACCCACCTGCCGCACGACGACCGGCTGGAGGAGACCGACCTCCTTGATGGAGGTGATGAGCTCGGACAGCGCGTCCTCGTCGAACACCTCACGCGGCTGGCGCGGGTTCGGCGTAATGGCATCGAGGGGGATCTCCGCGAAGTGCGCACCCATGGGCTGCGCGGGCACAGCCGGGGGGACGTGCGCCGAAGCCTCATCCGTTTCACGTGAAACGGTCGACAGTGCGGCCAAGTGCGCAGCAGCCACCCCTCGCTCGTTCGGCGGTGCCGGCACCGCCGCAGGAGACGTGGAAACAGCGCCGCTCATCGTCGGCGGCGTCACCGACTTCTCTGTCGGGGCAGCTGGGATCAGTGCGCCGAGACCACGGCCCAACCCCCTCCGTCGCTCGCTCACTGGACGCCCTCCACCATGCTCGGATCGTTCTGCTGTAGGCCGAGGTGGGCCTGCGACCCGTCATAGCTGACGCCGACGCCCCTCAGCGCGATCTCTCGTGCCGCCTCGAAGTAGGAGAGGGCACCGCTCGATCCAGGATCGTAAGTCAGCACCGTCTGCCCGTAGCTCGGCGCCTCCGAGATACGGACGGAGCGGGGAATGCTCGTCCGCAGTACCTCGTCGCCGAAGTGGGTGCGCACCTCGTCCGCGACCTGGGACGCGAGCCGCGTCCGGCCGTCGTACATGGTGAGCAGGATCGTCGACACGTGCAGGGTGGGGTTGAGGTGTCCCCGTACCAGGTCGACATTGCGGAGCAGTTGCCCCAGTCCTTCCAGTGCGTAGTACTCGCACTGGATCGGGATCAGGACCTCCTGGCCGGCCACCAACGCGTTGACGGTCAGCAGGCCCAGCGAGGGCGGACAGTCGATGAGGATGTAGTCCAGCGGCTGCTCATACGCCTGGATCGCCCGCTGCAGCCGGCTTTCGCGCGCCACCAGCGACACCAGCTCGATCTCCGCACCGGCGAGATCGATGGTGGCGGGCGCGCAGAAGAGTCCCTCGACATCGGGGACCGGCTGGACGACCTCCGCAAGTGGCTTGCTCTCCACCAGGACGTCGTAGATGGAGGGGACTTCGGCATGGTGGTCGATACCCAGGGCCGTGGACGCGTTGCCCTGGGGGTCGAGGTCGACCACCAGAACGCGGCTGCCGTGCAGAGCGAGCGACGCGGCAAGGTTGACGGTGGTCGTCGTCTTGCCGACACCGCCCTTCTGGTTGGCGACCACGATGACGCGGGTCTGCTCGGGCCGTGGCAGGCCCTCACCGGCCCGCCCCAGAGCCTCCACCGCCAGTTGGGCAGCACGACCGATGGGAGTGTCGTCCATCGGAGGCGGCGTTTCACGTGAAACATCCGCTCCCATGGACTCGGTACGGGGACCGGGGACCGGATCGGTCATCGGTCCCGCGATGTTGGCGTCGGACCGCAAGGATTCACTCTCCTCGACTTCAGGCTCGCTATGCACAGAGCCTCCCATGCCTTCGGGGTCATGAACCAGTGAGCCCTGGCGTTCTGTGGAGAATTCCACCTCTGTGGACAACTCGGTTCCCCCTGAGGGGGACGATGGTCCGCCGGGACCAGGATCCTCTCCAAGAGATCCGAGAGGCTTCCGGTCACGGGGTTCGGCCGCAGCGCGGCCCCGACTGATGATGCCGTGCAGCAGTGAGCGACGTTTCACGTGAAACACGATGCACAGCAGCCGAGGTCGCACTGCCGCGACACTCCGTCATGCATGGGTTTGGCAGCTTGTGTGGAGTACGTCCGGCCCTCAGGACGGAGCACACCCCGCGGGGAAGATCACCCCCGACTCGGACGAATCCGCTGTCAGCGCCGGCGCCGGACTCGTCCCGTGCGGGCGGCCTTCGCACGCTTCGCCGCGAACCGCACTCCACCCGGGCTCTCCCCGACCTCGACCCGTACCACCGTGGACATCGGGTCCACGACGCCTTCGCCCACATGCACGATCGATGTCTCCACGGCACCGAGCTTGCTCAACGCCGTCGCCGCGCTCTTCAGTTCTTCCTCGGCGGTGTCGCCCTTGAGGGCCAGCATCTCTCCGTAGGGCCGCAGCAGAGGAATGCCCCACGTGGCGAGACGGTCGAGCGGAGCCACGGCACGAGCGGTCACCACATGCACCGGAGTGAGCTTTCCCATGACCTCTTCGGCACGGCCGCGTACGACCGTCACATGGTCCAGACCGAGCAGTTCCACGACCTCGGTCAGGAAGTTGGTGCGCCGGAGCAACGGCTCCAGAAGTGTGATCTTGAGGTCGTCACGGACCAGCGCCAGGGGAATGCCGGGCAGACCGGCACCCGAGCCCACATCGCAGACCGTGACGCCCTCGGGCACGACCTCCGAGAGCACCGCGCAGTTCAGCAGATGCCGCTCCCAGAGGCGGGGCACTTCACGCGGCCCGATCAGGCCGCGCTGCACGCCCGTCTCGGCGAGCAGCTCCGCGTAGCGGACCGCGTCGGTGAAGCGATCACCGAACACCTCGCGCGCCTGCTCGGGCGCGGGGGGAAGCTCCGCTGCCTCGGTCACGGGGGAACCGTCCTTCCGTACCGTGCCGACATCGGGCGCCGACACCAGAACCACAGAACTATCAGGCTGACAAAATTCGGCCCCGCCTGCGCAACAGACGGGGCCGATGGAACGTAGAGCCGATCAGGCGGGAAGCACGACGACGAAGCGCTGCGGCTCCTCGCCCTCCGACTCACTGCGCAGGCCGGCCGCCTTGACCGCGTCGTGCACGACCTTCCGCTCGAAGGGCGTCATCGCGTCCAGCTTCACGGCCTGGCCGCTGCTCTTCGCCTCGGCCGCGGCCTTGGCGCCCAGCTCGGACAGCTCGGTACGCTTCTTGGCCCGGTAACCGGCGATGTCGAGCATGAGGCGGCTGCGGTCCCCGGTCTCCCGGTGGACGGCCAGACGCGTGAGTTCCTGGAGCGCCTCCAGTACCTCGCCGTCACGGCCCACCAGCTTCTGCAGGTCACGGCCGCCCGTGTCGCTGATGATCGAGACGGAGGCGCGGTCGGCCTCGACATCCATGTCGATGTCACCGTCGAGGTCGGCGATGTCGAGCAGACCCTCCAGGTAGTCCGCCGCGATCTCGCCCTCCTGCTCCAGGCGGGTCAGGGTGTCTGCACCCTCCGCGGCGGCGGAGGTGGTGGTGCCTTCCGTCACGGGATGGACTCCTTCTTACTTCTTGGACGGGGACTTGGGCCGCTGCGGACCCTTGCGCTGACCGGACTGGGCCTTGCTGCGGGTACTGCCGGTGGACTTGGTGTCGTCCTTCTTGGCAGGGGCGGCCGGCTTGGCGTCCTCGGGCTCGTCGGACTTGGTCAGCGAGGTGGGCTCACCTGCTGCCTTGGCCGGGCCGGTCTGGCGCTGGGACTTGGACTGCCGCTTGGGCTGCTGCCGCTTGGCGGCTGCCCCGGTGGTCGGCGTACCGTCCTCGGACTGAGCGGCGACCGCGCTCTCGCCCTTGATCACCATGCCGTCGGCCTGAGCCGCGAACCCGGCCTTGTTCAGACCGTTGATGAACTTGCGCTCGTGCTCGTTGCGGTCCCGGCCCTTGGCGACGATCGCCTTGACGATCGCCCGCTCACGACGGTTGCGGGTCTTGCCGTGATGGGTGACGTGCTTGGTGAGGCGCTCCAGGTAGGCGGCCTGCGCCTTGGAACCCGGCGTGGGGTTGTTGTGGATGACGTACATCTGCTGGCCCATGGTCCACACGTTGGTGGTCAGCCAGTAGACGAGGACACCGACCGGGAAGTTGATACCGAAGACGGCGAAGATGACGGGGAAGACGTACATCAGCATCTTCTGCTGCTGCATGAACGGCGTCTTCACCGTCGTGTCGACGTTCTTCGTCATCAGCTGGCGCTGTGTGTAGAACTGCGACAGCGACATCAGGACGATCATGATCGCCGTGACGACCCGGACATCGGTCAGCGAGGAGTTGAGGGCCTCGACCTTGTCCGCACTGTCCGTGAACTTCGCCGCGAGCGGGGCACCGAAGATGTGGGCCTTCTGCGCGCTCTCCAGCAGACGGTCGTTGATCACACCGACGGTGTCACCCGACGCGATGCCGTTGAGCACGTGGTACAGGGCGAAGAAGAACGGCGACTGGGCCAGGATGGGAAGGCACGAGGAGAGCGGGTTGGTACCCGTCTCCTTGTACAGCTTCATCATCTCTTCGGACTGGCGCTGTCGGTCGTTCTTGTAGCGCTCCTGGATCTTCTTCATCTCAGGCTGCAGCGTCTGCATCGCGCGGGTCGCCTTGATCTGCTTCACGAAGAGCGGGATCAGGCAGATACGGATCAGAATCACCAGGGACACGATGGACAGGCCCCAGGCCCAGCCGGTGTCAGGGCCGAAGATGGCGCCGTACACGCTGTGGAACTGGACGATGACCCAGGAGACAGGTGTCGTGATGAAGCTGAAGAGGCTGGCAATCGTGTCCACTAATCATGCTCCTTGGGCATGGGACGGGGTCTCTGCGGCCGGGCTCGAAGAACTCGGCGGGCCTGTGGGAGAGGTCCGCCCTTCGGTGGCCGGTTCGGCGGCGGAGGTCCCGCCCCTGCGTGCACACCAGGCGTCACGCAGCATTTCGTGCCACCGCGGGCGCTTGCGCGGCGGGACATGGTCCACACCGCCCAGCGACCACGGATTGCAGCGCAGGATGCGCCAGGCCGTAAGTACCGTGCCCTTGACGGCACCGTGCCGGTCGATGGCCGTGTAGCCGTAGTGGGAACACGACGGGTAGTACTTGCACACCGGCCCCAGCAGGGGGCTGATCGTCCACTGGTAGATCTTGATCAGCGCCAGTAGCGGATACTTCATCGCGCGCCCCCTCCCAGCAGCCGCCGCAGGGCGGCATCCAGGTCTCGGGCCAGTTCTGCATGGTCGGCGTCACCCGCACCGGGCAGCGCTCGTACGACTACCAGGCTACCGGGGGGCAGCAGGCCGACTCGCTCGCGCATCAGATGACGAAGCCTGCGCTTCACCTTGTTGCGCACCACCGCGCCACCCACGGCCTTGCTCACGACGAAACCCGCACGCGACAGGGGAGCGCTCTCCCCAGGCGCATGCGGGTTCGTGGCACCGCTACGTAGGTGGACGACGAGGTGCCGGCTTCCTGCCCGGCGTCCTCGTCGTACCGCGGTCGCGAAGTCCTCGCGCCGCCTCAGCCGGTTCTCGGTGGGCAGCACGACGTCATGACCTGACCGGGATCAGGCGGACAGACGGGTGCGACCCTTGCCACGGCGGGACGCGAGAATCGCGCGGCCGGCACGGGTGCGCATACGCAGCCGGAAGCCGTGGGTCTTGGCGCGGCGACGGTTGTTCGGCTGGAAGGTGCGCTTGCTCACTCGGGGGCTCCAGAAAAGAATCGGTTTTTGCGGGGTGCCGTCCTGGCTGTCACCGTGCGCCCACGAGTAGCTCGCGTTACGCCCGAGTGCACCGCTGACCGATCATCTTGCGCGATCTGTGCCCATCGGAGGCAGGCGGCAGCAGCCATCGACAACTCGACTTGGTTACGGTACGCGCGGCTGCGCCATTCGGTCAAACCGACGACGACCGGGGGACACTTGTCCACAGCCTGGGGACAACAACTTGAACCGTACCCGTCGCGCTGACTACCGTGACTGGACTCCGATTCGTTCCCTTGACCCTCCACCACCCGATTTACATCCCGATCCGTCCTTCGCATCACACGATCGAGGGACCCCGTGAGAGAGCGTGCCCTGTGGCTGACGTACCTGCCGATCTTGCCGCAGTGTGGCCACGCGTACTCGAGCAACTCCTCGGAGAAGGCCGCGGGCAGGGAGTCGAGGGCAAGGACGAGCACTGGATCCGACGCTGCCAGCCGCTGGCACTCGTCGCCGACACCGCCCTGCTCGCCGTGCCCAACGAGTTCGCGAAGGGCGTACTCGAAGGACGTCTCGCCCCTGTCGTCAGCGAGACCCTGAGCCGCGAGTGCGGCCGTCCGATCCGTATCGCGATCACCGTCGACGACACCGTCGGCGAACCCTCCCCTCCTCCGGCCCCCCGCCCGCAGCCGCGCTATGAGGAGCCCGAGCTCCCGGCCGGCCGCCCCGACCACCTCGAGCGGCCCGACCGGCAGGAGCGCGAGCCCTACGACGGGTACGACGGCTACGAGGGCTACGGCCGCCGCCGCGACCAGCAGCAGGGCCCCTCCGGCGATCAGCTCCCCACCGCCCGCCCCGCCTACCCGGCCGAGTACCAGCGCCCGGAGCCCGGCGCCTGGCCCCGGCCGGCGCAGGACGATTACGGCTGGCAGCAGCAGCGCCTGGGCTTCCCCGAGCGGGACCCGTACGCCACGCCCCCGCAGGACACCTACGGCTCACCGGACGCGTACGGCGGCGGCTCGCCCGCACCGGACTACCGACCGCAGCCCATGGACCGGCCGCCCTACGACCAGCAGCGCCCGGACTACGACGCACCGCGCGGCGACTACGACCACCGCGACGCGCGACGCGATCGGTCCGAGCCCCCGTCCGGCTCCGGCCACGTCCACCGCGGCGGCCCCGTCGGCCCGAACCTGCCCACCACCGGCGCACCCGGCCCCCTGGCGGCGCAGCCCGCCCCGGCCACCGGCCCCGGGGAGCCGACCGCGCGGCTGAACCCGAAGTACCTCTTCGACACGTTCGTCATCGGGGCGTCCAACCGTTTCGCCCACGCGGCCGCGGTCGCGGTCGCCGAGGCACCCGCGAAGGCATACAACCCGCTGTTCATCTACGGGGAGTCGGGTCTCGGCAAGACGCATCTGCTGCACGCGATCGGGCACTACGCGCGGAGCCTCTATCCCGGCACGCGCGTGCGGTACGTGAGCTCCGAGGAGTTCACCAACGAGTTCATCAACTCCATCCGCGACGGCAAGGGCGACAGCTTCCGCAAGCGTTACCGCGAGATGGACATCCTGCTCGTCGACGACATCCAGTTCCTGGCGGACAAGGAGTCGACGCAGGAGGAGTTCTTCCACACCTTCAACACGCTCCACAACGCCAACAAGCAGATCGTGCTCTCCAGCGACCGGCCGCCCAAGCAGCTGGTGACGCTGGAGGACCGGCTGCGGAACCGTTTCGAGTGGGGTCTGATCACCGACGTCCAGCCGCCGGAGCTGGAGACACGCATCGCGATCCTGCGCAAGAAGGCGGTACAGGAGCAGCTCAACGCGCCGCCGGAGGTGCTGGAGTTCATCGCCTCCCGGATCTCGCGGAACATCCGTGAGCTGGAGGGCGCGCTGATCCGGGTGACGGCGTTCGCCTCGCTGAACCGGCAGCCGGTCGACCTGGGCCTGACGGAGATCGTCCTCAAGGACCTGATGCCCGGCGGCGACGACTCGACGCCGGAGATCACGTCCACGGCCATCATGGGTGCGACCGCCGACTACTTCGGCCTCACCGTCGAGGACCTGTGCGGCAGTTCCCGGGGCCGCCAGCTGGTGACGGCCCGCCAGATCGCCATGTACCTGTGCCGCGAGCTGACGGACCTGTCGCTGCCGAAGATCGGCGCGCTGTTCGGCGGCCGCGACCACACGACGGTGATGCACGCCGACCGCAAGATCCGCAATCTGATGGCCGAGCGGCGCTCCATCTACAACCAGGTCACCGAGCTCACCAACCGCATCAAGGCCGGCTGAGCGGACCGGCTTCACCGAGGGCGTCCCTGGAACGGTCCGGGGGCGCCCTTCTCCGTGCTCCGGCCGGTCCGTGCACAGCCTGTGCACCGCCGGCCCGTGAGGCCCGCCCATGAGCCGCCCCCGGACCGCCCGAAGGGCTACCGCGGACCACCCGCCGCGCCCTCAGGGGGCACTCCGCGAGCCCTCGGACGCCCCTCCCGTCCCCGAGCCGACCGCCACGGCACGGCCGCGCTGTTCGATTTCGGGGCGGGGTTACGGCCTTCCTCCACAGATTCGGCGACTTTCTCGCGTCCACATCCTGGGGATCGGGAAGTTGTCCCGATCCTGTCCACAGGGCAGTCTGTCGAGGAACCATCCGGCCAGGTCAACCGACTGTGGAAACGTGGACGAACGATCTCCACAGCCTGTGGACAATCCGGAGATCCACAGGCTGTGCATCGAGTTGTCCACGGGCAACCCACAGGCTGAGGCCGGTTGTCCCCAGCGATCGGCCACTTCTCCACATCTCTGTCCACTGTTCGGCAACCTGACGCGCCCTCTCACCGTCGCGAGTGAAAGGCGTCACACCAAGCTGCCTCAGGGGCCTGTGGGAAAACCTCGCAAACCTGGGGACGGAGCTGGGGAGAACTCGGCCCTCCCTGTGCACGGCATGTGCAGAACTTTCTGTTCTCCACAGAGACGCCCGGTTTTCCACGGGCTCCGCCCACAGGACCGGTGGACAAAATCTAGGGTCTGACCTGCGAAAACGAGGTTATCCACGGTATCCACAGGCCCTACTACTACTCCCAACTAGAGAGAGTGAGGAATTCGTTTCGAAGCGGGTCCTGTGCACAACTCGCTGTCTCGGCCCCGACTGCCACTCGTCACGACTTGACCCCGAGGGGCACCTACTGTCAGTGCGGTGCGTCAGACTGGTCCCCGGTGTCCTTCCCTCCACAGGGCCGACGACACCGAGTCAGACGACGAAGCCAGGCAGGGCGAGAAGCGCCGGCAACAGCAGGAGGCGGCAACAGTGAAGATCCGGGTGGAACGCGACGTACTCGCGGAGGCAGTGGCCTGGGCGGCTCGCAGCCTTCCGGCCCGTCCGCCGGCCCCTGTCCTCGCCGGCCTGCTCCTGAAGGCCGAGAACGGCCAGCTGAGCCTGTCCAGCTTCGACTACGAGGTCTCCGCGCGGGTGTCGGTGGAGGCGGAGGTCGAGGAGGAGGGCACCGTCCTCGTCTCCGGCCGCCTGCTGGCCGACATCTCCCGGGCCCTCCCCAACCGGCCGGTGGAGATCTCCACGGACGGTGTACGGGCGACGGTGGTGTGCGGCTCCTCGCGGTTCACACTCCACACACTGCCTGTGGAGGAGTACCCGGCCCTGCCGCAGATGCCGAACGCGACGGGCACGGTCCCCGGCGAGGTCTTCGCCTCCGCCGTGCAGCAGGTCGCCATCGCGGCCGGCCGTGACGACACGCTGCCCGTCCTCACCGGTGTGCGCATCGAGATCGAGGGCGACACCGTCACGCTGGCCTCCACCGACCGCTACCGCTTCGCGGTCCGCGAGTTCCTGTGGAAGCCGGAGAACCCGGAGGTCTCCGCGGTCGCCCTGGTGCCCGCCAAGACGCTCCAGGACACCGCCAAGGCGCTGACCAGTGGTGACCAGGTGATCCTGGCGCTGTCCGGTTCGGGCGCGGGTGAGGGCCTGATCGGTTTCGAGGGCGCCGGTCGCCGTACCACCACGCGGCTGCTGGAGGGCGACCTCCCGAAGTACCGCACGCTGTTCCCGACCGAGTTCAACAGCGTCGCCGTGATCGAGACCGCGCCCTTCGTGGAGGCCGTCAAGCGCGTCGCCCTGGTCGCCGAGCGCAACACCCCGGTGCGGCTGAGCTTCGAGCAGGGTGTGCTCATCCTGGAGGCCGGTTCCAGCGACGACGCACAGGCTGTGGAAAGGGTCGACGCCCAGCTGGAGGGCGACGACATCTCGATCGCCTTCAACCCGACGTTCCTGCTGGACGGCCTGAGCGCCATCGACTCCCCGGTCGCCCAGCTGTCCTTCACCACGTCGACCAAGCCGGCCCTCCTCAGCGGCCGCCCGGCGGTGGACGCGGAGGCGGACGACGCCTACAAGTACCTGATCATGCCGGTGCGGCTCAGCGGCTGACGTACCGCCGCCGGTCCTGTGGGGGCCTCCCTCGCAGGACCGCGGTATGACGATGCGGCGGCGGCTGAGCGTCGTACCGGGCAAAGCCGCAGGTGAGGGCAGCGTATGAGCGCGTATGCCCACAGATGTGCGCGAGCGTCCGGGTTTAGGCTCGGACGCCGGCACGTACGTGCCGTCACGTCGCATACCTAAGGATCACAACTGATGGAGCTCGGTCTCGTCGGCCTCGGCAAGATGGGCGGCAACATGCGCGAGCGGATTCGCCGCGCGGGTCACACCGTCCTCGGATTCGACCGCAACCCGGACCTCGCCGATGTCCACAGCCTGCGGGAGCTTGTGGGCAAGCTCAGCGGCCCCCGTGTGGTGTGGGTGATGGTTCCGGCCGGCGAGCCGACCCAGTCCACGATCGACGAGCTCGCGGAGCTGCTCGAGCCGGGTGACGTCGTCGTGGACGGCGGCAACTCCCGCTGGACGGACGACGAGAGGCACGCGGAGGAGCTGGCGGCCAAGGGCATCGGCTTCGTCGACTGCGGCGTCTCCGGCGGCGTCTGGGGCCTGGAGAACGGCTACGCGCTGATGTACGGCGGCGACGAGGAGAACGTCGCCAAGGTGCAGCCGGTCTTCGACGCCCTCAAGCCGCAGGGCGACCTCGGCGCGGTGCACGCGGGCAAGGTCGGCGCGGGCCACTTCGCGAAGATGGTCCACAACGGCATCGAGTACGCCATGATGCAGGCCTACGCCGAGGGCTGGGAGCTCCTGGAGAAGGTCGACTCCGTCGACAACGTCCGCGAGGTGTTCCGCTCCTGGCAGGAGGGCACCGTCATCCGGTCCTGGCTGCTCGACCTCGCGGTCAACGCGCTCGACGAGGACCAGCACCTGGACGGGCTCCGGGGTTATGCACAGGACTCCGGTGAGGGACGCTGGACTGTGGAGGCCGCCATCGACAACGCGGTCCCGCTGCCGGCGATCACCGCCTCGCTGTTCGCGCGGTTCGCCTCCCGTCAGGAGGACTCGCCGCAGATGAAGATGATCGCGGCGCTGCGCAACCAGTTCGGCGGCCACGCGGTCGAGAAGAAGTAATCCACAGGGCACGTCCCGTATCCACAGGAACGTATCCAGGACCGCTTCCGCGGTCCGCGACGCCGGGGAGGTCGGCGGAACGACCATGCACGTCACGCATCTGTCGCTGGCCGATTTCCGGTCCTACCCCGGGGTCGAGGTCCCGCTCGACCCCGGGGTGACGGCCTTCGTCGGCCCCAACGGGCAGGGCAAGACGAACCTGGTCGAGGCCGTCGGCTACCTCGCCACCCTGGGCAGCCACCGGGTCTCCTCCGACGCCCCGCTGGTCCGCATGGGAGCCGACCGGGCGATCATCCGCGCCCAGGTCCGGCAGGGTGAGCGGCAGCAGCTGATCGAGCTTGAGCTGAACCCGGGCCGTGCCAACCGCGCCCGTATCAACAGGTCCTCGCAGGTCAGGCCCCGGGACGTGCTGGGGATCGTCCGTACGGTGCTGTTCGCGCCCGAGGACCTCGCCCTGATCAAGGGCGATCCCGGCGAGCGGCGCCGGTTCCTGGACGAGCTGATCACCGCGCGCTCCCCGCGCATGGCGGGTGTGCGCTCCGACTACGACCGGGTGCTCAAGCAGCGCAACACGCTGCTGAAGTCGGCCGCGCTGGCCCGCCGGCACGGCGGCCGCACCCTGGATCTGTCGACCCTGGACGTATGGGACCAGCACCTCGCGCAGGCGGGCGCCGAGCTGCTGGCGCGGCGGCTGGATCTGATCGGCGCGCTCCAGCCGCTGGCCGACAAGGCGTACGAACAGCTGGCACCGGGCGGCGGACCGGTCGCCCTGGAGTACCGGCCGTCCGCCCCCGGCGAGGCACACACGCGTGAGGATCTGTACGAGCAGCTGATGGGCGCCCTCACGGAGGCGCGCAAGCAGGAGATCGAACGGGGCGTCACCCTGGTCGGCCCGCACCGTGACGATCTGCTGCTGAAACTGGGCCAGTTGCCGGCCAAGGGCTACGCCTCGCACGGTGAGTCCTGGTCGTACGCGCTGGCGCTGCGTCTCGCCTCGTACGACCTGCTGCGCGCGGAGGGCAATGAGCCGGTGCTGGTGCTCGACGACGTGTTCGCCGAACTGGACACGCGGCGCCGGGAGCGGCTGGCGGAGCTGGTGGCGCCCGGCGAGCAGGTGCTGGTGACCGCGGCCGTCGACGACGACGTACCCCATGTGCTGGCGGGTACCCGGTTCGCCGTGGCCGAGGGGACGGTGGAACGCGTATGAGCGACCAGTCCACGCCCGGAACGGGTGCCGGCAATGCCCCCGAGCCGTCCGGTGTCGACCTCGCGCGCGTGGCGTTGCGCGCGGCGAAGGAGGCTGCGCGCGCGCGTGGGGACGTGGCACAGCAGCGGAAGCAGGCCCGGCGCGGCGGGCTGCGTTCGGGCGCGCGTGCCGACCGGCGCGATCCGATGGCGCTCGGCCCCGCGATCAACCGGCTGCTCGCCGAGCGCGGCTGGGAGGCGCCCGCCGCGGTGGGCGGGGTGATGGGGCGCTGGCCGGAGATCGTCGGCGAGGACGTGGCCAAGCACTGCGAGCCGGAGCGGTACGACGAGGACGAGCGGGTGCTGGTCGTGCGCTGTGACTCCACCGCGTGGGCGACGAATCTGCGGCTGCTCGCGCCGACCCTGGTCGCGCGTCTGAACGAGGATCTGGGGCACGGCACCGTGCGGCTGATCAAGGTCGTCGGTCCCGGTGGTCCCGCCCGTCGGTTCGGGCCTCTGCGCGCTCCCGGAAGCACGGGTCCGGGGGACACGTACGGGTGATCCGGCGGCCGTTCCGGGCCCGTCAGTCATACGTGATGGACATCACATCAGGGGTTCTCACCGGCGCTGTCGTGCCGCCGGTGCCCGTTTCGTCGCAAGGCCGCACACGGTTGCGAATCGCCACCTGACTCCTAAGTAGCCAAGGGTTGACGGCCGGAAGCGCTGAGTGCCCTCGTGGGGCTCTTGGAGCCCCCTTCCCTATATCGGGAGTCGGACGAGGCCGGTTGAGGGCGGCACATGCGAACCCAGGTACCGGCAAACCCCCATCGATGTCAGTGCTACCGGTAGACTGGAAGACAATCCCGCCCCGAACGTGGGGACCTTCCGGGACTAGCTGAGCAACGCTGATCAAGGCTTACCAACGCAACATGCCGCAGCCGCTCCGGCAACCTGCCGACGAGCCCGGCTCGTGCTGTGCCAGAAAGGGCGCTTCGTGGCCGATTCCGGCAACCCCAACGAGAACAATCCGTCCACCGACACCGGCGTGAACGACGCGGTGAGCACCTCGCACGGCGAGGGTTCCGCCTCGTACGACGCCAGTGCCATCACCGTCCTCGAGGGTCTGGACGCGGTCCGCAAGCGACCCGGTATGTACATCGGCTCGACCGGTGAACGCGGTCTGCACCACCTGGTGCAGGAGGTCGTGGACAACTCCGTCGACGAGGCGCTGGCCGGACACGCGGACACCATCGACGTCACGATCCTCGCCGACGGCGGCGTCCGGGTCGTGGACAACGGCCGAGGCATCCCGGTGGGCATCGTCCCCTCCGAGGGGAAGCCGGCCCTCGAGGTCGTGCTGACCGTGCTGCACGCGGGCGGCAAGTTCGGCGGCGGCGGCTACGCGGTCTCCGGTGGTCTGCACGGCGTGGGCGTCTCCGTCGTCAACGCCCTGTCCACCAGGGTCGCGGTGGAGGTCAGGACCGACGGCCACCGCTGGACGCAGGAGTACAAGCTGGGCGTCCCCACGGCGCCGCTCGCGCGGCACGAGGCCACCGAGGAGACCGGCACGGCGGTCACCTTCTGGGCCGACGGCGACATCTTCGAGACCACGGACTACTCCTTCGAGACGCTGTCCCGGCGCTTCCAGGAGATGGCCTTCCTCAACAAGGGCCTGAAGATCAACCTCACCGACGAGCGCGAGTCGGCGAAGGCCACCGCCGGCGCGGACGAGGCGGGCGAGGACGAGAAGAACGAGGTCAAGACCGTCTCGTACCACTACGAGGGCGGCATCGTCGACTTCGTGAAGTACCTCAACTCCCGCAAGGGAGAGCTGGTGCACCCCACCGTGATCGACCTCGAGGCCGAGGACAAGGACAAGAGCCTGTCCCTCGAGGTCGCGATGCAGTGGAACGGCGGCTACACCGAGGGTGTGTACTCGTTCGCCAACATCATCCACACGCACGAGGGCGGTACGCACGAGGAGGGCTTCCGCGCGGCGCTCACCTCGCTGATCAACAAGTACGCGCGGGACAAGAAGCTGCTGCGGGAGAAGGACGACAACCTCACGGGTGACGACATCCGCGAGGGTCTGACCGCGATCATCTCCGTGAAGCTGGGCGAGCCCCAGTTCGAGGGCCAGACGAAGACGAAGCTGGGCAACACCGAGGTGAAGACCTTCGTCCAGAAGGTCGTCTACGAGCACCTCACCGACTGGCTCGACCGCAACCCGAACGAGGCCGCGGACATCATCCGCAAGGGCATCCAGGCGGCCACCGCGCGAGTGGCGGCCCGCAAGGCCCGTGACCTCACCCGCCGCAAGGGGCTGCTGGAGTCGGCGTCGCTGCCGGGCAAGCTGTCCGACTGCCAGTCGAACGATCCGACCAAGTGCGAGATCTTCATCGTCGAGGGCGACTCCGCCGGCGGTTCGGCCAAGTCCGGCCGCAACCCGCAGTACCAGGCGATCCTCCCGATCCGCGGCAAGATCCTCAACGTCGAGAAGGCGCGCATCGACCGGATCCTGCAGAACCAGGAGATCCAGGCGATGATCTCCGCGTTCGGCACGGGCGTGCACGAGGACTTCGACATCGAGAGGCTCCGCTATCACAAGATCATTCTGATGGCGGACGCCGACGTCGACGGCCAGCACATCAACACCCTGCTGCTGACCTTCCTGTTCCGCTTCATGCGGCCGCTGGTGGAGTCCGGGCACGTGTACCTGTCCCGCCCGCCGCTGTACAAGATCAAGTGGGGCCGGGACGACTTCGAGTACGCGTACTCCGACCGCGAGCGCGACGCGCTGATCGAGATGGGCCGCAACGCGGGCAAGCGCATCCGTGAGGACTCCGTACAGCGCTTCAAGGGCCTCGGCGAGATGAACGCCGAGGAGCTGCGCATCACGACCATGGACCAGGAGCACCGTGTGCTCGGCCAGGTCACGCTCGACGACGCCGCGCAGGCCGACGACCTGTTCTCGGTGCTGATGGGCGAGGACGTCGAGGCCCGCCGCGCGTTCATCCAGCGCAACGCCAAGGACGTCCGCTTCCTCGACATCTGAGTCGGTCTCAGCTGACCGCACCAGGAAGGACCTTCACCAGCAATGACCGACGAGAACACTCCTGTGACGCCCGAGGGCGACGCCCTGACGATGCGTGTCGAGCCCGTCGGGCTCGAGACGGAGATGCAGCGTTCGTACCTCGACTACGCGATGTCCGTCATCGTCTCGCGTGCGCTGCCCGACGTCCGTGACGGCCTCAAGCCCGTCCACCGGCGCGTGCTCTACGCCATGTACGACGGCGGCTACCGCCCGGAGCGCGGCTTCTACAAGTGCGCGCGCGTGGTCGGCGACGTCATGGGCAACTACCACCCGCACGGCGACAGCTCCATCTACGACGCCTTGGTCCGCCTCGCCCAGCCCTGGTCGATGCGGATGCCGCTCGTCGACTCCAACGGCAACTTCGGCTCCCCGGGCAACGACCCGGCGGCGGCCATGCGCTACACCGAGTGCAAGATGGCGCCGCTGTCGATGGAGATGGTCCGTGACATCGACGAGGAGACCGTCGACTTCACGGACAACTACGACGGCCGCTCCCAGGAGCCGACCGTCCTTCCGGCCCGCTTCCCGAACCTGCTGATCAACGGCTCGGCCGGTATCGCGGTCGGCATGGCGACCAACATCCCGCCGCACAACCTGCGCGAGGTCGCGGCCGGCGCCCAGTGGTACCTGGAGAACCCCGAGGCGTCCCACGAGGAGCTCCTGGACGCGCTGATCGAGCGCATCAAGGGCCCCGACTTCCCGACCGGCGCCCTCGTGGTCGGCCGCAAGGGCATCGAGGAGGCGTACCGCACGGGCCGCGGCTCCATCACCATGCGCGCGGTCGTCGAGGTCGAGGAGATCCAGAACCGCCAGTGCCTGGTGGTCACGGAGCTGCCGTACCAGACCAACCCCGACAACCTCGCGCAGAAGATCGCCGACCTGGTGAAGGACGGCAAGATCGGCGGTATCGCCGACGTGCGCGACGAGACCTCGTCCCGCACGGGCCAGCGCCTGGTCATCGTGCTGAAGCGGGACGCGGTCGCCAAGGTCGTCCTGAACAACCTGTACAAGCACACCGACCTGCAGTCCAACTTCGGCGCCAACATGCTGGCCCTGGTCGACGGCGTGCCGCGCACGCTCTCCCTGGACGCGTTCATCCGCCACTGGGTGACGCACCAGATCGAGGTCATCGTTCGCCGTACGCGCTTCCGGCTGCGCAAGGCCGAGGAGCGGGCGCACATCCTGCGCGGCCTGCTGAAGGCCCTGGACGCCATCGACGAGGTCATCGCGCTCATCCGGCGCAGTGACACCGTCGAGATCGCGCGCGGGGGCCTGATGGGCCTCCTGGAGATCGACGAGATCCAGGCCAACGCCATCCTGGAGATGCAGCTGCGCCGGCTGGCCGCTCTGGAGCGCCAGAAGATCGTCCAGGAGCACGACGAACTCCAGGCGAAGATCCGCGAGTACAACGCGATCCTGTCCTCCCCGGTCCGTCAGCGCGGCATCGTCAGCGAGGAACTGGCCGCGATCGTCGAGAAGTACGGCGACGACCGCAAGACGAAGCTGATCCCCTACGAGGGCGACATGTCCATCGAGGACCTGATCGCCGAAGAGGACATCGTCGTCACGGTCACGCGCGGCGGCTACATCAAGCGCACCAAGACCGACGACTACCGGGCCCAGAAGCGCGGCGGCAAGGGCGTACGCGGCACGAAGCTCAAGGAAGACGACATCGTCAACCACTTCTTCGTGTCCACCACCCACCACTGGCTGCTGTTCTTCACCAACAAGGGCCGCGTGTACCGGGTGAAGGCGTACGAGCTTCCCGACGCCGGCCGTGACGCGCGCGGGCAGCACGTGGCGAACCTGCTGGCCTTCCAGCCGGACGAGACGATCGCCCAGATCCGCGCGATCCGCGACTACGAGGCGATGCCCTACCTGGTCCTGGCCACCAAGGCGGGCCTGGTGAAGAAGACCTCGCTGAAGGACTACGACTCGCCGCGCTCCGGTGGTGTGATCGCCATCAACCTGCGTGAGCAGGGGGACGGTGCCGACGACGAACTGATCGGAGCCGAACTCGTCTCGGCCGACGACGATCTCCTGCTGATCAGCAGGAAGGCGCAGTCGATCAGGTTCACGGCGACGGACGACACACTCCGTCCCATGGGCCGCGCGACCTCGGGCGTCAAGGGCATGAGTTTCCGCGAGGGGGACGAGCTGCTCTCGATGAATGTTGTTCGACCCGGTACGTTCGTGTTCACTGCCACAGACGGCGGGTACGCGAAGCGGACCGCTGTCGACGAGTACCGCGTCCAGGGTCGCGGCGGCCTCGGCATCAAGGCTGCCAAGATTGTGGAGGACCGCGGTTCGCTGGTCGGCGCGCTGGTGGTCGAGGAGACGGACGAGATCCTCGCCATCACGCTGTCGGGCGGTGTGATTCGTACGCGAGTCAACGAGATCAGGGAGACCGGCCGTGACACCATGGGCGTCCAACTGATCAATCTGGGCAAGCGCGATGCCGTGGTCGGCATCGCCCGTAACGCCGAGGCTGGACGCGAGGCGGAGGAAGTCGACGGCGACGTGGCCGTGGACGAGACCGCCGACGGGGCCGCGACCGCCGGCACGGACGAGGGTGAGGCGCCCTCGTCCGAGTAGCACGAGGAGTGAGTCAGCGTGAGCGGAGCCACGGGCGCCGGACCGGCCGGTACCAGTAGGGGGACGGACGGCGGCAGCCGTGGCTCCGCCACGCGGGCGGCGGATCCGCACACGACCAATCTCAAGGCGATCAAGCCGCCCGCCACGGACGCGTCCTCGTCCGACAGACAGGGATCCCAAGGGGGAACCGTGACGGACACCCGAGGCCCGCAGCAGGCCGCGCCCGCGCAGGGCGCTGCCGCTCAGACGGCCTCACCGCTGCCGGGGGAACGGCAGTCGCAGCAGCAGGCGGGTCCGTACCACCCGCCGCAGGCCTACCCGGCACAGTCCGGTACGGCGGCCGGCCAGACCGGCGCGGTACGACGTCCCCGCACCGGGGCACGCACCACCCCGCGCGTGCGCAAGGCGCGCCTGCGCGTGGCGAAGGCCGACCCGTGGTCGGTGATGAAGGTCAGCTTCCTGCTCTCCATCGCGCTGGGCATCTGCACGATCGTCGCGTCGGCGGTGCTGTGGATGGTCATGGACGCCATGGGCGTCTTCTCCTCCGTCGGCGGCACGATCTCCGAGGCGACCGGCTCCACCGATTCGAACGGCTTCGATCTGCAGTCGTTCCTGTCGCTGCCCAACGTCCTGATGTTCACCACGGTCATCGCGGTCATCGACGTCGTCCTGGCGACGGCTCTCGCGACGCTCGGCGCGTTCATCTACAACCTCTCCGCGGGTTTCGTGGGCGGTGTCGAGCTGACGCTCGCCGAGGACGAGTGACCTGCTCAGTCCGCTTGCCCGGCCCGCGGTGACGGCCCTGGGACAACCGATTTTGGGACTGCCCCCGTCGTGCGCTAATCTTCAGGAGTCAGCGCGCGGGACATACACCGCAGAGCGCGGCGGGGCTATAGCTCAGTTGGTTAGAGCGCATCCCTGATAAGGATGAGGCCACAGGTTCAAATCCTGTTAGCCCCACCAGCGAGAAGACCCCCAGTCAGCAGAGACTGGGGGTCTTTCGTATGCGTGGTCCCGGTGACGGGGCTGTGCCGGGCGGTGTGGTGCCGGCCGTGCGGTGCCGGGTGGTGTGGTGCCGGCCGTGCGGTGCCGGGTGGTGTGGTGCCGGCCGTGCGGTGCCGGGTGGTGTTCGGTTTCCGGTGCGGGCAGTGCGGAAGACCCCGGTCGGATGTCGACCGGGGTCCTCTGGTGTCGGCTCGTGCCGTGGTGCTGTACGCAAGTTCGCCAGGACTTCGGGGAGCAGGGACGGCACGAGAGGGTCGGGGGCGCCGGGAAGTCAGCGCTGGAGCGGGATGCGGCCGGTGGCCGGCTCCGCGCGGGTGGATTCCGTGCCGTCGGAGCAGTCGTCGGAGTCCGGTTCCGTGTCCGAGAGGGGGCGGTGCCGGCAGCTGGGGGACTTGCCGTGGGCCTCGGCGTGGATGCGCTGTTTCATCGTGGGGGGCAGGGCCCTGATCAGTGACCAGGACCAGAGGGGCGTCGTCGGCGCCGACACGTTCGGGGTGCTGTCGCTGTTGCGCGTCCCGTCCGTCTGCGGTACGGCCGCGGAGGCGGTCGTGGTGATGAGTCCGAGCGCCGTGCACAGTGCGAGGAAGGCGGTGACGACCGCGTTCCACAGCTTCATGACCTTGTTCCGGGCCATGGCCCCTCACTTTCGGGTTGGGCGATTTGCGTACTTTCCTCATGATGTGTATGCGGCTCGCGAAGTGGTGGACCGACGCCCGTGGCGCGTCGATGTTCAGATGAACACCACACGGATGGACGCATAGGCGGCGAAAAGATGCAGATACGGCGGAGAAGCCGTCAAAGTGACCGTCCGTGCGGATGTGATCACCCTCCGGTCGGATGGTCGTACTCCGCGTCTACTGCGGGGTGCCGAAGGGCAGTTGGAAGGGCCGATGCAGGTCACCGATCGGTATCGACCGGTGTGTATAGTCGGGCGGCAGAGGTCCCCTACGTCAAAGAAAGACGAGGTCGCGCGGTGAAGAAGCTTCTCCTGGTCGCACTGGCCGCCATCGGCGGGCTCCTCGTGTACCGCCAGATCCAGGCGGATCGCGCCGAGCAGGATCTGTGGACGGAGGCGACTGACTCCGTGCCCACGGGTTCGTGAGTACCGATATCCGACGCTGAACAGACCCCGGCCGCCCGAGCGGTCGGGGTTTTGTGTGTCCGGAGACTTCCCGGCGGCCCTTTCGGGCGACGACGCGAATCGTCGGACAGGCCCTGGTCCGCGGGGCAGGATGGGCCGCGGTGCGACGTCCGGGCGACGACGAGGGGTGGCGCGTGAGGGGACGGCGGGGTACGGCACGAGCGGGGTACGGCGCACGAGCGGGCGTGGTGACACTCGCGACGTTGCTGGGGCTGGGCGGTGTGCTGCCGGGGCAGGAGGCCGTCGCGGACGACGCCGCGGCCTACGCCTTCGCCGAGGACGCGCGGAGCATCGACGGGGCCGGAGACATCGCGGACTCCGTGCCGCTGGAGCCCGGCCGGACCTACCGGAGCACCCTTCCGGCGCGCGGCCCGGTCCACTACCGCCTGAAGCTCGACGGCACCACGAACCTCTACGCCTCCGCCACCGCCGTCCCCCCGGCCGGCCGCACCGCATCCGTCGTCGACGGCGTCAAGGTGTCCGTACGGGACGGCGAGGGCCGCGCCTGCGACGTGGACACGGCGAGCTTCGGCACCGCGGGCAGCCGGCACCCCGTCGCCGCGTGGGCCATGCGGGAGATCTCCCCCAGGAGATCCCTCTGTCAGGAGGCCGGTACGTACTACCTGAGCGTCGAACGCGTCGACCCGGACGGAGAGGGCTCCTCCCGCGACCCCTGGGACATGGAACTCACCGCCGTGTCGGAACCGGCTCCGGAGAAGGCCGGTGCGACGAGCGCGCCGACACAGTGGAACTCCGCCCCGCCCCAGCCCCTCGCCGGGAGCCCCGAACGCCGCCCCGGCGGCGCGGGCTTCACCCGGGCCACGCCCGTCGGCCAGGGAGTCTGGCGGGACGACATCCGCCCCGGCCGGACCCTCTTCTACAAGGTGCCCGTCGACTGGGGGCAGCAGCTCCACGTCACCGCCGAACTCGGTGCCTCCGGCACGGCCGCAAGCGGCTATGTCGCCGCCGCGCTGGACCTCGACCTCTACAACCCCGTGCGCGGGCACGTCGTGGACGTCGGCGTCGACTACGACGGCGGCGCGAAGGCGGGCAGCCCCGCGCCGCTCCGGCCGGTCGAGTACGCCAACCGGCACGCCGCAGACCGTCAGGCCGGGGCGATGCGGTTCGCCGGCTCCTACTACCTCGTGGCGCACCTCTCGGCGGGCGTGGCGGACACCTTCGGCGACGGGCCCGTTCCGCTGACGCTGCGGGTACGGGTGGACGGCACGGTCCAGGACGGGCCCGCATACTCCGGGGAACCCGTGCCGGCGGACGTCTTCACGGTCACCGGGCAGGACCGGGAGGCGGCGGCCGAGGGCGGCACCGACGGCGACGGCACCGTGTTCCGGGCGCTCGCGGTGGGCGGCATCGGCACCGGCACCGCGCTGCTGGCGGGGCTCGGTGTCTGGACGCTGGCGGCTCGGCGACGGGCCGTGCCGTAGGGCCGTGGGCGGTGAGGGAAGCGGGGTCAGATCCGGGTGAGGGCCCAGAACCCCACGGCGTAGCAGGCCAGCGCCAGGAGCAGGACGGGGACGGCCACCTTCGCCGGAGGGCCGGGTCGGCGGCCGCGTCGGCGATGGGTCCGGCGGGTGGTGGATCCGTGCCGCGACATTGCCCCGCCCGGAAGCGGAACCCGCGAGCCTTGGGCGGTGTATTCAGCAGTAGAGGCGTCAGCAGGAGAGGTGTCGGAATGTACGGCGGGCCGTGGGAGGGGGGAGCGCAGAGCATGAGTGGGGTCGTGGGGGGAGACGTGCGGCGCGGCGCCGGCCGGCTGGTGCTGAGCGTCGTACTGGGCCTGTGCCGGCGCCTGTGGGGTGTGCTCGGGCACCGGGGGCGCGGCGGGGGCGGCCGGGACGGGAGAGGAGGCGGGCGTGGCCCGAGGCGGCGGCAGCGGGAAGCTTCCGGTGTCCGAGGGGGCGGGCTGTTGCGGGGAGGAACCGGAGGCGGCGCCCAGACGCGGATCGGAGGGTACGGCGCCGCCGGTGCCCCGGCTGTGGTGCGCTCCGAACGCGTCATAGCCGGTCCCCGCGCCCGTCCCGGCGCCCGTGGGAGAGCCCGGGCGGGCAGATCCGGGGGTGGCCGTGCCGCTGGGGACGTCCGCGTCGCCCGGGTCCCGGACTTCCCCAGCCCCGGCCCCGGACCCGACACCCTCGCCGGGTTCGGCGCCGGGCAGCGGGAGGCCCGGTTCCTCGTCCGGTCCGTACCGCCCTTCCGGAGACTCCGGGGCGCGCGGGACCTCCGAGGTGGGACGCCCCCCGGCCGGGCCCACGCCCGACGCCCGCTTCAGCGGACCGTCCGGTGCGAAACCCGGTGGCAGCGGCCCCAGTTGGTCGAAGATCTCGATGAGTTCGTCGTCCGGTCCGGGCTCCGGCAGCAGCTCCGCGGCCGCCGCGAGCGCCTTCCGCGCCCCCGTGGCCGTACGGAACCGCGCTTCGGGGTCCGGCTGGAGGAGGGAGGCCACCACCTGCCACAGCGGCTCGGGGATGCCCTGAGGGGCGCCCGGGGTCCCGTGGTCGGCGAAGTACTGGATGAGGGCCTTGGCGTCCGGTTTGGCGCCCTCCAGCAGATACAGCGCGACCAGGCCCACGGCGAACAGGTCGGCGGGGAAGTCGGGTTCGGAGCCCATCAGCTGCTCCGGCGCGAGATAACCCGGCGTGCCCACCACCAGGTTCGTCTCGGTCAGCCGGGGCTCGCCCAGCCGCATCGCGATGCCGAAGTCCGACAGCCGCAGCCGCGGCCTGCCGGTGCCGGTGGCCTCCAGGAGGACGTTGGCGGGCTTGATGTCACGGTGTACGACGTCCTCCGCGTGTACCGCGGCGAGTCCCGCCAGTAACTGGTCGAGCAGGGTGCAGACGAAGAAAGGCGGCAGCGGGCCGTAGTCGCCGACCAGGTGGACCAGCGAACCGCCGGCGACCAGATCCATGGTGAACAGGACCTTGTCGTCGTCGGCGGCCCAGCTGGTGGGCGCCAGGACATGGGGATGGTCGATCCGCAGCGCCTGTTCCCGCACGAAACGGAGCAGGGAGTGGGCGTCGCTCTGCAGCAGCACCTTGGCGGCCACATACCGGCGGCGGCGATGGTCCCAGGCCCGCCAGACGGCGCCGACGCCCCCGCGCCCGATCGGATCGGCCAGTTCGTACCGGCCGGCGAAGACCTCACCCATGGCTGTGCGTCGCCCTCCCCCTGTGATGTCCCCCGTCCGTCGCGCACACGCCCGGCAGCGGGCCCCCGTCGGCCGCCGGGCGGGGGATCAGTTCTGGTGGGACTGGTAGTGCGTGACCGCGTCCGAGGTACGGCCGGCGCCGTAGACCCGGAGGAACTCTGCCAGTTCGGGGTGGGTGGGGGCGAGGGTGTCGGCGGCGTCGATGATGTCGCCGGCGGCGGCCACCGAGCGCAGCAGGGACTGGATCTCACGGACCACCCGCTTGACCGTGGGCGCCCCCGAACTGCTCGTGGTCTGCGTGGTGTTGCTGAGCACCGAGCCCCCCTGTGACTTCTTGATCTCGTCCATGCGCTCGGTCGCCTCGGCCGCGCTGACACTGCCGTCCGCCACCTGCCCCGCCAGGTCCTGCAGCAGCTGTACCCGCTGCACCACGGCGGGATTGCCGATCTTCGCCCGCTGGCCGCTCATCAGCTGCGACAGCATCGGTGCGGACAGTCCCAGAACCCCCGCGAGACGAGCCTGGTTGAGGCCCAGGTCGTCTATGAGCTTACGGAAGAGCGCCCCCAGCGGCTCCCCGTACCAGTTCCGCTGCAGTTCCCGCGCTCTCGCGGTGGCTTCCTGCTGTGCGGCGTCCATTGCGTCTCCCCATCGCTTCCCCAAGAACCGCGGTTCGCTGTAGCGAACCACGTCCGAGCATCTTACGGAGAGTGGTTGGTCACGGGGACCCCCAATCTTTTTGCGGAACCCCCGGGGGGACCCGGTACTCTGGTCCCGGGCGCCCACCGTGATCCGGTTCTGCGGGTGGACGTCTTCCTCCGGGGCCTTAGCTCAGTTGGTAGAGCGCTGTCTTTGCATGGCAGATGTCAGGGGTTCGACTCCCCTAGGCTCCACATTCAGACCCCTCCCACCTGCGGAAACGCGGTGGGAGGGGTCCTTTTGTGCCCGTGTTTCACGTGAAACGGCGCGGTGGGGCAGAAGACCCTCAAGTCTTCTGCCCCACCGCGCCGTTGCCTTACCGCGCCGTGCGTCAGGGCTGGTCGTCGCGCCGGGCTTCCTCCTCGGCCTCCTTGGCCTCGACCTCCGGGTCGAGAGGCGTTCCGTCGATGCCGTCCACCGACGTCAGCTTCGTCGCCCCGGGCACGTCCGTCGCGGCCGGCGGCTCCACCAGCCAGTCCGGGTTGGCCTGCTTGTCCCACCACTTCCAGGCGGCGAAGGCGCCGCCTGCCACGGCGCTCACGATCAGGACCACCTTCGCGGCACGGCCGGCCCTCGCCCGCCGCCGCTGCTTGCGGACCAGCTTCTGGATCTGCTGCGCGGAAACCTGGCCACGGAGCGCTGCCAGCGCGGCCGCGCCACGGGCCGTGGCCTCCTCCGTCGCGGGACCGGCGGCGGCCACCGCCTGTTCGATCCTCGGGCGGGAGTAGTCCGCCGCCTGCCGGGCGGCCTGGCGTGTCCGTGCGGCGGCCTGGTCGACCTTCGGCGGTACATGCGTCCGGGCCTGTTCCAGATACGGCTGCACATGGGCGCCGTACTGGACGCGGGCCTGGCCCGCCGCCTGCGTCATCACGGGCGCGAGCCGTACGCGGGCCTCCTGTGCGTAGTGCGCGGCCCTGACCTTGGCCGTGTCGGCGTAGGGCGCCACCGCTTCCGCGGCGTGCAGCACGCTGTCCTTCGCCGAACCGGTCGCGGCGCGCACGCTGTCGATGCGGGTCACGGGTTCCTCCTCCTCGGTGGCGTACGGTATTTCGACTTTCCACCCTTTTACGGATCATGCCTGTCGGGTCGTCGTGCGGCATGCGCGGACGGGCATCCGGGTGCCGGTGACGTCGGTCGATCGCGATATCACGTGCGAGAGCGGATGAATTCGGGTCAACAGGGAGTTTGCCGTCGACAATGCCACGGATCCCCGCCATGCGCCCCCGGCGCGGGGTGGCTCAGCCCGTTTTCCGCAACCGGAACGGCACGGTTGCCCACCTGTGCGGGGACGGCGGGCGACTGCGTGCCCCGTCCGTGCGAGGATCAGGGAGTCACGGAAAGACAACGGAAGGCACATCGTGGCTGAGCAGCTCAACGCCACCCTGAAGACCAATCACGGCGACATCCAGGTCCGGCTCTTCCCGAACCAGGCGCCGATCACGGTCAAGAACTTCGTCGAGCTCGCCAAGGGCGAGCGGGAGTGGACCCACCCGCAGACCGGTGCGAAGTCCACGGACAAGCTCTATGACGGTACGGTCTTCCACCGGGTGATCAGCGGCTTCATGATCCAGGGCGGAGACCCGCTGGGCAACGGCACCGGCGGCCCGGGCTACCAGTTCGAGGACGAGTTCCACCCGGACCTGCGCTTCGACAAGCCCTACCTGCTGGCGATGGCCAACGCGGGCCCGGGCACCAACGGCTCGCAGTTCTTTATCACCGTCGCCCCGACGGCCTGGTTGAACCGCAAGCACACCATCTTCGGTGAGGTCGCCGACCCCGCCAGCCAGAAGGTGGTCGACGCCATCGCGGCCGCGCAGACCAACCCGCGCACCGACCGCCCGGTGAACGACGTCGTGATCGAGTCGGTCGAGTTCGGCGAGATCAGCAAGGGCTGACACCTCGTCCCCCGGAGCGCGAAAGCCCTCGAAGGGAACCAATCGCCCCGCTCATCCGTAAGGATGGGCGGGGCGGGGCTTTTCCACACGACCTAGGGGTACCCATGGACGACCAGGCTGCCGGCAGCCCACAGGACGCCCAGCGCGTCCCCGGCTGCTATCGCCACCCGGACCGTGAGACCGGTGTCCGTTGCACGCGCTGCGAGCGGCCGATCTGCCCCGAGTGCATGATCGACGCCTCGGTCGGGTTCCAGTGTCCGGAGTGCGTCCGCAAGGGCTCGGGCACGGGACACGCTCCCTCGGCAGCCCTCCCCCGTACGATCGCCGGCGGATCCGTCGCCGCCGACCCCCGGCTGGTCACCAAGATCCTGCTCGGGATCAACGTGGCGGTGTTCCTCGCCGTTCAGGCCCGGTCGTCTCTGCTGGACCACCTCGTGCTCGTCGGTGTCTGGCCGCCGGCACCGTTCACGCCGACCGAGGGAGTGGCCGACGGCGAGTGGTACCGCCTGGTCACCTCGATGTTCACGCACGAGGAGATCTGGCACATCGGCTTCAACATGCTCAGCCTGTGGTGGCTCGGCGGACCGCTGGAGCAGGCCCTCGGCCGCGCCCGCTATCTCGCGCTCTATCTGATCTCCGGACTGGCGGGCAGCGCGCTGACGTATCTGCTGGCCGCGGGGACCTCGGCATCGCTGGGCGCGTCCGGCGCGATCTTCGGTCTGTTCGGCGCGACCGCCGTACTGATGCGCCGGCTGAACTACGACATGCGCCCGATCATCGCCCTGCTGGTGATCAACCTGATCTTCACCTTCGGCTGGAGCAACATCGCCTGGCAGGCCCATATCGGAGGCCTGGTCGCCGGTGTCGTGATCGGGTACGCCATGGTGCACGCCCCGCGGGAGCGGCGGGCGCTGGTGCAGTACGGCACCTGTGCGCTGGTGCTGGCCGCGGTCGTCCTGATCACGCTGGTGAGGACGGCGCAGCTGACCTGACCACCAGGTTTGTCCACAGTCGGTGGTGGATCTTGTGCACAGGGTGCGAAGCCGCCCGTGGCCGACTGGGGCAACCCTTGTTTACGCAGGTCAGGCAGCTTGCGAACACATTTTCGGTTGCCGGTGTTTCTGTCACACCAGCGTCAACGTCCGTGAAGTTATCCACAGATCGGGTTCTCTATCCACATGTGGACAAGCCCTGTGGATAACTCAGAGGACAACCCTGCCCAGAGCTGTGGGACAGCTCTGGGCAGAGGAGTGCTCAGCGTGCGGCAAGCGCTACTTCCACTGGGTCGAGACGCCGAATCCGGCGGCGATGAACCCGAAGCCCACCACGATGTTCCAGTTGCCCAGGGCGTCGATGGGCAGCGAACCGTCGGTGACGTAGAAGACGACGATCCATGCCAGCCCGATGAGGAACAAGGCCAGCATCACCGGCGCGACCCAGGCACGGTTCGTCAGCTTGAGCGCGGTCGTCTGCTTCGCGGGCGGCGGCGTGTAGTCGGCCTTCTTGCGGATACGTGACTTCGGCACGAGGGTCTCTCCTGTCGATGCGCTGCGTGGCCGCGCAGGGTTCTGGGTCGGGCTCGGAGCAGCGTACAAGGGGACTCTGAGCGCTTCCCCGGGCGTCCGTTAGCGTAGTGCTTCCACGGCGCCGAAGGAGATAAGGGTACGTTGAGCAATTCTGCCGACTTCCCCGGGCAGGAATCCAGTCCTGCCCGCCGTCGCCGTGTCCGGCCCGTTCGGGTGCTCACCGCGGGCGTCTTCGCACTGGCGGGACTCATCTTCTTCACCAGCTTCGACACGGCCAACGGCACCAACATCCGCACGGACGCCTCGCTGCTGAAGCTCTCCGACCTGATCCACGACCGCAGCCGCAAGAACGGCGAGCTGGAGGAGTCCAACGGCGCGTTGCGTCAGGACGTGGAGTCCCTCGCCGAGCGCGACGACGGCAGCACCAAGGCGGAGGACGACAAGCTCGCCGACCTGGAGCAGCGCGCGGGCACCCAGAAGCTCGAGGGCGAGGCGATCACGGTCACGCTCAACGACGCGCCGCCGGACGCCACCGCCAAGCTCCCCGGATATCCCGAGCCGCAGCCCGACTACCTGGTCATCCACCAGCAGGATCTCCAGGCCGTGGTGAACGCGATGTGGGAGGGCGGTGCCGAGGGCATCAAGGTCATGGACCAGCGGCTGATCTCCACCAGCGCCGTGCGCTGTGTGGGCAACACCCTGATCCTCCAGGGCCGCGTGTACTCACCGCCGTACAAGATCACGGCGGTCGGGGACCCGGAGAAGCTGAAGAAGGCGCTCGCTGCCGCGCCCGCGATCCAGAACTACATGGTGTACGTCAACGTCTACGGGCTCGGCTGGCAGGTCGAGGACAACGGGGCGGTCACCCTTCCCGGCTACACGGGCACGGTGGACCTGCACTACGCGGAGCCGGTGGAGTAAACGGCGGCGGCCCTCCGTCGATGTTTCACGTGGAACATCGACGGACTTCGAGGCAATCGGCGCTGCGCCGCGTACATATGAGTGCACGCGCCCGGGCTCGAACGGACCCCACACAGCCTGTGGAGGCCGGGAAAACGGAGGCGTCACGCCGTTAGTCTGTTGCCGTACGGCGTGGGTCTGGTGCCGTGGTACGACGGAAGGGACGGCATGTACAGCTGGATCTGGCGGCATCTGCCGGGCAACGGATGGGTGCGGGCACTCCTCTCACTCGTGCTGATCACCGCCGTGGTCTACGTCCTCTTCCAGTACGTCTTCCCGTGGGCCGAGCCGCTGCTGCCCTTCAACGATGTGACGGTGGACAACCAGTGAGCGCGCGCATTCTCGTCGTGGACAACTACGACAGCTTCGTCTTCAACCTGGTCCAGTACCTGTACCAGTTGGGCGCCGAGTGCGAGGTGCTGCGCAACGACGAGGTGTCGACGGGGCACGCCCAGGACGGTTTCGACGGGGTCCTGCTGTCGCCGGGCCCCGGCACTCCCGAGGAGGCCGGCGTCTGCGTGGACATGGTGCGGCACTGCGCGTCCACCGGCGTCCCGGTGTTCGGCGTCTGCCTCGGCATGCAGTCCATGCAGGTGGCGTACGGCGGTGTGGTGGGCCGTGCGCCCGAGCTGCTGCACGGCAAGACGTCGCCGGTGGAGCACGAGGGCAAGGGCGTCTTCGCGGGCCTGCCCTCGCCGTTCACCGCGACGCGCTATCACTCGCTGGCCGCCGAACCGGCCACGGTCCCGCCGGAGCTGGAGATCACGGCCAGGACGCCGGACGGGATGGTGATGGGACTGAGGCACCGTGAACTCCCGGTGGAGGGAGTGCAGTTCCATCCCGAGTCGGTGCTGACCGAGCACGGTCACCGGATGCTGGCCAACTGGCTGGCGGAGTGTGGCGACCAGGGCGCGGTGGCGAGGTCGGCGGGGCTCGCCCCGGTGGTGGGCAGGTCCTCGGCGTGACCGCCTTGCGCCCCGAGCGGGAGTCCGGTGCCGACGCGTACGGCGCCGGTGGACAGGGCACCTCGTACGGCGGGCAGCCGTACGGGGCGACGGGTGCGCACGAGGACGGCTGGTACGGCCCCACGGCGTCCGACTCCTACGGCGGCGCCTCGGACAGCACCGCGTATCTGCCGCCGGTCGACGAGGAGACGGTGGCGCTGCGGATTCCCGAGCCGCCTCCGGTGCGGACGGCTCGCCGGGATTCCGCTTCCGCTGCGGAGCCAGGGGGCCGGGCGGCTCGCAGGAAGGCCGCCAAGAAGCGCCACGGGCGCCGTGGAGGCTCTCACAAGGCGGTGGAGGACTCGCAGGACGTCCAGGAGTCCGACGACGTCTCTGAGAGCCTGTCACGGGCTCCGCTGTCGCGGATGGAGGCGCGTCGGCAGGCGCGGGCGCGCAAGGCGAGTCCGGCGGTCGTCGCGAGCCGGGCGATCGGCGAGGTGTTCATCACCTGCGGTGTGCTGATGCTGCTGTTCGTCACCTACCAGCTGTGGTGGACGAACGTGCGGGCGCACGCGCAGGCCGGCAAGGAGGCCAGCGACCTCCAGAACGACTGGGCGAGCGGCGAGGGCAAGCCGGGGGTGTTCGAGCCCGGGCAGGGTTTCGCGCTGCTGCACATTCCCAAGCTGGACGTGGTGGTGCCGATCGCGGAGGGCATCAGCAGCAAGAAGGTGCTCGACCGGGGCATGGTGGGGCATTACGCGGAGGGCGCGCTGAAGACGGCGATGCCGGACGCGAAGTCCGGCAACTTCGGGCTGGCGGGCCACCGCAACACGCACGGGGAACCGTTCCGGTACATCAACCGCCTGGAGCCGGGCGACCCGATCGTGGTGGAGACGCAGGACGAGTACTTCGTCTACAAGATGGCGTCGGTGCTGCCGGTGACACCGCCGAGCAATGTGAGCGTCCTGGACCCCGTGCCGAAGGGATCGGGGTTCAAGGGGCCCGGCCGCTACATCACGCTGACCACGTGCACACCGGAGTTCACCAGCAAATACCGCTTGATCGTCTGGGGAAAGATGGTCGAGGAACGGCCGCGCAGCAAGGGCAAGCCGGATGCGCTCGTCAGTTAAGGGCAGAGGACACGTGGCATCGACCACCGACGGCACCACAGGACACATCCATCGGCCCGCGTCCCCGCCGCCGGGCCGGCGCCGGCTGGGCCCGGTGGCGATGGTCGTCAGCTTCTTCGGCGAACTCCTCATCACCGTGGGCCTGCTGCTCGGCCTGTTCGTCGTCTACTCACTGTGGTGGACGAACGTCGTCGCGGACCGCGCGGCGGACAAGCAGGCGGACAAGGTCCGTGACTCGTGGGCGCAGGAGTCCGGCGGCGGTGACGGCGCCGGCGGCCCCGTCTCGTTCGACAGCAAGAACGGGATCGGGTTCCTGCACGTGCCCGCGATGAGCGGTGGCGAGATCCTGGTCGAGAAGGGCACGTCGAACAAGGTCCTCAACGACGGCGTCGCCGGCTACTACACCGACCCCGTGAAGGCGACCCTGCCGACGAGCGGCAAGGAGGGCAACTTCTCCCTCGCCGCCCACCGGGACGGCCACGGTGCGAAGTTCCACGGCATTCACAAGATCGAGAAGGGCGACCCGATCGTCTTCGAGACGAAGGACACGTGGTACGTCTACAAGGTCTACGGCGTCCTCCCCGAGACCTCGAAGTACAACGTCGACGTCCTTGGGAAGATCCCGAAGGAGTCCGGCAGGACGAAGGCCGGCCACTACATCACGCTGACCACCTGCACGCCGGTGTACACCAGCAAGTACCGCTACATCGTGTGGGGCGAACTGGTCCGCACGGAGAAGGTGAACGACGAGCGGACCCCGCCGAAGGAACTGCGCTGACGCGGCGCGGCAGGGCACGACAGAGCCCCGGCACCCTCTGAGGGTGCCGGGGCTCTGTGCCGTGGAGGGGTCAGTCGTCCTCGTTGCCCCCGGTGGGGCCCCCGAAGAAGCCGCCGCCGTTGTTGTTGCCGCCCTGGCCCACGGTCACCAGGTTGACCGCCGAGCCCTTGTCGACCGGGTTGCCCTGGCCGGGGTCGGAGGCGACGACCTGGGCGTTCTCGTCCTGGGCGGGGCCGACGTTGCCGACCACGAGTCCGGCCTCCTCGATCAGCCTCCGGGCGTCCCTGAGGGACTGACCGTTGACGTTCGGGACCGCGACCTGCTGGTTCTCCTTGGCCTTGCCGATGAAGACCTGGACCTGGGAGTTCTTGTCGATCTGCTGGCCGCCTCCCGGCGTGGTGCGGATGACCTTGCCGACCTTGTTCGGGTCGTCGGTCTCCTCGTCGACGCAGTTGCCGACGAGGTCGCTGTCCGCCAGTTGGGCCACGGCCGCGTCACAGGTCTGGTTGAGGACGTCCGGGACGGTGGACTTGGCCTGTTCCTTGGCGACGGTGAGGGTGATGGTGGTGCCCTTCTCCACCTCCTCGCCGAGCGGCGGGTCCTGCTTGAGGACCGTGCCGGGCTCCTCGGCGTCGACCTCCTGTTTGACCTCCACGGTGAACTCGTACTTCTCGCCCTCGAGCTCGGCCTTGGCGTCGTCGACGTTGTCACCCACGACGCTCGGCACGACCACCTTCGGCGCGCCGGTGGAGACCACCACGCTGACGGTGGAGTCCTTGTCGACCTCGGTACCCGCGGCGGGGTTCTGGTCGCAGATCTTGCCCTTGCTCTGGTCCTCGCAGGGCTTTTCCTCGAAGGTGAGCTTCAAGTCGGCGTTGACCGCCTGTTTCTCGGCGTCCGCCTTGGTCGCGCCGATGAAGTTCGGGGTGTCGACCTTGCTGTTGTCCACTCCGCCACTGCCGCTGATGGCCCAGCGGCCGATCAGGATGGCGCCGATGAGGACCAGGACACCCGCCACGACCAGCAATATCGTCGAGGTGTTGTTCTTCTTCGGCTGGCGGCGCCTGCCCTGACGGTCGTCGTAGCCGAAGCCGCCGTCGTCCGGGTTCATCGGCGGCAGCATCGAGGTCGCCCCCCCGGCCCCGCCGTCCGCGCGCAGCGCCGTCGTCGGCTGGTCGTCGGGGTAGCCGCCGTAGCCGACCGCGCCCAGGGTGGCCGTGGCCGCGACGGGCTGGCCGTCGAGGCAGGCCTCGATGTCGGCGCGCATCTCGTCGGCCGACTGGTACCGGTAGTCGGGGTCCTTGACCAGCGCCTTCAGCACGATCGCGTCCATCTCGGGCGTGATCTCGGGGTCGAAGACGCTCGGCGGCTGCGGTTCCTCCCGTACATGCTGGTAGGCGACCGCGACCGGGGAGTCGCCCACGAAGGGCGGCCGTACGGTCAGCAGTTCGTACAGCAGACAGCCGGTGGAGTAGAGGTCGGACCGGGCGTCGACCTGCTCGCCTTTGGCCTGCTCCGGCGAGAGGTACTGCGCGGTGCCGATGACGGCCGAGGTCTGGGTCATCGTCATGCCGGAGTCGCCCATCGCGCGGGCGATGCCGAAGTCCATGACCTTGACCTGGCCGTTGCGCGTCAGCATGACGTTGGCCGGCTTGATGTCACGGTGGACGATGCCGGCCCGGTGGGAGTACTCCAGCGCCTGGAGGATGCCGATGGTCATCTCCAGTGTGCGCTCCGGCAGCAGCTTGCGGCCGCTGTGCAGGAGCTCACGGAGCGTGGAACCGTCGACGTACTCCATGACGATGTACGGGATCGACACGTTGTCGATGTAGTCCTCGCCCGTGTCGTAGACCGCCACGATCGCGGGATGGTTGAGCGAGGCGGCCGACTGGGCCTCACGGCGGAACCGGGCCTGGAAGGACGGGTCGCGCGCGAGATCCGCGCGGAGCGTCTTCACCGCCACCTGGCGCCCGAGCCTGGTGTCATGAGCGTGGTAAACCTCCGCCATGCCACCACGGCCGAGCACCGGGCCCAGCTCGTACCGGCCGCCTAGGCGACGCGGCTCTTCCATAGCTACCTACCAGCCCTCTCCGTCGGTCCCGGGCGGCACGCGTGTGCCGCCGGAGGCTGCCGTCCGGGCCCTACCGTACCCGGCTCGCTTTGTGTGACCTGGCCAAGTGCGTCAGCCGATACAGGACCGGTACCGCAACGTGCACCGATGTGAAGCAGACGTGATCGGGGTCACTGCTTGCCCTTGACGACGGCCTCCATCACGCTCTTGGCGATCGGTGCGGCGAGGCCACCGCCGGAGATGTCGTCACGCACGGCGTTCTCGTCCTCGATCACGACGGCGACCGCCACCGGCGAGCTGCCGTCGGAGGTCTTGGCGTAGGAGATGAACCATGCGTAGGGGTTCTTGCTGTTGTTCTCGCCGTGCTGTGCGGTACCGGTCTTGCCGCCGACGGTGACGCCGGAGATCTGGGCGTTGGTTCCCGTGCCCTCCTTGACGACCGTCTCCATCATCGACTGGAGGGTCTGGGCGGTCTCCGCCGACATCGGCTTGCTCATCTCCTCCGGGTCCGTCTTCTCGATGGTGTCGAGACTGGGGGCCTGGAGTTCGTCGACCATGTAGGGCTTCATCAGGGTGCCGTTGTTGGCGACCGCCGCGGAGACCATGGCCATCTGCAGCGGGGTGGCGGCGGTGTTGAACTGGCCGATGGAGGACAGGGCGACCTCGGAGGGGGCCATGTCCTCCGAGAACACGGAGGCGTTGGAGCGGACCGGGGTGAACTGCTCCTCGGTGAAGCCGAACTTCTTGGCCATCTCCAGCATCTTTTCGTTGCCGAGGTCGGAGCCGACCTTGCCGAAGACGGTGTTGCAGGACACCCGCAGCGCCTCGCGCAGCGTGGCGTTCTCGCAGGGGATGTTGCCCTCGTTCTTCAGCTCGGTCGTGGTGCCCGGCATGGTCCACGGCAGCGGCGAGTCGGTCTTCGAGTCCGCGTCGTCGTAGAGGCCGTACTCCAGGGCGGCGGCCGCGGTGAGCACCTTGAAGGTGGAGCCGGGCGGGTAGATCTCGCGCAGCGCCCGGTTGAGCGTCGGGTCGGCGGGGTTGTTCTTCTTCTGGAGCTTCTGCCACGCCTTGGTGTCCGTGTCGAGGCTGTTGCCGGCGATCGTGGACGGGTCGTAGGACGGGTAGGAGGCCAGGGCGAGGATCTTGCCGGTGGACGGTTCGAGGGCGACGACGGAGCCCTTGGCGCCCTGCTTCTTCAGACCGTCGTAGGCGGCCTTCTGTGCGGCGCCGCTGAGGGTGGTGACGACGTTGCCGCCCTCTTTGTTCTTGCCCGTGAGCATGTCGAGCGTGTTGCGGAAGAAGAGGCGGTCGTCGTTGCCCGTGAGGATGCCGTCCTCGATGGACTCCAGCTGGGTGGCGCCGAAGGCCTGGGAGACGAAGCCGGTGACCGGCGCCCACATGGCGCCGTCCTTGTAGGTGCGCTTGTACTTGAAGTCGCCCGTGGTGGCCTTGTGCCCGGTGATGGGCTCACCGTCGACGATGATGTCGCCGCGCGGCGAGGCATAGCGCTCGATGGCGACGCGGCGGTTCTCCTCGTCGGTCCTCAGCTTGTCTGCCTGGGCGTACTGCAGCCAGTTGCCCCGGACGAGGAGGGCGAGGATGAGCAGGCCGCAGAAGATCGCGACCCGGCGCAGGGGCTTGTTCACGGGCGGACCACCTGGGTCATCTCGGCGTCGGGGTTGGCGGCGGGAGCGGGCGCCGGGCGGCGGGCGGTGTCACTGATTCTGAGCAGGATGCCGATCAGTGCCCAGTTGGCGATGACGGAGGAACCGCCGTACGCCAGGAAGGGCATCGTCATACCGGTCAGCGGGATCAGGCCCATGACGCCGCCGGCGACGACGAAGACCTGGAGGGCGAAGGCGCCGGACAGGCCGATGGCGAGCAGCTTGCCGAACGGGTCGCGGGCGGCCAGGGCGGTGCGCACGCCGCGCTCCACGATCAGCGCGTACAGCAGCAGCAGCGCCATGACGCCGGCCAGGCCGATCTCCTCGCCGAAGGTGGCGAGGATGAAGTCGGAGTTGGCGGCGAAGCCGATGAGGTCGGAGTTGCCCTGGCCCCAGCCGGTGCCGAGGGTGCCGCCGGAGCCGAACGCCCACAGCGCCTGCATGGCCTGCTCGGAGTGGACGATGCCGTCCTGGACCCCGGCGCGGCTGAGCTCGAACTCGTGCATCGGGTCGAGCCAGGCCTGCACACGGGTCTGGATGTGCGGCTCGAAGCTCGCCACGCCGACGGCGCCGACCGCGGACATCAGCAGACCGAACACGATCCAGCTGGTCCGCTCGGTGGCGACGTACAGCATGATCACGAACATGCCGAAGAACAGCAGCGAGGTACCGAGGTCGGTCTCGAAGACCAGGATCAGGATGGAGATGATCCAGACGACGATGATCGGGCCGAGGTCGCGTCCGCGCGGGAGGTAGAGCCCCATGAAGCGGCGGCTGGCCAGGGCCAGGGCGTCGCGTTTGACCATGAGGTAGCCGGCGAAGAAGACCGCCAGGACGATCTTGGCGAACTCACCGGGCTGCAGCGTGCCGAGTCCGGGGATCTTGATCCAGATCCGGGCGCCGAAGACGTTGTGCCCGATGCCCGGGACCAGCGGCAGGAGCAGCAGGATCAGCGCGCCGACCATGGAGATGTAGGTGTAGCGCTGCAGGACGCGATGGTCCTTGAGGAAGAACACGACGGCCACGAACAGCGCGACACCGAGCGCGGAGTACATCAGCTGGCGCGGCGCCGCCTCGACGAACGTACTGCTCGCCTGCAGCCGCTTCGACTGGTCCAGTCGCCAGATGGCGACCAGACCGATGCCGTTGAGCAGGGTGGCCAGCGGCAGCAGCAGCGGGTCCGCGTACGGGGCGAACTTCCGTACGGCGAGATGGCCGACGCCCGCCATCAGACCGAGGCCCAGGCCGTAGCTCAGCAGCCCGGCGGGCACCTGGTCGTTGATGGCCAGTCCCACGTTGGCGTAGGCGAAGACCGGGATGACGACGGCGAACACCAGGAGCGCGAGCTCGGTGTTGCGTCGGCTGGGCGCTCCGATCGCGCCGATCGTGGACGTGTGCTGCGGCGACGGGTTGGTAGTACTGCTCATCGTGTGACAGGGCCTCTCACGGCTTGCCTACTGCTTACCGCACAGCGAGACGACCTTCTGCTCCTCCTCCGAGAGGCTGGGGCCGGGGCTGGAGGTGGGTGCGGTCGTGGACGGGGGCGTGGACTGCTCCGGGGCCTGTGCCGAACCCGAGGGGTTCGGCGTCGGCGACGCCTTGGACGTGAAGGAGGCGGGAGTGGTTCCCGTGGTGCCTCCGGCCTCGCCCTCGCCGGTCTTCGCGTTCTTCTCGCTCTCGGCGTCGCGCCGCTCGGCCTCCTTCCTGCACGCGGAGGCCTGCACCGACAGTTCCTCGATCTTCTCGCGGGCGCCGTAGAGGTCGCCTTCGGCGATGGTCGCCTCGACCAGCTTGCGCTGGTAGGGCGGGAGGTACTTGAGTTCGATCTCGGGGTGGTCCTTCTCCACGTCGGAGAGGGAGACCCACGCCAGGTCCTGGCTGATGCCCCGGTACAGGGCGACGTGTTCGCCGTTGGTGCCGACGTAGTACTGGGTCTGGGTCCAGCGCCAGCCGGCGTAGAGGCCGCCGCCGAGGACGGCGAGGGCCAGCAGGCTGTAGACGGACCGCTTGAGCCACCTGCGGTCCTTGCCGGGCTTGGCGAAGTCGTCGTCGCCGTAGTCGAAGCCGTCGGTGGGGATGAAGCCGGTGACGTCTCCGCTGCCGGGCGGGCCGAACTCGCCCCCGCCGCCCTGTCCGCGCCGGCGGCCGAGACCGGAGGCGCGGCCGGCGGGGGTCTGCATGATGCCGTTGTCGTGCAGCTGGTTCTGGTTCTCGGCCACGGCGCCGACCACGACAGGGGTGTCGGACAGCTGCCCGGCGAGGGTGTCGCCGGTGTCGAGGTCGAGGACGTCGGCGACGATCACGGTGATGTTGTCGGGGCCGCCGCCGCGCAGGGCCAGCTCGATCAGGCTCTGGACGGTGTCCTCGGGGCCCTGGTAGCTGGCCAGGGCCTCCTCGAGGGTCTGGTGGGAGACCACGCCGGACAGGCCGTCGGAGCAGATCAGGTAGCGGTCGCCGGCCCGGACCTCGCGGATGGACAGGTCGGGTTCGACGTGTTCGCCGCTGCCGAGGGCCCGCATCAGCAGGGACCGCTGCGGGTGGGTGGTGGCCTCCTCCTCGGTGATCCGGCCCTCGTCCACCAGACGCTGCACCCAGGTGTGGTCCTGGGTGATCTGGGTGAGGACGCCGTCGCGCAGGAGGTAGGCGCGGGAGTCTCCGACATGCACCATGCCGAGGCGCTGACCGGTCCACAGCAGGGCGGTCAGGGTGGTGCCCATGCCCTCGAGCTGGGGGTCCTCCTCGACCATCATGCGCAGCTGGTCGTTGGCGCGCTGGACGGCGGTGCCGAGGGAGGTGAGCAGGTCGGAGCCGGGCACGTCGTCGTCGAGGGCGACGATGGTGGAGATCGCCTCGGAGGAGGCGACCTCGCCGGCGGCGGCGCCGCCCATGCCGTCGGCGATGGCGAGCAGCCGGGGACCGGCGTAACCGGAGTCCTCGTTGCCCTCCCGGATCATGCCCTTGTGCGATCCGGCGGCGAAGCGCAGGGACAGACTCATGCGCACCTCGCCCGTCGGCTCCGGGTACAGCCGGTCGTGTCGAGCCACACTGCCCACCCTCCGGTCGGGAGCGCGCAGGGCCCCTGGTCGGGGACCCCCACTGCGTGCTCGCTCCGCTCGCGCTCATTCATGACGTGGCACTACTTCCGCAGCTCGATAACGGTCTTGCCGATGCGGATCGGGGCGCCCAGCGAAATCGCTGTGGGGGTCGTCAGCCGGGTCCGGTCCAGGTAGGTGCCGTTGGTGGAGCCCAGGTCCTCGACGATCCACTGGCCGTCGCGGTCCGGGTAGATCCTGGCATGGCGGCTGGAGGCGTAGTCGTCGTCCAGCACGATCGTGCTGTCGTGTGCCCGGCCCAGGGTGATGGTCTGGCCCTGGAGGGCGACGGTGGTGCCGGTGAGGGTGCCCTCGGTCACGACCAGCTTGGTGGGGGTGTTGCGGCCGCCGCGGCGGCCGCCGGACTGCTGGCGCTGCGGCGGCGGCGCCTGACGGGCGGCGGCCTGCTGCGGCCGGCCGGTCTCCCGCCGCGCTCCGCGCTGCGTGACGCGAGTGCCGAACAGGTCACTCCGGATGACCTGCACGGCCACGATCACGAACAGCCACAGTACGGCCAGGAACCCCAGCCGCATGACCGTGAGGGTCAGCTCTGACATTGCCCCCGCTTCACCCTTCGGCTTGCCTATAGATAACGGTGGTGCTGCCCACGACGATCCGCGAGCCGTCGCGGAGCGTAGCGCGGGTGGTGTGCTGCCCGTCCACCACGATGCCGTTGGTGGATCCGAGATCCTGGATCGTCGAGGGCGTTCCGGTCCGGATCTCGCAGTGCCGGCGGGAGACGCCGGGGTCGTCGATCCGCACGTCGGCTTCGGTGCTGCGGCCCATCACGAGGGTGGCGCGGGAGATCTGGTGGCGGGTGCCGTTGATCTCGATCCAGTAGCGGGTGCGTCCGCCGGACGCGGGTCCGGCGGGCGGCCGCTGGGCCGCCGCGGGCTGCGGGTAGCCGTAGCCGCCGCCGGGAGGCGGTGGCGCGGCCGGCATGGGCGGGGCGCCCGCGGGGCCGGCCGACGGGTAGCCGTAGCCCCCGGGGCGGCCGGCGGGCGGTGCGCCGCCGGGTGCGCCCGGTGCTCCGGGCGCGCCGCCGGGGGCCGCCTGGCTGGCGGAGGAGGCGAGCGTACGGCTGCGGACCCGGTAGAGGCCGGTGTCGAGGTCGTCCGCCTTCTCCAGGTTCACCTTGATGGGACCCATGAAGGTGTAGCGCTGCTGCTTGGCGTAGTCGCGCACCATCCCGGCGAGCTCGTCGCCGAGCTGGCCGGAGTACGGGCTGAGCCGCTCGAAGTCCGGTGTGCTCAGTTCGACGATGAAGTCGTTGGGTACGACGGTGCGGTCGCGGTTCCAGATGGTGGCGTTGTTGTCGCACTCACGCTGGAGCGCTCCCGCGATCTCCACGGGCTGCACCTCGGACTTGAACACCTTGGCGAAGGTGCCGTTGACCAGACCTTCGAGACGCTGCTCGAACTTCTTCAGGACTCCCATGGGGCACCTCCTCCGTAGCTGCCGTCCTGTGTACTGCCCGGCGCACTGTTTCGTGCACCGCCTACCTGGTACTGCTTACTGATCGTATCCACGCGCCGGTCGATCGGCCGGTTCCCCCTGTCGGCACGGTCGACGGGTGTCGACGCCTGACGAAGTTCCCTCCGAAGCCCCTCTTCGAACTCCTTCGGCGAACTCCACCGGCCGTGGCCGTGCGCGTTGTTCTGCCATGGATCGTAGAGGGGGACGCAGACCAGTGTCCCGCACCCGGCTGTGGACTCCGTCCGGCTCATGGGAAGACGGGGACTACCGGTACGAGGTTGATACGTGAAGCGGTCGCCGCCGCGACATCGCGGACCGCGCGGGGGCGGGCCGGAGGCGGTCCGGGGCCCGGCGGACGGGATCGGGGCCGGTCGGGGCGGGGGCGGCGAAAAGGGATGTGAACGCACCCGGACCAGCGTGCTAATGTTCTGGATGTCGGAAGGCGCAAGGCCCCCAGGGGGCAGGGCCCGAAGGCAACACCCAATGCGCGGGTGGCGGAATAGGCAGACGCGCTGGATTCAGGTTCCAGTGCCCGCAAGGGCGTGGGGGTTCAACTCCCCCCTCGCGCACATCGTCGAACGGGCGGCATCCATCGGATGCCGCCCGTTTCGCATGCCTGTTTCGCGTGCCCGGAGACAGTACGGCGGCGGGGCGGCGTGTGAGGAACATCTCATGATCCTTTTCGCCGCGGAGAGGCGCTCGGGGGCGCCTCCGGGCGCCGGGTCAGGGGCCGCGGGGAGGGCCCCGCGGGGGCGAGGGGGAGCGCGGGGAGACGTCCCGCGCGGGATCATTCGCGTACGCCCGCCGAGGACAGCGGGGGGTGGCGCAGGGCGAGGGCCGTGGAAACGACCGCGGCGGTCGTGGACAGTGCGGCGCAGGCCGCTGTGACCACGGCCAGGGCGGGCCAGGGGACGGTGAGCGGGGCGGGGGCCGAGAGCAAGGCCAGGGCGCCCCGGATGCCGGCCAGGTTGAGTACGGCCACCGCCAGGCCCAGTACCGCCCCGAACGCGACCACCGTCAGCGCCTCCGCGCCCACCATCCGCAGCACCTGCCAGTGGGTGGCGCCGGCCAGCCGCAGAGCCGCGAACTCGCGCACCCGGCCGGAGGTGGCCGTCACCATGGTGTTGGCCACGGAGATGCCCGTGTAGAGCAGGGCGATGCCGAGAACCAGCAGCAAGCCGTACCGGGTGGTGCGTTCGCTCCCGGGATCCGTGGCGGACGCCCATTGCTCCCCGGTGCGGACCAGCCCGCCGACGGGCCGTACCGCCCGCTCCAGGCCGGAGGCCACCGCACGCGCGTCGGCGCCGGCCGTGAGGGCGACGTCCACCCGGTCCACGCGGGCGCCCGGCGCGTTGGCCGGGGTGACGTAGACACCGTTGTCACCGGTGCCGGTGGCCATCACCGCGGCGATCCGCAGCGTCCGCTCCGTGCCGTCCCCGAGCCACACCCGTACCCGCTGCCCCACCGTGTGCCGCTCCCACTCCTCGTTGACGACGATCGAACCGTCGTCGAGGTCGGTGACCCTCCCCGCGGTGAGCGGCAACCGCGCGGTCGCCGCCGGCCCGCCGGGGCCGACGGCCCGCGCCTCGGACCTGACCAGTGCCACGCCCTCCTCCAGGACGTACACCGCGCTCGGCGCGCTCGCCGACACCCGCGCGCCCGGTATTGCGCGCAGCCGCTCCAGCGTCCCGGGAGGGAACGCCCCGTCGCCCGCGCGGGTGACGACGAACGCCGCCGTGGTCCGCTCCCGCGTCTCCGCGGCCCTCGCCCGGTCCAGGGTGGCGATGGCGCCGAGCAGGGAGCCCGCCAGGGCGACCGTGACCAGCACGGGCGCCGCGACCGCCGCCGTACGGCGCACCCCGGCGGCCGTGTTCTCCCGAACCAGCGTGCCGGTCACCCCCGGCAGCCCCGTCAGCAGTCGCGTGAGGGGGCGCACGGCGAGCGGGGCGAGCAGTGCGGCGGCGGTGATCAGCAGCATGGGCCGGCTGACGTAGGCCTTGCGGTGCAGCAGGCCGCCCGGGTCGCCGAGCAGCGCCAGGGCGAGCGTCACGCCGGCGGTCAGCAGCAGAGCCGTACCGCACAGCCACCGTGCCGGCGTCATGGCCCCGCCGTCGGCGGACGCCTCGCGCAGCGCCTGCAGGGGACTGGTACGGCCCGCCCGCCAGGAGGCCACGACGGCACCGCTCAGGGCGACCAGGAGCCCCGTCCAGAACGCCGCGTGGTACGGCCAGTCGGCGTCGCCGATCGTGAACCAGCGCGGCGCCAGTTCCACCTCGGCCACCCACGCGGCCAGCGCGGGCGCCGCACGGCCGCCGAGCGCGCAGCCGGCCGCCGAGGCGAGTACGCCGACCAGCAGGGCCTCCGCGGCCACCATGCGCCGTAGCTGCCCCGGGGTCGCCCCCGTGGCGCGCAGCAGCCCGAACTCCCGGCGCCGCCGCTCCACCGCGAAGGCGAAGGTGGACGCCACCACGAACACCGAGACGAAGGCGGAGACCCCGCCCGCCGTGCCGAACAGGGCGTTCATCGCGGTCAGCGCCTCGCTGTCGCGCTCCGGACCGGGGTCGGCGTACCGGCGGTCCGCCCCGGTGAGGACCCGTACGCCGTCGGTCCCGCGCACGGCCTCGCGTACGGCCGCCGGGCCGGCGTCGACGACCAGGCGGTCGACGGCCGGGGACAGCTCGGCGGCGCGCGCGTCGGTGTGGAAGAGGGCGTGTTCGAAGCCGCGGCCGGCCACGGTGCCCACGACCCGTACGGTGCCGTGATCCGTGCGCAGCCGGGTGCCGGGCCGCGCCCAGTCGCCGCCGATCACCACCTCGTCGTCCGCGCGGGGTGCACGGCCGGACTCGATCTCGTAGGGGGTGAACGCGGCGGTGGACCAGGGATGGCCGGTCAGTTCGCCGGGAGCGCCCTTCGCGCGGACGGGAAAGGAGCGGTCCTCGACGACCGTGCCGAGCCGGCGCAGCTTTGCCACGGTGGCGTCGGGGACCGCGCGCGGGTGTGCCAGTTCCGCGGTGCGGTCGCCGTTCGGCGTCGGTACGCGCAGGGTGTCCGCGCCCTCGACCACGACCGGGGCGGCGGCGAACCGTTCGGGCTGCCGCGCGGGGGCGTCGAGGGAGGAGGCGAGGGCGAGCCCCATGACGGTGAGGAGGGCCACGCCCAGCGCGAGGGCGATGAAGCTGCCCGTGAAGGTGATCCACCGGGAGCGCAGGGTGCGCAGGGCGAGGCTCAGCACGGCACGGTCTCCAGTCCGGTCATCCGCGCGGCCACGGCGTCGGCGCCGGCCCCCGTCAGCTCGCCGTGGAGGCGGCCGTCGACGAGGAAGACCACGCGGTCGGCGCGGGAGGCGGCCACGGGGTCGTGGGTCACCATGACGACCGTCTGCCGCTCGCGGTCCACCATGGCGCGCAGCAGCGTGAGCACCTCGTGGCCGGTGCGGGAGTCCAGAGCGCCGGTCAGCTCGGTGCCGCCGACGGTGACCGAGCCCGAGGTGGGCCGGTCGAGGCCCGCGGCGCACTGCAGCAGCGTCGACTTGCCGGACCCGGACGGGCCCATCACGGCGGTGAAGCTCCCGCGCGGGAACGACAGGGACACCTCGTCCAGCGCGTACACGGTGCCGTACCGCCGGCTCACCCGCCGCAGGGCGACCGCGTCGCCGTCTCTCCGGCCCATGTCCTACTCCCCTCGTCCGGCCCGGCCGCTGCCCGCCGGACGCCTGCCTGAACGAAACCGCGCGGGGGCCGGCGGGCGCAGTGCGGCAGGGGCGAGAAAAGGGGTAGGGCCAGGCATACCCCGAAGCCTCGGTCCAGGGCGATGGCCCCGCGCGGCGCCCGCTTCTACGGTGATCCGCATGCAGCCTCGAAACCCCTGGCAGGCCATGTCCCGCCCCGGCTACGTCCTGTCCCCGTGGCCATGGCGCGCGGCCGGATACCTGCTCACGGGCGCGCTCACCGGCGCGGTCGTGCTCGTGGGCGTCGTGGTGTCGCTGGTGGCCGGCGGGGTGCTCGCGCTCGCCCTGATCGGGCTGCCGCTGCTGCTCGGCACCGCCCTCGCGGGACTGCCGGTCGCGCGGCTGGAGCGGTGGCGGCTGCGGCTCGTCGACCGCGATCCGGCCGCCGACCCGCACTCAACGCCCGCCGCACCCGGCCTGCGGGCCTGGCTGACCACTCGGCTCCGGGAGCGGGCCACCTGGCGGGAGCTCGGCCACACCCTGCTCTTCGCGGGCCTGCTGTGGCCCGTCGACGCCCTCGCGCTCATGGCCGGCCTGCTCGCCCCGGCGGTCGTCACCGCCACGCCCCTGCTGATGGCCACGGCCGGCGGCGGCGAGGAGGCGAAGATCCTCAAGCTGTGGACGGTCACCACCTGGCCCTCGGCGGCCGGCGCCGCCCTGCTCGGACTCCTCCTGTTCGCCCCGGGCGCCTATCTGCTGGGGGTCGCCGCGGGCGCCCGCGCGGGCCTGACCCGGCTGCTGCTCGTCCCGCGCGAGGCCGAGCTGGGGGCGAGGGTGACCGAACTGACCCGGTCCCGGGCGCGGCTGGTGGACGCCTTCGAGGCGGAAAGGCGGCGCATCGAACGCGATCTGCACGACGGGGCCCAGCAGCGTCTGGTCGCCCTGACCATGACACTGGGCCTGGCCCGCCTGGACGCGCCGCCGGGCCCGCTCGCCGACCGGCTCGCCCAGGCCCACGACGAAGCCGGGCGGGCGCTTCGGGAACTGCGGGAGCTCATCCACGGCATCCACCCCCAGGTCCTCGCCGACTACGGTCTCGGGGCCGCCGTCGCCGACGCCGCCGACCGGTCCGCCGTACCCGTGGACGTGGACCTGGATCTCGCCGCGCGGCTGCCCACGCCGGTCGAGGCCGCCGCGTACTTCGTGGTGTGCGAGGCGCTCGCCAACGTCGCCCGGCACAGCGGGGCGAGCCGCGCGCGGGTGGGCGGCGGGCATCGCGACGGGCGGCTGCTGCTGGAGGTGCGCGACGACGGCCGGGGCGGCGCACGGGCCGGGGAGGGCAGCGGGCTGACCGGACTCGCCGACCGGGTGTCGGTGCTCGATGGCAGACTCACCCTGTCCAGCCCGGTGGGCGGACCGACCCTGCTGCGTGTGGAGATCCCTTGCGCCCCCTGCTCCCCCTGACGGCCGGCCGGCCGCTGCGCGTGGTGCTGGCCGAGGACGGTGTGCTGCTGCGCGAGGGCCTGATCGGCCTGCTCCACAGGTGCGGACACGAGGTCGTCGCGGCGGTCGGCGACGCCGAGGCGCTGATCACCGAGGCCGGTGCACACCGGCCCGACATCGTGGTGACGGACGTCCGGATGCCCCCGGGCTTCCAGGACGAGGGCCTGCACGCGGCCGTGCGGCTGCGCACCGAGCGGCCCGCGCTGCCCGTCCTCGTGCTCAGCCAGTACGTGCAGCGCCGGTACGCCGCCGACCTGCTGGACTCCGGCGACGGCACCGGCGTCGGCTATCTGCTGAAGGACCGGGTCGGCCAGATCGAGGAGTTCGTGACCGCCCTCGGCCAGGTCGCGGACGGCGGCACGGTGATCGACCCCGAGGTGGTACGGCAGTTGCTGCGCCACCGCCGTGACCCGCTGGAGCGGCTGTCCCCGCGTGAGCGGGAGGTGCTGGCGTCGATGGCGGAGGGCAGGTCCAACGGGGCGATCGCCCGCGCCCTGGTGGTCTCGGAGGCCGCCGTCGGCAAGCACATCGGCAGCATCTTCACCAAGCTGGACCTGCCGCCGACGGACGGGACGCACCGGCGGGTGCTGGCGGTGCTCGCGTACCTGCGGGAGTGAGACGAGGGAAACCGACCGGTCGGTTTATTTGCTGATTGTCGTCACATACGAGTCTTCGTCACATGCGAGTCTTCGTCACATACGACCGGTACCAGGGCGCCGACCGCGCGAACGTCCGCGCGAAACCCTCGCCCGGCGAGCAGTCCAGGTCCTTCCAGAAGCCGTCGTCCGCGAACCAGTGGTCCACGGTCAGCATGCCCAGGTGATGCAGCGCGCGCGGGGAGCCGGCGGCCCGCGCGCGGGCGGTGTCCACGTCGACGGCCGCGCCGCCGCCGGGCCGTTCCACGCGCTCGCACACGGCCGCGAGCAGTTCGGAGGCGGGGACGGGGTCCGGGTGCCCGACGTAGTGGGCGCCGGGCCCGTGGTGCGGGGACAGGGCCGCCGAGACGACCGCCCGGCCCAGTGTGTCGACGTCGATCACCGACTGGAGTGCCGTGCAGCCGGACAGGGTCGCCGACAACTCCCTCAGCAGTCCCACCAGTCCGGGCACCACCCAGCGGTCGCCCTCGCCGTGCACCAGATGCGGGCGCAGCACCAGGCCGCCCGCGTCGAGGACATGCCGTTCGGCCGCCGCGCGGGTGCGGCTGGTGGCGGAGGCGGGCGCGATCGGCGCCTCGCCGGGCCGTACGCCGCGGAAGGGGCCCCGGCCGTGGACGGCGGCGGTGCTCACGTACACGATCCGGCGCACCCCCGCCCTTACGGCCTCTTCCATCAGGGCCTTCGTGCCGAGGTCGTTGACCGCCGTGACCGATTCCGGATCGCCGCCCACGCGGGAGGCGCAGTGGACGAGGACGTCGGCGCCGGAGCAACCGCCGTGCAGCGTGCGGGGGTCGGCGAGATCGCCGGGCACCGTGGTGGAGTCCGCCCGCCCGGCCGGCGCCCGGCGGGACAGTGTGCGGACGCGGACGCCGGGGCGGGCGCGGGCCGCGGTGGCGACCCTGGCACCGATGAAGCCCGTGGCGCCGGTGAGCAGGATGTCGACGGTCACGGCAGGGACCGTACCGGGGTCGTGGGCGCGCAGGTGAGGGTGGCGGCGAAGACGGGCTCGTCGTCCTGCCTGCCCGACACCCGTACCGTCACGCCGTCGTCGCCCTTGTCGAGCACCTCGGCGTCGATCCGGCAGGGGCTGTCCAGTTCGGCGTAGCGGCTGAAGGAGACGGCCAGTTCGGACGGCAGGAAGGGCAGCAGACCCGATGCCGCGGTGGCGGCCTGGCGGGCGGCCTCGAACAGGACCATGCCGGGCACGTGGTCGTTGGGCCGCGGGAAGAGGACCGGGTGCCCGGTGGACGCGCGCAGCAGCCAGGAGCGGGGCCGGTCGGCGGGGGCGAGGACGACGTCCTCCGCGCGGTGACGGCCCACCAGTTCGGGTGACACCGGATCGGGCAGTGGTATTCGGGCCCCCGGCACGGCCGGCCGGCATGCCCGCAGGCGGCGGTAGGCGGCCGGGGAGGTGCAGCCGGTGCTGCCGGTGCCGCGGGCGACGAGGCGTCCCGCGCGGTGGAACTCCATCGTGGTGCGCATGCCGTTCAGGCCGCGGCCCCGGCGGCGGACCTCGGAGCAGACGACGTCGACGGTGACCGGCTCGGCCGTGTCCGCGAGCAGCAGCCGGTCGGGATCGGTGGAGATCTCCAGGTCGCGCATGACGAAGTGGGTGTCGGCGGGGGCGCCGAACTCCGCGTGGGCGAGGGCCATCGACGTCTGACGCAACGTTTCGCCGACGATCATCGGATCCAGGCGGCGGTCGTCGACGGGGCCGAAGAAGGGGTGGTCGGCGGGCCAGTGGGCGCTCACGCGGAAGCGCGCGTCGGAGAGCCGTACCCAGTCGACCGGGAAGACGTCCGCCGTGCGGGGGCGATGGGCCAGTTCCGTCGTGACGCGCGTGCGGTCACCGGGCCGGGAACCGCCGGCGGCGTTTGCGGGCGAGGCCCGCCGTCCGGTCTGATCCATGGGTGCGCTCGAGGAATCCGGCTGCGGCATGAGGAACCCCCGGGATCGAGAATCAGGCTCCGGTCGGTTCGCACTAAGATACGGACGAGTTGGTTTTTTTCCAAGGGTGATCGACACCGCCGGAGACGAGCCCACGCGCCCCGCACGACACGACAACCACCCGGCGGCTTCACGAGGGCTTCACGGAGGCTTCACCGTGACTGCACGGTGCGAACCACGAGATCCATGAGATCCACCCAGATCAGGAGGCACCCCCGATGGCGCGACAGGAGCGCGCGATCCGCACCCGGCGGACCATTCTGGAGGCGGCGGCGGCCGTTTTCGACGAACGCGGCTACACCTCGGCGACCATCGGGGAGATCCTGGAGCGGGCCGGGGTCACCAAGGGCGCGCTGTACTTCCACTTCGCCTCCAAGGAGGAGCTGGCCCTCGGCGTGTTCGAGGAGCAGCTGGCGATCTCCCTGCCGTCCCAGTCCAGCAAGCTGCAGGAACTGGTCGACTCCGGACTGGTGCTGGCGCTGCGGCTGCGGACCGAGCCACTGGTGCGGGCCAGTGTCGGACTGGCCCTCGACCAGGGGGCGCTGGGGCTGGACCGCACTCCGGCGTTCGGCATGTGGATCGACCAGACCACCCGCACGCTAACCGAGGCGAAGGCGGGGGGCGAGCTGCTGCCGCACGTCGACGCCACGGAGACGGCGGAACTGCTGGTCGCGAGCTTCAGCGGGGTGCAGCTCCTGTCGCAGGTGCGCTGCCAGCGGCAGGACCTGGAGCACCGGGTCGTCGTGCTGTTCCACCACCTGCTGCCGGGCGTGGCCGTTCCGGCCGTCCTGGCCCGGCTGGAGATCACGCAGGACCGCGCCGGACGGCTGCTGGCCGAGGGACGGTCGCTGCCGCTGGAGGGCCAGGTCGCGGAGGCCGGGTAGGTCTCGGCGTCCGGGCGTTTCCACAGCGGGGGAGTTGTCCACAGGGTCTGACGCGTTTCGGCCACCGGCTGTACGGTCGGCACGATCGATGTCGAAGCGTGCGTACGGCACGTATGTACGGGGGAGGCGGTCGCCGTGACCGAAGTCGTTGCCCAGGTGTCCAGGGCCGGTGAGCCCGCCGGTGAGCCCGCCGGTGCGGCTCCGGCGCGAGCGCTGCCGCGGGTGCCGGGATTCGCCGGACGGTCCGCCGGGGGCAGCCCCAAGGACGAGGGCAAGGCGCTGCGCGGCGGTGTTCCCCGCGCGGCACACGCCGCCTTCGATCCGGACGGCTCCCGCCCCGACGCCGTGACCGCCGTCGAGGAGTCCAGCCGGGGGCGGCTGCCCGAGCTCACGCCGCTGCGGGTGGGCAGGATGGCGGCCACTCCGTTCGCGTTCCTGCGCGGATCGGCCGGCCTCATGGCGTACGACCTGGCCCGTACACCGGTGACCGGGATCGGCGCGCAGATCTGCGGCGACGCCCACGCGGCCAACTTCGGCCTCTACGGCGACGCGCGCGGCGGACTGGTCATCGACCTGAACGACTTCGACGAGACGGTGCACGGCCCCTGGGAGTGGGACCTCAAGCGGCTCGCCACCTCACTGGTGCTCGCCGGGCGCGAGGCCGGCGCCGACGAGGACACCTGCCGCTCGGCGGCACGCGACACCGCGGGCGCCTACCGCCGCACGATGCGGCTGCTGTCGAAGCTGTCGGCGCAGGACGCGTGGAACGCCATCGCGGACGAGGAACTGGTCTCCCACACCGACGCCCACGACCTGCTGGGCACCCTGGAGCGGGTCTCCGAGAAGGCCCGCGCCAACACCAGCGGCCGGTTCGCGGCCAAGTCCACCGAGCGGACCGAGGACGGCGGACGGCGCTTCGTCGAGGCGCCCCCGGTGCTGCGCCGGATACCCGACGCCGAGGCCGCCGCGGTGGCCGCGTCGCTGGAGGAGTACCTCGGCACGCTCCCGCCGGACCGCCATCCGCTGCTGGCCCGGCACGCGGTGCACGACGTGGCGTTCCGCGTCGTCGGCACCGGCAGTGTGGGCACCCGCTCGTATGTCGTGCTCCTCCTCGACCACCGGGGCGAGCCCCTGGTCCTCCAGGTGAAGGAGGCCCGCCCCTCGGTACTGGTGCCGCATCTGCCGACGGCCGGGTTCGACGTCCCCGAGGCCGGCCACGAGGGCAGGCGGGTGGTGCACGGCCAGAAGCGGATGCAGGTGGTGAGCGACAACCTGCTGGGCTGGACGACGGTCGACGGACGCCCCTTCCAGGTACGCCAGTTCCGCAACCGCAAGGGCAGTGTCGACCCGGCCGCGCTGGCCGCCGACCAGGTCGACGACTACGGCCGGATGACCGGCGCCCTGCTGGCCCGCGCCCACGCGCACAGCGCCGACCCCCGTCTGATCGCCGGCTACTGCGGCAAGAACGACGAGCTGGACGAGGCGGTGGCGGACTTCGCCGTCGCCTACGCCGACCGCACCGAGGCGGACCACACGGACCTCGTCACCGCGGTGCGCGAGGGACGGATCGCGGCGGAGACGGGGGTGTGAGCGGGCGGGCGGCGCGGTTGCGCCGTCCCGGGTCCTGGCCGGCGGATCATGCCGGGGACGCGGGGCCCGGCCGGGGTGTGCGCCGCCGGAGCGGCGCGTGGCGGCCCGGCGGGTGGCCTACGCTGTCCGGGTGACGACCTCGGAGGGTGAGCAGGGTGGCGGCGCCGGCGCGGAGAACGCGCCCGGCGGTGGTGGTGCGGCACGGCCCGAGGAGCGGCTGGAGCAGGCCGTGCGCGCGGCCGAGCAGGCGCTGATCGAGTTCGAGATCGCCGTGGAGACCTTCCGCGTCGAGGTCGAGAACTTCTCCCGGCTGCACGAACAGAAGCTCGGCCCGGTGTACGCCCGTCTCGAGGAACTGGAAGCCCAGATCCTGGAGGCCAAGGCGGCCCGCAGTGACGACCCCGAGGACCGGCGCCGGGCCGACGAGGCGCGCGCCCGGCTGCTGCCCATCCCCGGTGTCGAGGAGCTGCTGAACGGCTGGATGGACGACGGCGGCCTCTTCCCCGAGGCCACCGCCATGCTCACCGACCAGCCGGTCCGGCCCCCGCAGCGGGTGCGGCCCAGCGAGGAGGCCCGCAAGCTCTACCGCGACCTCGCCCGCAAGGCCCATCCGGACCTGGCGCAGGAGGAGGCGGAACGTGCCCGCCGCGAGGAGTTCATCACCCGCGTCAACGCCGCCTACGCCCGAGGCAACGAGGACGAGCTGCGTGAACTCGCCGCGGAATGGGCGGCTGGGCCGGAGCTGAAGCGGGTGCCGAGCGCGAGCGAGGAGCTCTACGTCCGCCTCGAATGGCTCGCCCAGCGCAAGGAACTGCTCACCCTGGTCGCCCGCGAACTGGAGGACGGAGCCATCGGCTCCATGCTCCGCCTCGCCCCGCACGACCCCGACCGGCTGCTCGAGGAGATCGCCGGACAGCTGCGGGCCGAGGTCCTCGAACGCGAGGCCGAGCTCGCGGCGCTGCTGGTCTGAGCCCGGGACCGGTCCCTTCCGGTAGCGTCGGGGGCATGAGTTTTGGAGCTGGGGTGCCCACGGTCCAGGTCGCGGACCTGAAGGACGGCGACTTCCTGCTGGACGTCCGCGAGGACGACGAGTGGAAGGCCGGTCACGCGGCGGGAGCGCTGCACATTCCCATCAGTGAGTTCGTGGCCCGCTACGGCGAGCTGACCGAGGCCGCCCCGCAGGACGGCCGGGTGCATGTGATCTGCCGGTCCGGCGGACGGTCGGCCCAGGTCGCCATGTATCTGGGTCAGCAGGGCGTCGACGCCGTGAACGTGGACGGCGGCATGCAGGTGTGGGAGGCCGCCGGCCGTCCCGTCGTCATCGACGACGGGACCCCGGGGCACGTGCTGTAACGCCCGCCGCTACCGGTCGAAGTCCAGCTCCACCCGCTCCGTGACCGGGTGGGACTGGCAGGCCAGGACATAGCCCGCCTCCGTCTCCTCCGTCTCCAGCGCGAAGTTGCGGTCCATCCGCACCTCGCCCGAGACGAGGAACGCGCGGCAGGTTCCGCACACCCCGCCCTTGCAGGCGTAGGGCGCGTCGGGCCGGTTGCGCAGCACCGTGTCCAGCAGGGACTCGCCGTCCCGCACGGGCCAGCTGCCGCCGCGTCCGTCGAGCCGGGCGGTGACCGTGCTGTGCGCGGGCGCGGGGGCCGTGACGACGGTCTCCGTACCGGCGTCCACATGGAAGATCTCCTGATGGACGCGGGAGCGCGCCACCCCCAGGCCGCGCAGCGCCCGCTCGGCGTCCCCGACCAGGCCGTACGGCCCGCACAGGAACCAGCCGTCGACCCGCTCCACCGGCAGCAGGGCCGGCAGCAGCGCGGTCAGCCGCTCCCGGTCCAGCCGCCCGGACGGCAGCCCCGCCTGCTGCTCCTCACGGGAGAGCACCGTCACCAGCTGAAGCCGGTCGGGGTAGCGGTCCTTCAGATCGGCGACCTCCTCCAGGAACATCGTCGAAGCGGCCGTACGGTCGCTGCGGATCAGACAGAAACTGGCCCGGGGCTCGCGCGCGAGAAGGGTCGAGACGATCGACAGCACCGGTGTGATGCCGCTGCCGCCGACGATCGCCGCGTACCGGCCGGGTGCCGGAGGGAGCGTGAAGCGCCCGGCCGGGGTCATCACCTCCAGCTCGTCGCCGAGGCCGATCTCCTTGTGCGCGTAGGTGGAGAAGGCGCCGCCGTCGACCAGCCGCACACCGACCCGCAGGGTGCTCGGGGCCTCGCCGTCGGGAGCGGGGGAGCAGATGGAGTAGGTGCGCCGGATGTCCTCGCCGTCCGCGACGCGCCGCAGGGCCAGATGCTGACCGGGGACGTACCGGAACTCCTCGCCCAGGTGCGGTGGGACGGTGAGGGTCAGGGCGACGGAGTCGTCGGTGAGCCGGTCGACCGCGGCCACCCGGAGCCGGTGGAAGCGGGCCATCACAACTCCTTGAAGTGGTCGAACGGTTCACGGCAGGCCAGGCAGCGGCGCAGCGCCTTGCACGCGGTGGACGAGAAACGGCTGAGCAGTTCGGTCTCCGCCGAGCCGCAGTGCGGGCAGCGCACGGGGTCCGTGTGGTCGTCCGGCCCCGTCTGCTGGGTGCGGGTCGTCCCGAGCTCCACCGGAACCGGCCCGGAGGGGGACGTCCGTACCCGCGGCGGGGCGATGCCGAACTCCCGCAGTTTGCGGCGCCCTTCGTCGGTGATGTCGTCGGTGGACCAGGCGGGCGCGAGCACCCTGCGCACGGTGACCTCGCGCACCCCGTGCTCGCGCAGCACGCGCTCTATGTCCGTGCTCATCGCCTCGACGGCCGGGCAGCCGGTGTACGTCGGGGTCAGCTCGACCTCGACGGTGCCGGCCCCGCGCGCGTGCACCGCGCGGACGACGCCCAGCTCGCGCAGGGTCAGCACGGGCAGTTCGGGGTCGGGCACCGAACCGGCGAGCTCCAGCAGTTCCGCCTCCAGCGGGGTGGTGGTCACCATGTCGCCCCCGGATGGCTGCGATGCAGATGCTGCATCTCGGCGAGCATCCGGCCGAAGGACTCGGTGTGCAGGCCCTGCCGGCCCGCACCGGCCGTCCACGCCCCGGTGCGCGGGCCGTCGGGCACGGTGACGGTGGCCCGGCGCAGCACCTCCGAGACCCGCTCCAGCCAGGCCGTCTCCAGGCCGGACGGGTCGACGTCCACGCCCTCGACGGGCTGGAACATCTCGCCGGTGTAGCGCCACAGGGCGTCCACGGCCCGCTGCATCCGGGCGTGGCTCTCGTCGGTGCCGTCGCCCAGCCGCAGCGTCCACTGCTCGGCGTGGTCGCGGTGGTAGGCGGTCTCCTTGACGGCCTTGCCGGCCAGCGGCGCGAACGGGCCGTCGCCGGCGGCCAGTTCGCCGTACAGCAGGTGCTGGTAGGCGGAGAAGTACAGCTGGCGGGCGATGGTGTGGGCGAAGTCGCCGTTCGGCTGTTCCACCAGCTGCAGGTTGCGGAAGGCGCGCTCCTCGCGCAGATACGCCAGCTCGTCCTCGTCACCGGCCGCCGACAGCAGCACCCGGGCCTGGCCCAGCAGGTCCAGCGCGATGTTGGCGAGAGCGAGCTCCTCCTCCAGCACGGGGGCGTGCCCGGCCCACTCGCCCAGGCGGTGGGAGAGCACCAGCGCGTCGTCACCGAGGGCGAGCGCGGCCGCCGTGTGGGCGGTGTCCTTGGCGGGGGTCGTCGTCACAGGTGCCGCACCCCCTCGGGGATCTCGTAGAACGTCGGGTGCCGGTAGGGCTTGTCGGCGGCCGGTTCGAAGAACGGGTCCTTCTCGTCGGGCGAGGAGGCGGTGATCGCGGACGACGGGACGACCCAGATGGAGACGCCCTCGCCGCGCCGGGTGTACAGATCGCGGGCGTTGCGCAGGGCGAGCTCCGCGTCCGGGGCGTGCAGGCTGCCGGCGTGGGTGTGGGACAGGCCCCGGCGCGAGCGCACGAAGACCTCCCACAGGGGCCAGTCGGTGTGGGTCATGCGCGTGCCGCTCCCGTCTCGCTGTTCCTGTGCTTGGCGGCGTGGGCCGCCGCGGCCTCCCTGACCCAGGCGCCCTCCTCGTGGGCCCGCCTGCGCCGGGTCAGCCGCTCCTCGTTGCACGGGCCGTTGCCCTTGAGGACGTCCCGGAACTCCGTCCAGTCGATCGCCCCGAAGTCGTGCTGCCCCCGCTCCTCGTTCCACTTCAGGTCCGGGTCGGGGAGGGTGAGACCGAGGGACTCGGCCTGGGGGACGCAGATGTCGACGAAGCGCCGGCGCAGCTCGTCGTTGGAGTGCCGCTTGATCTTCCAGGCCATCGACTGCGCGGAGTGCTGGGACTCGTCGTCGGGCGGGCCGAACATCATCAGCGACGGCCACCACCAGCGGTCCACCGCGTCCTGCGCCATCGCGTGCTGCTCCGGGGTGCCCCTGCTGAGGGCCAGCAGCAGCTCGTAGCCCTGGCGCTGGTGGAAGGACTCCTCCTTGCAGACGCGGACCATCGCGCGCGCGTACGGCCCGTAGGAGCAGCGGCACAGCGGCACCTGGTTGGTGATCGCCGCGCCGTCCACCAGCCAGCCGATGGCGCCGACGTCGGCCCAGGTCAGCGTCGGGTAGTTGAAGATCGAGGAGTACTTCTGGCGGCCGGAGTGCAGCTTGTCGAGCAGTTCGTCGCGGCTGGTGCCGAGCGTCTCGGCGGCGCTGTACAGATACAGGCCGTGCCCGGCCTCGTCCTGCACCTTGGCCATGAGGATCGCCTTGCGGCGCAGCGAGGGCGCGCGGGTGATCCAGTTGGCCTCCGGCTGCATGCCGATGATCTCGGAGTGCGCGTGCTGGGCGATCTGCCGGACGAGCGTGGCCCGGTAGGCGTCCGGCATCCAGTCGCGCGGTTCGATCCGCTCGTCGGCGGCCACGGCCGCGTCGAAGGCGCGCTGGAAGTCCGCGGTGTCGTCGGCCGGTGCGTCGGACGCCCGGCCGCCGGCCGTATCGCGGGCGGCTGCTGTCGCCATGAGGTTCCCCCTCGACCTGGATGCTTCCCGGAGCACGCTCCCGACCGATCGTTCGGTTCGTGCGATTCCATGGTGGGACGGGCGCCGCAAGGTGTCAACCGCTGTGGATAACCTGCGGGGGTCACCTGTGGACAACCGGGATCGGGTCGCGGTGCGGTGACGGCCGGGGAACGGGTCGCCGACTGGACTGTGCCCGGACGGCCGGTGCTGAGTACCGTTCCCTGCGACACGGCGGACTGGCGCCGGTCCCTCGTGGCGGGGCGGAAGCGGTGACGGACCGGGATCGGCGGATCGGGGCGGGATGAACGCGTACGACAAGGGCTCGGACGCCCGGCACGGCCCTGCCGGGCAGGACGTGCCGGACCCGCGCCCCGCCTCACCGGCAAACGCCCCGGCGCCCCCCGTCCGTGAGCCCGGCTCCGCCTCACCGGCAAACGCCCCGGCGCTTCCCGCCCATGAACCCGGCCTCGCGTCACCGGCGGACCTCCCGGCGCCCCGTACCCCTTCCCCCGGTCCCCTGCCGTCGGCCGGCGCTCGGGCACCCGACACCCCTCCGCCCGCCCCCGGGCGCCCCGCCGGGCCGCCGCCCGAGCCGCCCCCCGCCGCCCCGCCCGCCGAGTCCCGTACCGGTGTGGCCGCCCTTTCCCTGCGCTACCAGATCGGGGCCGCGGTGGCGCTCGCGGTCGTCGCGGTCGGGGTCTGTGTGCACCTCGGCATGACGTTCCTGCACGTCGCGCCCCCGAACACGGTCAGCAAGGAGCACAGCGGAACGGTCGAGGACTGGATCTACCCGGAGTTCGAGCAGAACTGGAAACTGTTCGCGCCGAACCCGCTGCAGCAGAACATCGCCGTCCAGGTGCGCGCCGAGGTCCTCACGGCCGGCGGGGACGTCCGGACCACCGGCTGGTACGACCTGTCCGCGCAGGACGGCCGCGCCATCGACGGCAACCTGCTGCCCAGCCACACCCAGCAGAACGCACTGCGCCGCGCGTGGGACCTCTTCCTCGCCACGCACGACGAGAACAACCGGCCGGTGGGCCTGCGCGGAGCGCTGTCCGAGACCTATCTGCGCCGGATCACGGTGCTGCGCCTGGACCGCGCGGACGCGGCCGGCCCGGACGGCTCCGTCGCGCGCGTCCAGATACGCTCACGCACCGCCAACGTGCCCCCGCCCGACTGGAGCACCGAGAAGATCTCCACCACGCCCGTGTACCGCACGCTGCCCTGGTGGTCCGTGCCCGACGACGAGGCGCGCGGAGGCATCGGGTGAACCGCTTCTCGCTGGCGCTGTCCCGGGTGATCGCCCGTGTCACCGACGCGGCGCTCGGCCCCCACCAGACCGCCGTGATCCGCATCGGCTTCAGCCTGACCTGGCTGCTGTTCCTGCTGCGCGAGTACCCCCACCGCCAGGAGCTGTACGGCCCCGACGGCCCCTGGAGCTGGGATCTCGCCGACCAGCTGGTCGCCACGAACAACGCGTTCACCCCGCTGCTCTGGACGGACGGCCAGATCTGGTTCGAGGCCGTCTACGCGCTGGCCGTGCTGGCGAGCCTCCTGCTGCTGCTCGGCTGGCGCACCCGCACCATGTCGGTGCTGTTCATGGTGGGGGTGCTGGCGCTGCAGAACCGCAGCGTCTTCATGGGCGACGGCGGCGACAACGTCCTGCACCTGATGTCGATCTACCTGGTGTTCACCCGCTGCGGCCAGGTCTGGTCCCTGGACGCACGCCGCGCGGCGCGGGCCCGCGCGCGGGGCGAGCGGCCGCGTGACCGGGTCGGACCGCTGCTGTGGAGCGTCCTCGGCCTCGTGCTCGCCGTGGCGACGCTGGCGGGCAGGATGGACGGCGACCGATTCATACCGGCCCTGCTGTGGGCCGTGTGGCTCGGACAGGCCCTGTGGTGGCTGGTCGGGCGCCGCGCGAGGACCGGACAGCCGAGGATCCTGCTGGACGTCGTCGCGAACATCGTGCACAACGGCGCACTGCTTGTGATCATGGCCGAGGCGTGTCTGATCTACGCCACGGCCGGCTGGTACAAGGTCCAGGGCTCCCGCTGGCAGGACGGCACCGCCGTCCACTACCCGCTGCACCTGGAGTACTTCTCCCCCTGGCCGGCCCTCGGGGACCTGCTGGCGGCCAGCGGCACCATGGTGATGCTGGTGACCTACGGCACGGTCGTCATGCAGGTCGCCTTCCCGTTCACGCTGTTCAACCGGCGGGTCAAGAACGTCCTGCTGGCCTTCATGATCATGGAGCACGCGGTCATCGCCGTCGTGCTCGGACTGCCCTTCTTCTCCCTGGCGATGATCGCGGCCGACGCGGTCTTCCTGCCGACGTCGTTCCTGCGCCGCCTGGGGAACCTGGCGCCGCGCGCGCGTGGGCGGCTGCGCCCGCGCCGGGCGGCGCCGGTCCCGCAGCCTCGCTCCCCGGCCGGAGCGGACCCGGTGGAGGCGGCCCCCGCACCGGACGGAGCGCCCGGCCCGCGCACGTAGGCTGCACGCCATGGACGACCCCGCCCGCGGCACCGCACCCGAGACCGCCGCCGACCCCGTGTCCGCCTGGCGCCGGCTGGCCGGCGGCGCCGTCCTGCTCGACGGCTTCCACGCCCTCAAGCACGCCGTGCGCTTCGGGGCCGACGTGAGCATGGCGCTCACCGCCGACCGGGCCGCCACGCTCGCCCTCGCCGACGAGCTGGCCGGGGACGTACGGGACACGCTGGCGGCACTGCTGACCGAGGTGCCCCACGAGACGTACGCGGCGCTCGTGCCGCGGCCGCACCCCACCGCCGTGGCCGCGCTGGCCGTACGCCCCTCCCGCGCGGGCAACCTGGAGCGGCTGGCGCACTCCCCGCGCACCGCCCCCGTGGTGGTCCTCGACCATCCGCGCAACCTCGGCAACGCGGGGGCGGTGATCCGGCTGGCCGCCGGTTTCGGCGCCACCGGGGTCGTCACCACCGGCACCCTCGACCCCTGGCACCCCACCGTCGTACGCGGCGGGGCGGGGCTGCACTTCGCCACCGCCGTGGAACGGCTGACCGCCGGGGAGCTGCCGCCCGGACCGGTCTTCGCGCTCGACCCGGAGGGCGAGGACATCCGCTCGCTGAAGCTGCCGGACGACGCGCTGCTCGCCTTCGGCTCCGAGCGCAGCGGACTGTCGGCGGAGCTCCGCGCGCGGGCCGACCGGCTGGTGGCGCTGCCGATGCGCCCCCAGGTCTCCAGCTACAACCTCGCGACCAGTGTCGCCATGACGCTGTACCACTGGAGTGCCACCGGGGGCGCACCCCGCGCCGTCTAGACCTCCCGGCGCACCTCGATCACGCGGAAGCGGCCCGCCACGAACGCGCCGTCGCACAGGGCCGCGTTGGCCGCCGGGTTGCCGCCGGAGCCGTGGAAGTCGGAGAAGGCGGCCGTCTGGTTGACGTATACCCCGCCGGTGAGGTTCAGGGAGAGCTGGGCGGCCTCCTCCAGGCAGACCTCCCGCACCGTCTCCTCGACCTCCGGGGACGTCGTGTACGCGCCGACCGTCATGGCGCCCTTCTCGCGGATCGTGCGCCGCAGCAGCTCCGCCGCGTCACCGGCCGAGTCGACCGCGACGGCGAAGGAGACCGGGCCGAAGCACTCGCTCATGTAGGCGGCCTCGGCGTCCGGCTTGGCGCCGTCCAGCTTCACGATCACCGGCGTGCGCACCACGGCGCCCGGGAACTCCGGGTTGGTGACCTCGCGGGAGGCGAGGGCGACCTCGCCGAGCCCGGCGGCCGCCTCCAGGCGGGCCTTGACGTCCGGGTTGACGATCGCGCCCAGCAGCGCGTTGGCACGCGCGTCGTCGCCGAGCAGGCCGTCGACCGCCTTCGCCAGGTCGGCGGCGACCTCGTCGAAGGACCTGGGGCCCTGGTCGGTGGTGATGCCGTCGCGAGGGATCAGCAGGTTCTGCGGCGTGGTGCACATCTGGCCGCTGTACAGCGACAGGGAGAACGCCAGGTTGGCGAGCATCCCCTTGTAGTCGTCGGTCGACTCCAGGATCACCGTGTTGACGCCGGCCTTCTCCGTGTACACCTGCGCCTGGCGGGCGTTGGTCTCCAGCCAGTCGCCGAACTCCGTGGAGCCGGTGTAGTCGATGATCCGGATCTCCGGCCGGGTGGCCAGCGTCCTGGCGATGCCCTCACCGGGCCGCTCGGTGGCCAGCGCCACCAGATTCGGGTCGAAGCCCGCCTCGGCGAGCACCTGGCGGGCCACCCGCACGGTCAGCGCGAGCGGCAGCACCGCGCGGGGGTGCGGCTTGACCAGCACCGCGTTGCCCGTGGCGAGGGAGGCGAACAGGCCCGGATAGCCGTTCCACGTCGGGAAGGTGTTGCAGCCGATGACCAGGGCGACGCCGCGCGGGACCGGGACGAACTCCTTGGTGAGCACCAGCGGATCGCGCTTGCCCTGCGGCTTGGTCCACTCCGCGGTGCCGGGCGTGCGGACCTGCTCCGCGTACGCGTACGCCACCGCCTCCATGCCGCGGTCCTGCGCGTGCGGTCCGCCCGCCTGGAACGCCATCATGAACGCCTGGCCCGAGGTGTGCATGACCGCCTGGGCGAACTCCATCGTCCGGTCGCCGATCCGCTTGAGGATCTCCAGACAGACCACCGCGCGGGTCTCCGCGCCCGCGTCCCGCCAGGCCCGCATCCCGGCCCTCATGGCGGGCAGCAGCTCGTCGAGGTCCGCGTGCGGGTAGCTCACGCCCGGCTCGATGCCGTACGGGGAGGTCTCGCCGTCCACCCAGCCGTCCGTACCGGGCTGGCCGAGGTCGAGGCGGGTGCCGTGCAGGGCGTCGAAGGCGGCCTTGCCCGCCGCCATGTCCAGGCTGCCGTTCTCCCCGTAGGCCTTGGGGTGCTCGGGGTGGGGGGACCAGTACGCGCGTGTGCGGATCGCTTCCAGCGCCTGGTCCAGGGTGGGACGGTGGCGGGCGATCAGCTCGTGCGCCGTGAGTTCGGCGGCCATGCGGGACCAACTCCTCGTCTCAGGAACTCTTCGTCGAGCTCATGGACCGGTGCGGAAACGTAGTCAGGAACGGGCGGTCAGGGTTAGAGTAACCGAACGATCGGTCGGGACAAGGGGGTCCGCCGCATCTGTGGAAAACCCCGTGCGGGAGGATCGCGCACATGACAGCACTCGACCTCAGCAGTCCCGTGGCCGTGGTCGGCACCGGCACCATGGGCCAGGGAATCGCCCAGGTCGCGCTGATCGCGGGCCATCCCGTGCGGCTGTACGACGCCGTTCCCGGGCGGGCCCGTCGGGCGGCCGACGCGATCGGCGCCCGGCTCGACCGGCTGGTGGAGAAGGAGCGCCTGACCGCCGACCGGCGGGACGCGGCACGCGCCCGGCTGCGGCCCGTCGACGAGCTCGCCGGACTGGCCGACTGCACCCTGGTCGTCGAGGCCGTCGTGGAACGCCTGGACGTCAAACAGGAGCTGTTCCGCGCGCTGGAGGACGTCGTTCCCGACGACTGCCTGCTCGCCACCAACACCTCCTCCCTCTCCGTCACCGCGATCGGCGGCGCCCTGCGCGTGCCCGGCCGCTTCGTCGGCCTGCACTTCTTCAACCCGGCGCCGCTGCTGCCGCTCGTCGAGGTCGTCTCCGGCTTCGCCACCGACGTCACCCACGCCACACGCGCGTACGAGACGGCCCGCGCGTGGGGCAAGACGCCCGTCGCCTGCGCGGACACCCCCGGCTTCATCGTCAACCGCGTCGCCCGGCCCTTCTACGCAGAGGCCTTCGCGGTCCACGAGTCCCAGGGCGCCGACCCGGCCACCATCGACGCGGTCCTGCGCGAGTCCGGCGGCTTCCGCATGGGCGCCTTCGAGCTGACCGACCTCATCGGGCAGGACGTCAACGAGTCGGTCACCCGCTCGGTGTGGGAGTCGTTCTTCCACGACGTGCGCTTCACCCCCTCGCTCGCCCAGCGCCGCCTGGTCGAGTCCGGCCGCCTCGGCCGCAAGACCGGCCATGGCTGGTACGACCACGGCGACGGAGCCGAGCGCCCCGAACCGCACACCGCCGAGCCCGCCGTACCGCCCGCGTACGTCGTCGCGGAGGGCGACCTGGAGCCCGCCTCGGAACTGCTCGCCCTGATCCGCGAGGCCGGCATCGAGGTACGCGAGGAGGCCGAGGACAACGGCACCCGGCTGGTGCTGCCCGGCGGCGGCCAACTGGTGCTCGCCGACGGGCAGACCTCCGTGGAGTTCCGCGACGTCGTCTACTTCGACCTCGCCCTCGACTACCGCGCGGCCACGCGGATCGCCCTGTCGCACGCCCCGAACACCTCCCCGGTGACCGTCGCCGAGGCAACCGGCCTGTTCCAGGCCCTCGGCAAGAAGGTCAGCGTCATCGGGGACGTCCCCGGAATGATCGTCGCGCGGACGGTGGCCCGGATCATCGACCTGGCGCACGACGCCGTCGCCAAGGGCGTCGCCACCGAGGAGGACATCGACACCGCGATGCGCCTGGGTGTGAACTACCCGCTGGGGCCGTTGGAGTGGAGCCGGCGCCTCGGCGGCGGCTGGGCCTGCTCCGTGCTGGACAACCTGCACCAGTGCGAGCCGTCCGGCCGCTACGCGCCCTCCCTCGCCCTGTACCGCCACGCCTACGCCTCGGACAAGCGGGAGGGAACCTCGTGACCACCGCCAAGCGCGACACGTACACCCCGGAGACGCTGCTGTCCGTCGCCGTCCAGGTGTTCAACGACCGCGGTTACGACGGCACCTCCATGGAGCACCTCTCCAAGGCGGCCGGTATCTCCAAGTCGTCGATCTACCACCACGTGGCCGGCAAGGAGGAACTGCTGCGCCGCGCGGTGAGCCGGGCCCTGGACGGCCTCTTCGGCATCCTCGACGAGGAGCACGCGCGCGTGGGGCGCGCCGCCGAGCGCCTGGAGTACGTCGTACGGCGCATGGTCGAGGTGCTGATCGCCGAGCTGCCGTACGTGACGCTGCTGCTGCGCGTGCGCGGCAACACCGACACCGAACGGTGGGCGCTGGAGCGGCGGCGCGACTTCGACCACCGGGTGGCCGCCCTGCTGAAGGCGGCGGCGGCCGACGGGGACGTGCGCGAGGACATAGAGGTGCGCCTGGTGACCCGGCTGGTCTTCGGGATGATCAACTCGATCGTGGAGTGGTACCGGCCGGACGGGCGCGGCATGAACGAGCGCGAGGTCGCCGACGCGGTCACCCAGGTGGCCTTCGGAGGCCTCCGCAAGGCGTCCTGAGCTCTCACCCCTGCGGTTCCAGATCCTCCTCCTCGAACACCAGCAGGGTGCGCGTGCTCTGCACCTCGGGGATCGCCTGCAGCCGGGTCAGCACCAGCTCGCGCAGCGCCCGGTTGTCGGGCGTGTGCACCAGCAGGAGGACGTCGAAGTCCCCGCCCACCAGCGCGATGTGTGAGGCGCCGGGGAGCTGTCTGAGCTGCTCGCGGACGGTGCGCCAGGTGTTCTGGACGATCTTCAGGGTGATGTACGCGGACGTCCCGTGACCGGCCCGCTCATGGTCGACGCGGGCCCCGAAGCCGCGGATCACGCCGTCCTCGACGAGCCGGTTGATGCGCGCGTACGCGTTCGCGCGGGAGACGTGCACCCGCTCGGCGACCGACCGCACGGACGCGCGGCCGTCCGCCTGGAGCATCCGCAGGATGTCCTGGTCGATGGCGTCCAGGGGCCGCGCGGGAGAGAGCGGACCGCCCCCCTCCTGGCCCTCGGCCATTTGTTCAGCTGCCACCCGCCCCCACCTCTCCGCCGTGGACGTCCTGCATCCATCTCAGGCTGTGGAGAACCGTTTGTCCACAGCCTGGCGCCACCCGTAGCCAAAATGTGCCGGCGACCGAACAATCGGTTGGTGAGGCGCGTCACAGACGCCGCGCCTCCGTCTTCCCACGAGGAGGTGCCGTCATGACGGTCATGGAGCAGCGGGGGGCCTACCGGCCGACCCCGCCGCCCGCCTGGCAGCCCCGTACCGACCCCGCGCCGCTGCTGCCCGACGCGGAGCCGTACCGCGTACTCGGCACCGACGCGGCCGCGAAGGCCGACCCGGAGCTGCTGCGCAGGCTGTACACGGAGCTGGTGAAGGGCCGCCGCTACAACGCGCAGGCCACCGCCCTCACCAAGCAGGGCCGTCTCGCCGTCTACCCCTCAAGCACCGGCCAGGAGGCCTGCGAGGTCGCCGCCGCGCTCGTCCTGGCCGAGCAGGACTGGCTCTTCCCGAGCTACCGCGACACCCTCGCCGTCGTCGCACGCGGAGTGGACCCCGTCGAGGCGCTCACCCTGCTGCGCGGCGACTGGCACACCGGCTACGACCCCCGTGAGCACCGCGTGGCCCCGCTGAGCACCCCGCTCGCCACCCAGCTTCCGCACGCGGTGGGGCTCGCGCACGCCGCCCGTCTCAAGGGCGACGACGTGGTCGCGCTCGCCATGGTCGGCGACGGCGGCACCAGCGAGGGCGACTTCCACGAGGCCCTGAACTTCGCCGCCGTCTGGCAGGCGCCGGTGGTCTTCCTCGTCCAGAACAACGGCTTCGCGATCTCCGTACCGCTCGCCAAGCAGACCGCGGCCCCGTCGCTGGCCCACAAGGCCGTCGGCTACGGGATGCCCGGCCGCCTGGTCGACGGCAACGACGCCGCCGCCGTGCACGAGGTCCTCGCCGACGCCGTACGCCGTGCCCGCGCGGGCGGCGGTCCGACGCTGGTCGAGGCGATCACGTACCGCGTGGAGGCGCACACCAACGCCGACGACGCCACCCGCTACCGCGTCGACGCCGAGGTGGAGACCTGGAAGCGGCACGACCCGATCGCCCTGCTGGAGCAGGAGCTGACCGCACGCGGTGTGCTCGACGAGGCCGCCGTGGAGAGCGCCCGCCAGGACGCCGAGACCCTGGCCGCCTCGCTGCGCGCCCGGATGAACCAGGACCCGGCGCTCGACCCCATGGACCTCTTCGCGCACGTGTACGCCGAACCCACCCCGCAGCTCCTCGAGCAGCGCGAGCAGCTGCGGGCCGAGCTGGCGGCCGGGGCCGCACCGGAAGGGGCGCAGTGATGACCACCGTCGCCGTCAAGCCGGCCACCATGGCGCAGGCCCTCACGCGCGCGATGCGCGACGCCATGGCCGCCGACCCGTCCGTGCACGTCATGGGCGAGGACGTCGGCACCCTCGGCGGTGTCTTCCGGATCACCGACGGACTCGCCGAGGAGTTCGGCGCGGACCGCTGCACGGACACACCGCTCGCCGAGGCCGGCATCCTCGGCACGGCCGTCGGCATGGCCATGTACGGGCTGCGGCCGGTCGTGGAGATGCAGTTCGACGCGTTCGCCTACCCGGCGTTCGAGCAGCTCGTCTCGCACGTCGCGAAGATGCGCAACCGCACGCGCGGGAAGCTGCCCCTGCCGCTCACGATCCGCATCCCGTACGGCGGCGGCATCGGCGGCGTCGAGCACCACAGCGACGCCTCCGAGGCGTACTACATGGCGACTCCGGGGCTCCATGTGGTCACGCCCGCCACCGTCGCCGACGCGTACGGGCTGCTGCGCGCCGCGATCGCCTCCGACGACCCGGTCGTCCTCCTGGAGCCCAAGCGGCTGTACTGGTCGAAGGACTCCTGGAACCCGGAGGAGCCTTCGGCCGTTGAACCGATCGGCCGTGCGGTGGTGCGGCGCTCGGGCCGGAGCGCCACGCTCATCACGTACGGGCCGTCCCTGCCCGTCTGCATGGAGGCGGCGGAGGCGGCCCGGGCCGAGGGCTGGGACCTCGAAGTCGTCGATCTGCGCTCCCTGGTGCCGTTCGACGACGAGACGGTGAGCGCCTCGGTACGGCGGACGGGGCGCGCGGTCGTCGTCCACGAGTCGGGTGGCTTCGGCGGCCCGGGCGGGGAGATCGCGGCCCGGGTCACGGAGCGCTGCTTCCACCATCTGGAGGCGCCGGTGCTGCGTGTGGCCGGGTTCGACCTGCCGTATCCGCCGCCGATGCTGGAGCGCCACCACCTGCCCGGAGTGGACCGGATCCTGGACGCCGTGGGGCGTCTGCAGTGGGAGGCCGAGAGCTGATGGCACAGGTGCTGGAGTTCAAGCTGCCCGACCTCGGTGAGGGGCTCACCGAGGCGGAGATCGTGCGCTGGCTGGTCGAGGTCGGTGACGTCGTCGCCGTGGACCAGCCGGTCGTCGAGGTCGAGACGGCCAAGGCGATGGTGGACGTGCCCTGCCCCTACGGCGGAGTCGTCACAGCCCGCTTCGGCGCGGAGGGCACGGAACTGCCCGTCGGCGCCCCGCTGCTGACGGTGGCGGTGGGCGAGGGAACCGAGGACGCGAGCCCCGCGGCGGCGGAACCCGAGCGGGCCACGGCCCCCGCCGAGGGCTCCGGCAACGTCCTGGTCGGCTACGGCACCTCGGAGGCGCCGGCCCGGCGCCGCCGGGTGCGTCCGGCGGAGACCGCACCGGCCGCACCGGCCGCACCGGCCGCGAACGGGCGGGACCTCACCCCGGCCGCGGCGGACGGACCCGTCCCCGTGATCTCCCCGCTGGTGCGCAGGCTCGCCCGGCAGAACGGCCTGGATCTGCGGGAGATGACCGGCTCCGGACCGGAGGGGCTGATCCTTCGCGCGGACGTGGAGTACGCCCTGCGCGCCGCCGCCGCACAGGCGCGCCCGGAGCAGGCGGCCGGCGAATCGCGCACCCGCACCCCGGCACCGACGGCGGACGCCCCGGGCGTCACCCGCGTCCCCCTCAAGGGCATCCGCGGCACCGTCGCCGACAAGCTCTCCCGCAGCCGTACCGAGATCCCCGACGCCACCTGCTGGGTGGACGCCGACGCGACCGGGCTGATGCACGCGCGGGCCGTCATGAACGCGGCCGGCGGGCCGAAGATCTCCGTCATCGCCCTGCTGGCCCGGATCTGCGCCGCCGCGCTCGCCCGCTTCCCCGAGCTCAACTCCTCGGTGGACACCGGGGCCAGGGAGATCGTCCGGTACGAGGCCGTGCACCTGGGCTTCGCCGCGCAGACCGACCGGGGGCTGGTCGTCCCCGTCGTCCGGGACGCGCACACGCGGGACGCCGAGTCGCTCACGGCCGAGTTCGCCCGGCTGACGGAGGCGGCCCGCACCGGCGCGCTGACACCGGCGGAACTCACGGGCGGCACCTTCACGTTGAACAACTACGGCGTGTTCGGCGTCGACGGCTCCACACCGATCATCAACCACCCCGAGGCCGCCATGCTCGGCGTCGGCCGCATCGTCCCCAAGCCGTGGGTGCACGAGGGCGAGCTGGCGGTGCGGCAGGTCGTGCAGCTCTCGCTCACCTTCGACCACCGGGTCTGCGACGGCGGCACGGCGGGCGGTTTCCTGCGGTACGTGGCGGACTGCGTGGAACAGCCGGCGGTGCTGCTGCGAACCCTGTGAGCCGGTGACGGTGCTGCCACGGCCCCGGTGAATAGGCGGGTGCCCCCGCGGACTCCGGGAGTCCGGACCGTGTCACCGGTACTCCGCGATCGTCGGTTCGTGCCCCCGCGTTCCCTGTGATCGCGGGGGCACGCATACTCGGAGGGTGACCGAGTATCAGCCACCCGGCGACTCCTCCGGTGATCCGTCCGGCGGCGCCTGCGGGGACCCCGGTCCCGCGTACGACGCCGTCGTGCTCGCGGGCGGCGCCGCCCGGCGGCTCGGGGGCGCGGACAAGCCCGGAGTGCGCGTCGGCGGACGGGCGCTGCTCGACCGGGTGCTCACCGCCTGCGCCGGCGCCCGCACCACCGTGGTCGTGGCCGGCCCCCGGCCCACCGCCCGGCCCGTGATCTGGGCCCGCGAGGAACCCCCGGGCGGCGGCCCGCTGGCCGCGCTCGCCGCCGGACTGCGGCACACCACGGCCGACCGTGTCGTCCTGCTCTCCGCCGACCTGCCCTTCCTCGACCGCCGCACGGTCCGGGGACTGCTGGCACCCCTCGGCCACGGCGCCACCGCCGACGGCGTGCTGCTGACCGACGCCGACGGCCGGGACCAGCCGCTGGTCGCCGCGTACCGGACGGCCTCCCTGCGCCGCGAACTGGCCGTGCTCACCGGCCGCCACGGCGATCTGGCGGGGCTCCCCCTGCGCCGGCTGACCGGCTCGCTCGACCTCACCCGAATCCCCGGCCCGGTGGCGTCCTTCGACTGCGACACCTGGGACGACATCGCCACTGCCAGGGCACGCATCAGGGAGCATGGACACGTGTTGGATGAATGGATCTCCGCAGTCAAGGACGAGCTGGGCATCGACCTGGACGTCGACACCGGCGTACTGCTCGACCTCGCCCGTGACGCCGCCCACGGCGTGGCCAGGCCCGCCGCCCCGCTGACCACCTTCCTCGTCGGCTACGCGGCCGCGCACGCGGGCGGCGGCCCGGAGGCCGTCGCCGAGGCGGCCCGCAAGGCCACGGCGCTCGCCCTGCGCTGGGCCGACGAGGACACCCCGGACGCCACGGACCCCGCGCCCCCCGCCGGCACCGCCCCCGAGACCCGCCCGGACGCGGGATGACCGCGCGCGCCGCCCGGGCCGGACAGAACGGCGACGACCTCGACGTCGAGGAGGCGCTCGCCCTCGTGAAGGAACACCCCGGCGGCGCCCCCGGCACCACCGGCACCCCCCGCCACCCGCGCCACGACGCCACCGACTGGGCCGAGGCCCGTGCCGTCGCCGAACGCGCTCCGCGTCACGGCGCGGCACGGCGCACCGGCTGTCTGCCCCCCGTCGCCGTCCCCCTCGGCTCCGCCCTGGGCCTCACCCTCGCCGCTCCCCTCACCGCCCTCACCGACCTGCCCTCCTTCGACACCTCGGCGATGGACGGCTGGGCGGTCTCCGGCCCCGGCCCCTGGTCCGTACGGGACGAGGGTGTCCTCGCCGGGCACACCGCGCACGAGCCCCTCACCGACGGAGGCGCCGTCCGCATCGCCACCGGCGCCCGCATCCCCCCGGACACCACCGCCGTACTGCGCAGCGAACACGGCCGCACCGACGACAAGGGGCGGCTGCACGTCACCGCCGCCACCCGGCCGCCGCACACCGTCACCCACGGCCAGGACATCCGCCCGCGCGGCCAGGAGTGCCGCAGCGGCGACCAGCTGCTGCCCAGCGGCACCCTGATCACCCCGCCCGTCCTGGGCATGGCCGCCGCCGCCGGCTACGACACCCTCACCGCCGTCCCCCGCCCGCGCGCCGAGGTGCTCGTCCTCGGTGACGAACTGCTCGCCGAGGGCCTCCCGCACGACGGACTGATCCGGGACGCGCTCGGCCCGCTGCTGCCGCCCTGGCTGCGCGCACTCGGCGCCGAGGTGACCGCCGTGCGCCGGGTCGGCGACACCGAGCAGGCGCTGTACGAGGCGATCACCGCGTCCGACGCCCATGTCGTCGTCACCACCGGCGGCACCGCCGCGGGCCCCGTCGACCATGTGCACCCCGCCCTGCGCCGCATGGGCGCGGAACTCCTCGTGGACGGCGTCAAGGTGCGCCCCGGCCATCCCATGCTGCTGGCCCGCACCAAGGAGGACCAGCACCTCGTCGGGCTGCCCGGCAACCCCCTCGCCGCCGTCTCCGGCCTGCTCACCCTTGCCGAGCCGCTGCTGCGTACCCTCGCGGCCCGCCCCGCCCCCGAGCCGTACACGCTGCCGCTGCGCGACGCGGTGCAGGGGCACCCGTACGACACCCGGCTGATCCCCGTGGCCCTGCGCGGCGACCGGGCGCTGCCGCTGCTCTACAACGGCCCGGCCATGCTGCGCGGTATCGCGGCGGCCGACGCGCTCGCCGTCGTACCTCCGGGCGGAACACGGCCCGGCCAGGAGGCGGAACTGCTCGACCTGCCCTGGGCATCCGGGGGAATCGGGGTGTGTTTCACGTGAAACTTCCGGGCCAGGACGCCATCGCCCGCCAGGCCGACGAACATCTGGTGACCCATCGGGTGAAACTCCCGAGGCAGCTGGTGGAGCACCCGATCCGCCAGGTCGCCAAGCGGCTGTCGCTGGCGCTGATGGTGCTGGTGGTCACGGCGTTCGTCGTGTACGCCGACCGCGGCGGCTACAACGACAACGCCGACGGATCCCTCGACTTCCTCGACGCGTTCTACTACGCGACCGTCACCCTCTCCACCACCGGATACGGCGACATCACGCCGGTCAGCGACGCTGCCCGGCTCACCAACATCTTCGTCATCACGCCGTTGCGCGTGCTGTTCCTCATCATCCTGGTCGGCACCACCCTCGAGGCACTCACCGAACGCACCCGGGAGGAGTGGCGACTGAACCGCTGGAGGTCCACCTTGCGGGATCACACCGTCGTCGTCGGGTTCGGCACCAAGGGCAGGTCCGCGATCAGGACCGTCTGCGCGACCGGGCTCAGGAAGGAGCAGGTCGTCGTCGTGGACCCCAGCGCGAAGGCGGTCGAGGCGGCCACGGCGGACGGCTACGCGGGCGTCATAGGGGATGCCACGCGCAGTGAGGTGCTGATGCGTGCCGAGGTGCAGCGGGCCCGGCAGATCATCATCGCCACCCAGCGCGACGACACGGCCGTCCTCGTGACGCTGACGGCGCGGCAGATCAACCGGGGCGCGAAGATCGTGGCCGCGGTGCGCGAGGAGGAGAACGCCCCGCTGCTGAAGCAGTCGGGCGCCGACGCGGTCATCACCAGTGCCAGCGCGGCCGGTCGGCTGCTGGGCCTCTCCGTGCTCAGCCCCGCGGCCGGCATGGTGATGGAGGATCTCATCCAGCAGGGCTCCGGGCTCGACATGGTCGAGCGGCCGGTCATAAAGGCCGAGGTGGGAAAGACGCCCCGCGAGCTCGGCGACCTGGTGGTGAGCGTGGTCCGCGGGCACCGGGTGCTGGGCTACGACGACCGGGACGTCGGGACGCTGGAGCTGACGGACCGGCTGATCACCATTGTGCGGGCGTCGCCGGGAACGCAGGTCGCCCCCGACTTCCGCCCGCTGCGCAGCTGAGGCCGGCGCCTTCCGGCCGTACGGCACGACTGCCGTACGGCCGTGTCCGCGCGGCTGTGCGACCGCACGTACCCCGGGCGCGTGTCCGCCCAGGCCCTGCGGCCGCCCCCTACTTCCGGTTGTACAGCCGCATCGTGACCGGTCCGAAGACCAGCACGAACGCGGCGGACCAGCCCAGCGTCCAGGCGATCTCGTCGGCCGGCCAGTCGCCCGCCATCAGTCCGCGCACCGCGGACGCCAGGTGGGTGACGGGGCTGTTGTTGACGAACGCCTGCAGCCATCCCGGCATGGTCTTCGGGTCGACGAAGACGTTGGACAGGAAGGTGAGCGGGAAGATCACCATCATGCTGACGCTCATGACCGACTTCTCGGTGCGCAGCATCAGCCCGAACATCGTCCAGATCCACGAGAACGCGAACGAGAACACCAGCAGCAGCGCGATCCCCGCGACCACACCCCCGATGCCGCCGTCCGGCCGGTAGCCGAGGAGCAGGCCCACGGAGAGCATGACGACGGACGCGATGGTGTAGCGCAGGGCGTCGCCGAGCAGATAGCCGATCATCGCCGACGGCCGCCAGATCGGCAGCGAGCGGAAGCGGTCGAAGACGCCCTTCTCGATGTCGACGTTGACCGAGACCCCGGTGTACATGGTGATCATCACGACCGACATCACGAGGATGCCGGGCAGCACGAACTGGATGTAGTCACGGGGCGACCCCGCCAGCGCACCGCCGAAGAGGTACGTGAACATCAGGAGGTTCATGATCGGGAAGGCGGTGACGTCGAACAGCTGCTCGGGGACGTGTTTGATCTTGAGGATCGCGCGCCATCCGAAGGTCAGCGAGGTCGACAGTGAGCCGGGCCGGGGCGGCCGCTCCTTCGCGACGAGCAGCGCGGCCAGCGACTCGGTGCTGACCGGGGCGAGTTCTTTGTTCTCGGTGCTCGTGGCCGTGCTCATGCCGCCACCTCGTCCTTCGTCTCGGGGCCGGTGCCCTGACCGGTGTCGTGTCCGGTCAGCGCCAGGAAGACCTCGTCGAGGCTGGGCTGACCCAGGGAGAAGTTGTCGACGGTGATGCCGGCCCGGGCCAGTTCACCGAGGGCCCGCGCGGCCTGGTCGGCCGCGGTGTCGCTCGCCGCCACGCCGAGGCGTGCGGTCAGCGCGACCGGGTCGGGTTCCAGCTGCACCTCGGCGGTGAGCAGGTCCCGCAGGATGCGTACGGCCTCCTCCCGCCGTTCCGGATCCCGCAGCCGCAGATGGACGGAGCCGGCGCCGACGGACGCCTTCAGCTCGCCCTTGGTGCCCTCGGCGATCACCTTGCCGCGGTCGATGACGGCGATCCGGGACGCCAACTGGTCGGCCTCGTCCAGATACTGCGTGGTCAGCAGCACCGTCGTGCCCTGGGCGACGACCGCGCGCACGATGTCCCACACCTGGTTGCGGCTGCGCGGGTCCAGCCCGGTCGTCGGCTCGTCGAGGAACAGCAGGTCGGGGGTGCTGAGGATGGACGCGGCGATGTCGATACGGCGCCGCATGCCGCCCGAGTAGTGCTTGACCTGCTTCCCGGCCGCCTCCGTGAGGCCGAACGCCTCCAGGAGCTGGGCGGCGCGGGTGCGGGCGGCGGGTTTGCGGTGGCCGAGGAGCCGGCCCAGCAGGACCAGGTTCTCGGTGCCGGTGAGGTCCTCGTCCACGGACGCGTACTGGCCGGTGAGGCTCACCCGGCCGCGTACCTCGTCCGCCTCGCGCACGATGTCGTGGCCGAAGACGTGGGCCTCGCCGCCGTCGGGCCGCAGCAGGGTGGCGAGCATCTTCACGGTGGTGGTCTTGCCGGCGCCGTTCGGTCCGAGGACCCCGTACACCGTGCCGGCCGGTACGGCGAGATCGACACCGTCGACGGCTCGTGTCTCACCGAAGGTCTTGACCAGGCCCGCGGTCTCGATCGCCAGGCCGGACGTCTGCGTGCTCATGCTTCGGGTCCTTCCGCATGCTTGGGCTACGCATGGACAGACCTTTACCGTCGCGCAAACTCATCGGTCCCGCACCCGGCTTTTCCCGGAACCGGCCGCACGACCGAGAACGGACCCGCCTCCGGACGTACGACCGGTGCACGACGGACGCACCACGGCACCACGGCACTACGGCATCACGGACCCACCACGGCACCACGGACCCACCACGGCACCACGGACCCACCACGGCACCACGGGCGCACCACTCACCGGCGACGCACTCGGGACGACCGACGAACCCCGGCCCCACCTCCCCCCAGGAGTACCGTCCCCCTCATGCATGCGATCACGATTCCCGAACCCGGCGGACCCGATGCCCTGGTGTGGGACGAGGTCCCCGACCCCGTGGCCGGTCCCGGTGAGGTCCTGGTCGAGGTGGTGGCCGGTGCCGTCAACCGGGCCGACATCCTCCAGCGGCAGGGCTTCTACAACCCCCCGCCCGGCGCCTCCCCCTACCCCGGCCTCGAATGCTCCGGACGGATCGCCGCGCTCGGCGACGGGGTGAGCGGCTGGGCCGTGGGCGACGAGGTCTGCGCGCTGCTGTCCGGCGGCGGCTACGCGGAGAAGGTGGCCGTACCGGCCGGGCAGCTGCTGCCCGTCCCCGAAGGGCTCACCGTCGACCAGGCCGCGGCGCTCCCGGAGGTCGTCTGCACGGTCTGGTCCAACGTCTTCATGGTCGCCCACCTCCGCCCCGGTGAGACCCTCCTGGTGCACGGCGGCTCCAGCGGCATCGGCACGATGGCGATCCAGCTCGCCAAGGCCGTCGGCGCGCGTGTCGCCGTCACCGCCGGGACCGGGGAGAAGCTGGAGCGCTGCGCCGAACTCGGCGCCGACATCCTGGTCAACTACCGTGAGCAGGACTTCGTCGCCGAGCTGGAGCGGGCCACCGGCGGCACCGGCGCGGACGTGATCCTGGACAACATGGGCGCCAAGTACCTGGACCGCAATGTGCGGGCCCTCGCCGTCAACGGCCGGCTCGCGATCATCGGGATGCAGGGCGGGGTGAAGGCGGAGCTGAACATCGGCGCCCTGCTCAGCAAGCGCGCGGCGATCAGCGCGACCTCGCTGCGGGCCCGGCCGCTGGAGGAGAAGGCGGCGATCGTGGCGGCCGTACGCGAGCACGTGTGGCCGCTCGTCACCGGCGGACACGTACGTCCCGTCGTCGACCGGGAGATCCCGATGCCGGACGCGGCCGCCGCCCACCGGGTCGTGGAGGAGAGCGGCCACATCGGCAAGGTCCTGCTGGTCACGCCGAACTGAGCCCCCGCGCGGGGGGATCAGGACGCGCCGCGCCCCTGCCGCATCCGCAGGGCCACGAAGGCGAGGCCGAAGCCGAGCCCGATGAGCATCAGCCCGCTGCCCAGCGGCAGGATGCGCAGGACGGGCTCGGTGGCCGCGACGGTGTCGTGCCCGGGTGCCCGCGAGGTCGCGGAGGGCACCGGTACCGCGGCCTGGGACGTGGGCGCCGCCGGGACGGTGCCGCCCGCGTCCGGTGCCTCGGACACGGCCTGTTCGTCGTCCCCGGGGCCGGGCATGTCCTCGGCGTCCGGCCGGTCGCTCGCCCCGCCGTCGGCCCGCCCCGGCTTCCGCGGTACGGCACCGGCTCCCCCGTCGTCCGTACCGTCCCGGTCGCCGTGCTCCCGTTCGTGCGCGTCCTTGTGCCGCCCCGGCCGGTCCCGCTCCTGGCCCGGCCGGTCGGCCCGCGACGGCGCCCCGGAGGGCGACGGCCCGCGCGGCGGAAACGACGATGAGGACGAGGGCGACGAAGAGGACGAGGACGCCGAGTCAGCCGACGGGGCCCGGGTCGACGGAGCACCGTACGCCGCCCCCGGACCGAAGGGCGCCGCGGCGGAGCCGTACGGCAGCACCGCGGCCCCCGCCACCAGAGCGACCGTCGCTCCCACTGCACGCAGCCATGGAGTCACGACCGTGACCTCCCGCGCCGGCCGGTGCCTGTCCGCACCGTCGGCAAGATGGGCCGGATGGACGCCTGACAGCCTCGCATCCCCATACACGTCCGGCATTCCGGATACGGCCGTCAGGAGGACCCCGCTTCCGGGGGCACCGCCCGAGCGGCACAGGGCCGTGCGCGACAATGGCCGTATGGAGATGCCGAGGAACGAACGGTCGCCCGACAATCCGCAGATCCTGGTCGTCGGTCAGGACGGAATGGCGCTCGGCGGAGGTACAGGGGACGAGGACTCCCGCGAGATCCCGGTGACGGAGCAGGTGGAGCAGCCGGCGAAGGTCATGCGGATCGGCAGCATGATCAAGCAACTGCTGGAGGAGGTGCGCGCTGCTCCCCTGGACGAGGCCAGCCGGGTCCGTCTCAAGGAGATCCACGCCAGTTCGGTGAAGGAACTGGAGGACGGTCTGGCCCCGGAGCTGGTCGAGGAGCTGGAGCGGCTCTCGCTGCCGTTCACGGACGAGGGCACCCCGAGCGACGCCGAGCTGCGGATCGCCCAGGCCCAGCTGGTGGGCTGGCTGGAGGGCCTTTTCCACGGCATCCAGACCACCCTCTTCGCCCAGCAGATGGCCGCCCGTGCCCAGCTGGAGCAGATGCGCCGCGCCCTTCCGCCGGGCGTCGGTGACGGTCAGGAGGACCCGACCATGGGCGGCCGCGCGGGCGGCCCGTACCTGTAGACCCCAACGTGTGAACCCGTACCCGTAAGCCCGTACCCCCCGGACGACACGGACAGCGCGAAGGGGCCCGGCATCCGATGCCGGGCCCCTTCGCCGTGTCGCCTGGTACGGCCGGGTCAGGACGGGGGGTTGCCCGTCGAGACCTTGAACGTGATCTCCGGCATGTCCTCGGGGTCGACGTCCGTGCCCGCCGGCGGGAACTGCTCCCGGATGGAGCCCTCGCCGTAGGTGTTCTCGTCCACGTCGACGATCTTGAAGTCGCCCCAGCCGGCGGCCTGGAGGCACTCCTTCACGGAGCCGATGTACTTGAACTTGAAGTTCGGCAGCCGGATCTTGTCGGGGTCGTTGTACGCCTCGTGCGGCTCCTCGCACTCTTCCTTGTCGATCGTCTTCGACGTGTCCGGACCGCGGTAACCCTCCGCCGGGCCGGTCGAGGCCGACGTGGAGGCGCCTCCACCGCCCTGCGGGTCCTCGTCGCCTCCGCCGTTCATCATCAGCGCCGTGATCAGACCGCCGACGGCGAGGAGCGAGACGGCGACCGAACCGATGATCACCGACTTGTTCCGGCCGCCGCCGCCCGAGCCGCCCGGACCGGACGTCTGGGGCGTGATGTTGTACGGCGCCGGGGTCGACGGCCCCGGCTGCGGCGCGTACGGCGAGGGCGCGGGCGTCTGGTAGCCGCCCTGCTGCGGATAGCCGTAGGCGGGGGACGGCGTGCCGTACGGGTTCGGCGTCGGCGCCGGACCCGGCTGGTACGGCGTCTGCACAGGGCCCGTGGGCGCCGGGGTGCCCTGGCCGACCGGCGGGAACACCGCGGAACCGACACCCGCGCCGCTCTGCCCCTGGGAGCCCGGGACGATGCTCGGCGGGGCCGGCTGGAAGGACTGCGCCACCCGCAGGCACTCCCCGCGCATGGACTCCGCGCTGGGGAAACGCTCGTTCGGATTCTTCTTCAGCGCGCGGGCGATCAGCGCGTCCACGGCCGGCGGCAGCGAACGGTTGATGGAGGACGCCGTCGGCGGCTCCTCCTGCACATGCGCGTACGCGATGGCCAGCGGCGAGTCCGCCTCGAACGGCAGCCGCCCGGTGACCAGCTGGAACAGCATGATGCCGACCGAGTACAGATCGGAGCGCGCGTCGACGCCCCGGCCGAGCGCCTGCTCGGGGGAGAGGTACTGCGGGGTGCCGACGACCATGCCGGTCTGCGTCATCGACGTGACCCCGGACTGCATGGCGCGGGCGATGCCGAAGTCCATCACCTTGACCACACCGCGCTTGGTCATCATCACGTTGCCCGGCTTGATGTCGCGGTGGACCAGCCCCATCTCATGGCTGATCTCCAGCGCCGCCAGCACGTCCGCGGTGATCTTCAGCGCCTTGTCGGCGGGCATCGCGCCCTGCTGCCGTACGTCCTCGTCGAGCACGGAGCCGAGCGGGCGGCCCTCGACGTACTCCATGACGATGTACGGCGTCGTCATGCCGTCCACATCGTCCTCGCCGGTGTCGAAGACCGAGACGATGTTGGTGTGCGTGAGCTTCGCCACGGACTGGGCCTCGCGGCGGAAGCGCTCACGGAACGCCTGCTCCCGGCCGAGTTCCGTGTGCAACGTCTTGATCGCGACCTGACGGTCCAGCACGCTGTCGTAGGCGAGGTGCACCGACGCCATGCCGCCCTGGCCGAGCAGGTCCCGCAATTGGTAGCGTCCGCCGGCGAGCGCCCGCCCCGCGTACTGGCCCTGTGCGCCGTCCTGGCTCATGTTCCGCGTCCCCCGTAGCCTCTCCGGCGCCGCCGTCGGTGGCCGATCCGTCGTAGATCCAATGTGCTATTCCCGGCCAAGTCTGCCCCAGGCCACTGACACGTCAAGCGCGGTGCCCGTTCCGTGACCGTACGCGAAGGAAGCGTCGCGGAAGCGTTACAGCGGTCGTACTACCGGTACACGGAATTTGCACGACAGTAAGGAGAACGGGTTTCATGGCCGGTCCGTCTCGTGCCGGACCGGGGAGCCCGTCCCGGACCGGCGGCACACGCCGAGGCTGTAGCGTGGCCCGACGAAGACCGTGACAACACCGCGCGCACCGCGGGCAGAAACGACGGCGAGGACTGATGGCACAGCAGCAGCGCGCTCAGGGCCCGTCCGACCCCGAGGCGACTGGCGGCGGCATCTCGGACGCGCCGGACAACTGGGGTAACGGCGGGCTCGTGGGCGACGGCCGGTACCGGCTGACCCACCGGCTCGGCCGGGGCGGCATGGCCGAGGTGTTCGCCGCCGAGGACGTACGACTCGGCCGTACCGTCGCCGTCAAGCTGCTCCGCGCGGACCTCGCCGAGGACCCCGTCTCCAAAGCGCGCTTCACGCGTGAGGCGCAGTCGGTGGCCGGTCTCAACCACCATGCCATCGTCGCCGTGTACGACTCCGGCGAGGACGTCGTCGGCGGCCAGTCGGTGCCGTACATCGTGATGGAGATCGTCGAGGGCCGCACCATCCGCGACCTGCTGATGAACGCGGAGGCGCCGGGTCCCGAGCAGGCGCTGATCATCGTCTCCGGTGTCCTGGAGGCGCTCGCCTATTCGCACCAGCACGGCATCGTGCACCGCGACATCAAGCCGGCCAACGTCATCATCACGCACAACGGCGCGGTGAAGGTGATGGACTTCGGCATCGCCCGCGCGCTGCACGGCGCGTCCACGACGATGACCCAGACCGGCATGGTCATGGGCACCCCGCAGTACCTCTCCCCCGAGCAGGCGCTCGGCAAGGCCGTCGACTACCGGTCCGACCTGTACGCCACCGGCTGTCTGCTGTACGAACTGCTGGCCCTGCGGCCCCCCTTCACGGGCGAGACGCCGCTGTCGGTGGTCTACCAGCACGTCCAGGACATCCCCACGCCTCCGTCGGAGGCCTCGGACGCCTGCCCGCCGGAGCTGGACGGCATGGTCATGCGCTCCCTCGCCAAGGAGCCCGACGACCGTTTCCAGACGGCCGAGGAGATGCGCGGGCTGATCCAGTACGCGCTGCAGATGCTCTACGACCAGGGCGGCCACACCGGCACCTGGAACACCGGCCCGGTGGACATGCACGAGGGCCCGCGCACCCCTGCGGCGGGCTTCGCGGGCACGACCGCGATGCAGCACCCGGACATGGCCGGTACGGCGGCGATCCCGCAGCCGATCCTGCCCTCCGGCTACGGCAACGGGGACGACGGCGGCTTCGAGGGCCACGGCAACCAGGGCAGCGGCCGCGGCAGGCTGTGGATCCTCGCGGTGCTCGCGGTGATCGCCGTCGCGGCGGGTGTCGCGCTGGCGATGAACAACGGCGGCGGCGGAGGCGGCGGCAAGCCCGACACGTCCCCGTCCGTCACCCAGAGCACCGAGGACGAGAAGTCCAGCGAGAGCCCCAGCGACGAGGCGACCGAGGAGACGACCGACCCGGGCGACGAGACCGGCACCGACCCCGGCAACGGATCGGGCGGCAACTGGGACCAGCCGTACACGCCGCCGCAGGAGCCGACGTACACGGAGACGCAGCCCGAGGAGCCGACCGGCCAGCCGTCCGCCAGCCAGCCGACCGAGACGGGCGGCACCAGCCCCGGCGGTGCGGACGGCGGCACCGAGGACGGCGGGACCGAGAACGGCGGCACGGAGACCGGCGGCACCGCGGACGGCGGTGCGGACGGCGGCGCCGCGGACGGCGGCGCGGGCAGCATCGAGGGCGTGACGGGCTGACCCCGTCCGGGCGCGACCGGCCGGCCTCCTCCGGCTCCGGTCGCGCCCCTGCTCACCTCGCGCGGAGTACCACGTCCGGTCGCGAAACTCGACCCTTCCCGTGCCCGGGGTGGCCGGGATAACGTGCCGTTGCCCCGGCCTCCTGCAAGGCTGTGACCAGCGCGCCTTCCAGGCCTTCCCCGATTTACTTGGAAATCCAAGCAAAATCGCAGGTCAGGTGGGGTTTCACAGATATGTGGAGCACTGGGTACCGTGCCTATTGCAGGGCGCTCGCCGGGGCACCTGTCACGCCTGTTCCCCGGCCGAGTGGCACCCACCCCGTGCCCGGTGGTCGAGAAACAGGTGAGCCGCACTGGCCTGCCGGCAACCCCGGGGGCCGGACCGACGGAGGAGCACACGTGACCGTGGAGAGCACTGCCGCGCGCACACCGCGACGCAGCGCCGGAACGAAGGCCGGCACCACCGGCGCCAAGCGCACCACCAGCAAGAAGGCCGCAGGCGCCGGGAAGAGCGCCGAGCCCGCGCTCGTCCAGCTGCTGACGCCCGAGGGCAAGCGCGTCAAGAACGCCGAGTTCGACAGGTACGTCGACGGCATCACCGCCGAGGAGCTGCGCGGCCTGTACCGCGACATGGTCCTCACCCGCCGCTTCGACGCCGAGGCCACCGCGCTCCAGCGCCAGGGCGAGCTGGGCCTGTGGGCCTCGCTGCTGGGCCAGGAGGCTGCGCAGATCGGCTCCGGCCGGGCACTGCGCGACGACGACTACGTCTTCCCCACCTACCGTGAGCACGGCGTCGCGTGGTGCCGCGGGGTGGACCCGACCAATCTGCTCGGGATGTTCCGCGGCGTGAACAACGGCGGCTGGGACCCGAACGGCAACAACTTCCACCTGTACACGATCGTCATCGGCTCCCAGACGCTGCACGCCACGGGCTACGCGATGGGCATCACCAAGGACGGCGCGGACAGCGCGGTCATCGCCTACTTCGGCGACGGCGCGTCCAGCCAGGGCGATGTGGCCGAGGCCTTCACCTTCTCCGCGGTCTACAACGCGCCGGTGGTGTTCTTCTGCCAGAACAACCAGTGGGCGATCTCCGAGCCGACCGAGAAGCAGTCCCGCGTCCCGCTGTACCAGCGCGCGCAGGGCTTCGGCTTCCCGGGCGTGCGCGTGGACGGCAACGACGTGCTGGCGAACCTGGCCGTCACCAAGTGGGCCCTGGAGCGGGCCCGCGCGGGTGAGGGTCCGACGCTCGTCGAGGCCTTCACGTACCGCATGGGCGCGCACACCACGTCCGACGACCCGACCCGCTACCGGGGCGACGAGGAGCGGCTGGCCTGGGAGGCCAAGGACCCGATCCTGCGCCTTCGCCGCTTCCTGGAGTCCGCAAACCACGCGGACGAGGGATTTTTCGCGGAACTGGAGAGCGAGAGCGAGGCGTTGGGCAAACGAGTGCGCGAAGCGGTCCGTGCCATGCCGGACCCGGACCACTTCGCCATCTTCGAGAACGTGTACGCGGACGGACACGCTCTCGTGGACGAGGAGCGTGCGCAGTTCGCCGCCTACCAGGCGTCGTTCGCGGACGCGGACGGGGGTAAGTGAGATGGCACAGAAGATGGCCCTGGCCAAGGCGATCAACGAGTCGCTGAGGCACGCTCTGGACGCGGACCCCAAGGTCCTGGTCATGGGTGAGGACGTCGGCAAGCTCGGCGGCGTGTTCCGGGTGACGGACGGCCTGCAGAAGGACTTCGGCGAGAGCCGCGTCATCGACACCCCGCTCGCCGAGTCGGGCATCGTCGGTACGGCGATCGGCCTGGCCCTGCGCGGCTACCGCCCGGTGGTGGAGATCCAGTTCGACGGCTTCGTCTTCCCGGCGTACGACCAGATCGTCACGCAGCTCGCGAAGATGCACGCCCGCTCGCTGGGCAAGGTCAAGATGCCCGTCGTCGTGCGGATTCCCTACGGCGGCGGCATCGGAGCGGTGGAGCACCACTCCGAGTCCCCGGAATCGCTGTTCGCGCACGTCGCGGGCCTGAAGATCGTGTCGCCGTCCAACGCGTCGGACGCGTACTGGATGATGCAGCAGGCCGTCCAGAGCGACGACCCGGTGATCTTCTTCGAGCCGAAGCGGCGCTACTGGGACAAGGGCGAGGTCGACACGGAGGCCATCCCGGGCCCGCTGCACACCGCGCGTGTGGTGCGCGAGGGCACGGATCTGACGCTGGCGGCGTACGGCCCGATGGTGAAGCTCTGCCAGGAGGCCGCCGACGCGGCCGCCGAGGAGGGCCGCTCCCTGGAGGTGCTGGACCTGCGCTCGGTCTCCCCGCTCGACTTCGACGCGATCCAGGCGTCGGTGCGCAGGACGCGCCGCCTGGTCGTGGTCCACGAGGCGCCGGTGTTCTTCGGTTCCGGCGCGGAGATCGCCGCGCGGATCACGGAGCGCTGCTTCTACCACCTGGAGGCCCCGGTCCTGCGGGTGGGCGGCTACCACGCCCCGTATCCGCCGGCCCGTCTGGAGGAGTCCTACCTCCCGGACCTGGACCGGGTGCTCGACGCCGTCGACCGCTCGCTGGCGTACTGAGGGAGAGGGTCGTGACGACGATGACGAACGCGTCCGTACGCGAGTTCAAGATGCCGGACGTGGGCGAGGGCCTCACCGAGGCCGAGATCCTCAAGTGGTACGTCCAGCCGGGTGACACGGTCACCGACGGCCAGGTGGTCTGCGAGGTCGAGACGGCGAAGGCGGCCGTCGAGCTGCCCATCCCGTACGACGGTGTGGTCCGCGAGCTGCACTTCCCCGAGGGCACCACGGTCGACGTGGGCACGTCCATCATCGCGGTGGACGTGTCGGGCGGCACGGCGCCGGTGGCGGAGGAGGAGGCACCCGCCCCCGCCCCCGCCGAGGAGCCGGCCGAGCCCGAGGAGAAGCCGGCGGCACGTCAGCCGGTCCTGGTCGGCTACGGCGTGGCCACGTCCTCGACGCGCCGCCGCCCCCGCAAGGCGGCGGCCCCGGAGACGGCGGCCCCGGAGACGGCCGCCCGGCCGGAGCTGAACGGCCACGGCGTCACCGGGGAACGCCCCCTGGCGAAGCCCCCGGTGCGCAAGCTGGCGAAGGACCTGGGCGTCGACCTGGCGACGGTCACCCCGACCGGCCCGGACGGCGTCATCACCCGCGAGGACGTCCACGCGGCGGTGGCGCCCGAGCCGGAGGCCGCCCCGGTGGCCCCCGAGGCGGTGCGGGCTCCCGCCCCGGTGTCGTACGACACCGCGCGTGAGACCCGTATCCCGGTGAAGGGCGTCCGCAAGGCCACGGCGGCGGCGATGGTCGGTTCCGCGTTCACGGCACCGCATGTCACGGAGTTCGTGACGGTGGACGTGACGCGCACGATGAAGCTGGTCGAGGAGCTGAAGCAGGACAAGGAGTTCACGGGCCTGCGTGTGAACCCCCTGCTGCTGATCGCCAAGGCCCTGCTGGTCGCGATCAAGCGGCACCCCGGGATCAACGCGTCGTGGGACGAGGCGGCCCAGGAGATCGTGGTCAAGCACTACGTCAACCTGGGCATCGCCGCGGCCACTCCGCGCGGTCTGATCGTGCCGAACATCAAGGACGCCCACGCCCAGACGCTGCCGCGACTGGCCGAGTCCCTGGGCGAACTGGTCTCCACGGCGCGGGAGGGCAAGACCTCACCCGCGGCGATGCAGGCCGGCACGGTGACGATCACCAACGTCGGCGTCTTCGGCGTCGACACGGGCACGCCGATCCTGAACCCCGGCGAGTCCGCGATCCTCGCGGTCGGCGCGATCAAGCTCCAGCCGTGGGTCCACAAGGGCAAGGTCAAGCCCCGCCAGGTCACCACCCTGGCCCTCTCCTTCGACCACCGCCTGGTCGACGGCGAGCTGGGCTCCAAGGTCCTGGCCGATGTGGCGGCGATCCTGGAACAGCCGAAGAGGCTGATCAGCTGGGCCTGAGGCCCATGGACGCAGCAGGGGCTCACCCGGTTTCCGGGTGGGCCCCTTTTTGCGGTGCGGTGGGTCAGATCTTGCCGAAGCCGTAGGACAGGAGCTTCTTCGCGTCCGCTTCGCGCTGGGTGGACGAGGAGGAGGCGAGGACCGTGCCGATGACCGTCTTGCCGTTCCGGGTCGCGGCGAAGACCAGGCAGTACTTGGCCTCCGGGCCCGAGCCGGTCTTCACGCCGATCGTGCCGCTGTAGTTGCTGAGCAGGGTGTTCGTGTTGGTCCACGGCGCCATCGTGCGGGTGCTGCCCGTCTTGGTCTTCGTCTTCGCCGTGTACTTCTTCGTCTTCACGATCGCGCGGAACGTGGAGCTCTTCATCGCGCTGCTCGCGATCTTCGTCAGATCGCGGGGCGTCGAGTAGTTCTTGCCCTTGCCGATGCCGTCGAAGGAGTCGAAGTGGGTGTTCTTCAGGCCCAGTTTCTTCGCCTCGGAGTTCATCTTGCCGATGAACGACTTCACGCGGGCCGAACGCGTCGAGCCCGAGCCGAACTTGTCGGCCAGCGCGTACGCCGCGTCGCAGCCCGACGGCAGCATCAGCCCGTACAGCAGCTGGCGCACGGTGACCTTGTCGCCGACGATCAGCCGCGCGGACGACGCGTTGTTCTTCACGATGTAGTCGCTGTACGCCATCTGGATCGTGACCTTGGCGTCCAGGTTCAGGTTCTTCTGCGCGAGCACGACCTTCGCCGTCATGATCTTCGTCGTCGAACCGGTCGAGCGGCGGGTGTCCGCCGCCTTCGTGTACAGCGACTTGCCGTTCGCGTTGTTCATCACGTAGCCGCCCTTGGCGACGACGGACGGCGCGGCGGCGGCCTGCGCGGGCGCGGCGTAGAGGGCTCCGGAGGCGAGCATGGCACCGGTGGTCATGGCGGCGCCGACGGTTCTGCGGAGCCGGACGCCCCGAATGTCGATCTTCAAGTCGAATACCCCGATTACCTGGAATGGCCGTACCGTGCGGCCGAGTCAGATGCGGCCGCAGGCAGGGGGCCGCACCTAACTGACTCGTACGCGGGGCGCATGGTTGTGCGGAGGGGGAGGTGAATTCTCCCGGCTTCCAGGTCCGCATCGTGGACGGATTCTTCCACGCGTACGTGTTGTATCTATCCTGTCCGCATGAGCATGGCCGCCGTGAGGCAACCCCCCGCCGCCGACCGCGTCTACACCCACGTCAAGCAGGGCGTCCTGGAACGCCGTTACGAGGGCGGGACGCTGCTCACCGAAGGCGAGCTGGCCGAGGCCACGGGGGTCTCGCGCACCCCCGTGCGTGAGGCGCTGCTCCGGCTGGAGGCCGAGGGGCTGATCAAGCTCTACCCGAAGAAGGGCGCCCTCGTGCTGCCGGTCTCCGCGCAGGAGATCGCCGACGTCGTCGAGACCCGGCTGCTCGTCGAGGAGCACGCCGCCAGGAAGGCCGTACCCGCGCCGCCCGCGCTCATCGCGCGCCTGGAGGAACTGCTGGCCCGGCAGAAGGAGCAGGCCGCCGCCGGTGACTTCGCCGCCGCCTCCGTCACCGACCGCTGTTTCCACGCCGAGATCGTCCGCAGCGGCGGCAACGAGATCCTCTCCCGCCTCTACGACCAGCTCCGCGACCGGCAGCTGCGGATGGGTGTCGCCGTGATGCACTCCCACCCCGACCGGATCGCCAAGACCCTCGCCGAACACGAGGAGATCCTCGAAGCGCTGCGTTCCGGCGACGCGGAGGCGGCCGTCGGGGTCGTCCACCGGCACGTCGGCTGGTTCTCCCACCTGGCCAGGGGTGAGGTGCGATGAAGGGCACGCTGCCCGGGGACCCTCCCGGCGGACGGCGCGCGCTCGCCGTGTGGGGGGTCGGCGTCTCCGTCTACTTCGTCGCCGTCATCTTCCGCACCTCGCTCGGGGTCGCCGGCCTCGACGCCGCCGACCGTTTCCACGTCAACGCCTCGGCCCTCTCCACGTTCTCCATCCTCCAGCTGCTGGTCTACGCGGGCATGCAGATACCCGTCGGGCTGCTGGTCGACCGGCTCGGCACCAAGAGGGTGCTGGGCATCGGTGTCGTGCTGTTCACGGCCGGGCAGCTCGGCTTCGCGCTCTCGCCGTCGTACGGCATGGCGCTCGCCTCACGGGCGCTGCTGGGCTGCGGTGACGCGATGACGTTCATCAGCGTGCTGCGGCTGGGCACGCGGTGGTTCCCGGCCCGGCGCGGACCGCTGGTCGCGCAGATGGCGGGGCTGGCCGGGATGGCGGGCAACCTCGTCTCCACGCTGGTCATCGCCCGGCTGCTGCACGGCGTCGGCTGGACGGCGGCGTTCGCGGGCAGCGCGGTGGCGGGTGTCGTGGTGTTCGTGCTGCTGGTGCTGTTCCTCAGGGATCACCCCGAGGGGTACGAACCGGAGCCGGTTGTGCATCAGGGCGCCGCCTATGTGCGCCGGCAGATCGCCCTGTCCTGGCGGGAGCCGGGGACGCGGCTGGGGCTGTGGGTGCACTTCACCACGCAGTTCCCGGCGATGATGTTCCTGCTGCTGTGGGGGATGCCGTTCCTCGTGGAGGCGCAGGGGCTGTCCCGGGCGGCCGCCGGTGAGCTGCTGACCCTCGTCGTGCTGTCCAACATGGCCTTCGGGCTCGTCTACGGGCAGGTCATCGCCCGGCACCACGGGGCGCGGCTGCCGCTGGCGCTGGGGACGGTGGGGGCGACGGCCGTGGTGTGGGCGGTCACTCTGGTCTATCCGGCGGACACGGCGCCGATGTGGCTGCTGGTGGTGCTGTGCGCGGTGCTGGGGGCCTGCGGGCCGGCGTCGATGATCGGGTTCGACTTCGCCCGGCCGGCGAATCCCGCCGAGCGGCAGGGCACGGCGTCGGGGATCACGAACATGGGGGGATTCGTGGCGTCCATGACGACGTTGTTCGCGGTCGGGGTGCTGCTGGACGCGACGGGGGACGACTACGGCGTCGCGTTCTCGTCGGTGTTCGTGCTGCAGGTTCTGGGGGTCGGTCAGATTCTGCGGTTGCGGAAGCGGGCGGCTCGGGCGGAGCGGGAGCGGTTGGCCCCGAGCCGGGTCTCGTCCGTGCACGTGCCGGTGCCGTGACCGGTGCCGTCGCGCCCACCCGTGCGGAGGGGGTGGGCGGGTGCCCGGTGTCGAGGCTGGGCGGGGGGTGGGCGCGCGGCCCGGCGCTTGCGGGGTGCCGTCGCGCCCACCCGTGCCGCCCTGCGGCACGATTGCCCGCGGATCGCGGATCGCGGATCGCGGATCGTGCGGGTTACTGCGTCACTGCGAAGTGGCGCAGGATCGCTGAGGTCAGGTCCGGGTCGCCCTCCGTCTTCAGGCGGTCCGAGACCGCTTCCGGTGTCACCCGGCCGCAGGCCAGGCGGACGAAGGTCTCCCAGTCGAGGGTGAGGGTGGCGGCGGGGCCGAGGGCGGGGGCCGTCTCCAGGGTGCCCCGGCCCTGGATGTCGACGCGGATCGTGCGCAGGAACTCCACCGGACCGTGCACGTCGATGACCACGGCCGAGCTGCGCGGCGCCTGCGCGAGCTCCGCGACCACGCGCGGCAGTTCGGCCAGCAGCACGTCACGGGCGATGTGCGCGCCGGGGGAGTCGAGGTTGCCCGGCCGGCCGAGGGCCGTACGCAGATCCTGCTCGTGCGCCCATACGGCGAACGCGTGCCGGCGCATCGACTCCTCCAGCGTCAGCTCCGTGCCGAGCGGACCGCGCACCGTGGTGCCCGGCTCACGCGTCTCGTTCCGCAGCTGACGGTTGCGGCGGATGATCGAGAGCTCCAGCTCCGAGGTCATCTCCGGCGCCGTGTGGTGGCGGCGCACGTCGACCTGCATCTCCATGTACCGCTGGTGGTCGTTGGTGACGTGGAACAGGTCGCGCGGCAGCGTGTGGATGGGGCGCGGGTCGCCGTACATCTCGGAGTCCAGCCCGATGACGTGCGAGACCACGTCCCGGACCGACCATCCCGGGCACGGCGTCCGCCGGTTCCAGTCGGCCTCCGGGAGCGGCTGCACCAGCTCGGATATCGCCTCGATGGAATGGGTCCAGGCGTCGGCGTAGGGCTGGAGGGCGGGATGCAGGCTCACGGAAACGGGACCCCTCGGCGGTCGGTACACGGGCAGGTTGCGGCGGCGTGCCAGTGGGCGGTGGCTGCACTGCGTGGGTGTCTCGAGTCGCTAAGTTACGCTGCTGTGAGGCACCCCGGCAGTGCTTTCGTGTGACGATCGTAGGCCCGTGTACCCGGGTCGAATGCCAGGACGGTGGTAGTGTGCGCGCTTCCTTGCTTCAAGTCGCCGTGAACGAGGGCGAATCGGTCGAATCGCGGCGGCTGCGCGTCGCCGGGATGGTACGGGATCAGGCCGGGGCCGATCTCGTCGTCCTGCCGGAACTGTGGACCACGGGCGCGTTCGCGTACGAGGCGTTCGGCAGTGAGGCGGAACCGCTCGAAGGCCCCACCCACGAGGCGATGGCCAAGGCCGCGAGCGACGCGGGCGTGTGGCTGCACGCGGGGTCGATCCCCGAACGCGACCCCGACGGTCCCCTCTACAACACCTCCCTCGTCTTCTCCCCCGCAGGTGAACTCGCCGCCGCCTACCGCAAGATCCACCGCTTCGGCTTCGACAAGGGCGAGGCCGTGCTGATGGGGGCGGGCGAGGAACTGGTGACGGTCCGTCTGCCGGACACCGTCATCGGTGTGGCGACCTGCTACGACCTCCGCTTCCCCGAACTCTTCCGCGGTCTCGTCGACGCGGGCGCCGAGACCTTCGTCGTCCCGGCGGGCTGGCCGGAGCGCCGCCGCTCCCACTGGACGCTGCTGGCGAAGGCCCGCGCGGTGGAGAACCAGTCGTTCGTCCTCGCGTGCGGAACGGCGGGGACGCACGACGGAGTTCCGCAGGCGGGTCACTCGATCGTGGTCGATCCGTGGGGCGAGGTCCTCGCGGAGGCGGGCCCCGACGAGGAGATCCTCACCGTCGACTTCGACCCGGCCACGGTCACGGGCACCCGCGAACGCTTCCCGGCCCTGAAGGACCGGGTCCTGGGCCTGGCCCGCCCCGGCCACTGACCGGGCCCTAGTCGTCCTCCCGTTCCCTCTCCGCCAGGTGGATCACGCACACCGCCACCGCGATCAGCAGCGCCGGGTCCGCGTCCTCGCGGACGACGTCGATGCCGTAGGTCTCCCGGATGTGCAGCCAACGGCGGGAGACCACGGCGAGCAGTTCACCGTCGTATTCGACCGCGAACTCCCGGTCGGCGATCCGGCCGCTGACGTCCAGTTCGGTGCCGCCGTCCGCCAGCGCGACGCGGTAGTGGTTGCGCAGCAGCGACAGCCGTTTGCGGCGGACGGTCGCCAGCGGCTCCCCGTCCCGCTCGATCACCATCGTGTCCCGCAGGGCGAACATCTTCTGCCGGATGTCGATGAGCACGCGCCCCTCGGTGTCCTTCAGCTCGAAGGTGTCCCGCAGCCGCATCGCCTTGCCGTCGACGAGGAAGACCTTGTTCCCGTGGTCGTCCTCGATCCAGTAGTCGTCCCCGATCCCGAGGATCCGGTCCCGCACAAGGAATCTCATGGTTCCACCGCTTCCCCGCCACGCGTTCCGAAACGCCGCCGGTAGGCCGACGGGCTGAGTCCCGCCCCGCGCAGCGCCCCCTCACCGTCGGCGACCGCCACGGCGGGGGGCGGATCACGTCGACACGACGACGGACCACGCGCTCGGCTGACCGGCGGGACGCCATGCCGTCCCGCGCCGCCCGGTGACGGTTGAAGCCCGGGCCCGGAAGACCTGCGTCCTGGTCCCGTCCGTGGCCGAACTCGTCTCCTGCCTCCGGCAGAAGCTCAGACCCCGTACCCGTCGCTGTAGCCGTCGCGGGTGTGGGGGCGGGTGGTGTCGTCCACGACCGGGGTGGCCGGGGGTACGACGACCCGCCTGCGGCGGGCGATGCTGCTGAACGTCGCGACGCCGATCAGGCCGACGATCATGAAGATGACGCCGACCAGGTCAAGGTTGACACCCTGCATGTCCCAGTCGGTGGCGAACGTGAGAATTGCTCCTACGGCGATGAGGATGATGCAGCCGCCGAGGCCCATGAGTGTCGCCTCCCTGTCCGGTGGTTCCGGTGGCAACCGGGTACCCGGGCGGGCGACACCCATGCGTTGTCGGGCAGTTGACTAGCCCTCAAGGAAGGCGACCAGCGCGTTCGCCAGCAGGTACGGGTCCTTCGCGCCGCAGAGTTCGCGGGCGCTGTGCATCGACAGGATGGCCACGCCGATGTCGACGGTGCGGATGCCGTGCCGGGCGGCCGTGATCGGGCCGATCGTGGTGCCGCACGGCATCGCGTTGTTGGAGACGAACGACTGGAACGGGACGTCCGCCTTCTCGCAGGCCGCCGCGAACACCGCCCGGCCGGAACCGTCGGTGGCGTAGCGGTTGTTGACGTTGACCTTGAGGATGGGGCCGCCGTCGATCCGCGGATGGTGCGTCGGGTCGTGCCGCTCCGCGTAGTTGGGGTGGACGGCGTGACCGGTGTCGGAGGAGAGGCAGACGGTGCCGGCGAAGGCGCGCGCCCGGTCCTCGTACGATCCACCGCGCGCGAACACCGAGCGCTCGAGGACGCCGCCGAGCAGCGGGCCGTCCGCGCCGGTGTCGGACTGGGAGCCGTTCTCCTCGTGGTCGAAGGCGGCGAGGACCGGGATGTAGGAGAGGGCGGAGCCCTTGGCGGCGACGGCGGCGAGCGCGGCCGTACCGGCGTGCACGGAGAGCAGGTTGTCCATGCGCGGGCCGGCCACCAGCTCGCGGTCGCGGCCCAGGTAGGCGGGTGCCTCGACGGAGTGGACCATCAGGTCCCAGCCGGTGACCTCACCGGAGGCGAGCCCGGCGGTCTCCTCCAGGAAGGCGATCAGGTCGCCGTCGCGGACGTCGTCGCCCATGCCCCACACCGGCTGCATGTGCCGCTGCTTGTCGAGCTTGAGGCCGTCGGCGTTGACCGAGCGGTCCAGGTGGATGGCGAGCTGCGGGACCCGCAGCAGCGGGCGGTCGACGTTGACCAGCCGGGTGGAGCCGTCGCGCAGCGACAGCCGCCCGGCCAGGCCCAGATCCCGGTCGAGCCAGGAGTTGAGCAGCGGCCCGCCGTAGATCTCCACGGCCACCTGGCGCCAGCCGTGCGCCCCGCTGTCCGGACGGGGCTTCACACGCAGGTTGGGGGAGTCGGTGTGGGCGCCGACGATCCGGAAGGGCGTGTGCGCGTCCGCGCCCTCGGGGACGTACCAGGCGATGATCGCACCGCCGCGCAGCACGTACTTGCCGCCCGTCGCCCCGTCCCAGGCGTCCGTCTCCGCGACCTGACGGAAGCCCGCCTTCTCCAGCCGCTCGGCTGCGTTCGCCACGGCGTGGTACGGCGTCGGACTCGCCGCGAGGAAGGACATCAGATCGTCGGTGTGGCCGCGGTCGAAGCGGGAGGGTGCGCTCATGGGGTTCACCTTAACGAGGACGAGGGCCCGCTTCCCGGTGCGGGAGCGGGCCCTCGTACGAGGTCCGGCCGAATCTCGTGGGGTCTGTCCCAGGAGGTCCTGGGAGGTCCGGGAGGGTCCCGGAAGGGTCCTAGAAGGCCGCCTCGTCCAGTTCCATCAGGTCCAGTCCGACGCCCTCGGCGACCTTGCGGGCCAGGGTGACGCCGGGCAGGACGTCGGACGCGAAGAACTTCGCCGCCGCGATCTTGCCGGTGTAGAAGGCGACGTCCTTCGCGGAGGCCGTCGGGAGCTTCTCGGCGGCGATCGCGGCGCCGCGCAGCAGCAGGTAGCCGACGATCACGTCACCGGACGCCATCAGCAGACGGGTGGTGTTCAGGCCCACCTTGTAGATGTTCTTGACGTCCTGCTCGGTGGCCGCGAGGTCGGTGAGCATCAGGCCGACGATGGCCTCCAGCTCGACGGCCGCCTTGGCCAGGTGCTCGCGGGCCGCGCCCAGCTCCTCGCCGCCCTCGCCGAGCGCCAGGAACTTCTTGATGTCCTCGGCCAGCGAGTTCAGCGCCGCGCCCTGGTTGCGGACGATCTTCCGGAAGAAGAAGTCCTGGCCCTGGATCGCGGTGGTGCCCTCGTACAGGGTGTCGATCTTGGAGTCCCGGATGTACTGCTCGATCGGGTACTCCTGGAGGAAGCCGGAGCCGCCGAAGGTCTGCAGCGACTGGGCGAGCTGCTCGTAGCCCTTCTCGGAGCCGTAGCCCTTGACGATCGGCAGCAGCAGGTCGTTGAGCGCGTGCTCGGTCCTGGTGTCCTCGCCCGCCGCCTCCTTCACCGCGATCGCGTCCTGCACCGACGCCGTGTACAGCACCAGCGCGCGCATGCCCTCCGCGTACGCCTTCTGCGTCATCAGCGAGCGGCGCACGTCGGGGTGGTGGGTGATGGTGACCTTGGGCGCGGCCTTGTCCATGAAGTTGGCCAGGTCCGGACCCTGGACGCGCTCCTTGGCGTACTCCAGCGCGTTGAGGTAGCCCGTCGAGAGCGTGGAGATCGCCTTCGTGCCGACCATCATGCGGGCGAACTCGATGATGCGGAACATCTGGCGGATGCCGTCGTGCTTGTCGCCGATCAGCCAGCCCCTGGCGGGGTGGCGGTCGCCGAACGTCATCTCGCAGGTGTTGGAGGCCTTCAGGCCCATCTTGTGCTCGACGTTCGTGGCGTAGGCGCCGTTGCGCTCGCCCAGTTCGCCGGTCTCGAAGTCGAACTCGTACTTGGGGACGAGGAAGAGCGACAGGCCCTTGGTGCCGGGGCCGGCGCCCTCGGGACGCGCGAGCACGTAGTGGAGGATGTTCTCCGACATGTCGTGCTCACCGGACGTGATGAACCGCTTCACGCCCTCGATGTGCCAGGAGCCGTCCTCCTGCGGCACGGCCTTGGTGCGGCCGGCGCCCACGTCCGAGCCGGCGTCGGGCTCGGTGAGGACCATGGTGGAGCCCCACTGCTTCTCGACGGCGATCTTCGCGATCTTCTTCTGCGTCTCGTTGCCCTCGTCGTGCAGGATCCCGGCGAACGCCGGACCGGAGGAGTACATCCACACGGCCGGGTTGGCGCCCAGGATCAGCTCGGCGTACGCCCAGATCAGCGACGGGGGAGCCGTCGTGCCGCCGATGCCCTCGGGCAGGCCCAGGCGCCAGTACTCGGAGTCCATGAAGGCCTGGTAGCTCTTCTTGAAGGACGCCGGCACCGGCGCGGTGCTGGTCTCCGGGTCGAACACCGGCGGGTTGCGGTCGGCGTCCGTGAACGACTCGGCCAGCTCGTTCTCCGCGAGCCGGGTCAGCTCGTCGAGGATGCTCTTCGCGGTGTCGACGTCCATCTCCTCGAACGGACCCGAGCCGTACAGCTTGTCGCGGCCGAGCACCTCGAAGAGGTTGAACTCGATGTCGCGGAGATTCGACTTGTAGTGCCCCATGGCGACGGCTCCCGTTGGAGAGGTATCGGCGAGGCACTGACTCCTCGCAGCTGATTCACGTACCGGCAAGTAGCTACGATGATGCTACCCGTCGGTAATAAGAAGCAACCCCGTTCCGGACATCTGTGACCCAGCCCTCCCGCCGGGTCAGTAGTCTGTGCGGCATGTACGGCTACGACCAGAACGCAGGCGCACAGCAGGGTTACGTTCCGCCTCAGCAGCAGATGCCGGGCGGGTACGGGCAGCAGGCGCCGGCCTATCCCGAGCCGTCCGCGCCCTCGCTCGCCGACGCGGTGCGCGCCTTCACCACCGGGCAGCTGGCGGCCGAGGACTTCCAGCAGGTCTTCGCCACCTCCAAGGTGTACTGCCCGCGCGGCGACAACCCCGGATTCCTGGCCCTGCACAACACCCAGCAGCCGGTGATCCCGATGTTCACCTCGCTGAAGGAGCTGCGGCGGTACGCGGGCAAGGAGTCCAAGTACTTCGTGATCACCGGCGCCGAGGTGATCGACCTGCTGCCCACGGGGTACGGCTTCGTCCTCGACATGGAGGGCGAGCACCGGATGGTGTTCGACGCCAAGGCCGTGGAGCAGATGGTCGAGTTCGCGATGCGCCGCATGTATGGCTGAATCCATTACCGCGCAGACGGTCGACAGCGCCGCCCCGACATGGAGCCCGGAGGGAATGCCCTCCGGGCTTTTCGCGTTCGGGGTGGCAAGAAGTTCAACGCTCAACTAAAGTGGGCGTACCCGAGGAGGTACCGACATGCCTGCAGTGACCGTCGAGAACCCGTTGACGCTGCCCCGCGTGACCGCACCCGCCGACGCCGTGGCCCGCCCCGTACTCACCGTCACGACCGCGCCGAGCGGTTTCGAGGGCGAGGGCTTCCCGGTGCGCCGGGCGTTCGCGGGGATCAACTACCGCCATCTCGACCCGTTCATCATGATGGACCAGATGGGTGAGGTGGAGTACGCGCCCGGAGAGCCGAAGGGCACCCCCTGGCACCCGCACCGCGGCTTCGAGACCGTCACTTACATCATCGACGGGATCTTCGACCACCAGGACTCCAACGGCGGTGGCGGCACCATCACCAACGGCGACACCCAGTGGATGACGGCCGGCAGCGGCCTGCTGCACATCGAGGCGCCGCCGGAGCAGCTCGTGATGTCCGGCGGGCTCTTCCACGGGCTCCAGCTGTGGGTGAACCTCCCCGCCAGGGACAAGATGATGGCCCCGCGCTACCAGGACATCCGCAGCGGCAGCGTCCAGCTGCTCACCTCCCCCGACGGCGGCGCGCTGCTGCGCGTCATCGCCGGTGAGCTGGACGGCCACGAGGGCCCCGGCATCACGCACACGCCGATCACCATGGTGCACGCGACGCTGGCGCCGGGCGCGGAGATCACCCTGCCCTGGCGGGAGGAGTTCAACGGTCTGGCGTACGTGCTGGCGGGCAAGGGCTCGGTCGGTGCCGAGCGTCGTCCGATCCATCTGGGCCAGACCGCGGTCTTCGGCGCCGGCGGTTCGCTGACCGTCCGCGCGGACGAGAAGCAGGACTCCCCCACCCCGGACCTGGAGATCGTCCTCCTCGGCGGGCAGCCGATCCGGGAGCCGATGGCGCACTACGGCCCGTTCGTGATGAACACCCGCGACGAGCTGCAGCAGGCGTTCGAGGACTTCCAGAAGGGCCGGCTCGGCACGGTCCCGGCCGTGCACGGCATGACCGGGAGCGGCCCCGCGGTCGGCAACGACGGCGCCTGAACACTGCCCGCTTCCGGAAGTGATCCCGGCCGCGTACGGACCCGATGATGTCCGTACGCGGCCGGATCGCGTGGGAGAGGGGCGGTACCGATGGGTGAGCGCCGGGTGGTGCGGAAGATGCTGCGGCGGATGGAGAGCGGGGAGCCCGTCCGGGCGTCGCGCGCCTTCGCGACCACGACGAGGCTCGCCCGGCTCGCCGCCGTGGCCCAGCAGTTCGGGTACGCGTACGCGGATGTGCGACGGGGCGGCGGTCCCCGGGGCGACGGCTATCTGATCGTGATCGTGCCGGACCCCTCCCCCGAGGCCCGCGCGCGGGCGGAGCGGAACCGTACGCGGTATCCGAGGGCCGCCGCCGGCGGCGAGCTGCCGCGCGTCGCGCCCGAGGCGGTCGAGCTCCTCAAGGCCCGCATCACGTTCGACCTCGCCACGATGTACAGCGACAGGCAGCTGATCCTGCTCAGCGCCGTCGCCGCCGTGCCGCTGGCCCTGCCGCTCGGCCTGCTCCTCGGCTCGGGCGTCTGGGAGGCCGTGCTCACCGCTGTCCTCTGGGCCGCGCTGATGGCGTTCGTCCCGCTCGGGCTAGCCGCCAACCGGCGCCACCGGACCCGGTACGGAGCGATACTGCGGTCGGCCGGTTTCACACCGGAGACCGACCCGTCGGGCCGGACGCGGTATGTGCCGGCGGGCGGCAGGGCCACCTGAGCCGGGCCGTTCAGCGGGCCCCGGCCTCCTCCGTCTCGTAGAGCTCGAACCAGATGCTCTTGCCCCTGCCGCGCGGGGCGACGCCCCACGCGTGCGCCAGCAGTTCGATCAGGATCAGGCCGCGTCCGGAGGACGCCAGCTCGCCCGGTCTGCGCATGTGCGGCAGATCGTCGCCGGAGTCGGTCACCTCGATACGCATCCGGCGGCCGTCGACGCCGTCGGTGACCTCGGCGAGCAGCAGGGCGTCCGTGTCGGTGTGCACGAGGACGTTGGTGAGCATCTCCGACAGCAGCAGCACCGCCGAGTCCACCTGGTCCGACGAGGACCAGTCGTGCAGCAGCTCCCGCAACTGCTGCCGGGCCACCGAGACCCGCTCGGGCTCGGCCTGCGCCACCGTCAGCGCCGTACGGCGCACCGGCGGTTCCGCGGTGTCCGGTTGCACACCGCAGCCGCAGCCTTCGCCCTCCCGGGACAGCAGGATCATGGCGATGTCGTCCTCGCGGCGGTCGGCGAGCGGGCCGGTGGTGTGGTGCGAGGACGGGCCGTGCACCGCCTGCACCAGGGCGTCGGCCAGTTCCTCCTGGTCGCCCTTGTGCTCCTCGAGGATGCCGCGCAGCCGCTGCCAGCCGGTGTCCAGGTCGTGGCCGCCGGTCTCGATCAGCCCGTCCGTGCAGATCAGCAGGGTCTCGCCGGACTCCAGGACCAGCCGGGTGATCGGGTAGTCGGTGTCCGGGTCGATGCCCAGCGGCAGCCCGCCCGCCGTCGGCCGGGTCAGCACGGTCGCGTCGGCCATCCGGATCACCGGGTCCGGATGCCCCGCGCGGGCGACCTCCAGCACCCCGGTCGCCGGGTCGACCTCGACGTACAGACAGGTCGCGAAGCGCAGGTCGCCGAGGTCCCCGTCGCTGATCCCGTGCAGGAAACGGGACGCGCGGGAGAGCACGGCGTCGGGCCGGTGCCCCTCCGAGGCGTACGCCCGCAGGGCTGTCCGCAGCTGGCCCATCAGCCCCGCGGCCCGTACGTCATGGCCCTGGACGTCCCCGATGACCAGGGCGAACCGCCCGCCCCGGGACGTCGTCCGGGAGGTGCCGCCCGGCAGCGGGATCACGTCGTACCAGTCGCCGCCGATCTGGAGCCCGCCGCCGGTGGGGACGTAGCGGGCGGCGATGCTCATGCCCGGGATGCTCGGGCCGAGCTTCGGCAGCATCGTGCGCTGCAGGCCCTCGCTCAGCTCCCGCTCGGTCTCGGCGGTGCCCGCGCGGGACAGCGCCTGGCCCAGCATCCGGGCGACGGTGGTCAGCACCGACCGCTCGTCGGGGGTGAACGCGACCGGGTAGGCGAAGGCCGCAAGCCAGGCGCCCATCGTGCGGCCGGACGCGGTCAGCGGAAGAAATGCCCAGGACTGCCGTCCGAAGCGCTGGGCGAGCGGCCAGGTGAGCGGATAGCGGGTCCGGTACTGCTCCGGGGAGGAGAGGTAGACCGCGCGGCCCGTGCGCACCACCTCGGCGGCCGGGTAGTCCGTGTCGATCGGCATATAGGTGAACGGGTGGTCGGAGCCGGGCTCGTGCCCGTGGTGACCGATGATCGTGAGGCGGTCGCCCTCGACACCGAACACGGCCAGTCCGTCCGGGGAGAAGCCCGGCATCGACAGATTGGCCGCGACGCGCAGCACCTCCTGCGTCGACCGGGCCTCCGCCAGCGCACGGCCCGCGTCCAGCAGGAACGCCTCCCGGGAGCGCCGCCAGTCGCCGGTGACCGCGCTGCGTCCGGCGGGCGTACCGGGCGTGGGCTCGGTGACCTCCTGGAGGCTGCCGGTGAGGACGTACGCCTTGCGGTCCCGGTCGAAGGAGGGCTTGGAGCGGCTGCGCACGACACGCACGACGCGCTTGCGGTCGTCCATGATCCGGATCCGCACCTCGGCGAGGGTGCCCTCGGCGACGGCGAGCTGGACCACTCCCGTGATCTCGTTCCAGTCGACGGGGTGCAGACGCGCGCGGACCTGGGCCTCGGTGAGGGTGACCTGCTCGGCGGGCAGGCCGAGCAGCCGTGCGGCGACGGCGTCGACCGTGACCTCCCCGGCCGCGGTGTCCCAGTGCCACAGACCGGTGTCGAGGGCGGCGAGGACGTCCCCCAGGGCGGGCAGGGGCTCACCAGTGCGCATTGCTCCACTTTATGAAGATGCTGACGAAAACTGCCACCGCGTCCCACGGGTAATGACGGAGAAGCGATCTTGGGCCGGCCGGTAGGCTTGGGGCGAGTTTCACGTGAAACAACGCCCCCGATCCGCGAAGGCTGGATGAACGACGATGCATCGGTACAGGTCCCACACCTGCGGCGAGCTCCGCGCCTCTGACGTCGGCACCGACGTCCGGCTGAGTGGCTGGCTGCACAATCGGCGCGACCTGGGCGGCATCCTCTTCATCGATCTGCGCGATCACTACGGCATCACGCAGCTGGTGGCCCGTCCGGGCACCGAGGCGTACGAGGCGCTGGACAAGCTCTCCAAGGAGACGGTGGTCCGCGTCGACGGCAAGGTCGTCTCGCGCGGTGCGGAGAACGTCAACTCCGAACTGCCGACCGGTGAGGTCGAGGTCGAGGTCGGCGCGGTCGAGGTGCTGGGCGCCGCCGCTCCGCTGCCCTTCACGATCAACGCGGAGGACGGGGTCAACGAGGAGCGGCGTCTGGAGTACCGCTTCCTGGACCTGCGCCGCGAGCGCATGCACCGCAACATCCTGCTGCGTACGTCGGTCATCTCGGCGATCCGCCACAAGATGACGGCGCTGGGCTTCAACGAGATGGCGACGCCGATCCTGAGCGCCACCTCCCCCGAGGGCGCCCGTGACTTCGTGGTCCCGTCCCGGCTGAACCCGGGCCGGTTCTACGCGCTGCCGCAGGCCCCGCAGCAGTTCAAGCAACTGCTGATGATCTCCGGCTTCGACCGCTACTTCCAGATCGCGCCCTGCTTCCGTGACGAGGACGCCCGCGCGGACCGCTCGCCGGGCGAGTTCTACCAGCTCGACGTGGAGATGAGCTTCGTCGAGCAGGAGGACGTCTTCCAGCCGATCGAGAGGCTGATGACCGAGCTGTTCGAGGAGTTCGGCAACGGGCGTCATGTGACGTCCCCGTTCCCGCGCATCCCGTTCCGTGAGGCGATGCTCAAGTACGGCTCCGACAAGCCGGACCTGCGCGCCCTGCTGGAGCTCGTCGACATCACCGATGTCTTCGAGGGCTCGGAGTTCAAGGCGTTCGCCGGCAAGCACGTCCGCGCGCTGGCGGTGCCGGACGTCTCCGCGCAGCCCCGCAAGTTCTTCGACCAGCTCGGCGACTACGCCGTCTCGCAGGGCGCGAAGGGCCTGGCCTGGGTCCGCGTCGGCGAGGACGGCAAGCTGACCGGCCCGATCGCGAAGTTCCTCACCGAGGAGAACGTCGCCGAGCTGACCAAGCGCCTCGCGCTGGCCCCCGGCCACGCGGTGTTCTTCGGCGCGGGCGAGTTCGACGAGGTCTCCAAGATCATGGGCGCGGTGCGGGTCGAGGCCGCCAAGCGCGCAGGACAGTTCGAGGAGAACGTCTTCCGCTTCTGCTGGATCGTCGACTTCCCGATGTACGAGAAGGACGAGGAGACCGGCGCGATCGACTTCTCGCACAACCCGTTCTCGATGCCGCAGGGCGGCCTGGAGGCCCTGGAGACCCAGGACCCGCTGGACATCCTGGGCTGGCAGTACGACATCGTCTGCAACGGTGTCGAGCTGTCCTCCGGCGCGATCCGGAACCATGAGCCGGAGATCATGCTCAAGGCGTTCGAGATCGCGGGCTACGACCGCGAGACGGTCGAGGAGAAGTTCGCCGGCATGCTCCGCGCGTTCCGCTTCGGCGCCCCGCCGCACGGCGGCATCGCCCCCGGCGTGGACCGCATCGTCATGCTCCTCGCCGACGAGCCCAACATCCGCGAGACCATCGCCTTCCCGCTCAACGGCAACGCCCAGGACCTGATGATGGGCGCGCCGACGGAGCTGGAGGAAGCCCGCCTGAAGGAACTCCACCTGACGGTCCGCAAGCCCCAGCCGAAGTAACCCCGCCGCCACGGCGACGAACGGGCCCGGAACCGCACCGCGGTTCCGGGCCCGTTCCGTGTGTGCGGCCTTCAGGCGGCCGGGCCCTCCTCGGCGAAGAGGTCCTCGGCGCGCTCCACCGTGCCGGAGCGGTCGAGCCAGTCGTTGAGGCGGTCGAGGTCGGTGCAGGTCGTGACGCGCCGGCGGACGTCGTCGGAGAGGGGGAGACCGCGTACCTCCAGGACGCGCAGAATGCCCCGGGCTTCACCCCGGGCTTCACCTGTGGCTTCGCCTTCGGCCCTGCCCTCCAGATACTTCTCCTCGAAGAGCGTTCCGTGCCCCGGGAAGTGGGTGACGACGTTCTGCATCAGCTTCCTCCAGTTCTTCCTGGTCGGAGTCGACTCAAGACCGATCTCCACCACCTCGAACCAGTACTTCGTGATGTCCGGTTCGAAAGACGCGAGTCCGCGGGCGACCGTTTCCAGTATGGCGTCCGCCCGCCGGCTTTGGCTGTGAACGATGGCCGAGAGCGCCGCCAGGGCCGGCTGCTGGACCACCACCGTCTCGTCGGTGACCTCAGGGACAGTCTGTGGACCCAGAACGAACGGTCGGGTGACCTGGGTCGTCCAGGGGCCCACGGCGCACTCGAACGGGCCCATCGCCCAGGCCGCCGTCGAGCGGTCGCGGCACACTGCGACCAGCAGTACGGGCAGGTCGTACTTCGCGCGCAGGTATGCGACGTAGTACGCCCAACTGTTTGCCTTGTCCGGGTCCTTCTTCGTCTGTGCCTCGACGGCCAGGATGAAGTGCTCACCCATATCGGGCTCGAACATGAGGACCGTGTCCGCGCGGCGCTCCATCGGGCGGATCTCGGTGACGTCGGCGGAGAGTTCGTGGAAGTCCGTCTTCACGGGCGGTGGAAGGCCCAGTGCGTCGAAGACGGGTGTGAGGGCCTCCGGGTGCTTCCGGAAGAGCTGGTGGGAGGCCTCGTGTGTTGCTGTGACCATGAGCGCAAGCCTGGTGCGCTCATGGTCTATGCGTCCGGCATATGAAGGGCGTTCACCCGATCGGGTCAGCGCGCCACGAACTGGGTGAGGATGGCCTGGACCTCGTAGATGTCGACGCCCTTGGTGAAGGTCTTCTGGACGGGGGCCTGGGAGCCGGAGAGCCAGATCTTCAGTTCGGCGTCGAGGTCGAAGTGGCCGGCCGTCTCGACCGCGAAGTGCGTGATGCTGCGGTACGGGATCGAGTGGTACTCCGTCTTCTTGCCGGTGATGCCCTGCTTGTCGATCAGGAGCAGTCGCCGGTCGGTGAAGAGGATGGTGTCGCGGATCAGCAGATAGGCGGCGTTGACCTGCTCGCCGTGCCCGAGCAGACGCGCGTACTCCTGCTGCGCCTGGGCCGGGTCGATGCTGTGCGCGTTGCCGAACAGTGCCATGGGTGCCCCCGTGTGATCTGGTTCTTTGTTCGATCTTCGCGCAGGCGGAGGGCCCGGGAGAAGCCTCCGCCTCTCCCGGGCCCCTGCTGTAGCGAGCGCGTTACGCGGCCGGGTTCTCCGCGATACGCGAAGCCGCCGCCGTCAGCCGCGACTCGCGTCGTCGAAGATGCCTTCGGCGGTCGGCGGTCGGCGCCGGCGTCCGGACTCGGTGTCGGGGTCGGGTACGCGGCGGAGCACAAGGTCGTCACCGCGGGTGTCCGTGGCCCCGATGCGTAAGGTCCCGTCGCGGTCCAGTGCGTTGAGGTCGCGAACACGCTTGGCGCGGTGCACGTCCGTGACTCCAAGAACGTGGCAGGTCCTCGGCTTGCCGTTGCGCCCCGCGCGTGGGCCGAGTTCGTGGCGCACGCGTCGGGGAGCTGACCCCTTCACCTGCGCAGAGGCCCGGAAACGTGGTGTTTCCGGGCCTCTGGACGTACGTGCGGGTCCTACGCGGTCGGCTTCTCCTCGAGGCGGGGGAAGAGGACCGCGCCCTTGGTGACCGTCGTGCCGGCGGGCAGGATGCCCCAGGTGCCGGCTTCCGTGACGTCCTGGTCCGCGAGGGCGCCGAGGCCGGCCTCCGCGCCGAGGGAGTCCCAGAGCTTCTGGGAGGTCTCCGGCATGATCGGGTTGAGGAGGACCGCCACCGCGCGGAGGGATTCCGCGGCCGTGTAGAGGATCGTCGCCAGGCGGGCCTTGCCCTCCGGTGAGTCGTCCTTGGCGACCTTCCACGGCTCCTGCTCCGTGATGTAGCCGTTGACCTGCTTCACGAAGTCGAAGACGGCCAGGATGCCGCCCTGGAAGTCCAGCTCCTCGCCGATCTTCCGGTCCGCCTCTGTGACCGCCTTGGTCAGGCCGTCCTGGATCGCCCGCTCCGCGTCACCGTCGGCCGTCGACGCCGGCAGCTCCCCGCCGAAGTACTTGCCGACCATCGCGGCCACACGGGAGGCCAGGTTGCCGTAGTCGTTCGCCAGCTCGCTGGTGTAGCGGGCCGAGAAGTCCTCCCAGGAGAAGCTGCCGTCCTGGCCGAAGGCGATCGCCCGCAGGAAGTACCAGCGGTACGCGTCCACGCCGAAGTGCGAGGTCAGGTCCTGCGGCTTGATGCCGGTCAGGTTGGACTTGCTCATCTTCTCGCCGCCGACCATCAGCCAGCCGTTCGCGGCGACCTTCCCGGGGAGCGGGAGGCCCTGCGCCATCAGCATGGCCGGCCAGATGATCGCGTGGAAGCGCAGGATGTCCTTGCCGACCAGGTGCACGTCGGCGGGGAACGTCGACTCGAACTTCTCCGGGTTCTCGTTGTAGCCGACCGCCGTCGCGTAGTTCAGCAGCGCGTCGACCCACACGTAGATGACGTGCTTGTCGTCCCACGGGACGGGCACGCCCCAGTCGAACGTCGAGCGGGAGATCGAGAGGTCCTGGAGGCCCTGGCGGACGAAGTTCACGACCTCGTTGCGCGCCGACTCCGGCTGGATGAAGCCCGGGTTGGCCTCGTAGTGGGCGAGGAGCTTCTCGCCGTACTCGCTCAGCTTGAAGAAGTAGTTCTCCTCGCTGAGGATCTCCACCGGCTTCTTGTGGATCGGGCACAGCTTCTGGCCCGCGTACTCGCCCTCGCCGTCGAGCAGCTCGCCGGGGAGCTTGTACTCCTCGCAGCCCACGCAGTACGGGCCCTCGTAGCCGCCCTTGTAGATCTCGCCCTTGTCGTACAGGTCCTGCACGAACTCCTGGACGCGGTCGGTGTGCCGCTTCTGCGTGGTGCGGATGAAGTCGTCGTTCGCGATGTCGAGGTGCTCCCACAGGGGCTTCCAGGCCTCCGTGACGAGCTTGTTGGCCCAGGCCTGCGGGGTGACCCCGTTCGCCTCGGCCGTGCGCATGATCTTCTGACCGTGCTCGTCCGTGCCGGTGAGGTACCACACCTTCTCACCGCGCTGGCGGTGCCAGCGGGTGAGCACGTCGCCTGCGACGGTCGTATAGGCGTGGCCCAGGTGAGGAGCGTCGTTGACGTAGTAGATGGGGGTCGAGACGTAGTACGCCTTCGCCCCCTGCTTCTCGGATCCAGTGGCCGCCATGGTCGAAATCCTACTGGCCCCGCGCAGGTCGGCTCACACGCGTTTCGGGGGGCGGACGGGATTCCCGTCCGCCCCCCGAGCTGGGTCACCGTGGTGACTACGGGCGCCAGGACGCCAGGACGCCCTCGTAGAGCTCGCTGTCCGTGAGCTCGCGGGGGGTGGGGCCGGCGTGGAAGAAGGCGGTGTTCTCCGTCTTCAGCTTGCGGAGGTAGTCGAAGGCCTTGTTGTCGTGCTCACCGAAGGCGACGAAGGAGAAGAACACGGTGGGGTGGGTCTTCGCGGCGGCGGTGAGGGACTGGGTGGCGGGGGTCTTGGCGTCCGGGGCGCCGTCCGTCTGGAAGATCACCAGGGCGGGGGTGCCGGCTTCCTCTTCCGCGTGGCGGGCGAGTACGGCTTCCACGGCGGCGTGGTAGCTGGTACGGCCCATGCGGCCGAGGCCCGCGTGCAGCTCGTCGATCTTGTTCTCGTGGTCGGTGAGGGTCAGCTCGCCGGTGCCGTCGAGTTCGGTGGAGAAGAAGGTGACGTGGACCGTCGCCGTCGGGTCGAGGTGGGCGGCGAGGGCGAGGGTCTGCTCGCCGAGGGCCTGGGCGGAGCCGTCCTTGTAGTACGGGCGCATGCTCGCGGAGCGGTCGAGGACGAGGTAGATCTTGGCGCGGGCGCCGGTGAGGTTGTGGTTTGTGAGGGTGGTGGCGGCTGCGTTGTAGGCGGTGGTGAGGGTGGGGGGGATGGTGGGGTGGGGTTCGCCTGCGGCGGGCTCGGGTTCGGGCTTCGCCTCGGTTGCCGGCTCGGGTTCGGCAGCGGCGGCTGCGTCGGGCTCGGGTTCGGCCTCGGCTTCGCCTTCGGCGGGGGATTCGTTCCCACCCGCACCGCCCGTGCGGCTCTCGTCGTCGGGTGCGGGTGGCCCCTGTGGGACGTCCTCGCCGTCGGCGGCTGCGGCAGGCTCCTCAGCGGGGGCGGGCTCGGGGGTTGCCTCCGGCTCGGCCTTTGCCTCGATGACCGGCTCGGGCTCCGGCTCCGGTTCGCGCTCCGCCTCAACCTTCGGTTCCGGGGCGGGTTCGGCCTTGGCCGCGGGCTCCGGGGTGGCTTCGGGCTCGGGCTCAGGCTTCGGTTCGGCCTTGGCCGCAGGGGCCGGGGTGGGGGCCGGGTCCGGGGTGGTGACCTTGTCGAAGGCTTCTGAGACCAGGTCGTGTTCCGTTCGGGGTTCCGGGACCGACGGGGTGGATGCCGGGGTCGGTTCCGGGGAGGGGGACGGGATCGTCGGCTTGGTCGCCTCGGGCTCCGGGGGCGTCGCCACCGGAGCGGAAGCGTCCACCGCACCCTCCGCCTCGGCGGACCTCGCCTTGCGTGACCGGCCGAACGCGTTCCGCAGGAGAGTGAGAATGCCCATGTGCGCAACCCTTCGCATGAGTTGATGCCCGTCAATCCCTGGCCAGGACGGACACGTAAGGTTATCGACCCGCAAGGGCGATCTTGGGCAGGGTCGGAGTTGGCCGAATCGTATATGTCAAGGGCGCGATCCGGCCCGGGGCACCTTCCGTAATGCTGCGGCAGGTTCACTCGCCGTTCACCCGGGCGCCCGGCTACCGCACATATGTGCTCCTACGGTCACGCTGACACCACGGGTACCCAAGGAGTGAAAACGTGCGAAAGCTGCTGCCGTTGATCGGAACGCCGTCCGGTTCCCACCCCGGCGGACGGTCCGCCATGACCTGCCGTTTCCGGTGTGGTGACGCCTGCTTCCACGAGGTGCCCAACACCACGTCCAACGAGTACGTCGGTGATGTCATCGCCGGTGCCCTCAGCCGCCGTTCCATGATGCGTGCCGCCGCCGTCGTGACCGTGGCGGCCGCCGGCGCCGGGGCGGCCGGCGTCGTCGCCGCGCCCGAGGCGCAGGCCGCGCCCGCCGCGAAGGGCCACGGACACGGCAACGGGCACGGCAAACACAAGGGCGCCCGCGGTCTGCGGTTCGCCCCCGTCGCCCCGAACACCAACGACGCCGTGACCGTGCCCGAGGGCTACCGGCAGAACGTCGTCATCCGCTGGGGCGAGCCCATCCTGCGCGGCGCGCCCGCCTTCAACGGCGACAGGCAGAGCGCCAAGGCACAGGCCGGACAGTTCGGCTACAACTGCGACTTCCTCTCCCTGCTCCCCCTCAAGGGCGAGCACGGCCGCCAGCTCCTCGTCGCCAATCACGAGTACACCGACGAGATCCTCATGTTCCGGGACTACGACCCCGAGAACCCCACCCGTGAGCAGGTGGAGATCGCCTGGGCCGCGCACGGCCTCGCCGTCGTCGCCGTGGAGGAGGAGCGCCGCACCGGCGAACTGACCGCCGTCAGCCGGCACCGGCTCAACCGGCGCCTCACCGCCACCTCCGAGTTCCGCCTCACCGGCCCCGTCGCCGGGTCCGACCTGGTGAAGACCTCCGCCGACCCGCGCGGCAGCAAGGTCCTCGGCACTCTCAACAACTGCTCCGGCGGCACCACCCCGTGGGGCACCACGCTGCACGGCGAGGAGAACTTCAACCAGTACTTCGCCAACGGCGGCAGCGCCACCGACAAGCGGTACGGCATCGGCACCGGCGCCACCGAGCGCAAGTGGGAGCGGTTCGACAAGCGGTTCGACCTCGCCCAGGAGCCCAACGAGGTGCACCGCTTCGGCTACGTCGTCGAACTCGACCCGTACGACCCCGACTCCACCCCGCGCAAGCGCACCGCGCTCGGCCGCTTCAAGCACGAGGCCGCGACCGTACGCATGACGCACGACGGGCGACCGGTCGTCTACACCGGCGACGACGAACGGTTCGACTACTTCTACAAGTTCGTCGGCAGCAAGAGGATGCGGCACGGCAACAGCCGCTCCGCCCGCGAGCACAACCTCACCCTGCTCGACGAGGGCACGCTGTACGTCGCCAAGCTCACCGGCGACTCCCCCGCCATCGAGATCGACGGCACCGGCAAGCTTCCGAAGGACGGCGAGTTCGACGGCAGCGGCCAGTGGATCCCGCTGGCCACCGCCACCGCCCACGGCGCCGTCTCGCACGTCGACGGCATGACCGCCGAGGAGGTCTTCGTCTTCACCCGCCTCGCCGGCGACAAGGTGGGCGCCACCAAGATGGACCGCCCCGAGGACATCGAGCCGAACCCGGTCACCGGCAAGGTGTACGTCGCCCTCACCAACAACAGCAACCGCGGTGTCGGCTCCAACGCCAAGGCGGACGAGGCCAACCCGCGCAACGCCAACAAGCACGGCCACGTCCTCGAACTGACCGAGCGCTGGAACCGGCCGGAGAGCACCCGCTTCGCCTGGTCGCTGTTCCTGGTCGCGGGCGACCCCGAGGACCCGGCGACGTACTTCGCCGGCTTCCCGAAGGACTCCGTCAGCCCCATCTCCTGCCCGGACAACGTCGCCTTCGACGACCACGGCAACCTGTGGATCTCCACCGACGGCAGCGCCCTCGGCTCCCACGACGGCCTCTTCGGCGTCGCCACGCGCGGTGACCGGCGCGGCGAGCTGAAGCAGTTCCTCACCGTGCCCAACGGCGCCGAGACCTGCGGCCCGGTCATCCAGGACCGGCGCGTGCTGGTCGCCGTACAGCACCCGGGCGAGGTGGACGGGGCGACCGTGGACCAGCCGGCCAGCGCCTGGCCCGACGGGCCCGGCACGTACGTCCGCCCGGCGGTCGTCGCGGTGTGGCGCGCGGACGGGCAGGACATCGGCGTCTGAGGCAGCGGAGCGGGGGCTGGGTCAGGGGCCCGGGACCAGGTCCTGATCCAGCCACTCCCGGTACGCCGGTGCCTGCCGCGCCGCCTCCCGGTACGCGTCGGCCAGGTCGGGATAGACGCCCTCCAGCTCCGTCTCCGTACGCGCCGCCAGCAGCAGCCGTACGCCGAGCGGGTCGCCGTACAGCCGGCGGACCGCCGTCTCGGGGCGGGAGGGCGACGTCGGCTGGCACACCGTGACGACCTCGCCGATCGCGACCAGCGACGCGGCCGTGTGGTAGTCGCCGTGCAGCACGCGCGGGTTGATTCCGGCCGTGCGCAGGACCCGTCGTACGGCGTCCCACTCGCCGTCGACCGCCGGGTCGATCATCCAGCGGTCCTCGGCCAGGTCCGACAGCTGGACGACCGGACGCGCGGCGGCCGGGTGGTCGGCCGGGAGCGACACGAACTGCGGTTCGCGTTCGACGAGGACCCGGGTGCGCAGGTTCTCGGGGATGCGCAGCGGTGAGCCCTCGACCTCGTGCACGAACGCCACGTCGAGCTGGCCGTCGGCGACCATGCGCAGCAGCGCGTTGGCGGAGACGTCCATGTGCAGGGTGGGTTCCTGCCAGTGCCGTCGCAGCCGTCGCAGCCAGCCGGCCAGGGCGCGGCTGGCGGTCGAGCCGATGCGCAGCTGACGGTCTCCCACGGCGGCGGCGCGGGCCTCGGTGACCAGCGAGCGCAGTTCCGTGACGAGGGGGCGGGCGCGGCTGAGCACCAGCCGGCCCAGCGGGGTGGGGCGGCAGCCGGTACGGGCGCGTACGAACAGGGCGCCGCCCAGTTCCTGTTCGATGCGCCGCAACTGGGTGCTCAACGAGGGCTGGGCCACGCCGAGCTGACGTGCGGCACGGTGCAGACTGCCGGTGTCGGCGATCGCGCACAGCGCCCTGAGGTGCCTGACCTCGAGCTCCATGCCCTGGGAGCGTAAGCCGGAAGTTCAGCTTTCACCAGACACACAAACCCCGCCCGTTCCGGCCGAGTCGGGCGCTCACGGGCAGGTGGCCGGTGTAGGGCGATAGGGCCGTCCTATCACCGGTTGCCATCATCACAGCGGGCGCACAGGCGCACACACTCCTCGGTGACATGTGACTCACCCCCACCTCTAGGAGTCATCGATGCGTATGCGCATGCCCATGTCCGTGCTCACGGCCGCCGGTCTGAGCCTCACGGCTCTCGGGTTCGGTGTCGCCCCGGCGACCGCTGCGACCGCCCCGCTCGACGCCGGATCGGCGGCCTCGTCCGTTTTGTACGCCGCCTTCGACGGGCCGTCGGAGGAAGCCGCCGCCAACCGGGCCTTCTTCGAGGCCGTGCTGAAGTCGGCGGCCGAGAAGCGGGCCGCGAACCCCACGAGCGCGGCCGCCGTCACCGTCGTCTACAACGCCTCCCGGGCGCCGTCGTTCGCCTCGCAGATATCCCGCAGCGCGCAGATCTGGAACAGCTCGGTCTCCAACGTGAGACTCCAGGCCGGCACGTCGGGTGCGGACTTCACGTACTACGAGGGGAACGACTCCCGCGGCTCGTACGCGTCCACGGACGGACACGGGCGGGGGTACATCTTCCTCGACTACCGGCAGAACCAGCAGTACGACTCGACGCGGGTGACCGCGCATGAGACGGGGCACGTGCTGGGGCTGCCGGATCACTACTCCGGGCCGTGCAGTGAGCTGATGTCGGGGGGTGGGCCGGGGACGTCGTGCACCAACGCGTACCCGAACTCCGCGGAGCGGTCCCGGGTGAATCAGCTGTGGGCGAATGGGTTCGCCGCTGCGCTGGACAAGGCGGAGAAGGCGTTGCAGAAGTCCGCGCGTTAACCGGGGCTCGGGCTCGGTGGCCGGTTGTCACCGGTGACCGTGTGCTGTGGTGAGGCGGGGGTGGGTCGCGCGGCCCGGCGTTTGCGGGGTGCCGCCGCGCCCACCCGTGCCGCCTGGGGGTACCTCCCAGGCCCTTCAGGCACTGGGGGAGGCACGACTGCCCGCAGTTGCGTCAGCGGGCTGGGTGCAGGGTCAGGTCGGTCAGGAGTGCTCGGTGGTCGGTGTCGCCGAGGGTCAGGAAGCGGGTCCGGGTCGCTTTGAAGGTCTTCGAGACCAGGATGTGGTCTATCTGGGCGCCGAAGGCCGGGGTGGTGCGGGTGGGCCAGGTCGGGGTCCGGTCGGCGCCGGTCAGGCGGGACGCGTCGCGTAGGCCCGTGTCCAGGATGCGGCGGAAGGCCGCGTGGTCCTGGGAGGCGTTGAAGTCCCCGGCGAACACCGTCGGGGTGTCCCGGTCCGCGGCGGCGGCGTCGCGCAGCCGGCCGAGTTCCCGCTGCCACAGGCCCACCCGGTCCGGCAGCGGCGGCATCGGGTGCGCGAGCTGGAGCCGTACGGGATGCCCGTCCACGTCGGCCACGGCGCCGGGCATGCCCATCGTGCCCGGGACCCCGTCGGTGGCCCGCAGCGGGAAGCGGCTGAGGATGACCGACCCCTCGCTGCCGCCGCCCTCCACCGCCTGCCGGTGCGGGTAGGCGTCGGTCAGCTCCCGCTTCAGCGCCGCGTCACACGTGTACTCGCACTCCTGGACGAACACGAGGTCCGGCTTCTCACGGCGCACCGCGTCGATCAGCGCGTCGGTGGCCCGGCCGAACTCCACGTTGGACGTCAGCACACGCAGCTCGGCGACGGGCGGCCCCGAGGGGTCGCCCGTCTTCCCGTACGGCTCGATGAACCAGGCCAGCAGGCCGAGCAGCGCCACGCCCCACACGGCGCCGGTCCACCAGCGGGCCAGCACGGTGAAGAGCAGCCCCGCGGCGGTGGGTACGAGCAGCCAGGGCAGGAAGGCGAGGAGCTGCGGCACGGGGGTGATGCCGTCGGTGTCGGCGGTCCGGCAGCCGACGACGACGCTCACCCCGGCGAACAGCAGCGCCGCCGACCAGGTGCGGAACCGCCGTCGTCCCGTCCGCCCGGTCTCGTATCCGGTGGTCGACGGGTCGGCTGTCGCAGTGTCCAAGGTTTCCGGCCTTCCGCTCGCGGGTGCGATGACCGAATCCTCCCTCAGGGACGGGGGAGGGTGGCGGGCGGCTGCCGGGAAGGGGCGGCCGACGCGGTCGTGGAGGGCGGGGGTTCGCGGCGGCCGGTGAGCCAGGAGGCCAGCGCGACGGTCAGGCCCAGGGCGAGGAGGAGCCAGGACGCCGTGCGGAGGGTGGCGGTCAGGGCGTCGTAGACGGCGGCGGCGGCCGGACGGTGGATGCGGTCGGGGAGGTCGGCCAGGGTGAGCCGGCGGCCGACCGCGACCGCCACGGCGAGCAGGGCTCCGCCGAGGGCCGTGCCCAGGCCGGTCGCGGTGAGGGCACGGCGGCGGCAGGCGGCCACGGCGGTCCCGGTGACGGCGAGGACGACGGCCGCGAGCGGCAGCCAGAACGCGGCGGCGTCCAGCATGTGGAACCCCCTGCGGAGTCCGGCCACCTCGGTCTCCGGCACCACCGCGACCTCGGTGTGCTCCACGGGGATGCGGTGGGCGTAGGGCATGTGGTCGGCGGTGAGCTGCGCCCTCACCTGGGCGGTGACGGGGGCGAGGTCGATGGTGACCGGGCCGGGGGTGTCGGTGTGGAGGGCGCGCAGGAGGGCGTCGTGGACGGCCTCGTTCGTGGCGGTCCAGGCCGTGCGGAAGGCGGGGGTGCGGGTGAAGGAGCGGACCGCGTCCTTGATGAAGGGGGTGAGGGGGTTGTCGGTGGTGGTGGCGGCGGCCGGCTGGGGGGACAGGGTTTGTACGACCTCGTCCTGTACGGCGTCGGCGACCGCTTCGCGGATGGCGGGGTTGGTGGCGAGGGGGGCCATCGTGTCCACGTAGCGGGGGGTGTCGGTGAGGGTGTGGGTCGCCCAGGTGGTGAGGGTGGCGCAGGGGGTGAGGAGGCAGGCGAGGGTCAGGAGGGTTGCGGAGAGGGCGTTGCGGGGGGCCACCCCTTCAGGCAAGGGGGTGGGGGGTGTGCGCGCGAGTGGAGGCGGGCGTTCGGGTGTGCGGGTGGCCCGAACGGGGGCGGGTGGGGGTGGGCCGGGGGGTGTTCGCGCGGCCCGGCGCATGCGGGGTGCCGTCGCGCCCACCCGTGCCGCCCTGCGGCACGATTGCCCGCGGAGTGCGGGGGTGCGGCACGCCTGCCCGCGGAGTGCGGGGTGCGGGGGTGGGGCGTCAGGTGGGTTCGTGGGTGTAGTAGCGGTAGAACATGAGCAGGGTTGTTCCCGCTGCCACCGCCAGGGCCAGGGCTGTGGAGCGGAGGACGCTGCCGCCGGCCTGGCTGAAGAGGAAGCCGACCGCCGCGCCCGCGAAGGCTCCCCAGGTCACCGCGTGGGCTTCGCGGGGGAGTTTCGGGGCCAGCGCGAGCAGGGCCATGAGGACCACGGCGAAGACCAGCGCGGTCAGGAAGCCGAACAGGAGGTTCCAGCCGGTGATGGGTCCCGCGTCGCGCCGGTTGCCCGCCGCCCAGTAGCCGTACACGAGCCCGAGCAGGACGGGGATCGCGATCTTCGCCGCCGTATGGGTCCGTGCGCTGAAGACGTCGGTCGTGGCGGACCGTTCGATCGCCGCCCGGGACCGGGGTGCCGCGTGCGCCATGGGAGCACTCCTCTCGCCTCGCCCCCGCCCTCCAAGAGCACACCTCCCCGGCCCGGTCGGCAAGTGGGGACCGGATGCGGGCCGCACGGCCGCGTGTTTCGCTGGGGCCGTGAGTCGGGGCAGCGGAGGACACGGCCTGCACGACCGGTATCCCCTGACCGGCCGGAGGGACGTCGTGCATCGCCACGAGATGCTGCGGCTGCGAGGGCGCAGCATCACCTGGCTGCCGCCGCTGGTGCTGCTCACGGCGATCGCGATCGCCGACTACAACACCACCGGCGAGTTCCGGATCATCTCGTGGATCGTGCTGGTGCCGGGCATCGCCGCCGCGATCTGCGGGATCTGGGGCACGGCCGTGTTCGCCGTGCTCGCCATGTCCGTGTACACCGTCGTGGACAGCGCCTGGCCGCACCAGTTCCAGGCGGGTCTGCCGGACTTCATCCTGGTCGCCACCGGTGGCGTCCTCGCCACGCTGGCCTGTGTGGTGCGGGTGCGCGCCGAGCGCCGCGCGCTGCACATGCGGGACGTGACCGACACCGTACGGCGCACGGTGCTGCGCCCCCTGCCGCGGGGCTGGGGCGGTCTGGAGCACGCCGGGGTGTATCTCACCGCCGACGCCCAGGCCCGTGTCGGCGGCGACTTCTACGACATCCAGCCGGGCCCGTACGGCACCCGGGTCCTCGTCGGTGACGTGCAGGGCAAGGGGCTGGGGGCGGTGGAGACGGCGGCGGTGCTGCTCGGGACGTTCCGCGAGGCCGGGTACCACGAGGCCGAGCTGATGAAGGTCGCCGACCGGCTGGAGGAGCGGATGCTGCGGCACCGCGAGTACACGACGGCGCTGGGCCGGGGCGACGGCGACCGGTTCGCCACCGCCGTACTGCTCGGGTTCCCGGTGGACCGTACCGACGTCGTGGACGCCGTCGTGTTCGGGCACGAGGCCCCGCTGGCCGTCGGCCCCCGCGGCGTGCGGTCGCTGGCGGCCGGCGGGGGGCTGCCGATCGGCTGCCGGGACCTGGCCCCGGACCCGCCGCCGCTGTGCCGGGTGCCGGTCGCCGCCGACGAGACGCTGCTGGTGGTCACCGACGGGGTGACCGAGGCCCGGGACGGGCACGGTGACTTCTACCGGCTCGCCGAGGCCCTGACCCGGGCGGTGGCGGCGGACCCGCGGGTCGTGGCACCGGGCAGGCTGGTCGTCGCCGTACGGGACGGGACGCTGCGGCACAGCCGGGGGCATCTCGCCGACGACACCACCGCCTTCGCCGTACGGCGCACCCGCGGGCCGCGGGGCGAAGGCCCCGAAGAGGGACGTTCACGCCACTGACACCACCCCGCGCGGGCGCAGCGGTTACCGTGCATCCGTAGGTGATCGACAGGGGGAGGCGACCATGCCCGGAACCGTGCTGCTGGTGGCGGCCGCGCCGCTGGGCCGCGGGCGGCTGGTGGACGCGGCCTCCGTGCTCCCGGTCCTCGCGGCGGTGCCGCCCGCCGTGCTGTCCGGAACGGACACCGCGAACGTGGTCGAACTCGCCGACCCGCTGGAGCCGCAGGCCGTGCTGACCCGGCTGAGGGCCGCCGCCGCGGCGCCGGGACCGCTGACCGTGTACGTCACCGGGCAGCTCCAGCTCGACCGCAGACAGCGCCTGCCGCATCTGGCGCTGGCCCGGACGACCGCGTCGACGGTGCGGTACACGGCGCTGCCCTGGCAGTGGTTCCGGGAGGAGCTGCGGCTGCGGCCGGCGGGCGCCACGACGCTCTTCCTCGATCTGCACGCCGACGCGGAGACCTGGCAGTGGCTGTGCGCGCCGCGCCCGCCGGGCCCGTCCCCGCTGGACTGCGGCCGGGACAACACCGTCTACGGCCGGGTCGCGCCGCCGCCGTCCCGGCGCGGGGTCGCGGCACCGGCGTACATGAAGGCGGTCGCGACGATCCTGCGCAGCGGCCGCCGTCCCCCGGACGAGGAACTGCACCAGCAGGCGCTGACCCGGATCGCGCCGGAGAGCGCGGGCACCGATCTGCTGCTGGCGCAGCGCGGGCCGCTGCCGGGTGATCCGCACGCGGCCGTCACCGCCGCCGTACGGTCCGGGCGGCACGGCGACGCCGACGCGCTCGCCGCCCGGCTGGAGCAGGCGGCCCGGCTGGCGCACGGGCCCGCCTCCGAGGAGGCGCTGCACTGGACGGAGGTCCGGGCGGACCTGGCGATGCTGGCCGGGGACGCGGCCCGCAGCTGCCGTTCCTGGCTGGCGGTGGCCACCACCCGGCTGACCGCGGGGCAGCCGGCGGACGCGCCCGCCGTCGAATCGGCCGTGGACCGCGCGCACCACCAGTGGGGCCGGATCGGCGACCCCGTACGGGCCCGTGAACTGGGCCCCGTACTCGCCGAGTTGCGCGGCCGGGTACCGGGGCGGCGCGAGGGCGCCCTCGATCATGTGCGCGAACAACTGCGCCAGTTGCAGACGCAGGGTTAGATGTCCCCCGAGGTGGTCTAACGGACCGCCGCTTCCACCGGTGCCGTGGTCTGCCGGTCCGGCGCGGGGTCGTCGGCCTCGGCCGGGGCCGCGTTAGCGGCCAGGACCAGCGCCGCGACCGCGGCGACGGCCGCGGCCAGGCCACGGGCGTAACGCTCGGTGGTGCGTGTGGGTTCCAGCACGGCGACCTCGCAACAGCGATGGGTTAAGCACGTTTAATCCGCGGTTTAACCTAGGGGCTTGCGGTCACGAACGGCAAGGGGCACAGGGGGAGTTGGCGTGGGGGAGCGGGACGAGCCGAGGACCATCGGGCGGCGGGTGCAGCAGTTGCGGGTGGAGCGCGGGCTGACCCAGAAACAGCTGGCCGAGCCGGTGTACACGCCCGCGTACATATCCACTCTGGAGGCGGGCCGGGTGCGCCCCTCCGACGACGCCCTACGGCATCTCGCGGACCGTCTCGGAGTCGCGTTCGACGAACTGGCCACCGGACGTTCCGCCCGGCTGGTGACCGAGCTGCATCTGCGGCTGACCGAGGCGCAGCGCACCCTCGCCGTCGGTGAGACGGAGGCCGCGGTCGGGCAGTACGCCGGGCTGCTCGCCGAGGCGGAGGCGCAGGGGCTGACCGAGGAGGAGGCGGCCGCGCTGCTCGGGCTCGGGGAGTGCGCGCTGGAGACCGGCGAACTCGTCGAGGGACGCGAGTACTTCGAGCGGGCCGAGGCCCGGCTCGCGGAGGCGCCGCTGCCCGCGCGGGTGCCGGCGCTGCGCGGACGGGCGGTCGCGCACTACCTCGCGGGCGAACTGCGGTACGCGGTCTACCTCCTCGAGTCCACCATCGACGAACTGAACCGGGGCGGTCTGCACGACCCGGACGCGCTGCTGCTGCTGTACGCCAGCGCGATCGGCCCGTACATGGACATGGGCGCGCACGCGCGGGCCGCGCAGGCGGCGGAGTTCGCGCTGGCGCTCGCCCCGCAGTCCGGCGACCCCGCGCTGGTGGCGCGGATGCACCGGTCGGTGGCCCGCACCCTGCTCGCCGAGGGCCGCCTCGCCGAGGCGGACGCCTCGCTGGCCAAGGCGGCGGAGCTGTACCGGGGGCTGCAGCTCCGTACGGAGCTGGCCAACTGCCACTGGATGCGCGGCTATGTGTACGCGCAGAACGGTGAACTGGAGCGCGCCGAGACGGAGATGCGTGAGGCGCTGCGGATGCTGGCGGCCAAGCGGGCGTCCCTCTACAGCAGTCAGGTGACCGTCGAACTCGCCGACGTACTGCACCGGCGCGGCAGTTCCGAGGAGGCGGCGGCCCTGCTGGAGGACGTCCTCGGCGGGCTCTCGCCCGAGCGGGGCGCGGTGCACGCGGCGGCCGCGCACCGGCTGCTCGGCATCATCGCCGAGGACGCCCGCGAGGCCGAGCGGGCCGAGGAGCACTACGTACGCGCGATGAGCCTGCTGGAACGCGCGGGCGCCGCCGGTGACCTGGCCGACCTGTGCCGCCTCCTCGGCGACCTGCTGCGCCGCACCGGCCGCGTGGAGGCCGCCCTGGACGCCTACCGCACCGGCCTGGGCCACCGCACGGCCCCGGGTACGACCACCCTGGGCCCGGCGCCGGCACAGCCGCCGGTCTGACCGGTACGACGCGACGGCCGCGACGGGCGCGTACCCGGCGCGCGGAGTGATCGCCGAGCCGGCCTGTCCCGTACCGTGCGGCCCGGTGTCCGGGTTTCGATGCGGGGCGGTGTGGGAAACCGGGGCACTCATCGGCCGGCGACAGGCGAGGGAGGCGGTGGCCGTGCGGCCCAGGGACGACCCTGGGGGCGAGCCGGGCCGGGGCACCGGCGGCCGGGCGGACGCGCGGGTGATCGGCGCGGTCCTCGCGGGGCTGCGGGGCGCCGAGCCGGCCGCCGTACCGGCACGGCTGTGCGCGGTGGCCGTCGAACTGCTCCCGGTCGGCGGCGCGAGCGTGTCGCTGCGCGGCGACGGCATGCCCGTCCAGCTCGGCGCCTCCGGTCCGGGCGCCGCGCGGCTCGCCCAGCTCCAGGCCACCCTGGGGGACGGGCCCTGCCGTCATGTCCTGGAGACCGGTGAACCCGTCCTCGCGCGTGACCTCGCCGCCGCCGACTGCGCCGGCCGCTGGCCCGTCTTCGCCCAGCAGGCGCTCGGCGCGGGCGTGCGCGCGGTGTACGCCCTTCCCCTCGGCAGCGGTGCCGTCTGTGTCGGCACCCTCGACCTGTACCGCGGTATCCCCGGCGGGCTCACCGACGGCCAGCTGCGGGTCGCCCGGCTCGTCGCCGGGGTCATGACGGTGGCGCTGATGGACCTGCCGTACGACCTCCGGGACGCCGACGAACCGTGGCTCGGCGGACTCGCCGCCGACCACGACCGCGTCCACCAGGCCGTCGGCATGATCATGGCCCAGCTGAACGTCGGAGCCGACGAGGCCCTGGCCCGTCTCCGCGCCGACGCCTTCGCCCACGACCGCACGGCCCTGGAGGTCGCCCTGGACGTGATCACCCACGGCCGCCGCTTCGACGCCCCCTGAGGTGCGGGGACCGCCGGCCTCATCGGACCGTGCCGGTCTCCGCCCCCGCTCAGACCTGTACCCGTCCCTGGCGGCCGATCTCGCGCAGACGGTCCGCGCCGAGTTGGGTCATTGCCTGGGTGACCTCCGGGAGCACCGCGCCGAGGCCGCCGTTGGTGAGGGTGATCGTCTCCTCGCCGACGCGGATCGCCGCGAGGTTGACGGTGAGGCGGGTCGGTACACCGTCGGACGCCTTGCCGGTCATCGTCAGCCGCAGTCCCGCGCGCGCGTCGCCCGCCTCCGGGAGCGGCAGCTCCGTGACCTCGACGGCCTGGGCGCCGCCCCGGGTGGGCGTCGCCTCGAACCGTCCGCACTTCTCCGGCAGCGTCATCAGCCAGGCCAGCGCCCGGTCCGCGTCGGCGGGCGGGTGCGCGGCGACCTGGTAACGCAGCTGGGAGTCGTTGTAGGCGTCGTCGAGGGTGGCCGTGGCGGTCGGTCCGGCCGGCGGGCCGAACAGTTCCTCCGTGTACAGGGTGTCGAGCAGCCGGCGGCAGTCGGTGTCGTCCGTCTTCGACTTGAGCATCCCGTCCCGCCAGGTGGCCGCGCCCCGGCTCGCCATCCACGGCTCACCCAGGTCCGTCTCCGTGACCAGCGCGGCCCGCAGCTGTTCCTCGTTCAGCGCGGACGGGCCGGGCGAGGGCTGCCGTGCGGCGGGCGAGGCGGCCGACGGGGCCGTGGGGGTGGGGGCGGCCGGGGGTTCGGACACCGCCGCGGGCAGTGCGCGCGGCACGTCCCGGTCGCCCGCCATGCACCCCGCCGTGGTCAGCAGGGCCGTCACCGACAGCGCGGAGGCGAGGAGGGCGCGGGCGGCGGCCGGGGCATGCGTCATCGGGGTGCCTCCTGGGGGAACCGGGCCGTCCGCGAGCGGGACGTGCTCCCACGGCACCACCCCGCCGCCCGCCCCACCAGCGCGGCGAGCCGTCCGGGTGAGCCGCCCGCGCTGAGAACGGGTCGCGTCCTCCCCCGGCCGCCGTCCCCGCCCCCGGCGCGCCGGCATCCGGCCGGTGACCGAGCCCCGGGGCTCCGTCGCGCGCGGTGTTCGTCCCACGGCACGAGGAGCCCGCCGTGCACGCCCCCCGACGCCTCGGCCGTGGACCCGGCCCGTTCGACACCGACCCCCTGATGGGCGCGGGGTCTTTGTCCGCGCGTCCTTCCGCGAGGGACGAACAGGGCGAAAGTGTCGTCCGACACACCTGCGGGGAATGTCTCCACGTCACCGGTGTGTTCGTTTTTAGGGTGGTGTGGACAGATTCTCCGCCGGTACCCGCACGCACCCAGAGGAGACCGCGTGACCGACCGCACCCTCACGCCCGACGCCCGGCCGCCGCACCCCGCCCCCGACGCCACGCCCGACCTCTCCTCCCGCAACCCCGACTGGTGGCGGCAGGCCGTCGTCTACCAGGTCTACCCCCGCAGCTTCGCCGACGCGGACGGCGACGGGCTCGGTGATCTGCGCGGCGTCACCCGGCGTCTCACCCACCTCGCCGCCCTCGGCGTCGACGCCCTGTGGCTGAGCCCCTTCTACCCGTCCGAGCTCGCCGACGGCGGCTACGACGTCGCCGACCCGCGCGGTGTCGACCCGCGCCTCGGCACGCTCGACGACTTCGACGAGCTCGTCGCCGAGGCCCACCGGCTCGGCCTCAAGGTGATCGTCGACATCGTCCCCAACCACAGCTCCCACCAGCACGTCTGGTTCCAGGAGGCGCTGCGGGCCGGGCCCGGCTCCCCGGCCCGCGACCGCTACGTCTTCCGCGACGGCAAGGGGGAGCGGGGCGAGCTGCCGCCCACCGACTGGCAGTCCGTGTTCGGCGGCAGCGCGTGGCAGCGGGTGCCGGACGGGCAGTGGTACCTGCACCTGTTCGCCGCCGAGCAGCCCGACCTGAACTGGGGCCACCCGGACGTGCGCGCCGACGTCCGCACCACCCTGCGGTTCTGGTCCGACCGGGGCGTGGACGGCTTCCGCGTCGACGTCGCGCACGCTCTCGCCAAGGACCTCGACGAGCCGCTGCGCGACCTCGGGTCCCCCGAGCTGAGCGGCGAGGCCGGGCTCACCCACTTCGCGCCCGGCACCCACCCCTTCTACGACCGGGACGAGGTGCACGAGATCTACCGCGACTGGCGCAAGATCTTCGACGCCTACTCGCCGCCCCGGACGGCCGTCGCCGAAGCCTGGGTACCCGGTGCCCGCCGCGCCCTGTACGCCCGCCCGGACGAACTGGGCCAGGCCTTCAACTTCGAGTACCTCCAGGCGGGGTGGGACGCGCGGGAGCTGCGTCAGGTCATCACGGAGTCGCTGGCGACCGCGCACACCGCGGGCGCCCCGGCGACCTGGGTGCTCTCCAACCACGACGTCGTACGGCACGCCTCCCGGCTGATGCTGCCGCCGGGCACGGACGACAACGCGTGGCTGCTCTCCGGCGGCCACGCCCCTTCCGTCGACCGGGACGCCGGACTGCGCCGGGCCCGCGCCGCCACCCTGCTGATGCTGGCGCTGCCCGGCTCGGCGTACCTGTACCAGGGTGAGGAACTGGGCCTGCCCGAGGTCGCCGACCTGCCCACGGAGGTCCTCCAGGACCCGATCTGGGAGCAGACGGGGCATGTCCGCAAGGGCCGCGACGGCTGCCGGGTGCCGCTGCCGTGGACCACGACCGGCCCGTCGTACGGCTTCGGGGCGGCCGGCGCGTGGCTGCCGCAGCCGCCGTCGTTCGCCGCGTACGCCGTCGAGGCGCAGGACGGGGTGGAGGGCTCGACCCTGGAGCTGTACCGAACGGCCCTGCGCACCCGCCGCAAACTGATCGACGGCGAGACGCTGACCTGGGCGGAGGACACCCCGGAGGGGGTCCTGCGGTTCGGCCGCGGCGACGGCTGGAGCTGCGTGAGCAACCTGTCCACCGGACCGGTCCCCCTCCCGGCGGGCGAAGTCCTCCTGACCAGCGCCCCACTGGAGGACGGCCGCCTGGGCCCGGACACGACGGCCTGGATCCGCCACTGAGTCCCCGAGCCGCCCCGGCACCGGGGCGGCTCGGGGACTTCAGCGCCTCGGGGCTGCCGTCGGCTTCCAGGAGTGGGGCGCGGTGGTCCCGGGCGGTGGATGCCCTTCGGGGGACGCGCCCGCGCGGCGTGTCGGAGGTGCCCGGCAGGACTCGGGCGCGGTGGGCGGCCACGTGGCCCGCCCCCGGCGGTGCCGTCCCGGTGGAGCACCCGTACGGCCGTCCAGTAGGGGCGGCCCGTGCGGACACCCCGGCAGAATCGGCGGAGGGGGTGTCCATGACCGCCGTACAGGGAGACCGCCCACGATGAACAGGTCCAGCAGGACAGTGGCGGCCGCCGCGCTGACGGCGGCCGGAATTCTGGCCGGTGCGTGGCTGCCCGCCGCGGCGGGCGACCGGGTGCTGTGGGCGGAGGTGACGATCCCGCCCGGCCGGGACGGCGTCGTCGAGGCCGCCGGTTTCACCGGGCCCGCCCTCAAAGAGGGCTCCACGCTGACCCTGACCGCCCCTGCCGCGGCGCGGGTGACGGGCGTCCCCCTCGGCACCCCCGGCTACCGGGGCGCGGTGGTCGCCGACGGGCGCGGCGCCGTCTACACCGCGGTCTCGGCGGAACACCCCTGGCGGACGGGCGGGTTCCCCTTCGTGCTGGCGGTGCCCGCCGACGCCGTACCCGGAACCCGGCTGAGCGGCTGCGCCCTGCGCCTCGCGGACGCGGACGGCGTGACCCGCGCGGCGGGCGGCTGCCAGGTGACCGTGGGACTGGGCGAGCCGGTCCTGACCCGCCCGGAGTCCGGGGTGCCGCTGGACGCGCGGCCGGCGGTCGCCGGTACGGCCCATCCGGGCGCGCGGGTCACCGTCTCCGACAAGGACGGCCACGAGGTGTGCGCCGGCACCGCCGGGTCCGACGGTCACTGGACCTGCACTCCCGGGGCGGCGCTGCCGGACGGCCCCAACCGGCTCCAGGCCACCGCCGCCCTGAACGGCGTGAGCGCGTCCGGTGAGCAGATCCAGATCACCGTGGGGGAGGCCGCCCCGGCCCGGTGACGTCACACGTGCCCTGGACCGCCGCTCCCGAAGGCGCCGCTGGAACCGGGCAGCCAGCGCCTGCGTTTCTGGTCCTTGCCCGTCCTCGTCGCGGAGTGATGGAGCTCGTAGGGCATGAGCCGGGAGCCCGACTTCGACATGTCCGGCATCTCGTCCGGCTCCCGTATCTCCCGCATCTCGCGCACCGCGCCGCCGGCCGGGAGGTGTGGCTGCTCCTCGGCCTTCGGGCGGGGCTCCTCCTGGTCCATGTAGCGCATCCCGATACGCACGGCCCAGATCAGCGCGCCGGCCACGATCAGCCCGCCGATGAAGGCGCCGAAGACGGCCCACTTGTGCGTGTCCGCGGCCAGAACCACATACGTTGCCGTGTTCATGCTTCCGAGTATGGATGAAGAAATAGGATAAAGCGCCCGGAATGCCCGACTCTGTCACGCGGGTGGCCTTCCCGGCGGGCGGCCGGCCCCGTGACATGGCAGATTGCGCCCGGAGGGAAGGCCGGGACGGGCCGTCGCGTCCCCACGTGTGCAGCTCGGGGCCCGCCCCCGGCCTTCCCGTCCCCCCGGCCCCGCACCCGGTCAGCGCAGCCGGACCGGGAGTGCGGTGAGCCCGCGCAGGAGGGTGCTCGTACGCCAGGTGAGGGCGGCGGGATCGGCGGCGAGCGCCAGGCCCGGGTAGCGGTCCAGGAGGAGGCGGAGGGCGACGGCGGCCTCCGTACGGGCCAGTGGGGCGCCCAGGCAGTGGTGGATGCCGTGACCGAAGGCCAGATGCCCCTGGGGGCGGCGGGTGAGGTCGAAGCGGTCCGGGTCGGGGAAGGCGAGCGGGTCGCGGGAGGCCGCGGCCAGGGAAACGAGGACCGCGTCACCGGCGGCCACCCGGGTCCCGGCCAGTTCCAGCGGCTCGGCCGCGAAGCGGAACGCGCCCGAGTGCACGGGGGAGTTGAAGCGCAGGGACTCCTCGATCGCGGCGCCCGTCAGTGCCGGGTCGGCGCGCAGCAGGGCGAGCTGGTCCGGGTGGGTCAGCAGGCTGTGCACGGTCGCGGAGATCAGGTCGACCGTCGTCTCGTGGCCGGCCACCAGCAGGAGGAAGGCCATGCCGAGGACTTCCTCGGCGTCGGTCCTGGCGTCCGTGGCCAGGGCGGCGAGCAGGGTGCCGTCGGGGGTGCGGGCCTTCTCGGCGATCAGGCCGGTGAGGTAGCCGGCCAGTGCGGCGGAGGCGGCGGCGGCGGTCGCCTCGTCGGTGGGCACGACCAGCTCGTTCGACCAGGTGTGGAAGTCCGCGCGGTCCGTCACGGGGACGCCGAGGAGGTCGCAGATCACCGTCACCGGCAGCGGCAGCGCGTACGCGCTCACCAGGTCGGCGGTGTCCGGGCGGGACGGTCTCGCCAGCAGGTCGTGTGCCACCGCCTCGATGCCCGGCCGCAGTGCGGCGATCCGGCCCGGTGTGAAACGGCCCGCCACCAGGTTCCGCAGCCGGGTGTGGTGCGGCGGGTCGCTCTGCAGCATGTTCCGGCCGACCGCGTGGCCGCCGTCGGTCTCCCAGGTCGCGGAGTGCCGGATGTCGTTGCGCAGCCGGGGGTCGGTGAGCGCGGCGCGCACCCCCTCGCGCGTCACCACCAGCCAGGCGTCGCCGCTGCCCGGGACGTGGACGCGGTGCACCGGGCCCTTCCGCCGCAGGTCCGCGAGGACGGAGTAGGGGTCGTGCGCCGGGTCGTGACCGCGGGGTGCCAGTTCCTCGAGGGTCGGTGCTCGCACGTCGGCGTCCTCTCTGCCGCTCTGCCGCGACAAAAATGGGGACTACTCCCCGTTTCGCTGCCCGACGATAGCATTCGGTCGGGGAGCGATCCCCGTTTCGCTCGGACGGAAGACGAGGAAGACGATGCCCGTCGGTGATCAGGCGCCCGCGCCCCGGCAGCGGCGGGACGCCCGGCGCAACCGGGACCTGCTGGTGGAGGCGGCGCACGCGGTCTTCGGCGAGCAGGGGCTCGACGCGCCGCTGGACGTCATCGCCCGCCGGGCCGGCGTGGGCAACGCCACGCTCTACCGGCACTTCCCCACCCGCGCCGCCCTCGTCGACGCGGTCTTCCACGACCAGCTGACGGACACCATGACGGCCGGCGAACGGGCCAGGTCCGCCCCGCACGCCTGGACGGGACTGCGCGACTACCTCGGGGCCGTCTTCGCCACCCTGGCCGCCGACCGCGGCACCAACGACCTGATGACCACCCGTCTGCCGGACGTCGAGGTCCTGCGTTCCGTGCACGCCCACAACCGCCGGACGGTGGAGCTGCTGCTGGACCGCGCCCGCGCGGAGGGCGACGTACGTGCCGACGTCACCACCGAGGACCTGCTGTTCGCCCTCGCCGCCCTCGGCCGCGCCGTGCCTCCGCTCACCGCGGCCACCACCACGGACGCCTGGCGGCGCCCCCTCGCCCTGTTCCTCGACGGCCTCCGGGCCGCCCCCGCCGCGGACCCCCTCCCCGGCACCGCGCTGACGGAGCCCGAACTCGATGACGTCCTCGCCGAAATGGGTCCCCACCGCACCCGTACGGCCGAAGACACCAGGACCCGCGAGAAGCCGTGACGGCCGTCGACGGGACGTGCCGCGCGCCCAGGAACGTGCCGTCGCGGGCTCACCAGGACATCTGCCACGGCCGCGACAGGTTTTCCGCCCGGCCGACTAGAGTTCCCCCGTGGGGAACCCGTCCCCCGTGGCGGACCGTGCCCACCGTGGTCCGCGGAAAGGTGCGCATGCCCTCCGAAAGTCAGCCGTACGTCGACGGCCGGCAGCCGGACCAGGACCGGTCCCCCGTCGCGGACCGGCTCGACGACGACCACTTCCCGGCCTACACCATGGGCAGGGCCGCGGAACTGGTCGGAGCCACACCCGCTTTCCTCCGCGCCCTGGGCGAGACGCGGCTGATCACCCCGACGCGCTCGGACGGCGGCCACCGCCGCTACTCGCGCCACCAGCTGCGGCTGGCCGTCCGGGCCCGCGAGCTGGTCGACCAGGGCACCCCCGTCGACGCCGCGTGCCGCATCATCAGCCTCGAGGACCAGCTGGAGCAGGCCGAACGCGCCAACGAGGAGCTGCGCCGCAGGGGCGCGGGGGCGGGTCACGGGCCCCGGTGAAAACCTGTCGCCGCCGGACCAGAAATTCCCCAACCGCTGCGGAAAATCTCTTTCCCTAAACACGCCGCCCGGGTTTAATTCCAGTGATTTTCCTCGCTTGCCGGTGCCTATTTCCGTGCTAGGCTGACGCCAGTTGCAGTTGTGGTTGCCAGTTTGCTACCGGGTCTCCGGGCAGGTGATCATCGCGACGATGAAGGGATTCGTAAAGTGCGAGTCCCAGCACTGTCTCAGGAGAATTGATATGGCCACCGGTACGGTGAAGTGGTTCAACTCGGAAAAGGGCTTCGGCTTCATCGAGCAGGACGGCGGCGGCGCTGACGTCTTCGCCCACTACTCGAACATCGCCACCTCGGGCTTCCGCGAGCTCCAGGAAGGCCAGAAGGTGAGCTTCGACGTCACCCAGGGCCAGAAGGGCCCGCAGGCGGAGAACATCGTTCCCGCCTGACCTGTACGCAGGGTTTGAGAGCAGGGCCCCGCACTTCGGTGCGGGGCCCTGCTCCGTTTATTCCCGGCGACCCCGGCGAATTCCGTACGGCCCCCGCATTTCACGCGGGCTCAACGTGATCGCAATGCTTTCGCCCGCAGCGCGTCCACCGCGATCCGTGCGGCCGTGCCGATCACCGCGTCGGCCGCCGGGAGGGTGGCGGCGGTGTGCGCGGTCCGGGTGAACACGCCGACGGCGTAGCGTCCCCCGTCCGGGTACTCCACGACGCCGACCTCGTTGCGCAGCGTCGGCAGACTGCCGGTCTTCCCGGCGACATGCACGTCGTCGAAGGGGAAGCCGGACGCCGGCCAGGAGTCGGAGCGGGCGAGGACCTCCCGGGCCTCGGCCAGCAGCAGCCGGCCCGCCTCGGTGATCGTCACCCGGCGGCTGGTCGCTCGAACAGCGGGACGCCCAGCTCCCGTTCCAGCCGCCGGACGCGCTGCGACAGCGGCGGCTGAGCCATCCCCGGACGGGCCGCGGCACGCCCGAAGTGTGACTCTTCTGCAACAGCCACGAAGCACTCCAGGCGCCTCACCAGGTCCACGACCAGTCATCATATCGAGTATTGATCGATCCAAGATTGATAGTGGACTTGGACGTACGCCCCCTTCCGCTGCTGTGGTCGACCGCATGAGTTCCTACGCCGACTTCTCTCACACCGGCCCCAGCCGTCGCCGCCCGCGCAGAACGGCGAAGGCGTTCACCGCCGTCGCGGTGGTGGCCGCGGTCGCCGCCGGCGGGGCGTACGCGACCGGTCTCGGTCCCTTCGGGGGCGAGGACGGCCCCGATCCCGAGGCGGTGGCCGAGGCCCGCGCCTTCCTCGCCGACTGGTCCGCCGGACGCCTGCCCGAGGCCGCGGCCCGTACGACGGGACCCGACCGTGCCGAGGAGGTGCTGCAGGGCTTCACCGCCGGCCTCGACATCGAGGAGCCGAAGCTCACCGCCGGGACACCGAAGGACACCGGCGACGGCACGATCACCGTGCCCTTCACCGCGCGGATGCCCGTCACCGGCCTGGGCGTCTGGACGTACGACTCGAAGCTGCCGCTGCGGCAGGCGGACGACGGCTCCTGGAAGGTGGAGTGGAAACTGTCGCTGGTCCACCCCCGGCTCAGCGACACGGAGAAGTTCCGCCTCGAACGCGAGGAGACCGCGCCGGTCGAGGCCACCGACCGCGACGGCGAGACCCTCTCCGGCACCACCCACCCGTCCCTCGCCCCGGTCCTGGCACAGCTCGCCGGGGGTACGGACGGCGGCGGAGCGCGCGGCACGGTGCAACTCGTCGACCGGGCCACGGGGAAGGTGGAGCGTACGGAGGCGTCCTTCGGCGGCGACGACACCCTGAAGGACGAAGGCCCCGTCCGCACCACCCTCGACGCCGACTGGCAGGCCGCCGCGGAGCGCGCCCTCGGCGAGGCCGACGGCAAGAACGCCTCGCTCGTCGCCCTGCGCATCGACGACGGCGAGATCCTCGCCGTGGCCAACTCGCCCGCCACCGGCTTCAACCGCGCCGTCTCCGGCACCTACGCACCCGGCTCCACCTGGAAGATCGTCACCAGCGCGGCCCTGCTGCTGAAGGGCGCGGTCGCCCCGGACGACGTGGTGGACTGCCCCCAGTACCTCACCGTCGGCAAGCGGTTCCAGAACGTGGAGACCTCCGAACACCCGGGCGCCACCTTCCGCAAGGACTTCACCGAGTCCTGCAACACCGCGTTCATCAGCCTGCGCGGCAAGCTCGGCGACGGCGAACTCGGGGAGGTGGCGAAGAAGCACTTCGGCGTCGGCCAGACCTGGCACGTGGGCGTCCCCTCGTACGACGGTTCCGTGCCGGTGCCGCGCGACGCGACGGAGAAGGCCGCGTCGATGATCGGACAGGGCCGCGTCCAGGCCAACCCGCTGATCATGGCGTCGGTGACGGCGACGGCCGTGTCCGGCACCTTCCGCCAGCCCTCGCTCGTCGACGGAACCGACGACGAGACCACCACGACCCCGCTGCCGCCGGAGGTGGTGACCCAGCTGCGCACCCTCATGCGGGCGACCGTCACCGAGGGCACCGCCCGCGTACTGGCCGGGCTGCCCGGCGACATCGGCGCCAAGACCGGCACCGCCGAGGTCTCCGACGAGCAGGACAACAACGGCTGGCTGGTCGCCCACCGGGGCAACGTCGCCGTGGCCTGCGTGGTCGAGGAGGGCGTCACCGGGGGCGGCTCGGCGGGACCGGTGATCGCCTCCCTGCTGTCCGCCGTACCCGAGTCCTGACCCGCCCCCCGACGACCGAAAGATCCTCCCCGTGACACCAGCAGCCTCCCGCCGCGTGTTGCTGCTCGCAGCGGCCCTCGTCCCGGTGGCCGGATGTGCCACCGACACCCCCGCACGCGCCCCGGAAGCCGCCGCTCCCGGCCGCCCGGCCCCCGCCCCGGCCGACCCCCGCGGCCTCACCGACCTCGAACGCGAGTACGGCGCCCGGATCGGGGTGTACGCCGTCGCGACCGGAACCGGCGCCACCGTGATCCACCGCGCCGACGAACGCCTCGCGCTCTGCTCCACCTTCAAGACACTCGCCGCGGCGGCCGTACTGGACCGGGGCCCGCTCACCCGCCTGGACCGGCGCGTCACCTACACCCGGGCCGACCTCGTCCCCTACTCCCCGGTCACCGGGCGACACGTCGACACCGGCATGACGCTGCGGGAACTCTGCGACGCGGCCGTCCGCCACAGCGACAACACCGCCGCCAACCTGCTCCTGCGCGACATCGGCGGCCCGTCCGCGCTCACCGCCCATCTGCGCGGACTCGGCGACCGGATCAGCCGCCTCGACCACACCGAACCCGAGCTGAACGGCAATCCGCCCGGAGACCCGCGCGACACCACGACCCCCCGGGCCGTCGCCGCCGACTACCGCGCCCTGGTCCTCGGCGACGCCCTGCCGGCCGCGAAACGCGCCCTGCTGACGGACTGGCTGGTCGGCAGCACCACCGGCGGCAAGCGCATCCGGGCCGCGGTGCCCGGCGACTGGAAGGTGGGCGACAAGACGGGCACCGGCGACTGGGGCCGCGCCCACGACATCGCCGTACTCTGGCCGCCGCGCGGCGCCCCGCTGGTGATCGCCGTACTGACCGAACACCCCGACCGCGACGCGGCCGCCGACGACGCCCTGGTCGCCGAGGCGGCCCGGCGCACGCTGGCGGCCCTCGTCTGACGGGCGCGGTCAGCCCAGGCAGATCACCAGGAGACAGAGCTGCGGGTCGGGCGCGGTGGTCGAGGGGGCGGACGGCGTGGTCTGCCCCTGATCCGTGCCGCTGCCACTGCCGCCGCCGTTGTCACCGGCCGCCGGGGGCGGTGTCGCGGGCGGGGTGGCCGTACCGGAGCCGCCGTTCTCCTGGGTTGCGGACCCACTGTCCGCACCCGCTTCCGCACCCGCGCGGGCGCCGGTGTCCGGGGACGCCGTCCGCCGCTGGGACGGCGAGGACGGCTGGGAGGTCACCGCCGTGTCCGACACGGCCGCGCTCTCCGTGCGGGTGTCCGACGGTGTGCCGGGCGCGGGAGCCGCCTCGGCGGACCGCCGGTCACCGGCCGAGGGCGCCCGCTCCGCACGCTCCGGGGAGGCGCTCGGCACGTCGTCCAGGTCGTCGTACTCGTCCGCGAGATCCTTGCCCCCGCCCATGCCCCGCAGATCCGGTGCGCTGGCGGCCTGGGCGCGGTCCCCGCCGCCCCGGTCCATGGAGGCGAGGGTGAGCCCGCCGCCCACCAGGGCCACCGCGGTGGCGACCAGGGCACGCCGCTGCGTCTTCTTCCAGCGGGCCACCTGCCGCCGCCGCGCCGCCCGGCCCGTACCCGTGGGCGCGGCCACCGCGGCCGGCTCCGGTACGTCGTCGGGGCGCGGGGCGGGAGGACGGACGCCGGCCTCGGACGCCGTGGCGGCCGTCGCCGTACCGGGGACGGTGTGACCGCCGATGACGCTGGGCGCGATGTCGGGGGCGTAGGCGCCGCAGCCCGGGCAGACCAGGGCGCCGTTCAGATGCCGCCGACACGTGGAGCAGTAGTCCATCCGCCGTCTTCCTGAGTTGACGTACCGACGCCCGCCGAGGGGTCGGCCGGTCCGGAACAGGGAACAGCCACGCTAACGACGCCCGCGACCCACTGTGTGCAGCCTGTGTGCCGCTCCTGCGCACATTCTCTGCGCACCCCGCGAGAAGGCCGTGAGCACGCATGTCGCACCACCGCACAACGGACACAGTCACGGGGACGCCACGCTGCACTCGCCCGGAAGGCCCCCACGTGAACCCCCGTACCACCCCCCGCCCCGCGTCCGCCGTCGTGCGCCGCTCCGCCGTGCTCCTCACCTCCGCCCTGTCCGCCCTGACCCTCACCGCGTGCGGGGTCGTCGGCGCCGTCGGCGGTGACGACGAGTCCGAGTCACCGAGCAGGAGCTACGACATCACCGTGGGCCTGCTGCTGCCGGACACGGCCACGGCACGCTTCGAGAAGTTCGACTATCCCCTCATCAGGGACCGCGTCTCCTCCCTCACCGACAAGAAGGGCAAGGTCGTCTACGCCAACGCCAAGGGCAGCAAGGAGAAGCAGAGCGAGCAGTTCGGCAGGCTGATCGCCGACGGCGTCGACGTGATCGTGGTGGACGCGGTGGACTCCGCGGCCGTCGCACCGGACGTCGAGAAGGCGAAGAAGGCCGGCATACCCGTCATCGCCTACGACCGGCTCGCCCAGGGCCCGATCGACGCGTACGTCTCCCACGACAACGAACTCGTCGGCCAGGTACAGGGCCGCGCCCTCGTGAACGCGCTCGGCGAGGACGCCGAGAAGAGCAAGGTCGTCATGATGAACGGCGCGCCCACCGACCCGAACACGGCACTGTTCCGGGAGGGCGCGCTCGCCGAACTGAACGGCCACGTCGACATCGCCAAGTCGTACGACACCCGCAAGTGGCTGCCCGAGGTCGCAGCGGAGAACATGCGCAGGGCGATGAAGGAGATCGGCACCGCCGACATCGCCGCCGTCTACTCGGCGAACGACGGCATGGCCGGCGCGGTCATCGACGTGCTGCAGGACGCGGGTGTCACCGACCTGCCGCCGGTGACCGGGCAGGACGCCGACCTCGCGGGGGTGCAGCGGGTCGTCGCGGGCACGCAGTACATGACGGTGTACAAGTCGTTCCTGCTGGAGGCGACGGGGGCCGCGGACATCGCGGTGGCCAAGGTGCAGGACCGGTCGATCCAGTTCGACGCGCTCGCCCGTGACGTGGTCGACAGCCCGACCCGGAAGGACATCCCGGCGATGCTGGTCCCGGTGGTCGCGCTGACCCGGGAGAACATCGAGGCCACGGTGGTCCAGGACGGCGTCTACTCCGTCGGGGACATCTGCACCGCCGCCTACAAGGCGGCCTGTGCGGAGATCGGCCTGACCTCCTAGGCCCGTGGAGCGGCCGGCCCCGGACGGACCCGGGACCGGCCACGACGCGCACCACGATCACCTACAGCGTCACGACCCGACCGCCGAGAGTGACGACCAGCCGTCCGTCGGAGGCGAAGGACCAGCCCAGCGCACCGGAGTAGGTGGCGCACCGGGAGCCGTTGGAGCCGGACCAGAACTGGTTCGAGCTGTCGGAGTTGCCGATGATCCGGTCGTTCGTCCCGCTGCCGCCGCGGCACGACGTGTTGTTGCGGAACACCGAACTGCCGGCGTCGAAGTTGAAGTTGCGCTCGGCGTTGTCGACGCTGAGGTTGTTCGACACGGTCATCGAGCCCGGGTTGCTGTTGTAGGTGAACCCGTGCTTGCCGTTGTCGTAGGCGATGCTGCGCCGGACGACGTGGTTGACGGCGATGTCCTCGCCGCCGAGCTTGTAGCCGTTGCGGTCACCGTTGCCGGCCTGGCCGCCGTTGGAGAGGGTGCCGTTCTCGTAGGCGAGGGAGTCCTCGATGGTGACCGCGCCGATCGCGCCGGTGTCGTCCTTGGTGTAGAGGTCCCAGCCGTCGTCGATGTTGTTGTGCGACACGGCGTAGCGGAAGACGTTGCCGGGGCCGGAGGTGAGCTTGGCGGCGAAGCCGTCGGCGTCCTCACCGTCGGAGTCGGCGTTGTCGTGCGACTCGGCGCTCAGGATCAGGTTGTTGGACGGCCACTGACTGCTCGGCGTGTCGGAGGCCATCCGGGAGAGCTGCAGCCCGGTGTCGCGGTTGTAGCGGGTCACGGTGCGCTCGAAGACGTTGTTGCTGCCGCCGACGAAGATGCCGTTGTCCCCGGCGCGTTCGACGACGATCCCCTTGACGTGCCAGTACGACCCGTTCACGGCGAGCCCGCGGTTCGACGAACTCTCGCTCTGCGCCGAGAAGTTCAGTACGGGGGTCTCGCCCGGGTAGGCGGCCAGCTCGGTACGGTCGCCCGAGGTGCCGTTGTTGCCCGCGGGGATGGTGACGGTCTGGGAGTGGTTGTACGTGCCGCCGCGCAGGTAGATCGTGCCGCCGGGGGTGATCCGGTCGATGGCGGAGGCGAGCGTGGTCGGGTCGGACTGCGTGCCGGACGCGCCGGCGCTGCCGCCCGGTGCCACGTAGAGGGTGCCGCCGGTGGGCGGCGGGGTGGTGGTGTCGCCGCTCGTCTCCACCTCGATGTAGTCGATGTTGGGCAGTCCGGCGGACGAGGTCGGGCTCAGCCGTACGGTGTTGCTGCCCGACCGCACCGGCACGGAGAACGTCTTCGTCGTCCAGCCCGTCCAGTCGCCGGTGGCCTCGAAGGAGGCGGACGCGACCGTGCTGCCGTTCACCACGATGCTCGCGGCGCGGGCGCTGCCGCTGCCGTTGGCGAAACGCACCCGGAGCGTGGCCGTCTCGGCGGCGGAGGCGCTGACGGTGAACTGGGCGTAGCCGCCGGTCCCGTTGGTGCCGTTGCAGAAGCCGCTGCCGGAGTAGCCGGACCACTCGGTCTCGATGGCGCCGGTGCAGACCGCCGAGCTCCCCTCGGCCTCGTACCGTACGGACGCGGCCTGCGCGGGGTTGCCGGACAACGCGACGAGCGTGCCGGCGAGCAGGCCGGCGCAGGCGAGGGCGGGTCTCATGTGCATCGTTCGTCTCCAGGTTCGGTCGGCTGGTGGGACGAGCTGAGCGTTCGGATCCGTGAACGGGGAAAGCGCTTTCTGGGACGGTAGGGGCCTGCCGTGGACGCGTCAAGTGGCTTGACACTGAATCAGATTCACACTCATGAACAGGTAAGTGCCGTCCGCAGTTCGGAGAGATCGCCCGACCGCGCCGCCCCGGCGAACGCCTCCCGGAACCGCCGCCCCTCCCCGGGGCTCACCGTCGTACGCCGTCCGCCGGCGAGGTGCTTGCGGGCCCGGCTGACGATCTGACGGGTGTAGACCTGGCTGATCCGGAGGTCCTCGGCGATCTGGCTGTACGGGCAGTCGAACGCCACCCGCAGCACATAGGCGGCCCGCTCGGTGGGTCCGAGCCGTTCGACGAGCAGACACAGGGCGGCGTCCAGCGCCTCCGCGCGTTCGGCGCGTACGGCGGGGTCCGCGCCGGTGTCGACGGGTTCGGCGGCCGACGGGCCGAACCCGGTCTCGTGGCGCACCCGCGCGGAGCGGGTGACGTTGAGGGCGAGCCGGACCGTGATCCGGGTCAGAAAGGCGGGGGGATCCTGTACGCGCGTACGGTCGGTGTTCTGCCAGCGCAGCCAGGTGTCCTGGACGACGTCCTCTGCCTCGGCCGCGTTTCCCACAATGCGCCGCGCGAGCCGCAAAAGGCGCGGGCGGATTACGGTGAAGGCCGCTGCGGCGGCTGTCAGGGTATCGGTGGAAGACATCTGTGCGGAATGCATGGTGTCTCTCCTCGGGTGCCGCTCTATTCGTGTCTTTACCGGACCCCATTAATGCGGTTTCCGCGGTGCGCGGGCATCGGTCATCCGACTGTTCGCGATGACTGCCGGCGCGGCCGCCAAGGGCGTACGTCGGCCCGCGCGTGTGACGCGCACGACGGCGGAAAGGGTCGCCGTGCAGTCGCTTGACTGATGCCCGGGGCCTCGTCCGGGAGCAGACTCGTTGACGTGGGGGCTTGGGATCAACGCACGTCAGGGGGAGGGGGAACGGGAGAGATGTATCGATGAGCGGTCGGTCCTCCGAGACCCGACGGGACCCGGTGACCTGCCGGACACCCGTCCGCCTCGTCAGGGAACGGGCACACCTGTCGGTCGTCACGGATCTTCGGTACGACCGTGCGGATCCTTATGCGGTGACGATTCTCTTCAATGCGGACGCGGGTCCGGGAATGGCGGTCGAATGGCGCTTCGGCCGTGAACTTCTGCTGGCCGGACGGGAGGGCTTGAGCGGGCTCGGGGACGTACGGATATGGCCGTCGCGGGTGCGGGGATACGACCTGGTGTTCATTTCTCTGCGAGCCGGGACGGAAATGGATGTGGTGGCTGTTCCGGGGGCGGTGATCGACGTATTCGTCCAGCGGACGCTGGAGGCTGTTCCGGTGGGGGAGGAGGAACGGTTTTTGGACGTCGAGAGGGATATGAGGTCGTTGCTGGGCGATGTCTGAGGGGGGTGTCGTACGGGGTACCCCGCGCCGGGGTGCTCCGGGGCCGGGTCGCGCGGCCCGGCGCTTACGGGGTGCCGTCGCGCCCACCCGTGCCGCCCCAGCGGCACGACTGCCCGCGGTTGACGGAGTGCGGGGTGGGTTTGCCGCCCACGCGGCACGACTGCCCGCGGTTGACGGAGTGCGGGGGGCGCGGGCGCGTACGGCGGGAGGGGACGGGGCGGGGGTGGCCGCCCGCAGCGGCTGGCGCGTCCGCGCCCTCGACCCCTTCCAAGTAGCGCAGTCGCGCCAGTCCGAGGACGGACACCCCCGACCCGGCACCGACCCACCCACCACGCCTGGGCGCTACCCAAACCCCCACCGAAGGGACAGTGGCGCCGCAGGCACCCCCCGGCACCCCCGGCACCCCCCGAGTCATCCCGCAGTCGTTCGACTGATGTTTCCGTGGGGCCGGTAGCATGTGCCCGGTGAGCCGGATATCTGCTGTGGTGCCACCCCGCGCGCGATGATCGGGCGGGACGAGGAGCTCCGTACCCTCCGTGACCTGCTGGCGGACGCCGCCGCCGGGCACGGCAGCGCGGTGCTGGTGCACGGCAGCGCCGGCGTCGGCAAGTCCGCCCTCCTGCGCACCCTCGCCACCGACGCCACCGACAGCGGCTTCCGCATCCTGCGCACCTCAGGCGTCGAGACCGAGCAGTGGCTCCCCTTCGCCGCCCTGCAACTCCTGCTGCAGCCGGCGGCACGGGGCATCAAGAACCTCCCCACCCCCCACCGCCTCGCCCTGAACGCCGCCTTCGGCGCCACGGAGACCGAGACCGAGCCCCAGGTGTTCCGCGTCGGCCTCGCCGTACTGGAACTGCTCGCCGACGCGGCCGCCCGCCAGCCCCTGCTGATCCTCGCCGACGACGTGCAGTGGATCGACTCCTCCAGCCGTGACGTACTCAGGTTCGTCGCCCGCCGCACCCGGGACCACGCGATCCTGGTCGTCGGAGCCGCGAGGGTCCCGTCCGCCGCCTCGTACAGCCCGGGCATGAACCCGGACATGCACCTGCAGCCACTGGACCACACGGCCGCCGCGGCACTGCTCGACGCCTGCGCCCCCGACCTCCCGCCGCCGGTACGCGGACTCATCCTGGACCGGGCCGCGGGCAACCCCCTGGCCCTGGTGGAGCTGCCGAAGGCAGTCCACGGCGCCCCCGCACACCTGGACGACCTCCCCCTCACCCAACGCCTGGAGGCCGCGTTCGCCGCACGGACCGACTCGGTCAGCGGCCAGTGCCGTACGTTCCTGCTGGCCCTGGCCACCGAACCGACCGCACCGCTGGGCAGGCTGCTCGACGTGGCCGGCCGGCTCTGCGACGCCACGGTGTCGGCGGCGGCGCTGCAGGAGGCGGTCGACGCGGACCTCGTCGTCCTGGCCGGCCGCAGTGTCGAGTTCCGGCACCCGCTGATGCGCTCGGCGATCTACACACGCGCCACGGTCACCGACCGCCTGGCCACGCACCGCGCCCTCGCGGCGGTGCTGGAGGACAGCCCCGACCGCCAGCTCGTGCACCTGGCCGCGTCCACACTGGGCCCGGACGAGGAACTGGCCGCACGACTGGAACGCTTCGCCGACGGAGCCCAGGCCCAGGGCAGGCCCGCGGCCGCGGTCCCGGCCCTGCGCCAGGCCGCCGAACTGGTCCACGACGCCCGCCGCCGTACCGGCATCCTGGTGCGGGCGGCCGAGCTGGCCAGCGAGGTCAACGACCGCGTCAACACACAACTTCTGCTGGGCCGCGCCGACATGGGCGAACTCGGCCCCCCGGAGCGGGCCCGGCTGATGCTGGTGTCGGACCGGTCCGCGTTCGAGCCGGACGAGCCGCACCGGCGGATCCTGGAGATGGTCACCACGGCGGCCGGAGCGTTCGACGCGGGCAGCGCGGGCGTGGCCGAGGACCTGCTGTGGCGGGCTGCCGCACGCTGCTTCTTCCAGGACGGCGACGCCGAGGTACGGGCCCGCGCCACGGCCGAACTGGACCGGTGGCACCCCGGCCCGGACGCCCCGCACGTCCTGACGGTACGGGCGTACACCGAGCCGTACCGCTACGGCACGGACGTGCTCGCGAGGCTCGACGGCGTCGAGCCCGACCGGCAGGACGGCCGGACGATGCATTTCCTGGGCAGCGGCGCGATGGTCGTCGGGGAGTGCGCCCGCGCCACCCGCCATCTGACGGTGGCGGCCGCGGCGTGGCGCGCGCAGGGCAGGCTCGGACTGCTCGCCCGCTCGCTGGCGGGCTCCTGGCCGCGGGTGTATCTGGGTCAGCTGGACCGGGCCCGCGAGGAGGCCGGCGAGGGGGTCGAACTGGCCGAGGAGACCGGGGAGTCGATCGTCTGGCTGGGAGTGAAGGCGACGTCCGGCCTGGTGGCGGTGTTGCGCGGGGAGACGGAGGAGGCGGAACGGGCGGTCCGTGACCTGCGCACCCACCACCTGTTCCCCGGTATGCCCTTCGCCGCGGTGATGGCGACGCAGGTCGACGGCCTGCTCGCGCTCTTCGACGGCCGCCCCGCCGAGGCCTACGAGATGTTCGCACGGGCGTTCGACCCAGGGGATCCGCACCACCACTCGGTGAGCTGCTGGCTGCTCGCCCCGGATCTGGCGGACGCGGCGGTGGCCGCCGGCACCGTCGACCGGGCGCGCGAGCTGCTGTCGGACCTTCCGGAGCTGGCCGAGCGGCTGCCCTCGGAGATGATGGTGGTCGCGCGGGCGTACACCGACGCGGTGCTGGCCCCGGACGAGACGGCCGAGAAGGCGTACGCCGGGGCCCTGGACGCCCTCCCGGCCGCCTGGACCCCGGCCCGTGCCCGGCTCCACCTGCACCACGGCCGCTGGCTGCGCCGTCAGCGCCGTAACGTCGACGCCCGTACCCCGCTGCGACTGGCCCGTGAGGAGTTCGACCGGATCGGCGCGCAGCCGTGGGCGGAGATGGCGCGCGAGCAGCTGCGCGCCGCCGGTGAGGCGGGCGGAAGGCGGCACACGAACACCAGCGAGCGGCTGTCGGCGCAGGAGATGCAGATCGCCGTACTGGCCTCGCAGGGCCTGAGCAACCGCGAGATCGGCCAGCGCCTGTTCATCTCGCACCGCACGGTCGGCGCCCACCTGTACCGCATCTACCCGCGCCTCGGCATCACCAGCCGGGGCAAGCTCGCCGCGGCCCTGGCGGCCCTGCGCGAGGACCAGCCGGCCGTCTGAGGAACCGGCGGCCACGGAAACCGGACGCGCCGGCCCCCACCCGCCAACGCCCCCCCCGGGGCGTGTGACGCACCACACATCACTCGGTCGATGAGAACGCTCCCCGCCCCTGGTCATATCCCGCGAAGACCATCCGACGAGCAACGGAACGGGAGCACCCATGAGCGACGCGGTGAAGGGCCCGGCGAGCTACTTCCCCTCCATCGAGAAGAAGTACGGCCGCCCGGTCGCCGAGTGGAAGGAAATGATCCGCTCCTCCCCGCTGACCAAGCACATGGAGCTCGTCTCCTGGCTGAAGACCGAGCACGGACTGGGCCACGGCCACGCCAACGCCCTGGTCGCCCACACCCTGGCCGAGGGCTGACCGGCCCCGCGCCGACGCCGTACGGCACCGGGCCCGCAGCCCTCACGAAGACGCCCCCCCCAGGTCCGGGAGCTACGATCCGGTACATGGCGTTGAGCGCACAGGACGTGGACCGTTTCGAGGCTTCCAGGCCGCGGCTGGAGGCCATCGGCTACCGCCTGCTCGGCTCCGCGAGCGAGGCCGAGGACGCGGTGCAGGAGACGTTCCTGCGCTGGCAGGCCGCCGACACCGGCCGTATCGAGGTGCCCGAGGCGTGGCTGACCAAGGTGCTCACCAACCTGTGCCTCAACCAGCTCGGTTCGGCCCGTGCCCGGCGCGAGACCTATGTGGGTGAATGGCTTCCCGAGCCGCTGCTCGCGGGCGACCGGATGCTCGGCCCCGCCGACACCGCCGAACAGCGCGAGTCGGTGTCGTACGCGGTCCTCGTCCTGCTGGAGCGGCTCTCCCCGAACGAGCGGGCGGTGTACGTGCTGCGGGAGGCGTTCGGCTGTCCGCACCGGGAGATCGCCGCGATCCTCGACATCGGCGAGGCCGCCAGCCAGCAGATCTTCCACCGCGCGAGGAAGCACGTCGCGGACGGCAAGGCGCGTACCGAGATCGACGAGGCCGCCGCCCGGCGGGTCGTCGACGAGTTCCTCGCGGCCGCCACCAGCGGCCGGACGGAGCCGCTGGTCCGGCTGCTCACCCAGGACGCGGTCGCGGTCGGCGACGGCGGCGGAAAGGTCCCGGCCCGCGCCAAGGCGTTCGAGGGCGCGCTCGCGGTCGCCACGTTCATGCGGGGCCTGTTCAAGCCGGGCAAGGCCAAGCAGGACCTCGTGGGCGGTTCGCCCGGTGTCTACGCCACGACCGCCAACGGCGACCCCGCCCTGGTGGCGGTCCTGGACGGGCGGGTCATCGGGGTCATGTGTCTCGCGATCACGCCCGACGGCATCACCGCCATCCGCAGCCAGGTGAACCCCGACAAGCTGGAACGCGCGACCCGGCTGTGGGCGGCCGACGACCACGGAGAACCCCTGCTCATCGCCTTCTGACCCTTATGTGACGCACGTCACATCCTGCTCCTGTCAGGAAACGGCGGGCCGCCCGGTTCAAGGGGCGACCCGCCGAAGAGCAGCCGTAGAGCCGACGACAGGAGCAGGAAAATGCAGCACCGCATCATCGTCCTCGGAGCCGGATACTCCGGAGCCATCGCCGCCGGGCGGCTCGCCAGGCGGCTGCGCCGCGAGGACGTCGCCATCACCCTCGTCAACGCCGAACCCGACTTCGTGGAACGCGTCCGCATGCACCAGCTGGCGGTGGGCCAGGAGCTGACGCCCCGCCCCTTCAGCGAGATGTTCGCGGGTACCGGCGTGGAGCTGAAGCTCGCGAAGGTGACAGGCGTGGACGCCGACCGCAAGACCGTGACCGTCGACGCCGACGGGCCGGAGGAACTGCCGTACGACACCCTCGTGTACGCCCTCGGCAGCGGCTGGAACACCCAGGGTGTCCCCGGCACGGCCGAACACGCCCACGACATCGCCGCCCGTCCCGGCGCCCTCCGGCTGCGCGAACGCCTCGCCGGTCTGGCCGCCGGGGAGCCCGTGGTCGTGGTCGGCGCCGGTCTCACCGGCCTGGAGGCCGCGACCGAGATCGCCGAGGCCCGCCCGGACCTCGACGTCTCCCTCGCCGCGCGCGGCGAACTCGGCGACTGGCTCTCCCCCAAGGGCCGCCGGCACGTACGGAAGGTCACCGCAAAGCTCGGCATCACCGTGCACGAGCACACCGCCGTCACCTCCGTCGGGGCCGACCGGGTGACCACCGCCGACGGCCGCACCCTCCCGGCCGCCGTCACCCTGTGGACCGCCGGCTTCGCCGTCCACCCGCTCGCCGGGGCCACCGCCCTGGAGACCACCGGCACGGGCCAGATCGTGGTCGACGACACCATGCGCTCGGTCTCGCACCCGGACGTGTACGCCATCGGCGACGCGGCCCTGGTCATGGGCCCCGGCGACAAGCCCCTGCGGATGTCCTGCGCGTCCGGTGTCCCCACCGCCTGGCAGGCCGCCGACTCCGTCGCCGCCCGTCTGACCGGCGGAAAGATTCCCCACGCACCGCTGCGCTACTTCAACCAGTGCGTCTCGCTGGGCCGCAAGGAGGGCCTGATCCAGTACGTCACGGCCGACGACCGCGCCGTCAACGCGGCCTTGACCGGACGCTTCGCCGCCTTCTACAAGGAACTGGTCTGCAAGGGCGCGGCCTGGGGCGTGGTCAACCCGACCCTCGGTATCCCGACCCGCTCCCGGGGCGTCGTGGCCGCCACCCCGGAGACCTCGGCCACTCCGCTCAGGCCCGCGGCCTGACCCCGCACTGCGGACCGGTGGCCACGGCCGCCGGTCCGCGGCCTGCGCGGTGACGCGCTCTTGCCCCCGGAACTCAACGCACCGGGAAGCCGAAGGAGTAGCCCTGCTCCTCCAGCCACGGGAGGATCTCGCGCAGGGCGTCGACGGTCTGCGCGCGCTCGCCTCCCGCGTCGTGGAAGAGGATCGTCGGCCCGTTGGAGATCTCCCGCTTGACCGTGGCGACGATGGCGTCCGCGCCCGGCTGCTCGAAGTCCTTGGTGTCCACGTTCCAGCCCAGCGGCCGCATGCCCCGGGAGGCCGCGATCTTACGGCTGTGGGGGGTGAAGGCGCCGCCCGGCGCCCGGTAGTACATCGGCCGTACGCCCCCGGACGCCTCGGTGATCATGCGTTCGGCGTCGAGGATCTCCTTGGTCTGGTACGCCTCGGGCTTCTTGTCCATGGCGGTGTCGTGCGACACCGAGTGGTCGCACAGCCGGTGCCCGGCCGCGACGACGTCCTTCACGAGGTCCGGGTGGGCCTGGGCCTGCAGGCCGGTCATGCAGAACGTGGCCTTGACGTCGTACTCCCGCAGCAGGTCCAGCACCTGGGGGGTCCACGCGGGGTCGGGGCCGTCGTCGATGGTGATGTTGACGCCGCGCGGCCCCTTGTCCGAGGCGTGCACGATGCTCACGCCGACCGGCTTGACGTCCGCGCCGGGGGTGGCCGGGGCGGACGCCTTCGGCGTCGAGCCGTTCACGGCGTCGGCCTGCGCGGTCCACACCGAGGCGCCGACGGCGAGCACGGTCACTCCGAGCGCCGCCCCGACCATCTTCCCGTACCAGCCCCGCCCGCCGCCGTGCCGCGCCATGTCCGCCCCGCCTTCGCTCAGTTGCCCGCCCGGTCCCCGGTGACCTTGCGACCACCTGCCATGACGAGGTTCAACGGCGAGAGGATCCGCCCGTTACGGATCGCGCACAATTCCGGGCAGTCCCGCGGACATTGGGGCGCCTCCCTAGGCGGCCTCGTCCCGCCTGCGTCTTTGCCGCAGCGGTGCCGTGACCCACATGAACAGAGCGACGAGGGACAGCACGATCGCCCCTCCGACGACGGTGGGGACGGCCGCGATGAGGAAGAGCGTGAGCAGCAGCTCACCCCACGTCGGCTCCTCGGCCATGGTGCTTCCGCCTTGTGCCATGAGGGACATTCTCGGCCACACCTGCTCCGGGCCCCGCCCCGGCAGGGGCAGGGCCCGCGGCGCGTCAGGGCGTGTACAGCGACTGCAGCCGGGTCACCCGTCCTTCCGCGTCGAAGCTCAGGTCGTAGCCGACGAGTGCCGGGGACGACGACTGGGCCGTGACGCGGGTGACCAACTCCGCCTGGGAGTACGACGCGGGGTGCTTGCCGTCGCCGAGCGGGACCGAGAGCAGGATCGTGGCGTCCTTGGTCATCGGGACCTCGGTGTAGGCGCCCTTGCCCGGAATGATCACCCATGCCTCGAACTGGGGGTGGGCCTTCTTCTGGGCGGGCCGCACCGACAGATACGTGCGTCCGTCGCCGGTCCGGGCGCTCTTGATCTGCACGAACTGCTTGGTCCCGGCCCAGGGAGCGGTGGTGGCCGGGGCGGTGGTCGGTTCCGCCCCGGTGGTCGGGTCCGCCCCGGCGGTCGTCGCGGAGGGTGCCGCCGAGGTCGCGGGGGCGGTGATCGGGTCCGCCCCGGCGGTCGTCGCGGAAGGCGCTGCCGAGGTGGCGGGTGCGGTGGTGGCGGCCGCCTGGCCGTCGTCCCCGCTGTCGCAGCCGGTCAGGACGACGAGGCCGAAGGCGAGAGCGGTGAGCCGGTGTGTGACGCGCATGGTCAAGGTCCCCCATGGATCAGGTGTGTTCGGGATACGAGGTCTCTACGCGCCACCCCACGCCCGTGGTTACACCCCCTTCCGGTTTTCTTTTCCGGGCCGCTCACCCGCCGAGCCAGTACGCCTCCCGCAGCGACTGCACCCGGCCCTCGCCGTCGTAGTCGATGGCGAACATCCATCGGGGCCCGCCCGCCAACCGGTCGACAAGGTCGCCGAGTTGTACGTCGGCGGGGCTGCCGCCCGCCAGCTGCCGCACCTCGACCAGCGTGCCGCGCGGCAGGATCAGTGTGTGCACCACGCCGGTCCCTCGCTGCTCGACGGTGACCCGCACCGTGTCCCCCTCCGCCACCGCCCCGTACACGAGGCCGAGTTCGCTGCCGTACTCCTCCCCGGGGGCGGGCGTGGGCGGTACGAAGGCCGAGGCGGTCGGTGCCGGAAGGACGGCCGGCGGATCGGACGCCCGGGGAGTCCGTGTCAGCGCGAGACCGCCCACGGCCAGCACCGCGACGAGCAGCACGCCGCCGCCCGTCACCGCGGCCCGCTTGCGGCGCAGCCGCTGCTCACCGCGCGCCCGGACCCGTTCCGCGGTCAGCGGTGTGGTGAGCCGTACACCCGATGCGGCGAGGTCGGTCAGGTGCTCCTTCAGCCCGGTCTCGTCAGTCATGACGTACCTCCGACAGGCGGGTCGTGGTCCGCGGATCGAGTTCGGTGTCGGTGAGCAGCCGGGCCAGCGCCGTACGGCCCCGGCTCAGATGGGCCTTGACCGTACCGACGGGACAGTCGGCCTCGGCGGCCACCTGCTCGACCGTGAGGTCGCACAGATGATGGAGCACCACGGCGCGTCGCTGCGCCTCCGGGATCCGCCGCAGCGCCTCGACGAGCAGCACATGGTGCGGTTCCGGCGGTGGCACCGTGGCCGGCGGCCCCTGCCGTCGCGCGAACGCCAGCGCCGTACGCACCCGCCGCCACCGGCTGACCGCCAGCCGCCAGGCCACCGTGCGCACCCACGCCTCGGGGGCACCGCCCAGATCCAGCTCGGCCCGCCGTTCCCAGGCCCGTGCGAAGGCCTCCTGCACGACGTCCTGCGCCTCGGCGAGGTCACCGGTCATGGCGTACAGCTGCCCGATGAGCCGCCCGACGCTCGCGGCGTAGAAGGCGTCGAAATCCTGCTCGTTCACGCCGTGCGTCTCGTCCGGTGGTGATCCCATGCCTCTCCTGTCACGCCGCACGGTGCCACGCGACGTCCTCACCGCACAAGAAGCACGGGTCGGCTCGCCGGTGCCCGCAAGCCGACGGCCTCCCCGTCACGTGCTCGCGCATGGTGATGAACCCTCGCGTAACTCATGGTGAACCACCGCGGGAACTCCCGCCCCGCCACTTACTGTGAGCCCCGTCGCGCCCCATGGCGCGGCCGCTGCCGAAGTGCCCGGGGAGGGGCGCCGACGGCAGTCGTCGGGGGGCGGGAAGCAACGGGGAACCCCTTGTGGGTCCATCGTCTCGTCACGCCCGGAATCCGTTCCGTGAAGGGTGAGGAATAGCCGTGAGACGCATGACCCCCGTTCTTCTGTCCCTCAGCGCACTGCTGGCGGCCTCCGCCTGGACCGCGCCCGCGGCCGGCGCCACCCCGCAGTCGGTCCCGGCCGGATGGGACAAGGTCGACGCGGCCGAACTGGCCGAACTGGCCGACATGACCGGGGACTCGGCCGCCCGGAAGGCCCCGCCCGCCGATGTCTCCGCGCAGGCCGAGGAGCCCGAGCTGCTGGCCATGCAGTCGCTGCGCAACAACAGGTTCGTCTCGACGGAGAAGACGTACCCGGCCCCCGACACCGGCGTGCTGAGGGCCCGTACGGCCCAGTACACCGGCTCCTGGGAGGGCTTCGCCTTCGAGTTCGACGAGGCCACCGGCACCTACGCGCTGAAGTCCCTGGCCAACGACCGCTATGTGGCGGTCGAGAAGAACTTCACCGGCGACGCGAAGAACGAACTCCGCGCCCGCTCCACGTCCGTGGGCGGCTGGGAGCGGTTCGTCCTCTACCACCACGAGGACCTGGACCGCTGGGCACTCCAGTCCACCCTGAACGGCATGTTCGTCACCATGGAGAACAACCACACCGGCTCCCTCCAGTACGCCCTGCGCGCCCGCTCCACGGAGATCGCCGGCTGGCAGGAGTTCAACCTCTACACCCTGGAACCCTGACCCCGCTCGAGAGGTCCCGGGGTCAGCGCCCCGGGCTTTCTCGTGGCCACGGCACCGGCGCTCGGCGCGCCCCAGGGCCATGAGGCCGACGCCGACACCGACGGGTGCGTGAAGCCGACGCACGCCACCAGCAGCGCACCCGCCCCCCGGAAGGTGCCGGACATGACGTTGCAGCCGAGCGTCCGGCACCGGCCGAGCAGCAGGCCGTGCGCGCCGAGAACGACGCCCACACCTGCCCGACCCCCGAACCAACCGGAAACCCTGCCCCTGCCCGCACCTGTCAGGTACGCCGACCGGCCAGCCGATAAACGACGTACGTAAAGCCGAGAATGACGTCGACCGCCACCCACAGCCCGACGACGAGCCCCACGCCGATGGTGGTCCCGACCTCCCCCGCGTTCTCGCACGCCTTCAGGGAGTCACCCGTCATCCCCCGGCACTCCTCAGGCGTCCGGCTCCCGCTCGTGGCGCCCGAGATCACCCACACCAGAAACAGAATCTGAACGGCCGGAAAGACCCACAGAAAGACACGCCGCCGCTTCCGCGGCGGCCCCTCTCGGTGCTGCGCGGCACGCGGCCCCCATTCCGGCTTCTGAGCGCGCTGTCGTCTACCCATGCCGCGCCCTCCTCACGTCACTGGCTTCATGGTGCGCCCACTCCACCGAACGCGCGCGCCGGCCAGCGCCGCCGCGGAAGGGGTACTTGCGTGAAACCCCTTCTGCACTGGACCGGGTGTGACAAAGTGCCATGAAAGTGATGGGGAGACTTTGTGGGGGTGGGCGGCATGCCAGAGCTCCGTAAGGGCGAGAACACGGCAGTGAGCGGCGTGTGCATGACCGCCGAACTGCATGCCGTGGGTGATCCCGTCGACCTCAGCGCCCTGCTGGTCGCTGTGGACGGCAAGGTCAGATCTGACGACGACTTGGTCTTCTACAACCAGCCTTCCGACGCATCCGGGTCCGTTCGGCACCTTGCAGCCGACGCCGACGGGCCCGAGCGCATCGAGGTGGACCCGGCCGCTCTTCCCGCGGATGTTGACCGGGTTGTCCTGGTAGGCAGTTGTGATCCCGACGATGTGACCCGCACATTCCGTGATGTCAAGGACGTGCTCGTACGTGCCGCCCAGCATGGTGCCGATCCAGTCCGTTTCCGTTCGCCCGCTCTCATCGACGGTGAGCGTGCGGTGCTCCTGATGGAGATCTACCGCCGAGGGCCGGGCTGGAAGCTTCGCGCCATCGGCCAGGGCTACGCCAACGGTCTGGCCGGCCTCGCCACCGACTTCGGGATCCAAGTCGAGGAGCCACAGGAAGCCGCCGTTGCAGAGCAACCCGACACGCAGGAAAGTGAGCTCCCGCCCGACACCCCGACGGGGGCCGTGCCTCCGGCGCACAACCCATCGGCGATCAGCACCGCGAGCCCGATGAACCTGCTCAAGCCCCCGCTCGGCAAGGTCAGCCTCGACAAAGGCGGCCAGGTCTCCATCGGCTTGGACAAGAAGGACCGCGGGTTGGTGGTCACCGCATCGCTGGAGTGGGACGGCGGCAGCGCGAGGCGGCGCAGGCTGGGCGCCGATCTCGACCTGTACGCCTTGTTCGTGCCCACCTCGAAGGCCTTGCGCGGGAGGAAGTCGCCCGGCACCCTCGTCGGATCCGGTCACGTCGCACAAGGTGAGCCGCTGCGGCCCGGAGGGGCTGGTCGCGCGACTGCTCCGGCAACAGCGAAAAAGGGTAAGGGCGCAGACGTCGTCTACTACAAGCGCCTCGGATCGGTGAAGAACCGGCCCTACATTCGCCTCGACGGTGATTCACGGGTTCCGGGTCGCGAGTCACTGCGTATCGTTCGCCCCGACGAGCAGGGTTACGTTCTCCTCTGCGCTTATTCCGCGCTCAGCAATGGCATGGGATCGTTCCGCAGCTTCGGTGCGAAAGTCGTCGTCACCGACGGGCGTGGCTCCACCGTCACCGTCCCGCTTTTCGAGAACGCCAAGACCCGCTATTGGGTGGCCATTGCCCTCGTCGACTTCACTGCCGCCGACGGAGCGGAGATCCGCCACATCGAGGCTTACAGCGCCCGTATGACCGAGCGTCGCCCGGTTCTTCATGGGGACGGGACCATCGAGATGAACGCGGGACCAGTGGAATTCAAGAGGCGTTGACCCGTACGTCTTCCGGCGCACCGCCTGACGGGTCGGATGCCTCGAACCGGTGAACAGAGCGTGATTCAGCTGTCGGTAGGTGGGGTTCTCGGGCTTGCGTCGAAGTCGTACTCCAGGACGTACGAGGCGGCGTCCAGTGTCATCTCGTTGACCTCGACGGGGCTGCCGTCCTCTGTGAAGGCGGTGCGGCAGATGAGGATGACGGGGATGCCCGACGACATGCCCAGCTGTGCCGCCTCGTCCTTCGAGGGCATGCGGGAGCGGATCTCCTCGCGGAAGTGGGCCGGCTCGTGGCCGAGCTCGGCGAGCCTCGCGTAGGTTCCGCCTGGCCCCGTGTCCTTTTCGGTGATTGCGGATCCGGCGACCAGGTGCATGGGCAGGTAGCTCGTCGCGAGCAGGACCGGTTTGCCGTCGAGAACGAAGCGCCGGCGTCGTACGCACGTCGCCTGGTTGGCGGACAGGTCCAGTACCGCGCCCACGCGTTCGGGCGCCGTCTCTTCGGACACGGAGACGCGGTCGACTTCAAGTACCCGGTTCCCGATGTCCGCAGACCAGATGGAACGGCCGCTGCCCCACTGGTCATGGGCCAGCCGCTCGATGCTCCGGCGCCGGATCGGGCGGAAGTCCCGGACGAACACGCCCGCCCCCTTGCGGGCTTCGGCGACGCCTTCGTCCCGGAGGACGCCAAGAGCCTGGCGAGCGGTCATACGGGCCACGCCGTGCGCGGCCATGAGGTCGTTCTCCCCCGGAAGCCGATCACCGGGACCGTACTCGCCCGACTGGATCGCCTCACGTAGGGAGTCCGCGATCCGCTGGTACTTGGGCCGACGGTCCTCGTCGGTAGTCGCCATTCCAGAACCCTCCTCGCATCTCTAGACACCTTAGGTCATAGGTTCGGTCCCTGCTCGCTGCGTGTAGCCGACCCATGTGGGTGATTGACATCTCTAGAGATATTCCGGACCCTAGATGTCTAGAGAGGTTGCGGTCCCTGTGTGCGTGCCGGGCTCGACGCCTCCCTCGAAGGCCGGAGTGACGGTGACGCCGTCCCTGGGGCTGTAGGTGCCGATCGACTGTCGACGGCTGGAAGTGGGGCGCAGATGACGTTTGTGGTCGACCGGTGGGCCTGTGCGGAGTCACCGCGGATCGGGATGATGGAGTTGCAGCCGGTTCCGGAGTCCGTCCCCCGGGCCAGGCGCTGGTTCCGTAGATTCATCGCCCCCTACCGCCCGACGTGTTCGGTCGACGACTGCGTGCTGATGCTCTCGGAGCTGGTCACCAACGCCGTTCTGTACGGACGATCGGACGCGGAGTGGGTCGTCCGGGTCGAGTGCTTCCGTGAAGGAAGTTCGCTGCGCGTCGAAGTCCACAACCCCGGCTTTCCCGCAAACGTTCGCCTCCGCCGGCCGGACGCGGACGATGCGCACGGACGCGGACTGCTCCTGGTCGATTCCATCGCCGCCGCCTGGCACGCCGGCCCCAGCCACACCGGAGGAACGGTGGTGTCCTTCGTGATGTCCGACGCCTGGCCCGCCTGAGCGGCTCGGGCGGCATGCGCCCTGAAGGGGCGCCAACTCATTCGGACGCGCACCCTCGGCCCGGGAACGACGGCACTCGCGCGAGCCAGACGACCGCTGACCCGCGTGGTCTCGAGTGCTGTGGTAGCCGAGGGCGTCCTGTGGCACGGCTGCCGGGCCCTCGCCCCGGCTTGCTTCTGGGGGGCGAGGCCGGTTCCGGTGTCTGCGGTCGCGGCATCCGTTGAGCCGACGGGCGAGGCAGCCGCGTGTGTCAATTCGGTACATGGACTACTCTTGGTACATGTCCATGAAGCGCACGAACGTCTACGCCGACCCCGAAGACCTGGCGATCATCAAGGAGGCCGCGAAGCGTCGGGGGATAAGCGAGGCCGAGATCATCCGCCACGGCATCCACCTCGCGGCCATGGCGAACAGGGTCTGGGACGAGCCGCTGTTCTCGCGCACCTTCGAGGGGAAGGGCCGCACGCCCTCCAGGTCGGAGGTCCGTGACACGGTCGCCGACGCTGTCCGCCGTGAGGCCGACCCGGATTCCGGAACGGCCGCGTGATCATCGTCATCGCCGATACGTCCGGCCTCCTGGCGGCCCTGGACTCGGCTCACCCGGAACACCGGGCGGCGAACGAGACGATCATGGCGGCCGGCCTTCTGGTCATGTCCCCGCTGCTGCTGGCCGAACTGGATCACGTCGCCACGCGTGAGCTGGGCAGGGAGGCCGCCCTGGGTGCGGTCGACGACCTTCGGCGCTGGATGGGCCGGGGCCGTGTCGTCATGCCGGAGATCACGGAGGACCACCTGGGCGCCGCCCAGTCCGTCCGTATCCGCTACCGTGCGCTGGACCTCGACCTCGCTGACGCGGTCAACGTGGCGCTCGCCGCCGACTACGACACGGACGCGATTCTCACCCTCGACCGACGTGACTTCCGAGCCGTACGCCCCTTGGGTCACCACAAGGCGTTCCGGGTGCTCCCCGACGATCTCCCGCTCTGACCCGGGTCCAGAATCGAGCTCGCGCTCTCAGTTGGGGAAGCGATGGCGTCTGGGCGGGCTGCATGGCTCTGGCCGGCGCGGATGCTTGGTGCTCGGCGGGGCCGTGGGTCGGATCGCACCGCACGCGGAGGTCACGGAACTCGGGAGGGAGAGGCCGGCGTTGCCGACGGTGCAACGGCACAGGGGGATGCTTCGTACGGGGAGCGGCTGTTGATGTGGCGTCGCATACGAGTGGCCGGTCACCGAGATCGACCGTGGTGGAACGCTCGCGACGGTCGGCGACTCTGGGTGTCACGCTCGATCGCGCCGTGCGGTGTTGGCGGCCAGGGGATCTCCCGGCCGCCGGTCGGGCGGGTGGATCAGCGCAGTCCGGCGAAGAGATCGTTCTCGGGTACGGGGGCGCCGGTGGTGTCCTGGACGCGTACGAAGGTCTCCGTGCCCATCAACTCGCCGAACCTCTCCTTGCCCATCTTGAGGAAGAAGATGTTCTCGCCCTGACTGGCGTGCGCGGCCAGCGCGTCGAACTTCTGACCGCTGAAGGCGGTGGTGTCCACCCACGTGGTGATCTCATCGTCGGGGAGACCGATCTCGGCCAGCGCGGCGGCCTCGGCGGGATCCGGCTCCGGCATGTCCTCACCGAACTCGCGCATGATCTCGCCGAACCGCCGCATTCCCGAGCGGGGCATCGTGGTCCAGTACACCTTCGGTGTCAGCTCGGTCATCTCCAGCGCCGCCATCGTGATGCGGTGGGCCTGGATGTGGTCGGGGTGGCCGTAGAAACCGTTCTCGTCATAGGTGACGACCACATCGGGTCGGTAGTGCCGCATGAGTTCCGCGAGCCGGGCGGCGCCTTCCTCGACCGGGGTCCGCCAGAACGACCCGGGGGAGTCGTTGCTGGGCCAGCCCATCATCCCGGAGTCGGCGTAGTCCAGCGTCTCCAGATCGCCGACCTTCAGAACGTCACAGCTCGCCTCGAGTTCCTGGCGGCGCATCAGGGCGACGGCGGCCGGATCGTGCCCGGGGTCGCCCGGCTTGACACCTCCCGGTCCGTCACCGCAACCGCCGTCGGTACACGTCACGAGAACCGTGCGGATGCCTTCCGCCGCGTACCGCGCGAGGACCCCTCCGGTGCCCGTGGCCTCGTCGTCGGGGTGGGCGTGTACTGCCATGAGCGTCAAGGGTCGGCCAGTCATGAAACGGTCCTCCTGCTGAGATACGTCCTGGTCCAAGCGGCGCGGCGGGCGTACCGCAGCTCCGGGGCCCGGATCCTGATGGGGCGGACGAAGGACCTCGTGGTCCTTGTGTCCCCCGCCCGCGGCGCCGGTGCCTCGGTCGATGCAACAGCGCCGCCCGCACCCGCTGTTCCCGGCACGACCGCTTGATGCACACAGTTCATGGCCCCGGGGCCGGTACAGGAACGGGCTGTGACGGCCGTTCGCCGTGACCGCCGGCCGCGGAGCCCTCGCCGGTCATACGGGCGGCCCGGTGACGAAGTCACCGTCCTCGTCGTAGGGCCAGGCGTTGGCGACGCACCCGTGCAGGCCCTTGATCTGCTGCATCATCACGGGGGCCAGTTGCCCGGCGCCCCCGCAGGTCACGTGCGAGTGGCCGAGGAAGTGCCCCACCTCGTGGTTGATGATCAGCGCCCGGTAGTCGTGGATCGGCCCGTCGAAGGTGGGCGAGCCCTCGACCCAGCGCTTGAGGTTCACCACCACCCCTCCGGGAACCTCGCAGTTGTACTCGCCTCCGGTGTCCTGATGGATGCCGGCCCAGCACAAGGCGTCCGCCGTCCCCGGTGTCGCGATCTTTATCGTGATGTCGTGCGGCGATCCCGCGCCCACCAGCTGGAACGCGTTGCCCGGGTCGTGGGTCCAGCCCCGCGGGGCGGCGAGTATCCGGGCGATCTCGTTCGCCGCCTGGGACGGCGAGATGTCGAGGCCGGTCTCGACCTCCACGACGTAGCGCACCGGGCGGGAGCCGCGGCCCACCTTCTCCCCGCTGGCCTGCGCGGTGACGAACGTCCCGCTGCCCGTCGGGGGAACGTCGATCTCGGTCCGGCTCGCGCTGGGAGAGGGCGATTGCGAGGGGGAGGAGGACGGGGGCGGTGTGGGAGTGGGGGCGTCGTGCGTGCGCCGCGGGTGCGGCGCTCCGCCCGACGCGTCGCTCCGCCCGCCCTCCAGCAACAAGTACGCCGCCGAACCCAGCAGGCCGGCGGTCACCAGCAGGCTGGTCAGCAGGTTCCGGCCCCGGCGGCGCGGCCGTCCCCGGCGACGGGAGGACGGGCGCCGGCGGCCGGCGCGGTGACCGGCCGCGGTGCTGCCGGTGGGGGATGCGGATCGCCGCTGTCGTGCCGAATGCATGGCAGCTCAATCTGGTGATCCCAGATGATCGCGATGAGCCGGTACCGTCACGGAAGGATAACGACGCCCCGCGTTCCCGGCCCATGTGATCGTTGTGTAACGGCGGTCGGAGAGGGACTTTCCCCGGGACGGCCACCTCGTCCGGTCTGCCTACACTGCCGAAATGCCACGGGTTCTGATCGTCGAAGACGACCTGGATGTCCGCAGGGCCGTCCAACTGGGTCTGCGGCACCAGGGGCATGAGGTTCTCGCCGTGGAAACGGGGGAGGAGGGGCTGGAACAGCTCCGCCCCTTCCGGCCGGACGTCGTCGTCCTCGATCTCATGCTGCCCGGCATGTCCGGCCTGGACGTGTGCCGCCGGATCAGGGACCGCGACCAGGTGCCGATCATCATGGTGACGGCCCGGGGGGACGACGTCGACGTGGTCGTGGGACTGGAGACCGGTGCGGACGACTACGTGGTCAAGCCCGTGCAGGCCCGGGTGCTCGACGCACGGATACGGGCCGTACTGCGCAGACAGGACGCGTCGCTGCCGGACGGCACCCGCCCCCGGGCGGAGACGCACGGCGAACTGGTCGTCGACCGCGCCGGGCTCGTGGTGACGCACCGCGGCGAACCCGTCACCCTCGCCCCCTCCGAACTGCGGCTGCTGCTGACCCTGTCGGCCCAGCCCGGCCAGGTGTTCAGCCGCCAGCAGCTGCTGGAAGCGGTCTGGGAGCACAGCTACCACGGCGACATACGGCTCGTGGACGCCTGTGTGAAGCGACTGCGCAACAAGCTCGGCGAGGGCAGGAATCCCCGCTACGTGCAGACCGTACGCGGATTCGGTTACCGCTTCGGCACCTCATGAGCGACCGGAAGTCCGCCGCCGTACCGGGCGCCGGCCCCCGGTGGTTCCTCCGGGCGGCACTGGCGCGCATCCCGCTCCCCCTGCGCGGCCTGCGCCCCCGCCTGCTGACGTCCTTCGTCCTGGTGGCCATGGCCAGCTCCCTGGGCACCGGAGCCCTCGCCTTCCGCGAGGCGCGCACGGGGGTGCTCCAGCAGAGCCAGGACTCCGTCATCAACCGGTTCCGTACGAGCGTCGACGCCGTCGCGCCCTCCGTCCCCCTTGCCCCGGACCAGTCGGACCTCCAGTTCGCGGTGGACCAGGTGCTGTACGCGAACCGTTCGTCGGGCTGGCGGATCATGGCCACGTACGGCGGCCACCGCGCCTATGCGCCGAGCCCCGGTTTCGTCGAGCCGAGCCCAGAAATGCTCCGGTCCGTCCGGGACCGACGTGTCGCGGTGTTCCAGCGGATGAACGTCGACGGGCGCCCTCGTCTCGTCGTCGGCATGCCCGTCACGTACACCTCGGGCGAGGGCCCGGAGACCAGGCTCTCCGGGCTCGTGATGTACCTGGAGGTCCCGCAGACCACCGAAGAGGGGTACGTCGAGGCCATGGTCCACGGCATCGAACGGGCCACCCTGGTGGCCCTGTGCCTCGCCGTCGTCCTGGCGCTGCTCGCCGCGAGCGGCGTACTGCGTCCCGTACGGGCGCTGCGCCGGGCGACGCGCCGGATGGCCGCGGGGCATCTCGACGTCCGGCTGGACGTCACCGGCTCCGACGAACTGGCCGACCTCTCCCAGTCCTTCAACGAGACGGCGGCCGAACTGGAGCGAACCGTAGGGGAGCTGCGCCGCCTGGAGGCCCAGGGGCGCCGCTTCGTGGCGGACGTCTCCCACGAACTGCGCACGCCGCTTGCGGCGATGTCGGCGGTCACCGACGTGCTGGACCTGGACGGGGAAGGGGAGACCGGTGAAGCGCTGCGGCTCATCAGCGAGGGAACGAACCGGCTGAGCGGACTGGTGAACGACCTGATGGAGATCTCCCGTTTCGACGCGGGGGCGGCCGAACTCAACCGGGACGAGATCGACCTGGCCGAGTCCGTACGGCGCACCGTCGCCTCCCGGTGGCGGCCGGAGCAGGTGGAGACCCGGCTGCCCGGACCGGGCGAGCTCCGCGCGCGCGTCGATCCGCGCAGGCTCGACGTGGTGACGGCCAATCTGATCGGCAACGCGCTGCGGCACGGAGAGCCGCCCGTGCGGCTGACCATGGGGGAACGGGTGGACGGGGCGGGCATGGCGTGGGCCGTCATCGAGGTGACCGACAACGGGCCGGGGATCGCCGAGGAGGTCATGCCGCACATCTTCGAGCGGTTCTACAAGGCGAGCACCTCGCGGGCCAGGAGCGAGAGCAGCGGGCTGGGGCTGGCCATCACGGCGGAGAACGTGCGCCTGCACGGCGGCCGCATCCGGGCGGCGAACCTGCCCCGGGGCGGCGGTGCGGTGTTCACCGTCGAACTCCCGCTGCACCGCGACGACACCGACACCGACACGGGTGCCGGCGGCGGGAGCACCCGGTGAAGGGCTCGCGGACGGCGGCGCTGCTGTCCGGGCTCACGGCCGCGGCCGCGGTCGCGCTCACAGCGTGCGGAGTCCCCCCGTCCGGTGTCATCGAGGCCGGTGCGCCGGCGAGCGGCATGTTCTCCCCCAGCGCGGCACCACCCTCGCCGCCCGCCACCGTCTCCCTGTTCTTCCTGCGCGACGGGGACCTGACGCCCTATCCCCGCCGGATCGACGACGTGGGGAACCTCGAGGCCGTCATCCACCTGCTGTTCGAGGGGCCGGCCGCGAACGAGACCGCGACGGCCACCACGGAGCTGCCCCGCCTGACGGACGCGCCACGAGTGGTGGTCGCCGACGGCATCCTCTTCGTCCAGCTCCCCGGCAAGACGGTTCCGCTGAGCCGCCGGGCCATGCTCCAGCTGACGTGCACGGTGAACCACGCGGAAGCCGACGGCGGCACCGCGCCCCGTTCCGCCTTGTCCGACAGCCTCCATGTGCTCGGGGACGGATGGACGATGACGCAGTCGGACCACGCGTGCCCCGTCATGTCCCCCGCGCAGCAGCAATCGGAAGCACCGACCCCGTGGGAGCCCTCCCGCTGACCACCGGACGGCCCCCGCGCGGGACCGGAACCGGCTTTCCGGCCACGGTCGCCCCGGTGGGCGCGGCCGGTTCCGGTGCCTGCGGTCGCGGCATCCGGTGAGCCGAAGGGCGAGGCACGCGGCAGGGACCGCGGTGAGTCCGTCATGGTGCTCGCGTCGTGCTCTTCCGCCGGCGTACCCGGTCGGGGCCACCGTACGCGGTCGCGCCGCGACGGGATGAGTGCTGTCATGGAACCAGCCGCAGGAGTGCATGCCGATGTGCCACAGCCGGATCTCCGCTCTCGCGTCCGCCCGGCCGCCCGCGCCGACCGGACCGGGCGGAGGACTGCTGCCGGCCCGGGATCTCGCCGCCGCCTGGTTCCTGGTCGTCCTGGTCGCGGTACCCGCCTGGGTGCTGACAGCCGGGCAGGCCCGGGGCATGGGGGTGGGTCCCGGCACGATGGGGATGGCGTTGCCGCTGTTCCTGCTGCTGTGGGTGACGATGACGGCGGCCATGATGCTGCCGTCCATGGCACCGGTGGCCCTCACGTGGGTGCGTGGGATCGGCCGGCGGTCCTCCGGCTGGACGCGGACCGTGCGCACCGTCGAGTTCGTGGGCGGCTATCTGCTGGTGTGGACCGCCTTCGGCCTGCTCGCCTACGCGGCCCTGGCCCTCACCGGCGACCTGGTGGACGACCGTCCGACAGCCGGACGCTGGATCGGCGCCGTGGCCTTCCTGCTCGCGGGCCTGTATCAGCTCGGCCCGCTCAAGAACGTCTGTCTGCGGCACTGCCGCGACCCCATGGGCCACCTGGTGCGCTACGCCGGGTTCCGGTCGCCGGCCCGCGACCTTCGGGTGGGCGTCCACCACGGCGCCTACTGCGTCGGCTGCTGCGCGGGACTGATGACCGTCCTGGTCCCGCTCGGGGTGATGAACGTGGCGGCGATGGCCGGGCTGGCCGTGGTGATCTTCGTGGAGAAGCTGTGGCCCCGTGGTCCGCTGCTCGCCCGGGGCGTGGGCATCGCGTTTCTCGTACTCGCCGTGCTCGCGCCGTTCCAGGACTGGCTGCTGCCCGGTCTGCGGGCGACGATGGACGGTATGTGACCGAAGAAGTCCACGCTGTCAGGGCTCGCCTTGACGCTGGCCCGGGGGGCCTACGGCCTTGCCCCTGCGACAACGCGTCCTGTCTCAGTCGGGACCGCTCCAGTCGAACGGGAAGTGTTTGCTCGACTTCCCCGAGCGTTCCCAGGAGAAGCCGAACGCGTCGGCGCGGTCGGTGGTGGCCCGTCCCCAGGTGGCGACCTGGCCCGGTCCGACCTCGGCGCCCGGGGCGTTGTGGACCTGGACGCGCGCGCCGTCCGGCGTCGTCGGGCCGGTGAGTGCCTCGGCGGCGGCCGTGACCCGGCCGGGAACCTCGGCCCGCCAGGTGGCGAGATCCTCGTCGATCTCGACGTGGACGGGGGCGAAGTCCATGCCGCGCATCTCGGGGTGGAACATCTCCCCGAACTGCGCGGGCCACCCGCCCGCCTCACCGCCGAAGATGGCCGCGAGCGCGGCGCGCTGCCGGTCGTCGGCCCGTTCGTCGAGGAAAATCGCCGCGTACGGGTCGGAGTGCGTGCCGGTCCAGGGGTTGCCGACGAAGGAGCCGAGCATCAGGACGTTGAGACCATCGAGCCGCACATCGCCGAAGCCGCCTTCCCGGACGTGCCAGACCAGCACGCCCTCGCAGTCGCCGTAGGTCGGAGGCTGGGCGAATGTACAGGGGCACGGTATGGCGCACTTGCACACATCGAACCAATCACCGGCCAGACGCCAGCGTGTGCCGGTGGTGACGTGATCCGTCATCTCGCTTCCCTCCTGCCGAGCTCGAGGAGGAGCTCACTCGGAGTGGCGAGACCGCGTGTGTACCGAGCCCGCGCCCGGACGACGAGGCGGCCTCCCTTCCAGCTTGCACCCCACGGCCCGGTACGGGAACCGGGGACGCCCGACAAACTGGACCGAGTCCGTGAGGAGGCGCTCACGCGCGGTCGCCCGCCTCCGAACCGGCGCGACATCCGATCCGAAGGATCGGACACCCGCCTCGGGACACTCGGCCACTGCGTACTGGCCGTTCCCGGCGACGGCCACGGTGATCCGGGACGGGGCCCGCGTCCCGCGGTGGATACCGGCCCACCGACGTGCCGCGCAGATTGCCGGAGCCTGGAACGCGGAGTTCGTGGAAGGTGCCGTCGCGGAGCGTCGTGGAGAGCACGTCGACCCGTTGCCCCGCTCGGGTCCGCGATAAGTCGTGCTCCTCGTCGATGGTGACGGCGACCCCGTCCTCGACCTGGACGGCGACAGCGACGCTGCCCTTCTCGGCCGCGGCCTCGACGCATTCCTCGGCGCAGGGCGTGACGGTCTCCGCGTCACCGCAGATCCGGCCGGCGCCGTGGATGACGGTGTCGGTGGCGGTGAAGAACGCACGGTGAGCTGCTGGGCACGCCGGGATGTCAAGGGGAGCCCTCCGGGCCGGAAAACCTCCGTAGCAGCCCTCTCTCCATCGCCACCACCACGGCCCTCGTCCGGTCGTTCACGTCGAGCTTGGCGAACAGGCGGAGCAGGTGGGTCTTCACCGTCGCCTCGGCGATGACGAGTCGCCGCCCGATCTCCGCGTTGGTCAGGCCGTCCGCCACCGCGTTGAGAACGTCCGCCTCGCGGTCCGTGAGCGCGGCCTGGACGGGCTGCCGCATCCGGGCGACAAGCCTCTCGGCGACCCGGGGCGCCAGCACCGTCTCACCGCGGGCCGCCGCATGGATCGCGTCGACCAGCTGCTCACGGGTGGTGTCCTTGAGGAGGTAGCCGACGGCCCCGGCCTCCACTCCGCGCTCGATCTCCGCGTCGGTGTCGTACGTCGTGAGGATCAACACCCGGGTACGCGGGAAGCGCGCCACGATCCCGGTCGTCGTGGCCACTCCGTCGAGCACCGGCATCCGCAGGTCGACCAGGGCGACGTCGGGCTCGTACCGCTCGACGAGTTCGAGGGCCGCCCGTCCGTCGCCCGCCTCGCCGACGATCTCGATCGTGCTCTCGGAGGCCAGGAGAGCCACCACTCCGGCCCGCATGACGGTGTGGTCGTCCACCACGACGATGCGGATCGCTCCGCCGCTCCCCCCTGCCACCCGCCGGCCGGTCACGCCTTCGCCCCGCTCTCTCCCGGCGCCCGGGAAGCCGTGGGAACCCACGCCAGTACCCGCGTTCCGTCCCCCACCGAACTCGTCACCGTCAGCCTCCCGCCCAGCTCCGCCAGCCGTTTGCGCATTCCGTCCAGGCCGAAGCCCACCGACTCCTCGACCACGAATCCCGTCCCGTCGTCGGTGATCTCCAGTTCCACCCCGTACGCCTGCCGTGCCAGCACCACGCCGACCGTGGACGCGCGGGCGTGCTTGCGTACGTTGGCCAGGGACTCCTGGGTGCAGCGCAGCAGCGCGATCCGGGTCTGCTGGTCGCACACCAGGTCCTCCAGGTCGGCGTTCACGGTGAGCGCGGTGTCCTCGGCGAAGCGGTCCAGGGTCCGGCGCAGCGTCTGTGCCACCGAACCGGCGGCCATCTGGCCCGGCCGGTGCGCCGAGGCGACCAGTTCCCGTGCCTCGGTCAGGTTCTCCCGGGCCGTGGACTCGATCGACCGCAGCTGCTGGGCACTACGCGCGGTGTCGGCGTCGAGTCCCGCCCGGGCCGCCTCCGCGAGCACGATGATCGAGGCGAAGCCCTGCGCGAGCGTGTCATGGATCTCCCGTGCCATCCGCTCCCGCTCGTCCGCCGCGCCCTGGCGCTGGTGCGCCTCGGACAGCTGTGCCTGAGTCCGCTCCAACTCGTCGATGAGCCGCGCCCGTTCCGTGCTCTGTGCGACCACCGAGTGCGCCCACAGTCCTATGAGCACCCCCACGGCGACGACGATCAGCGTGGACACGAGCGTCTCGCTGAAGAACTCCACCGACCAGCCGTCCTGCCGCAGGACGCTCCCGGCCAGGGTGCCGGCCGTGGCGAGCCCCAGGAAGCCCATCGAGGCCCTCGGGGTCCGCCCGAACATCCAGTAGTGCGGCAGCGTCACCATGAACAGCGCCGCGTAGTTGCCGCGCAGGTAGGCGAGCCCGCCCAGCGCCACGGCCAGCACCGAGAGGTAGACGTGCGGCCGTACGACGGGGTTGTCCGGGAAGCGGTCGAGGACCGCGTAACACAGCACTACACCACCGAGGAGCGCGAGCGCCGCGTACGTGCCCCCACCGGGCCGGTCCATCGCCACGAGACCGACGGCCATCACGGCGAACAGCACCCAGCACACCGCGTTCCAGCGGCGCAGCGACATGGCCCAGAAGGTGTCGGCGGCGGGCCCGGCGAGAGCGGTCATACCGATCAACGTACGCCGGCCGCTGAACGTGGGATGGTCCCCTTCTCCGATGCGGTCGCCACCCGTCGCGGACGCGAGGGCCACCAGCTCGCCTCGCCCAGCAGGAGCATCGCCGACGGCAGCACCAGGATCCGGACCACGAAGGCGTCGAGCAGCACGGCCGCCGCCAGTACGAAGCCGATCTGCTTCATCTCGATGATGTGCAGGAAGACGAAGCTCGCGAAGACCGTCGTCATCACGACCGCGGCGCTGGTCACCACGCTCGCCGAGCTGCGGATCCCGTCGAGCACCGCCTGACGCGTGGGAGCCCCGGCGGCCGCGGCCTCCCTGATCCGGCTCACCACGAACACCTGGTAGTCCATCGAGAGCCCGAAAAGGATCACGAAGAGGAAGAGCGGGACCCGCGACCCGATCGATCCCGTGGAGTGGAAGTCCAGCAGCCCCTCGGCCCACGTCCCCTGGAAGACCAGAACGAGCAGTCCCAGCGCCGCCGCCGCGGACAACAGGTTCAGCACGACACCGATCAGGCCGAGCACCACCGAGCGGAAGGCGTACACCGTCATCGCGAAGGTCACCAGGAGCAGCGCGCCGAGGACCAGGGGGAGCTTGCCGTTCTGATGGGCGGGGTAGTCGGCGTAGCGGGCGACGTCGCCGCTCACCCCGAACTCGGCGCCGTCGATCCCGCCCACGGTGGCGGGCAGGTAGTCGTCCCGCAGGCGGTCCAGGGAGTCGTACGCCTGGTCGGAGTTGCCGAGGTACGGCACCTTCAGCTCCAGGACGCTGGTGCGGTGGTCGGCGGACGTCCGTATCCGCGAAGTGTTGGCGAACAGCGGGTCGGCGGCGGCTCGTCGGGCCACCGTGCGCAGGGCCGAGGTGACGTCCGCGGTCTGCGAGGCGTCGGCGCGTACGACGACCTGGTGGGTGACCCGTTGCTCGGGGAACGCCTCGTTGAGCCGGTCGTACACACGCATCGCGGGGATGTCGCGGGAATGTGTGTCCCGGCTCATCTCCGTGATCTTCAGTCCGGCGAGCGGTGTGACGAGCGCCAGCAGACCGAGGACCGAGACGCACAGGGTGACCAGGGGATGCCGGGTGGCGGGCCGCAGCAGTGCGGCCCACATCCGGCCGCCGGCTCCCCGCCCCTTCCCCCGGCGGACGGGCTTCCCGCTCCGTGCTCGCCGCAGTTCCTTGCGTTCCGCCCGCTTCCCGAGCTTGACGAGGAGTGCGGGCAGGGCCGTCAGTGAACTGGCCACCGAGATCAGTACGACGACGATGGTGCCGGTCGCGAGCGAGGAGAAGATCACGTCGGAGGCGAGATACAGGGTCGCGGTGGACGCGACGACCGCGAGGCCGGAGACCACGACCGCCCGGCCCGAGGTGGTGGCCGCCAGTTCCACCAGGGCCTCCGGGCCGAGCCGGCCGCCGGAGCGGGCCCGCTCCTCGCGCTCGCGCTTGAGGTAGAAGAGCGTGTAGTCGACGCCGACCGCGAGGCCGATCATCAGGATGACGTTCGTGCCGACCCCGGCGTCGGGGGAGAGGTGTGAGACCACCATGGAGAGCCCGATCGCCCCGGCGATCGACGACAGCGCCAGCAGCAGCGGCACCCCCGCCATGGTGACCGACCCGAACACGACCAGCAGCGTGATCAGCGTGACCGGAAGGGTGATCGCCTCGGAGAGCGCCAGGTCGTCGCTGCGCTGCCCGTCGACTCCCTTGCTGATGGACGGACTTCCGGTCTCCTGGAGGAGCAGGCCGGGGTGGCCCCGCTGCACTGCCGCGGTCTGCTCCACGAGCGCGTCGACCTTGTCCTTCGCGTCCCGCTCCTCGCCCTTCAGCGTCACCTCGACCATGAGGATCGCGCGGTCGTCGGAGAGCAACGGGTCGGCCACTCCCGCGACATCGGGCAGCCGCTCCATCCGCGCGGTGAGATCCTCCGCGGCGGCCTGTGCCGCGGCCCGGTCGAGAGCGCCCGACCTGGCGGAGATCAGCACCTGCTCGGTGGATCTGCGTTCCAGGTGTCCTTCGGCGGCCAGGGCCTCGGCGCGGCCGGCCTCACCGACCCGGTAGTCCGCGGTCTTCGCGCTGTTCGTACCTACAGCGCTGCCGACCCCCAGGCACAGCGCCACGAACACCAGCCAGCCGACGATGGCCCGCCAGGGGTGCCGCGCGCTCCAGCGAGCCATGCTCACAGAGATTGATTTCATGCCCGAAAGCCTTGTTGAACAGGTCACCTGCCGGACAGAGGTACTCGGTTGAACCTGCTGTCCACCACTCGGTGGACGGCAGTGCTGGGGAAAACCCCCTGCGTACCGGGATCCCGGAGATTTCCGGTCCTGGACACCGAAGAACCCCCGGGTCGCTGACCTGGGGGTTCGCATGGGAGCGGGCGACGAGAATCGAACTCGCGCTCTCAGCTTGGGAAGCGACGGCGCTTGGGTAGAGGTAGGGCCTCTGACCTGGGGAAATTCGTCGTCAGGAGGCAGGTGCGCGGGGTTGGTTGCACCGTTGTTGACCGTGGTTGTCCGCTCTGGAGGGCGAGGACTCCTTGGGCCTTGCGGACGAACGAGGAAGGTCGTTGGCGACGCTGCCGGCCGTGTAGGAGAACTCCCTTTCCGGAGACCCTCCGGGCCGCCCGCCGGCCCCCTCGTGCCCGCCCACGGCGACGGCCTCCGCCGCACCGCGCGCTCACGCCCCGCTCCGAAGGGTTCCGTGGCCACGACCGCCGCACCCACCCTGCCCGATCGCCCGTCCGCCCCGTCGGCGTCGCCCTCCTCCGGATCCGCCGGACCCGCCCGTCCGGCGGTTCCCGAGCCGTCGGGGCCGCCCGACGCGCCCGCGCCCAGCGACTCCGCCTCCCTCGCGGGGCGGTCGGCGGGGGAGGGCCGGGAACGGCCCGGCCGACCCCTCCGGCTCGCCGTTCTCCACGAGCCCGGTGGAGCCCGCCGAGGAGTCGGACGAGGGGGTCGAGGTGGTACTCGAGACGGACGCCCCGGCCGCCGAGAGCTCGCCCCCGGAGCTGCCGGCGGACGCTCACCGGACCGGCGCCGAGGCCCCCCTCGATCTCTCCGACCGGCGGATTCCCGTGCTCACACTGGGCGTGGGGCTGGCTCTGGTGGGCCTCGGCATCGGCTTCCTCGGGGTGTGGATGCGCCGCCGCTGAGCGGCTCGCGACGGCCCGGGTCCCCCTTGAGTCGGACCGCCGGGGTCCGCCTCAGGACGCTTGCTCACGCGGCCTTACTCGGTATACATACTGGGTATGTCCATCCGCCACGGGCTTCTCGCCCTCCTCGAACGCGGCCCGCGCTACGGCTCACAGCTCCGTACGGAGTTCGAGTCCCGTACCGGCTCCGCCTGGCCGCTCAACGTGGGTCAGGTCTACACGACGCTCAGTCGGCTCGAACGCGACGGCATGGTCGTGCAGGACGGCGAGGACGAGGCCGGCCACCCGCTCTACGCGATCACCGACAGCGGTCGCGTCGAACTGCGCAGCTGGTTCGAGAACCCCGTCGACCGCACCAGCCCGGCCCGTGACGAGCTGGCCATCAAGCTGGCCATGGCCGTCGGGGCCCCCGGGGTCGACATCCGTGACGTCATCCAGTCCCAGCGCCGGCACACCGTGAGGGCCATGCAGGACTACACCCGGCTGAAGGCGCAGGCCCTCACCACCGTGGAGAAGAACGGGGCCCGGGAGCGGGACGACATCGCCTGGCTCCTCGTCCTGGAGCAGCTGATCTTCCAGACCGAGGCCGAGGCGCGCTGGCTCGACCACTGCGAGTACCGGCTGATCCGTCTCTCGTCGACCGCCCCGGCGGCGGGGCCGGAGCCGGCCTCGCCGGGGACGGTAACGGGAGCGGCGGGGACGGGAACGCAGGCGGGGGCCGGGGCAGAGGAGGCCGCACGCCACCGCCCGTGACGTCCGCCCTCACGACCGGCCCTGAGCACGCGAACGACCGGATCCACAGGGCCGACCGAGTCCACCGGGTTCACCCGACCCACCGGGTCCACCCGACCCACATGAAGACTCCGAACCACCCGACCAGACCCATACCGTACGCACGGCGCTGCCAACGACCGTCCGTCGCACCGACGTCCGGCCGTTCGCCGGCGTACGCCCGAGGGGGAACCATGTCCACACAGCAGCAGCCCGCGCTGAGTCTGCGGAACCTGACCCGCGTCCACGGCTCCGGCGCCACCGAGGTGCACGCCCTGCGCGGCATCGACCTCGACGTCCACCCCGGTGAACTCGTCGCCGTCATGGGCCCGTCGGGCTCCGGCAAGTCCACCCTGCTCACCATCGCCGGCGGCCTCGACACCCCCACCTCCGGGCAGGTCTACGTCGAGGGCACCGACATCACCGCCCTCAACATCAAGGGGCTTGCCGCCCTGCGCCGCCGCAGCATCGGCTACGTCTTCCAGGACTACAACCTCATCCCGGCCCTCACCGCCGCCGAGAACGTGGCCCTGCCCCGCGAACTGGACGGCATATCGGCCCGCAAGGCCCGCACCGAGGCCCTCGCCGCCCTCGCCGAGATGGACCTCGGCCATCTCGCCGACCGGTTCCCCGACGAGATGTCCGGCGGCCAGCAGCAGCGCGTGGCCATCGCCCGCGCCCTCGTCGGCGACCGCCGACTCGTCCTCGCCGACGAGCCCACCGGCGCCCTCGACTCCGAGACCGGCGAGTCCGTGCTGGCCCTGCTGCGCTCCCGCTGCGACGCCGGAGCCGCCGGCGTCATGGTCACCCACGAGCCGCGGTTCGCCGCCTGGGCCGACCGGGTCGTCTTCCTGCGGGACGGCGCCGTCGTCGACCAGACCGTACGCAGCGACGCCGACTCGCTCCTGACCGGCCGGGCGGCCCAGCGGTGACGACATGGTTCCACTCCTGGCGGGCCGCGGTCCGCATCGCCCGCCGTGACGCCTGGCGCTACAAGGGCCGCAGCTTCCTCGTCCTCGCCATGATCGCGCTGCCGATCCTGGGCGTGAGCGCCCTGGACCTGACCCTGCGCAGCGCCGAACTCACCCCCGCGCAGCGGATGGAGCGCACCCTGGGTGCCGCCGACGCCCGGTTCTCCGATGCCCGAGCGGCCGGCGTGGCCATCCTGCAGGACCCCGCGGGCGAGCAGCACATCCCGGCCGGGGACTACGACTCGCCGGGCGAGTCCTGGCCTGACGGCCCGACCGATGTCACCAAGAGCATCCCGGCCGGTTCGACGGTACTGACCGACAGCAGGGGCAGCGCCAAGCTGACCACCAGGCACGGTCTGCTCCAGGCCGAGGTCCGTGAGCTGGCCGCCGCCGATCCCGTCGCCCGGGGCATCATGCGGCTGCAGGAGGGCCGCTTCCCCGAGAAGGACGACGAGATCGCCGCGACCACCCGGTTCCTGGAGAGCAGCGGGCTGTCCGTCGGCTCCACCCTCACCGCCCGCGGCTTCGACCGTACCTATGTGATCAGCGGCTCGTACGAGCTGCCCAGCGACCTCAAGGCACAGCAGGTCAACGCCCTGCCGGGGGCCTTCCTCGCGCCGTACGCCAAGGCGGTCGAGAAGGCCGGACTGCCGAAACCCGAGGACTCCACCACCTACCTGGTGAAGAAGTCCGGTGGTTTCACGTGGAACACGGTCCAGGCGATCAACGCCAAGGGCGTCCTGGTCACCTCGCGGGCCGTGGCCCTCGACCCGCCCGCCGACTCCGAGGTGCCGCTCTACCAGAAGGAAGGCTGGGCCAACTACGAGAGCGGGGGCGCCGACGCCGCCGCGCTCGCCGCCGTGGGCACGGTCGTCGGCCTGGCGATGCTGGAGATCTGCCTGCTCGCCGGTCCCGCCTTCGCCGTCGGTGCCCGTCGTTCCCGCCGCCAGCTGGGCCTGGTCGGCGCCAACGGCGGTGCCCGCAGCCACATCCGGGCCATCGTGCTGAGCGGCGGCCTCGTCATCGGCATCGCGGCGGCCCTGGTCGGCATGGTCCTCGCCCTGGTCCTGACCTTCGCCCTCCGGCCGCTCCTCGAGGACTACATGGGGCAGCGGTTCGGCGGCTTCACCGTCAGGCCGCTGGAACTGCTCGCCATCGCCGCGCTCGCCATCCTCACCGGCCTGCTCTCCGCGATCGTCCCGGCCGTCACCGCCTCCCGGCAGACCGTCCTGGCCTCCCTCACCGGCCGGCGCGGCGTGCGCCGCAGCAACCGTGTGCTGCCGTTGATCGGCTTCGGCGCCGTCCTGCTCGGCGCGGCCATCGCCCTGTACGGCTCGGTCGTCTCCGACCAGTTCGTCCTGGTCGCGGGTGGCTCGGCCATCGCCGAGCTGGGTGTGGTCGCCATGACGCCCGCCCTGGTCGGCCTGTTCGGCCGGGCCAGCCGCTGGCTGCCGCTCTCGCCGCGCCTCGCCCTGCGGGACGCCGTCCGCAACCGGGGCCGTACGGCACCCGCTGTCGCCGCCGTCCTGGCCGCCGTCGCGGGCACCGTCGCCGTCTCGACGTACGCCGCGAGCAGCGACGCCCAGAGTCTGGCCGCGTACGAGGCCAGCCTGCCGTACGGGGCCGTCGCCGCGCTCGTCACCGAGGAGGGCGGCCGGGACGTCCCCGAGGTCCGCGACGCCGTGCAGCGGACGCTGCCCGTCGACGTCCGCGCTGACGTGTTCCGGATCGCCGTCGGCAAGCCCGGCTGCGCCCCGTATGACGAGGGCGAGGGCTGTGGCCGCTTCGAGGTCGTCACCCCGCCGGCCAACGAGTGCCCGCTGTGGGTCAGCACCCCCGACGGCTCCGACCCCGCGGAGAAGTACAGCAAGGAGCAGCGGCGCGCGCTCGCCAAGGACTGGCGCTGCCTCTCGCCCGACGGCAACGGCATCTACGTCGACGGCGGTCTCCTCATCGCCGACGCCCCGCTCCTGAAGGTCCTCGGCATCGACGACCCGGGCGCGGCCAGGGCCCTCGCCGATGGAAAGCTCCTCAGCTTCCGCAAGCCCCAGGTCGACAGGGACGGCGCCGTCGGCATCAAGCTGATCACCGACCCGAAGGCCGCCGACCGCGCCGCCGAGCAGAACAAGCCGGTCCCGGGCGAGCTGAAGTCCTTCACCGCCTACCAGGTGCCGGGCTCGCCCGACTCCTACGGAGTGCAGAGCGTGCTCAGCCCCGCCGCCGCCAAGGCCGCCGGACTGACCACCGTCCCTCTCGGCGCCTTCTTCAGCACCGACCGGATCCCCAGCACCGAGGAGCGACAGAAGCTCGACGCCGAGATCGCCAAGCTCGGCAGCAACGTCGAGCTGACTGTGGAGCAGGGCTGGGTCGACGAGAACGAGCTCGTCCTGCTCGCGCTGACCGTCTTCGCCGGCCTGGTCACCATCGGTGCGGCGGGCATCGCCACCGGTCTCGCCCAGGCCGACGCGGAGGCCGATCTCAAGACGCTCGCCGCGGTCGGAGCCCCGCCCGGGGTGCGCCGCATGCTCAGCGGCTTCCAGTGCGGTGTGGTCGCCGCGATGGGTGTGGTCCTCGGCTCGGCGGCCGGTGTCCTGCCCGCGGTCGGGCTGCGGCTCACCGAGGAGCGCGAGCAGATGCGCTTCTACCAGGAGGCCCTCGACAACGGCTGGGGCGGCGCCGGTGACGCCCCGCCGTACGTGCCGATCATCGTCCCTTGGGAGACGCTCGCCGCTCTCCTGGTGGCCGTGCCCCTCGGTGCCGCCCTGCTGGCCGCGTTGGTGACCCGCTCGCGTGGGGCGCTGGCCCGCCGCGCCGTGCACTGAGCCTCCGTTGCCGGACCGTGCCCCTGGACGAGGGTGAATCACCCTCGTCCAGGGGCAGGAGGTAGTCCCCGTCCGAAGGGAGCTGCTCGAAGCATCCACCCACTTTGCCAACGGGCAGAGACGCCCGATTTTGTGGTCAGGCTGGTGTGGGAGGCAGATGCAGTGGGGGCGCTCCTCATCACCAGAGTCGAGAGCTACTGGCCGGTGAGGGGCTCCTGAGCGCGACGACCGCGTGAGCAGCGGCACTGGCCCACCTGACAACTGCTGCTCTGCTTACGCGACTTGGTCGACCTTCGCGCACCGCGTGACCCACTCGAAGGCCCTTCTGTGCGTTACTCGCCCGCGACTTAGGGCACGCGGAGGGCGCGGAGCCATTAAATTAGTCTAGACAACAAACGAACCCCAGGTCGCTGACCTGGGGTTTCTCTCTGGAGCGGGTGACGAGAATCGAACTCGCGCTCTCAGCTTGGGAAGCGACGGCGCTTGCGGACGCCGAGTACTCCTGACCTGCGGAGATGGTTGTTGCGGGCCGCCGCGGTGGTTCGTGGCACACCCTTGTTGACCGTGCCTGACCGGCTTTATGGGCACGCCGAGGGCACGCCGCTCGACGAGGTGGTCGATCGCTCTCTCCGGCGGCGGATGGTCGTCGAAACGCGCAGTGGGAAACTCGGCGCGGACTATGGTGTTGCGGCAGCACACAATGACCGTTGAGAGCCGACACTCCACACCGACGGGCTGAAGCCCGGAGGTCCGGGCCACTGGCCGACAGCGAGCCGCATCAGGGTGTGCTCGTCGCCCTGCTTGATCTTCCCCGTCTCGTTGACGACCTCCAGCTTCCAGGTCCCGTCCACCCGCACGGTCTTGGCCACGGCGCAGGCGTTGCCCCGGCTGACCAGGCTGGGCCCAGATGTCGGCGACCTGCTGGGTGCTGCCGCCGGTGGCGTCATACACCTTGAAGTGACGTCGCGTGCGTGGCCGTATGGCGCTGACCGGGGCAGATTCGTTGTGTTGCGGCAGGTGTGAGGGCCTGGCGGCACTGTTGTTGACCCCGGTTGTCCGCGCTGAAGCGCACGCCCTGGGCACGACGCCGTGAGGCGGACGAGCGGCGTGCCGACGATGGCCCGGAGGATCACTCTCGGCTCACACGCGTCGTAGCGAACCCCCGCCGCTGGTCCGCCGCTTCGTACGACCTCGTGATCGACGACCGCCACGAGGTGGTCGTCGACCGGCTCCCTCGCGGCCTGGAACCGCACAGGGTTCTCCTGCGGTCCTGCATGGCGGGAGACGGGGACCGCCAATGCTGTGACCGCACAGGTTCGCCGGGTTGTCGGAGCATGCACATCCTCCACTCCTGCTCCCATGCGGCATCATCGCGGAGGGCCGGAATGTCACTCCGGGGCAGGCCCGGCGGCTGGTGGGGCGGAGTGGGTGAGGATTGCGGTGACCGCCTGGTCGAGGGTGGCGGCTGGGTGACCGGGGACGTGCTGGAGATCGTCGGTCTGTCGCTCCAGTGCGCCGGCACGGACCTGGTCCTCAAGCCAGCCCTGGGCACCGGGCGCGCGGCCGTGCCGGTCTCGGCGGACGACGGGTCTGCCGGAGATACGGCTGAGTGCGTGGGCGAGCTGGGTGTATGTCCACAGGTTGCCGGTGAAGTCCTAGGCGCGGCCGAGATGGCAGTTCTCGGTGAGGACGCGGGCGACGGCCTCGGCGAGTTCGCTGCGGAAAGCGGTGTTGATGCCACGTCCGCCGGTGCCGCTGGCCAGTTCACCCGAGGTGACGGCGGCGCGCAGGCCCGCGTTGAGGAATGCCTCGCTGTAGTAGGGGTGGCGCAACAGCGTGTGGGGCAGCCCACTTGCGAACAGGGTGCGCTCGGTGGCGTGATGAGCGGCGGTGACACCGTGGGCCTGAGTGTCGGCGCATAGAAAACTGGTGTAGGTGATCGCCCCGACTCCGGCGGTGCGGGCCGCGTCGATGGCTGCCTTGTGCTGGTCGGCGCGGCGGGAGGGGTCGAGCTCCGGAGAGGAGATCAGCATCAGCCGTTCGGCTCCCTTGAACGCGGTGCGCAGCGTTGCCGGGTCATCGTAGTCACCGCGGCGGACGCCGATCCCGCGAGCGGCGAGATCGGCGACCCCTTTGGGATTGCGCACCGCGGCAACGATGTGATCAGCGGGGCACCGGGTCAGCAACTGGTCGATGACCAGTCGGCCGAAAGTCGCCAGGCACTGGTGAATGCTTCCTGGACGGCCTCCTCGTCGTCGAGCACGGGCCGCCCGACCGGGGCCGATGGCGCGCAGTCCCGTACGGTCCGGTATCGCCTACCGGCCTTGCTCCTCGTCCTCCTCGTCTTCGTCCTCCTCGTCCTCGTCCTCGTACGGAGCGTCGGCGTCGTCCGCGTCGCCTTCGTCGTCCTGCTCCCCGTCCCCTTGCTCCTCGTCGTCCTCAAGACCTTCTTCGTGCGACCGGACCACCTCGCCGTCGCGGATCTCGCCGCGCCAGCCCTCCAGGTCCTCGTCGTCGGAGAGAGTGACGTACCGCAGGAAGTGCTTGAGGTCGAGGCGCAGGCGGCGGCCCTGTGCGCGCCAGATGTTGCCGGTCTTCTCGAAGAAGCCGGACGGGTAGTACTCGACCACGGCGACGACCCGTGTGAGGTCCGGAGTCAGCTCGTGGAAGCTGACGGCCCCGCGCGTGGTGCCTTTGCCGCCTTCGGAGTTCCAGACGATGCGCTCGTCGGGCACCTGCTCCTGAACGGTGGCCTTCCAGCTACGGTTGGAGAAGGCGATCTTGGCCTTCCAGTCACTCTCGGTCTCGTCCGACTGCGAGACGCTCTGGACGCCCTTGGTGAAGGAGCTGAACTCCTCCAGCTGGGTCCAGCGGTCGTACACGGTGCGCAGCGGCTTGCCGACGTCGACGACCTCGACGATGTTCGTGACCTTCACACTCCCCGCCTTGCCGCCGCCGCCGAACGCGCCCTTCACGGTGTCGGCCACCTTGTCCTTCACGTCGCCGGCCTTCTCGCCGAGGAACGCCTTGACCGGCGACTCCCCTTCGCCGAGTACGCGTTTGCCGACGTTGAGCAACGTGCTGTTGCCGTCGCCCACGTCCCCCAGGCCCTGCGCGAGATCGCTGATCTTGTCACCGGCCTTGTCCACCAGACGCTGGCCCTGCGCCGCAGCGAACGCGGACAACTGCTCCTTGAGCTGGTCCATGCCGGAAGCGCCGGCATGGGAGGCTTTCTCCGCCGTCTTGGCCATGACCTACCTCCTTCGGCCGCCTCGGTTGGATGCCTTGCCGGAGGCGAGTTTCTTCTCCGCGGGCTTCGAAGCGGCGCTCTTCCTCCCGGCGGGAGCCTTCTTCGCCGAAGGGGTCCGGGATGCGGACCCCTTCGCCGGGCTCTTCTTCGCCCGGGTCCGACGGGGCGGCACCTGGGGGTCGTCCCCTTCCTCTCCTCCGGTGCCCTCTTCCTGCCCTTCTTCGTCGTCCGGTTCCGCTTCCTCGGACGGTCCCTCGTCCTCGTCGCCGGGCCGGCCCACCAGAGAGTCGGTGCGCTGCCTCAACGAGTCGGCCAGCGCACCCAAGCGGCGGTCTGCGGTCGCAGACAGGGCGGACCGAGCCGAGTCCTTGAGTTCCCCGCGCACCTGGTCCAGCAGCTGCGTGGCCTGCGGACTTCCGAATGCCTTGCGCAGTGCTCGGTTGATCAGCTCCTTGGGACTCAGCAGTCCTTGTCCGGCGAGTACGGAGGCGACCCCGATGGCGACTCTGCCCTTCTTGGTGCGACCCAACGCATATCCGGCCGCGAGGGCGGCGGCGAGCGTGGCTTGCGTCTCGGTATCCATGAACGGCCCCAAGTACGGTCAGCGAATCATGCTGTTCAGGTCGCACGCGTCCTTGCCGTTCGGCCCGTGAGCGCCCCCGCCCTGCGCCCCGGCTGGACAGCCGCGACCCCTATCCCCACCCTCCTCCCACATCCGCGCGCCCGCATCTCACCGGAGGCCGGGGCCGGGGGCGGTCGCTGAGCACAGCACAGCCGCCGCCCAGTAGGCCCGAAGAGGTGTCCCCCGCAGCGGTGTCCCGGCCTGGTGGAGGCTGACGAGCACTGGCCGGTACGAGGCGACCAGCCCGTCTCGGCATAGTCGTCGCCCAGTTCCCGACAGTACTGCCGGACGATGGCGCGGGCCTCGCGCAGGTCGGGGCTGGGCATGCTGGTGAACAGATGGTGTTCGATCTGGTGGTCGAGGCCGCCGAACGCGAGGTCCGAGAACTGGCCGCCGTCGACGTTGCGCGAGGTGGTTTGACGTGGTCATGCGGGGGCGAAACTCCTCATCAGTGGGCGGATGACACGGAGCGCCAGTGCGAGCAGGGACCGGCGCGTGCACGGCGGTGCCCCGGGGGGACGTGTGCCCGTCCTTACACCGGTTCGTGCCTGTGGCGGCACCTGTCACCGTTGGGTACGGGTCCCTCGCCCATCGGCCCCACCTGTCCGCGCGGTCCCGCCGCCGTCGTCGGGCGCGGGCTTCGGACTTCTCCGTCGTTGTCGGGCACGCGGTCGTCCAGCGCGGTGGCCATGAGGACAGCGGCGGCTTCCTCGGTCGCGTCCGGGGGGCCACGGGCAGAACCCGGCGGCCGATACCGGGGGAGAGCAGGGCGTCCCGCTCCGGGGCGTGCGGCGAGGCAGGGGCTCTGTGCAGGCGTACGACCTGGTTGGCGACGAACATGCGCCCCGGTGCCGCCGACCAGGCCGCGGCGTCCGCGATGACACCGGTGATGTCGCCCCACGCGCTCGGCAGCGCGGCGAGCATCTCGGGGAGCTGCGTCAGGAGGTCGTACCAGCCCCCGCCGACCTGCGAGCCCGCGAGTGCGGGCTGGGGTGCGCAGGGCGAACTCAGGCTCTCGGCTCGGCGAGCGAGGAACTTGAGGCGGCCCACCACAGTTGACCTGCGCAGGTCTTGTTGCGCGGCGATGGGCGTGAGTGCTTGGCGATACCTGTTTCGACGGTGTTCGTCCATGCTGAAGGACACGGTATGTATAGAACGTCGCGACAACGCGCACGCGGCCGTGACGGCGAGGACCTCGGTGATTCTGGGATTCCGGCCGCTGTCAGCCGAGGAGTACCGTGAAAGCAGGAGGACGGTTTGCCATTCCTGGGAGGCAGGCGAGTGCGATGTCCGACCCCGACCCCCCGCGGGTGACCAGACTCCTGCCCGACGCCGTGCACCAGGCCGTTCCACGACCGGGAAGCGCGGTGGTGCGGCTTGAGACAACCCGTGACCGGAAGGGTGCGCTCGATGGCGCGTGGTGGCCCCGTTCCCGCGACATCACCGGCGAACTTCCCAGTCTCGTCTCCGCGCTGTCCGAGTATCTTGGGCCGATCACACGTGTCGGACTGGACAGTGACGCCTGGGACGGACTGCCGACGCGGATGACGATCGACGGCCGCGTCGTCCACATCGATTCCTTCCCGGTCGGAGACGACACCGTCCTCATCACCCGGGGCGCCAATGATCTCTTCTCGCTGCTGGTGGTTCCGCCGCACACCGCGCTCGACGCGGCGCGTGCCGCCATGGCCGCGGCCGTGCGCGCCGGCAGTCAGACGCCGGCGGAACAGATCCTCATCGACACCGGTACGGAAGGCGTGGGCCCGGGGCAGGCCCCCCACGCTCTTCTACACCACGGCCGCCATGAGCCGGGCCGCTGACGACGCGCTCGTCGGGGGCGGCACCACGAGGAGATCCCAACGGCCCGCGGTGTAGGACTGCAGCAGGATCCTGTGCGGGTTGAGCAGCTCGGCGAAACGGTCGACCGCCACCTCGTAACCATTGACGACGACCCCACCGTGCGGGACAGGCTGCCAGTGGCGGGGATTGACGGCCACGTGGGTGAGCCGGCCCCACAGCGGATCGATCACGTCGGCGAGTTCGCCGAGTTCCCGTGCCAGGTCGCGGGTCCGTGGCCACCAGGCGCCGTCCGGGCGGCCGAAACAGCTGGCGGATCCGAGGACGAGGCGCGCGGCACGTGGCCGGAACGGTGCCGTGTGCGGACGGAGCGGCGTGGTGTTCAAGGTCATGATGAAAAGCCTGACTGCGGGCCTGCGTCGACCGACGGAGCGCCCGGTGGTGGGTGATCGAGGGCGGGACCGGCGGCGCCGGTGCGCGAAAGCCCTCGACGTCTCAGGCTACTCCTCGATGCGCCCGGACAAGAGGCATCGGCCTCATCGGCTGGACTCCAGCACGACCGGGCCGGGTGCGCCACACGTGACGTGTGCCTGGGGGCCTCCAGGACGTCATGACGACCCTCGGCGTACGACCCGCTCGGGCGCCGCGAAGAGTACGCTGAACCCACCGGGGACACTCCGCGCACGGACATACGCGCCTGTGCCGTTCTCGGTGATCGAATACGCCGGGTCGGCTCAGGCCCGCCCGGGTCAGGTTCGCGTGATGACTGCGACCGTCTCCCCTCCGCTGACGTCCCAAGACCGGCGCCCCGCGTCGCCTGTGCGTTTGTCACTCGCTCCCGCCGGTTCCGCACCCGCCCTGCTGGACGGCGCCTGGTGGCCGCGTTCGCGTGATCTCACCGCCGAACTGCCTGCCCTGGCGTCCGTTCTCGATCCGCTGTGGGGGCGGATCACGCGGGTCACGGTGAATCCCGCCCAGTGGCCGGTCGTCCCGCGCAAGGTGGCTGTCGCCGGGCACGTGGTGAAGGTGGGCTGGTTCCGCTTCGAGCAGGACGAGCACGAACTCCTGTTGCTCTCCTACCACGTGGGTCGCTGGAACCTGCTGGTCGTCCCCCCGCGGACGGATCCGGCCGCGGCCATGTGGCTGATGGCGGCGGCCAGTGACCCGCGCCGGACCTCCTCCGCGAGCAGCCTGGTGGCGGAGGCCGCGCGACTGACGGTGACCGCCGAGGCCGACCGCACCGGGGAAGCGGTGTGGGAGTCCGAAGGGGGACACGGAGCCGGTGCTCTGGTTCTTCCCGCGGGACCGGGCGGTCACCGCGGCGTCGGCTGACCTGCCGGAGAGGGCGTGAGGACCGTGGACATCCTTGTGACGGTGATCGTGCTGCTGGCAGTGATCGCCACAGGCGCGTTCCTCATCCACCGGCTGAACTCTCAGCACGGGGACAGGGGCGCCGCCTTCCACTACGGCCGTGGCGGTGTCGTCGCGCCCGACCGGAAGACCGACGAAGGGCCGACCGTACGCCGACGGGGCTCGGCCGCGAATGACGCCGGCGAACGCCGGGACCGTGGGGGCGGCCGACGCGGACGGTTGCGCCCTCGGCGCCGTACCCACGGCGTATCGGCGCGTTAGGCGCGGGCGCGGGTCCGTCGGAGCGGGGCGCCGGCTTCGTGGAGGCTGGTGAGCGCCAGCCGGTAGGAGGCGACCAGGCCCGTCTCCGCGTAGTCCACACCCAGGTCCCGGCAGTACCGCCGGACGATGGCGCGGGCCTTGCGCAGGTTGGGGCTGGGCATGCTCGGGAACAGGTGGTGCTCGATCTGGTGGTTCAGCCCGCCGAGCACCAGGTCGGTGAACCGGCCGCCGTTGACGTTGCGTGAGGTGAGCACCTGGCGGCGGAGGAAGTCGGGGCGGTCGTCGGCCGTCAGGATCGGCATCCCCTTGTGGTTGGGTGCGAAGGCCGAACCGAGGTAGACGCCGAACAGGCACTGGTGGACGGCGAGGAAGGCGATCGCCATGCCGGGCGGCAGGACCCAGAACAGGGCTGTCAGGTAGACGGCGCAGTGCGCGAGGAGCAGAGTGCCGTCCAGTGTCCGGTGTTTGAGCCGACGGTTGGCCATGGCCCTGCCGCTCGCCACGTGCAGGTTGAAGCCTTCCAGCGTGAGCAGGGGAAAGAACAGGAACGCCTGCCAGCGGCCGAGGAGGCGGGGCAGTCCGGTGGCGGCACGGGCCTGGTCCGGGGACCAGACGAGCAGGTCGGGGCCGATGTCGGGGTCGAGGTCCTCGGTGTTGGGGTTGGCGTGGTGACGGGTGTGCTTGTCCTGCCACCAGCCGTAGCTCATGCCGATCGACGCGCCGGCGATCCGTCCGGACAGCTCGCTGGCCCGACGGCGGCGGAACACCTGCCGGTGGGCCATGTCATGGGCGACCAGAGCGACTTGTCCGTACATGACGGCCAGGAACGCGGCGATCGCCAAGGTCCACCAGGAGGCGCCGACGAGGACGAACGCGGTCCATCCGGCGGCGTAGAGCCCGGTCACCGCAGTGATCCGTGACGTGTAGTAGCCGGGGCGGCGTTTCAGCAGTCCGGCATCCGCGATCTTCTTCGACAGCTGGGCGAAGTCGCTGCCGGGAGTGTCGGAACGTGTGGCGGTGGTGGTGGCCGTGGTCATGAGGAGGTCTCTCTGAGAAGCGGGCGGATGACTCGGGTCGGTCCCCAGGGCGAGTCGGGCACGGGAGCGGGGGCGTACACGGACGTGCCCGCGGCGGCTCCTACCACCGAGGGGCGCGGGTTCCCCGCCCGGCGGGTCTCACACGGCCGCGCGGATCTGCCGCCGTCGTCGGGGACGGGGGCCGCGCTTCTGCGCCGGCGCCGGGCCGTCGGTCGTCCAGGGCGGCGGCCGTGAGGAGAGCGGCCGCTTCCTCCGTCGCATCCGGCGGGATCACCTGCAGGTCCCAACGGCCGAGCCCGGGGGAGAGCAGGACGACCCGGTCCGGGGCGTGCGGAGAGGCGGGGGCCTTGTGCAGGCGTACGACCTGGTTGGCGACGAACATGCGCCCCGGTGCCGCCGACCAGGCCGCGGCGTTCACGGTGACGCCCGTGATGTCCCCCCACGCGCTCGGCAGCGCGGCGAGCATCTTCGGGAGCTGTGTCAGAAGGTCGCGGGAGTGTGGCCACCACACTCCGTCGATCCGGCGCGGCAGCGCGCCGTGCGGCGCGAGACGCAGGCGGACGAGGGGGAGGGGGAGGGGCAGGGTGGGCGGTGCGGTGGGGACTGTGGTGATCACGTGGGTTCTCTCTGACGAGGTGGGTTGCCCGCCTGTTCGGCGGGGCACGGCGGCCTGCGGTCCGCCTGCCCTGCCGGGGCAGCGCCGGAGGTGGCCGGGGGATCCGGGTGCTGGAGGTCGTGCCTGGCCGCTCTTGCCGGAAGGAAGGCGCCGACGACCAACGCGGGTTCGCGGGAAGCGAGTCGCCGGGCGTATACGCGGTGGAGGGGGAGACCCTCCCGCGCGGTGAACGCCGGTGGATACCCGAGGGTGGAGCCGGTCCGCCACCGGCGTGCCTGATGCCCTCGGCCTCGTCAGCGTACTCCTCGGTGCGTAAAGACGGCGTGACAGCCGGTCATCGGTGCCGTGGGAGCGGCGGTGGGCGCCTCCGCGGCGCGGGCCCGGACCGACGGCCACCGCGTTTCATGGCGGCGGTACGCGCAGGGCGAGCAGGGCCACGTCGTCGGTGCTGCCGGGCGGCAGGTGGGCGAGGATGTCTCCGCACAGCCTGTCCAGCGGTTCGTGGACGAGCGCGAGGGCGTGCCGGCGCAGCTCCTCCAGGCCCGTGTCGAGGTCGCTGCCCGGTGTCTCGACGAGTCCGTCCGTGTACAGCAGCAGGGTGGAGCCGGGTTCCAGGGGATGCGTGGCGTCCGGTCGGCCCGCGCCGCTGACGGGCCCGGTGCCGAGGAGCAGTCCCTGGCCGGCTTCCAGGTAGCACGCGGTGCCGTCCGGGGAGAGGAGCAGCGGAGGCGGGTGCCCCGCGCTGGTCCATCGGAGCGTCCACGGTCCCGTGTCCGGGTCGCCCTCGACGCGGGCGAGGATCAGGGTGGCGAGTGGGACGGTGGTGATGACCGGCATGGCGGCGTCGAGGCGGTCGACGACGGCGCCGGGCGGTCCCGTGTGGTCCCAGGCCAGCGAACGCAGGATGCCGTGCAGTTGGGCCATGCCAGCCGCCGCGGTCAGGTCGTGGCCCACGACGTCACCGATGACCAGGGCGAGCGCGCCGTCCTTCAGGATGAAGGCGTCGTACCAGTCTCCGCCGACCTGGGAGCCCGCAGGTGCGGGCTGGTAGCGGGCGGCCAGCCGGAGGCGGCCCGGCCGGGGCAGCGGGGCGAGCAGGTTGCGCTGCATGGCCTCGGCGACGGCACGCTGACGGCCGTAGCGGCGGGTGTTGTCGATGACCACGCCGACCCGGCGGCCGACGTCGCTCACTGCCGCCAGGTCGCCTTCGTCGAAGGGGTGCGCCGGGTCGGTGCGCACCACCGTCAGCGCTCCGGTGATCCGGTCCCGGGCGCCGAGTGGCACCGTGACGGCCGAGCTGGCGCCCACCGCGGTCAGAAAGCCATGGTGGAGAGCGGCCAGAGGAGGGTGTCCGGCGGCCGGGGTGACGGCAGCCACCCGTTCCTGGAGTACGGATTCGCCACTGGTCAGCGCCTGGCCCAGCGGCGAGTCCTCCTCCTCACCGGCCTCCTCCGCGGCGGGTACGCTCCGGCCCTGGAATCCGGCGTCCCGTCCCTCCGGACCGGTCACCGCCACCCGGTGGACCTCGCCGGAACCGGTCCGCAGGTCCACCGCCGCCCAGTCGGCCAGACGGGGCACGAGCAGGCGGACCAGGCGGGCCAGCGCCTCGTCGGTCTCCAGGGTCTGCCCCAGGACTTCCGTGATCTCCGCGACCAGGGACAGCCGCTCGTTGAGGTCCTCCAGGGCGCGTGTGCGTGCCGTTCGCTCCCGGTGGATGCGGCGGTCCCCGGTGACATCCGTGAACAGCAGTGCCATGCCCTTGACGGAGCCGTCCTCCATCAAGGGGGACGCTGACCAAGTGACGGCCAGCAGGCGCCCGTCGGCCCGCAGGTATGTGCCGCCCTCCCCTTGCGCACCCTTCCCCTCGGCCAGCGCGTGGAGCAGTGGGCACCGGTCACGCGGCACCTTGTTGCCGTCCGCGTCCCGGTGCAGTAGATCGTGTGCGTCGGCGCCCCGCATCGCCGCGGTCGTGCGGCCCAGCAGCCGCTCGGTTGCCGGGTTCGCGGCGATCACCCGTCCGGCTGTGTCCAGCACCAGCACCGCCGTGCCCAGCCGCTCGACGACCTGCCGCCAGAAATCCGGCTCGCCCACCGGCCACGCCCCCACGTCATCACCCACCGCATCGCGCACGGACCCTCCAGAGGCTGCCTTCCCGTCGATGGTGCTCCGACGCGGTCCTGCTCGCACGACACCGGGGCAGTCGGCGCACACCGCGCGGGCACGGCCCACGGGCCAGCCAGGTATGTCCGGACCAGGGGCAGTCGTCATCCCGCCGTCTGTCCAGACGCCGGGTCTCCCGGGCGGTTGGTCGGCTCGTCTGCGGAGAGCCGTACCCCGCGCCGTCCTCGCCCCGGTCCGTGAGGAGCGCGGCCCGGCCTGGGCACGGGCGTCGGATGCTCAGGACGACGGACGTGGCCAGGACCGTGACGAGGACGGCGAGGTCGCAGGCGACGGGATCTCCGGGATGCTGTTGGCCCCTGCTGAGGTAGCGGAACCGGTCCAGCAGGCCGACGGGGAGGAAGTACAGGGCCACAGGCCGAGAATGGTGAACGCGTTGCTGGTGTAGACGATGAAGACGTCGTCGCTGACCGTCAGGACGGCGAGCACGCTGTTCACGATTACGACGGTGTTGCGGCGGCTGTGGGGCCGGCCGCGATGATGACAGTCAAAGCCTCGGCGGTCGTGGGGGAGGAAGCCCGTCCCGAGTCGGGACAAGAGGTTTGTCCCGAGTCGGGACATGACGCCCGTCCCGAAAAGGGACAGCCAGAGACCCCGCGGAACGCGCGCATGCTCAGCAGGGTCCGCCCGCTGACCGGCCTCCTCGCCGCGCCGGTCCAGCAGGCGCTGAGCCGCGACGCGGCGGCCGGAACGAGCCACGAAGGGAGGGGCCGACCGACGCTGCGGGAGGCCCGGCGGTTGCGCAGGCCGACTCGAACGGGAATCCCGGCGTGCGACTACTTCATGGCGTCCTCGATCGCCTCGAAGATGTCCGCGTCGGTCTCTTTCTGCCAGTCGGGCAAGTCCGGCCAGTCGGCGACGTAACCGGGCTTCGGGTCTTCGAAGTGCTTGTACATCTGCGCGGTCCAGCAGGTGGCGACGAAGCGGCTCTTCTGCTCGCGGGTGAGGCGGGAGGCGTGGCTGTTGGTGAGGTCGAGGAACTGGCACACCTGGTCATGGACGGCGCCGGCGGCCTGGCGCTCCCACTCAGGGGTCTCTTCCCAGGGGGTGACGTAGCCGGGCTTGGGCTCGCCGGGGAAGTGCTTGCGCACTCCGGTGATCCAAGCCTCGCGGAACAGTCGGGCGCCCTCGGACTGCGACATGCCTTCCCCTCTCGTCACGTCGTGCACAGTGCGTCGATCTCGGCGCCCAGCTCCGCCACACGAGCGTCGCGGGAGAGCGGGCCGAGGTCGGTTCGTAGCCCCTGAAGTTTATGGGCGACGTAACCCGAGGAGGTCGTGTGGGCGAGTCGCAGCGCCTCCCCGCCGTAGGCGAGTACTTGGTCGGGGTCCTGGCGCCGGGCGCCAATGGCCGCGAGGTCGGTCAGTACCGCACCGCGTCGGCGGAAGGACTGGCCGGAAGCGAGGATGTCCTGGCTGAGCGCGCTGCTGAGTGCCTTCTCGGCGAGGTCGAGGCGTCCAAGCTGGAGATAGCGCGCGCCACGCTCTTCTGCGAGGCGGGAGCCGTCGAAACGCAGCCAGCCACCGTTGTGGGCCGCCCCGCTCAGGCCAGTCACCTTCTCCGCCTCGTCCAAGGCGCGTTCGCAGGCGGAGAGGTCGCCGAGTCCGGCGTACGCCTCGGCTTGGACGGCAGCGACCCAGTAGCGGGTGGACAGGGAACCGTCCCCGCGCCTTGCCACCTTCTCGGCGGCCGACAGCGTGCCGACTGCGTCGGCGTAACGGCGTTCGTACAGATCGACGTAGGCGTGGCGGACGAGGGCACACGCCCACAGGTCGTAGGACTTCGCCTCCTGGCTGGCAGAGGCGGCGAGCGTGTAGGAGGCGGCGGCGTCGGTGTAGCGGTTGCCGTCGAAGGCCAGTTCTCCGGCGAGCTGGAAGAGATCGCCGGCCGCGCCGCACAAAGCCTGTGCTTCGGCCTCGGGCCGCCCGTCAAGGGTCTCGTTCAGGGCGGTGAGCTGGTCGCGGACGACGGGGTAGACGGAACGCTTGGCGCGGGCGAGTTGGTAGACCTGCCACAGGTGTCCGTTCATGCGCAGGAAGTCGTCGGACATCCCGCGCAGCGCGCCCTCCGCGAGGGCTGCGCCCTCGTCGGGGGATAGGGCCACCAGGGCACTGGTGACGGTGATGGCGCGCAGGAACTGGCGTCGGATCATGTCGTCGAGGTCCCCTGAGCCGTGGTGGTCGCGAGGCGGCGGCCCTGCCGACTCCGGTCGGGCTGCTCGTGGCTGTCCCACCAAGGCGTCGAGTTCGTCAAGGTCGAGGTGGAGCAACTCGGCCAGCCGTGGTCTCAGTGGCGGCTGCGGGGTGGTGGTGCGGCCTTCCCAGCGGCCGACGGTTCGTCGGTCCACGCCGAGGGTGTGCGCGAGCTCTTCCTGACTGTAGCCCAGCGCCCTGCGCCTCTCCGCAAGCCCCATGCCGCCCCCTTTCCACGCATCAACCCGCGTCTAACCCGACGGCACCGGGCTGTCCCAGAAGTGTCCCAGGACTGCCCCGTGGATGCCGTGGTCCGCGCCACCGCGAGCCGCTTTTCTGGACGTTGTCAGGCACGACAACGGTGGAGACCGGAGAAGGGGTGCGATATGGCAGCAGGAAGCGTCACGTCGTCCGAGGCGGCTGGAGTGTCGATCGTCCTGGAGGCGGTCGACGAGGCCGTGGACACTGCGCTGGCCATTCGCCTGATGATGCCCGAACGCCCGGTGATCGACGCCACGACCCGAGACCTGGTCGGTCACCTGAGAGTGCTGATGGCCGAGGAACTCGGCTTTGACGAGGACCCGGCCGTCCAGGCGCTGTTCCGAGAGGGCTACCGGGTCCTCGACCTGACGCGCCGGCCGACGGAGCAGTCCCCCCACTTCATCGCCTACCAGTACATGCGCGACGTCGGCGCGCTGACCAGACGCTTCGCCGACGTCTACCGCGCGACCCGGAAGAAGGACCAGGACGATGGCTGACCAACCCCCAAGCGAGCTGCCAGTGCGCTCGCCTGGCGCCACCCTGCCCGACCAGGAACGAGCACGACGCGTCTTCATCGGCCGCCCCGGCCTTGCGCCGACCGTGGGGCAACAGCGTGGCGAGGGCCAGGACGTGCAGTGAAAGGCCAGGCCACGGTCCAGGTCATGTACATCGCGTGTGTCCTGGCGCTCGGGGGATCGATCGTGGTGGCGGTGTCCCGGGGATGGTGAGCCGGCGACGCAGCAGGCGAGGTCGCCCCTATGGCTGGCGGCAGTGGCTGCTGTCGGCCCTGATCATCGTCTCCACTACCCCGGTCGCCTGGGCTCTGTGGCACTTCGCCCCCGGCTGAGAGACCACCGGTCCGTTCCCGACCTACCGACTCCCGCTCTGGCCGAGCGAGCCCTCAGGAAGACCCGGTCCCCACCGGGGAAGGGCTCAGCCGCTCTCCCCCTCGGCCAGAGCGGGCCCCCACCCAACGCGCTCCCGTCCAGTTCGCCGTGAACGCCGGCGGCAGGGACGGGTCCGGGCTCCGCAGCTCGCGGGGACCGTCCACCCACTCCGCAGGAGGAAAGGAATCGCCATGATCATCGACGAACTCTTCACGGGAGACCTGGTCACCGGCGTCCCCAGCATGGACGCGGCGCTGCGCGACAAGATGCCCGGTGGTGGCGACAACAACGGGGACCACTGCAGCTGACCGGCCGGTGAACGCGGCGGAGCAGGGCCTGGTGTCCTGCTCCGCCGCTCCGTAGAGGAGGGGAGCGGAGTGCTCTCGTTTCGTGTGCGACTGGCAGACACCCGGGACGCCGGCTGGCGATGGGACACAGACCGCTGGGCCAAGGGGGAGAGCTGGATCCGGCCCGCTCACGCAACCGTCCTGTTCGCGGACCTCATACCGGGCGACGGATCGAGCGTCTGTGCGCTGGTGCGGGAAGATAGAGACGGCGAAGCCGACTACACGTCGCTGCTCGTCCGGCCCGACGAGATCCAGGTCTCGGCGGGAGTGCTGGGTATCGTCCCGCTGTACCTCACCGCTGTCGGCGACGAGGTCTTCGGGTCGTGGGACATCGTCGACCTCCGGCCGCACCTGCGGCCTGACCGGCTCAATCCACGAGCGGTCGCCCGCACCTTGAGTCGCCAACACCGCTACAGCACCGACACCCTCTTCGACGGCGTGTACCGACTCACCGAACGCGCTACCGCGGTCTTCACGCCAGCAGGGCTCTCCATCCTCTACCCCGAGCCCGCCCAGCACGTCCTGGAACCCCGCAGCCTCCGTAGCGGAGTGGACCCCGTGACCGCGTTCGACGCACTGCTCACCGAGGACGTGGCCGAGTGGCGATCGACGGCCGACCGCATCGGCGTCGAGGTGTCCGGCGGAGCGGACTCGGCCAACGTGGCACTGTCCGCCGGCGCGGCCGGTTTCGGCTCTGTGCACACCTTCGGACTGCTCATGGGCGGTCGGATAGGCCAGCTCCAACGAGACCGGCACCGCTCCCTGGTGGACCACCTGGGATTGCGCGACACCGCCGTGCCGGCGATGCAGCACCCGCCCTTCGTGCCTGGAGGCGTGAGGGAACGCAGACGGCCGCACGATCCGGCAGGCGCCTTCTACCAGGAAGCGTTCGACGTCGTGCGCGGGCACGTGGCCGCACATGGCTGCGAGCTGATCTTTACCGGTGGCGGCGGGGACGAGGTCAACGCCCACCACTCGCGTACGGAATCCGGACTTACGCCGAGGGAGCCGGTGCCGTGGCTCGGCGACAAGGCCACTGTGGCGCTGGCCCAGGTGAACGAGAACCTCGCTCCCATCCCGGTCCTGCCTGTGCCCACGCTCATGGCCTTCGGTCTGCACAACCCGGCGTACGTGAGACTCGGTATCTGGCCGGTGGCACCGCTCGTCCAGCCCCGGATGATCCGCTTCATGGAGCAGCTGCCGCACGAGTACAAACGCGACAAGAGGATGTTCCGCGACCGGCTTCGGCGGGCGGGTCTGCCCGAGTCCGTCGCTGCTCCGACCGAGCCGGAGAACTTCCTTGCGGTCATGGAGTCGGGACTGCGCACCTACGGGCTCCCTCTCCTGGACGAGATGCTGACCGATTCCCTGCTGATCGATCTCGGCTACGTTGATGCCGACGCCCTCAGCCGGGCCCGCGACCACGCCGAGCGGACTCCCGCGGTGCCTGACCTGCTGTGCGACACACTTGCCCTGGAAGTCGGACTGCGGAGCCTCGCATGAGCGGCCTGGACATCGCCGAACCCAGACACCTAGCAGCCTCCAACCTCTTTTACCGAGATCCCGCCCTGTACGACAGAGTGCAGTCCGACAGCACCAGCGCGAGCACCTGCCGGGCGCTCGTCGACCGGCACTGCACGGACGCCCGCACTCTGCTGGACCTGGGCTGCGGGACTGGCAGGGACCTGGAGCTGCTGGCCCACTACTTCCACTGCATGGGCGTCGAGCTCCAGCCCGGCCTGGTCGACTACGCCCGCCGCACGCGGCCCGGCCTCGACATCCGCCTCGGCGACATGCGCTCCATCCGCCTCGACCACACCGCTGACGTGCTGACCTGCCTGGGAAACTCCCTCTCCTACGTGCACGACAACCAGGACATCCGGGCGGTCTTCCGGACCTTCGCAGCGCACGCCCGTCCTGGGACGCTCCTCGTACTCTGCTGCTCCGTAGCCCCGATCGAGCGTGATGAGCCGCAGGAAACAGAGGTCGAGACCGGATCGGGCACGGCCCAAGTGGCCATCACCTACGAGTGGGACCTGCGGGCCCAGATGAACACCATGCGTCGGCACTGGGTGTTCGACTCAGGCGAGGAAACACGGGACGTGATCCGTCGACGTGTCCTCGGACCGCGTGAGCTGGAGCTGTACGCGGCCCTCGCCGGCTTCGACGTCCTCCAGATCACCGACGGGATCGGAGCAAACACGTTGCACGGGCCTACCGCGTACACCGTGGCCCGGTACAGGTGATCAGGACGCGGTCGTCAGCGCCCACGGCGGGGATCGTTCCCTGTCGGGCCGGGCGCCGACTGCGTGGTGGGCGCCGAGTGCGAGGCGTGCCGGTTGACTCGGAGGGCCGTGGCGTTGCGGTCGTCGGGTAGAGCGGGCAGGTGAGCGCTGCGGCGCAGGCGCCAGACGAGGACGTCGCTCATGGATCCGGCGGAGCGTAGTTCGCGCCGTGCCGTGGCTTCGGTCAGCAGGGCGGCCGGGTCATGACCGGCCCTTCGGGCGTCGTCCAGTGTGGCGGCCAGGGCGGGCCAGCCGGACTCAGCTTGGATCTGGTCGGCCAGCGCCGGCAGCACTTGGTGGAGCAGGTTCGCCTGCTGTTGCCGAACACGTGGAGTCAGTCGCCGGCCTCGCTGGCTCAGTGCGGTCATGGGCTGGACTGCGGCGGCCTGATAGGCGGCGCGGAGGTGCTCGGCGGCTTGCCGGGCGGCGGCGGCCTGCTGGCTGTGGTGCTTCCTGGCGTGCCACTTCGCTGCGGCGGTCACGACGAAGAAGGCCATGTCGATGAGCATGGCCGTGGAGGCGCCGTCTTCGCCCCGGTCCAGGACCGGCCCGCTGTGGACGAGATCACGGGCGGCTTGTCGCAGGGCCCGGTCGTGCCCGCGTACTGCCTTCACGTGGGAGCGGCTCGCGCGCTCGAACGCGGAGGCTGCATCGCGCAGTTCAGCCCGGGTGTGGGCGGCGGAGGTCTTGGCCAGCGCGTCAAGGACCTCTCCGGTCGCGGCGATCTGGGCTGCTGCAGTGCCGTCGTCGCCGTGGTCGATCACCATCAGGGTCTGCCACGTGGCAGCCGCGGCCCGCCGCCGCGCGAAGGCGGGGCCTGTCACGGGCGGCAGTGCAGGCTGATCCGGCCATGAGCGGTCGATGGCGGTGGGCGTCTCCGAGGGCCGGCTCCAGCGTTCGCGGACACGGGGCAGGGACAGGTCGGGCGCCAGCCTGGAGCCTGAGTAGAAGACCGGCTCGCCGTCCTTGTTCCGGTCATCAGGGAGGGCGACCTTGTACCCGAGGAGATCGCCGGAGGGCGCGAGACGCTTGCGGATCAGCAGACTGGTGGCGGCGAGGCGGTCGAAGAACTCGTCCGTCGAGGCAGCACCGGCCACTGCCCGGCGCACGGACTCACGGAGTTCCTCCCGCGCGGTGCGCTCCCGGCCTTCCCGCTGGGCCTTGTGCCGTTCGGCGCTGGACGGACGACGGGCCGCGGTGCCATCGCCGGTGGCGAGGCGGCGCAACCCGTAGTCGATCTCGATCACGCGGGCCTCGGCTTGGGAGCGCCTGCCGTCCCCACGGATACGGGCTTGGCGGCCGTCCTCTCGTACGACGGTGGCGATGATGTGGATGTGGTCGTCGGCGTGCCGAATCGCTGCCCAGCGGCAGGCGGCGTCGTCACCGTCGGGAGCGATGCCGGTGGCGGCGACCATTCGGCGCGCAATCTCGCCCCACTGGTCGTCCGACAGGACCGGGTCCTCAGGAGCGGCGCGTACCGACAGGTGCCACACGTGCTCGGCGGGCCGGCGGCTCTTCGGCAGGGCGTTGACCGGCTGGTCGAGCAGCCGCTGGAGATCGCCGTACGTGGCGTCGGGATCGCGCCCTGGATCAGGGGTGAGGCTGTCCCAGGCGGCCACCAGGTGCGGGTCTGTGTGTTCTTCGTGCGTGCCGGGCCCATACAGGTAGTGGAGGAGGCCGATCGTGCGCGTGCCTCTTGTGTGGACGCGGGGGATCACCCGGCCGTCCTGTTGTCCAAATGGTGCTGGGTGAAGGCGTCGACGCGCTTGGCGGTGCGCTGGACGGCGGCGAGGACCGCCTCTGCCTGCGGTGCGTCGGCGCCAGAGTTCAGCGCCTTGGCCACCTGGTTGAGGTTGTTGCCGAGTTGCCCGAGATGGCGCCGCAGCGCGAACAGCTCCTGCAGCATCTCTCGCTCGCCCGCTACGTCCGCAGCGGTGCGACCGAGGTCGCGGGCGGCGTCGAGCGCGGCGCGGGCGAGGAAGCCGGCGACGCTCATGTGGCACGTGGCGGCTGCTCGGGCGAGCAGTTGGTACTCGGCATCGTTCATGCGGCAGCTGGGCTGGTGCAGGCGCTTGTTCTCGTCGCGCAGGCGTTCGCGCTGCTGTAGGCGGGGCTGCGACGGAGAGCTGCGCGCGCAGTCGATGCTGTGGTTCGCGTGTGGCTCTTCCCCACCGGTTTGCGATCCGTCCTCGGTCGCAACCGGATGGATCGGCGCCTCCAGGAGCCGATCCATTCCTGCCGCTCTCGGGGCAGGAGACGCAAGAGCATTGCTCCCCTCGGGAGCAATGCTCTTGCACCAACTTGCTCCGCCGGAGGCTGAGATGGTGGCATCCTGACGCACGTCGTCGGGAGTGTGCTGATGTGGTTGGTGCATGGGTGCTTTCTGGATGGGTTTTCTACGGCGAGAACCCGTAGTGGCGGCCGTACGCGGCCGGCATCCGGCGGGCTCGTTACGGGACCGCGTGGGGTGGTGGGCTCCAGGTTGGAGCGATCCGCGGGGGCCGGTCCTCTCTTCCTCTGCGCATCACACTCGCGGTCCGCGGTCCGCGGACCGCGTTCTGCGGGTCTTCGGTCCTCGACAGGACAAGGACCCAGCTGGACTCGGTCCCCCTCACGACTGTCTTTCATCTGCGGTGCAGGACCGTTGCTTCTGCTCACCTGAAGGCTGTGACCTGCTGCTTTTCCCTGGATCCGTTCCGGTATCCGACGGGACCGTCGGGGACCGGTCCCCGAGACGTACGGGACCGGTCCCGGTGTCTGGTGAGGACCGGCCCCCACCTCGGGTGGTCACGGTCCCGGGACCGGGATGCCCGGTCCCTGCATGTGCCGTCCGGTCCCCGGCCATTGAGGACCGGTCCCCGACACCCTCGCTCGGTCCTCGACGCGGCACGAGGCCGGTCCTCCTGGTGAAAGGACGCGCGCTCGCGGACTGACCTTCCGCCATCCGGTCCCCCTCGATCGTCAGGAGGAGCGGCGACGTCGTCGGTCAGGGCCCTTGAGGATGACGCGGTCGGTCATCTCCGCGAGGCGGGAGGCGACGCGGTCACCGAGAGTGGTGCGCAGCTCGGCGGTGGGGAGGTTGGTGGTGAGGAGGGTGGGGAGCAGGTGCTCGTACCGGTGGTTGATGAGCCGGTAGGTCAGCTCCTCGGTCCACTCGCTGGTCTTGGCCGCACCGAGGTCGTCCAGAAGCAGCAGTGGGCTGCGGGCCAGGGTCCGCAGGTCGCGCTCGGCATCGTGGCCGGCGCGGGGACGCAGGCGGGCGTACAGGTCGGCGGTGGTGACGGCTTCCCAGCGCAGGCGGACCCCGCGGGTGAGGAGCGCCCGGACGGCGCCGTACGCCTGATGCGTCTTGCCCGTGCCGGTGGGGCCGGCGATCAGCAGGGAGGGACCCTCGGCGATGCCGGGCCCACCGGGACCGGGGCGTCCGGCATGGGCGATGTGGTCGGCCCAGGCGATGATCTGAGGGTGGTCGGCGAGGGCGCGGCGGTAGCGGGCCGGGATGCGGGCGTCGGCCAGCTCCAGGGCGGTGACGGGCTCGACGGGCGGCTCCGCGGCTACGGCACCGGGATCGATGCCACGGCCCGCCAGTATGCCGTTCAGACGGTCGGCGAGCGGGCCGACGTGCTGGGGTTCGCGGGTGAGGGTGGAGGTCAGAGCTGTTCTCCGTAGGCGGATTCGACGTCGGCGGGGTTTGTCCACGCCCTGTGGATGACGGGTTGGGCGAGGGCCGCGTTCATGGCCTCGTGCACCAGGCTCGGCAGGATGCTGGGGTGCTTGCCCTTGGTCCTGTGGAGGACGAGCCCTGCCCTGATGTGGTCGGGAGCGATGCCTTCGGCGAGCAGCTTGCGCACCTCTCGGCCGAGATGGCCCAGGACGTCCTGGGGCGGGCGATGGGCACATTCCGCACTGTATTCGGCGATGAGCTGCTTGGCCGAGACGGTGTTGGCAGCGGGGGCGCTTGCGCCCCCCGAAGGGGTAGATCCTAGATCCATGATCCTAGGTCCTAGATCCGGACCGTGAGGTGTCACTGCGGCCTCAAGTACGCGTCCCTGAGGCTCACGTGAGGGCTCACTGAATTCCTCCTGACCTGCGGGTTTGCCGGTGGTGTTCATTTGGTCCGAGGAGGCGTGCGGGTGCCGTGCCCCTTCACTGCCACCTCCGTGAGGGTTCGGCGCATGGTCCGCGACGGCTCCGTGCGTTACGGCCGGCGCGGGTGCCACGGCCGCGACAGCCTCGGTGCCGCCCGGGCCACTGTTCGGTCCGCTGTGGCGAGGGCAGGCCGGGATGCGGCTCTTGCTGGCCCGGTTGATCTTCTGGTGCTTGTGCCACGTGACGATGTGCAGGTAGCGCTTGTCGTCCGGGCCCTTGTACCGGCAGACCAGGCCGGCGTCGGCGAGCTGGGCGAGATCCTTCTCGACCTCGGCGGGAGTGTGCTCCGGGCGTAGAACCCACAGCTGACCGGCGATGATCGCCGCGTGGTCGCGATAGCGGCCCTGGTCGTCGGCTTGGGTAAGCAGACCGAAGAAGGTGCGCTCGGCGGTCAGGGCGACGACGGCGAGGGATTCGGAGACGAAGGCTTCGGGCTTGATGGTGCGGATCCGTGCCAAGAGCGGAGTGTTCCTCACTCGGTGGCCGATGGGCGGGCACCCATGGCTCACCGTCGGTCGTGACGGCAAAGGCGGGGGAGTTGGCCGGCCGTTGACGCGGGGCTGATTGAGAGCCGGTCGCGCCTTTCCGGGGGTGTCGTCAACATAGCCACACCCGAGCGGCACAAGTCCAGCCCTGACCTGTCGAATCTCTGTCGGCAGAAAGGCCGTCGGGAATCGGGGCGGCGAGGGCGGTGTGAAAACGGTAGGTCACGATCGGCGGTTGACCAAATAGTTGTTCTGGGCGTCAAGCCACAAGGATCACATCGGCAAGGCGTTGACGTCCGGTGGGTGACGAAGCTACAACACAACATCCCACGTCAGAGACGCTGTCGGGCACTGCTCGGGCCGCTGTCACGGGGAACATATCGACGAAATGGCCACCCGCCCGACAAGCGCAGGGCGGCGCAACATAGCCGACGATCGCCGGTTAACCAAACCGGCGAACACAGCCGAGAATTGGAGTCATGGCAGCACGTTCACTGGAAATCGGCCCGGCCGGGATAAGGACCGCCCGTACGATCGAAATTCTCCGCACCGAGCGCGGCCTCTCCCAGCGAGAGCTGGCCGCTCGCGTCACCGCCCTCGGCCGGCCAATGTCCAACACGATGCTGTCCCGCATCGAACGCGCACAGCGCCGCTGCGACATCGACGACCTGCTCGCCCTCGCGCAGGCACTTCGCGTCCCGGCCCGCGCCCTGCTCCAGGACTCCGCGACCTGTTGAAGCCACCCCTGGTCCGCCGTGCCCGCTCCAGTTCCCGACCTCGGTAAGGAAGCCTCACCGTTGCACCGACACGCAATAACCCCGGCTCGTCGCCCTCAGCAGCACAGCCGAAAGGGGGCGGTCGACCATGACTGATCGCCTTCTGACGGTGGCCGAAGCCGCCGAACAGCTCGGTACCGGCGAACGGTTCATCCGCCGCCTGATCGCCGAGCGCCGCATTCGCTACGTCAAGCTCGGCCGTCCCGTGCGCGTCCCCGAGAGCGCCGTCACCGAGTACATCGAGGCGCGCACGGTCGAGCCGACCCGGCGCACCCGTACCCGGTACGGGAGGGCCGCCTGATGCCGACACGCAAGCCCCAGCGTCGTCGGGAGTTCGGCACCGTACGCAAGCTCCCGTCCGGTCGGTGGCAGGCCCGCTACCTGGGCCCGGACGGGCAGCGTCACAAGGCCCCCGAGACGTTCGGCACGAAGACCGGCGCGCAGGACTGGCTGAACCTGGTCCGTGCCGACATCGAACGTGACCACTGGCGTGACCCGGACGCCGGCGCGATCAACTTCGAGAAGTACGCCCTCCGCTGGGTGAAGGAGCGCGGACTGGCTCCGACCACGGTCGACCGCTACGACGGCCTGCTACGCCTGCACCTCCTGCCGGCCTTCGGCGGCAAGGACCTGGACGAGATCACACCGCCTTCCGTCCGCACCTGGCGAGCCGAGCGGCTCAAGGCAACGGGTGCCACGACGGTCGCCAAGTCGTACCGGCTGCTGAAGGCCATCCTGCAGACCGCGGTCGACGACGACCTCCTGCGGACCAACCCGTGCCGGATCAAGGGTGCCGGTTGGGAGGAAGCCGACGAGCGGCCGACCGCCACCGTGGAGCAGGTCTTCGACCTCGCCGACGCCTTGGGGCCGCGCTGGCGCCTGATGGTCCTGCTCGGCGCTTTCGCCTCGCTCCGCCCCGAGGAACTGGCCGAACTGCGCCGCCGCAGTGTCGATCTCGACGAATGCTCCCTGCGGATCACGCATGCGTCACCGGAGCTGACCAACGGCAGGAGGGTCACCGGCGATCCCAAGTCCCGAGCGGGCAAGCGCACCGTGTACCTGCCCGACTTCCTCCTGCCCGAGCTGCGTCGCCACGTGCAGTGGTTCGCCGAGAAGGAGCCGGACGGCCTTCTCTTCATCGGGGAGAAGGGGGCCCCGTTCCGCCGCTCGACGTTCGGACGGAAATGGCGCAAGGCCAGGACGAAGGTGGGGCTGCCCGACAACTTCCGCTTCTACGACCTCCGGCACACCGGAAACACCCTTGCCGCCGACACCGGCGCCAAGCTGAAGGACCTCATGGTGCGCGCCGGCCAGTCCTCGGAGCGGGCCCAGCTGATCTACCAGCACTCGACGGCCAAGCATCAGCGGAGGCTGGCCCGAGGTATTGATGCTGAGGTGAGGGAGAGGCTCGGCGAAGCACCGGCAGGCGTACGGAGAAGTGCTCGCGAGGCATGATTGTCGCCTGCCACCCGCCCCGGGACCGGCTTTCAGACGGACCCCGGCCGAGGGGGGGGCAGGCGATCCGCCCCTTCGCGTCTGCCCGCGCTTTCGACCTGGGCAACGACCATCAGCGTGTTACGGGGTTTTGTGCCGCTTTCGGCACTGCCGGTCCGTACTTCCTGTAGCGTCCTGAGGCGCGCAGCTGGGATGCTGGGGACTGAGGATTTCGCGACGACTGGAGGGAGTGGACCGTGGCGTACTCGACTCGCATGGCTGCGGCTCTCTCCGGAGCCACCACTGGACAACTACGCTCGTGGCGGCAGGACCGAGGCAATGGGCCGATTCTCTGCCCTGAGCTGGCGGCCAAGCCTGCTCTGTACTCCTTCCGGGATGTCCTGGCGCTGCGCGCGTTCGCCATTCTTCGACAGGACGTGTCGCTGCAAAAGATCCGCAAGGCTCTGGCCACACTGAAGCGGTTCGGTGAGTTCGAGCACCTGTCCAGCTACTCCCTGGTCGCCGAGGGCGACTCGATCGTCCTTGTGGGCGATAGCAAGGACGATCACGCAACTGATCTCGTCAAGCATCCTGGGCAGCGGGTCATCGCGACCATGGACGATATCCTCCAGGAGTTCGCGCCCCGCGCCGGCGTTGTCGTCCCACACCTTCTGCGGCCCAAGCAACACGTCAGTGTGGACCCGGACACGCAAGGGGGGCAGCCGGTCATCACCGGCACTCGCGTCCCGTTCGACGCCGTCGCGGAGCTGGTGGAGGACGGCGTCCCGCTTGACGAGATCGCCGCGTATTACCCCGGCGTGACAGTGGAGGCCGCCCGCGATGCGGTGTCCTTCGCACTGTATGTGGACAGCTACAGCCCGGGACCGCGCGCTGCCTGATGCGAATCCTCATCGACGAGAACGTCCCGGTACAGATGCTGGAGATGCTCCGGCGGCTGCTGCCCGGGCACGACGTGCGCCACGTCAGTGAGATCAAGTGGGCGGGGAAGAAGGATCTCGCGCTCCTCCCCGATGCTGCGAAGAGAGGCTTCGAAGTCTTTCTCACCAAGGACGGGCGTCAGCTGGAGGATCCGTCGGAGACGTCCGCGATCAAGAAGTCCGGCATGCACCACATCCGGTTCAGCCACGGTCACAAGGGCATGGCCGGTCTGGGGCTGGCCATGGGCGCTGTGATCGCCGCGATGCCTCTGATCGTCCGTGAGCTCGATACGGCGCACGGCCAGCAGCTCATCCACATCAAAGGCTTGAACCCCGGCAGTAAGCAGCGATTCGATCGCGTCGACCCGGCCAAGGAGCCGCCTCGTTACTGGCCGCGATAGTCACGTCGCCGACCCTGCGTAAATACGCCTGGCTATCTACCACTGCCCGCCTCGCCGCGGTCGTGGAAGGCAACGTGGACGCGGCATCTCTGGTCCGCTGCAAACTCCCCGATTGCGAGAGCGACTTCGCCCCCACCCAGTCGCTGAGTGGTGCAGATCATATAAAATGCATCTCGCTATTTGAGAAGCTTCGGTGGTGCTGCCTTCGAAGTGGAGCTCCGGGTCGCCTGGATGGATCCGCTGTTGCGGGTTAGGGCACGCGGAGGGCACGGCGCTCCCGAATTGGACTAGACAACAAGCAACCCCCAGGTCAATGACCTGGGGGTTTCGCATGGAGCGGGTGACGAGAATCGAACTCGCGCTCTCAGCTTGGGAAGCTAGGGGCACTTTGGGCTTGTTAAGGAGCTGACCTGCAGTGAAGCGGCGTCGGCGCCCGGTGGGCGGTCGACTGGTTCCCCGGTGTTCCCCGTGGTTTCCCGCAGGATCTGGCACGCACCTGGCACGGGTCGGGGCACGCGTGAACGGCTATCGGGGGATCGGAATCTCGTAGACGATTTCGCAGAGCGCGGCGGGCACCACGATGTCCGCGGTCTCCACGGGGCGGCCCTGGTCGCTGTAGTACGTCCGCCGGATGTGCGTGACGAGCGCGCCCTTCTGGATGCCCAGGAGTGAGGCCTCCTCGGCGGTCGCCTGCCTCGGCTCCGGTTGTTCCACGGCGTGGCTGACAGTGATGCCGATCTCCGCCATGCGGTTCACGACCCCTGCCCCGGCGTGCGGCCCGCCCTCGGGGAGGACGACGAGCGTGCCGGCGGTGAGGTCGTAGGGCTCCCAGCTCGTCGACAACTGCACCGGCCGGCCGTCGGCGAGGAACTCGTACGCGGTCCGCACGCACATCTCACCTTCGGCGATACCGAGACGCGCCGCGATCTCCGCTGGCGCCGGCACCTTGGCCTCGGTCCGGCTCTCCCAGTCGCCTTGCCTGCCTACGGCCTTCATGTCCGCGCGGAACGGTGAGCCGCTGGGCTGCTCACGCGCGGATGACCGGACCACGCGAACGCGTTGCCGGGGCTCGGCGACGTAGGTGCCGGAACCGGCGCGGCCTTCGAGCACGCCTTGGGAGATCAGCAACTCCTGTGCCCGGCGGACCACGTTGTCGCCGACGCCGTACTCCTGGCCGATCTGGGCGCGGGAGGGGAGCCGGACCCCCGATTCCCACTCGTGCTCCGCGATCCGCCGCCGTAGCTCGTCGGCGATGCGGAGATAGGGCGGTTGCTCAGACATATGGAAAATCTAGTCCACTAGCTCTAATCTAGTTAACTAGCTTCACTCAAAGTGATCGCCGCTAACCGGAGGGCTGCCCTGTGCCTGCTTCCAAGGTGCGCGCGGAGGCCATCGCAGCCCGGTTATCGGCCGTCGGGCTCGCCACGCGCGTGAAGGAGCGTGACGACTGCACGGCCATCGAGGCGGAGGTGCCGGAACCACTCTCCGCGGAGGCATGGCGGGAGGTCCTGGAAGCGGTGGCCACGGCCGACCGCTTCGGCCTCCTCGCCACCAGTTCGAACGACCGCACCCTCTGGGCGGTCGTACGCAAAAGGTCCCCGCGACGGGCGATGTCGGGGGACCGGGCCATCAGCGATAGGGGCTGAACACCGTGCTCAATCGTATCCGCCGTACCGCCTCGCACCTCAGGGAGCGGTACCTCTACAAGGGCCGGCACCGCCGCTCCGAAACGCCTGCGCGGCCGGTGGCCGTGTCCTCGGAAGTCGCTTACGGCGCCGTGCTGTTCCTGCGTCGGCACCGCGAGCACACGGGCGTTCTCGTGGGGGAGGAGACGGCGCTCGTCCGCCCGTACGTACTGGCCAGTGAGGCGCGAGCACGGCACCGCTCAGCGGCCGTGAGCTGCGCTCCCCTCGCCGACCCTTGGTACGCCTCGGCGGGTGGCCGCTGATGCCTTCCCGCCAACAACCGCACACCACCCAACCCGGGCCCGACTCCTACCGGTCGACCTCCTGCCGCATCGGCACACACCACGCCTGTGCGGAATCGTCTCCGGTCACCGCACCGGTCGACGTGCCGGTGATCTATGAAGCCTGCGACTGCTCGTGCCACACCATCGCCAAGTCCCCAGTACCGACAGAGGCAGCACGGTGAGGGGGCCGGCACTCAGCGGCGCGGTGCTTTCCCCTGTCGAGATCACCTCGACCAGCGTGCAGCTCGGCGACGTCATCCAGGTCGGGGGCCAGCAGTGCCGGGTGACCGACCTCTTCCAACTTCCCGGCGGAGCCAAACGACTCGTGTTCGACTCAGGCGAGTTGCTGACCATCCACACGGGGACCCGGCTCGTCGCCCTGCGGCTCGTGCGAGTGAGAGGCGGTGATCCCGCCCGTGCCCTCGCGACGCGACGCCATCGCCGATGACCTCCGGAACCGGATCGTCACCGGTCGGCTCAAGGCCGGCGACCGCCTGCCCTCTGAGGCGCACTTGGCCGCGCAGTACATGGTGAGCACGCCGACGCTGCGGAACGCCCTCGCCGCACTCCAGGCGGAAGGCCTCGTCGAGAAGGTCCACGGCAAGGGGAACTTCGTTCGCCGTCCGGTCCGCAGGATCACGTACGTGGGAGGGGGCCGGACGTCGGGCACGCACATCGTGGATCTCGCGCCCCTGAGCGTCACCGTCCGTACCACCAGGGTTCGGGCCCGTGGGTATCTCGCGGCCCTGCTGAAGCTGCCGACCGGCAGTCCTCTGACGGAGATCCTCTGCCTCGGCCATGAGGGCGAGAGGCCTCACAGTCTGGCGCGCATCTACGTCCCCTGCGACCTGGCGCCGGCCGCCGCACTTCGCGAGGCACTGCCGTACGAAGCGCTGGTGTCGCGACTGATGGAACTCCGCCCGCCACTGGCTGAAGTCCGGGAGGAGATCAGCGTCCGCCTCCCGACACAGGAGGAAGCATCCACCCTCCGGATCAGCTCCGCCCTGGCAGTCCTCACCATCACACGCCAGACGGCCGACGCCGCTGGACGCGTGGTTGAGGCGGCTCTCCTCGTGCTACCGGGGGACCGCGCCGACGCGGTGTTCACCACTCACCACACGTGATCGACGAGAGGTCGGCGAAAACATGACGACGTCGAACGAACTGCGGCTCCTCCCCTGGACGGGGCCCGATGGCAAGCCGTGCTTCCTCAGCACCGATGACAGCAGCGGCTACATGTCCCGCCTGGCCGACAACATCGAGTCAGTACAACTCGGCACGGCAACCGAACTACTGGGCCAGGCGATCGGCATGCTCGCCACCGACACGGCCCCGGACGACATGCGGCTTCTGGCGAAGAACCTGACCGGAGCCCTGAGGGACACGCTCCGCGTGGCGACCAGCCGCGGCCACCGCCTGGACAGCCGGCCTACTGATCGCTCTTCCTGCTGACCAGCGGGCCTGACGAAGCCCACGGTTCCGACCAGTTCGGATGCCGTGGGCTTCTGCCGTCGGTGGTGCTGCTGTGTGACCACCGCTTTAGGAGTTCGATCACCAGGCCGTGCGACCTGCTCCGCGCTCATGACGCTGACAGTTCCCGCCGCTCCTATGGCTGTTCCGGTCCGTCGCTGTCCGGGGACGTTGATGTCATCCACTGATGTCACTTCGCAGAACGGCAGCGCCTTGTCAGTCGTCGTAGCCCACGACGGCGCTGTCCCGCTGCGCGTTGCTGAAGCTCTCACGATGCCGGTTGTCTGCAGGAAGCCCTTTGCTAGCTCCGACCGATGGAGTGCCCACGATGCGCTCGTCGGTTGGAGTACTGCAGAAACCGTGAGTACAGGTTCCCGCCGACGTACTATAACGTCGGCAAGGGGAGGCTATGCAACAAGAACACCAGGGTAATAACTTCACGCACTCGGACTCTGCGAAACTCATTTCGGAACTTGGCGAAGTTTATGGATTCCGATTCTTGCGTTTCGTATTGGCGCTGCCCGAATCCTGGGAAGTCGGAGACAGAATCGACACCCAGCAATCCAATGCCGCAAGCGCTTTGTACAGCTGGTATCGAGCATTTCAGGAAATGGATCCGCCGAATCGCTGGATCAACCTGGTATCTTTGGCGACTCGACGCATGGTGAGCGACAAGCAGTCGAACGCTTCTTTCTTCAGGGGGTTGTGCGGCGGACGAACAGAAGTGCCGCGACGTGAAGGCGACGAAGTCTTCAACGTACTCGCCGAGTATGCTCGGGATGTCTATCCCGCATTCCTTATTGACCACCCAGGAGAAGCCCGAATGCCAGGGAGTTCATTCGCTACTCCTGACGAACAAGGTGGCAATGTTGACTTCTATAGAGCCGTTCTACGGGACCCCCAACTCAAATACTTGTTCCCGGAGGAGTTGGATAAAAATCCGGAGGCGCTCGATCTAAATGCACTACGTGAAGTTACATCGCTAGTCTACTTTGAGGTCGGCCAGGGCGGCAGCTTTCAGCTACCGCTGTTTGCTTTTCACCTGCTTAACTCGGCCTACAGTCGCTGTGTAGTTGCGGGCGATGACAGCTTCGAGGCCTATATCGCAGCTGTCGCTCAAAATCTTTCCGATGCTCGGTGCCTTGCGGCTGGGCGAGTGGTGAAGGTTCCGGCTATCCTCGGGTTGTCGAACGTTTCTATCTCCGGCACTGATTCCATCGACCTACCTGGCGGATTGCTGAGGAAAGTGCTTCCCGGGGATGAAGCATTCATTCCGCCTCACGTGAAAGTAGATGCCCTGCTTGTGCTGGATGCGCCGATGAAGATCGCGCATAAAGGTAAGCATCCAAATGATAGCGAAGGCCACAGTGATGATGTATGGCGTCGAGCTTCTGAAATGATGCAAAAATGGCGACAGTCTCAGCAATGGGATGTTGACTGTCACCGGTTGGCATTCATGCTCGCAGATAGAGAAACTCATCGGTCTGGAGTCATCCAAGTACTACAGGCGGCAATTAATCCGCTACAGGGGCACGTTTCCATCTCATGGAATGACGGAAACAGCTATACAACTGCGTCCGAGCTGAAGATCGAAGCCGGTAGAGTGGGTGAAATCGCGCATTGGGTCGAGCAAGTGACTTCTCACCATCCGCGATCCCTTAGGGTTGCAATGCGTCGAATCCTTTCCGCGGCGAGTTCGCGCACGGATCCGTCTGATGCCTTGGTGGACGCCGTGCTAGCTTGGGAGAATATATTCAGCGATTCTCCGGAAACATCACTTCGCGTGTGCGGATCACTTTCTCTCCTTCTAGAGCCTGTCAATCGAGAGAAGAGAAGAGGGCTCCTCAAAGAGCTGAACGATATATACGCGACGCGCAGCGCAATCGTTCACGGAAACGCTAAGGAGCCGACAGATGAGGTAGTAAGAAAGCATGGAGACAGGGCGCTTGCAGTAGCTGTTGAGGCAATGCGCCGCTTGTATGTCAATCCGGATCTGCTGCGATCTCAGAGCGCTAGTGCACGTGGCAGAGATGTGCTTCTGGGTTTGGTCGAGGTCCGTTAGGCAGTTGGAAATTTGCTGCGGCTTGGCAACGAGCCTGGTGGAGTCTTAACTACCGAGGCTGGCAGGCCCTCAATGCGAAGGGCGGGCGCTGAGGTCTACTCGGCCGGTCAGTCGTGGTCCTGGGAGTGCTGCCGGCCGACTGCGGTCTATGCGGTGGCTGTACTTCGCTGCTGTACAGCCACAACTGATTATTGGCGGCCGTGACCTGCGGCTGCGTATTGGATCAACGCTGTGACCTGCTGCTGAGCTGTCGGCAGTTGTCGATGTTGGTAATTGCTGAGCGCCCTTCCACGGCCCGAGGACGGCTCGGGAGGGTGCTTGTGCGTTGGGGGCATGGCTCTCGTGGCTTGCAGGATTGGATCCTCGACCTGCTGTGTCGACCTCAGGCGCAGTGCCCCAGGGACGCGGTCGGTGCAACGAGTGTCTCTTGGGTTTGGTGAAATAGTTACTTGACGTGGCTGGAAATTTTAGATTCATCTTGTAACTCAGGAAACAGTGGTAACTAGAGGTCACTATTTCCTCTTGAGTGACAATGCGGCATTGTGGGCAACAAGAACCATCCGTACTCTCCCATCTCGTTGTATTAGCGAGGGGGAATGCGGGGGTGCTGTGACCAGCGGGCAGGGCGGCGCAGGGGGACGTGGAGGCTCTGTTGGGCAAGGGGGGAACACCGTTCCCACACTCACAGAAGAGCAAGAGCGGCGCTTACAAGAAGAGTATCGTCAGCGCGTAAAAGCGTATGACGAGATCGAAGACGATCTGCGCGCGTCTAGGACTTTCCAGCGGATTTTCATTCTGTGCCTGTTCGGTTCCATCGCCCTAGCGTTCCTGTTGGGGTACACCGTAATAGTTGGGCTCTGGGAATCTAAGCCTGATTTCACGCGCTGGGCCGGACTGATCATTGTTTTAGGGTTATGGGTCGCTCTGACTTGGGTGATTTGGAAGAATCGCAAAAAGATCGTTGCTCACACAGGCTTGCTTCGCAATGCCTTGCAGGATCGGCAGACGGCTGCTGCGCACTTGCCCCTGGATTCGCCGTCCGCCCTCCGAATCTATCGCGAGGCATCCCTGGATCTAATCGCTCAGTACCGTAACGGGGCCAGTAAGAACAGAAGAGTGCATAACGTGTTCCAGCTGGTGATCATCAGTGGCTCTATAGTCACTTCCACTCTCACGGCCATGAATCAAGGGAGTAACAAAGCTCTGGCTATCAGCACCTCGGCGCTGAGTGCTTTGGTCGGTATCTCGGCAGGTGTCACCGGTTACTTTAAGTTCCGGGAGCGTGGTTACAACCTTCAATCCACCGCTGATGAGATTGAAAAGCACTACAATGCTTCTCAATTTATGCTTGATGACTACGCCAATCAGGACGGCGTTGCTCTGCCTGAGGCTGATCGCTTGCGCCTGTTTGCTAGGTACGTCGAGCGACTTAAGGAAGAGCAGCGAAAGCGTGAGCTGCAACTAGAGCAGTCTAGTTCGGCTCGCGAGGAAAGGGCCAGTTGAAGCCCGTCCTGAGGCTGCTATCGAACTAACGGGGAAGTTCGTGACTGCAATGTGGCGGTGGTTCCTGGCGCCGGTAAGTCAGTGGAGAGCGCATCGTTTAGTGGCACATCATGGCCCCTCGCTGAACTATGAAACGGCTTGGTGCTTAGTGCTGCTGGCGCGTGATCCGGCATCGTTGCCCTATGTGCGCCGCTTATCGCGTCAGGATCGAAATGAACCTAGGCGGGCGGGTGTGCTCGTAGATGTCTGGGTTCAACTGAGCCGGTCCGAGCAAAGTAAACGCGTCAAGTGGTTGAAGCGTCACTCTGAGACGCCCTTACATAAATTAGGAATCACGGAAGAGGTGATTGAGTTGGGGGAGCTGCTCGTTGTTGAGTGGTCTTTGCCCCCGGGTTTTCAGGCCGCCTCTATCGTGGTGCAGCAGCGAGGGCGCTGATCTGAGTGACCAGGCGAATTTGCCCTCGAACTGGTACGAGGTCGGTGGAGCGGCTTTGGGCTGGAGCTGCTTTGGGGCGAGTGATCATGGCCCCGTAAGCTTTCGGCGCGTCGGGCAGTCTGTGGACCTGCCCGTTAAGCACGACGTTGGGGCCATGATCTTAGAGGCTCGCCCCAAAGTGGCTGCCTAAAGCCGTGGAGCCGGCCGCCCCAGCCACAGAGGGTGTCTCCCACTTCATGCCCGCAGCCGCCGCGCGCGCCGCCGGGCGCGGCCAGCCGGGGCGCAGACAGGAGGCAGGCCGCGCCGCAGAGGCGGCGCGCGCCCGCGCCGTGCGCGGGCCTTGATGGAGTAGGGAAAGTCTTATCCCGCTGGGATGAGCTGTTTGCCGTCGTGGCTTCGTACGTGGGGGCCGTTGCCGTCCAAGGCGTCCAGGAGTCTGATGGCGAAGACTTCGGTCATGCGCTCGCTGACTTCGTCGGGTGTGAGCCAGGAGACGGCTGTCGACTCGTCAGAGGTGCGTTCGGTGCCGCCGGAGGGCTTGCAGCGGAAGACCAGGGCCACGATGCCGCGGGTCGTGTTCTTGTAGACGCCGGTGAGTTCGTCCACCTCGACGTGAATGCCGGTCTCCTCCCAGACCTCGCGGGCTACGCCGGCCTCCGGGGTCTCGTCTAGTTCGAGCACTCCGCCGGGGAGCTCCCAGGTGCCGTTGTCGGCTCGGCGGATGGCCAGGAGGCGGCCGTCCTCGCGCACCACGACTCCGGCGACGGATACGGAGTGCAGGGGTGAGGGCGTTGCTTCCTGTGATTGACTCATGTACAGGAGCATAGGAGGCGGAGAGCAGCTATGGGAACTGCGGTAGAGGGGGGCAGGTCGGGGCCTCGGTACGTGCAGATCGCCGATGAGATCGTGCGGCAGATCCGGGCCGGTGTGCTCAAGCCCGGTGACATGGTGCCGAGTGAATCGGAACTAGTGGAGCGCTATGGCGTGTCCGGCGGCACGATCCGTAAGGCCATGGTTGAAGTGCGGGCGAGCGGGCTCGTCGAGACTCGGCACGGCAAGGGTTCGATCGTGAAGGACCGGCCGCCGGTGCGGCATCGGTCGTCGGATCGGTTCCGGCGGTCCCTTCGGCAAGGGGGCAAGGCTGCATATCTCGCGGAGTCGGCGCAGTCCGGTGCCACTGCGAAGGTGAGCGTCCTCTACATCGGGCCCATGGAGGCTCCCGAGGACGTTGCCCGGCGGCTCGGCGTTCCCGCCGGTACTCAGGTGCTCGCGCGCCGACGTCTCTACTTCCGCGACGGCACCCCGGTCGAGACCGCCTCCTCGTACCTCCCGTGGGACGTCGTCAAGGAGATCCCGGAACTGTTCGCCGAGAACCCCGGCGGCGGTGGCATCTATGCCCGACTCGAGGACCACGGGCATGAGTTCGCCGAGTTCGTCGAGACGCTGCAAGCGCGGCCGGCCTCGAAGGCGGAGGCGTCCGAGCTGGCGCTCAGCCCCGGTGCGCCGGTGGTTCACCTGATCCGTGAGGCTCGTACGACGGCCGGCCTCGTGGTCGAGGTCTGCGACACGCTCATGGCCGCTGACCAGTTCGTTTTCGAGTACCGGATTCCCGCCGCTGACTGACGCCCGCTCAACTACCCGCAACCCGTCGTGACTTCGTAGCCGCGGCGGGTTGACTCATGTACAGGAGTCAGGCACTCTTCTTCCCATCACTCATGTACATGAGTGGCGGAGTTCAGCATCTGTAGAGGAGTGATCTGCTGTGCGTCAGATTCCCGTCGAGACGTCCGGTGCCACCGTGATGGTCGCCAAGGCCCCGCAGCCCAAGGTCCGTGACCGCCGTACCGGTGAGATCGCCACCGACATGGAGACCGGCGTCAAGCTGATGACGGTCGACGTGATGTTCGCGGCGAACGACGAGGTGGAGATCCTTTCCATCACCGTTCCGGAGACCGGTTTCTCCGGTGAGCTGGCCATGGGTACCCCGGTCGCGCTCACCGGCCTGGTCGCGCGGCCGTGGGAGAACGAGTTCAACGGCCAGAAGCGGCACGGGATCGCCTTCCGCGCGGTCGCCGTCACGTCGCTGGTCGACGTCGACTCGGCCTCGAAGGCGGCCTGAGCCATGACGTGGCCCACGGTCTTACTGCTGGTGGTCGTCGCCGCTGCGGGTCTCCTGCGGTGGCGGCGCCCCGCCTGGTACTGGCTGACCTTCGGGGTCACCCTCGCTGTCCTGCGGGTCCTGGTCCGGTACGGCTCGGTCATGGACGCCTGCGGCCTGACGGTTCCGCCCTCGCGCTGGCGTCTGGCGCTGGCCCGGATGACCAACCGCCCGGCGCCGGAGTCCCGCGCGCCGCGCATCCTGCGGGTGCGGCCCACCCGTACCGGACTGGTCCTGCGGCTCAAGCTCCGGCCCGGACAGGACGCCTTCGACGTCGCCGCCGCCTCGGACCGGTTGCGCCACTCCTTCGGGATGTACGGCGTCACCTCCCGTGAGCTGCGCTCGGGCGTCGTGGAGATCCGGATGACCGGCTACGACGTGCTCAAGCGGGTGCAGATGCCTGCCAAGACCGACGTCCGCCCGATGCGGGTCCCGGTCGCGCTGAGGGAGGACGGCTCGGTCCACTACCGCGACTACCGCGCGGTCCCGCACGGTCTGACCCTCGGGGCGACGGAGTCCGGCAAGTCGGTCTATCAGCGCAACCTCGTCGCCGGGCTCGCCCCGCAACCTGTCGCTCTGGTCGGCATCGACTGCAAGCAAGGAGTCGAACTCTTCCCGCTGGCAAACCGGTTCTCCGCGCTCGCCGACAATCCTGACACCGCGCTGGAGCTGTTGGAGGCGCTGGTCTCCCACATGGGGGACGTGTATCAGCTCATCCGGGCCGAGCAGCGGGTGAGCGTCGCGGTGCCGGATGCGGAGATCGCCGCCGACATCTGGGACCTGCCCGAAGACCTGCGGCCGGTGCCGGTCGTGGTCCTGGTCGACGAGGTCGCCGAACTTGCCCTCTTCGCGAACAAGGAAGAGGAGAAGGGGCGGGACCGGATCATCACCGCCCTGATCCGGCTCGCCCAGCTCGGCCGCGCGGCCGGCATCTACCTGGAGATCTGCGGACAGCGCTTCGGCTCCGAACTCGGCAAGGGCATCACCATGCTCCGCGCCCAGCTCACCGGTCGCACCGCACACCGCGTCAACGACGAAACCTCGGCGAACATGGCCTTCGGCGACATCGCCCCGGATGCGGTCCTCGCAGCGATCCAGATCCCCGCCGAGACGCGCGGGCTCGCCATCGCCGGAGACTCCACCGGCGGGTGGCACCGCATCCGCGCCCCGCACACCTCGCTCCGGCACGCCGTGAACATCTGCAACAAGCACGCCGACCGGACTCCGGAACTCCCGGCCCTGGCCGCGTTCCGGCCCTCGGTCGCCGCGTTGCCCTCGGCCCGTGTGCCGCTGTCCAAGACAGCTCCCGCCACCGCCTGACCCTCCCCGCCCACGGTGGCGCGACCGTCCTTCGCGCCGGGTCCCTACCCCTGCCATGCCCGATCACAGGAGGAGCCGTCATGACCCGCTCCGCCCTCCGCGTAGACGCCGTGCTCGTTCAGGCCGTCATCGCCGGGGCACTGTCCTTCGCCCACCTCCACGACCTCGCCGCCGCTGCCGGACAGACCGGCTGGAAAGCCTGGGCCTATCCGGTCTCCGTAGACCTGCTCCTCGTCGCCGCCTGGCGTCGACTGCGTACGGACGGGCCGTCCCGGCTGGCCTGGTGCTGGTTCCTGATCGCCCTGGTCGCCTCGCTCGGCGCGAACGTCGCCACCGCCGGGCTCCTCGACCTGGACGACGTCCCCGCCTGGCTGCGCATCCTCGTCGCCGCCTGGCCTGCCCTCGCCTTCATGGGCGGCACTCTCCTCGCCCACTCGTCCGCGGGGCACACCTCGGCTTCGCCGGCCCCGGACCCCGTGGCCGAGGTGGAGCCCGAACCGGCCCCTGCCGTCGAGCCGGAACCGGCTCCGGTCGACTCCGCCGACGGTGCTCCGTCCCTCCCGCCGGCCCACCCCGCTCGTGCGCCGTCGACCGTTGCCGTCCCGGCCGCGCTGGTCGACCACGCCCGCAAGGTCGCCGCCGACCACGAAGAACGGACCGGTGCCCGGATCGACTCCGACACCCTGCGCGCCCGCCTCGGCGTCCCGCCGCACCTGGCCGACGCCATCGCCGCCCAACTCACCTGACCCGAAGGGAGACACCTCGTGCTCGTCAACCCGGCCGACCTGACCGCAGCCGACCACCTCGACGCCGCCCGCGAGATGGCCGCCGCCAACCGACCCTTCCTCGCCCACCTGCTCGCCGAGGAGGCCGCCCGTCTCACCGCCGACCCGGCCACCGCCGCCGTGATCCGCGCCGCCTTCCCCGACCCGAACCTGACCCGAACGGAGACCGACTGACATGCCCGCCCGCGACTTCTTCCACTCCGTGATGCGGATCGGCCCGGTGCAGATCGGCACCCATCGCGACCGCAACGGCACCACCAAGCACGCCGCCGTGTGCAGCAACGACAACTGTGGCTGGTCCGCCGACTACTCCACCCGCTCCGCCGCTCAGCTCGCCGCCCGTACCCACCGCTGTCGCGTCCGCTAGGAGGCCACCGTCATGGACGTCCCGCTCTGGCTCGCCCTGATCGTCGTCGGTTGGCTCGGCGTCAAGCTCGTCCGCCCGCCCTGGTGGCTGATCGCCGTGCTTGTCCTCGGCGGCTTCCTCCTCGCCGACAGCGTGCTTGCCCCGGTCATCGACACCGCCATCAAGTAAGGAGATCCGCTGATGCTCTGGCCCAAGCTCCCGACCATGCCCCAGCCCACCGGCACGGTCACCCCGCCCGCCGTCGTCGAGCCGACCACGATCAGCTCCGGCGCCTCCACCCCGCCGGCCACCGTCCCGGCCTCGACCCGGCCCACGGTGCAGCTCACCCCCGGCACCGCGCTCGCCCTCGTCGGCGGCGGCACCGCCGTCGTCCTGGTCGTCGGCGCCGTCCTGGTCTCCCTGCTCCTGGCCGTCGCCATCACCGGCGCCTCGGTCGCCGTCTGCGCCCTGGTGATCCGCTCGCTCGTCAACGCCGACGCCAAGCGTCGCTGACTGGCCCCCGGGCGGCCTCGATACCGCCAAGCATCCGCCGCCCGGGAGCCGTCCCCTCTCCGATCTCTCAACCGGAAGGAAGCACCTAGCATGGCGCATCGCGCCCTGTCCGCGCCTGAACCTCTGCTCGACCCGGTCATCCTCGGCGACCTGCTGAGGGTGGCCTCGGCCTCCGACTACACCCGTTGGGAGGACCAGATCCGCCGTACCGGCGGCTGCTCCGAGCCCATCCACCTCACCGGCTGGACCCTCCACAAGGACAAGACCACCGGCGAAACCCTGCACCACTACACCACCGCCGATGAACCCGGCGGCCGCCTCCGCCTCGCCTGCGGCAACCGCCGCGCATCCCGTTGCCCGTCGTGCGCCTGGACCTACGCGGGCGACACGTACCACCTCATCCGCGCGGGCCTCGCCGGTGACGACCGCCGCGACATCCCCACCACCGTCCGCGATCACCCGCGCGTCTTCGCCACCCTCACCGCGCCCTCGTTCGGCCCGGTCCACAACCGGCCCGATCACGGCGTCTGCCGCTGCGGCACCCGCCACGCTCCCGACGCTCCGGAACTGGGCACCGCCCTCGACCCGGCGACGTACGACTACGCGGGCGCCGTCCTCTTCAACAACCACGCCGGGCAACTCTGGCAGCGCTTCACCACCCGGCTCCGCCGCGAACTAGCCGCCCGCGCTGGCCTTCCGCGCCGGGAACTCGCCGATCACGTCCGCCTCTCGTACGGCAAGGTCGCCGAGTTCCAGAAGCGGGGTGCTCTGCACTTCCATGCGGTGATCCGGCTCGACGGACCGGAGGGTCCTGGAACACCGCCGCCCGCGTGGGCCACGGTCGGCGTCCTCGCCGACGCAATCGGCGCGGCTGCGGCACACTCCTACACGTCGGTCTCGGTCCCGGCCGCCGAGGACCAGCCGGCCCGGTCCTTCCGCTGGGGCACACAGCTCGACGTCCGGCCGGTGAAGGCGTTCGGGGACGGCTCCGACATCACCGAACAGGCCGTCGCCTCGTACGTCGCCAAGTACTCCACCAAGGCAGCGGAGAACACCGGCACCCTCGACCGCCGCATCGGGGAGCTCTCCGAACTCGACCGTCACCGGGTCCCGGACCACACCCGCCGACTCATCACCGCCTGCCGCGACCTGGACAGCCTGTACCCGGACCGACGCCTCTGGGCCTGGGCGCACATGCTCGGCTTCCGCGGCCACTTCTCCTCGAAGTCCCGCCACTACTCCACCACCCTTGGCGCCCTCCGCCAGGCACGCGCCGACTACCGCGCCGCACAGGACGTTGGGGCCCTCGGCCTGGACGACCGCGAGCCGGAGACCGTCCTCGTCCTGGCGGACTGGCAGTACGCCGGCCACGGCCACACCCCCGGTGAATCCGTCCTCGCCGCCACCATCGCCCGGAACATCCGGCTCAACCGCGAGACCGCCCGTGATGCCCTGCGCGACCAAGCCGCACCCGAGGGGGAGTGGTGACCATGGACGGACTCCTCACCGTGGACCAGGTGGCTGAGCTGCTGGGCACGACCGTCCGCTTCCCCCGGCGGCTCATCGAGGAGCGGCGCATCCGGTACGTCAAGGTCGGACGACACGTCCGCATCCCGGAGAGCGCCCTCCGTGACTACATCGCCTCCCGCACTGTGGAGCCGCTGAGGCGGCCTCGGTCTCGCTTCGGGAGGGTTGCTGCCTGATGGCCAACAGCAAGGGCCGGCGCCGCCGTTTCGGCGCGATCAGACGGCTTCCGTCCGGCCGTTACCAGGCGCGGTATCCGGGCCCTGACGGCGTGATGCGTCCGGCTCCCGTCACCTTCGAGACGAAAGCGGATGCCGACGACTGGCTTGCCGAGCGGCAGACAGAGATCCGCCGGGGCGAGTGGCGTGACCCCGAGGCAGGCGCGGTGAGCTTCCAGGCCTACGCCGATAAGTGGGTCGACGAACGGGAACTCGCACCGCTCACCCGAGACCTGTACCGCTACCTCCTCGACAAGCACCTGTTCGCCTTCGCCGAGTCGGACTTGGACGAGATCACCGCGCCGCGCGTCCGCGAGTGGCGGGCCGATCGGCTGCGGACCTCGAACGCCAAGACCATGACGGCCAAGGCGTACCGACTCCTCAAGGCCATCATGGAAACGGCCGTGGATGATGAGCTGATCACGCGCAATCCCTGCCGGATCAAGGGTGCCGGCAAGGAGAAGGCGGCTGAGCGGCGCATCGCGACCGTTGCCCAGGTCGATGCCCTCGCCGAAGCCGTAGGCATGCGGTGGCGACTCATGGTCTACCTCGGTGCGTACGGTCCGATGCGGCCGGAGGAGCTGGCCGGCCTCCGCCGCCGAGACGTCGACCTCGACAACCTCCGCGTCCGTGTCCGTCTCGCCGAGCCGGAGCGGATGAACGGGCGACGCGTCCAGGGCGACACCAAGTCCGAGGCGGGCACCCGGACTGTGATTCTTCCCGCGTTCCTCCACCGGGAGCTCCGCTGGCACCTGGAGAGCTACGCCGAGCCGGGCCCGGACGGTCTGATCTTCGTCGGGGAGAAGGGCGCTCCCTTCCGGCGCAGTACCTTCGGGCGGAAGTGGCGGAAGGCGCGTGAGACCGTCGGCATGCCGGAGGGCTTCCGCTTCTACGATCTCCGGCACACGGGGCACACCCTGTCCACGCGCTCCGGGGCCACGCTCAAGGACACCATGGTCCGTGCCGGACAGTCCTCGGAGAAGGCGGCGCTGATCTATCAGCACTCCGACGACGAGCGGCAAGCGGAGGTCGCCGCCGGGCTGGACGCCACCGTGCGGAAGGCGCGGGCCGCTGCCAGGGAGAAGCAGCCCGACAGGCCTTCTGGCACGAATCTGGCACGCGGCGAGTGATCGCAGAGCACAGCAAAAAGGCCCGGGTCTCTGACCTGGGCCTTCTTCGTGGAGCGGGTGACGAGAATCGAACTCGCGCTCTCAGCTTGGGAAGCTGATGTTCTACCATTAAACTACACCCGCGTTGGTCCCGGCCCCGCGGTTCGGCGGCGCCTGGATGCTCCGTCACTCTACCCCATGGCAGGCCCCCGGTGTTCGGACCCGGGGGCCTGAGGGTGTTTCAGGGGGTGGATGTGGCTGCGGCGGGCGGACGTTCGGGCGTACGGTGAGGGTGCGGGGTGCCGCCTGGAGACCGCTTCCCTTGATCCCGTAATGTGGCTTTTGTCGTCAGGGCAGTTGGCCGGACGCAGCCTCTTGGGGAAGGGACTCTTGGACTTGATGGAGCGCACCGTCGTCCGTTGTGCCGATGGGCACGTGTTCACCGCCGCCTCGTTTCCGATGCAGCAGGCCGAGCGACTCGGGCCCGGCCGGCTTCTGCGGTGTCCGCGCTGTGCGCGGCTTCGCAGTGTCGTGCCGGTGAGTTTTCAGAAACAGTAGCGGGCGGGAGAGCGAGGGCGCGTGGGACGGCCGGTTGTGGCCGTTCCGCGCGTCTTGCGTATTCTCGGGGCGTGCTTCTCTCTGACAAGGACATCCGGGCCGAGATCGACGCCGGACGGGTGCGTATCGATCCCTTCGACGACGCCATGGTGCAGCCGTCCAGCATCGACGTACGCCTCGACCGCTACTTCCGGGTGTTCGAGAACCACCGGTACCCCCACATCGACCCGTCCGTCGAGCAGGTGGACCTGACCCGGCTGGTGGAGCCGGAGGGAAACGAGCCGTTCATCCTGCACCCCGGTGAGTTCGTGCTGGCCAGTACGTACGAGGTGATCTCGCTGCCCGACGACCTCGCCTCGCGGCTCGAGGGGAAGAGCTCGCTCGGGCGGCTCGGGCTGGTCACGCACTCCACCGCCGGGTTCATCGACCCCGGGTTCTCCGGGCACGTGACCCTGGAGCTCAGCAACCTCGCGACGCTCCCCATCAAGCTCTGGCCCGGTATGAAGATCGGCCAGCTGTGTATGTTCCGGCTGAGTTCGCCGGCCGAGCACCCGTACGGCAGCGAGCGGTACGGCTCCCGCTACCAGGGGCAGCGCGGGCCCACGGCCTCGCGGTCCTTCCTCAACTTCCACCGGACCCGGGTGTGAGCGGCGGCATGCGCGAGAACCTCGGCTACGAGCAGTTCGGCGTGGCCGTCCGGGAGCTCGCCCAGAGCATCGCCGACGACGGGTACGAGCCCGACATCGTGCTCAGCATCGCGCGCGGCGGGGTCTTCGTCGCGGGCGGGCTCGCGTACGCCCTCGACTGCAAGAACCTGCATCTGGTGAACGTCGAGTTCTACACCGGCGTCGGGACCACGCTCGAGATGCCGGTCATGCTCGCGCCCGTGCCCAACGTCATCGACTTCACCGACAAGAAGGTGCTGATCGCCGACGACGTCGCCGACACCGGCAAGACGCTCAAGCTCGTCCGCGACTTCTGCCTCGACGCCGTCGCCGAGGTGCGCAGCGCCGTGGTCTACGAGAAGACGCAGTCGCTGGTGAAGTGCGAGTACGTGTGGAAGCGCACCGATGCGTGGATCAACTTCCCGTGGAGCGTTCAGCCGCCCGTCGTCGGGCGGGCCGGGCAGGTTCTCGACGCCTGAGGTGTGGGGACAGGAAGGAGGGGGCTCCCGGTACCGGGAGCCCCCTCCTTCGTGCCTGCGTGTCAGAACGTGCCGAGCTTCACGATCGACAGCAGTGCGACCAGCTGGATGGCCGAAGCGCCGAGCGCCTTCGGCCAGGGGAGGTCGTGGGAGCGGCTGACCATGATGGTGAGGAGGGCGCCGGCCGCGACCCAGGTGGCCCAGCCGAGGAGCTGGACGAAGGAGGCGTCGCCGCCCGCGAACATGGCGACGACCAGGCGGGGCGCGTCCGTGATGGACATGATCAGCATGGAGAGGCCGACCGTGGGCTGCCAGGCGCCGTTGCCGCCGAGCTGGCGGGCCAGGGTGTGGGTGACCACGCCGAGGATGAACGCGCTGAGCACCATCGCGACGGAGGTCGTCAGGACGATCGGGACGGCGTTCGACAGCGTGGCGTTGATCGCGTCCTCGCGCGCGGTGTCGAAGCCGAAGACGGCGAGCAGGCCGTAGAGGAAGGAGACGATGAGCGCGGGCGCCCACATCGAGTAGTCGCGCATCCGCAGGAACGTCTGCGCGGGGGACAGGACGATGCCTTTGAGCAGTTCCTGCCAGCGCAGCCGGGGGCCGACCGGGCCGGGCGGCGGGGCGGAGCCGGCGTGGTGGGGGTCGCCCTGGGTGTAGGGGTCCTCGTTGATCGAGAAGGCCTGGGTGTGACCCGGGTTGTTGGCCGCGTACGGGTCGTGCGGAGCGCCCTGGGTGCCGTGCGGGTATCCGCCGTCACCGAAGTACTCCGGCTCCCCGTGACGGCCGGGGCCGCCGGGGCCACCGGGCCCGCTGGGGCGGTGCGCCTGCGGCCAGCCGCCACCGCCACCGCCGTACGACGGCTGCTGCGGGTACGACGGCTGCGGCGGCGCCTGCGGGTAGCCGTACGACGGCCCCTGCGGCGTCTGCTGCCCGTGCGGGGGGTGTTGCGGTCGCGCGTGAGGAGCGCCGTTGTTCCGGCCGCGTCCGATCCTGAATCCAGCCACGTCCTCGAACGTACCCGGTCCCGGCCTGCCGCGTGCCGGACCCCGGCTCCGGAGCCCGGCTTTGCGGCCGAGCTGTGACATCCCCTAAGGGGTCGTCAGGCGGGTCGTCCGTCCTCCGTAGGACCGCGTCGTCGCGTGGTCCTACGGAGGACGGAGGGACGTGGCCCGGTCAGTCGGCGAAGTTGGAGCCGAAGTACGGGGTGCCCGTCTTGGAGATGCCCGAGGTGGACGCGCCGATGAAGCGGGAGCCGGTGGTGGTGATCTTCGTGCCGTTGGACGGCATGTAGACGATCGCGCCGTCGCCCTTGTCCTCGGCGGAGCCGACGATCAGGTCGTCCTTCCCGTCGCCGGTGACGTCGTCGAGCTTGACGTCGAGGCCGAAGCCGTCGTTGGTTTCGTTGCCGCCCGGGACGCCCGTGTTGTCCTGGTGGAAGGACTGGCCGCCGGAGCTGGTGTTCAGGCCGTTCGCGGTGCCGTAGAGGAGGACGACCATGCCGGTGTCGGCCGCGGCGCCGATGTTCTCGCCGGCGACTCCGATGGCGAGGTCGAGGAAGCCGTCGCCGTTGATGTCGCCGAGGTCGAGCTCGTAGCCGAAGTAGTCGTTGCCCTCGGAGCCGCCGGGCACGTTGCCGGTGTCCTGGGTGATGCCGGTGGCGGAGGCGGTGAGCGGGCCGCCGGCCGAGCCGGAGGTGACCCAGACCTTGCCGCCGTTGGCGGAGTCGGGGATCGGCGTGCCGTCCTCGGTGGTGGAGTTCCAGTAGGCGCCGCTGACGATGTCGCCGAAGCCGTCGTTGTCGATGTCGCCGATCGCGGTGATGACGCCGGGCTTCAGGGACTTGGCCGCGGAGGCCTTCAGTCCGGTGGCGGACCCGGGGATGAAGTAGTTGCGGTTCCAGCCGTACTCGGAGGTGGTCTCGAAGCCGTCGACGACCAGGTCGGTGGCGCCGCCGTCGACGTCACCGGCGGTCAGGTTCAGCGGGCCGTCCACCTCGGCGCCCATGATGGGCGGCGTGACGGTGTAGCGGCCGCCGGACTTGCCCGCGGTGGTGAAGCCGCCCTTGAAGACGTGGATGGCGGCGTGGTCGGTGCCGACGGCCAGGTCGGCCTTGCCGTCGCCGTCGAAGTCGCCGGCGGCGAGGTTCTTGCCCCACAGGTCGTGGGAGGAGGGGGCCGGGTCGTTGACGGTGATGCTCTTGCCGGTGATGCCCGAGGCCGAGCCCCACAGGATGGTGAGGAGGCCGCCGTCCTTGTCGCTGCCGAGGTCCTCGTACGGGGCGGAGACGGCGACGTCGTCGTAGCCGTCGCCGTTGAAGTCGGCGTAGGCGTGGTCGTAGCCGAAGTTGTCGCCGGTCTCGGCGCCGCCGGGGACGCCGCTGGTGTCCTGGCTGATGGTGTGGCGCTTGGCGGACGATACGCCGGTGGCCGTGCCGTAGAGGACGGCGAACTGGCCGGCCTGGGCCTTTCCGGCGACGTAGGCGCCGGTGACCGAGGTGGCCACGTCGCCGCGGCCGTCGCCGTTGAAGTCGGCCATGGCGACGTGTGTGGAGTCGGCGGCCGTCGCGGGCGAGGCGGCGAAGGTGAGCAGACCGCCGGTGAGCGCGACGGCGGTGGCCGAGGCGAGGGCGTGTCTCATGTGTCGGTGCATGCGGGGTCTCCTGCGGCATGCGAGGGATGCCTGGCGGGCATCCGGAGTCGATGAGGTGCCGGGGCCGTCCGGGTTCGCCGGGGGTTGTCCCGGGGTTCACCGACGGTTCGGCGATCATGAGACCGGCGGCGGGGTGTGAGGGTTGTACGGGCGGCCCGTGTTTTTTCGGCGCGGGCGCCTACGAACACGCCGCAGGGGCCGCCCTGTTCGGGCGGCCCCTGCTACGACGTGCGGTCGGTTACTTCACCGGCTCCGGTTCCGGGGCGTTCTCGTTGGCCTCGTCGTCCGCCGGGTCGGCCGGGGTCTTGACGGACTCCAGCAGCAGCTGGGCGACGTCGACGACCTGGATGGACTCCTTGGCCGTGCCGCCCGTGGCGGAGCCACCTTCAGCCGCAGCCTTCTTGCCGTTGACCGAGTCGGTCAGCATGACCAGGCAGAAGGGGCAGGCCGTGGAGACGATGTCCGGGTTGAGGGAGAGGGCCTCGTCGACGCGCTCGTTGTTGATGCGCTTGCCGATCCGCTCCTCCATCCACATCCGGGCGCCGCCGGCGCCGCAGCAGAAGCCGCGCTCCTTGTGGCGGTGCATCTCCTCGTTGCGCAGGCCCGGGACCTTGCCGATGATCTCGCGCGGGGGCGTGTAGATCTTGTTGTGGCGGCCCAGGTAGCACGGGTCGTGGTAGGTGATGAGGCCCTCGACCGGGGTGACCGGGATCAGCCTGCCCTCGTCCACCAGGTGCTGGAGCAGCTGGGTGTGGTGGATGACCTCGTAGTCGCCGCCGAGCTGCGGGTACTCGTTGCCGAGGGTGTTGAGGCAGTGCGGGCAGGTGGCGACGATCTTCTTCGCCGACTTGGGCTTCGCGGACTCGGGCGTCACCTTGCCGTCGTCGTCCGTCTCCTCGCCGAAGGCGGCGTTGAGGGACATGACGTTCTCCATGCCGAGTTCCTGGAACAGCGGCTCGTTGCCGAGGCGCCGCGCCGAGTCACCGGTGCACTTCTCGTCGCCGCCCATGATGGCGAACTTGACGCCCGCGATGTGGAGGAGCTCCGCGAAGGCCTTCGTGGTCTTCTTGGCGCGGTCCTCCAGGGCGCCGGCGCAGCCGACCCAGTACAGGTACTCGACCTCGGACAGGTCCTCGATGTCCTTGCCGACGACCGGGACCTCGAAGTCGACCTCCTTGGTCCACTCCAGGCGCTGCTTCTTCGCCAGGCCCCAGGGGTTGCCCTTCTTCTCCAGGTTCTTGAGCATCGTGCCCGCCTCGGACGGGAACGCGGACTCGATCATCACCTGGTAGCGGCGCATGTCGACGATGTGGTCGACGTGCTCGATGTCCACCGGGCACTGCTCGACGCAGGCGCCGCAGGTGGTGCAGGACCACAGGACGTCCGGGTCGATGACGCCGTTCTCTTCCGCCGTGCCGATCAGCGGCCGCTCGGCCTCCGCGAGGGCCGCCGCGGGCACGCCCGCGAGCTGCTCCTCGGACGCCTTCTCCTCGCCCTCCATCGTCTTGCCGCCGCCCGCCAGCAGGTAGGGCGCCTTGGCGTGCGCGTGGTCGCGCAGGGACATGATGAGGAGCTTGGGGGAGAGGGGCTTGCCGGTGTTCCAGGCGGGGCACTGCGACTGGCAGCGGCCGCACTCGGTGCAGGTGGAGAAGTCCAGCAGGCCCTTCCAGGAGAACTGCTCGACCTGGGAGACGCCGAAGACGTCGTCGTCACCGGGGTCGGTGAAGTCGATCGGCTCGCCGCCGGACGTCATGGGCTGCAGGGCGCCGAGGGCGGTGCCGCCGGTGGCCTCGCGCTTGAACCAGATGTTCGGGAAGGCGAGGAAGCGGTGCCAGGCCACACCCATGTTCGTGTTGAGCGAGACCACGATCATCCAGATGAAGGACGTCGAGATCTTGATCATCGCGACCAGGTAGACCAGGTTCTGCAGCGCGCCGACCGACAGGCCCTTGAACGCGAGGACCAGCGGGTACGAGGCGAAGTACGCCGCCTCGTAGCCGTCCACGTGGTGCAGCGCGCCCTCCAGGCCGCGCAGCACGTAGATGGCGAGGCCGATGGTGAGGATGACGTACTCGACGAAGTACGCCTGGCCGGCCTTCGAGCCGGCGAAGCGGGACTTGCGGCCCGGGCGCGAGGGCAGGCTCAGCAGCCGGATGACGATGAGTACGGCGATGCCGAGCACGGTCATCACACCGATGAACTCGGTGTACATCTCGAACGGCAGGAAGCCGCCGATCACCGGCAGCACCCAGTCGGCCTGGAAGAGCTGGCCGAACGCCTGGGCGAGGGTCGGCGGCAGTGTCAGGAAGCCGACCGCGACGAACCAGTGGGCGAAGCCGACGATGCCCCACCGGTTCATGCGGGTGTGGCCGAGGAACTCCCGGACCAGGGTCACACTGCGCTGGTAGGGATTGTCGGTCCGGGTGCCGGCCGGGACCGGCTGGCCCAGCTTGAAGTACCGGACGAACTGGCCGATCGCGCGTGCGAGCAGCGCGACGCCGACCACGGTCAGGACCAGCGACACGATGATCGCGGCGAGTTGCATGGGGGCTCCTCGGGCCTGCGAGGGGTTTCGGAGGGGTCTCGGATGTAACGGAAGGGATCTTCGTACGGGGACGCTGCGATGGCTCCCACCACGGCTTCCCCAGATTACTAAGCGGTAACTTATGCAGTCCGTTCGAGACTACCCGCATCCCCGGCCGCACTGTAGCCGGGCACGGGGTGATCTGAGTCGCTGAGGGTTGCCTGAGAAGTCCTCTCGGGTGGTGCCGGCCATCGGATCGTGTTATTCACGCTAAATCGGTCCATACGCCCCTAACTTATATCCGTGCTCTACGGGATCGCCGCCACCGCCACCGCCCTGCTGCTCTCCGCCCTTCTCGCGGAGCTGCTGCGGGCCCCCGCCCTGCGCCTGGGAATCCTGGACCGCCGGCGCCGCTGGGCGCTGCCGCTGTCCGGGGGAACGGCCGTCGTGCTCGCCACCGGACTGGTCGCGGGCCTCGGCGACCGCGCGGGGTTCGCCCCGCTCGGCACCGGGATCGGCCGGCTGCTGGCGGCCGGGGCCTGGGTCGGCGTACTGGGGCTGGCCGCCGACGTATGGCGGCTGCGGTGGTGGATCCCGCTCGGCGGTACGGCCGTGGCGGCGGGGTTCGTCGTGCCGTACGCGGAGACCGGGACGGCCGGGGGTGTGCTCGCCGTGGCGTGGATCGCGGCGGTCGCCGCCGCCTTCCGGGGGCTCGACCACGGTGACGGGCTGGCCGGCACCGTCGGGGTGGTGACCGCGTTCGGGGTGGCGGCCTGCGCGGCGGCGGAGCTGATGGAGGGCCTCGCGGTGCTGATGGGCGTGACGGCCGCCGCGCTCGCCGGGTTCCTGCTGCACAACTGGCATCCCGCGCGGGCCGGTCTCGGCGCCGGCGGCTCGCTGTTTGCGGGGTTCCTGGTGGCCTCGGCGGCGGTGTTCGTGCGGGCCGGGCAGGGAATCGGGACCGGTGTGGGGGTGTTGTACGCACTGACGGCCGTGGTGTGCGCCGACGCCGTTCTGGTGGTCCTCGCGCGGCGGCTGTCGCGGTGGCCCGTGACGCGCGGCCGGCCCGACCACCTCGGGCACCGGCTGCGGCGGCTCGGACTCGCGCCCCGCGCGGTGACGGTCCTCATCGGCGCCGGGGCGCTGGGCGGCGTACTGGTGGGGGTGGCCGTGCACACCGGACGGGTGTCCGGGAGCGCGGCGCTCTGGGTGGCGGCGGTCGCCGCCGTGATCGTCCTCGCTCTCGCACGCGTGCCCGTCACCCCGGTTTTCCGTCCCCGTCAGCGCTCGGCCGAGGCGTCTGTGCAGGTCACAGGGCGGTTGCGTGTAAGGAACGGATAAGAGTTGAGTCGGGCAGACTCAGCTCTGTTGACCCCGCGCCGGGTGTCATGCATGCTTGAGCCTGTTCCACTCAAGTCAGCTGGAGGATCAAAATGGCACGTGCGGTCGGCATCGACCTGGGCACGACTAACTCCGTCGTCAGCGTTCTGGAGGGCGGCGAGCCCACCGTCATCACCAACGCCGAGGGTGCCAGGACCACGCCGTCCGTCGTCGCCTTCGCCAAGAACGGTGAGGTGCTGGTCGGCGAGGTGGCCAAGCGCCAGGCGGTCACGAACGTCGACAGGACCATCCGGTCGGTCAAGCGCCACATGGGCACCGACTGGAAGATCGAGCTCGACGGGAAGCCCTTCAACCCGCAGCAGATGAGCGCCTTCGTGCTGCAGAAGCTGAAGCGCGACGCCGAGGCGTACCTGGGCGAGAAGGTCACGGACGCGGTCATCACCGTCCCGGCGTACTTCAACGACGCCGAGCGCCAGGCGACCAAGGAGGCCGGCGAGATCGCCGGTCTGAACGTGCTGCGGATCGTCAACGAGCCCACGGCCGCCGCCCTGGCGTACGGGCTCGACAAGGACGAGCAGGTCATCCTGGTCTTCGACCTCGGTGGCGGTACGTTCGACGTCTCGCTGCTCGAGATCGGCGACGGTGTCGTCGAGGTCAAGGCCACCAACGGTGACAACAACCTCGGTGGTGACGACTGGGACCAGCGCGTCGTCGACTACCTGGTCAAGCAGTTCCAGTCGGGCCACGGCGTGGACCTGGGCAAGGACAAGATGGCGCTGCAGCGCCTGCGCGAGGCCGCCGAGAAGGCGAAGATCGAGCTGTCCTCGTCCACCGAGACCACGATCAACCTCCCCTACATCACCGCCTCCGCCGAGGGCCCCCTGCACCTCGACGAGAAGCTGACCCGCGCCCAGTTCCAGCAGCTGACCGCGGACCTGCTCGAGCGCTGCAAGACGCCGTTCCACAACGTCGTCAAGGACGCCGGCATCCAGCTGTCCGAGATCGACCACGTCGTCCTCGTCGGCGGCTCCACCCGTATGCCCGCCGTCGCCGAGCTCGTCAAGGAGCTGACCGGCGGCAAGGAGGCCAACAAGGGTGTGAACCCGGACGAGGTCGTCTCGATCGGTGCCGCGCTCCAGGCCGGCGTGCTCAAGGGCGAGGTCAAGGACGTCCTGCTGCTCGACGTCACCCCGCTGTCCCTCGGTATCGAGACCAAGGGCGGCATCATGACCAAGCTGATCGAGCGCAACACCACGATCCCGACGAAGCGCTCCGAGATCTTCACCACGGCCGAGGACAACCAGCCGTCCGTGCAGATCCAGGTCTACCAGGGCGAGCGCGAGATCGCCGCGTACAACAAGAAGCTCGGGATGTTCGAGCTGACCGGTCTGCCCCCGGCGCCGCGCGGCGTCCCGCAGATCGAGGTCTCCTTCGACATCGACGCCAACGGCATCATGCACGTGACCGCGAAGGACCTCGGCACGGGCAAGGAGCAGAAGATGACCGTCACCGGTGGCTCCTCGCTGCCGAAGGACGAGGTCGACCGGATGCGCCAGGAGGCCGAGAAGTACGCGGAGGAGGACCACGCCCGCCGCGAGGCCGCCGAGTCCCGCAACCAGGGCGAGCAGCTCGTCTACCAGACCGAGAAGTTCCTCGGCGACAACGAGGACAAGGTCCCCGGTGACGTCAAGACCGAGGTCGAGGCCGCCATCGCCGAGCTGAAGGAGAAGCTCAAGGGCGAGGACTCCGCCGAGATCCGCACCGCCACGGAGAAGGTCGCGGCCGTCTCCCAGAAGCTGGGCCAGGCCATGTACGCCGACGCCCAGGGCGCCCAGGCGGCCGGTGGCCCGTCCGCCGGTGCCGGGGAGGCCAGGGCCGACGACGACGTCGTCGACGCCGAGATCGTCGACGAGGACCGGAAGGACGGTGCGGCGTGACCGAGGAGACCCCGGGCTTCGACGAGCAGTCGCAGCAGCCCGACGTCCCCTCCGACGAGACCGAGCCGAAGGCCGCCGCCACGCCCTCCCCGGAGGAGGGGGCGGCCCCGGCCGGCGACTCCGGCCAGGAAGCGGCACTGGTGGCCCAGCTGGACCAGGCCCGCTCGGCGCTCGGTGAGCGCACGGCGGACCTCCAGCGCCTCCAGGCCGAGTTCCAGAACTACCGCCGCCGGGTCGAGCGGGACCGCGTCGCGGTCAAGGAGGTCGCCGTCGCGAACCTCCTGACCGAGCTGCTCCCCGTCCTCGACGACGTCGGCCGCGCCCGTGAACACGGCGAGCTGGTCGGCGGCTTCAAGTCCGTCGCGGAGTCGCTGGAGACGATCATCGCCAAGATGGGTCTCCAGCAGTTCGGCAAGGAGGGCGAGCCCTTCGACCCGACGATCCACGAGGCCCTGATGCACAGCTACGCGCCGGACGTCACCGAGACGACGTGCGTGGCGATCCTGCAGCCCGGGTATCGCATCGGCGAGCGCACCATCCGCCCCGCGCGGGTGGCCGTCGCCGAACCGCAGCCCGGCGCGCAGCCGGCGCAGGCCGAGGACGCCACCGAGGCCGGCGAGGAGAAGGACAACGGCCCTGAAGAGGGCTGACCAGAGGAAGGAGGGACGTCGGGGATGAGCACCAAGGACTTCATCGAGAAGGACTACTACAAGGTCCTCGGCGTCCCCAAGGACGCCACCGAGGCCGAGATCAAGAAGGCGTACCGGAAGCTCGCCCGCGAGTTCCACCCGGACGCCAACAAGGGCAACGCCAAGGCGGAGGAGCGGTTCAAGGAGATCTCCGAGGCGAACGACATCCTCGGGGACCCCAAGAAGCGCAAGGAGTACGACGAGGCGCGCGCCCTCTTCGGCAACGGCGGATTCAGGCCGGGGCCGGGCGGGGGCGGCGGTGGCTCCTTCAACTTCGACCTGGGTGACCTCTTCGGGGGTCAGGCCGGCGGCCAGCAGGCGGGCGGCGGCTTCGGCGGCGGCATCGGTGACGTCTTCGGGGGCCTGTTCAACCGCGGCGGCGCGGGCGCGGGTACGCGTACCCAGCCGCGCCGCGGCCAGGACATCGAGTCCGAGGTGACGCTCAGCTTCACCGAGGCGATCGAGGGCGCGACCGTCCCGCTGCGGATGTCGTCGCAGGCGCCCTGCAAGGCCTGTTCGGGCACCGGCGACAAGAACGGCACACCGCGCGTGTGCCCGACCTGCGTCGGCACCGGGCAGGTGGCGCGGGGCTCCGGCGGCGGGTTCTCCCTCACGGACCCCTGCCCCGACTGCAAGGGCCGCGGTCTGATCGCGGAGGAGGCCTGCGAGATCTGCAAGGGCAGCGGCCGGGCCAAGTCCTCGAAGACCATGCAGGTGCGCATCCCCGCGGGCGTCAGCGACGGGCAGCGGATCCGGCTGCGCGGCAAGGGCGCGCCGGGCGAGCGCGGCGGCCCCGCCGGTGATCTGTACGTCGTCGTGCACGTCGGCAGTCACCCGGTGTTCGGCCGCAAGGAGGACAACCTCACCGTCACGGTGCCGGTGACGTTCACCGAGGCCGCCCTCGGCGGCGAGGTCCGGGTCCCGACCCTCGGCGGCCCCCCGGTCACGCTGAAGCTGCCGGCGGGCACGCCCAACGGCCGCACGATGCGCGCCCGGGGCAAGGGCGCGGTCCGCAAGGACGGCAGCCGCGGTGATCTGCTGGTCACCGTGGAGGTGAGTGTTCCCACGGACCTGTCGGGGAAGGCTCGTGACGCGCTGGAGGCGTATCGCGAGGCGACCGCGGAGGAGGATCCGCGGGCGGAGCTGTTCCAGGCCGCGAAGGGAGCATGATCTGAATGGACGGCCGTCGACGCAATCCGTATGAACTGACCCAGGACACCCCGGTCTACGTCATTTCGGTGGCGGCCCAGCTTTCCGGTCTGCACCCGCAGACGCTGCGCCAGTACGACCGGCTGGGTCTCGTGTCGCCGGACCGTACGGCCGGCCGGGGCCGCCGTTACTCGGCCCGTGACATCGAACTGCTCCGCCAGGTGCAGCAGTTGTCGCAGACCGAGGGCATCAACCTGGCCGGGATCAAGCGCATCATCGAACTGGAGAACCAGGTCGCCGCGCTCCAGGCCCGGGTGGCCGAGATGGAGGCCGCCCTCGACGGGGCGGCCACGGCGATGCGTCAGCGCGAGGCCGCGGTGCACGCCTCCTACCGCCGTGACCTGGTGCCCTACCAGGAAGTGCAGCAGACGAGCGCGCTGGTGGTGTGGCGGCCGAAGCGGCAGCAGTCCGACTGAGCCGCGGTGTGAAGTGGGCCGGGAGGCCCGGAGGTTCGCCGAACCTCCGGGCCTCCCGGCTTATCTCCGCACACATGTGTGGCTATGGTATGGCTGCGTGTCCAGATGATCCTTGCCGGGCATCCGCAGGTCTCTCACGAGTTCAGCGCACCGTGCTGTGTCCATCTCGTTAAGTGGTTGACCTTGACGCCGGCGGGGGCTGAAGCGTTGGCTTTTCAGTCACATGGGCCGCAAAGCTGTGCCCACGTCCGAAACGCACCTGAAGTGAGCCCTCGCATGCGTCGTCGTATCGCCATATCCGTGGCCGCCACCTCCATGTCCGTCATGCTCGCCGGATGCGGCGTGCTCAACGCGACGGGGAGCAGCGACGACGCGAGCCCGACCAAGGGGGACGACATCACCGTCGGGCTGCTGCTCCCGGAGAAGGCCAACACCCGGTACGAGCAGTTCGACTACCCCATTTTCAAGACGAAGGTGGAGTCGCTCACCAACAAGAAGGGCACCGTCGAGTACGCCAACGCGGAGGCGGACGCCGGCAAGCAGGCGAGCCAGCTGCAGACCATGATCGACGACAAGGTCGACGTCATCGTGCTGGACGCGGTCGACGCGCACGCCATCGCGGAGGGCGTGCAGAAGGCCAAGGACGCGGGCATCCCCGTCATCGCCTACGACCGGCTGGCCGAGGGGCCGATCGACGCGTACATCTCCTTCGACAACGAGCTGGTCGGCGAGGTGCAGGGCCGTTCCCTGCTGCAGTCCCTGGGCGAGGACGCGAGCATCACCGACAAGATCGTGATGATGAACGGCTCGTCGACCGACCCCAACGCCAAGCAGTTCAAGGCCGGCGCGCTCTCCGTGCTCAAGGGCAAGGTGACGATCTCCAAGTCCTTCGACACCAAGGACTGGAAGCCGGAGAACGCCCAGGCCAACATGACCGAGGCGATCAACGCGATCGGCGCGGGCGACATCAAGGCGGTGTACTCCGCCAACGACGGCATGGCGGGCGGCATCGTGAAGGCGCTGGAGGCCGCCGGCGTGACCAGCCTGCCCCCGATCACCGGCCAGGACGCCGAACTCGCGGCGGTGCAGCGGATCCTCACCGGCGAGCAGTACATGAGCGTGTACAAGTCCTACCCGGAGGAGGCCGAGAGCGCCGCGGAGATGGCCGTCGCCAAGGTCCAGGGCAAGGACATCCAGTTCGACGCGCTGACCCGCGACCGGGTGGACAGCCCCACCGCCAAGGACATCCCGGCGCAGCTCGTCCCGGTGGTCGCGCTGACGAAGGAGAACATCGCGAGCACCGTCGTCGCCGACAAGATCTACGACGTCTCGGACATCTGCACGGCGGACTTCAAGTCGGCCTGCGCGGAGATCAAGCTGAAGTAGCCGCCGCCCCCGTCGATATTCGGCCACCCGCCGGTCCCCGGACCGCCGCCGGAACCGGTGCGTGTTGCACAGCCGGTTCCGGCCGCGCATAGTTGCGCTGCGGAAAGTGGCTGAACCGGGGGTGGGACGGGCGATGGCCGGGCACGGGACGGACGAGCATCCACACGGTGCTGACCGACTGTGCGACGCCGGGGATCGTGTGTACTCCCGGGCCGTACGGCGCGGACGGCTGCCGCGCCGGGACGCCGAGCCGGTGCCGTGCCTGCTGGAACTGGCCCTGCTGCACCCGGACCCCGACGACATGGACTGGCTGGTGCCGACCTCCCCGCAGGAGGTCATGACCCGGCTGCTGCGCGGGATGTACGAGGACATCAGCGCCAGCCAGCGCCGGGTGGGTTCGGCCGTGTCGGCCTTCGAGTGGTACGCCGGTCTGGGCCGCCGGCTGTCCGCCGCGCCGACGGCCGCCGAGGGGCCGGCGATCCGGGTGCTGGACGGGGTGGCGCGCATCCAGGCGGCGATGGACGAGGCGACCCAGGCGTGCACCACCGAGGTGCTCACCGTCCAGCCGGGCGGTATCCGGCGTGAGGCGGAGCTGTCCGAGGGGCTGCACCGGGCGATGGCGCTGCGCGGGCGCGGGGTGCGGATGCGGGACCTCTACACGCATGTGGCCCGGCACGGGCACGGGCTGCTCAGCTATCTCGAGCTGATGGGCGACGCGGTGGAGGCGCGCACGCTCGACGAGGTGATCGAGCGGCTGATCCTCTTCGACCGTACGGTCGCGTTCATTCCCGCCAACAGTGAGCGGTCCATGGCGCTGGAGCTGCGGCATCCGGCGCTGGTGGAGTACCTGGGCACGGTCTTCGACCGGCTGTGGCGGCTCGCGATCCCGCTGACCGCGCCGCTGCCGGACACCGGGATCGAGGGCATCTCGCACCGGGAGCAGTCCATCGCGGCGCTGCTGGCGGAGGGGTACCAGGACGCGGTGATCGCGGAACGGCTGGGGATCAGTGTCCGTACGTGCCGGGCGCACATCGCGCGGCTGTCGGAGACGCTGGGGGCGGCGAGCCGCACGCAACTGGGTGTCCGTATCGCGCAGACGGGTCTCCACGCGCCCCGGGCGACGATCCCCCAGGGTCGGGGGGCACCGGGTCCGCGGTGAGCCGCCCGGTGGGGGCGGGCCCGGACCCTCTCGCCCCCGCCGCCCCTTCCCGTCCCGTCCCCGGGGCCGTGCCCCGGACCCCGTGGTCGCGGGCTCCCGCGCGGGGATGCGCACCCTTGCCGGGAGTGGCTGTGGCGCGGCCCGTCCCGGCCCGGGGCGGCGCCCGGATCCGGTGGCCGCGGATGCCGGTGCGGGGGCCGTGCCCCGGACCGCGTGGCCGCGGATGCCGGTGCGGGGGCTGTGCCCCGGACCGCGTGGCCGCCGGCTCCCGCGCGGGATGCGTCGCCCGGGCCGGGTGCGGCCGACGGGAGCGGTCCCGTCTTGGGGCTCCGCCCCGGATGCCGGTGCGGGGGCTGTGCCCCGGACCGCGTGCGGCTGTCGGGCGCGGTCCCGTCTTGGGGCTCCGCCCCGGATCCCGGTGCTGCTGCCGGGGGCCGTGGGAGTACGGGTGGGCTGTCCTTATCGCGCGCGGTCCAGGATGCCCGCGCGGGCGATCAGGTAGCCGAGCTGGGCCCGGCTGTTGCTGCCCAGGGCGGCCGCCAGTTTGGCTATGTGCTCGCGGGCCGTGCGGATGTTCATGCCCAGGCGGTCGGCGATCACCGCGTCGGTGTGGCCCTCGACGAGGAGGCTCGCGATGGCGTGCTGGCGGGGGGTGACGGTGCCCGGGGAGGGCAGGCGGGCGGCCAGGGGGTGCATCGGGGTGGCCAGGCGCCACAGCCGGTCGAACGCGGTGGCGAGGTAGGAGATCAGGGCCGGGTGGCGGACCTCCAGGGCCAGGCTCCGGTCGCTGTTGGCGGGGACGAACGCGACCGCGCCGTCCACGAGGATGAGGCGTTCGGTGACCTCGTCCAGGGTGCGGGCCTCGACATCGCCCGTCAGCCGTTCGTAGCGGGCGAGCACGGTGGGGGCGTGCCGGAGCGTGTGCGGGTAGAGCGTGCGGATACGGCCGCCGCGGTCGAGGAACGCCTGGTCCCGAGCCAGGGCGAGCTCGTACTCCGGGGTGGGCGGGCCGACGTGGCCCTCGCGCGGATGGACGGCCAGGAGCTGGTCACCGGCCCCGGCCAGTTCCTCCGCGATCGCCCGGACGATGCGGTCCTTGCCGCTGATCAGCCGCAGTGTCGGAGTCTCCGCCGCCGCCGAGGTGCCGTACGGCAGGAAGGAGGCGAAGGTCTCGGCCAGCCGCTCCTCGCGCCGTCTGTCCTCCGCGACGCGTTCCGCGGAGCGCCGCAGCAGCCGCTGGAGGGCCACCAGGGGCGTGACGGGCTCCCAGCGCTCGGGATCGTCCACGGCGGGCTGCAAGAGGCCCAGATCGGCCATGCAGGGCGCCTGCTGGGCCTCCGGGGCGCTCACGCCCCCGTCGCGCAGGGCGCGTTCGTACAGGGCGGCCCCCATGGCGCAGAGCTCCTCCGCCCCGTGCCCCTCGTGCGCCGGCGAGGTCACTTCGTGTCTCCCTCCTGGTGGAGGATCCCGGACTCCGCGATGAGATAACCCAGTTGGGCCCGGCTGCCGCTGCCGAGGGTGGCGGCGAGTTTCGCGATGTGGGCACGGCAGGTCCGTACGTTCATACCGAGGCGGCGCGCGATGGCCTCGTCGACGTGGCCCTCCACCAGCAGTTTGGCGATGGAGTGCTGTATCTCCGGTATGCCGTCGGGCGCCGTCTCGTAGGGTGTGCCGGCGGTCAGCGGGACCGCGCGGCTCCACATGAACTCGAACACCTTGATCAGATACCGGACGAGCCCCGTGTGCCGGAGCTCCAGCGCGACCTGGCGGTCGTCCTGCACGGGGATGAAGGCGACCGTCTCGTCGCAGATGATGAGACGCTCCACCAGTTCGTCGATGGTGCGGTACTCCGCACGGCCGTTGGCGAACTGCTCGACGTACGACAGCCGCTCGGGGTTGAACCGCGCGGTGTGCTGATAGAGGGTGCGTATGCGCACACCGCGCTCGATGAGCAGCCGGTCGCGCTCGAAGCCCTGCAGCAGGCTGCGTTCGGGCCGGTGGCCGCTCGGCTGGACGGTCAGCATCTCCGTACGGCACTGGGCGGTGGCCAGGTCCAGCGCGCTGTTGATGCGGTCATTGCCCTCGAGCACCGTGATGGAGTGGGTGGGGGCGATCTCCTGGGCGCTCAGCGACATGAACGGCTCGAAAGTGTCGGCGAGTTCTATCGACAGCCGTCGGCGCTCGGTGATCTCCCGCTCCAGCGGGCTCAGCCGCTGCGCGAGCGCGATCGAGGGCAGCACGGGACGTAGCCACCGGGCGTCGTCCGGATCCGGATGAAGGAGGGCGAAATCCATCAAGCAGGGCGCGGGCTCCACTTCCGCGCGGGTGATACGTCCCGCGCGGAGAGCATTCGCGTACAGTCGCACCCCCTCCTCGCACAGCTCAGTCACCGCATGAGGATGTGCCGTATTAGTCTGTTTCGTTGCCAAATCTCCACCCCCCAGGGTCCTGAACATGCAGGAACATGATGCACCGATCGTGTGGCCATGACGTGCCCGAATGAGCCATCGTCGTACTCGACGGGGGACAGAGGGGACCTTCAAGTGAGGACGAAGCCGACTATGGGTAAGAAAATGCTTCGCTCGGTGCTTGTCGCCGCCTTCTCCGTCGGTGTGGCCTTCGGGGTGGTCAGCGGCTTCTCCGAGGCGAAGGGAGACGTCCTGGCGGACAGCGTGTGGCCGCCGATCGTCGCCCAGGACGCACCCGCGGGCGACAGTGTGTGGGCGGCAGGGCCGGCGCGTACGGATGACAGCGTGTGGGCTTGACATGACTACTCCACCCGACGACCGCTCCTTCCGCCGTGAGATGGCTACCGCCTACCGGTCCGGATGGCACTTCATCGACCTGGTCACCGCTATCCCCCACAGCGGCGACTCGTTGATGGTGACCGTCTTCGGTGAGCCGGTCGTCGTCACCCGCGACGAGGACGAGGACGTACGGGCGTACCGGTGCCTGAGGCGGCCCAGGGGGGCGCCGAAGCCCGTACGGTGTGCCATCCGGTACGGAATGATCTTTGTGAACCTGGACCAGCGGGACCACCGGCAGGTGGAGTCCGACTCCCCTGCCCCCCGGACCATCTCTGCCACCCCCCGCAGTGCCTGACGCGATTCCCCCGTCGTAAAAGATCGCGCAGGTGCTTCCCCCCGCAGCGGCGTCACCGTGACCTGAACACGGTGACGCCGCTGCAGTTTCGCGGGAAGGATCCGGGTATCGGCCGGATCGGGCGATGACCGAAAACGGCCGTCACCGGCAGGGCCGCCTCACCCCCGCCCCATCGCGCGTGTGAGCGCGATCTCGATGACGACCCGCGACGGATTCGGCCGCGGCGTCCGCCCGTAGCGCTCCGCGTACCGCCGCTCCGCCTCCGCGACCCGCTCCGGCTCGCCGCGGACCACGGCCCGCCCCTCCAGCGTCGCCCACCGCCGGCCGTCCACCTGGCACACCGCCACGGCGGCGCCCTCGGACGCCAGCACGTGGCGCACCTTCGCGCTGGTGCTGCTCGCGACCACCCGGGCAAGCCGGGCTCCGGGGTCGTATGTGACGGCGACGGGCACCACGTGCGGGGTGCCGTCCAGACGGAGGGTGGTCAGGGTGCACAGGTGCTTCTCGCGCCAGAAGCTGAGATACGACGCGTCCGGATCGCCCGGATCCACCGAATACGAGGCCATGACCCAGGAACTTAGTACCGGAGATACTCCCGCCCTCAGCCTTGAGTGGCATAGACTCAAGTTTGTGTACGTTGACCGAGTCAGCCACGAAGGCCGCTGAAGGGTCACCGCAAGGAGGAGAACGGATACGTGGACGCCGAGCTGACCAACCGGAGCCGGGAAGCGATCCAGGCCGCCGGCAACCGGGCCGTGACCGAGGGACACCCCGACCTCACCCCCGCCCACCTGCTGCTCTCCCTGCTCGCCGGGCAGGAGAACGAGAACATCACCGACCTGCTCGCCGCGGCCGACGCGGACCAGGCCGCCGTACGCTCCGGCGCCGAGCGCGTCCTCGCCGGCCTGCCGAGCGTCACCGGGTCGACCGTCGCGCCGCCCCAGCCGAACCGTGAACTCCTCGCCGTCATCGCGGACGCCCAGTCCCGCGCCCGCGACCTCGGCGACGAGTACCTCTCGACCGAGCACCTCCTCATCGGCATCGCCGCCAAGGGCGGAGCCGCCGGCGAGGTCCTCACGAAGCAGGGCGCCACCGCGAAGAAGCTCCAGGACGCCTTCCAGAAGGCCCGCGGAGCCCGCAGGGTCACCACCGCCGACCCCGAGGGCCAGTACAAGGCCCTGGAGAAGTTCGGCACCGACCTCACCGCCTCCGCCCGCGAGGGCAGGCTCGACCCGGTCATCGGACGCGACCAGGAGATCCGCCGCGTCGTCCAGGTCCTGTCCCGCCGCACCAAGAACAACCCCGTCCTCATCGGCGAACCCGGTGTCGGCAAGACCGCCGTCGTCGAAGGCCTCGCCCAGCGCATCGTCAAGGGCGACGTCCCCGAGTCCCTGAAGAACAAGCGGCTCGTCGCCCTCGACCTCGGCGCCATGGTCGCCGGCGCCAAGTACCGCGGCGAGTTCGAGGAACGCCTCAAGACCGTCCTCGCCGAGATCAAGAACTCCGACGGCCAGATCATCACCTTCATCGACGAACTCCACACCGTCGTCGGCGCGGGCGCGGGCGGCGACTCCGCCATGGACGCCGGCAACATGCTCAAGCCCATGCTCGCCCGCGGCGAACTCCGCATGGTCGGCGCCACCACCCTCGACGAATACCGCGAGCGCATCGAGAAGGACCCGGCCCTGGAGCGCCGCTTCCAGCAGGTCCTTGTCGCCGAACCGACCGTCGAGGACTCCATCGCCATCCTCCGCGGGCTCAAGGGCCGCTACGAGGCCCACCACAAGGTCCAGATCGCCGACAGCGCCCTCGTCGCCGCCGCCACCCTCTCCGACCGCTACATCACCTCCCGCTTCCTCCCCGACAAGGCCATCGACCTCGTCGACGAGGCCGCCAGCCGGCTCCGTATGGAGATCGACTCCTCACCCGTCGAGATCGACGAACTCCAGCGCGCCGTCGACCGGTTGCGCATGGAGGAACTCGCCCTCGGCAAGGAGACCGACGCCGCCTCCCTCGAACGCCTGGAGCGGCTGCGCCGCGACCTCGCCGACAAGGAGGAGGAACTGCGCGGCCTCACCGCCCGCTGGGAGAAGGAGAAGCAGTCCCTCAACCGGGTCGGCGAACTGAAGGAGAAGCTGGACGAGCTGCGCGGCCAGGCCGAACGCGCCCAGCGCGACGGCGACTTCGACACCGCCTCCAAGCTCCTCTACGGCGAGATCCCGGGCGTGGAACGCGACCTGGAGGCCGCCTCCGAGGCCGAGGAGGAGGCCGCCCGGGACACCATGGTCAAGGAGGAGGTCGGCGCCGACGACATCGCCGACGTCGTCGCCTCCTGGACCGGCATCCCCGCCGGGCGCCTCATGGAGGGCGAGACCCAGAAGCTCCTGCGCATGGAGGACGAACTCGGCAGGCGCCTCATCGGCCAGACCGAGGCCGTACGCGCCGTCTCCGACGCCGTACGCCGCAGCCGCGCCGGCATCGCCGACCCCGACCGCCCCACCGGCTCCTTCCTCTTCCTCGGCCCCACGGGCGTCGGCAAGACCGAGCTGGCGAAGGCCCTCGCCGACTTCCTCTTCGACGACGAGCGGGCCATGATCCGCATCGACATGTCGGAGTACGGCGAGAAGCACTCCGTCGCCCGCCTCGTCGGCGCGCCCCCCGGCTACATCGGCTACGAGGAGGGCGGCCAGCTCACCGAGGCCGTCCGCCGCCGCCCGTACAGCGTGGTCCTCCTCGACGAGGTCGAGAAGGCCCACCCCGAGGTCTTCGACATCCTGCTCCAGGTCCTCGACGACGGCCGTCTCACCGACGGCCAGGGCCGCACGGTCGACTTCCGCAACACCATCCTGGTGCTGACCTCCAACCTGGGCAGCCAGTACCTGGTCGACCCGGTGGCGACCGAGGCGGAGAAGAAGGAACAGGTCCTCGAGGTGGTCCGTGCCTCCTTCAAGCCCGAATTCCTCAACCGGCTCGACGACCTCGTGGTCTTCTCGGCCCTGTCGAAGGAGGAGCTGAGCCGGATCGCGCGGCTCCAGATCGACGCGCTGGCCCGCCGGCTCGCCGAGCGCCGGCTGACCCTGGAGGTCACCGACACGGCCCTGACCTGGCTGGCCGACGAGGGCATGGACCCCGCCTACGGCGCCCGGCCCCTGCGCCGCCTGGTGCAGACGGCCATCGGCGACCGCCTGGCCCGGGAGATCCTCTCCGGCGAGATCAAGGACGGCGACACGGTCCGCGTCGACCGCTTCGGCGACGACCTGATCGTGGGCCCGGCGACGGACAAGACGCTGTAGTCACGGGCGTAAGGGCCCTTCCGGTGACGGGAGGGCCCTTACGCTTGCTCACAGCGTGAACGCGGCGAACCGCACGCGCGCGGTGCCGGCGTCCTCGTGCACCACGCTCACCTGGACCGTGTCGGCGCTCACGCTCTCCGGCAGGCCCTCCGCCTCCCCCAGCCCCAGACACAGGTCCGCGTCCTCGTCCGGGCAGAACTCCGTCCTCGGGGCGGGCGCGTCCGGATAGGTGCGCGCCAGCCAGTCCCGGACGTCCGCGCGCGGCATCCGGAATTCCGCCCGGTAGTGCAGGTCCTGCCATCCCTCCCGGGTGCAGATCCCGGCCGGCTGGGCACCCGGAGGGAGTGCCGCGCCGCCGAAGCGGAGAACGTTCGCGCAGGGCACCTCTTGCGCCGCACCGCCGAGCGGGCGGTCGTCGGACTCGGAGAAGACGATGCCGACGAAGACGACGAGAAGGGGGATCAGGACCAGCGCCGGAAGGATCACGATGAGCGCGAACCTCCCCCACCGGGTCCGCCCCGCGACCCGCTCCCCGGACCCTGCCGCCATCGTGCCCCCACTCGCCGCGTTCCGCTGTTCATCCGACCGGCCAGATCATGTCAGCCGGGGGCGGACAGGCCCCGTCGGGGCTTGCCACCCCCCTCCCCGCATGAGGGAGGATGGCAGGATCCGTACGAAGGGAAATTCACGGTGACCATCGACCCGTCCTCGATTCCGAATTTCGGGGGCCAGCCCGAGCCGCAGCCGCAAGGACCGGCGGGCCCCGTCGTTCCGGATCAGGACCTCGTGAAGCAGCTCCTCGACCAGATGGAGCTCAAGTACGTCGTCGACGACGAGGGTGACCTCGCGGCGCCGTGGGAGCAGTTCCGCACCTACTTCATGTTCCGTGGGGAGGACGATCAGCAGATCTTCTCCGTGCGGACGTTCTACGACCGGTCGCACCAGATCGACGACAAGCCGCAGCTGCTCGAGTCGGTCGACGACTGGAACCGGCGCACGCTGTGGCCCAAGGTCTACACCCACACCCATGACGACGGCACGGTCCGTCTCATCGGTGAGGCGCAGATGCTGATCGGCATGGGCGTCAGCCTGGAGCACTTCGTCTCGTCGACGGTCAGCTGGGTGCGGGCCGCGATCGAGTTCGACAAGTGGCTCGTCGAGCAGCTCGGCCTGGAGCAGGAGATCAACGAGGCGGACAAGCCCGAGGACGACGAGTAGTCCGTCCGGTTCCGTCCGACGCGTTCGCCCCCTCCCCGCGTGAGCGGCCGGAGGGGGCGAACGCGTGTGGTCAGGCCGTTGCGCGGCTGCGCCGGTACGCGACCCAGCCGGTGGCCGTCAGGGCGGCCGCGAGGGCGGCGGCGGACAGGACGGTCGCGCCGGTGGAGGCGAGGCTGCCGCCGGCGGAGGAGCCGGTGGGGACCGTGCCGCCGCCGCTCGCGCCCCCGCTCGTACCGCCGGTGCCCTGCGGGTCCGTGTCGTCCGGGGTCGGTGTGCCGTCGTCGTCCGTGGCGACGGGGGGCTGGCCGGTGAACGCGACCGGGACCTTGACGTCCTGGGAGCGGTCGCCGGAGAGGGTGTGGTCGGCGCGGGTGGCCAGGACGCACTTCGCCTTGAAGCAGTCGGTGTACTCGTCCTTGGCGTCGACGGTGAGCTCGGCCTCGAAGGATCCGCCCTTCCCGTAGGGGGTCGCGAGGTCCTTGCCGTAGTCCGGCGGGTTGGAGGAGATCCAGGCCGAGGAGTGGGAGCCGCCGGTCATGTCGACGCCGCCGATGCACGGAGTGGGCAGTTCGCCGTCGCCGTTGTCGACGCACAGGGCGACGTAGACGCCCTTTTTCTCGTCGTAGCCGGAGCCGGTGACGCGCAGGGTCTGGTTCTCGGTGGCGAGGTGGTTGACCGGGGTCACGGTCAGTTTCTGGCCGTCGGGGCCGGTGACGGTCCGCGAACCGGAGGGCTTGGCGTCGTCGTCGCCGCCGTCGGCGGGCGGGTCGGTGGGACCGGTGCCGGGGGTCTCCTTCACCGTCAGGGTGACGGGCGCGGTGCGGGTGGTACCGGCGGGGTTGGTGAACTCGGCGCGGTACGCGTAGCCGTCCTGGGCGGCCTCGGCGGTGAAGGCGTACGTGTTCTCCGTCGCGCCCTCGAGCGCCGACCAGGTCTGGCCGCCGTCGGCGCTGACGCTCCAGGCCACCGTGGGGTCGGGGGTGCCTTCGGCGGCGGCCGTGAGGGTGACCTCGTCGCCGGGGGCCGCGGTCCGGTCGGTGGGGGACCGGACGACCTTGGGCGACATGCGCAGATCCAGCGCGACGACCTCGTTCGCCATGCCCCGGGTGACGTACACGGAGGTGGCGCCGGGGGCGACGGCGATGCCCGCGTAGGAGGTCGACTCGCTGCCCGGCAGGGTGACCGGGGCCGCCACCCGCTCGAAGGTCGCGCCGTCCAGGATCTCCACGGAGCCGTCGTCGTCCCCGGTCTCGTCGGAGAGGTCCTCGCGCAGGACGAAGGCCCGGCCGGTCTCCTCGTCGAAGGCGGCCGCGGAGGGCCGGTCCACTCCGGGGAGCGTGGTCAGGGGCTTGCCGTCCTTGTCGAAGACGAGCACGGACGTGGTGCCGCCGATCCAGACGTTGCCGGTCCTCGGGTCCGTCTCGACGAAGAAGACGGAGTCGTCGGCGGGGATCCGGGTCGTGGCGGTGACCTGGAACGTGGCGGTGTCCACCCGGCGCAGCACCCGCGTCTCCCCGGCGGTGCCGATGGACCAGGCCGTGCCGCGCCCGGCGTCCACGCCGAGCCGGCCACCGCCCTCCAGGGTGACCGTGTCCGTCACGGTGCCGGTGGCGAGTTCGACGCGGCGCAGTTCGGGTCCCGCGGCGATCAGCACGGAGGAGGTGTCGGCGTCCTGGCCCACACCGGTGAAGGACGTGCCGTCGTACCAGAGGCCCTGGGCGGCCGTGTCGCCGTCCTTGGCGGTGCCGATGCCGCGCAGCGGGAAGTGGAAGGAGACGCCGTCACCGGCGAGCGGGCCGATGATCCGGCGGACGACCCGTGCGGCCATGGCGCCGCCCGCTCCGGGGGCCTGGGCGATATGGCCGAGCAGCTTGCCGCTCCCGGGGTCGACGACGTACAGGCCCTGTTCGGCCACGTCGCCGGTGTCGGGGATGTTCTCCGAACCGACGTACAGCTTCCCGGAGTCGGGGTGCAGCAGCAGATCCAGCGGGCGTCCGACGTTCGTGTACGCGGCGGACCGGACATAGCTGATCGTGCCGGGCGGTACGTCCACGCCGTCGCCGCCGTCGTCGCCCCCGCCGGTGTCCTGGCCCTCCCAGGTGACGGGCACGCGTACGTCCTGGGAGCGGTCGCCGGTGTTGCGGTGGTCCACGCGGGTGACGACGGAGCAGGAGTAGCGGAGGCAGTCGACGCTCGCGTCCTCGGCCTGCGCCCTGATCTCGACGTCGAAGGTGCCGCCGGCGCCCCAGGTGGTGGCGAGGACGCCCGCGTACGGATCGCCCTCGGGGACGATCCAGTGCGAGGCGCCGCCCTGGCCGCTCTGGTCGGCGCCGCCGATACAGGGACCGGGGACCTTGCCGTCGCCGTTGTCCCGGCAGAGCGCGACGTAGATGGCCTTGGTCGTGTCGTAGCCCTCGCCGGTGACGCGGAGGGTCTCGCCGGCGGGGTCCAGGTCCGCGGTGGCGGAGACGGACAGTTTCTGTCCGTCCGCGCCCGTTCCGGTCCTGGGGGTGTCGGCGGCCCGGGCGGCCGGGCCCAGGGCGAGTGACGCGGTCGTGAGCGCGGCGGCTCCCAGGAGCGCCGCGGGGCGTCTGAGGTGCATGGAGAGTTCCTCACTCGTCCGGTGGGGGCCCGGCCGGATGGGATGGACGGGGTGGTGGGGCCGGACTACTGGAAGGTGACCGGGACGTGGACGTCGTACTTGCGGTCGTTGGTGTCGAGGTGGTCGGCGCGGGTGACGACGGCGCATTCGACGTCGACGCCGCAGACGGTGCCGTCGGCGAGGTTCGGGTTGACGTAGATGTCCACCTCGAAGGTGCCGCCGGCGCCGAACTTGGAGCTGTTGGCGAACATGCCGCCGAAGGTGTTGTTGATCCAGTGCGAGGCGCCGGTCGCGCCGGACTCGTCCTGGCCGCCGAGGCACGGCGTCGGCTTCTGCGCGCCGGGGGCGCCCTCGACCGCGCACAGGCCGACGTAGACGCCCTGGCCGGTGTTGAAGCCGGAGCCGCTGACGTGGACGACCTGGCCGGCGGCGGAGGCGGTGCCGGGGGCGGTCACCGACAGGTTGTACGTGGTGCCGCCGTCGACGACGGTGCGGGTCGCCGTCGCGGCGGAGGCGGAGGTCGCGAGGCCCAGGGTGAGGGCGGTGGCGGCGGTGGTGACGAGGGCGGCGCGGGCGAGCTCGGCTCTCATGGGAAAACACCCTTCTGTTGGTTAGGTAAGGCAAACCTAAGTATGGGAGCGGGGTGCTTGTCAACGGGTGAGGGGGCCGGTGAATTCCGTTGCTGTGCAGGCCTTTTGGGTACGCCGGAGAGCGGGCCGGCCGGACCCGCTCCCTGGTGTGCCGGGCGGCTACTCCGGGGCCCGCACGCCGAACTCCGCGACGGCACGGCGACCGCCGGACACGGTGTACAGCTCGACCGTGTGGACGCCCTCGAAGGCGCCGTCGTACATCGGGAAGTCCTTGGTGACGCCGCCCTGTTCATCGGCGACCACCTGGTAGCGGGTGTCCTGGTCGATGGACACGAGCACGATCCCGCCGGGCTCGAAGCCGGTGCCGGTGACCTGTTGCCCGGTGCCGGGGGCGAGCGTGGCGCGGGCGACGGTGGCGGTGGCGGTGGTGTCCCGCCGTACGGGCTCCTCCCGGCTCTTCTCGGCGGGGCGGCTCGCGGGTGGGGGCGTGGCGGGGGGCGCGTCCGGTACGGGGGTGGCCCCGCCGCCCGTCCCCACGGTCACGTCGAGGGTGCCGAAGGCGTCCCCGGCGGTGAACTCCGTACCGCTCCACTCGGACAGCAGTGCCGCGCCCTCGCTGGAGAGGGAGGCCCGAAGTCCGTTCCAGGTCACTCCACTCGCGCGGACGACGGGACCGGAGTCCGACGTCACCTCCGCGAGGACGCGGTCGAGGGCCCGCCCGGCGACCACCGTGCGTGCGGAGAGGCTGCCGGTGCCGCCGTCCAGCTCCAGCCGGAGCCCGGCGAGGGGCAGGGTTCCGAAGGGCGCGGTCAGCATCGCCGTACCGCCCAGCTCGAGGTCCGCGTCGCCGGTCTCGTCGTCCGCGCCGCCGCCGGTCACGGGGAACCAGGAGCGGTCCGCGGCCCCTTGTACGGCCGGCTCGGTGACGTCCAGGGTCATGTCCCGGTTCTCGAGCCTGAGGGCCGCGTAGCCGCCGGACACCTCGTGCGGGAGCGGGGCCGGCCCGTCCTGGGCCGTCGCGGCGCCCGGACACAGCAGGGCCAGCAGCGCGCCGCCCGTCACGGCGGCGGCGACGGGTCTCTTCGCCATTTTCTCAAGCCTTCCTGGGGAGTTCGGGGTATCGGGGTCAGCCATCGTGCGCGGCCGGACGGCGCCTGCGTGCCCACAGCCAGGCGCCGGTGCCGGCGGCGACCAGGCCCGCCGCGGTCGCGCCGGCGGTGAGGGCGGTGGTGCCGGTGGAGGCGAGGGGACCGTCGCCGGCCGTGTCCGAACCGTCGCCGGTGCTCTTGCCGTTGCTGCTCGCGGGGGCGGACGTGCCCGGCGCCGGTGTGGACGGTCCGGAGCCCTGGAACGTCACCGGGATCCGCACCGTCTGGCTCTGGTCCCCGCCCCGGGTGTGGTCGTTGCGGGTGATGACGGCGCACTTCACACCGGACGCGGTGCAGTCCGTGTTGGCGTCCTTGGCGCGCACCTTGATCCGCACGGAGAACGAGCCGTCGTGCCCCTTGCCCCGGTACGGCTCGGCGAGGCCCTCGCCGTAGGAGGGCGGGTGGGAGGAGACCCACTGGGAGGCCCCCGACTCACCGGACATGTCGACGCCGCCGACGCAGGGAGTCGGGGTCCTGCCCGCCCCGTTGTCCACGCAGAAGGCGACGTAGACGCCCTTCTCGGTGTTGTAGCCGGTGCCGGAGACGGTGACCGTCTCGCCGGCCGGATCCAGTCCCGAGCTCTTCGAGACGGTGAGTCTCTGCCCCTCGGGGCCGGTCGCCGGGGACGCCGCGACGGCCGGTGCGGCCACGGCCAGCAGCAGGGCCGCGGAACCGGCAATACCCGGGCCACACAAGCGACTTGAGGAAATCACAACAACACCCCCACCATGATTTTGTAAGGTTAGCCTAACCTTTGTTCGGGGCAACCGTGCGGGGATGATGCAGATTCGGAGGGATGAGCGATGCGCAGGTCCGGTAGACGGTCGGCCGGGGCGTCCGGGCGGCGGGCCCTCGTCCCGTTGGCCCTGGCGCTCGCGCTGCTGACGGCAGCGTGCGGGGGCGGCGGCAGCGGCAGCGGGGCGGCGTCCTCCGGGGCCACCCCGGCCTCCGCGGGCGCGCGGGCCGCCGCGGCGGAGAAGCGGCTCGCGGAGAACACCCTCGTACCGCTGGAGGGCGACGCCCCCGTCCCGGAACTGCCGGTGACGGTCGACTCCTCCGACGGGCGCGAGGTGAACGTGCGGGACGCGTCGCGCATCCTGCCGCTCAACGGCGGCATCGCGGAGATCGTCTTCACGCTCGGCCTCGGCGACCGGGTCGTGGGCCGCGACATCACGGCGACCTTCGCGGAGGCCGAGAAGCTCCCGCAGGTCACCAAGGCGCACGACGTGAGCGCCGAGGGCGTCCTGTCGCTGCACCCGACGGTCGTGCTCGCCGACACCGACACCGGCCCGAGCGAGGCCATCGACCAGATCCGCGACGCGGGCGTCCCGGTCGTCGTCCTGGACCCGGCGACCGAGCTGTCCGACGTCTCCACCCGCACGACCCGCGTCGCCGGGGCGCTGGGCGTCCCCGAGGCGGGCAGGGCGCTCAACCGCCGTATGGCCGAGGACCTCGCGGCGGCCAGGGCGTCCGTCCCCGAGGGCAGCGAGCCCAAGGTCGCCTTCCTCTACATGCGCGGCAGCGCGGCCGTCTACCTGATGGGCGGCAAGGGTTCCGGCGCGGACTCCCTGATCGACGCGGCGGGCGGGACCGACGCGGGTGTCAGGACCGGCCTGGACAGACCCTTCACCCCGCTCACCAGCGAAGCCCTGGTCGCCGCCGCACCCGACGTCATCCTCATGATGGACAAGGGCCTCGAATCGGTCGGCGGCATCGACGGCCTGGTCGACATCCCCGGCATCCGCCAGACCCCGGCAGGCATGAACCGCCGGGTCGTCAGCCTGGAGGACGGAGTACTCCTGAGCTTCGGCCCCCGCACACCGCTGGTGATCGACATCCTGGTGGACAGACTCCACAGGGCCTGACGAAACGGGCGGCGAACTCGACGGACGTGCCGTGGGAGGGGGCGGGAGGCGTGTCCGTCGCGGGCGAAGGCGGCCGTGCGCCGCGGTCGTCGTGCCAGGGTGGGCCGATGAACACCACACCGGATGGACGCCCTGTCCCGCCCGCGCATGCCGAGGAGCGCGCCATGCTGGAGGCATGGCTGGACTTTCACCGCGCGACTCTCACCCTGAAGTGTTCCGGCCTCGAGGATGATCAGTTGCGGCTTGCCGCCGTGTCACCCTCGCCGATGACGCTGCTCGGTCTCGTGCAGCACCTGGCCGAGGTGGAGCGCAACTGGTTCCAGCGGATTTTCGCGGGTCGCGATGTGCCGCCGGTCTTCGGGGAGGACAACGTCGACGGCTATGCGTTGCGCCCGGACCGGGGGTTCGACGAGGCGATGGCCGCCTGGCAGACCGAGGTCGCCCGGGGCCGTGAGCTGATCGCCGACGCATCGCTGGACGACTCCGGCCGCCTGTCCGAACAGGAGGCGGGTCATGTCGGCGACCAGGGCATCTCCCTGCGCTGGATCATGGTGCACATGATCGAGGAGTACGCACGTCACAACGGTCATGCCGATCTCATCCGCGAGCGGATAGACGGAGTGACCGGCGCCTGATCCGCGGGCCGGCCCAAGAGGGCCGGCGTCCGTACCGCGCTCAGCGCGCTCCCGCGCCGTCGTCCCCCGTCCGTGACAGCAAGGTTCCGCACGGTCCGGCGTTGTGTTTCGAGGTCGTCTCCTGGGCTGCCTTCATAGGCGAGTTGAAGGCCGGCCGTCACCGGGTCTGAGTCGACGGGGCACCGGTCGCAGGCCCTTGCACGGGTCCGCCGGTGCCTTGTCCGCGGGGGTCCGGCAGGCCACTGACCTCCCTAAAGAACCGGGAGAAAGAACTTCCCGCCCGCCCACCCTCCCGGCCGGAAGGCCCGCGTCACTCGTGCGAGTGACCGGCTTGCAGTTGCGGATTTCGGACGGCTACGTTCGCCGCAACGAACGCAAAAAGACGGCCCCCGCCCGGGACTACCACTCCCGGAACGAGGACCTGACCGACCAGGAAGACGAACCTTCCCAATGGCTGACTCGCAGTCTAACGCGCCCCTGCGCGTCGACGCCGGACCTTCGACGTCCGGCGTGATCCACGTACGCACCCGCCTCACCGCCGACTTCTGCGTGCTCGCCAACGCCCTCGCCCAGCGGCGCGGCAGCGCGGTCACTGTCGGTGTCGCGGTCTACATCGCCTCCCTCCCCGAGGGCACCCCCGTGAGCATCGCCGCCCTGTGCGGGCACTTCAGCGAGGGCGAGATCCTGATCTCGCGGGCCCTGCGGGAGTTGGAGGCCGCCGGGTACCTGGAGCGGCGCCGGGTCCGGCTGCCCAGCGGTCAGATCCGCACCCGGACGTACTTCTACGACGTACCGGGCGGCACCGATCCGCGGACCGACCCGGACCCGGAGCCGGACGGTCCGCCCGAGCCCACGTCCATGCCCTCGGCCGAACCGGAGCCCGAGGCAGCGCTGTCGCTCGCCGACGCCGACCCCGAGGCCGTCGCCGTACTCACCGCGCTGCGGCGGGTCGACCCCCGGCTGCTTCTGTCCGTACGGGAAGCCGCACGGCTGGCGCCGGCCGTCTCCCAGTGGCTCGCGGCGGGCCTCGGCAGAGTGCAGATCGTCAAGATCCTGACCGACGGGCTCCCCGACCGCTTCCTGACCCGCCCGGCCGGCATCCTCGCCTACCGCCTGCGCGAAACCCCCCTGCCCACCCCACCCCTCCCCCCGGCACACCCCGGCGAACGCCTTGCCCTCCTCCCCTTCCAGACCTGCGACGACTGCGACAGGGCATTCCGCGCACCGGAACCCGGCCGCTGCCGGGCCTGCCGCTCGGAAAGCCACCTCAGTGCCGCCTGCTGAACCGGCGAGCGGGTGTGCGATCGGCTCCCGGGCGGGAAACTCGATGTGCGACGATGCGAAATCGGACAGCGGACTCGGCAGGCGGAGGAGGTGGGGCATGACGGACCGGTTCAGGGACGGACTCCTGACCCCCGCGGAAACGGCCTCCTACCTGGAGATCCCGCAGTCGACGCTCACCTCGTGGCTGAAGGGCAGGGCCGCCGGGGCACCGCTGGTTCACCAGGTGGAACCACTGCGCCAAGGACAGCCCTCGGTGCCGTTCATCGCGGTGGCCGAGGCGCACGTTCTCCGGTCCCTGCGCACCCTCGGACTGCGGATGAGTGAGATCAAGGAAGCGGCCGCCGCCGTACGGGACGCCTTCGACACCCCCTACGGCCTTGTCTCGAAGCGCATCGCGACGGACGGCGTGGACATCTTCGTCGAGCACGGGCTGGGGGACCTTCGCAGGGCCCGGGACGGCCAGGCGCCCATCCACGAGGTGGTCTCCGACTACCTCCGCTACCTGAACTGGGAGCCCGACGACGATTTCCCCTCCAGTCTGCGGCTCAGGCAGTACCCGGATTCCGTCCCCGTGGTCATCGACCCGAGGTTCGGGCACGGACGGCCCGTCGTGGCCGCCAACAGGGTCGCCGTCAAGGCCATCACCGACCTCTGGGAGGCCGGGGAGAGCGTCGAGGACATCGCGTACGACTTCGACATGACACCCGAGCAGGTGGACGCGCTGTGCAGGGCAGTGGTGCGCCTTGCCGCCTGAGTTCTTCCTCGACCGCAATCTCGGACGTCGCGTCGCGGAAGGGCTGAGGGCGTGCGGCTGGACTGTCCACCTCATCGGGGACGTCTTCCCCGACGACGCGCAGGACATCGCCGACGAGGACTGGATCGCTCACGGCCTCGACCAGTCATGGGTGCCGATTTCGAAAGACGGCCGAATCAAGAGCCGGGACCTGGAGATTCAACCGGTGCTGGAACGGGAAGCGGTGCTCTTTTATCTCGACAACCAGCAACTTCCCAGTGCCGAGATGGTCGGACGGTTCGACGTACACCGCGAGGCCATCCATCGTGCGGTGGCCAGGGGCGGTCCCGCGGCCTATGCGGTACGGCGTGACCGCATCGAGCGCACCTGGCCGTGAAGAGGGGATCGTCCAAGCCCGAGTTGCCGTACTCGGCGCGCTGAGCGCGCTCAGCGGGCTCCCGCGGTCTTGAGGCGGTGGGCGGCCTCCTCCAGGACCGGCTTCTTCTTGCAGAAGGCGAAGCGGACGAAGGGGGCGCCCATCTCGTGGTGGTCGTAGAAGACCGACGTGGGGATGGCGACGACGCCCGCGCGTTCCGGGAGGGCGCGGCAGAAGGCGATGCCGTCGGTCTCGCCCAGGGGCCGGATGTCGGCGGTGATGAAGTAGGTGCCGGAGGGGCGGTAGACGGTGAGGCCCGCCTCCTCCAGCCCGGCCGCCAGGACGTCCCGCTTGGACCGGAGGTCGTCCCGGAAGCCGGTGAAGTAGGAGTCCGGGAGGGCGAGGGCCTCGGCGATCGCGTACTGGAAGGGGCCCGCGGAGACGTACGTGAGGTACTGCTTGGCCGAGCGGACCGCCGTGACCAGGGCCGGGGACGCCGTGATCCAGCCGACCTTCCAGCCCGTGTACGAGAACGTTTTCCCCGCGCTCGAGATCGTCACCGTGCGGTCGCGCATGCCGGGGAGGGTCGCCAGGGGGATGTGTTCCGCGTCGTCGAAGACCAGGTGTTCGTAGACCTCGTCGGTCACCACGAGCAGGTCGCGTTCCACCGCCAGTTCGGCGATCGACGTCAGCTCCTCACGCGTGAGGACCGTGCCCGTCGGGTTGTGCGGGGTGTTGAGGAGGAGCAGACGGGTGCGGGGGGTGACGGCGGCGCGGAGTTCGTCGAGGTCGAGGTGGAAGCGGCCGTCGCGGGGGCGGAGGGTGACCGGGACCCGGGTGCCGCCGGCCATGGCGATGCAGGCGGCGTAGGAGTCGTAGTACGGCTCCAGGGCGATCACCTCGTCACCGGGCTCCACCAGCGCGAGCAGCGCGGCCGCGATGGCCTCCGTGGCGCCGGCGGTGACCAGGACCTCGGTGTCGGGGTCGTACGAGAGGCCGTAACGGCGCTGCTGGTGCGCGGCGACGGCCGTGCGGAGTTCGGGAATGCCGGGGCCCGGCGGGTACTGGTTGCCGCGGCCGTCCCGCAGGGCGCGTACGGCGGCCTCCCTGATCGCCTCGGGGCCGTCGGTGTCGGGGAAGCCCTGGCCCAGATTGATGGAGCCGGTCCGCAGGGCCAGGGCGGACATCTCGGCGAAGATCGTCGTCCCGAACGCTGCGAGCCGGCGGTTCAGGAGGGGGCGCGCGCTGGAGGTCATGGCGGTCATCCTGCGCCGAAGCTCTGGAGTTCCTCAACTCTGCTTTGGGCCGCGCGGGCGGGGGGCATCTCCCGGTCACACGCGTGAGCGAGGCGCCCACGGGGGGCCGCTTCGGGGGATCACGGGGGAATGGAAGGAGGGTGGCGCCATGGGTATCGGCATCGTCCTGGTGGTGGTTTTCGGCCTGCTCGTGACGGTCGTCGTGGCCGCGTCCCGCGCCGGTTCGCGGCGGGTGGGGGCCGGCCGGCCCGGACGTCGCGGCAGGGCCGGCCGTGACAGCTGGTGGACCGGCGGCTCGCACGGCGGCGGCGGGGGAGCGTCCTGCGGTGGTGGTTCGTCCGACGGAGGCGGCTCGTCCTGCGGAGGCGGGTCGTCCTGCGGGGGCGGCGGCGGATGCGGTGGAGGAGGCGGCTGACACGGGGCAGCTGCCTCCGCATCGGGGGATGACGTATCCGCGACAGCGGGGTCCGCGCCTGGGCGGGCCCCGCTGTGCCGTTGAACGGTGACGATCACTCCGGTTCCGGTTGGGGTCCGGGCGACTCGATGCGCCCGGCGTGAACCGTTTCCTCAGGGCGTACGCCGGTGTTGAACAGTTGAGCTGGGGAGCCCCCTACGGGATGGAAAGCCCACGAAGTTGGGTAAAAACGCTGTGGTGGCACCACACTTCATGATTGCCTATAAATCACCTACGCAGCCCACGGACTCCGCGCGGAGCGTTTCCGGCCGGGTGAACCGGGCTGACGGGCCGAGGGCCCCGGTGCGACGTGTGACCGGGGTGCGCGGACCCTCTTTCTCTTTCTCGCTCTCCCTGTGTGCTTGCGGAGCCGATCCATGCTCACGACCCTGAACACCGCCTACACCGACACCCGCGCGGCCGACCTCGCCTGGGCCCTGGGACGCGAGCCGCTTCCCGCGCTGGCCACCCTCGATCTCGAACTGGCCGGGGTGAACGTGCAGTTGAGACTGCTCGGCGCGTCCCATCAGGTGCTCCTGGACGAGGAGCGTGGCCGCTGTTCGGAAACGGTGGCGTGCATTCCGGGCAGCAGTACGCCCCTTCCGCTGGGGGTGGCCAAGCGGGTGGACGACTGGGAGTACGAGTTCGCCGCCCGCGTCGAGACGCTCTCCCCCGGGTCCTTCGCGGGCCGGGCACAGGAACTGCTCGACCTGGTCTCCGGCCACCCGCAGGGCCTCGCCGGGGTCTTCCCCGGCAGCCCGCACGCGTTCACCGCGCTGCTCGCCCAGCGACACGAGGGCCAGGTCCACTGGCGGACCTGGCACGCCTACCCGCAGGACGGCCAGTTGGTGGCGACGCGGACGAAGGTGGGGGTGCGGGTGCCGGCCATGACGGGGTAGCCGGGGCGCGTACCGGGAGCGGGCGGAGATAAACAAAGACCACACGTGTGGGTGACGTGGTGTGCTGGAGGCGTAACGTAACGTCGCTGGGGTGATCGAACCGCAGGCCCCCGCACCGCCCGGCCCCGCGCAGTCCCGGGGCGGGTCGGGCGACCCCGGGGGCGGTGCGGAGAGCACGCTGCGGCTGCCGGTGCGGCAGGGCACGGGGCGGTTCCTGGTGCTCGCGGGTGTGTTCGTCTGCGCGGCCTGCGGACTGGTGTACGAGCTCGAACTGGTGGCGCTGGCAACGTACTTGATGGGCGACTCGGTCACCCAGGCGTCGGTCGTGCTGTCCGTGATGGTCTTCGCCATGGGCATCGCCTCCCTGGCGGCGAAGCGGCTGCGGCGGCACGCGGCGGCCGGTTTCGGCGCGGTGGAGGCGATGCTCGCGCTCGTCGGCGGGTGCAGTGCGATGGTGCTGTACGCCGTGTTCGCCTGGACGGGTGACTGGGGCGGCGTGTGGGCGAGCGGCCCACGCTCACTGCTGGTCGCGTTCTCCCTGGCCACCGGTCTGCTGATCGGGGCCGAGGTGCCGCTGCTGATGGAGCTGATCCAGCGGATCCGGCGGCAGGACGCGGGCGGCGCGCTGGCCGATCTGTCCGCCGCGGACTATGTCGGCGCGCTCGTCGGCGGGCTCGCCTTCCCCTTCCTTCTCCTGCCGGTCCTCGGCCAGTTGACCGGCGCGCTGATCACCGGCGCCGTCAACGCGGTGGTGGGCGGGGCGCTGGTGCTCGGACTGTTCCGGCGGGACCTCTCGCGGCGCGCCCGCCGGCTGCTGCTGGCCGCCAACGTGTGCGTGCTCGTGATCCTCGCCTCGGCGGCCGTCCTCGTCGACGACTTCGAACGGGCCGCCCGGCAGGCGATGTACGGCTCCGACGTCCGCGTCGCCCTGCAGACGGACGTCCAGGAGGTGCTGCTCACCGGCGGCCGCGACGGGCGGCCCCTGAACCTGTTCCTCGACGGCCGGCTGCGGGTCAGCGGCCGCGACGAACTCCGGTACCACGAGGCGCTGGTGCACCCCGCGATGCACGGGCCGCACGCGCGCGTGCTCGTCCTCGGCGGCGGGGACGGGCTGGCCGTGCGCGAGGTGCTGCGGCACCGCGGGGTGCGGCGGGTCGACGTCGTCGAGATCGACGCGGGTGTGGTGGAGCTGGCGCGTGGTGACGCGGCGCTGTCCGCGCTGAACGCGCACGCCCTCGACGATCCGCGCGTGCGGGTGCGCGTCGCGGACGCCTTCGACTGGCTGCGCGGGGCGCCCCCGGCGGCGTACGACGTCGTCGTCTCGGACCTGCCGCATCCCGGGATCACCGCGAGTACGAAGCTCTACTCGCAGGAGTTCTACGGGCTGACCCGGAGGGTGCTGGCGCCGGGCGGCCGGCTCGTGGTGCACGGGGGCGCGGTGGCGTCCCGGGCGCGTGACTTCTGGACGGTGGACGCGACGCTCCGTGCGGCGGGGTTCCGCACCGCCGTGTACCGGGTGAGCGGGCGGCGGTCCGGGTACGCCGCGGGGCCGGACCGGGGCGGCGGGGCGGCGATGACCGCGCACGCGCACCGGGACTGGGGGTTCGTGCTGGGGGGCCGGGACGTGCCCGTGCCGCGGCTCGACCCTGCCGGGCCTACGCTGCGTACGCTCACCGAGGCGTCCCTCGCGGGGGACGTCCGGGCGGCGGAACGCACCCGTGTCGACGGGCTGCCGCCGTCCACGCTGCCGCATCCCCGGTACGGCGGCTGATCCCTCTACTACGTTCCGCGCCGACGCGCCGCGACTTCCCGGCGACGGGGGTGCGGTTCCGTGCCGCGTGGGTAGGCTCCGCACTCATGGAGCACCAGGTGTTCGTTCCGGTTGAGGTTGAGCGGCTCAGGTCAGTGCTGGACGACCCCGCGCGGGTCGCGCGGGCGGTGCCGGGGCTTCAGCACGACGCCGGTGCGGAGCCTGTCGCCGGGCGGCTGAAGGTGCGGGTCGGGGGGCATTCCGTCACGTATCGGGGTGCGGTGCGGGTGGTCGCGCGGGATGACGTCTCGTGGGCCGTCGAGGGGGAGGCGGCGGAGGCTCGCGGGAGCGGCTCCGTACGGCTCGCGCTGTGGTTGCGGGTGCGGGCGGTGGAGGGCGGTACGGCCCTCACCGTCGGGGGTACGGCGGCGGCCGATGGGCGGGTCGCCGAGTTTCCGGCGGATGCGGTGGCTTCCGCGGTGGCGCGGCTGCTGGACCGGTTCGGGGAGAATCTGGGGGCCGTGGCGGGGGAAGGCACGGAGCCCGAGTCGCCGGAGCTGCTGTCCACCGGGGATTTCGAGCCGCAGGCCACGACGGATTTCGAGACGACGCCGGATGCGGAGGATGTTCCGGTGCCTGAGCCGGAGGCGGAGGGTCCGGCTGCCTCGCCCGAGGACGACGAGTCCGTCGCGGAGGCGGCGCATGCTCGGCGGACGATGATCGGGCGCAGTGCGGAGGAAGTGGATCATGCGCCGCCGCGCGGGCGGTATGCGCCGGTGCCCGCGCCGCAGACTGTCGCGTCTTCTACGCCGCTGCGGTGGGCCGCGCCTGCGGCTGCGCTGGCTGTCGCGTCGGCGGTTGTCGCGATTCGGGCGTTGCGGCGGCGACGCTGAGGGTTTGTGCGGGGGGTGGTCGCGCGGCCCGGCGTTTGCGGGTGCCCCGGCGTTGGGGTGGGGCGGGGGGTGTTCGCGCGGCCCGGCGCTTGCGGGGTGCCGTCGCGCCCACCCGTGCCGCCCTGCGGCACGATTGCCCGCGGCTGGGCGGCTGGGCGGCGAGCTGGCGGCCGTGGGTGAGTAGGGTCGTTGTGTGAGTGGAGAGATCTTGCTGACCGCGGGTGACGCGGAGGTGACCGTGCTGCCGGGGAACGGCGGGCGGGTCGGAGGGGTGCGGGTCGGGGGCGTCGAACTGCTGCGGCAGGGGGAGCGGTTCGGGTGTTTTCCGATGGTGCCCTGGTGCGGAAGGGTCCGGGACGGGCGGTTCCGGGACGGGGCCACCGTGCGGCAGATGCCGCTGAACGCCCCGCCGAACGCCATCCACGGCACCGCCCGTGACGCCGCCTGGCGCACCGCCCGCGAGAGCGCCGACGAGGCCGTGCTCACCTACGATCTCGTCGAGCCGTGGCCGTACCCGGGCCGGGTCACGCAGCGGATCGCGCTCACCGGGAACGCCCTCACGCTGACGATGAGCGTGGAGACGTACGCGTCGTCGTTCCCGGCGCAGATCGGCTGGCACCCGTGGTTCAACCGGAACCTCGGAGGTGAGGACGTCACGATCGACTTCGCGCCCGCCTGGCAGGAGGAGCGCGGCGAGGACCATCTGCCCACCGGGCACCGGATCGACCCGAAGCCGGGGCCGTGGGACGACTGCTTCGGGATGCCCGGCGGCGTCGACGTCACCCTCACCTGGCCGGGGCGGCTGGAACTGAAGGTCACCAGCCGTGAGGAATGGGTCGTCGTCTACGACGAGCAGCGCGAGGCCGTCTGCGTCGAACCGCAGACCGGGCCGCCGGACGGGCTGAACACCCACCCGCGCCTGGTCACCCCCCTGGAGCCGCTCGAGGCCTCGACGACCTGGACCTGGACCCGCCTCTAAGCTGGGCCGCATGACGGACACACGCGGCGCGCTGCTGCAGCAGATCAAGGACAAGGCCGTGGTGCACGGCAAGGTGACCCTCTCCTCCGGTCTGGAGGCCGACTACTACGTCGACCTGCGCCGCGTCACCCTCGACGGCGAGGCCGCCCCCCTGGTCGGGCAGGTGCTGCTGGACCTGACCGACGGGCTGGAGTTCGACGCGGTGGGCGGGCTGACCATGGGCGCGGACCCGGTCGCGGCGAGCATGCTGCACGCCGCCGCCGCGCGGGGCCGCAGCCTGGACGCCTTCGTCGTACGGAAGGCGGCCAAGGCGCACGGGCTGCAGCGGCGCGTCGAGGGCCCGGACATCAGGGGCCGCCGGGTCGTGGTGGTCGAGGACACCTCCACCACCGGCGGCTCGCCGCTGGCCGCGGTGGAGGCCGTGCGCGAGGCCGGCGCCGAGGTCGTGGCCGTCGCGACGATCGTCGACCGGGCCACCGGCGCCGCGGAGAAGATCCGGGAGGGTGCCGGGGTGCCGTACCTGTTCGCCTACGGCAAGGACGAGCTCGGCCTCGACTGATCCCGCCGCCGTCGCATAACGACTTGACCTGTGCCGTCGGCCGGCCGGACAAGTCTGGGAAGATGGGGCCGACAATGACGTCGCATCCAAGGTTCCAGGTCAGGGCCGACCGTACGCAGTAACGCAGTACGCCACACCGCATGCTTAAGGAGCGGACAGATGCCCATCGCAACCCCCGAGGTCTACAACGAGATGCTGGACCGGGCGAAGGCGGAGAAGTTCGCCTACCCGGCCATCAACGTCACCTCGTCCCAGACCCTGCACGCGGCACTGCGCGGCTTCGCCGAGGCGGAGAGCGACGGCATCGTCCAGATCTCGACGGGCGGCGCCGAGTTCCTGGGCGGCCAGCACAAGAAGGAGATGGTGACCGGCGCGGTCGCGCTCGCCGAGTTCGCGCACATCGTCGCCGAGAAGTACGACGTCAACATCGCCCTGCACACCGACCACTGCCCCAAGGACAAGCTCGACGGGTACGTACGCCCGCTGCTCGCGGTGTCCGAGGAGCGCGTCAAGGCCGGCCGCAACCCGCTGTTCCAGTCCCACATGTGGGACGGCTCCGCGGAGACCCTCGCCGACAACCTCTCCATCGCCCAGGAACTCCTCGAGCGCGCCCGCGCCGCGAAGATCATCCTCGAGGTCGAGATCACCCCGACCGGCGGTGAGGAGGACGGCGTCTCGCACGAGATCAACGACTCCCTCTACACCACGGTCGACGACGCCCTGCGCACCGCGGAGGCCCTCGGCCTCGGCGACAAGGGCCGCTACCTGCTCGCCGCGTCCTTCGGCAACGTGCACGGCGTGTACAAGCCGGGCAACGTCGTCCTCCGTCCCGAGCTGCTGAAGGAGCTCAACGAGGGCGTCGCCGCCAAGTACGGCAAGCCGGCCGGCTCCCAGCCGTTCGACTTCGTCTTCCACGGCGGCTCGGGCTCCTCCCCGGAGGAGATCCTCACCGCGCTGGAGAACGGCGTCGTGAAGATGAACATCGACACCGACACCCAGTACGCGTTCACGCGTCCGGTCGCCGACCACATGCTGAGGAACTACGACGGCGTCCTGAAGGTCGACGGCGAGGTCGGCGACAAGAAGACCTACGACCCGCGCACCTGGGGCAAGCTGGCCGAGGCGTCCATGGCGGCCCGCGTCCTGGAGGCCTGCCAGAACCTGCGCTCGACGGGCACCCGCATCAAGTAGCACCGCCCGGAATGTGAGCCCGGTACCGCACGCGGTGCCGGGCTCTTCCGTATGCTCGCCGTATGCCCGACGTCCGGCTGTCCTCACCGCAGGGCAAGTGGATCCTGCTCACCACGGTACTGGGCTCCAGCATGGCCCTGCTGGACTCCACCGTGGTCAACGTGGCCCTTCCGCGCATCGGCCGCGACCTCGACGCCGACCTCGGCGCACTCCAGTGGACCGTCAACGCCTACATGGTCACGCTGGCCGGGCTGATCCTGCTCGGCGGGGCGCTCGGCGACCGGTTCGGGCGGCGGAGGGTGTTCGTCGTCGGCGTGCTGTGGTTCGCGGCGGCCTCCCTGCTGTGCGGGCTCGCCCCGAACGCGGGGATGCTCATCGCCGCCCGCGCCCTCCAGGGTGTCGGCGGCGCGCTCCTCACCCCCGGTTCGCTCGCCCTCATCCAGGCGTCCTTCCACCCCGACGACCGGGGCCGCGCGGTCGGCCTGTGGTCCGGCTTCGGCGGCATCGGCGCGGCCGTCGGACCGTTCGTCGGCGGCTGGCTCGTGGACGGGCCCGGCTGGCGCTGGGTGTTCCTCCTCAACGTGCCCCTCGCCCTGCTGTGCGCCCCCATCGCCGTACGGCACGTGCCGGAGTCGGCGGGCGTGAAGGCCGAGGGCCGGTTCGACGTCCTCGGCGCCGCGCTCGGCGCGATCGCCCTCGCCCTGGTGACGTACGCCCTGATCGAGGCCGAGTCGGGCACCCTCCTGGTCGCCGCCTCCGCGATCGCCGGACTGGCCGCCGCGGTCGCCTTCGTCGTCGTCGAGAGGCGCCGCCCGCATCCGATGATGCCGCTGGACATCTTCGCCTCCCGCCAGTTCTCCGCCGTCAACATGGTCACGCTGTGCGTGTACGCGGCGTTCGGCGGGTTCTTCTTCCTCGCCGCGCTCCAGCTCCAGGTCGTCGTCGGCTGGTCCGCGCTCGCCGCCGGTACGGCCCTGCTGCCCACGACCGCGCTGATGCTGCTGCTCTCCGCCCGCTCCGGCGAACTCGGCGACCGGATCGGCCCCCGCATCCCGCTCACCGTCGGACCGCTGCTGTGCGCCGCCGGGATGCTGCTGATGCTGCGGGTCGGGCCGGACGCCTCCTACGCCGTCGACGTACTGCCCGCGCTGCTGGTGCTCGGCCTCGGCATGGTCACCCTGGTGGCGCCGCTCACCGCGACCGTCCTCGCCTCCGTGGAGACCGAGCGGGCGGGCCTGGCCAGCGGTATCAACAACGCCGCCGCCCGCGCGGCCGGCCTGGTCGCCGTGGCCGCGCTGCCGCTGCTCGCCGGGATGGGCCCGGAGGCGTACCGGCTCCCGGACGCCTTCGACGACGCCTTCCGGCGGGCGATGGTCCTGTGCGCGGGCGTCCTGGTGGTGGGCTCGGCCCTCGCCTTCACGACCGTACGCCGCCCGGCACCGGACTGCCGCCGCCCCGAATGCCGTACCCACGGCAGCGTGGCGGTGCCCCCGCTGGAAGCGGGGAGGGAGCGCGGCAGCGAGGCGCGCTGATGTACGAGACTGGACCCATGTCCATTCACGAGAACCTTCTCGGGGGCCCGCCCCCGACCCACCTCCCCGACGACCCCGGCCCGCGTGAGCTGCTCGCGTCCGGCGGCTCGCCCGCCGACGCCGCCGCCGCGTTCCCCACCTCCTCGCTGGCCTGGGCCCGGCTGGCCGACGAGGCCTTCGAGCGGGGCAGCGTCGTGGAGTCCTACGCGTACGCCCGTACGGGCTACCACCGCGGACTGGACGCGCTGCGCCGCAGCGGCTGGAAGGGCCACGGTCCCGTGCCGTGGGAGCACGAGCCCAACCGCGGCTTCCTGCGCGCCCTGCACGCCCTCGCCCGCGCCGCGCAGGCGATCGGCGAGCAGGAGGAGTACGAGCGCTGCTCGCAGTTCCTGAAGGACTCCTCGCCGACGGCGGCCCAGGTCCTGGGCTGACCGGCTGACCTGTGATGTCTCCGGGGCCCGCCCGTGAGCGGGCGGGCCTTGCGGTTTCGGGGCACGATTACGCAGGATGCACCGTGGGGACCGGGGCCCCCGTGCCGGTAACGGCAGGGGCGGACCGCTACCCGGAGTACATGTACAGGAGACAGCGATGTCCCACGAGGCTCACGAGCAGCCCGAGACCCCGCATCTCGACTTCCAGGGAACGACCCCCTACGAGGACTACGTCAAGGCCGACGTCCTCACCCATCTGCAGCACACCCTCTCCGACGATCCCGGAGAGATGGTCTTCCTGGTCACCACCCAGGTCATGGAGCTGTGGTTCACCGTCATCGTCCACGAGTGGGAGACCGCGGCGAAGGCGCTCCGCCAGGACGACATCCCGGTCGCGGTCGACGCGCTGAAGCGGTCCGTACGGGAGCTGGAGGCGCTGAACGCCTCCTGGAAGCCGCTGAGCGGACTCACCCCGGCACAGTTCAACGCGTACCGCGGCGCCCTCGGCGAGGGCTCCGGCTTCCAGTCGGCGATGTACCGGCGCCTGGAGTTCCTCCTCGGCGACAAGTCCGCGTCCATGCTGGTCCCGCACCGGGGCGCGCCGCGCGTGCACGCCGAGCTGGAGAAGGCCCTGCACGAGCCGAGCCTGTACGACGAGGTCCTGCGGCTGCTCGCCCGGCGCGGGCACGCCGTCCCGGACGAGGTGCTGCGGCGTGACGTGGCACGGAAGTACGAGCCGTCGGCGGAGGTGGAGGCGGTCTGGACGGCCGTCTACTCCGGCGACGGGCGCGACGAGGTGGCCCGTCTCGGCGAGGCCCTGACCGATGTCGCCGAACTGGTGTGGCGCTGGCGCAACGACCATCTCGTGGCCACCCGCCGCGCGATGGGCGCCAAGGCCGGCACCGGCGGCTCCGCCGGGGTGGCCTGGCTGGAGAAGCGGGCGCAGAAGAGCGTGTTCCCCGAGCTGTGGACGGCGAGGTCCTATGTCTGAGCTCACGCGGAAGGCGGAGAAGCTGGACGCCGCCGACGAACTCGCCTCCAAGCGGGGCGAGTTCGTCCTCGACGACGTCGTCTACCTCGACGGCAACTCGCTGGGCGCGCTGCCCGTCGCCGTGCCCGGCCGGGTCGAGGACGTGGTGCGCCGGCAGTGGGGCGAGCTGCGCATCCGGTCCTGGACGGAGGGCGGCTGGTGGACCGCGCCGGAACGGATCGGCGACCGTATCGCGCCGCTGGTCGGCGCCGCTCCCGGGCAGATCGTGGTCGGTGACTCGACGAGCGTCAACGTGTTCAAGGCGGTCGTGGGCGCGGTGCGGCTGGCGCGGCCGACCGGTCCGGAGCGGGACGAGATCGTGGTCGACGCGACCACGTTCCCCACGGACGGCTACATCGCCGAGTCGGCGGCCCGGATGACCGGGTGCACGGTGCGTCCGGTCGAACCGTCCTCGCTGCCCGACGTGCTCGGTGAACGTACGGCCGCCGTGCTGCTCAACCATGTCGACTACCGCAGCGGGCGGCTGCACGACCTGCCGTCGCTGACCGCCGCCGTGCACGCGGCGGGCGCGGTGGCGGTCTGGGACCTGTGCCACAGCGCCGGCGCGCTGCCGGTCGGCCTGGACGAGCACGGCGTCGACCTCGCGGTCGGCTGCACCTACAAGTATCTGAACGGCGGGCCCGGTTCACCGGCGTTCCTGTACGTCCGCGCGGACGTACAGGAACGCTTCGACTCCCCGCTGCCGGGGTGGAACTCGCACGCCGAGCCCTTCGGCATGCGCCCGTCGTACGAACCGGCGGCCGGCGCGATGCGCGGGCGGGTCGGCACCCCGGACATCCTCTCCATGCTCGCCCTGGAGGCGGCGCTGGAGGTCTGGGACGGGGTGACGGTCGACGCGGTGCGGGCCAAGTCCCTCGCGCTGACGGACTTCTTCCTGGAGTGCGTCGCGGCGTACGTGCCCGAGGGGCGCGTCTCGTGCGTGACGCCCCTCGCGCACGGGGAGCGGGGGAGCCAGGTCGCCCTGCGGTGCCCGGACGCCGGGGACGTCATGAAGCGGCTGATCGAGCGGGGGGTGGTCGGGGACTTCCGGCACCCGGACGTCCTCCGCTTCGGATTCACGCCGTTGTACGTCGGGTTCGCGGAGGTGGAGCGGGCGGCGCGGGTACTGGCGGAGGTGCTGGCGTAGTCGCCCGGGGACGGGGGGTGACGGTCGTACGATGTCACCCCCGGCCCCGCTGACCGAGCGTGACATCCGCATGTCGGGGCGGGTGTGCGGGCTGATACCGTCCCGCCCCAACGGCCGCGTTCCTGTCGGACCGTCACCCGCGTTGTGTCGCTGGAAGGTTGGAGCAATGACGGACGATGTCGCAGCCGCCCGGGCCGCCGAGGAGGAGTCGGCGTTCTCCCATCCGCCCGTCGACCCCGATGTCACGGTCGCTTACGGCGACGACCCGGACCAGCTGATCGACTTCCATGTGCCGCGGGGGCCGGGCGGGCCCGCGCCCGTGGTGGTCGTACTGCACGGGGGTGCCTGGCGGGCGCCGTACGACCGGCGGCATGTCAGCCCCTTCGCGGCGTTTCTGGCCGGGCGGGGGTTCGCCGTCGCCAGTGTCGAGTACCGGCGTGGGGCGGGGGAGCCGGGCGGTGCTCCGGTGGCGGGGCGGTGGCCCGACACCTTCGACGACGTCGCCGCGGCGATGGACGCGCTGCCGGGGCTGATACGGGAGCGGGTGCCGGGGGCCGATCCTCGGCGGGTGGTGCTCACCGGGCACTCCGCGGGCGGGCAGTTGGCGTTGTGGGCCGCCGCTCGGCATGTGCTGCCGGTGGGGTCGGCCTGGCGTACGGACCGGCCCGCGCCGCTGCGGGGGGTGGTGGCGCTGGCGCCGATCGCGGATTTCGAGGTGGCCGACAAGCTGGATGTGTGCGGGGGTGCGGTGCGGCAGTTGCTGGGCGGGGACGACTGGTTCGCCTCGCGGCGGGCGTGCGCCGATCCGGCGTCGCTGCTGCCGACCGGGATCGCGACCACGTTGGTGCAGGGGCGTGCCGATGACGTGGTGCCGCAGGCGGTTGCCGAGGCGTATGCGGAGGCGGCGGCCAAGGCGGGGGAGGTCGTGGGGGTGACGTTGCTGGAGGACGTCGGGCATTTTCCGTTGATCGATCCGGGGGCGGACGCGTGTGCGGTGGTCGCGGAGGAGATCGCGCAGCTTGCCTGGTGATACCCGTAGTACTTGAGAGCTACCGCTCAGGTGAGTTCTCCGGCGGGACGCGGGTTACCCGCGGTGCTCCGTAACTTCCCTTTCCGGTAAGCCCGATGGGCGGGCGGAGGGGGAGGTACGGCGATGGCGGGGCGTGTGCGCGAGGGGGTACCGGGGGGTTGGGGTACCGGGGGGAGTCCGCGCGGCCCGGCGCTCGCGGGGTGCCGTCGCGCCCACCCGTGCCGCCCCAGCGGCACGACTGCCCGCGGGAACGGGGAGCGGGGGTGGGATCGCGTCTCCGGCGGTGCGGCTGCCCGGGGGAGCGGGGAGTGGGGGTG
>NZ_JOCA01000002.1 GCF_000718785.1 Streptomyces sp. NRRL WC-3626 | reverse complement strand
AATGCGGCACAGCAGCTCCGGCCGCCGCTACCGTGCTCACTCGTACACACCAAAACACCCTCACGCTCAGCAAAGTCCCAACAGCTCACCACCCCTCCACCGCCAGATCCCGCCGCCGCCGAGCCTCCGCCTCCGTCGTCACGCGGGCGGCCGCCGCGGCATAACGGCCGGGATCCGCCAGCACCTCCGGCGGATACGTGAACACCGCGTCCCCGGCCTCCGGAAGTCCGCTGTTCTCCATCAGCACCGTGACCCGAAGCGAACCGCCCTGCACCATCCGATGCACGGTCCCCGGCGTGAACCACGCCACCGCCCCCGCCTCCAGCGGGATGTCCCGGTACCCGTCCGGACTCAGGGTCTGCACGGCGCCCCGTCCCCCGGTGACGACGTACGCCTCGGTACACACGGTGTGCAGATGCGGACTCCCCCCGCACACCCCGTCCGCGGCCTCCCACTCGTACGCGCTCAGATGCGACAGCCCCACCGCCCCCGGCAACGGCGACGGCACGCGGCTGCCGCCGCTCACCACGGCACCCCGTCCAGATACGCCGCCACCCGCTCCCGGTCCCACGCCCCGTCCGCGACCACGATCCGGTACCGGTACGAGAACGACTCCCCCGGCGGCAACACGAACTCCTCGAAGAACGCCCAGGAGAACGCCACCGAAGGAATCGGCTCCGAGCGCACGAACCAGTGCGAGGGATGAATCGCGCTTTCCCCGAGATTCTCGGGCGCGTGCGCGAACACCAGCGTGGAGTGGGCGTCCACGTCATCGTGCTCGGTGCCGAAGGCAAGCCAGGCCCCCTGCGTCCCCATGAGCCCGCCCCCATCGGAGGCCCCGAACACCGTCCCCCCGGTGAAGTCCCGCGCTCCCCGCCACTGCAACCCGGTGTACCCCGCCATCTCCCGCCCCGCGGTGGTGGGAGAACCGAACACCAGATCGACGTCCCGCACGTTGCGCAACCGAAGCGACCAGTCGAGCACCCAGGCCCCGGCCGGCGCGTCGACCGAGTGAACACTCAACCCCCGTTCCTCCCGCGCCCATTCACTCCCCGCGTTCTCCACCCAGGTGAGCTGCTCCACCAGATCGAGCCGCTCGCCCGTCACGGAGAACCCGGAGAACCCGTCATGCCGCATGGACCCGACCCGCTCGGCCAACGGCAGATAACCCCGCCCGTGCACATAGGAGTTGCCGCCCCAGAAGTTCTGCCCGGACAGATGGCTGGCCGTCATCTGCAAGCCCTTGTGCCAGCGGTGGTCGTTCGGCCGGTACCCGGTCACGGTACGGCCGCCCAGCGTCCGCACCGGATGGGCGTACGGCTTCCGGGACTCGAACGGCTCGGGATCGGGCCGGTACACATACCGGAGAATCTCCGTACCCCCGGCCGCCTCGACGACCACGGCCTCACCGATCTCATGACGGACGCGGATGCTCATGCACGCTCCTCGGGTGCCCAGTCGGAGTGACCGCCGTGCATGGCGGCGTAGAACGGATCACCGGGCCCGATCGCGCCCGCCCGCACCGGCGCCCCGGTGAACGCGGCCTTGTAGAGGGCCGCGGCGAACTCGAGGGTGCTCCGCGCCTCCGCCCCGCTCCCCGGCGGCCGCACACCGGCGTCGTAGGCGTCGAGAAGGACACCCAGCTGAGCGGTGTGCGAACTGGGCACATCAGCCACGGGTGTACGCCACGCCTTTGCCCGCTCGGCGGAGACGTGCCGGGCCGGCGTATAGGTCCAGTCGTCGTTGGAATGCCCGTACAGATGGGTGAGCTCGACCGTCGCGTCCGCACAGTCGACGCGAATCCGGCTCACCTCGTCGGGAGAGAGCACGCTGTTGACGACCGTGGCGAGCGCACCGCCTCTGAACCGCACGAGAGCCGTGGAGACGTCCTCGCTCTCGGTGTCGTGGACGAGCCGCGCCGCCATGGCCCGTATCTCCTCCCATTCGCCGAGGAGATGGAGCAGCAGGTCGAACTGGTGGATGCCGTGCCCCATGGTCGGCCCGCCGCCTTCGGTGGCCCAACGGCCGCGCCAGGGAACGGAGTAGTAGGCGGTGTCCCGGTGCCAGGTGGTCTGGCAGTGCGCGACCAGCGGCGCACCCAGCTCACCGCCACGGATCAGCGCCCGGGCGCGGGCGGCGCCGGAACCGTAGCGGTGCTGGAAGATCACGGACGCGTACGCCCCGGAGGCCTCCTCGGCGGCCGCGATGTCGTCGTACTCGGCGAGTGACAGACACAGCGGCTTCTCGCACAGCACCCAGGCCCCCGCCGCCAGCGCCGCCACGGTCTGCTCCCGGTGCAGCGAGGGCGGGGTCCCGATCAGCACGAGGTCGGGCCGTACGGCGTCCAGCATCGCGCTCATCGAGGTGAACCCGGCGACCCGCTCCCCCGCGGACGCCCGGAAGGCGTCGAGCCTGACCTGGTCCACGTCGACGGCGGCCACGAGTTCGGTGCGGTCGGCGTGGGCGCGCAGCGCGGGCAGATGCCCGCCGCTGACGATGGCACCGGTGCCGACGACGGCGACACGGCGGCGGACGGGCAGGGACATGCGGCGCTCCTAGGGAGAACGACGAGGACACGGGAAAGCCCACTCAGAAAGCGCTTTCCCCCAGTCCGACCCTAGGCGCGCCCGCGCACGGGAGACAAGCCCACGCCACGCATCCGACATCATCCGGCGGACCCGACGAACCGGTACCGCCGCTCGGGCCGCCCCGTGGCCCCGTACCGCAGGGACACGTCCGCCGTTCCCACGGTGTGGAAGTACTCCAGATACCGCCGCGCGCTGACCCGCGACACCCCGGTCAGCCCGGCGCACTCCGTGGCCGACAGCGTGCCGTCCGCCTGGCGCAGGGCGCGCTCGACCAGCCCGGCGGTCTCCGTGCTCATGCCCTTGGGCAGCACCGGCGACACGGGCCCCGCCGCACCGCCCGCGAGCACCCGGTCGACATCCGCCTGTCCGCGGACCACGGTGTCGAGCAACCGCCCGCGCTGGACGGCGTATCGCTCCAGCCGCCCGCGCAGATCCTCGAAGTCGAACGGCTTGAGCAGATAGTCGACGACCCCGTGCCGCACCGCGCCGCGGACCGCGTCCGCCTCCCGGGCGGCGCTGATGACCATCACGTCGCAGTCGTGCCCGGCGGTCCGCAGCCGGGGGATGACGTCGAGCCCGAACAGATCGGGCAGATACAGGTCGAGCAGCACGAGATCGGGCCGGAGTTCGTCCACGGCGGCGATGGCCTGCTCCCCGGTCCCCGCGACACCGACGACCCGGAACACGTCGAGGCGTTCGACGTACGCCCGGTGGACCCGGGCCACCCTGAAGTCGTCGTCGACCACGAGCACGTCGATCGTGCCGACGGCCGCGGCCGTCCCGCCCCGCATGCCGCTCATCGCTCCCGCTCCTCCCGCCCGTACCACCCCGCACAGCACCGCGGCACAGCCCCGGAACCGCCCATCATGACCCCCGCCCGGGGCAGGGAGAAGAGACGTGCACCCACGCTGACGCAACGACCACAACCTCCATTGCTTCCGCAAGCGCGACAGCCCGGCGACACGCGGGCACCATGTGGCCCGCGTCACTCTCCCCCACGGGACCTGGCGTGATCCCAGACGACCGACCGACAGGTGGTGGCTTTCGTGCGCCTGCGCACACCCCTCGCCCTGCTCGGGGCCGCCGTGCTCGTACTCGTGGGCCCGCCGCTGCTCACGACCGGCAGCGGCACCGAGACCGGCACGCAGATCCCGGGTCTGCGCTTCATGGTTCCCAACACACCCGGCGGCGGCTACGACATCACGGCCCGTACGGCGGCGAAGAACGCCGAGGACGCCGGGCTCACGCACGGCATCGAGGTGTTCAACCTGCCCGGCGCCGGCGGCACGGTGGGCCTGAGCCGACTGGTGAGCGAGCACGGCAACGGCAGACTCGCCATGTCGATGGGCCTGGGCGTGGTGGGCGCCGTCCGCTCCAACGACGCGCCGAAGACCCTCGCGGACACCACCCCGATCGCCCGGCTCACCGAGGAGCAGGACGTCGTCGTGGTGGCGAAGGACTCCCCGTACAGGACGGTCGACGACCTGGTCGGCGCCTGGAAGGAGAACCCCGGCAAGCTTCCGGTGGGCGGCGGTTCCTCGCCCGGCGGGCCGGACCATCTCGCGCCGATGCTGATGGCGCGGGCCGCCGGGATCCCGCCGAAGGAGGTCAACTACATCCCCTTCGACGGCGGTGGCGAACTGCTCGCCTCGATCCTCGGCAGCAAGGTCGCCTTCGGTGTCTCCGGTGTCGGTGAATACCTCGACCAGATCAAGTCCGGCGAACTGCGCCTGCTCGCGGTCACCGGCCCGAAGCGCGTCGCGGGACTCGACGCGCCCACGCTCCAGGAGGCGGGCTACGACGTGAGTTTCACCAACTGGCGCGGCATCGTCGCCCCGCCCGGCCTCACCGACGCCGAGCGCACCAAACTCATAGGTCTGGTCGAGGAGTTGCACGACTCGGGCGAATGGCGGGAGTCGATGAAGCGCAACGGCTGGGACGACGCCTTCCTGACCGGCGAGAAGTTCGGCGCGTTCCTGGACGCCGAGGACAAGCGCGTGGTGTCGGTACTGAAGGAGCTCGGACTGTGACGACGCCGACCACCGACGACAGCACCCCCGCCCCCACGGGGGAACGCCGCACCTGGCTCCGCGACCACTCCGAACTCGGCGTCTGCGTCCTGCTGCTGGCCCTCGGTGTGCTCGTCCTCACCGACGCACTCACCATGGACGTCGACATCACGCAGCGCGGGCCGGTCGGCCCGAAGACCGTGCCGGTCGTGGTCGGCGCCGGTCTGCTCGTCATCGCCGCGCTGCTCGCCGTCGACGTGCTGCGCGGGGGCCGGGGACAGGCCGAGACCGGCGAGGACGTCGATCTGTCCGAACCCGCCGACTGGCGCACGGTGTTGCTGCTGACGGGCGTGTTCCTGGGGTCCGCGGTGCTCATCGAGCCGCTCGGTTTCCCCGTCGCGGGCGCGCTGCTCTTCTGGGGCGCGGCCTTCGCCCTCGGCAGCCGCAGAACCGACCGCGACCCGCTGATCGCGGCGGTGGTCTCCTTCGTCACCTACGCCGTGTTCAACAACCTGCTCGGAGTACCGCTGCCCGGCGGTCCGCTGATGGGAGTGCTGTGACATGAACGCCCTCAACTCCCTTCTGGACGGCTTCGGTACGGCCCTCACCCCGCTCAATTTGCTCTGGGCCGCCGTGGGTGTGCTGCTCGGCACGGCGATCGGTGTGCTGCCCGGCATCGGCCCGGCGATGGCGGTGGCGCTGCTGCTGCCGGTGACGTACGGACTCGAACCGACCGGCGCGTTCATCATGTTCGCCGGGATCTACTACGGCGCGATGTTCGGCGGTTCGACGACGTCGATCCTGCTGAACACACCCGGTGAGAGCGCCGCCGTGGTCGCGGCCATGGAGGGCAACCCCATGGCCAAGTCGGGGCGTGGCGCGCAGGCCCTCGCGGCCGCCGCCATCGGGCACTTCGCGGGCGGCATGGTGGGCACGGTCCTGCTGGTGGTGCTGGCGCCGACGGTCGCGGATCTGGCGGTGGACATCGGCGCCCCGGACTACTTCGCCATCATGGTGCTGGCGTTCATCGCCGTGACATCGGTGCTCGGTTCGTCCCGGATCCGGGGCCTGGCCTCGCTGCTGATCGGGCTGACGATCGGGCTGGTGGGCCTGGACCAGATGACGGGACAGCAGCGGCTGACGTTCGGCTCGCTGCAACTCGCCGACGGTGTCGACGTGGTGATCGTCGCGGTGGGCCTGTTCGCCATCGGTGAGGCGCTGTGGGTCGCGGCGCATCTGCGACGCCGGCCGCCGGACCCGATTCCGGTGGGCCGGCCGTGGCTGGGCCGCGCCGATGTGCGGCGCACCTGGAAGTCCTGGGCGCGCGGCCCGTTCATCGGCTTCCCGTTCGGCGCGATCCCGGCGGGCGGCGCGGAGATCCCGACCTTCCTGTCGTACGTCACGGAGAAGCGGCTGTCGAAGCACAAGGACGAGTGGGGCAAGGGCGCCATCGAGGGGGTCGCGGGTCCGGAGTCGGCGGCGTCGGCCTCGGCGGCGGGCACGCTGGTGTCCATGCTCACCCTGGGCCTGCCGACGACGGCGGTCGCGGCGGTGATGCTGGCCGCGTTCCAGCAGTACGGCATCCAGCCGGGCCCGCTGCTCTTCGAGCGCGAACCGGACCTGGTGTGGGGCCTGATCGCCTCGCTGTTCGTCGGCATGGTGCTGCTGCTCGCCCTCAACCTGCCGCTGGCGCCGGTGTGGGCGAAGCTCTTGCGCATCCCGCGGCCGTACCTCTACGCCGGGATCATGTTCTTCGCGGCGGTGGGCGCGTACGCGGTCGGCGGTGAGGTGATCGACCTGGTGATCCTGCTGATCATCGGTCTGATCGGCTTCGGGATGCGGCGGTACGGTCTGCCGGTGCTGCCCGCGATCATCGGGGTCATCCTCGGCCCGGCGGCCGAACAGCAGTTGCGCCGCGCCCTGCAGATCAGCGACGGCAGCGTCACGGGTCTGGTCGACACGCCGTTCTCGGTGATTGTTTACGCGGTCGTGGTGCTGCTGCTGGCCTGGCCGCTGGTGCGCAAGGCGCTGCCCCGCAAGGGCGCCCGGACCTGATCGAACGCGTGATTCGCCGGTCGGGGCGCGGCTCGTCGGGCCGCGCCCCGACGGCGTGCGGACGCCACGGCGCCGCGGTCGCAATCACGTCCAAGCTCTTGACGCGTCAATGACAACAGTGGCTTGATGTCCCGCATGGGAGCGCTCCCACCTCATCAGGGAAGGGGAAACCATGCGCGACACCCGCCTCTTACGCTTACGCACGCTTCCGCTCCTCGGCCTGCTGGCCGCCCTGCTCCTCCCCCTCGGGCTGATCCTCGCGCCGGGCGCGACGGCCGCACCGGCCGCGGCCGACCCGGTCCGCGTCATGCCGCTGGGCGACTCCATCACCGGGTCGCCGGGCTGCTGGCGGGCCCTGCTGTGGAACCGGCTGGTGGACGCCGGGCACACGGACATCGACTTCGTCGGCACGCTGCCCGCTCAGGGCTGCGGCGTGGCGCACGACGGCGACAACGAGGGACACGGCGGCGAACTGGTCACCAACGTCGCCGACCAGAACCTGCTGCCCGCACGGCTGTCGGCGACCCGGCCGGACATCGTTGTCATGCACTTCGGCACCAATGACGTCTGGAGCGGCCTGGCCCCCGACCGCATCCTCGCCGCCTACACCAAGCTCGTGGGTCAGATGCGGGAGTCCAACCCGGACATGCGGGTGCTCGTCGCACAGATCATCCCGATGAACCCGAGCACATGTGCCGCCTGCGCCCAGCGTGTGGTCGACTTCAACGCCAGGATCCCCGCGTGGGCGGCGGCGACGGGCACCGGCCGTTCCCCGGTGACCGTGGTCGACCAGTGGACGGGCTTCGACACGGCCACCGACACCTACGACGGCGTGCACCCGAACGACGCCGGCAACGTCAAGATCGCCGCACGTTGGTTCCCGGCCCTGGACGCGATCCTGGACGCGGGCGTCCCCAACGACCCCGAGGACCCGGACGACCCGGACGACCCGACCGAGCCCGGTGACGCCACCTGCACCGCGTCCTTCCGGGCCGTGTCCACCTGGCAGGGCGGCTACCAGGCCGAGGTGACGGTACGCAACACCTCCGCCGCACCCCTCACGGGCTGGACGGTGACGGTCGTACCGGCCGACGGCGCCCGGGTGAACCAGCTCTGGAACGGCACCCTCGGCACCACCGCCGACGGCACGGCCACCGTCACCAACGCGAGCTGGAACGGGACGCTCGCCCCCGACGCGAGCACCGCCTTCGGTTTCATCGCCACCACCCCGGCAACCTCCGCCGCCCCGACGGCGACCGTCGACTGCGCGGCCACCTCCTGACGGACGGAGAACACCGCACGGCCACCCTCGCACCGCAGACAACGACCGCACCCCCACTGGAGCCGCCATGAGACCCCGTACGCCCGACTCCCCACGAGCCGTCGGCCTCCTCGCCGCCGTCCTGGGGCTCCTGCTCCCCCTCCTCGCCCTCGCCACTCCGGCACACGCGGCGCCCACCGGGTTCCGGGTGGAGAACGGCCGCCTCCTGGAGGCGTCCGGGAACGACTTCGTGATGCGCGGTGTCAACCACGCGCACACCTGGTACCCCGACCGGATCAGCTCGCTGGCGCACATCAAGGCCAAGGGCGCCAACACCGTGCGGGTGGTCCTCGCGAGCGGCCAGCGCTGGACCCGCAACGACGCCTCCGACGTGGCGAATGTCGTGGCGCAGTGCAAGCAGAACCGGCTGATCTGCGTCCTGGAGGTGCACGACACCACCGGCTACGGCGAGCAGAGCGGAGCGGCCACCCTGTCCCAGGCCGCCGACTACTGGATCGGTGTCCAAAGCGCCCTCGCCGGCCAGGAGGACCATGTCATCGTCAACATCGGCAACGAGCCGTACGGCAACACGAACTACACCGCCTGGACGGCCGACACGAAGGCGGCGATCCAGAAGCTGCGCAACGCCGGGTTCGACCACACGCTGATGGTCGACGCCCCCAACTGGGGCCAGGACTGGGCGTTCACGATGCGCGACAACGCGGCCTCGGTCTTCGCCGCCGACCCGGACGCCAACACGGTCTTCTCCATCCACATGTACGGCGTCTTCGACACGGCCGCCGAGATCAGCGACTATCTGGGGCGCTTCGTCTCCGCGAAACTCCCCATCGTGGTCGGTGAGTTCGGCCACGACCACTCCGACGGCAACCCGGACGAGGACACCATCCTGGCCGTCACCCAGCAGTTGGGCCTCGGCTATCTCGGCTGGTCCTGGAGCGGCAACGGCGGCGGTGTCGAGTACCTGGACATGGTCACGAGCTTCGACCCGAACCAGCTGACCAGCTGGGGTCGGCGGATCTTCGAGGGGGCGAACGGGATCGCCGCCACGTCCGAGGAGGCCGCGGTCTACGGCTCCGGGTCGAACGACGACACCACGGCCCCGACCGCTCCCGGCACCCCGAGCGCCTCGGCGGTGAGTTCCTCGTCCGCGACCCTCACCTGGGGCGCCGCCACCGACGCGAGCGGCGTCACCGGCTATGACGTGGTGCGGATCAGCGGCGGTCAGGAGAGCGCCGTCACCACGACGGCCGGCACCTCCGCCACCGTCACCGGCCTCTCCCCGGACACGTCCTACACCTTCGCCGTCTACGCCCGGGACGCCGCCGGCAACCGCTCGCAGCGCTCCGCCACGGTCACGGTCACCACCTCCCCCGGTTCCGCCACGGGGGCCTGCGAGATCCGCTACCGGGTGACGAGCGAGTGGCCCGGCGGATTCCAGGGCGAGGTCACGGTCCGCAACACGGGCAGCTCGGCGATCAACGGCTGGACGCTGGCCTGGGCCTTCCCCGCCGATCAGCGGATCACCAACATGTGGGGCGGCACCCCGGCGCAGAGCGGCACCGACGTCAGCGTGACCGCCGCCTCCTACACCGCGGCGATCCCCGCGTCCGGCTCGGTCAGCCTCGGCTTCACCGCCTCGCGGACCGGCACCAACCCCAGCCCCACCGCGTTCACCCTCAACGGCGCCGGCTGTTCGGTGGCCTGACCGACCGCTGCCCGGAAGGCACCCTCCCGCCTTCCGGGCAGCCCCGGCTCCGGCTCAGACCAGGTGGGCGAAGACCACCAGGTTCTCCGTGTAGTCCCGGACGGCATGGTCGTACGACCCCGAGCAGGTGATGAGCCGCACCTGGGCGTCGGGGGTGTCGGCGTACACGCGCTCGTTGGGGAAGTCGTCCTTGGGGAAGGACTCCGTCTCGTCGACCACGAACGTCGCTTTGCTGCCGTCGGCGCGCAGCACCCGGAAGCGGTCGCCCTTCTCCAGTTCGCCGAGCCGCACGAACACGGCCGCGGACGTCGCCGTGTCGACGTGACCCGCGATGATCGCCGTACCGCGTTCGCCCGGGGAGACGCCCTTGGCGTACCAGCCGACGAGGTTGGTGTCGTGGGCGGGCGGCGGCTCGAGCCGGCCCTTGGCGTCGATGGCGAGGTCCGTGAAGGGGGCGTCGACGCCGATGGCGGGGATGAGCAGCCGGGTCGGCTCGGACCGGGCCAGACGCGGACCGGCGGGCTCGCCGGCGGCGGACGCGCTCGCGGCGGGGGACGGTGCGGCGGAGACCGCGGACGCCGCGCGCGGTCCGTGGGCGTCGTCGGGGGGAGTCTCGCCTCCGCCCATGAGCGTCACGGCCAGCAGCACGCCGGCTCCGCTCCAGAAGACCGCCGTCATGATCGCGCGCAGCCGGCGCCTCGCCGGCGGCGGCTGTTCGGTTTCGAGGGGGGAAGAGGGACTGGCCGGCATCGGGGGGAACCACCTCAATCGGGCACGGCACACGGACGGGCGAGCGGGGCCGTCGTGACGCGCCAGGCGCGTACGACGGCCCCGTTATGGCACCGGACACGGCTCAGGCCACGCTGCCGGCGGCCTTCTTGCGGCGCAGCGCGTAGGCGCCGGCACCGAGGACGGCCAGCGCGGCCAGGCCGCCCCCGGTGACTCCGGGCTCGGCGAGCCCGCCACCACCGGTGTGCACCCCGCCGCGCGGCTTCTCGTGGCTCCCCTCCTTGTCCTGCTTGCCGCTCCAGGACTCCTCGCTCGACGAGTCGTCCTTCTCCTTGTACGTCTCGGGGTCGTACTTGGGGTCCTTGGCGGTGCCCCAGTCCTCCTCGGTCGCGGCGGTCAGCGCCCCGCCGCCGGTGTGCACCCCGCCGTACGGCTTGTCGTGCTTGCTCTCCTTGTCGTACTCCTTGCTGTAGGAAGACTTGTCGTGGTCCCCTTCGCCCGAGTGGTCGGCGTAGGCTGCGGGCGCGGCGATGGCGAGGGCCGCCGTGGCCGTCGCGATGGCGAGCACCATGCGGGCAGAGCGCATCTGAGAGTCCTTCCACGGGAGGCCGGGCAGCTGACTCCTCGTCAGCACGAATGTCCCGCTCTCCGGCGTGGTCCACGCTCATTCATGGCACCCGGCTCCACCATCCGGGACGTTCACACGGGTTAACGCTCCACTCCTCCGGCGGCACACCGGCCGCACCGGGCCCTCGCCGAGGGCCCTTCTTGCCCCGGTCCGGTGTCGCCGCCTAGCCTGAGTTTGTGCCGCTAATAAACAAAACCCGTTCGCACGGTGTGGTGCCGGGTACCGACCTCGTCCGACTCCGTCTCGCCCTGACCGCGTTCTTCGCCCTCGACGGCTTCGTCTTCGCCGGCTGGGTGGTGCGCATCCCCGCCATCAAGGAACAGACCGGCGCCTCCGCGAGCACCCTCGGGCTCGCCCTGCTCGGTGTCTCCGCCGGGGCCGTGATCACCATGACGCTCACCGGCCGCCTGTGCCGCCGGTACGGCAGCCATCTCGTCACGGTCGTCTGCGCGGTGCTGCTCTGCCTCAGCGTGGGTCTGCCGCCGCTGACCCGTTCCCCCCTCGCGCTCGGCGTCGTCCTGCTGCTGTTCGGAGCGGCGTACGGCGGGATCAACGTCGCCTTCAACAGCGCCGCCGTCGATCTGGTGGCCGTGCTGAGGCGGCCCATCATGCCGAGCTTCCACGCCGCGTTCAGTCTGGGCGGCATGGTCGGCGCGGGGCTGGGCGCGCTGGTGGCCGGTTCGCTGTCGCCCACCCGGCATCTGTGGGGGCTCGCCGTCGTGGGACTGCTCGTGACGGCGGTCGCGGGGCGGGCGCTGATGCGGTGCGAGCCGCTGACCCCGGCGGACGCGGGACGCGCCGAGCGGGACGGCGCACCCCGCCGGCCCGACCGCCGTACCCGCGCGCTGGTGATCGTCTTCGGGCTCATCGCCCTGTGCACGGCGTACGGCGAGGGGGCGCTGGCCGACTGGGGCGCGCTCCACCTGGAGGAGGACCTCGACGCGTCGCCGGGCGCCGCGGCCGTCGGGTACTCGCTGTTCGCGCTCGCGATGACGATCGGGCGGTTCTCGGGGACGACGCTGCTGGAACGGCTGGGCCGGACCCGTACGGTGCTCGTGGGCGGTTCCACCGCGGCGGCCGGCATGCTGCTGGGCGCGCTCGCGCCGACCCTGTGGGCGGCCCTGTTCGGCTACGCGGTGACCGGCCTCGGGCTCGCCAACCTGTTCCCCGTGGCCGTCGAGCGGGCCGGCGCGCTGGCCGGCCCGAGCGGGGTCGCCACCGCCTCCACCCTGGGCTACGGCGGCATGCTGCTCGGCCCGCCCGCGATCGGCTTCATGGCGGACTGGTTCAGTCTGCCGGCCGCGCTGACGAGCGTGGCGGTGCTGGCGGCGGTGGCCACCGTCATCGGCTTCGCGACCCGCCGGGTGAGCACGGACTGAGCCCGTCCGGGCTCCCGGCCGTCCGGGTGGCACGGCCGGACGCGCCGGATCGGACACGCGGTGCCGGGGTACCCGGCGTCGGAGTCCGCCGGCCCCGCGCCGTCGGACGCGAGGACCGACCGCCCCTCCACGGATACGGGAGTGACCGTGACCGAACAGCGCAATCCCGTCGAGCAGCACCCGGCCCCCGATTTCCCGTCGCAGGACCAGCCGCATCCCGGCTGGACCGGGCCCATGGACCCGCCGCCGGACCACGGGGAGGACTCCTACCGGGGCAGCGGCCGGCTGACGGACCGGAAGGCCGTGATCACGGGCGGGGACTCCGGGATCGGCCGGGCGGTCGCCCTGGCGTTCGCCCGTGAGGGCGCGGACGTGGTCTTCACGCATCTCGACAGCGAGAAGGACGACGCCGCCGAGACGGCCCGGTGGGTGGAGGAGGCCGGCCGGCGCGCCGTGCCGGTCGCGTGCGACGTGCGGGAGGAGGAGAACTGCCGGGCGTTGATCGACCGCGCCGTGTCCGAGTTCGGCCGGATCGACATCCTGGTGAACAACGCGGCGTACCAGATGTCGCAGCCCGACGGCATCGAGGCGATCTCCACCGAGCAGTTCGACCGGGTGATGCGCACCAACCTGTACGGCATGTTCTGGCTGTGCAAGCTGGCCGTGCCGCACATGCGGGAGGGCGGCAGCGTCATCAACTCGGCGTCCGTACAGGCGTACAAGCCGAGCCCGCACCTGCTGGACTACGCGACCACGAAGGGCGCCATCGTCACGTTCACCCAGGGGCTGGCGCAGATGCTGATCGAGCGGGGCATCCGGGTCAACGCCGTGGCGCCGGGCCCGGTGTGGACGCCGCTGATCCCGGCGACCCTGCCGGACACCACGGAGTTCGGCAAGCAGGCGCCCATCGGGCGTCCCGCCCAGCCGGCCGAGATGGCCCCGGCGTACGTCTTCCTGGCCTCGCAGGAGGCGTCGTACATCACCGCCGAGATCGTCAACGCGACGGGCGGGACCCCGCTTCCGTAGATCAGGGCGAACGTCCGTCCGGCACAATCCTGCCCATGGACACGGCCCGGTACCTCGGAATCCTGGAGAAGGAAGGCCGGTTGCTCGTCGGCGCCGCCGAGCGGACCGGTACGGACGCCGTCGTCCCGGCCTGCCCGGGGTGGCGCGTCCGGGACCTGCTCCGGCACACGGGCGTGGTGCACCGGTGGGCCGCCGCCTTCGTCGCGGACGGGCACACCGGGCCACGCCCGATGGGTGAGCCCCCGGAGCTGGACGGCCCCGCGCTGGTGGACTGGTACCGCGACGGCCACCGGCGGCTGGTGGACACCCTGGCGGGTGCGGCGCCCGGCGTGGAGTGCTTCACCTTTCTGCCGGGAGCACCCTCCGCGCTCGTGTTCTGGGCCCGCCGGCAGGCACACGAGACGACCGTCCACCGGTTCGACGCGGAGTCGGCCGGCGGCGGCACACCGTCAGCCGTCCCCGCGGACTTCGCGGCGGACGGCGTCGACGAGCTGCTGCGCGGCTTCCACGCGCGGGCACGGAGCCGGGTGCGCACCGGGGCGCCCAGGATCCTGCGCGTGCGCGCGACCGACGCGGACGCGGTGTGGACCGTACGGCTGTCCCAGGAGCCGCCCGTGACCACGCGGGACGGGTCCGGGGAGGCGGAGTGCGAACTGTCCGGAACGGCCGAGCAGTTGTATCTCGCGCTGTGGAACCGGGCGCCGGTGCCGGCGGTGTCCGGCGATCCGGGGCTCGCCGCGCTGTGGCGGGAGACGTCCGCCGTCATCTGAGGTCGCCCTCCGGAGCCCCGTCGCTCAGCCGTCCGCGAGCATGCGGGCCAGTACCGCGCGCTGTACGGGCAGCACCTCGCCATGCAGTGCGCGTCCCTTCGCCGTGAGCGAGACGCGTACGCCGCGCCGGTCCTCCGGGCAGAGCCCGCGCTCGGCGAGGCCCTCCTTCTCCAGCCGGGCGATCAGCCGGGACAGCGCGCTCTGGCTCAGATGGACATGCTCGGAGATCTCCTGGACGCGGTAGGAGCAGCCGCCCGATCCGCGGTTCTGGGCGAGGATGTCGAGGACCTCGAAGTCGCTGCCGCACAGGCCGTGTTCGTGCAGAGCGCGGTCGATCTCGCACTGGGTGCGCGCCTGCAGCGCGAGTACGCCGCGCCACCGTTCCACGAGCGCCTGTTCGGCCTGGTCCGCCGCCATGGGCGCACCGTAGCAGAGAGCCGCTTTCCTTCCAGGGGGCGCCGGCGGGCCGCTTGTCCGCCGGGCGCGCGCCTGTTTCACTCCTCGGGTGACCGGAATCAGGGGGCGGACATGACGGGGTACGGGGGCCGGCGGAGCCAGGCGGAGCGGGACGCCATCACCGTGGAGATCGGGTACGCGCTGGTCAGCGCGGCGTTCGCGGCCGCGCTCGTCCTCGGGGCGGTGGCGGGGCCGGCACTGCTCTTCTCGCTGCCGGACGTCGTCGAGACGGTGCTGCCACACATGGGAGCCGTTCTCGCGGCGGCCCTGTTCGCCGTCCGCACGATCGCCGTGCTGGTCCGGTTCCGGCGGGCGGGTCAGCCCAGCCAGCCCGGCCGCACCAATCCCGACTCGTAGGCCAGCACCACCAGTTGGGCCCGGTCACGGGCACCCAGTTTCACCATGGTGCGGCTGACGTGGGTCTTGGCGGTGAGCGGGCTGACCACCAGCCGGCGGGCGATCTCCTCGTTGGACAGGCCCATGCCGACCAACGCCATGACCTCCCGTTCCCGCTCGGTGAGCGCGGACAGGGCGCCGGCGGCGGCCGGTTCCTTGGAACGGGCCGCGAACTCGGCGATCAGCCGCCGGGTCACCCCGGGCGACAGCAGCGCGTCACCGTCGACCACCGCCCTGACCGCGCGCAGCAGTTCCTCCGGCTCGGTGTCCTTGACCAGGAAGCCCGAGGCTCCTGCCCGGATCGCCTCGAAGACGTACTCGTCGAGTTCGAAGGTGGTGAGCATGACCACCCTCACCTCCGCCAGATCCGGGTCCCGGGTCACCCGGCGGGTGGCCGCGAGACCGTCGAGCGCGGGCATACGGATGTCCATCAGCACGACGTCGGGCCGCAGTTCGCGGATCAGCCGGACGGCCTCCTCGCCGTCGGACGCCTCCCCCGCCACCCCGATGTCCGGCTGCGCGTCCAGCAGCGCGCGGAAACCCGCCCGGACCAGTGACTGGTCGTCGGCGAGCAGTACACGGATCACCGGTCCTCCTCGGCTTCGATCGGAAGTACGGCGAGCACCCGGAACCCGCCGTCGTGGCGCGGGCCCGCCTCGATGGTGCCATCCAGCGCGGCGGCGCGCTCCCGCATCCCGGCCAGCCCGTTCCCGCCGCCGCCCGCGTCGGCACCGGTGGCCGGCCCGTCGTCGTCAACGCGCAGCCGCAGCCGCCCCTCGCCGTGGGCGATCCGCACCCGCGCCTCGCGCGACCCCGAGTGCCGTACGACGTTGGTGAGGGCCTCCTGGACGATGCGGAAGGCCGCCAGGTCCGCGCCGGGCGGCAGCCGGGGCGGCTCCCCCTCGACGGTCACGGTGAGGCCCGCGCTCGCGGCCTGTTCCACCAGTTCCGCGAGCCGGTCCAGGCCGGGCGCCGGGGCGCGCGGCGCGGCACCCGGCGCGCGCAGGGTGTCGAGCACCTGGCGCACCTCCCCGAGCGCCTCCTTGCTCTGTTCCTTGATGGTGGTGAGCGCGCTGCGCGCCTGCTCCGGGTCGCTGTCCAGCAACGCGAGGCCGACACCGGCCTGCACATGGATGACCGAGATGCTGTGCGCGAGCACGTCGTGCAGTTCGCGGGCGATCCGCAGCCGCTCCTCGTCCGCGCGCCGCCGCGCCGCCTGGGCCCGTTCGGCCCGCTCCCGCGCCCACTGCTCACGGCGGGTCCTGGCCAGTTCCGACACCGCGACGAGCGCCACCACCCAGGTGGCGATCACGATCTCCTGGCTCCAGGAGGCGGCGCTGTCGCCGGACGGCGGCAGCCACCGGTACAGCACCTGGGAGATCAGCACATGCCCCACCCACAGGGCCCCCATCGCCGCCCAGGTCGCGTGCCGGTGTCCGGAGACGACGGCGCTGAAGCAGGCCACGGCGACGGTGAGGAACACCGGCCCGTACGGGTAGCCGGCCCCGACGTAGAGCAGGACGGCGGCGACGGCGGCGAACACCACGGGCACGGGGTGGCGCCGCCGCCACAGCAGCGTCAGGCCCGACGCCAGGAGCAGGAGCCGTGCGGCGGGGTCCAGGGCGGCCCGCTCGCCGTGCTGGGCGTGATCGGCGAACTGGGAGCCGATCAGCACGAACGCCGTGACCAGCACGGTGGAACGCCAGGGCCACCGGGGGCTCCCGCCGTGCTCGAGCGGCCGCACGGGACGCCACCGGCCCGGTGGTCCGCCCAGGGGTCCGCGCTGTTCGTCCATGTCCGTCACGCTAGACGGCGGAGACCCGGTGCGACGTCAGCCCGGCGTGGTGATCACACGTACTCCCGGCGAAGTACGTCCGTCCGCCTACGAGGGCTCGCCCGCGGGACCCTGCTGCGGATACACCAGCCCCACGGTGTGCGCGAGTTGTCCCACCGCGTGCCGGAAGAAGGTGTCGCGGTCCTCCACCACCCGGTTGAACTGCCCGAACAGCTCGAACCCGATCAGCCCGAACAGCTGGGCCCAGGCGGCCACCATCGTCGCCACCACCTCGGGCGGCAGGTCGGGGGCGAGGTCGGCGGCCATGCGCACGGCCTCGGGGCGCAGGTCGTCCGGCAGGGCGGGCTTGGCGAGGCCGAGACCGCGCTGTGCGTCGCGGAGGATGCCGATGATGACGAGAGCGGAGCGTTCGGCGGCGGGCACGGTCGTGTCGGGCGCGGTGTAGCCGGGCACCGGTGTGCCGTAGATCAGCGCGTACTCGTGAGGATGGGCGAGCGCCCAGGCGCGGACGCCCTCGCACACGGCGGTCCAGCGCCGCACCGGTCCGGCGTCGGCGGCCGCGTCCCGGGCCGCCTCGGCCGCGGCGCCGAGGGACTCGTAGGCGTCGATGATCAGGGCGGTCAGCAGGTCGTCACGGCTGGGGAAGTAGCGGTAGAGGGCGGAGGAGGCCATGCCGAGCTCCCGGGCGACGGCCCGCAGCGACAGTTTGGTGGCGCCTTCGTGCGCGAGCTGTCTGCGGGCCTCTTCCTTGATGGCCGCGGTGACTTCGATCCTGGCCCGGGCGCGGACGCCGTGTGCGGAGCTGGTCATGGGGTCAGTGTCCCATGAATGCGAGAGCGGTGCACACAAACGAGAGCACTGCTCTTGCTTTACCGCACGACACCATGCAGACTGAAGCCACGCCGAGCGAGAGCAGTGCTCACAAAAGCGAGCACCGCTCTCGCCCAATCGCACCGACCCTGGAGGTCACCGATGTCGTCGTCAGCGCCGTACTACCGCAAGGGCAGCCCCCTCACCGTCCGGCTCAACAGCGTCGTCGGCTGGCTGGCCCGGCACGGGCTCAGCTTCGCCGGCACCGCGGAGATGTCCGTCCGCGGCCGCAAGAGCGGACGCATGCAGCGCATCCCGGTCAACCCGCACACCCATGACGGCGGCCAGTACATCGTCTCGGCGCGCGGCCACTCCCAGTGGGTGCGCAACATGCGTGCCGCCGAGGGCGGGGAACTGCGGGTGGGGCGCAAGGTCCGCGCCTTCACCGCGGTGGAGCTTCCCGACGAGGAGAAGCTCCCGATCCTGCGGACCTACCTGGAGAAGTGGGGCTGGGAGGTCAACCAGTACTTCCAGGGCGTCACCGCCCGGTCCTCCGACGAGGAGATCGCCGCGGCCGCGCACGACCACCCCGTCTTCCGGATCACCGTCAGGAGCTGACCTCGTCGCCCGCGGGACGCCGGTCCAGGGCCATCAGCGCGCGGTGCGCCAGCGGGTGTGTGCGCACCAGTTCGCCGAGCGTCGTCGAACCCCGGGTGATGTCCCTGAACGCCTTCCAGGCCGGACGGAAGCCGGTGAGCACCGCGTGGAAGACCCCGGGGCGCCGTTCGAACGCCGCCAGCATCCGCTTGCCGACGCTCATCTCGACGCCGAGCCCCGCCTTGACCGCGAAGGCGTAGTTCAGGGCCTGCCGGCGGGTGTCCACGGCGTCGTGCGCCTCCGCGATCCGTACCGCCCACTCCCCCGCCAACCGGCCCGAGCGCAGCGCGAAGGAGATGCCCTCGCGGGTCCACGGCTCCAGCAGCCCGGCCGCGTCCCCGCACACCAGCACCCGGCCGCGCGACAGCGGCGAGTCCTCGGCCCGGCAGCGCGTCAAGTGGCCCGAGGAGATGCTCGGTTCGAAGCCGGCGAGGCCGAGCCGCCCGACGAAGTCCTCCAAGTACCGCTTGGTCGCGGCGCCTTCACCGCGCCGTGAGATCACACCAACGGTGAGCGTGTCCCCCTTGGGGAAGACCCAGCCGTAACTGCCGGGCATCGGGCCCCAGTCGATGAGCACCCGGCCCTTCCAGTCCTCCGCGACCGTCTCCGGAACCGGGATCTCCGCCTCCAGGCCGAGGTCGACCTGGTCCAGCTTGACGCCGACATGGGCCCCTATCCGGCCCGCGCTGCCGTCCGCGCCGACCACGGCCCGCGCCAGCACCGTCTCGCCGCCCTGCAGGACGACGGCGACCGTGCGCCGGTCCGGTACGGCCGAGCCGTGCTGCTCCACCCGCTGCACGGCGGCGCCGGTGCGCAGTTCGGCACCCGCCTTCTGCGCGTGCTCCACGAGCTGCTGGTCGAACTCGGGCCGGTTGATCAGCCCGAACAGCATCTGCCGCGAGCGCCGGGTACGGGTGAAGCGGCCGTTGTGCGAGAACGTCACCGCGTGCACCCGGTCCTTGAAGGGAAGCTCGAAGCCGGGCGGGAGGGAGTCGCGCGAGGGGCCGATGATGCCGCCGCCGCACGTCTTGTAGCGCGGCAACTCCGCCTTCTCCAGCAACAGCACGCGCCGTCCCGCGACCGCCGCCGCGTAGGCCGCCGAGGCCCCCGCGGGTCCCGCGCCCACCACGACGACGTCCCACACCTGCTGTACGTCGTCCGCCGAAGAGTTCTCGCTGCTCACGATGGTCTACTGCTCCCGATCCAGCCGCCTGCCGCTCCTGTCCTCCCGCATCCTACGGCGGCGATCACGTCGGGCCACTGTGGGAGGATCGGCGGCGTAAGTGCCCCGTACACGGGTCCTCACGCCGACCACGCGATCATCTCGTACAAAGATGGACGCGAACGTTACAACGTCGCACCCACAAGGAGCGTGCCCATGTCGTCGAATCCGGTCGCCGCGACCGTCGCCTCGCTGATGCCCAGGGCGAAGGACGAGCTCGCCGAGCTGGTGGCCTTCAAGTCGGTGGCGGACTTCGGGCAGTTCCCGCGCGAGGAGAGCGAGGGCGCCGCCCGCTGGATCACGGACGCGCTCACCGCCGAGGGTTTCCAGGACGTGGCGCTGCTCGACACCCCGGACGGCACGCAGTCGGTCTACGGCTGTCTGCCCGGCCCGGAGGGCGCCAGGACCGTACTCCTGTACGCGCACTACGACGTGCAGCCGCCGCTGGACGAGGACGGCTGGACCACGCCGCCGTTCGAGCTGACCGAGCGCGACGGCCGCTGGTACGGGCGCGGGGCCGCCGACTGCAAGGGCGGTGTGATCATGCATCTGCTGGCGCTGCGCGCGCTGAAGGCGAACGGTGGCGTGCCCGTGCACGTCAAGGTGATCGTCGAGGGTTCGGAGGAGCAGGGCACCGGCGGTCTGGAGCGGTACGCCGAGGCCCACCCCGACCTGCTGACCGCCGACACGATCGTGATCGGCGACACGGGCAACTTCCGCGCCGGTCTGCCCACGGTCACCTCGACGCTGCGCGGCATGACGCTCGTCCGGGTGCGGATCGACACCCTCGAGGGCAATCTGCACTCGGGCCAGTTCGGCGGGGCCGCGCCCGACGCGCTGGCCGCGCTGGTGCGCGTCCTGGACTCGCTGCGCGCCGAGGACGGCTCCACCACCGTCGACGGGCTGGCCGGCGACGAGGTGTGGGACGGACTGCAGTACGCCGACGAGCAGTTCCGCACGGACGCCAAGGTGCTGGACGGGGTGGAGCTGATCGGTTCCGGTACGGTCGCGGACCGCGTCTGGGCGCGTCCCGCCGTGACCGTGCTCGGCATCGACTGCCCGCCGGTGATCGGCGCCACGCCGTCGGTGCAGGCGAGCGCCCGCGCGCTGGTCAGCCTTCGGGTGCCGCCGGGCGTCGACGCGGCCGGGGCGACCGGGCTGCTGCGGGCACACCTGGAGGCGCACACGCCGTGGGGCGCGCGGGTGAGCACCGAGCAGATCGGTCAGGGGCAGGCGTTCCGCGCGGACACCACCAGCCCGGCCTACCAGGCCATGTCCGACGCGATGTCGGTGGCGTACCCGGGACAGGAGATGCAGTACGCCGGTCAGGGCGGCTCGATCCCGCTGTGCAACACCCTCGCCGCCCTGTACCCGAAGGCGGAGATCCTGCTGATCGGCCTGAGCGAGCCGGAGGCTCAGATCCACGCGGTGAACGAGAGCGTCTCCCCCGACGAACTGGAGCGCCTCTCCCTCGCCGAGGCCCTGTTCCTGCGCAACTACGCGTCAGCCGCCCGCTGACGACCCGGGTGCCGGCCGCCCGTACGGGCGGCCGGCACCCGGCGTCTCAGCCGACCGGCACCCCCGCCTCGAGGTACATCGCCCTGCCGCGTTCGCGGGCCCGTAGGGCGCAGCACAGGCGTTCGTAGCGGACCGGGGGGAGGAGTTCGGCGGCCTCGGCCTCCGAGGCGAAGCGCCAGGCGCGCAGTTCCGGGCCGGGGAGCAGGACGCGGCCGGCGTCCGCGGGGTCGAGGCGGCCGCCGTCGAAGAGCAGCCGCAGGCCGCCGAAGGCGGGGGGCGCGGGCGGTTCCCAGTCGACGACGAGGAGCGCCGGTACGTCGTCGAGGCGTATCCCGGTCTCCTCGGCGACCTCGCGCATGCCCGCGCGCGCGGGGGCCTCGCCGCGTTCCACGACCCCGCCGGGGAACTCCCAGCCCGGTTTGTAGGTCGGGTCGACCAGCAGCACCCGGTCCTGTTCGTCGAAGAGCAGCACCCCGGCGGCGACCGTCTCGGCGGTGGGTTCGGGCGTCTGCACGATGTCGCAGGCCGGCACCTCCCCGCTGCCGACCGCCTCGGCGATGCGCAGGGCGGTCTCGTACGGGGTGAGGGGTCCGCTGTCGACGGGATAGGCGTCGGCGGTGAGCCAGCCCGCGAGGGCGGTCTTGTACGGCTCGATGTGGTCGTACGACCATTGCCGGACCCGTATCTCGGCGTCGGGGAGATCCGCCGGGACCTCCCGGCCGGCTATTCGCTCGCGCAGGATCGTTTCCGCCGGAGTCAGCAGGACATGCCTGACCGGTATGCGCCGGGCGGCGAGGCCGCCGAAGATCTCGTCGCGGTACTCCTGGCGCAGCAGGGTCATGGGGACCACCAGCGTCCCGCCGAGCTCGGCGAGCATCGCGGCCGCCGTGTCGATCACGAGTCGTCGCCAGACCGGGAGGTCCTGGAAGTCGCCGACCTCGGCGAGGCGCTTGGGCGGAAGCAGCCGTTCCAGTGCTCCGCCGATGACCTCGGGGTCGAAGAGCGTGCTGTTCGGGATCAGCTCGATCAGTTCGTGCGCGGTGGTGGTCTTTCCCGCACCGAACGCGCCGTTGACCCAGACGATCACGTTTCCCCCTCTTCTGTTGGCCCCCTGTGGCTTGCCCGCTCCACCCTGCCACGGAAACCAGATCCGGCCGAGAACGCGCGAGAACGGCGCCGGCGCCCCCAGGAGCCCAGGGGACACCGGCGCCGCACGGCCGCGCCGGAGGGGGCTGCTCAGGCCCTGCTGTCCCGGTCGATGTCGAGGTCCAGCGTGTTGTTCTCCCCGACGGTCCGGTCGAGGGTGCTGATGGTGTCGTCGACGTCGAGCGGGGCGGCACTCCCGGCGGCGGCCGCGTGCGACGGGGTGACGGCCGCGACGACGAAGCCGGTGGCGAGGGAGGCGATGGCCAGCATGCTGCGCTTCTTCATACCCGGCTCAACTGGCGAACCGCCCCCGAGGTCACGCACCCGCGCGGATCCCGGAACGGCACCCGGGGCCCGGCGGGCCGGGCCGGCGAGGTGACGCGCACGCGCGGGTCCTTCAGACCGCCGCGACCGCCGTGTCCGTCCTGCCCGACAGCGCCGCCGCGGCGGCCCCCACCAGGCCCGCGTCCGTGCCCATCTGGGCCGGGGTCACCGCGAGGCGCTGGACGAAGGACAGGGTGGCGTACTCGGTGAGGGCCTTGCGCAGCGGCGCGAAGAGGACCTCGCCCGCTTTGCCCACACCTCCGCCGATCACGGCGATGTCGATCTCGACGAGGGTCGCGGTGGCCGCGATCCCGGCGGCCAGCGCCCTGGCCGCCCGCTCGAAGGACGCCACGGCCACCGGGTGCCCGGCCCGCGCGGCGGCGGCCACAGCGGCGGCGGAGGTGTCGCCGTCGGGGCCGGGACTCCAGCCGTTGTCCAGGGCGCGGCGGGCGATGTTGGGGCCGCTCGCGATGCGCTCCACGCAGCCGCGCGAACCGCAGGGGCAGAGATCGCCGTCGAGGTCCACGCTGATGTGACCGATGTGGCCGGAGTTGCCGGTGGGTCCGGGGTGCAGCCGGCCGCCGAGGACCAGACCGCCGCCGACGCCGGTGGAGACGACCATGCAGAGCGCGTTGTCGTGGCCGCGGGCGGCGCCCTGCCAGTGCTCGGCGGCCGTGATCGCCACCCCGTCGCCGATCAGCTCCACGGGCAGCCCGCCGGTCGCGTCCCGGACACGGGCGACGAGCGGGTAGTCGCGCCAGCCGGGCACGTTGACCGGGCTCACCGTGCCTGCGGAGGCGTCCACCGGGCCCGCGCTGCCGATGCCCAGTGCGCCGGCGCGCTGCCACAGCGGGGACGCGGTGAGTTCACCGAGCACCGCCTCGACGGCCCGCATCACGGTCTCACCGTTCTCCCGCGCGGGCGTGGGCCGCTGGGCGCGGACCAGGATCCGGCCCTGGCAGTCCACCAGCGCGCCGGCGATCTTGGTGCCGCCGATGTCGAGCGCGGCCACGAGGTCGGTGTGCATCAGTGTCGGATCTCCCCGTCAAACATCGGAAACCATCGAGAACGGCTCAGCGAACGACCATGCGCGACCACGAGGCAACACATGAACACGGGCAACGGCCCGTCGTGCGGTCGTGTGCGGGGCCGGAGTGTGCGTTGGACAGTGTCCCCCGAGCCTGACAACGTTGTCCAGGCTCTATGCTCGACGCCACATCCTCATACAACCCCATGGACCTACGCATCCCCGTGGCCGACAGGACAGGACACCGCACCGTGCCGGAGACGACCCGCCGCAGCGACCGCATCCCAGGGACCCGTTACGGCAACCGTCCGACGATGAAGGACGTGGCCGCCCGCGCCGGCGTCGGACTCAAGACGGTCTCCCGGGTGGTCAACGGCGAGCCGGGGGTCACACCGGAGACGGAGCGCCGCGTCCAGGAGGCGATCGAGGCGCTCGGCTTCCGCCGCAACGACAGCGCGCGGGTGCTGCGCAAGGGCCGCACGGCCAGCATCGGTCTGGTCCTGGAGGATCTCGCGGACCCGTTCTACGGGCCGCTGAGCCGGGCGGTCGAGGAGGTGGCCCGTGCGCACGGCGCCCTGCTGATCAACGGCTCCAGCGCGGAGGACGCCGACCGTGAGCAGGAGCTGGTGCTGGCGCTGTGCGCCCGTCGCGTGGACGGGCTGGTGGTGATCCCGGCGGGCGGCGACCACCGCTATCTGGAGCCGGAGCTGAAGGCGGGTGTCGCCACCGTCTTCGTGGACCGTCCGGCCGGGCACATCGACGTGGACGTCGTCGTGTCGGACAACTTCGGGGGTGCCCGCGACGGTGTGAGCCATCTGCTCGCACACGGACACCGGCGGATCGGCTTCATCGGCGACATGCCCCGTATCCACACGGCCGCCGAGCGGCTGCGCGGCTACCGGACCGCCATGGAGGACGCGGGGATAGCGGTGGAGGACGCCTGGATGTCCCTGGGCGTCACCGACCCGGAGCGGGTGCGCCGCGCGGCCGAGGAGATGCTCTCGGGGCCGGAGCCGGTGACCGCGATCTTCACGGGCAACAACCGGGTGACGGTCACCGTGATCCGGGTGCTGGCCGGGCACACGCGCCAGGTCGCCCTCGTCGGTTTCGACGACATCGAGCTCGCGGATCTGCTCCAGCCCGGTGTCACGGTCGTCGCCCAGGACGCGGCGGCTCTCGGCCGGACCGCGGCCGAGCGGCTGTTCCGCCAGCTGGACGGCACCCTGCTCGCCCCGGAGCGCATCGAGCTCCCCACCAGGCTGATCACCCGCGGCTCCGGTGAGCTGCCCCCGGCGGACTGAGCGGACGGTGTCGGTGGAGGAGGACCGCACGCTGCGGGCGCTGGGGCTCGAGAAGGCGCCGCGTGAGCATCCGCTGCTGTATCCGGGCGCCTGGCCACGGGATTCCGGGCTGCTGGACGGGGACCGGCTGCTGCCGCCGGAGCGGCCGACGTACGAGGACCGGGTGCCCGTGCTCGCGGTCGGGTCCAACGCCTGTCCCGGCCAGCTGCGGCACAAGATGGCCGAGTCCGGCGTCATCACACCGGTCCCGATGACGCGGACGCGGGTGACCGGCGTCGGCGTCGGTGTCTCGGCGCATGTCAGCCGTATGGGCTATGTGTCCCACTCGCCGGTCCGCGCACCGGAGGAGGTACGGGAACTGTTCGTCATCTGGCTGGACGCCCGGCAGCTCGCGGTGATCGACGCGAGCGAGGGCGCGACACGGCCGGACGGCAACTTCCGCCGCGTCTGGCTGCCCGCCCCCGACGTACGGATCGCGCCGGCCGACGGTTCCGCACTCCCCGGCGCGTACGCGTACGTGAACCGCCACGGGGTGCTGCACGACGGCACCGGCGTCCCGCGCGCCCATCCGGGCCAGCGCGAACTGCTCACCGAGCTGCTCGCGGACGTACCCGGGATGCGGGAGCTGTTCGGCGGCTCCCCCGAGGAGTTCTGCGAGCGGGCCCGCGCCGACCCGGAACTGTGCGCGCGCGGCACCCGGCTCTTCGGGGAACGGGGACTGGTGACGTCCGGCGGTCTGGAGCGGTGCGCGGGGTCTCAGCAGTACGGCAGTCCCGGCACCGGTGCGTCGTTGGCGCCGCCCCTGATGTAGACGTCGCTGACCCAGACGCCGGTGTTGCCGCTGTCGTCGTCGGTCCGGGCCCACCAGACGTTGGTCCACCGGCCGTTCGTCTCGCGGCGGCCCAGGTTCTGCTGGCAGTAGAAGTAGTTGGTGCCCGCGTTGAGGACGCCGGCCTCGGTGCCGGAGTCGGTGTAGGACTTGGCGGTGCGCCAGACCCGGCAGTTGAACTTGCCGCCGCCGATCGGGTCGCAGACGGGCGCGGGCGTGGTGGCGCCGCCGTCGCCCGTGGTGCCGCTGTCCGGGGTCTTCTCCGGAGCTGACGGGGCGGGACGGTCGGCGGGGGTCTTCTCGGCCGTCTCACCGGCGCCGGACTTCTCCGACGGTGCCGCGCTCCTCTCCTTGTCCGCGCCGGTCTCCAGAGGTCGTCCGGCGTCCGTGTCACCGGACGCCGTGGGCGAGGCCGGGGCGTCGGTGCCGGAGTGCGCGTCCGTCCGGCCGCCGTCCGGCGAGTCGAGTACGGCGACGGTGATGCCCGCCGCCGCGAGGACGACGGCGACGGCCACACCGGCGAGCAGCGCGCGTCCCTTGCGGCGAGAGGGCGGGGCCGGGTCCATGGGGCCGGTGGGTGCCGAGCCGGCGGCCGGCGCGGCGGGAACGGCCGCGCCCGGGGACCGTGGCCGGGTCGGCCGCTCCGGTGGCCCGAAGCCCGCAGGCACCGCCGCGACGCCGACCTCGGTCTCGGTGCGGCCGGGTGCGGGTACGGGCGCCGGGGGACGCAGCGAGGCCGTCGGGGTGTCCGCGCCGGCGGCGACGGCTTCCAGGAGTTCGCGCGCCTCGGCCGCCCCCGGACGGGACTCGGGCCGCTTGTCCAGGAGCCGGGCGAGAACGGGGCCGAGCGGCCCGGCCCGGCCCGACTCGGGAAGGGGCTCCGAGACGATCGCGGTGAGCGTGGAGAACGTCGACGTACGGCGGAAGGGTGAGGCGCCTTCCACGGCCGCGTAGAGCGTGGCGCCCAGCGCCCAGACGTCGGAGGCCGGTCCCGGGACGGCGCCCTGGGCGCGCTCGGGGGCCAGATAGTCGAGGGAGCCGACGATCTCGCCGCTGCGGGTGAGGTGGGTGGCCGAGCCGTCGCCAGGGTCGTCCATGGCGGCGATGCCGAAGTCGGTGAGGACGATCCGGCCCGAGCGGTCGAGCAGGATGTTGCCGGGCTTCACGTCGCGGTGCAGCACCCCGGCGCGGTGCGCGGCGTCCAGCGCGTCCATCACGCTGGCGCCGATCCCCGCCGCCTCGCGCGGGTCGAGGGTGCCCCGGTCGCGGAGCACGTCGTCCAGGGACGGGCCGTCGACGAGTTCCATGACGATCAGGGGACGGCCGTCCGTCTCCGCGATGTCGTGGACGGAGATCACGCCGGGGTGGCGCACCCGGGCCGCGGCGCGGGCCTCGCGCTGCATCCGCAGGCCCAGGTCGGCCAGTTCGGATCCGCCGGCGTCGGTGTAGGTGCGCAGTTCCTTGACCGCCACCTCGCGGCCGAGGACCTCGTCCACCGCCTTCCAGACCACGCCCATGCCACCGCGCCCGAGCCGGCCGGTGACCCTGTAGCGGCCGGCCAGCAGCCGCCCGGTTCCGTCCGCCTGCCCGTACTCCCCCGTCGACACCACTGCCCCGTTCCTCGACACCACCGACCGTGCGTGGCGTCCAGCCTAAGGGGCTTGTGTGACAGGTCGGGGCACGGTGTCCTCGGCCTCCCAGCGCAGCAGGTCGCCCGGCTGGCAGTCGAGTACGTCGCAGAGCGCGGCGAGGGTGGTGAAGCGGACCGCCTTGGCACGGCCGTTCTTCAGCACGGCCAGGTTGGCCGGGGTGATCCCGACGCGCTCGGCGAGTTCGCCCACGGACATCTTCCGTCTGGCCAGCATCACGTCGATGTCGACGACGATGGGCATCAGATCACCTCGGCCAGCTCGGCACGCATCCGCGACGCCTCGACGTCGCGTGCGACGGCCTGCGCCAGCAGCATCCGCAGGACGAGGACGATGAGGGCGATGCCGAGGATCGCCAGCCCGGCCCCGCCGAGCAGGGCCACGACGCCCGGGGCGACGGCCTCGCCGGGTGCGAGGAGCGCGCCGAGCGCGAACACCAGGAGCGCGGCGGCGACGAACGCGCCGATGACGGCGTGGACGTAGCGGAAGGCGGCGTGGGAGAAGACCGTGCCGCGCCGGGCCATCGTCACCAGCCGCCAGACGCAGACCAGGACGGTCTGCGCGGCCACCACCCCGAGGACCACGATGAGGAGGAAGGGGGCGCGCAGGTGGGAGTACTCCGCGTCCAGCCCCTCCAGGTCGCTCGCCATCAGCGGCACCAGCACCGTCTGGACGGCCAGCGAACCCGCCAGCAATGCCACGATCACCATGCGCAGCGCGAGTACGGTCAGCCGTCCCATCGCCCCTCCTTGAACCGAATCACGATGGGAATCTATCGAGATTCGATAGGTGAGGCAAACGAGGGCTACCGCGGGCCCCTCCGCCCGGGTGAGGCGAAGCCCTCCAGTCCGGCGCGGGAGAGGCCGCTGCGGCGCGCCACCTCGGCGCTGTCCAGGGCACCGCAGTCCAGTCCTCGCAGCAGATACCCGGCGAGCGCCCTGGCGGTGGCGGGCTCGTCCATGACGTCGCCGCCGGCCCGGTCGGCGTAGCGGGCCAGCCGGGTGGCGGCCTGCTCGAAACCCTCGCGGTAGAAGGCGAAGACGGCGGCGTAGCGGGTGGGGAGGTGGCCGGGGTGCATGTCCCAGCCCTGGTAGTAGGCACGCGCGAGGGCGCGGCGGGTGAGGCGGTAGTGCAGCCGCCAGGCGTCGTGGACCCGGTGCGTCGGGCCGACGGGCAGGACGTTGGTGGAGCCGTCCGAGAGGCGTACGCCGGTGCCCGCCGCGGCGACCTGCATGACGGCCTTGGCATGGTCGGCGGCCGGGTGGTCGCTCGCCTGATGGGCGGCGGAGACACCGAGGCAGGCGGTGTAGTCGAAGGTGCCGTAGTGCAGTCCGGTGGCCCGGCCCCCGGCGGCCCGGATCATGCGGGCGACGGTGGCGGTGCCGTCGGCGGCGAGAACGGCCTGGCTGGTCTCGATCTGGATCTCGAAGCCGATCCGGCCGTCCTCGAGGCCGTGCGCCTCCTCGAAGGCGGCGAGCAGCCGGGCCATGGCGGTGACCTGCTCGGAGTAGGTGACCTTGGGCAGGGTCAGCACGAGTCCGTCCGGCAGTCGGCCGGCTTCCGCCAGGGAGGTGAGGAAGACGTCGAGGGTGCGGATGCCCCGGTCGCGGACGGCGGCCTCCAGGCACTTCATGCGGATGCCCATGTACGGGGCGGCGGTACCGGCGTCGTACGCCTCGGTGATCAGCCGGGCCGCGCGGGCCGCGTCCGCGTCCTCCTCGGCGTCGCCGCGGGTGCCGTACCCGTCCTCGAAGTCCACCCGCAGGTCTTCCACCGGCTCGCGCTCCAGTTTGGCGCGGACACGGCCGTACACGTCGTCGGCGAGCGTCTCGTCGAGACCGAGGACGGCGGCGAAGGAGGCGGCGTCCGGGGCGTGTGCGTCGAGTGCGGTGAGCGCCCGGTCCCCCCAGGTGCGGAGGGTTCCGGCGGCGAAGGCGTCGGCGGGGACGTAGACGGTGTGGACGGGCTGGCGAGTGCCGGGGTCCCCGGGGTAGCGGCGCTCCAGTTCGGCGTCGACCGGTGCGAGGGAGGCGGCGATCTCGTCGGTGACGGCGCTCGTGAGACTGGTCGTCACCCGCTCCTGGTCCATGCCACGCCTCCCGGACCTCCGCCATTCGGAATCAACAATTCGTTGAATGAAGTTATCGGGCGGCTTTCCCGCCGGTCAACACCGCTCCCGCCGCCCGGTCCGCTCCGCCGTCTCGTCATGCTCACATTCGTCTGGCACCGTTTGTGTGTGCCGACTCACCGCCGTGTCACACGCCGTCCGGTGCTGAAGGGCGCGCTCGCGGCGTCCGTGACCCTGCCGCTCTCCAGTACGGCGCTGTCCTCCGAACCCGCCTCGGCGGACGAACCGCCCGACCGAGCGCTGGAGGTCATGTCGTTCAACCTGCGGTTCGCGAACACGGCCGAGCCGCACAGCTGGGCCTCCCGCAGGCCGGTCATGCGGCAGATGCTGCGCCGCGAACGCCCGCACGTCCTCGGCACCCAGGAGGGCCTCTACGGTCAACTGCGCGACATCGAGGCCGACCTGGGGCCGTCGTACGACTGGATCGGCACCGGACGGGCGGGCGGCAGCCGGGACGAGTTCATGGCCGTCCTCTACGACACCCGGCGGCTCGTCCCGCTGGAGTACGACCACTTCTGGCTGTCCGGCACTCCCGACGTGATCGCGTCGAACACCTGGGGCAACGCCCACCTCCGCATGGCCACTTGGGTCCGGTTCCGCGATCTGCGCGCCGGCGGGCGGGAGTTCTGCGTGCTCGACACACATCTGGACAACGCGAACCAGTCCGCGCGCGAGCGGTCCGCCGCGCTCATCGCCGAACGCGTCGGGCACCTGGCCCGTTCGCTGCCGGTGGTCGTGACGGGCGACTTCAATGTCGCGGCGCACGGCGACCCCGTCTACGACACGATGCTGGGCGCCGGGCTCGTCGACACATGGGACACCTCGGCCGTACGCGGGAAGGCGTACGGCACGTACCACGGGTATCTGCCGCTGGTGCCGGGCGGTGCCCGCATCGACTGGATCCTGGCCACGCCCGGCGTCACGGTGCACCGGGCCTCGGTCAACACCTTCACGGTGGACGGCCGTTTCCCCAGCGACCATCTGCCGGTCCAGGCCGCGCTCACCCTGTGACGCGCCGAGGCCCCCGCGACCGGTGCGGTCACGGGGGCCTCGTACGGCTCGGGGTGATCAGCCCTTACGGGTCTTGATCTCCTCGGTCAGCTGCGGCACGACGTCGAACAGGTCGCCGACGATGCCGTAGTCGACCAGGTCGAAGATCGGGGCCTCGGCGTCCTTGTTGATGGCCACGATGGTCTTCGAGGTCTGCATACCGGCCCGGTGCTGGATCGCGCCCGAGATACCGGAGGCGATGTACAGCTGCGGCGAGACCGACTTGCCGGTCTGGCCGACCTGGTTGGTGTGCGGGTACCAGCCGGCGTCGACGGCGGCACGCGAGGCACCGACGGCCGCGCCGAGCGAGTCGGCGAGCGCCTCGATGACCGCGAAGTTCTCCGCACCGTTGACACCACGGCCGCCGGAGACCACGATCGCGGCCTCGGTCAGCTCGGGGCGGCCCGTCGACTCACGCGGCGTACGGCCGGTGACCTTGGTACCGGTCGCCTGGGCGGAGAAGGTCACGCTCAGGGCCTCGACCGCACCGGCGGCCGGGGCGGCCTCCACGGCGACCGAGTTCGGCTTGACCGTGATCACCGGGGTGCCCTTGGAGACACGGGACTTGGTGGTGTAGGAGGCGGCGAACACCGACTGCGTGGCCACCGGGCCCTCGTCGCCGGCCTCCAGGTCGACGGCGTCGGTGATGACGCCCGACCCGAGACGCAGCGCCAGACGGGCGGCGATCTCCTTGCCCTCGACGGACGAGGGGACCAGGACGGCGGCCGGGGAGACGGCCGCGTGGGCGGCCTGCAGGGCGTCCACCTTCGGCACGACCAGGTAGTCGGCGTACTCGGCGGCCTCGTCGGTGAGCACCTTCACCGCGCCGTGCTCGGCGAGCGCGGCGGCGGTGTCACCGGCGCCGCCTCCCAGCGCGACGGCGACGGGCTCGCCGATGCGGCGGGCCAGGGTCAGCAGCTCCAGGGTGGGCTTGCGGACGGCACCGTCCACGTGGTCGACGTAGACGAGAACTTCAGCCATGGGACTTCTTCTCTCCTGCTTGCGAAGGGTGAGGGGCGGGAAGCGAGTTGAGCCCGTGGCTCAGACGAACTTCTGGCTCGCGAGGAACTCGGCGAGCTGCTTGCCGCCCTCGCCCTCGTCCTTGACGATCGTGCCGGCGGTACGGGCCGGGCGCTCGGCCGCGGAGTCGACGACCGTGTACGCGTTCTCCAGGCCGACCTCGTCCTCGTCGATGTCGAGGTCGGACAGGTCCCAGGACTGAACCGGCTTCTTCTTCGCCGCCATGATGCCCTTGAAGGACGGGTAACGGGCCTCACCGGACTGGTCGGTGACCGACACCACGGCCGGCAGGGAGGCCTCGAGCTGCTCGGAGGCGGCGTCGCCGTCCCGGCGGCCCTTCACGGTGCCGTCCTCGACGGACACCTCGGACAGCAGGGTCACCTGCGGCACGCCCAGACGCTCGGCGAGCAGCGCCGGTACGACGCCCATGGTGCCGTCGGTGGACGCCATGCCGGAGACGACCAGGTCGTAGCCCGCCTTCTCGATGGCCTTCGCCAGGACCAGGGAGGTGCCGATGGCGTCCGTGCCGTGCAGGTCGTCGTCCTCGACGTGGATCGCCTTGTCCGCGCCCATGGACAGCGCCTTGCGCAGGGCGTCCTTGGCGTCCTCGGGGCCCACCGTGAGAACGGTGATCTCCACGTCGTCGTCGGAGTTGTCAGAGATCTGCAGCGCCTGCTCGACCGCGTACTCGTCCAGTTCGGAGAGCAGACCGTCCACGTCGTCACGGTCGACGGTCAGGTCATCGGCGAAGTGCCGGTCGCCGGTGGCGTCGGGCACGTACTTCACGGTGACAACGATCCTCAAGCTCACGCCGGCTCTCCTACTGCATCGTCATTTCTGGCTGCCTGCCTTCAGGCAGCATAGGCGCCTGAAGCGGACGTTCCCGGTCGGGGCGGCCCGCGCTCCGAACGAAATATTACTCGTCAGTACACCCAGATCCTTCCCGCTGAGCAAGCGCTTTGAACTGTGACCTTCGCAACGCAGCGTAACCGGAACTCGACGGGCCCGCGACCAGGAGAGGACCCTTCGTCAGTCGCGCAGACCGCCGAAACGTCCCTGGTGGTAGAGGAGCGGACGGCCCTGTCCCGTGGAGTCGCCGAGCAGGACCTGGGCGAGGACGATCCGGTGGTCGCCGGCGGGCACGCGGGTCACCACTTCGCACACCATCCAGGCCGGCACGCCGTCCAGTACGGGGACGCCCTGCGGCCCCTCCCGCCAGGCGGTGGACGGCCCGAAGCGGTCGGCGCCGCTGCGCGCGAAGGTCTGCGCGAGCTCCCGCTGGTGCTCCCCGAGGAGATGCACGCCGACGTGTTCGCCCGTCGCGATCACCGGCCATGTGGAGCTGCCGGTGCCGATGGAGAACGAGAGCATCGGGGGATCGGCGGAGACGGAAGCGAGGGAGGTCGCGGTGAAGCCGACCGGGCCGGAGCGGCCCCGCGCGGTGATCACGGCGACGCCGGCCGCGTGCCTGCGGAAGACCGAGCGCAGCAGTTCGGGCGAGGCGGGCCGGGCGGTACCGGGGCCGGACGCGACGGTCATGCCGGACGGCCGGGCACCCGCGCGGGGTGAAGGGGTTCCGAGGGCATGAGGTCAGGCTGACGACGGATGGCATGCACAGTCAAGTCGGTCCTCCGATGTGCGAGATGCCTCACCGCGGGGCGGCGGGGCCTGCTAGGGGGTGTCCGGCACATGAGCGCGGGCAGGTGTCAGACACCCCCCAGGGCCTCCCCCAGTGCGGCGATCACGTCGGCCTTGCGGGGCCGGCCGGCCGCGCGCCGTACGACCCGCCCGGCGGCGTCGAGGACCAGCACCGTCGGCGTCCGTACGATCTCCAGACGGCGCACGAGGTCCAGGTGGGCCTCGGCGTCGATCTCCACGTGGGCCACGCCCGGAACCAGTCCCGCCACCTCGGCGAGCACCCGCCGGGTCGCCCGGCAGGGTGCGCAGAAGGCGCTGGAGAACTGCACCAGGGTGGCACGCTCCCCCAGTTCCGTCCCCATGTCGGCCCACGGTCCGGTCACTTCGCGCCACCCTCTCTCGTTCCGGCTCACCCCTGCGACGAAGTCCAGCGCTCCCGAGGCGGCGCGCATTCCCGGCCGCGTGCACAAAGCCCGAGGTGGATCAAAGGGTGGAAGTGACGAGAATCTCGCCTCGGACGGGCACCAGGACTGGTTCACCGGCCGTTCTTCGGGCACCATCTGCGACAAGCCGTAAAACCTACGGCTGCGTAACTTCGACTGGGAGCCTCCTTCCCAGACACAGAAGGAAGGGTTCTCACCCGCCCATGGCAGAACTCGTCTACCGGCCCGTCGTCGGTTTCGCCCGCACCCTGTTCAAGGCGTGGGACCTCAAGATCGACTGCCAGGGTTCGGAGAACATACCGCGTTCGGGCGGCGCCGTGCTGGTGAGCAATCACATCAGCTACCTGGATTTCGTCTTCAACGGCCTGGCGGCGCTCCCCCAGAAGCGGCTCGTGCGCTTCATGGCGAAGGAGTCGGTCTTCCGGCACCGGGTCTCCGGTCCGCTGATGCGCGGTATGAAGCACATCCCGGTGGACCGCGAGCAGGGCGAGGCGGCGTACGAGCACGCGCTGCGGTCGCTGCGGTCCGGGGAGATCGTGGGTGTCTTCCCGGAGGCGACGATCTCGCAGTCGTTCACGCTGAAGAGCTTCAAGTCGGGTGCCGCCCGGCTGGCACAGGAGGCGGGCGTGCCGCTGATCCCGATGGCGGTGTGGGGCACGCAGCGGCTGTGGACCAAGGGGCACCCGCGCAACTTCAGGCGCAGCCACACCCCGATCACCATTCGGGTGGGCGAGGCGCTGGAGGCGTCGAAGGACAAGTACGCGGGCGCGATCACCCGGCAGTTGCGGGAGCGCGTGCAGGAGCTGCTGGAGGCGGCGCAGCGGGCGTACCCCGTGCGGCCGAAGGGCCCGGACGACACCTGGTGGATGCCGGCCCACCTCGGCGGCACGGCCCCCACCCCGGAACAGGTCCGTCAGGCCGAGGCCCACTGACACCCACCGCCCCGGGCGCCCCGCCTCGGCGATAGGGTCCCGCCAGTATCAACGGAACCGGCGTCGCGCACGCCGGTTCCGTTCTGTCGGCAGCGCTACGGGGGCGAGGATGCGACGCTGGATCAAGGTGGCGGTGACGACCGCGGCGGTACTGGGGCTGAGCGGCTGGATCGCCGCACCGTACGTCCAGGACTGGTGGCTGGTACGCACGGCCTGCGACGGGACGCTCCCAAAGGACGCGGTGCGGCAACTCGCGAAGAACGGTTCCCACTTCACGGACGCCCGGTCGGTGACGTACCGCGAGCTCGGCGAGTACGGGTGCACGCTGTCGTTCGAGGGCGACGAGTTGCGCGGCGAACTGGTGCTGCGGATGGAGGCCTACACCGAACGGGACCAGCAGGACCGGGAGTTCATGTCCACCTTCCCGGAGGAGGGGTTCACTTCACAGGCTCCGGTGCCGCGTGGACTGCCCGGCTTCATCGATCAGTTCGGTGCCGTCCAGTTCCTCATGCCCTGTCCGGATCTGGGGAAGGACGACGCCGGCCGACAGCGCAAGCTGCTGGTGCGCACGCAGTTCGGCAAGGATGCCCTGTGGGGCCACCCGGCCGCCTACGAGACCGCTGTGGCGCTCGTCAACGGCGTCTCCGACCGCCTCGGCTGCGGGGCCGAACCGATCACCGCGCCCGGGGGCGACGCCGGGCTCACCGAACCGGGGAAGGGCCCGAAGCCGGTTCCGCTCGGCGAGGCGGGCCAGGGCGGCTGCGGCTGGGCGACCCGGGCGGACCTGCCGCTGCCGGACCGCTGGCGGGTGACCGACGGGATCAACGACGCGGCGCCGACCGGCCGTTGCCAACTGCTGTACGAGGACGGAACCGGGTCGGACGACGACGGGCGGCTGGTCCTCGCCGCCTGGTACGGCGACTGGAGCGACCGTCTCGTCGCCGACGAGGACGGCATACCGCGCCCGTTGACGGCGACCGCCCGCTGTGACGGCGAGGCGGCGAACTTCGCCCTCGGTGGGCGCGGCGAGGTTCCGGGCCTGAGCCGTGCCGACCACCGCGCCCTGCTGGAGGCCTTCGCCCGGGACCAGGCGGGGCGCCGGGACTGTTCGGGGCTGCGGGTGAACGGCTGACCGGCGGCCCGGCCCGGTCAGTAGTTCAGCCACACTCCCCGCACGTACGCGTTGTCGACGATCCGGCGCATCGCCGAGGCCCGCGTCTCGGGCACGTCCCTTGCCCCGGCCCAGGCGTCGAGCACCGTGAGCAGCTGGTGACGGCCGTCCGTCGGCTCTCCGCGCAGCGGCCCGGACACCGGCCGGCCGGCGATGTCGGCCATGGGCGGGCGGCTGGTCACCTGCCGGGAGGCGGCGCGGTAGGAACCGCGGGTATGCCGGGCCACGGCCTTGTCGAAGGCGACGACGTCGGGGATCGCGCCGTCCCTGGTGTGCGCCGCGCGGTGTTTCATCAGGGCGCCGATCCGCTCGGCGATGTCCTGGAGGTCGTTGTCGGGCCAGGTGGTGGCCGTCGAGGTGTACGCGTCACGGGATGTGCCGCCCTCGGAACGGAAGTCGGGGTCGCCGCCCCGGTCGGTGAGCCGTTCCAGGTAGTGGGCGAAGTACGCGCGCTCGGCGTCGTAGAGGATCGCGAACGCCTCGGGATCGCGGGCTACTTCCTCGATCAGACGGTCCGTGTGGGTCTCCGCGCCCGAGACCTGATCGCGGTACTCGAAGTCGGCGTGCGCCTCACCGGGGGCGAGGAAACGGCCGTACGCGGTCCAGCCCCGCGTGTCCGGAGCGGCCTGCTCCCCGGTCACCGCCGGGCCGGTGGCGTCGTCGGAGGACGACAGATAGCGGGCCTCGTCCACGACGTAGTCGGCCAGCATCCTCGCGACTCCGGGGGACATCCCGTCGGGGACCTCGGCCCAGTCCAGCACCTCGACGACGGCATAGGCGGCGCGGGCCTGGGCCACGGTGTGCGGTGTGCCGGGGCCCGGGGCGCGGGTCGCGGCCTCCACCACGGCGCCGAGTGCCTGCGCGCCGTCGCCGCACGGGTGCTCGTGGGCGATGAGTGCGCGTACGGCCGGGAGGCGGGACATGTCGTCGCCCGGGTCCAGGGCTCGGGTGGCGGCGGTGGGGTGCTCGGCGAGTGCGCGGGTCGAGGCGGCGATGTGGTGACAGGGGGGTGTGTCGGTGGAGTCCGCCATCACCAGCGGGACGGCTGTCGCCGTGGCGGCGAGTGCCAGGGCCGTGGCCGAGATGAGGACCCGGTGTCGCCTCAGGCGGGCGAGGCGGCTCGGGCGTGTCTCCGTCTCGGTCTGTTCTGTGTCTCCCCCGTCATGCATGGCGGGCAGACTAGCGGGCGTGCGGGGGTGTCGCTGTGGCGGGGGCGGAACGCCGGCTCCGTCAACTGGTGCGGGGCGGGGGTGGGTTTGCTCGCCGGCGTGTGCCGGGTGCCGGCGCGCCCACCCGTGCCGCCCCAGCGGCACGAGTGGGCGGAACTGCGGATGCGGCGGGGCGGCTGCTCGCGGTCAGCCGGCGAGTGTGGTGGGGAGGGTTCGCCAGAGGTGGGGGCGGTCGGGGGCGGTGCGCAGGGCGGTCAGGACCGCCGGGTGCGGTGCGGCGTACAGGACCGGGCAGTCGCCTTCGCCCGACGCGGGGTCCGGTGCGAAGGCCAGGTGTTCGCCCGTCAGGGAGAATCGCGCGTCCACTCCCGGTTTGTTGCCGCGGGGGTCCTGGCGGTGCCAGGCGGCGTTGAAGCGTACGGCGATCAGGCCGTGCACGACGCCGAGGTTCTGGTAGCAGAGCGCGGTGGGGATGTCCTCGGCGCGCAGCAGTGCGGCCAGCGCGTGGGCCTTGGCGTAGCAGATGCCGGTGCGCTGTTCCAGGACGTCGGAGGCGCGCCAGGTGACCCGGAGATCGCCGGAGTCCTGTGAGTGCGGAATGGTGTCACGCACGAACTCGAACGCCGCCCGCGCATAGTCATACGAGTCGTTCGCCCCGGCGGCGAGGCGTGCCGCCGTCTCACGGACCAGCGGATGGTGATGGTCGATCGCCTCGTCGGCGGCCAAGTAGGCGGAGAGGTCCGGGGTTTCCTGGATCAGCTGCATGCCGCCAGAGCATAGGTACGCGACCGACCGGCAGTCAATGCATTTCCGATCAGTCGCATACTTATGCAAGATGTCAGCGCGCCATCTCCTCCTTGAGTGCCGCCACGAACGCGTCCACGTCGTCCTCGGTCGTGTCGTACGCGCACATCCAGCGCACGTCCCCGGCCGCCTCGTCCCAGAAGTAGAAGCGGAACCGCTTCTGCAGCCGCTCGCTCACGTCGTGCGGCAGCCGCGCGAAGACCGCGTTGGCCTGCACCTCGTGAAGGATCTCCACGCCGTGCACGGCGCGTACGCCCTCGGCCAGCCGCTGCGCCATCTCGTTCGCGTGCCGGGCGTTGCGCAGCCACAGGTCACGGGCGAGCAGGGCCTCCAGCTGCACCGAGACGAAGCGCATCTTGGACGCCAGCTGCATCGAGAGCTTGCGCAGGTGCTTCATATGACGGACGGCGTCCTGGTCGATCACCACGACCGCCTCGCCGAACATCGCGCCGTTCTTGGTGCCGCCCAGGGACAGCAGGTCGACGCCGACGCCGTTGGTGAAGGTGCGCATCGGCACGTCCAGCGTGGCGGCCGCGTTGGCCAGCCGGGAGCCGTCGACGTGCACCTTCATGCCGTGCGCGTGGGCGTGCTCGCAGATGGCGCGGATCTCGTCCGGGGTGTACACCGTGCCCAGCTCGGTGGCCTGGGCTATGGAGACCACCTGGGGCATCGCCCGGTGCTCGTCCTCCCAGCCGTACGCCTGCCGGTCGATCAGCTCGGGGGTGAGCTTGCCGTCCGGCGTCGGCACGGTGAGCAGCTTGATGCCGCCGACCCGTTCCGGGGCGCCGCCCTCGTCCACGTTGATGTGGGCGCTCTCGGCGCAGATCACCGCGCCCCAGCGGTCGGTGACCGCCTGGAGCGCGACGACGTTGGCCCCGGTGCCGTTGAAGACGGGGAACGCCTCGGCGGTGGGTCCGAAGTGGCTGCGGATCACCTGCTGGAGGTTCTCGGTGTACGCGTCCTCGCCGTACGCGACCTGATGGCCGCCGTTGGCGACGGCCAGGGCGGCGAGGACCTCCGGGTGGACCCCGGCGTAGTTGTCGCTGGCGAAACCGCGGACGTCCGGGTCGTGATGACGACGCGCGTCGGTCCTCGGCGGGTTCACGGCTTCTCGGTCAGCCACAGACGGTTTCCGTTCACTTCCGCGGCGGGCTTGTCCCAGACGCCGACGATGGCCTCGGCGAGGTCCTTGACGTCCGTGAAGCCCGCGAACTTCGCGTTGGGGCGGTCGGCGCGCATCGCGTCGTGCACCAGCGCCTTCACCACCAGGATCGCAGCCGCCGACGTCGGCCCCTGCTCGCCCCCGGCCTTGCGGAAGTAGTCGCCCATGGCCAGCGTCCACGCCTCGGCGGCGGCCTTGCCGGCCGCGTACGCGGCGTTGCCCGCGGTGGGTTTGGTGGCGCCGGACGCGCTGATCAGGACGTACCGGCCCCGCTCGCTGCGCTGCAGCGCCTCGTGGAAGGCGAGGCTGGTGTGCTGCACGGTGCGCACCAGCAGCAGCTCCAGGAAGTCCCAGTCGTCCAGGCTGGTCTTGGTGAAGGTCTCGCTGCCGCGCCAGCCGCCGACGAGATGCACCAGGCCGTCGACCCGCCCGAACTCCTTCTCGACGCGGGTGGCCCACTCACGGGTGGAGCCCAGGTCCAGCAGGTCGACGGTGTCACCGGTGACGGTGGCGCCGCCGTGCGCGTAGCGCGCCGCGTCGACGGCCTCCGCCAGCCGCTCCGGGTCGTTGTCCGAGCCGACGACGGTCGCCCCCGCCTCGGCCAGCCTGAGCAGCGCCGCCCGGCCCGCCGGTCCGCCCGCTCCGGCCACCGCGATCACCGCGCCCTCGAGCGCCCCGTTCCCCATGGTCCTCGCCTCCTGAGCAGTTGTGGAATCGCGATCGCTCACGCGGCGACCCGCTCCGCACCGTCCGCCGTGATGCCCTTGGTCTCGGCGATCACGTTCTTCAGCTTCTTGGACAGTGCCTCATAGAACATGCTCAGCGGAAACTCGTCCGGAAGCACGTCATCCACGAGTTTCCGCGGCGGCTGCGTCAGGTCGAGGGCGTCGGGACCCTTGGCCCACCTGGAGCCCGGGTGCGGGGAGAGATAGGTGGAGACCAGCTCGTACCCGGCGAACCAGTGGACGAGCTTGGGGCGGTCGATGCCGTCGCGGTACAGCGTCTCGATCTCGGCGCACAGCTGGTTGGTGACCTGCGGGGCGCGCTCCCAGTCGATGGAGAGCCTGTTGTCGGTCCAGCGGACGACGTCGTGCTTGTGCAGGTAGGCGAAGAGCAGCTGGCCGCCGAGTCCGTCGTAGTTGCGGACGCGCGCGCCGGTGACGGGGAAGCGGAACATGCGGTCGAAGAGCACCGCGACCTGCACGTCACGGGCCTGCGGAACGCCGTCGCCGGCCAGCTTCACGGCCTCCTTGAAGGCGGTGAGGTCGCAGCGCAGCTCCTCCAGGCCGTACATCCAGAACGGCTGGCGCTGCTTGATCATGAAGGGGTCGAACGGCAGGTCGCCGTGGCTGTGGGTGCGGTCGTGGACCATGTCCCAGAGCACGAAAGCCTCTTCGCAGCGCTTCTGGTCGTGCACCAGCGCGGCGACGTCCTCGGGCAGCTCCAGGCCCAGGATGTTCACGGCGGCCTCGGTGACGCGGCGGAAACGGGCGGCCTCGCGGTCGCAGAAGATGCCGCCCCAGGTGAACCGCTCGGGGGCCTCGCGCACCGCGATGGTCTCGGGGAAGAGGACCGCGGAGTTGGTGTCGTAGCCCGCCGTGAAGTCCTCGAAGGTGATGCCGCAGAACAGCGGGTTGTCGTAGCGGGTGCGCTCCAGCTCGGCCAGCCAGTCGGGCCAGACCATGCGCAGCACGACCGCCTCGAGGTTGCGGTCCGGGTTGCCGTTCTGGGTGTACATCGGGAAGACGACCAGGTGCTGCAGGCCGTCCTCGCGGTGCGCGGCCGGCTGGAAGGCCAGCAGCGAGTCGAGGAAGTCGGGCACCTCGAAGCCGCCGTCGGCCCAGCGGCGCAGGTCCCCGGCGAGCGCCTCGTGATAGGCGCGGTCGTGCGGGAGCAGCGGGGCGAGCTCGCCGACGGCGCCGATCACGGCGCGCACGGCGCCGTCGGCCTCGTCGCGGGAGGGTGCGCCCTCGGCGTCGAAGTCGATCGAACCGTCCTTGGACTGCCAGGGCCGGATCCGCTCCACGGCATCCTTGAGCACGGGCCACGCCGGGTGCTCCACCACCCTCGTCGCCGAAGGAACCTGTCCCTCGACACCCACCTGCACAAGAATTTCCGTCATAACCCATCCTCCACGGGAGAACCTCGCGTAAGGAGACCGTATACATACGCCGTTTCTCCCAGCAAGGGGGACCTCGGGAAATTATCCTGCCGCACCCCGGTTCTCGCCGCATTTTTTCCTGCCGGACACCCGGGTGGGCGACAGTGCCCGCGATCGAGGTTCAGCCTCTGGACGCGGCGGGCACAGGCGATACGGTCCAGGAGGGCCGTAGGGACGGCCCCCCGCCGCCGTCGACGGAAGCGAGTCGCACCTTGAACTTCCTCACCATCGGTCACCGCGGAATCATGGGTGTCGAACCCGAGAACACCCTCCGTTCCTTCGTCGCCGCCCAGGAGTCGGGCCTCGACGTCATCGAACTCGACCTCCATCTGAGCAAGGACGGCGCACTCGTCGTCATGCACGACGCCGAGGTGGACCGCACCACCGACGGCACGGGCGCGATCGCCGACAGGACGCTCGCCGAGCTGCGTGCCCTGGACGCCGGACGGGGCGAGCGGATTCCCGTCTTCGAGGAGGTGCTCGACGCCGTACGGGCGCCTCTGCAGGCCGAGATCAAGGACGTCCAGGCGGCCCGTGCGCTGGCCGGGGTGATGAACGCGCGGGATCTGACCGACCGGGTCGAAGTGTCCTCGTTCCACGACGAGGCGATCACGGAGATCGCCCGTCTGGTGCCCGGCGTCCGTACGGCACTCGTGGCGAGCCGCTACGGCACGGACGTCGTGGAGCGGGCGGTCACGGCCGGGGCGGGGGCCGTCTGTCTCAACATCCGCCGGCTCACCCTGGAGATCGTCGAGCAGGCGCGGAAGGCCGAGCTGAGGATCTTCGGCTGGGTGGTGAACACCCAGGACCACCTCCGGCTGGTGCGCGCCCTGGGACTCGACGGCGCCACCACCGACTATCCGGAGATCAAGCGCACCGGCCGCTTCACGGCGTGAGGCGTCAGACCAGTTCCTTCACCAGCAGCTCGAACTCCAGGTCGTCCCGCTGCGGGATGCCGAAGCGCTCGTCGCCGTACGGGAAGGGTGTCGTCCGGCCCGTACGGCGGTAGCCGCGCCGTTCGTACCAGGCGATCAGATCGTCGCGCACGGAGATCACCGTCATGTGCATCTCGCTCACACCCCAGTCCGCGCGGGCCCGACGTTCCGCCTCTGCGATGATCGTCCTGCCCAGTCCCGCGCCCTGGAGGGCGGGGCTGACCGAGAACATCCCGAAGTAGGCGTGTGCGCCGCGGTGTTCGAGCTGGCAGCAGGCGACGACGCGACCGTCCCGCTCGACCGTGAGCAGCCGGCTGTCCGGGGACTCGATGACCTCCAGCACACCCTCCGGGTCGGTCCGCTGCCCCTCGAGGATGTCCGCCTCGGTGGTCCACCCGGCCCTGCTGGCATCGCCCCGGTACGCCGACTGGATCAGCGCGACGAGGACGTCCACATCGGCGTCGGTCGCGTCGCGGAAGGTCAGCGCGGTGTCGGTGGCGGAATCCATGGGCACGTCTCCGGTTCTCCTGGGCGCCTTCCGGCGTGGCTCGGGCGGGATCGAGGGTAACCCGGCCACTACGCTCGGCCGCATGGTGCATGTACTGAGCAGCCGCATCCTGCTCCGCCCCACCGACCCCGACCGTTCCCGCGCCTTCTACGGGGAGCGGCTGGGCCTGGCCGTCCACCGCGAGTTCGGCACCGGCCCGGAGCGCGGCACCGTCTACTTCCTCGGCGGCGGATTCCTGGAGCTCTCGGGCCGCGCGGGCTCCTCGTCGGCGGCGCCCTCGTCCCCGGACGTACGGCTGTGGCTCCAGGTCGAGGACATCGCGGTCACGCACGAGGAGCTGGCGGGCAAGGGCGTCGACATCGTCCGTCCGCCGCTGCTGGAGCCGTGGGGGCTGCTCGAGATGTGGATCGCCGACCCGGACGGCACGCCGATCGTGCTGGTGGAGATCCCGGAGCAGCACCCGCTCCGGTACCGGCCGGGCATCTAGGGCCCGGGGGCACGCCCGGCTCAGGCCCGCAGGGCGCCCAGGCGTCCTTCCAGCTGGCCGAGGAGTTCGCCGAGCAGAGCGGCGAGCTCGCCGAGTTCCGTGCTGTCCAGACCGGACAGTACGGCGGTCTCGTAGGCGAGCTGCGCGGGCAGGATGCCGTCGACCAGGTCGCGTCCGGAGTCGGTGAGGCGGACATGGGCGACCCTGCGGTCGCGGGTGTCGCCGCGCCGTTCGACCAGTCCGCGCTCGCTGAGCTGCTTGAGGCGTTTGGTGACGGCGGCCCCCGAGGAGAAGGTCTCGCGGGCCAGCTCGCTCGGGGTGAGCTCATGACCGGTGCGGCGCAGCGCGCCCAGCAGGTCGAACTCCGGACGGGTCAGGCCGGCACGGCGCAGCGGGGCGTCCTCCGCCTGCTGCAGGAGGGCGGCGCAGCGGTTGATGCGGCCGATGACCTCCATGGGTCCGGTGTCGAGGCCGGGGTGGACGGCTCGCCACTGCCGGACGACGGCGGCGACGGTGTCGCCCCGTGGGCCGTCGGGCGACTCCCCGTCCGCCGCCGGTCCGCCGCCGTCGGCCGCCGCTGGTCCTTCGGTCGCCGTCATGGCCGTACGTCCTCCGTGTTCGTGCTCGCGCCGGGGTCCGGGAGCAGCCCCTGGCGTCGTACCGTCGCCGCGAGCGTACGGTGTCCGGTCTGCTCGGCGAGCACGACCCGCTCCTGGGCCGGCGCACGGTGCCACCACTCGCCGGACGCGGCGTCTGCGGTGGCCCTCAGGTCGACCAGGGCGGCCGCGAGGTCACGGCGGGCGGCGTCCAGGACGGCGGGGGCGGGCCGGGGCCCGGCGAGGAGGCGGGCGGCGTGTTCGCGCGCGCGGTCGGCCGTGACGAGGGCCCGTTCCACGCGGTCGCCCGCCCGCCGGTTGGTGACGGCCACGGCGGCGGCGAAGCCGACCACGGCGCCGACGAGGGTGTCCACCGCGCGGTCGGTGATCAGTTCACCGGGCCGCTGGTATCCGGCGAACTCGGTGACGAGCAGCGCCAGCGGGGTCACGCAGACGCTGCCGAGCCAGTAGTTGCGGCCGATGAGCGCCTCGGCGCCGAAGTTGAACAGCAGGCAGCAGAGCACGAGGGCGAGCGGGCCGAGGTGGGCGACGGGGACGACTGCGGCGAAGAGCAGCACGCCGGCGAGGTTGCCGACGACCCGCTGGACGGCCCGGCTCCAGGTGAGGGTGATGTTGACCTGGTAGAGCGAGGCGGCGGTGACCAGGGCCCAGTAGGGGCGGCCGACACCGAGGGCGAGGGAGACGTAGCCGGCGAGGGCACAGCCGAGCGCGGTGCGTACGGCGATGGGCGTGAGCGGGCCGAGCCTGGTCCACAGGGGCCGGGTCGGGGTGGCTCGCTCGGTGGCGACGCCGAGAAGTTCGGCGGCGTCCGCGCGGGGGTCGTCGGTGGGCGGGACGGCTCCGGTGCCGCGCAGGGCGCGCGCCCAGGCGCGCAGCCGTACGGGGTCGGCGTCGGCGGGCGCGGCGAGGGCGACCTCGGCACGGACCACGAGCCGTTCGAGGGCGCGGCGGGTCGCGGAGGGCCGGTCGCCGGCGGAGAGGAGGGACTGCCACGCGGTGTGTACGGCGGCGTACGCGGCCGTGCGCTCACCGGTGCCGCCCGCGCGGGCGTACGCGGCGGCGGCGTTGAGGGCGCGGGCGGTGGCGCGGCGTTCGGGGCCGTGCGGCCGCAGCGGTGCGGGCGCCATGCCCACGAGGTAGGCCCAGGCGCCGGCCGCGGTGGCGAGGGCGAGGTGGCCGGGGACCTGGCCGGGGGTCTGGGGCACGAACAGCGCGGCGGAGCTGACGAAGGTGAGGATCACGTGGCCGGGCGGGCCGATGCGGGTGGCGTCGCACAGCGCCTTCTGCACGGCGGCCAGTACGGCGCCGACGGTGACCAGGACCACGGCGTTCGTGGTGAGGGAGGCGGTGACCAGGGCCGCGGCGAGGCCGCCGAGCATGCCGAGCACCACCCACGCGAGCGCCCTGGCCCGGGCGGCGTACGGAAGGTTGTGGGCGTAGAGGGCGCACAGGGAGCCCGCCATGGTGTACATCGCGAGGTCCAGGCGGCCGAGCGCCACCAGGAGCAGGCTGGGCGGTGCGACCGCGGCGACCACGCTGAGGGCGGGCTTGAACCAGATGTCGGAGGGCCGCCCGAGGCGCAGCGGGGCGGCGAGCGGGAGGCGCCGGGCGGGCCGTGGGGCGGTAGGGGTGGGGGTCGCACTGCTCATGAAGAACAAGGTTAACAGGTGTTTTACCTGTGAAATATATGGCCCGCCCGGCCGCGCTCCCCGCACGCTCCCTTCTCACTCCCGTGCGCCCGGGTGTCCGCGGCCGGGACCGGGCATGCCATGGACGACCGTCCGGCGGGGCGAGGGGGAGGTTCGGGGTGCACGGACCGGCGTCGTCCGGCTGGCTGCTGGTCGCGCTCTGCGCGGCGACCGGCGCCTACTGTCTGCTGCGCATGCGCAGCCATGTGGTGGAGCAGCGCCGCGCCGCGGGCGGCGAGGCGCTCATGGGCTTCGGCATGGCCGTGATGGCCGTGCCGGCGGCGGTGCTCACACCACCCGGCTGGGCCTGGCCGGCCCTCGCGGTGGTGTTCGGCGCGGCGGGGCTGCACGCGCTGTGGACGGCCCGCGGCGGGGCGCGGCATCTGCACCATCTGATGGGTGCCGGGGCGATGGTGTACATGGCGGTGACCATGGCCGCCACGGGGCGGGGTGGCGCCCACGGGCACGGCGGGGCCGGCGTACCCCTGCTCACCGGGGCGCTGTTGCTCTACTTCACGGCGTACGTGCTCGCCACCGGCGTACGGCTGGTGCCCGGGGCCTCCGCGACGGGGGGCGCGGGTGCCGCTGCCGGCTGGGGCGACCGGCCGGAGCTGGCGCGGGCCTGCCGGCTGTCCATGGGGATCGCGATGGTGGCGATGCTGCTGACGCTGTGAGGGCGGACCGTTGCCTGCGTCACTTCGGCGCCGGTGACCGTGTTCCGGACGGCCCGCGCTCATAGGCTGCGGACATGATCCTCCCCGCGGCCCTGCTGATGCTCGGTGTCCTGACCGCCGTCCTGGGTCCCCGGCTGCTGGCCCGGGCCGACTGGCCGGACCGTGAACCGGTGGTGGCGCTGTGGGCGTGGCAGTGCGTGATCGCGGCGGTGCTGCTGTGCTGCGCGCTCTCGATGACGTTCAGCGCGGCGGCCGCCTGGCGGGCGGTGGGTGGCCGGGTGTTCGCCACCGCGCCCCGTGCGGTCGTGGAGGCGTACACGCTCGGCACGGCCGGGCTCCTGGCGCAGACCACCGCGGTGACGCTGGCGTCCGGCGGGCTGTGGAGCGCGGCGATGCTGGTCCGCGAGGTCGTACGGGCCCGCGCCCGGCGCCGGGCACGCCGGGCCGAACTGCGGGTGCGGGCGCCGCTGTTGCCCGGGGAGCAGGCGAACTCCGAGCGGCTCGTGGTCCTGGAGGGTGAGCGGCCCGACGCCTGGTGGCTGCCCGGCACCCCGCCCCGGCTGGTCGTCACCACGGCCGCGCTGCGCCGGCTGAAGGGCAGACAGCTGGACGCCGTCCTCGCCCATGAGCGGGGGCACGCGCAGGCCCGGCACGACTGGCTGCGGCACTGTTCCTCGGCGCTGGCGGGCGGTTTCCCGCAGGTGCCGGTGTTCGCGGCGTTCCGCGACGAGATGCACCGGCTGGTCGAACTCGCCGCCGACGACATGGCGTCCCGCCGCTTCGGCCGGCTGACCACGGCACTGGCGCTGGTGGAACTCAACGAGGACCGCGGGGTCTTCACCACCCCCGGAACCCACGTCCCGGCCCGCGTCCACCGCCTCCTCACCCCCGAGAACCGCCTCACCCCGGCCCACCGGCTACGCCTCACGGCGGTGGCGTCCCTGATCCCGACGATCCCCGTCCTGATCGCCGTCACCCCGGGCTTGAGAGCCCTCGGCTGAACAACCACGACGGCCTGCCCCCGACCACACCCTCCGCCCTCCGCGGGCAACCGCGGCCGCACGCCCCGCCGGCCGCGGGCAGTCGTGCCGCTGCGGGGGACGGCGCGCGACGGCACCCCGCAGGCGCCGGGCAGCGCGGCCCGCCTCCGGTCCACACCGACGCCGAGCGCCGCGGACACTGGCCCCGCACACACCCGTTCCGCGAGGATCGACCCATGCACACCCCCCACACCGACTCCCCGCCCGAACCCCCGAGGCAGCGCCGCACACCCCATCTCCCCACCAGCCTCCTCGCCCTGTGCTCGGCCCTCCTGCTCACGCTCGTCGGCATCGAATGGCGCCCCCTGCTCGACCTGGACGCGGGCATCGCCCGCACCACCCACCGCTGGGCGGTCGAGGAGCCGGCGCTCACCCAGACGTCCCGCATCCTGACGGACTGGATCTGGGACCCCTGGACGATGCGGATCCTCTGCGGGGCGACGGCCGTCCTGCTGCTCCGCCGCTACGCGGACGGCTGGACGGCACTCTGGCTGCTTCTGACCGTCGCCGTCGGCACAGCCGTTCAACAGGGCCTCAAGGCCGCCCTGGACCGCGCCCGCCCGACCTGGCCCGACCCGGTGGACTCCGCGCACTACGCCGCGTTCCCGTCCGGGCACGCCATGACCGCGACGGTCGTCTGCGGCCTGCTGCTGTGGCTGCTGCACCGTCACGGAGCGCCCCGCGTCCTGTGGCGTACGGCGCTGGCGGTGGCGGTCGTCTCCGTGGCCGGCGTGGGCCTCACCCGGGTCTGGCTGGGCGTCCACTGGCCCACGGACGTCCTGGGCGGCTGGCTGCTGGGCGCCCTGCTGGTGCTGGCGGCGGTGGAGTTCCACAGGCGCCGCTGCCCGGCCACCGCTCATCTCGGACGATCCCCCGCGTCGCCCGAGATGAACGGCACCCCGAAGAGGCCCGCCAGGGGGCCTCGCCGGACGCGTTGAGTATAGTTGGCTGCCAGCCAGTCAACGCAGGAGTCCAGCATGTCCCCGCGCAGCGCCCTGGTCAATGAAGAGTTGCGGAGGCGTTCGAAGGAGCGGCTCCTGCACGCCGCGGTCGAGCTGGTCGGCGAGCACGGGTACGAGGCGACGACGCTGGGCGACATAGCCGACCGGGCCGGTTCCGCGCGGGGCCTGGTCTCGTACTACTTCCCGGGGAAGCGCCAGCTCCTTCAGTCCGCCGTGCACCGGCTGATGCACCGCACCCTGGAGGAGGCCCTGGAGCGGGAACCGCACACCGAGGACGGCCGGGAGCGGATGGCACGGGCGATCGACGCGATCCTGGGTCTGGCGCGGGACCGGCCGGTGCTGATGCGCCAGCACATGGCCGGACTGCTGCAGGCCGAGGGCTTCCTGCCCTGCCCCGAACAGCGGCGCCTGGCGGAACTGCTGCGCGACACCGTCGCCCGGCACGGCTCGGACGACGTCGACGCGGACTACCCGATGCTGCGCGCCCTGCTGATGGGCGCCGTGTACGCGGCCCTGATGCCGGGCGCGCCCATGCCGGTCCCCGTACTGCGGGCGGAGCTGTTCAAGCGCTACCGGCTCGACTGGGAGGCGGGTGTCCCGCCGGACACCGAGGTGCCCGGCGGGACGTGCGGAGCGGACCTGGCCCGGTTCTTCTCGACCGGGCCGCAGCCGGACGCTCAGTCGAAGTAGTCCGGCTGGGTCTGTGTGTTGAGCTCCCGCAGGTGGACCCAGCGGGCCGGGTCCGTACGCCGGTCGTCGATCTTCAGGACGTCGAAGCCCTTGGCGATGTCGTTCGAGTAGATGTAGCCGTTGTAGTAGTACGCCGACCAGGAGCCCCCGGTGACGAGGTCCTCGGTGGAGAGCGGACCGCGCTCGAAGTAGGCGATCTCCTTCGGCTTCGAGGAGTTGGTGAAGTCCCACACGGAGACGCCGCCCTGGTACCAGGCCTGGACCATCAGGTCCTTGCCCTTGACCGGGATCAGCGAGCCGTTGTGGGCGACGCAGTTCTCGGTGTCCGCCTGGTGACGGGGGATCTTGAAGTAGCTGCGGAAGACCAGCTCGCGCTTGTCGCCCTTGCCGACGATGTCGTAGATGCCGTCCGCGCCGCGGTCCGGGCCGACCTCCGCGTTGCAGGTGGCGGCGCCGCCGCCGCCGAGCTCGTCGGTGAAGACGACCTTGTTCGCCTTCTGGTTGAAGGTCGCCGAGTGCCAGAACGCGAAGTTGACGTTGTCCTGCACCCGGTCGATCACCCGCGGACGCTCCGGGTCCTTGATGGAGAACAGGATGCCGTCGCCCATGCAGGCACCGGCGGCCAGGTCCTTCGAGGGCAGCACGGTGATGTCGTGGCAGCCGGTGGTCTTGGAGACACCCGGGTTGGTGGGTCCGCCGGGGTTGCCGCCGCCGTCGGGACCCTCACCCGGGAACAGCACCGGGAAGCCGACGAGCGCCGCCTTGTGCGGGGCCTTGCGCGGCACCTTGATGACGGAGATGCCGTCGTGCGGCGGCTGGCAGTCCGGGTAGGCCGCGTTCGGCGAGTACGAGGAGACGTAGATGTAGACGTTCTTGCGCTCGGGCACCAGCGTGTGGGTGTGCGAACCGCAGGCGGTCTCGACGGCGGCGACGTAGCGCGGGTTGCGCTTGTCGCTGATGTCGAAGACCTTCATGCCCTCCCACGAGGACTTCTCGGTCGCCGGCTGTGTGGTGCTGTTGCAACTGTCGTCACTGCGCGAGGAGTCGGTGGACAGGAACAGCAGATCGCCGGAGACGGAGATGTCGTTCTGCGAGCCGGGGCACAGCACCTGGGCCACCGTCTTCGGCGCCTTCGGGTTGCTGATGTCGAAGATGCGGAACCCGTCGTAGTTGCCGGCGAAGGCGTAGCGTCCCTGGAAGGCCAGGTCCGAGTTGGTGCCGGACAGCACGTCCTTGGGGATGTGCGCCACATGCCGGATGTTGTCGGAGTGGACGACCTCGTCCTGTGCGGGTATCTCGCCGCTCTCGATGGCGCGGCGCGCCTCGGCCTGGTCGCTGCGGGAAACCTCCTTCTCGGCGGCGGGCGAGTCCCCGGGGTCGGGGATCGCCGCGGCCGGCGCGGCGGTGAGCAGCGCGGCCAGCAGGCCGCCGGCCGCCGCCGCGACTCCCAGGCGTCTGCGCCGATTTCGGGAAACGCTCAACAGGATCACTGTTTTTCCTCCCTGGTTCCGTTCGCGTCGGAACGGTTTTCGCTCCGGCAGTATCGTCTTCGGCATGCACATACCAACAGAGGGCAACACACTTGCAATGAAGTTTTTCGATCACTGACGTGCGGAAGCGTGCTAGGACGGTCGTCGACACTCACGAGGTGTCATGTGCCCCAGCCCCGACGGGGGTTGCCGCCAGTCACAGGAGGTCCTTGTGCACTACCGCCGTGCGTCACGCGTGTCCGTCGTCGCGGCCGGGCTGACCGCCCTGGCCGTACTCGGGCTCGTGGGCTGCGACTCGGACACCGACGGCGCCGATCGGGCTGCCGGGAGCGGGCCTTCGGTCATCGCGCCGGGCGGGCCCGGGGAGGCCAACCGGACCCTGTCGGCCGAGGAGGCCCAGCGGCAGCGCGCGGAGGACGACTCCCCCAACTCCGCGGACGTGACGTACGCGCGGATGATGATCGAGCACCACGCGCAGGCCCTCGAGATGACCGAACTGGCTCCGGACCGCGCCGAGTCGAAGAAGATCGTCAAGCTGGCGGAGCGCATCGCGGCCGCGCAGGGGCCCGAGATCAAGGCGATGAAGGCGTGGCTGAAGAGCCACGGCAGGACGGAGCGGGACGACGGGCACGCACACGACCACGCGACGATGCCGGGGATGGCCACGCAGGCCCAGCTGAAGCAGTTGAGCGCGGCCGACGGCGCGGCGTTCGACCAGCTCTTCCTCACCCTGATGATCACTCATCACCAGGGGGCGATCACCATGTCCACCGAGGTGAAGGGGGAGGGCAACAACCTCGTGATGGAGGAGATGGCGGACGACGTCGTCGCCCAGCAGACCAGCGAGATCAGCCGGATGCGCAACCTGATGTGACGGCACGCCCGCACCCGGCGATCCGCAGCCAGGCCGCCGGCCCCGGCCGGCCGGCTCAGCGCCGGGCGTGCCGCGCGGGCAGCAGGCCCGCGTCGCGCGTCCGGCCGATGAGCCTGAGCGCGCCGCGCCGGCTGTATCCCGTCTCGTCCATCACCGCGAGAACGGGATCGGCTCCCTTCTCCTGCGCCGTGCGGTACGCCCGTGCCACGAGCCCCCGCTCGAGAGGGCCCGTCGCCGGCGCGGGCCGCTGCCGGTGCGCCCCCGTGCCGGCGTCGTCCCCGGCGTCCGGCTCGGTCTCGGCACCGCAGGCCTGTGCCAGCGGTCCCTCGATCCAGTCGGCGAACAGGGCCAGGTCCTCCAGTGCCAGCGCGGGCCGCGCCCGTACGTCCTCGACGCACACCCAGCCCTCGCACACCGTCACCAGCGCGTCGATCCGGGCTCCGTCGGCGAAGGCCAGCCGCACATGGAGCCACCGCGTCGCACGCTCCCCCTCCCGCACCTCCCACGCGGGCCACACGGACACCGCTCCCTCCGCCGGAGAGCGATCGCAAAGATGAAGGAAAGATGCCTCAAGCACACACGCAACGTAACCGTGTGATCAGTTTCCTCCCGCAGAACACGCACCCGGGACGGCGGACGGCACCCTGTCAGCGGAGCGTGCACAGCCCCGGCGGCTCACCGGACGCCCGGCGACCGGATGACGTCACCGCACGCCGTGGCGGGCCTCCTGGCGGGCGGCCGCCGCGAGGAGGGCGTCGAGGAGGCCGGGGAAGAGGCCGTCCAGGTCCGTGCGGCGGAGGCCGTTCATCTTGGCGGTGCCCTCGTAGGTCTGCCGGATCACGCCGCTCTCCCGCAGCACCCGGAAGTGGTGCGTGGTGGTGGACTTGGTGACCGGCAGGTCGAAGTGGGAGCAGGACAGTTCGACGCCCTCGGCCGCGAGCCGGCGCACGATCCGCAGCCGAACGGGGTCGGAGAGCGCGTGCAGCACGCCTTCCAGCCGGATCTCCTCGCACACCGGGTGCGGCAGAGCGCGGCTGCTGGGGGCGGAGGAGGCGGTCGTCACGGTGGCTCGCATTCGGTCCGGGAACCTTCATCGTACGAGAGTCGTCGTAGTTTGACATCCCCCGTATTACGATGCTTATCGTACGAGCCTACCAATCCCGGTCCCGCCGAATGGAGCCCACCGTGAGCACGCTGTTCGAGCCGTACACCCTGCGCGATGTGACCGTGCCCAACCGGGTCTGGATGGCTCCGATGTGCCAGTACTCGGCGGCACCCGAGGGCCCTGACACCGGCGCGCCCAACGACTGGCACTTCGCGCACTACGCCGCCCGCGCGGCCGGCGGCACCGGCCTGATCGTCGTCGAGGCCACCGGCGTGTCGCCGGAGGGCCGGATCTCGCCGTACGACCTCGGGATCTGGAACGACACCCAGGTCGAGGCCTTCCGCCGGATCACCCGCTTCCTGACCGCACAGGGCACCGTCCCCGCCATCCAGCTCGCCCACGCGGGACGCAAGGCGTCGACCGAGCGCACCTGGAAGGGCGGCGCGCCGGTCGGCCCCGACGGTCACGGCTGGCAGCCGATGGCCCCGAGCCCGGTCGCCTTCGACGAGCGTCACCCGGTGCCGGACGAGCTGTCCGCCGAGGAGATCCGGAACATCGTCGGACAGTTCCGCGCGGCCGCACGGCGGGCGCTCGCCGCCGGGTTCGAGATCGCCGAGGTGCACGGCGCCCACGGTTATCTGATCAACGAGTTCCTCTCCCCGCACTCCAACCGCCGCACCGACGCCTACGGCGGTTCGTACGAGAACCGGACGCGGTTCGCGCTCGAGGTGGTCGACGCCGTGCGCGAGGAGTGGCCGGACGACAAGCCGCTGTTCTTCCGGATCTCGGCCACGGACTGGCTGGAGGATGCGGGCTGGACCCCGGACGACACCGTCCGCTTCGCCTCCGACCTGCACGCCCACGGCGTCGACCTGCTCGACGTCTCCACCGGCGGCAACGCCGCCGGCGTCCGCATCCCGACCGGCCCCGGCTACCAGGTCCGCTTCGCCACGCGCGTGCGCGACGAGACGGCGCTGCCGGTCGCGGCCGTGGGGATGATCACCGACGCCGAGCAGGCGGAGAAGATCGTGGCCAACGGCGAGGCGGATGCGGTGTTCCTCGGCCGCGAGCTGCTCCGCAACCCCTCGTGGGCCCGGCACGCGGCCCGCGAGCTGGGCGGCGAGGTCCATGTACCGGACCCGTACCACCGCTCCGTCTGAGCCCGTCACCGTCCGTCGCCCACGCCGGTGGCCCGGGGTGCCCCTCGCACCCCGGGCCGCCGGCGTCCGCGTTTCCTGGCCGAATGTGACCCACGCGAGCCGTTGACTAGAAAGCGCTTACCCCATACGTTTCCCGTTCAGCAGCGTGACCGGTTCGCGGATTCGAACCACGCGCCGCACAGTTCCACGAACGTCGTTCACGTACATGCTCGTACCCCCACACCACGACAGAAGGAACGACATGACTTCCGCGAAACGACCACGCGCTCGCGCACTGACGGGCGCACTCGCCACCCTGGGACTCTCGGTTGGCATGGTCATGACTACCGGCGCGTCCCCGGCGAGCGCCGCCACCTGGCCCACCGCCAACGGCAGCCAGGGCGTCTCCTCCACCATCTCCGTGTCCGGCACCAAGGACTACGCGATGAAGCGCCTCTACGGCACCGGCGACCTGGGCTCCGGCAGCCAGGACGAGGACCAGGGCCCGATCCTGGAACTGGCGGACGGCGCGGTCCTGAAGAACGTCATCCTGGGCGCCCCCGCGGCCGACGGCGTGCACTGCAAGGGCTCCTGCACGCTGCAGAACGTCTGGTGGGAGGACGTCGGCGAGGACGCCGCCACCTTCAAGGGCAAGTCGTCCGGGTCGGTGTACACCGTCAGCGGCGGCGGCGCCAAGGAAGCCAGCGACAAGGTGTTCCAGTTCAACGGCGCCGGCACGCTGAACGTGTCGAACTTCGCGGTCAAGAACTTCGGCACCTTCGTCCGCTCCTGCGGCAACTGCTCCACGCAGTACAAGCGGACGATCAACCTCAACACCATCGAGGTGAACTGGAAGGGCGGCAGGATCGCCGGCATCAACACCAACTACGGCGACAGCGCGACCCTGCGGAACATCACGATCATCGGGGACGGCAGCAAGAAGATCATCCCGTGCCAGAAGTACATCGGCAACGACGACGGTGACGAGCCGAGCAGCAACGGCTCGGGCCCCGACAGCTCGTACTGCAAGTACGCGTCGTCGGACATCACCTACCGGTAGCCCCCCACGGGTGGCGGTCGTACGAGGCGTCCCGCGCGGCGCCTCGTACGGCTGACCGGGCCCTGTCCGCCGTCACGCGCCGCCCGCGCGGGAGCGCGCCCCGCCCGTCAGCTCCCCCCGGTACCCGGCGTAGGCGGACCGCAGCGCGTCGCCCGGCCAGCCGTCCGGCCGCAGGTCCGGGGGCAGGACGGGATCGGCGAGCAGATGCCGTACGACGGCGGCGAACGCGGCGAGCCGCTCGGCGGGGCCCGTGGCGCGGCCGACGTGCCCGAGGAGCGCGCGGGCCGCGTCCGACCAGGTGTCCAGCGGCCACAGGCGCGCGGCGAGTTCGGCGGCGGGCCGGCCCGGGCGGGCGGTGCCGCGTTCGGCCACCTCGTCGAGGGCGGCGGGCAGCGGGCGCTCCAGGTTGGCGGGGCGCAGCCACACCCCCTCACGGAGTTCGGCGAGGCGGAGGGCGGCCAGCCGGGTGCGCAGATCCGCGCGTTCGGCGGGGCTTCTGCCCGAGGCGGTGACCACCACCAGTTCCCAGTCACCGTCCCACGCGCGTGTGCGCGGTTCCAGGGACTCGTCCTGGCGGCGCTGGCGTTCGAGCAGCCGGTCGCTGAGGCGGTAGCCGGCGTCCGTTCGCCGCAGGTCACCGGCGGCGACCATCCGGCTGAGCGCCGCGCGGAGCGTGGACCCTCCGATACCGAAGCCCTCCACCAGCCGCCCCAGTTCCCTCGCCGGGAGCTCCGGCGGGTGGGTGCCCAGCAGCAGGCTCAGCACGACCGACCGCGCGGACAGCGGGCGCGGCCGGGGGTCGTCCGGGTCGTTCCTCCGCATGGACGGGTACTCTACGGCGCCGATCATGATGTTGCATGATTGCTGCGGCCGTACGAATAGTGCAACACTCGTGGTATGGCCACCACACTCGCGGACGAGCCGCGGCAGGACTTCGGCGCACACGGCGGCGCCACCCACGACGTCACCAACCAGCCCCCTCCCCTGACCCCGTACGACGCCTCCGAGGACACCGCCCTGCTGGAGGGCCTGCGACGGGAGGGCGGCGGCTGGGCCGAGGGGGAGCTGCGCCGGGTCGGCAGGCTGGCCGGCAGCGCGCAGGTGCAGGAGTGGAGCGACCAGGCCAACCGCCACGAGCCCGAGCTGCGCACCCACGACCGGTACGGCAACCGCGTGGACGAGGTCGAGTTCCACCCCAGCTGGCATCACCTGATGGGCGCGGCCGTCGCCGAGGGGCTGGCCGCCGCGCCCTGGGCGGACGACCGTCCCGGCGCCCATGTCGTCCGCACCGCGAAGGGACTGGTGTGGGGGCACACCGAGGCGGGGCACGGCTGTCCGACGTCCATGACGTACGCGGCGGTGCCGGCCCTGCGCCGGCAGCCGGAGCTGGCCGAGGTGTACGAGCCGGGGCTGACCAGCCGGGAGTACGAGCCGGGGCTGCGCGTCCCGGCCGGCAAGCGCGGGCTGCTGGCCGGGATGGGGATGACCGAGAAGCAGGGCGGCTCCGACGTCCGCACCAACACGACGTCGGCCGCTCCGACGGCCGAGCCGGGCGTCTACACCCTGCGCGGGCACAAGTGGTTCACGTCGGCGCCGATGTGCGACGTGTTCCTGGTGCTGGCGCAGGCCCCCGGCGGCCTCTCGTGCTTCCTGGTGCCGCGCGTGCTGCCCGACGGCACCCGCAACACCTTCCGCGTGCAGCGGCTGAAGGACAAGCTGGGCAACCGTTCCAACGCCTCCTCCGAGCCCGAGTTCGACGGGACCGTCGCCTGGCTGGTCGGCCCGGAGGGGCAGGGTGTGAAGACCATCATCGAGATGGTCAACTGCACCCGGCTGGACTGCGTGATGATGTCGGCGGCGCTGATGCGCAAGACGCTCGTCGAGGCCGGCCACCACGCGCGGCACCGCAGCGCGTTCGGGGCGCGGCTGGTGGACCAGCCGCTGATGCGCAATGTGCTGGCCGATCTGGCGCTGGAGTCCGAGGCCGCCACGACGCTCACCCTGCGCCTGGCCGGGGCGGCCGACCGCGCGGTGCGCGGGGACGCCGGGGAGGCCGCGTTCCGCCGGATCGCGACGGCGGTCGGCAAGTACTGGGTCACCAAGCGGGGACCGGCGTTCACCGCCGAGGCCCTGGAGTGCCTGGGCGGCAACGGCTACGTCGAGGACTCCGGTATGCCCCGGCACTACCGCGAGGCCCCGCTGCTGTCGATCTGGGAGGGCTCGGGCAACGTCAACGCGCTCGACGTGCTGCGGGCACTCGGCCGGGATCCGGCCACCGCGCAGGCGTTGTTCGAGGAACTCGCGCTGACGCGCGGCGCGGACGCCCGGCTGGACGCCGCCGTGGCCGGGCTCGAGGACCAGCTGGCGGAGGGCTCGCAGGCGGGCGCGCGGCGGCTGGTGGAGCGGATGGCCCTGACGCTGCAGGGCTCCCTCCTCGTGCGGCACGCCCCGTCCGCGGTCGCCGACGCCTTCTGCGCGACCCGGCTGGGCGGCGACTGGGGGCACTCCTTCGGCACGCTGCCCGCGGCGGCCGGGCTGGACGCGATCGTCGGACGTGCGCTGCCGGACGCCGGCTGACCTTCCGGCGGGCGGCCGCGCTCGGCCGCGGGAACGGGCCGCCGCACCGCCTGACCTGCGGCGCGGCCGGTCCGGAGGTGACTGTCAGTGGTGGGGTGCAGACTGACCGGTGTCCGAAACGATGGCGTCGGCGAAGACGTCGCGGAGGTGATCGGCATGACCGAGGTACTGCTCGCGGTGGGCACCCGTAAGGGTCTGTTCATCGGACGCCGGCGGGGCGGCGACTGGGAGTTCGACGAGAGCCCTTACTTCAACGCGCAGGCCGTGTACTCGGTCGCCATCGACACCCGGGGCGGGCGGCCCCGGCTGCTGGCCGGCGGGGACAGCGCGCACTGGGGCCCGTCGGTGTTCCACTCCGACGACCTGGGCCACAGCTGGACCGAACCGGCCCGGCCCGCCGTCAAGTTCCCCAAGGACACCGGGGCTTCGCTGGAGCGGGTCTGGCAGCTGCACCCGGCCGCGGCCGAACCGGACGTGGTGTACGCGGGCACGGAACCGGCCGCGCTGTACCGCTCGGAGGACCGCGGGGAGACCTTCGAGCTGGTCCGGCCGCTGTGGGAGCACCCCACCCGCGGGAAGTGGGTGCCGGGCGGCGGCGGTGAGGGGCTGCACACCGTGCTCACCGACGCGCGTGATCCGCGGGCCGTGACGGTGGCGGTCTCGACGGCGGGCGTGTTCCGCACCCTGGACGGCGGCGCGAGCTGGGTCCCGTCCAACTCCGGGGTGTCGGCGGTGTTCCTGCCGGACCCGGACCCGGAGTTCGGCCAGTGCGTGCACAAGGTCGCCCGGGACGCGGTGAACCCCGACCGGCTGTATCTGCAGAACCACTGGGGTGTGTACCGCAGTGACGACGCGGGCGGCAGCTGGACGGACATCGGCGAGGGTTTGCCGTCGACGTTCGGCTTCGCGGTCGTGGCCCACCCCCATCGTGGTGACACGGCGTACGTGTTCCCGATCAACGCCGACTCGGACCGGGTGCCGGCCGGCCGGCGCTGCCGGGTCTACCGGACTCAGGACGCGGGCAGGACCTGGGAGCCGCTCACGGCGGGGCTGCCGCAGGGGGACCACTACGGCACGGTGCTGCGCGACGCGATGTGGCACGACGGCGAGGACCCGGCGGGCGTCTACTTCGGCAATCGCAACGGCGAGGTGTACGCGTCGGCCGACGACGGCGACAGCTGGCGGCAGTTGGCGTCACATCTGCCGGACGTGCTGTGCGTGCGCGCGGCGGTCGTCGCATGAACCACATGAACGGCACCGGCCACTTGAGGTTTCCGCCCCGTCACGGCCACTGGTTGATCTCCGCTCCCCCGACGGCAGTAGGGTGACGCCCGTGGCACCACGACCCTTGAGTGAAATCGTCGAAGCGGGCTGGGCGAAGGCCCTGGAACCGGTGGCTGAACGCGTCGCGGGAATGGGGGACTTCCTGCGCGCGGAGATCGCCGCGGGACGCACCTACCTCCCGGCCGGGGCGAACGTCCTGCGGGCCTTCCAGCAGCCCTTCGACGAGGTACGCGTTCTGATCGTCGGGCAGGACCCGTACCCCACCCCGGGTCACGCGGTGGGGCTGTCGTTCTCGGTCGCACCCGAAGTGCGGCCGCTGCCGGGCAGTCTCGTCAACATGTTCCGGGAGCTGAACACCGACCTGGGCCTGCCCCAGCCGTCGGGCGGCGACCTCACACCCTGGACCCGGCAGGGCGTACTGCTGCTGAACCGCGCGCTGACGACGGCCCCGCGCAAGCCGGGCGCCCACCGCGGCAAGGGCTGGGAGGAGATCACCGAGCAGGCGATACGGGCCCTGGCCGGCCGGGGCAAGCCCCTGGTCTCGGTCCTGTGGGGGCGGGACGCCCGTAACTGCCGTCCGCTGCTGGGCGATCTGCCCGCGGTGGAGTCGGCGCACCCGTCGCCGATGTCCGCCGACCGCGGCTTCTTCGGCTCCCGTCCGTTCAGCCGGGCCAACGACCTGCTGATCCGCCAGGGCGGCCAACCGGTGGACTGGCGCCTGCCGTGACCGGCCCCGGCTTCCTCGCCGTCGACTCCGGGGGCTCCGGTCTCCGGGTCGTCGTCGGCGCCCGGGGACGCGGGCCGCTGGCCCGCGCGGAGTCCGGGGAGCCGGTGCGGACGGGGGCACGGGGCCTCGACGCCGGGCACTTCCTGGAGCAACTGGTGCCGATGGCACGGGCATTGTGCGCCGAGGCCGGATCCGTGCGGCTGGACGCCGCCGTGGTCGGCGCGGCCGGGATGGCCAGCCTGGGAGACGCGCTGCGCGCGGAACTGCCGGACGCGCTCGGCCGTGAACTGGGCGTACGACGGGTGGTGCTGGCCGCCGACGCCGTCACCGCGTACGTGGGCGCCGTCGGGCCGCGGCCCGGTGCCGTGATCGCCGCCGGTACGGGGCTGATCGCGATCGGCACCGATCTGACCTGCTGGCGCCGGGCGGACGGCTGGGGACATCTCCTCGGCGACTGCGGCGGCGGTGCCTGGATCGGCCGGGCGGGGCTGGAGGCGGCGATGCGCGCCCACGACGGCCGTCGCGGTGGATCCGCGCGGCTGCTGGCGAGCGCCGAGGAACTGTTCGGCCCCGCGGCTGGGCTCCCCGGCCGGCTGTATCCGCGGACCGACCGGCCCGCCGTCCTCGCCTCCTTCGCACCCCGGGTGGGCGAGTGCGCGGCCGGCGGCGATCCGGTCGCCGCGGGAATCCTGCGGGCGGCGGCCGGGCACATGGCCGACTCCGCGGCGGCGGTGTCCCCGGCGGCGGGCGCGCCCGTGGTCGGGCTCACCGGGGGCCTGTTGGGGATGGGTGCCGTGCTGCTCGGTCCGCTGGAGGAGGAGCTGGCCGAACGGCTGCCGGGGGCACGGCGGATCATGGCCGAAGGTGATCCCCTGGACGGGGCGGTGCGCATCGCGGAGGACCTCGCCACCGGCGCCTTCACCCTCCCGGGCGATGACACGCTGCTGTGGGTGACGAGCCCGGCAGGTGCGGGCGTCACGCGCGCGGGGGACATCCGCGCGTAACGCATCAGACAAAACCGGACGGATACCGCTCACCTGCCCCCTCCCCGAACAGGGGAGCCCGGGAAGCCACTAACATGCGGCAATATGAGCACCCCCACTGGGCCCGCGTCCGGCCTGCCCGTACGAATGCCGCGCCCCCGCCAGCCCGGACGGCACCGCCGTCCCGAACCCCTGGTGGCTCCCGAGGGCGCGCCCGCGCTCGTCCTCGCCGTGCCGGGTACGCCCAGTAGTGCCACCCGCTCGCTCGCCGAAGAGGTCGTGAGCATCGCCCGTTCCGAGCTGCCCGGTCTGGACGCCCGGATCGGCTACCTCGACGGTGACGACGAGGAATTCCCGACGCTGCAGGCCGTTCTCACGCACGCGGCCGAGGAGCGCACCGCCCGCTTCGAGCAGGCCCGCGCCGCCGGTATGGACGTCAAGGAGCCCGACGGTCCCGTCGCCGTCGTGGTGCCGCTGCTCGCCGGCCCGGACGGCGCGCTGCTGCGCCAGGTCCGCCAGGCCGTGATGGACAGCCGTATCGCCGCCGAGCTGACCGATGTGCTGGGCCCGCACCCGCTGCTCGCCGAGGCGCTGCACGTGCGGCTGTCCGAGGCCGGTCTGGCCCGCGCCGACCGTGCCCGTCTGTTCACCGTGGCGACCGCGGCCGACGGCATCATCCTCGCCTCCGTCGGCGGTGACGAGGCGGTGCAGGCGGCCGGGATCACCGGCATGCTGCTCGCCGCGCGTCTCGCCGTGCCGGTGATGGCGGCGGCCCTGGACGAGGACGGTTCCATCGCCTCCGTGGCGGAGCAGCTGCGCAACTCCGGTTCGCAGCAGCTGGCGCTCGCGCCGTATCTGATCGGCCCGGAGATCGACGCGAGCCTGCTGGAGGAGGCCGCGAAGGAAGTGGGCTGCTCCGCCGCCGAGGCGCTCGGCCCCTACCCGGCGATCGGCAAGCTGGCGCTCGCCAAGTACACGACCGCGCTGGGCATCGCCCCGCAGCAGGCACAGAACACCCCGGCCCACTGACGCGGCCGGCTCGCATACGACGCCGAAAGGGCCCGCTCCGGTTTCCGGGGCGGGCCCTTCGGCGTGTCCTCGGCGTTCCGGTCAGCCGACGACCACGCAGGACGCCGCGGTCACCGGGACGGAGCCGGCGCGGCGCGGCACTCCCGTGCCGGGGTCCGGGGCGAACCAGGTCACGTCGCCGGAGCGTTCGTTGGCGACGTACAGGACGCCGTCGGCCTCGGTGATCGCGCGGGGCCAGTGGCCGCCGCAGGGGACGGTGGCGAGCCGTGTCAGTTCCTTGCCCTCCCCCTCCACCGCGAACACGGACAGGACGTCCTCGCCGCGGGTCGCGGTCCACACGAAGCGGCCGTCGGGCGCGACGGCCACCCCCGAGGGATAGGCGTCCCCGGACGGGGTGCCGGTCAGGACCGGGATCTCGGCGAGCGGCCTGAGCGCGCCGTCGGCAGCGTCCCAGCGACAGACGACGAGGGTGGGACTGAGCTCGTTGAGGACGTACGCGTAGGAGCCGCCCGGGTGGAAGGCCAGATGCCGGGGGCCCGAGCCGGGCCGCAGGGCGATCTCCCGGTGCGGTGCGAGCGTGCCGCCCAGCAGGGCGCAGATCCGTACCGAGTCGGTGCCGAGGTCGACGGCGACCGTCCAGCGGCCGCTGGGGTCGGGCCGCACCTGGTGGGCGTGGGGGCCCTGCTGGCGCTGCGGATGGGGCCCGGAGCCGCTGTGCCGGAACACTCCGGACACCGTGCCGAGGCGGCCGTCCGGGCGGACGGGGACGACGCTGACGCTGCCGGAGCCGTAGTTCGCGGTGAGGACGTGTCCGGCGTGGACGCTGAGATGGGTCGGCCCGCTGCCGTCCACCCGCACCGGGCGCCCGGCCGGTTCCGTCCCCTCGCCGGTCACGCGGAACGCGGCCACGGTGCCCTCGGCGGTCTCGCTGGCCGCGTACAGCGTGCGGCCGTCGGGCGACAGGGCCAGGTAGGACGGGTCGGGTACGGCGTCCACGGTGCTCAGGACGGTCAGCGCGCCGCTGCCCGGTTCGACGGCCGCGGTGACGATGCCGGGGCCGCCCGCCGCCGTGAACGATCCGATGAACGCCCGCCGCCTGCCGTCCGCCACGACTGTCCCCTCTCGTCCGATGCCGGTCGGGGCGACGGTAGCAGTCGATCACTCAAGGTCTAGACCAAAGCGGGCCGGTGCGTCCGCGCGCGTCAGCCCCCGGCCACGCGTCTCAGGCGCCGACCAGCGGGGAGCCGGAGGGCGCCCGCAGCGGCGCGGCCAGCTCGGCGAGGGCTCGCTCCAGGCCGTGCAGATGGGCCAGCGCGGGCTCCGACCCGGCCGGCGAGGTCCGTACGGCGATGTCCCGGCCGCCGGTGAGTGCCTCAACGGCGGTCTCGACCCGCCAGCAGGCGGCGGCCAGCCGGGCGTCGTGCGACGCCTCCGGGTCGGCGGCGACGGCGACCAGGCCGCGGATCTCCCGGGCGCAGTCGTCCAGCAGGGCGAGCACCCGGCGGGCGCGCCGCTTGCGGCCGAGCATGGGGTTCAGCGGATGTGTCAGCGGGGCGACGGAGAGCCGTACCCGGGCGAGCAGCTGTTCCAGTTCCGCCACGGCCGAGGTCGGGTCGGCGTCCGCGGTCCCGGCCAGCCGGGCGGCCGCCTGCGCGGTGCACGCGTGGACGCAGCGCAGGGCCCGCTGGATCCAGCCGTCGGTGACGCTGTGCGTGGTCACGGGCAGCACGAACGCCACCGCCAGTACGGCGCCCAGCGCGCCGACGGCGGTCTCCGCCACCCTGAGCGCCAGCAGGCCGGGGGTGAGCACGCCCAGCAGGCCGTAGAGCATGGCGGCGAGCACCGTCACCCAGAGCATCATCCAGGTGTAGGACACGGCGGCCGTGTAGAAGATGCCGAAGACGGCGACGGCGACCACCAGGGCGGTGACGAGCCCGTCGCCGTGCGCGGGGACGGCGACGAAGAGCGCGAGGCCGATGCCGAGGACGGTGCCGAGCACCCGCCGGAAGCCGCGGACCAGCGTCTCGCCGCGCGAGGTGGTGTTGACGAAGACCCACCAGGTGGCGCCGACGGCCCAGTACCAGCGCTGCCCGGACACCAGCTGGCCGACGACGAGGGCGAAGCCCGCGCCGGCGGTCGCCTGGACCGCCTGGCGGGTGGTGACGCGGGCCAGCCCGGTGCCCGCGGGCGGCGCCGGCACGACGGGCGGGGGCAGCCGGCGCTCGTAGCACCACAGCCCGAAACGCACGGTGGCCGCGGCGAGCACGGACAGCAGGACGGAGGCGTACAGCTCGGGGAGCTGGCCGGTCCCGGCGTGCAGGAACTGGGCCACGAAGTAGGTCATGAAGGCGAAGACCCCGAGGCTGTGCCCGCGCGGGCCCCAGCGCCGGGCGTACACGCCGAGGCCGACCACGGCGAGGAAGGTGAGGTCGCGGGCGACCGGGTGGTCGTGCAGCACGGCCGCGGCGGCGAGCACCGGCAGTCCGGCGGCGGGCAGCAGCGCGGTGGTCACGGCCTGTCCGCGGACGGTGGTGTCGGTGACGGTGAACAGGGCGAGCAGTGCGGCGAGCCCGCCGGTGACGGCACCGGTGAGCGAATGTCCGGCCAGGCCGCAGACGACGACGGCCAGCCCGATGCCGAGCACGGCCCGCGCCGCGAAGCGCAGCCGGATCCGGCCCGGGTCCGGAGCCGTGAACACCCTCTTCAGCACGTACCGCCCCCTGGGAACTCGTTGGTGTGTGCGCGGTGGCACGAAAAAGGCGCCGCGGAGGTCCGCAGCGCCATCGACTCCCCCATATCAGCATCCCTTCCACCAATGGCTCAAGCGAGCCTTCTGAGACTGGACCATTGGTACAGTTTTCTCGGCACACTCGGGACCATCGGGATGCCAATGGCCGACGGCGGGACGGGGACCCTCATGGCGGTGGACGAGCTCGACACGCGCATCCTGCGGCTGCTGCTGGAGCAGCCGCGCACCAGCGTGCGGGAGTACGCCCGGATCCTCGGGGTCGCCCGCGGCACGCTGCAGGCGCGGCTCGACCGGATGGAGCGCGAGGGCGTGATCACCGGCACCGGGCCCGCCCTCTCCCCCGCCGCGCTGGGCCACCCCGTGCTCGCGTTCGTGCACATCGAGGTCACCCAGGGGAACCTGGACGAGGTGGGCGACGCGCTGGCCGCCGTACCGGAGATCGTCGAGGCGTTCTCCACCACGGGCGGCGGCGATCTGCTGGCCCGGGTGGTGGCGCGGGACAACGCGCATCTGGAGGACGTGGTCCAGGAGTTGATCAGCCTGCCCGGTGTGGTCCGTACCCGGACCGAGGTGGCGCTGCGCGAGCGTGTCCCGCACCGGCTGCTGCCGCTGGTGGAGGCGGTCGGCCGGGCCGCCCGGCGGTGATCCCTGTCATCCTGGACCCCATGAGCGACCTCGGCCCCCTCTCGGTCATCTTCGATCTCGACGGAACACTCGTGGACAGCGAGCCGAACTACTACGAGGCCGGAAAGCGGACCCTCGCCGAGTACGGGGTGCCGGACTTCTCCTGGACCGAGCACGAGCGCTACATCGGGATCAGCACCCGCGAGACGCTGGCCGACTGGCGGGAGCGCTACGGGCTGTCCGCGCCGGTCGAGGAACTGCTCGCGGTCAAGGACCGCCACTATCTGGGGCTGGCGTCCGCCTCGACGCGGGTGTACCCCGAGATGCGGGCGTTCGTCGAACTGCTGGCCGCCAAGGGCGTGCCGATGGCCGTGGCCTCCGGTTCCTCGCCCGTCGCCATCGGGGCGATCCTGGCCGGGACGGGCCTGGACGCCCATCTGCGCACCGTCGTCTCGGCCGACGAGGTCGCACGGGGCAAACCGGCCCCCGACGTCTTCCTGGAGGCGGCCGGCCGGCTCGGCGCGGAGCCGGCCGACTGCGTGGTGGTCGAGGACGCGGCCCCGGGCGCCGCCGCCGCGCACGCCGCGGGCATGCGCTGCATCGCGGTCCCCTATGTCGCCGCGCAGGCCGACGCCCCCGAGTTCGCCACCGCCGGACTGCTGTTGCGGGGCGGTCAGCCGGAGTTCACGGCGCGGGCGGCGTACGACTGGCTGACGGAGTCCGCCCGGCGTCCCTGAACGCCGTCGACGCGTCCGGAACCGATCGCTCCCGCACCGTTGACGCCTTTCCGTGCCCTCCCTATCGTCTGGCCGACCGTTCGTACAGCGTTCGCCCCACCGAACAGAGGAGCATCCCATGGCACGGCCCCTCTCCCGACGAACCCTCTTCCAGGCCGCCGCCCTGACGGCGACCGCGGTCTCCGCCGCGGCCGCAGGACGCGCGGTCGCGGCATCGAACGCACCGGCCGCCGCCCCCCGGCTGCCCGCGGCGTGGACCGTACGGCCGTTCGCGCTGGAGGACGTGACACTCGGACCGGGCGTCTTCGCCGGCAAACGGCAGCTGATGCTCGACCACGCCCGCGGCTACGACGTGCACCGGCTGCTCCAGGTCTTCCGCGCCAACGCCGGCCTGTCCACCCGGGGCGCGGTCGCCCCCGGCGGCTGGGAGGGGCTGGACGGGGAGGCCAACGGCAATCTGCGCGGGCACTACACCGGCCATTTCCTCACCATGCTGGCGCAGGCCCACCGGGGCACGGGCGAGCAGGTCTTCGCGGACCGGATCACCACCATGGTCGACGCCCTGACCGAGGTGCGGGAGGCGCTGCGCCGCGCACCGGCCGTGCTGAGCGTGGAGGGACGGTTCGGCCGCGCGGCGGAGAACGTACGCGGCTCCCACCAGTACGTGGACCTGCCACCGGCCGTACTCGCCGGCTCCCCCGCGCTCACCCTGTCCGCGTGGGTGCGCCCCGCGCACGACGCCGCCTGGGCCAGGGTCTTCGACTTCGGCGACGACACCACCCGCTATCTGTATCTGGCGGCGCGCAACGGGAACGGGGTGCCCCGCTTCGCCGTCACCACCTCGGGGCCGGGCGGCGAGCAGGGCCTCGACGGCAGCGCGCCGCTGCCGCTCGGCGAGTGGAGCCATCTGGCCGTCACCCTGGCCGACGGCACGGGCACCCTCTACGTCGACGGCGCCGCCGTCGCCCGTAACACGGCCATGACCCTGACCCCGGCCGCGCTCGGCACGCTCGCCCACCACTGGCTGGGGCGCTCGAACTTCCCCGCCGACCCGGTGTTCGCGGGCGCCTTCGGGGACGTCGAGGTGTTCTCACGGGCGCTGACCGCCGGCGAGATCACCGAGTTGCGGGACCGCCCTGCCGCCGACGCCTCCACCGGCCGGGGCGATCTGGCGTCGTACGCCTTCCACGAGACCACCGGGTCGACGTTCGCCGACGCCTCCGGCCGGGGGCTGGACGCCACACTGCGCCGCACCTGGGGCGCGCCCAGCCATCCCGGCTTCCTCGCCGCGTACCCGGAGACGCAGTTCATCGAGCTGGAGTCGATGACCGGCAGTGACTACACCCGTGTGTGGGCGCCCTACTACACCGCGCACAAGATCCTCAGAGGGCTGCTGGACGCGTATCTCGCCACCGACGACGGCCGGGCGCTCGACCTCGCGTCCGGCCTGTGCGACTGGATGCACGCGCGGCTGTCCGTGCTGCCGGCGGCCACCCTGCAGCGGATGTGGGGGCTGTTCTCCAGCGGGGAGTTCGGCGGCGTCGTCGAGGCGGTCTGCGATCTGCACGCGATCACCGGGCGGGCCGAACACCTGGCTCTGGCCCGGCTGTTCGACCTGGACCGGCTCATCGACGCCTGCGCCGCGAACACCGACGTCCTCGACGGGCTGCACGCCAACCAGCACATCCCGGTCTTCACGGGTCTGGTGCGGCTGCACGACGAGACGGGCGAGGAGCGCTACCTCACGGCCGCGAAGAACTTCTGGGGCATGGTCGTACCGCACCGTGTGTACGCGATCGGCGGCACCAGCAGCGGCGAGTTCTGGAAGGCCCGGGACGTGATCGCGGGCACGGTCACCGACACCACCGCCGAGTCCTGCTGCGCGTACAACATGCTCAAGCTGAGCCGGGCCCTCTTCTTCCACGAGCAGGACCCGGCGTACATGGACTACTACGAGCGGGCCCTGTTCAACCAGGTGCTCGGCTCCAAGCAGGACCGGGCGGACGCGGAGAAGCCGCTCGTCACCTACTTCATCGGCCTGACACCCGGGCATGTGCGGGACTACACGCCCAAGCAGGGCACGACCTGCTGCGAGGGCACCGGCATGGAGAGCGCCACGAAGTACCAGGACTCGGTGTACTTCGCGGCGGCCGACGCAAGCGCCCTGTACGTCAACCTCTACAGCGCCTCCCGGCTGACCTGGGCCGAGAAGGGCGTCACGGTCACACAGACCACCCGCTACCCCGAGGAGCAGGGCAGCACACTCACCCTCGGCGGCGGGCGGGCGACCTTCACGCTGCTGCTGCGGGTGCCGTCCTGGGCGGACGCGGGCTTCCGGGTGACCGTCAACGGGCGTGCCGTGCCGGGCACTCCGGTCCCCGGCCGCTACTTCGGCGTCACTCGGACCTGGCGTGCCGGTGACACCGTACGGATCTCCGTGCCGTTCCGGCTGCGGGTGGAGCGGACGCCCGACGACCCCTCGCTGCAGGCCCTGTCGTACGGTCCGGCCAACCTGGTCGCCCGTCATCCGGGGCCGGACGCCCTGCGGTTGGGGCTGTACGGCAACGCGGGCCTCTCCGGCGATCTGCTGCCCTCCCTCACCCCGGTCCCGGGCAGACCCCTGCACTTCACGCTGGACGGGATCGAGCTGGCGCCCTTCGCCGAGGGAACCGAGGACCCCACCCACGCCTACATCCGGCGCTCCGAACCGCGTGTGATCTTCGGCACGTCCGACTCCGGAGTCGCCAACCCCGCCCGCAGCGACGGCACGACGCTGCTGGACGAGATCTGGGCCGCGGCGCCCTTCCGTGACAAGGGTGCGCTGGTGGCACGGGTGCGGTCGGCGGTGGACGCCTGGGTGTCCGCCGGTCTGCTGAGCCGGGCCGACGGCGACACGGTGGTGAGCACGGCGCGGCGCGCCACCTACGCCGACTGAGACCGTCCCGGAAAATCTTTCCCGGAACGATTGATTGACTCGCGTCTCCCGTCCGTACTCCCTGCTGTTGGGCCGTTCACATCCCAGGAGGCACGATGCGCATCTCGCGCAGCACGGCAGGAACCGCGTTCGTGGGCGGAGCCATGATCCTCACCCTCACCGCGCTCGCCTACCCCACCATGCTGGGCGTACAGAACACATCGAGCAAGCCGGACCGGGTGGTGGCCAACACGAACTACGGCCCGATGACCGAGGCGGACCGCGACTTCGTGGTCAAGGTGCGCGCGGCCGGACTGTGGGAGCACCCGCTGGGACTGCTGGCACTGGAGCAGGGGACGACCCCGGAGATGAAGGTGGTGGGCGAGCATCTGATCGTCGGCCACGGCCGGCTCGACGCCAGCTGCCGCAGGATCGCCCTGGAGCTCGGCATCACACTGCCGAACCAGGCGTCGCCGCAGCAGCAGGGGTTCGTGGAGACGGTGAAGTCCACCACCGGCAAGGAGTTCGACTCCACGGCGGTGAACATCATGCGCGTGACGCACGGGCAGATCTTCCCCGCCATCGCCAACATCCGGGCCAACACCCGGAACACGCTGGTGCGGCAGCTCGCCGACCAGGCCAACGACACCGTGCTGGACCACATCACGGTGCTGGAGAAGACCGGGCTGGTCAATCACGAGCAGGTCAACTTCCAGCAGACCAGCCCGCCGAAGATGCCGCAGGAGCAGGTGACGCCGCCGGCACCGCAGGCGGGCGCGCCGGTCCTCGCACTGGAGATCCCCAAGGAGCTGGAGGACCTCAACACGGTGTCCCCGGCGCCCTCCCCCTCGGAGACCGTCCGCTAGAGCCTGGTCAGGACCCGCGGCGAGGCCGGCCGCGCCGCGGGTTCTTCGTCTTCCCGGCGGCCGCGCCCCGGCCGCCCCGGCCGGCCGGCGGCTGCCGCCGGGGAGCGCGTTCGGCCTTCTTCTCGGGCTCCTGCCTGCGGCCGCGGGTGCTGTTGACGGTGCGGCCGCGGACGATCCCGATGAAGTCCTCCACCCGGTCCGTCGTCGCCCCCTCGGGCCAGGACAGCGCCACAGCCGACTCGGGAGCCCCGTCGAGCGGCCGGTGGGTGAGGTCCTTGCGGTGGTGCAGCCGGGCGAGCGACAGGGGGACGACGAGCACGCCGATGCCGGCGGCGACGAGCTCGATCGCGTCGGCGGTGGTCGCGGGGCGTTCGAGCGCCGGCCTGCCGGGCAGGCTCTCCCAGGCCAGGACGTCGTCCAGGGGGTGCAGCACGATGTCGTCGGCCAGATCCTCCGGAGTCACCGTTTCGGCCGCCGTGACCAGGTGGTCCTTGGGCACCACGACGACCGTCTGCTCGGTGTAGAGGGGGATCGCGCTGAGGACCGCACGGTCGACGGGCAGCCGTACGAGACCCGCGTCGGCGTCGCCGTCCAGCAGCAGCCCCTGCGCCGTGCCGGCGGGCACCTGCGTGAGGGTCAGCGGGACGTCGGGCAGCCGCTCGTTCCAGATGCGCACCCATTTTCCGGGCATCACGCCGGGTACGTACACGAGCCGGAACGAGGGGGACACTTCCGAGCCTGTCACCTGGCCAGGTTACCGGCCGTGGTCGGCGGCCGTGCACACGCTCGATACCCTGGACGCCATGACGCAGCACCAGAGCACCCAGACGATGAAGCCCGCGACCGCGGCGAAGAAGCTGGGTGTGTACCTCGACGCCACCCCCGCCGACTTCCGGGAGGGTGTCGTCTCACGCGCCGAGCTGAACGCGCTCCAGTCGGACCCGCCGCAGTGGCTGCGGGACCTGCGGCGCGACGGCCCCCACCCCCGCCCCGTGGTCGCGGCGAAGCTGGGCGTGTCCATCGCCGGGCTCGCGCGCGGCGGGGTCACCGAGGCACTCACCACCGAGCAGATCGAGGCGCTGAAGGAGCAGCGCCCCGAGTGGCTGGAACGGGAGCGGGCCACCCAGGCCGAGGTCCGCAAGGAGACCGCCCGCCTGAAGAAGCGCGACGCCGAGCGCGCCGCGCAGGAGGACTGACCTCAAACGCCAGCCCGCGCCACCCTTCCGGTGGATAGAAATATCTACCAGCATGTCGGTACCGCACGCGCCCCCGGTGGCGCGGCCGAACGTGCCCGGGGTGGGGGGTCATGCACAGCTCCATGTGGAAGCAAGCCGTCGAATGGCTGGCCGCGGCGGCCACCGACCCGCAGGAGTGCAAGCGCGAGTGGGACCACGGCAAGGGCACGGCGCTGCTCGCGGCGGGCCGGTACTGGGACGTGCTGAGCGTGCCCGACCGGCTCGGGCTGCTCGCCCTCGACATCCTGTGGCGCGATCCCCTCAAGGTGCCGGGGCCCACTCTCGTGGACGTCACCGCACGCAGAGTGGGGTTCTTCCTGCCGCCCGACCCGGTCAGCGAATGGGTCGGGTTCGGGGTGCGGCACGTGGGCCGGGGGTCCTGGGTCGCCGTGCCGCCGCCGTACCGGCCCGCCGGGCGGCTGGAGTGGCTCGTCCCGCCGGACGGCACCGGCGCCCTGCACGCTCCCGGCCCGCTCGAACTCGCCCTGCGCCGGGCGACCGGCACGCTGGCCGTGCTGGCGCCGGTCAGTGCGGAGCCCGCGGGGTCGGAGGGCTGGTGACCTCCTCGGAGTCGTCCCCGGTGGCCGGCCCCAGCAGCGGGACGGGGAACGGCACGGGCAGCACCGTCGCGCGCTCGCCGGCCGTGGCGGCGGCGAAGGAGGCCCACAGGCCGTCACGGTGTTCCGGGACGGTGTGTCCCCTGGCCCGCCACTCCTCGACGAGGGCCGTGTAGATCGGCGTATGACCGCCGTACCCGCTGGTGAGTTCGGCGTACAACCGGCCCGCGGCGTCGTGCCCGAGAAGGCGCCGCGCCGTCTCAGTGCTGTCCATGCCGTTCCAACGCGCCCCCGTGCGCCCGTGGTACGCCGGTGGCCGCGGGTCCGCCGGGTCGGGTGAAGCCATCACCCGTACGGCCCTGCACGGGACCAGGCGTGACGATCCGCCGGGGTTGACCCTCGACCTTGTCGAGGGATCAGGGTTCCGGGTGTGGAGAGCGAGATGCGCAGCATTGGTGAGATGGCCCGGGAGAGCGGGCTGGGCGTGAGCGCCCTGCGGTTCTACGACCGGGCCGGCGTCCTGGTGCCCGACCGGGTGGACCCGGTCAGCGGCTACCGCTGGTACGCCCCCGGGCAGCTGGACGAGGCCCGGCTCCTCGCCCGGCTGCGGCGGGCCGGGATGCCGCTGGCGGACATCCGGCTGGTGCTGGCCGGCTGGTCCGACACCGATCTCGTACGGCAGCTCCTCGAGGCGCATCTGCGCCGGCTGGAGCAGGGGCTGACCGATGCCCGCGCCGCGTTCTCCGCGCTCCGAGCCCTACTCGATCACAGGGAGAACCCCATGACCTCGCTCCGTACCGACACGGCCGTACGGCTGTCCCTCTCGGCCGACGGGCTGGCCGCCGCGCTTGACGCGGTCCGGTTCGCGGCCCGGGCCGACCCGGAGCTGCCCATGCTGGCCGGCATCCACTTCGACGTCGAGGACGGCGCGATGCGCCTGGTGGCCACCGACCGGTACCGGATGGCCGTGGCGCGCACCGCCGCCGACGGGCACGAGGGGACCCGCGTCCAGGTCACGGTGCCGCTGCCGCTCGCCGACGCGATGCGGGCGCTGCTGGACGGGGAGGGACAGGTCCGGCTCGCCGTGGACGGGGACCGGATGAGCCTGGAGACCGGGGACCGGCAGACGGCCGGCCAGTGCCTCGGCCACGACTTCCCCGACTACCGGAGGCTGGTCCGCCTCCCGGCCGGGCGGCGCGCCGCGGTGGACGTGCCGGCCTTCCGGGAGGCGGTGCGCACCGGTCCGGTCCGCACGCACGAGGACCCGGACACCGGGTCCCACGAACTCACCGTGCTGCGGGTACCGGAGGACGGCTCCGTCGCTGTGGCCGGAGAGGGTGCCGACGGCCCGGATCTCGTCGCCGTCAACCGCGCGTTCCTTCTGGACGCCCTCGCCGCCGGGGCCGACGACCGGCTGGTCCTCGAGCTCGGCGACCCCACGGCGCCCCTGGCGATCCGCCGCCCGGACGACGAGCACACGTTCTCGATCCTGATGCCGGTGCGGCTCGAGAACTAGGGGGTGCCGTTCGGACCTCGCCGGGTCGCGAGGGCCGGCCGGCAACAGGGCGCCGCTGCCCGGAGACGGCCTGATCCGGACGCCACCCCGTGGGCCCTCTCCGCCACGATCCGCCGCAGGCGCCCTGAGCGCCCGTCAGCGTTCCGGGCGGGTGTCGTCCACCGGTTCCAGCGTCTCCGCGGCCGGCGGCGTGCTCTGTACGGGTACGGTGTCGGCCGCCGCGGCGCGCCGGGCGGTCAGGCGCAGTGCGATCGGCTCGGTGTAGCGGGCGGTGAGCGGACCCAGGACGACCAGGACCAGGACGTACGCCGTGGCCAGCGGGCCGAGGTCGGGTTCGATGCCGGCGGTGACCGCGAGGCCGGCGATGACGATGGAGAACTCGCCGCGGGCGACCAGGGTGCCGCCCGCGCGCCAGCGGCCCTTGGGCGAGATTCCGGCCCGGCGGGCGGCCCAGTAGCCCGTGGCGATCTTCGTCAGCGCGGTGAGGACGGCGAGCGCGAGGGCCGGCAGGATCACCGGGGGGATGGACTGCGGGTCGGTGTGCAGTCCGAAGAAGACGAAGAACACGGCGGCGAACAGGTCCCGCAGCGGGGCGAGCAGGTTGTGCGCGCCCTCCGCGACCTCGCCGGACAGGGCGATGCCGACGAGGAACGCGCCCACGGCCGCCGAGACCTGCAGCTGCTGGGCGATTCCCGCCACGAGCAGGGTCAGGCCCAGCACCACGAGGAGCAGCTTCTCCGGGTCGTCGCTGGAGACGAAGCGGGAGATGACCCGCCCGTAGCGGACGGCGACGAAGAGCACGAGTCCGGCGACGCCGAGCGCGATGGCCAGCGTGACACTGCCCGCGGCGAGGCTGACGCCGGCCAGCAGGGCGGTGATGATCGGCAGATAGACCGCCATGGCGAGGTCCTCGAGCACCAGGATGCTGAGGATGACCGGGGTCTCGCGGTTGCCGAGCCGTCCGAGGTCGCCGAGGACCTTCGCGATGACGCCGGACGAGGAGATCCAGGTGACGCCGGCCAGGACGACGGCGGCGACCGGGCCCCAGCCGAGCAGCAGGGCCAGGGCGGCGCCGGGCAGGGCGTTGAGCGCCATGTCGACGAGGCCGGCCGGGTACTGGGTCTTGAGGTTGGAGACGAGGTCGCTGGCCGTGTACTCCAGGCCGAGCATGAGCAGCAGCAGGATGACGCCGATCTCGGCGCCGATCGCGACGAACTCCTCGCTCGCGCCGAGCGGCAGCAGCCCGCCTTCGCCGAAGGCGAGGCCGGCCAGCAGGTAGAGGGGGATCGGGGAGAACTGGAGGCGTCCGGCGAGGCGTCCGAGGAGGCCGAGTCCGAGGATGATGGCGCCGAATTCGATCAGGAAGACTGCGGAAGAATGCACGCGATCACTCCCGACCGAGGATCTCGGCGGCGGCGTCGATGCCCTCGCGGGTGCCGATCAGGATCAGGGTGTCGCCACCGGCCAGCCGGAAGTCCGGCGCGGGGGACGGGATGGCCTCGGCGCGCCGCAGCACGGCGACGATCGAGGCGCCGGTGTCGGTGCGCATCCGGGTGTCGCCCAGCAGCCGTCCGTTCCAGTGGGAGACGGAGGAGAGTTCGATGCGCTCGGCGACCAGCCCCAGGTCGGTGGTGTGCAGCAGGTTGGGGCTGTGGTGTGCGGGCATGAGCGCGTCGATCAGCGCGGCCGACTCGGCGACGGTCAGGCGCATGGAGCGGGCGCAGGCGTCCGGGTCGTCGGAGCGGTAGACGTTGACCGTGCGGGCACCGTCGCGGTGCGCGATCACGGACAGGTGCTCGTGCTCACGCGTGGTGAGGTCGTATTTCACGCCGATGCCCGGCAGCGGCGTGGCGCTCATCCGTGGAGCAGGCACAGCCCGTCCCCTTCCCGGTTTTCTTCCGTTGTCTTGGTGACGGGAGCGCTCCCCGGCCGTCGGACGGCACGGGTGATCCACCCCCATGGCGCCCATGGTGCCATCCCGACATGTGGCCGGAACATGGGTGTTGTCACGGATGGACACGGTCCCCGGCAGCCGCCGAGGATGTGCGGGGATCTGTATCGCCGCAGGTCACAGCGCTGTGTACGTCTCGCGCCGGGCGGGTACCCGGAAGTGCCGCCACGGCCGGGGACGGGAGCGAGTGGTGAATGACACGGTGATCGCCGGAGTGGACGGGTCGCCGTCCAGTCTGGCCGCGGTCGATGTCGCGGCCGACGAGGCGCGGCTGCGGGGCGCGCGGCTGCGGATCGTGCACGCGTTCAGCCGCCCGGCCGACCTGGACCCGATGATCCACGGGGTGCTGGCCGGGGCCGAGCGGCGCGCCCACGACCGGGCGCCGGAGCTGGAGATCGCGCGGACCGTGGCGTCCGGCGACACACTCACGGTGCTGCGGAGCGAGTCGCGGCACGCGGTGCTGACGGTGGTCGGCGGGCGGGGCCGTGGCGGGTTCGCGGATCTGCTGCTGGGCTCGACGGTCGTCCAGCTGGCGGCGCACGGAGACGGTCCCCTGATGGTGGTACGCGGCCGTGCCGATCCCGAAGGACCCGTGCTGCTGGCGGTGGACGGCTCACCGGCCGGGGCCGCGGCGGCGCGGTTCGCGTTCGACGAGGCGGCGCTGCGCGGGGCCCCGCTGGTCGCACTGCATGTGTGGAACACATGGAACGAGCCGACGCCGTACGAGGGTCCGGCCGACCCGTTGAACGTGGTGGTGGACATCGACCAGCTCCGCCGGCGGCATCAGCGGCGGCTGGAGGAGGCGGTCGCCCCGTGGCGGGAGGCCCGCCCCGAGGTCGCCGTGGAGCTGCGCCTGGAGCGGGCGCGGGTACGGCACACGCTGCTCGACGCGAGCCGGGAGGCCCAACTGGTGGTGGCCGGGGCCCGCGGCCACGGCGGCTTCGCGGGGATGCTGCTCGGTTCGGTCAGTCAGGCCCTGCTGTACCACGCGGACTGCCCGGTCACCGTGGTCCGCGCGTAGACGGTCAGGAGCCCCCGAGGAAGGAGAGGCGTACCTTCCGCTCGGGGTTGTCGCGGTTCGTGTCGACCAGGCACACCGACTGCCAGGTGCCCAGTTCCAGGCGCCCTGCCAGTACCGGGAGGGTGGCGTGGGGCGGGACGAAGGCGGGCAGGACGTGGTCGCGGCCGTGGCCGGGGCTGCCGTGGCGGTGCTGCCAGCGGTCGTCGGCGGGCAGCAGGGTGTGCAGCGCGGACAGGAGGTCGTCGTCGCTGCCGGCGCCGGTCTCGATGACGGCGATGCCGGCCGTGGCGTGCGGCACGAAGACGTTCAGCAGGCCGTCGCGGCCGGCCGCCGCCTCCCGCAGGAAGGACGCGCAGTCGCCGGTGATGTCGACGACCCGCTCCGCGGAGCCGGTGGCGAGGTTCAGGACTCGGGTGGTGAAGGCATCGGACATGTCCCCCATCCTGGCCCACGCGTCCGGCTTCCCGGGGGAACGCGGTCGGGAAGATCCACGGCCTCCGCCTGGTTGGTAGAAACGTGAACGACATACGCGAGGTCGAGGTGGTCGTCGTAGGCGCCGGTCAGGCCGGACTGTCGAGCGCCTATCACCTGCGGCGCGCCGGGTTCGAGCCGGACCGTGACTTCGTGGTGCTGGACCACTCCCCCGCCCCCGGCGGCGCCTGGCAGTTCCGGTGGCCCTCGCTGACGTACGGCAAGGTGCACGGGATGCACGCACTGCCCGGCATGGAGCTGCGTGACGCCGATCCGGCGCGGGCTTCCTCCGAGGTGATCGGCGAGTACTTCGACCGTTACGAGCGGACGTTCGGCCTGCGGGTGCGGCGTCCGGTCGACGTGCGGGCGGTGCGCGAGGGATCCGGCGGGCGACTGCTGGTGGAGACCTCGGAGGGTGACTGGTCGACGCGGGCGCTGATCAACGCCACCGGTACCTGGGACCGGCCGTTCTGGCCGCGCTATCCGGGCCAGGAGACCTTCAGGGGGCGCCAGCTGCACACCTCGCGGTATCCGGGGCCGGAGGCGTTCGCCGGGCAGCGGGTGATCGTGGTGGGCGGTGGCGCGTCGGGCACCCAGCATCTGCTGGAGATCGCGCCGTACGCGGCGGCCACCACCTGGGTGACCCGGCGGCCGCCGGTCTTCCGGGAGGGCCCCTTCGACGAGGAGGCGGGGCGGGCGGCCGTGGCGCTCGTGGAGGAGCGGGTACGGCAGGGATTGCCGCCGCGCAGCGTCGTCTCCGTGACGGGACTGCCGTTGAACGACGCGATCCGGCAGGGGCTCGAGGACGGGGTGCTCGACCGGCGGCCGATGTTCGACCGGATCACGCCCGACGGTGTCGAGTGGGCGGACGGACGGCGGGTGGCGGCCGACGTGATCCTGTGGGCGACCGGCTTCCGGCCGTCCGTCGAGCACCTCGCGCCACTGCGGCTGCGGGAGCCGGGCGGCGGGATCCGGGTCGAGGGGACGCGGGCGGTCGCCGATCCGCGGATCCATCTGGTCGGCTACGGCCCCTCGGCGAGCACCATCGGCGCCAACCGGGCCGGGCGCGCGGCGGTGCGGGACATCAGGCGGCTGCTGGCGGAGGAACCGGTCGCGGCGTGACGGTGGGCCCGCCGTCTATTCCTTCGGCGGTCCGCTCGTCCTCTTCCGGAGTGCCTCGGACTCGGCGACGTCGCGCTGGTGTTGCGCGTAGTCGGCCGTGAAGCGGGTGTCCCCCGGCTTGACGGTGACGAAGTAGAGCCAGTCGCCCGGCGTCGGGCTGATCGCGGCGCGCACCGCCTCCTCGCCCGGGTTGCCGATCGGGGTCGGGGGCAGCCCCATGCGCTGGTAGGAGTTGTAGGGGCCGTCGGCCTCGAGGTCGGCGGCCGTGGTCCCCGGCGTCGTACGGCCGAGGGCGTAGCGGACAGTGGAGTCCATCTGGAGCGGCATGCCGCGCTCCAGCCGGTTGAAGATCACCCGGGCCACCTTGCCCATGTCCGCCCGGTCGGCCGTCTCCGCCTGGACGAGGCTGGCGACGGTGACCGCCTGGTAGACGTTCATGGCGTTGCGCTGGGCGCCCGCGGCGATCGGCGCGCCGTTGAACTTCTTGCCGGCGGTGTCGACCATGCGGGAGAGCAGCTCTTGCGGGGTCGGATTCTCCTTCAGCGGATAGGTCGCCGGGAAGAGGTAGCCCTCCGGATTGCCCTCGGCCTCGTCGGGCAGCTTCAGGTCAGCCTTGGCGAGGGACTTCTTCGTGGTGCCGGCCGGCAGCTCGAGGACCTTGTCGACGGCGGCGTACACCTGACTCGCCCGCCAGCCCTGCGGGACCACCAGGGCCGTGGGGCGGGACTCGGCGTCGCCGCCCAGGATCAGCAGCGGCACCGCCACGGCGGTGCCGGCCACGAGGGCCCCGAGCGTCGCGAGGGCGAGACGGCCCCGGCGCGTCAGCCGGATCGTGTTCCGTGACGGAGTGTTCGTCTGCATGCGGGCACGGTAACCCGCATACCGCCACAAACCCGGCATATCTTCATTTTGTCGGCTCGAGTTGGGCGTCACGGCGCACCAGGGCGGCGTAGCGCCCGCCGCGCTCCAGCAGTTCGTCGTGCGTGCCGCGTTCCACGGCCCGGCCGGCGTCGAGGACCACGATCTGGTCGGCGCCCCGGACGGTGGACAGGCGGTGGGCGATGGTGATCGTGGTGCGGTCGGCCGACAGGGCGTCGATGGCCCGCTGGACGGCCGCCTCGGTACGGGTGTCCAGGGCGCTGGTGGCCTCGTCGAGCACCAGGACCGGCGGGTCGCGCAGGATGGTCCGCGCGATCGCGAGGCGCTGCTTCTCACCACCGGAGAAGCGGTGACCACGCTCTCCGACCACCGTGTCGTATCCGTCGGGCAGGGCGGCGATGTGGTCGTGGATCTGGGCGGCCCGCGCCGCCGCGCGCAGTTCCTCGTCCGTGGCGTCGGGCTTGGCGAAGCGCAGGTTGTCCGCGACCGAGGCGTGGAAGAGGTACGTCTCCTGGGAGACGACGCCCACCGCGCGGGCCAGCGTGTCGAAGTCGAGGTCGCGGACGTCGACGCCGTCGAGGGTGACCCGGCCGTCCGTCACGTCGTAGAGCCGGGGCACGAGGTGGCCGAGCGTGGACTTGCCGGCGCCGGTCGGCCCGACCACGGCGAGACTGCCGCCCGGCGGGACGGTGATGCCGATGCCGTCGAGGACGGGACCGCCCTTGCCGTCGTAGCCGAAGGTGACGTCCTCGAAGCGGACCTCGCCCTTGATCCGGTCGAGGCGGACCGGGTCCGGGCGCTCGGTGATGTCGATCGGGAGGTCGAGGTACTCGAAGATGCGCTGGAAGAGCGCGAGCGAGGTCTGGATCTGGACGCCGGTGGACAGCAGGCTCACGGCCGGGCGGAACAGGCCCTGCTGGAGCGAGACGAAGGCGACGATGGTGCCGATGGAGACCTCCGGCCCGCCCGCCCGCAGGGTGATGCCGGCCGTCCAGTAGATGATCGCGGGCATGGCGGCCATGACGATCGTGATGACGGCCATGCGCCAGCGGCCGGCCATGTTCGACCGCACCTCGAGGTCGACCAGGCGCTCGGACTCGTCCGAGAAGGCGCCGGTCAGGGAGTCGGAGCGGCCCATGGTGCGGCCGAGCAGGATGCCGCTGACCGAGAGCGACTCGGTGACCGTGGCGGCCATCGCGGCCATCTGCTTCTGGCGCTGGGTGGTGATCCGCTTGCGTTCGTTGCCGACGCGGCGGCTGATCCAGACGAACACCGGGAGCAGGACCAGCGAGACGACGGTCAGCCGCCAGTCGAGCGCGAGCATCGCGACGACGGTGGCGACCACGCTGGTGAGGTTGGAGACCAGGGAGGTCGCCGTGGAGGTGACCGTGGCCTGCATGCCGCCGATGTCGTTGGCGATGCGGGACTGGACCTCGCCGGTGCGGGTGCGGGTGAAGAAGGCGAGCGACATGCGCTGGAGCCGGCCGTAGACGGCGGTGCGCAGGTCGTGCATGACCCGCTGGCCGACGGTCGTCGAGATCAGCGTCTGCAGCACGCCGAAGACGCTGGTGAGGACGGCGCTGAGGATCATGCCGAGGGCGAGCAGGCTGAGCAGCCCGGTGCGGCCCTCGGGGATGGCGACGTCGAGGATCGCCTTCAGCAGGAACGGGGTGGCGACCGAGACCAGTGACGCGGCGCCGACGAGGAGGCCGACGACCGCGAGGCGGCCGCGGTAGGGGTGGAAGAGCCTCAGGATGCGCCGCACCTGCCGGGGCTGTTCCTCGGTGCCGGCAGGCGGGGTCCAGGCGGGTTCGTGATCGGGGTGCATGGTCTCCTTCGGAGGACGGGCGCCCGGGGGCGAGCGGAGCCTGGCTCATTGTTACCTATACTCACAATGAACGTCATCCTGATATTGTTCCCGTATGACCGCTCCCGATCCCGACGGCCTGCTGGCCGAGCAGCTGCTTCGGCTGACCCGCCGGGTCCACCGCATCCAGAAGCGCCACCTGGAGCGGCGCGAACTCGGCATCACCCCTGCCCAGTCGCGGCTGCTGCGTACCCTCGCGCACTACGGCTCGCCGCCGCGGATGGCCGATCTCGCCCAGCGGCTGGAGGTGGTTCCCCGGGCGGTCACCACGCTGGTCGACGGTCTCGAGGCGCACGGCAAGGTGCGGCGGGTGCCGGATCCGGCCAATCGGCGGGTGATCCGGATCGAGCTGACCGACGACGGACGCGCGGCACTGCGGGAGCTGCGCGCCGCGCGTCGCTCGGCCGCCGAGGAAATCCTGGCCCCGCTGGGGGAGGCACAGCGCGAGGAGCTGGGCGCCCTGCTGAACACGCTGATCGACGGGCCGGTCCCCTCACGGTGCGGTGACGCGTCCGCCCGACCTGTGTGACGGCGCCGCCGGTTCTGTGCGGTCGTGGGGAAAACCGTTTGCCTCCCGGTACGTAGCGGGGTCAACCTGTCACGGTTTGCTGCCTCCGCCGGTGGAGGGCTCCGCCCGCCCCGGCCTCCTCCCCGATTCCACCGCCTCCTGATCCGAGCCACTGGGACGTCATGCAGATCCAAGACCTTCCGTATCCCGACCCGGGGGTGCCCGACGCGCGCTCGGGTCCCCGATTCCTGTGGTGGCTCTTCCGCAACCAGCTGTCCGGGCAGCTCACGTCGCTGGGCTGGGGCCTGCTGCACTTCGTCTCGGTCGCCTCGCTGCCGTTCTGCGTCGGTGCCGCCGTCCAGGCCGCCGTCGACCGCTCCGGCGGCGGGCTCGCGCTGGCCGGCGGACTGATGGCGCTGGCCTGCGCGGGCAACGCGATCGGTGACACCTTCCTGCACCGCGCCGCCGTCACCAACTGGATCACCGCCGCCGCCCGCGTCCAGCAGCTGCTGGCCCGCAGGGCCGCGACGCTGGGGTCCGCGCTGACCCGGCGGGTCGCCGCCGGTGAGGTCGTGGCGGTCTCCACCGGGGATGTGGAGAAGATCGGCTGGTTCGTGGAGGCCCTGTCCCGGTTCACCGCGGCGGCCGTCACCATCCTGCTGGTCTGCGCCGGCCTGGTGGTCTACGAACCCTCGCTCGGGGTCGTCGTCGCCGTGGGACTGCCGGTGCTGGCGATCGCGGTGCTGCCGCTGCTGCCCCGCGCCACCCGGCGGGCGGACGTGCAGCGCGAGAAGGCCGGCCGGGCCACCGAACTGGCCTCCGACACCGTCGCCGGACTGCGCGTACTGCGCGGCATCGGCGGCGAGGAACTGTTCCTCGACCGCTACCGCCGTGCCTCCCAGGAGGTCCGCCACGCCGCCGTGCGCAGCGCGCGCATGTGGGCACTGATCGCCGCGATCCAGGTACTGCTGCCGGGAATCCTGCTGATCACGGTCGTCTGGTACGGCGTCCATCTCGCCCGGGAGGGCCGGATCGGCGTCGGTGAACTGGTCACCGTCTACAGCTCGGTCATGGTGCTCACCTATCCGCTGCGGCACTTCGAGGAGATCGCGATGGCGTACTCCTTCTCGCGCCCCTCGGCCAAACGGGCCGCGCGCGTGCTGTCGCTGGAACGGGCCACCGACACCGGGGGATCCCGCGCCGCCGAGGCTCCGTCCGGGGACCTGCACGACCCGGCGACCGGGCTGCTCGCCCCCTCGGGCCGGCTCACCGCCGTGGTGTGCGGGGACCCGGACGCGGCGGGGCGGCTGGCCGAACGGCTCGGCGGACACCCCTCCGAACCGGGCACACCGGTGCTGCTCGGCGGCGTGCCGCTCGACGAACTGCCCCTGGACTCGGCCCGCGGGGCCGTCCTCGTGCAGGACAAGGACCCGGTGCTGCTCTCCGGCACCCTGCGCGAACTGCTCGACGTGCCGGCGTCCGGTGCCGTCGACCCGCGCGACGCGCTGGACGCCGCGCAGTGCGGGGACGTACTGGCGGCACTGGTGCAGGGCTCGGTGGACGCCGACGACCCGATGGACGCGCGGATCACCGAGCGCGGGCGGTCCCTGTCCGGCGGGCAGCGCCAGCGGCTGGCTCTGGCCCGGTCGCTGGTCACGGACCCGGAGGTGCTCGTCCTGGACGAGCCGACCTCGGCCGTCGACTCGCACACCGAGGCCCGTATCGCCCAGGGCGTGCGCGAGCTGCGGGCGGGGCGCACCACCGTGGTGTTCACCTCCTCCCCGCTGCTGCTGGACCGCGCCGACGGGGTGGTGTTCCTGCACGGCGACACCGTCGCGGCCGTCGGTGTCCACCGCGATCTGGTGCGCACCGAGCCCCGGTACCGGGCCGTGGTGACGCGCGAGACCGAGGACGAGGCCGCGCCGCTCGACAAGCTGGACAAGGACGAGGTCCTGCACCGGCTGGAGCGGCTGGAAGAGCTCGAAGAGATCGAGGAGACAGCATGATCGGCGTGGCGCCACCGGCGTACGACCCGGCGGCCCCCACCGCGGCCAGCACGCTGCCCGTGGGCGCGCCCGCGACCGTCCGCGCCTACGTGGCGGAGCTGCTGCGCAGGCACCGCCGGGCCTTCCTGCTGCTGATCACCGTGAACACCATCGCCGTGATCGCCTCGATGACCGGCCCGTACCTGCTGGGCGGGCTGGTGGAACGGGTCGCGGACCGGGAGCGGGAGCTGCATCTGGGGCTCACGGTCACCCTGTTCGTGCTCGCGCTGGCCGTCCAGGCGGCGTTCGTACGGCAGGTCCGGCTGCGCGGGGCGATGCTCGGCGAGCGGATGCTGGCCGATCTGCGCGAGGACTTCCTGGTGAGGTCGGTCGGGCTGCCGCCGGGCGTGCTGGAACGGGCCGGCACGGGTGATCTGCTGTCGCGGATCACCACCGACATCGACCGGCTCGGCAACGCCATGCGCGAGGCCGTGCCGCAGCTGGCCATCGGTGTGGTGTGGGCGGCGCTGCTGCTGGGCGGTCTCGTCGTCACGGCGCCGGTGCTGGCTCCGGCCGTGCTGGTCGCCGTGCCGCTGCTGGTGGTCGCCTGCCGCTGGTACTTCCGGCGGGCGCCGGCCGGCTACCGCTCGGAGGCCGCCGGGTACGCCGCCGTGGCCGCCTCGCTCGCCGAGACCGTGGACGCGGGGCGGACCGTGGAGGCGCACCGCCTCGGGGAGCGGCGCATCGCGCTGTCCGACCGGCGGGTCGCGGAGTGGACGGCGTGGGAGCGCTACACGCTCTGGCTGCGGTCGGTGCTCGTCCCCGCGATCAACATCACCCATGTGACCGTGCTCGGCTCGGTGCTGATGATCGGCGGGGTGTTCGTGCTGCACGGCTGGATCGGTGTCGGCCAGCTGACGACGGGTGCGTTGATCGCGCAGATGCTCGTCGATCCGGTGGGGCTGATCCTGCGCTGGTACGACGAGCTGCAGGTGGCTCAGGTGTCGCTGGCCCGGCTGGTCGGGGTGCGGGACATCGAGCCCGACGCCGGTGACGCCGGGCTCGCCCCCGACGGACGCCGGGTGCACGCCGACCGGGTGCACTTCGGCTACCGGGAGGGCGTGGACGTCCTGCGCGAGGTGTCGCTCAAGGTCGCCCCGGGGACCAGGCTGGCGCTGGTCGGCCCCTCGGGCGCGGGCAAGTCCACGCTGGGCCGGCTGCTCGCCGGGATCTACGCGCCCCGGGACGGCCGGGTCACCCTCGGCGACGCCGAGCTGTCCCGGATGACGGCGGAACGGGTCCGGGAGCATGTGGCGCTGGTCAACCAGGAGCACCACGTCTTCGTGGGCTCCCTGCGCGACAATCTGCGGCTCGCCAGGACGGAGGCGGTGGACGCCGAACTGTGGGCGGCGCTGGGCGCGGTCGACGCGGACGGCTGGGCCCGCGCCCTCGGGGAGGGGCTGGACACCGAGGTCGGCTCGGGCGGGTTCGCGCTCACTCCGGCCCAGGCCCAGCAGATCGCGCTGGCCCGGCTGGTACTGGCCGACCCGCACACGCTGGTCCTGGACGAGGCGACATCGCTGCTCGACCCGCGCGCGGCACGTCACCTGGAACGCTCCCTGGCCCGTGTCCTGGACGGCAGGACCGTCGTCGCCATCGCCCACCGTCTGCACACCGCCCACGACGCGGACGTCATCGCCGTCGTGGAGAACGGCCGCATCAGCGAACTCGGCAGCCACGACGATCTGGTCGCGGCGAACGGCGCGTACGCGTCCCTGTGGCGCTCCTGGCACGGCTGACCGGGCCCCGTGCCGAACCGGCCCCGCCCGACGGCACGCAAACGCGCACTTCGGTGCCCGGGCCGCCCGCTCCGAGCCCGGTACCCGGCCGGTGCGGCCGGTGCGGCCGGGTGGTGGGCATGCCCGCCCCGGACCGGGGCTCGGGCGTCCCGGTCCGGGGGCGGGGAGAACGCGGGCGGTGCGGCTGGGTGGACGGGCTGAGACGTCGGGGCTCGGGCGTCCCGGTCCGGGGCGGCCGGGACGCGGGTCGGCGGTCGGCCGGGGTTCCGGTGTCTCGTAGGGCTCGGGGGATCGTCCGAGGTGAGAGGTTCGCGGTCGTGGTCGTGACGCGTCGGGGCCGGGTGTGGCGTTGCGGGGTGGGGAGGTCCGGTGGAAGGGTGGAGTCAGGCATCGGTTCGGGGGCCCGGGCCCGGAAGGGGTACCGGGGGCGCCGGTGTGCCGCACGGACGGCCCGGTGCGGGCCGCGGCGGGAACGGGCCCGCCCCCACTCTCTGGAGGTACCCGTGAACAGCGCCGACGGTTGGGGAGACGACGTCTACCAGCCCGACGCGTCCGAGGTTCAGGACGACGCCGGACTGCTGGACGCCGAGGACACCCTGGAGAACGACGGCGTCGCCGACCCCCTCGACCGGGGCTGGTCCCCTCCGGAGCGGCCCTGGGCCGTGGAGCACTACGGCGTGACGGCGGCGGAGCGCCAGGAGGGCGAGACGCTGGACCAGCGGCTCGCCGAGGAGCTGCCCGACCCCGCCGCCCTCGACGACGACGGCATCGGTGATTCCTCCGGCACCGACGGGGAACCCCTGGACAACGAGGTCGGCGGCACACGTTCCGGCCGTCTGGTGGCCCCCGACGAAGGGGCGCACGAGGACGAGGAGGAGGCCCTGGTCGCCATGGACGTCGGCATCGACGGCGCGGCCGCCTCCGCCGAGGAGGCCGCCGTGCATGTCGTCGACGAGGACAACCTGCCGGGCTGACCCCGAGGAGCATTCATGCAGCAGGACAAGCACCCCGACTACCACCCGGTGGTCTTCCGGGACCGTGCCGCCGGTTACGCCTTCCTCACCCGGTCCACCGCGACCAGCGAGCAGACCATCGAGTGGGACGACGGCGAGACCTACCCGGTGGTGGAGGTGGAGATCTCCTCGGAGAGCCACCCCTTCTACACGGGCCGGGCCCGGACCGTGGACACGGAGGGCCGGGTCGCCCGCTTCGAGCGCCGGTACGGCGGTGCAGGCGCCGACTGAGTCGGTGTCCCGCCCGGGACTCAGATCACGTTGAGCGCGGCGGCGCAGCCTATCCCGCCGAGGATCATGAACACCGGCATCAGCACCTTCAGTTCGACCCAGCTGCCGGCCCGGAAACGCATCGCCTTCGGCGGGCCGATCGGGTACCAGCGCTTGCGGCCGACCGGTATCGGCCACAGGATCGGGCAGCCGGAGACGGTCAGCGCGTCCCCGATGTCGTGCACCAGGGCGCCCAGCACGATCGGCAGCCCCAGCCACAGGTACTCCTGGCCGGGCGCGGTGAACAGCCAGTCGGAGCCTTTGCCCGGCTGGTCCAGGATGCCGGCGAGGATCCAGGCGCTGGTCGCCGCCAGCAGCCACACCAGGACGTCGCTGCTGGAGCCTCGCGTCGCCCGCCACAGCAGGCCCTCGATGGCCAGCACCATGTGCACGAAGAGGATGGCCAGCACCGCCCAGCGCCCGCCCGCGATGGCCAGGGCGGCGGTGCCGGAACCGATCAGGACCGCCCACAGCCAGGTGTGCGTGAGCGTGCGGTGCCCGCCGGAGCGGCGGGGGTCGCCGGGCTTCCTGGTGGACTTGTAGACCGCGTAGGACAGTTTGTCGACGATCTCGCACAGCCAGCGGGAGAGAGGTCCGAAGGCCCGCGAGATGGTGGCCGCCTTGTGGTCCAGGTCCGGGGCGAGCGCGGCGCCGGCGCAGATCAGGGCACCGGCCAGGAGCACCGGCCAGGGCATGGCGTGTCCGGCGGCGGCCGTCGCCGCGCCGACGCCCAGCCAGGCCGCCGCGCCCGACAGTGAGTGTGCTGGTCCCATCATTGCTGCTGCCCGCCCCATTTCTCGTTCGCCGCTGGCCGGTTGGCCCGGTGCGTTGCCGCTCCGCCGGCGACACAGCGTAGCGTTCGCGATCTTCGTGCCCGCAGCCGATTCCCCTCTCGGGCCGGCGGGCAGGCAAGATGGGGGCGTGACCCTCATCGATCAGCTGCCTCCGACCGCCGACCCCGATGCCCTCTACGAAGCCTTCGAGTCGTGGGCGCGGGAGCGCGGTCTCACGCTCTACCCCCATCAGGAGGAGGCGCTGATCGAGGTGGTCTCGGGGGCGAACGTGATCGTGTCGACGCCCACGGGCTCCGGCAAGAGCATGATCGCGGCGGCGGCCCACTTCGCCGCCCTGGCGCGCGACGAGGTCACCTTCTACACGGCGCCCATCAAAGCGCTGGTGTCGGAGAAGTTCTTCGAACTGTGCAAGATCTTCGGCACGGAGAACGTCGGCATGCTCACCGGCGACGCGTCCGTCAACGCCGACGCCCCGGTGATCTGCTGCACCGCCGAGGTACTGGCGTCCATCGCGCTGCGCGACGGCAAGAACGCCGACGTGGGCCAGGTCGTGATGGACGAGTTCCACTTCTACGCGGAGGGGGACCGCGGCTGGGCCTGGCAGATCCCGTTGCTGGAGCTGCCGCAGGCGCAGTTCGTGCTGATGTCGGCGACGCTCGGCGATGTCTCCTTCTTCGAGAAGGACCTCACCCGCCGCACCAACCGCCCGACGTCGGTGGTCCGCTCGGCGACGCGGCCCGTCCCTCTCTCCTACGAGTACCGGTACACACCGCTCACCGAAACGCTCACGGATCTGCTCGAGGCCCGGCAGGCGCCGGTCTACATCGTGCACTTCACGCAGGCGCAGGCGGTGGAGCGGGCGCAGGCGCTGATGAGCATCAACATGTGCACGCGTGAGGAGAAGGACCGGATCGCCGAACTGATCGGCAACTTCCGCTTCACCACCAAGTTCGGCCGCAATCTCTCCCGTTACGTCCGGCACGGCATCGGTGTGCATCACGCCGGCATGCTGCCCAAGTACCGGCGGCTGGTGGAGAAGCTCGCGCAGGCCGGCCTGCTGAAGGTCATCTGCGGCACGGACACGCTCGGCGTGGGTGTCAACGTCCCCATCCGGACCGTGCTGTTCACCGCGCTGACCAAGTACGACGGCACCCGCGTGCGCACGCTGCGGGCCCGCGAGTTCCACCAGATCGCGGGCCGCGCCGGACGGGCCGGCTTCGACACCGAGGGCTTCGTGGTGGCGCAGGCGCCGGAGCACGTCGTCGAGAACGAGAAGGCGCTGGCGAAGGCCGGCGACGACCCGAAGAAGCGCCGCAAGGTGGTGCGCAAGAAGGCGCCCGAGGGCTTCGTCGCCTGGAGCGAGCAGACCTTCGAGAAGCTCATCGGCTCCGAGCCGGAACCGCTGACCTCCCGCTTCCGGGTCACGCACACGATGCTGCTGTCGGTGATCGCGCGTCCCGGCAACGCCTTCGAGGCGATGCGGCGGCTGCTGGAGGACAACCACGAGCCCCGCAGGCAGCAGCTCAGGCACATCCGGCGGGCGATCGCCATCTACCGCTCGCTGCTGGACGGCGGCATCGTCGAGAAGCTCGACCGGCCGGACGCGGAGGGCCGCATCGTGCGTCTCACCGTGGACCTGCAGCAGGACTTCGCGCTGAACCAGCCGCTGTCCACGTTCGCGCTGGCCGCGTTCGAGCTGCTGGACCCGGAATCGCCCTCGTACGCGCTGGACATGGTGTCCGTCGTGGAGTCCACGCTGGACGATCCGCGCCAGATCCTCGCCGCCCAGCAGAACAAGGCGCGCGGTGAGGCGGTGGCCGCGATGAAGGCCGACGGGGTCGAGTACGAGGAGCGCATGGAGCGCCTCCAGGACGTCACCTACCCGAAGCCGCTGGAGGAGCAGCTCTTCCACGCGTACAACACCTACCGCACGAGCCACCCCTGGGTCGGTGACCATCCGCTGTCGCCGAAGTCCGTGATCCGGGACATGTACGAGCGGGCGCTGACGTTCACCGAGTTGGTGTCCCACTACGAGCTGGCCCGTACCGAGGGCATCGTGCTGCGGTACCTGGCGAGCGCCTACAAGGCGCTGGAGCACACCGTCCCGGACGATCTGAAGTCGGAGGACCTGGAGGACCTGATCGCCTGGCTGGGCGAGACGGTGCGCCAGGTCGACTCCAGTCTGCTGGACGAGTGGGAGCAGCTGGCCAACCCGGAGGAGATGACCGCCGAGGAGGCGCAGGAGAAGGCCGACCAGGTCAAGCCGGTCACGGCCAACGCGCGTGCCTTCCGCGTCCTGGTCCGCAACGCCATGTTCCGCCGGGTCGAGCTCGCCGCCCTGGACCGGGTGAACGAGCTGGGCGAGCTGGACTCCGAGGGCGGCTGGGACGCGGACGCCTGGGGCGAGGCGATGGACAAGTACTGGGACGAGTACGAGGAGCTCGGCACCGGTCCCGACGCCCGCGGGCCGAAGCTGCTGCTGATCGAGGAGCAGCCGGAGAACGGGCTGTGGCGGGTGCGGCAGATCTTCGACGACCCCAACGACGACCACGACTGGGGCATCAGCGCCGAGGTGGACCTCACCGCCTCCGACGCGGAGGGCCGCGCTGTCGTCCGGGTCACCGACGTCGGCCAGTTGTGAGCACAGGAGCATCTCACCCATGACGAATCCGGCCGAGAGCCTCGTCTCCCTGCTCGATCTGGAGCAGATCGAGGTCAACATCTTCCGTGGCCGCAGCCCGCAGGAGTCACTGCAGCGGGTCTTCGGCGGCCAGGTGGCCGGCCAGGCCCTGGTCGCCGCCGGCCGCACCACGGAGGGCGACCGTCCGGTGCACTCGCTGCACGCGTACTTCCTGCGTCCGGGCAGGCCCGGGGTGCCGATCGTGTACCAGGTCGAACGGGTGCGGGACGGCCGGTCGTTCACGACCCGGCGGGTCACCGCGGTACAGCAGGGCCGCACGATCTTCACTCTGACCGCCTCCTTCCACAAGCCTGAACAGGGGAGTTTCGAGCACCAGCTGCCGCCGGCCCGTGAGGTCCCGGACCCCGAGTCGCTGCCGACGGTCTCGGACGAGATCCGTGAGCATCTGGGCGCGCTGCCGGAGCAGTTGGAGCGGATGGCGCGCCGCCAGCCCTTCGACATCCGTTATGTGGACCGGCTGCGCTGGGATCCCGACGACGTCAAGGGCGCCGAGCCGCGCAGCGCTGTGTGGATGCGCGCGGTCGGCCCGCTCGGGGACGATCCGCTGGTGCACACCTGCGCTTTGACGTACGCCAGCGACATGACCCTTCTGGACGCCGTGCGGATCCCGGTGGAGCCTCTGTGGGGGCCGCGCGGCTTCGACATGGCGTCGCTGGACCACGCCATGTGGTTCCACCGCCCGTTCCGCGCGGACGAGTGGTTCCTGTACGACCAGGAGTCGCCGATCGCCACGGGCGGGCGGGGTCTGGCCCGCGGCCGGATCTACGACGTGGAGGGCCGGATGCTGGTGTCCGTCGTCCAGGAGGGGTTGTTCCGGGCGCTGTAGTCACGGGCTCCGGGGCGCCAGGGGTCACCGGCTTCCGCGCCACCACCTCGCGAACAGGCCGCGGGGCGTCTCGCGGGCCGGTTCCTCGGCGGGCGGCGCCGGATGGGCCGGTGCGGGGTGGTGGTGAGTGGGACGGGGTGCCGGCCGACGGGTCCGGGCCTCGTGCGTCAGCCTTCTCAGATCGGCCTGCAACCAGGCGATCTCGTCCGGGTCCTGAGCGGTCATGAGTTCCTCCGCCAGGTCCGCGGCGGGTGAGCCGGGAGCGCCGTGGGACGGCGGCGGCCGGCGGAACCGGTCGAGGTGGGAGCGGTCGTAGGCGTCCTGGACCGCTTCCGACACATGCTGCGGGTCGAGCAGCGACGCCACGGCTCCGGCGCGCTCCCAGGGGCCGTCGGCCTGGCGGAGCAGGAAGCCCAGCTGCCGGGTGCGCCAGTTGCGCGGGCGCAGGTCGATGCCGGTGTCGAGTTGGCTCCTGAGGCTCTCGGGCGTGCGGCCCGTCAGCAGGGGCACGTTCTCGCTGTCGGCCGTGAACAGGCACAGCTCCTCGGCCAGATAGAGCCAGACCACGGCCCGGTAGCGGTTCAGGTAGTACTTCACCGGCACCAGCAGTCCCAGCCGCGCCAGGCGGGTGAACCGGGTCTTGGTCACGCCGATGAGGGCGGCGCCCTCCGTGGTGCCCACGGCCCGCACACTCCGGTGCAGGGATTCCGGGAACCCGGGCCCGGCCCGGAGCCGCTCGATCTCGGCGCGGGCGACCCGCCGGCCTCCGCCGCCGGTGGTCGTACGAACGCGGCCGAGCTGTACGGCGAGGTCGAACTCGGTCGGCTTGAGTCCGAGTTCGCGGGCCGCGCGGCCCGTGCCGACCCAGGTGTCCCGTGCCGCGGCGGGCCGGTCGGCGGTGGCGGCCTCGTACGTGATGGTGTGCTGTCCGGACATGCTCGTCTCCCCCGTGGAGTGTGGGCGGCCGGCGCCGGGTGCGCCGCTCGAAAAACCGTAGCCGCTTTGTCACTCTCCGTGGCGAGCCTGTGGATAACTCCACGGCGAAGGACGAACGTGCAGGTCAGAGCTCTGTGCCGGGTTCCGGCCGACGGGTGTCCACGTCCAGATGCTCGCCGACCCGGTTGACGAGCAGCGTCATCTCGTACGCGATGTGGCCGATGTCGGCCTCGGCACCGCTGAGCACGCACAGGCAGCTGCCGCTGCCGGCCGCGGTGACGAAGAGCACCGCTTCGTCGAACTCGATCATCGTCTGCCGCACCCCGCCCGCTCCGAAGTGCCGGCCCGAGCCCTTGGCGAGGCTGTGCAGTCCGGACGAGACGGCGGCCAGGTGCTCCGCGTCCTCCCGCCGCAGTCCGGTGCTCGCGCCGGTCACCAGTCCGTCGTTGGACAGGACCAGTGCGTGCCGTACGTGTTCGACGCGCTGGGTCAGGTCGTCCAGCAGCCAGTCGAGTCCCCGCTTCTGCGCCATGTCGTGTGTCTCCCCCTGGTCTCTTCCCCGTGGTCTGCCCCGTGTGCCGTCCCCTCGTGTCAAGAGGGTCCCGCGCCGCCAGCCTTCCCCACGACCGTGCGCCCGGCAAGGAGAATGGGAGCCATGGGAGACAAGATGACCGAGGAAGAGTGGCGGGAGTTCGTCTCGTACGGCACCCGTACCGCGAAGCTCTGCACCGTCCGTGCCGACGGCAGCCCTCATGTGGCACCGATCTGGTTCCTCGTGGACGGGGACGAGGTGGTGTTCAACACCGGCGCGCGGACCGTGAAGGGACGCAATCTGGCACGTGACGGACGGGTGTCCCTCTGCGTGGACGACGACCGGCCGCCGTTCTCCTACGTGGTGCTGCAGGGCAGGGCGCGGCTCTCGGAGGACCCCGGGGAACTCCGGCACTGGGCCGCCAGGATCGGCGCGCGGTACATGGGCGAGCAACGTGCCGCGGAGTTCGGGGAGCGCAACGGGGTGCCCGGAGAGCTCCTCGTCCGCGTCGGCATCGAGAAGATTCTGGCCGAAAAGGGCGTCGCGGACTGATCGCCGGCCGCGCGGGAGCGCGTCCCACCGGGTCGGGCAGCCGGGCGGCGCGCATCCGCCCGGCGTCCCCGGCGTGCCCTTCCCCGAGTGCGGCTCGCGTGCGTCGCACGGCACGACGGTGATTTCGGCGTCCAGGCCGGGCACGCGCCAGGCGTCGCGCGCGCGTGATGACGCCGGGCTCCCGCACGGCGGTCGACGGCGCCGAAAGGGATCCGCGAGGGCCGGAACTCGCTGCTGCCGGCCGCCGGGGCCGCGGTCGGGGTCGGGGAGCCGTCCCGGTGAGGAATCATGCGGAGCATGAGCGACGACCACACACACGTCCAGGAGTTCTTCACCGCGCGTGCCGCCGACTGGGACCGCCGCTTCCCCGACGACGGTCCCGCCTACGCGGCCGCGGTCGCCGAACTCGGGCTGCGCGAGGGCGGACGGGTACTCGACGCGGGCTGCGGCACCGGGCGGGCGCTGCCCGCGCTGCGTGTGGCCGTGGGGCCCTCGGGCGTCGTCCTCGGCGCGGATCTGACACCCGCCATGCTGCGGGAGGCGGCGCGGGCCGGCCGGGACCGCGACGGCGCGCTGCTGCTCGCCGACGTCGCCGCGCTCCCGCTGCGCCCGGACGTGCTGGACGCCGTGTTCGCCGCGGGCCTCATCGCCCATCTGCCCGATCCTGCGGGAAACCTCCGGGAGATCGCGCGGGTGGTCCGGCCCGGTGGCGTGCTCGCGCTGTTCCATCCGATCGGCCGGGCCGCGCTCGCCGCCCGGCTGGCCGCACGATCACCCCGGACGACCTCCGCGCGGAGCCCAACCTGCGTGCGCTGCTCTCCCGTTCGGGCTGGCACATGACGTCGTACGTCGACGAGGACACCCGCTTCCTGGCACTCGCCGTCCGCACGGACTGAACGCCCCGGTCACGCCCCGCGCCCTGCTGCCCTCTTCTGCCGTCGGGGCCGCGACTCTACGTCGGCCGCCAGGAGTTGGACGTCCGGCGCGGACGACCGCACCCGGGAAAGGGTGAACCGTATGTGGGGTCGGGTTCGGAGAATCGGCGGCACAGCGACCGGCGGTCCGGGTGCGGCGGGGGGGGCGGGCGGCGTCCGCACAACCTGTTCGAGGCCGCCGCCGCGTACGTCTCGGCCTGCGCGGAGGACGACCAGGACCGGATCGACGAGGCGGCCGGGTGGGTGTCACCGGAGGCCCTGTCGTTCGGGGTGACCGAACTGGCGTGCCGGGCGGTCGTCGCGCTCGCGCGGGAGCGCGACGAGTCTCCGGGGACGGTCGCGCGGGCGCTGCTGGGGCTCCCGGCCGTCTGAGGCGTCCGCCGGCGCATGGCCGATTTCGCCCCGTCGGGGCGGAAACCTGCAGCTCCGGACGTGGGTACGGGGGGTCGTGACAAGCGGCTCGGGGTCGGCATAGGGTGCGCGCCGGTGGACGAACCGATGGGGAGGCTGGGATGGCCGGCACGGACGAGGAGGCCTTGGCGGCCGCGGACGACGCACTCTATGTGCTCACCGCCGCGCTGCTGACGCCCGCGAAGTTCCCGAGCGTGCTGGGCGACGACTACCCGGAGGCCTGTACGGCGCTCGGCCTGCCGCCCCTCGCCGACGGGTACGGGCTGGTGCTCGGACAGGACGGCGAGGGTGCCCGGTGGACCGTCGTCGTGGACGACGTCTCGCTGGTCGCCGTCGCGATCGCGTCCTGGGACTGCGGCATGGAGCACGATCTGTCGCCGGACGAGCGCACGGTCGTCGCCGCGCTGCCCGGCTGGCCCCTCGCGGTCGCCGTCGCGGCGCCGAACGTGCCGGCGCCGCACGATCCGGGCCCCGAGGTCGTGGACGGGCCCCGGCTGACGCCGCCGGACGTGCAGGTCTGGGGACCCGCCCAGCGCCGGCTGGGCGCGGACGAGATCGCGCTCCAGTGGGCGGTCTGGCGGGAGCAGGTCGACGACGCGGCGTTCCCGCAACCGGGAGGACCGGCCCGTACACCCGACGCCGAGGAGCCCGCTCGGGACGGCGACGGGGACGAGGCGGGGGACAGTGCCGAGAGCGGAGCGGGCGACGGCCCGGTGGTACGGCCGGGGCACCCCGGGATCCGGCAGGTGCTGGCGGAGGCCCGCGCGTACGTCGACTCGCCGCCGCCGCTCGGCCGGGTCCGCTCGGCCTTCGCCCCGGGCGGCGCGCGCATTCTGCGTGCCGACGGACCCGGGTGGTCGCTGGTCGCCCGGACGGACGACATCGCGTTCGTCCTGCTCGACGACGAACCCGGCGAGGTCCTGCCGGTGGGCCGGGGCCCGGAGCTGCCGGGCCTCCTCGAGGCACTCGACCGGATGGCCGTACGGCCGCTCTGAGCGCACGCGGCCCCGGACGGCGTGACGAGTGGCGGCCGGCTTCCGGCGGCGTGTGCGACGCCCCGCGCGTGACCGTCGTTCTACCCGGCGCGTCGGGCGGCCGATGCCCCCTGCGCGGCGATCCGGACTCGCTACCGGCCAAGGCCGTCGGCTCCGGAGCCGTACGACGCCATGGCCGCGCCGCTCCCGCACCGTGCGGGGCGGCACGCGCGTCGACGGGCCGCACGACACCCTTCCGGACGGCCCTCTCACCGCCCGGCGTTCGGCCCGCCGGCCACGTGGGTGGAGCGGGGAGCCGCGCCGTCCGCGGACCCGCCAGTCGGTGGGCGCGCGGACGGCGGCATGGTCGGCTCCCGCGCGCCGGGTTCCGGTGAGGCGGTGGCGCGACAGTGCCTCAGCGGCCCAGCTCCTTGCGCGAGACGCGCCGCAGCCGGCGCCGCTGCGCGGGGTCCAGGGTGAGATACGCGGCGGCGGGAACTCCCAGGATGATCAGAAGCGCGGCCCACCAGGGCAGCAGGAAGAACATGACGAGTCCGACCGCCACACCCCCTGCGGCGATCTTGGCGTTCTTTGACATGAGTGTCGCCTCCTTCGCGGCCACTGCCGCTCTCTGCCGTGAAAACGGACCCGCGCTCCCGGCGGTTCCGGACCGCGACCCTGAGACGTCCCTGAGGTGTGGCCCCTAAGGTCTCCGAGCACCATGAGCACCTGTCGTGAGCCCCCGCGCGGCGGGCTCACGACGCGCCTCCATGGTGACTCGGCTCACAGCACAGGCATACCCGGCCGACGCCACCCGTGCTGTACCCTCGGCGATTCCGACTCCGCTAGTCAAGTTTGAGGTCTCTTCTCATCACTGCGCTGACGACTTCCCCGGCGTCCTCCTCCGCACTCTCCGAGCTGGCGGATTCAGCAGCTGTCCTCCTTCCCGGCGACCCCGCACGCACGGGGCGGGTGGCCTTCTGGCGGCCGGACGGATCGTCTCCTCCTGCCGTGGACGGGGCGTCTGCCGAGCGGCTGACCGTCGTCGTACCCGGCGACGACGGGGTCGAGACGGTGCGGGTGCCCGCCACCGTGCTACCGGTGCGCCTCGCGCTTCCGCTCCTCACGCGTGCGCGCGCCGACGGTGCCGCCGCCCACCGGGCCACCCGGTTCTGGGGCGACGCCGCCGTGCACGCCCTGCGGCTGGTGGCACGCGGCCTGCTGCTGCCCGGCCTCTCCCCCGCCGACCACGACGCCTGGCGCGTCGGCCCGCTGGACGCGCAGGACGTGGAGGCGATCCGGCGGCTCGCCGCGGCGATGCCGCCGGAGGCCCACGCGACACCGCTGGACGGCACCGGGCCGCCCCGCCTGCCCGACCCCGAACGGCTGCTGCGCGCCTTCCTCGACGCCGTCGCCGACACGCTGCCCCGCTCCCCCGCCGCCCACCTCGTGACCGGCACCGCCGCGTTCGCCGCGACGGAGCCGGGACGGCTGCCCGAGCTGCGGACCTGGGCCGCCGACGTCGCCGCGGGCCACGACGCCGGCGTACGGCTGTCGCTGCGGATCGAGGTGCGCGGGCTCGTGGACGCGGCCGACCTGGCGGGGGTCTCCTTCCGGGCCGTCCTTCAGATGCACGGCGTGGGCGACCCCGCGCTCGTGGCGGACGCCGGCGAGGTGTGGGCGGGGGTGTCCGACGCGGACTTCGGCCCGCGCGCGCGAATGGACGCCCTGCTGGCGCTGCGCCGCGCGGCGCGCGCCTGGGCATCGCTCACCCCCCTGTTGTCGGCGACCGTGCCGGACGCGGTGGACCTGGCGGAGGAGGACGTCACCGAACTGCTCGGCGAGGGCGGTCGGGCTCTCGCCGGGGCGGGCGTCGAGGTGCACTGGCCCAAGGAGCTGGTCCGGGAACTGACCACGCGCGCGGAGGTCGGTCCCGCCGACGACGAGCCGGGGCGCGGGAGGACCGGACCCGCGGACGGGCCGTCGTTCCTGTCCGCCGACGCGCTGCTGGCGTTCGACTGGTGGTTCGCCGTGGGCGACCGGCGGCTCACGCGCGAGGAGCTGGACCGGCTCGCCGAGGCGAACCGTCCTCTCGTCCGGCTGCGCGACCAGTGGGTGCTGATCGACCCCCGGGAGCTGGCCCGGGCCCGTGCGCGCAAGGACCGGAAGGTCACGCCGGTCGACGCGCTCGGCGCGGCGCTGACGGGCTCCGTGGAGGTGGACGGCGGCCGGATCGAGGTGCGGCCCACCGGGTGGCTGGCGGCGCTGCGGGACCGGCTCGCGGACCCCGAGGCGCAGGAGCCGGTCGAGCAGCCCGCCGCGCTCGACGCCACACTGCGGGACTACCAGCGGCGCGGCCTGACCTGGCTGGCCCGCACGACCTCCCTGGGTCTGGGCTGCTGTCTGGCCGACGACATGGGACTCGGCAAGACCATCACCCTCATCGCCCTGCACCTGCACCGCCAGAGCGACCCCGAGTCCGCGGGCCCCACGCTCGTGGTCTGCCCGACATCGCTGATGGGCAACTGGCAGCGGGAGATCGAACGCTTCGCGCCCGGCACCCCGGTACGCCGCTTCCACGGCGCACGGCGGGCGCTGGACGACCTGGCCGGCGGCGAGTTCGTGCTCACCACGTACGGCACCATGCGGCTGGACGCCGAACGGCTCGCCGCGGTCCCCTGGGGCATGGTCGTCGCCGACGAGGCCCAGCACGTGAAGAACCCTTACTCCTCGACGGCGCGTGAGCTGCGTTCCATCGGCGCACGCGCGCGCGTGGCGCTCACCGGCACGCCGGTGGAGAACAACCTGTCGGAACTGTGGGCCATTCTCGACTGGACGACCCCCGGTCTGCTCGGCCGGCTCGGCACCTTCCGCCGGCGGTACGCCGACGCCGTGGAGGGCGGTCAGGACCCGGCGGCGGCCGAGCGGCTGGCGCGTCTGGTACGGCCCTTCCTGCTGCGCCGCCGCAAGTCGGACCCCGGGATCGCGCCCGAGCTTCCGCCCAAGACGGAGACAGATCACGCCGTCTCCCTCACCCCGGAGCAGACGGGACTGTACGAGGCCGTCGTGCGCGAGGCGATGGCCGCGATCGCCGAGGCGGACAGCATGGCGCGGCGCGGACAGATCGTGAAGCTGCTGACCGGACTGAAGCAGATCTGCAACCACCCGGCGCAGTTCCTCAAGGAGGAACGGCCGGTGATCGCCGGGCGGTCGGGGAAGCTGGAGCTGCTGGACGAACTCCTCGACACGGTCCTCGCCGAAGGGGCCGGCGTCCTGGTCTTCACGCAGTACGTGCGGATGGCCCGGCTGCTGGAACGGCATCTGGCCGCGCGGGGCGTGCGCACGCAGTTCCTGCACGGCGGCACACCGGTCGCCGAGCGTGAGGCCATGGTGGGCCGCTTCCAGGACGGGGAGGTTCCGGTGTTCCTGCTGTCGCTGAAGGCGGCCGGCACCGGGCTGAACCTCACCCGCGCGGAGCACGTCGTGCACTACGACCGCTGGTGGAACCCGGCCGTCGAGGCACAGGCGACGGACCGCGCGTACCGCATCGGCCAGACCCGGCCGGTGCAGGTGCACCGCGTCATCGCCGAGGGAACCATCGAGGACCGTATCGCCGCGCTGCTGGAGCGCAAGCGTGAACTGGCCGACGCGGTGCTCGGCTCCGGCGAGGCGGCGCTCACCGAACTGACGGACGCCGAGCTGGCGGAGCTGGTCGAACTGCGAGGGGGATCGCGATGACCCGCTACGACGATGACGGGACCGACGCGGAGCGCACGTTCGCCGCGCTGCCGCCCGCGCGGGGGCGTGCCTTCGCGGTGACCTGGTGGGGCCGCGCCTGGCTGACGGCGCTGGAGGGCACGGCGCTGGACTCCGGGCAGCTCAAGGCGGGCCGCGCGCTGGCCCGCGCGGGCGCGGTCGGCGCGGTGTCCGTACGGCCGGGGCGCGTCACCGCGGTCGTACAGGACCGGGACCGTACGCCCCACCGCGCGGACGTACTGCTGCAGGAGCTGTCCGGGGAGCAGTGGGACCGGTTCCTGGCGATGGCCGCGGAGCGGGCCGGGCATGTCGCGGCGCTGCTCGACCGTGAGATGCCGACGCATCTGGTCGAGGACGCGGAGTCGGCCGGCGTCGACCTGCTGCCGGGGCTGGGCGATCTGGAGCCGGAGTGCGAGTGCGGTGCCTGGGACCACTGCGGTCATACGGCGGCGCTGTGCTACCAAATGGCCCGGCTGCTGGACCAGGACCCGTTCGTCCTCCTGCTGATGCGGGGGCGGGGTGAGCGCGCCCTCCTGGAGGCCCTCCAGGCCCGGGGCGAGGCGTCCGCGGGGCGGACCGCCCAGGGGCCGGACGGCGTGGACGCGGCCGAGGCCTACGCGGCCGGTGACATCCTGCCGTCCCTTCCGGCCCTGCCCGCGCTCCCCGCGGAGCCGGGGACCCCGCCGTCGCTGGACACCGAGGCCGCGCCCGCGGCCGGTGTGGATCCGTCCGCGCTGGAGTTCCTGGCCGCGCGGACGGCCGTACAGGCCCATCGGCTGCTCGCGGAGGCGCTCCGGGACGGGCACGGACGGCAGCCGGTGGCACCGGAGCCGACCGTCGCGCGGGACGCGGTGCGGCTGGCCGCCGGGGAGCCGCACCGCGCGGTGACCGAACGGCTCGCCGAGGGGTCCGGGCGGAGCCGGGAGGAGCTGGCCGTCGCCGTACGGGCCTGGCGGCAGGGTGGAACGGCGGCACTGGCCGTGCTCGACGAGGAGTGGGCCGTGGACGGCGAACGGCTGGCACGCGCGCGTGCCGCTCTCGAGTCGGCGTGGGACGAGGACGAGCGGCCGGTGCTCCGGGTCCGGGCCAACCGGTGGACGGTCGCCGGTGCGCCCGTCCAGCTGCGCCTGGACCGCGAGGGGCGCTGGTGGCCGTACCGCGGGGAACGCGGACGCTGGACCCCGGCAGGGGACCCCTCCCAGGACCCGGCGACGGCACTGGCCACGGCACAGGGCACCCCCGAGGGCTGACCACCGGCCAGGCCGGACATGGTGTGCCGTCAGGGCAGTTCCACATCGCCCAGGGACGGCAGGAGGGACTCCAGGCCGCTCGGCAGTCCGGTCGGGAAGCCCGACGGCAGTTCGGTGGGAAGGTCCGACGGGAGGTCGGTCGGGAAGCCGGAGGGGAGCAGGCTCGGCAGGTCGCCGGGGAGCTGGGTGGGGAGGTTCGGCGAGGTGCCGGTCGCCGTCCCGCTCGGCGTCCCGTCCGGCGGGCCGTCGTCTCCCCCGGCCATCAGTACGACGACGGCCACGGCCGCGATCACCGCGACAGCGGCGAACAGGAGGAGCACGGCCCTGTGTCCGCCCGGAGGCCTGGGCGATCCGGGCGATCCGGGCGGGCCGAAACTGCCGCCGTCCGGCGGCCGGGGCGGTACGGGTGGCGTGGCCATGCGCACCATGGTCCTCGCCGGGAGGGGAGCCGCGCGAGGACGCCGCACGGAAGTTGATACGAACTCAGGGCGCGCGTGCCATGAGTCCGTCGTACCCCGCGCGGAGCGCACGCCCAGGACGGCGCACCGCGCGTGCCTCGGGCCCGCCGTGGGATTCCCCCGCGGCGGGCCCTCACGCGTGACGGCCCCGGGTCAGCCGCGGGCGCCCAGCAGGTGGTCCATCGCCAGCTGGTCCAGGCGCTCGAAGGCCATGCCCCGCGCGGCGGCCGCGTCGACGTCGAAGTCCTCGAAGGCCGACCGGTCGTCGAGCAGGGACTGGAGGCCGTCGGCCGCCGTGGGCTGGGCCAGCTGGTCCAGACGGGACGCGGCGAGCGCCTCCTGCACCTCCGGGTCCGCACGGAACGCGGCGGCGCGCTCCTTGAGGATCAGGTAGTTGCGCATGCAGCCGGCCGCCGAGGCCCACACACCGTCGAAGTCCTCGGTCCGCGGCGGCTTGAAGTCGAAGTGCCGCGGGCCCTCGTACCCGGCCGACTCCAGCAGGTCGACCAGCCAGAACCCGGCGCGCAGGTCGCCCGCGCCGAAGCGGAGGTCCTGGTCGTACTTGATGCCGTTCTGGCCGTTGAGGTCGATGTGGAAGAGCTTGCCCGCCCACAGCGCCTGCGCGATGCCGTGCGGGAAGTTCAGCCCGGCCATCTGCTCGTGGCCGACCTCCGGGTTGACGCCGTACAGCTCCGGGCGCTCCAGGCGCTCGATGAACGCGAGGGCGTGGCCGACGGTCGGGAGCAGGATGTCGCCGCGCGGCTCGTTCGGCTTGGGCTCGATGGCGAAGCGGAGGTCGTAGCCCTGCTCGGTGACGTACTCGCCGAGCAGGTCGAAGGCCTCCTTCATACGGTCCAGGGCGTCGCGTACGTCCTTGGCGCCACCGGACTCGGCGCCCTCGCGGCCGCCCCACGCCACATAGGTCTGCGCGCCGAGCTCCGCCGCGAGGTCGATGTTGCGGATGGTCTTGCGCAGGGCGTAGCGGCGCACGTCACGGTCGTTCGCGGTGAAGCCGCCGTCCTTGAACACCGGGTGGGTGAACAGGTTGGTGGTGGCCATCGGCACCTTCATGCCGGTGTCGTCCAGCGCCTGCCGGAACCGCTTGATGTGCTCCTCGCGCTCGCTGTCGCTCGAGCCGAAGGGGATGAGGTCGTCGTCGTGGAACGTGACGCCGTGGGCGCCCAGCTCGGCCAGGCGCCGCACCGACTCGACCGGGTCGAGGGCACGCCGCGTGGCGTCGCCGAAGGGGTCCCGTCCCTGCCAGCCGACGGTCCACAGTCCGAAGGTGAACTTGTCCTCGGGGGTGGGCTGGTAGTTCATGCCGCGGCTCCTTGCTCGCTGAAGCTATTTCGTCATGGCGCTTTACAAATTAGTATGCAGGAACATTTCTGGGAAGAGACACACCCCGCCGAGTGCGGAAGAGGGAGAGACCGATGTCAGCAGCCGAGGGTCCGCTCGTCGTCGGCGTGGACACATCCACCCAGTCCACCAAGGCGCTGGTCGTCGACGTGGCCACCGGCAGGGTCGTCGCGAGCGGCCAGGCCCCGCACACGGTGACGTCGGGAGCGGGCCGGGAGAGTGATCCGCGCCAGTGGTGGGACGCCCTGTCCGAGGCGCTGCGCCAGTGCGGCGAGGCGGCGCACGAGGCCGCCGCGGTGTCGATCGGCGGGCAGCAGCACGGCCTGGTCACGCTGGACCGGCACGGGGAGCCGGTCCGCCCGGCGCTGCTGTGGAACGACGTGCGTTCCGCGCCGCAGGGCCGCCGCCTGATCGAGGAGCTGGGCGGCGCGAAGTTCTGGGCCGAGCGCACCGGAAGCGTGCCCGCCGCCTCCTTCACCGTCACCAAGTGGGCCTGGCTGGCGGAGCACGAGCCGGACGCGGTGCGTGCGACGAAGGCGGTCCGCCTCCCCCACGACTACCTCACCGAGCGGCTCACCGGGCAGGGCACGACCGACCGCGGCGACGCCTCCGGCACCGGCTGGTGGGCTTCGGGGACGGAGGCGTACGACGAGGAGATCCTCGCGCACGTGGGGCTCGACCCGGCGCTGCTGCCGCGCGTGGTGCGGCCCGGCGAGGTCGCCGGGACCGTGCGCGACGGCCACGGCCTGCCGTTCTCCAAGGGCACCCTGGTGGCGTGCGGCACCGGGGACAACGCGGCCGCCGCGCTGGGCCTCGGGGTGCGTCCCGGCACGCCGGTGATGAGCCTCGGCACCTCGGGCACGGTGTACGCGGTGACGCAGCGCAGGCCGGCCGATCCGACGGGCACCGTGGCGGGGTTCGCCGACGCGCGCGGCGACTGGCTGCCGCTGGCCTGCACGCTCAACTGCACGCTGGCCGTGGACCGGGTCGCGGCGCTGCTGAACCTGGACCGCGAGGCCGTCGAACCGGGGCGCGGTGTCACGCTGCTGCCCTTCCTGGACGGCGAGCGCACCCCGAACCTGCCCAACTCCTCCGGCCTGCTGCACGGTCTGCGCCACGACACCACCGGCGGCCAGCTGCTCCAGGCCGCCTACGACGGTGCCGTGTACTCCCTGCTGGCCGCGCTGGACCTCGTCCTCGACGAGGACGCCGACCCGTCGGCGCCCCTGCTGCTGATCGGCGGCGGCGCCCGGGGCACGGCCTGGCAGCAGACCGTACGGCGGCTGTCGGGGCGGGCCGTGCAGGTGCCGCAGGCGAAGGAACTGGTCGCGCTCGGGGCGGCGGCGCAGGCGGCCGGGCTGCTCACCGGCGAGGACCCGGCCGCGGTCGCCCGGCGCTGGGACACGGCGGCGGGCCCGGTGCTGGAAGCCGTGGAGCGGGACGAGGAGACGCTGGCCAGGCTGGCCGGGATACTCTCCGACGCGGCCCCGCTGCTGAACCGCGGCACGACCGCCGGCTGACGGCACCCGCCGGTGGGCCCGGCCGACCGTGCCTGCCGGCCCCGCACGGACCGGCAGGCACGAACCGCGGACACCGACCGGCCGACAGGCACAAGCCGGCAGGCCGTAGCGGCCGTCAGTACGCCGACGGCCGCAGAGACCGAGGAACGACGGAGGAATGAGCACACCGCCGCACAAGGCCCGCCCCCCGGCCGGTCCCGGGCGCGCGCTGCCCGACACGCAGCAGGGCATGCGCCGCCGCAACCTCTCGCGTGTGATGCACACCGTCAGCGCCGAGGGGCCGCTGTCCCGGGCCGCCGTCGCCTCCCGGATCGGACTGACCCGCGCGGCCGTGTCCACGCTGGTCGACGAACTCATCCGCTCGGGCCTGCTGGAGGAACTGGGCCCCGAGCGGCCCGGACGCGTGGGCCGTCCCGGCTTCGCGCTCGCGGTCAGCGGGCGCGGCCCCGCCGGGATCGGCGCCGAGGTGGGCGTCGACCACCTCGCGGTCTGCGCGGTCGATCTGCGCGGGCGGGTCCGGTCCCGGGCGGTCCGGCACGTACCCAACCGCGGCCGCTCCCCCGAGCCGGTGCTCGGCGAACTCACCGGGCTGGTGGAGCGGGTCGTCGCCGAGGCGGAGGGCGAGGGCCTGTGGCCGGCGGGGCTCGCCGTGGCCGTACCGGGTCTGGTCGCGCGTGACGCGCGGACCGTCGTACGCGCCCCGAACCTCGGCTGGCACGACACGGACCTCGGCGGTCTGCTGCCGGCCGGTCTGCCGCTCACCGTGGCGAACGAGGCCAACTTCGGTGCGCTGGCCGAGCTGTGGCTCGGCGAGGACACCCCGCGTGACTTCCTCCATGTGTCGGCCGAGGTCGGTATCGGCGCGGCGGTCGTCGTGGACGGGCGGCTGCTGCACGGGAACCGCGGTTTCGCGGGCGAGTTGGGCCATGTGCCGGTACGGCCCGAGGGGCCGCAGTGCGCCTGCGGCGGACGGGGCTGTCTGGAGCAGTACGCCGGTGAGGACGCGGTGCTGCGCGCGGCCGGACTGGAGCCGGGCGAGGACCGCGTCGGCCTCCTCGCGGGCCGCGCCGAGCAGGGCGACGCCGAGGTACGCGACGCCCTGCACGAGGCGGGAACGGCGCTGGGGATCGCCCTCACGGGAGCGGTCAACCTGCTGGACCCCGAAAGCGTGGTACTCGGCGGAGCCCTGTCCGGGCTCGCCCCCTGGCTGCTGCCGTCGCTCCGCTCCGAACTGGCCCGGCGCACCGCGGGACCGCCCTGCCCCGTCTCCGTGTCCCCGCTGGGCCCCGAGGGCCCGCTGCTGGGCGCGGCCCACTCGGTGGTCCGGGGCGTCCTGGACGACCCGGCGGCGGTGGCCGAACGGGCCTGACCCGACGAGCGGCCGGGGCGAGCGAACGAACCGATCCGGCGGTCGCCGCCCCTGGCCGAACGGACCCGGCCCGGCCGGCGACCGAGGGGACCGGGCGAAGCCGACCCCACGGGTCGCCGAGTCCGGCGAAAGGGCCCGGTCGGGCGGGGCGTTCCCCCCGACCGGTCGCCGAGCCGGGCGGGCAGACCCGGCCCGAAGGCGGCCCAGGTGGCCCGACATGCCTGTTCACCGGTGCGTCGAGGCCGGGCGAGCGGGGCCCCGGCCGTGGTGTCGTCGAGGGCGGGCGGCCCGGCGCGCGGGGCGGCCGCGCGGGTCCACGACCTCACCAGTCGATTACGAATCGCACAACTTCTGGTTGCCGGACGCCGAGCAGGCGACGATGGGCGCATGACACCGGCGCAGCGAGCCATGGAGCGACTGCTCACGTGGCCCGATCTCTCGGCCTGTCCGCCTCGTTGCGGTACGGGGCAGGCGCTGCGAAGCGCCCGGGACGAGATCGTCCACTTCCACTCCGCGCGGGACGTGGACCTCCACCTCACCCAACGCGCCGTCCAGCGCTTCCACTACGACCTGGGCGGCTCGAGTGCCATACAACTGGTGCCGGGTTCGGGCTGGGTGACGGTCCATCTCGACTGTGCCACGGACATCGACCTGCTGCTGAGTCTGGTGAGCGTCGCTCTCAAGGCCCACCAGAACCGGCCTCCGTCCGCCCTGCCCGCACCGGCCGGCTGCAACTTCCACCGCGTCACCGTGCTGCCGCGTGACGCGGTGGCCGACCGCTGAACCCCCTCACGGCCGCAGACTGCCGACGATGTCGGCCGTCGCCATGAGGCCACTGTGGATCGTGGGCGCGATGCTCGTGCTGGCCAGATAGAAGCCGAGCAGCAGACAGACCAGCGCGTGGGAGACCTTCAGCCCGCCGTTGCGCAGGAAGATCACCGCAAGGACCGAGAGCAGCAGCACCACAGAGATGGAAATCGCCATCGTCAACCTCCTCCGCCACATCCGTTTCGCGGCGTTCGGCCGCAAGTGTGGCGTAGCGGAGGGTTCGTCCGGGCGGCTGACCTGTCCGCCGAACGTGTGGTGTCACGCCCTCCGGTGGGCGTCGAGGAAGGCTTCCAGGCCCGCGAGGTCGTCGGTGTTGAGGTGGTCGACGTCCGCCGCCACCAGTTCGCCCCAGAGTGCGTCGCGGGCGGGGCCGGGCAGGTCCGGGGTGGCCCAGAACCGAACGCGTTGCCCGCGCGTGTGGGCGGTGCCCACGATGGCGCGCAGTTTCCGGCGCTCCGCCTCCGGGAAGGCGCCCACGCCCTGCCAGCTGAAGCTGAGCGTCCAGTTGTCGCTGATCAGTGGGACGAAGGAGGCGGGTGCGGTGGTGCCGAGGTCGGTGAGCCGACCGTCGTAGAAGGCGCGGCGCACCCGCTGGGCCTCCATCGGCGGGCGGGCCGCGCGGTCGCCGGAGACGACGACGGTGACCGCCCCGGGCAGCACCCTGCCGTGCGCACAGGTGGTGAACAGATGGCCGTAGCGACGCAGTTGGCGGTCGAGTTCGAGATAGGCGGCCGCCCCCTCGGTCTTGATGTCGACCAGCAGCTGGAGCGGCTCGTGGTACCCGCGGTACACGGATCCGCGGTTGGCCCGCACGCGCGCGGCGAGCGGGTCGAGGTACAGGGACCTCAGCGTGCGGGACGGGTCGAGGTCCACGGGGTCGTGGGCGACGAGGAGTTGACCGTCGACCAGGTAGATGTCGGCCTCGACGCTGCCGAAGCGGTGGTCGAGGGCGTCGAGGAGGGGGCGTGGGTGCTCGTAGTCGTTGTGGGCGTGGGCGCGCCACAACGGGCGGGGCCGGTGCCTCTGTTCGCCGGCCAGCGCCTGCGCGGCGGGCAGCACGACGGTGCCGGCGAGGGCGGCGCCGAGGGTGGTGAGGGCTCTGCGACGGGTGGTGAGGGCCATGCTCTGCCTCCCTGGAAGGGCCGTACGGGACCATGGAGAGTATGAGGTCCGGTGGTGGCCAAGGAGCAGGGTGGTGCGGTGAGTTGGCCGATCCGCCGTCGGTCGTTCACCTCACCGGAGCAGGGCGCGCGGAAGAAGCCCGTCCCTGGAGGGACGGGCTTCTTCGCCCGATCGTGGTACTGATCCCCGTCCGGGCGACCTCATGTTCATGCCGAAAGGCGGGCCCGGTGCGGGATGCGCCTGGGGAAGGCAGTGGTGGACCAGGGCTTCAAGGCCGGATGAACGTCATCGATCTCCTGGCCCCTGTGGTCAGGCGTTCAGGAACTGCTGGAACTGCTTGTCGAAGTCGCGGGGATCCTTGCTCAGCGACGCCTTGACCATCGCGGTGAACTCGTCGACGACCACCTCGAACGCATCGGTCTGGACACCGTCGAGGGCGAGGCGGGCGACATCGGCCGGGGCCGTCTTGGGTACGTCCAGGCCCTTCACCATGTCCGTGTCGGCTGCTCCGAGGTGGACCGAGACGACACTGGTGCCCTGCCCGGCCAGTTCCTGACGCAGGGCGTTGCCCATGCTCCAGACCGCGGCCTTCGAGACCGCGTAGGCGCTGCTGCCGGGGAAGACGAACCAGGACGCCGACGAGGCGATGTTCACCATGGCGCCCCCGCCGTTCGCCGCGAGGACCGGCGCGAACGCGCGGGCCATGGACAGCGTGCCCCAGAAATTCACGTCCAGCACGGCGCGGACGGCCTCCAGGTCGCCGAGCAGGGTGCCTCCTGGGATCCCGGCGTTGTTGACGAGCAGGTCGACGTCGTCCGCCGCGCGGGCCGCCGCCGCGACGGCGGCCGGATCGGCGATGTCCAGGGCGAGGACCTCCACGCCATCGAGGTCGATCGATTCGGGTCGACGGGCGGTTGCGTAGACCTTCGCACCCCGCTCGACGAGCTGGGCGGCGAGGTGGCGGCCGATGCCGCGGCTGGCTCCGGTGACGAGCGCGGTGGCTCCGTGGATGTTCATACGGCGTACGCTAAAACCTCACGTCGACGTGAGGATCAAGTCCCAACCGCCGGGAGGCGCCATGCGTATCGGAAAAGTGGCCGAAGGCGCCGGGGTCAGCGTCCGTGCGCTGCGGTACTACGAAGAGCAGGGGCTCGTCGTCGCCGACCGCAGCCCCAGCGGCCACCGGCGGTATCCCGAGTCCGCCGTCGAGCGGGTGAGGTTCATCCAGCTTCTCTACTCGGCCGGGCTGAGCAGCAAAGCCATCCTGCAGGTTCTGCCCTTCCTGGACACCCTCGTCGCGACCCCGCGGATGACACAGCGGCTCAAGGACGAACGCGACCGCATCCGGACCCAGATCGACGACCTGACCAGGGCTCACGACCGGCTTGAGGAGCTGATCGGCCTCGCGACCGAGTCCGCGACCTCCCCAGCCACCTGCTCGACGAGCCTGGATGCCGCCACATGAGCAGCTGAACTTCGCGGCTTCCGCGAGCAGTGAGGAGGCCGTGGGCAACGGCGCGGCGAGGGCGAGCGGACGACGGCGGGCGGGCCGATGCGGGTGACGACGGGCGGGCGTCGGTGCCGCCTGCCGCAGGGCCGCCACGGCCAAGGCCGTTCTGGCTCTGGCCGAGCGGGGAATCCGCTCGGGTCTGGTCCGGCTGCCGCGCACCGTGCACGCCGAGGGAGACCACGGCCTGATCGCCATGCTGGTCGGCTTCGACCGGCAGCTGGGCGACCTGCTCGGCGGCGACCAGCCCGCCTTCAGCGCCGCCACCCGCGAGCTGCTGGGCTGGGAACCGTCCGGGCCGACGCTGATCGAGGACCTCGAGGCCGGCTACTGCACCTCCTGATTCCCGAGCCGGTCTCCTCCGGACGGTCCCGCACCGACCCGCGGACCTGGCCACCACCCGTAAGGCCGTCGCCGGACTCGCACCGGCTGGAGGCCACCCCTCACCCGGGCCGGACGAGGCCGCTACCGCAAACGGACCTGAGGCCCCCTCAGGTCGACCAGTTCCGCGAGCGCCTCGCGGTGGGCGCCGGCCGTGCCGTAGGCGATCGAGTCGGCCTTGGCGCGCTTGAGATGGAGGTGCACCGGGTGTTCCCAGGTCATCCCGATACCGCCGTGCAGTTGCAGTGCCTCCTCCGCGGCGCGGACCGCGACGGGTGCGGCGTAGGCCTGGGCGACGGTCACCGCCACGTCGGTGTCCTCGCCGGTGGCGAGAGCGTCGGCGGCGTTCCGGGCGGCGGCGCGGAGGCTGACGACCTCGAGCCACAGCTGGGCGAGCCGGTGCTTGACCGCCTGGAAGCCGCCCACCGGACGGTTGAACTGCTTGCGGTCCTTCAAGTGGGCGACGGTCTCCGTCAGCGACCATTCGGCCAGCCCGAGTTGTTCCGAGGCGAGCAGTCCCGCACCGGCCCGCAGGGCGCGGCGCACGGCGGGTCCGGCCTCGCCGAGCAGCCGCCCGGGGGCGCCGTCGAGCACGACGGTCGCGAGCGGCCGGGTCAGGTCCAGGGCAACCTGGGGGACGATCGTGACGGCGGCGGCGTCGACCGCGTACAGGCCGCCGTCGTCGGCGGGCACCAGCAACACGTCGGCGACGACCGCGTCCGCGATGCCGGTCAGCTCGCCGTGCAGGCCGCCGTTCTCCAGCCGTACGGTCCTGTGGGCGCCACCCGCCGGAACGTTGAGGGCGACGGCGAGCGCGCCGATCGCCGTGGCGGACGCCAGCCGGGAGAGCAGGTCGTCGGCGCCGCACTCCAGCAGCGCCTCCGTGGCGACGACGGCGCTGGTGAGATACGGGACGGGCGCGACCGCACGCCCCAGCTCCTCGAGGACGACCGCGGCTTCCCGGTGCGTGGCGCCCTGCCCGTCCAGTTCCTCCGGGATCAGCAGGCCCGCGAGGCCCATGGCGCCGGCCAGCGACTTCCACAGCGCGAGGTCGTGCGGGGTGTCCGACTCGGTGCGGGCGATGACGCCCGCCGCGTCGCAGTGGTCGGTGAGCAGGTCCCGGACGGCGGCGCGCAGCGCCTCTTCCTCCTCCGCGTACAGAAGATCGCTCATCGGGCCAGGTCCTTCCATGCGACGTCCTTGTCGGTGCGCGGCTCGGTGGGCAGGCCCAGAACGCGCTCGGCGACGATGTTCAGCAGGACCTCGCTGGTCCCGCCCTCGATGCTGTTCCCCTTGGAGCGGAGGTAGCGGTAGCCGGCGTCGCGGCCGGTGAAGTCGACCAGTTCCGGGCGGCGCATGGTCCAGTCGTCGTACAACAGGCCCTCCTCGCCGCGCAGTTCCACCTCCAGGCCGCTGATCTCCTGGTTGAGGCGGGCGAAGGCGAGCTTCATGCCGGCGCCCTCGGGGCCGGGGTGCCCGGCGACGAGCTGCTGGCGCAGGCGTTCGCCGGTGAGCCGGGCGACCTCGGCCTCGACCCAGAGCTTCAGCAGCCGCTGGTGGAGGTCGTGGGTGCGCAGTTCCGGGCGTTCGCGCCAGGTCCTGGCGACCGGGCCGATCATGCCGCCCTCGCGGGGCAGCCGCATGCCGCCGATGGCGACGCGTTCGTTGTTGAGGGTGGTCTGCGCGACCTTCCAGCCGTCGCCGGTCTCCCCGAGGCGGTGGGCGTCGGGGATGCGGACGCCGGTGAGGAACACCTCGTTGAACTCGGCCTCACCGGTGATCTGGCGCAGCGGCCGCACCTCGACGCCGGGATCCGTCATGTCGCAGACGAAGTAGGTGATCCCCCGGTGCTTGGGCACGTCCGGGTCGGTGCGGGCGATGAGGATGGCCCAGCGGGCGAGATGGGCGCTGGACGTCCACACCTTCTGCCCGTCGACCACCCAGTCCTCGCCCTCACGGACGGCGCGGGTGCCGAGGGCGGCCAGGTCTGATCCGGCGCCGGGCTCGCTGAACAGCTGGCACCAGACCTCCTCGCCGGTCCACAGAGGCTTGAGGAAGCGGCGCTTCTGGTCCTCCGTGCCGTACCGCAGGATCGTCGGCGCGGCCATGCCGAGCCCGATGCCGATGCGGCGCGGATCGTTGTCGGGCGCCCCGGCGGCTTCCAGTCCGGCGTCCACGACGGCCTGGAGGGAGCGCGGGAGTCCGAGTCCGCCGAGCCCTTCGGGGAAGTGCACCCAGGCCAGTCCGGCGTCGAAGCGGGCGCGCAGGAAGTCCAGGCGCTCCGTGCCGGCCGGGGGATGCGCGGCGAGGAGGTCCTGGGTACGGCGGCGCAGTTCGGCGGCGTCGGTCATGCGGCGGCTCCGTTCTCCGTCGAGGGCAGCACGGCGACACGTCCGGTGGTGAGGCCGTCGGCGACCCGCTGTACGGCGTCGGCGGCCCCGGCGAGCGGTACGCGTTCACTCACCAGCGGCTTGATCGCGCCCCGCGCGGCGAGTGCGGTGAGCTGCTCGTGGCAGTGCTGGACCAGCTTCGGGTTCCTGGTGTTGTACAGGCCCCAGTGCAGGCCGAGGATCGCGTAGTTCTTGACGAGGGCGTGGTTCAGGGCGGGGCTGGGGATGGACCCGCTCGCGAAGCCGACGACGACGATCCGGCCCTCGAAGGCGACGGCCTTCGCGGACTGGGCGTACGCCGGACCGCCGACGGGGTCGTAGACCACATCGGCGCCCCGGCCGCCGGTGGCCTCCTTCACGGCGGCGACGACGTCCTGCTCGCGCCGGTCGATCACCACGTCGCAGCCCAGTCCGCGGGCGACGGACGCCTTCGCGGCGCCGCCGACCACGCCGATGACGGTGGCGCCGGCGGCCTTGCCGAGCTGTACGGCCGCGCTGCCGACCCCGCCTGCGGCGGCGTGGACGAGGAGGGTCTCGCCGGCCTCCAGGCGGGCCCTGCGGTGCAGGCCGAACCAGCCGGTCTGGTAGCCGATGTGCAGGGCGGCGGCCTCGGCGTCGTCCAGCGCTTCGGGCGCGGGCAGCAGTGCGGCGGCGTCCGCGACGGCGTACTCGGCGAAACCGCCGTACGGCAGCGCGGGGTTGGCGATCACGCGGCGCCCGTCCCCGGTCTCGCCGCAGATCTCCACGCCCGGCGTGAACGGCAGCGGCGGCCTGACCTGGTACTGGCCCCGGCACATCAGCGCGTCCGGGAAGTTGATGTTGGCGGCGCGCACCTTCAGCAGGACCTGCCCGTCAGCGGGCTTTGGCCGCGCCACCTCCGCGAGACGCATCACCTCGCCCGGCTCGCCGAGCTCGTGCACTTGCCATGCCTGCATGCGGGGCCTCCACGGGAGCGTGAACGTCGTGTTCGCCTGACCGGGTCCACCGCATACTAAGCGGTCGCTTGCCGATCAGGGAAGCGTCCGTCACGCGCGGCGGGATCGCCCGGCCGCCGCGTCCGTCACGCCCGCTTGGGCCGCGCCCGCACGTGCATCCGCTCCCCCTGCGCACCGAACAGGCTGAGGAACTCCACGGGCCCCTCCCCCGTCGACCCGAACCAGTGCGGCACCCGCGTGTCGAACTCGGCCGCCTCCCCCGCCACCAGCACCACGTCGTGCTCGCCGAGCACCAGGCGCAGCTTCCCCGACATCACGTACAGCCACTCGTAGCCCTCGTGGGTACGCGGCTCGGGTTCGAGCTTCCGCTGCGGTTCGACCACCTTGTACGCCTGGAGCCCGCCGGGCTGCCGGGTGAGCGGCCAGAAGGTGCGGCCGTAGCGCTGGATCGGCTGGGAGGCACGGATGCGCGGGTCACCGACCGGCGGCGCGCCGACCAGCTCGTCCAGCGGCACCTGGTGGGCCTGCGCGATCGGCAGCAGCAGCTCCAGACTGGGTTTACGCAGTCCCGACTCCAGCCGGGAGAGCGTGCTGACGGAGATGCCGGTCGCCTCGGAGAGCGCGGCGAGGGTCACCTCCCGCTCCTTCCTGATCCGCCGCAGCCGGGCGCCCACTTCCGCCAGAACATCGTCCGTAGTCATACCGATATTGCAGGTTCGGCAAAGTTGTTTGTCAATACGGCAGTGCCCGGGCGACTGTCGTCCTGGAGGTGGTCACGATGAACGGGACATACGGGACCGAGACCTACGACGTGGTCGTGGTCGGAGGCGGAGCGGCGGGGCTGTCCGCCGCGCTGGTGCTCGGCCGGGCGCGGAACCGGGCGCTGGTCGTCGACGCGGGCGAGCCGCGCAACGCGCCGTCGTCGCACATGCAGGGCTATCTGTCGCGGGACGGGATGTCCCCGGCCGAGTTCCTGGCGCTGGGCCGGGACGAGATCGCGCGCTACGGCGTGGAGCTCGTCCGGGACCGGGTCACGGACGTCACCCGGGACGGGGACTTCACCGTCGTACTCGACAGGGGACCGGCCGTACGCGCCCGGCGGCTGATCGTGGCGACCGGGCTGAAGGACGAGATGCCGGATGTCCCCGGGGTCGCCGAGCGGTTCGGGCGGGACGTGCTGCACTGCCCCTTCTGCCACGGCTGGGAGGTGCGCGACGAGCCGTTCGGGGTGCTCGCGTCGAGCGCGATGAGTGTGCACCAGGCGCTGATGGTGTCCCAGTGGTCGAAGGACGTCACCCTCTTCCTGCACCGGGTCGCCGAGGCGGAGCTGTCCGACCAGGATCTGCGCCGGCTCGCCGCCGCCGGCGTCGGTGTGGTGTCCGGGGAGGTCGCGGAGCTGGTGGCCGAGGACGACCGGCTCACCGGGGTGCGGCTGGCCGACGGCAGCACACACGCCCGTTCGGTGGTCTTCGTCGCGCCGCGTCCCATTCCGCAGACGGGCCTGCTGGAGCGGCTGGGCGCCGAGATGAACGAGACCCCGTTCGGGGCGTACCCGGTCGTCGACCCGACCGGTCTGACCACGGTGCCCGGGGTGTGGGCGGCGGGCAACGCGATCGGCTTCGCCGAGCAGGTGGTGCACGCGGCGAGCGGCGGATACCGCGCGGCGGCCGCGATCGTGGGGGACCTGCGGATGAGCGACCTGGACGCGGCGGTGGAGGGGTAGACGCGCACGGCCGGGGTGTGGAGCGCCGGCCTCCGTAGCACCATGGCTGCATGCTGCTGTCCCGGCTGGCCCGTGTGTCCCAGGAGGTCGCCGCCGCTTCGGCGCGGTCCCGGAAGATCGCCCTGCTCGCCGAGCTGTTCCGGGAGGCGGAGCCGGACGATGTGCCGGTGGTCATCCCGTATCTGGCGGGACGGCTGCCGCAGGGCCGTATCGGGGTCGGCTGGAAGGTGCTGAGCCGTCCGGTCGCCCCGGCCGGCGAGCCCTCCCTGACGGTGCGCGAGGTCGACGCGCTGCTCACCGCGCTCGGCGAGGTGTCCGGTCCGGGGTCGCAGACCGAGCGGGCCCGGCTGGTCGGCGAGCTGCTGGCCGCCTGCACCGGGGACGAGCAGCGGTTCCTGTTCGGGCTGCTCACCGGCGAGGTCCGGCAGGGCGCCCTGGACGCGGTCGCGGTGGAGGGGCTGGCGCAGGCCACGGACGCGCCGGCGACGGACGTACGGCGGGCCGTGATGCTGGCGGGCTCGCTGCAGACGGTGGCCGGGGCGCTGCTGGCGGACGGTCCAAGAGCGCTGGAGCGGTTCCGGCTCACCGTCGGCCGCCCGGTGCTGCCGATGCTGGCGCACAGCGCCTCCTCGGTCGCGGAGGCGGTCGGGAAGCTGGGGGTCTGCGCGGTCGAGGAGAAGCTCGACGGCATCCGCGTCCAGGTGCACCGCGACGGCGACACCGTACGCGTACACACGCGCACCCTCGACGACATCACCGACCGGCTGCCGGAAGTGACGGCGGCGGCCCGGGAGTTGCAGGGCGACCGGTTCATCCTGGACGGCGAGGTCATCTCCTTCGACGAGAACGGCCGCCCCCGCTCCTTCCAGGAGACCGCCGGACGTGTCGGCTCCCGGGTGGACGTGGCCGCGGCCGCGCGGGAGGTCCCGGTCTCCCCCGTCTTCTTCGACGCGCTCTGTGTCGACGGCCGCGACCTGCTGGACCTCCCCTTCACCGAGCGGCACGCGGAACTGGCCCGGCTGGTCCCCGGACCCATGCGGGTGCGCCGCACCCTCGTGTCGGGGCCCGGGGACCTGGGCACCGCGGAGGAGTTCCTCGCCGGGACACTGGAACGCGGCCACGAGGGTGTCGTCGTCAAGGGCGTGGACGCCCCCTACAGCGCGGGCCGGCGCGGCGCCTCCTGGCTGAAGGTGAAACCCGTGCACACGCTCGACCTGGTGGTGCTGGCCGCCGAGTGGGGCCACGGCCGCCGCACCGGGAAGCTCTCCAATCTGCATCTGGGCGCCCGCACCGCCGACGGCGGCTTCGCCATGCTCGGCAAGACCTTCAAGGGCATGACGGACGCGATGCTGACCTGGCAGACCGCACGGCTGCGGGAGCTCGCGGTCGAGGAGAGCGGATACGTCGTGACGGTACGGCCCGAACTCGTCGTGGAGATCGCCTACGACGGCCTCCAGCGCTCCACCCGCTACCCGGCCGGGGTCACCCTGCGTTTCGCCCGCGTGATCCGCTACCGCGAGGACAAGCGCCCCGAGGACGCCGACACGGTCGAGTCCCTGCTCGCCGCGCACCCCGGGGTACGGCCGTGAAGGGTACCCGCAGCGCCGGACTGCTGTTGTTCCGGCACACCGCTCAGGGCATCGAGGTGTTGCTCGGCCATCTGGGCGGCCCGTTCTTCGCCCGGCGTGAATCCGGGGCGTGGACGGTGCCGAAGGGCGAGTACGACCCCTCCGAGCCGGCCTGGGAGGCGGCACGCCGCGAGTTCCGGGAGGAGCTGGGGCTGGCCCCGCCGGACGGGAAGGCCATCGCGCTCGGGGAGGTCCGGCAGGCGGGCGGCAAGACCGTCACGGCGTGGGCGGTGGAGGCCGATCTCGATCCGGCGGCGATCATCCCCGGCACCTTCACGATGGAGTGGCCGCCGCGGTCGGGGCGGACGGCGGAGTTCCCGGAACTCGACCGGGTGGCGTGGTTCCCCCTGGACCGGGCCCGCGAGGTGATCGTCTCCGCCCAGAGCGCGTTTCTCGACCGCCTGGCGGAGCACTCGCCCTGAGGAGACCTTCCCGCGTTGCGCCGCCCACCGCCGCGCGGGAAGGTCAAAAAGCACAGCCTGCTCCAGGGAGGTCAGCGATGCACATCGCCACCGTGAATCCGGCGACCGGTGAGACGGTCAAGACGTACCACCCGATGGACGAGGAGGAGATCGGGCACCGGATCCAGCTCGCGGAGGCCACCTTCCGGACGTACCGGACGACCTCCTTCGAGGAGCGCGCCCGTCTGATGCACCGGGCCGCCGAGCTCCTCGACGAGGACCGCGAGTCCATCGGCCGGGTGATCACCACGGAGATGGGCAAGCCGGTGAAGCAGGCCCGCGCGGAGGCCGCGAAGTGCGCCAAGGCGATGCACTGGTACGCCGATCACGCGGCGGAGCTCCTCGCCGACGAGGAACCCGACGCCTCCGACGTGCGGGACTCCGGCGCCTCCCGGGTCCTGGTGCGCTACCGGCCGCTCGGCCCCGTGCTCGCCGTGATGCCCTGGAACTTCCCGCTGTGGCAGGTGGTGCGGTTCGCCGCGCCCGCCCTGATGGCGGGCAACGTCGGCCTGCTCAAGCATGCCTCGAACGTGCCGCAGACCGCCCTGTACCTGGAGGACCTGTTCCACCGCGCGGGTTTCACCGAGGGCTGCTTCCAGACCCTCCTCATCGGCTCCGCCGCCGTCGACGACATCCTGCGCGACGAGCGGGTGAAGGCGGCCACCCTCACCGGAAGCGAGCCCGCGGGTCGCGCGGTCGCCTCCGCCTGCGGAGAAATGATCAAGAAGACGGTGCTGGAACTGGGCGGCAGCGACCCGTACGTGGTCATGCCCTCCGCCGATCTGGACCGGGCCGCCGAGGTGGCGGTCACCGCGCGGACGCAGAACACGGGACAGTCCTGTATCGCCGCCAAGCGGTTCATCGTGCACACGGACGTCTACGACGCCTTCGCCGAGCGTTTCACGGCCGGCATGAAGGCGCTGAAGGTCGGCGACCCGATGGAGGAGGAGACCGACGTCGGCCCGCTCTCCAGTGAGAGGGGCCGCGCCGATCTCGAGGAACTGGTCGACGACGCCGTACGCACGGGTGCGACCGTGCTGTGCGGCGGTGAGCGCCCCGAGGGGCCCGGCTGGTTCTATCCGCCGACCGTGCTCGCCAGTATCGACCGGGAGATGCGCGTCCACCGCGAGGAGGCCTTCGGCCCGGTCGCCACGCTGTACCGCGCGGCGGACATCGACGAGGCCGTCCTGATCGCCAACGACACCGACTTCGGGCTGAGTTCCAACGTCTGGACCCGCGACGAGGCCGAGGTCGACCGGTTCGTACGGGATCTGGAGGCGGGCAGTGTGTACGTCAACGGGATGACGGCGTCCCATCCGGCGTTCCCGTTCGGCGGGGTCAAGCGGTCCGGGTACGGGCGTGAGCTGTCCGGGCACGGAATCCGGGAGTTCTGCAACATCACCACGGTTTGGCAGGGTGCGTGATGTCCGCGCGGCTACGATCCCGAGTGTGAACCGCGAAGTGACTCTGCCTCTGATCGTCGACGACCGCGGGACCTTGCAGGTTGCCGCCGCCGATGTCAGCAAGCTGCTGCGTACGGTGGGCGGGCGGTGGGTCCGGCTGGTGGAGGCGGGGGAGGAAGGGCTGGACGAGGACACGGTCGCCGCGTTGACCATCGAGCTTGCGAAGTTGGCCGACCGGATCGACGTTGCCTGTATCGCCCACAGCAGTGGGGGTGCCTCCTAGTCTCGCGAGTGCGGGCCGGATGTGGCCGGTCGCGCCCCACGCGGCCCAGCCGCATGGCGAAAGCCCCGCGTACCTAGGCGAGTTCTGCCAGCGTCGTCCAGAAAGCCGCCTCGTAGGCCTGGAGCAGCCGGGCTTGCCGGCGTGCGCGGTTCTCGTCGAGGCGGCCTTCCTCCAAGGCCGTCCGGACCGCCTTCATGGCCGCCTCGTCGAGATCGGGGGCCGGTTCCGCGAAGAAGTCGAAGAAGGCGCAGGACTCGTCCGTGAAGCCGTAGTGGGTGCGCAGGGCCTTGGCGATCGTCGCGCAGTAGCCGCCCCAGGCGGAGAAGTTCACCGTGAGGGCGAGGACGGCGTCCGCCGGTTCGGCGTTGAGGGCCAGCCAGGCGACGTACGCGGGGTAGGACTGGCAGCCCGGCAGGGGGGTGTACGCGTTCGCCCGGGTCTCGTTCACGCCGCACGCGGCCGCGAACGTCCTCAGGTGTTCCGCCGCCAGGGTCTCGCCCTCGGCCAGGGCGGTGAAAAAGGCGGCCGGCTCCGGGTCGGAGCGCTTCGCCAGGTGCAGGAAGGCGCGGCGGTCCGCCGGGATCACCCAGCGCTGTTCCAGGGCCAGCGTGGTCAGGACCGTGGGGTCCGCCTCGCCGCGGGCGATCAGGGGGACCAGCGGGTTGGAGCGCGGGTCGGGGGCGAGTTCCCCGGTGGCCGTCTCCAGCAGGTCCCGGGCCGTGCGTGTCATCGCGTCCTCCGTCACGTCGGTCACGCACCAGGCTTCCCCCGGAGCCGCGCAGGGGTAACCCGGCGGTGCCGCCCGCACCGCCGGGTCGCTCGGGTGGCCGTACTCAGCGGATCGGCATGCCCGACAGGGTGCGGGCGATGACCAGGCGCTGGATCTCGCTCGTGCCCTCGAAGATGGTGTAGATCGCGGCGTCGCGGTGCATGCGCTCCACCGGGTACTCGCGGGTGTAGCCGTTGCCGCCGAGGATCTGTATGGCCTGCGCGGTGACCTTCTTGGCGGTCTCGCTGGCGAACAGCTTGGACATCGAGCCCTCGGCCGCGGTGAACGGCTTGCCGTTGATCGCCATCCAGGAGGCGCGCCACACCAGCAGGCGGGCGGCGTCGATCTGGGTGCGCATGTCGGCGAGCTGGAAGGCGACACCCTGGTTGTCGATGATCGGGCGGCCGAACTGCTCACGCGTGGTGGCGTACTCCAGGGCGACCTCGTACGCCGCGCGGGCGGTGCCGACCGCCATGGCGCCGACGGCGGGACGGGAGGCCTCGAAGGTGGCCATCGCGGCGTTCTTCACGCGTTCGCCGCCCTTCTTGGCCTTCTCCCGGGCGCGGGCGAGACGCGCGTCCAGCTTCTCCTTGCCGCCGAGCAGGCAGGAGCCGGGCACGCGCACGTTGTCGAGGACGACCTCGGCGGTGTGCGAGGCGCGGATGCCGTGCTTCTTGAACTTCTGGCCCTGGGACAGGCCCGGGGTGCTCGGCGGGACGATGAAGGAGGCGTGGCCCTTGGAGCCGAGTTCGGGGTCGACCACCGCGACCACGACGTGCACGTTGGCGATGCCGCCGTTGGTCGCCCAGGTCTTGGTGCCGTTGAGCACCCACTCGTCCTTGGCCTCGTCGTACACCGCGCGGGTGCGCATCGAGGCCACGTCGGAGCCGGCGTCGGGCTCGGAGGAGCAGAACGCGGCGACCTTGACGTCGCTCGCGTCGCCGTACATCTGGGGGATCCAGGTGCCGATCTGCTCCTCGGTGCCGTTGGCGAGGACGCCCACGGCGGCGAGGCCGGTGCCGACGATCGACAGGGCGATGCCGGCGTCGCCCCAGAAGAGCTCCTCCATGGCCATGGGAATGCCGAGGCCGCTTGCGTCGAAGTACTGCTGGGCGTAGAAGTCCAGGGAGTAGATGCCGACCTTGGCGGCCTCCTGGATGACCGGCCAGGGAGTCTCCTCACGCTCGTCCCATTCGGCGGCCGCGGGGCGGATCACATCGGCGGCGAAGCCGTGCAGCCAGTCCCGGACCTCCTTCTGTTCGTCGTTGAGCTCCATGGTGAACTCGGCCATGACCCCTCCAGCGGCAGCACACGTGCATGTTACTTGCGGTAACCCCGAGTCTGTTACCGGCGGGTAGGAAAAGTCAACTCCCCTGGCGCCCTCGGCATCCCGTTCGATGGCCTCGGCACCTTCAGTGTTAGTTTGCGCAGGCGTCACCGAACCAGCACGGGTGGGGAGAACTCATGGACACCACACAGCGGACCGATCAGCAGACGTCCGCCGAGCGACGCCGGCGCGAGCTGCTGGAGGCCGCCGACCGGGTGGTGCTGCGCGACGGCCCGGGGGCCTCGATGAACGCGATCGCCGCCGAGGCCGGCATCACCAAGCCGATCCTCTACCGGCACTTCGGGGACAAGGGAGGACTCTACGCCGCCCTGGCCAAACGGCACACCGACGCGCTGCTGGACTCGCTGCGGGCCGCGCTGGACGCCCCGGCGGACCGCCGCGAGCGGGTCGAGGCGACCCTCGACACCTACCTGTCGGCGATCGAGGCCCGGCCTCAGGTGTACCGGTTCCTGATGCATCCGGCGGAGGAGACCCAGAGCGACCAGGGCTTCGACGTCGGCAAGCACTCGGCACCGCTGCTGCGGCGCATGGGCGAGGAGCTGGCCCAGGTGATCGGGGAACGGCTGGACCTCGGGCCGGGCGGCCAGCAGCTGGCCCGGGTGTGGGGGCACGGCATCGTCGGCATGATGCACGCGGCCGGTGACTGGTGGCTCGGCGAACGCCCCTGCTCCCGGGCCGAGTTGGTCCGCAGCCTCGCCGACCTGCTCTGGGGCCGCCTGGCCGCCGCGGGCGACAAGGTCGGCGGCCCCGGCTTCTGAACACCGGGCGCCCGGTGCGCAGCGGCCGGGCCGGGCGGCACCCCGGGACGGACCCGGTGCCGGAGGAGGGCCGGGGTTCCGAATGGTCAGGGCTGCCGGTGCCAGGAAGCCCTGTTCGCCTGGCGCAGCAGTCTGCGGTGGCGCCGGCCGGTGAGGTGGTCGGCGTAGATCCTGCCCTCCAGGTGGTCGCACTCGTGCTGCAGGCACCGGGCGAAGAAGCCCGTGCCGTGGACGGTGACCGGTTCGCCGGTCACCGTGAAGCCCTCGACCACGGCATGGTCGTACCGCTCCGTGCCCGCCTCCAGGCCCGGCAGCGACAGACAGCCCTCCGGACCGCGCACCACCACCCCGTCCTTCTCGACGAGGCGCGGGTTCACCACATGGCCCAGGTGACGGACGTCCTCGTCGTCCGGGCAGTCGTAGACGAACACCCTGAGCGGCTCGCCGACCTGGTTGGCGGCCAGGCCCACGCCCCGCGCCGCGTACATCGTGGCGAACAAGTCGTCCACGAGGCGGGCCAGTTCCGGGCCGAAGTCGGTGACCTCCCGGCAGGGGGCGTGCAGCACGGGTTCGCCGAGCAGCGTGAGGGGCCGTACACGTCCGTGAACGCCGGGGATGGAGCCTTGTCGCATGCCTGTCAGAGTACGGTCCTTTCAGCAACGCCCGTCTCACAGTGGTGCCGCGGTTCTGGAGTGCGAACGGATCTCGATAGGCTGAGGTCTCACCACGTGGCCGTCAGGCACAGACGCGGCGCGTACGCAAGGAGGATCGAGAACTGATGGCAGGCAACTCGGACCCGCTCACGCCGCGGGCCAAGCTGGCCGTGACCGCGGGCAAGGCGGTCGCGGCGGCGTCCCGCGCCGCCGGGCGCGGCAGCGGTTCGGTGATCGGCGGCCGGGTGGCACTCAAACTCGACCCCGATCTCCTCGCCAGGCTCGCACAGCACCTGGACGTGACCCTGGTCTCCGCGACCAACGGCAAGACCACCACCACCCGGCTGATCGCCGAGGCCCTCAAGGCCGCGGGACCGGTCGTCTCCAACGCGCTCGGCGCCAACATGCCGGCCGGCATCACGTCGGCGCTGGCCGCCGGCGCGGAGGCCAGGTTCGGCGTCATCGAGGTCGACGAGAAGTACCTCGTGGGCGTCGCCCAGGCCACCGACCCCAAGTGCATCGCCCTGCTCAACCTCTCCCGCGACCAGCTGGACCGCGCCGCCGAGACCCGCATGCTCGCGGAGAACTGGCGCGAGGGCCTGTCCGGCTCCAAGGCCGTGATCGTCGCCAACGCCGACGACCCGCTGGTGGTGTGGGCCGCGTCCTCCTCCCCCAACGTGATCTGGGTCGCCGCCGGGCAGATGTGGAAGGACGACGCCTGGTCCTGCCCGTCCTGCGGCGGTGTGATGCAGCGCCCGGGCGACGACTGGTTCTGCGGCGAGTGCGGCTTCCGCCGGCCCACCCCGAGCTGGGCGCTCTCCGGCGACCACGTCCTCGACCCGCACGGCTCCGCCTGGCCGATCCACCTCCAGCTGCCGGGCCGCGCCAACAAGGCCAACGCGGCGAGCTCCGCCGCCGTCACCGCCGTCTTCGGGGTGCCGCCGCAGGTCGCCCTGGAGCGCATGTACCAGGTGCAGGCCGTGGCCGGCCGCTACGACGTGGTCCAGTTCGAGGGCCGTGATCTACGGCTGCTGCTCGCCAAGAACCCCGCGGGCTGGCTGGAGACGTTCTCGCTGATCGACCCGCCGCCGACCCCGGTGATCCTCTCGGTGAACGCGCGCGGCGCCGACGGCACCGACACCTCCTGGCTGTGGGACGTCGACTACACGCGGCTGACCGGCCACCCGATCTGTGTCGTCGGCGACCGGAAGCTGGACCTCGCGGTACGCCTGGAGGTCGCGAACCAGCAGTTCCAGGTCTGCGAGAACCTCGACCAGGCGGTGCAGCTGTGCCCGCCGGGACGGATCGAGGTCATCGCCAACTACACCGCGTTCCAGGACCTGCGCCGCCGCGTCGGCAACTGACCAACGACACCTGTGGGGACTTGAAGTGAGCGACAACCAGCTGCGGGTCGTGTGGATCTACCCTGACCTGCTCAGCACCTACGGCGACCAGGGCAACGTCCTCGTCGTGGAGCGCCGGGCGCGGCAGCGCGGCCTGGACGTGGCGCGGCTCGACGTGCGCAGCGACCAGCCGATCCCGACCTCCGGCGACATCTATCTGATCGGCGGCGGCGAGGACCGTCCGCAGCGGCTGGCCGCCGAGCGGCTGCGCCGCGACGGCGGTCTGCAGCGGGCGGTGGGCAACGGCGCCATCGTGTTCTCGGTCTGCGCCGGTTACCAGATCCTCGGCCACGAGTTCATCAACGACCTCGGCCAGCGCGAGCCCGGCCTCGGCCTGCTCGACGTGGTATCGGTCCGCGGCGAGGGCGCCCGGTGCGTCGGCGACGTGCTCGGCGACGTCAACCCGCAGCTGGGGCTGCCCCCGCTGACCGGGTTCGAGAACCACCAGGGCGTCACCCACCTGGGCCCCACGGCCCGCCCGCTCGCCCAGGTGCGCTTCGGCAACGGCAACGGCACGGGGGACGGTACGGAGGGCGCGTTCAACGAGACCGTCTTCGGCACCTACATGCACGGTCCCGTGCTCGCCCGCAACCCGCTGATCGCGGACCTGCTGCTGAAGCTGGCCCTCGACGTCAACGCGCTGCCGCCGACCGACGACCGCTGGTACGAGGCGCTGCGCAGCGAGCGCATCGAGGCGGCGCAGCAGCCCGCGTGAGACCCCGTCCGCCCGCGGACGGCCCCCCGTGCGACCGGCCCGTCTGACGGCTGGTCCGCACAGGTGAGCGGGGTCGTCCAGCAGGCGGACGCAAGGTGCGGTCCGGCCCCCCGTAGCGGCTAGGGTGGCGGGGATCGAGCCGGACGACGCGGTCCGGTCCGGCCCACATCGAGAAGGTTGTTTCGGGCTATGCGCATTGGTGTCCTCACGTCCGGCGGCGACTGCCCCGGCCTGAACGCCGTCATCCGGTCCGTCGTGCACCGCGCCGTCGTCGACCACGGCGACGAGGTCATCGGCTTCCGGGACGGCTGGAAGGGCCTCCTGGAGTGCGACTACCTCAAGCTCGACCTCGACGCGGTGAGCGGCATCCTCGCCCGCGGCGGCACGATCCTCGGCTCCTCCCGGGTACGTCCCGGGCATCTGCGGGACGGCGTGGAGCGGGCGAAGGGGCATGTGGCCGAGCTCGGCCTCGACGCGATCATCCCGATCGGCGGTGAGGGCACGCTGAAGGCCGCCCGGCTGCTGTCGGACAACGGGCTGCCGATAGTCGGTGTGCCGAAGACCATCGACAACGACATCGCCGTCACCGACGTCACCTTCGGCTTCGACACGGCCGTCGGCGTGGCCACCGAGGCCCTGGACCGGCTGAAGACCACCGCCGAGTCCCACCAGCGTGTGCTGATCGTCGAGGTCATGGGCCGGCACACGGGCTGGATCGCACTGCACTCCGGCATGGCGGCCGGCGCGCACGCCGTCGTCGTACCCGAGCGGCCCTTCGACATCGACGAACTCGCCGCGAAGGTCGGCGAGCGCTTCTCGGCCGGCAAGCGGTTCGCGATCGTGGTCGCCGCGGAGGGGGCCAAGCCGAAGTCCGGGACCATGGACTTCGACGAGGGCGGCAAGGACGTCTACGGCCATGAGCGGTTCGCCGGCATCGCCCGGCAGCTCTCCCTCGAACTGGAGGCCCGCCTCGGCAAGGAGGCGCGGCCGGTGATCCTCGGGCATGTGCAGCGCGGGGGGACACCCACCGCGTACGACCGGGTGCTGGCCACACGGTTCGGGTGGCATGCGGTGGAGGCGGTGCACCGGGGGGAGTTCGGGAAGATGACGGCCCTGCGGGGCACCGACATCGTGATGGTGTCGTTGGCGGAGGCGGTGGAGACGTTGAAGACGGTTCCGACGGACCGCTACGCGGAAGCGGAGTGTGTTCTCTAGCCGGGTTCGGCCCGGTCCCGACCCCGGTCACGGGTGTGGCCGGGGCCGGCCGTACTCTGAGTGCGGACAGATTGCGCAGAATCCGCACGAAACAGGAGCCGGTGGATGGATCACGGCGGGCACGGTACGACCATGGATCTGCCGCCGTTCACGCTGGGGCGGGGGCTCGGCTGGTCGGCGGATCCCTTCTTCCTGATCGCCTGCCTGCTGGGGCTGGCCCTGTACTGCTGGGGTGTCGTCCGGCTCGTGCGGCGCGGGGACAAGTGGCCGGTGGGCAGGACCGTCGCGTTCGTCACCGGTGTGCTGAGCATCGGGCTGATGATGTGCACCAGGCTGAACGAGTACGGCATGGTCATGTTCAGCGTGCACATGGTGCAGCACATGATGATCAGCATGGTGTCGCCGATCCTGATCCTGCTCGGCGCCCCGGTCACCCTGGCCCTGCGCGCGCTGCCGCCGGCCGGCCGGGGCCGCAAGGGGCCGCGGGAGCTGCTGCTGATGCTGCTGCACAGCCGCTACATGCGCGTCGTCACGCACCCGGTGTTCACCATCCCGATGTTCATCGCGAGCCTGTACGGTCTGTACTTCACTCCCCTGTTCGACTTCCTTATGGGCTCCACCACGGGGCACGTGGCGATGATGGTGCACTTCCTCGCCGTCGGCCTGGTCTTCTTCTGGCCGATCATGGGCGTGGACCCGGGCCCGCACCGGCCGGGCTATCTGATGCGGATGCTGGAGCTGTTCGCGGGCATGCCGTTCCACGCGTTCTTCGGCATCGCGCTGATGATGGCGTCCACGCCGATGGTCACGACCTTCGAGAACCCGCCCGGTTCGCTCGCCGTCGACGCGCTGTCCGACCAGAACGCGGCCGGCGGCATCGCCTGGGCGTTCAGCGAGGTCCCCTCCGTGCTGGTGCTGATCGCGCTGCTGTTCCAGTGGTACGCCTCGGACCAGCGGCAGGCCAAGCGCTCGGACCGCGCGGCGGACCGGGACGGGGACAAGGAGCTGGAGGCGTACAACGCCTATCTGGCCTCGTTGAACGCCCGCGGAAACTGAGCCTGCCCGAACGTTTGTCGCCTTCCGCGCCGTAAAGGAGGCGGAACGGGGGCACCATGGAGTGAGCCGCACGATGAGGAGGGTGTTGCGATGCCCGGTTCCACGAACGGTTTCTCCGACGGTGACAGCTCGACGAAGGCCATGGGGGTGCTCACCGTCGGTGCCCTGGTCGCCGTGACCGCGTACACGGTGGCGCTCGGCAGCAACGGCTGGCTGTGGTTCGGCTGGGTCGTCCTGGGACTGATCACCTTGGGAATGGTGGCCACCCGCAGCGCCTGACGAACCGGTCCGGGGCGGCCCGCCTCACTTGGGGGAGAGCCGCCCCGTCAGGTGGACGCCCGGCTGGTACTTCGGCAGCCGGACGGTGATCCTCATACCGGCACCCACGGCGGTCTCGATGACGAGGCCGTGGTCGTCGCCGTAGACCTGGCGGAGCCGGTCGTCGACGTTGGACAGTCCGATGCCGCCGGTGGGGCTGACCTCGCGGGCGAGGATGCGGCGGAGCAGGCCGGGGTCCATTCCGGCGCCGTCGTCCTCGATGACGACGAGGGCCTCGGCGCCGGCGTCCTGGGCGGTGATCTGGATGTGGCACTTGTCGGCCTTGCCCTCCAGCCCGTGCTTGACGGCGTTCTCCACCAGCGGCTGGAGGCAGAGGAAGGGCAGCGCGACCGGCAGCACCTCGGGGGCGATCTGCAGGGTGACGGAGAGCCGGTCGCCGAACCGTGCCCGTACGAGCGCCAGGTAGTGGTCGATGGCGTGGAGTTCGTCGGCGAGGGTGGTGAAGTCGCCGTGCCGGCGGAACGAGTAGCGGGTGAAGTCGGCGAACTCCAGGAGCAGTTCCCGGGCCCGTTCCGGGTCGGTGCGCACGAACGAGGCGATCACGGCCAGTGAGTTGAAGATGAAGTGCGGGGAGATCTGCGCCCGCAGCGCCCTGATCTCGGCCTCGATGAGGCGGGTACGGGACTGGTCGAGGTCGGCGAGTTCCAGCTGGACGGAGACCCAGCGGGCGACCTCCCCCGCCGCCCGGACCAGGACCGCGGACTCGCGGGGCGCGCAGGCGACGAGCGCGCCGTGCACCCGGTCGTCGACGGTGAGCGGCGCGACCACGGCCCAGCGGACCGTGCAGTCGGGGGTGTCGCAGGTGAGCGGGAAGGCCTCGCCGCGGCCGGTGTCGAGGGGGCCGGTGAGGCGTTCCATGATCTCGGTGCGGTGATGGGACCCGGCGCCGTCCCAGACGAGGACCTGGTCGCGGTCGGTGAGGCACAGGGCGTCCGTGCCCAGCAGGGAGCGCAGTTTGCGGGCGGACTTGCCGGCGGTCTCCTCCGTGAGGCCGGCCCGGAGCGGGGGTGTGGCCAGGGAGGCGGTGTGCAGCGCCTCGAAGGTGGCGTGCTCGACGGGGGTGCCGAGTCCGGCGAGGCTGGTGGGCCGGGCGGTGCGCCGGCCGATCCAGAATCCGGCGGCCAGCAGGGGCAGAACGGCGACGAGGAGACCGGCGAGGAAGCCGCTCATGCGGACACCTCCGTACGCAGTTCCTCCGGCAGGTGGAAGCGGGCCAGCACCGCGGCCGTGCCGGGCGGTACCCGGCCGGGCGTGGCCAGCGAGACCAGGATCATGGTGAGGAAGCCCAGCGGCACCGACCAGAGCGCCGGCCAGGCGAGCAGGGCGTGCAGCGGGCCGTCGCCCGGATAGCCGGCCATGGTGGCGGCGACGGCGACGAAGGCGGAGCCGCCGCCCACCAGCATCCCGGCCGCCGCGCCGGGCGGGGTGAGCCGGCGCCACCAGATGCCGAGGACGAGCAGCGGGCAGAACGACGAGGCGGAGACGGCGAAGGCGAGCCCCACGGCGTCGGCCACCGGCAGTCCGCCGACCAGGAGGCTCGCCCCGAGGGGTACGGCCATGGCGAGGACGGTACCGAGCCGGAAGTGGCGTACGCCGCGGGTGGGGAGCACGTCCTGGGTGAGGACGCCGGCCACGGCCATGGTGAGCCCGGAGGCCGTGGACAGGAACGCGGCGAAGGCGCCCCCGGCGACCAGCGCGCCCAGGAGGTCGCCGCCCGTCCCGCCGATCATGCGGCCGGGCAGCAGCAGGACGGCGGCGTCCGCGTCGCCGGTGAGGGTGAGCTCGGGGGCGTACAGCCGGCCGAGGGCGCCGTAGACGGGCGGGAGGAGGTAGAAGGCGCCGATCAGGCCGAGGACCGCGACGGTGGTGCGGCGGGCGGCGACGCCGTGCGGGCTGGTGTAGAAGCGGACCACGACGTGGGGCAGGCCCATGGTGCCGAAGAAGGTGGCGAGGATCAGCCCGTACGTGGCGTACAGCGGGCGTTCCTCGCGGGACTCGGCGCGGGAGGGCGAGAGGGCGTCGTCGGCGCCGCGTCCGGCGGCGGGGACCTCGGCGCCCTCGGCGAAGGTGAGCCGGGTGCCGCCGTCGATGCGGTGGGGGCCCGCGGACAGGGCGGTCTCGGTGCCGTCGAGGTCGCGGCCGTCGACGGTGCCGTCCACCGTGACGGTGAGCGGCGCGGTGAGCCGCAGGTCCAGGGTGTCGTCGATCCGTACCACCCGCTGTTCGCGGAAGGCGGCCGGTTCGTCGAAGGCGTGGCTGGGGGCGCCGTCGCTCTGCCAGGCGGCGATCAGGAAGAGGGCGGGGACGAGCAGTGCGGTGAGCTTCAGCCAGTACTGGAAGGCCTGGACGAAGGTGATGCTGCGCATGCCGCCCGCGCCGACGATGACGGTGACCACCACGGCGACGATCACCCCGCCGAGCCAGTCGGGCGCGCCGGTGAGGACGGTCAGGGTGAGCCCCGCGCCCTGGAGCTGCGGCAGCAGGTACAGCCAGCCCACGCCGACGACGAAGGCGCCCGCGAGCCGCCGTACCGTCTGCGAGGCCAGGCGGGCCTCCGCGAAGTCGGGCAGCGTGTAGGCGCCGGAGCGGCGCAGCGGTGCGGCGACGAACAGCAGCAGCACCAGATAGCCGGCGGTGTAGCCGACCGGGTACCAGAGCATGTCCGGACCCTGGACGAGGACGAGTCCCGCGATGCCGAGGAAGGAGGCGGCGGAGAGGTACTCGCCGCTGATGGCGGCCGCGTTGAGGCGGGGGCCGACGGTGCGGGAGGCGACGTAGAAGTCGGAGGTGGTGCGGGAGATGCGCAGGCCGAAGGCGCCGACGAGGACGGTCGCGAGGGCGACGAGGGCGACGGCGGTGACGGCGTAGGCGGAGTTCACGGCGGCGGGCGGCCTCAGCGGTCTTCGACGAGCCGCACGAAGTCGCGTTCGTTGCGTTCGGCGCGGCGGACGTACCAGCGGGCGAGCAGGACGAGCGGGGGGTAGAGCCCGAAGCCGAGCACGGCCCACTCCAGGCGGCGGGCGTCCGGGGCGGCGGCGAAGACCAGCGGCAGCGGGCCGATGAGCAGGGCGAGGACGGCGAACACGGTGAGTCCGGTGCGCAGTTGGATGCGCATGAGGGAGCGGACGTAGGTGTGGCCGAGGGTGGTCTGCTCGTCGATCTCGGTGCGCGGGCGGTAGTAGCCGGAGGAGCGGCGGGCGCGGCGGGGCGGGCCGGTGACGACCACCCGGCGTTCGGTCGGGTCCTGAGGCATGTCGTCCCCCGCGCCTAGCTCGTGGTCCGGCGCATCAGCAGGTCCCGCAGTTCGCGGGCGTGCCGCCTGCTGACCTGGAGTTCCTCGGAGCCGATCAGGACGCTCACGGTGCCCGCGTCGAGCCGGAGTTCGCCGATGTGGCGCAGCGCGACCAGATGGCGGCGGTGGATGCGGACGAAGCCGCGCGAGCGCCAGCGCTCCTCCAGGGTGGACAGCGGGATCCGTACGAGGTGGCTGCCCCGGTCGGTGTGCAGGCGGGCGTAGTCGCCCTGGGCCTCGACGTGGGTGATGTCGTCGACGGCGACGAAACGGGTCACGCCGCCGAGTTCGACGGGTATGTGGTCGGGGTCGGGTTCGTGCACGGGGATGCGCGGCGCGGCGGCGTCGCGCTGTGCGGCGGCGCGCAGCTCGACGACGCGGCGGACGGCCTCGGCGAGGCGTTCCTTGCGCACGGGTTTGAGGACGTAGTCGGCGGCCTTGAGGTCGAAGGCCTGGACGGCGAAGTCCTCGTGGGCGGTGACGAACACGATGAGCGGGGGCCGGGCGAACCCGGTGAGCAGCCGGGCCAGGTCGAGGCCGTCGAGGCCGGGCATCTGGATGTCGAGGAAGACGACGTCGACGGCGTCGGGCCCGTCGGGTCCCGATTCCAGGGCGCGGTTGATGCGGCGCAGGGCGTCGGTGGCGTCGCCGGCGCCCTCGGCGCTGTCGATACGGGGGTCGGCGTTGAGCAGGTAGAGCAGCTCCTCCAGTGAGGGGCGTTCGTCGTCGACGGCGAGGGCGCGCAGCATGAAGGTGGAGTGTAGGGGTGTTTTCCACGTCTGGACATGCCCCGGACGTGGGCGTTCGCGCTGGATACAGTGCCCGCATGAACAGCAGGCCCGCGTCGTTCGACGAGCTCGACCGGAAGATCGTGACCGCGCTGATGGCGAACGCCCGGACGTCGTTCGCCGAGATCGGCGCGGCCGTCGGACTGTCGTCGACGGCGGTCAAGCGCCGGGTGGACCGGCTGCGCGAGACCGGGGTGATCACCGGGTTCACGGCGACGGTGCGGCCGGCGGCTCTGGGCTGGCGGACCGAGGCGTACGTCGAGGTGTACTGCGAGGGGGCCGCGCCGCCCCGGCGGCTGGCGGAGGTGGTGCGCAACCATCCGGAGATCGCCGCCGCGATGACGGTGACCGGCGGCGCGGACGCGCTGCTCCATGTGCGGGCGCGGGACGTGGAGCACTTCGAGGAGGTGCTGGAGCGGATCCGCCAGGAGCCGTTCATCCGGAAGACGATCAGTGTGATGGTGCTGTCCCATCTGCTGCCGGACAGTCCTGAGGCGGGAGTGAGTCAGCCCGCGCCGGATGGCGCAGCAGACGTGCGCCGAACGGTGGAACCACGCAGCGATCCTGCGTGAACACGCAGCTTTTGTTCCTTGTCGCCCGTATCACTCGCTTCCTACCGTGGTCTCACCCCTGTCGTCACCGCGTGGAAGCGGAGGAACCCCTCTGTGCCCGACTCCCGTGTGGCGTCCCGGCGGCGCTATCTCGTCTGCGACCCCAGACACTTCGCCGTCCGGTACGCGATCAATCCCTGGATGCGTCCCGACCGTCCCGTCGACGTCCTGCTGGCGCAGCGCCAGTGGCGGACGCTCGTCGACACCTACCGCGCGCACGGTCATACCGTGGAGAGCGTGACGCCGGAGCCCGCCCTGCCCGACATGGTGTTCGCCGCGAACGCGGCGGTCGTCGTGGAGGGCCGCGTCTTCGGTTCCCTGTTCCTGGCGCCCGAGCGGCGCCCGGAATCCGTGCCGTACGAGGCCTGGTTCAAGGCCGAGGGGTACGAGGTGCAGCATCCCGAGTCCGTGTGCGAGGGCGAGGGGGATCTGGTGCCGGCCGGGCGCTGGATCCTCGCCGGCACCGGGTTCCGCACCACCCCCGAGGCACACCGCGAGGCGCAGGAGTACTTCGGGGTGCCGGTGATCGGCCTGACGCTGGTGGACCCGTACTTCTACCACCTGGACACGGCGCTGTTCGTGCTGGACGGACAGAACGTCGCGTACTACCCGGAGGCGTTCTCGCCGGGCAGCCGCGAGGTGCTCGCCCGGCTGTATCCGGACGGGGTGCTCGCGTCCCGTGAGGACGCCATGGCGTTCGGGCTGAACTCGGTCTCCGACGGACGTCATGTGTTCATCTCCCCCGGGGCCACCGTCCTCGCCGCCCGGCTCGCCGAGCGCGGCTACGTTCCCGTTCCCGTCGACCTGTCCGAGTTCCACAAGGCGGGCGGGGGCATCAAGTGCTGCACACAGGAGATCCGCTCATGACCACTGTCGTTTCCGCGCGTACGTCCGCCGAGCTGATCGGTGCGGAGGAGCCGGTCCTCGCGCACAACTACCATCCGCTGCCCGTGGTCGTCGCCCGCGCGGAGGGCGCCTGGGTGGAGGACGTGGAGGGCCGGCGGTACCTCGACATGCTGGCCGGCTACTCGGCGCTCAACTTCGGACACCGGCATCCGGCGCTGATCGAGGCGGCGCACCGCCAGCTGGACCGGCTCACGCTGACCTCGCGCGCGTTCCACAACGACCGGCTCGCCGAGTTCGCGGAGCGGCTGGCCGCGCTGACCGGTCTCGACATGGTGCTGCCGATGAACACCGGCGCGGAGGCGGTGGAGAGCGCGATCAAGGTGGCCCGCAAGTGGGCCTACGACGTGAAGGGCGTCCCGGCGGACCGGGCGACGATCGTGGTGGCGGCCGGCAACTTCCACGGCCGTACGACGACGATCGTGAGCTTCTCCACGGACGAGGTCGCCCGCGGCGGGTTCGGTCCGTTCACCCCGGGCTTCCGGGTGGTGCCGTACAACGATCCGGCGGCGCTGGAGGCGGCGGTCGACGACACGACGGCGGCGGTGCTGATCGAGCCCGTCCAGGGCGAGGCCGGTGTGATCGTCCCGGACGACGGCTATCTGGCCGAGGTGCGGGAGCTGACGCGCCGCGCGGGGTGTCTGTTCATCGCCGACGAGATCCAGTCCGGGCTCGGCCGTACGGGCCGTACGCTCGCCGTGGAGCACGAGTCGGTCGTCCCGGACATGGTCCTGCTGGGCAAGGCGCTGGGTGGCGGCATCGTGCCGGTGTCGGCGGTGGTGGCCCGGCGCGAGGTGCTGGGGGTGCTCCGCCCGGGTGAGCACGGGTCGACCTTCGGCGGCAATCCGCTGGCCGCGGCGGTCGGCACGGCCGTGGTGGAACTGCTGGAGACGGGCGAGTTCCAGCGGCGGGCGGCGGAACTGGGCGAGGTGCTGCGCGCGGGCCTGGAATCGCTGGTCGGCAAGGGCGTCGTCGGGTTCCGCGCGCGCGGCCTGTGGGCGGGCGTGGACGTGGACCCGGCACTCGGCACCGGCCGCGAGATCAGTGAACGGCTGATGCGGGAGGGCATCCTGGTCAAGGACACGCACGGCTCCACCATCCGGCTGGCCCCGCCCCTGACCGTCACGGCGGAGGAGGTCCAAGGCGCCCTGCACACGGTGGGGAAGGTCCTGGCCGGGCAGGTCTGAAACGGCGCCGTCCCCCGGTGATCATTCCGGGGGACGGCGCGGTTCGGGGAGCCGCCGTCCCGCTCCCAGGGTGATGATGGGGACAAGAGGTGGCAGCACCACTCTCGGACCACTCTCCGCGACAGAGAGGTCGCCCGTGGGCGGACACAAGGAGCAGGACGTTGCCCGGCAGGCGTTCGATGTGGCCGACGCCGTTCCCCTGCTGCTGGATCCGCACGGCACGGTGTCGAGCTGGACCGGCGGGGCGGAACGGCTGCTGGGCTATCGCCCCACCGAGACCGTGGGCCGCTCATTCGCCGAACTGCTGATGACCGGCGACGCCGAGCGGATGCCGGACCTGGTCGAGCGGTGCCGCTCGGAGGGCGACTGGGCGGGGCTGCTGACCGCCCGGCACCGGGGCGGCCGGCCGGTCGCGGTGATGGTGCGGATCACGGCGACGGTGCGGCCGGGGGGCGGTTCGCCGCTGCTGGTCCTGCTGTCGGAGCTGGACGGCGCCCCGGGCTGGGACATGAGCCGCCCGGTGCTGGAACAGATGGTCGCCGGTGCGTCGATCGGCATCGCGATCGTCGACACGGATCTGCGCTACGTGTGGTCCAACACCGCGCTGGAGCAGTTCGGGGGCGGAACGGCCGGACAGCGCCTCGGTCTGCGGTTCGCCGATGTGCAGCCGGGGCTGGACGCCGAGGCCGTCGAGGAGCGGATGCGGCACGTGCTGGACACCGGCGAACAGGTGGTCGGCTACCAGCACGTCGGCCGGGTCCGCTCGGCGCCGCTGCGCGAGACCGCGCACGTGCTGTCGTTCACCCGTCTGGACGACGAACAGGGCCGCCCGATGGGCGTGTACTACACCGTCGTGGACGTCACCGAGCGGCACCGCGCCCGCCAGCGCCTCGCCCTCCTCGACCGCGCCGGTGCGCATATCGGCCGCACCCTGGACATCGAGCGGACCGCGCAGGAACTGGCGGACGTGGCCGTGCCGGAGCTCGCGGACTACGTCGCCGTGGACCTGTTGGAGACGGTGCTGCGCGGCGCCGAGGTCCAGCCGGGCCCGGCCACCGCTTCAGGCCTGGTACCGCTGCGTCGGGCGGGCCAGCGGTCACTGCACGACGACCTGCCGCGGGCAGCCGTGGAGACCGGGACGGTGCTGTCGTACCCGTCGGATTCTCCGCCGGTGCGCTGTCTGGCCACGGGCCGGTCCTGGCTTCAGGAGCGGCTCGACCCGCTCCACCTGGCGTGGGCCACGCCGCCGGGCGGCCGGGAGTCCACCTTCCTGGAGCTCGGCCTGCGGAGCGCGATGATCGTCCCGGTCCGCGCCCGGGGTGTCACCCTGGGCATGACCGCGTTCTTCCGCCGCCGGCACGATCCCTTCGACGAGGACGACCTCCATCTGGCCGAGGACCTGGTCTCCCGCGCCGCCGTCTGCGTGGACAACGCCCGGCGCTACACGCGTGAGCGGAACGCGGCGCTGGTGCTGCAGAGCAGCCTGCTGCCCCTCCATCTGCCCGATCAGGCCGCCGTCGAGGTGTCCGCCTGCTACCGCCCGGCCGACGAACTGACGGGTCTCGGCGGCGACTGGTACGACCTGATCCCGCTGTCCGGCGCCCGGGTCGCCCTCATCGTCGGCGAGGCCCCCGGATACGGCATCGACGCCGCCGCGGCCATGGGCGGCCTGCGGACCGCCGTACGGACCCTGGCGGCGCTGGACCTGCCGCCCGAGGAGGTGCTCGCCCACCTGGACGACCTGGTGGACCGGTCGGCCGGGGACGAGGGCGCCGGGCCGGAGGGGACCTACGGCCATCCGGTGGGGACCGGCTGCGTGTACGTGGTCTACGACCCCGTGGACGGGAAGTGCACGATGGCCGCGGCGGGCCATCCCGCACCGGCCGTGATAGCGCCGGACGGCACCGTCTCCTTCGTGGAGCTGCCGGAGGGGCCCGCGCTGGGCGTCGGCGGTCCGCCGTTCGAGTCGGTGGAGCTGACCCTGCCCGAGGGCACCACGCTCGTCCTGCACACCGACGGTCTGCTGCTGCCCCCCGACCGGGACGGGGCCTACGACACGAACCGGGACCGGCTGCGGCGGGCACTGGAGAGCGCCGCGAAACCCACACTGGAGCTGAGCTGCCGGGCCGTGGTGGACGCGCTGGTGCCGACCCGTCCGTACGACGACGTGGCCCTGCTCATGGCCCGCACCAAACGGCTCGACCCCGGCCATGTGGCGGCGTGGGACCTGTCCGCGGATCCCGCCGTCGTGGCCGAGGCCCGCAGGACGGCGACCGGGCAGCTGACCCGCTGGGGCCTGGACGAGCTGGTCTTCACCACGGAGCTGGTCGTCAGCGAGCTGGTCACCAACGCCATCCGCTACGCCTCGGGACCCGTCCGGCTGCGGCTGATCCATGAGCGCACGCTGGTGTGCGAGGTGGTGGACGACGGTGCCACGGCACCCCATCTGCGGCATCCCCGCGCGATGGACGAGGGCGGACGCGGGCTGCTGCTGGTCTCCCAGCTCGCCGAGCGGTGGGGCACCCGCTTCGTACCCGGCGGGAAGATCATCTGGGCGGAGCAGTCGCTGACCGCGCCACCGGAGTGAGGCGGGGCCATGACAGAGGTGTCGATCGACTACGAGGCGGTCTACCGGGCCCTGCCCGGCATGGTCGCGCTGCTGACCCCGGATCTGGTGTACGCGGACGTCAACGCGGCCTTCGTCCACGGCACCGGACGCTCCCGCGAGTCGATCGTCGGCCGCTACATGTTCGACGTCTTCCCGCAGAACCCGGACGACCCGGATGCCGTGGGCGCGCACCTGCTGCACACCTCGCTGCTGCGGGTCCTGTCCACCGGTGAGCGCGACACCATGGCCGTACAGCGCTACGACGTCGAGACCCCGGAGCACTCCGGCATGTGGGAGGAGCGCTACTGGAGCCCGGTGAACACGCCGGTGCGCGGCCCCGACGGGCGGGTGGTGCTGATCGTGCACCGGGTCGAGGAGGTCACGGAGCTGATCCGGTTCCGGGGCGGCGAGGGAGACGGCCGGGGCCGGATGCTGGAGGCCGAGCTGTACGCGCGCGGCCGGGAGCTGCAGGAGCTCAACAACCGGCTGCGCGAGGCGCACGCGCGGGAGCGGGAGGTGGCCCTGGCACTGCAGGAGGCGATGCTGCCCGCCCGCCGGCAGGTAGGCCATCGCCGGGCCGCGGTGCGCTACCGGCCCGCGCTGGGCGCGCTCAACGTCTGCGGGGACTGGTACGACCTGGTCGACCTGGTGGGCGGCAACCGGATCGGTGTCTCGGTGGGGGACGTGGTCGGGCACGGTCTGGCGGCGGCCGGGGTGATGGGCCAGCTGCGCAGCGCGCTGACAGCGGCCTCCCGGGTGGCGGAGGGGCCCGCTCAGGCGCTGGACGTGGTGGGCCGCTACGCCCATGTGGTGGACGGCGCCGAGTCCGCGACCGCGGTGACCACCTTCGTCGACTTCGACCGGCACACCATCAGGTACAGCAGTGCCGGCCACCCGCCGCCGGTGCTGCTGCACCGCGACGGACGTGTGGAGTTCCTGGACCGGGCCACCGACCCGCCGCTCGACGCCCAGCCCGTGCCGACGGCCCGGCCGGAGGCCGAGACCGGGTTCGAGCCGGGCGCGACGCTGGTGCTCTACACGGACGGTCTCGTCGAACGACGCCGGGAGGACATCGACACGGGGCTGCTGCGGCTCGCCGAGTCCCTGCGCCGGCACCGGACGCAGGACCCCGAGACGCTCGCGGACATCGTGCTGCTGGAACTGCTGGCCCCGGGCGGCGCCACCGACGACACGGCGCTGGTCGTCGTAGGGCTGTGATCAGGAGCCGGCGCGGTCGAGGTGTGCCACGTTGCGCCGGTCCTCCGGGTCGTCGGCGGGGGCACCGGCGAACCAGGCGTCGAGGATCTCCGTCAGCAGCGGCACGGAGGTCAGCCGCAGGCTGAGGGCCAGCACGTTGGCGTCGTTCCAGCGGCGGGCGCCGTCCGCCGTGTAGGCGTCCGTGCACAGGGCGGCGCGGACGCCGGGCACCTTGTTCGCGGCGATCGAGGCACCGGTGCCGGTCCAGCAGCACACCACCGCCTGGTCGGCGCTCCCGTCGGCGACCTCGCGGGCGGCCGCCCCGGAGCAGACGGCCCATCCCGGGTCGTCGCCGGGGCTGAGGGCGCCGTGCGCCCGTACCTCGTGGCCCCGGTCGCGGAGCTCGGCGAGGAGGGCGCGGGCCACGGGTTCGTCCATGTCGGAGGAGACGGAGATCCGCATGCCGCGGAGCCTACTCGGACGGCCGCGCGGAGCGGTGCCCTCCGGTCGCGTCGAACCTGATGCCGGGCCCTGCCGTCCGCACCTAGACTGACATCCCACGACGTGCCGGATGGCCAGCCGGGACGCGGCGGCACCGCCCGTCCGCCGGAGTCGAGGAGCATGCCCTTGTTCTACAACCTGCTGAAGTACGTGCTGCTGGGCCCGCTGCTGCGACTGGTCTTCCGGCCGCGAATAGAGGGCCTCGAGCATGTGCCGTCGTCCGGCGCCGCCATCGTGGCCGGCAACCATCTGTCGTTCTCGGACCACTTCCTGATGCCGGCCGTGCTCAAGCGGCGCATCACCTTCCTCGCCAAGGCCGAGTACTTCACCGGCCCCGGTCTCAAGGGCCGGCTGACGGCGTTCTTCTTCCACAGCGCCGGCCAGATCCCGGTCGACCGCAGCGGGAAGGACGCCGGGCAGGCCGCCATCCGGGAGGGTCTGGGCGTGCTGGGCAAAGGGGAACTGCTCGGCATCTACCCGGAGGGCACGCGCTCGCACGACGGCCGCCTCTACAAGGGCAAGGTCGGTGTCGCGGTGATGGCGCTCAGGGCGGGTGTGCCGGTGATCCCGTGCGCGATGATCGGCACGTTCGAGGCGCAGCCGCCCGGCAGGAAGATCCCCCGGATCCACCCGGTGGTGATCCGTTTCGGCAAGCCGCTGGACTTCTCGCGCTACGCCGGGCTGGAGAGCGAGAAGGCGGTGCTGCGCGCCGCCACCGACGAGATCATGTACGCCATCCTCACCCTGTCCGAGCAGGAGTACGTCGATCAGTACGCGGCCGTCGCCAAGGCCCAGGAGGCCGAACGCGGCGCGGAGGACAAGCGCCGCTTCCCGCGCATGCCGCTGACCTGATCCGCACACGGGTGAGGGGCGGCCGGAGAGCTCCGGCCGCCCCTCACGCGTGTCACGGCTTCGGGGTGGCGTGCGGTGCGCAGGTCACGTCGGTGCGGTCGAGAGCGCCGGTGAGCAGGTAGGTGTCCACCCGGTCGTTGACGCAGGCGTTGACCAGGCCGGTGACGCCGTGGGATCCGGCGTTCCGCTCGGTGACGAGGCGGGAGTCCTTGAGCCTCTGGTGCAGTTCGACGGCGCCCGCGTAGGGGGTGGCCGCGTCACGCTCGGACTGGACGATCAGCACCGGCGGCAGGCCCTTGCCGGACTTGACGTCCACGGGCGTCTGCTGCTTGGCCGGCCAGGTGGCGCAGGGCAGGTTCATCCAGGCGTTGGCCCAGGTCATGAACGGGTGGTCGCGGTGCAGCCGGGTGTTGTCGCGGTCCCAGGTGCGCCAGCTGGTGGGCCACTTGGCGTCGGTGCACTCCACGGCCGTGTAGACGGCGTTGCCGTTCTCCGAGGCCGCGTTGCCCGCGGTGTCGGACAGGTCGGGGGCGGCGGCGTCGACGAGCGCCTGGGTGTCGCCGGCGACGTACTGACTGAAAACGGTCGCGACGGGGACCCACGCGGAGTCGTAGTACGGGGCGCTCTGGAAGAAGCCGATCAGCTCGGCCGGTCCGACGACCCCGCCGATCGGGTCCTTCTCGGCGGTGGCGCGCAGCTTCAGCCACTGGGCCTGGACGGCGTCGCGGGTGGTGCCGAGGTGGAAGGCGGCGTCGTTCTTCGCGACCCAGTCCTGCCAGTCCTTCCAGCGGCCCTCGAAGGCGACGTCCTGGTCCAGGTTGGCCTGGTACCAGATCTTCTCGCGGGAGGGGTTGACGACGCTGTCGACGACCATGCGGCGGACGTGGTCCGGGAAGAGGGTGGCGTAGACGGCGCCGAGGTAGGTGCCGTAGGAGACGCCGAGGAAGTTGAGCTTCTTCTCGCCGAGGGCGGCGCGGATGACGTCGAGGTCGCGCGCGCTGTTGGGCGTGGTCATGTGCGGCAGCATCTCGCCGCTGCGCTCCTGGCAGCCCTCGGCGTACTCGCGCGCGAGTTTGCGCTGGGCGCGCTTGTCGGCCTCGGAGCGGGGCACCGGGTCCGCCTTGGGCGCCTTGACGAACTCCTGCGGGTCGACACAGGAGATGGGCGCGGACTTGCCGACGCCGCGCGGGTCGAAGCCCACGAAGTCGTACGCCTTCGCGGTGTTGGCCCAGACCGGGTTCTTGGCGGTGACCCGGGCCGGGAAGCGCAGACCGGAGCCGCCGGGGCCACCCGGGTTGTACAGCAGCGCGCCCTGGCGCTCGCTCTGGGTGCCGGTGTTGCCGATGCGGTCGACGGCGAGCTTGATCTGCTTGCCGTACGGCTTGGCGTAGTCCATCGGCACCGAGACCCAGCCGCACTGGATCGGCGCGGCCAGGTTCCAGTCGGCGGGGCAGTCCCGCCAGTCGACGCCGGCCTTCGCGGCCCGGGCGGCGGCGATCGCCACGCCCCTGGCCTCACGGTCCTTGCCATGATGGCCGTCCGCCGTCGCGTTCGCCGTGGGTGCCGCGACGGCGCCGGCTATGAGCGCCGCCGCGACGAGCACCGCCGCCCGCCGCTTCGCTCCGCTGTCCCTCAACTGGGGCCTCCCCCTTCGTGGTTGCCATGACCACGGGGGATCCTCGCCGCAACGAACCGACCGGCGACACCCTTGGAGACGCTTCTTTGCCAATCCGATAACCGGTCAGGCCGGTTCCGCCAGCCGAACACACACCCCGTCAGGCACCCTCACGCCCCACAGCCCCCATCCCCATCAACGCCCGCACCCCTTCCCGCAACGTTTCCTCGGACACCCCCCCGAAGAGTGCCATCTGCGCGGCGAACCCCTGCACCAACGCGATCATCGCCCGGGCCACCACGTCCGCGTCCACCGACGCGGACATCAGCCCCGCCTCCTGATACCCCTCCACCACCCGGGCCCAGACCCCCCGCACGTTCTCGTACCCCTCCCCCAGCACCACCGCCAGCTCAGGACTGCGCGTCGTCTCCGTCCACACCTGGATCATCAGCCGCGGAAACATCCACGACCCGTCGTCCAGCACGGCCGGCCGCTCCTCGCGCATCCGCGCCAGCGCGCGCGGAATGAGCACGTCCGGCAGCGGCGGCGGACTCTCCCGCACGGCCCCCTCGAGAATCCCCCGCACCGTGTCGAGCACGTCGGTCACGATCGCGGCGATGAGCTCGTCCTTCCCGCGGAAATACCGGTAGACGGCCCCCGCGGAGAGGTCCGCCTCCTTCAGGACGTCCTGCATCGAGGTGGCGTGGAAGCCGTTGCGGGCGAAGCAGGACGCGGCACCGTCGAGGATCTGGCGGCGGCGGGCGTCGAGGTGTTCCTGGGATACGCGAGCCATGTCCGCAATCTAAAACGAACATTCCTTCTTGACAAGCGACCGGAAGAGCGGGACGGTGGCGACGAACCTAAAACGAACGATCCTTCTTTTTACCCGCCGGAGCCCTCATGTCCCCCACCTCACTGCCGCCGCACCGCCGCGTGATCGCCGTCATCGTGCTGATCCCCGCCGTCGTCGCCCTGGCGCTCTGGGCCTTCGCCTGGCCGGCGTCCCGCACGGCACCGCACGACCTGCCGCTCGGCCTGGCCGGCCCCACCGCCGCGACCGCTCCCGTGGAGCGACAGCTGGAGCACCGGAAGGGCGCCTTCGACCTCCACCACTACGCCGACGAGACCGCCGCCCGGGAGGCGATCGAGAACCGCGAGGTCTACGGCGCCATCGTCGCCACGGAGCAGGGCCCTAAGCTGCTCACCGCGTCCGCCGCGAGCCCGGTCGTGGCCCAGCTGCTGCAGCAGGCGGTGGCCGACCGGGCGTCCGCTCCGGACACCCGGGCGACCACCGTGGACGTCGTCCCCACGGCCGACGAGGACCCGCGCGGCGCCGTCCTGAGCACCAGCGTGCTCCCGCTGGCCATGGCCGGCATCGGCGCCGGCGCCGCGGTGACGCTCCTCGGCCTGCGCGGCGCCCGCGCGGTGGCCGCGCTGGCCGGATCCTCCGCCCTGGCCGGCGTGGTGGCCACGGCGCTGGCGCACAGCTGGCTGGAGGCGGTCCCGGGGAACTGGTGGACCGTGGCGGGTACGTTCGCGCTGGCCGCGCTGGCGATGAGCGCGGCGGTCGCCGGACTGGCGGCGCTCGTCGGACGGGCCGGTATCGCGCTCGGCGGCGTGGTGATCATGCTGCTCGGCAACCCCTTCTCGGGGGCGTCCTCCGCCCCGGAGATGCTGCCCGCACCGGCCGGGGCGATCGGCCAGTGGCTGCCACCGGGCGCGGGCGCGACACTGCTGCGCTCGGTGTCCTTCTTCGACGGCGCGGCGGCGGTGGGCCCCGCTCTGACGCTGGCCTGGTGGGCGGCGCTGGGCCTGGGTGCCGTGGTGGCCGGCGGTGCGCTGAAGGAGCGCGGGACGGGCCCGCGGCCGGCACCCCAGCGGGAACCGGCCTTCCTCGCCTGACCCCGCGCCCGGAACGACCGCGCACCCCCGCCGTGGCGGACGGGGGTGCGCGGTCCTGTCGCACGGCTACGAGGGGGGAGTCCCCCGGTGCTCCGCCGCGATGCCGAACCGCTGCCGTTCGCGAGGAGCGGAAGCGGCCTCCCGGACACCCGCCACCGTGCTGATCACCTGCTCCTCGGCGGGTTCCGCGGACTCCCGGAGTTCTTCGAGTCGTCGCAGGTCATCGGCGGACACGAGAGCGACGAGGGGTTTTCCGTGCCGGGTCACGACGACGCGCTCACCGCCGTACACCACCCGGTTGATGAGGTCGGCGAGCTCAGCCCTGGCTTGGGTAACCGGAATCTCGTAGGCCATGAACCCATCATAACGTCATGTACGTCCTGTACATTTTTTACGGAGACGACCCGACAGAAGGGGTTCCCATGACCCGACCATCCGCCCGCCACGTCCTGCCCGAGTTCACCGAACGCACGGCGTTCGGGAACCGGACCATGGACCCCTACTCGAAGCTGCTCGAGGAGCGGATCGTCATCCTCGGGACACCGATCGACGAGACCTCCGCCAACGATGTGATGGCGCAGTTCATGTACCTGGAGCACCACAGCCCCGACCGGGACATCTCGCTCTACGTGAACTCTCCCGGCGGCTCCTTCCACGCCATGTCGGCGATCTACGACACGCTGCGGTTCGTCACCTGCGACGTGGAGACGATCTGTCTGGGCCGCGCCGAGGGTGCCGCCGCGCTGCTGCTGGCCGCCGGCACTCCGGGCAAGCGATACCTGCTGCCGGGCTCCCGGCTGGTGCTCCGTCAGCCCTCCCTCCTGGAGCCGGTCGAAGGGCAGACGAGCGATCTGGCGATCCAGGCCGAGGAGTTGACCCGGATCCGGGAGCGGATGGAGGAGATCCTGGTCCGGCACACCGGCCGCACCGCGGAACAGGTCCGTGCGGACATCGAGCGGGACAAGGTGCTGGACGCCCGGGAGGCGCTGGAGTACGGCCTGGCGGACCGGATCGTGCCCCGTCGCAGGGACGCCTCCGACTCCTCCGGCACGAGGTGAGCCGCGGATGCTGCCACCGGAACTGCCGCCGCTGCCCGCGCTGACCCGCGCGGAGGCCGAGTTGATCGACCATTACCTCGAGGCCGCCGACCTGCTCGGCCGGGTCAACCCGGCGCTGGGCGGTGACACCTACCGGGGGCTGCGGGCCGCCCAGGCGCTGGTCGGCAAGGCCGTCGCGCTGCGCGAGGCGCTGACCCTGATGCACCGGCGCGGCGAGAGCGAACTGCACTCCGGCACACTGGCCCGCGCCCTGCGGGTGCTGGACGGCGAACGCCGTACGGCCAGGGTCACGCTGCCGCCGGACTCCGGCAGTTGACGCCCTCGCATCCGGTGTCACGACCCCGGCCGGTGGTGCGCCCCGGCGCGGGGCCGAAACGGACCGAACGGCTTACCACCATCCGGCGTAGACGAACCTGCAGTTTTCAGGGCGTCGAAGTTGCGCAACGCACGTACCCGGATGGCGGAACGGGTCGTTCCGCCGCTGGTCCGCGGCTCCTCCGCGCAGGGGACGACGCCCCGGCCCAAGGGGTGTCCACCCGAACAGGTGAGTGGTGAGTAACAACACAAACCCCCCGTTCCGTTGGGTTTTCGATCGCGCCATGAGCCAAGATCCCTGACTGACGACAAGACCCCGCCGCCGCGGCGGGGCGATCCGGGCGGACGCCGAGTCCTGCCGCCGCCCGGATGACCGGTCGACAGGAGTGGATCGGCAGGAGTGGAGGACCCAGGCACGACGGGCCGCCGGGACGTCAGTTCCGAGCAGTCCTTGGGGTGAAGCCGCACTCGTGCGGCCGGGCCACTTCGCCAGCCCGAATCCGACAGGTCATCCTTCACAGGCGGCTGACGAAGGGTTGCGCATGACTGCGCTCAATCGTGTCCCGTCTCTCATGGCCCGGGCCGGCACGGCCTCGGCCCTCACCCTGGCCGCCGTGGGTGCCACCATCGCCGTCCCCGGAGCCGCCTCGGAGGCGGCGGCCGCGACCACGGCCACCAAGGCGCTGCGCATCGCCGCCTCCAAGAAGGGATCGCCCTACCAGTGGGGCGCCATAGGGCCGCACAGGTTCGACTGCTCCGGCCTGACGCTGTACTCGTTCAAGAAGGCCGGCAAGAAGCTGCCGCGCACCGCCGCGCAGCAGTACAACACCACGCGTCACATCTCCGCCGGCAGCCGCAAGGCGGGAGACCTGGTGTTCTTCCATTCCGGCGGTTACGTCTACCACGTGGGCATCTACGCGGGTAAGGGCAAGATCTGGCACGCGCCGAAGACCGGGGACGTGGTGCGGCTGCAGAAGATCTGGACCCGCAGCGTCTCGTACGGCCGGGTGCGGTGACCGCGGGGGCGGCGGCGCCCCGGCCGTGCCGCCGCCCCGTCCGGTGAGGCTTATCGCTTCCGCCGCACCGCCGCCATGACCGCTTCGGCGGCCGTCGGCACGGTCCACGGGAGGTCGACCGAGACGGTCTTGCCGCCCTCGCGCGTGGGGCGGACCCTGAGCCGGCCGCCGCATTCGACGGTCAGCCAGCGGATGATGACCAGCCCGCGGCCGTTGTCCTGCTGGACCGCCGCGGGCAGCCGCTTGGGGAACCGCGGATGGCTGTCCGTGACCCCGATGTGCACCCGCTCGTCACGGACCAGGACGACGTCCACGGTGAACGTGGGCGACTGCCCGAGCGTGTGCTGCACCGCGTTGGTGGCGAGCTCGGAGACGATCAGCCGGACCGTGTCGCACAGTTCCGCGTCCGCCGGCATCCCCCATTCCTCCAGCGCGCCCACCGCATGGGCACGGGCGGCCGCGACCGAGGCGGGCTCGCTCGGCAGAGTGACGGATGCTTCCAGATGGTCTGCCATGGCGACGTCGTCCCTTTCCCCCGGGACCGCAGTCCGGCACGGAGCGGATGGTTCGAGTACGGTCCCGCACTGGTGCTTCGTCGCCAGACTGCCATCACCGCACGGCGTAGGGCGGCGATCCACCAGGATATGCATATATCTGTCGCTCAAAGCGGTGAACTCTGCGACGGGAGACCGTATCCGGGCGGCCCGGAAGGAGTAAGGAGAAGCGCATGCAGCACGGTCCCGCGGTGCGCCGCCGGAAACTGGGCGCCGAATTGCGTGCCCTGCGCACCTCGGCCGGACTCACCAGTGGTGAGGCGGCGCGCCTCGCGGGCTGGCACCAGTCGAAGGTGAGCCGGATCGAGACGGGCACGAGCGGGGTGAAACCGGCCGATGTGCGCCTGCTGCTCGACGTCTACGGTGTGACCGACCGGCAGTTGCGGGAGTTGCTGCTGGTGCTGTCGGGGTCCGGTGACGAGGCCGGACGGCACCACTGGTGGCACGCCTATCGCGGTGTACTGCCGCCGACCTACCGGGACTTCATCAGCCTGGAGTCGCAGGCGAGCGCGATGCGCACCCTGGAGACCACGGTGATCCCCGGTCTGCTGCAGACACCGGAGTACGCGCGTGCGGTGACCGAGGCGGCCCTGGAGGACGCGTCGGAGGAGCGGCTGGACACGCTGGTGGAGGTACGGCTGGCCCGGCAGGACGTACTGCGGGCGTCACCGCCGCTCGAGCTGAGCGCGGTCCTCGACGAAGCGGTGCTGCGCCGGGAGGTCGGAGGGCCCGGAGTGATGGCCCGTCAGCTGGAACGGCTGGTCGAGGCGGCCCGGCTCCCCCAAGTACGGCTGCAGGTACTGCCGTTCACGGCGGGCGCACACATCGGCGTGACCGGTCCTTTCGTAATCTTTTCGTTTTCGCGCACTTCTGATCTGGACGTGGTTGTTCTCGACCACTTGACGAGTAGCCTCCATCTGGAGCGGAAAGAAGACCTCCGGGCCTTCTCGGAGGCCTTCGACGCCCTTTCGGTCCACGCCCTTTCACCCGAGGACTCGTTGGATTTCATCGCCGGCGCGGCCGCCGGCGCGTAAGGAGGCACGATGACCGCACCCCCTCGGACCATCCCTTCCAGCCTCGCACTGCGTGATGTGACATGGCTGCGCAGCAGCTACAGCACAGGTGCGAACAACTGCGTCGAGACGGCCCGGCCGGCCACCGGAGCCCTGGCCGGACTGCTCGCCGTGCGCGACTCCAAGGCCCCGGACGGTCCCGCGCTGATCGTCCCGCCCCACTGTTGGGCGCGGTTCCTGACCGCGGTCCGCTGAGGCAAGCCCGGGTCACCCACCCGACCGATCCGGCATCGGACGACGCACGGCCGTGCCCCGCCGACTCATGGCCGCGTCTCGCCGATCACCTGTACAGCGCGTTCGATCTCCGCCCCGGACAGGTCCGCGCGGGCGGTCAGTCTGAGCCGTGAGACGCCGTCGGGCACGGAAGGAGGACGGAAGCAGCCCACGGACAGACCGGCCGCCCGGCAGTCGGCCGCCCATCGCACGGCCTGCTCCGGGGAGGGAGCCCGCACGGAGACGACCGCGGCGTTGGGACGTACCGCCTCCAGACCCGCGGCCGTCAGCCGGGAGTGCAGCTCCCGCGCCACCTCGCCCGCCCGCGCCGCGCGCCCGGGTTCCCGGCGCAGCAGCCGCAGTGCCGCCAGCGCCGCGCCGACGGCGGCGGGGGCGAGTCCCGTGTCGAAGATGAACGTACGGGCCGTGTTGACCAGGTGTTCGATCACCCGGGCCGGGCCGAGCACCGCTCCGCCCTGGCTGCCGAGCGACTTCGACAGGGTCACCGTCACGACGACGTCGTCGGCGCCCGCGAGTCCGGCCGCGTACGGGGCTCCGCGCCCGCCGTCGCCGAGCACGCCCAGACCGTGCGCGTCGTCGAGCACCAGTCCCGCGCCGTACTCCCGGCACACCTCGGCGAGTGCGGCGAGCGGGGCGGCGTCGCCGTCCACCGAGAACACCGTGTCGGACACCGCGACCGCGGGTCCGTCGTGCCCGTCCAGCGCCTTGCGTACGGCGTCGGGGTCGGCGTGCGCCGCCACATGGGCCGTGCCGCGGGCCAGCCGGCAGCCGTCGATCAGCGAGGCGTGGTTGCCCGCGTCGGAGACGATCCTGGTGCCGTGCGGGGCCAGCGCGGTGACGGCGGCGAGGTTGGCGGCGTAGCCGGAGGAGAGGACGAGGGCCGCCTCGAAGCCGCAGAACCCGGCCAGTTCGCGCTCCAGCTCGGTGTGCAGCTCGGTGGTGCCGGTGACGAGCCGGGAGCCGGTCGAGCCGCCGCCCCAGGTCCGCGCCGCCCGGGCCGCGCCCTCGGTGACCTCCGGATGCCGGGCCAGGCCCAGATAGTCGTTGCTCGCCAGATCGAGCGGCGGTGTGCCGGCGGCCCGGGGGCGCAGGGTGCGTACGAGTCCGGCCCGGCGGCGCAGTTCCGCCTGTTCGTCGATCCAGCCGAACGCCATGGGTCCTCCGGGGATTTTGTAGGCAGTCCACAGACACTAGCGGCAGCCCGGACGGACCACTGTGTGGCAATACCCACACCTCGAATGGCCTCTGTTGTACGAACTCTCCTTGGCCCGGGCGGCCCGGGTAGGACAGGATCGGCTCCCATGGACCTGCTGAACACGCTGGTGGACAAGGGGCTTCGGCGCGAGACGCCGACCCGCGCGGAAGCACTGGCCGTCCTCGCGACGTCCGACGACGATCTGCTCGATGTGGTGGCCGCTGCCGGGAAGGTGCGCAGGCACTGGTTCGGCCGGCGGGTGAAACTCAACTATCTCGTCAACCTCAAGTCCGGTCTGTGCCCGGAGGACTGCTCCTACTGTTCCCAGCGGCTCGGCTCCAAGGCGGACATCCTCAAGTACACCTGGCTCAAGCCGGACCAGGCCTCGCAGGCGGCCGCCGCCGGTCTCGCGGGCGGCGCCAAGCGGGTGTGCCTGGTGGCCAGCGGCCGGGGGCCGACCGACCGTGACGTGGACCGGGTCTCGGACACCATCAGGGCCATCAAGGACCAGAACGAGGACGTCGAGGTGTGCGCCTGTCTGGGGCTGCTCTCCGACGGCCAGGCGGAGCGGCTGCGCGAGGCGGGCGCGGACGCCTACAACCACAACCTCAACACGTCCGAGTCGACGTACGGGGACATCACCACCACGCACACGTACGCCGACCGGGTGGACACGGTGCGCAAGGCGCACGCCGCCGGTCTGTCGGCCTGTTCGGGGCTGATCGCCGGTATGGGCGAGAGCGACGAGGACCTGGTCGACGTGGTCTTCGCGCTGCGCGGGCTGGACCCGGACTCGGTGCCGGTGAACTTCCTGATCCCGTTCGAGGGGACGCCGCTCGCCAAGGAGTGGAACCTCACCCCGCAGCGGTGTCTGCGCATCCTGGCGATGACGCGGTTCGTCTGCCCGGACGTCGAGGTGCGGATCGCCGGCGGCCGTGAGGTGCACCTGCGCACGATGCAGCCGCTCGCGCTGCACCTGGCCAACTCGATCTTCCTCGGTGACTACCTCACCAGCGAGGGCCAGGCCGGCAAGGCGGACCTGGAGATGATCGCGGACGCCGGGTTCGAGGTGGAGGGGGCCGGCGAGGTGACACTGCCCGAGCACCGCGCGGGGGGCGGCTGCGGTTCCCACGAGGGCGGCGGGGCATGCGGTCCGGCTGTCACCGACTCCAGCGCGAGTGCGCCCGAGGAGCCTCGTACGGACCTGGTCGCCGTCCGCCGCCGGGGCGCCGGAACGGATCTCGCGCCCAATGCCTGAGCGGTCCGTCGCCGAGCTGCTGGAGCTCGACCGGCGGCATGTCTGGCATCCGTACGGGCCCATGCCGGGCCGTCAGGAACCGCTCGTCGTGGAGTCGGCGAGCGGGGTGCGGCTGAGGCTCGCGGACGGCTCGGGCGAGCTGGTCGACGGGATGTCGTCCTGGTGGTCGGCGATCCACGGCTACAACCACCCGGTGCTCAACGAGGCCGCGCGCGGGCAGCTGGGGCGGATGAGCCATGTGATGTTCGGCGGGCTCACCCACGAGCCCGCGGTACGGCTGGCGAAGCTCCTGGTCGACATGTCTCCGGAGGGGCTCGAGCATGTGTTCCTCGCCGACTCCGGGTCGGTGTCGGTCGAGGTCGCCGTCAAGATGTGTCTGCAGTACTGGCGTTCGCTGGGCCGGCCGGAGAAGCGGCGGCTGCTGACCTGGCGGGGCGGCTACCACGGGGACACCTGGCAGCCGATGTCGGTGTGCGACCCCGAGGGCGGCATGCACGAGCTGTGGTCCGGGGCTCTGCCGCGCCAGGTGTTCGCGGACGCTCCCCCGGCCGGGTACGAGGAGGCGTACGCCGGGCATCTGCGGTCGGTGATCGAGCGGCACGCCGGTGAACTGGCCGCGGTGATCGTGGAGCCGGTGGTGCAGGGCGCGGGCGGGATGCGGTTCCACTCCCCCGCGTATCTGCGGGTGCTGCGCGAGGCGTGCGACGCGCACGGCGTGCTGCTGGTGTTCGACGAGATCGCGACCGGGTTCGGGCGCACGGGCGCACTGTTCGCGGCGGAGCACGCGGCGGTGACGCCGGATGTGATGTGCGTGGGCAAGGCGCTGACCGGCGGCTATCTGACGATGGCGGCGACGCTGTGCACCGCTCGGGTGGCCGAGGGCATCTCGCGCGGGGAGGTGCCGGTGCTGGCGCACGGGCCGACGTTCATGGGCAATCCGCTGGCGGCGGCCGTGGCCTGCGCCTCCGTCGAACTGCTGCTCGGCCAGGACTGGCGCGCGGAGGTGGGGCGGATCGAGGCGGGCCTGCGGGAGGGCCTCGCCCCGGCGGCCGGACTGCCCGGGGTGCGGGACGTAAGGGTGCTGGGCGCCATCGGGGTGGTCCAGCTCGATCACGCCGTCGACATGCGGGCGGCCACGGAGGCGGCCGTGCGCGAGGGCGTGTGGCTGCGGCCGTTCCGCGATCTGATCTACACCATGCCGCCGTACGTCACCGATGACGCGGATCTGGCGAGGATCGCCCGCGCGGTGCGCGCGGCGGCGAAGGAGGGCTGACATGCCGGTGATGGTGATCACGGGCACGGGCACCGAGGTCGGCAAGACGGTGGTGACGGCCGCCCTCGCCGCGACGGCGCTCGCGGCGGGCCGTTCGGTGGCCGTGCTCAAGGCGGCGCAGACGGGTGTACGGCCGGAGGAGCCCGGGGACGCCGCGGAGGTCGCGCGGCTGGCCGGCGCGGTGACGACGGACGAACTCGCCCGCTACCCGGAGCCGCTGGCGCCGTCCACGGCGGCCCGCCGGGCCGGACGGGCGCCCGTGCGTCCGCACGAGGTGGCGGAGCGGGCCGCCAAGCTGGCCACCGAGCACGATCTGGTGCTGGTGGAGGGCGCGGGCGGGCTGCTCGTACGGTTCGACGCGGCCGGCGGGACGCTGGCGGACGCGGCGGCACTGCTGGCCGCGCCGGTGCTGGTGGTGGCGTCGGCGGGGCTCGGCACGCTGAACGTCACGGAGCTGACGGTCCGTGAACTGCGCGGGCGGGGGCTGGATCCGGCGGGTGTGGTGATCGGCAGCTGGCCGGACGGGCCCGATCTGGCCTCGCGGTGCAATCTGCTGGACCTGCCGGACGTGACCGGTGTACCGCTGCTGGGCGCCGTACCGGCCGGGGCGGGCGCCCTGGCCCCCGCGCGATTCCGGGGTTCGGCCCCGCACTGGCTCGCGCCCCGCCTCGAGGGGAGCTGGGACGCGGAGTCGTTCCGGACGCGCGAGGCCCCGTGACGGCACGCGGGGGGTGCGGAGCGGCCTTTCGGGGGAGAATCGCCGTAGACCCGTTCCGGGGGAGGTCCTCATGCAGTTGCGGTCCGGCCGGTCCACCAAGGTGGAGCGGGACACCGTGCACCATCCGCTGTTCGCCCGCTCCTACGCGCGGGTCAGCGTCGCCGCCGAGACCCGCGCGGGGATGGCCGGGGTACGGCGCAGACTGCTCGGCGGCCTGTCCGGCCGGGTGATCGAGATCGGCGCGGGCAACGGTCTGAACTTCGCGCACTACCCGGGCACCGTCTCGGAGATCGTCGCCATCGAGCCGGAGCGCGCGCTGCGCGCGCTGGCCGTGGAGGCGGCCCTGCGCGCCCAGGTGCCGGTGGACGTGGTGCCGGGTGCGGCGGAGGCGCTGCCGGTCAAGAGCGAGGCGTTCGACGCGGTGGTGCTCTCGCTGGTGCTGTGCAGTGTCCGGGACGTGCCGCGGGCGCTCGCGGAGCTGCGGCGGGTGCTGCGGCCGGGCGGCGAGGTGCGGTTCTTCGAGCACGGCCGGGGCGGCGGACGGGTCATGCGTCTGACCCAGCGGGCGCTGGACCGGACGGTGTGGCCGCCGCTGGCCGGTGGCTGTCACATGGCGCGCGATCCGGTCGGCGCGCTGCGGGAGGCGGGGTTCGAGCTCGGCCCCTACCGGCGGATGCTGATGCCGGAGAAGGGGCCGGCGCTGCCCACCTCGTTCTGCGTCATGGGCACCGCGTGGCGCCCGCGGGGCGACGCGGCGGCCGGCGGGAGCTGATCACCCGCTCCAGCGGCGCAGTTCGGCCGCTATGTCGTCCACGGTCGCCTCGCCGTCCTTGACCAGCCGGGCCAGGTCGCGCACCTGTTCCGGCGAGGTGACGACCTTCAGACCGCTCGCGACCAGATAGGCGTACGCGACGGCGGAGGCGAAGAGGGCGTTCGAGCGCTCCAGCGCGGGGACGTGGATCAGCAGCTGGAGCAGGGCGGCGGCGCGGGCGTACGGGCCGTCGTAGACGGGGACGTCGAAGATCTCGGCCTCGTGGCGTGCGACGGCGGCGACGAGGGCGCCCCAGTCGGTGACCTGGGGGTCGCCGGGGGTCTGCCGCTCGGCGAGCATGAGCAGCCACGCGAGGTCGATGCGCAGGTCGTTCAACGGTTCAGCGGCGACCTTCGCGCGTGCCTTCGCGGTCCTTGCCGAACTCATCGGCGAAGACGCCCTCGTACTGCTTCATGAAGTCGGCGGCGGCCTCGACGAACGCGCGGCCCGCCTCGCCGGTGTCCTGCCGGACCAGTTCCTCGATGTAGCGGTTCACGCTCATCCCCCGCGCGAGGGCACGTTCGCGCGCCGCGCGGGCGGTGCCCTCGTCGACGCGCACGTTCAGCTGGGTCTTCGCCATGCCTCGAAGCTAGCGCCGGAACGCTAGCAGCGGCAAGTGCGGCCACCGAACCGAAGCGCGTGCCCCTTACACCGGCATCGGGGACCGGGCCCGAAGGTGGAGACGGACCTGCCCTCACGGGGGATACCGGGTGTGGGCCGTATCACACTACCCTCGGCGCGACGAGCACGACCTGACGTCCATTCGGAGGAGGCGGCCTTGTCCACACCTGCTGCGGAGCACGCCCCCGGCCTCGCGTCGGCCGACGGGATCGCGGCCCGCGCCCGCGGTCTGACCAAGGCGTACGGCTCGGGCGAGACGACCGTGCTGGCCCTGGACTCGGTGGACGTGGACATCGCGCGCGGCCGGTTCACCGCGGTGATGGGCCCGTCGGGGTCCGGGAAATCCACGCTCATGCACTGCCTGGCGGGACTCGACACCGTTTCCGCCGGACAGGTGTGGCTGGGAGACACCGAGATAACCGGGCTGAGGGACCGTGAGCTGACCCGGCTGCGGCGGGACCGTATCGGGTTCATGTTCCAGTCCTTCAATCTCATCCCGACGCTGAACGCGCGGGAGAACATCACCCTGCCCATGGACATCGCGGGCCACAAGCCGGACGAGAAGTGGCTGGACCAGGTCATCGACACGCTCGGCCTGCGGGACCGCCTCAAGCACCGCCCCGCGCAACTGTCAGGCGGACAGCAGCAGCGGGTGGCCTGTGCGCGGGCGCTCGCCTCGCGGCCCGAGCTGATCTTCGCCGACGAGCCGACCGGCAACCTCGACTCCCGCGCGGGTCTCGAGGTGCTCGGCTTCCTCCGCGAGGCCGTGGACTCGCTCCATCAGACCGTCGTGATGGTCACGCACGACCCGGGCGCCGCCGCCCACTCCGACCTGGTTCTCTTCCTCGCGGACGGCCGCATCGTGGACGAGATGCGCCGGCCCACGGCGGAGTCGGTGCTGGAGCGGATGAAGCGCTTCGACGTGATCCGCGCGACCGCGGACGACACCGTCACGGGGGCCGCCCCGGCCGGCGACGAGCCGACCTCCGGGGAGGACTGACGCCGTGCTGAAGGCGACGCTGCGGAGCTTTCTCGCGCACAAGGGACGGCTGCTGCTGTCCGCGCTGGCCATCGTGCTGTCCGTGGCGTTCGTCGCGGGCAGCCTGATCTTCTCCGACACGGTCTCCCGTACCTTCGACCGGCTGTTCGCGTCCACCTCCGCCGATGTGACGGTGGAACCGCGGGACGACCTGGAGTCGTCGGTGCCCACCGGCGCCGTCCGGACGCTGCCGGCCTCGCTCGTGCGGGAGCTGACCGGGGTCGACGGCGTCGAGTCGGCCCGCCCCGACATCAGCGTCGAGAACATCACGGTCGTCGACGGCGACAACGAGTCGGTGGGGCCGACCACGGGCGCGCCGACGATCGCCGTGGACTGGTACGTCAGCGAGCGCAGTGTGGTGGAGCTGACCTCCGGCCGCACCCCGCGCGGCGACGGCGAGGCGGTCCTGGACGCGGACACCGCCGACGCCAAGGACGTCGGGATCGGGGACACGCTCTCCGTGCAGGCGCAGCCGGGCTCCTTCCGGGTGGAGATCGTGGGCATCGCCACGTTCACCACCACGAACCCGGGCGCGGCGCTGGTCTTCCTCGACCCCGCGGTGGCGGGTGCCAGGCTGCTGGGCTCGGCGGACCTGGCCACGAGCGTCTCCCTCGACGCGGCCCCGGGCGTCACCGACGCGGAGCTGAAGCGCCGGGTCACCGAGCGGCTCGGCGACGCCTACAAGGTGCAGACGGCGGACGAGACCGCCGAGACCGCCGCCGACGAACTCGGCGGATTCCTCGACGTGATCAAGTACGTGATGCTCGGCTTCGCCGGGATCGCGGTCCTCGTCGGCGTCTTCCTGATCGTCAACACCTTCTCGATGCTGATCGCCCAGCGGACCCGTGAACTCGGCCTGCTGCGGGCGCTGGGCGCCGACCGCAGGCAGGTACGCCGGTCCGTGCTCACCGAGGCGGTGCTGCTCGGTCTGGTCGGTTCGACGGTGGGACTGGCGGCCGGCACCGGGCTCGCCCTCGGGCTGATCCGGCTGATGAGCTCGATCGGTATGAACCTGAAGACCACGGAGATGGTCGTCGGCTGGGCCACCCCCGTCACCGCGTACGTCGTCGGCGTGGGCGTCACCTTCGTCGCGGCGTATCTCCCGGCCCGCCGCGCGGCGGGCGTGTCACCGATGGCCGCGCTGGCGGACGCGGAGATCGCCGGTACGGGACGGCCGCTGCGCACCCGCGCGGTGGTGGGTTCCGTGGTGGGCGCGCTCGGCGCGGCCGCGCTGGTGGGCTGCGTCCTGGCCGGCGAGACGTCGTCGGCGGCCTCCCTGCTGGGGCTCGGCGTCGTCCTCACCCTGGTCGCCACGGTGATCGCCGGTCCGTTGCTGGTACGGCCGGTGATCCGGGTGCTGGGCGGGGCGTTCCCGGCGCTGTTCGGCTCCGTCGGCCGGATGAGCCAGCGCAACGCCCTGCGCAATCCCCGCCGTACCGGCGCGACCGCGGCCGCGCTGATGGTGGGGCTCGCCCTGGTGGGCGGGATGTCGGTGGCGAGCGCCTCGATGTCCCGCTCCTTCGACGAGCAGATCGACAAAACGCTCGGCGCCGACTTCGTGCTGCAGAACGCCAACTTCACGCCGTTCCCCCAGGAGGTCACCGACCGGGTGCGGGACACGGAGGGCGTGGGAGTGGTCGTACGGCAGCGGTTCGCGCCGGTGGCGGTGACGCTGCCGGACGGGGAGCGGGTCGAGACCACCGCCGCCGGGTACGACGACGGGGCGGACGAGGTCGCACGCGTGACATACGCGTCCGGCGACACGGCGGCCGCGCTCGCGGACGGCAACGTCGCCATGGACGTGGACTTCGCCGGGGAGCACGGCGTCCGTAGGGGCGACACCGTCCCGGTCGAGTTCCCCGGCGGCCGGAGCACCGAGCTGACGGTGGCCGCCCTCACCGACATGGACGGCGGCTCGGGCTTCGGGATGGCGGGCGGGCTGGTCTTCGGCATCGCCACGGTCGAGGAGTACGTGCCGGGCGGTCAGGACTCCGCGCTCTACGTCAACGCGGCCGCCGGGACGAGCGTGGAGCTGTTGCGCGAGCGGCTGGAGACGACGCTGGAGCCGTATCCGCAGGTGCAGGCCCGTGATCAGGCCGACTACAAGGAGCTGGTGCACGACCAGATCGCGGTACTGCTGTACCTCGTCTACGCCCTGCTGGGGCTGGCGATCGTCATCGCGGTGCTGGGCGTGGTCAACACGCTCGCGCTGTCGGTGGTGGAGCGTACGCGCGAGATCGGTCTGCTGCGGGCGATCGGGCTGGGGCGGCGGCAGCTGCGGCGGATGATCCGGCTGGAGTCGGTGGTGATCGCGGTGTTCGGTGCGGTGCTGGGGCTCGGGCTGGGGCTGGTGTGGGGGCTGTGCGTCCAGCAGGTCCTCGCCCTTCAGGGCATGACGGCGCTCGCGATCCCGTGGGGGACCATCGCGGCGGTCGTCATCGGCTCGGCGGTGGTGGGCATCGCGGCGGCACCCGGGGTGACGGCTGAGCGGGGGGAGGTCGCGCGGCCCGGCGCTTACGGGGTGCCGTCGCGCCCACCCGTGCCGCCCTGCGGCACGCCTGCCCGCGGACCGGCGGGAGCGGCGGCCGCAGGCGCGCGGGGCGCGGGAGCGCGGGATCGGGGGGGACGCGGGGCGCGGGATCGGCCGGGACGCGGGAGCGCGGGATCGGCCGGGACGCGGGGCGCGGGGGCGCGGGAGCGCGAGGACGCGGGGGCGCGAGGACGCGGGGGCGCGAGGACGCGGGGGCGCGAGGACGCGGGGGCGCGAGGACGCGGGGGCGCGGAAGGATGGCGTGGGGACGGCGTCGGGGGTCCGGATGGTGGAATGGGCTGTGGGGTGGGGGTGGGCGTGGTGGGATCGGCTGATGAACGAGCTGCGTGTACGGGCCGCGACGCCCCGGGATCTGGACGCCGTGCTGGCCTTCTGGAAGGCCGCCGCCGAGGGAACGAGCATCAGCGACGACCGGGACGGTGTGGAGCGGCTGGTCGCCCGCGATCCCGAGGCGCTTATCCTCGCGGAGACCGGCGGCGAACTGGCCGGCACGGTGATCGCCGGCTTCGACGGCTGGCGGTGCCACCTGTACCGGCTGGCGGTGCACCCGGACCACCGCCGGCGCGGCATCGCCTCCGCGCTCCTGACCGCCGCCGAGGACCGTTTCGTACGGCTCGGCGGACGCCGCGCGGACGCGATGGTGCTCCAGGACAACGGCATCGCCCATCACGCGTGGACCGCCGCCGGGTACGCGCCGGAGGAGCGGTGGCGGCGCTGGGTGAAGCCGCTCACCCCGTGATCCACAGCCCGCCGACACTCCTTTGCCGGTCCTTTACCATGAGTGGGCAACTCGGTCCTCCATGAAAGGTTGTGTGCGTCCGCCCATGGGCGAGCCCCCCGGTCCGCGACACCGCGCGTCTGTTCCCGTCCTGTCCGACCATGGGACAGAGGTGACCCGATGACCGAAGTGCTCCTCCTTCTCGCGGCGATCCTGCTCTCGCTCGCCTGCGGCGCCTTCGTCGCGGCCGAGTTCTCCCTCACCACGGTCGAGCGGGCCGAGCTGGAGCGGGCGGTCGAACGCGGCGAACGGGGCGCCGCCGGCGCGCTCAAGGCCGTACGGAATCTGACCTTCCAGCTCTCCGGGGCGCAGCTCGGCATCACGGTCACCAATCTGGTGGTCGGCATGCTGGCCGAGCCGTCGATCGCCGCGCTGATCGCGGGCCCGCTGGAGGACATGGGCGTCTCCGGCTCGGTGGCCCGCTCCCTCGCCCTGGTGATCGGCACCGCCCTGTCGACGGTGTTCCTGATGGTGGTCGGCGAGCTGGTGCCCAAGAACTGGGCGATCTCCTCGCCGCTCGCCGTCGCCAGGACGGTGGGCAACGCGCAGCGCTGGTTCAGTGCCGCGTTCCGCCCGTTCATCACCCACCTCAACAACTCGGCCAACCGCATAGTGCGCCGTATCGGCGTGGAGCCGGCCGAGGAGCTGGCGTCCGCGCGGGGGCCGCAGGAGCTCGCGGCGCTCGCCCGGCACTCCGCGCGGGAGGGCGCCCTGGCGGCGGACACCGCCGAGCTCTTCGTCCGCACACTGAACCTCGCCGACCTCAGCGCGGAGAACGTGATGACGCCCCGCGTGCAGGTCGTCGCCCTGGACGTCCAGGCGACCTGCGAGGACGTGGCGAACGTGACCCGGGCGACGGGCCTTTCCCGGTTCCCCGTCTACCGGGGCACCCTCGACGCGGTCGTCGGCACCGCGCACGTCAAGGACGTTCTGGCGCTGCCCGCCGAGCGCCGTGCCCACGTGCCCGTGTCGGAGCTGATGCGCGAACCGCTGCTGGTCCCCGGCTCGCTCACCGTCGACCGGCTTCTCGACCGGCTCTCCGGCCGGCGCACCATGGCCGTGGTGATCGACGAGTACGGCGGCACGGCCGGCGTGGCCACGCTGGAGGACATCGTCGAGGAGGTCGTCGGCGAGGTCCGCGACGAGCACGACCCGCACGAGACGCCCGACCTGGCCCGGGCCGGCGCCGACGAGAGCGGCCGCACCCTGTTCTCGGCAGACGGCTCCGCGCGCGTGGACCAGCTCGCCCGGGTCGGCCTGCGCGCGCCGGAGGGGCCGTACGAGACCCTCGCCGGGCTCGTGGCGGCCGAGCTGGGCCGGATACCGGCCGTCGGCGACACCTTCGAGGTGGCGGGCTGGCGGCTGGACGTGGTGGACGCCACCGGCCGCCGCGCGGCACGCGTCCTGCTGCACGCGCCGCCCGGCGACCGCCAGCCGGCACCACCACGGACGGACGGCACCACCGACGACGAGGGGGCACGGCGATGACCGTCGTACAACTGCTGATCGGTCTGGCGACGCTGGTCGTCAACGCCTTCTTCGTCGGCGCCGAGTTCGCGCTGATCTCGGTGCGCCGCAGCCAGATCGAACCGCACGCGGAGGCGGGCGACCGGCGCGCGAAGAGCGTGCTGTGGGGTCTGGAGCACGTGTCCGCGCTGATGGCGGCCGCACAGCTCGGCATCACACTGTGCACGCTGGTCCTCGGCGTGGTCGCCGAGCCCGCCATCGCGCATCTGCTGGAACCGGTGTTCCACGCGGTGGGCGTCTCCAAGGGCGCGGGGCACGCGGTGTCGTTCGTGATCGCGCTGGCGCTCGCCACGTATCTGCACATGCTGCTCGGCGAGATGGTGCCGAAGAACATCGCGCTGGCCGAGCCGGTGCGCAGCGCCCTGGTGCTGGGTCCGCCGCTGGTGGCGCTGTCCCGCGCGCTGCGGCCGGTGATCTTCACGATCAACGCGTTCGCCAACACGCTGCTGAAGCTGATGCGGGTCGAGACCCGCGACGAGGTCGTCGCGTCGTTCTCGGACGCCGAGCTGGCCCAGATCGTGAAGGACTCCGGTGAGGCGGGCCTCATCGACGACCGCGCGCGGGAGCGGCTGAACGACGCCCTGGAGCTGGGCCGGCGGCCCGTGCGGGACGTGGTGATGCCGCTGGCGGACGTGGTCTACGCGAGCGTGGGCGTCACCCCGGAAGGGCTGGAGCGGCTGTCGGCGGAGACCGGGTTCTCCCGCTTCCCGGTGGTGGACGGGCAGCGGCGCATCGTCGGCTATCTGCATGTGAAGGACGCTCTCGACGCCTCGCCGCGCGACCTGCCGTTCCGGCTCGGTGAGATGCGGTCCATCGCGCGGGTGCGGGAGAGCACGCCGATGGACGACGTCCTCACCGCGATGCGGGGCAGCCGTACGCATCTGGCGGCCGTCCTCGGGACCGACGGGCGGCTGGCCGGGCTGGTGACCATGGAGGACGTGCTGCAGGAGCTGTTCGGGCAGCGGGCCTGAGCGAGGGCGACCGACCGCCGGGTATGTGCCTCGGGTTACCATCTGTGTCGCCATGCAGACGAACCCCACCTACAGCAGCCTCGTCGCCCTCGGCGACTCCTTCACCGAGGGCATGTCGGACCTCCTGCCCGACGGCACCTACCGCGGCTGGGCCGACCTCCTCGCGGCGCGGATGGCGGCCGCCTCCCCCGGTTTCCGGTACGCCAACCTGGCGGTGCGCGGCAAGCTGATCCAGCAGATCGTCGACGAGCAGGTCGAGACCGCCGCCGCCATGCGGGCGGACGTCGTCACCCTGGTCGGCGGGCTGAACGACACCCTGCGGCCCAAGTGCGACATGGTGCGGGTGCGGGAGCTGCTGACCGAAGCCGTGGAGCGGCTCGCCCCGCACTGCGGGCAGCTGGTGCTGATGCGCAGCCCGGGCCGCCAGGGGCCGGTCCTGGAGCGGTTCCGCCCGCGGATGGAGGCGCTGTTCGAGTGCGTCGACGAGCTCGCCGAGCGGCACGGCGCACTGGTCGTCGACCTGTACGGGGCGCCGTCGCTCGCCGATCCCCGGCTGTGGGACGTGGACCGGCTGCATCTGACGGCGGACGGCCACCGCAGGGTCGCCGAGGCGGTCTGGCAGACGCTGGGGCACACGCCGGACGATCCGGACTGGCGTCTGCCGCCGGAGGCGACGCTGCCGCCGCGCTGGACGGCACGCCGCGCCGCGGACGCGCGGTTCGCCCGGCAGTACCTGCTGCCGTGGATCGGCCGCCGTCTCACCGGCCGTTCCTCGGGCGACGGTCTGCCGCCCAAGCGCCCGGAGCTGCTGCCGTACGAGGCCCGCTGACCGCGGGCCCTTGTAGCTTCCGACGAACGACCCCGTGGCGCCGGCCTGCAGGAATCGCCAGTAGACTCCCGATACGTGACTGCTGCGCCCGCCAAGCCCCGTATCCCGAACGTCCTCGCCGGACGCTACGCCTCCGCCGAGCTCGCCACGCTCTGGTCGCCCGAGCAGAAGGTGAGGCTGGAGCGGCAGCTCTGGCTCGCCGTGCTGCGGGCCCAGAAGGACCTCGGCATCGAGGTGCCCGACGCGGCGATCGCCGACTACGAGCGTGTCCTCGACACCGTCGACCTGGCCTCGATCGCCGAGCGCGAGAAGGTCACCCGGCACGACGTGAAGGCGCGGATCGAGGAGTTCAACGACCTCGCCGGGCACGAGCACGTGCACAAGGGCATGACCTCCCGCGACCTCACCGAGAACGTCGAGCAGTTGCAGATCCGGCTCTCGCTGGAGCTGATGCGCGACCGTACGGTGGCCGTCCTGGCCCGCCTCGGCAGGCTGGCCGGTGAGTACGGCGAGCTGGTCATGGCCGGCCGCTCGCACAACGTGGCCGCGCAGGCCACCACCCTCGGCAAGCGGTTCGCCACCGCCGCCGACGAGCTGCTCGTCGCCCACGGCCGGGTGGAGGAGCTGCTGGGCCGCTACCCGCTGCGCGGCATCAAGGGCCCGGTCGGCACCGCGCAGGACATGCTGGACCTGCTCGGCGGCGACGCGGGCGGACTCGCGGAGCTGGAGCGGCGGATCGCCGGGCATCTGGGCTTCTCGCAGGCGTTCACCAGCGTCGGCCAGGTCTACCCGCGCTCGCTCGACTACGAGGTCGTCACCGCGCTGGTGCAGCTGGCCGCGGCGCCGTCGTCGCTGGCGAAGACGATCCGGCTGATGGCCGGGCACGAGCTGGTCACCGAGGGCTTCAAGCCCGGCCAGGTCGGCTCCTCCGCGATGCCGCACAAGATGAACACCCGCTCCTGCGAGCGCGTCAACGGCCTGATGGTGATCCTGCGCGGCTACGCCTCGATGACCGGCGAGCTGGCCGGCGACCAGTGGAACGAGGGCGACGTGTCCTGTTCGGTGGTGCGCCGGGTCGCGCTGCCGGACTCGTTCTTCGCGCTCGACGGTCTGCTGGAGACGTTCCTGACGGTGCTGGACGAGTTCGGCGCGTTCCCGGCCGTCGTCGCCCGGGAGCTGGACCGCTATCTGCCGTTCCTCGCGACCACCAAGGTGCTGATGGGCGCGGTGCGCGCGGGCGTGGGCCGCGAGGTCGCGCACGAGGCGATCAAGGAGAACGCCGTCGCGACCGCCCTCGCCATGCGCGAGCGGGGCGCCGATCGCAACGACCTCCTCGACAAGCTCGCCGCCGACGAGCGGCTGCCGCTCGGCCGGGCCGAGCTGGAGGCGCTGATGGCGGACAAGCTGTCCTTCACCGGCGCGGCGAGCGACCAGGTCACGGCCGTCGTCGGCCGGATCGACGAGATCCTCAAGCGGCACCCGGAGGCCGCCGGGTACACCCCCGGGGCGATCCTCTGACGCGCTTCACCCAGGAGGAGCTGGAGGCCGCCCGCGACCGTCTCGTACCGGACGTGGCCGCGGACGGCCTGCGGGTGCTGTTCTGCGGCATCAACCCGGGTCTGACGACGGCCGCGACGGGCCACCACTTCGCCCGCCCCGGCAACCGCTTCTGGCCGGCGCTGCACCGCTCCGGTTTCACGCCCCGGCTGCTGCTGCCGTCCGAGCAGGGGGAACTGCTGTCGTACGGGCTCGGCATCACCAATGTGGTGGCGCGGGCGACCGCGCGGGCCGACGAGCTGAGCGCCGAGGAGTACCGGGAGGGCGGGCGGCTGCTCGCGCTGAAGGTGGCGCGGCTGCGGCCGAGGTGGCTGGCCGTGGTCGGGGTCACCGCGTATCGCGCGGCGTTCGACGAACGGAAAGCACAGGTGGGGCCGCAGGCGCGGCTCATCGGTGACTCCCGGGTGTGGGTGCTGCCCAATCCGAGCGGGCTCAACGCGCACTGGACGCCGGTGACGCTGGCGGAGGAGTTCGGACGGCTGCGGGAGGCCGCGGCGGGGCCGTGAGGGCCGGCGGTCAGGGCGGTGCCGTCTCCGTGACCACCGCCAGCAACCGGACCGCGTCCGCCGGGTCGCGGTGGGCGACCGCGACGGCGACCCAGCGGCCGGTGCCCTGCACCTCCCACAGCCAGGCCACATCGGCCAGTGCGCCGAGCCGGGCCCACGGCTCGGGTATCTCCTCCCGCTCCGTGCGCAGCAGGACCGTCCGCAGGTTCCAGGGGTCGACGTCCCCCCAGCGGGAGGCCAGCACCTCGTACACGGCGTCGCGGCCCTTCTCGAACTGGTCCACCGTGACCGCCCACCGCGCGGGGTCGGCGTCCGGTCCGTCGCCGGTCTCCAGTACGGCGACATGGTGGCCCGGTCCGCCGAAGCCGACGTCCGACGGGCCGTGCTCCGCCGGAAACGGACGGAAGCACAGCTCGTCGATGAGGGCGATGTGCCGGGCGATGTTCATGGGTCCAGTAAACCCGCCGCCACTGACAGTTGGCGGGGTGTCAGCCGGCCTCCCGCTCAGGCGTCCCGGCGGCGCAGGCTCCAGGCCCCGGCCAGGAGGGCGGCGGCCGTCCACAGCGCGGTCACCGCAAGTCCGGTCCAGGGGCCGGGGGTTCCTTCGTGGTGCTGGTACAGGACCACCTGTCCGGCACGGTCGGGCAGATAGCCGACGACGGTGCCGGCCGCGTCGCCGATCACGAAGGAGACGACCAGGATGAACGGGATCAGCAGCGACAGCGTGGCCACCCCGCTGCGCAGTACGGTCGCCAGGCCGGCGGCGAGCAGGGCCATCAGCGTGAGGTAGACGCCGCAGCCCACGACACCCCGGATCTGTTCGGCCGCGGTGAGGCCGCTCGCCGCCGGTCCGAGCCCCGCGCGGGCCGCGAGGAGGGCGGCGGGGGCGGTCAGCAGGCTCACGAGGAACGTGGGTACGGCGATGGCCGTGACCTTGGCGGCGAACCAGCGGCCGCGGCGCGGGGTCGCCGCCAGGGAGAGGCGCAGGGCTCCGTCGTGGTACTCCGCCGCCACGGCCATGGCGCCGAAGGAGATGGCGGCGATCTGACCGGGGGTGACACCGGACAGGGCCGTGAAGAGGGGGTCGGACCCGGGGTCCGACGTGTCCGAGAGGCCGGCGAGCGCGGAGAACGCGGTGGTCGCCGCGAACAGCGCGAACAGGGCTCCCGGGAGCGAGCGGACGGTGCGGATCTTCAGCCACTCGGCGTGGAGCACGGGTGCGAACGGCATGGGTCAGGCCTCCTGGGGCTGTGCGGCGAACTCGGTCTCGGCGGCGGTCAGATCCAGATAGGCCTGTTCCAGGGTGCCCTCGGCCGCCGTGAGTTCGAGAAGCGGCACCTGTGCGGCGGAGGCGAGGCGTCCGATGTCGTCCACGCGCGCGTCCGGCACCGTCCAGTGGCCGTCCGGGTGTTCCGCGACGTCGTGACCGTGCCGGGCGAGGGCACTCCTGAGGGCGGTGGGGTCGGAGGTGCGGACGCGGACGGCGGGACGCACGCGGGCGTCGATGAACTCCCGCATCGGGGTGTCGGCGAGGAGCCGGCCGCGGCCGAGGACGACGAGATGGTCGGCGAAGGAGGCGGTCTCGTTCATCAGATGGCTGGAGACCAGCACGGTCCGCCCCTCGTCGGCGAGCCGGCGCAGCAGGGTGCGGATCCACACGATGCCTTCCGGGTCGAGGCCATTGGAGGGCTCGTCGAGCATGATCACCTCCGGGTCGCCGAGCAGTGCGGCGGCGATGCCCAGCCGCTGGCGCATGCCCAGGGAGTAGGTCCGCACCCGGCGCCGCCCCGCCGGGCCCAGACCGGTCTCCTCCAGCACCCCGTCGACCCGGCGGTCCGGGATGCGGTGACTCGCCGCCAGGACCCGCAGATGGTCGCGGCCGGTGCGGGAGCCGTGGGCGGCCTGCGCGTCCAGCAGGGCGCCCACGTGGCGCAGGGGTTCGTCGAGGGCGGCGTAGGGGCGGCCGCCGAGGGTGGCGGAGCCGGACGTGGGGTGGTCGAGGCCGAGCACCAGGCGCATCGTGGTGGACTTGCCCGCGCCGTTGGGGCCGAGGAAGCCGGTGACGCGGCCGGGCAGGACGCGGAAGGTGAGGTGGTCGACGGCTCGCCGGGTGCCGTACTCCTTGGTGAGGTCCTGGACGTCGATGCTGGTCATGTGCCTCAGCGTGGCGCCTCGCACGGGGGCGGCGCCTCCCCCGCCGGTGGAGATCGTCTCCCCCGCGCGGGGGAGGTCCGTTGCCGGTGACGGCTGGGACGATGACGCAATGCCCCGCTTGCTGCGCCCGTTCGGCCGGACAGTGACGTACACACGCCTGCTGCATCTGTTCATGGCGATCGTGTGGCCGTCGCTGTGGCTGTTCCTGGAGGAGGCGTGGTGGACCTGGGCGCTGGCGGCCGTGGCGCTGCTGCCGGCGGGACTGGTGCCCGCGATGCGCACGGTGGAGGGGTTGCAGGCCAGGCTGCTGCTGACGGGCCAGCGGCACGACAGCGACAGCGCCGGCATCGTCGTCGCTCCGTCCGTCTCCTGGAGCGACCGGGGCCGGGTCGTCGTATGGCTGCAGGTGCGGCTGCTGATCGGCTGCGCGACCTCTGTGTTCGTCGCGAACCTGCTCATCGCCGCGGTGGACCTGGCGGCGGCGGCGTTCGGCGGGGACACGGCGTCGGGCGAGCCGTTCCTGCTCGACGGCCACAGGTGGTGGCATGTCCTGCTGCTGCCCGTGCTGCTGGTGATCCTGGCGGCGACCGTGGTCACGTCGGGGCGGCTGATCACGGCGCTGGCGCGGCGTCTGCTCGGCCCCTCCCCCGCCGAGCGGCTGGCCGCCCTGGAGGAACGCACCGAGCAGCTTCTGGAGCGCACGCGCATCGCCCGTGAGCTCCACGACTCCATCGGCCACGCGCTGACCGTGGCCGTCGTGCAGGCGGGCGCCGCCCGCGCGGCCGGCGATCCCGCGTTCACCGAGCGGGCGTTGGACGCCATCGAGGAGACCGGCCGGGCGGCTCTGGAGGACCTGGAGCGGGTCCTCGGTGTCCTGCGCGAGTCCGGGAGACCGGCCGGCGGCCGGCCGGCCCTCACGGACGCCGGCCGGCTGCTGGAGTCCGCGCGGGCCTCCGGCGCGACGGTCGACGCCGACATGACCGGCCCCCTGGACACCGTGCCCGGGCCGGTCTCCCGCGAGGGGTACCGCATTCTCCAGGAGGCTCTGACCAACGTGCTGCGGCACGCGGGTGCCGTCCCCGTGCGGGTCCGTGTCACGGTCGGGGACGGCACGCTGGGCCTGGAGGTCCGCAATCCGTTCACCGGGGCGGCACCGGCACCCGGCAGGGGCAGCGGCCTGCGCGGCATACGCGAGCGCGCGTCCCTGCTGGGCGGCGAGGCGCACACCGGCCCCGACCGGGGTGACTGGCGGGTGCGGGTGGAACTGCCGTTGGGCTGATCTACGCTGACCGGATGCCGGTCACCGTTCTGCTCGTCGACGACGAGCCCCTCGTACGCGCGGGTCTGCGGGCCGTGTTGGAGGCGCAGGCGGACATCGAGGTCGTCGGGGAGGCGGCCGACGGGGCGGCGGTCATTCCGCTGGTACGGCGGCTGCGGCCGGACGTGGTGGCCATGGACGTACGCATGCCGCTGCTGGACGGGATCGAGGCCACGCGCGCGTTGCTGCGGTCGGTCGACGCGCCGCCGAAGATCCTCGTCGTGACGACGTTCGAGAACGACGAGTACGTGTACGGGGCGCTGCGTGCGGGAGCCGACGGGTTTCTGCTGAAGCGGGCACGGCCGGCGGAGATCGTGCACGCGGTGCGGCTGGTCGCCGAGGGCGAGTCGCTGCTGTTCCCCGCCTCGGTACGGCGGCTCGCGGCGCAGTACGCCGACGGCGACGGCAACCGCGCGGCGCGCGACCGGCTGGCGCGGGCGCGGCTGACCGAGCGCGAGGGGGAGGTGCTGCGGCTGATGGCGCGGGGCCTGACGAACGCGGAGATCGCCGCGAAGCTGGTGGTGGGGACGGAGACCGTGAAGTCCCATGTGAGCGCCGTGCTGGCCAAGCTGGGGGCGCGGGACCGGACCCAGGCGGTGATCGCGGCGTACGAGTCGGGCTTCGTGGCGCCGGGCTGAACCGTGCCCCTTCGGGGCGTCCCCGCCCGGAGGTCGCCGGGGCCGTCGGCGCCGAGTACGATCCGCCCAACACGCGCACGAGCAGGGAGGACGGACGGTGGGTCGGCTGACCGGCGGGGACCCCTCGCTGCTGCGACGGATCAACTCCGCGGTGGTGCTGCACGCGCTGCGGGCCACGGACTGCGCGACGCTGACCGAGGTGACCCGGGTGACGGGGCTGTCCCGGCCGACCGTCGAGGGCGTGGTGGAGGGGCTCATCGAGGCGGGCCTCGTCGTGGAGACGGTGGCCGAGGAGGGCGCCGCGCGGCGGCAGGGGCGGCCGGCTCGGCGGTTCCGGTTCCGGGCTGAGGCCGGGCATCTGCTGGGCCTGGAGATCGGCGTGCACCGGGTGGCCGCGCTGCTGGCCGATCTGGACGGGCGGGTGATCGGGGCCCAGGCGCGGGACGTCGACGAGACGGTCGACGCCGACGAGCGGCTGGAGCGGATCGACGCGGCCGTCGCCGAGCTACTGCGCCGGGCCGGTGTCCCGCGCGGCTCGCTGCGGGCCGTGGGCGTGGGTACGCCGGGGATCGTGGAGGCGGACGGAACGGTGCGGCTGGGCACGGCGCTGCCCGGCTGGACGGGGCTCGGCCTCGGTGAGCGGCTGAGCCGGTCCTTCAAGTGTCCGGTGCTCGTGGAGAACGACGCGAACGCCGCCGTCGTCGCCGAGCACTGGAAGGGGGCCGCGCGGGAGACCGACGACGTGGTGTTCGTGCTGGCCGGGCTGAGCCCCGGGGCCGGTTCGCTGATCGGGGGGCGGCTGCACCGGGGGTACGGCGGGGCGGCCGGCGAGATCGGGGCGCTGCATCTGCTGGGGCGGGAGGCCACGCCGGAGACATTGCTGTCCACGACGGACGAGCCGCTGCATCCGCTGGACGAGCAGGCGGTCGCCGAGGTGTTCGCCCAGGCGCGGGAGGGTGATCAGCGGGCGCTGGCGGCGATGGACCGGTTCATCCGGCGGCTGGTGCACGATGTGGCGGCGCTGGTGCTGGCGCTCGATCCGGAGCTGGTGGTGATCGGGGGGTGGGCGGCGGGCCTGGACGGCGTCCTCGAGCCGCTGCGCCGCGAACTGGCCCGCTACTGCCTGCGACCGCCGCGGGTCACGCTGTCCCATCTCGGGGAGGCGGCGGTCGCCACGGGGGCGGTCCGCCTGGCCCTCGACCACGTCGAGGAACAACTCTTCGCGGTAGAGGGCACGGTAACGGCCCGCCGCTAGCGCCCGAGTCCGGGTCGCGCGACGCCATCGCTCCCCGCCGCTCCCGCCGATCCCGCCGGTCCGCGGGCAGTCGTGCCGCAGGGCGGCACGGGTGGGCGCGACGGCACCCCGTAGGCGCCGGGCTGCGCTCCGTCCCCCCGCTCAGCCGTCACCCCGGGCAGCTGCTGGACGGGGGTGAGGGTGCGCTCGCCCCGCTGGAGGGGGTGCCGCTGCGCCCACCCGTGCCGCCCCAGCGGCACGACTGCCCGCAGCTACGGCGGGCTGCAGGGGTGGGCGTGGTTGCGGGGTCAGGAGGCGTGGCGGGTCGGGCCGTGGTGGATTTCCACGCCGCCCGCGTCGCCGAAGGTGAGTCGGCAGGTGTCCGCGCGATAGGTCGCCATGGACAGGGCCGCCGTACGGCCGCGGGCGATGAAGCGGGTCGTCACGACCAGCACCGGCGCGCCCGGCAGGCGGTCCAACTCCCTCGCGTCGTCCGCGCGGGCGGACCCGAGCTCTACCGCGTTCTCCTGCCGCTCCAGCTCCAGCCGCTGCAGCTCCCGCAGCACCGCACGCGCGCGTGCCGGACCGGCCGGCGCGTCGATGCCGGTCAGGTCCGGTACCGAGTCCCCCGGGATGTACAGCAGTTCGGCGGCGACGGGCTGGCCGTGGGACACCCGGGAGCGCCGCACGACGTGCACCGGCTCGGCGCTGCCGGTCACCAGCGCCTCGGCGACGCCGGCGGGCGGCACCTCGAGCGCGCAGTCCAGGGCCTGCCAGGCATCCTGCGCCCCGCCCGGCCAGGCGTGCTGTGCCGTCCCGACGGACACGCCCATGCGCGGCGGCGCGACCGTCGTACCCACCCCCCGGCGGCGCTGCAGCCTGCCCTCGAGTTCGAGCTGTTCCAGAGCCTGCCGGAGCGTGGCGCGCGCGACGCCGAAGCGGGCGGCGAGATCACGCTCATTGGGCAGGATCTCGCCCACCGAGAACTCCGAGTCCAGCGCCTCGCTGAGCACGGTCCTCAGGTGCCAGTACTTCGGTTCCGGCACCGTTTCCAGCTGCGTGGTCCCCACCCTGTCCTCCACGATCGCCGTGTCCGGCGGGCGTTTTAGCGCCCTTGTTTATTAAAGGTTGTTTCACTTGTCTGCGACCATAAGGCGGCCCACACCCTTGGTCAATACCAATCAACCCGAGACGAAGGACCCGGAGGCGGTCCTACGGGAGAGCGGCGAGCGAATACAGCTTGTCGGGATTACGGATGACGTACACCGTCCGGACGCGTCCGTCTGCGACGTCGAGCTGGAAGACGGAGTCGGGCTTGCCGCCGGACCGGACGAGCACCGCCACGCCGCCGTTGAGCTCCAGGAAGCGGAAGGAGACGTCGGGCAGACCCTTGCGGGCGGTTCCGAAGAGGAAGCGGCCCACATGGTCGGCGCCCTCCAGGACCCGCAGCGGGGCGCGCGACTTGCCGCCGCTGTCGCCGACCAGACGCACGTCCGGGGCGAGCAGTTCCAGCAGCCCCTCCAGGTCGCCCTCGGTGGCCGCGGCGAGGAAGCGTTCGGTGAGGTCGCGGCGCTGGGCGGGGTCGACGTCGTAACGCGGACGGCCCTCCCCGACGTGTCCGCGGGCGCGGCCGGCGAGTTGCCGTACGGCCGGTTCACCGCGGTCGAGCATGACCGCGATGTCGGCGTACGGGTAGCCGAACGCCTCGCGCAGCACGAACACCGCGCGTTCCAGCGGGGAGAGGGACTCCAGGACGACGAGGACGGCGAGGGAGACGGAGTCGGCGAGCACCGCCCGTTCGGCGGTGTCCGGGACCGCGTCGCCGAAGTCGGTGACGTACGGCTCCGGCAGCCACGGGCCGACGTACGTCTCACCGCGCGCCTTGATCTGGCGCAGCCGGTCGATGGCGAGGCGGGTGGTGACGCGCACCAGGTAGCCGCGCGGGTCGCGTACGCCGGACCGGTCGCCGCCCGACCAGCGCAGCCACGCGTCCTGCACGACGTCCTCCGCGTCGGCGACCCGCCCCAGCATGCGGTAGGCGACCCCGAGGAGGACGGGGCGGTGCGCTTCGAAGACATCGGTCGCGGAGTCGGCGGTCACGGCACCATCCCAGCGGACCCGCGCGGCCGTGTCCAGGCGGCACCGGCCGCCCCGGGGCACACCCAACCGGGGGCTACCCGCCGGTAGTAATCGCTGACAAGCTGTCCACGACGTCAGGCGGCGTCCGTTTCCGCGCGTCCCGAGTTCCAGAAGAGGAGCAGCCCCATGTCCGCGACCGTGTCCTTCAAGGTCACCTCTCCCCTCGGCCCGCAGTCCGTGACCCTGTCCTACGCGCGCGTGGGCCGCGGTGAGCCCCTGCTCCTGCTGCACGGCATCGGCCACCACCGTCAGGCCTGGGACCCGGTGGTGGACATCCTCGCCACGGAGCGCGAGGTGATCGCCGTGGACCTGCCGGGCTTCGGCGCCTCGCCGGCGCTGCCCGGCGGTCTCGCCCACGACCTGCCCACCATGAGCGCCGCGCTGCGCGCCCTGTGCGAGGAACTGGAGCTCGGCCGGCCGCATGTGGCGGGCAACTCGCTCGGCGGTCTGCTGGCGCTGGAGCTCGGCCGCGACCGGCTCGTACGGTCCGTCACCGCCCTGTCTCCGGCGGGCTTCTGGACCCGGGGTGAGCGGCGGTACGCCTTCGCCGTGCTGACCGGCATGCGGCGGATCGCGGAGCGGATGCCGCTCCCGCTGGTGCAGCGTCTCGCCCGCTCCGCGGCCGGCCGGGCGGTACTGACCAGCACCATCTACGCCCGTCCCGGGCGCCGTTCCGCCGAGGCCGTGGTCGCCGAGACGCTCGCCCTCGCCGGGGCCGCGGGGTTCACCGAGACGCTCCGCGCGGGCGCCACCGTACGGTTCACGGACGATGTGCCCGGCATCCCGGTGACCGTCGCCTGGGGCGCCAAGGACCGGCTGCTCGTCCCCCGGCAGGGTGTGCGTGCCAAGCAGATCATTCCCCGGGCCCGGCTGGTCCGGCTGCCCGGCTGCGGCCACGTCCCGATGAACGACGACCCGGCGCTGGTCGCCCGCGTCATCCTCGACGGCAGCGGCTGAGGCCGGGGCGCGCACGCGCGCGGTGACGCGTCCGGTTGTTCACCCGGGGTTCGCGTGCGTGCCGTACGGCCCGAGTAGGTGTGGGTGCGCACACTGGCCGGATCCCGTCACTGGAGGCGCACCATGTCCCACCGTCCGCTCCCCGGCCGTCGCGCCGTGCTGCGCGGCTCGCTCGCGGCCTCGGCGGCCCTGACCCTGCCCACCGCCCTCGGCGCGGCGCCCGCCTTCGCCCGCTCCGGGCGCCCGCGGGCCGCGTGGGGTGTGCAGACCGGCGACGTCACGCGTGACTCGGGGCTGGTGTGGGTGCGCTCGGACCGTCCGGCGCGGATGATCGTCGAGACGTCGGCGACCGAGTCGTTCCGCCATCCGCACCGATGGCACGGCCCGGTCCTCGGCCCGGGCACCGACTTCACCGGCACGACCCGGTTGCGCGGTCTGCCGTCCGGGGAGCAGATCCACTACCGGGTGCTGCTCGCCGACCCCGACGACCCGCGCCGCACCGGTGAGCCGGTCACCGGCACCTTCCGCACCGTCTCCGCCCGGCGCCGGGACGGGGTGCGGTTCCTGTGGTCGGGCGACCTGGCCGGCCAGGGCTGGGGCATCAACCCCGACATCGGCGGCTACCGCATCTTCGACGCGATGGCCCGGCTCGACCCCGACTTCTTCCTGTTCAGCGGCGACACCGTCTACGCCGACGGCCCCCTCTCCGCGACCGCACCGCTGCCCGACGGAACGACCTGGCGGAACATCACCGTCGAGGAGAAGGCCAAGGTCGCCGAGACCCTCGCCGAGTACCGGGGCAACTTCCGCTACAACCTGCTCGACGGGAACCTGCGCCGTTTCAACGCCCAGGTGCCGTCCATCGTGCAGTGGGACGACCACGAGGTGCGCAACAACTGGTACCCGGGCCAGCGGATCTCCGACGCGGACGCCCGGTACACGGAGAAGGACGTCGATGTGCTGGCGGCCCGCGCGCGGCGCGCGTTCAGCGAGTACTTCCCGATGTCCACGCTGCGGCCGGGCGCCCGGGAGGGCCGGGTGTACCGGGTGCTGCGGCAGGGGCCGTTGCTCGACGTGTTCGTGCTGGACATGCGGACGTACCGGAACGCCAACTCCTCCGGTGACCAGACCGTGGACCCGCAGGGCATCCTCGGGCGCGAGCAACTGGAGTGGCTGAAGCGGGAGTTGTCACGCTCGCGCGCGGTGTGGAAGGTGATCGCCGCCGACATGCCGATCGGCCTCGTCGTACCGGACACGACCGAGGGCGCGCGGAACGTGGAGGCGGTGGCGCAGGGCGACCCGGGGGCGCCGCTGGGGCGGGAGCTGCAGATCGCGGAGCTGCTGCGGTTCGTCAAGCACCGGCGGATCACCGGCACGGTGTGGCTGACGGCCGACGTGCACCACACCTCGGCGCAGCACTACCAGCCGTCGCGTGCCGCGTTCGACGACTTCGAGCCGTTCTGGGAGTTCGTCTCCGGTCCGCTGAACGCGGGGGCGTTCCCGGCCGTCGCGCTGGACGGCACGTTCGGTCCGGAGCGGGTGTGGGTGAAGGCGCCGACCGCGTCGAACGTCTCGCCCGCGGGCGGCTTCCAGTTCTTCGGCGAGGTCGACATCGACGGCGGCAGCGGCGAGTTGACGGTGCGGATGCGGGAGCAGGACGGCACGGTGCTGTTCACGAGGACGCTGCGCCCGGGACTGGTCGGCCAGTGACACCGGCCGGTCGCTCCGGTCAGTGACCGACGTCACCGACCCAACAAAGCGGACAGAAGCGCGCTTTACCCATCAGTCACAGTACGTTCGTGATCACGAAACACGATTCCTTCACAGTGGCTGTATGAGTCGAGACATGTCTGAAGTGACGAACACCCGGTACGACGGGCCCGCCGCGCGGTGCGCGGCCGCCTTCCACGCATGGTGGGCACGACGCCACGGCAGCGTGCCGCCGGCGCACGATACCGGCGGCACGCCGCCGCCCTCCGCCGGGTCCGGGGGCAGCGTACTGTGGCGGATGCGGACGACGGTGAAGGACGAACCGGGCGCGCTGGCCGTGCTGTGCACGGCGCTGGCCGGGCTGCGGGTCGACATCCTCAGCCTGCAGACGCACCCGCTGGGCGAGGACACCGTCGACGAGTTCCTGCTGCGGGCACCGGAGGGGACGGACCTCGTCGCGGCCGTGTCGCGCGCCGGGGGCACGGACACCTGGACCGAGCGGGCCGACGCCCACGATCTGGTGGACGCCCCGACCCGAGTCCTCGGGCTGGCCGTCCGTACCGCCCAGGACGCGGCCGAACTGCCGCTCGCGCTGCGTCAGTTGCTGGGGCGGTGCACGATCCGCTCCCGGCCCGCCGTGACCGTGGGCGGCCGGCGGGTGCCCGAAGACGTGCCCGAGGAGGGCCTCTTGGACGACACCGTGATCCGGCTGCGCGCCCCGGAGGGCGGGGTGCTCACCCTGGAGCGGCCGTATCTGCCGTTCACCCCCACCGAGTTCGCCCGCGCGCGGGCCCTGGTGGAGCTGGACGCCCGGCTCGGTCCGCGCATCCCGCGCGGCCGTGACGTCCTCACCCTGCCCGAGGGCAGCGACATCTCCGTGCGCCGCGCGGACACCGGTGACCTGGCCGCCGCGCGGGCGATGCACGAGCGGTGCTCCGCCGAGACCCTGCGCATGCGGTACCACGGGCCGGCCGGCGACGCGGACCGCTATCTGAACCATCTGCTCAGCCCCCGCTTCGGCCGCACGCTCGCCGCGCAGACCGCCTCGGGCCGCATGGTCGGCCTCGGCCATCTGCTGTGGGACGGCGACGAGACCGAGGTGGCGCTGCTCGTGGAGGACGCGTGGCAGCGCCGGGGCATCGGCGCCGAACTCCTGACCCGGCTGGTGGGGATGGCCGCCGAGGCGGGCTGCTCCGACGTGTACGCCGTGACGCGGGCGTCCAACACCGGCATGGTCGCCGCGATGCGCGGACTGGGGCTGCCCCTCGACTACCAGATCGAGGAGGGCACGCTGGTCGTCACGGCCCGCCTGGACGCCGTACGGGACCGGCTGCCGCGGGAGCGGGAGCACGGCGAGCGGATCGGCCGGCCGTAACCCGCGCCGTACGGGGACACCTCGTCGTACGGGCCCCCGGGAAGGGGGTGCGCCACCGGACCGCTCCCCGGGGGGCCGGTCTCAGCCCTCGGCCAGTGCCTCCGGGCGTCCGGGGGCGCCGGCCCGCTCCCCCAGAGCCGCGTCCAGATCGGCCCACAGGTCCTCGACGTCCTCCAGGCCGACCGAGAGCCGCAGCAGCCGGTCGGCGACACCCGCGTCCCTGCGGTCGTCGGCGTCGACGATGCGGTGGCTGATGGAGGCGGGGTGCTGGATGAGCGAGTCCACGCTGCCGAGGCTGACGGCCGGGGTGATCAGCCGTACGCCGGCGATCACCCCGTGCGGGTCCCCGTGCACTTCGAAAGAGACCATCGCCCCGCCGATACGCGGGTAGTGCACCCGGTCCACGCGCGGGTCGGCGGCGAGCCGGCGGGCGAGTTCGGCGGCGTTCGCGGACGCTGCCCGCACCCGGACCGGAAGGGTCGACAGGCCGCGCAGCAGCAGATATCCGGCCAGCGGGTGCAGTACCCCGCCCGTGGCGAACCGCACCTGGCGCAGCCGCCCGGCGAACTCCTCGTCGCAGGCCACCACACCGGCCAGTACGTCCCCGTGCCCGCCGAGGTACTTGGTGGCGCTGTGCAGCACCAGCCGCGCCCCGTGCTCGGCCGGCCGCTGGAGGACCGGGGTGGCGAAGGTGTTGTCGACGAGCAGCGGCACGGAGCCGCACGCGTGGGCGACGGCCCGCAGATCGATCTCGGCGAGCGTCGGGTTGGCCGGGGTCTCCACGAGCACCAGACCGGTGTCCGGACGCAGCGCGTCGGCGACCCCGGCCGGGTCGGTCCAGGTCACCTCGGAGCCGAGCAGTCCGGCGGTCAGCAGATGGTCGCTGCAGCCGTACAGGGGACGTACGGCGACGACGTGCCGTAGTCCCATCGAGCCGCGGGCCAGCAGGACGGCGCTGAGGGCGGCCATGCCGCTGGCGAACGCGACCGCCGACTCGGTGCCTTCGAGCCGGGCCAGGGCGGTCTCGAAGCGGGCGACGGTCGGGTTGCCGAGCCGCCCGTAGACGGGCGGGCCCTCCGGTTCGGCGCCGGTGGCGGCGAAGGCGTCGATCCGGGCCGCCTCGCCCCGGCTGTCGTACGACGGGTAGGTGGTCGACAGGTCGATCGGCGGGGCGTGCAGTCCCCGTCCGGCGAGATCGTCGCGGCCCGCGTGCACGGCCTCGGTGGCGAGTGCCCGGGTGGTGTGTCGCGTGTCCATGCCCAAGTCCATGGACGGAAGGGTGAACACCGAACGGGTTCAGGTGGCTGGATACCGTGCTACGTTCGCCCGATGGCCGAATCTGTCGTACTGGATCCGGTGGACCTTCATCTGCTGCGGCTGTTGCAGAACGACGCCCGGACGACGTACCGGGATCTCGCCGCGCAGGTCGGGGTCGCGCCGTCGACGTGTCTGGACCGGGTGACCCGGCTGCGCCGTTCGGGGGTGATCCTCGGGCACCGGCTGACGCTGGATCCCGCCAAGCTGGGGCGTGGGCTCCAGGCGCTGCTGTCGGTGCAGGTCAGGCCGCACCGGCGGGAGCTGGTGGGGCCGTTCGTGGAGCGCATCCGGGCGCTGCCGGAGTCGCTGACCGTGTTCCATCTGACCGGCCCCGACGACTATCTGGTGCATGTCGCCGTCGCGGACATGGCCGATCTGCAGCGGCTGGTGCTGGACGAGTTCACCTCGCGGCGGGAGGTGGCGCGCGTGGAGACCCGGCTGATCTTCCAGCAGTGGGACTGCGGGCCGATGCTGCCGCCTTCGCCCACAGCTCAAACGGGATGACGCGCGACAGGACGCGTACCAGGATGGTCGCCATGTCTCAGACCAACAGCGCGCTTCCCCGTCAGGTCGCCGACACCTACGTCGACGAGCTCATCGCCCTCGACCCCGTCGCCGGGACGTTCCTCGGAGTGAAGGAGAGCTCCTCGCGTCTGCCCGATCTCTCGCCCGCCGGACAGGAGGCGCTCGCCGGGCTCCAGCGGGCCACGCTCGCGCGGCTCGACGAGGCCGAGCGGCAGCCCGGCGCGGACAGCGGCATCGAGCGCCGCTGCGCCCGTCTGCTGCGCGAGCGGCTCACCGCCGAGCTCGCCGTGCACGAGGCGGACGAGGGGCTGCGCGCGGTCGGCAACCTGGGTACGGTCGCGCATTCGGTGCGCGAGGTGTTCACGGTGACGCCGGCGGAGTCGGAGGAGGACTGGGCGGCGATCGCCGAGCGGCTGCGCGCGGTCCCGGCCGCGCTGGCGGGCTACCGGGAGTCCCTCGCGCTGGGCCTGGAACGCAAGCTGTACGCGGCTCCGCGGCCGACGGAGACGTTCGTCGGGCAGCTCGGCGAGTGGGCGGACACGGGCGAGGGCCGCGGCTGGTTCGAGGACTTCGCCGCCGCGGGGCCGGACGCGCTGCGCGCGGAGCTGGACGAGAGCGCCCGCGCGGCGACCGCGGCGGTCGTGGAGCTGCGGGACTGGATGCGCGACGTGTACGCGCCGGCCATCGAGGGCGCGCCGAACACGGCGGGCCGGGAGCGCTACGCCCGCTGGTCCCGCTACTTCAACGGCACCGACCTGGACCTGGACGAGGCGTACGCGTACGGCTGGTCCGAGTACCACCGGCTGCTGGGCGAGATGAGGCTGGAGGCGGAGAAGATCCTGCCCGGGGCCGCGACCCCGTGGGTGGCGCTGGCGCACCTCGACGAGCACGGCCGGCACATCGAGGGCGTCGACGAGGTCCGCGAGTGGCTGCAGGGCGTGATGGACCGGGCGATGGACGCGCTGGACGGCACCCACTTCGACCTGGCGGAGCGGGTACGGAAGGTGGAGTCGCGGATCGCGCCGGCGGGCAGTGCGGCGGCGCCGTACTACACGCCCCCGTCGGAGGACTTCTCCCGGCCGGGCTGCACCTGGCTGCCCACGATGGGGCTGACCCGCTTCCCGGTCTACGACCTGGTCTCCACCTGGTACCACGAGGGTGTCCCCGGCCATCATCTGCAGCTCGCGCAGTGGGTGCACGTGGCCGAGAACCTCTCCCGCTACCAGGCCTCCGTCGGCATCGTGAGCGCCAACGCCGAGGGCTGGGCGCTGTACGCGGAGCGGCTGATGGACGAGCTCGGCTTCCTCGCGGACGCCGAGGAGCGGCTGGGCTACCTGGACGCGCAGATGATGCGGGCGGCGCGGGTCATCGTCGACATCGGCATGCATCTGGAGCTGGAGATCCCGGCGGACTCGCCGTTCCACCCGGGCGAGCGGTGGACGCCGGAACTGGCCGAGGAGTTCTTCGGGGCGCACAGCAGCCGTCCGGCGGACTTCGTGGAGAGCGAGCTGACCCGCTATCTGACGATCCCGGGTCAGGCGATCGGCTACAAGCTGGGTGAGCGGGCGTGGCTCCTCGGCCGGGAGAAGGCCCGCGAGCGGCACGGCGACGCCTTCGACCTCAAGGCGTGGCACATGGCCGCCCTGTCCCAGGGTTCGCTGGGCCTGGACGACCTGGTGGACGAGCTGGCGGCACTGTGAGCCGGTCCGGCGCCGGAGGCCGGCCTCGGAGTCGATGACCTGGCCGGTGATCCGGTCCGCCTCGTCCGTGGCGAGCCACGCGACGGGGCGGGCGGGGTCGTCGGGCATGCCCCGGCGGGCGGCGACGGCGTCGTGGACGCCGCCGGTCGGGTGGGCCGTCCGTCAGGCCAGGGGCCGTAGCCGGACGAGTACCAGCCAGGTCTCCGGGCCCGGCTGGACCTGGGCCGTGCGGACCCCGTAGCGGCCGGCGGTGAGCGTGAGGCTCACGTGGTCGGCCGTCGTCGACCGGGTGCCCGGCCAGGCGGCGTCGAACAGGACGACCGTGCCGGGGACCTTCCACGTCACCTCGGGTCCCCACGAAGCGGTGCGCAGCGCCGCCGGGACGCTCGCCAGGAGGTCCGCCTCGGAGTCGCCGGCGATCCAGCGGACGAGGGTGCCGTGTTCGGGGAGGAACGCGGTCGCGGCGGGCTCGTCGCCCAGGACCAGGGCCGTCGCGTCGCCGACCGGGAGGAGGCCGACGAGTCCGTCCACCTCGCAGGCCCGGTCGTAGTCCGAGGCGGTCTCCTCGCCGTCGGCGCCGGTCCAGAAGGGCAGGACCGTCTCCGGTACCGCGATGAGCGGCCCGCCGCCCGACTCCACCCACTCGACCGTGCCCGGCTCCGCGTATCGCACCATGCGCAGAACCTACCGGGTCGACTCCCGTACCGAAGCCGGGGGTTGAGCATCCGCGGTCGTCGGCGCGGGGCACCTCGCCCGGCGCGCGCTCGTCCCCGGACTCGCCGCGGAACTCCTGGCCCCGTCCGTTCCTCGGCTGCGCCACCCGGCCGGCGACCGCAGGAGGCCCTGCCACGATCTCGTCGCCGCTGCCGCGCCGCGCGCCGGGGCGGCGACCCGCCTCAGCGGGTCCCGCGCACCCTCAGCTCCGAGCCGGAACGGCCCTTCACGACCTCCAGCTGTGCGTGGATCCGCCGCCGCAGATCGGCGACGTGACTGACGATGCCGACGCTGCGGTCGCGTTCGCGCAGGGAGTCCAGGACGTCCAGGACCTCGTCGAGGGTCTGGTCGTCCAGGCTGCCGAATCCCTCGTCGATGAAGAGCGTGTCCAGCCGGACCCCGCCCGCCTCGTCGGTGACGACGTCCGCGAGACCGAGCGCGAGGGCGAGCGAGGCGAAGAAGGTCTCGCCGCCGGAGAGGGTCGCGGTGTCGCGTTCGCGTCCGGTCCAGGCGTCCACGACATGCAGCCCCAGACCGCTGCGTCCCCGGCCGGCGCGGTCGTCGGAGTGCACCAGGGTGTAGCGGCCGGACGACATGCGCCGCAGCCGTACGGTCGCTGCGGCGGCCACCTGTTCCAGGCGGGCGGCGAGGACGTACGACTCCAGGCGCATCTTGCGTTCGTTGTCGGCCGAGGTGCCCGCGGCGAGCCCGGCCATACGGGCCACCCGGTCGTACTCGTCGCGCAGGGGTCCCAGCCGGCGTACGGAGCCGGCCGCACGCGCGGAGAGCCGGTCGAGTTCGGTGCAGCGCCGGGCGGCGGCGTCCCGCGCGGAGGCGGCGTCGCGCACCCTGCGGTCCGCGTCCTCCGCGGCCCGCTGCGCGGCCGCGAGGTCGGCGGGCGGCCGCTGCGCGGCGGCCGCGGTCTCCGGTTCGGCGAGGACGGCCCGCACGGCGGCTTCCTCGTCCTGCCAGGCGTCCAGGCTCCGCTGGAGTTCCCGGTGGGCGGCGTCGTCGAGGAGGGCGTCGGCGGCGGCCTGCGGGGTGTCGAAGCCCGCGCGGAAGGCCGCGTCGGAGAGCCGGGCGTCGGCCTCCTTGAGCCGCTGGGCGGCGTCCTCGGCGGCGCGGACCGCGTCGGCCGCGTCCGTGAGCAGTGCGGCGCTCCGCTCCAGCTGCGCGGCCCGCGCGGCCACGCTGGTCGCCTCCCCGCGCGCCCGCGCCAACTCCTCCTCCAGCGTGACGCGTTCCTGGTCCAGCCGCTCGCGGTGCCCCACGCGTGAGGCGGCCCGGACGGCGGCCTCGCTCCGGGCGGCGACCCGGATTCCGTGTTCGTGCTCCGCGCGGCGCAGCCGTTCCTGCGCGTCGTGCAGCACGGAGGCCGCCTCGCGTGCCCGCGTGTGGCGCCGCTCCAGTTCGTCCGACTCCCGCGCGAGCTGTTCGGTGGGGGTGTCGCCGGCCTCCGCGCTCGCGGCGGCCAGTGCCTCGCGTACGACGCCGAGCCGTTGCTCGGACTCGGCGCGCCGTTCGTCGGCGCGCTGGTGGACGGCGAGGGCGCGCTCCTCCGTCTCGCGGTCGACGTGCCCGTCGACCTTGCGGGCGGGCGCGGGGTGTTCGGTGGCGCCGCAGACCGCGCAGGGGTCGCCGTCGGTGAGGCCGTCGGCGAGTTCGGCGGCGATGCCGTTCAGCCGCTGTTCCTTGAGGTCGAGCCAGTGCTGCCGGGCCGCGAGCGCGTCCTCCCGGGCGGTCCGGGCCTGCTCTTCCGCCGTTTCCCATTCCTGGGCGAGCCGGTCGCGCAGCCGTGCGGCGTTCAGCCGCTGCCGTGCGGGGTCGCGCTGTACGTCGAGTTCCCGGGCGGTGGTCGCGGCCTGCTGTGCGGACTCGATGGCGTCGCGCAGTCCCGCGCGGGTGCCGTCCCACTGCGCGAGCCAGGTCTCGGCGTCCTCCCGCGCCTCCTCGTCGGCGCGTTCCTGACGCTCCAGGGCCGCGCGCTCACCGAGGAGTTCCGTCAGCCGGCGCTCGGCGCGGCGGGCGGACTCCAGTCCGCCCAGTTCCTCGGCGGCCCGGCGTGCGGCGGCGGCGAGTCCGGCCGCCCCCGCGTCCTCGAAGGCCGCGGGGAGCAGCGCACGCGCGTGCCGTTCGGCGCCGGACGCCCGTCGGTGGGCGGTGTCTTCGGAGTCCCGTATCTCCAGGGCGGGGGCGACCGTCTCGGCCTTGCGGGCCCGCTCCATGCGGGTCCGCGCCTCCCGGTGGGCGCCGGACCGCTCCTCGAGCCGCGCCGCCCGCTCGCGCGCCTCGGCGAAGCGCCGCTGCAGCCGGTCCCGTTCGCGTACGCCGTCGAGAGCGCGGTCGGCGTCGGCGAGGGCGGACTCGGCGGTGGCGAGGCGGCAGCGGGCCGCGGTGAGCCGTTCCCGTGCGGTGCTGCGGGCGACGGCGGCCGCGACCAGCACGGCCTCGGCCAGTCCCGGTTCGCCGGGCGTGAGTTCGGGCAGTTCCATGGCGCCGCCCGCCGCCTGCTGCATGCGGTGGGCGTCGGCGAGCAGGTCCGCGTCGCCCTCGCGCACGCGGGTCTCGGCGGCCCGTCGGCGTTCGGCGAGGCGCTTCTCCACGTCGGCGAAGCGGCGGGTGTCGAAGAGCCGGCCCAGCAGCTTGCCGCGGGCTTCGGCGTCGGCGCGCAGGAAGCGCGCGAAGTCGCCCTGGGGCAGCAGCACGACCTGGCAGAACTGCTCCCGGCTCATGCCGAGGAGCTGGGTGATCTCCTCGCCCGTCTCCTGGTGCGAGCGGCTGAGGTCCTTCCAGGCGCCCCGGACGGCGTCGTACTCGCGCAGCCAGGTCTGGGCCTTGTCCACGGTGGTGCCCGCGCGGCGGCCCTTCTTGGGGCGCTCCCAGGGCGGCTGCCGGGTGATCTCCAGCCGGCGTCCGGCGACGGTGAGTTCGAGCGTGACCTCGGTGCGGACGCCCGGAGCGGCGTGGTCGCTGCGCAGGGTCATGCCCTGACCGCTCTGGCGGGCACCGGGGACGGATCCGTACAGCGCGTAGCAGACGGCGTCCAGGACGGAGGTCTTGCCGGCGCCGGTGGGGCCGTGCAGCAGGAAGAGCCCCGCTGCCGACAGTTCGGCGAAGTCGACGCTCTGGGTGCTCCCGAACGGCCCGAAGGCGGTCAGGTCCAGCCGGTGCAGCCTCATCGGGCCACCTCCCGCACCGCGTCGTCCGCGCGGACCGCGTCGAAGGCGTCCCGCAGGACGGTCCGTTCGCGCGCGTCCGGTTCGGCGCCGCGCACGTGGGTCACGAAGTCCTCGGCGATCTGCTGGTCGTCGCGGCCGGCGAGGCGGCGCGCGTAGGTGACGTCGGGGTCGTCCGCCGCCCGGTCCGGGGCGAAGACGAGGCTGAGGGTGTGCGGGAAACGCTCGCCGAGCCGGGCCATGGGATCGGCGGGGCGGACCGGGTCGGTGAGGGTCGCCTCGACCCACGCCTCCTGGTGCCGGGCCAGCGCGGGATCGGCGAGCAGCTCCTCCAGGGTGCCGCGGATCCGGGCCAGGGCGCGCGGCACCGGGCAGTCCACGCGCTCGGCGGTGACGGTCCCGTCGGCGGCCAGGTCGACGAGCCACATGCTCTTGCGGTGGTCGGCCTCGGAGAACGAGTACGGCAGCGGGGAGCCGGAGTAGCGCACGCGGCCGGTGAGGGTCTGGCAGCCGTGCAGATGCCCCAGCGCCACGTAGTCGACGCCGTCGAAGACCCCGGCGGGCACGGCGGCCACCCCGCCGACGGTGATGTCCCGCTCGCTGTCGCTGGGTTCGCCGCCGGTGACGAAGGCATGCGCGAGGACGACGGAGCGGGTGCCCGGGGGGCGGGCGGCGAGATCCGCGCGGACGCGGTCCATGGCGGCGGCCAGCACGGCCTCGTGGCCGCCCTTCTCCACTCCGAGGGTGTCCTTCACCAGCGCGGGTTCGAGGTAGGGCAGCCCGTAGAAGGCGACGTCCCCGTGCCCGTCGGCCAGCACCACCGGTGTACCGCACGCGGAGGCGTCGGTACGCAGATGGATGCCGGCGCGTCCCATGAGCCCGGCGCCGACGCCGAGGCGCCGGGCCGAGTCGTGGTTCCCGGAGATCATCACCGTCGGCACGCCCAGCTCGGCGAGCCGGTGCAGGGCGTCGTCGAACAGCTCGACCGCGGCGAGCGGCGGCACCGCGCGGTCGTACACGTCTCCCGACACGACCACCGCGTCCACGTCGCGCTCGCGCACGGTGCGGACGAGGTGGCCGATGAACTCGGCCTGGGCACCGAGCATGCCGACCCGGTGAAAGGACCGGCCGAGATGCCAGTCGGAAGTGTGCAGCAGTCTCATGATTCCCGCAGCGTAACCGCCGGGTCCGACAGCACGGGCGGTTACTCCCGTATCGCTCCGTCATGACCCGTTCCGCAAGGGCGGATCATCCGCTCACAGGCGGGCAATACGGACGGATCACGCGTCCCCGTACGCCTCTCCGCCCAGGTCGAACCCGGCGGTGCCGGCGGTCGCGTCGGCGAGCCACGCGCGGAAGGAGGGTACGTCGGCGTCCGGGAGGCCGATCTCGATCGCGACCTGCTCGCCGTAGCGCACGTCGCGTATCTCGCGTCCGGTGGCGCGCAGGTCGTTCTCGACCTTGCCGGCCCGATCGTGGCCGACCGTCACGGTGGCCAGGCGGAAGCGGCGGCGGGTGATCGTGCCGAGGCCGTCCAGCGCCTCGCCGACGGCGCCGCCGTACGCGCGGATGAGTCCGCCCGCGCCGAGCTTGACGCCGCCGTAGTAGCGGGTGACGACGGCGACGGCGTACCGCATGTCGCGGCGGAGCAGCATCTGGAGCATGGGGACGCCCGCGGTGCCGCCGGGCTCGCCGTCGTCACTGGCCTTCTGGACGGAGGCGTCGGCGCCGATGACGTACGCCCAGCAGTTGTGCGTGGCGTCGGCGTGCTCCTTGCGGACGGCGGCGACGAAGTCCTGCGCCTCCTGCTCGGTGGCCGCCGGGGCGAGGGCGCACAGGAAGCGGGAGCGGTTGACCTCGGTCTCGTGCACACCCGCGCGGGCGACGGTGCGGTACTCGTCCTGCATCCGGCCAGCCTATGCGCCCCCGCGCGGGAGGTCCGTCCCGCCCCGGGGCACCGTCAGCGACGTCAGCAGGGCGGCGCCGGGGGTGAGATTCCGCCATCCGGTGCCGCGCCAGGACAGGACGGCGATCGCGGAGGTGGGGAACTTGGTGCGGACGCGCTCCAGGCTGTCGTCGAGGCCGTCCCCCGCCAGGGTGAGGACGAGGTCCTCCAGACCCGGGTTGTGCCCGACCAGCAGCAGCGTCTCGACCTCGGCGGACACCTCGCCGACCACCGCCAGCAGACCGGGTACGCCGGCGAGGTAGAGGCGCCGGTCGAACCGGACCGGCGGGGGCGTGCCCCACTGCGCGGCGGCCAGCTCCCAGGTGCGGCGGGCGCGTACGGCGGTGGAGCACAGCGCGAGGCCGGGCAGGCAGTCCGCCTCGGCGAGCGCGCGCCCGGCGGCGGGTGCGTCCCGGAGCCCGCGCGGGGCGAGGGGACGCCGGTGGTCGCCGACGCCCTGTGGCCGGGCGGACTTGGCGTGACGCAGGACGACCAGCCGGCGCAGCGGTCCCCGCCCGGCGCGCTCGATCACGCCGGGGCTCCCAGGTCGCGGGTGAGGTCGAGGCCGAGCAGCCGGTCGGCGTAGGCGTACGTCTCGAAGCGTGCCCCGTCCGCCAGGTCCGGGTCGGCCGCCACCGCGCGGAGCACGTCGAGCACCCCGGCCGTGTCCAGATCACCCTCCCACGCGGTGCGCAGATCGGCGCGGACCGGGTCGGGGACCGGCCGGGAGGGCCGTCGCGCCCAGCCGGCGACCGCGCGGCGCCAGCCGTCGAGGGTGGCGGCCGCTTCTGCCAGGGCGGCCGCGTCGGCCGTCACGGGCTCGCCCCTGGGCCGTGCGAGCAGGGCCAGGCGCAGGGCGGCGGGGTCGGCATCGTCCGGCTCCCCGTGCACGGGCGCCACGGCGACCCGCACTCCACCGGGTGTCGCGCCGCCCTCGCTCACCACGTGCAGCACCTGCGCCTCGCCGAGGCCGGCGCCGACGTCCCCGGCGTCCTCGAAGGGGCGCACCCCGAGGGCCGCGCCGGCCGCGCGGAGTTCCGCCTGCTCCCGTTCGCCGGTGAGCAGCGCCCAAACCGGCGTGCCGCCGAGCTCCAGGGCGCGTACGAGCAGGTCGGCGACGAGTAGCACACGCAGGTTCGTCGGGTCGAACCCCTGTGTGTGGGCCTCGACCCGGGTCAGGCCCCGGCGTGCAGGGGCGGCGTTCACGAGGTCGCCGGTTCGGGCGTCGGTGATGCGCAGCACGAGGCGAGCGTAGGCGCGTGAGCGGGCGTACGCAGGTATCCGGGCCGCTTTTCGGGTCACGGGGTGCGGTTCCCGGCGCCGGACGGTCCGGCGCGGGTATCGTCCACCGTTTCGCCGAGGGGGGAACGGGCCGTCGTCGGGAATCACCGTGCGTCCCGCTTCGTTGTGCGATGCGACAGCCGATTCACGACTTCCGGGAGGCCGACGGTGTACGGCGACGAGGCGACGGTCCGCAAGATCCTCACCGGACTCGGTGACACCTGGGCCGTGGTGGGCCTGTCGTCGAACCGGCAGCGCGCGGCGTACGGCGTCGCGCAGGTGCTGCAGCGGTTCGACAAGCGGGTGGTGCCGGTGCACCCGAAGGCGGAGACGGTGCACGGCGAGCAGGGCTACGCCTCCCTCGCGGACATCCCCTTCGAGGTGGACGTCGTGGACGTGTTCGTCAACAGCGATCTCGCCGGGGCCGTCGCGGACGAGGCGGTGGCCAAGGGCGCCCGGGCGGTGTGGTTCCAGCTCGACGTCATCGACGAGGCGGCCTACGAGCGCACCCGCGCGGCGGGCCTGGAGATGGTGATGGACCGCTGCCCGGCGATCGAGATACCCCGTCTCGGTTAGGCGCTGCGCGGAGGGCGTGCCGCCGCCATAATGGCGCGATGATTCAGCCCTCCCCCCACCTCAACTCCCCTTCTCCGCAACGCTTTCCGGTCGTGATCGTGGGTGCGGGACCCGCCGGGCTCACGGTCGGCAACATTCTGCGGGCGGCCGGTGTGGACTGTCTGGTCCTGGAGACCGGGACGCGGGAGTTCATCGAACGGCGGCCCCGGGCCGGGGTGATCGAGGAGTGGGCGGTACGCGGTCTGGAGCGGCGGGGGCTCGCGGGGAACCTGCTGGAGCGGGCCGAGCGGCACACCGCGTGCGAGTTCCGGTTCGACGGGGAGCGGTACCGGTTCTCGTATCAGGAGCTGACGGGCAGCCATCACTGGGTGTATCCGCAGCCGTTGCTGGTGACGGACCTGGTGCGGGAGTACGCCGACGTGCGCGGCGGGGAGATCCGGTTCGGCGTGCGGGACGTACGGCTGCACGGCCTGGACGGCGGCCGTCCTTCGGTGTCGTACGTCGGCGCGGAGACCGGCCGGCGGGAGACCGTCGCGTGCGATTTCGTCGCGGGCTGCGACGGTGCCCGCGGGGTGACCAGGGCGTCCCTCGCTCCGGAGCGGGCCCGGGTGGCGCGGCACGACTACGGCATCGGCTGGCTGGCCCTGCTCGCCGAGGCGCCGCCGTCCGGCGACTGTGTACTGTTCGGCTGCCATCCGGACGGTTTCGCCGGTCAGATGCCCCGCGGTCCCGGGGTGACCCGCTACTACCTCCAGTGCCCGCCCGGCGACGACCCGGACCACTGGCCGCACGAGCGGGTCTGGGCGGAGCTGCGCCGCCGCCTCGGGGCGGCCGGGGCGGAGCCGCTCACCGAGGGGCGCCTGATCGAGAAGCGCGTGCTGGACATGCACGACCACGTCACCGAGCCGATGGCGTCCGGGCGGCTGTTCCTGGCCGGGGACGCGGCACACCTGGTCGCGCCGATCGCCGCCAAGGGCATGAACCTCGCCCTGCACGACGCGTTCCTGCTCGGCGACGCGCTGGCCGCGCGGCTGACCCGGGACGACGACAGCGGACTGGCCGGCTACTCACGGGAGTGCCTGCGGCGCGTGTGGGACTACCAGGAGTTCTCGCAGTGGCTGTCGGAGCTGTACCACGGCGGCGCGGCGGGCGACCCGTTCCGCGCGGGCACCACGCTCGCGCGGCTGCGCCGTCTGTTCTCCTCCCCCGCCGCCGCTGCCGCCTTCGCGGAGCAGTACCTGGGCACGGCCGCGCGGTACTGAGCCGGGCCCCGTCAGTCGTGCGGGGGGCGGTCGCCGATCCGGTGGTCCGCCACGTTCAGCGCCTCGTCCACCAGCCGGCGCAGATGGCCGTCGCGCAGGGAGTAGATGACCCGGCGGCCCTCCTTGCGGGTGTCCACGAGCCCCGCGAGCCGCAGCCGCGCCAGATGCTGGCTGACCGCGGGGCGTGCCGCGCCGCAGGCCCCGGTGAGCGTGGTGACGTCGGCCTCGCCGCCGGTCAGGGCGTGCAGCAGGGTCAGCCGGGTGCGGTCGCCGAGCAGGGCGAGCAGCTCCGCCGCGAGCGCGAAGTGCTCCTCGCCAGGCGTGTGTGGGTGCGCATCGTGCGCAGGTGATAGGTGCATGCGTGCGCTCATACGCACATAATGGTGCCGTGGGCGCCGTCGCGTCCACCTCGCGCACCGGAAGGGGACGATCGTGAGCGACCGCCACCATGAGCACGAGCACGGGCACGGGCACGGGCACGGGCACCATCGGGCGTCACCGCTGCACCGCCTCTCCCATCTCCTCACCCCGCACTCCCACGAGACCGCCGACAAGCTCGACTCCGCGCTGGAGTCCTCGGCCCGGGGCATGCGCGCCCTGTGGGTGTCCCTCGCGGTGCTGGGCGTGACGGCGCTGGCGCAGGCGGTCGTGGTGGCCGTGTCGGGGTCGGTGGCGCTGCTCGGCGACACGGTGCACAACACGGCGGACGCGCTGACCGCCGTACCGCTGGGCATCGCCTTCGTGCTGGGACGGCGCGCCGCCACCCGGCGCTTCACCTACGGCTACGGGCGCGCGGAGGATCTGGCCGGCCTCGCGATCGTGCTGACGATCGCCGCGTCCGCGGCCTTCGCCGGCTGGACGGCGTTCGCACGGCTGCTGGATCCGCGCCCCGTGGACCATCTCCCGGTGGTCGCCGTGGCGGCGCTCGTCGGATTCGCGGGCAACGAGTGGGTGGCCCGCTATCGCATCCGCGTCGGGCGTGCCATCGGCTCGGCCGCGCTGGTCGCCGACGGACTGCACGCGCGTACCGACGGATTCACCTCGCTGGCGGTGCTGCTGAGTGCCGGTGGCGCGGCGCTGGGCTGGCGGTACGCGGACCCGGTGGTCGGGCTGGCGATCACGGCGGCGATCGTCCTGGTGCTGCGGGACGCCGCGCGGGAGGTGTTCCGGCGGGTGCTGGACGCCGTGGACCCGGCTCTGGTGGACCGGGCCGAGCGGGCGCTGACCGGGGTTGTGGGAGTGCGCGCGGTGGGCGAGCTGCGCCTGCGCTGGATCGGCCACCGGCTGCGCGCCGAGGTGGCGGTCGTGGTGGACGGCGAGGCGACGCTGCGCGAGGCCCACCGCGTCGCCGTGGAGGCCGAGCACGCGCTGCTGCACGCGATCCCCCGGCTGACCGCGGCGCTGGTCCACGCCGACCCGGAGCCGGCGCCCGGTGCCGCGGATCCTCACCTCGCGCTCGCCCACCACGCGATGAGGTGACGGGTCAGGCCGCTCCCAGCCCCTCCAGTACGACCGCTCCGGGCAGCTCCGCGAACGCCTTGCCCGGCACGAGCAGTTTGCCGCGCCGCCGGCCGCTGCCGACGAGCACGTACGGGAGGTCCACGACGGCCGCGTCCACCAGCACCGGCCAGTCGCCGGGCAGCCCGATCGGGGTGATGCCGCCGTACTCCATGCCGGTCTCCCCCGTGGCCGTGTCCATCGGGGCGAAGGATGCCTTGCGGGCGCCGAGGTGACGGCGTACGACGCCGTTGACGTCGAGCCGGGTGGTGGACAGGACCACACAGGCGGCGAGCGTGGTCCCGCCGCCGCGCTTGCCGGCCACCACCACGCAGTTCGCGGACCGTTCGAGGAGGTCCCGGCCGTAGTGCTCGACGAAGACGGCGGTGTCCGCCCAGCGCGGGTCGGTGTCGACGTGCAGGATCCGGTCGGCGGGAACGCCGCCGCTCCAGGCGCGGACGGCGGCGGCGACCGGGGCGGTGAGCTCGTCGAGGCAGTCCGGGGCGGGTGTGGCGTGGTCGAAGTCTCCGATGGGTGCGCGCATGGCCGCACCGTAACAGCCGCCGGCGGGCCGTCCGAGGGGTGTCTCAGTGCACGGGCGGCACGGACACGGTCATGATCATCTCCATCGGGACATCACCCCGATTGCCGTACGTGTGGGGCGCGTTCGCCTCGAAGGAGGCGCTGGCCCCGGCCGGCACCCGGTGCTCGGTTCCGTCGACGGTGAGGGTCAGTTCCCCGGACGTGACGTGGACGAGCTCGACCGTGCCGGCGGGGTGCGGGTCGGAGTCGCTGCTCTCGCCCGGCATCAGCCGCCAGTCCCACATCTCCAGCGGGCCGGGAGCCTCGGTGCCCGCGAGCAGCCGGCTGTAGCTGCCGCCCTCGGTGTGCCAGAGCCGCACGGTCCGGTCGGCCGGGACGATCCGGACCCTGGGGCCCTGCTCGTAGTCGAGCAGGGTGGTGACGGCGACGCCGAGCGCGTCCCCGATCTTGACGACCGTGCCGATGCTCGGGTTGGTGCGGGCCTGCTCGATCTGGATGAGCATGCCGCGGCTGACCCCCGCCCGCGCGGCGAGCGCGTCCAGGGTGAAGCCGCGCTCGGTGCGCCAGCGCTTGACGTTGCGCGCCAGGGACTGGGTCAGCAGGTCGAGGTCCGACACGTTCCGTCCGTTCCGTCCGACAGGGCCGGGCTCGCTGTGCCCCACTGCTGTGCGGTGAACCCGATGGTGCACCGCACTGTACTGGCCGGCTCAGCCCTCGGGTTCCAGCTCGGCGAGCCGGGCCACGCCCCGCTCGTCCAGTTCGGCGAGGCGCGCGACACTCTCCTCGTCGAGTTCCGACAGCGCCCTCAGCTGCTCCGGGGTGATGCCCTCCGGGATCGGTACGGGCGCCGGGGTGCGCAGCGGCGGCTGCCAGCCGTCGGCGGGAGTCCAGCGGCGTACGACACGGGCGGGGGCACCCGCCACCACGGCGTGGTCGGGCACCGTGCCCCTGACCACCGCGCCCGCGGCCACCACCACGTTCCGCCCGACGCGCGCCCCCGGAAGGATCACCGCGCCGGTGCCAATCCAGCAGCCGGGGCCGATCTGAACCGGCTCCATCCGCGGCCACTGCTTGCCGATGGGCTCGTGCGGATCGTCGTAGGAGTGGTTGGTGGAGGTGACGTAGACGTACGGCCCGAAGTAGCAGTCGCTGCCGATGGTGACCGTCGTGTCGGCGATGACATGGCTGCCCCGGCCCAGCACGACCCCGTCGCCGATGCGCAGGATCGGCTCGGGTCCGAGGTCGAGGCCGGGCATCAGACCGGCGGTGAGCGTGACCTGCTCGCCGACGATGCAGTGGGCGCCGATCCGGATCCAGGGCTCCCCGAAGACCGTGCCGAGCGGGAAGGCGAGCCTGGTACCTGTTCCCATCGCCCCGAAGCGGAAGCGGCCGGGGTGTTCGGCGGTCACCGAACCCGTGCGCTGCGCCCAGGCCCAGCCCGCGTGGACCGCGCGCTGAGCGAGGCGGCGCGGCCAGGACGAGAACGTGTTCTTGCGGTGGGGCACCCGCTCACCGTAGTCGGCGGGCACCCCGCGGACGGGCCCGCGCCCCTGTGATCTTCACCCCACCGGGTTGGCGTACGGTGCGGGGGTCTACGACGTCGGGTGGAGGAGAGGGCGATGACGCACCGCGCGCTGATCACGGGTATCGGGGGCAGGGAGCCGAAGATCGACGAGGACGCGTTCGTGGCGCCCACGGCCTCGGTGATCGGGGACGTGACGCTGGGCGCGGGCGCGAGCGTCTGGTACGGGGCGGTGCTGCGCGGTGACGTGGAGCGGATCTCCGTCGGCGCGAGCAGCAACGTGCAGGACAACTGCACGCTGCACGCCGATCCGGGGTTTCCGGTCAGCGTGGGTGAGCGGGTGTCGATCGGGCACAACGCGGTCGTCCACGGCGCGACGGTGGGCGACGACTGTCTGATCGGGATGGGGGCGACCGTGCTCAACGGCGCCGTCATCGGCGCGGGGTCCCTCGTCGCCGCGCAGGCGTTGGTGCCGCAGGGCATGGTGGTGCCGGCGGGGTCGCTGGTGGCGGGGGTGCCGGCGAAGGTGCGGCGGGAGCTGAGTGCGGAGGAGCGCGAGGGGCTGACGCTCAACGGGACGCTGTACGCGGAGTTGGCGGGGGCTCACCGGGAGGAGCACGGGGGGTGAGCGCCGCGCGCGGTCTGCCGGTTGTGTGTGGCCGGCCGCGCCCACGCGGCCAAGCCGCATGTCGACACGGCCCCGCGCCCCTTCAGTCGCCGGCGACCACGGGTTCCGGCACTGCCTTCCTCGCCTTGCGCTTGAGTACCAGCATCGAGGTGACGCCGATCAGTACCGCCAGGACCAGGCCCAGCCAGGAGAAGCGCTTCAGCCAGGATTCCGCGACGATGCCGACGTAGTAGATGACGGCCGTGGTGCCGCCCGCCCACACGATGCCACCGAGGACGTTGGCGATCAGGAACTTCCAGTACGGCATCCGCAGCACGCCCGCGAGCGGGCCGGCGAAGATGCGCAGCAGGGCGACGAAGCGGCCGAAGAAGACCGCCCACATGCCCCACTTCGTGAAGGACCGTTCGGCCGTCGCGATGTGCCCCTCGCTGAAGTGGCGGGGGAACTTCGCGCCCAGCCAGGCCAGCAGCGGCCGTCCGCCCTTGCGGCCGATGGCGTAGCCGATCGAGTCGCCGATGATCGCGCCGGCCGTGGCGCAGGCGCCGAGGACCACCGGGTCGATGTCGCCGTGCTGGGAGGCGAGCAGCGCGGAGGAGACGAGGATGATCTCGCCCGGCAGCGGGATGCCCAGGCTCTCCAGTCCGATGACCAGCCCGACCAGCGCGTACACGGCGGCCGCGGGTACGGTCTCGAGCCACTCCTGCACGTGCAACGCCCTGTCCTCCCGGTCCGCCGTTCGTGCGCCGCCACCGGCGCACGAACGGGAAGCCTACCGGCCCCGCCGGAGTGCCCGTGGTCAGCCGTTGGGGCGCAGGGTCCACACGACGGTCATCTCGCCGGTGACGGCGCCGTCCTCGCGGCGGATGGCGACCGAGACCGGGAATTCGGGGCGCATGCCCTCGTCGAGTTCGGCGACGACCTCGGCGGCTGGGCGGCCGAGGGTGGCGGTGGCGGTGACGGGGCCCATCGCCAGCTTCTTGTAGGCGATCTCGGCCCGGACGGCCAGCGGTACGGCCCGCGCGAGCTGGTCGCCGAACGCGGCGAGCACGATCGCTCCGCTCGCCGACTCGCCGAGGGTGAACATCGCGCCGGCGTGCGGGCCGCCCACGTGGTTGTGGTAGTCGGCCTGGTCGGGCAGGGCGACGACAGCCCGCTCGGCGGTGGTCTCCAGGAACTGGAGGTCGAGGGTCCGGGCCATGGGCACCGTGGCGGCGAGCATCTCGCCGATGGACATCTGGTCTGCGCTCATACCCGAAGGTTACCCGCGAGTAGTCTCATGTCGCCATGCCGTACGGCCTCCAGGTTGCTACGTCCCTGTCAAAGGGCGGTGACCCAATCGTGTCCATGACGCGGTTAGTGTTGCTGCCCATGTGGCCAGGACAGCAGCCGCCCGGGGGCGAGCAGAACCCGCAGTCGAACAATCCGTACCAGCAGCCGGGGTACCAACAGCCGAATCCGTATCAGCAGCCCGGCTATCAACAGCCGAACACGTATCCGCAGCAGCCCGGCTGGGGCGCGCAGACCGTGGCGGGCGGCCCGCAGTCTCCGCAGGGCGGGGGCGGCGGCAACCGGACGAAGCTGGTGGCGATCATCGCGGCGACGGCCGTCGTCGTGGCCGCCGGTGTCACGGGGTTCCTGGTGCTCGGCGGTGACAAGGACGACGAGGCGGACGGCAAGAAGGACGCCAAGCCGACCTCCACCGCGACCAAGGACACCTCCGCCGAGCCGAGCGTCTCCGCCTCGGACGGCAACCCGCGCGGCGGTGAGGCGGAGAAGGCGACGATTCCGGGCTGGCAGGTGGTCGTCAACACGCGCTTCGGCACGAAGTTCGACGTTCCCGCCGACTGGGAGATCGAGACGCCCGGCACCAGCGTGGGCTTCGAGTGGGAGGAGAAGGACGGTGAGATGGGCCGCACCAGCGTCACCGCTCCCGCGTACCTGAAGTCCAAGTGGTGCTCGAGCGACGACGACAAGGACGGCCGCGAGAGCGACACCTCCCTCGCCACCGCCGGAACCCGCGGTGAGAACGGTGCCAAGGACACGGACATGGCCGCCGAGACCCGGGTGCCGTGGTGGATCTACGGCGGGTACACGCAGCCCGACAAGAAGAGCATCAAGTACGGGAAGCCGAAGGCGTACACCACGGCGTCCGGCATCAAGGGCAGCGTGATCACGGCGCACTCGGAGAACACTCCGCAGAAGGGCAAGTGCGACAGCGACGGCAAGGCCACCACCTTCGCCTTCAAGAACGGCGCCGGGGACTTCGTCACCTGGAACCTGTACGGCGCGAAGGGCGTCAAGGAGGAGATCCCGGACGCGACCGTGCAGAAGATCCTCAGCACGGTGCGTCTCACGGAGGAGCCTCCGACGGGGTCGTAGCAGGTCGGGGGGCCGGCGACGCATTTGGCAAGTCGGCTCCCGCCCGGCGATAGTCACGGGGTGCCGACCACCGTCTTCCGCCGCCGCCCCGACTGGGCCGGCCGCAACTACTCGCTGCTGACCGCCGCCGCCGTGGTGACCAACCTGGGCAGCCACGGCGCGCTGATCGCCGCCGCGTTCGCCGTGCTGGGTGCCGGCGGCGACGGCGGCGACGTCGGTCTGGTGGCCGCCGCCCGCACCCTGCCGCTGGTGCTGTTCCTGCTGATCGGCGGTGCCGTCGCGGACCGGCTGCCGAGGCACCGGGTGATGGTCGCGGCCAACGCCCTGAACTGCGTCTCGCAGGCCGCGTTCGCGGCGCTGGTGCTGGCGGGCGAGCCCAGGCTGTGGCAGATGATGCTGCTCAGCGCCCTCGGCGGTACGGGGCACGCGTTCTTCAACCCGGCCGCCGAGGGCATGCTGCTGTCGTCGGTGCGGGGCGATCAGGCCGGCCGGGCGTTCGCGGTGTTCCGGATGGCGATGCACGGGGCGACCCTCGGCGGTGCCGCGCTCGGCGGGGCCATGGTCGCCGCGATCGGGCCCGGCTGGGTGCTGGCGGTGGACGCGGTGGCGTTCGCGTGCGCGGCGGCGCTGCGGGCGTTCCTCGATGTGAAGCACATACCGCCGCGCGCGCCGGGCGGCGGCATGCTCGCCGATCTCAGGGAGGGCTGGCGGGAGTTCATCGGCCGGCCCTGGCTGTGGGGCATCGTCGTCCAGTTCTCGGTCGCCAACGCGGTCGTCGGCGCGGCCGACGCGGTCTACGGGCCGCTGGTCGCCCGGGACCATCTGGGCGGCGCCGCGCCCTGGGGTGTGGCGCTGGCCTTCTTCGGCGGGGGGACGGTGGTGGGCGCGCTGCTGATGACGCGCTGGCAGCCGCGCCGTCTGCTGTTCACCGGCACGCTGTGCGTGTTCCCGCTGGCGCTGCCGTCGGCGGCGCTCGCCGTGCCGGCGCCGGTCACCGTGCTGTGCGCGGTGATGTTCGTGACCGGGGTGTCCCTCGAGGTGTTCGGCGTCTCCTGGATGACCGCGCTGCACCAGGAGATACCGGAGGAGAAGCTGTCCCGGGTCTCGGCGTACGACTGGTTCGGCTCGGTCGCGCTGGTGCCGGCGGCGATGGCGCTGGCGGGCCCGGCGGAGACGGCGTTCGGCCGCCCGGAGGCGCTGTGGGGGTGCGCGGTGCTGGTCGTGGTGGTCACCGCGGCGGTCCTGTGTGTGCCGGACGTACGCAATCTGCGGCGTCGCAGCCTCCAGATCACCGGCAAGATCCCGGACCCCGCGTCCGCGGACACGGAACGGCCCGTCGGCTGACTCGGCTCCCCCACGACGGCCCCCACGACGTCCCCCCGGGGCGGCCACCGCGTCAGCCGATGCCGAACGCCCCCTCCGGGGGTTCCGGGGACATCACTGCGTCCTCGTCGCGCACCGGACGTGCCCCGCGGGTGAAGTCCCGCAGCGCCGTGCCGTGTTCGACCCTCGCGGGGAAGGCGTCGGCGGCGGTGGCGCGGGACAGGGCGGCGATGTCCAACGGCCGGTGGGCGGCGGCCAGCACGGCGTTGCCGAAGCGGCGGCCGCGCAGCACCCCCGGCTCGGCGATGAGCGCCAGCTCCGCGAACCGGGCGCCGAGCGTGGCGAGTTGCGAGCGCAGGAACGCGAAGGGGGCCGCGTCCGCGAGGTTCGCGAGATACACCCCGTCCGGCCGCAGCACACGCGCGGCCTCGTGCGCGTACCCGGCGGAGGTCAGGTGCGCCGGGACCCGCGAGCCGCCGAAGACGTCGCAGACCAGGACGTCGGCGCTGTCGTCCGGGGCCGCCGCCAGCCAGGCGCGGGCGTCCGCCGCGTGCAGGGTCACGCCGGCTCCGGCGGGGAGGGGCAGCTGCTCGGCGACCAGGTCGAGGAGCCCCCGGTCGAACTCCACGACGTGCTGCCGGGAACCGGGGCGGGTGGCGGCCAGATAGCGGGGCAGGGTGAGCGCCCCGCCGCCGAGGTGCACGGCGTCCAGAGGGCGCCCCGGCTCACCCACGGTGTCGAGGACGTGCCCGAGCCGCCGCGCGTACTCGAACTCCAGATGCGTCGGCTCGTCGAGGTCGACGTAGGACTGCGGTGCCCCGTCGACGGTCAGCAGCCAGGCCCGCTCGCGGTCGACGTCGGGCATCAGCTTGGCGGTGCCGTGGTCGACGGCACGGGTCACGGGAATGGGCTCGCTCACCGCCCCATTGTCCGCCGTCGTCCGGACGTACGGCCGGCCGCCCCCGTGTGCGGGAGCGGCCGGCCGTACGGGGCTCAGCCGACCGTCGTCACCGTTCCGGCGCCGACCGTGCGGCCGCCCTCACGGATGGCGAATCCGAGCCCGGCCTCCAGGGGCACGTCCCGGCCCAGCTCGACGGTCATCGTGACCGTGTCGCCCGGCCGCGCCACGGCGGCCTCGCCGAGGTCGACGTCGCCCACGACGTCGGCCGTACGGATGTAGAACTGCGGCCGGTACCCCGTCGACACCGGTGTCGTACGGCCGCCCTCGCGGGCCGACAGCACATACACCCGCGCCGTGAAGCGCCGGCTGGGCTCCACACTGCCCGGCGCGGCCACCACGTGCCCGCGCCGCACCGCGTCACGCGGCACCCCGCGCAGCAGCAGCGCCACGTTGTCCCCGGCCTGCGCCTCCTCCATGGGCTTGCCGAAGGTCTCCAGACCGGTCACGACGCTCTCCAGTTCGGCGCCGAGCACCTGCACCCGGTCGCCCACGCGTACGGTGCCGCGCTCCACGGCGCCGGTCACGACGGTGCCCCGGCCGGTGATGGTGAGCACGTTCTCCACCGGCAGCAGGAACGGCGCGTCGACATACCGCTCGGGCATGGGCACATAGGTGTCCACCGCGTCGAGCAGCGCGTCGATCGACGCCGTCCAGCGCGGGTCGCCCTCCAGTGCCTTCAGCCCGGAGACCCGTACGACGGGCGCGGAGTCGCCGCCGTAGCCGTGCGCGGAGAGCAGGTCGCGGACCTCCAGCTCGACCAGGTCGGTGAGCTCCTCGTCGCCCGCGTCGGCCTTGTTGATCGCCACGACGATGTGGTCGACGCCCACCTGGCGGGCGAGCAGCACGTGTTCGGCGGTCTGCGGCATGATCCCGTCGAGCGCGGAGACGACGAGGATCGCCCCGTCGAGCTGCGCCGCGCCGGTGACCATGTTCTTGACGTAGTCGGCGTGGCCGGGCATGTCGACGTGCGCGTAGTGCCGGGTGTCGGTCTCGTACTCGACGTGCGCGATGTTGATGGTGATGCCGCGCGCGGCCTCCTCCGGCGCCCGGTCGATGCGGTCGAACGGGACGAAACTGCCGGAGCCGCGCTCGGCGAGGACCTTGGTGATGGCGGCCGTCAGGGTGGTCTTGCCGTGGTCGACATGGCCCATCGTGCCGATGTTCAGATGCGGTTTGGTGCGGACGTACGCCGTCTTGGACATGGCGGTACCTCGAAGTCTCGATGGTGACGCGTGAAGCCCCGGGCGCGAACGGATCGGCGCGCGGCCGGAACGGGGACCCCGGGAACCTGGCCGACCCTCCCCCTGGGGGGTCCGCCGGTCGATCCGGGGAGGGTCAGCTTCGGGCGCCGTCGACGGCGGTGGGGAAAGCGGGGACGGCAGCCTTCGGGGCATCCGCGACCGCGGATGCTGCGAGGTGGAAGGCGTACCGGAACATGTCGTCGATCCTTGCCGACAACCCGCCCCGCGTCGAATGGTTTTCCGCGCCGCTACGCGCCGATGTTCTTCAGCGCCTCCCGCACCGACAGCGGCGCGAACCGTCCCTGCTCACGCGCCAGGAAGGACCGTACGGCGTCGGGGTCGGTCTTGGCGTACTCGCGTAGGCACCAGCCGATGGCCTTGCGGATGAAGAAGTCCGGGTGGCCGGACTGGCGCAGGCAGTGGTCGAAGAGCCGTGCGGTGTCGGTGTGTTCCCGGTAGCGCAACTGGTGGAGGAGAGCGGTGCGGGCGAGCCACATGTCGTCGTCGCCGATCCACTCGTCCATGTCGGCGGCCAGTCCCCGGTCGGCACCGACCAGCGCCCCGACGACATGGGCGGCGAGCAGGTCGACGGTGTCCCACCAGGGGACCGTGGTGACGAGGTGCCGGGCGACGGGCAGGAAGCCGGAGGAGCAGTGCCGTACATGACGGCGCAGATAGTCCACGGCGAAGTACTGGTACTCGCGCTCGGGCAGCTCCCAGCAGCGCAGGGCGACGGCCGCGCAGTCGGCCTCGCCGGGGCGGGGCAGTCCGGCCAGGACGGTGCGGGACAGGGCGCGGCGGGCCGGGGTGGTCATGCCCAGGAAGGGGGCGACGTCCTTCATGTACGCCCGCTGGGCCACGGCGCGCTCCGGGTCGCCGGCGGGCCCGTAGGCGGCGGTGAGCCGTTCCAGCACCGTGTCGGCGAGCGGACTGTCCGGCACGGAGGGTGCCCCGGCTCCTGTGACGCGCATGAGACGAAGACTACGGCGATCACACATATTCGTCGGTTAGTGTCACCGAATGCTCGATGCCACCACCCGCTCTGGGGGCACCGCCACGGCCTCTCCCCGGGCCACCGCCGCGGAACTCACCGCGCCGCTCCCGCCGGCTCCGGCCACGGGATTCGCCGCCCGCTGCGCCAGACTCCTGCTGTCCCCCTGGTCACGGCTGTCCCTGCTGGTCCTGCTGCTCCTCACCGCCGCGTCGCTGATGCTCGCGTTCGAGCCGCAGCGGCTGCTCACCGACGGCTGGCCGGCTCAGCTGGGCGGGGCCGCGGCGGTCGTGGCCTACGCGGTGGCCTACGGGGTGTGCACGGTGGCGTTCGTACCGCGCCCGCTGCTGAACCTGGCCGCGGGGGCGCTGTTCGGCTCGCAGCTCGGCCTGGGCGCGGCGCTCGGCGGTACGGTCCTCGGTGCCGGGCTGGCCTTCTGTCTGGGGCGTGCGCTCGGTCAGGAGGCGCTGCGTCCGCTGCTGCGCGGGCGCTGGCTCAAGGCGGCGGACGACCAGCTGAGCCGGCACGGCTTCCGCTCGATGCTGGCGGCCCGGCTGTTCCCGGGCATCCCGTTCGCCGCGTCCAACTACTGCGCCGCCGTCTCCCGTATGCGGCTGCTGCCGTTCCTGCTGGCGACGGCCCTCGGGTCGGTCCCGAACACCGCCGCCTACGTCGTGGCCGGCGCCCGTGCCTCGACGCCGACGTCCCCGGCCTTCCTGATCGCGCTGGCCTGCATCGCCGTACCGGGTCTGGTGGGTGCGGTGGTGGCGTGGCGCAAGCGGCACCAGCTGCGCGGGCGGTGAGACCGTGTGCGTTCCGGTGAGCAGGGAATCCGGACTTGCCCCGGCGACGTAGGTTGGAAAAACCAACCCTCCCCTAGACTCGGCCGTATGGCCGCCTCCAAAGACCCGCGCCCCTGCTCGATCGCCGACACGCTCGCGCTGGTCGGCGAGAAGTACTCCCTGCTCGTACTGCGCGAGGTCTGCCTCGGCAACGGCCGCTTCGACCAGCTGGTGCGCAACATCGGCGCTCCGCGCGACATCCTGGCCACCCGGCTGCGGCGGCTGGTCGACGCCGGGATCCTGGCCAAGCACCCGTACAGCGAGCGCCCGCGGCGTTTCGAGTACCGGCCCACGCGGGCGGGTCTCGAGCTGGAGCCCGTCCTGCTGACCCTCAAGGAGTGGGGCGACCGCCATCTGCACCGGGACGGCGACCTGCCGATGGTGCTCGAGCACGTCTGCGGCAACGAGTTCGTGCCGGTCGTGACCTGCCGGGCATGCGGCGACGAGGTGCGGCACGAGCACCTGGCCGCGCATCCTCAGGCTCCCGGGTGGACGGTGGGCGGTCCCACGGCGGCCTGATACGCCCCTTTCGCCGCCGGGGCGGGGGCGTGAAGCCCCTGTGTGGGTCCCGTCATCTTGGGGCGCTACGCTTCCCCCCGCGGCGCACCCGATCATCGATCACCGCACACGGCGGTGTGGTGTGCCCGTCCTCCGTTCCACGATCGGCACTTGGACTCCGCTACCTCATGTCTTGGTTCGAATCACTCATCCTCGGACTCGTCCAGGGGCTGACCGAGTTCCTGCCCGTCTCCTCCAGCGCGCATCTGCGGCTGACGGCGGCCTTCTCCGGCTGGGAGGACCCGGGCGCGGCCTTCACCGCGATCACCCAGATCGGCACGGAGACCGCGGTCCTGATCTACTTCCGCAAGGACATCGGGCGCATCCTGGCCGCCTGGACCCGTTCCCTGACGAACAAGGAGATGCGCCGCGACCACGACGCGCGCATGGGCTGGCTCGTCATCGTCGGCTCGATTCCGATCGGCGTGCTCGGTGTGACGCTGAAGGACCAGATCGAGGGGCCCTTCCGCGATCTGCGGCTCACCGCGGCGATGCTGATCGGCATGGGCATCGTGCTCGGCGTCGCCGACCGGCTCGCGGCGCGGGACGAGGCCGGCGGCCGGCACCGCGTGGCCAAGCAGCGCAAGGAGCTCAAGGACCTGAGCGTCCGGGACGGTCTCATCTACGGCATCTGCCAGGCCATGGCCCTCATCCCGGGCGTCTCCCGCTCCGGCGCCACCATCAGCGGCGGTCTGTTCATGGGCTACCGGCGCGAGGCAGCGGCTCGCTACTCCTTCCTGCTCGCCGTCCCCGCGGTGCTCGCCTCCGGGGCGTTCGAGCTGAAGGACGCCGCGGAAGGCGGGCACGTCTCCTGGGGCCCGACGCTCTTCGCGACGGTGATCGCCTTCGCCGTCGGATACGCGGTGATCGCCTGGTTCATGAAGTTCATCAGCACCAAATCGTTCATGCCGTTCGTCTACTACCGCATCGCCCTCGGTGTGGTGGTGATTGTGCTGGTCAGCATGGGTGCGCTGAGCCCGCACGCGGGCGAATCCGGCGGCTGAACCAGGGGCTCGCGGGTAGCGCTATCCAGCATTTCCTAGCGCCTGATTGCAGCACCACGCCATGATCATCTCCCACTTGTCTCCCACTCATCTCCCACCGGGGAGGCGGGATACGCCCCACAAAGCAGGGGATGACGCGGAAGGGCCCGCACGGACGTGCGGGCCCTTCCGCACAGAGGGTAGAGCGGGTCAGCTGAGGTTCATGTCCGGCCAAGGCCGCGACCCTCGCCACGCGGAAACGCAGCCGCTCATCCACCGTGTCCCAGGCAGCACCCGGTGAGGTCGTCCAGCGCCGCAGCCGTGAGGATAAGCCAGCCGAGGCGTGCTTTCATGTCCTCCCACGTGTGCGTCACCTCGACTGCCTCACCATGCGGACCCGTGCCCCGTACACCGTTATGGCGACTTCCCCCATGTCCCCGTTGATCGCGAGGACCTGGAGGAGCCGGATGTCCCCAGCCGCCGGTGATCTCATCCGGAGCGCGGCCCTGGAGCTGGTGCCCCACCACCGCCGCGCCGTCCCCGCTCACGGTGTCCAGGGCAACCATGGCCGTCACGATGACGTCCACGAACTCCTTCGGCTCACCCCACGTGTGAGGCGCCCTTCCGTGGGTTGGCGCCGAGCCACACCCGATGGTGGCCCGAGGGCCGCCACACCGGGATATGACTGGACGACGAGGACATCGTCTGCGTGAGGCCTGGCCGATCCTGCACGACTCGCGGTGTACAAGGTCACACAACGCCATCAATACTGAGCGGCGGTCTTCGCACAGCTCGCGGCGAGTCAGATGTGGTGCCAAAATCGCAGCGGCGTCTCGCCATGGACATCTTCGAGTTCCGGCGGTGTCCCTGAGGAGACATTTGCTGCCACCGGCCGGACGCGACAACGCCGCTGATCGCCGAAGCCCCCGGCAAGACACCGATGAGACCCGTCAATGCACCAGCCGGGACACGCATCGGCCTCCACCAAGACCCTTGACGGCCTCACCCGAGTACACCCAGTACCGACGCGGATAGCGGCGCGGGAGCGGTCAGTTCTTTCGCCACCAGTACCTCGATCACCTGGCCGTGCGTCAGGTCCGCCCGCGGAGCCGGTGGCCGCAGCCCGTCGACGATCCTCGACATCCAGCCGCCGCAGAAACTCGGCAGCGACAGGCAGAGCGCCCAGGCACTTGGTCACCACGGACTCCATCACGACACCCACGCGAGGGCATTCCGTCCGTGGCCTTGGGGACCAGGAAGTCATCGACACACCCGGACCAACGCCGCTAAACCGGCAAGACAGTCCAACCATCTGATTCAGCGACCCGGCAAGTACCGACCCAGCGCTCCGCCCGCCCCAGCCTGCACACAGGCGTTTCCACAGGTCAGCTCACATGTCCGCACCCTGGACAGCACCCTAGGCTGTGGAACTCAACTCGTAGAGAGCACTGATTTGGCGGCTGCTTCTTGCCACTCCCAGAGCTTCCTCCGTGCCGGAACCCCATCACAGCAGTCGATCAAGGACCAGCCCGGCAGCACCACCGCACTACCCAACACCACCAACACGCCCGCCAGCTGATCGCTTACACCACGAAGCAACCGGCCAGGTTCCGTGCGCTGCTGATAAGCACGACACACATCCCCGAGCTCGACGAAGAATCCGCGCAGCGCATTGGGCCACAGCGTATGGGGGACGATCCCCTGCGCGATCTTTCCCCCTTGCCTGTGCCCCTGGGGGGCGCTGCGTTAGGGAAGACGGCGCGAGCACGGGGGACAGCACCATCCTGGTGGTGTGTGCGGTTCGGCTGGATGACCGATCAGCAACGACCGAAACAGATCCAACCCGCCACACCTCTGATCACTTCGAGCCAAGTAGGCAACTCTGCCCCTTCCGTATCAGATACTGCTCTGACTCTCGGTAGTCGCACGCGTATGCCGTCCCGGGAGCGGGGTTGGGGACGATGTCGGGAGTGAGATGCAGCTGACGCATGCCGAAGTGATCAACTTTCGCGCCCTGGAGAGGGTGGACGTCCGAGTTGACCCGAAGGCCACTCTCATCGTTGGGCGCAACAACAGCGGCAAGACGTCGTTCGTCAATCTCTTCGAGAAGTTCTTCGGTGAGGAGGACACGAGGTTCGTCCTGGAGGACTTCTCCACCTGCCGTATCGCCGACATCGAACAGGCGCGGCAGATCTTCGGCGAGGCTCAGGCGCATGCCGGCCGTGGAGACTCCGAGACGAGCGAGGACCTCCTGGCCAAGGCCTACGACCTCGTCCCGGCCATCCGCTTGGTCCTCACCATCGAGTACGCGGAAGACGACGACCTCGCGCCGCTCACGGGTGTGATCCTCGACCTGGACGACACCTGCTTCGAGGTCAAGATCGAAGCAGCGCTGGAGGTGGCCCGCCCAAACGACTTCCTCAAGGACTTCTGGTCGGCCAGCCAGCGGGAGCAGTTCGATCGCATCAAGTGGCTGCGCAAGAACTTCTCGGACTACTTCACCCCGGCTTATCGCGCGGTCAGCCCCTTGGACGAGAACGTCCGCAAGGAGATCAAGCGCGGCGCCGCCGAGTCCATCCTGTCGGTCAAGTTCATCTACGCGCAGACCAAGATGGATGACACGCCGAGCGACAAGGCCCGCACGTTGTCGAAGACGTTCGAGGCCTACTACAAGGTCAACAGCGGGAACGAGGACCGTCATCAGAGCATCGAGCAGATCGAGACTGCTCTGGCGTCCGCCTCGCAGCAGCTCGACGACAACTACGCCACGCTGTTCGACCCGATCTTCGAGGACCTGCGCACCTTCGGGCTGGGCACCATCACCCCGGTTCAGAAGCCCCGCATCGTCTCCCTAATCGAGGCCTCAGGCATCCTGCGCGGCAGTACCCGCATCCAGTACCCGTCCGGGGACGACGACTTCCATCTTCCCGAAGGGCACAACGGGCTGGGCTACAGCAAGCTGATCTTTACGATCCTGCAGGTCATCAGCTTTCACCAGACCTACGAGCGCACGACACCCAAGCCGGCGCTGCAGGTGCTGTTCATCGAGGAGCCCGAAGCCCATCTGCATCCCCAGATGCAGGAGACGTTCATCAAGAACATCCAGGACTTCATCGACCGTAAGACGGGCTGGAAGGTGCAGGTGGTCATCACCACGCACTCCTCCCACATCGTCGCCAGCAGCGGCTTCCACACAGTGCGCTACTTCGACCGTTCCGAGCCGCAGCTCACGGTCAAGGATCTCTCGACCTTCGAGGCCAACGTGAAGGCCACTCCGCAGGGGGACGAGACCCTGCGCTTCCTGCGCCAGTACATGGTCTTGCACCGGTGTGACATGTTCTTCGCCGACAAGGTGATCCTGATCGAGGGCACCGCAGAACGACTGATCCTGCCGGAAATGGTCCGGCGGTGCGCCAAAGGTCTTCTGCACCAGTACGTATCGGTCATCGAGGTCGGCGACGCCTACGCCGTTCGCTTCCGGGAACTGCTCGCTTTCCTGAACGTCAAGACGCTCGTCATCACCGACATCGACTCCGTGTGCCCCAAGCACCGCAAGGCCTGCCCACCCGGCCAGGGGCCGACGGTCACCTCGAATGCGACGCTCAAGAACTGGCTGCCCGCAAAGTCCAGCATCGCCGAGCTGCTCGCCACCGACCCGGCCGACAAAGAGCAAGGACACGTCCGCGTCGCCTACCAGATCCCGGAGAAGGATTCGGGAGCCTGCGCGCGGAGCTTCGAGGACGCCTTCATCATCGCCAACGCAGAACCCCTCGTACGTGGCTTCCGCCAGCTCGCCCTGAAGGCGGCCTTCGTCAAGGAGGTCGGGGCCGACCCCACCGCCGACGACATCGAAGCCAAGTCTTACGACATCGCACAGCAACTCAGCGACCACAAGACGGACTTCGCCTTCGACGTCATGCTCCTGGAGGACTGGGCCGTTCCCCGCTACATCGCCGAAGGACTGCAGTGGCTCGCCTAGACACCCTCGAAGCCGTCACCACGGAGCTGGAGGCCCGGCGCAGTTTCCTCGTCGAAGCAGGGGCCGGCGCCGGCAAGACGACCACCCTGGTGCGCGCCCTGCAGCACCTCCTGACCCACCACCGCGCAGATCTGGAGGTACACGGCCGGCGGATCGCCTGCATCACCTACACCAACGTCGCCAAGAAAAAGATCGTCGAACGCATCGCCGCAGACCCGCTCGTCGATGTCGACACCATCCACGAATTCCTGTGGAGTGTCATCCAGCCCTACCAGTTTGAGCTCTGGCAGCAGATCCTCGACTACAACAAGGACCTGTCCAAACCGGAAGACCTTGATGATGTCACCGATCCTCCCGTCATCGAGTATTCCGACCGCGGGCGCAGGCTGCACGAGGGGCGCATCTCCCACGACGACGTCATCGCGCTGTCGCTCCGTCTCGTCACGGCCCACCCCAAGCTCATACGCATCATCACCAGCAAGTACCCGGTCATCTTTGTCGACGAGTACCAGGACACTTCGCCCAAGACGATCCAGCTGCTGCTGGACCACCTGGCCGGTGCAGGCCGCGAGAAATGCGTGGTCGGCCTCTTCGGCGACTCCATGCAGAAGATCTACGAGTCGGGCGTCGGAGCGGTAAAACGGCCCGGCCTTCTCACCGAGATCACCAAGCACGAGAACTACCGGTGCTCGCCTCCGGTCGTCGAGCTGCTCAACCGGATGCGTCCCGAGCTCACCCAGGACGCCGTCGGCAAGCAGCAGACCGGCGAGGTCCACTTGTTCCTCAACAGCAGCATCCCGGCCGGCCCTGAGCGACTCACCGCCGCTGAAGCAATACTCGCCCGGAACGGCTGGACACGGGAGAACAGCAAATACCTGCTGCTCACCCACCGAGGGATAGCCGGCACCCTGGAGTACGCCAACCTCCTGGAGCAGTACCGAAAGCTGGGCCGCTACGGTCCCGACGACCTCATGGCACGCAACGAGCCGTACATCCAGTACCTCACCCGCATCGAGGCCATCAGCGCCGCGTTCCGCGAAAACGACTTCGCCGGGCTGACCGATCTGCTGGACGAGGGGCGGACACGGGTCACCCGTCACGCTAACAAACGCGCCATCAGTGACGCGATCCGTGCACTCGACGCCGTACGCAGCACCGGCACCATCGGTGAGGTGCTCGATCTGATGGCCGACGGCCATCTCCTCCCCCAGCCGGGAAAACTCAAGGATCTGGAACGCCGGAGATCCGCAACGGACCTGGACGAACGCAACCAGCGACGGGCGGACTTCTCCAACAACCTCCGCACCGTGTCCTACCGTGAAGTCATCAGCGTCACCCACTTCATCGACGAACTCACCCCGTTCTCAACCCAGCACGGCGTCAAGGGTGACGAATTCGAGAACGTCGTAGTGGTGGTCGACGACCGCGCCTGGAACAGGTACAGCATCAGCAAGATGCTCGCCGGCACCGACAACCCCGACCGTACCGAACGGTCACGCAACCTGTTCTACGTCTGTTGCTCGCGAGCCCAGCGTGGCCTGGCCGTGGTGTTCATCGACGATCTCCCGGACGGAGCAGAGCCCACACTCCACACTTGGTTCTCTTCAGGCACCATCCACCCGTGAAATACGTACCACGCAGAGCAGTTACGCATCCCGGACTCCGGGACGTGCAGCGCAGACCCGCTACTGCCAGTGGGCACATTCGCCCCTATGTCGCAGGTAAGCAGCCGCACGCCAACTCCGGGTGCGCACACTGTTGATGCGCTGTGTGAGGACCGTGAGGGGATGCCGGGCGGCAAGCAACTTCCCGAAAACTTACCGGACTTGACGATCGTGTTCGGGCAGGTCAAGCCGGGCCTTCTACTGCTCTGATCATGCTGCCAAGGCGAGGTTGTGCATGTGGGCGACGGCCTGGACCGCATGGTGGAGGCCGTCGCCGCTGCGCTGGCGGCAGTCACGCAGGATCTTGCAGTTCTTCATCCGGGCAAAGGCATGCTCAACGCGGGCACAGACCCGACGATGCTCGGCGTTGTCTTCCTCCTCACCCGCGAGGAGTGGCCGGCCGGGCCGTTTTCGGTGCGGGGCGACCAGGCCTGTGTTGATGTAGGCGCCGTCGCCCAGCACCGTGACGCCGTCGCAGTGCTGGGCAAGACCGGAGTTCCGCCAGACCTGGGCATCGGCCCGGTTGCCCGGGCCAGGCAAGCGGCGGGCACGACCAGCCTGGTGCCAGCATTGATGATGACCTGCACTTTTACCGAGAACCGGTAGTTGCGGCTCGAGGCGCCGATCTTCCGGTCGCGGACCGGGACAAGCGTGCCGTCCACGATCCACAGCCGGTCCGTAGTGTCGGCGGGCCGGGAGATGGGCTCAAGGGCGAGGAGGGGCCGCAGCCGCTGGATGACCCGGCACACCGTCGCCGGCGAGACGGCGAACAGCGGCGCGAGCTGTCACACGGTCAGGTTGGTGCGGTAGTAGACCGCCACCAGCAGCACCCGATCTGCCAACGGCAGACACCACGGCCGCCCGCCGCCGCCAGGACCGCTGCCGCCCCGTTCCCGCACCACCCGTAACCAGCCTTCGTACTGCCGCATCCGCAGGCCCGTGAACGTCTCGACCCACAACGGATCGGATGTCTGACCTGATGGGCACGGGGGCGGAGCCGTGTCGTCAGGCGATCTTTGCACCGAAAGCAAAGTGGGCACGTCATGAGTGGAATATTTTGAGGTATGTTTCTGCGTATACTGCGCTGGGTTGTATGGTGGTGGCACGCTGACGAGCCTGAGCGCGGGAGGTGGGTGTGGTCGTGGATGACATTGTCGACTTGGTGGCGCAGCCCGCCATGTTGACGCTGGCCCGTGAGTCGCGTGGTTGGACGCAGGCTGACGTAGCACGGGAAATGACATGCCGTACGGCCGACGACACGGTGTCGCAGGGGTATGTCAGCCGAGCCGAAGCCGGTCGCCTGGCAGTGAGGGGCGAGCGTCTCGCCCTGTTCGCCGCAGCTCTCAGGTACACGCCCCAGATGCTATGCCGCGCCACTGACAGTGGCGGGATGGGCGTCGGTCTCGTTCACCACCGGAAGCGCGCGTCCATGGGCGCACTGGCACTGCGGCGTGTGCACGCGACCTTGGCAGTTACCCGTCTCCAGGTGGATGCCCTGACGGCAGCGGGTCACGAAGACGACAAGCACGCGTTCAGGCACATCGCGGTGGACGACTTTGATACGCCGGCTGATGCCGCGGAGTCGCTGCGGTTGGAGTGGGGGCTCCCGCAGGGCCCTGTCTCCAATGTGGTAGAGGTGCTCGAAGCCGCCGGCGCTCTGCTCGTGATCCGCGATCTCGAAACTCGTGAGCTGGATGCCGTGAGCCAGTGGCCGCACGGTGAACGCCCGCTCGTCCTGCTCAACTCGACTGCCCCTGCGGACCGTTATCGTTTCAGCCTGGCGCACGAACTCGGGCACATCGTGATGCACACTGAGCCTGGGGACGGACGCTTGCAGGAACAGCAAGCCGATGAATTCGCAGCCGAATTCCTCATGCCGCACGAGAGCATCGTGGCCGAACTTCGGCCGCGCGTGGACTTGGCGCGGCTGATGGAACTGAAGCGTCGGTGGAGGGTTTCGATGGCAGCGCTCGCCCGCCGAGCCAAATCACTCGGCGTCCTCACCGAGTGGCAGTACCGCTCGCTCATGGTGGAGATGTCCGCCCTGGGCTACCGAACCACCGAACCCGCTCCATTCGAGCTCGAGACCCCGCGTCACCTTGCCGAGGTCGTGACCCGACTGAGGCAACAGCACAACCTCGACCTGTCCCAGGCAGCCCACCTAGCCGGCCTGGAACTCGAGGAGTTCAACGAGATCTACTCGTGTCCTTCCTCCGCCCCGGTGACCACACGGCCACCGGAATCACCAACAAGTAGGTGACAATGGCAAACTCGCCGTTTCCCGGCCGCACCCCCGCCCTGCGGGTCCTCGATGCGTCGGTACCGGCCACGCCGCTGCTACAGGGGCGTGTACTGCTGCATGAGAACGCCCGCTTCGTACCGCAGATGCGGACTCCGCTCGACGATGACCTCGGCGGCGTCGTCATGAGCGGGGAGAAGGCGGGTGAACGCGCCTACCAGCTCCGAACCTCCGGCTACACAGGCGCCCTGCTGATCGATACTGCGGCCTACAAGACGCACACCGCGACAGCCGACGAACCCTTTCTGCTGGATGGCAACGAGCTGTTCGACACGGTCGACACCTCGCTTGAGCTGCAGAAGGCCCGCGGTGCCAGCGCCGCTCTCACACCGACTGGATACATCCTCCCGGGAGCCTCCAGGGCGCTCAAGGCGGTCATGCGCCAGGCCGAACGCATCGAGCGGGCAGACACAATCGTCAACCTCCCGATCGACATCGCCTGGCTCACCGATGAATTCCTCAGCCAGCTGATCGCCGTCTGCAAGCGCATCCCGCAACCGAAGGCCCTGACGCTGTTCCGGCAGTTCGATCCGATGGAGCAGGCCAAGAGTGTTCCCGCCAACCTGCGCCGCGTCGTAGCCGAGCTGCCTGATGTCGCCCTCCTGCGGACCGATCTGGCCGCACTGGACGTACTCGCCCACGGCGGGCTGTTTGCCGGTATCGGCGCCGACAGCGCCAGTCGGCACAGCATTCCCCCTGGCGAGCGGGCGTTGTTCAACCCCAACGGCGGTGGACCCCAATATCCGTCAGTGCTGATGCCGAGCCTGATGTGCTTCAAGGGCACTCAGTCACTGGCCCGCCTGTACGCCAATCACCCGCCAGCAACGTGCAGCTGCGACGTCTGTGACGGTCGAGGCCTGGACCGATTCAACGATCCGGGCGGCGAAGCGCGGCGCGAGTCGGAAGACCACAACATCAGCACCTGGAGCGCCTGGGTCATCGAGATCACCAGCAGGAAGCCCGGGCTGGAGCGCAAAGCGTGGTGGCGCGACAAGTGTGCCGCAGCCATCGCGCACTACGCCCTGGAAAACCAGCGTCTGGGGCTGTCGGCAAATTCGAAGGCGGGCTTTGCAGTCCCTGACCCGCTGGAGGCCTGGGCAACGCTGCCTATCACGCCCTGAGGCGGGCTCACCGAGCCAAGAGCTGCTTATACGCCTGTTCCACGAACCTCCAGCCGGCCACAGTGTGCCGACGCCGAACGAAGGGGCGAGGCGGGACAACGACCTCAACGTCATTGCTGGTCGCGACGAGTAGCCCAATGCCGTAGAACTCTGCCTCCATCACGGCGTCATCTCGACGCCGCAGAGGCCGGTCGATCAAGACAGCCCGCGCGCAGAAAGGTGTGAACCATTCGGCTTTTTCCTTAGCGGAGGCCCAGCCCTTACCCGGGACGACGGCAAGATCGACTCGGATGGGGTGGGTTGCTTCGCGGACGACGACGTTGTCATGCCGGGTAACCGTTCCCCTAGGCATCCGCCTCAGCACGCGCTGCTCCGTGTCGCTCAGCGAAGTGACCGGGACAGGCTCGCCCAGTGGAAGGTTCATCAGCAGGTCCAGCGCCCGAGGATTGGTGAGCTCCTGCGTGCCGACGCGAGCACGTCGCTCGATCTCGTCCTCGTTTTCGCTGTATGCAACTACGGCATCGATACCGAACATGTTCAACACGCCAATATCGGCGCCCTGAGGGAACAGAGTGCCAGGCGCCGCCGCTCCGGAGATCGCTTCCGCCGGACCTCGCGCCGCCACAGCCATGTTGCTACCTCTGCCCTCGCCTCAAGGAGGCTCGCCCTTCACAGACGACCGCCTACTTACCTACCGGTAGGAAACCTTTCACGGAATGGTCTGAACGCGCCAGCACTGCAGGCCGCGGCTGCCACTATCCACGACGACCACGCCGCCTACCAGGCACAACTGAGACACTGCTGCCCGGGTCACGGGCACAAGCCCCTGTCTTCAGGTCAGGCTAGTGCTGCCACACCTGCCCCGTCGCCGGAGTGACAGCGATGACCCTAGTGCGAGCCCTCGGCACTCCACAACGGTCGTCTTGCCATGCAATCCAAACGTTTCCCGCTCTTGATCGATCATACGGAATGCTCGCCCCAAGTCGTTCAAGACCCGCGCACTGATACGAAGATCCGCTCTAGCGCAGGCTGCCGTCGTGGAAAGACCAGCCGCGGGCCGTCATCGCCTCGATGTACAGCTCGGCTCGCCTTCGCTGCGCCGCTGCGTTCCAGGCATTCGAGGATGAGCGTGGCCGCGTGGGTCCCGATGCGCGGTAACGCGAACCGTCCCCGGACGGGAAGGTCATGATCTACGCCCACGAGTGGGCGGGCCGCCTGGCCGCTCCAGGCCAGCGACGGCCAGGATGAGCCCGTCTGCTTCGCCGGCGCCCAGCTTCTCCAGGCGTCCGTCCGCAAGATCGCCCAGCTCCCCGTATACCACCCGCACCTGGATGCCCTCCCCCTCCAGGCCTCACGGTCGGCTGCAGCCTGCTGCTGCGCGGATCAACACGGCGATCGGACGACTCATGGAGGAGCCCAACACGCCCCGGCGCGCGGTGGAGTACCAACGGCTCCTGGTCGAGTGGGAGAAAGCCACCCGGGCCGATATGGTCAAGGCGGCGTAGCGCACGAGCACCCCGCCGACTGGGCGGGTCCTACCGGTAGTTCGTTAGACCCGCCGGTAGCCGTGGGTTGAACGGCTGGGTGGTTCGGCCGCAAAGCGGTGGGTACGAGTCAACTGCCGTGCTGGAGATGACTGCCCGCCGTTCGTGTCCGCCCGCGCCAGGTCCATTGGAAGAGTACGCGAGCCGGTTCGACGACCTCTTTGCCAGCCTCGCCCAGCGGCGGGGGTTACTTGACCCTAGAGCGGAACAAGACGATCACCTGTCTGGCCGGAGCGGAGCCGGTTGTCGGCGCGCGAACAGCTGCGGCGCAGCGATTGCAGTACTTTCTGTCCGAGTCCGTCTGGGACACCGAGCAGGTCAACGGCCGACGGCTTGACCTGATGCGCGGTCAGACTGCGACCGCTCCGCACGCCGACGGAGTGATCGTGATCGACGACTCCGGGGACCGCAGGGACGGCACGGCCACCGCACATGTGGGTCGGCAGTAGCTGGGCCGGTTGGGCAAGACCGACAACGGCGTCGTCACGGTGACCACGGTGTGGACCGACGGCCGTGTGTACTCGCTTGACCACCGGTTCACTCCGGGGCCCGAAGCCTCTGATCTCCAATGTCCATCAAAGCGGACCGGGCAGTTTCTGTGTGTGCCCTCAGGTCAGCGCAGGCCGTCTGTGTCGTCGCACTCTTCACCGACTGGGAGTGGCCGATGGTCGCCCCCCAGGCTCTCGCTGTAGATGACCGAGGAGACCGCCCTGTCGTATGCATCGTTGAGGCCGTTCCCGCTTGTGCCGAGCATGTTCTCCCAGTCAATTCCCATACCTCCGAGCCTATCCGCACCGCTCGAGACACTGCGGCCCTGCGGCTGAACAGCCTGGAGCTGCATCCGATCGAGGGCATCTATGTGCACGTGGGCGAGTCGAAGGCCAACCGGGACAATGTGCTGCCCGACATCGTCGTCCTGCCTTTCAGGCGGACGTCATCGAGCTGTGCGCTGTGCGGCACCGGATCACCGATGGGTCTGGTGGCGCCTCTACGACGGAAGACGCCCGTAAGCGTCGGCGGACGATCATGCGGCAGCTGCACAGGTACCAACTCGACGCGCATGTCTTCGGTGTCGGCGGCCGTGCGAGGCTGATCAGCGGCGCGGACCTCGCCTCGCCCGCTCCCCTGCTGCGAGCGACGTACCGCAACAGGAGGGACGTACGGATTCAGGAAGCCGGTGTGAGCGGCGACGCGCTGCACGCGATGCTGCACAGGCGCATAGAAGAGGCCGGGATGGATCCGTCGGCATCCGGCTTTTACCGTCTGTGAGCAGGGCACGTCGCTCAGGGAAGACGAAACGGCGCGAGCACCGGGGGAATCATGCGGGCCGGCCGGTGGAGGAAGCCCGAGACGGCGTCTACGACCGGGAATTCAACCGGCCGCCCGCAACAGCGTCATGCGCCTGGGTCGGTGATCTCTCCGGCCGGCTTGTTGCGGACATCACGCATCCGGGCGTCGAGAGCGGCCTGGGTCTCAGGGTCGAGCTCGTAGTCGCCGGCGGTTTCCGGCTTGACGTCCAGCGCGTGAGAGCGGAATGCCTCCCGCTCGGCGGACAGATGCTGGATGGTCTGGGTGATCCGGTGGATCTTCTGGCGCAGCCTCTCCCATTCCTGCTCGGCAAGGGCGAGTTCGGCGAGCTGGTTCTGGATCTCGGCTTCGTTTTCGCGGGCGTAATTGTCGCTGACCAGTGTGATCAGAGGGACCCCGAGAGCTTCGGCAGCGGTGACCGCCTCGTCGAGCCTGACCGCGCGGGTCTGCTGCTCGATGCGTGTGATGGCGGTGGAGTCAACGTTCGTGCCGAGCAGGGCGGCCATACGGCGCGCTAGCTCTGCCTGGCTGATGCCAAGGCGTTCGCGTTCTTGACGAAGTCGGCGGGCGAAAAGGTCGCCGGGCAGTGGGTTCATGGCGGTTTGGCACTTCCTGGTCAAGATCGCGATCGGGTGTGTGAGGGTGGCCCGCCTCGAAATCGAGCAGGCCAGCGCCGCAGCAGTGCTGGAGCGGCACATTACACATCTCACACTGCGGATTCCACAGGCTTCCGCCGCGACCCTGCGGTCGCGCGTCGCGATGCCGATTCGCCTCGTTTCCGAGCCCCTTTTGGGTCTTTATCAATAGACCCTTTCACGGTCTATGTGACTAGTCATTCGAATGAGGTAGATTAGTCACTGCAGATGCGCACGTATACGAGCCAGCGGGGGGAGCCGACAGCATGTCTACCGACCACCCCGGCTTCTATCACTGCCCGACCGGGCGGATGAGCTGCGCTTGTTGCCTTGTGACTCACTGTCATGCCACCGAATGATTCGAAAGGCGAGAGGAGAGATCCATGACGAAGATCTACGAGGCAGCCGTCCTCACACAGGCTTCCCTGCCGAGTGCAGCCTGGGACCTGACCAGCTTCCTGCAGAACGCCAAGTCCCAGATCCAGCTCTGGGGCGGTCTTCTGCTCATGCTGCTCGGCGCTGCCGGCCTGGTCTGGGGCGGTGTGCTCCTGATCAAGAAGCTGATGGCCAACCCGCAGTCCGCGGGTCAGCAGCAGGGCTGGGGCACGATCGCGCTCCTCATTCTCGTCGGCGGAGCCCTGGGCACCGGCGGGTGGTCGCTGATCTCGACGATCGGTTCCGGCGGCCAGCAGACCATCACGGACCTCGGCGGCGGCACGGTGATCGTCCAGACCACCGATCAGTTCAGCGGGTTCCTGAGCGGCCCTTCCAAGTAAGAGGCCGTCACAGACGTGCACACGACCGGGGACAGAGGCGTCGAGCGAACCGGGTCGGTTGAGGTGCAAGGCCTCCTCCGGCCCGGTTCGCCATATCCGGGCCCGCAGCACGGTGCAGGCACGAAAGAGAGCAGAACATGGGGATCAAGGACAAGGCACTGGCCTTCAGCAGGAAGTTCAAGCTCGACTCGCACCACGCGATCGAGCGGTTTGGGGTGTTCTTCGGCATCTTCGCGGTCACGGGCGCGATCGTGATCAGCGCATCGGGTGCCTCGGCGTACCAGGCGGGGCGTGACTCGCTGTCGCAGACGGCGCTGTACACCAGCGACTTCAAGACGTCGAAGACGAATCTCGACGGCGCCGTCGACGGGGTCTACACCAACGAGAGCGGCAGCAAGGCGCTCGTGATGATGCACTTCAGTCCGACCGCTCAGATCTCGTACAACGCCGCGGATTACAGGGCGTTCCTGCTCGGGTCGGACACCTCGCTGAACAGCGAGCCGGTCAGCACCAGCGGGATCAAGGGCTCCTTCTTCGCCTTCGGTTCGACCGGCTACGTCGGGGTCCTCCTCAACGCCGACCGGCCCTTTGACCGTCAGGTGTTGAACCTGACGGTCCGTGCGAATGCCGAACTCACCACGCCCGCAGCGGAGCAGGCGCATAGCAGCGGCAAGCTGGCCGGCGACGAGACCTTCTCCAAGTACGACCAGTGGCGGGTCTTCTTCAACCCCGGCGCGTCCGGGGTCCAGAAGATCGCGGCGCTCGACGCTCTGACCTTCGACCCTGCGCAGGCCTACTACGAGGTCGCGCTCAAGGAGATGGAGGCCGAGGCCAGGGATGCCCTGGACCAGAAGCTCGTCGAGATGCGCACGAATCTGACGCAGATTCAGTCGTATACCTCCGACCTGCAGACGACGAAGATCGACGGCCTGTTCCTGCGTCCGCCGACCGTCCCGGTCTCGATTGCCACCGACAAGATCACGGGCGTCTCCGCGGCCGCGGCCAAGGACGGCGTCTCGACGCTGGCGCTGCAGACCAAGCATGTCGTCCCCGGCGGCTTCGACCTCAACTGGCGTGCAGGCAACGTCTACGACGGCTACCTCGACGCCCTGGTGCCGGCCGGTCAGAGCTACGCCCAGTTCTTCACCAAGAAGCGTGACGAGGGCTCGGATCCGACGAGCCAGCAGATCTCGGACATGCAGTGGATCCTCTCGGACGGCACCAGCCTCACCAAGGACTACCAGTCCTCTGACGTGACGATGCGCCCGCTCATGAGCATCATGAACAACCTTTCACAGGCGTATCAGGACTACTCCCGAAACAAGTCGCAGTACGAGTCTGATCTGTCGCTCGATCTGCTCCGACTGGACGTGAGTCTGCGGGACGTGCAGTCCAACAGCACCATTCGAGACGACAAGGACTTCCTCGCCACGCTCCATTGAGTACGGCGATGAAGTGATGCATCCCGCTGCCTGACATTGACCCGGAAAGGAAAACGACATGGCCACCGACAAGCCGAATCGGAGTCCCAAGAAGGGGACGACGAAGGACCAGCCGAGCACGTCGGTGAGTCAGGGGATGCCCCGGCAAGGTCGCGGGACCAAGAGCCTCGGCCCTGAGGAGGGCATCGAGAAGCCTCCCGAGGGCAAGGCCAGCGTGCCCAAGCAGCTCCCGGCCCCGGGAGCTGCTTCTTCTGGTCCTTCTGGCGCGGCAAACACTGCGCCGAAGATGCCGGACGCGGCAGACACCGCAGAAACCGCAGGCAAGGCGGCCGGTGCCGCGAATGCCGGGGCGAAGATCAAGCAGGGCATGAACGGCGTCGCCGGGAACATGGCCGGAGGCGCGGCCCAGAAGGCCATCGAGGGAGACGGCAGCAGCGCGACCCGCCGTAACGCCGGGCGTTACGCGGGAGCTGCCGTCTCCGGTGCCGTGGCTGGCGCACAGGCCGGCGGGCTTCCGGGAGCCGCCGTTGGGGCAGCGAAGAACGTCGGTGTCGAGGGGGCCCAGGACGCGGTTAAGGGCGTGTCCAAGGTCACCGGCGGCAGCCCGGACGCCAAGCCTGCCGACCAGCGCGAGCTGGGTGCCGGCGGCACGGGCTACGAGCGCGGTGCGTCGAATGACGACGAGGGCCTCGGCTCGAAGGCGGCCAAGGGTGCCGCCGTCGGCGGTGGCGCGGCTGCCGCTCCGCCAGCCATCGGGGTGATCATGGCCATGGCCCTTCTGAACTGGCTGAAGTCCATGTTCTTCGCCGCCATGGCGATGGCCGTCAACGCAGGGAAGCTGCTGTGGACGCTCATCGTCAACATCGCCAAGGCGATCGGTCATGCGATCGCTGCGCCGTTCATGGCGATCGGCAGCTTTATAGCCAAGGGGGCGGGCGCGGTCCTGGGCGTCACCGTCACGGCGACGATGACCCCTGTAGCGGCAGCCATGTCGGGTGCGGTCGCGGTGACCGCCACCGTGGCCCTGCTGGGCACGGTCCTGACCGGCGTCCTCAACTCGACGGCACTGACCGAGGGCAGCATCAACGCGAACGGGACGGCGTGCGTCGTCAACGCGGGTAGCGCCGGCAACGGTTCCGGGGCCACCGTCCCGGCGGGCGTGGAGAAGAACGCCAAGGAGATCTACTCGGTGCTCAGCAGCTGGGGGATGCCGAAGGAGAACATCGCGGGCATCCTCGGCAACTGGTCGCAGGAGTCCGGGATCGATCCGACGAGCGTGCAGAACTTCCCCACGGGGACGTATGCCATGACCGCCGAGAAGGCCAGCGCCGCACAGAACACGGACAACGGCATCGGTCTCGGGCAGTGGACGTTCGGCCGCAGCACGTTGCTGCGCCAGTACGCGAAGAGCAAGGGCATCGACTGGTTCACGATCAAGGCCCAGCTGGCGTTCATGGCCGACGGGGACAATCCGGGCGATGTCACGGTCTTCAAGGACATGCTCAAGACGTCGCAGGGCTCCCCGCGTGCGGCCGCGCTGCACTTCCACGAGAACTGGGAGCGTTCGACTGACGGCGCGGCCGGGCTCACCGCACGAGGCGACAACGCCGAGATGTGGTTCGGCAAGATGAGCGGCTGGTCGGTCGACCACTCGATCGTGGACGGCGTCAAGAACATCGTCGGCGGGATCATCGAGAACATCGTCGACGGCATCAACACGATCCTGGGCAACTGCGGTACCAAGGGCGGTACTTCTGTTTCATTGAAGGACGGCGGGATGACCCAGGAAGAGGCTCAGGCCCTCGTCGACCTCTTCAACAAGGAGGGTGACAAGTTCCTCGACGACCGCTACGGCGACCAAGGTGGTCCTGGCTCGTGCGGGGGCAATCACGCGCAGAACTGCACATCGTTCTCGACCTACTTCGTGAACAAGTACACGACGTTCCAGACCTACCCGGCCGGTGACGGCAAGGAGACGGCGTACACGATTGCGAGGGTGACCGGCAAGCAGATGTCCTCGACTCCGACGGCCTACTCGGTGGGCTCCGCCCCGGGCAGCACCCCCGCCGGCCACACTCTCGTGGTGCTCGGCATCCAGGGCGACAAGGTCATCCTCGGCGAGGCCGGCTACTGCGCTTACATGGGCCGGGTCCGCGTCGACAGCGCGGCGCGGATGGCGGCCGAGGGCTGGAAGTTCGTGGACATGTCGGATTCGATGCTCCCCTCCGACAAGATCAAGACAGTCTGATGCGCTGTATCTGATCCGGGAGCGAGAAGCCGGTGCCGGGCGATCCGGGCACCGGCTTCTTCCTGTCCGGTGCAGGCACTGCGCGCCAGCTTCGCTTTTCGGAACGCTTATCGAATGGAGCCAGAGTCGGTCTCAGATGCCTTTACGGATAGACTTGAGTCGTTTATGAGAGCAACATGGAGTGAGGAGTGTGTTCCGTGACGACAGCCCATGACGAGTCCGAGAGCACAGGTCCCGAGCAGAAGACCGGGTCGATGCCCGAGGAGAAGCCCGCGGCACCGAAGACACGCAAGAAGATCACCGGAGCTGAGCTCGAAGAGCGCTTCGCGGGCTGGACGACGCGCCAGCACGAACGGGTCCAGACACGCAGCCCGGAGGACAACGCGCGCCTGATCCGACGCAGCGTGACCGCAGTGATGGGGGTCGGGATCCTCGCCCTGATCGTCGCCACGGGCGTGGCCGGCGAGAGCTGCAAGGCGAGCACGTCGGACAACGAGGCCCAGATCGTCCAGCTCAAGGGGCAACTGGACGATGCCCGGTCCACGCCCGTGAAGGCGGACGCCGGCGCGCAGTTGTCCAAGCTCACCGAGGCGGCAGCCGCCGACGCGAAGAAGGTCGCGACCGGGGAGCAGACCTTCGCCGCGTTGTACCACCAGGCCAGCGTCCAGCCCAGCCGGAACAACGGAGCTCCGAACCAGGCCACGCTGGAGATCATCAAGCACCGCCGGGACATGGCGCCGCTGTTCAGCAAGGACTCCTTCCTGGTCAGTGACAAGGAGGCATACGGCACCTCGTCGTTGACGCCGTTCGATGCGACTACCGAGATCGATCCGCGCCACGCCTGGTACATCCGCTACGTCGGCCAGAACGCAGTTGCCCCGAGCACGTACGCGTGGAAGGTCGAGACTGTGATGCCCGATCTGAGCGTGAAGGACGGCTCGGGCGCGACGAACGAGGCAAAGGTCGTCTGGCTGTGCCGGGACACGAAGAGCGGCGAGGTGCTCGCCTGGGCGAGCGCGCGCTACGTGCACAACGGCACGACGGGGGCCTTCGACCACTTGGCGCTCGTGGTGACCGCTGCCGGGGCTCAGTACGAGAACCCCGCGATCAAGATGCCGGCCGGGTCCGGAGTCCCTGAACTCAGTGGCACGGGCGCACAGAAGAAGGGCGGGAAGCGGTGACGGAGCAGACGGCAGCACCCACGCGGCGGGGATTCTTCCGGCGCAACCTCTCGGTCCTGGTGACGGCAGCGGTCCTCACGGTCGTCGCGACGGCTGCCGGTGCGACCTGGAGCAGCCAGCACGCGGCCCGGGCTGAGCAGGAAGCCCAGATCAACGACGTCGAGGGACATCTAGCAGGCATCCGGAAGCAGAACGCCGAGCAGGTGAACGCGGACGTTATGGCGGCCCTGGGTGTCAGCCAGAACCGGATGAGCACCGACGGTGAGCGCATCAAGTCGCTGCTTTCGATGGCCTTCACATGGGACTCAGGACAAAGCTACGACGCGGCGCGCGAGAGCCTGAAGAGCCGGTTCAGCCTCGCCGAGAACGAGACGTTCCTGAAGTCGTTCATGCCTCCGTCGAGGTTCAACGAGGACTCCCAGGGGCGGCGTTACTACTACATCGACACGGTCGGCCTGAACTCGGCCCTCGGCGCGGATCCGGACATCGAGGTCGTCGACGTCAAGGCGGGCGTCTACACCTACGCCATCCTGGCCGATGTCGAGGTCACCTCCGACGCAGTGACCCAGAACAAGTCGAGCAAAGCCAGTGTCACGGCGCACCGGCGCGCGCTGCTATTCGTCACGGTCGACGCCCAGGGCAAGGTCTCGAATCTCTCCGGCGTCCCGGCGAGTGGCGAGACTCGCCATTCCGGATAACCAAGACTCCCTTTCGACTCGACTCGTTGATAGAGTTGCACTGATATTCGAGTGAAACGCGAGTTGAGGACCAATGGCATCGACACAGACCGATGAGTCGGGTGGGAGCGCAGTGCGCAAGACGCGCTTCGTCGCGACGTCCACGTTCTCGCAGGAGGGCGCGGACACTCCTGAGCAAACGGAGCCCGCGGGCGGCCTGCGCAAGCGCACCCTCGTGGCCGGCGTGAGCATGGGTGTGGGCGCACTGCTGTGCTTCGTACTCTCCGCGGGGTTCTCCGGCGGTCAGAGCGCGGTGAGCGATACGGCTGCGCCGGAGATCTCCTCTCTGCAGGAGCAGATCAGGATCACCGAGGCGAAGACGGCGGCGCTGCCGAAGGCCGACGACGCCGAGCGTGGTCTGACCGCGGCCCTGACGGCGGCTGGTCAGGTCGCAAAGCTGCAGAACAACTACCGCTACCTGACGCCCAGCGTGGCGGCAGCCGGCGGCACGCTCGACACGGCGACGTCTCAGTCGACGCTGCGCAACCTCATCCCCTACTTCGCCCCCTCGGTGCACCAGGCGGACCTGGGGCCGTGGTACCTGCTCGCCAGTGACAAGGACGTGGCGGCCGGCGTCGGGATCCCGATGAGCTTCAACTCCGGCTTTGTGTGGGTCGCCCAGGTGCCCTACCTGGTCAACGACGACAGCACCATCACGGTGACCTGGCTGGCGATGGAGACCAGGACCGGTGCGGGCGAGAAGCCGGCAGTGCTGGCCTGGGCCCGCGCCGATTACGACCTGGTCCGCAAGGCGTTCGTGAACATCCAGACCGGCACGACGGCCAGCGGCGAGGCCTTGAAGCAGGAGGTGAAGGCACCGTGAAGGAGGAGATCAAGGACAAGCTGCGCCAGCACGCCGGGAAGATCCTGCTCGGCGGTACCGGGGCGCTGCTCGCGCTCTCGGTGGTCACGCTCGGAGCCAGTCTGCTCAGCGACGGCCCGGCCGCGTCGGACACCCAGGCCGATGCGGTTATTCAGAAGCTCGAAGGCAACCTCGGCGACGCCCGGGCCAAGCTCGCAACACAGCACACGGCGCTGCTGGTTCAGCTGCCGGGCATGGACATCGAGCGGGTGAACCGTGACAGGGCGACGGGCCGGTCCCTCCTGCTCAGCCTCACCGACAGCTCGGCGTCGACCCGGACCGTCAAGGAGCAGCAGGTACTGCTCGACACGCGCTACGGCTTCCTCGACCACAAGTCCCGGGTGCTCACCGAGTTCGTACCGGAGTGGATGACGGCGACCGGAGCCACGAAGGGCGCTGGGACGACGTACACGCTCGCTGATCTGGACATCGGTGTGAGTCGGGTGCAGGGCCTGAACTACTCCTACACAGGGGTGGCCCGGCTCGATCCAGTCCGCGTCGGACCGGATCAGAACAGCGCTGCCAAGAGCGAGTTCCTGGTCTTCACCTACTCCACCTCTCAGGACGGCACGGTGACGTCGCTGGACGCCTATCGGGCCTCCAGCAAGACCCGCGACGCCCTCGCTGCCGCCAGCGAGGAGCAGCCCTCCCTCAAGCCGACCGGGTGAGCAAAGCGCCCACCGCTGCAGCACGCGTCCCAGAAGACCCCGACGAGACGTAAGGACACGAACATGTCGACCCAGACTCTGGAGAAGACCGAGACGACCGCCCCGACGAGCACGGCCGCGACGGCGAAGAAGACCACGGTGAAGCCCGTGAAGGAGCAGAAGGACTCGAAGCTGCGCACTGGATGGCGGCGTCTGGCCCCGAAGAAGGAGACCGGCAGGTTCTCCGTCGTGGTGTGGGCGGGGTTCTTCCGGGCCATCGTTCTTCTCGCCGACTACCTGCTGGCGTTCATCACAGCCCGGGTCATCATCCCGCTGCTGGGCGCATGGCTGCACCAGCGGTCGGGCGCATCCCGGGGTGCGCTCAGTGCGGACGGAACCATCGCCATGTGGCTGATGCCGCTTCTCTTCCTGGTCGCACTGCTCGCCGCGGGCGAGATCGTCGTGATGCGCGGCATGTGGCGCTGGGCAACGCGGATGATCGCGAAGATCCGGGACGCCCGGGGCGAGGCGACCGGCGCCGACGTCACACCGAAGTCCAGGACCAAGATCACCAACCAGAGCAAGACCAACCGCAAGAGGAGCAAGTGATGCGCACCGCAGGACTGACGATGAACGACGTATGGGCCCACCGTGTCCTGCGTGAACGAGGAGTGGAGACGTACCGGCTGGAGGGGGTGACCGCCGAGCTCGGCGTCATGGTCGCATCGCTCGACCTCAAGCACCGGGGCAAGGAGGAGAACTACCGCCCGTATCTGCACATGACGGGCGAACTGCGCTCGGTCACCCCGGCCAAGGCCCTGCCGTTCGGCATCTCCCAGGTGACCTACTCCCCCGGCCAGGGCGAGAAGGTAGACGCCTTCTACGAGTTCGACGACCAGCAGCTGGTCGTGCTCGCCAGCAAGGGCTACTTCACGAGCGGCTTCGCCGTGCCCGAGCAGGTCACCGGGATCGAGTGGGAGCTGCCGGCCACGGCGGACATGCTTGTCCTCGCTCCGTCGGGGGCGCAGACCGAAGGCGATGCGCCCGTGGTCTTCACCCAGATCCACGACATCGGAGGCCTGGAGATCGATCTCGAGTCCAGCGGCTACGACCTCGCCGGCTACTTCGCCGACCACTCCAAGGACGGCGTCCCGCGGGCTGAGGCCGTAGTCGATACACGTGGGCTGAAGGCGCGCTCGGACGCGATCAACTCGTTGTTCACCGAGGACGAGCTGGGCCTGGACACCGAGGTCAAGCAGGTCGTCGGATCGCCCGTGCCTGAGGCAGCGCCGGTCGCTGACGGCATGAGCGCGCGTCTGCAGCAGATCGAGGCGGAGATCGCCGCCGAACGGGAGCAGTACCAGACCGAGCGCGCGAGCACCGAGGGCACCACGGAGAACCTCTACCGGGAGCGCGTGGCTGGGGCTCTGCACCCGGCCGAGGAGCAGGAGGAGCCGTTCGCTCCCCCGATTTCGGCCCGTGAGGCGCAGCGCGACCCGAACCTGGATCTCGACCTGGAGCTGGAGGAGCAGGAACAGGAGACCCGACGACGTGAGGTCAAGCCCGTCCCGAGCCTGGACAAGCGCAAGCGCCAGGTGGCCCAGCGTGCGGCCGATCTGGACTTCGGCGAGGACGGCGAGCAGAGCCTGGGGTCCTGAGGACGTATCAGGCATGACGAGCGCGGCCCCGGTTGCTGGCGAACAGCAGCCGGGGCCGTAGTGCATCGGTACCGAGACAGGAAAGGGAGCGACGATGGGCCTGAAGCAGGACATCATCGTGGTCAACGAATTCAGCGTGCCGCTGCCCGGCGGCAGGGGATCGCGCGGTGCGACGCCAAGCGACTACGTCACTCGGTACATGGCCCGCGAGCAGGCGACCGAGTCGCTGGCTCCCATCCAGCGCCTGCGCACCGACGACTTCATCATGCGCTACATGGCGCGGGAGTCTGCCGTTGAGCGCGCCGGTATCTCGCGGGGCGCGGCGAAGCATGAGATGCGCCAGGCCCAGGGCGACGGCGGCGTGGCCTTCGGCTACGGCTCGGTCTCACTCTCCGACGAGCAGCTGCGCGCGGCCGGCAACGACATCCAGCAGCACTTCGAGAACGGCAAGACCGTGCTCAAGACGGTGCTGTCCTTCGACGAGGAGTACCTGAGGAAGCACCGCATCGTCGATCAGGACTTCCACTGCGAGGCACGCGGCGACTACCGCGGCCACATCGACCAGATGAAGCTGCGCATGGCGATCATGCACGGTCTGGAGCGGATGAGCTCAGGCACCAGCGGCTTCGACGACCTGCGCTACGTCGGGGTCATCCAGGTCGACACCGAGCACGTGCACTGCCACCTGGCCATGGTCGACGGCGGCCGGGGCCAGGTGACGAAGAACGGTACGCAGCGCGGCAAGCTCCTGGACCGGCACAAGTCCAGGCTCCGCCGCGGTGTTGACGCCTGGCTCGATGAGAAGCATGCGGTGGCTCATCTCTCCAGCGCCGTCGGCTACGAGCGGCGCAACGTCACCACCTTCATCAAGCGGTGGGCGCACGAGCGGATCCGCGCCGAGTCCCTGCCGCAGTTCCTGCTCGCCTGCCTGCCTGCAGACCGATCGTTGTGGCGCGCCGGCTCGCATGACGCCCGCATGCGCAAGGCGAACCAACTGGTGACCGAGGTCGTGAAGGAGCAACTCGACCGTGCCGGGTCCCCGATGCCGGAGGCCATGGAACGCATCGTCGACTACGCCAACGAGCGCCGCGCGAAGGAGTCTCTGAGCACGGAGGAATGGCAGAAGCTGGTCGAGCAGGGACGTACGCAGATCATGGAGCGCGCCGTCAACGGCATCTACCAGATGCTGCGGGCCATGCCGGAGTGGGAGCTGCGGGTGCGCACGCCGATGCTCGAAGTCATGGGGATGGACTACCAGCAGATGGCGGTGCTCGCTGCGGACCGGCAGGGCGAAGACGAGAATAGGGAGGCCGACTTGGTCTCCTTCGGCTTCCGGCTGCGCAGTTACGCCTCACGCTTGCAGCACCACCGGGAGAAGGCCGGGGTCTACCGCGACCTCGCGCACCAGTGGGAACAGGCCGAGAAGGCCGACGTCGCCGCCGAGGACTCGCGCCCGCTCTACGACTTCTACCGCTTCGAGGAGAACTACCACCGGCGGCTGATGAGCAAGTACCGGCACTTCCTGCCCTTCCCCGGGGACGGCGGCCAGTGGTACGAGCAGGAGCAGGACGTGGCGACCTACGGCCAGCGGCTGCTCTCACTCATGGCGCTGCGCGCGGATGCCTCCCTGCAGCGGATGAAAGACCCCGAGGAGGCCGAGAACCTGGGCCGGACGATCTACGATCAGCCCGGCGGCAGGCTCCTGACCGAGGGCAAGCGCGGCCGGGCGGTGCTGGACGCGCGTATCCGGACAATGAAGCAGTCCTATGACCAGAAGCTGAATAACCTGCGGGCCGATCTCGCTTCCTCCGGCCTGGTGCTGCGCGTGGGGTCGAGCGCCGAGGATCAGGCGAGTACGGAGACCGACGCGGTCAGCACGGACTTCAAGATCGTCGCCGGTGCCGCGTATGACTTCGACGAGGTCAAGGCCCTGGACCTGCACCACCTGGGCTACGACTTCGTCACCGACGTCGAGATCGGGCCGCACGCACACCAGACCTTCGTCGAGACGACCAGGGACCGCCGGCGGCTGCTGCTGGCGGCGATGGACTACCTGGACCAGTCCGGCCAGGCCGAGGCAATTCCCGATCTGCCGGTGGACGATGTCGCGGCGATGACACGGGTCTCCCGGGAGCTGGCACCTCAGCAGACGGACGAAAAAGCCAGCACCCTCGTGTTGCGCTCCCGGATCGCGGAGCTGCGCGCCGAGCGCGAGCAGGCCGAGCGGATGCGGCGGTCCAAGGCTTCGTCACTGGACGCCGGCCTCGTCGTGCGGGTCCAGGCCCAGGTCGATCAGGCTGTGACCACAGCGGATGCCGGAATGGTATTCGACTCGTAGTCATCCCCTATCCCGACCGACTTCGAACGCGGACAGAAAGACTAGTCTCCAGTCTTGTCGAATGCTCTATGAGAGTATTAGCGTAAAGAGCGTTCGGCGGGACTCAATGCCTTGCCCGGACGATGTGACTGATCGCGGCCGACTTGTCAGAGGGCAGTCGGAACAAGCGGAAGGAAGAGATCATGGCACTTCTCAAGGGCAAGGGCGCGATGACCGGAGTCAACCTCATCGCGAAGGTCTACAAGAACGGCGTCACCAAGGACGGCAAGTCCCAGTACGCCGACGTCCAGCTCGACGCTCGAGATCCGCGCGGTCCGGAGCAGACGAACCTACATCTGAAGTCCGATCGGGTTCAGGGTGAGGACGGCAAGGTCCGCTACAACAACGGCGCTCCGTACTCCACCGGTCAGATGGAGGAGATCATCAAGGCCGCGGGTCCGAACACCGAGCCGATCCTGAACAAGGACGGCAACGAGGTCGGCACCATCTACGGCTTCAAGGGCAACGTGATGCCCGCGACGCGCGGCACTGGCCTGGTGGTCAACACCAAGTCCGTCGAGGCCTCCGAGTTCAAGGTCGACGACAAGACGCTGGACAACCAGTTCGCGTCCATGCGCGCCGCCCGCGAGGCACGGGCGGCGGCCAAGGAGTCGCGGGCTCAGGCCCCGGCTCCCGAGGCCAAGCAGGAGCAGGCAGCTGAGGTCGAGGTCGACGAGCCGGCGGTCGGCTGAGACCGAGGTCGAGTTAAGCCTTGTTCGAAAAGCCCCTGGATGTCACTTGGTGAACTCGCCGTCGTCGCAAGCGGAATGCTCGCTGTCGGCCTCGCTGCCGTGGGTGCCTCGACGTACTCACGGCGCCGCTCCCGTCAGGGCGATCAGCCAGCTTCGCACGGCTGATCCACAGATCCCCAGCGCGTCCGCCGCGCTGGGCGGGGGCCGCGTCTCCAGCGTCCCCCGCACCTCGACGAACACCTCCAACCGAAGGTTTCTTCTCATGCGATCCGCCATCCGCAACGCCGTCATGACGACGACGGCCACCGCGGTCCTGCTCGGCGGCCTCGCCGCCGTCGCCACGCCCGCGTCCGCCGTCGGCTCGTCCGCCTGCACCCGCAACGACCGCAACCACTCCGTGTGGGGCCCCAACCTGGAGTGGCCGAACATTCGCACCGGCCCCGGCGTGGCATACAAGTCCAAGGGCCACCTCGACTCCGCCGGCGAGTTCTGGGTGGAGTGCTCCGCCGTCAACAAGTACGGCAACCGCTGGTACTACGGGGAGAGTCTCTCCTCCAGCTCGTACGGCACGAAGGGCCGGGTCGCCGCCAGCTGGTTCTAGCACCACCGCGCGACGCCGACGCGACGCGCCCCCAGACCGCTCCCTCCTGGAGCGACCTGGCAGAAACGCCCTGACCTGACCACGGCCAGGCCTGCCTTCCAGGCCCCTGGCGACGCCGGTGACACGACACCCCGCCAGCGCCTGCCCACCAACCTCTCGCCGAGGCACACCCCTACCCAACCACACCCCTTTTATGGAGGTTTGCACATGTCTGCACGTCGCATAGCCGTACTCGCGGCCACCGCGGCCGCCGTCGCCCTGCCGCTGCTGTCCGCCCCGGCGGCCACCGCCGCGCCGCAGTCGGTCGCCACCGCGGTGCCCGCCTCGTCCTGCACCACCAACCCCTACCTTCCGTGGGCGGTGCACGGCACCAGCGCGGTGACCATCCGCTCGAAGGCGACCACCAAGTCGACCGCAGTCGGGGTCCTCTACAAGTCGCACAAGTTCACGGTGCACAAGACCACCAAGGGCGCGACCTGGGTGTACATCACCGACAAGAACACCAAGAAGACGGGCTGGGTCTCCGGCAAGTACGTCTACCGCGACGTGCGCATGTGCCTGGACTGAGGCACCGCCTCACTTCCGTGCCCCGGGCCGCCCGGCCCGGGGCACCTCCGCCTGGCCTGCCCCCTCGGCGCCGCGCTTCCACTCCAGCCCTCACCCCAGTCCGGCAGGGTTCCGCGAGTCCGAATACGGCGAGTGAGCGACCCGCGACCAGTGCATGGAACGAAAGGCCCCGGAGTTCACTCCGGGGCCTTTCGCATTCTCCATTCAATGCCCTATCGAATGCTACCCGTGATAGGGTTTCGACTGATTTTCCAGTTAAATCTTCAGTCCAGTCGAGAGGTCTTGCGCGGCATGTTCCACGAGGCACAGCTCAACGAGCGCTACCCACTCCTGTCCAAGCTCTCGGAGCCACTGAAGAAGGCCGAGCGCGACATCGTCGGCCGTGAGCACGAGACGATGCAGCTGCTGGCCTCGATGAGCCGCCCTGAGCTGTGCAATGCGCTTCTACTGGCCGAGGCCGGAACGGGAAAGACCGCATTGGTCCAGGCCACGATGCTCGTGGATCCGGGCCGCCTCTACCTGGAGGTGGACCCGGCGCGCATGATCTCCGAGGCGGGCAACGCCGAGAACATGGCCTCGAAGCTCAAGGGTTTCTTCGACGAGGCCGAGGACTTCGTCAAGGACGAGAAGCACGAAGTGGTGCTCTTCATCGACGAGTTCCACCAGATCATCCAGCTCTCCGACGCCGCTGTCGAGGCCATCAAGCCGGTCCTCGCGGCTTCGGGAACCCGAGGCATCAGGATCATCGCGGCGACGACCTACGAGGAGTTCCACAAGCACATCTCGCCGAACCAGCCGCTCGTCGAGCGCCTGCAGCGCATCAACCTCAACCCGCCGGACCAGGCGACGACCATCAAGATCCTGCAGGGCATGGCCGAACGGTACGGGGTGGCCGACGAGTTCTACGACGACCACGTCTTCCAGCAGATCTACGAGTACACCCAGCGCTACATGCCGGCCAGCGCCCAGCCGCGCAAGTCGATCCTCGTGCTCGACTCCATGGTCGGCTGGCATCGCCTGACGCACCGACCGATGGATCGGGACCTGCTCTCGGACGTGCTCATGGAGTCCCTGAACGTGAACGTCGCATTCCGGGTCGACGGCGCGAAGATCAAGAAGCAGCTGGACGCCAAGGTGTTCAGCCAGGACTGGGCGACCGGCGCGGTGGCGCGTCGTCTGCAGTTGTCGGTGGCGGACCTCAACGACAAGGGGAAGCCGATGGCGAGCCTGCTGTTCACGGGATCGACGGGAACGGGGAAATTCTGCGTCGACTCGACGCAGGTTCCTGTCTACTCGAGCGACGGCGAGACCACCTGGAAGCTGCACGGCGACCTGGTCCCGGGCGACAGAGTGTTCGGTCGCCAAGGTCACCCGGTCGAGGTGCTCGGACACTTCCCGCAGGGCATGCAGGACGTCTACCGGGTCACGCTCTGGGACGGCCGGACTCTCGACGTTGGAGGACCGCACTTGTGGACGGTCTACACAGCCAAGCAGCGGTCGAAGAAGCATGCGGGCAAGGACGTCGCGCCGATGGTCCTGAGCACGCAGGAAATGGTCGAGCGTGGCGTCGTGCGGACCTACCCCGGCGACTCTCGGGAAGATCTGAAGTTCTTCATCCCGGCGAACGGACCGGTGCACTGGCCGGAGCAGGACTTCGACGTCGACCCGTACGTCTTGGGCGTCCTCATCGGTAACGGGTGCCTCACTGAGAGGCAGCTGACGCTCTCGTCTGACGGGGACGACGCCGACCACACCGTGTGGATGGTGGGCGAATGGCTGGGGTCGGCACCGAAGTCGTACGGACGCAACTACAGCTGGGTTTTCCCTGTCGGTGTTGGCCCGGTGGAGGACCGCCGCGATTCGCTGTACCAGACGAAGGACGTGCTTGCCTCGGTTCCCGATCTGATCGGTGCGCGCTCGGCGGAGCGCCGTATCCCGGAGAGGTACAAACACGGATCGGTACAGCAGCGGTGGGCGCTGGTGCGGGGCCTTTTCGACACCGACGGATCGATCGGTGCCTCGAACGACCGCTTCAACGTCTCGTACTCGACGTTCTCCAAGGGGCTCACGGAGGACCTTAGGGAGGTGCTGTTCTCGCTCGGCGTCTCGAACACGATCAAATCGTGGACACGCACGAAGGAGGACGGGCGCGAACTGGTCGAGTACGGCGTGCACGTGAAGGTCGGCAACGAGGATAAGGCCGGGTTCTTCTCCCTCCCCCGCAAGCAGGAGATCGCACGGCGCGCGGCCATCGAGACCTCGGGTCGTAAGCGCGTGAAGAAGTTCGACATGGTCGGCATCGCGTCGATCGAGAAGCTGCCGGAGCAGCAGAGCTCGTCGTGCATCTACGTCAACGACGAGGAGCACCTCTACCAGGCTGGTCAGTTCGTGGTCACGCACAACACGGAGCTCACGAAGCAGCTGGCACGACTGCTGTTCGGTGACGACCAGCGGCACCTGATCCGGTTCGACATGACGGAGTACGCCGAGGACTCGTCGTTCGCGGCGTTCCGTTCTGAGCTCACCAAGCGCGTGTGGGCCCTCTCCCACGCTGTGCTGCTTTTCGACGAGGTCGAGAAGGCCTCGGCGATGGTGACACGCGTGCTGCTGCAGGTGCTCGACGACGGCCGGCTCAACGACGCCAACAACCGCGAGGTGAGCTTCCTCAACACCTACATCGTGCTGACGACGAACGCCGGCTCGGAGATCTACAAGGACATCGCGCAGTACGCGGCGGACGACACCGGGTCGGGCAAGCAGCTGCTGGAGTACGAGAAGCTCATCCGCCGCTCGATCTCCTCGACGACGGGCGACAACCGATTTCCGCCCGAGCTGCTGGGTCGTATCGACGCGATCGTGCCTTTCCAGCCGCTGTCGCTGCTGACGCAGCAAAAGATCGTGCGGAAGAAGCTGCGCCAGATGGTGCAGGAGGTGTTCGTCAAGCACAACGTGCGCATCGACGTCGATGCGAGGGTCCTGCAGTACCTCATCGAGGACAAGGGCGATACCGCCTCTGATGCCGGCGGTGCGCGTGCGGCTGTGGCGAAGCTGACCGACGAGGTCACCACCGCGGTGGCGACCTTCCTCAACGAGCACCCCTCGGAACGGCGTATCCGCATCGACGTCGTCGGCGACCTGGTCAGCGACGACAAGAACCTGCTGAGTTCCGACGCCTACGTCGAGGTCAGCGCGGTGCGATGAACCGGTCCGAGGACGGCGGGAACGAGTCGACTCACGAGTCGATAGCCCATCCATGCCCCATGATTGCCTATCGCGATAGAGAGGCGATAAGATACTCATAAATCAGGTGAACTGTGTTTTATTAGCGGAGGGATCGTGCATCAATGGGCATTCTGGGTACGGCAACGGGAAGCCGCAGGAAGGAGCGGAAGAAGAAGCCCGACGAGCTTCTGGCCTCCGTGGTGAGAGAAACGGCAATCCCGGCGGCGGTAGAGCTGCTGCGGTCGAACACGCAGTTCGTCTTTCCCAGCGGTACGGCCTGGGTGATGCTCGTGCTCGCAGCCGACTCGATCGGTGGCTTGAGCAAGCGGCACGGCCGGGACGAGGCGAAGGGCTCGATCATCGAGCTCATCAGCTCCGACCAGATCCGCACGGTGGCCACGGCGGAGATGCTCGAAGAGGAGGTCTTCGGCATCATCCCCACCGACGAGACTCTCGCGCGGATGGAGGAGTACTCGCTGCTCACCGGTGCCACCTACGCCTGGGCCGTCGTGTGGCAGAAGCCCAGCGGCGATCTGCTCGTCGATCTCGTGAACGATGCGACCTTCGCGCAGGCACGCTTTGTCGCTGCAGGTACCACGAGCCTCGAAGAAGCCGTGGGCAAGAAGGCATGGGAGGAGCACAGCGGCCTGGTCGCCGAAGCTGGAGCCACTGCCCCCGCGGTCCTCGGGGAGGACGAGGGGGATGCGATCTTCGACGGAATCCCCGGTGACGAGGGGGCTGCCGAGGGCCTGGACGACGAGCCGCTCTTCAGCGACGTCGTCGACGCGGATGAAGGGGCGGACGCATCCATGCTCGGCGAGGACGCCGCAGGTATCGACGACGCGGGCGCCGTCCCGGTCGAGTCGGAGCCGGACTACGACGGCGACGAGGTGGCCGGCTACGAGGGTTTCGACGAGACCGACGCCGGCTACGGCGTCGAGGGCGACTACCAGGAGGCCGGCGACACTGTGCTGCTGGCCGATCAGGCCCAGGTGCGCGACGTCATCGCCCGTCGGTTCCTCTCCGAGGAGCTGGACCTGGACGTCCGGCTCGATGAGTTCAACGCAACCTTCGCCATCGGCGCGCCGGTCGTGCAGATCGCTGTGCCCGAGGGCGCGACGGAGTGGCTCGGGGACCAGGTCGCCCAGCTCAACCGGCAGGCCAACGCAGACCTGATGCAGCTCCGTTCCGCGCATGAGGATGAGCTGCGTGCGCTCTACGTCAACCTCATGTCGGCGCACACCGAGCAGGTCATCCGCGATGTGGCCACCGACCGCGCGGGCTCCCGGTACAAGCTGCTCAAGGACGCCGCCGAGGCCGAGCACCAGCAGCGGCAGACGGAGAAGGATGAGAAGATCCGGGCCCGCCGGGCGGAGATCGCCAAGGACTACGAGTCTCAGGCCTCCAAGGTGGCCCAGCAGGCGGCGCTCTCGGCGGAACTGCAGTACAAGGAGCGCAACCGCTCGAAGATGGAGCGCGAGCAGACCGACTCCATCGCCGGGATCGAGCGGGACATCGAGGACACCCACGCGCACAACCAGCAGGAGATCCTGCGCGTCCGGCGTTCGGACGCGACGCTGAAGATGCAGACCGGGCAGACGCGGATCTTCGAGGTGCTGGCCGAGCAGCAGTCAAAATACCTGGCGGCCGAGGAAGAGCGCCTGAACCAGTGGAAGTCCGAGATCCAGCGGATCGTCGACGACAACCGCAAGGCCGACATCGCCCAGTCCGAGGCGCTGGCCGAGCACCTGCGGACCACGGACGAGATCGGCGCCCTGCGCCGGGAGCAGCAGGACCTCCTGGAGTCGGTGCGCTCTGAGCACGCCGACCGGATCCGCCGGATGGAGGACGAGCTCGAACGCAACCGCAAGGACGCCATCACGCAGATGACGGCTCGGGACGCCGAGTGGCAGCACAACCTCGACCTGGAGAAGGAGAAGACCAACTCCCAGGTGGCACGGGTCACCGACCTGCTCCAGCAGCTGTCGACGGTCGAGGATTCAGTGGCCAGGCGGTATGAGGTGCGCCTGGCGGAGATGCAGGCCGACAAGGAGTCCTACGCCAACGAGCTGGCGCGGGCCTCCGAGATGCAAAGCCGCTCGAACAAGATCCTCGTCGTCATGATCGTCACGCTCTCGCTCCTGATGGGCGCGGCCGGCTTCATCGTCGGGGTGGTCTTGACCCGTTGAGCGGACCGGTCATGACCGACGGGGTGATCTGACGGCGCATGGGCGCATTCCCCATGCGCCGTCGTCGTCTGCGCAGGCAGGCGCACCGGACAGCAGGACAGCAGGACGAGCGAGGCTCGAGATTAAGGGATCACGATGGCCACGAACAGGCGGAAGGCAACACGGCCGAAGGCGAGCAGCTGGGACAAGATCTCGGCGCGGACGCCCGGCGAGACGCTGACGAACCGAGACGTCCACGACAACCAGCAGCTGGACCGCAGCACGTTCCTGACTCTGAGGTCGACCAGACCGGGCATCGTCGTCGCGGTGATTACCGGCGTGCTGGTGACGATCGTCGCCTGGGTCTTCTACTCCCTCATCGCCACGGCGGTGCTCTCGGTGGGCGCGTCCGTGGGTTCGGGCGTGCCCGGCAACGGCACCGGCAAGCCGAGCGTGTACTACGTCCAGGACACCACGACGGGTGCGGGCGGCTCGGTCGTGAAGTGCTACCGGCCCCTGGCCAAGGACGGCAACCCGGACGTGAAGGCGAAGTGCTACCACAGCGCTGAGGCTGTTCCGGTCCCCAGCTGGTACACCGCGGCGAAGGACGGCAAGCCCAGCGCCGAGAAGCCGGCTGAGCCCAAGAAGAGCGAGACGACGGTCGGCGAGCAGCTGGCCGACGTCTCGGGGTTCAAGCTCTTCATCACGCTCGGCTCGGGTCTGATGGTCGCCCTCATCATCGGTACGTGGTTCTCGCGGAAGGTCGCCGCGGCGAACCTGATGAACACCACGAGCGACATCAACCAGTACCAGAACGACCAGCACATCTCCCTGCCGGAAGAGATCCAGCAAAACTACGACTGGTTCCCCGACGCCGGTGCTCACTCAAGCGTGCAGGTCAGCTCGATGCTCAGCCACATGATGCTCAAGAAGAAGGGCCTGGGCACCGTCGAGGTCGCCCAGCGCGCCAAGAACGACGTCATCGATGAGGAGGGGAACCTCGTCTACTACGCTGGCGAGGTCATGGACGACGACGAGGGCGATCCGCTGACGCAGACCCTGCCGATCATCGACGAAGACTTCGGCGACGAGCTGTTCGAGGCATCCGGGCTCCCCGATGACAAGACGCTGCGGCAGAAGTACGACACGGCACGGATCCCGTACAACCCTGACGGCAAGAACCGGGACAAGCTCGGCTTCGGATCGGACACGTACAAGACCGTCGCTGACCTGATCAAGAAGGACTGGGAGTTCCCGGCGTACGAGGTCCAGCGCCCGGCCGGGGCGTACGTGGTCGATACCGCGCCGGTGAACACCATGGTGCTGGCCATCACCCGAGCCGGTAAGGGCCAGACGTACATCGAGCCGATCATCGACATGTGGTCGCGGGAGAAGAAGCCCTCGAACATGGTCATCAACGACCCCAAGGGCGAGTTGTTGGTGAAGAACTACGTGCCCCTGGTCACACGCGGGTTCGAGCCGGTGCAGTTCAACCTGATCAACTCCATGAAGACCGACATCTACAACCCCCTGGGACTGGCGGCCGACGCGGCGCGTGAGGGCAACTTCACCAAGTGCGCGCTGTACGTGGAGAACATCGCCGGGATCTTCTTTCCGCTCGACGGCGGCGAGGACCCGGTCTGGCCCAACGCCGCCAACAACGCCTTCAAGCGCGCGGCCTACGGACTCATCGACTTCTATCTGGAGGAGGAGCGGGAGCTGCGCAGCGCCGCAGCCGTGCTGAATATGGACCCGGCGCTGCTGGAGCAGAAGCTCGATGACCTCTGGGGCAAGGCCACGCTCTACAACTGCTACCAGCTCTTCGTGCAGATGAGCTCGAAGAAGATCAAGAACCCTGAGGCCGAGCTGGAGAAGCGGGTCAAGGCCGGCGAGTTCGAGAACAACGAGGACGCCCTGGCCGAGGAGCAGGAGAAGGCTGCGGCCCAGGCCTTCATGTGGGAGGGCAAGGCCGATCAGGACATGCTCAGCCTGTACTTCAACGCGAGCGAGGAGCTGCCCCGCAACAACATGCGCACGCTGGTGGGCAACGCCCACAACGCGCTGCGCTCGATGGCCGGGGCGGAGAAGATGCTGGCCTCGGTGTACGGAATCGCGATCACCGCCATGTCGTTCTTCACCGACCCCACGATCTCGACGCTGACCTCGGGCAAGCCCTCGCAGAACACCGACCTGGCCGGCCTGAGCTTCCCGCGTCGCCTCGGCGTGCGCTTCGCGCCGAACTACGTCAAGCGCGACCACCTCGTCGGTCAGCAAGCCGTGTGGTCGGCCTACGCGGACCCGATGTTCACCGAGCACCTGGGTGAGGACTTCGAGCACGAGGAGATCGTCGGCCGCGAGGGTTGGGCCCGGTACAACTTCAAGGGCAAGTTCCCTGACGACGAGGCCTGGCTCAAGCTGGAGCTGGTCAATCCGCAGACAAAGATGCTGGTGCGCACCTTCTACTTCAGCTTCACGAAGAACTACCAGGTCTCGCTCAACGGCCGGCACTACGTGGTCGAGCCGGTGACGGGCAATAAGATCGTGAAGAACGGCGTGATGCGTGAGCTGAAGCCGGTGCGTGAGGGCGGCACCCGGGACGGGAAGATCCTGTCCTTCCAGCCCGGGGACACGCTCTACCCGGACACGCGACTCGACTTCTCCGGCGTCGGCAACCCGGAGAAGGTCTCGTACCAGGCACGGGCGATCACGCAGACGCTGTCGCGCTACTCGGAGTCCCCCAAGGCGCTGTTCCTGGTGACTCCACCCCACCTGATGAAGTACGCGAAGCTGATCCTGATCCTGGTCAAGCAGCTGTTCGACGTGAGCGCCGACCAGGCGTACATGACGAAGTCGAACCAGAAGCCGCTCTACCGCACGCGGTTCATGCTCGACGAGCTCGGCAACCTGCAGTCCGAGGGCAAAGGCATCGACGGCTTCGAGACGATGCTCTCCATCGGCCTGGGCCAGGAGCAGCAGTTCACGCTCATCCTGCAGACCCTGCAGCAGCTGCGCGACGTCTACGGCGAGAGCGTCGACAAGATCGTACAGGGCAACACCTCGAACATCGTCTTCTTGAAGTCCACGGACGATTCGATGATCGAGACGCTGGAGAAGATGAGCGGCAAGACGCACCGGTCGTACCGTGACAGCAAGCAGATCAGCCAGGATCTCGACAAGGTCATCGGCGGCAAGACCGAGGGCCGGGTCTCCTACACGATGAACACCAAGGAAGAGCCGCTGATCAGCTACAACGACATGGCATTCCTCTCGCCGCGCAACTCGATCGTCTTCCGGGCCGGCGACGCGCCGATCTGGAACCGCAACCAGACGATCCTGCCGATGTCGTTCCGGCTGCTGGGCAACACGATCAAGCACCCGGGGCACACGTACTCGCTGCAGACGATCCCGACGCTGTCCAGTGCCATGGACTTCGACGTGCGAATGAACCAGCCGGACTTCGTGAAGATGCTGGAGAAGCGCATGCGGCAGGCAGTCAAGGCCGCAGACGCGAAGGCGCAGTACAAGGAGATCTACAGCTACCAGGAGGTCGACATCGAGCGCCTGGATCCCGATGTCTACGCCGACGAGGTCATGGAGGTCATCACGACGATGACCACGGTCGACGAGGGCCAGGACCCCAACGCTCCGGTGGTCGTCGACCCCGACGCGTACGAGGGGATGAGCATGTTCGACGAGGACCAGTTCATCGAGAACGTCGAGGTCGGGGTTGCGGTCGCCGAGAGTCAGGCGGTCAGCGCCGAGCGGCAGCGTCTGCTCTACGCCGAGGGGACGATCAGCAAGGAGATGCTGGTCAACCCCGACGGCTCGGCGAAGGTCAAGAGCCTGGACATCGAGATCGGTGAGGCCTACAAGTCGGCGCAGACCGAGTTGGAACAGGATCGCGAGCACTTCTCGGTCGGCGGCGACGGCGAGCTGCGCAGCGCCGACGGGTCTCAGACGTACATCAGCCAGATCCGCTCGGACGCGTACGCCCATGCGGCCCGCCGGATCAACGGCCATGTGAACAACGAGGACTCGCGGGTGTTCGCGGAGGGGGACGTCACCGAGGAGGACCTGAAGTCCCTGGCGACGGTGAAGGTGCACTCGGCCTTCTACCAGTACCTGGCCTCGCTGCCGAGCTGGGAGGTACTGGCCGACGGCCGGTTCGACCGGGCCATGGCCATCGAGATGAACTCGAAGTAGCCGACGGCCACTTGGGGGCCAGCCAAGGATCACGGCCAGTGCCGAGGTCGTCTCTCGACTAAGGGAGACTGCCTCGGCACTGGCCTTTCTGGATGACCCCTCACTTCCTTTCGATAGGCAGAGTAGGCTCTATACATGCTTATGTAACCCCGAGCGTCCACAGAGGCTGATTGACTATGAAGAAGGCACACGGACTGCGCAGGTACTTCTATGAGTACGTCTACTACAAGGCAGTCGAGCAGGCCCGGGATCAGACCGGACAGGTCATCCCGATCTCCCAGGCCAAGGCGATCCGCGCCCGGGTCGACGAGATCCTCGGACAGCGGGGCACCGCGCTGGCCGACCCGCGGCTGGGCGTCACGGACTGCCTCACCGCCATCGACCAGGCATTCGCGGAGAAGGTGTCTGACTACGAGCCGCAGTTCGGTGACCATTCCCCGCAGAACGAGAGCTACCAGCAGTCGCAGCGGGAGTTCATCCGTGCCACCGGCGTCGGTGCCCAGGCCGACCCGAAGTCGGCCCGGCTGCCGATCAGCCCCTACGACCCCGACTGGTCCGAACGCGCGACCGTGAAGCGCGCCGGGACTGCGCTTGTGTACCTGCCGGACGAGACGATCGCACGCGTGGCCGGCGGCGAGGTGAAGACCCTAGCCGATCCCCGTCGCGGGAACATGGTGCTCTGGCGCATCGACGACGAGGGCAAACCTTTCGAGGCCGGCCGAGCGATGACGAACGATGACGCCGCTGGGCTCACCGCGCTGATGGACAAGATGAGCCAGCAGGAGTACGACCAGGTCCGCGAGTGGGTCATCGACGGCGGCCGAGATCCCCAGACGAACCGTGTCGACCGCAACCGCTTCATGTCCCGGCGCGCCGTGGCACGCTCGGCAGCACTGCTCGAAGAGCTGAAGGCCCAGGGCGTGTCCTACGAGGTGATGCGCGACCGCGAGCCCGGTCAGATCAAGGCGAAGATCGCCCAGACCGGCATGGAGATCCGCCTCACCGACACGCGCCAGGAGGAGTACGCCGGAGCCCGGATTTACGACAACGGCACCGTGCTGCGCTACTCGACGAACTACCGGGTCCCCGGCGGCATGGCGGTCTACTCCCCCTCGCCGACGGAAGCCGTTCAGCTGCTGCGCTTCGCCCAGGGCCACCGCATCGAGCGCACGGATCTTCCGGGGCACGCCGCCGGCGAGATGGGCACGACGCACCAGGAGCGCGGCCGTGGCCGCACGCTGGTGGATGTGCCCGACAGCTACCACGTCGACCGGGAGTCGATGTTCGTGGTCGGCAACTATGTGGCCCCGGGCGAGTCCGGTCCCCGGCCCGGGTCGAAGGTGATGCTGCGCCGAGACGCGAAGAACCGCTCCCTGCCGACCTTCTTCATCGACGCCCAGCCCGCTGAGGCCTACGCGAAGGCCGCCGTCGAGAGCGCGCGGCAGAACCTGCAGGCAGCTCTTGGCGTCGAAGACCTGATCGCTCGTGCTGAGGCCGAGCTGGAGCGAACCGGCGGACAGCTGGATGCGATCGAGCCGCCGGAGTACTCGGCTGACTCTGAGGTCGCTGCGATCCAGCGCTCCTACTGGGACGTCCTCACCGGCGCGCACAGCGATCTGCTGCGCCCGGGGGCGACCGAAGAGATGTACCAGGAAAGGCTGGAGGAGATCGGCGAGTTGCAGGCCGAGGAGGTGCCCGAGATGGGCAACCTCGTCTACGGCGGCACCGCCGTCGAGAAGGTCCGGCAGCACGCCGAGGACGTCCCCTTCGAACTCATCGGGACCTGGGAGGCGGAGCCCCACGACGTCGACGGCGAGTGGGTCGACCAGCGCTTCAACCCGGACCGGGTGGCGCGGTACATGACCAGCCCCACCGGGCAGTGGTCGAACCTCGACAACCTCGCCTCGGCGCTTCGTCGTTGCGGAATCTCCCCCGACGAGATGATGGGCTCGACCTTCCAGACGACCCGGTTCAAGGACCGGCTCGTCCGTTTCGACGCCGAGCGCTCCGTGCCGATCGCCGATCACGAATCTGCATTCATGCGGCGCATCGGGGCCACCGTGCGCGAGAGCATCGAGCGCAACGCGGCGACGGTCTCCGAGATCCTGGTCGACGAGCAGGGCGTCATCCGCTGGAGCGGCGAGAAGCAGCGCCGTGACGGCAAGGGGACTCCGATCTCGGGTGAGATCGGCCAGGTCTTCGATGTCGGCGAGTACGGCGAGATCACCACCGCCTTCGCCAGCGGGGATAACGCCCTGGTCGTGCCGGGCTACGAGGCCACGATCACGGCCCAGACTCCGGGCGAGGCTCCGACCTCGGTCGAGGAACGCACGCGCCTGCGCGGCTACGAGCAGCTCATGCACGAGCGCATCCAGTACCAGATCGCCGGCGACCTCATCGCCGGGCGCAGCGAGACCGGCGAGCCCTCCTCGCTCAACGCGGTCTACTCGCAGCTGTACGGCACGAAGCACCCGATCGACTTCATCGAGCGCGCCACCACGTACCAGCTCGACGAGTCCACCGGCGAGATCAAGGAGCACCTGGACGAGTGGACGGCCGCGATCCTGCAGACCGAGGCGCGCCGTGTGCGCTACTCCAACGAAATCAAGGCCGGCTCGACGATCTACGCCGAGTACCGGGCCCAGCGCGACCAAACTGACCCGGCTGACGACAACCGCTTCGACGCCTGGCGGCTCACCGGCGGGCGGAACATGACGGTACTCACCGGCAAGGACCGGAACAACGTCGCTGCGCCCAGCGGCTACTTCGACCCGGTGATGACCGGAGGCGCGACCAACCAGGGCATCGTGCGGTACCTGACCACTCAGGCCCAGGTCGACGCCGACGGCCAGATCGTGCCGGGCGACGAGAGCGTGGCCGGACAGCGTGCGCCGCTCATGGCTCTCCCCGAGCTCGAGACGCTGCGGTACGACCCGTTCGACCGCCAGCAGATGACGGCCTCGACGATCATGCAGTCTTCTGAGGTCACCGCGCCGGCGAAGACGGCGCTGATGACCTTCGGCGGCTGGACGGCTGATGACCCGATCGTGGTGTCGAAGGAGTTCGCCGAGCGCCACCGCATCCGCGGCGCCGGCGGCCAGGAGCGCGATCTCGTCGTGGGCGACAAGATCTCGGATCTGCACGGCAACAAGGGCGTGATCTCGCTGATCGTCGACCGGGACATGCCGCTGCAGGACGCGCAGGAGCAGGATGTCGTCGAAGAGGTCAACTGGTTCCGGGCCAACCCGGGCCTGGACGTAGTGATGAGCCCGTTCAGCCTGATCTCCCGGCGCAACGCGGGCTCGGCGCGCGAGCTGATGAGCGGAAACGTCTCCGACCTGCGCTCCCCCAACGGAGAACTGCGGCCGAGTGCCCTGGGCGAGATGCGCTTCGTGGTCACCCACATGGCCGTCGACGAGAAGACAAAGATCTACGACGACGAGCAGGTGCGTGCTGGCAAGGGCCGCAAAGCCTCCTCGCAGCTGGCCTGGGCGCTGCAGTCTCAGGACTGCCCGGCGATCATGGGCGAGTTCTACGGCCACAACAGCGGGGCCGAGTCGAACCTGCGCGAGTACCTGCTGGTGACCGGCATGGACATGGAGGCTGACGGCACACTGCGGGTGGTCGGCCAGGCCGAGGGCATCGACGAGCGCCCCGAGCGCCGGTTCATCCCGATGCCCGAGCTGCTGCGCACTCAGCCGCGCAAGGAGGGCCAGCTCCCGGGACTGAACACCACGGCGATGCGCAAGTCCTTCGGCAATCTCATCGGCGACCGCGGCGGCGACATGGAGATCCCGTTCCCGCTCACGTATCCGACCGGTGAGCAGACCGAGACGGTGAGCGCGAGCTCGTGGAAGCTGCCGGTGATGTCCTCACATCTGCGCAGTGGCCAGGAGTTCGAGGACGGGTCCTCCGTCACGCACGACTACACCCGCAGCTACCAGGACGTCTTCGTCGAGGCCTGCCGCTACCGCTACATGACCGAGCAGCTGGACGGCCAGGGTCTGTCCGCGGAAAAGCGCTCCGAGGTGCGCCGCGGCATGAGCGAGTCGGTCTCGCGCGCTCAGCGCGCCTTCGAGGCGATCACGACCGACGTGCAGAACCGGGTGCTCACGGGCAAGAACAACATCTTCAAGACCGGGCTGATGGCCTCGCGGTTGACCGACTCGGCGACGATGGTGTGGACTGCGGACCCGCGGCTGGACGTCGACCAGGTTGCGCTGAGCTCGGTCAAGGCCGAGCAGCTGGGGCTGGCCGAGGGTGACCACGCGCTGGTGTGGCGTGACCCGGTGCTCCGTGACGCCGGCGTGCGTTACATGCGGGTCGCGATCGACGACCGGCTCACCGGTGCCGCGATCAACCCGGTGATGGACGCCTGCTTCGACGGCGACTTCGACGGCGACGCGGTCGCCGTGGTGAAGCTGCACAGCGAGGCCGCCAAGGGGGAAGCCCTGGCGAAGCTCTCGGTGCCGGCCAACCTGCTGGACACCGGCGTGGTCAAGGGCGACGGCTCGCACCCGCTGGCCATGCAGGTCTCGCTGGACACCCAGGTCGCGCTCTCCAAGGACACTGCTCTGGCTGAGGAGCTGGAGAGCTCGCGCAGCGAGGCGAACCGGCTCCGGCTGCAAGCGCTCACGGGCGCAGAGTCGCCTGAGGACATCAAGCTCGACCAGCAGGTCGTGACGGAGGAGCTGAGCGCGCTGTACCGCCAGGCGCAGCGTGGCGAGTTCGGCGCGGCACTGACGTTCTCGGACCGCGAGGCGCACCTGCAGAGCGTGCGCGAGGTCTGCGTCGAGACCGGTGCCAAGGGCAGCGAGAAGAAGCTCACCGACTACGCCCGGAACCTGGGCGATGCGCAGGGCACGCCCGGCATCACGCAGGCCGACCAGGAAGCCTCGATGTTCGCCACGGCGATCAAGGCTCACGGCACCGGCCTGGGCGGCTCGTTCAGCCAGCGCGCCGTGCGCGCGCTGCGCGGCGAAGACCTCAAGGCCGTCCTGGAGGTCACCTACCCGGTGACCCAGTCGATCCTGCAGGCCAAGCACGACGCCGCCGAGGCCCGGCACAAGTACGCGATGCTCCAGGGCCCCGGCCGCGAGCTCTGGAGGGGCCGCAGCATCGAACACGTCGGCCCCGGTCAGTGGCGCACGGCATTCCTCGACGGTGAGCCCGTCCAGGCCACGGCCGAGGAGTGGGAGAAGAAGTTCATCGAGTTCTACGAGTCCAAGGAGGGCTTCGGCGTCACGGTCAACCCGGCCTACGTGGCCCGCGTGGCCAGTTCGCTGGAGGACCCGAAAACCGGGCTCATCCGCAACCTCGAAGAGGACCCGTCGCTGCGGGGCACCGTCATGGACCGGATGGCCTACGGCGGTGGCTTCGAGGCGCTCGTGCAGGCGGCCAAGAACCGCGAGAGCGTCTACGACGGCGAGAAGAACGAGCAGTTCGCGTCCTCGGGGACCCGGAAGGCCCGGGCGGAGATGTCCCGGCAGCTCGATCAGCTGAGCTCCGCCGAGGCGCAGGGCCTGGACAGCGCTGCGATCGCCGTCGATGACTCGGCGGTCAAGCGCGACGTGATCTCTCAGGACGCGGGGGCCTCCCGCACCCGCGGCTCGCACCGCCGCTCTGCGCATGCCGTGGGCGTGGGCGCGTCGCGCCCGGTCTACACGCCGAGCATCGAGATCGATCAGCCGCAGGGCGACGACGACTACGGGGCGGGCTACTGAAATGGCACAGCACAAGGAACTGGGAACGGGCCCTGCGGGCCGCCCGCGCGCGGCCAAGGAGCTTCCGGTGGACGACGATCGGCAGCAGGCCGACGAGCCGCAGAGCAGCGCATACGCCTACTGGGACTCGCGCTCGAACGAGCCGATCGACGCCGAGGTGATCGACGAGCCCGGACCGGAGGACGCCGACGGTTCGCGCGCCTGGCGCGAGTGGCTCCGGGACCGCGCTCGCGGGTTCTTCGGCGCGAAGACACAGGATCGGATGGCCGACCGCGAGCGCGTGCACGGGATCGACGTCGACCGGGCAGAGGACGAGACCGAGGGCCTGGAACAGCGCGAGCAGATGCTCAAGCTTCGGGCGGAGACGCGGCTGGCCGGCGAGAAGTACATGGCCTCGCTGCGTGACTCGAAGCTGCTGGTGCCCGGCTTCAACGACGAGGAACGGACGCAGGAGCTCGGCGTCATGCACCACGTCTACATGCAGATGATGATGCAGTCGTGTCTCAAGCCGCTCTCGCGCGGAGTGAATGCCAACTCGATCATCCAGGCCGTCGGCATGGTGATGACGATGCGGATGCTCGCCCCGGACTTCAAGAAGGAGATGGACAGCTACCTTCAGCCCCTCAAGGACAAGATCCAGGAACGCATCGACACCAGGACCCGCGGCATGATCGCCTCTGCCGAGAGCGGCATCGCGCACCGGCAGAGGATCTTCAAGGACGTGCCGAGCGACGCCCGGCGCGAGCGCCTCATCGGCAGCACCGATCCGCGTGACCACCTGACGAAGAAGTGGCGCCAGCGCTTCGACGCCATGCAGCACCGTGAGCGCGGCCACCGGGAGATGTTCACCCCGGACTCGGCAGCCATGACCGAGGTCGCGCTCATGGAGAACGCCTTCTGGAAGATGCGTGAGCCGGGCGCGGACGCCGGCCTGATCCGCGACAGCTACCGGGCGATGCGCAAGCGGCTGCACGAGCAGATGCGCGAAGACGGCCTGGAGCGCCAGGAGGTCGTCCAGCGCGCGCGAATGATCATCGGCGAGCGGATGGAGTACGAGCCCGAGCTGCGCACGATGTTCAACGGCGTGGCCCACGGCCGGATCGTCAAGGCTCCCGCGCACGAGGAGCGGATCGCAGGCTCCGACCGGGTCCGCACGGTCTGGAGCGGGGAGTTCGACGACCAGCTGGGTCAGCGTCTGCCCGAGGACGGGATGTTCACGCTGCGCCGGCCCATGGATGCGGACGCCCACCAGGTCCAGCTCGCCGAGACGATGAAGACCTCGCTGCTCGACGCGCTGGGCCGCAGCGACCAAGAGGGCTACGGGGGCAACATGCTCGGCTACCTGGTCGGCTTCGCGGCACAGAAGCAGGGCCTGGACACCAGCGGACTGCCCGACACGCTCCAGCACCGCCTGGACCAGTCCGAGGTGATGATCGCGAGCATGGACATCGACGGCCTGCCGCCCGAGGAGCAGCAGCGGGTCTACTCCAACGCTTACGTCGACGCGATGGAGGCGGTGAACGAGAAGTACCCGGATCTTGAGGCCGAGCTGAAACGGAGCCTCGGGGAGAACTGGCAGCAGACGCTGCAGACGGCGGTCGACGACCCGGGTGCCTTCTTCGAGGAGCAGCGGCTCAAGCCGCGGTCGCGCCCTACGGGTCCGTCGTCCGAGCAGGAGGCCGGCCCGCAGAACGAGAGCCCGAACGCTGAGGCCGATTCCGAGGACTACCAGCCCGCCTGAGGGCGATCCGAGAACACGAACAAGGAGCAGGAGGAAGGGCCATGAGCCAGGAACAGAATGAGGGACAGCAGGTCAGGTTCGGCTCACGTTTTGCGCGGATGTTCGGCTACGTCACGCCGGAGGACCGGAGCCGATGGGAGCAGCAGCGGGCGCAGAACAAGCCGAACGTCAACGCGATCAAGCAGGGCACAAAGTCGGCGCTGGGCTCGATGATGGAGTTCGGGGAGCGCAACATCGGCGCAAAGCTCGATGCCGCCCACCGCGTAGCGGCGCAGCAGCGGTTCGAGGAGTCCCACGACAGGGTCGTGAACCAGCGCCGCGATCCGAACACGCGGAACAGCATCGAATCGGTCGACTACGAGCCCAAGGACGACCGGGAGGAGATCGAGCTGGATCTGGAGCTCTAGCCGAATGGGCCAAGACAAGCGTAGCGAGTGGCACTCTATAAGCCCGTCTCTCCTTCTCGACTCGTTACTATCTTCGATAGACTGGTTTCTCAGCGAAACCGCGTCATGAAGGACGACAGGACAGGGTGTGGGTATGGAGACGACGACGAATCCGCGTGTCAGTAAGCGCGAGTTCATCTCTCGGGTCGCGACTCGCAGTGGGTTGCCGATCCGGGTGGTGAACAAGGTGTACGAGTCGCTGCTCGGCGAACTCACGGGCGCAGTCAGCTGCGGAGAGACGGTCGTGCTCACGAGCTTCGGCCGCTTCTACCGACAGGACCACAAGGGCCACAAGGTGCGCTTCGGCAAGAGCAACGTCGACGACTACGTGGTGCTGAAGTTCTCCGCGTCGAGCAGCTTCAACCGCCGGCTCGGCGGCGATGAGGACGAGATCTCACCGGAGACCTACGGGATGATCGAGGATGCCGACGAGTTCGAGAACGTCATTGAGGATCGTGAGCTACGGGCCGCGTCGTAGGCAACGAGGAGCCAGCAGAAAAAGAGAACCCCCGTGATGCACAGGCATCACGGGGGTTCTCTTTATGGCGGGACGAGCCCAGTTGCGACGCTCAGCCGTGGGCGATGGCAAAGATCAGCACGAGCACGATGACCAGGACGATGAGCACGCCAGCCCCGGCGAGGAGGTGCTCCCACCCAAGCGGCGAGTTGATCCAGCCCATGAAGTCGTTCACAGGCCGGCGACGGTGCTCGCGATCGAGGCGAAGAAGCCGGTGACCCATCCGCCGATGACCGCCAGACTGACGCCGCCGATCAGACCGAGAGCGATGATGGCACGAGCACTCTTGAACATGGTCCTACACATGACGCCCCGCACTACTTCCGGTCCTCGAAGAGCAGGTAGTACAGCCCGATGTGCGGGATGACGAGGGCCGCCAGCGCGATCCAGGCCCGCCCCGGGTCCTCGACCACCCAGCCGATGAAGTCCCTGACGGGTCCGACGTAGGCCAGTACGGGGGCGAACAGCTCAGTGCGGAAGATGACGTGGAAGGTGCCGTAGGCCATGCCGAGGGCGATCGCCAGTCCGATGCCGCGCCGTACGAAGAGGGCGCAACGAGGACTGATCAACCGGCGGCGTCCCGCGGTTGTGCTGGACTGGGGTTCAGCATCCAGAGCTGCCGCCTGGGTCACTGACTCGTAGTCGTACATCGCCACCATCTCGCTCTTATCAAATAGCTATTACCTCCATTCTATGAGAAACCATCAATGGTCAGAAGAATCGCGAATTACAGGTCACTCGAACTGGAGGTCAGGCTCACCCGCGTATGGCGTGCCGAAGCTGCTGATCGAGCGCTGTCGGGGTCGTGAGGGACTCGCGATCGGCTCGCGCTGCGCAGCCAGCTCGGCGAGAGTGAAGCCCAGGGGGCGACCGAGGCGCTGGCCGGCCATGTAGTAGGCCTGCCCGTTCGCGCGTTCACCCAGGGCGATGATCTCGCGGGTGACGGGCTCGCCCGGGCGTTGGGGCGCGCGCTCCCGCCAGACGATCCGGTGCGAGGGCTTCGCATTCGGATCCGCGCCGACGTACGTGGTCTCGCAATCAGAGAGGTCGGGATAACTGGGCATGTACTCCAGCGGGTGCGTGCTCGGCGCGCCCTGCTGGATCCGGCCCAGCTGGTTGAGAGCCACGCGCAGGAGCCGGTCCTCCGGTCCATGAGGGTGCATCACCGCGGCGTCGTGGAGCGTCTGGAGGTCCTGCTTGAGACCGGTCGTCGGCAGAAGGCGGACGGGAGACCGACGCTCACTCATCACGCTTCTCCTGCTGGGCAGCACGATGCCCATCCGCCCACTGCTGACCGAGCGGGCCAAGGCTCTCGGCGAGCTCTTCGATGGTCATGCTCGCCTCGCCGGAAGCGTCGGACTCCTGGGTGCGACGGGAGAGCTCGGCCTGGAAAGCAGCCTCAGCGTGGACGTGGGCCGCGTGGTCGTACTTCATGAGGCGCACGAACGCGGCGAAGGGGATGATCGCGGCCTCGGGCTTGTTGCCGTCCCCGAAGATCAGCGGCGTGATCTCGCCGCGGCGATAGAGGTTCAGCATCGTGGCGAGGTCCTCGCGCCTGAGCTGGTCGGTCGGGACGACATTGACGGAGAACTTCGGGAGCTCGGCGTCGGGAGTGCCGTTGTCGTGAGCGTTGCTGTTGTGAGTCATAGCTTCAGCCTAAATAGCTTGTCATCGACTCGCATACGACTTTGTTCGCCGAGTCGATAAGGACATCGAATGGTCGATCGCTGCGCCTCTGAGAGACGGAGCGGTTAGGGGAAAGAAGAGACCCGTGCCCCAGTCCCGCACGGTGCGGAGCCGGGGCACGGGCCCTGATGGATGGACGGTCGCGACTTCAGAAGTTCCCCTCGTCGGTGAGGTCGACGGTGAGGTCAGCGCCCTCGTCGGGGCGCAGCAGCGCGAGAGTACCGAGCGCCGCGGACAGAACCTCGTCATCCAGGTCGGCAGTCCCGGCCGGGGGTAGAGGGGCGGGCGGCCTGCTCGTCGCGGACGGCCATGGGCAGCATGGCGGCAGCCTGCGACCGGTAGTCCTCCAGGCCCTGGGCGTACGTCCCGGCCGCGGTGATCCAGCCGTACCGGGCGGAGTGCAGGCGGCCGGCCCGGAACGTGTAGCCGGTCAGCCGACCGCGCTCGGTACGCTCGGCCTGGAATGCCTCGGCGTGCGGGTACGTGCGTTCCACGCGGGCGCGGGCCTGGTCCTCGGTCAGCTCGTCCGGCTGCGGGCGGTCGCACAGGCCGCACAGGCCGCACAGGCGGGTGTTGGGCACGCCGTCGACCACCTCGTCCACCTCTATGACCACGTACACGCAGCACTCCCGGCACGGCACGTCCACGCGGCGCACGCGCCGGCGGAACTCCAGCCGGTCTTCGAGCGTGAAGCGGAGCGGCCCGGCGCTGATGCCGTCCAGGACCAGCCACACGTGAGCGTTGGTGGTCTTGTCCACCTGGAGACCCTTGACCTCCATCGCCTGGCCGTCGACCACTACCAGGTCGCCGTCCTTGGCGTGGCAGGCCAGGCCGCGGGGGGCGGCGGGTGGTAGAAGACGGCCGTGGTGTCGCGCATGGTCAGCTTCTCGCGGCTGCCGCGTGCGGGGCGGCAGCTCCCCGGGCACACCCACATGACGCCCTGCTGGCGGTCGTACTGGGCGAGCTTGCCGGAGGGCAGCAGGGGCGCGGTGTGGTCGTCGTAGCCGCACAAGCCGGTCGGGCCGTCGTACTCGGCCGGGCCGTGGAACGGCACGGCCAGGCGGCTGCGCACCTCGACGGCGGCGGCCTGGGTCACCCGGCCGTCCGTGCCCGTGTACGCCTCGGCACGCAGGACGGCGCGGCGTCCCTGGACCTTCCAATCCTGGTCGACCTGCTCGGCGACCTCCATCACCTGGGTGACCGGCACGCCCAGTTCGCCGGCGATCTCGGCGACCTCCACGGGCCACGCCTGGGCCACGGCGTCCTTGGCGGCGTCCAGGTCGTGGTGGAACCCGACCTTGCCGTCGCGGCGCTCAGCGTAGGGGGCCCAGGCGGCGTAGCGGCCGCGGCGCATGCGGGCGCCCTCATCGTGGACGGTGCCCAGGAAGGTGCCGCCGCGGACGACGGCCCAGCGGGCGGCGCCGTCCGACTCCAGGCGCACTGTGTCCGGGTCCAGGGCGGCGGCCATGCACTCCAGAACCTCGGTGGGCTCGGCGGTCACCACGGCGATGTGCTCAGCCATGGGGGCGTCGTCCAGGCCGGTGCGGCGGGCGAGGAGGGCGGCCTGGTCAGCCTGCCACCGGTACTCGCTGCCGTCGCCCTGGCTGATGATGTTGCGGACGGACACCCAGTGGTAGTGGGCGCGGGCGCCGTGGCCGGTGCGGAACGTCCAGGCGATACGCTCGCCGTCCGGCAGGTCGACCGGCTGGAAGGCGTGGGCGGTGGCGTGGCTGGCCAGGACGAGCGTCCGGGCAGCGACCTCGGTCACCAGCTCCTGACGGCGCGCCTGGTCGTCCTGGTCGGCGCGGTGAAGGACGTGGGGGGCGACCAGGTCGGCGCCGCCGTCGTCCCAGCGCACGGCCTGGTAGGCGTAGGGGGCGGCGCCGTCCGCCACGCCGAACGTGGTGCCGGTGCGCTCGGTGTCCTTGGCGCGCATGACCACCCGGGTGCCGTCCGTGTAGTAGGTCAACTCCGGGTCGAACATGGTCGCGGTCGTGACGGTGTCGGCATCCAGGGGGCGCACGCGCCGCTCGATGTCGGCGACCTTGGCGGCCTGGTCGTCCTCCGCTGGGGCTGCCGGGGTCTGCTCGGCGGCGCCGGCGGCGGGGGCCTCGGTCTCGGCCGGCGGCTCGGTAGCCAGGACCTCCACGGCGCGCTTGCAGGGGCCGCACGCCCTGCGGTCGGCGGCCTCCTGGGCGGTCAGCTCCCGGGACACCAGTCGACCGCAGCCGATGGTGTGGGAGTGGAACGTGTCCTTGCGGACGTAGTGCACGGCCTTGCCATTGCCGACCTGGGCTGGGGCGGTGGTGATCGCGGACATGACGCGGTTCTCCTGGTGGGTAGTGAAAGCAAAGGGGTGCAGGGCGCGCATGGTTCCTGTGGCGCGCGGGCCAGAAGCGCTGCGGCGAGGCGCCCTCGGGCGACCCCCTAGGCCACGCGCGCCCCGCCGTTTCGGTGTACGGGGTCAGTCGGTGAGGTCGACGGCGAGGTCCGCGCCTTCGTCGGGGCGCAGCAGCCCGGCGAGAGTGCCGAGCGCGGCGGACAGGACATCGTCGTCCAGGTCGACGGTCGCAAGCCCGCCCTCGTCCTCGTGCTTGTTCTCGTCTTCGTGCAGCTCCACGTCGTGGAGGCGGTAGTCGGCATGGCCCATGCCCAGCTTGGAGTCATAGGCCGCGAAGACGGCATGCGTGTAGCGGGGGCCGTCGGTCGGCGTGAGCAAGCGGACCCGGCGGGCGATCGTGTCGCGCAGGGCGGCTTCCTCGGCCTCGGCGACGGTCTCCCGCAGCCTCGGTCAGCATCACCGGGTCCACGGCGTCGAGGAGTGCCCGCAGGGCGGTCTTGCGGGCCCGTGCGCGGGCGTAGTCGGTGGCAACCTGGGCGCAGCACTGCGCGCGCCAGCACGTCGCCGACAGTCGAGACAGTTCTGGGCCCGGTCGCAGCCGCACCGGCAGTCGAAGGGGCGGCAGTGGGCACCGTGTTCCGTCTTCGGTGCGGCGGGGATGGCGGCCAGGGAGCGGGATATCTCGGTGAAGTCGTGGTTCTCGTCCACGAGATCGGCGGCCAGAACCTGGCCATCATCGCGGAGCTCCCCCGCAAGGTCATCGCAGGTCTGGCGGCGGACCACGAGGGCGTACGCCTCGACCTGCGCACCGACGAGCAGCGGCCCAGGACCCGGGACCTCCGGAGTGCCGCCGGGGGTGGGGGTTTTATCGGGTGAGGACATGGTCTGTATCCGTTCGGGTAGTGACCCCGCGGGCAGGCCGGGCCCACCCACGGGGCGAGTGCGGGGGCCAGGGTCTGGCCGTTTACGGCGGGGTGGGTCAGGTCGATGACCTCTGGCCGTCCAGCGGGGCCGGTGTGGGCCGGGACAAGGCCGCCTGTAACCCGTCCAGCCGCGCGTACAAGGTGCCTTCGGTCACGACGAGCTGCTCCGGGTGGCGTTGGATGGCTGCACGCCCTTCAGCACGGCAAGTTCCCGCTGTACCGCGGTCAACTTGGCCAGGTACTCGGCGGCCTGCATCTTCCAGTCCGCTGGCACGTCCGGCCGAGGAAGGACCCGGCCGGTCATGAAGCGGTCCCAGCCTTCCAGCGCGTACTCCAGGTCCCGGATACGAGCCCGCAGCCCGTCCGGGTCACGGTCCTGCCGTAGTTCGGCTACCTCGTCCTTGAGACGCCGTACGTCGCCGGCAGTGCGCAGCTTCTGGCGTTCCTTGCCCTTGTCGAAGCCGCGGCCAAAGGCGGCACGGCGTTCCTCGCGGGGGCACCCCTGGATCCACGGCGCCAGGTGCGCGGCCGCGTCCCAGTGTTCCTGGGCGCGTTCGGGGTCTTCCTGCTCGAGCTCGGCCAGGGGCCGGTAGTCGTACTGGCGGGCCAGCTGGTCGGCCAGGCGCTCCAGTTGGGACGGCAGGGTGATGTTGTCCTCGGTGGGATGGCCGGTGGCAGAGGCGATTCGGTCTGTCTTCTGCTGGAGGGACTCCGGGAGCCGCTCGGCGTTGACCGGGTCGTCCGGCAGGCTGTCCTGCAATTCCTGCCTCCTCTGTTCATCCATCACGGCTCCTCCACGCTGTCATTGATGCGTTCGATGGAGAGACCGAGCAGTTGAGGGTTGATGGTGAAACTGCGGCCGTCCGAGGTGCGAACGGTGAAGCCCAGGCTGCGGTTGCCTGCGCTGGACCACTGCCAGGCGTCGACGACTTCGGCTCCGAAAGGTGACGCGGACCTTGGTGCTCTTGCGGGGGAGCGCGCGGGTCCTGGCCTCTTCGTCGCTGAGCGCGTGCAGGGGGCGCCGCGTCGGAGCGTGCAACGGTGACCTGGGTGGGGCGCAGACTCGGCACAGGAGTCTTACAGCGGCAGGCGGGGTCCTGCACCTTCTAGGACTTGCGGCAGCGCGAGCGGTACCAGACCAGCGGCGTGGTCTCGGGAAGCTGGGAGGTCATCGCTGGTCTTCCTTCGGCTGCGGGTCGGTGATCGGTGCGAGGTCATCGCTGGTCTTCCTTCGGCTGCGGGTCGGTGATCGGTGCGAGGTAGCCGTGCATCCGCCGTACGTACTTGATGCTGTGCTCGTCCCACCGGTGCCTGACCGCGACCTCCTGGAGGGTGCGGTCGTCCCAACCGATGAGGATCGCCCACAGGTAGGCGTCGATCCGGTCGACTGTCCAGTCGCGGTGATCCAGGAAGTCGGCCGACGTCCGCATCATGTTGCGGACCGCGGCGATGGCGCTGGATACGCCGCCGAGGGTCTGCCGGTGCCAGTCCCAGGCCTTGAACATGGCCTGCGCGGCGTCGTAGGTCTCCGCACGGTCGTGCTCGGTGTCTTCGACGGCCTCGTACAGCTCGCGCAGGCTGTCCTCGGTGTGCTCCTCCAGCGGGAGCCGGCCGAGCTTCTCAGCGAGCGAGACAGGGGCCTCGAGCTGGCCCGTGGCGAGCAGGAGATGTTCCTCCCACAGGGGGCGCAGGAGACCGCCGTACGTCTGCGGGCGGGACATCCACTCGCATGCGCAGGCCACCATCCACCGTCCGTTGGGCAGGTCCACGGTGCGGGGCAGGTGCGCGGTGACGGCATCGAGGTGCTCGGGGCAGATGCTGCCCGTGGCGGGCCCGCGGGTTACCTGCCGCCATCCCTCCCCTGACCACTCGGGGCGGGCCGGCTGGCCGCCGGTGAGCGTGGCGAAGTGGTCGTACTGCTTCAGGCAGCCCGGTGTCAGGCAGGTGCGCAGGCCCATCGTGATGTGCAGACCAGCGAGTTCGCGCCGCAGGTCGGCGAGTTCCTCCGGAGTGATCGTGTCTGCGGTCGGCTGATCGGTCACGCGCTGGTCCTTTCGCAGGTGGGGTGGCGGTGGGCGGCGGTGCCGATGGCGTGCGGGTAGTCGTAGAGGCCGGGCATGGGCTTCCACGTCTCGCCATGCGCCCCGCATGTTTGCAGCGCCAGCGTTCGCCGCCGTCGATCTCCTCGAGGTCGAACGTCTCTCCGTATCGAGGCTGGTGCTTCAGTCGGCTCCCGGAGCAGAGCCAGGGAACTCGCGCACGACGGAGACCAGGAACGGCACGAGGGTGTCGAACGGGCCAGCTGCGTGCTGTTTCCCGTGCGGGGAGGCACTGTGGAAAAGAGCAACAGGGGCCTCCGGCAGGGTTCCGGACTCGCCGCACTTGGGGCACGCCCAGGTCCAGCCGACGACGGGAGCGTGGACGATCTGGCCGTCCTGGATGATCCAGTCGAAGCGGTCGGCCAGCCTGTGCTCGTCGGAGGCGACGGAATCGGCGTCGAACAGCTCGTCGGGCACGGTGAGTTCAGGCATCGGTGGGCTCCTCTCGGCTGGTAGTGGGCCCCGGCAGCGCCGGGGCATCGAATGACGAGCTTTCGATGGAGGGCTCGGCACCCGTCAGCCGGACAACCTCCAGGACGTGGGCCTCGATGTCGGCGCGGGCCTGGGCGACGACCTGCTCGCCGGCCTTCACGAGTGAGTCGACGGTGAACTGGGCGTTGCTGCCCGCACCGGCGACGGCGTTCTCCAGTGCGTTGAGTGCCTCCTTGGTGGCTCTCACGCCCTTCTTCTCGTGGATCGCCTCGTGCAGTGCCGCCGTGGCGGCCTTGACACGGGCGTACATCCGGTCGGTGACCTCGCGGACCTCCCGCAGGCTCTCGGCGGTGCGGGGCTGATGAGGGATCTCGGGCACGAAGGCGTCGTGCTCGGTACACCGGATGGTCACCGGCACGCCGCTGCCGAGCCCCATGGAGGACACGAGCGAGCCCCACTGCGCGAGGCTCATCTCGATCTCCACGAGCTCTCGGCCTGGATGAACCCAGTCGTGGTTGAGGTCGCGTTTGCGCGTGGCCTGGTGGACCGAGAGCGAGATGGTCTCGTTGTGGAGCAGGTCGGACTGGAACAGCGAACGACCTCCGCCGCTCCTCCGTGTCACGACCGCGACGCCGAAGGCGGGGTGGATCTCATCGCCCTGCGCTGCGTCAATCACTGGGTCCTGGACAGGACGGCGGCTCATGACTGCACCGCCTCAGTCGTCGGGTGGCTGCTCCGCCGTCGCGGACGGCCGCGCGCGCGGAAGCCGCGCACGTCGGCGTCGTACATTTCCACCTCGTACGAACGGCCGCCGCAGAGCTTCTCGGCCCAGTAGTGCACGTCGATGCTCGGCGCGCCGTCGGAGTAGTGGCTCTGCCAGGTGGTGATGTCCCAGGACCAGATGCGCGTGCCGGGCTCCTGGATCCGCAGATGGCGGTAGAGGCCGTCATTGTGGAGCACCACGAGCTGGTGCTCGGCGGTTTCGCGCAGGAAGTCCGCGTAGGCGTGGGCGTAGGGGTTGGTCGGCTTGGTCATGATGAGTGTGCTGCGCTTTCTCTGACGTGCGGTGGGATGTTGTGGGGAGGCGGCGAGCACGACGGCATGACGAAGCCGGGGCTCAGCTGACCGGCACGCTCTGCTTCTCCTGGGCCGGGAGCGTGACGAGGACGGCGTCGGCCACTTCCTTCGCGGGGGTGTCGAGCGGCATCTCGCGCTCGTACCCGTGGCCCCATGAGAAGCCCTGGAACTCCTAGGTGTCGGTGAGCGTGGTCGCCTCGATGGGATACGAGCCGTCCGGGGGCCAGGCGTTCACAGTGGCGCTGTGAAACTGGCAGCCGCCGCACCATGCCCACCGGCGCAGCGGCTGGGTACTCGTCGTCGGGGCACCGGATTTCGACGAGGTGGACCGGGCGCTCGGTGCTGTCTGCGGGCGCCAGGTGCGGGAGAGGGGCGTCAACGGTCGTCATCCAGGGGCTCCAGGACGTCGGCCGCCGTGATGTCGCCCCGGATCAGCAGGAGGGCGACAGCGTGGGCCCGGTCGTGCGTGCCGGTCTTCTTGTAGATGCGCCGCAGGTGGGTCTTGATCGTGTCCTCGGAGAGGAACAGGTCCACGCCGGTCTTCGCGTTGGACATGCCGCGCGCCACGCGGACGATGACCTGCTTCTCGCGGCCGGTGAGCGGGTGCGTCAGCGAGGGCGGGAGCATCCCCAGGTCGCGGAGGTGGCCGCGCCTGCCCCGGTGGAACGCCGCCTCCAAGTGGGGCATGACGGCCCGCAGGTAGGTGGCGACGACGTTGCGCTGCGACAGCCAGGCCGCCCGCGTCTTCTCTGTGGCGTCGGCCAGGTCGTGGGTCAGTTCCTCGCGCCAGGTCGGGGGGCGCGTCTCGGTGGGTTGGGCTAAGGACATATCAGCGCTCCTTGCGCTTACGGAACTTCGAGAATTACTGGCCGCGCGGGCATCGAGTCGGCCAGGGCTTGGGCCGCCTCGGAGCGGCAGTTGGGACAAGGGCGTTTCGTCTGGTGGGTGACGGGCTGGCTGTCCCGGGTACGGTCGGCTGTCGGCGCCGCTCTCGGGCTCCTGCTCGACGGTGTCGATCCAGCCCGCCACGCACGGAGGCTCGTGCGTGCACCTGCACTCGGCCCACGGGTACGGTGCCCGGCTAGCCGAAGTGGTGCTCTGCGGGCGGTGGGGCCGCTGGAGGCCGGGAGCCGGGGACGTAGTCGGGGGTCACTCACGGGTCGTCAGCCGTGCGCGGCTGCCGCTCGAACGTCGGCGGCCCTTCCAGCTCTCACTGCAAGGTGCCGAGCGTCACAGGCTTGCCCGCCTCGGCGAGGACCTTGAGGGCGCGGGTGATGCGCGGTTCGAAGCACGCAACGCCTTCGGCTTCAGGAATCGACGAGCCAACCAGCGCCTGCGCTCACGCTGTGCGACCACTCGTCGCAGCCGACGGGAGGCGCACCCCCACTATCGGTATCCGGCGGCGGGGCAGCGCGAAGCTGGTGCGCGTGCCGGTGCGTGGCCGGAGTCCGGGCGCGCCTCAGCCTGGGCTAGACAGGGGCCGAGGCCGGTTTCACACCTCGTCGGCGTCCCAGGCCGTACGCGATGCGGAACGGCTCGGGCATGTCCCAGGACCCATCGGTCCTGGGGTGCACGACGCCAGCGGCAGTGAGCTCTTCGAGGAGGTCGTGGTAGCGAGCCAGGTGCCGCATGCCGCTGGGGTACGGGTCCGCCGCGCGGGAGCCGAGACGGCGAAGACGGTCTGGCAGGCACGCATGGTCCCACTGGGCGATGACCTGGTCGGAGTCGACGGGCAGCTGCTGCCCGGCCAGCGGAGCGAGTGCCGCCTGCACCCACGGCATGGCCTGCTCGACCTCTGCGGCGCGCGCACGCGCTCCGTCTGGCACGCCCCGGCGGATGTCCCGGTGGTGAAGGGCGCGCGGGTGGTCGGGGTGATCGTCCAGGGCGTGGCGCACGGCCTGCCTCAGTGCGATGAGGAACGGGCGCGGGCTGAGTCCGCCGACACCGTCCTGGAGATACGTGAGCATGAACCGGTACGTGGAGCCCTTGCGGGCGGTCGCGCCCATGTACGGGTCCGCGATCACGGTGAAGAGGCGTTCCTGCGCGGCGGGATCGGAGGTCAGTTGCTCGGGCGCGCTGAAGCGACCGTCGGGGGTGAGCCTCCAGCCCGGGGTCAGAGAACGGAAGGCGGCGGCACCTTCACTGGGGTGGTTCGCCAGGAGCTGGAAGAACAGCCCGTAGAGGTGCGTTCCGGTCACCTGGCCCCAGTGGTCCGGCGTGCTCCAGTTCAAGTCGGTCGTACGCAGAGCACGTCGGGCCTCGGACCTGAGCGCCCACAGGGCCGCGTCGAGGGTGTCGGGGCGTAGGAAGACCTTCGCCCTCACGCGCGGCCCGAGGCGGGCCAGGTCGGCAGCGAGCTGGAGGACTCCGGAGGCGAGGCGGTCCGTAATGCGCTGATCGGGGTGGAGACGGTCCAAGCTGTCGAAGACAACCAGATGAGTGTGGCCCTGCGAGTTCAGGTCGGCCACGGCCTGGCGCAGGGCGTCGGGGTTACGCAGCAACCACTGCGCGCGGTCGCGCCAGCTGGGCAGGTGTGTGAGGTCGCAGACGCCCAGGGCGGTCAGGGCGACAGCGGTCCACACCGTCACGGGGCGGATTCCTTCGCCGATCAGTGCCTCCAGCTCCGGCGCGGCCGGATAGCCGTCGCTGTCTCCTGCGGCCCCTGGGGCGGAGATCACCCGGGTATCCTCCAGGCGCGGCATCTTCAGGTCATGGGCGGCTGCCGCACGGAGGTCAGGGTCGGTCAGGACCCGGGCCCACAACGTCTTGCCGACTCCGGGACCGCCTCGGACCACGCTGCTGTCGATGAACAGCGCGGGGCGGCAGCCGGGCGTGTAGAGCATGGAGGCCGGCAGTGTGGCGGCGTCGCGGGTCAGCGCTGTGGTGAGCGCGTCATGTATGAGCGTGCGCAACTGGCCGGGGGTGGGGAGCGTCATCACAGGGTCTTCCTTCCAGTAGGAGCGTGCAGCACGCGGGCGTGGTGGTCGACAGCGGGCGATCAGTCGAAATCCGTCTCGGACAGCCATTGGGAGCAGCCCTCCCGCAAGAACTGTGGACGATCACGTAATTCCCCGGCCGTGTGGTCACGTAATTCCCCACCCTGTCGGTGGCGAGGTGTCAGGTGTGGGGTCGTCGTTGGTGGCGGGCGGGATCGGTACGACTGTTTCGCCGCCTTGGTCGACCCATATGCGCCGGGCCCGGTCTACTCCGTTTCCACAGCTGCGGCATACAGGGCGTCCGGGGTCACGTGGAGAGTGGTCATGGGCGCGGACATGCGTCGGGGTGGTGGTCACTGGCACACCGGCGCCGGTTTCCCCGTCCCTGATGGCCCGATTTCGGCGGATTCTCCGGCGCCGGCTGGTGGCTCGCCCTGAAGCTCCGGGTCATCCCATACCACCTGCTCGTGCCGGAAGGTGCCCTTGTTGGTGGGCTCCCTGGTCGCTTCCGGTAGCCGAACTCCTCCACCGGCGGCCTGGGGGTCTCGTATCCGGCCTCTTCGAGGGGTGGTTGAGCTGGTTGACCAAGTGCTGCAGATTATGGGTCGTGCGAGCGCTGTCAGTCCTCGCTCTCGTCTTCGCCGGCCTTGCCGATCTCTTCGACGATGTACGCCGAGAGGAACTTGCTCGACAGCGGGTCGAGGCCGTACCGCTCTGACCAGCGCTTGAGGTACTCGACGGGCTCAGCGTTGCCGGGTTCGTCACGCACCTTGCCGATGGCCTCGGCGATCCACTTGAGGGTGTCCGTGCCGGGCCACTCCGGCGAGGTGCCCAGGCCGAGCGCGATCGCGTCGACCACATCGGTGTCAGTGAGGGGCGCGCTGGCCCCGCGGCTGTTCGTGTGGGAGAGCGGCTGCTCGTAGTCCGGGATGAAGCCCATGGCGAGGATCACGCTCTCGGGCAGCTTGTAGGCGTCCCAGATCGCTTGGGTCACGTTCGTGGGGGTGTCGCCGTTGGAGAGCCCGCCGGAGATATAGAGCCTGTAGTCGGCGACCGTGAGGAATGTCGTCTCACGGGAGTCGAGGGCCATTTCGAGGTTGTTGATGATGACGAGCCCGGCGCGCCGGGCGTACTCGATGAGCACTGCGCCGTTCTCGTCGAAGAGGTCGGACTCGTCGTCCAGATCCGGTAGCAGCTCCTCCAGCTCAGTTCCGGGCTCGTCGAAGGTGAAGAGCGAGGGATCTTCGATCTTCTCGAGCAGCTGACGGCCTCGGTCGAAGTTCGGCGGTTCGGTGCTTCCGGCCGGGAAGGCGATGGTGGCGGTGAGCATGCTCGCGCCCATGATGATCTGCTCCTCAAGGATGGAAGAATTAGTGGGTCGAATCAGTCCTGGATCCAGCCGAGGACGTCGTCGACGTCCTGGTCGCAGCTGGCCTTGATCGCCTGGCGCGGGGTCGCGCCGGGGTTCTCGAGGTAGTGCAGCGCGGCGCTGTCGATGAGGTTGGCCGCGTCACGTACCTGCTCGTTCTCGGGCGCGAGATCGCTCACGTCGTTGGCGGCGCGGCTCATGGCGTCGCTGATGCGCTCCTGGAAGAAGGCGGCCTTCGCGCCGGTGGAGCCGTCGAGGCCCTTCGCTGAGGATCGTGCGGGTCGTGCGGCTGGCTCACCGGTCCTCCCCCGCGGTGTCGCCGGTAGTGCGCGACGGCGCATCGGCGTGAGCCACGGGTGAGACGTCCGGGTACGCCGCCTCCGTCTCGGTGACGTCGGTCCAGCCGTCGTGCTTCCAGTTCTCGGGGCTCATTCCGTGCACGGTCGCGGTTCCGTCTTGGCGGGCGAGGTAGCCGACCGCGTGGACCTGGCCGTTGTGGGGCGCGGGGGCTACGGCGAGGCACTGGAACATCCAGCGTCCGCGCTGATAGGTGCGCTCCGGCTGGAAGAAGTCGGGAGCGGCCGGGGCCTCCGGCGCGTCCTGGCTGTTCGGGCCCGGCACATACGGGATCTCTCCGCCGAGCCGAGTGGCGACTTCATCGACCGAAGCCAGTTCACTGATCTGCTCTACCAGCGTTCCAATCTCATCCGGCTCACCCGTCAACGCGAGTTCTCCGAGGTCCTCCAGCTTGGTCACCAGGTCATACGACGGCTCCTGGCGCAGCGCCAGGGCGAGAGCAACGAACGTTGCCGCCCGGCACTGGGCGTTGGCCGTCTTCAGCGCGGCGATTCGCTGGGTGAGGTCCTGACTCTGTGCCGGGCCTCGACTGAATCGAGCCCGCAGCCGCTCCAGCTCGGCGATCTCGCCCGGTGCGAGCCAGGCCGCGACCTTCCGGCGCGTCTCTGGGTCGAAGCACAGCGCCACGGGCCGCCCGTCCTCGGTGACCGCGCCGACCGTGAAGACCGGCTCTTCCTCCGAGGCGGGCTCCATGGCGACGTCGTACCGCGACACGACCAGCGGTTCGTGCTCTGGGCGGCTTCCCTTCTCCTTGGCCATGGCCTGGACGATCACCCGGCAACGGCGCCACGCGTCGGCATAGGAACCGGCGTTGAACGTGCCCTTCAACTCGTCGGGCAGCTTCATCGCGGCGAACTGCTCGTCGACCTCGCGCAGGACCGAGACGCGATCGAGGCGGCGCAGCGCGGCAACGATAGTCTCGGTCGACGGCATGCCGGTGTCGACGAACTCAACATCGGGGTCCATGTAGGCGGCAGCCCACAGCGACCAACCCCTCGCGGTGCCGACCTCGCGGATCTTCACGGACCACTCGCGCAGCAACTCTGCGTCGGAAGCCGCCACCAGCGCTTCGGACGTCTGGGGGGCGGCGTCGTGCCGCTCGGCCCACTGTCGGAGGATCCCGATGAGTGTGTCGCGGGCGCTCACTGGGTCTTACCTCCCTCGGCTTCGTCGAGGATGAGCGCGGCGGCCTGTTTGGCGGACAGCAGTCCGTTCCGCTCGGACACGGCGCGGCGGATCCGCTCGGCCTCGGCCGTGTGGCCATGGGCGTCGAGCAGCTCGGCGGCGTGCGTGCCGTGCATGCCCCGCCGGGTCTTGGTGGCGTCGAGGATGAGGCGGACGGCTGGGTTGCCGTCGATCCGGGCCTGGTTCCATGCGGCGGAACGTCCTTGGTGCACCTGGGAGTTGCGGGCGCGGGTGCCGCCGTGGCTCGTGCACAGTTCGCCGGCCGCCGAGCCGCAGTCCGGGCAGGCGACGGCGAGCGGCGGCAGGTTCTCACGCTGCCAGTCGTTCGGGGTCAGGTCGGTCATCAGGAATCCTTCGGAGTGCAGTAGGGGGCGCCGGGGCAGGGGCCGAAGCCGTTGTGCTGCGAGCACTGGAGCTGTGACGGATTCGGGCCGCCGTCCTCGTCGGGGTCGATCAGTTCCGAGGCCCTGCGCATTCCGACCTCGTACTCCTCGCGCTCGTAACGGCCGAACGAGTCGCGACGGCTCCAGGAGTCGTCCGCGTATCTCTTGCGCCGGCGCGCGAGACGCCAGCGGTAGAGGGGGCTCGGCACACGGTTGGACTTCCGCCGGTTGTGCCGGCGGCAGAGCATCTGGCCGTTCCACAGTTCAGTCGCCCCGCCGCGGCTCCAGGGGTGTATGTGATCGGCCTCAGTTCCCGGTGCCGGGCACCGGAACCAGAGGGGCGGCTTGTGCTCGCACCGGCCGTTGGCCTGGCGGATGAGCTGCTGCTTCTGGGGCCAGCTGAAGAGCCGGGTGGGATCACGCCAACGCCGCTTACGGCCAACGCCGATGGCGAGACACAGGACACCGAGCGCAGCGACGGCCAGGCAGGCGAGCAGCACAGTCGGATCTGGCTGCATAGCGCTCAGTGCAGGTCGTTGCCGAAGGAGATCAGCTCACGCCTGGTCACCCGGAACAGATCCTCGGAGTCGATGGCCGTGACGAGACTGACCTTGCCGAGGCAAAGGTTGGCCCTTCGGGGCTCACGATGCTCTGCGCCGGGGCGGGGCTCGGAGACGATGTGGTACTCGGGCATGGTCGAAGGCTGCTTTCTGTACAGGAACGCGTGAGCCGGACAGCGAACCGCCGAGGAGACTGGAGTGGCGCCTCGGCGGTTCAGATGGGGGCGTCCTCAGAAGTCGATGGAGTACTTCGGGGGACGGCGCAGGATCACCGCGGCGGCACGCAGGTCCTTCTCGTCGTCGGGCGACCTGTCGTCCTCGTCACGGAGGTCGGTGAGCGTGAAGGCACCATCCGGGAGCTGGTAGCCGTCCTCGGACGGGACGGCGTCGCGCATGCGGAACTGCAGCCCGATGCCGGTGTCCCAGTCGTTGATGGTCTGCAGGCTGTCGCTGTTGAACAGATCGACACGACCGTCGAAGACGTCGGTGTCGCCGTTCTTCCAGGTGATGTGGGCCTCGATCCGCGAGCCGGCGTGCTCGCTGCGCTTGATATTCAGGTCACCGATCACCTCGGCGAACGACTCTCCCAGGCGCAGCTCGAAGGCGATCGCCCGCAGGTGGTCGAAGTTGATGTCGTACTTCCGGGAGAAGTCGACGATCTCGGCCACTTGCTTCTCGGCTACTCCGGGCACCTGGTCGCGCAGGTAGGTGGCCACCGTCTCGGGCTCGGGGTAGGCGAAGCGCATGTGGTAGTGGAAGCGGCCGGGGCGGTTGAGCATGTAGTCGTTGACGCGGTGCAGCTCGTTGACCGACAGGACGTAGAGGCGCTTCGTCGTGCTCAGCCCGTCGAACAGACTCAGGAACTGGTTCTGCGACTCGTCGTCCTCGTTGGAGAAGATCTTCTCGAACTCGTCGAAGACGACGACGACTTCGCCCAGCTCGTCGAGGAAGGCTGCCAGCCCCGGTGTGTCGTGGTGTACGAGCACGGTGGGCAGGTGGTGCTCCTCGCGCATCCGCTCGGCGAGCAGGCGGAGCATGAGGCTCTTACCCATGCCCTTGTCGCCGGAGAGGATGACGCCGAGCGAGCGGTCCATGGCGGAGTAGCCGGTGACGATCCTCCGTACACGGGAGGCGTGGCTGCCGTAGACGGTCTCTCCGGCGCATCCCAGCGGCTCCGTCTGGCGCAGGCTGTAGCCGGTCGTCTGAGAGAAGGCGATCGTGTAGGTGGCCACGGGCAGGTCAGCGAAGGTCTGCACGGAGTCCCCGTAGAGGCGGAACTCCCCGCCGGAGGCGACGATCGTGGATGCGGGCATGAAGACTTCTCGCTTTCGCGGGAGTTGAGTGGATGGAGATGGCGGCGGACCAGCGGATCGGAAGCCCCCTGTTGTCCGAGGGCAATAGGGAGGTGCCCCAGGGAGTTGTGCAGCTCCGCGATGCGACCCTGGTGAGCGCCGAGTGCGACGACGACGAAACTCTGGGAGCGGCGGAACAAGCCGCCTCGCGTGAGGGCGTGTATTCCGCCGGAGAAGAAGCCGCGCCGACCGGGACCTTGCCCGTCGTCGAGGTGTGCCGACAGGCTGAGGATCTGGTCGCTCAGCCGCTGGACGGTGCCGTCGGTGAAGTAGTTCTTCATGAAGTAGGAGCGGTCGATCACGAGGTAGACGGCGGCGCGGTCGCCGAGGCCGCCGCTTTTGCGAAGGCTGCTGCGCGCCGCTCGTGTGACATGGCGGCGCGGGTCTTCTTGCGCTGGGCCCGTTGCGGGCGTGCGGGGCGGTGCTTGGCTCAGTGGGTCAAAAGCTCGTCGAGGAAGCTGTCGATATCGACGGATTCAGACTCCCGGCCTGCGGGGACGACCTCGAAGGTCTTGGCGAGCCATGCCTTCACGGAAGCTGCCGGCCCTTCAAGGCAGGCGTATCCGCCGGGGGATTCCAGTTCGATGCTGAAGCAGCGGTTTCGGTAAGGACCGATCGGAGTGATCTTCACGTCCCCGATGCCAGCGGGTGTGATGAGGCCCTGGTCGAGCAGTTCCCGGGCGAACGTCCACCGGACCACCTCGTCGGGCGTGACGTCAAAGGAGAACTGCACCGCGTACGGGTCGGAGTCCGTGTAGTACAGCCGCACGGGAACGAAGACACGCGCGTCCGGGCCGGCCACGAGCGTCATGCGGATCTTCAGTTCCAGGCCGGGAAAGTCCATGGGTGGATTCCTGTTCTTCGGCGGGAAAGCGTGGTGGAGGCGGGAGGCAAGACCCGGCGCTGCTCAAACACCGCCGTTCCGCCTAGCTAGGTCGCTGTGCGGGAGGGGGACATGGCGGGTGCGGCTTGCTGCGCCTGGCGTTCTGCCAGGGCGTTGAAGGCGAAGAGGACCTCGCCCTGGATGGCCCATTGGACGAGGTAGGTTTGTGCAATGTGGAAGACCGCAGGGGTGGGTGTCTCGCTCGTCGAGAACACCCGCCCCTGCGGCATGGGGTGGCGGCGGTTGGTCAGACGGCCGCAGTGACCGCAGAGCGATCTTCGGTGTTGCCGGGAGCAGCGCTGTCGTTGTCGTCCAAGAGGTCCGGATCGATGCCGAGGGCGCGAGCGGCGTTCCTCTTGTCGCGCTCGGTCAGAGCCGTCACGATCTGCTCGTAACTGCTCTGGATCGGCGGGTTCTTCACGGTGCCGTAGCCGAGTACGTACTGGCTCTTCATGGCGCGGGTAAAGGCGACGTAGAACATCCGCTTGACGTCCTGGGTCATCTTCGTGTCCTCCCTGTAGAGGACGACAACGTTGTCGAATTCGAGACCCTTGGCACCGTGGATCGTCGAAACGACCAGGTCGGCCTTGGACTCGAGGTTCTTCCGCTTGCGCTCCTGGTTCTTCTGCTTGTTGATGTTCAGCTTCTGCTGGTTCCGCCGAATCTCGAAGGAGAGCAGGTTGTCGCGCAGCCGATCGAAGAACGCCACGTGCGTGAGCGTGCCCTGGTGGCAGAGCGTGACCCAGCCGTTGATGGTCGCGCTGTTCTCGATCCACCACTCGGAGATCGTGCGCAGGATCGCCTTCTCAACGTTGGCGTTGGCAGCGTTCTTTGTCAGCTTGCCCATGTTGTCCTTGATCCCCTGGGAGACCACGAACGCGGCGTTGGCCGGCGGTGCCTGCAGGACGTCGTTCCAGAAGAACTTGATGTACTTCGAGAAGATGTCCGTGGCGTAGACCCGATCGCTGACCAGAGAGGCGACGTGGCGGTCCGGGTAGCGCTTTTCGAGCACATCCTGGATCAAGGACACCTCGCGGCGCGAGTAGGCCAGGAAAGCCACCTGCTCGCCCCGGTCCAGGCACTTGTCCACGTAGTCGGGGATGACCGTGTTACGCACGATCGCCTGCAGGTCCTGGGTGACGAACCCAGTGAGTCTGGCCACCTCGCGGTACTCCAGGGTGACCTTCTCCTGGAACGAGTCGGCCGTAGGCATGGCGAGCGAGTTCGCCTGCAGCTGGATGTTGGCGAACTGGTTGGTCTCCAGGCCGCCGAGCACGACGTTCGCGAAGTCCAGGATCTCCTGGTTGCTCCGGTAGTTCGTCGTGAGCTTGAAAGTCGCGAAGACCCCCGAGCCCTCCAGCGTGTTGAGCGCGCGCGGGTTCGCTGAGCGGAACTCGTACAGCGTCTGCGAGGCATCGCCGACGATGAACAGGGACTGAGCGTGCTTGGTGATGTACTTCAGCACGTAGATGAACTCAAACACGCTGTTGTCCTGCACCTCGTCGATGATGAGGTACTTCGACTGCACGTGGGCCGGCTCGGCCATGTCGTCGATCTTCTGGTAGCAGATGATGATCTGCAGCTCCAGCGACGTCTGCTCGATGCGGTCGAGCAGGGCGATCACCTCGTCGAAGTGGCTCTCGACGAAGGTGTTCAGGGCCGTGAAGGCACCGGTCCTGTTCTGGTCGACCTCCAGCAGGCGGTGGCGGAACGTCGCCGCGAACTGGCTGTTCGGGTAGAAGATGTCGATCGAGTTGATGATGGTGTCGATGGCCGAGACCTTGTGCCTCGGGTGGTTCATCGAGTAGATGTCGATGATCATCTTGGCGATCGTCATCGAGCCGACGTCCGGGTTCTTCTCCGTGATGTTGTCGGCTGCGGCGTTGGTGAACGAGAGCACCGTGATGTCCGAGGCGGGGACGCCGCAGGCTTCGAGGTACTTAATCCGTTCGAGGATCACGGTCGACTTGCCGGTGCCGGCTCCCGCCTGCGTCATCACCAGCGGCTCGTGCGTGGTGAGCGCGTCGAGCTGCTGCTTGGACAGGTGGGGCGGCAGATTCGGAGGCGTGGCCGGCTGCGCAGGCACGATCAGCTGAGGCTTCATCTGCTCCAGGTGGTCGAGCGTGCGGTTCATCAGCAGGCTGAGGTTCTGCTTCGACAGCTTCGTGGCGATCCGGTCGGAGAAGGTCGCATCCAGCTGCTTGTGGATCTGGCGGTAGGCCTCCAGCGGGACGTTGTAGTTCTCCAGGTAGCGCAGCTGGACGGCGAGCATATTCAGCTGCTGCTCCGTCGGGCCCGCGGGCATGTCCTGGATGTAGCGGCAGACCTCGTCGGCAATCACCTCGGAGTCCCAGATCTGGGCCAGGCGCGTAATGCGCTCGTAGATCGAGTACTGGCGCATCCACTCGTCAAACTCATCGCCGAGGTTGGAGGCCGTCAGGCCGGCGGATGTGAGCACGTCCTGGACGTAGTCACGGGCGTTCTCCAGCGGGCTGGTGTCCCACTGCAGGAAGACGGCGGCGTCGTGGTTGCCGTAGCCGGCCGAGCGCGAGACAGCGGTCGCGTACTCCGGGTCGGGCAGCCCATTCTTGAAGAAGTACAGCTCCATCCGGTACTGGATGACGAGGTCGCGCGTGGACTTGCCGCCGGACTTGTCCTCGTAGAACACGAGCGCCTGCGGGGTCATGTCGAAGGCGACGTCCCAGTCGTCGAATCGGCTGGACGCGGTGTCGACAGCGAAGCAGTCGTCGGCGTGCGGGCTCGGCAAGGTGAAGGACCCGCCGGCGTTCAGAGCGCGGCGCGTGATCGGCGCGAGCGGGATCGACGTCGTGGTGATGTCATGCTGCGTCGAGCTCTGCTTGACCTCGATATCGGTGGCCATGGCGTAGGCGGTGTTGGTGGCAGTGTTGATCGGCAGCAAGGACTCGTTGAGCAGGCCGATCTTCTTGCCGTTGCCGGTGAGCTTCGAGGAGAAGAACTTCGGGTCGACGGCCTTCTGAGCAACGGCATTGGCCGAGAGGTCGAGGTCATCAAGCAGGACAGGCATGTCGCTGCCTTTCTTGAGTGGATTGAGAGGCGGATTGATAGAAGGCATGAATCACGCCGCATAGCAATTCCGACAAGAGATTAACAGCAAGTCGAATGCTCGAAGGTGAGCGAAGAGCACAGCGACAGGGCTAGACCATGGGGGCGCAGGTACGAACACGGGCGGGGCTCTCGTCAGCCGACGAGCCCCGCCCGTGTTCCTCTCAACCCACCCGTCAGGGGCCGTTAGGCCCCTGAGTCCGGGGTATGTGGCGAAGCCACGCCCCGGACACCGCGCGCTACCCAGGCGCGCGGTCGTTCATCAGCGGCAACTCACCTCACGTCGAGGTCGACTCCGAGCGGCGCCGGTCGGTTCCATCGACGGCAGCATCGTCGGCATCGAGATCCCAGGGACAGGCCGTGACGAGGGATCCTGCGGGATCGACCTCGATCAGACCAAGCATGAGGCCCAGTTCGCGGAGTTCATCGGTGCTCCGGACATGGGCGGTGAGGTTCGTTCGGGCCGCGGCGGAGAGCTCCATGGCTCGCTTTCGGTGCTCTTGGAGCAGAGGTTTGGGGAGCATGGTGGACATGGCTGTCCCCCTTTCTGAGCAATGAGGGCGTGGGGGTGAGGTACGTCGCTGGCGTGCTTCAGGAAGACGAACGGCAGCAGATAGTCCTGATATTGGTGCGGGCTCAGCGGGCCGCGCAGCACCTCGGCGGCGCCCAGCAGGTGCCTCTCGAGCTGAGAGAGCGACAGTGGCATGACGGACGTCCTTTGCACGGCCCATGGGCAGTGGAATCAGTGGTGCCCGGCCGGGAGGCGGGGCGCCGAAGTCGTCTGGTGGGGAAGGGCGGTCCGGCCAGGTGCGGGCTGGCCCGAGCCGTCGCTGGCCCGTGGCCGCCCGATCAGCGTGTCGATCACATTGGCGGTCACGGCCAACGCGGTACTCCCGAGAGGGTTGTGGCGGGTACCCGGCCCGTCTGGGCCGGGGTTAGCGCACCACGTCACTACCGCGAGCGTGTCGCCGGTCGGACATCGCGTGCTCGACTCGCGTCCCTGACGGGTCACGCAGTCGGCAGCTGAACGGCGACGGTTCCGCCGGACACGGCCCGGGCGATGAGTTCGACCAGCATCTGGCGAACCACCTGTGAGTCCGCTGTCTCGGGGTTTTGGTGCCCGGCGGCCGCGGCAAGCAGCACCGTCAGCGCCTCGGCCGCGGCGAAGGAGTCGTCCGTCGCGCCGGGTGATGACGGACGAGCGGTGATCGCGTACTCCAGGTGCCCCAGGAGACCGGCGAGTATGCGGCGGCGGATCTCGGCGAACCGGCTGTCGTCCTCGGCCGCCCGCAGGTCGACCACCCGCAGGACCACCTCGTGCTCCCGCCAGAACGCGAAGAAGGCGTCCACCGTGCTCCCGGCCGCGTGACGCCCGCCGCCCCACCAACTGCCGATCTCCGCGTAGATCAGTCCGTCGCTTCCCTCCTGCGCCACGGGCCGGGCCAGCTCCAGGGCGGCCGCGTCGACGTCTGCGAAGTACTGATAAAAGGTCGCGGGCGAGGTACGCGCGCGACGGGCGACATCGATCACTCTCGTCGCGTGATAGCCGTGCTCGGCCAGCAACTCCTTGAGACAGAGCAGCAGTTGGCTGCGAGTCTTCAGACCGCGTGCCCCGATCGGGCGCCCTGCGGTGCTCCGGATCTCCTCGGTCATGTCACTTCCTGTTCGGTGGGGTGGCACCGGCCCGGCCCCTCGGAGCCGGGCCGGCGGCGGCCGCTGTCTGGTCCAGGCCCGGCCGCCCGACGCGGGAGCGTGTTCGCCCCCGCGATGCTGGTCAGGGCCGGGCCAGCGCCGCTGTGATGTCGTCGACGGACTTGACGCCGAGCGCTCCTGTTCCGGAACATCCGGAACGGGAGCACTCGGTGCGATGTGGACGGCTGCTCAGTCATCCGAGGGGGATGCCGAGGCTGTGCCGCCGGTCTGGGCAGCGAGCAGGTAGTCCTCGATCCAGGTGCGAACTGCCTTGCGCGCCGGCCGCGCACCCTGGGAGTCCACGTAGGTGGTCTCTTCGATGGCGCGCAGCTCGTCGTCGGGCATCGACGCGGGAAGCGCCTGGGCCAGCCGCGGCTTGGCCTCGACGATCCGTTCACGCTGCCGCTCGTAGTCGGCGGCCATGATCTGTCGGTAGGTCTGCCGGTCGATGGGGTTGAACCCCACGACCAGTGAGAACCGGCCCAGCAGCTCGGCGTCGAAGAACTGCTCCAGTGCCTTGTTGAGGCTCTGGTTCGAGATGGTCTTCGGGTTGTTGCCGAAGCCGATCATCTTGCCGTCGAGCGAATCACGGGCGGCGTTGGTCGTGCAGATGACCAGGGCCTTGGAGAAGTCCAGGATCTTGCCATGGGCATTGCGGATGTAGCCTTCGTCGAATGCCGAGAGGAACAGGCGCTGCACGGCCTTGTCGGCCTTCTCGAACTCGTCGAGCAGGATCACCCGGTGGGGGTTGGACTCCAGCGTGTCGAACGGGAGCTCCTGGTTGGAGTCCGATCCGACATAGCCGGGAGGTGCGCCGATGATCTTCGACGTCGACCACTCGCTGTGGAATTCGGTCAGGTTGAGGATGATCGGCTCGGTGCCGGTCGTCTCCTCAGCGATGATCTTGACCGCCTCGGTCTTACCCACACCCGAGGCCCCGGCGAACAGCCACGTCGTGGGCGTCTTCGTCGGGAACAGGTCGAGCTCTTCGCGGGCCAGACGGTCCGTGAGCTTGGCGAGCACGTCGTCCTGGCCCTGCAGGCGGCTGGTGAGCGTGGCGCTCAGCGCGGCAACGTCGAGGTCCTTGCGCTGGGCGTTTCCGGTCATCAGGCGCTTGGCCACATCGAGCACACGGGTGCTCGTCAGCGGCACCTGCGGAATGGACCGCAAGGTCTGCGCGAGCGCCGTGTCGCCGGCGACCTCGGCCTGGACGATGAGCTTCTTCTGCTCCAGGACCCGGTCAGCCATCGCCCGGTCGAGCAGCGTGATGGCGTTGTCCGGACGGTGCTGGCCAGCCCGGGAGTTCGCTTCGGCGATCTGCACCACCGAGGCCAGGACGTCGTCGGAGACCCCGATCTGGTGACGGTAGTGCGCCATCAGGCCGGGCCGGACCGTGGTCATCACGGCCAGCGTCTGTTCCACGCTCAGCTCGTCGACGATGAGCCGGGTGAAGCGACGGGCAAAGGCCGGGTCCTCATCGAAGGCACGAGACTCCGTGCTGGTGGTCGCACCGATGACGGACATGTCGCCGCGGGCCAGGGCCGGCTTGAGGATCTGCGAGATCTTGCGGCCGACGGCGTCGCCATGGCTGCCGGACCCTCCGGTGATCTGGTGGATCTCGTCCATGAACAGGATGGCCTTGTTCTTGGGGTCCGAGGCGAACTCGACGATCGCCTTGACCTTCTCCTCCAGCGAGCCGACTATGCCGGTCCCGGCGATGATGTTGGTGATGGGCAGCTCGTAGATCGTGTAGTCCTTGAGCTGGTCGGGAATGAGGGCGTCGCCGAGCGCGATGCGCCGTGCAACGTCCTCGACGATCTTCGTCTTGCCGACGCCGGCGGAACCGACCAGCAGAGCGTTGGGCTTGGTCTTGCTGATGATGACCGAGAGGACCTGCCCGATGAGCGTGTCACGGAACATGGTCGGATCGGCGTTCTTGAACTTCTCGTTGTAGTCGACGAGGAGCTCCTTGACGTCATCGGCGCTGCCACCGCTGGACGGCAAGGCCGCGGACGGGAACTGCGGAGGGAAGCTGCCGCCACCGCCGTTGCCCTTGTCGTCGTCGGAGCCGCCGGGTGTGAAGTTGCTGAGACCCACCGGGTCCTCCTTCGGTGCGGGTCGCTCGGCGTGGTGGCGCGCTGGGTGGATGCGCCACGGTGTCCCGAGCAGGGATATGGATGAGTGAGAGGGGAAAGTCAGGGGTCGCCAAGAGCGGTGCCAGCCAGGTGAGTTGGTTGCATGGCACCGCTCTTGGCGGTTCTTGGGGCAGCAGGGTCAGACGACCATGCCGAGGAGCTTCTGCCGGATGCTCGGATCGATGTGCTGCATCGAGTCGGCGTAGCGTTTTGCCAGGTCAACCATGAACGACCAGTCCATGGCGGAGCACGGTGCGTAGTACAGGTTCTTCGGGTGGTCCTGGCGCGTGGACGGCGGCAGCCAGTCGAAGTCGGTGACCACGAGCGAGAGCCTGCGCTGGCGCACGCGGCTGGCGTTGATGTACCGCCAGATCTGGGTGTACTCCGTTCCGCCCGACACCTTCGGGATCCTGCGGAACTCCTTCCAGATCTGAGTCGTCGACTTGTTCTCCGTGCGCAGCATCACCTCCTGGGACAGGAAGTGGCTGAACGAGTTGAAGTACAGGTTGATGTTGAGCTTCTTGGCGATCCGGATGAGCATCATGACCGCCTCCTGGTAGTTCTCCTCGGAGATCGAACCGGAGGTGTCGATGTAGATGTGCAGGTCGGGCATGTACTGCACCGAGGTGATCCGGCCGGGCTTGTTGCAGTCGTCCGGGTCCCGGCGGTTGGCCTTGAGGAAGGTCGCCTTCGTTGTGCGGAAGATGTTCTGTGACTTGTTGACCTTGCCCATCCGGCGCAGCACCCGGGTGATGTCCTTGAGCAGGTCGAGCTTGCTCGGCGGCTGCTTGCGGAACGCCACCTGGGCGCTACGGCTGCCAGGCTGGCCCGGTTGCTGCGTGGCTCCCAGGGCGGCGGCCCGGGCGGCGGCCCGTGGCAGCGACGTGAGCTTGGACAGCGACGTGTTCGAGACGACCTTCACCGGCGAGGCCAGCGACTGGTTGATGAGGTTCCACTCCCCCGTGATCTTCGCCGCAGTGGCCCGGGCATGGGCCTCGACGTTGACCAGGACGAGGGAGCGCGGGCAGAACAACTCCCCGATCGTGAACGGCAGGACGCCTGTGTCCAGGGCGGTGTTCTGCTGGCTGGCCTGGACCCGCTGCTGCTCGATGTAGTTCATGAGCATGTGCACGAGCACGCGGGCGAAGGAGTGCTCATCGTTGGCGTCAGAGTCGTCCTTGCGCACCAGCAGCGACTCGGTGAGCCCCTTCAGGGACAGGGCCGTGAAGTCGTTGAGCAGCTTGGTGGTGGCCAGCGGCAACGCACTGGCCATCGTCTGTGTCTGCTGGGACAGCCAGATCTTGAAGTCGTCGAAGGCCGCGGAGGACTGGAACCAGAACCCGAGGGTGTCGGGGTGGAAGGTGTAGGCGATCGAGGCGAAGAAGGCGCTCTCGTCGCCGGTCCCCGCCAGCAGAGCCTTCGCGGCCGGGAGGACATCAGCCTGCGCGGTGTAGAGCACCCGCGGGGAGGGCGCGGGCATCTTGTTCTGCTGTCCGGCCTGGACGGCGAAGAGCTCGGCGACCGGCAGCGGTGTGCCCTGGTCGAAGTTGATCAGGGTCTGCCCGAGCAGCTCCTTGACGGTCTGCTCGCTGGCCACGTTCAGCGTGTCGCCGAGGCAGCTCAGGACCAGATCCGGGATGTTCCCCGTCAGATCAGCGCCCTGGGCGTCGGTGATGCTCGCCGGGGCGTTGGGGTTCAACGGCTCCAGCAGCGGGTCGATGAGGGTCTGCTGGATCGCCGGCATCGGGTCGTAATCACCGGTGCACGAGATGGTGTGCAGTGCGTCGAGTACGGCCGGCTTCTGGTTCGTGACGGTGATCGTCATGGGTCGTGGTCTCCTTCTGAGGACAAGGCAGCGGCAGAACGCCGCCGGTGGTGGGGAGTTGCAGCAAGGACTGCACCGCAGTAGTCCCCACCACCGGTGAGCGAGCGATCAGAGGAAGGCCGAGAGGACCGGCTTGGCCTGGTTGACGATCGGAGCGTCGATCTCCATGAAGGCCTCGAGGTTCTGGCGGTCGATCTGCTGGCTGGTCACCATCTCGATGAGCGTGCGGGTGTGCTCCGGCTCGATCTGGGTGATGGCCTGGGCCAGCTGCTCGATGAGGCGCGCGTTGTCCTTGCTCTCCTTGAGCGCGTACAGCAGCGACCCGGACTTCTCGTTGTCGGTCAGCGTCGCGATGACCGCGGCCATGTCGGTCATGGTCGCTGCGGCCTTCAAGCTCTGGTAGCAGTTCGGCTTCGGGACGTTCACCCGGTTCTGCTGCACGCCGCCGACGTTGCTCGCCAAGTCCTGGGCGATGGTGGCCACGAGCTGCGTGGTGAACATGGTGTCCCCGACGTAGGCCTCGATGGCCTCGTTCAGCAGCGAGGTCTCGCGGTCGCCGATCTGGATCGGGGTGGCCAGATACTGCGCCAGCTGCTGCGGGTCGGCCGCGTTGAGCCACTTCGACAGGTTGTCGATGGTGCGCGGCGTGGTGAGCTGGTTCATCTCCTCGCCGCCGTCGAACAGATCGGCCATCGTGACGTTGCCGTTGTCGTCGTCGTCCTGGCCGTCGGCGACGATGGCCTCGGGCGTCGACTTCTGGAAGACGAGCCCGGGGGCTTGCGTGAGCACCGTCTTCACCCAGGGGTTCATGTTGTCGCCGAGGACGGACATGAGGGTGGCGGCGTCGGGCTCGACGTGAAAGATCGCGAAGCGGGACAGGCTTGCCTCGTCGAGCGAGGTGACGTTGCCCCTGTCGTTGCCGGCCACGACGATGCGGACGTTCTTGGGCAGGTCGACGTACCCCATGCGGCGCAGCGTGACCAGGGTCAGCGCGCCGGAGGTGACGTCGGAGGTGGTGCGGTTGATCTCGTCGAGGAAGAGGATCGGCCACTCGCGCGGGTTCTTCTCGGCGTAGTCGATGCACTCCTGGATCACCTGGTGCGGGTAAAAGACCTGCTTGTAGCTCTGCGTGCCGTCGTCCTTGGTGTACGGCACCAGGCGCGCACCGGTGAGGTCTGCTTTGTCGGCGAGCTGGTTGCACGGCAGCGTGAATGCCTGCGTGCCCATGGAGTAGGCCAGGTCCTCGACGAAGCTGGACTTGCCGATGCCGGGTTCGCCCATGAGAGCGGGCGTCGCGCCGACCTCAAGGGACTGCTTGATGAGGGTCGTCAGGGTGTCGTTGAACTTCATGTCGACGTCTTTTCTGTGCGTGGGCGAGGAAGAGAGAGAAAGCCAAGAGATGTCGGAGGACGGCGCTGCTGCTCTCGGCGTCGCCGATGCTGCATAGGCCGTGAAGGTCCTGTGGCGCGGGCCGCGCCGTCGGAGCCTGGCGGAGACCTGCACTCCCGCCATTGGTGGCGATGGAGCCCCGCTGCACATCGCCACCCGATCGCGCTCCGCGCGATCCAGCACTGTCCTCCACCTGTGCCCGGCCCCGCCGCAGCACCCGTCACCCACCCCACCCCCGTTGCCGGAGGCAGCAGATGAACCAGGAGCAGAAGCAGCAGCAGGAACAGGCACAGAGCGTCAGTTGGTCGACGAGGAACGGGCCTCGCGGTCGGCCACGAGCGCAGCCGCCCGGTCGAGGAGGAAGGGCCGGCCGTTGCGTCGCTCGCGGTGCTTGGGGCGCGCAGGGATGACATCGACCGCCGCCTTGTAGAGCAACCACGCGGTGTCGCCCGTCGAGTACTCGACGCCGAGGGCGCTGTAGGCGCGCAGTTGCGTCCGCATCCAGCCGTAGAGCGAGGCGAGAACCGAGAATTCCCAGCGGGACATGTCGTGGTTGAAGTCGCCGGGATCCCGGAGCTGATGGCGTGCACTGGCCAGGGCCTGCTCGACGATCGCCTGCGAGTACGGGATGTCGGGCATGTCCTCGGTGGTGTCGACAGCTGATGCTGAAGCACCGGAGCTCTCGCTGGCGTTCACGGCCAGCTGCGCGTAGAGGTCCTCGATGGAGGCGAAGGCCGGCACATTAGTTGCTGTGTTGACGTGAGCGACGATGCGATCGGGCACCGGCTGGCGGGTGAAGGTCGACCAGTGGTCCAGGAGCAGCTCGTACCAGCCGTGTTCCTCACGCAGGACGCGCTTGCCGGCGGCTACAGGGAAGTCGTGGAAGTTCTTCGGCAGCGGCATGACGAGATGGAAGCCCTGGCCGGACATCGACAGCTCCGAGTAGAGGATGCCCGGCAGCCGCAGCAGGTCTGTGGCCACTCCTGGCGGGCAGTCGGCCTCGATGTCGAGGACGAGCAGCCCGTCAGTCTGGGCCTGGAGGTAGAAGGCGGTGTTCGCGGCGTTCGGTATCGCCGCGGTGAGTTCGTCGAGGGTGAGCAGGCAGGTCTCGTCCAGGGCGAAGGCTCCGCGTAGTGGGCTGGCGTGCTTGCAGCTGGACGTGCAGCCGGCGAGCAGGTGCCGTACGTCGATCGGGGCCTTGCGCTTCGGCGGCTTGGTGGGATTGTCGGGGGTCTCTTCCCCGATCTGTCCGGAGATGGTCCACCGACAGGCACTGGCGAGAGTGCGGATCGCGGGGTTGCCGTAGAACTGCGGGAACCAGGCATGGGGGTCGGCTGGAGTCATCGTGGGACGCACGCTTTCGGTCGGAGGCGTCAGGAAGGGAAGAGAAAGACAGGACCCCCGTACCGCACGGATGCGAGTACGGGGGTCTCATCGAGGGTCAGCGTGGATCAGCCCTGGTAGGTGATCCCCGCCTGCTGGGCCAGGCCGGAGCCGTTCCAGGGGTCGGTGGCCACGGGCGAGCCCACGGCCGAACCGGCGTCCTTGAGGGAGGCGTTCTCGGCCTCAAGGCGCGCGAGCTTCTGCTCCAGGGTCTCCTGCTGGGCAGGAGCCGCGGCCGGAGCAGGAGCCGCAGCGACGGGCGCAGCCACGGCGGTCGCCGGGGCCTGAGCCTGAACGGGAGCCTGCGCGGCCACGGCCACAGGTGCGGACGCCGGCTGGGGGGCCGGGAAGGACAGGCCGTCCTCGACCTCGGTCGCCACCGGGACGGCGGCGGCAGGGGCAGCGCTGGCAGGAGTGGCCTGAACGGGACGCGGAGTGCCGTTGAGCACGATGCCACGCGCAGCCAGCTCAGCCTGGTCGATGCCGCCGGCCTTGTAGTAGCGCGGCGCCTCGTGGACGATCACCTGCTCGAGGGCCAGGCCTCGGTTGTTGAAGTTCTTCGGCTTGTAGGTGCGCAGCACGAGCGTGACGTCGAGGCCCTGCGCGAGCTCCTGACCGGACTCGTCCTGGTCGTAGGTGCCGTCGCCCTTCGGAGAAGGGATCGCGATGACCGGCAGGGTGCTGCCCTTGGAGTCGATGGAGTAGTTGGGTCCGGTTTCGGGCCGCTTCGGGGAGTCGTAGCGGCGCTCGGAGACGAACTGCTCTTCGAGGGTGGGGTTGTTCGGATCGGCGAACTGAACCTCGGCGTGAATGATCGTCGCGGTGGTGTGCGGCTTGCCGACGGGGCTCATCCCGTTCGTCGTCTTGCGCTGGTCGCTGGCAACGAGCTCCGCGCCTTCGATGAGGCGGGCGAGTACGGCGAAGCCGAGCTTCCCGCGGATGAAGACGTTCTTGCCCTCGGTGATCTGGCTGGCGGAGATGGAGTAGTTGGCCATGGTGATGCGGTTCCTTCGTTCGGTCTGGCGGTCGGTGACTCAGGGGTCCATTGGGGGGCTATCGGACAGGATTCGGACTGCCATCCAATCCCTTATTCTATCAACTTCAGTTCGACTATGAGTAGAATGCCAATGCCGGACATGAATGATTGTGCGTGCTATTCGCAGAGGAGTCGGGACAGGGATGACGGCTACGATTCAGAGGCCAGTGGGGACGGCGTCGAAGCCGTCGGCGCAGACGAGAGCAGCTGCCGGGAGTCACGCCGGCCCGATGGGCTTCGGCAATGGACCCGTCATCGCCGCCAGCGTCATGGTGGGCGGAGCGGCGCTCTTCGCCGGATGGGGCCTAACGCAGCTCGCGACGTCCGACGGCGGCTTCATCCAGGCACTGCAGGGCAATCACGCCCCGGTCGAGGCACCGGTGAATCCCGGCGAGAAGAACGCCGGAGGCGGCAGCGCCCAGCAGCCGAGCGAGGGCGGCACGGGGAAGCAGGACGAGAACGGGGCGAGTCAGGATCCGACGCCGGGTCGCGGCGACGAGGACAAGCCCAACGGATCGGGTGCCCCGGCCGAGGCGAAGCCCTCGCCGAAGGCGAAGCCGTACACCATCAAGCCAGGCGATACGCTCACCGCGATCTCGGGGACGACGGGGATGCCGATCGGCATCCTGGTCGAGACGAACAAGATCCAGAATCCGGATCTCATCTATGCGGGGGCCTCGCTGCTCATCCCGCCGGTGTGACGACCCGGCAGGGCGGCACTGCCGCGTACCGAGCCTGATTCGATGCCCTGACCGCCACGAGGCGGTCAGGGCATCGTCGTCTTCTCAGGGCGGAGGACTCTGCTTCCCGGCGGGCCCGCAGGTCCATCAGGCGCGTGCGCAGCTGGTGCAGCTGCTCGACCTCGTCGTTCATGGACCGGATGCCATCCGGCGTGTAGTCCTGCGGGTATTTGAGCTTGTACTCGCTGAGCAGCTCGATCTTCGCATCGCCGAGATCGAGCGCTGTGCTCAGATCGAGGACGTCGTCCAGCGGGAGCCCGGAATCGGCGGAGGCGGTCATGCTTCGGTCCTGGGCTCTGCCGCCCAGTCGCTGCTCGAGGTCGGGGGGAAGGTTCTGGTCGACGGTGTCGAAGACGAACTGCGTGGGCCTCGTAGAGCTCACCGCGAGGCGTCACCCGGGACCGGCGTTAGCCGGTCCACGGCATGTCTCCCCGCAAAGCACTCGGCCTGGGTTCGACACCCGGATCAGCTGTGCTGATCCCCTCTCCTGTTGCGAAACGCAGCACTCGTAACAGCGTCAGAGATCAGACGACCCCCGCCGGCCAGGCTGCCGGCGGGGGTCGTCTGAGGTACGAGGTCGTGGTCTCTCACGCCGCATCGGTGTCGTCGGACTCACCCCGGCCAAACAGGAATCCGCGGACATCACCGTTCTTCATCATGTCCTGCAGATGCGCCAGGAACACCGCACGCTGCGTGGCCCGGCGATCGGCCAAGGGGTCGTACTCGCGCAGTACCTTCAGGTTGACGACCCAGCCGTTCTCGCGAGAGATGGACTGGTCAAGCTGAGAGTCCGGAACGACGTCCATGCCGGTGAAATCGTGGTCGAACTCGGGCGCGATGCCGAGGTGTTGATTCGGCTCGTCGATGTAGAGCGTGTCGACGCCGACCTGCTGGCCGGCCTTGTCGAAAGCCACGAGGAACACACGGTCTGCCCTGGTGGTGTTGTCGACGTGGACCGCTGCAACGTTCGTGTCACCGATGAAGCTCGTCTGCTCGAACCGTTCGTACACGCGGGCACGAGCTTCATGGCACCACATGATGCGCCGGGCTTCATCGAAACCTTTGAACTCGTCAGAGTTGGACGCTTCGGGGTGGGGGTGGATCATCGGTGCGCTCCTTCATATGCGGTGGCTCCAACCACCTTTCAGCGCCCGCCTCCTGGTGCGTGCAGCGGTTCACCGCCGCGGGCTTTGTCGGCTTCCCCGTGGGCAATTTCGGCTTGAGCCTCACTCGCCTCATGGTTGGCCGGGCTTGCATCGGCAACGCTAGGCATATGCGCGTGGCGATGCCATTTCGCCGGTGCACAAACTGGCCGTTGACACCTGTCGGTATTGCACCAGTCGGCTACACGCCGGCGCGGAAGTGCACCTTCCTCATGACAGGGGTGTCGGGGTTGCACACTTTCAGGCCCCACGCGTAGCTCGTCTATCACTTGGCAAACTTCCGCCCCATCCTGAACACCACGCCACGAACGGCAGGTTGGTCGATAAGGAGACATTTCCCGGTGGTCTCTTGCGGTGGCGTGGAAGGTGATCTAACCCCATACTGACGAGCCGTTTTTCCTCGTGTCTTCCTTCGTCCCGCGAGGCGTTTGTGGTAGCCCTCCGATGTGATCGACCTTCCCTCCGAGCCAATGCTGGCGAATCCCGTCGAGACGTTTGCACTTCTCTTGAACTGGTTTGCCGAACCGAAATGGGATGGCTTCCGGGCGTTCGCGGCACACGATGCTACCGGTCCTACGGTGCTGCGCTCGCGCACGGGCAGTCATCTATCCGCGGCCTTTCCGGAGATCACCTCAGCCCTTCGGTGGTTGCCCTTTTCCGTCGTCTTCGACGGCGAATTGGTCGTGTGGGAGGAGAACAGGCTCGCGTTCGGGCGGCTCACGCAGCGGTTGCACCGCCGGGGTGCCGTCGCTCAGCAGGCCGCGGCTGCCCAGCCGGCCCACTACGTCGTGTTCGACCTGCTCCACGTCGAGGGCCAGAGCCTGCGCGAACGCTCATACGTCGAGAGACGGCGGGCACTCGAAACCCTGTTCCAGCGGGAGGGGCTGGCTGCGCCGTGGACGTTGTGCCCGTCAACAAACGATGCCGAAGTGGCCCGAGGGTGGCTGGCCTGGTCCGTGGCCGGCGTGGAAGGCTGCGTGTTCAAGGACGGCGGCGAAAGCTATCGGCCAGGAGAACGCTCCTGGCGGAAGTCCACCAGTGGGTGCGCGACACCCTGGAGATGATCGTCGGTGCGGTCACCGGGGCGCCCCACCGTCCCCGGACACTGCTGCTCGGCCGGCACGACTTCGACGGACGACTGCAGTATGCGGGAGCACGAGCGCCTTGCCGGGAGTTCAGGCTCAGATCATGGGGGGTCTCTTGCGCCCGGTAGCGGATCACCCGTGGGCCGGGTGGTCTTTCTCCGCCGGCTGGGGATCACGGGAGAAACTGCAGGTGTCTCTGGTCGTTCCGGAGACCGTCGTCGAGATCAGCGTGGATGTCTCCCGGGACGCCCGCGGCCGTCTGCGCCACCCTGTGCGCTTTGTGCGGGTGCGTGCGGACATGGCCGTCGAGGACGTGCCGCCCCTCGACGCGCTGCGAAGGCCGGCCACATGAGGAAGAAAAAGCAGGGGTCTCTCTCACGCCGAGTTCTGTGACGCCGAGGCGCTCAGCAGGCAACGACAGACAGTCCTTGCTGATCTGAGGGCAGATCAGGCTGGCCCGTGACGACATGAAGTGAGAACTGCAGATCGCGTACGCCCGCGAGGGTGGCGAGATCGCGCTGCATGTGGTTCTCCACGGCCCGCAGATGGGAACGCACTGTGACCTCGGAGAGACCGAGCGCGCGGGCTGCCGGCTCGACGTGCGTGTCGAAGGTGAGCCAGGCGAGCGCCGTGGACTGGAGGTCACGCCGGTCTGCCTGGACCGGTCTGACCAAGGTCTGTGCCCAGGCGTGCACCTGGGGAGTGTCCAACAGCCGCGCCAAGGAGGGCGGTTCCGCACCGGCCAGCCGCGGAGAGGCGGAACCCTCTCGTTGCGTGACCAGTTCCATGGCCAGGGCGACGGCTATGCGGTCGCTTATGGACGTGAAGTCCATGCGTAGGAGTTCGGCGGCTCGTGAGGCGCGGCGCATGACCGTGTTGCGGTGCAGGCGCAGCCGGCGGGCGGCCACCGTGTATGGGTAGGCGAGGGCGGCCGGAAGGGTTTCGCGCATGGACTCCCACTGCGTCTCGTCGCGCATCAGCGGGTGCAGCAGGCGGCGGGCCCAGTGTTGCGCTTCCGCCTGCGGCAGGAGACTGACGAGGTCGGAGCCGTGCACGGAGAGGGCCACGGAGTCAGGCTGGAAGGCGGCAAACCTCTGGGCGGTGATGGCCTCGTGAAGTGCGTCGGCGAGCAGGGCCATGGAGTAGACCCCGCTGCCCCCCAGAGACGACGGCGGCCCCAATGCGCCCACCAGGCGGGTGAGTTCGGCGGAGACATCCTCCCCGGAATCCTCGTCGGGGCGGATCGGCTGCACGATCAGTATCCGCCGGTCGTCTCTCGGGGCAGGCACGACGAGGGCATGCTGGCCGACAGATGTCCTGCAGCGGCGGACAGTCAGCTCCCGGCGTGACGGCTGGGTCTCCACAACGAAGACGCGGGCGGTTTCCGTTTCCAGAAGTCCGGGCGCCAAATTGGCCATGACACGCCGCGCCTTTTCAACCTCGCCGTCTAGAAGAAGCTCGAACGCTGCGCTGCGCGCCGCTTGGGAGGCACCGGAGGCTGCCCGGTATTCGCGGTGCGCCTGGTCCACGAGGCCCAGGAGTTTCGCCGCATGACGCAGCAACCGCAGATCCGCCTCGTCGAATGGGGTTCTGCGGGCCACCGCGAGTACGGTGTCCGCGGCCGAGGCCGGGGCGAGCGAGATGAGCTGGGTGTGGGGTCCGGAGAGCGTCTCGGGGAGAACTCCGTCGACGGACTGCCGGATGATGGCCTGAGCCAGCTGCTCTGCTGCCGTGGCCGGTGAGGCGGCGAGGACCCGCTCCGGTTCGCTGACCAGAACCTGGCAGTCGAGGACCCGGGCGAGCCAGTCCGCGATGCGCTGCATGGCCCTGGAATCGGCCAGCTGGGCCGGCAACTCCTGTACCAGGGAGCTGAGTTGGGCGGCACGACGCTCAGCGAACCTCAGGCGGGACTGCTGGATCTCCTCATGCACGCCTTCCCAGCACTCGGTGGGAGCAGACGTGATCAGCAGGGCGATGCCCAGCCCACTGGCCCGGTCCACGATGACCGGGGGGAACGGCTGGCGCGCCCCGGGAGCTGCACTGACGGCCAGACCTGCGCCGCCGTCCCGGCTCATCCGCTGCAGCAACAGATCGAGAACCGTGGTGATACGGCCACGCAGGCGGAAGGGAGAAATTCCGGTGATCAAGACGAGCGAGCCGTCAGGCAGAGCCGACGGGATACCGTCTTCCAGCAGCTGCTCCGGCGTCACCGTCACCACGCCGGTGATCTCCGCGGTCTGGGCACGCAGGGAACCGCTTGCTACGAATGTCAGTTCGAGTTCCGGCCGGTCAGTGGGCAGTGAGCCCAGAGTCAGCATGGTGCGCTCCTCGGGAGTCGGGACGAGGTCGTGAAGTGCCTCCGGTACCGGCTGGCCGGCACAGGCACTCAGTGATCACGACCTCATGGCTCCGCTTCCGTCGATTCGCATTACTGGTCCTGGAGGTGCGCTTTGACCCACCCGCGCGCCAGCGAGAAGAAGCCGGGGGCGTGGAGGTGCCGCCCGCTCGAGACGGCGTCCCGCGGGAGGTACCGCGGGATGCACGAGGCGCTCGGCCCGGCGCCATCTGCGGGCGCGGGCCAGTTGCGCCCGGCGGGGAGTCACGCGAGGGCACGGACGAGCCCCTCCCCCGGCGCTCACCCTCCCCCGTCGAGAGCAGTGGCGTTCACGAAGAGCACGCGCCATGGCTGACTCTCCCCGCACATCCCGGCCAGCATGGTCACTGCTGTTGGATGCCAGCTCCATCCTCAACTCTTCCCCCTGCCGGTGCAGCGCCCGAACTGCGAGCGTGAGCCGCAGTTCGGCAAACACCAACGCCGCATCCACCGCCGTCGTGTCCAACTCTTCGGGCTACTGGGGACCCAGCACCCAGGAGATCATTCCCGCACTACAGTCGTTACGGTCAGTAATCAATCTGCTGCGCAGGGTTTCATTCACCCTATCGTGATCCTGCCTTGCGCCCCCGGCTATGTCAACTAAAATACACAGCACCGAACCCCGCCTGAGTGAGAGACCGATACATAGTGGTGTACAGCCTGCAGCAGGACGGCTCCCAGGCCCTGTCCGGCAATCCCTGCCTGTGCTGAGGCGCGGCCGCCGCCCTCTGGCGGAGAGACTTAGCGCGTTGATGGCCGCCCGCCGCGATGCCAAAGGCCGCGCGTTCTCGTCGCGCACGCTGTCTGCCGCCGTCGACGCACTGCCGGGCGAGCACCCGTCGGTGTCTCACGCCGCCATCGCCAAATTGGCCAAGGGTTCCCAGGACAACCCGACGGTGGGCACCATCCTGGCACTGTGCGAAGCTCTCGGCGGCGTCCCACCCGCACATCTTCTGCCGCACAACACCTATGGCGATCTCAAGGCCCTGGAGGCCTTCGAGGATCCTCAGGTACGTCGAGTTCTCGCACTGCTGAACGGCATGCCGCCCGACGAGGTGCAGAACCTCATCGCGGACCTTGAACAGCGTCGGGATGATCTCGGTCTAGAGCCGGTGCCGGACGACGAGGCGGACAAGTCGCCCGACAAGCCTCAACGACGCCGGAGTATGGACGACGCCGCACGCTATGCGGCAGATGCACTGGAGGGTTTGTAAGTGGTCGACGGCATAGTCTTCGGGACGTGCACCGCAGCCGGATTGGTGGTCACAGCGCTCTGCACACGGAGGGCCGTGGGCAATCCGCGGGTGTCCACCTGGGCGATCGCCCTCGCCTTCGGGGTGTGCACACTGGGCGTCCTGTGCGCCGTCCCCGCGGTGGCCGATGCGTTGCAGGACATCACGGGCCTGCACAACGTCGGCAAGCTGGTGGCTCACATCTGTGCGGTCCTGTGGTGTGCCTTCCTTCAGATCACGATGGTGGACCTCGCCTACCGGCCCGAGTACCTGAAGGCCGCGATGTTCCAGCGCGGCTTCGCCGCCGCGGTGGAACTGATGATCCTGGTGCCGCTCTTCCTGGCCACGAACCGGCCCGATGTCGAGTTCACGACCGAGTACGCCGACGACCCGAAGGTCGCCGCGTATCTGCTGATCTACCTCTCCTACGTCCTGGTCACCTGCGCTGAACTCGCATTCATGTGCGGCAGGACGGCACGCCGCAACTGGGGCATCAGACCGTGGAGCGGCGCCGGCTTCGCCTTGTCCTCCGTGTCGGCGGCCCTCGGCCTGGCGTACGCGTTCTCCAAGGGCTCGTACATCATCTTCTACACCCTCGACAATCCCTGGCCGCTGAAGGCCGAGGAGGTCGTGAGCCCCACGCTGAGCGGACTGGCGGTGCTGTTCCTCTTCTGCGGTCTGACGCTCCCCATGGTCGGTGCCCTGCGTGAGCGCCTGCGCGACAAGAAGGCACTGGCCGGAGACTAGCTGCCCCGCCCACGCCGGACAGGGCAGCGGCGTCGTCGACGAGTGCCTCGGTCAGGACGAGGACTCGGTGGCTGCGTAGCGCACCGGCAGTTCGAGGAGTCCTCGGGCGCGCAGCGAAGGCCGCCACCGCGGTTCGTTCCCGGTGAGCTCAAGATCCGCGAACCGCTCCAGGAGCGCGGCCAGGGCGATCTCAGTCTCGGCTCGTGCCAAGGGTGCGCCCAGGCAGTAGTGGATGCCGTGGCCGAGCGCCAGGTGGCCGCCGGCATCGCGGCCGAGGTCCAGGCGGTCCGGGTCCGGGAAGCGATCCGGGTCGCGGTTGGCGGCGGACAGGGACAGCAGTACCGTCTCGCCCGCCGGAATCCGGATGCCGCCGATCGTCACGTCCTCGATCGCGAAGCGCCGGATGGCAAGCAAGGCCGGGCCCTCGAAACGGGCGAACTCCTCGACGGCGGCAGGAATCCGGGACGGGTCCTGCCTCAGCAGCACCATCTGGTCCGGATGCTGCAACAGGGCCAGGATCCCGTTGCCGATCAGCTGGACGGTGTTCTCATAGCCAGCGAAGAGGATGAGGAAGGCCAAGGACATCAGCTCGTCCTCGGTGAGCCGGTCGCCCTCCGTGTCCCGTACGGCGATCAGGTCGCAAAGGAGATCGTCGGCCGGCTCGCGCCGCTTGTGGGCCATGAGCTCTGTGAAGAAGCCCAGCATGGCCACGATGGCTTCCTTGGCTTCGTGGGGGCGGGCCGGATCCGGGGCGATCAGCGCTGTTGTCCAGGAGCGGAAGTCCCTGCGGTGGCTTGCCGGGACGCCGAGGAGATCGCAGATTACGGTGATCGGCAGCGGGGCCGCAAAGGCGGTGATCAGGTCTGTGGTGCCATCCGCGCCCAGAGCGTCCAGGAGTTGGTCGGCGGTGGCGCGGATCGGCGCGCGCAGCTGCTCGACCCGGCGCTGGGTGAAGGCCTTCCCGACGAGGCGACGCAGACGGGTGTGGTCGGGAGGATCCATATTCAGGAGGTTGGCGTCCAGAGCCGGAGGCAGGGACAGCCCCCGGTAATTGCCCTCACGCGCATGCGTCTTGTCCAGCGACAGCAGCGGATCGGCAAGGCCTGCGCGAACGTCGTCGAACCGAGTGACGAGCCAGGCAGGTTGCCCATCCGTTCCCGTGATGCGGTGTACCGGAGAGGTGGTCCGCAGCCCCTGGTATACGTCGTATGGGCGGGTGATCAAATCGTCCGCAAGATCCATGTGTCCACCCTAGCTAGGGGGCCGTTCTCCTACGCCAGTTTCCGGGCTCGGCACTTGGGGCGTCGACGGGCCTGGACTGTGATCTGCACGTGTGCTCCCTTTGGTCCTGCTGGCGGATCGGGGTGTCGGTCAGCCCATGCGCTTGACGTTGAAGGTGTGCAGCCGATCGGCGGCCTCGACGTCCGTGGCGTACGTTCCGAGGAACTGGTCACAGAAGCGGGCGTGCCATCGTCGCGTCGCGTGGCCGTCCCAGGTGTGGGTGATCTGGAACCGGCCGTCGGCCGCCAGCAGCGCTACCCCATGCGGGACGCGGATGCTGTCGACCAGCAAGCTGCGGTTGCTCTTGATCACGACCTTGACGTGGTGGGCGTAGGTCTCGCGTGTGACTGTCCAGTGCGGGTCGTGGGGCGCATTGCTGTAGCGGTCCGCCATGCGCAGCACCTTCACGGCGGTCTCGACGCTGACCCGGTTCGGCGTGGGGTCAGTGCGGTAGCCGGTCGTCATCCGGACCGGGACGAGCGGCTTGTGCGGCTCGGGGGCGGGCTCCAGATCCCGAGGCCACGCCTGCCACCGCGAACCCATGCGGTCCTTGAGGATCACGGCCTTGATCTCGCCGTCCTCCAGGCGAACACCGTCGACTCGGTATGGGGTCCACTCGTCGCGCTGGTGCTTCCAGGTAACGCACCGGCCGTGGCGGGCAATCTCCGGGGCGTATTCCAACCACCGGTCCTGCCAGAACTCGACGATCCCCTGCTTGGTATCTCTGTGGTAGTACTTCGCCTCGAAGGCCAGGCGCTCCTCATGCGTCCAGACCGTTTCCACGAGCCGGTCGACGAACTCGACGACTCGCTTTGTGTCCGGAAGGTTGATCGGCATTCCGTCGTTGCGGCTGTACTTCTGGTATTTTTCGGCAGCAGGCCGCATGGGCTCAGACCTCCTGGAAATGGTACCGGCCGGCGAACAGGTTGAAGTACTCGGGAATGTCGATCCACGTATCACGGTAGGTGCGGCCAGCCCGCTCGCGGACCTCGGTGTCGAGGGGCACGACAACGGAGCGGGACCACCAGATGGGCAGACAGCGGCTGTTCTCCACGAAGCGGACCTCCGCGCTCGGGATATCCCGCCCGTGCATTTCGCGGGCTGCGTCGCGCATCTCCTCGAAACGCGGAGACTGGACCCCGAATAGCTGCCTGCCTTCCACGTAGACGTAGAAGCGGCCGGTCGCGTGGGTCACGGTGTGGCTCACACCGATCTCGTAGACGTCGTACGAGTACCAGCCGGTCTCGTCCTTGTAGAACTCCATCCAGCCGAGCGGGTTCGGCATGGAGTAGTCGTGGCCCGTCTCCTGGTCGCGGAGTTGCCCGAATCCGTCCCTCAGGATGTAGACCGGCATCAGCTTGCCGGTCAGCCCCATACTCTGCATGCATTCGGACGCACCGAGCTTGACGACGACGGTGTCACCGGGCTGGACGTAGTGCTTTTCGGGCCTCTTGTAGACGTGCGGCATCTGGTTTCCCCTCCTGGACTTCTACTGCGGCTGACATTCGGAAGCCCGGGGCGCGGCGTTGCTGCTGCCTCCTGGGCTGCCGTTAGACTCAGACATCGATTGCTGTGCAGGTGCCATCGGTGTACACCACGAATGCCTGATGGAATGTGCGCCTCTGAACTCGCGGTCTTTCACGCGGTATTGGGGCTTGCCCTTACGCATGCGTGCACTCATGTGGCGCACGCAGCAAGCCGCGACCGGATCGGATTCCGCGCCGCCCCGCGCGGTTTCAGTTGCACGTATCGGGTCGCTGTGTCGACCCATGCGGCCGGTTCGTCACCAGCCGGGGGCACGTACTGCTGGAGCATGAAAATCCACAGCGGCACGTGATCAGTTGTCGGGCACAACCTTGCCGTCCGGGTAGACGGTGTGCGGTCGGCCGGCATAGCCGTTCACCCATTGGAAGACCCGGCCGCGCCACTCGTAGGCTGGCTGTTCCTCCGGCAGCCAGCGCAGGAACGCCAGTGCCTCCGACTTGAACGCGTGCGGCTGTCCGGTCCACCCGGTCGCCCGAATCGAGAACGAGGATTTATAGTTCTCCCACTCGCCGTGCGAGCCGACAGGACGGCGCTGCTGCTGCATGTGGTAGCTGGGATACCCATCCCGCGCGTCGGCCTCGCCCAACTTCCAGGCGAGCATGCGGTCTTCACCGTCGCCGAACGTGCCCTTGAGGTTCACGTATGCGGCCCCGGTCCACCATGTCTGACCGTTGTCGTCCACGAGACGGGCCTCACCACGCGGCATCGTCGGGCGCTCGTTGAGGATCAGGTACCGGGTGTTCCGCTCGGGCATGTGGCCGGACGCGTCGCATCGGTAGACCAGCTCCTGGCCCTCGACCTTGATGCTCATCCCGCGGTCGGCCCGAGTGATCGGCTTCTTTCCGTCCCACCCGTACGGTAGTTGGGCACGGGTCATTGAACTTCCCCCTCAATTGAGCTTGTGATTGCATCCATGGCTGTACCGTCACGTGCCGCGCATCCGGTACTGGCCGCCGCTGGGCGTGCTCCGGACTCGTTCCTCGGTCACGTAGCTGGTGACCTTGCCCAGCACTCCGCCGGACCAGGTGGCGAACCGCTTACGGTCTTCGCCGGTGTAGCCGATCCATACGTCGGCCGTCTTCATCTGCTCCCGCTGCCAGGCGTCCGCGCAGGGGGAGCAGCGCCGTTCGTCGGTCTTCGGGTCCCGGGCGTAGCCGGTACCGGGGCCGTCGCTCGGCATGGGCGGGTGCCCGCACTCCAGCAGGTGGGGCGTCGGGTGCTCGACCCGGGTGGTCAGTCGGGTGCCGTTCATCAGAGAGGTTGAACCGTCGTCGCGGACAATGGCGCCCGTACCGGTTCCGCTTCAAGATCTCCCGCACGCCGCCGGGTGGGTGTCACCTTCAACGCTGGTTCCCTGGGCGCGGCTGGGGCGAATGACGATGTCCGCCGCCGCCTCGTCGTCCACCTCCGTTATGACCTCGTCGGCGTCGCTGCCCGCACGGGACTCGCCGGCCGCCTCGGTCTGCTCCTCGGCTACCTCGCAGCTGGTGGCGGTCACGGCGGTTCTCCGTCCTGCGGGTGTGGTGCTGGGTCCGAGTGGTGCTCCGGTGCTGCTGGGGGCGGTTGGTCTGCGTTGCGGGTCAGGCGGCGGGCGCGATGGTCATGGTGGTCATAGCGAGGTCCGTTCTGGTGTCAGGCGCACCTGTTGCAGCTGGCGCAGGTGTCGGTGAGCAGGGGCAGCGAGGTCCGGGGGCGGCCAGCCAGCCTGGTTTCCTTGCGGGGCGGCTTGGAAAGGGCGTCCATGACGGACGCCTTCATGGCCTGGAACTCGGGGGTCTCGTCGGGGATGACCACGCCGCCCTTGGGCGCGCCAGGCTGGCGGGACAGGGCGAGGAGTTCGTGCATGGAGATGTCGGGGCGGAAGGTGTCGCCGCGGACGGTCTCCACGTGGGCGATCAGCTCGGCGAGGCGCGGGCGGCGCTGTACGGAGATCAGCAGGTCCCGCTTGGAGCCGAGGATGCAGAAGGAGCAGGAGCAGCGGGAGGTACCTGCCCAGTCGCCTGCGCCGGGGTGGGAGTCGTACGTCCAGTGGTGCGGGAAGCCGGTCTCCGCGTGGAAGTCCTTGACCTGCTGCGTGGTCCAGTCCTTGGCCGGGCACCACTCGTCCAGGTGGCGGACGCCGTTGGTCATGACGTTTCGGTAGGCGGGGCGGGCGGCGCGGTCGCGAGATTCGTCGCTGCGGAGTCCGAGCGACTTCAGGCGGCGAACGCGCCGGGTCAACTTGACCGCGTTGGGCTTGGTCGCCAGACCCAGCTTCACCTTCAAGCCGTTGATGATCGGGGTGAACGAGGCATCCTCGACCTGCTCCTTGAAGGCCTTCGTGCAGTACCTGGTGCCCAACCGGGGAAAACAGCCGTACGCGGCGATGTACGTCAGCAGGTCGTACGGCTCCGGATCGTCGTCCAGAGTGAGCTTGGTGGCCTCGATGTGCCGCTCGGCTGGCACACCTGATGCGGCGCTCTGCTGGGCAGCGAGCTCGGACACGCTCGGGTAGTACTGGCCGCCGTACTCGACGCCGGGCCATTCCAGCGGGCCCAGGGTGGCGTGGAACGTCCACACGCGGTCGGCGACACCAGCCGCACGGGCAGCGTCCATCAGAACGCTCTGCATCAGCCAGCTGTCCTTGCCGCCGGACAGATTCCCAACGATCAGGTCGTAGTCCGCCAAATTCGGCAACTGGTCACGAGTGACTGTGTTGTCGGGCACGACCAGCGCGGTGGGCTCGATGTCGAACAGGGTGCTCACGGTGGGCCCTTCAGGCGTCAGGGTCGGTGATGGCGGCGGGGACCAGCTCGGTCGTCATGGCGAGTGCGTGCACCAGGACCGGGGTCCGGGAGCCGTCCCGGCGGGGCTCGGTGTGGGTGTGAAGGGTCCAGAGGGTGACGCCGTCGCCAGCCGCCTGGTGGGTGACGTGGCCGCCGAGTGCACGCAGCCAGGCGAGCAGCTCGTGCATGTCGGCGAAGATGTACGTGGTGTCTTCGCGGGCAGCGAGGCGCCCGGTGGGGAGGCTGTTGAGGTCGGCGGTGACCAGAGCGGCCTCGTCCGCGTCGCTGCTCTCGGCGCTCTCGCCGATTGCCTCCTCGGGGGTAGCGACGGCATCGGCGGCCGGCTCGGAGTCAGCGGGGGAGACAGGGAACGGGCTTGCCGTCGGCGTGCGCCCTGACAATGTCGCGGATGTCGTCGATAAACGGCTCGTCGTTGATCACGGACGGGTGGGCGATGCGTTCACCGTCGGGGGACACCACGATCCACGGCCACTCGCGGCCGTCCTCCTTCACGATCGTGTACACCTGCGCGCGCGTGGTCGCGTGCTACAGAAACCCCGTGATCCGCTTCACCGTGATACACCGCTTACCCGCCATGTCCGTGCGTCCATCCGTGTCGTTGTCGTGGTCCTGCTGTGTCCTGCTGTCGCTGTCGCTGTCGCCCGGAGGGAGGGCGGGGAAGTCCTCGATGCCCCGCGCTGCCAGTTCCCGGCACTCCCCGCACCGCCAGTCCAGCGGCCACACCCCCCGGCAGCACCGGCGCGGCGCGGTGCGCTCGGCCTCCCGTGCTGCCTCGCGGCGGGCCTCCCGGCGGTCCCGGATCCGCGCCCGCCGCATCAGGGCCTCGATGCGCTTGCGGGTCTTCTCCGCCTCGACGGCCGCCCGCTCCGCGCCCTTGCGGGCGACGGCCAGGCGGCGGCGTTCCGCACCGCCCCCGGGGAGCACCGGCAAGGCGTGCGCGTCCTGGCCAGCGTGGCTGTCCCACTGGCGGGCGCGGCGGGCCTTGCGAACCGACGCCATGACGTCGGCCTCATCGCGCAGCACGCCCGGCCCGGCAGCCTCGGCGAGCCTGAGCGCCTCGTGTCCGTCCTCCGTCGCCACGACCAGGCCCGAGGCGTGACGCGCGAGGTACCCGCAGCGGGCGAGTAGCCGCACCCGCTCACCCTTGACCCGCCGCCCTGTACGGCCGTCCGCGTCTGCCGCGCGGAACCCGGAAGCGTCGGCTTTCAGGCCACCGGTGACAGCCAGCCGCACCGTGTCCACGAACGCGGCACACCAGCCGAGATCGGCCATGGTCCGCGCGGCGTCGCTATCCGGGCCCTGCGAGCCGACCATGACCCGGGGGCCAGCGACCAGCGCCAGCCGGGGGCGGGGGGCCGCCCCGAAGAGGGCGGCCGTCGTCTTGCTGCTCATCAGACCACTTCCCCCCAAGGCGAGCGGAGATCGTCAAGCGACGCCGTCAGTGCGTCGAACGGATCCACCGACAGCAGCGGGCCTCAGCCGGGGGCGCCGGGGCAGGGACGACCGGGTCTCGTCGTACTGGACGGTGAGGTCGTCCTCGGTGACGAGGGGGCGGGTCAACAGTGGTGTAGGTCATGGTCTGTTCTCCTGGGTCGCGGTGAGGCTACGGATAGCGCTCAGCCGCTGGCTGATGGTTTGTTCGAAGCCGTTAGATGTCGGCACGTAGTACTGCGTGCCGAGCGCTCGGTCAGGTAGGTACTGCTGGGTGACGACGCCGTGCTCGAAGTCGTGCGGGTACAGGTATCCCTGGCCGTGGCCGAGGGCCTTGGCTCCCGGGTAGTGCGCATCGCGCAGATGCACCGGGACCTCCCCGGTGCGGCCACGCCGCACATCTCCGAGCGCCTGGTCGATACCGCGGACGATTGCCGGCGACTTGGGAGCCGTGGCGATCGCGACCGTCGCCTGGGCGAGGTTGATCCGGGCTTCGGGCATGCCGATCAGCTGGACCGCCTGCGCGGCGGCCACTGCGATGGAGAGCACCGACGGATCAGCCATGCCGACGTCCTCGCTGGCGTGCACGATCAGCCGGCGAGCGATGAACCGCGGGTCCTCCCCTGCCTCGAGCATCCGGGCCAGCCAGTGCAGGGCAGCGTCGGGATCCGAGCCGCGAAGCGACTTGATGAACGCCGAGATGACGTCGTAGTGCTGGTCGCGGTCGTAGCGCTGCAGCACGGATCCGGTGATCTGCTCCAACACCTCACGGTTGATGGTGCTCTTACCGGCGGCCTGCGCCGTGGCGACAGCGGTCTCCAGACGGTTCAACGCCTGGCGGACGTCGCCGCTGGAGAGGTCGGCGATCGCATCGAGTGCAGCGTCCTCGACGCCGATTCCGGTCGCGCTGAGTTGCGGGTCGTCATCGAGCGCCCGCGCCAGGAGTGCGACGATGTCGCGGCTCTCCAGGGGTCGCAGCACCATGAGGATCGAGCGTGAGACGAGCGCAGCGTTGACCGCGAAGCTCGGATTCTCGGTCGTCGCCCCGATGAGTGAGATCAGCCCGGCCTCGACGGCGGGCAGGAGCACATCCTGCTGGGCCTTCGAGAAGCGGTGGATCTCGTCGATGAACACCAGCGTCTGCTCGCCAGCGTCCAGCGTCTTCTGAGCAGCAGCCAGCGTCTTGCGCACGTCGGCGACGCCCGCGGACGTGGCCGAGAGTTCGACGAAGCACCGGCTGGTCTGATGCGCGATAGCGCTGGCGACCGTGGTCTTGCCCGACCCGGGCGGGCCCCAGAGTAGGACCGAGGTGGCCCCCTGTCCGCCGGCGAGCAGCTCCAGCGGTGAGCCGGGGAAGATCAGGTGCTCCTGGCCCACCATCTGGTCGAGCGAGGTGGGCCGCATGCGGGCGGCCAGCGGCTGGCGGCTGGAGGACACGATGGCCCCTTTCGTCGATGGTCGGACGGGAGGGAGCCTCCTCTTGCGTCTGGTCGGCCGGCTGGATCGGGATCAGCCGGCGCGGCCTGCGCTGGCTCCTTTTCCTGCGTGCGGAGCTTGTTGAGCACCCGGTACACGGTCTTGTCGGAGATCTGGAGCTCGGCGGCAATTGGAGGGCACGTCGGTCTCCTGCCGGCCATCGCGGCGGCTGCGTCGTTCAGGCGTCCAGAAGTGCGCAGACGGGGCACTCGGGTGCTCCGGATGGTGCGTCGCGCTGCACGGTGTAGCCGCACAGGCAACCATGGAATGTGCCGTCGCTCACGTGCATGTAGGCGTCTTCTCGCCCTTGGATCTGGTTGCGGGCATCGGTGATTTCACCAGGCTCGGCGAAGGTGATGCCGTTTACGCCCATCGGGGCGAGGTTCCCAGCGATGGATTTCTTGAGGGCCGCCACATTCGGGTCGTAGGTATCGACGTCCAGCCCGGTGAACGTGACGTTCTGATTTGCCGGGTTCGGCTTGGGGCTCCTACGGTGCCTGCCGGCGGTAAAGTCCTGCACTGTGCTGTCACTCCTCTGTCGTGTGTTGGCACGTCCAGTGCTTCGTGGTGCTCGTGGTGGGTCGCAGGAATGCGGAAGCCCTGGGGAACACGGGTCCTCCAGAGCTTCTCGGCATCTCATGCTGTCGTCCGGGGCGGCTGTGCCGCCCGCTCCGCACCGACGTCGGGACCCGTGTAGAGCGCGCAGGACGAAGCGGCGGCCCGTTTGGTGCGCGACGATGCTGGCGATGGTGGTCTTGCCGCATCCGGGCGGGCCATACAGGAGCACTGAGGTCGCGCCGCGGCCGGACACGAGCAGTTCGAGCGGCGAGCCCGGGAAGACGAGGTGCGCCTGTCCGACGATCTGGTCGAGCGACGTCGGCTGCTCCAGGAATGCGGGCATGCAAGGACACTCCAGGTCCGTCATGAAGGTGAAGCGAAATCAGGGGCCGAGCGTGCCCGTGCACTCGCGCTGGCGTCCGGGCGTTCCCTGCTCATAGCGAGGAGCGCAGCGTGATCGTCAGCGTTCTCGGGTGGGTGGGGCCGGTGGGTGAAGGGGCTGCACGTTCCTGGGTGTCCGGCGCCGGACTTGCAGTCGAACGGGATCGGGCGGCCATGGCCCTTGCGGCAGACACGGGGGCTCATGCCGTGCGCCTACGGCAGCACGGCGCGGAACCCGTTGGTGAGCAGGGCCACGGCCGCAGACAACTCGCGGGGTGTGGTCAGCGCGCCCAGCTGAGAGGCCACAGCCGAACTGCTTTGCCCAGCAGCGGCATTGAGTGCCGCCTGAACGACGTGGCGGACGGTTTCCGTGACGCGCATCTGGACTTCGGTGTCCTCCAAGTCGGCAGCTGTGACCTGCCCGCGCCCCATGAGGCGGTTGGTCTTGGAGGCGACATCGATGGTGGTGAGCGCGTCGTCGTCCACCGCGGGGGCGAGAGCGGAGAGGTTCGCGCCGCCGAAGGCAGTACGGAAGCGTGACGGGCAGTGGGTGTGAAGGTTCATGGCGAGCTCGGCGGCGAGGCCGCGGACGGCTACCAGACCGTACGTGTTGGCCAGTTGCGTCATGAGTCCGAGCGCTGCGTGAAGATCCCCCTGCCTGAGGGCCATCAGGTAGGCGTCGGTGACGGCGCGTATGAGCTTCTCGGGAATCGCGGTACTGGACACGGTGTTTTCCCCATTCGGGTGTTCGGGTGGCTGCGCGCCGACGGACTCGCAGGTGATTGGGTTGTCCCAGTGGTGATCGGTCATGAGCGCTGCTCCTTGAGCTTGTTGGGTACGGCAGATGGCTGGGGCCAGCAACGAATCTGCCGGTGGAGCTGGGCTGGTCGTTCCAGCACGGCCCCACCGGCAGGCGGGTGTTTCTTTCGCCCCCGAGCCGGCAGTGCCGGCCCAACGCTTGTGCTTCAGAGCGGTTCGGCGACCTGACTCTTGGCGTCGCGGCCCTCGTAGTCACTAAGGTCGATCACCACGGACTGGCCCGTCGCCTTGTCAACGACGGTAAAGACACAGGTGTCCCCGTCCGTGGCACCGTCGCGGCCGAAGATGTCCGCCCAGACCTGGCGCGCGGCTCCGAGAGCCGAGCCTCCTTCGGCGTCGATCTCCCAGCTCACGAGCCACGCGGTGTCGCGCTCCGTTGTTGGGTCGAGCTCGGCGGGGGCGGAGCCTTGGTCGAAGGCAAGGTTGATAGCCCGGATCCAGTCTTCCCGGGTGGCGTCGGCATCCGTCACCGAGTCGCGGACGGTCATGGCGAGGGTGTCGATGCGGATGCTCATGGTCGAGTCTGCTCCTTCGTGTCGGGGTGTGGTCTCTGCTGGATCTCGGGCGCGTACGGTAGCCGGAACTCACCCAGCGATCCGCTGATGTACGAGTGCGGCTGATGATCGGCCTTGTCGCCGCACAGTCCGTGCGGGAGGTCGCTCTCCCCAGGTGTGCTGCACTCGGTGACGAGCGCCGCGACGAGCAGTTCGACGAGCTTCTCGTCGTTGGCCGGCCCGTGGTGCGAGGTGAAGACCTCGCCGTCGGGCGGCGTGAAGCTGACGTCGTGGGGGGGATCCAGTCGTAGGGCCGACGGGTAGCGCTGTGGCCACTGGGCGAGAAGTGGCCAGTGGATCCGACGGCCACCTCGTTGGGACCCAGGAAAACGATGACCTGGTGCTCACGGTTCGCCAGGGCGGCACGGATGCTGACTCGGAGGTCGGAGCGTTCATGGGTCTGGGCGCAGCGCTGGTCTGCTTCTCCGATGCCCTGGAACATGCCGACTGCCTGGGCGGCGGTCAGAGACATCTCCGAGGCGAAGTGCACGTCGTTGTTCGGATCGAAGGCGACCTGGGTCTAGCTTCCGGCGTTGTTGGTGTCCTCGTGGATGGGCTGCACGGTGTCCAGGTCGACGACCTGGCCCACGCGAAGGGTGTTCAGCCCTCGGAGCATCGCGACCTCCTGCTTGCGCTCCGCGATGCCGGCGGGGCTCAGCGGCCGGCCGTCCTGCCTGAAGTTGCCTTCTTCGAGCATCTGTTCCAGCGTGTTCTTCCAGTGGTCGACCTGGTACTTCGTGATCGTCTGCGTGCGGGCCATGAGTCAGTCCCTCCTCGAAGGGCGTGATGTGGGTTGGATGCTGCGCGTGATGGTGGAGCTAGGCGCGGGGGTTCAGTGTCATGTGCCGGCGCAGGCTCCGCCCTGCGCCGGCGAGGACGTCAGTGACCTCCTTGGGAAACGTCACGTAGACGAAGTCGAGCGAGGTCACCCTGTCGAACAGAAGCATCACGGCCTCGTGGCGCGGGATGCCGCGGCTCATGAGGTAGAACAGCTCCCCTTCGTCGAGCACTGGCTGCCCTCCGAGCGAGTTGAGGGTCGCTTCGGGATCCGACGCGAGCTCCATTGGGCGGTCGGCGACGACGTACTCGTGCGGCCACAGGTGCAGGTCTCCCCGGGGCGTGGCGATGACCGCCTGTTTGGGGTACACCTTGGCGGCCTGCTTGCCGTGGCCGACGGTGATCGCGCCGGAGTTCAGCTGGTGCGGACGGGCACGCCACATCGACAGCTCGGGGACGCGGAACCTCAAGCGAAGCTCGGTCATCGGCTCCTCGACCACGATGATCCACGCGCCCTCCTCCGGGACGGCCTTGCCGTCCTGCTCGGGGAAGTACATCGACGGCTCAGCGCCGATGGAGTCGGCGTGCTCCTTCATGGCGACGAGAGACGAATGTGCGGGGCAGCCTCGGTCAGGTGGGTCATGGGGTGCCTGCCTGTCAACGTTCGTTGGTGCGGATCAGCAGATCCGCGGGGAAGTCGCCAGCGCCGGGCGAGAGCAAGGCCACGAGACCGTCGGTGCCGATCCTGACGATGGTGTCGGTGCGCCCGGCGATGCCATCGGTGATCGAGAGCGACCTCGCCGCGATGCGGTCCGCCGTCGCTCCTTCCGGGATCAGCACCGAGTCGCCGGCGCGAAGTGGACGATCGAAGTAGTCGTGGACGGAGTCCGGTTCCGCGTCGGGGAGGGAGATCTCTTCGCACCCAGTGAGCTGTTCGAACACGGCCTGCGGGATGACCAGTGCTTCGCCGAAGGTCACCTTGGTATCGTCGGTGCTGCCGACGTAGACGATCAGCGGTTCACCGTCGTCGGCGAGCCGGGTCACCCGGCCGATCGCCAGGGACGCGTAGGACTCGTGACCCTTGTCGATGCTGGGCTCGGCGACGATGACGTAGTCACCGGGTTTGGGTCGGTCGGTGTTATGGAACATGCGCCGGCTCGATTTGGATGTGCGGGCATCGATGCTCATGACGGACCTCCATCCGGATCTGCAAATTCCGTGATCCGATCGAGCAGGCTACCGATGAGGCTCCAGAGCTCGTCGTCGTTCTCGTGCTCGGCCAGCCACTCGGCTGCCTGCACGGACCGGTCGTCCTCGCGGTCGCGCAAGGCGTCCGCGAGGGCCCGCGGTACTGCGTTGTCCCAGACAGCAGGCACAGCCCCGTCGACGATGCTGATGGCGCTGCGGACATGTCGCTTGCGCTCAAGCAAGTCCGCGCGCTGGGCGCTGCGTTCCTCGAAGCGGGCGAGGTGCGCCGCGCAGCAACTGTCGAGCGGTCCGGGTTTCTCGGTGTCCCGGTAGGAGCTGAGGTACCGGTCGGTCTCGGCGGATTTGTCGTACAACGCGTCGAGGGCGACGCTCTGCTGGCGTTCGGTCAGCTCGATGCTGATGGTGGGTTCGGTGGCCGTCATCGCGAAGCCTCTTTGTGGTCGGACGCCACGCCCTCGGCACAGAGCCTGCCGAGGGCCATGAGCACGTCCATGCGGTGCCCGCCCCAGTGGACGGTCCGCTGACCCTCCAACTTGACGGTGATCACCGGGGTCTGCTGGTAGCCGAGCTTCTCAGTGACGTGGCGGTGGTTCTCGTCGCCCGGCTCAAGGTCGACCTTCGTGTAGGCGATGCCTTTGCCGTCGAAGAGCTGTATGGCTTTATCGCAGTTCGGGCAGTCGTGCGGGCCGTAGATCGTGATCGTCGGCAGAACACGCATGGTCCGCGGGAGGTCCATGCTGTTGACGGGAGGCATGCGAATGCCTTTCTGGCTCGTGTGGGAGGGACTGCGGCTGTGTGGAGGCGCGGTGCGCAGCTAGGGCGCGACGACGGTGACGCCCTCGTCGAGCACAGTGCGGATCTCGTCGATGCGCTGCTGGTCGATCTCCGTCGTCGATTCAGCGGGAGAACCGGCAGCATGCTGCTGCACATGAGTGCGCTGGGCGGAGGTCCTCCTCTTCTTCGGCGGCACGCCGGCGTCCATGGAGATGGTGACGGCGCGTGCGGTGCCGCCGCTGCCGTCGGCCATGTCAGGGATCAGCTCACAGAAGTAGTGGCCGGCCTCGATGTCGAGTGCTTCGTCGAACTTCCACCCGGTGATGTATGCGGTTCCGCTGGAGTTGAGCCCACGGACTTCGTAGACGTGCTCACCGGTCTCGTTGTCGGCGCAACGCTGCAGCATGAGCTTGCGGGCGTCCCGGTCCACAAGGACGACGAGCTTCATCGTTGGCACGTTGCCCGGCCAGCGAGCACTGTCGTCGCCTGGCGTGGGACGGAGCCAGTCCCGCGTGCCCGCGGACAGGGTGATCTGCGAGCGTCCGTTCTCGCTGTGGAGCACGGTGAGCTTCGCTGGTCCCTGCTTTCGCCGCGGCTGTCCCAGGTCAGGGCGATAGATCTCGAAGGGCATGATTGCGGTCCTTTCAGAGGCCGGTCAGGAGGGTGTGCCTGGGTCAGCCGGCGAGGTGGTGGCTCAGACGCGCGATGTACGGTCGCCAGCCGGTCTTCCCACGAGGGGTAGGTCTGGCGGGTGGTGCCGCTGTAGGCCTGCATCAGTCGAGCCTCCTTGGTGTCCGGTTGGCGGCCGATGCGTGTCCCAGCTGGTGCACTGAGGGGCCTCATCGGTGTCTTGCCCGGGGCATCGGCGATCAGCGTCGCCCTCGCGTCTGGCCGGTGGCTGCAACGCGTCTTGTTCGGTGCATCACCGGGACTCGGAAATGCCACTGCCGAGACGTCGATGGACAAGAAGGGAACAGGCCGGGTGCACGAACACCCGGCCTGTTCCGGTATCAATCCCGCACCTGGGTCGGCTATGCCGACCCGGACCGCCGAGCCCAGCGCCCGTAGGACGCGAAGCCGAGGGGATCACGCTGTCACCCATCGAAACGTGACGCGAAGTTCTTGCTCTACCGGAGGTCGGTGATCTTCTCCATGAAGGAGTCCTCTTCTTGATCATGCGTGTCGGTGAGCGGTCGCCGAAGCGACAGCCCAGCTGTGGGATCACAACCGGGCTATCGTCGGATGGGTGCGGGTCAGACCCGCTCGGAGGCCCAGAGGTCGTTGAGGTCCTCGCGGATCTCTTCTTCCAGGGCAGCGAGGAGTGCCTGCTCGGCGTTGAAGTCCCCGGACACGGCCTGGATGAGGTCGTCCTGGACCTGCTGCTTGCCGGCGAGCACCGAGGGCATCCGCTCGTCCTGCGTACCCTTGGCAATGAGCCGATGGATTGTCACCGGCTTCGTCTGGCCCGTGCGGAAGAGCCGGCCGTTGGTCTGCAGGTAGTGCTCGAGCGAGAAGGGCAGCGTGTACCAGATCAGTGTCGAGCCACCGTGCTGCAGGTTCAGGCCGTGCCCCGCGGCGGCGGGGTGGAGCAGCATCACCGGGATCTGCTTGGCATTCCACCGGCGGACCATGTCGCGCGAGCCGTCGAAGGCCTGCGCGTCGATGCCGGCCTTCCGGAGCCGCGTGAGCAGCTGTTCCTTGTCGGACTTGAAGTGATAGGCGATGAGCACGGGCTCGCCGCCGTTGTTCCGCACCAGGTACTCGGTCATCTCGATCTTCTTGTCGTGGATGACCTCGTAGCGGCCCTTCGTGGTCGGGTCGTCAGGATCCGCGGTGTAGAGCGTGCCCGAGGCGAACTGCATCAGCTTGCTCGTCAGCACCGCCTGGTTCGCGGCAACGATCGATTCGACGCTCTGCGTCAGCTTCCCGTCGTCGTCGGTGTAGGTCTGCACGATGTCCAGGACCAGGTCGCGCTTGAAGTCCTTGTAGGCCTGGAGCAGATCCGGCGGGAGCGTGACATTAACGTCCTGGATGCTGAGCGCCGGGAGCTGCAGGCTCGTGTTCTGCGCGCTCATCACCAGGTGCGAGATGGCCTGATGGATCTCAGCCTCGGCGTTTGCCGTGGGGATCCATTTCGCCGGCGTCGTGGTGCCGGGCACCATCTTCGGCGTGAACCAGCGGTTGCGGTACGCGGTGATGTTCTGACCTAGCGTCTGGCCCTGGTCGAGCAGGTAGACCTGGCTCCACAAGTCGTGGAGACCGTTAGGGCTGGGCGTTCCCGTCAGCTCGATGAGTCGGTTCATGGCCGGCCGCACCGTCGCCAGGGCCAGGAAGCGCTGCGAGTCGTGCGACTTGAAACCCTGGGACTCGTCGATGATGACCGTCTGGAAGGGCCAGATGATGGTGTTCTGGCCGTTGATGTTCTGGACCGGCAGCTGGTCGACCAGACCGAAGCGGCACTGAGCGCAGCCTGCGCCGGAACAGGTTCGGCAGTCATAGGCTTCCCACGCCACCAGGGCCGACTTGAGCAACTCCTGAATCCAGGCGCGGATCTTGGCCTTGGCGGGGACCCGGTTGTTGGCGTTGCCGGCGACCAGAGCACGGTACTCGTCGATCAGCTCGTCTCGGCCCAGTGGCCCGCGTACCTGGAACAGACCCAGGATCGCCGTCGCCTCCGGTGAGACGGTCGGGGCAGGCACTGCGCCCGGCACTGGCGTGATCAGCTTCGTCTCCTGGGACGGCTGAGTCAGCAGCTCCTGGTTGATGAAGTACATCGTCGGCGGATCTGTGGCGACTTCCTGGAAGCGCCTCAGGCGCTTGGCCTTGGAGAGCTTCCTGTCGTTCTCGTCGACGATGAGCGACTTCGTCCGGATGGGGAAGCCCCACTTCTCGATCTCGTCGATCCAGGTGGAGCGGGCGATCGCCACGGGCGCTATGACGAGGATGTGACCCATCGGGCGGATCGTCTGCAGGACACTGAGGGTCGTGAGCGTCTTGCCGGCCCCAACGCCGAGCCACGCGCCGGCGAAGGGATGGTCAACGAGGAAGTCGTGGATCTGCTGCTGATGCGGCATCAGCGAGATCGGGGACGGAGCAGTAGCCGTAGTCATGTCGCTGGTCATCCCTTCTCTTCGAGTGAGTGGTCAGGCATGGAAGGCCTTTTGAATGAGGGCGAGTCGGGCATGGGCCTCGTCGGCTCTCTGGTGCGAGGGGTCGAGCCCCCCCGTCGCACTGCGCGGGGTCGAGACCTTTACTGCGCGCCCTCGGTCTCCAGCTCGTGTCGACCCTCGCTTCGAGCCGCGTGACGCGCGTTGGCTCCAGGGGGCGGTCGGGGACGCCCTCAGGCGCGGGTGCGGTCGGTGGCCTGCCGGTCGCGGAAGGTGTTGATGAGTGCTGCCGCGGCGCCCTCGGGGGAGCGGTAGGGGTCGGTGATGCCGGGTCCGGTCCAGCGGCCGTTGTCCGTACGCCGGATCGGGCCGGCCTCGCTGTCGTCCACGAGGAGGGAACGGGTGCCGGCGTCGGTCTCGGGGCCCAGCTCGGCGTCGTGGAGGGTGGTGAGGATCGTGCGGACGCTGCCGTGGCGGCTGGCGTCCTCGAGCAGCAGGGCCGTGGCCTCCAGCCGGGCGCTGGTGTCGGTGGCGATGGCAGACAGTTCCAGGGCCAGGGTGCGGACCTCGGCCGCAGTGGCGGAGGCTTCGACGTTGCGGGCCGCGGCGGCCAGTTCGTCCAGGGCGGAGGCGGCTGCTCGGCAGTCGGCCCGGTTCTTCGCGCAGGGACCGCTGGGAAGCTGGGCCGCTGCTGCGTCGAGCGCTCCGAGCGTGTGGAGGGCGCTGGTCGGCAGGGAGGGGAGAGCGCGGACGCCGGCCTGGACGTCGCGGTAGGTGCGGAAGGCGGTGGCGAGTGCCCGGTCGGCGGTGTGAGGGTCGGGGAAGGGGCCGTCGAGGTCGGAGGGCGGCTTCGACGCGGTGGCGCCGAGGCGGGCGGTGACCAGTTCGGTGAAGGCCAGCAGGCGGGCGAGGGGGAAGGCCATCCATTCACGTTCGTCGCCGGTGGCGTCGGAGAGCAGGGCCCGGGCGGGTTCACGGACCTGGTCCAGGAGGCGGACGACGCGCAGGCATCCGCCGCGGGTACCGGACGCGTCGTGCTCCCGCACGATGGCCTCCAGGCCGTCGAGGATCGCGGCCACGTGCGGCTGGCGCAGGGCGTGGAAGAAGTAGGCGCGGGCGGCGGAGTCGACGATCTCCTGGCGCTGGAGCGGAATGGGGGAGAGCGCGGCCCGGGCCTCGAAGACACTGGAGTACGGCTGGTGCTCTGCGTCGGCCGTGGCGTGCAGGGCGATATGGAAGACCCCGACGTCCTCGGCCGCCCGCGGAGCGTCCGTGCGCCGGGGGCCGACATCCGTTCCGACGCGGCCGCGGTAGGCGCCGCCGGCGGCGTCGACCTGGCCCACGACTAAGTCGTTGGCGTCGACGACTTCGGCCGATGCGGAGCCGTCGGCGGGCGGGCGCAGCCGGAATGCCGGGAACGCCTGCAGGACCGGGCTGTTCATGGGTCTCCTCTGGTGGTGGAAGTCGGGCCGGCGCGGGCGGGTGCGCCGACTCGGGGCGAGCGGATGGTCAGTTCGAGGTGCTCAGGGCGGGAAGGTTGCGGACGCGCGGGTCGGGCCCGAGGGCTTCGCGCACGCGTTGCAGCACTGCCACCGGGTCGTCAGGCTGCTCGACTGCGCCAACCTGTCCGTCCTGCTCGTTCAGTGCGGTGTTGATGACGGTGGGGTTCTACTGCCGCACCTTGTTGCGGGCGTCCTTGTCAGCCTGGTGATGCTGGTGGCTGAGCTGCTGGACGTGGCTGAGGTCGCCTCGGCGGGCGGCGGCACGCACGTTGAGGGCGAGGGCGCGTAGCAGTTCGAGTTCGCCGACGTAGGCCTCGTCGTCTGGCGTCTGGTAGTCGGCGATCTCCTCGAGCTGGGTGATCGCGTCGTTCCAGCCAGTGCCGTACCAGATGGGTCCGGTGAGGGCGGTACAGGTGACCGGGATGGCACGGAGTCGGCCGATGCACTTCTGGATGACCTCAGTGCGGTACGCATCCAGCAGTTCGACGATCTCTGCGTCGGCAGTGGCGAGCACTCCGGGGTGATTGATGATCCGATCGCGAGTGCTCATGCGGCACGCCCCGAGCAGCGGGCCGTGCGCCGGTTGGCGTCGTGGACGCTGCACCTCTCGCGGCCCTGCTTGCGGGCCCACCACGTCTGCGCGACGTCCGTCTGCGCGTTGATCTGCGCCATGTGCCCATTTACCAGGCCGATCACGGTGGTGGCGTAGCCGACGACGTACAGGCTGATGAAGACGGTGTCGGGCTCGCGCAGCATCCCGGAGGAGAACTCGTCGCGCTGGCCGGAGTCTTTGGTCTCATACTGCGGTTGCCGGGCCGCGGCTATGTATGTGTGGGTCATGGTGCTGCTCCCTGTTGGTCGGATGAGGTCTTGAGGAGGTGCGCGATGAAGACGTCGACGCTCGGCTTGTCGTCGACGACGTGAACCTCGGCGCCGTGGCGGCGCAGCTTGGCGTGCGTGAGCTGTTGCAGCTTCCGCAGCTGGCCGCCGGGGCGTTTGACCTCGACGAACACGGTGCCGCGGGGGGCGACGACGATCCGGTCGGGCACTCCCCCGCGGGCTGGTGAGACGAATTTCAGGCACAGGAAGCCGTGCGCCCGGCACTGGCTGAGGAGATAGTCCTCGATGGTGCTCTCTCGCGTGCGAGCCATCAGCGCTGTGCCGTCTCGTCCGAGGAGACCGTCGGCACGCCGTACTTCAGCTCACTGGGATCGACGAGGCGGAAGCCCGAGGAGTGCTTGTGCATCCGGGAGACGCTGATGGTCGAGCGCCTCGTGCCGTAGTGGGCCCGGACCCGGGCCCTGCCGTTTTTGACGAACTCGACGACGACGCGGCGCTGGTTCTGCCGGGTGTCGAGGTCCTCCCAGATCTGACCCGGGCAGACCAGGATGCCCTCGCGGGTCGTGTTCTTTTCCTGCTGGACCTGGGCGTCGTCGTCCTCGGCGGAGGTGTCGGTCGCGGCACTCACAACTCGTCGCCCCCCTCAACGGTGCGGACGGGAAGTGTGGTCTGGAACATGACGTCTCTCGATTCTCTTGCCATGGCGAGCAAGACTCGCCTTCATCCGAAATTCGAATCGGGCCCCGAGCAGCGTCGTGTCGGCACGGCCCGGCACCCTGCGGTCCGATGGTGGAGCGGGGAGCTGATCAGGCGGCGTTCTTCCAGTTCTTGGTGAACGTCTCGTCGAGCATTCGGGTGTAGATGCCGAGATCGAGCGCCCCGATGAGCTGCTCGACTCGGGCGGCCGGCAGCGCGCGGAGGTCGTCGTTGACGACGATCACCGACCAGTGCGGGTCGATGCCGTTGATCCGGCGGATCACGACGTCCTGGTTATCGGGCAGCAGCGTGAGGCCGTCGGAGATGCTGGCCTCGCTGCGGTTCTTCGCCCACCCGTGGTGGCGCAGGATCTCCAGCGCGATCGGGTCACGTCGCACCCCGGCGCTGCCGGACTCGCGGCGCTTGCCCTGGCTGGCCGGGTTCACCTTCCATGCGCCGGCGTTGTGCAGGCTCACGGCACCATCAGTGCCGTCGTGGACGATGAAGACCCGGTTGACCATCTGCAGGGCCCGCGGGTTCACCAGCTGCGCATCGGCGTCCTCGTTGTCGTCACGGTCGGGCGCGGCGCTGACCGGGTCGGCGGCGAACGGGTAGGTGATTGATCCGCGCGAGGCGGCGAGGACGTTCTGGAACAGCAGCAGCGTCCGCACGGGATCGGCCGGGTCGATCGCCTCCTCGATCATCTTCCGGCCCAGCACAGGATCGAACGGCTCGGCGAGAGCCTCCTCTCCCCTGCTGGCGACGGTCTGCAGGTAGCGGGCCAGGGCGAAGTCGATCACGGCCGGGTGGGCCAGCGACTTCGTCGGGGTAGGACCCGCGTGGCAGGCCAGCGTCCCGCCGGAGGCGGTGATGATCGGGCTGTCGGCGACGCTCCGGTCCTCACTGGGCGACTCCAGCTCGAGCCGGTTGTTCGAGTCCTTGCTGATGAGGAACATCAGCTCCGGTTCGATGTCGATGCCGATGGCGGCCTGCTGCTCGGCGAGCACCCGGTTGTTGGTGGTCTCATCGAAGCCGTTCTCGCCGCCGACGACGGAGTAGAGGCCGTCGGTGTTCGTCGAGATGATCCGCGCACCGGCCAGCGTCTGGGCCTGCCCGATCCGCCAGCTGAACAGCTGGCCGATGATCCGCATCGAGATGGTGCGGTTGTTCATCCTGATCGGGGTCCGGTGCGCGGCGTCAGCAGCTCCAGAGGCCGAGTTGAGGATCAGCTTGGTGCCGTTGCGCAGGGTCGTGAGCCGGGCCTTCTCCTCGGAGGAGATACCCGGCTTCTTCATCTCGAAGCCCAGGCGCTCCTTCTCGAAGAAGATCGTCGTGTAGCGGTCCGCGCCCAGCTCGGGGTTGTAGAACGCCCTCATGTTGCGCAGCAGGTTCGGGTAGTAGCTCGTGAAGTCCTCATGGATGACGAGGCCTGCCGAGGTCCGTGCGAACTTCGGGTGCAGCTTGGTGGATTTGTCGGCCTTCGCAGTGAACAGCGTGGGGGCCTTCTTCGCCGGCTCATCGCGATAGACGGCCTTGACCGCCGAGGTGACGGCCAGGACTATCTTGCCGTCGAGCACGGTCCCGTCGGCCAGGCGCACGTGCATCGCCTCGGTGTCCGGGCGCTGCGTGTCCAGCAGCTGGGCCGGATCCGGCACTTGGGCCTGCGCACGCGCGAGCTGCTCGGCCTGGTCCTGGTCGCCCTTCTTCGACTTGCGGTACTTCACCCTTTTCGGGTCCGAGCCCAGCAGCACGAGCCGTTTGTCGACGGTCGTCCCGTCGGGCAGCGCGAGCAGGTTGTGCTGGCGCTTGGCCTCGGCGACGAAGTCCTTCGCGTCCGGGTAGAAGAGCTTGGCGAGGCCGATCATCGCTGCCTGTTCTCGGTGCTCGAAGGAGTCGGCGTCGAAGACTGTCATGTCTGCCTCGGCTCCGTGGATGCCGCCTGTGCTGAACGTGGCGAAGCACGATGACGGAGAGGCGTCACGGTGGAAGTAGGGCACGTTGTTCGGGGTCTTCGGCAGCTCGCGCAAGGACTTGGCCGGGAGGTCGAACAGGTCGCGGTACTCCTCGGAGTCGTTGAAGTTCTGTCCCTCGATCGAGCGGTAGTAGTTGACGACCTGCATGAACTGGCGGTGCGCCTGCGCCTGTGCCGGCGTCGCGGATGGGTCCTTGGCAGGGTCGGGGGCCACGTTGTCCTCGAAGAAGCGCACGCACTCGTCGAGCACGTTGACCTGGGAGATGCCCTGCTTCTCGGCCACCTCCTTGGCCGGATAGAGGAACGACACGGCCTCGATGTCGTTCAGCGAGGTGTACGGCGCGAGGATGCGGCCGACGAACTTCGCGGAGGACGAGTCGATGGTCAGGCGGTCCCGGCGCACCGAGCCGTTCTTGGCGTAGACGGTCTCGGAGTACTGCGCCAGCAGACCGGCCTTGAGGTCGAAGTTGCTGGCGTAGGCCGGGTGCTGGAAGAGCTGGGCCAGGCCCAGGCAGTCGGAGACGTTGTAGGCCAGCAGCTCGTAGAGATCCTCGATCGCGGCGATCGAGGTGTCGTGGCTGAGCTTGTCGGACTCCTTGATCTGGCGGCCTAGCATCCCGAGCAGGCGCTTGAGGCTCACCTTGGTCTGCAGCTCGTTGAGACGGGCGACGTCCAGGTGCCGGCCCGAGTGCATCATGGCGCGGCGGATCTTGGCGGCCGGGCCGTCCCAGCCGAGGTAGCCGGGCATGTACTCGATGTGCTCGTTGAACAGTTTGTCGTTGTGCTCGCGCATCTCGCGCGCGGTGGTCGGCTGGACAAGACGACCGGAGTGCGGAGCCGGGAAGGTCTCCATCAGGTACAGCGCGAGCATGGTCATGTCGTAGTTCAGCGAGTTGTACCCGGCCAGGAACGGGTGCTTCAGCGGGTCGTACTCGGGATCCGTGTCGCAGACCGGGCGCAGGCTCGCCGGATAGGACGAGACCTCGCTGCGGTCGTTGACCTGGTCGGCGTTCGAGAGGCCCATCAGCTCGGCGAGGCGGAGGTTGCCCCGCTCGCCGCGCAGGTTCCACAGCTGGACGCTCACCGCGGGCAGGCCCGGGTTGGAGCGCACCACGGCTTCATAGAGCGCCTGCGGGTCCACGGCGTCGGAGAGCTGCTGGTTGTCGGCAAGGAAGAAGATCTCCAGGTCGTCGACGGCTCTGCCCGGCCGCGGGGTGTAGGCGCACAGAGTGAAGACGTCCGACAACGACTCGATGTCGTAGAAGGTGAAGCGCGCCTTCGAGGCCGTGACGGGTGTTCGCTGTGTGGTCATGATGGGGATCTCCTTTCGTCGGTCCGACCATCACGGCCGGCGTCTGGGGAGGAGGCGCGCGCGGCCTCAGAGGGAGTCGTGAGGAGAGCGCCGGCGCGGGGTATGCATGCGCCGGGACGCCTCACTCATGAGCCGGGCCTCTCCACGGGGTCTGCCGTGATCTGCGAGCGGACGATGAGGTGGGTGATCCACTGCTCGCGCTCGACGTCGGACATCGCCGTGATCAGGCGGGCTTGGCCGCGGGCGAGTTCGAGTACGGCATGGGTGAGTTCGCCGAGTGCGCCAGCCGTTTTAGCCATGGGTGCATCAGTCCTGCTCGTCAGTGGTGTCGTCGGTCGGGGCGGATGGGCCCGTCTGCCGGAGCAGGCCGCGGTAGTTGGCCTGCAGCATCGGCTGGGATTTCTTCTTCGGGTCGCTGCCGGTGTAGCTCGGGTGCATCCACTTCTTCAGCTCGTACTCGGCGATAAGCACCTCGGGGGTGTGCATCATCTGGCCGGGCCGGATCTTGCGGTTCTTGTCCGGGCAGTGCCACAGGGCATCCGGCCGGACGATCGCCACGAGGTCAGTGATGAACTGCTTGTTGCTCACCGGGGAGCCCGACGGCGAGACGTCGGCGAACCAGGCCTTGTACAGGTCATAGAGGAACGTGAACGGTGCCAGGTCCCAGACCAGCCGCCCGCGGAACTCTTCCCAGAAGGCGCGCACGGGGTCGTTGACCTCCTTGTACTCGGCCAGGACTTCCTTGGTGGCCACCGGCTCTGAGAGCTGGTAGTAGTCACCCGGAGATGACGCGCCGGCGCGGTTGACCGCGTACCAGAAGACGTACTCCAGGACCTCGCGGCGCTGGAGGTAGTCGTCCTTGATGTACTTCTTCTCGGCTCCGGTGAAGCTCTTGGTAAAGGGCACAAAGAGCTGCCGGCGGTAGAACGACTCGGACTTGTCCTTCACGCGCGGGAACTCGTTCAGGCACTGGACCATGAAGCCGAAGAACTGGTAGGCGATCGGCATCCGGTACTTGCGGTTGATCTGGATGACGTCGTTGGTCACGATCGCCTTCAGATTGGCCGCCTTGTCGATGAAGGTGCCGACATCGTTCTCGTCGACGATGATCGCGTTGGCGCGCACCAGCGGTTCGAGCGCGAAGTCCTTGCCGAAGTCCGAGAGCGGAATCGAGGTGTGCGCGCCGCTGCCGACGAGGTTGCGCATGAGCGCGCAAAGCGTGCCCTTACCGTTGTTGCCCTGCTCGGAGTAGAACCAGGCGGTCTTACCCCAGCGCACGTGCGGCCGGATGATCGCGCCGATGATCTCCCAGATCAGGTCGGCAAGACCCTCGTCACCGGGCTGGTCGAAGAGCTCTTCGATCCAGGCGCCGACTTCCCAATCTCCGTCCTCAGGGTGCGTGATGACCTGCCGCGGGGCGTCGTCCACGTAGTCGACGTCGTTCTTGGTCAGCAGCACGATGGCGGGGTCGAAGGGGTGGACCTGCTTGGGCTCGAAGTGGAAGTCCTTGCCGAAGATCGTGACGTCCAGCGGCTCGGTGCCGTAGAAGACGATGCCGTTGCGCGCGGCGATGAAGTCGCGGTTCGTGCTCTGGTGCCGACGCGGGCTGTCCTCACGCAAAACGGCCAGGACCTCGGCGAACTCCTTGAGGGTCAGCTGGGTGTTGTACATGCGCGCCGTGGTGCGGATGTCGTCCTCGCTGGTGGTGTACGTCCCACGCGCGCGGCCCGCGGCCTGGTACATCGCCAGCAGGTCGTACTCACGGTCGGTGTCCTTGGCGTTGGGCGCGATCCGGATGACGTGGTGCAGACGCAGGAGGATCTGCGCGACCTGCCAGTACGTCAGATATCTCGGCAGGGGGTACTTCTCGGCGGCCACGGCCGCCTTGAAATTCTCGGCCTTGACGACCCCGCCCACGATCGCCAGCAGCTCCTTCTCCAGCACGCGAGGCGTCGGAGGATCGGTCGGGTCGATCTGGTCGAGGTAGGCGGCGGTGACGTAGGTGACGATCTCGTTCTGCGGAGCCATGTCGTCGCGGCTAGAGAAGTACCCCATGACGCTGGCCAGGACGTCGGCGACGGGGTTGGTGCGCGGTCCGGCGTTGGAACCGGCGGCAGGTACGGACATGAGGGCATCAGGAGGCGTCATGTTGCTGCTTTCTCGATCATGATCGAGTTCCTGCCGGCGATGAGTGGGAAGCCGATTGGACTCGTAATCGAACGAAACGTGATCTTGACCCTACGTCATCCGAGTGCCCTTTTTCAACGATTGAGCCACCATCCAACAAGAGAGTCGACTGATGCCGCGAATGGTGGCTAATGGAGGCCCAAAGGGCCACCGACAGGGACTGGAGAGAGCGCGACCGCCACGGCCACGCCACACGCGTCGCGCGCCTGGGTGGGACATAGAACCAGCGACTCGTCGGGCGCATGCCCCACGGAGGCTCTGGCTTCTCGTGCTCGACCACGCACCCGCGGGCGGCGTGAGCCGCCCGGCCCGCGGTCGAGGTTCGGAGGAGTTCTTCTGACCGGTCGAGCCAGCTGCCACCAGAGCATCGACCGGACGCTCTCCAGGAGGATCCCGAGAGCCGCACGCCCGCATACCCTCTAGGGGTAAACGAGCGTGTACCACTTGACGTGGTACACCTGTTCCCCCAGGTCAGAGCGAGAATTCCGGGAGTTCAAGAGCAAGGTGTACCACGTGGCCCTTTCTACGTGGTACAGGTGTTTGCCCAGGTCAGGAGGTGTTTATATACCCCCCGTACCACTTGTACCAGGAAATAGAGACTAGATACACGCGCAGGGGGGATAAGAGAGCAGACTGGCGAGCTGGGGCTGGAGCCGCCTGGACCGCTCCCGAACGCGTCCCCTGTGTAAACGGTCAAAAAAGCGTGGTACTCGTGGTACATCGACGGGAAATGCTGGGCGACCAGGTAAAACGTCGTACCACGTCGGCGCTCCTATGTGGTACATCCGATGCGAGAAAGAGCCTTGCGGTCCAGGTGTTTTCCCAGGTCAGACGCTGCTTTCGGGTGTGTACCACGTCTCGTGGTACAGCTGGCAGCTCGATGCGCCCAGCCCCCTGGCGACCAAGTCGAGGCGGACTTCCACTCCGAGCCGCCGTGCGGCTCCCAGGCGGCGCGGCCGAGCCTCAGCGGGACTGGACATCCTCGGCGTCCTGAGGCTCACAAAAGGCTCCTTACGCGTCCTCCGAGCGCGAGTCAGAACTCTGTCCGAGCCGTTCATCCATGAGGCCCCACTGGAAGCGAGGGAGCATTTGACTGGCATTCGCTGCTCATTGCGAGTGATACACGTTAGCTGCTATCGTTGACGCCAGGTGATCAATGTTGCACTGGAACGTGGAAACAGAGAGGCCGGAGAGCATCCCCGTGGGAAGGGAGCTCTCCGGCCTCTTTGCATGGTGCTGATGAGTGCGAGGCGTGGATGGCGCGAATCTCCCAGGGGTGACCAGCCTTCAGCCTCGCTGGTATCCCGCATTGGAGGACTCGGGACTGCGGCTACGGGATCGCTCGTCTGCTTCGACGACGTAGAGGATCTCGTAGGAAATCGTGGTGTTGAGGTTGAGCCGGTTCGTGCTCTGGCTCTTCTCCATCGTGATCTTGCGGAAGCCGCGAACGGCCTCAGCGCGATCGAAGAACCGGCGCAGCCTAGAGTTCACGCGCTCACGGGCCTGTTCGGCCGTGACGCCCATGTCGGAGACGACGAAGACATGTGTGTGACCGTGCTCGAAGGTGGGCTTCTCACCAGTGTCGAGGTCCAGACGGATCTTCGCACGGCTGATGTCGAGCGCGTCGGGACGGACGAGCTTTCCTCGTGAGTCGTACGTACAGGTGCTGACGATAGCCATGACGAGATCCTCTCCTCTCCTGATGAGTATGACTGAATAGATACTTTCAGTCACACCCCCGGTGACCGGATCACCCCGGTCACCACGAGCATGCCCTCCGCACGAAGGACCGGCGGCTGAAAGGCCGCCAGGTCCCGCACGGAGGGCACCATCGTGTTTCAGAAGAGGCTGAGTCACCCCGCTCACTGCATCGCGGACTCGCCTCCCGCGCCCCGGACTGCGCCAGTCGCAGTCCCGCCGGCGACCCGCCGGTAGAGCCCCAAGGCACAACCAGCGAAGGCCAGGCACAGGAACACCGCGGAGACGGGGTTCGCCAGAGCGCCGAACGCCTGTGCCGGGACAAGGGCGGCAGCGAGGTTGAAGCCCAGGTGCAGGAGCACGCAGGGCCACAGCACGCGCGTGCGTTCGTAGACCAGGGCCAGGAGCACCGCCAGTGGCAGGGTCGAGGCGAACTGCACGGCGTTGCCGTGCAGCAGGCCGAACACCACGGCGGTGACCAGCGTGGAGGCGAGGATGCCCACCCGCTTGCGCAGCAACGGGTAGATCAGCCCTCGGAACAGGGCCTCCTCCCCCACGGGAGCCGCGACCAGGGTGAGCAGAAGAGTTGCCACAGCTCCGGCCGCGTGCCTCGTCTGGTTCGACGCGTCGAAGCCGGCGGACCCGGCCGTGACGTAGATCCACAAGGCCAGCGACTGGCCGGCGAGGAAGGCCAGGACCGCGCAGCCGAGGACGGGCCACCCGAAGCGTGGGATCTCCGGCCTCGGCCGCGGGGCCGACGCATGCGCGAGCCACCGGGGCCGCTGGATCCTCACCGAACCGACCAGGACGACAACAAGCATGCCCAGGACGGCGGTCGCAACGATCGGCTCTCCGATGAGGAGGACTGCGACGGTGCCGAGGACGAGGTAGACCGCGACGGCGACGAACGGCACGAGGACGCACCACCCGATGCCGATCAGACGCGAGGTGATCGGTGAAGTCGTCAAGGTCTCCTCCTCTACGGGGCTCAAGCAGCCGTGATGATCTGTTCGTTGATGACGGCCTGCACGCGGGTGTCGCCGCGGAAGGTGTTCAGCTGCAGCGTCGCCGTGAAGCGCAGCGTCCCGAGCTCGGTGCGGCTGGCGCGCTGCACGAAGCCCCGGAGCACGTCGAACTTCTCCTCGGCGACGTTCCACCACAGGCAGGACAGGCCGGACCGGGTGACCAGACGCAGGTGCTGCGATTCGGATCCGATCCGGTCCACGCGCAGCCCCAGGGGCTCGATCGCGATCTCGACGACAGGAGCGGTGAAGCCGTGCCCGAAGGGCTTGAGCCCCTCGGTCCGGCGCACCAGCTCGAACAGCGGCTGCAGATCCTCGAGGCCGGCGTCGCAGTCGGCGTCCGGGCCGAGTACCAGATCACCGCTCGGTCCGTCGGTGCTGACGGCGAGCAGGGCGACCTGGGTGGCCTCCTGCAGCACGGCGACGAGGTCACCGAGCTTCTCGGCCTTCGCGATGCGGACGCCGCAGGCCTGCTGGTGCCCGATGGCGCTGAGACCGTCGTGCGGCTCCAGGCTGGTGATGATGTCGAACCACCCCGGCGCGCGACCGGAGCCGCTGACGAAATCGTCGGGGCCGGCGGGCCGGTTGACGACGACGATCGGGTGGCCGTTGAGCTCCATCATCCGGTTGGCCAACAGCCCGTACATGCCCGGGTAGGCGTCCGAGAAGTACACCCACGGGGCCAACGGCTGGTCCCCGGTGGTGAGTTCTTCCATGTGCTCGATGACCAGCTGCTTGCGCAGATCGTTGCTCTCGATCACCTGGTGGGCGACCTTGAGCTTGACGTCAGCACCGGCGGCCGTGAACACCGCGAAGCACGGCTCAAGCGAGGCCCCCGTGCGGCGCGGGCTGTTCATCGCCGGGGCGAGGTAGAAGCCGAAGAAGCCCTCGTCGAGGTCGTCGACGTCTCGGATCTTGCCGATCTGCGCGAAGGCCTTGAGCACGATCGCGAAGCCCTCGAAGGCCCGGAGGAAGACCGGATGATGTGGCTCGGTGCGCAGCAGCTGCATCAGGATCGACTGCTCGACGTCGATGGCATCCGGGTCAGCGTCGAACCCACCCCAGGGATTGGGGATCGTCTTCGGCGCGGCGACGCGCAGCAGACGGGCGATCGAGATCGCATCACGCACCAGCTGACGGTTCTCGTACAGCACGGGCATGACGTCGGAGACGGTGCCCAGGCCGGCGAACAGGCGCAGCAGGTGGATCTCCCAGAGCTTCTCGGGCCGGTGCACGCGGGTGTAGGCCTCGATCACCTGGTAGAGCACGTGGGCACCGCAGATCCCGGTGTGGGCGTAGGTCTCGTCGATCCGGCACGGGTCGACGGTGATGTCCGCGGTCGAGCCCGGCGCGAGCTCCTCGTGGTGATCGGTCACCAGCGTCGTCCAACCCAGGGCACGCGCGGCGGCGATACCGCGGTGGGAGTTCACTCCCCCGTCGCAGGTGAGCAGGACCCGGGTGTCGGGCCACTTCGCGTGGATCTCGGCGATGTCCTCGGGCGCGAGCTCGTGACCGCGGCGGTAGTCGGGCAGGTGCAGCTCGACGTCGAAGCCGAGCTCGGACAGGCCGGCGTAGCCGAGGACGCCGGAGGAGATGCCGTCCATGTCGAAGTCGGGGGCGATGGTGATCTTCTTGCCCGTGGTCCGGGCGCCATGAAGGGCCTCGACCATTTCGGCCAGGTCCAGGAGCTCGTCGTGCTCGGTGGACTCGATCTCCTTCAGGTACTGATCCGACCACCCCCTGCGCTGGCACAGCAGCTCGAAGAGGTCGGTGTCCTCGTCGGTGAGCGCATGGTCGTCGACGGTATGGAGTGTGGACATGGTGGGACCTCTCATCGAGGTTGTTGGTCGGTGGAGAACGGGGTACGTGACACCCCCCGCATTGCTGTGATTTTAGCAGTTTCATTTACCTTTTCTGCCAATTCAGCAGTGCCTTCGAGTCCCATTTGGGCTCCGAATGGCACTCTTATCTCGAATGGCTTCGACAGACTTTCCAAGGTCCTTGCGCATCAGCTACTCTCGCCGGTATGGCCATTCGAAGCATTGTCGAGTCAGATCTCAGTGGTAAGCCGGATGCGGCTACGGCGACCTTCGGCCTGGGTGACACCTGGTACGAAGTCGACCTCACAGCTGAGGAACAGAAGAAGCTTGAGGAGGCGCTGAAGCCATACCTGAAGGTCGGCCGGAAAGCCGGGAAGGCGGCGCCAGTCAAGAAGCGAGTCGTACCCGAGACGACTGCCGAGGAGCGCGACAAGATCCGTGAGTGGGCCAAGAAGGAGGGCTACGAGTTCGCGGAGCGGGGGCGCATCCCGAAGAAGGTCATGAAGGCCTACGACGAGGCGCACGGCATCGATCGGAGCAAGTAGCGCTGAGCCTGGTGTTCGCCTCCCGGCCGACTTTTCCCATTCGTCCCTGAAGGGCCCTGCAGTGTGCTGCGGGGCCCTTCGCGTGTCCTCAGAACGGATGGATCACGTTGGTCGTCATGATCCCCGCAGCTCGCGCGCGAGCCCTGCAATGGATGGCGCCGTGCGAGAAGTGCCCCGGCGTATGCGGCATGAGCTGCTCCCGGCCTCGCTGCGGGCATCCGGGCTTCCGGCAGAGGTCAAGGAAGGCCGTGCACAGCACCTGAGCCCCGGCACCGCGGAAGACCTGGGCGGCGTCGACCATCTCCTGGTTGCGCTGGAAGCCGGCCCGCTTCCCATGAGCCGACCAGGCGGCGGGGAAAGTGCGGATCTCGAAGCCGGCGGCCCGCCACAGGCGCTCGGCCATGGCGTCGGCACCCTCGGCGCAATGTCCCGAGATGAGTACCGGCCGGGTGACGTTCTTGGGACCCCAGTCGCGCCAGGCGTCGTTGAACGTCTCACGCATGCTCTTCTCGTCGTTCCAGCTGCGGGAACCGGTGACGAGGACGACGTGCGAGAACGATTCTGGAATCATTTCAGCAATCATTCGAGTCTCCTCTCCTTGTGACTCGGAGGTCTCCACAGCCGGAGTCGAGAGCTGTGGCCACGATGTCTGGACAGGCGGCGGCCTGCATGTCGCTGGCTCATACCGGCCGGCTGGTACCGGGTTCGATGACGGCCAGGTCCTTCTCCCGGTGGAGCTCGACGCGGATCTGATCGTCATCACACATCGGCGTGAGGTGGACGGTGTACATCCGGTCATCGCTGCGGGAGGCGTGCACGGTGACGACCGTGCCGTTCTCGCCGTTGGTGAAGTCGACGTTGCCGATGCCCCCGGCTTCGCCGGAGCGCATCACCTCGGCGACGGCTTCGCTGTTCGGTTGCCACAACTTCGGCTCGCGGCGGGCTCCGGTGTCGTAGGGCAAGATTTCGGGCTGAGACTGCGTCCTGGTGGCGCCTCTTCGTGAACTCGGGTGCGGGTGGCGACCATCGAGTGCGGACCCCGGTGGGTCCGTGTGATCTCGATGTTCGACCCAGCCCCGTGCCAGCTTTGCTGGCTGACGACCCGGAAGATCTCGATGGCGTGATCTGCTCCTGGATGGATCGCGTGGCGAGCCGTCGCACGGGTCGTCACTTCTCGCCTGAGCCAGGCGCGCAGCGCCAGGCGATCCACCACTGCTGCACCCTTTGCTGCCGTCGTCGAGACCACATCTGTGGACAACTGCAGCGGGGCAGTGGTGGGGCTTCCTCTCTCAAGCGCAGCGCTGGGCATAGCCGGAGGGAGCGCCAGCGACCGACGGACCGGCGAGCGAAGCGAGCGGTGGAACCCGTCGGCTATGCCGACTAACACGTCCTCGGAGCGCAGCGGAGAGGCCGAGCGGAGCGAGGGTCCGCAGGACACGTGTTATCAGGTTCCCTTATGCCCTTTGCTTTCTTGCCGTCGTCCTCGCTGTTCCACGGCTGGAGCGTTAGCGGAAGCCTGGAACATCAGGGGAAACGGTCCGTACCCTCTTGACCCGTACCCCTCCCCCTTTTCCGCGCAGCGGGGGTACGGGTCTGGCTGTTTCGCCTGGTCATTGCACCTTCTGGCTGTACTGCTGTTTTGCCGTCCGTGATACGGCCGTACCCCCATGCTGATCCGTCCTCGTGAGGCACGAGCGAGGCGGGGGGTACGGGTCTGCTCCTGACGGGGCGCAGCCCCGGTTCATCGCCCTGCTGCCGTCGGCGGCACAGCCTTCGCCGCGCAGCGGATCCGTCCTCTCGCGACACCGTCGCTTCGGCTGTGGACAACGCTCTGCTCCACCGCTCGCTGCGGCGGCGCAGCCGGCCTCGCCCCGTCGCGTTGTGCTGGCTGCACCGACGTGGATTCACCTCGCTCCGGTCGTTGCTCCGGTGCTGCCGCGGCAGCGTGCCAGCACCTCATGCACCGCGTCCGAGGCGGGCGTTCGGCACTACCTTGTCGACGCACGTTCCGGCCCCGGGCTGTGCTCCGTCTCGCGCTTGCGCGGCGAGCCCGGGGTGGTTCTTCGTGGACGCATCAGAAGAAGAGAGGCTCGGCTGCTGCGACCAGCTGCCCATCGGGCACAGCGAGCAGCTCCAGCGTCATCGGGCCGTTGTCGTCTTCCTCCAGGGGCTGCTTCCACAGCAAATGCCTCTGCTCTTTCTCTACCCCACGGGCCTTTGCTGCGGAAGCAAGTCCTTCCTCGCACGTTCGCTGTGTGCGGGGGTCTACTCCGCCTTCGCTCCTTCTCCCTCTGCTCTCCTCTGCGCGACCATGACGGCCCGATGACACCCCTGTACCGACCGTCGCAGCGGCGCTGTGCCAACACTGGGCTGACGGCTCGCCGACGGCTGTGCTGGCTCGCTCCGCCGGCCTTCCGTGGCTGCGCTGCCGCGCCTGCCGACGGGCTACGGCAAGGGGCACAGACAGGCTTCTCGGCCCCATGAAACAGCGTCTCTCGCGCGTCTCCGAGGTAACTCATCGGGACACGCAGGGGACGCAACTGGGACACGCATAAGACGCCTACTGCTGCCGCTGGGTCTCTCAGAGTCCCGCGCACGTCCTCACGGTGTCTCGTGCACGCTCCAACAGTGGCGCCCCGGCGTCGCACACGGTGCCCTCGAAGGGCTCGTCCGTGCAGGGGTACCGGGTTGCGTCTCGTAGGAGACACCACCTGGACGCCAAGGAGACCTCATTCGTACTCCAATGCGGCTCCTCGGGATCAGTGTTGTGACCGCGGGTGTCTCGCAGGCGTCCCGCGTGAGCATTTGCCGCATCACAGGTAGAGCCCATAGGCGCACGGTGCCGGCGGCCTGCGTGCGGTCGCCCCTGGTGGAGGCACGGGGGTGTCTCACAAGTGTCCCTTCCGGTACTCGATAGGGACTCCGACAGCGTCTCTCTTGCGTATCGAATGGGACTTGCATAGGACTCAATAGGGGCACTAGAGTGAGCTCGCGTTGATTCGCATTCGAGAGGAAACGCGAAGGGCGGTGAGTCCATATGGCAGAGCGAGAGGCGTCCGGCGAACGACCGGATGAAGCGCAGGTGCGAGTGGCGTGGCGAGGTGAGTGCAATGGCGAATCAGCCGGGTGAACCTCGCAAGGTCCGCTGGACCGTGCCCGCTGCCGACACCTCGGTGATCGAGTGGCTCGATCAGCAGGAGAACATCTCGCAGTCGCTGCGACTGCTCATTCGGGAGTCCATTCAGCGCGACGGATACATCGATGTCTTCTACAAGCCCGTCGATCAGCTGCCGCGTCGCGGCCGGCCGCCACTGGAGAGCAGCGAGCAGCACGAGGACGACGAGGCCACAGCCGATCGTCGTCCGGCCGCCAGGCCGGTTCAGCCGCAGTCCGCAGTCGCCGACGAGGCCGAGGTCGACACGGACGCCGTCGTCGAGAAAACAGCACCAGCGCCGTCAGCCCAGCCCGAGCCGGTTCCCGCACCGGTTGAGACGGCCGAGGAGCCCGCGGCAAACGCCCCCAGCGCACCGCCGGAACCGCCGAAGCAGGCATCCATCGACGAAATCATGGCAAGCACTCGGCGCTGAGTAACGCGGTGAATTTCATTTTCCAGGCAGACAACACAGACACCGAGGGGCCGAATTCATGAGCGCCAACAGCAACGACACCATCACTCTCACCGGCGGCATCGACGTCGGCAACGGCTACGTCAAGGGCGTCATCCAGAACACGAAGCAGGGGACTTTCGACGAGATCGATCTGCCCAGCGCGGTCGTCTCGACTTCCCGCACCTCGCCGAAGGTGCCGCTCCCCGACGCGGATGCGGCCTCCGTGCTGGCCGGCGACTTCTACAACCAGATCGACTGCTCGCTCACCACTCCCCTGGTGGCGGCGTCGGACCGCCGGATCTTCGGCCGCGCAGCGCTGTCTGTGCGCGGCTCGAAGTTCACCGAGTTCGAGGTGCTGGGTAAGCACTCCAAGGCCGATCAGGAGCTGAGCAAGGTTCTGGTCCTGGGTGTCTTCGCCGCGAAGGCCCTGCGCGACTACGTCCGCGAGAACGGCGCGCTGCCCGATCACGAACTGCGCGTGCAGGTGCGCGCCGGCCTGGCGTTGCCGATCTCTGAGTTCGTCGCGCGTCGCCATGCCTACGCCGCCGAGTTCATCGGTCTGCTGGGCAGCGCGGATCCGACGGTGCACCTGGTGACGATCAAGAACTTCAGCACTCCCGTCTCGGTGCGTCTGCAGTTCGTCGACGTCCAGGTGATGGCCGAGGGTGCCTCCGCGCAGTTCGCCATCACCGACAAGGGCGAGCCCCTCGCACAGGCCCTGCTCGATGATCTGCGCGCCCGTGACGCGTCCATCGTGGAAGGTGTCTCTGCCTCCGATCTGGTGGCGGTGCAGAACACCATCGGCGTCGACGTCGGCGAGGGCACCGTGAACTTCCCGGTCTTCACCGACGGCCGGTTCAACCCCGAGGCGGCCGACACCCTCGAAGAGGGCTACGGCACCGCGCTGATGAACGCCATGGAGCGCATGAGCGAGTCGGACGCCACGCTGCAGTTCTCCTCGCGCAAGCAGCTGGCCGACTTCCTCCACGCGGAGCCGTCGGTGCTGGTGAAGAACCGTCACCAGCGCGCCGCCGGCTTCGTCGAGGACGAGGCGAGCTACCTGGTCGATGAGATCGTCTCCTCCTTCGGTGACGTCCTCTCCCAGGCCGGTGCGACGACCGAGGTCGTCTACGTCTACGGCGGCGGCTCGGGCCCGATCAAGCATCTGCTGCACCCGGCGCTGCTGAAGGCCGCGGGCGATGTGCCCGTGCTCTACCTCGACTCGAGCTACTCGCGGCACCTGAACCGCGAGGGCCTGTACATCGCGGCGCGCCACGTCGAGCAGCAGACCCTCGCCGCGAAGTCCGCGGGCAAGCGCAGTAAGGAGGTGGCCTGATGTGTGAGGCACTGGATGCGACCTCGAAGGCCGAGGTCGAAGAGATCAGCAGCCGCATCGAGTTGTCAGATGAAATCGTGCTCGAGTTCATCCGCGATGGGGCGTTGGTTCTGCTCTTCGAGCAGGCCCGGCGGAAGCTGCTCAAGTCGGATGAGGAGCTTCCGGGCTCCGCCGCAGTCCTCGCGGTCGGCTCGAAGAGCAGCCCCGAGCCGGGCGCATGAGCGGGTACCGCGAGATCGTGAAGTTGCTGGCGGCGAACACCGGCGCGAAGCGGATGAGCGAAGTCTTCGACAACTTCGTCGAGATGGCGGCGCTGGCTCTGCGCAACACCGTGGACGTCCGCGGGAGCGAGGCCTGGGGAGCGCGCGAAGGGCAGTACCTCCAGATCGCCGGCCGCTACAGCAGAACAGAGCTGTACCGCTTCGCGCACGCCCTGGCGCTGGTGACCGCGGAGATGGAGCGCGAGCCCTGCGACGTACTCGGCCGCCTCTACATGGAGTTGGAGCTCGGCAACGAGCGGCTCGGCCAGTACTACACGCCCTACGACATCGCCCAGCTGATGGCCGAGATGCAGATCGACTCGGTGGTCGAGCACGTGCAGAGGGACGGCTTCGCCAATGTGTATGAACCCAGCTGCGGCGCGGGCGCGTTCATAGTTGCTCTGTCGCAGGCGATGCTCGAGCACGGCCTGAACCCACAGACGCAGCTGCATGTGACGGCAGAGGACATAGCACCGCAGGCCATGCACATGATCTACGTCCATCTGACGCTGCTGCACATTCCGGCGGTGGTGCGCCGTCGCGACGTCCTCACGCTGGAGACCTTCGAGTCGTGGCCCGCTCCCGCTCATGTCCTGGGCGGTTGGGGCCGGAAGCTCAGGTTGGCCCGGGCGGTCAATGGATCACGGCGACTGATCATCACCACGCCTCAGGGGACTACCGAAAAACCCGCTGATGCTCTGGAGGTGCAGCGATGACGATCACGCAAGAACACACCGATCTCTCTGACGTTGAGAGCGACGAAGCGCATGCACGTGAGTGTCAGCTGGCGGTGTCAGCGGCGAGGGGCCGGACGGCGGAGCAGACCACAGTGTCCGACGTGTCCACCGGTGCGGTGAAACTCCTCACCTGGTACATCCAGCACCGACCCGGTGAGACCGCAGCCATCCTCGGCGACATCTGCCTCAAGACCCGTGTGCGCCTGGGTGTGCATCCTTCCAAGACCGGCGAAGTGCTCCGCCGGTCCTTCCACCTGGACAGCGGTCTCGACGGCCGGACCATCGACACCCTGCTCGACATGGCCCTGCCCTCGGCAGCACAGGTATTCCGGAAACGGTAGGCAAGGCCCGTACAACCGGTAGCTGCGGCGGCGGCACCGCGTCCTGTGCCTGCGCGGACGCCCCCTCTTGCCGCCGCCTGCGTGCCATAGCTCAGGGTGCGCCTGCTCGGGTTCCGGAGCAGGAAATCCGCGTGCAGTCTCCCTCGGCGCTGGCAGGCTGTGTCCGGCACCCGAACGTGGAGAGGCGACCGATGCCCGACAACGACCGTCGCCAGGAAGACATCAGCGTCCTGGACCAGGCGCTGGAGCTGTACTCCAGTGCTTCGGTCCTTACACTGCTGCGTGCGGCACTTGAGTCTCCAGGCTGCGCCCGCTTCCATGAGCACCTCCTGCTCATCTTCGCCCGCTCTCTGGCGGCCCCGGCCCGGGACGGGCGGGCCGCGACCGTACGGGACCTGCCCGTCCTCCTTCAGGCGGCCCTCCAAGCCGCCCGCAGGGGCATCACAACGCACCGCTTTCCGAACAGCCCCGCCGATGCCGTGCGCTTCACGCTCAAGGGTCGCCGGTACCTCGTCCATCCCGGCGACCTCGACCATCCGCTCCCCGTTCTGCGAAGTCTGCGAGACACAGCCGACGCCGTGGACGACCACCTGATCCAGGTCCGTGGCTTCGGCATCGACGATGTCCTCGAACTCGCCCTGCGCCACACCGACCACACCGTCGCGTGCCTCGCCGCGGCCTGGCCGCCGCCAGACGAAGCCGAACCGATGCGCGGGCAGATCACGTGTGAGGTAAGCGGGGCCGAGATCACGGCAGCTGCCGGACTCGGCATCGACCATCTGACTACCGCGGCCGCCGACGATCCGGAGCGGACGACGGCCGCGCTCGCCTACCTCACCCGGAACCTCAACGAACTTCCCCTCCTCTACGACCCCGGACTGCCTCTCCTCGGCCCCACCCTGCTCATCTCGGACGGCGAGCGGACAGTCCCCGTGCCTGCCTCCACCGCCTTGGAGGCCGTCACTGCGGCGGCCGCCGATCTGCTGGACGCCCACCCGGCACCGCCCGAGGCCCTGATGCGGCTGCGGCGCCGCGCGGCCACTCGCGTGGCAGGCCTGCTCGGTCTGGATCACGCGCCGGCCGAGCCGGAGGAGGTGTGCCGGATCAGCTCGTTGTCCCACCGTCTGGAGATCGCGATCGTTGCCACCCTCGGCGATGACCTGGCGGTCCTGGTGGAGAAGGCACGCACCGAGCTGTCGAGTGCACCAGCTGGTACGGGGAGGCTCGTCATCTACGCCGGCCCGAGGTTCCTGGGTCGCGAGGTGATCACCGACACCCTCTACGTCCACGTCGAGGAGCTCACCGAGATCTTCACCGCGGCCGGCGGCGACCTGACGAAGGTGGCGCTGTGGGTGCTTGAGCTCACCGAGCACCCCGGTTGCGACGCCGTGGCGTACTACGACGTCCTCGACGCATGGACGGCCTGGTCCATGAAGGCAACGCTTCTGCCGCCCGGCCCCGCCGGCGAGGGCGGCGTGGTGGTGGAGCCGTGTGGGTGGGACGTCTCCTGGGAGCGAGCGGCACTGTGGGCGCGCACGGACGATCTGCTGGCCGCGACCGGACTGCCGCCCGCGATCGACTGGGCCGACTGCCGCCTTGCCGCCGCATCCGAGGGCGATGGCCAGTGGGCCGACCTGCGTCAGAGGCTCGACGAAGGCATCGTGAAGGCCTGCATCAGCACGCACCCGCCGCTCGTCATCGTCGCCACGCTCGACTGCGACGAGCGGGCCCTGCTGGACGAGGCCTCCTTGGCCGGACTCGCCGACGGTATCCGGGGCACCCTCGCCGCAGACGCCAGCCTCACCCAGCACTCCACCCTGCCCGACCGCCGGCCGGTCCTTCTGCATCTGACCGAGACCCTCCAGCCCCACCGTCCGGCCGCCGACCTGGCGCCGGAGGTTCCGGACGATGCTCTGGCACTACAGATCGGCCTGGACGAGGAAGCAGCTCGCATCGACCTCGTCCTCGACCCGCTATTCCTGGCCCGCTTTACGGAGGACGGCCACCGTGTCCTCGGCCTCGTCCTCAACCACACCATCGGCCGCCTCCGCACCGCCCACGGCGCCAAGAACGGGCTCAATCAGGCGGACTTCAGCAACGCGTGGGACGCGGCGGTCCCCATCCTCACGTGGTACGCCGGCGACCCCTACGCACCGCCGCCCGCCCCGCACCACTACCTGCCGAGCAGCACGCCTCATGTGCGTGTCCGCGCGCTGCGCGTCGCCGCCGACGCGGTGCGCGCCGCAGGCCTGCCGGCCGGCACGTTCACCGGCCGCGAGGCTGTGGGCCGCGAAGGACACGCCAGCCAGCTCCTGACCGCCCTGGAAGACGGTCTCACCGGTCAGCTCCGCGCCCACCGTCCCGACCTGGTGCCCGCACTGGTCCGCCACCTCAACGCAGCGCTCGCCACCCGCACTGAGGGCCGTCGGGAATCCCTGACCGGTCTGGTTCACGCCGGAGGAAAGCCCTGGCAGGAAGAGGCAGAGCGGCGGGAGTCCGACGGCGCCGCCACCACCACCGCCCTGCAACTGCTGATCCAGCAGGCCCTGATCACCCCGCCCGCCGGCGACAAACCCACCGACCTCATCGCCCTGGCCGAACTGACCGCGCTGGCCGAACTCCTCCTGCGCACCGCGCTGGTCGCCATCCCCGCCAGCCGCGGCCTGCACCCGGCCACCCTCACCGTCCATCCCAGCGGCGTCTTCACCCTCGACGGCGCCACCACAACGTCAGGCGCCGACAGCCCAGAACATCTGGGACTCGACATCGCGGCCTACCGCAACGCCCAGGAACAGGCCTGGTTCGCCCGTGCCCGCCAGAGCCATCCCCAACCCCTTGCCCCCGAGGAACTGTTCACCGCCCGCCGCGGCGGGCGCACTCCGATCGCCTTCACCCGCCTGAACCCACCACCGGGCAGCACCCTGGCTCAGGCCGACCGCGACCTCACCGCCTGCTGGGGCTGCGGCCTCGACGGGCTCGCCGCCGTACTCGCCACCGCAGCCGACTGGCCCACCCGCCCGGACGGAACCGCCTTCACCAGCCGCCAGGACCTCGCCCGCGAGGCCGCAGCCTGGTCCCAGCTGCCCGAAACCCAGATCCGGGCCGCCGTCGACCAGCTGGTCCTCGACCCGGCCAACGCGGCCGGCTCCCTCGACCACGCCTATGCAGAGGTCGAGCGCCGCATCCGCCCCACCACCCACCCACTGATCGCCCACGACGACGGCATCATCATCGCGCCCTGGCTCGTACATACCTCCCAGCAGCTGTACGCCGCCGGTCTCGCTGACGGACGCCTGCCGCGCCCAGACGCTCCCGCGAAGGTGACCGGCCTTCTAGAGCGCCATCGCCAGCAGCAGAACAACCAGCTCGAGACCGACCTCGCCCAGGCCGCAGCCCGCGCGGGCCTGCCCCACCTCTCCCGTCTCGACCGCGGGCCGGCGGCCGCCGCCGACATACCCGGCCTCCCCGGTGAGGTTGACCTCCTCGTCGCCGACCCCCGGGGCCGGCTGTGGGTCATCGAGGCGAAGAACCCCCAACGCGCCGTCGGCATCCACAAGGTCGCCCAGAACCTCGGACGGTTCACCGGCTACCGAAAAAAGCTGCTGGCCAAGGCCGAAGTGATTCGCGCCCATGCCGCGGCAGCAGCACGGGCGTGCGGCGTCCAGACAGCGCGGGACTGGACGGTCACACCCCTCTTCGTCACCCGGAACATCGATCCCGCCGCCTTCACCACCGATCCTCAGATCGCCTTCACCACCATCGACCACCTCGCCGCCCTGCTGGCCGACGGCACAGAACCCAAGGCCGGATGGAACCAATCACCCGCCCGTCCCTGACCCGGCACCGTCCCCTTCCGTCCGCATACCCATCCCCGCCGGACACCCCCCATTCCGGCAGGACTCCTTCGCCGCCGCACTGGGGGCTCCGGACGGGCGGGCCGCCGCCGGACGCCCGCCAGCACGGCCCGGCGCGCGAAGGGCACGCACCAGTGCGAGCGTGGAGGAAGGAGCGATACCCCAGGCTTTGCGCTGGGTGCACAGGATGGAGCACGGTCATGGCTCGGGCGATATGAGACGGCATCCAGAAAGGCCCCTCCGAAGCATGCTCACGCGTTGACCAGCCGCTCCCGCGTCACCGGCACGAGCAAGGCGGAACTGCAGAAACTGAGCAAGACAGGGTTGTACGAGTGGGCCGAGCAGAGGGTCCCGAGGCGGTCCAAGATGAGTCGCGAGCAGCTCATCAGCTCACTTCCCGGTCCCCGACACCGACGCAGCAAGAGCCCTGCCTGAACGGCCGCGAGGGCTCGCCCCAGGGCACCACCGGCGTCGCGGGGGGACCGTGCGGAAAGGACGAGTCAGTCGGTCCTTCCGGGACCGCATCCCCCGGCTGACGCGTCTGGGAGGCATAGCGGGGCTGGGCGCACTACCGTCGTACGCGCCTTGCCTTGACAGGACGGTGGGGCTTCGGGCGGCCCTCACCGCGCGCCCTGGTCAAGGGCCGCCCTCCACCGCCCTCGACGAGACGTCGCCGACAGTCCCGTCGTCCAATCAGTGCATCTATGGATGTGGTCACCGATGCCGGGCTCCGTCTCACCTTCCGGTGCGGCACGCCAAAGGGCCTCAGCTTCCTGAGGCAGTCGGCGCGATCCGGATCTTCTCGGACGAGGGCGTCTCAGGAACCACCGCAGGCATTGACCGCCCCGGGCTGCGCGAGCTGGTGGCGGAGTTGCAGGCCGGCGACGAAGTCGTCGTGTGGCGGTACGACAGGCTCGGACGGACCCTCGAGGCGATACGGGCCGTCGTTGAGCTGATCATCGCGAAAGGTGCGACGCTGCGCAGTCTCACGGAGTCCCCCGCCAAGGGGCTGTTCTCGCTGAAGTTCATGATGGCCGCTGCCGAGTACGAGCACGCCTGGAAGCTGGAAAAGTAGGAGCACCGCCGGCCGCCGGCGAGAAAAGAAGATCCCCGCGGAGACGTGCGCTCCACGGGGATCTTCGGCGTTCAGAGTGGGTGTCAGGCACACCGTTCGATGCGCGTGGCCCCCGAGTCGTCCTGAAGCCCGGTGGCCAGGTCGTACCAGAAGCCACTACCCAGTCGGACCAAGGTCTTTTCCTCCCGACCTCCCCAGCCGGCGATTGCGGAGACGTTGCGTCGGTCGAGGACGGTGGTCGTGCAGATGGACTCTCCGGCGTTCTCGTCGAGGCTGCTCTTGACGACGACCTTGTCGCCGGCCTGAAGGTTCGCAAGATCATTCGTGCTGATGGTGCTGGTGCTCATGGCGCCGTGCTTCTTTCGGATCGAATCTGGACTGCGGTTTCAGTTCTGGGTCGCGCTCATGAGCGCCTTCTTCGCGCGGCGCTTCTCGGCAAGAGCCCGAAGGGTACGCAGGAGGATCCACCAGCACACGCCGCTGAAGGCGATGCTGACGATGATCGGCGTGTACTGGCCGGTCATGACGCAGAAGACCGCAGCCGGAGCGAGGACGATCACATTCGTCGCAATCATGAGGGTGAGGAGCACCCCGCCGATCGTCTTGACAGCGCGGTCGCGCCACGTCGAACCCGCGGTGCTGGTGGTGGCGTTCATGCGCTGGGTCCTTCCTCGATGATGTAGATCTTCTCGGCGACGTAGGCGTCGTCCTGCTCCTCGGCTGCGCTCTCGACTTCATGGGAGATCTGGCCGATCACGGGGATCAGCGTCAGCCGGTCGATCGGGGAGGCCGTGCGGACGGTGATCACGGCGGTGGTGAGTCCGGCCACAGACGGGAACGTCACGCCGTCGAGCTCCGCGTGTGCGCCACGGATGCTGTAGCTCGCCGAAATGGGCACCGTGTGCCGCGGCAGCTCCGGCATCTGCTCTGCGCGTGCGTGCAACGCAGCACTCACTGCGCCATGAACATCAGCGAACTCGCTGGCGTGCAGGACCACCGGCGCAGCGTGCTCGTAGCCCGCCGCCACCTCGAAGGCGACCTTGGCGGCCTCGACGGCGCGCGTCGGACAGTGCGGTCCCGGGTAGAACTCGTCTCGCCCCGTCATCTCGGAGCACCCGTGGCAGTGCGCGGGCCCCAGATCCGGAACGCAGTCGCAGCGCATGTGCTCCGTCTGTCGGCGATCAGTGGGTTCGAGGGGCTGGCTCATGGCTGTACTCCTGGCGCTGGACGTGATCTTTCGAAGACCAGACCGAATCAGCTCCGCTGATCAGACAAAGAGAGACCCCCGCCCAGCGAGCGTGATGCTCAGCAGGCGGGGGTTCTGCGGAGTTCAAGGAACCGGCGGACAGCCGGCCGTTCGGGTCGGCCTGCACCGGGAGGCGGGGGCGTTACGGCGCCGTCCTTGCGGCTCGGTGCGCCCCGGCGTAGTGCACCGAGCCCGTCCTGCTCGAGCAGGCCAACGGCCCCGCCCCCGCTGGTCGGCGCAGGCCGTGGGGGCGAGGTTCAGCGCATGCCCATGCTGGCCTCGATCGCGTCGCCCTCCTCCTGCTGGTCCTGCCAGCAGGGCTCGCATGGGTCGCTCTCGGAGCACTCCGGGCGGGGCTGGCCGTTGGGGCACAACTCACCGGCGGCCCCGGCGGGCTGGGCGGGGGTTCCGCCGGTGCCGCACACGCACGTGTGGGCGCAGCGCTCACAGTCCTCGCAAACCTGGTGCGGGCAGCAGCCGCAGGGCAGGAACCGGTTCGGCGGCAGGGTGCAGCGGTGCGTGGCCTCTGCGGCGGCCGCGGCCTCGGCCTCCTCGCGCTTGCTGAGGAGTGCCTTCACGCAGGCCTGGCACGACACGTCGGTGCCGGGGGCCTCGAGGCTGCTCTCCGTGTCCTGCGGGAAGTACGTGCCGCACGCGCCGGTGTCGCCGATGCCGCCGTCCATCTGCCTGGTGGCGTGTACGGCGTACCCGCGGTTCGCCTTCTTCCGGCTCGGGTAGCCGTCGCGCCCGGCATCCCGCTCCAGCTTGGCCAGGGCCTGGCGTACGGCGTCGGCGTCGGCGTCGGTGCGGATCCCGACGGCGCGCAGCGACTTGCACGGCCACGGCACCTGACCGCCGATCGTGTGCTCGCTGCTCCGGCACTCCGGCCGGTGCGTCCCCTTGCAGACCTTCGGCGTCGCGCAGCACCCGTGCCGGGGGTTGGCCGTCTTCGGGTGCAGAGCGAGCATCGCGCCCTGGAGGCGGAGCGCGCCCACCGCGGCGGCGGCCCGGACTGCGTCCTCGTGAGCGTCGAGGAGCGCACTCGCCTCCTCGTGGAACATGGGCCCATCGGCCTCGGGGGCGACGAGTTGGTTGAAGATGGGGCGCCGGGTCCCGTTCACAGTCGGATCCGGGGCCTGCCCGCCCAGCTCGTCGGCCTGGTCGTCCAGCCGCAGAGCGGAGATGAGGATGGCGTCGTGGGTCTTGGAGTCGGCCGTGTCCGGCAGGTTCAGTTCCGTGCGGCGCAGGAACTTCGCGGCCCGGCGCAAGGCGGGGATGTCCTTCGGGGTGAATTCGACGGCCATCGGTGTCCTAACGTCTCAGTAGCCCTTGCGGGCCGCCGCGCGGGCCTGCGCTTCGGTGTCACGGGCGGGGATGGTGGCGAGGAGTTCGCCGGGGCTCGCGGCCCTGGCGAGGGACTTGGTACGGGCCGGGTCGGCGTACAGGGTCCACACGTCGCCGCCCATCCGGGGCCAGTAGGAGAGCTGCCAGAACCGGTGGTTGGCGTAGCAGATCTGCCATGAACGCGGGCTGGACGGGTGCGCGCTCACACCGGCCGGAAGGTCCGGCAGTTCCGGCGCGGGACCGTACGCGCGGTCGATGTAGGCGAGGTGTTCGGCCGTCGCCGTGATGGCGACGCGCACCGTGTGCGGCCACCGGTGCCCCTCGGGCAGCATCGGCGCCCACTCCTCCCATTGCGCCTCGTTGCTCGCGCTGCCGGTGTACGGCGTCCAGGCCGCGCCGCGCGCGTAGTTGAAGCCAAGCCGCATCAGGTGCCACCCTGCGGCGATCTTCAGCCCCTCCGTGTTCGCGCCGTCGGTGATGGTGTCCAGGTAGATCCCGGCGGGGTCGTTCTCCCGCCCGGCCGCACCCCGCTCCGTGAGCGGGATCATGTGGCGTTCCGCCGTGCTCCCCTCGGCGGTCATCAGCCGCAGCGTGGCGCCCCCACCGGCGAGCGGGTACGCCATCCGGATTTCCGCGACGGTCGGCAGGGCGGCGAGTTGGCCCGCACGCATCCGCTCCAGCCGCTCGGTCATGGTGGCCGACACCTGGGAACGCTCGCCGCCCTCGGCAGCCATCAAAACGGGGCGCCGTCGTAGGGGCGGACGAGGTAGAGGCGGCCGTCGTGCACGGCCAGTCGCTCACCGTCGCCCAGCTTGAACGCGGAGACGTCGGCCCTGTAGCCGCAGCCGGTAGCGGTGCACACGTAGACCGGCCGTCCCTGCGCGTACGAGCCGGGAACGGGGGTGTAGCCGCCCCAGCCGCATTCCGCGCACACCTGCGGGCCGAACTCCTCGGACCCAATCACCATTTCGCCGGTGTGCTTCTCGGCCGCCCGCGCTGCGGCCTTCTCGCGCCGGTCGGTGCACGCGGGGTCGTCGCACGGCCGGTGCCCGATCAGGCCGTCCGTGGACGCGTGGCGGATCTCGATCAGGCCGTAGTCCCGGCACGAGCTGCACAGCGGCTCCGGGGCATGCGGCTGCTCACCGTCCACGCACCCGGTCCGGTTGGACGAGTCGTACCAGTCGCCTTGTCCGTCGGCCTCGATGTACTCGATTTCGCGGGCGCAGTGCAGACAGGTGCGGGTCTCGGAGGTGGTGCTCATCTGCCGTGGTCCTCTCGGGGGTTGGGCCGCACGCCGGTCAGTCGCGCGGCGGGGGGACCGGCCGCCAGCGGAAGGGGCGGTCGGTCGCGGGTTCAGCGGGTCTCGGCGGTGAGGTCGGCCACGCGCCGCTGGTAGGCGTCCCACACGCGGTCGGTGTCCAGGTCGGGGCCGGTGGTGTAGCCGGTGGGTGAGGAGGCGTGCGCCCATGTGCCGTGCACGGTGACGGCTTCCCGGTACTCGGTGCGGCTGGCCGGATGGGATGCGATGGTGACCCACTGCGCACCGGTCAGGGACGGATAGGTGTGCAGGTGGGCGGCGACGTCTGCCGCCATGGCGTCGGCGGCGGCGGCCGGGTCGGTGATGCCGGCGGGCGCCTCGGTGAAGTCCCAGTGCACGTGACGGGTATTGAAATAGTCGGTGATCACAGCACTTATGCCGAACAGTCCGGCCAGTGGCACGTCGTAGCCGGACACGGCGGGGCCGTTGGTGTGGGAGTGCGCGTCGATCCACACGTCCGGCTGGCCCGGGGCGGTGGTCACCAGGGAGGCGCCGGGCAGGGAGCGCCAGGGCTTGACCACGAGGAAGGTGACGCCGTGCGCGGTCAGCGCGGCCTTGAGGATCGTGCCGGTGCGCTCGGCGGCGGCGGGGGCGGTCTTACTCAGGTCGTGGGGCCAGGAAGTCATGGTGTACCTCTCACATCGATGGGGTGTGGGTGGGGCTGAGTGCGTGCGGCCAGGCTCGACCGGGCACCGGCCTATCGGGCGGCGCGGGTGGATCAGAGGAGCGGTGCGTCCTGGTCCGTGCGGAGGGGCGGGGACCAGACCGGCGCTGATCGCCATACGACGCTCGGGGCTCACCCGCCGCTGAGGGGCACGCCGGGCACGCGGGGGCCGTGCCTCTGGGGCGGGGCGGCCCGACCGGCCGCAGCCTCCGCCATGGCCTCCGTGCGCGCGGTCTCGGCCGTCTCCTGCTCCTGGGTGGCCTCCGCCTCGACCGGCGCGACGTCCGTCTGCCCGAGAGTGCCGCCCGCGCCGTTGCGGTTCTCCGCCGGAGCCGGAGCCTCAGGGGCGTTGCCGTCGTGCAGCTCGGCGACCGCCGCGACGCGGGCCGCCTTGCCGCGCGCCGTGCACGGGCCCTCATGCCCTGGAGACCAGACCGGATCAGCTCCGCTGATCAGGCGGAAAAAGAGAGACCGCCGCCCGGCGAGCATCATGCTCAGCCGGCGGGGGCTCCGCGGAATTCACCTGCCGACGCCCAGAGGTGAGCCCCAGACGGCTACGGCTGGATGCTGCCGTCCGGCACGAGGATCGTGATCCGGTCCTGGCACAGCTGCTGGCTTCCTGCGTCCGTGCCTTCCTGGTCGGACCCGATCTTCAGCCGACTCCTGTCGTGCGGGTCGCCGGTGTAGCTCGGCTTCGACGCATCGACGGGCTCGACCATGCAGCGCAGCCGCTCGACGCGCGGCGTCTGGTCCGCCTCCTGCGGATCGATGATCCGGACCGTGATGTCGTTGGCGAAGGTCTTCTGGTACCAGAGGAAGCCCGTCGGCCTCTGCTCCTGGGTGGTCACCGTGCCGGGCACGACGACGTCCTGGTCCTGGACCGTCGTGTAGTCGTAGGTGATGTCGGACGAATACTCCGAGGCGGTCGTGGCCCTGTAGTAGGAGCCGTCGGTGCGCTTGACGAGCTTCTGCACGGGGTCCGCGACGTAGACGATCTTCGTATTGGCCATGGCGGCGCGGTCTTGGGCTTCCTGGCTTCTCATCTGGTTGCCCCAGATGATCAGGCTCGCGACCAAGGCGGCAATGGCCGCGATCGCGATCGCCCAGCCGCGAAGGAGCGAGCGCCTGCGTAAGGGGATGTTGTACATGGTGGTGGTCTCTCTCTTTCTGCTGGTGCTCAGGCGGTTCCGAGGTCGCTGCGCACGTGCAGCCGCTTGGCTAAGAAGCCGGCCTCGATCTCAAAGTGGCCCTGGTGCAGCTCGTAGAGCGCAGGGCCACTCGGGCCCGGAGGCCCAGGCCTGGCAGTAGTAGACGAGCTTCTAGAGCTTCATCGCGGTCATCGCCGGCCGGGCGGGCTCGGCCGCGGCGTGCTTCTGCAGGATGTACTCGGCGACGTCGAAGACGGATGTCTGAGACTGAGCGATGGTTCCAACCTTCATCTCGCTTCGATCACCACCAGTGCCGGAACAGGTAGTCACCGCGCGGCAGTTCGCCGCGTCGGATCAGATCGGCCAGGACCAGCCGCAGCGACGGCGAGAAGGCGCGATCGGCGAAGAACCGGTCCTCGAACACGGCGTTCTCAAGGTCTTGCGTCGCCGGCGGGTTCGCCCCGACGGTGGCTGGTGTGTTTTCGTCGGCGACGCGGATGCTCAGCCAGTAGTCCAGCTCCGTCATGCCGGTCTTGAAGGCGCTCTCGCCGGTGCGGGAGTCCCAGCCCAGGTAGATCTCGGCGCCGTCGAGGTCGCCGAGTGCCTGCAGGTAGTCCCCGTCGGAGGTGAGCTCGTAGAGCTTCACGCTGTCATTGCCGATGTGCTCGTCGTCCCGCTGGCATCCGCGCAGCGAGCTGTACGGCTTGCCGTAGACGCGCTCGGCGATGGCCTCGATCGGAATGTATCCGTTCTCGGCGGTCACAAGATCAGCGTGCGGTTCCAGCGTGTAGACGCTGCGGGGCGTGTATTTGGGTGCATCGGGCATGACGGGGCCTCTTATGTGCGGTTCGGTGATGGTTGCGGGGACGAGCCAGTGCGGCTCAGTGCTCGCCTCGCAGGAGGACCGCCAAGGCCTGAGCATGGGCGTTCTTCGCTTGTTCGACGGCGGCCTGCTCCTGGAGGGAGTGGATCTTCTCCCCCGCCTGGATGCGCTCGTCGACGGCGTCCATGGCGAGAATGACGGCAGCGAGTTCGAGCCGGGCGTCCGCCACGCGGCGCTTCAGCTCGGGGTGCCGCTCGGACATCACGCCCAGCCGGTGGACGGTGTCGATCCTCTGCTCTTCACTGACGGTGGACATAGCGGAACTCGCTTTCTGCTGGGTGGTGTTGAGGGGCGTGGGGTCAGGGAACAGAGCGCAGCGCCACGAGGACGAGGAGGACGGGAGAGGTTCTGGTGCGGGGCATGGCGTCTGCTTTCTGCTTCAGTCGAGTGGGGGCGAGAACGAGGAGCCCCCGCACGGCGTGATCCCTGCGGGGGCTGATGGTGCGGATGCGTTGCGCTCGTGGGGTCAGGCCTGGGCCGGTACCCCGGCGAGGTCGACCCTCCGGCCGCGGGCCAGCTCGGCGGCCGGGACGACGATGCGGTAGCCGCCGACCGGGTAGCTCGGGTGGTTGGAGTACACCACGGCGCAGGTCCAGGAGCCGGAGTGGCGCTTGCGCGGCAGCGGCTCCTCCTCGACGCCCTCGGGCAGGAGATCCTTGCGGAACTCGATCGGCACCACGACGACGCGGTACGACGGATCGGTGCGCGGTGGCTCCCACGGCAGCTCGACGACCAGATCCTTGGGCCACTCTTCGATGGTCACGGGCAGGGTGGACAGGTAGTGGTTCGTCGAGTCCTCGGGGGCCTGGGCCAGCCGGGCCTGCTCCTGCTCTTTCGTCTCGATGAAGCCGATGCGGCTGAGGAAACTCATGGTGATCAGTGCTCCTGAATGAGTGCTTGGTCCGGACCGCCGGCGCGGGGTCGAAGAAGGCGAGCTCGTCGAGCTCGCAGCTCACGCCGTGGATGCGCGCGGCCTCCAGGTCGGCGAGGTCCTGGTGCACGAGGTCGTCCGGCTTCGTCAGCCAGTGGACGAACACCCCGGTGTCGTCGATGCCGTTCAGGGAATGCCGGACGATGATGCCGATGCTGCCGGGGACCGCGCCGAACTCGTACTCGAGGTATTCGCTGGCCTCGGCGAGGAGCGCGTAGCTGCCGACGGCGGGCCGGACGCGCTGGCCGGGCCTGTCGCCGCGGTCCTCGGGCTTCGGCCTCCGTCTGATCAGGTCCGGCAGGAGGAATGCGAGCCCCCGCTCGTCGCGAGGGCCGCGGTGAAGACGATGAGGAGGATGGCAGGCCGGGCATGGCCAGGAGGGTGCTCATCGACGTGGTTTCCTTCGAGACCGCAGTGGAGGGGAAGAGGAAAGGCAGGGCGAAGAAGCCGCTGGTCAGCGCGTCTCGCTGTAGCCGCACTCGGAGCACGTGTGCGTGACCTTCTTGGTCTTCTTGCCGGCGCGGACGCCGTAGGCGTTCGACTCCATGTCGACGGCGCAGTTCGGGCAGGTCATGGCTCGGCTCCTGACGTGACGAGGATGTTCTTCAACGCCAGATCCGGATCAGCTCCGCTGATCCCTTGTGCTCACTACCTTCACGGGACGAGCAAGGCGAGCCACGAAGAAGAAAAAACACAGCACCCCGGCGCAGCTGCTGCCCGAAGGCAGAGCGCGCACCGGGGTGCTGGGGAAGCCGGAGCCGCGGAGATCTCCAGGGACGCGCCACAGGGATCAGCTTCAGCACTGAAGGAATCGAACCTTTTCCGCGGTCGGTCTGCACGGTGTGCCCACTGGCGCACGCCGAGGATCAGTCGGCGCACTGCGGATTCGAACCGCTCCGTGCAGAAGTCCATGGCAGCAGGTCTACTCAGCCAATCGCCGTGCAGCTGCTCGGAATTCCTCGAAGGTGACAGAACTGCTGGTACCGGGCCCCACAGGGTTGTTCAGGCACCGTGTAGCGCCCCGGGGGGCGCGAGGGGCGTGCCGCTGATGGTGGGCACGGCCTTGGGTCCGCCGGTGAGGGCGTGCCCCTGCGGCAGGGTCGTGCTGGCCTGCCAGTGCGAGACCCGCCCCTCTGTCGTGCGGGCCGGATACACGTACCGCGAGCTCCCCGCCGGCGACTTGGTGGTGTTCATGGCGTCCAGTAGCGTGCCGGCGACCACCTCGCCGCGCTCCTGCACGCACACGGCGGCCTCCTGCCACATGCCCTTGCCGCTGTTCTTCTCGGCGGGCAGCGTCGTGCACACCAGGAGCCGCTGGCTCGGGGCCTCGGCCCACCGGCCGCCAAGCGCGGTCCCGGCAGCCGGCTCAAGTCGGACGCCCACGATCCGGTCCGCCCGCACCCACTGGTCGCCGATCCGGGCCCAGGTCGCGGCAAGTTGTGCTGACATGTCGTTTCTCCTTGTGCGTGAACGCTGCCGGGCGGGTCCGCCAAGGGCCCGCCCGGCAGCGGTGAGGGGCTGAGCCGTTGTCGGCGTCGGCCAGGCCCATGGGGTGCGTTACTTCCCTCGCTTGCCTGTGAGGTTGATCCGGACGCGGGACTGCGGCTTGATCTCGGCGGTCTTGTCCTGCGGCTTGGGGGTCTTGCCGGTGAGGTTGATACGGACTCGGGACTTGGGCATGTGCTGCTCCCTCGTGAGCTCGGCCAGGCCCGCCGGGGGGAGTTCTACAGATCGTCAAGCGGTCTGAAAGGGCAGCTGCTCGTCCTGCACGGCGCTGGCGTGCGCGACGGCCGGGGCGGCGGCTGCGACGGGAGCAGCCTGGGCCTGCAGGTTCTGGTTCTGGGCCTCGGCCTTGGTGACGCGCTCGGCCAGGCGGGCCTGCGTGGTGGCGCGGGACTCCAGAAAGGAGATGTTCTGGATCTCGAGCTTGACCTCGAAGACCTCGGCACCGTTCTTGGTGTAGCGGTTCAGGCGGGGCTCATAGCTGAGGCCCACCAGGTCCCCCTTGTGCACGTGGGCGAACGGCCCGGTGCCCTGCGTCTCGGCACGGACGAAGGCCTCGAAGGGCAGCGCGTCGGAGATGCGGTTGCCCTGACGGTCGGTGTAGCCGCGGTCGACGAAGGCGGTGAGCATGACCTTCTTGGAGCCGTCCTTGTTCTCGAAGACCTTCGGGTCGTTCGCCAGGCGGCCGATGACGGATGCGGTGCTGTTCGGGTTCGACATGGTGGATTCTCCTTGAATACAGCGCAGCGCCCGGATCGACATCGTCGTCCGCGCGCAGTTGGGTGGGTTGTTGAGATGTTCAGTTGTCTGTCATGCCACCATCCGGATCAGCTTCGCTGATCAGATGATGTTCTCTTTCAACGCTTCATCCGAATCAGCTGTGCTGATCGAATGCTTTGTCATTCCGAGTCCCGAATCGGCTTCGCCGATCAGACTCGTGTTTCTCGCTGGTTTACCGGCCACTTCCCCGACCAGACCCCCGGCGTGATGTCACAGCGTCACCTGCACTTCGTAGGCCGTCGAGCAGTACGGCCCGACGGTGAGTGCGTGCACGGGCGTCACCAGACCTGCCTGCGCCAGGCGCGCCGTCAGGCCCGAGTGCTCGGACCAGTCCTTGATGAAGACGTTCCCGGCCTCGGGCGTGAGACCGTAGCCCTGCAGGCTGATCGAGATGGGCTCAGGACCCTCGTCGAGTTCAAGTTCCAGCACACGGTTCTCGTCGTCGTGCACGAGCGCTCCGGTCAGCTTGATGCAGCCGAAGTTGACGGTGACGTCGTGCTTCACGGTGGTCGTGGACTCAGCCATGGTGGTCTCTCTCTTCTCGTGATGTGGATTGTGGACGCCGATGGGCGCGATCAGCTGATGCCTCCTCCGCTTTCGCATGGTCCGTGGGCCTGAAACACGAGCGAAGAGGCGGGGGCGGCAGGCTGGTGGCGGTTCGCGGTCACGGCTGGTCCCCCTGGAGTACGGCGCGCAGCCGGGCGGCCAGGTCGGTGTCCTGACCCTCCAGCAGCGCCAGGGCCCGCTCGATGCGCTGCTCGGTCGTCAGGCGCCAGCGTCGCTCGAACTCGGCACGGTCGTGCAGCACCTGGATCGCGGTGTTGAGCTGCCGGTTGGTGCGGGTGCGGATGATGCGGAACATGACGTGCTCCTGGTTCAGAAGGTGATCTGTCCGACGGGGTGAGCGACTGCGGCGGCGCCGGCGTTGAACTCGTAGCGGCAGGAAGACAACCGACCTCATGGGCTCCGGCACAGCGGTGGGATTCGCACACGAAGCGATCGCGCCCGTGGGCGAGGGGGATGCCGATGCCTCTGCAGATCTACTTCCGGATCGACTGCGTCGATCCAGATCAGTCACCGACCGGAACCTGTTCGCGATACAGCTCGCTGATCCGGGCAACGGCTTCAGCTGGAGGCTCATAGACCGGCGGCAGTTCGCTAACTGCGATGTCGAGGTCTCGGGCATCCGGCAACGGTTCAGGTCGGAGCATCGCTGCTCCGGCGGTAGTGCTCAGGTAGAGCTCGATCGCGCGCTCGATACGCCTGTTACGGGTCAGCACTCTGCTGATGCCGTTGACCTCGTCGAGGTCCAGGTCGAGGGTCACTGCTCGGTTGAGTGCCCGGCGCATGCGGTGCTCGATGGTGCAGTGCGCGTTCAGATCGATGGTGGTGTCCTTGTATCCGAGCAGCACCGCGTCGAAGACGCCCTCGATGCTGTCCGGGAGCTGCCAGCCGGGGAGGTGCCCTAAGGTGCCGTCCGTCTCGCGGTCGTCGGCGTCGAGCAGACGGTTCCAGTCGTCGCGCCGGCGCTTCCACTCGTCCTTCCGGATCTCCTTCGGTCGGTCAGCCTGGTTCTGGTAGTGGTAGTCGACGAAGAAGGGCCGGCCGTCGGCTTCGAGAGCCAGGAGCGCGTCGGTGTACGCGCGGTTCCCGGCGAAGGGGTACGCCAGCCGGCGCGTGCCGTAGTCGTCGTCGACCTGGCCGAAGACGATGCTGAAGCGCAGCGGGTCGTGGAACGTCATGCGGTCATCGAGCCCGGCCTGCTCGTCGAGCCAGAGCTTCCGGGCCCGGTAGACGGTGTAGTTGTGCAGGGGGCCGCCCATGTCACGTTCGCGCACCTCGGTGTCATCGACGACGCGGGCGAGGTTCCTGGCGATGACGGGCACAGCCAGCTCGCGGAAGACCTCACGCATGCGCTTGGAGATTACGCGGGTGAGTTCGAAGAGGTCGGGCGCGTGCGTGGTCAGCCGCAGCCCGTCATACAGCTTGGTGCTCATCGGATTTTCCGTTCTTGGGACGCCCCTATAGCTGTCAAGCAGCTGGAGCGGGGTTGTTTTGAGTGATGTGCGTGGCCGGTGGGCTGCCAGGAGCGTGGTGGACCTCGCGGGCGACGATTCGCTTGAGGCAGCGCATGATGTCCGTCTTGGACAGCCCTGCCGTGGTGCGGCGTTCGACATAGGCGCGGATGCGCTCGTCGAAGCGCATCCGGACCAGCACGATGGTGTGCAGCGCGTTGGTCGCGGCCCGGTCACCGCCGCGGTTGAGGCGGTGGCGGTGGGTGCGGCCGGAGGAAGTCGAAATCCGAGCGGCACCGGCGAGGTGCACGAACGCCCTCTCGGACCACATGCGTTCGGGATTGTCCCTGGCTGAGGCCAGCAGCTGGCCGGCGGTCTCGGGGCCGATTCCGAACAGCTCCGGCAGCGTGGGGTCCGCCTGCTTGACCGGCGGGCCGATTCGGCGTCCAGGGCCTGGTGGAGGCGGGCGGTCCACAGCGCCCTCACCGCCTCGACCACGCCGTCCCGCCTCATTGGTGTGCCGGTGGCCAGCCGGACAGCACGGCCGTCGCGGCGGCGTACATCACTTCGCCGACCATCCGACCGACCCGATCTCGCTGTCGAAGATCGGCGGGACCCTGACCAGGTCAAATCAGTGCAGCGCCGCGTCAGCCCGGACCCCCGCCAGCCCGCTCCACCAGCGATGGGCGAGCTCGCCGGTGCCGCATCGACGACGTCTTGGTGGCCGGTCTCCAGCAGGCCTTGACCTTGACCGACGCTCGCCCCGACCTGCTGCGCGGCGAGCCATCGGGGACGGCTGCCTGACCGGGCGTGGTGAACATCAGGGCCAGACGGTGTCGGACTCGGGACGCAGATCCGGCCAATCGGCCAAGAAGCGGGTGACCTTGTCGGCGGGCACGACGACTCCGGAGGACTGCGTCAGGAGCCGCACGTACTCGACATCCTCGACGACCCCGATGACTTCCTCCCAGGTGTCATCGTCGAAGGCCTGGAGCAGCCCGTAGCCGGTGTCCGTACGCTCCAGACCGGCGCCCCAGAAGGCGGGCGTCCGGCTGTGCAAGCTATGCGACGCCGCCCAGGAGCTGTAGCCGCTGCTGCACGGCTTCGAGCGTGGCTTCCAGCCAGACGGCTGACCGGGCACCCCGACAGGCCTGACCGGGCGTGCGACATAAGCGCGACACCCTCCCGCGATGCTGGTGAACGAACCGGCCGGGGAGGGGCGACGGGCGTCACGCCCGTTGCGATGCAGCCGGGGCTGGCCGAGCTTCGCCTCGGTGATCGTCCCATCGACCAGGGCGGGCAGCGACCTGGCGGGCAAGTCGGGCTTGCCCTCATCCGCCGCGTCTTGCGGTCCGGACGGTTCATGCCCCCGACTGTGACACCGGCTGCAGCCAGAACCCGGGCGAGCTCGGCACCGCAGGCGCCGGAGTCCTTGTCCACACCGGGTCGGGGCAACAGAAACAGCCGGATGATCTCGATCGGGTGCGGATGGCGCCCATGGAGTCCGCGCCTGCACCCGCAGGCGGGGCAGCCTCAGGCATGGCGTTGAGGGCGGTCAGATGAATGGAGTGCTGGTCTTCAGAGACCGTGCTCCTCGTGGTCGTAGGGCTCGTTCGGCCGGTGGACCGCGATGCGCACGACGGATGTGGACCCGTCGGTCTCCGGGCGCTGCGCGGCCGGCGCTGGCGTCCGGGTCTGGGGTCTGAGCTCACGGGCGATACAGAGGATGCAGGCGACGATGGCCAGCACGATACAGAGGAGCGCCAGGCTCTGTAATGGCGTCAGGGGGTACATGGGGAGGTCCTTTCGGAGAGTGGAGCGTGGGAGCCGCCGAAACTCGCAGAGCTCGGCGAGGGTGTGGCCGCAGGAGAGGTAGGCGACCTCATACAGCGGGCCCTGGCCCCAGCTCGGGTCCCAGTCCTCGGGTGGCAGGGCGGGTTCGACGGTGCATTTGATGATGTCGCGGGGCGGCCCGGCTCGCTGGTCTCGTCGTAAGAGCAGATGGGGCACCGGTCTGTTCCTTAAAGTTCAGTGCTTCTACGGATACGGCCGTGCGCAGTCCCGACCCGCGGCCGGAGGATGAGCCGTTTCCGGCTGCCTGACGGCTAGCTTTCAGGCATGGACGAGAACGACGAGCAGCTCCTCGACTTCGACAAGACAGAGATCGACTGGCGCCCTGAAAGGGCAGCCGCGGCGCTTACTGGCCCGTATGCCGACATCTATCGCAACCATCTGACAGTCGCCCGGTGGGCCGACGGTTATGCCGAGCGCTACCAGGCGAGCAACATGGCCGCCGCGTCCCCCGAGCACAGGGACGGGTTCGTGGAGGGAGTTCTGTGGATGGCCGCCTTCCTGCGGCAGGGTGATCTGCTCCCTGACGGTGACCTGCTGCAGCAGGACGACCCGGGACTCCCGGACCGGGACAGCACGCCCGATTCGTAGAGTGACGGGATGGACTCCCAGACCCAGGCCCCGGACCCCTACGCGATCCTGCACGGCTGGCTCGCCGGATCGTACGTCCGGCCCGACGGCCAGCAGGTCATCGGGCGCGTCTGGGACGAGGACACCAAGTACCGTTACGGCCTCTACCTCGCCGGGATCGACGCCCCGCCCGGCTGGAAGCAGGACTGGTTCACCTACATCGGCGGTCTCGTCTGGCACTTCGAGCCCCTACACATCCAGGACTGGGCCGCACGCCTCACTGCCTTCGACGGCACCCCGCTCGCCGCCACCTCCCGCGGCCGCGCCGTCTCCGCCGTCCGCTCGTACTACGCCCACTGCGAGGACGACCTCGGCGCCGCCCGTTGGAACCTCCCGCCCCGCCGCGCGCTCGCTGGGCCCACCCCGCCGGCCGCACGTGAGACCCTCACCCGGTTCCAGACCGACGCGCTGCGCACCGCCGCCGACCGCTACCGCGGCCCGCACCCCGAACGGGCCCGCCTCGCCGCCTACATGACCCTCGCAGGCCTGCGCCCGGGCCAGTCCATCGCGGCCGTCATGCAGTACGTCCAACGCGACAACCAGGCCGGTCCCACCTGGAGACTGCCGGTCAAGAACAACAGCGCCTCCGCCGTCGGCCCGCTCACCCCCATCCCCCGACCCCTGGTGTGGGCGCTGGACGAGTACCTGCCGGTGCGCACCCAGAAGGCCCCGCACTCCACCGAGACCGAGGGCCCGCTGCTCCTCTCCCGCACCGGCCGCGGTCTCGATCACGTCACCTTCACCCGGCTGCTGCGCGAGGTCGCCGCCACCCACCCCGACCTCGAAGAGATCGCACCCGGCCTGCACCCGGACGTCGTCGCCCACTCGCCGAGCCCCTTCGCCGACGAGTCTGGCCCGGCCGACGGGGACGGGCGATGATGCTGTACCGGGCCGTCCTCCAATTCGTGGAGGACGGCCCGGGTGTCACCGGCGACTGGAGGGACAACCCCGCCCCCGCCCGCGCCATGTACAAGAAGTGCGTCGGGCTCTACACCCACGACCCCGCCGTCGTCGTCCAGTTCGTCGCCGTCGAGGACGACGGGACGCGCCGGATCATCCGCAAGTGGGTCGTCGACCGGGAGGTCGTCACCGAGGAGGGCGATCCGCTGTAGAACCCCGCCCGGGCGCCGTCGCCGGGGTCAGCCCGTGAAGGCGAGGTAGGAGCCGACCGTGAGGCCGGAGAACGTCAGGAGCTGACGCGGCTTGAGGAGGGTGAACCCGGCGTGCAGGGTGATGCCTGCCGCGACGGCATACGGCGTGGTCCGCGGGATCAGCAGCACAATGGGCAGCACGATCTCGGCGGCGATGACGGTGAAGGCGACCAGGCGCCACAGGCGGATGTCGCGGGGCGTGAGGTTGCCCGTGTGCCGGAGGACGACGCCGGGGATGGCGTTCTGGCGGCGGTACGGAAGCTGGTCCTTCAGCTGGGTGTAGGCATAATCCACTGGGCGAGGTAGAGGCCGGTGCGGAACTGGACGGAGCGGATCTTCTGCACGGCGCTGTTCCAGTAGAGGTCGGCGGTCACGAGCGCGAGAAGGATTTGGGCCCAGGTGTTGGCCGTGCTGGGATGATGTTCGATGGTTAGGCCGTGGCCGAGATCTCCGGCGACCATCAGGCACGCGCCGGACAGGAGGGTGAAGCGCACGGCGGCGGGGCTCTTGAGGTAGAGGAGTTCCATCGCGGTCCCGGCCAGCACGAGCAGCAGCGTGAGGCGCGGGGCGATCCCTGCGGCCAGGATGACGGCGGCGGCCGTGCGGACGATCAGGGCGGGCCGGTAGACGCCGGCGAGCAGACGGCTGCGGCGCGGGCCGAAGCGCTGCTGGGCGAGGCGCAGGCTGAGCGATCCGGGTGCGAAGCGGCTCCAGCCTCCCTGTCCGAAGGAGAGGGCGAACCGCAGGGCCAGGACGCTGCCGTAGGCGATGCGGAACAGCTGGAGTCGTCCGGGATCGGTCGGGCTGCGGAAGCCGGACGCGAGGGCGTCAAAGAACCACACGGCTGTCCCTCACCTCGATGGGCTGCTCGCCGTTGACGGACAGGACCCGGCCGTCTCCCTCGATCCGGTCGTAGCGGCCGGTGCGCATCAGGTGGTCGATGACCGTCTGGAGCTGGGGCGGGGGCAGCAGGAACGTCCCTGGTGAGAGGAACGCGTACGGATTGACGGACTCGGTCCGGTCGCCCTTGGTACCAGTGAGCGTGACGATCACGAACGTGGCCCGGGAGAACAGCGGGTAGCGCATCCAGCGGCCGGGCCTGCGGGTGAAGCCGGTAGCCATCCCAGCCACCACGGCTGCGGTGACGGCGAGTTGGGCAGCGGACAGTACGTCTGCGGGCATGACAGGGAAACCTCCGGGCGGGAGGGACAAGGTGGTGGCGGGCCGCTACTCGGGCTTGGGGGGCCGCTGCATCAGTGCGGCGGCGGCCTCGCCGAGCGTGGCCTTGCCGTGCAGGACGGCGGTGACCACGGTCGTGATCGGCATGTCGACGCAGTGGGCGCGGGCAAGCTCGAGGATCGCCTCAGCGCTCTTGACGCCCTCGGTGGTCTGCCTGGTCGCGTTGGCGGCCTCGGCGAGGCTCAGGCCGTTGCCGAGGTGGGTGCCGAAGGTGCGGTTGCGGGAGAGCGGTGAGGAGCAGGTGGCCACCAGGTCGCCCATGCCGGACAGCCCGGCGAGGGTGGTGGGCTGCGCGCCCATCGCGGCGGCCAGACGCATGCTCTCCGCGAGCCCCCTGGTCATGATCAGGGCGGTGGCGTTGTGGCCCAGGCCCATGCCGGTGGCGATGCCGACGGCGAGCGCGATGACGTTCTTCAGCGCGCCGCCCATCTCGCAGCCGATCACGTCGGCGGAGGTGTAGGGCCGGAAGTAGGGGGTGTGGCAGGCCGTCTGGAAACGCTGAGCGGCGTCTTCGTCGGAGCAGGCGATGGTGGCGGCCGCGGGCTGCCGGGCCATGATCTCCCGGGCCAGGTTCGGGCCGGACAGCACCACGACCCGCTCGGCGGGCACGCCGGTCACCTCGCGGATGATCTCGCTGGCCCGTAGGTGGGTGTGTGTCTCGATGCCCTTCATCAGCGAGACGATCACCGTCTGGGACTGAAGGTGCGGCGTCCACGTCGCCAGGCACTGGCGCAGGGACTGCGCGGGCACGGACAGCACGAGGAAGTCCGCGCCGTCCAGCGCGGCGGCCGGGTCGGTCGTGGCGGTGAGCGAGGCGGGCAGCTCGATGTCCGGGAAGTAGTCCGGGTTGCGGTGGCCACCGGTGATCGCTGCGGCGATCTCGGCGCGGCGGGCGTGCAGGACGGTGCCGGTGCCGGCGTCGGCGAGGATCGTCGCCGCGGCGGTGCCCCAGGAACCGGCGGAGAACACCGCCGCTCGGGCGGGGTACTGGCTCACGGCTCGGTCCTCTCGTCCATGGCGTGGCCGCCGTTCTGATGGCCGGGCCCGGTCATCGTATCGACGCCGGGCCGTGGTGAACGCTCTTCGGCGGGGCGGCGCAGCGTCAGCAGGACCGCGCGCCGTCCAGGCAGCAGGGGAAGGCTGCGGTGGGCCGTGGCCAGCATGTTCTGTGCCTCGGTGTCGCCGAGCTCGCGGACGAGGGTGGCCGCGTGGCGGATCCACAGCCGGAACACCCGCTCCCAGGTGGCGGGTTCGTCCGGGCGTTCGTCGACGTGTTCCAGGACGAGTCCGGCGGCCCGGGCAAGCCGCTTGTAAGCGGCGTTCTTCTCGTCGGTGAACTGAGCGGGACAGCCCATGTGGTCCAGCGTGATCCGGATGTGAGGGCGCATTTCAGCCGGGCGAATATTGTGCCGTCCGCCGCCGGGCGTGACGTAGCGGCCGGGCGTCACCGGGGCGTACGGATGGATCAGCGGTAGATCCTGATCCACCACGTGCAGGGCGGGCAGTCCGCCGTACTCGATGGGTAGGGGCCTGCGATGCCGTTGTGCTCGATTGCCAGGAAATGCGAGTGGGCGACGGCGCGGCGATACGTCGCGGTGAATCCGGTGCGTCTTCGCTCTGTACGTACGTGGGACGGCTCGATGGTGGAGGTCGCTGAGCTGGCCCCGGCGGACGTGCGGACGATGCCGCTGCCAGCGGGCAACCGTTGTTAGTCGGTGCTGCAACGTCCATAGAAGCAGCGATTCAGTCCCCTGTGCGGGCGACGCTAACGATCAGCGCCATGTCCTCGGCGTCTCGCCATTCGCCGATCACTCGCCACCCAGCATCGCTCAGAAGCCGCTCAGCCTCGCGCCTGCCGTCCTCAGGGTCTCCGCCTTTGGCGGCGATCGTGGTGCGCTCGCTGAACGCAGCAGGCGTGTCATAGTCGGGCGACCATGCCCGCTCGTCCCCCGGGTGCTCGCCGGTCAGCTTGTCCTGCCATACCGAAACATCCATGTGTGGCTGAGAGAGGTGACCGGTGCCGTAGGTCATCCAGGCACTGAAGTGTGGGCGGCTCGACCATTCGGCCTCACGCTCGTTCTCCAGGTCCCAACGCTTGAACAGCTCGCCGAGCTGAGCGTAGATATGACGGGCCTGCGCCTCGCTCAGAGTGAGTGTGCCGCCCCGGAGACTGCCGTCTTCGGTGGGGGCAATCGGTGCGTAGTACTCAATGCCTGCGCGGTACCGGGTGATGTCGCCGATGATCAGCTCATGGCGACCATGCAGCGACTGCTCCACCGGCAGCAGATGGTTGAGGTCGGCCTTGTAGTAAGGCGGAAGCTTGCGGACTTCGATGATGTCGCGTTCGGACATAAGGTTCCTCTTTCCTTTTGAGGTACTTTTCCAGGTCATGCCTTCTTGTGCCGTGCCTGAGAGCACTTAGGTCAATCCCGGTAATGTCGTGCCATTCGGCGATGGACCGGGTCATTCCGTATGCGGTGAAGACTTCCGAGGGCTTCCTGGTATATCTGCTGGGCCCTTCGACTAAATCGGGGGATTGAGTTCCCAAGCCCGACTCGCGCCGGACTAGGAGACCTTGATGCCCCTCCAGGGCTGCTGGTTAGCGCGGCGCTTCGAACCGCAGCGTCAGTGTGGACGCTCGACCGCCGGTGTACGCATGGTCAGCCTTGTACTCGGTGATGGCAGTACCCTCGATGGTGAAATCATCACCTTCCAGCGGCCATGTGTACCGGCTCGGTGCTGCCTTGGTCGGATTCATCCTCACTTCGGATACACCGACTTCAGCAACGCTCAGTTGCCCCCGGAACTCGTTGGCCTCGTGACTGGTCCAGTGCACGGTCCAGCCCGATTGGACAAGCCCGATCAGTTTTTGGAGCCTTTCCATGTTTCCGGGGAAGATGACGTTTGCACCGGAGACCCTGGCGGATGTCTCTTTGACTCCCGGCTCAGCAAACAGCGGGCGATAGGACACACGACGATCCGGAAATTCCACGCCAGGCGGAATCTGATCGGCGTTCGATCCCGGTTCGGCATCCCCGAACGGAACCAGAATCGGGGGAGCTGAGACACGCTCCACCTCGTAATGGCCAGCGTGCTTGTGGCCATCTCTGTAGCTGACCCTGGCGAGCCCATACACGGTCTCACCCTTCAAATGGACTCGTACGCGGAGACCCGTGAGAGGCCGCTTTTCGGTTGACATAACAGTTCCCCTTTCCAGATCCTTGCGGTTCAGCGCCCCATAAGGGGATCGAACGGTGTCGCAGATGCCGATGGATGTCAGCCGCAAGCCAGCTCTGTGGCTCGTGACCAACTGCCCATGCGGAAGCGGATGGTGGTGGCCGGCGGAACATCAGACTTCGGATTCGCCGGATCCGTGCGCCAGACCTCGTAGGCCGCCAGCGTCGTGGATCCTGTTTCCAGCAGACACCGACGGATCGCGGCGATCAGCTGCTCCTGGGTCCACTTCGTCGTCGCATCCCGCAGCTGTTCGGGCTGTGCGACCGCGTCGAGGCCCGCGAGCTCCAGCGCGCGGTTCCAGCTGCCGAAGCGGCGCTCGTAGAGCGGAGCCGACGGGTCGGCATCTCTGCGGCGCTGCTCGAACGTGCGACGTCCGAGGGTGCTCTCCCCCTGCGCCAGGCGGATGAGCACGCATAAGAGCTGCCGGTCGGTGTAGACGACCGGACCTGGCTTCATGGGCGCGGGGACGTGCGCAGCATGCATTGTCATGGCCGGTGCTCTCCTTCTGGAAGCGGGCGCGCGTCAGAGCGTGTGCACCTGCAGGAGCTGCTGGTCGCGGGTGATGAACGCGAACACCGCGTTGAAGGTCCGAGGGAACTGGCCGCAGCAGGTCGAGTCGTCCATCTCGACGGCGAGGTACGGCCGTCCCTTGAGCCAGGCTGCGGCCTGCTGGTCGACGTAGACCGGGTTCTCGCCCTCGAAGACGATCGGTACCAGGTCTTCTGGTCGTCACTCACGTGCAGCGTGAGCGTCAGCAGGTCGACGTCAGTGGTGGTCCGAGCAGAAGCAAGAGCAGTCATGGCGAGCAGTCCTTCGTGGGGGGAGATGAGAAGCCCACGAACAGCCGCCCGGCAGGGGGCCACCCGCAGCTGACACGCGCACGACGTGTCACAGAGCCCTCCGGATCAACTCCGTTGATCGCCAAGCGCCAAACAGACCCGCAGGCACTCTGCGCGCCCGAGCCCCGCTCTGCCCATCCTCTGCATCCTCTGTCTCATGGCATTCCGACTCACCACAGGATGCCATTCAATAGGTATTCGAATAGGATGCCCTAAGAGACCAGTCGATGCAATCGGACCGGTCGGCAACAGGAGATGCGAGGTGAGAAGCGATGAAGACCTGGAGGACGAGGAAGGCTGCACCCGCGGCCGCAGCACTCGCTGTGGCGGCGGGCGTTCTGCTCGCCGGATACTCCAGTGGCGACGGCACCACAACGCAGGCGCCGTCTGCGCCGAGTCCGACCACGAGCACCGCCAAGGTCACCGACAAGGCCCTCGACGAGGCGCTGAACAAGCTCGCCTTCCAGGGCACCGGGAGTTCCAGAAAGGACGGCGGGGCTTGCCTAGCCAGCGCAGCGCGGAAGGCGGGAATGCCGGAGGAGTCGCTGGACTACGTCGTCAAGGTCGACAGCGACGACATGGGTGCAGTCATCGACGGACTGAACAAGGTGAGCGAGGACGACGCTGCGCTCCTGGCGTCGCGGTCGCTGCGCGAGGACTTCGACGCGTGCATCGACAAGGCTGTACTTCCGAACGGCAGCAGCCTCAAGACCCAGAGCTACGTGCCGCCAAAGGGAGCCGCGAAGCCTGTAGCCGGTCAGCCGAACCTGGAGCCGGCTTACCCGGTCCGCGCGGATCAGCCGGTCAACTCGTCCATCGAGCTCAGCAAGGGCCTGGTCTCCATGTTCTCCTCCTACGCCCGGGACGAGGGTCAGAGGAAGACCTACGCGGCGGCCGGCCAGTGCCTGTCGACCTTGGTGTACAACGCGGGCTTCAGCCAGGAGGTGCTGCACTTCTTCGCCGGCGGAGCGCCCCTCGGCACCGGGTCGATCGTCGAACACCTGCCGAACGACAAGGACAAGGCGATCTGGCAGTCGCCGAGGTTCACCCAGGGACTCGTCGACTGCACGACGAATGCGACGCCGACTCCCATGCCCGGCCCCTGAGCGGGAGTCCATCAGGCAGACGAAGGGCCCGGTGCGATGTGTCGCACTGGCCCTTTTCTCTTTTCGCCGTCACACGAAGGTGGGTGCGGTCCGCAGCAGGTGGCTCCGTCCGAGAGGAAAGGAATCGAGCAGGGCCACCTACTGCGGCGATGCGCCGCCAGGGGGGGACTGACTGGGCGCGGCTGCGACTCTACTGGCATTCGAGCCGAAACACAAAGATCGCAGATGGCTTATTGATTGGCATTGATAAGATGGCTTGATAGATCAGTCGAACAAGTCAAGGAGAAGCCGCGCATGACCGTCGCACAGGAGTTGGAGAAGACGACGCAGCCCGTGCACGGCACGAAGAAGAAGCCGCCGGGCGCGACACAGAGCAGCAGTAGTGGCCGCCAGGGCATGTTCGTCCGGCTGGATCCGGACGACAAGCAGCGTGCGGAGTACTGGGCTGACAAGCGCGGGTTCTCCTCGGTGAACGAGTACGTGGCCGAGGCGGTGGTCGAGAAGATCCGACGAGAGAACCTCGACTACGACCTGCCGACCCTGGAGATCGCGCGACTCAACGAGCTTGTCGACCAGGTCGCGGCGCTGGCGAAGAACTCGGCGAACCTCGAACGCGTCGTCACCACAGGCTTCGACTCCCTCATCGGGCTCACCCGCGGCGACAACTACCTCCTGGATGACGAGGACGGCGAGCTCGGATGAGCCGGGACTTCGCAGAGATGCTGGAAGCGGCCACACCCACCGCCGAGGTGATGGAGGTGGACACGTCCTTCCTCGACGCCTACCGGCGCGGCGGGAGCGAGGAGCTCAAGCGCGTCCAGGCCCAGGCGGCACAGTCTGAGCCTGAGGTGGCAACTCCTGAGCCGGAGGCGCAGCTTGACGAGGCCGGCGACGTCGACCCTCAACCCGAGGTTGAAAGTCTGCAGCCTGACCCCGACATGGACGCCGAAGAGGATCGCCTGGACCTGGAGCCGGACTCCGAGCGGGCCAGCGGATCCAATCAGCGTGGTGGTAACGGCGGTGGACAGGGAGGAACTGCCGGGGCACTCCCGGGGGGTCCGCCGGCAGGCCCTATGGCTGATGTTGTTCCGGCTCCCGGGGCACAGCCGGACCTCGAGGACGCTGCCGCGGCGGAAGTCACTTCTCACGACGTCGTCGCCACACCGGATGAATCCGAGCATGTAACGCCCGGCTCGCTCCAGCTCACCGACCATCAGGACGCCGTGCAGAGTGCGGCATCGAAGGGTGGATCGGGCAGCACAGCCGAGACCGCCACGCTCCCCCAGTCGGGCTTCCGGCTCGCCGGCGTGCAGAGCCAGCCGCACATCAAGGCGCTGCCCGAGAACATCATGAACGCGCTGCGGGAGCAGCTGCGAGCCGCCGCAGTCCGTGAGCTGGGCGTGAGCGACAGCACTGCTCGGGAGTTCAGCCAGCGGCTGAGCCAGGGCACGCTAGTGACGGCGTTCCTGCTGGCGCAGCTCGACCTGCACCTTGATGCCGATCCTGCCACCGAGCGCGCCGTCGAGCTGTTCCGCTCCCGCGACCCGCTGCTGGGCAGCGTGGTGGCACGCCTGGCGAACATCGAGGCCGCTGAACGCGAGCGGGACGGGTTGCTGCGCAAGCTGCGCGACGAACTGGGCGAGGTGCGCCAGACCAGCGCGGTGATCGAGCAGGCGATGGCGTACTCCATCGCCGACCGCACGGAGAACTTCCTGCGGGGCTCGCACAACCTCCACGACGCGCCGATCACGCACAAGGAGGCGATCTACCTCCGGGACAAGGCCCGGGAGGCGACCAGGAAGCAGCTGAAGCTTGAACGCGAGCGGGACGGACGGCCGATTCGATGACCACGACGAGCAAGGGAAAGCTCTTGTGAGGCCCTCGACCACGGCGACCTCCTCGCCACCACGGAAGAGCCTGACACCCCGGTATGCCGTAACCCCGTGTCACGGGGAGCGACCGTGTCGGACGCCCGCGCTTCGTGCGGACTACGCTCATCCCCGTGCGGACCCCGTCCGCACCTGCCGTCCTACCCGGAAGCGTCCGACACGCACGTGCCCACCCCTCGACGCCGAAGCCCGTGGCCCCGGACCGGATCCCCAGCACTGGGCTCCGTTGAACCGACAGCCCATGGCCTCGCCCGGAGAATCTGACGTCCCACATCAGATGTAGGATCTCGCGGCCCGTGGCACAGGCTGGGCTTCTGACCAGCGGCTCTCAAGCTGTCTCACGGCGATGGCACACGGTTCAGTCTCACGAAGCGTGGCACTTCCTCGGCGGCTTCGAGAGGGCGCAGGCCCCTGGCCTGCGCGTCTCGCGGATGTGCTGTCATGTGCCAAGATCGAATGAGACTGTGCCACGGGATTTGAGATCCCACATCAGACAGGCTCAACGGGCTGGAATGAGATCCCTTGTCGCGTAGTAGGTGTGTAGCGCGGCTTCACTGCCTGAGCCTATGGCGCTCATGATCCGTTGGAAGCGGGCCGAGCGTAGATCGCCGGCGATGATGATCCGAGGATGCTGGTCGGCGGCGGGACAGTAGCCTTCCGCGTCGCGGACGAGGTCGCCCGATGGGGCGGTGGGGGAAGTGCCGAGGCTGAGATAGGTGAAGTCGGCCTTCACGGTCTGGCGTTCACCATCGCGGCCCACAATTTCGGCTGTCGACGCCTCCCTGGCTGTCGACGCCTCCCTCGTCGGGTGCAATGTCACGTGATCGGCCGGGAGGAGAGTCACCCGGGGCTCTTCGCGGATCTCGTCGATCTTGTAGTCGTCAGTGTGGGGGTAGGTCACGAGCAGACGTGTGCCGCTGGTCGGGTGGGCTCGCAGAAAGGTTCCGATCGGGCGGTCGCCGCCGAGGATGAGCAGCGTGCGGCCTTCAGCGGTTTCTCCATCGGCCTGCCACAGGGGCGCGAGGGCGAGATCGGGGGGAGCGGTGATCCACGAGGCGTCGCTCGGTTGAAGAGGTCCGACACCGGTGGCAACGATGACGTACGGAGCGATCAGCTGGATGCCCGTGTCCAAGGTGACCGCCACGAGGTCGTCAGCCGTTCGGAGACTGGTGGCACGGCGGCCGAGCTCAATGCGGCACAGCTCGGTCTTCTTGATCTCTTCTGTGATGGAATCGGCTAGTTCTGGGCCGCTGGTGTAGCCGCCCAGGACGTTGTTCAGCGCCGGGATGCGGTACAGGTTGCGGCACAGGGCGTCCGGTTCAATCAGGACGGAGCGCATGCCGACACTGGCGGCCATGCGGGCGGCGGCGCAGCCAGCCGGGCCTCCGCCGATGATGATCAGGTCGGCGTCGGAGGTTGCGGGTGCTCCGGTGCGGGGTGAGGTGGCGGCCATGGGGCTATTCCAGCACCACGGCCGGGTCGTACGAGGCGAGTTGCTGGATCACCTGGGTCCTTGTGAGGAGTTGGCCGGGGCCGATGAGGCGGCGGGCGACGGTCAGGCCTGCGTCGTGGACGTCCGGTCCGGCGTCGCTGGCGCATGCGTCGGTGACGATCCAGGGTGCGTAGCCGTGTTCGAAGGCGTCGGCGGCGGATTTGAGGACGCAGCTTTCGGTGGCCACCCCGCAGAAGACCAGGTCGCTCCAGCCGGCCTTGTGGATCAGTTCGGTGGCTTCCGGGGTGAAGAGGGTGTATCCGGTCTTGTCGAGGACTGCGCGGGCGTGGCCGGCGTGGTCGGCAAGTTCGGGGACGATGTCGGTCTCGGGCGGTCCCTGGAGGCGGTGCCACTGGAAGAACTTCTCGTACGGGCTGTCGGGATAGTTGAAGTAGCGGGTGAAGATCACCGGCCTGCCCGTGGCGGCCCATGTGGCGGCCAGGTCGGCGACTGCGGGAACGGCATGCTGGCTGTGGCGGTTGACGAATCCCCGCTGCATGTCGATCACGACGAGTGCCGCGTTGCCGATGTCCATCCGGGTGTCTCTCCCTGCTCACTGTCAGCTGAGGTCTTCGCGCAGAGCGTCCTGCGCGGCACGCAGTTGCTTCTCCAAGCCACTGGTCTTCATGATGGCCTCCCGCATGAGGACGTGCTGAGCGGTCTCCTGGGCGCGGGCCGTGGTGAGCCGTGAGTGCGCGGCGCGCAGGAAGCGCCAGCCGAACTCCTTGGGCATGGAGGGGTCCTGGCCGTCCTCGATCATCTGCTGGATCTGGCCGGTGAAGCACCACAGGGCCTGCACCGCCAGTTCACAGGCCACCAGTTCGTCCGCGGTGAGGGCGCGCTCGGGCGCGATGGACGCGTAGGCGACGCCGGACCATCCCGCGTATCCAGCGGAGATGCCGCGTACGCCGAAGGACACGATGTCGGGGTGGTCGAATCCTGTGGCCAGCAGCTTCTCCTCCACCTCGCCGTCCAGTGGTGCGGGCCCGCCGGCGGCGCCGCGGTCGACGAGTACGGATGGGGTGGACAGCAGGCGCAGGGCGGTGTCGTACTGGCTGCCGGTCCATGGGCCGGAGGCGAGCCAGTACAGGGACAGGACGTATTCGGGGTTGGGCAGCCCTGAGCGGTCCTCGTCGAGGAGGTCACGGATTTTCGCCTTCGCCCAGGGAAGGTCGGTGGCGTAGGAGCGGTAGCGCCACACCGCGAGCTCGGTGAGCGACGCGGGTGTGTGGGGCTGGACGAGGTGGAATACGGCGACGCCGCAGGCGAAGACGTGGAGGGTGCACTCGGCGGCGTCCGGGTGTTCCACCCGGGCCGCCGAGGAGTGCAGCCAGGTGTCCCCGGTGTGGTGGGGCATATCGGCACGGAACCGCCGTGCGCGCTCGGCGCCGATGAAGACGGGCAGGAACTTGTGGGAGTCGACTTCGATGCCCGCGACGGCCGGCGGCTCGGTGCTGTCGAGCCCGAGGGCTTCGGCGAAACGTGTCTTGGCGTCGTCTGGGGCCTGGGCCAGTGCGGTGTCGAGGATGGCCTGGATTTCGGGGCTCGGGACCTTCGCCTCGCCGCCTGCCTCCCAGTTGGATACGGCGCGGTCGCTGATGCCTAGCCGTTCGGCGAACTTGCGGATGCTCAGGCGCAGGGCGTCTTCGCGGAGAACCCGGACGCTGTGACCGGTCCACCGCCTCACCGTGACCACTGCCGTACCCCCGTCCCCTGTTGATCGACCGCCGAACTCCGGGCGTGCCCAGGCATGTTCAGCATTCGTGCGGCACTGGTTCAGCATCCGTGCGTCACGCCTGGGTTCCGGTGTGCCCCATGCTGAGTCCGCCGGGCTGGAGATCCTCACCGCGATGCGGCGCTCCGCCTCGGCTTTGTGACGTACCGCGACCAGAAGGAATCTACGCGATGACCGAAGTCGTCAAGCGCAGTGCACGCGCCATCCTCCTCGACGGTGACGAACTTGTCCTGATCAAGCGCACCAGGCCGGACCGGGACCCCTACTGGGTAACGGTCGGCGGCGGCGTGGAGGCCGACGACGAGTCCATCGAAGCAGCCCTGCACCGCGAAGTGTTCGAGGAACTCGGCGGCACGGTGGAAGGTGCCGAACTCGTCTACCTGATCACCGACGAGCTGGACGGCGGCATCGGCATCCAGCACATCTTCGCCGCGCGCCTGGTCTCGATGGACCTCGCCGCCCGCACCGGCAGCGAGTTCGACAAGCCGGAACGGGGCGGGTACGAGGTCGTCCGGGTTCCGTTCACCGCCGCGGCGGTGCGTGAACTGAACCTGATGCCGCCCCAGTTGGGGGAGTTCATCGCCGCCAATACCGGGGCGATCTCCTCTGTCCTGGACACGCCGGTCCGTACGGTGTGAGCGCCGATGCCCACCGCGTGGACGGGCTTCGTCAGTCTCAACGGTCCTGACAACGTCGGCAAGACGACCCAGCTGCGCATACTGGCGCAGCACCGCAGCGGATTCCAGCCGCTGGGCGCGATCCATGACCACGACTCCGAGCCGTGGGAACGGGTGGCGGCCGATGGCTACGCGGCGTGGTGGTTCGAGACGTCCACCACGGTCGAGTTGACCGGGATGCTGCTGGCCGGCCACGCCAAGCGGGCCGCCGCCCGGGAGGCAGGCCGCACGGGTCTGCTCGACAGGGGGCTGCCCATGCTCCTCGCGGTGGCCGCCGCGACCTGCGCGGTCAAGGACGGGCTGCCCGTACAGCAGGCCATGGACACCGTGGCCGGCATCGCCGCTGCATACCCCCATTGGCCGGAGACTGCCGTTCTCCTGGTTCCCGCGCTGGATGCCGAGCGCAGTTACGCGATCACCAGTGCCCGGGAGGGCCGCCCCTGGACCGGCGTCTATCCCACCTATCAGAAGACACTGCACGCGGTCCTGCTCCAGCAGGCCGACCACGGCGCCTACGCCGCGGTCGTGAACTGCGAGGACCGCTCCCCCGACGACGTCCACGCCGAGATAGCCGCTCTCCTCGACAGCTCTCTGCCGGCTCCGCCGCTCATGGACGGGAACCCCTGATGACCGTATATGCACCGCCTCTGGTGATACCGCCTGGACTGGCCCGCGCCATCACCGCCCTGCCGGAGAAGGACCGCCGGCGACTGGATGACGCCGTTACCCGGCTGCACACCGTCAACGGCCGCCTGTGGGACGCCGAGGACCTCGTCCGCGGCGCCGGACTGGGGGCCGGACACGTCGCCGACTGCAAGCGGGAGATCGACCAGCTCAACGCCGAGCGCAACCAACTGGCCGAGCGCGCCGACGAGATCCTCGGCACCCTCGCCGGGCCCGACCGGCCCGATGTTCCGCTGCACACCGAGACCCTCGCCTCGGTCGTGGACCGGCTCTCGGTCCTCACCCTGAGGATCTGGCACAGCGAACGGGTCGCGGAGCGGGACGAGCTGACGCGGCGCCGCATCCCCGCCCTGCACCGGCAGCTCGAGGAGTTGTGCTCCGCGCTCGACAGCCTGGTCCGTGCCGTCCTGGCCGGCAGACGGCGCCTGCCCTCACCGGCTCGCTACAAGCTGTACGGCCAGGACGAGACAGTGGTCGAGGTCCGGCCGAGTCCCCGGCTGCGGCGGGTCCTGGCTTTCGGTGGGCTGAGCGAGTGCGGCAAGAGCACCAGCGCGGAGTTCGTCCGGGACACCTGCGGCGCCCAGCGCCTGAAGATCGGGTTCCTGTTGCGGCAGGCCGCGCACCGCCGCGGCCTCGCCGACCCCTACACGCTCTCCGCGCGCCGCCAGGCCGAGCTGCTGCTCGACGAGCTGAACCACTTCGCGGAAGGCAACCCGGGCACGCAGCTGTTCACCATCGAATCCGTGCACGACGACGCCTCGATCGCCGAGCTCAAGCAGCTCCTGGGCGACAGGCTGCAGATCGTCTATCTGGACGCCGACTTCACCGTGCGGGTCACGCGATCCGGCACGGCACCGCAGGCCGTGTCCGCCAAGGACGAGGTCAAGATGAGCCGCGGGGCCCACCGCGTGGCCACGCTCGCCGACCATGTGATCGACAACTCCGGCAGCATCGCCTTCCTGCGCGCCCAGCTGCGGCGCATCGCCCTCCCACCCTCCCCTTCGACCCTGCGGGTCGCCACCCCTTACGGGCTCGGCCTGCCGGCTGTCGTCGCCTCGGCCACCGCCGACTTCACCGACGCCCTCCGCGCGCACGACGGTGTGCGGCTCGCCGCGCTGACCGGCAGCCCAGGCGAGGGCGGCTGGATCGCCGGCTGGTCGGACCTGGACCTGCTCGTGATCGCCGACCACGCGGCCACCTTCCACATCCATGAAGCCCTCGCGCACTACCGCAGCGCGCTGGAAGGCGTCACCTCGCTCGGCCCCTCCCTCATGACGCCGGGCGAACTGACCGCGCAGCACCTCACCCCACGCCTCGCCTTCGCGCTGCACCAGCTTCAACAGGGCCACCCTGTCCTGCACGCCGCGCCCGGCATCGAGCTGCCCGCCATCAACCGCGCCGAACTCGACCTAGCCGCTGTCCGCGAACTGCCCCAGGTCATCCTCACCCTGCGCCGCCTGCGCTCCGACGCCGGAGCCGACAGCGTCCTGCAGCTGTACAAGCACCTCGTCCTGGCCTGCCGCCTCCTGCTGCGCGAGCACAACCAATGGGAGGCCGGAGCCGACCGCATCCTCGCCGCCGCCTCCCGGATGCCCGGACTGCCCGCGTTCAGCCTGCCGCCGCTGGCCGAGATCGCCGCTGCCTGGCGCGACGACAACCGCGACAGCGTCCTCAAACCGCTCACCGCCGCCATCGACTGCTTCCTGGACTGGTACGCCGCGCAAGTCGCGGCCTGACACTCCGCCGCCCGGTCCGCTCCCTCTCTTCGTCTTCGCCCCGCAGGAGCTTCGCCATGCCCGAAACCCGTGTCGTGCCCCCGTTCTCCGCACGAGTCGTCGAACGCCTCAGCACCGGGGCGACCAGCCGCCGCGAACGCGTCATCCACTCCCTGGACGGCCTCGAAGAGCCGGTCCAGCCCGAAGCACTGGCCGCCACCGGACAGCTGCTGTGGAAACACGTGGAGGCGCAGCTGTCGTACGCCGACAGCACCGCGGACTTCCTGCTCGGACTGGATGCCGGCGGCATCCTGCCCACCATCGCCCTCTCCACCGCCTCCGACCTGCCCTACAAGATCGCCTGGAAGCTCCACCTGCCGCTCGATGGCGCCATCCGCTTCCGCGAGCCGCACGCGATGCGCACCGACGTCTTCGCCTACAACATCGCCCCCGGACAAAGCATCGTCCTCGTGGACGACGAGATCACCACCGGACAGACCCTCGCCGACCTCACCCGACAGCTCCGCGAGGCCGGGGCCGAACCGCTGGCCGCCGCCTGCCTCGTGGAGGACACCACCCGCGGGGCCCGCGCCCTGCTCGACTCTCTCGGCCTCCCGCTGATCTCGCTCACCACGATCGAGGCCGCACCGTGACCACCCTCACCCCCGCCGGCATCGCGTTCCGCCCGGGAACACAGATCCACTCCGCCCACACCGTGCACACCACACCCCTCGGATACGACCGCGCGAGCATCCCCGTCGGCGCACAACTGCCCATGACCGCCTCCGCGGAACTCGTCGACCGGCTCAACACCTGCGACGAGATCGAGGTCAGCTTCCACGGCAAACTCGGCGACACCCTCCTCGCCCTCGCCGCCGTCCGCGCCCTGACCGAGTGGCACGCGCTTCGCGCGCTGTCCACCACCGTCCGGGCCACCGGACCGTACGCACAACTGATCGCCCGCTCGGGACTGCTCACCCCCACCCCACCCGACGCACCCGACGCCGGACCGGGCGCCGGCCGACGGGCGGTCATCGGCGACCGGGCCGGTGTCGAGACACGCGGGCCCGAGGCCGCGGTGAGCGTGGTGTGCGACCCGGCCGCGCCCCCCGGCTGGTCCAGCGACGACCGCGCCCACCTCGATCTCCCCGCCCGCCACTACCTGGCCCTCGAACGGCGCCTGGGCATCCGCCTGCCCGCCACCACGCCCTTCACCCCGCTCCTGCTAGCCCGGGCAGGACGGTTCGCCGAGGCGCTGCGGGCGGCCGGATGGCTGGACGGCCTCACCATCGCCGCCATCACCGCGACCAGCTGGCCGGAGCTGAAGGACTACACCCCCCGTCGGTACATCCAGATCGCCCAGCAGATCGCCGACGCCTACCACACGCAGGTCCGCCTGCTCGTCATCGGCGGCGACCCGGGCACCGGGATGCACGTCTCCACCCAGACCACGCGCAGCGGCGTGGAAGTCCTGTATCTGGGCGGGATCCCAGCCGCCGACCTCATCGACCTGTTCCCCCACTGCCGACTGGTGATCGGAAACGACACCGGCCTCACCCACCTCGCCGCCATGACCCGCATGCCCCACGGCGGCGGCCCGCCCGTCATCGGCCTCTACGCGCGGCACAGCCACAGCAAGTGGCGCACCGGCCTGCCGCACCATCACGCGATGGCCACCGCCCTCTCCCAGCGCATGCACCAGGGCGACCTGTGCCCCGTACGCGATGCCATCGCCCCGGACACGGACCTCCACATGGACGCCTTCGCCCCCGCCACCCTGGCCGAACTCTGCCTCGACCTGCTGAACGGGGTCCGCTGATGCCCGGACGCACGCGCCTGCGGGTCGGGCCGGTGCGGCGCTTCACCCGCAACCTGGTATGCCCCGTCGACATCCCCGGCCGCCGCCTGCTGGTGAAGTACACCCGCGACCCGGCTGAGGCCCGCCAGGAGATCCGCGGACACGCCCGGCTGGCCGGCCACTACCGGGTCCCGGCCCTCCACGCCCGCCTGCGTGTGCCGGGCGGATACGTCCTGGTGTACGAGCGCCTGCCCGCCGGCACGGACCGGGGGCTGCTGCTAGACCTGCTCAACACGCCGACGCCCACAGCCGAGTTGGATGCCTACATGTCCCAGCTCACGGCCGCCTACCGGGACGTCATCCTCGACACCGCGCAACTGGCCCGTCCCGAACGCGTCGTGGGCAAGCTGTACCGGGACCGGGCGGCGTCAGGCGGCCGCCTCGACGCGTACTACGCCGGAGCGGACTTCCCCGTCGCCGACGGCGTCGTCGACGTGCCGGTCTCCCGCCTCGACGCCTACACACTGCACGTCAACGGCCGGTGCCACCACCTGGACTGGGCCGCCACCCTGGATCGGCTCCGTGCGGACTTCGCCACGGCGGAGCCGGTGTGGGCGGCTCTGACCCAGGGCGATCCCACCGACGTCAACCTCGCCCATCCTCTGGCCTGGTTCGACTACGACGCCGCCGGGCTGAACAGCATCGCCGGCGAGTTCGCGAACTTCCTCTGGTACACCTCCTTCCTCGGCGGCTGGCTGGTCCCCACCTACAACGCGCCCGCCCTCGCCGACCACCCGGCCACCTTCGACAACATCCCGGCCAACACCCCCGAGATCCACCGGGCCGAAGTCGATCACGGCGCCCGGACCGTCCGTGTCGACTACACACCGCGCCTTGCCGGGCCGCGCCGAGCCGCCGTCGCCGCCTACTGGGACCAATTGGTCCACCCCGTCGCGGACCGGCTCTGGTCCGGCGGCAGCCTCGCCGATCTGCTGCGCCCGTACGTGGCCATGCGCCTCCTCGGCGTCTACAACCTTGCCGATCTCGCTCCACGCGACCGGCTGATCCTCCTGGTCCGGCTAGCCGAGGCCATGAGCCCCGACTTCGACCCCACCACCTACTTCGGCCCGCAGGAGGTTTCGTGCCCGGCTCCCTGAACGGACGCACCGCCCTGGTCACCGGGGCCACCGGCGGCATCGGCCCAGCCATCGCCGAACAACTGGCCGCCGACGGGGCCGCCGTGGTCCTCGCTCACCTCGACGACCACGAGGCGGCCGACGCCCTCGCCAAGCGGTTCACCAGGGCCTCCATGACCGCGCTGCCCCTGTCCGCCGATCTCCGCGACCCCGACTCCGTCCACGCCCTCTGCAAGCAGGCCCACGAACGCCTCGGACCGATCGACATCCTCGTCAGCAACGCCGGCGCCTACCCCCGCATCCCCTGGACAGAAACTACCCTCGGCCGCTGGCACCGAGCGCTGGGCACCAACCTGACCAGCCACTATCTCCTCGCCCACGAACTCACACCCTCCATGACCACCCGCGGGTGGGGGCGCATCATCACCATCGGCTCCGTCCTCGCCCACACCGGCCGCCACGACCTCGCCGGCTATATCAGTGCCAAAGCCGGACTCGAAGGACTCACCCGCGCCCTCGCCCGCGAACTCGGCCCGGACGGCGTCACCACCAACTGTGTAGCTCCCGGCTCCATCTGCGTCCCCGCCGAGATCACCGTCGTCGACGACCCCCAAGCCATGACCACCCGGCAGCTCGCCCGCCAGTGCATCCAGCGCCGCGGCACCCCCGACGACGTGGCGGCCGCCGTCGCCTTCCTCGCCTCCGACCAGGCCGGCTTCATCACCGGGCAGACCCTGCGCGTCGACGGAGGCTGGGTACTTGGCTGACATCTGGCTCATGCGCCACGGAACCTACGAAGGCCACCGCCCCGGCTACCACGCCCCACTCGACGCACCCCTCACCGCCGAGGGACGCGCCGAGGCACGCCGCTCCCTGCCCCTCCCGGACGGCGTCACCGCCATCGTCACCAGCCCGGTCCTCCGCGCCCGCCAGACAGCCGCCGAGCTCGCGCGCCTCACCGGCCTGCCCATCGTCGCCGCCTCTCCCCTCCTGGCCGAGTGGCGAGCCCCGAGCATCGTCCTCGGCCACACCCCCGAGACCTATCCGCCCGCGTACCGGGCATGGCGAGAACACCGCCTCACCCATCCGTCATCGCGCTGCGGAGACGGTGAAAGCCTCACCGACCTATACAGCCGCGCTACCCGGTGCGCCGACTTCCTGCATCACACCGCCGAGGAACACGGCTCTCTCCTGGTCGTCTCCCACACCCTCCTCCTCGGCGTCCTCGCCCAGCTCTCGGAAGGACCAACCGCCTTCACCACCGCAGCAAGATGCCCGTGGCAATTCGCCGAGCGCCGCCTACTGACCACCGGCTGAGCCGCCGCGCCAACTCCACCGGACCCGTGGAGGACAGCCTGGTGCCGTCGGGCTGTGACGGCCGCTCTTGGCCGTGCCGCTGGAGAGCGCCTCAGCTTCGGCCAGACTGAACCGCGAGCATCCCCGCCCGATCGACCATGCGCAGGGAGTTCCACGTGGCCGCCCCGATGACCCCAACCGTCCGCAACGCTGCCAAGGCCGTCATCATCCGTGACGGCCACGTTCTGCTCCAGCGCGCTGAGTGGGCGGGACAGGAGTGCTACTTCCTCCCCGGCGGCGGCCGCACCCCGGCGAGGCACTCGACAACACGGTTCGCCGTGAGGTCCTTGAGGAGACCGGCCTCAATGTCACCGTCGAGCGCATGCTGTGGCTGCGCGAGTACATCGGTGCCCATCACGGTGGTGCACCGGAGGACCACAGGGTCGAAGTCATCTTCCTCTGCCAGCCCGAAGGAGATACGGCGCAGCTCGGCGGCCATGCCGAATACGACGCCCAGACCGGCCTGGAGTGGGTCGAGGGGGCAAGGATCCCGCGCAGCAATCTGCTCCCCGGGGCGGGCCACGCGCAAGCAGGTCGCCGAGGTGGCCGGCGTGCGGCCCATCTGACTGAAGGAGCTGGAGGAAGGCCTGAAGCACCCTGAGGGACTCGAGACGCTCGGCAAGGTGCTGCGGGTGTACCGCGTCCGGCTCGGCGTGGCGATGCCGACTGGGCGGTGACAGCGCTCGATAGACGACGACCCCGAGAAGCACAGCTTCTCGGGTCTTCTCTTTTTTCACAAGCGGTGATTGCTCGAGCAGCGTGCCGGAGCTGCCTTTCGCTGCATGACGCTCACGCCATTCAAAGCCTTTTAGTGCCCCTTTTGACTCCCATTCGGTATGCCCTTTCAAGTAGGCTCGTACTCGTTTCTGAATCATGACGAGAAGGAGTCGACATGGTCGCGATCGTGGTCGCAGAGAAGCCGAGCGCAGCGAGGAACATGGCCAGCGCCCTCGGCGGGACGAAGGGCAGCTACAAGGGCACGGCCTACGAGGTGGCGAGCCTCAGGGGTCATCTCTACGAGTTCGCCCAACCGCACGCGATGGTGGACTCCTCGCTCGCGGACGCCTATCAGAAGTGGGACCTGAGCAATCTGCCCTGGGATCCGGATGACCTGACGTGGAAGCGCGAGCCGCAGAAGAACGTCGCGGACGTCATCAAGACTCTGCGTTCTGCGCTCAGCCGCGGCGACGAAATCGTCATCGCCACGGATCTGGATCCGTCCGGTGAGGGTGATCTGCTCTTCTGGGAGGCGATCGACGAACTCGGCTTCCACGGCAAGCGGTTCAGCCGCATGGAGTTCACCGACGAGTCGAAGGCCTCGATCCAGAAGGCGTTCGAACAGCGCCGGCCGGTGAAGTCCATGCAGAACGAGGGCGACTACCGCAAGGCGATGTACCGCTCCCAGTGGGACTTCCTGTCCATGCAGTTCACGCGTATCGCCACGGCGATGGGCCGCCAGTCCGGCCAGGACCTCGTGCTGCGCCAGGGCCGGCTGAAGTCGGCGATGGTCTCTCTCGTCGGCGACCAGCAGAAGGCTTATGACGCGTACGTCAAGAAGCCGTTCTTCCAGAACCGCTTCCGCGACGAGAACGACGTCATGTACACGAACCCTGATGAACCGCGGTTCGACCAGAAGGGCCAGGTGCCGCAGCAGTACGGCCCCTCCCCTGTCGTCCTGGACAGCAAGGCGGGCAAGAAGACCGCGCCGCCGAAGCTGCTCGACCTCGCTTCCTTGTCCTCGATGCTCGTCGGCAAGGGTGTGAAGGCGAACCTGACGCTCTCGACCTACCAGAAGATGTACGAGGACCAGGTCGTCTCCTACCCGCGCACGGAGGACAAGACGATCACGCCCGAGCAGTTCAAGGACCTCGCGCCGCTGATCGACAAGATCGCCGCCGTGGTCGGCGTCGACGCTGGGCTTCTGACGCATCGCCAGCCCCGGTCCACACACGTGAAGCCCGAGGGCGCGCACGGCGCGAATCGTCCGGGGCCGAAGGTGCCCTTTTCGCTGGACGAGGTCGAGCACAAGTACGGCAAGGCCGGACGGCTCATCTACGAGATGCTCGCGAAGAACTACCTGGCCATGCTCGCCGAGGACTACCTCTACGAGCAGCAGAAGGGCCACGTGGAGAAGTACCCGGACTTCGTCGGCATCGCCAATGTGCCCAAGAGCCCCGGCTGGCGGGCCGTGTTCGATCCGGACGCCGGCGACGACACGGCCGAAGGCGACGAGAACGAGTCCGGCAAGGGCCTGGGCCAGACCGCGGAGCCGTTCATCTTCGAGGGCGCGAACAAGCGCCCCGAGCATCCGACGATGAAATGGCTGATGAAGCAGCTGGAGAAGCGCGACGTGGGCACGGGCGCGACCCGCACCTCGACGTATTCCGAGGTCACCAACGGCAAGGCGAAGTACCCGCTGCTGACGGAGAAGGGCCGGAAACTCAGGCTGGCGCAGGCCGGCGAGATGAGCTGGCGGCTCCTGCCGGGCACACGCATCGGCGACCTCGGGCTCACCGAGAAGGTCTACGCCGACATGCGCGACATCGCCGCCGGGATGGCGACGGCCGAGGAGCGCCTGGCCGTCGTCGCCGACTGGGTGCGCGAGGACATCGCCACGATGACGAAGAACGCCACCTCTATGCGCGCCGAGCTGGGCCTGAAGAAGCAGGTGGTCGCCGCCCGCGCCGAGGGTGTGTGGCATGCCGCTCCGGGTGGGCCGAAGAAGGTCGCCTTGAAGAAGATCTGGTCGGGCCACGAGTTCAGTGACGACGAGGTGGCGAAGCTGCTGGCGGGCGAGACGATCTCGTTCGAGGCCACGAACAAGGCGGGCAAGCCCTACACGGCCACCGGAGCGCTCGGCGTCGGCGACTTCAAGGGCCGCAAGTTCGTCGGGTTCCAGCTGGAGGTGCCGGACAAGCCGACGAAGTGGTCCGGCCGGACGTTCACGCCGGCGGAGGTCACGGCACTCTTGGCGGGCCAGGCGCTGGAGATCGACGACTTCGTCAGCGCGAGGACCGGTAAGACCTTCGGCTGCAAGGTCAGCTGGGACGCGAAGGCCAAGAAGATCGTCCCCGACTTCGGCTCCGGCGACGAGCCGCCGCGGTCCTGGTGTCAGGTGACCTTCACCGACGCGCAGCGCAAGGACCTGGCAGCCGGCAAGACCATCCAGGGCACGGGGTTCGTCTCGTCGAAGGGCAAGACCTTTGACGCGAAGGTCGCCTGGAAGGAAGAGGGCGGCAAGAAGAAGATCGTGCCGTTGTTCGGCTGATGCCCGGACAGGCGCTGGCGAGCAGCAGCGGGTCCCGGACCTCGGGACCCGCTGCTGCCTTTTCACGACAGCGACAACAGAAGGATGTGATGAGGACGATGAACGACATCGTGCAGCTGGGAGATCAGGTGGGCCTGATCGGCGATGTCCAGGGCGACACCAGGTCCCTGTACGACGTTTGGTTGCGATCGCATCTGTCGCTCTTTTCCCGAGTGCCCGCAGAGCCGTCGTAAAGGCTGTGAGATCAGCCCTTGGGGAGCATGGGGCCACGCGTCATGTGGCTGTGCACGGCGGCTGCCACCGGCTGCTGTTCCAGGTAGCGCCCTGCCGCATGCGGGTCGTCTTGATTGTCCACGGCCACGTCGGTCACGCCTGGTGCGATTGCGGAGAGTCCCACACCGGCGGTGACGGGATCGTTGGGGTCGAAGACGTTCAACCAGCGCACGTTTGAGGGTAGTTGAAGCTCGTCAGATGCGCGTACCCCGAGTTTGCGCCGCAATGGAAGCCATGCCAGGGGCGATCCGCAGGTGATGAGCATGCTCACGCCGCCATCAACGTCCGAGGGAATCCGGCCCCGTTGGAACATGTCGTACACGATGACGCTGCCCAGGGAGTGAGCGATGATCAGGCTGGCGCCGCTCTGTTCCACCGCCTCGCGCACGCGGTCGCGGACGGTGTCCGCCATGCCTTCGTACTTGGATTTGGCGCTGAAGTAGCCGTACACCTCACTGACCCTGCTGAGCAGCGCCTTCCCCACTCCAGGGCCGCATCTGCGGTCGATACGCGCGAGCGCCGCCGTGATGCGGGGCGAGACAGGCGGAGGTGCGCCCAAAGTGCCGGCCGCCGGCCGCTCTCCCAGCACGGGTGGCGTGTGGGCCTCCAAGGCCTGCGCCAGCAGTTCCAGCTGTTCCTCGTCGGTTTCGGCCAACCACTCGGACGGGTCGTCGTCGCCGAGCTGGAAGCGCCCTTTGGGGAAGACGTCGCCGTAGTACGGGGTGATGACCGACGGTGTGGGGGACGTGGGGCCGCAGTGCAGGGATATGCCTTCCGCCAGAGCCAGGTTCCAGTCCTCGGCCAGCTTGAGGGAGTTGGTGTCGCGCTGGCGGATTCCGTGGACTCCCACCACATGCAGATCGCTCACTGGACCGGCCCCCTCTCTCCTCCGCCTCCCCTGGCGGGACGCCGATGATGCTACCGGTGGCCCGCCGCGCCGCGCCGTACGAGCGCGAAGGCGATCGTTCCCGGCGGTAGAGTGCCGCTTTCGAGCCGTAGGACATGGGCAAGCTGGGGGGCTTGATGAGCGGGGTGGCGCGTGCGTCCCGTCGGCTGATCGTCATCGCGGTGGACGACTACGCGGACGGCAACGCCGAGTTCACCAAGGGAATCAACGAGCAAGTGGGCGTCGTCACGGGCTGGTTGGCCGACTCCGCGCTGGGACCGGAGCGGCAGTTCTCGCTCCGGAGACCGGACGTGACGCTGCACTCGGTGCAGCAGGTACACCGGTTCCTGAACGTCCAGGACATCGCCGGTGCCAGGCGCAGGGAAGCGATCGTCATCTACATCACCGGTCACGGTCAGCGGGGACCGTCCTCGGGCCGGCACTACCTGCGCTTCGCCCGCACCGACGACGGCCGGCTTCCGGGCACCGCGCTGACCACCAGCGAGGTCATCAGCGCCGCGCTGGGCAGCTCGGCCGAGCATGTGCTGGTCCTTGTGGACTCCTGCTTCGCTGGGGCACTCGCCAACGATGTCCAGCCCGTACTGCGCGATCTGACGTCCCGTCGCAAGCTGGCCTCGCTCGCCGTGGTCACGTCGGGCGACTTCGACGAACAGCCTCTTGTCGGGTCGTTCACCGAACTCCTCAGGCGCACCCTGGAGAAGATCGGAGCCGAGGAGACCGGGTTCGCGAAGCCATATCTGTCGCTTCGTGAGTGGCGGGAGGCCCTGGAGTCCGTACAGCGCGAGGACCACGGGCTGGTCGAAGCCAGGTGGGTGTGGCCGGAGCAGCAGCTCTCCGACGAGGCGAGCCTGTGCCTGCCGAACCCACGTTTCGAGGCTCCGCAGGATCTGGGGACCGCGGTGCGTGAACTGCCCGACGCCGCCGGGCTGTTCGACGGCTACTGGCGTGATCGCGCCTCGGGCCGGATCCACTCGGAGGACATGGGCTGGTACTTCAGCGGGCGCCATCACGAAATGCGCACGCTGACTGAGTTCGTCACCCGCGGCAGTGGTGTGCTCGTGGTGACGGGAGCGGCGGGCTCGGGGAAGTCCGCCCTGCTGGCCCGCCTGGTGACGCTCACTGATCCGGTTTTCCTCGACCAGCCCGACCTGTCCCGAGTGGCGGCGGCGGTCCCCGCGGACGAACGTCCTGCTGCCGGTTCGGTGGACGCCGCCGTCCTGGCGCGGAACAAGACCTCGCTGGGCCTGATCGAGGATCTCCTGCGGGTGCTGGAGGCAGAGGCCGCCCCCGACGGGACAGCGCCCCTCCAGGCTCTGCTGGAGTGCCTCACCGCGCGTGCCCGCGAGAACCGGATGCCGACCCTCGTCATCGACGCGCTGGACGAGGCCCAGGACAGCCTCGCCTGCCTCAACGACGTCGTCCTGCCGATCGCACGGTTGCGGGTGGAGCGTCATAAGCCGTTGGTGCGGATGGTGGTGGGGGTGCGCAGCTCTCCTCACGACTCGCCCGACGTCGCGGAGCACCTCGTGGACGCGGACGCCGACGAGCTGCTGCATCGGCTGTGCTGGGCATTGGAGGGCGATCGTCTGCCGGTCCCGGTCACCGTGCAGCGCACGGACGGTCCCGGCGTCGCCGACGACATCGCCGCCTACGTCGAGGCCCTGCTCGCCGGAGACGAGGCCGGGCCCTACGCCGACAGGCGCGAGCAGGCCGGGATCGCCGCGCGTGCCGTGGCGCGTGCGGTGGCGCCGTCATTCCTGGACGGGCGGTTGGCCGCGGACCAGTTGCGGACCGCCCAGCAGGTTCAGGAGGTGACCGCGCGGACTTGGCAGGAGCGTCTGAGCCGGGGCACGGTGGCGTTGCTCCACGAGGACCTCCACGAAGTGGCCCGTCAGCAGGGTCTGCCGGTGACCGTGCTGGTCAGAGTCCTGCGTGCCGCGGCGTTCGGGGCCGGTTCCGGACTGCCCTGGGCGGAGGTCTGGCCCGGTGTCGCCCACGCGCTCGTAGCTCCTGGTGACAGCGGGGCGTCGGTGGAGGAACTTGCCGCCGCCATCCGCACCGTGCAGACGACTCGACTGACCGGCTATCTCGCCAGGAGCGAGGAGGATGGGCGCCTCACGTACCGGCCGGTGCACCAGCAGGTCGCCAAGGTTCTCCTGGAACAGCCCTCCTCTCTCGCCGGTACCTCACCCGTCGCACCCGGCGGTGATGAGGTGCCCCCGCCGCTCGCGGAGGAGCACGCCCGCATCACCCGTGAGCTGGCGCTTCTCCTCCCCGCGGAGCGCGCCACCGCGCACCCCTACGTCCGGCGGCATCTCGTGGCACACGCCACCGCCGGACACGTCCTGGACGACGAACACGTTCCCCTGCGACTGCTGTCCCAGGAGACCTCGCACACCCTGCGCGAACGACTGGGCCTACCGCTGCCCGAGGACCCGGAGGAGACCCACCGGACCCACGTCGCCGCGGCGGCACTGATCGAGCCCTATCTCACGGACGCCGTCGACCCGGCCTCCCGGCACAGCAGCATCGCTCTGCACGCACTGGCACTCCGGCACCGCGAGGAACCGCAGGAGCCGGGCGCCACGGTCTTGAGCCCGCGCATGGTGTGGTGGCGGTCCGCCACCAACGTCCTGGCCACCCCGGGACAGTATGTGCGCGCTCTCCTCACGATCGACGTGTCAACGGGACGCACCCTCGTCGTTGCCGGAACCAAGCAAGGGGCCCACGTCTGGGACGCGGCCGACGGCCAGCACCTGGCGGATCTCCCTGCCGGTCTCGTCGACGACCTGTGCGTCGTACGCGGGAACAGCAGAGCCTTCCTCGCCACCGCCGGACCTCGGGGTGTCGCGATCTGGGACCCGCTGTCCGGACTGCGGATCCACCACTCCAGTACGCCCGCCAGTGCGGTTCACGTCGTCACTGACGGTGAAGACCGGTGGCAGCTTCTCTCACGCTACGGCCACGGCCTCACCCGCTGGAAACCGGACCAGAACCGTTCCGAGACAGTGCCGTTCCCCACGGACGAAGCAGGTGGCCAGCGCCGTCCCGCGCACACCGTAATCCGCGACCGGAGAGGGCGACCGCTGCTCGTGTCGGCGGTCTCGGACGGACTGGTCCTGCAAAGTCTCGACGACGACGCGATCCACTCACGCGCGCGCATCGCTTGCCGTGACGTGCGCAGACTCCTGTGCCTGCGGCGCCCGGGGCGTACGGACATGGTGCTGGTGGCAAGTACCGGCCGCGTCCTGAGCTGGGATCCCGACACGGGGCAGGTGCTGCCGGTGGGCAAGGGGCCTGCCGCGTTTCCCGCACAGTTCGATCTCCCGGACGGCCGCGTGGTCATCGCTCTGGAGAGACGTCGACACCGGAGCGTGGAGGTGTGGGAACTCGGCGAGGGCGGCTGGGACTTGGTCGCCGACGTCACCGTGGGAGAGATCACCGGGTTGACGACGCTGCCGGCGGCGGACCGATGGCTCGTGGCCACGGCCGGCGAGGAAGGTCTGCGCCTGTGGCAGCCAAAACCGGCCACCCCCCGTACGCCGCCCGGAATGTCGGTGGGACCGGTCACCGCGCTGACGGCGCTTCGGATGCCTGCGGCGGACGGCCGGGGCCACCACCGATGGATCGTCGGCAACCCCGCCGGCGCCGTAGCCATGGATCTGGACGGCGGCAACAGCACCGATCTGGCCGTCGGCATGGTCGACGCGCTCCATCCGGTTTCTCCGGGGCGCGTGGCCGTCCGGGCCGGCACCGGCACCGGCACACGGATCTGGCAGCCTTGGACAGCGGGAGACCAGCAGGGTCCGCGGCCCGCCCCGGGAGGAAGCCACCTCGCGGTCTTCCAGCGACGCGAAAGCTCTTCGGACTCGTGTGTCGTCAACTGGCCACCAGGCTCGACCCACTTGGCCCGCGCAAGCTACAGCGGCATTTTTCTGGAGGATGTCGAGGGCGGACCAAGCGAGCTCATCACCAGTGTGGCCTTCCCAAGGTCCCGCGCGGTCGTGGCCCTGCCTGCGAGCGACGGAGTCACTCCGTGGCTTGCGATCGGCACGGACCGTGGTGTCAGCATCTGGGATCTGGAAGGCGCGAGAGAAGTCGTACATCTGCGGGTACGGGGGAGGCGACGCTCGGACACCTTGGCGCTGGCGGTCCTTCGATCGGCCGGCTCCGTTCTCCTGGCCGCGGCCGACCGCGAGGGCATTCACACGTGGGACACGGCCGACTGGGAACCGCGGGCGCGGATCACGACCCCCTGGACCAAGTCGCTGGCTTCCGTCACGCTCTCCCCCACCCGCGATGTACTCGCCAGCGGGAGTGGTCACGCCCTTCACCTGTGGGACCCGGTTTCCGGCGAGCTGTTGCACAGTCTGATCACCGCCGCGCCCGTCGACTCCATCGCCTCGGTGTACGAGGACGGCCAGGTCTCCCTCGCGATCGGCGGACCCGCGGGCCTGGCCGCTTTCCGCGTGAACCTGCCGTCTCCTGAGCCGTGGGCTCGGCGCGAAACAGGGGGAAGCGGAGGGTAGGTGCTCAGGCCCGGCCGGTGGCGCCGGTGTCCGGGTGATGAGTAAGAGGTGTGTGGGTTTCCAGGCTGCTGCGGGCCGGTACAGGGTGCGGTCCGAGGCCGTCGCCCGACTGCAGGGCCACCGGACCATCGGGCACAAGAGCAGCCATCTGTTCTTGGTGACCTCACATCAGGAGGCGGCGGCATCGCCTGGCAAGTAGGGTCCGTCGGCGTAGTGACTCGTGGGTGGGTAGGCCGAGTCGGGCCCACTGCGAGGCGATCCCTCAGATGCGCGCGACGGAATTGACAGACGGTACCGACCTGGCGAAGGACTCCGAGCCGGTGACAGTCGGCCAGGAACATCCGCGGCTGCCAGTGCAGCCTCCCGCCGCCATGAGACAGAGCGTGACGGTGTAGCGAGGCCATGAGTAGGGGATGACGGCGAGTACCACGCCGAAGGCGCAGACGCTCCGGGGGTGGTCGTCGAAGCTCCCCAGGAACGTTGTCGCCGCGCTGGACTCTTGATGCTCGACGACATCCAGGGCTGTGCGGGACCGGAGGAACAGGAGGGAGCCGATGACGCAGCTGATCACCTTGACGAGCCGATCGCCGCAAACAAGCTTGGCCTGGGTGCTCAGGTCGTCCCTGGAGTCCGCGGCGTTCACCCATCGCAGTGTCGACTGGCCCAGCGCCAGCACGGTGCCGATGAAGATGCCGTAGAGCCAGATCCTCGGTGGCGTGTGCCCGTCCACCATGAACGAGAACGTGGACGGGCCACAGCCGCCCAGAACCGCGGCGACAGCCACCGTAGTCGCCGTACGGCGCAGCCTGCAGCCCAGGTTGGCCAGGATGAGGGTTTCACGGCTCGGTGTTCGGGGCGAGGCAGGCAGTCCCGTGCGGAGGAGCACCATGAGCGACGTGAATCCGAGCCAGACGAGCGCGGAGAAGAAGACGTCCCACCTGAGCAGGTCGGGAAAGAGCGCCCACACGGACCCCGCGACTCCCACCAGCCCGCCGCAGGTACGCGCGACCGCCGCCGCAAGGACAGCGTGCTCCCTACACCACGTCCTGGCGCCGAGCCAGGCCGCGGCAAGGTGCATGACGATCAGAGCCACCACCCAGGGAAAGTCGAACCACAGGAACGCATTGGCGTAGGCCCGCAGGGGGACGCCGGAGGTGACCGCCCACGGTGCGACGCCGAGGACGTAGAGCAGGCACGCGACGGTTCCCCACAGCAGGGACCCTGCCCACGGACGGGCGAGCGGCTGACACCAGCGGCAGAGCTGCCACCAGGCGAGATCATGCGTGCCCAGGCGGCGCAGGTCGCAGGCGAGGTGTGTGAGGCACCGGTGGGCGTCGTCCGGATCCAGCGGCCCGCGGACGGATCATGCCAGCCGCTCAGACGACACCCGATAACCCGGACTCGCCAGTCCGAGCCATCGAACGTCTCCATTCAAGCCCCTTTCATTCTCGATTCAAATGACCTATCTGAGATAGGATGCCATCTACACACCTCACGTATGAGGACTTTTCGATAGAACGAGCAATGGCCATTAAGGCTGCAGGGGGGAGATGAGAGATTCATGGCGAAACTGTCCTATAAGGTGCCGAGTTCGCTGAACAGGAGCTTCCTCGACCACGAGATCACGCTGAGCAAGGGAGGGTGGGCGGCCAAGCCCTCCCCGATCAAGCAACTGCTCTTCTTCGGCGGCGGCATCCTCGCCCTGCTGTGGTTCAGCACGTCGACGTTCGTCGCGAGCTCGGGCCCAGTCGCCATCACGTTCTTCGTCCTCTGGGGACTGGCGGCGATCGCCTACTTCGGCGGGCTGATGAAGACGAAGGAGCTGCGCATCATGCGCGTACCAGCCTTCCTGGCTTACCTGCCGCTGAAGGCCCGCCATGTCTTCACCCGTCGCGGCTCGAACCCCACGGACTTCTACTCGATCGTCGGCATCGACGGGATCGACGAGGACGGGCTGATCCACTTCTCCGACGGCGGCGAAGGTCGGGTCTACCTGGTCGTCGGCTCGGCTAGCTACCTGCTCTTCGACGAGGACCGGGTCGGGATCCTCGATCGGGTCGACTCCTTCTGGCGCAAGGTCGAGACGGCCTGCGAGCACAGCTTCATCACGACAAAGGAGCCGCAGCGGGTCTACCACCAGGTGGCGAACCTGGAACGGCGCAACCAGGCCCTGCAGGTCCGCGATCCCGATCTGATCGAGCTGCAGAACGAGCAATACGACATTCTCACGCAGCACGTGGGCGGGAAGTTCACCTCGATCCACCAGTACCTGCTGCTCAAGGGCAAGAACACCGACGCACTGCGCAAGGGGCACCAGGTCCTCCAGGCCGAGGTCGGCGGCTCGACTCTGATGATCAAGGAAGCCACGATGCTCGACCGCGAGGAGGCCCTGCCGATGCTCCGGGTCTTCTACCAGGGCATCGACGACGAACTGCTCGATCTCAAGGCGTCGCTGAACTGACCAGCGCCAGGCCGGCCACCACGACGAGGAACGAACGAAGGACACCATGGCGCTGATGACGAAAGTCCGGGCACAGCTCGGCATTCCGGGAAAGAAGCCTGACGAGACGAATGAGACCGCGGAGCTTGTGGTCGATGATCTGCGCGCGGACGGTGCTGCTCAGGCTGAGGGCGTGCAGGACGCTGCGCCGGCGGACGGCGCAGCCGATGAGGCCGCCGAGCCGAAGAAGAACTGGTGGCAGCGCCGCCGGGAGGTGAAGCACCTCCAGGGTACGTTCGACGCCTACCCTCACCTGCTCGCGCTGAAGCCGAAGGAGAAGTACCTCTTCCGCTCCGACTACTTCGAGGTCGACGGCTCGGTCGCCTGCATCCTGGCGTACTTCCACGACGACGCCGCGCACGACAACTTCGCCGCCTTCTGGGGTATCGACCGGATCCCGGACGGCCTGGACGAGCGGGTCACCGCCGTCGTGCTTGAGCAGGTCAAGCGGATGGATGAGAAGTGGATCGACTCGTACACCAAGCAGTCGGAGAAGCTGGACCGGCTGGATGCGAACGAGCAGGAGGAGACGGGCACGACCTCCTCCAAGCGCAAGGCCGCGAAGATCTCCGGTGACCTCGGGATCACGATCGGCGAGATCCAGGACGGTGCGAGCTACCTCTCGGTGCACAACCGGCTCTTCCTCAAGGCCCCCGATCTGGCGACCCTGGACGACACGATCGACCGGGTCACGCGTCTGTACATCGACCGATTCGGCACGCTGAAGGCTGCGCCCTACGCTGGCGAGCAGCGTCAGGAGCTCTCGGGCCTTTGGAAGAACAACGAGAAGAAGAAGGGCAAGGGCTTCCACTTCACCTCGACCGAGCTGGCCGGCTCGTACTCGCTGGTGACCAACGGCCTGAACGACAAGGGCGGCGAGTACGTCGGCTACATGGTCGGCGACGTCAACAACAGCGCCGTACTCATGGACGTCAACGCCTACGACCACAGCGCGATCGTCGCCGATGCCACGCTCAGCGAGTACCTCGACCGCCAGCGGGTGGCCAATATGTGGTGCTCGAAGATCTCTCAGGCGGCGCTGCTGAACAACGGCCAGGTCGTCCACCTCATCCTCGACGGAGCGAACCTCGACAAGCTCGGCCCGAAGTTCGAGCGGCTCACCTCGCGCGTGGACCTGAATCAGGGTGATGTGAACATGTTCGAGATGTTCGGCGAGGAGGAGGACGAGCTCATGGTCTTCTCCGCCCAGATGGAGAAGCTCAAGCTGATGTTCGAGCAGCTCTACGAGACCAGCGACGGAGCGATCGGTTCGATCATCCGCAGCGCCCTCGAAGACACCGCGACCGACTTCTACATCGAGCAGGGCATGTGGCGGCACAACGCCAAGGAGCAGCGTCACCGCCTGCGCGTGGTGAACATCCCGCACACCCAGGTGCCGCGTCTTCAGATGTTCGTCTCCTACTTGGCAACCGCGCACAAGGCACTGCTGAACTCCAGCAAGACCGACCCGGACCAGCTGCGCGCCTACAACGTGCTCAGGGGCATCGCCAACGCGATGCTGAGCACCAACGGCGACCTGTTCAACAACCACACGGCCTCGGCCGTGGACGGGGTCCGGGATTCGCGGCGCGTGGTCTACGACTTCTCGCGGCTCATGCGCCGCGGCAAGGGCGTGGCGATGGCGCAACTGGTGAACATCGTCGGCTTCGCCGTTGGCAAGCTGGGGCTCGGCGACACGGTGATCATCCACGGCACCGAGCACATCGACGACCGGGTGAAGAAGTACATCAAGGACCAGTTCGACCATATGTACGAGCGTGGCGGCCGGGTGGTCTACAGCTACAACGACGTCGACACGATGCTGGCCGACAGCGACTTCAACAAGTTCGACGCCGCGGACTACACGCTCTTCGGCCCGATGCGCGACGGCACGGTGGCGGAGTACCAGAAGCAGCTGCACCAGCGGATTCCACCGGATCTCGCCCAGCTCATCACGACCAAGGGCGAGAACCTCACGTATCTGCGCCGGGGCGTCTCCAACGTGGTCTTCCACCTGGACCTGGCACTGGGGATCAACCCCTACCGCGAGGCCCAACGCAGGCAGGTCCGCCTGGAGGCGGCAAGGGCCGAAGAGGCGGCGCGGATGGACGCGATCATGCACGACAAGCCTGCACCGGGCGCGAACCTCACCAGCATCCGGAAGCACAGCGAGGGCGGCGACGGCGAGCCTGACGCGGGCCAGAGCGACGGGGGCAAGCGCCGCGACGGCAAGAAGAGCCTGCAGGAGCCTGAGGACGGCGCAAGGCGGCCAGCGAGGAAGCCAAAGCCCAAGAAGCTGGTCAAGGCATGAACGAGGTCAGCGCTGATACGAAGGCGAGGAGCAGGGGAGAGACGATGAACGGGACGATCACGGCGGTGGCGCGGATGCGTGCCTGGGCCGGCCCCGGCGGTGGCGGAGCCCGCCAGGGCAGGCTCGCGCGCGGGCTCGCCCTCGTGCTCCTGGCCGCGCTGTTCGTGCCGGTCCTCATGATGGCTGCCTCTTCGCCAGCGTCCGCGGACGACCAGAAGGAGCGCGACAACTACAGCCTCTACCAGCTGGCTTCGAATGCGAGCTCGTACTTCAGCGAGGAGAACTCGCCGTCGAACGACAAGGGCATGCACGACAAGTGGAAGCCGGTCGTCGGCAGCCCGGCCTCGGGCGGCTCCATGCTCGGCTACGCCGACCCGGATTTCAGCCTGGGCAACATCGTGGGCTGGTTCTTCGCCGAGGTCTCGGGGTCCTCCCAGACCGTCACGTACGAGACTCTGGCCGCGAAAGACGACAAGGGCAACGCGAAGTACTCGGGCATGCTCGACTACGCGCACTTCGGGGCCGCGAACAACGACCTCGGCCTGGACACGATGTCCTCGGGCATCGGCGGCCAGATCGTCAGCGTGATCGGAGGCTCCATCATCTGGGTCCTCTACGCCCTGGCACTGGCGGTCGGCACGCTGTTCTACGTCGTCCTCCAGTTCCTGAAGCTCATCAACCCCTTCATGTGGTTCTACCAGGCGGTCAGGGCGGTCAATCCGACCTTCGCCGACGGGATGACGGGAGGTGACACCGGAGGCGGCGCGCTCTCGGGCCTCCAGCACTGGATCAGTGGCTGGTATGGCCTGCTTGTCGATATCTCGTGGCAAGTGCTGGTGCCGATCTTCATCGGCTTCCTGCTCCTCGGCCTGGTCATGTTCAAGAAGATGGACCGGGGTTCGGCGATCAAGAAGCTCATCGTGCGCGTCGTCTTCATCGGCGTCGGTCTGCCGCTCATCGGTTCGATGTACACCAGCGTGCTCGACAAGTTCGACAACTCGGTTCTCGGCCAGCATGCCGGTCCGACGCGCGTCGTGCTGAGCACGTACGTCGACTTCGAGGCGTGGATGATGAACGACCGCCTCGGGATCCCGGACCAGGCCACTGTCTCCTGGAACGGCGACCAGGCGAGCTCTGACGCGATGATGTCGGTGCGCACGAGCGCGCTGGCGATCAACAAGCAGTCCCACGGAGCGACGTTCAACGGCATCAGCATCGGCACGAAGGCCAACGACGCCGAGTCGGCCTGGAAGGACGGCACGGTCTCCGTCGGCACCGGTGCGTCGGACGACTTCAAGGCGGTGTTCTCGACCTTCGGGATCATCGGCAAGTACATCGGCAGCAACGAGATCGCAGCTTCCGACTTCGAGTCGGGGATCAAGAGCTCGATCACGCAGCTGGACGAGAGCGCGGATGTCAAGAAGAGCTGGTTCGTCGACAAGGACAGCTACGGCGACGTGGAGGATTTCGGTGAGGAGAAGGGGCCGAAGCCGGTGGATCACCCGGTGATCTCGACCGACGGCACGGGCCTGACCTCCTCTCGTCCCGGCAAGGACTCGACGGTCTTCACGACGACGGGGACCAAGGCCGGCTGCGGCTTCACGGTGGGCAAGACGCCCTCCTCGTGCAACCTGTCTCCCCTGGCGGCGTACAACTACCTCAACACCGGGTTCAGCCCCAGCTCGCTGAACATGTACAGCTCGAACAACGCCACGTCCGGCTTCACCCGCGAGAACCACATGGCCGTCAGCCAGGTGGGCACGGGGCCGGCGAAGTTCATGTACTGGTCCAACGCAGCCACGGTCCTGGGCTCCATCGTCCTGCTCGGCTTCTGGTACGCCATCGGCATGCTGGCCGGCTCGGTCAAGCGGATTTTCGGCCTCGTAGCGGCCGTGCCGTTCGCGACGTTGGGCGCGATGGCCGCGATCGCCAAGGTAATCGTCTACTCCATGGCGCTGATCCTGGAGGTCCTCGTCACGCTGTTCATCTACCAGTTCGTCTCGGAGTTCCTGATCTCGGTCCCGGACATCATGGCCGGGCCCGTGTCGAGCTTCATGAGCCCGGGCGGCCTGTGGGGCAGCGCTGCGCTCGGCGGGACCATCGTGGTGATCCTGACACTCATCTCGTCGCTGATGATCATGGGCATCACCTTCGCTCTGCTGCGGGTCCGCAAGACGGTGCTGCAGGCGATGGACGAGGTGGTCACCAAGCTCGTGGACAAGTTCCTGGAGACCAACTCCGCGCCGAAGCCGGACAAGGGTGGGCTGATGCCTGCTCTGGCCACAGGTGCAGGGGCCGGCGCGGGTATGGCCATGGGCAACAAGCTCGCCAACGGGTTCAACAGCAAGACCAGCGGCCCGGCGTCTCCGAGCACGGGCAAGCCCGCGGGCAAGACGGCGTCGACGAACGCCGGCGGTACGAACAGCGACCCCACGGCGCTGACCGCGGGCAACCAGGCGCTGGCCCTGGAGGGCGGCGGCGAGGGTGGCCCGGGCGATCCGAACAGCCCGGCACTGGACGGTGGTCCTGGCAGCGGTGGCGGCGGCGGTGACGCCAAGGCTCTGCCGGGCGGCAGCGGTCCTGCTGGTGCCCTGGGCGCGTCCGGCCAGAGTGACGGCCCCGACGACAAGGGTGGCCCGCTGCAGCTGACGAGTGGTGGAGCGGGCAGCTCGCACTCTGACAAGCAGACGGCGCTGGGCCTGAGCAACCAGGGCGGCCTGTCGAACCTCGGGTACACCTCGGACGGCAACAAGGTCATCCCCGGCGAGGTTCTGGCCTCGTCGACGGAGCCGTCGAGTTCTCGCGGTGGTGCTCAGGGGCAGAGCAGCGCTGGTTCTGTTCCCACCAGCGGAGGCCGTAGGACCGTCGCCGGTCAGACGGGCCCGGCGCAGTTCGGCATGGATGCCCAGGGTGCGCAGAGGCAGCAGGGCGGCAACCAGCAGGCTGCACCGCAGCGCTTCAGCGGCGGAGCTACTCCTGCTCTTGTGCCTGTCCCTGCTTTCGAGCAGCCAGCCTCGCCGAGCACGCGTCCGACGCGCTCCGCTCAGGGCACCCCGGCTCCGAGGCAGCTGGGAGCCGGAACGTCGGCTCCTCGTCCCGTGGCCGCTCCGGTTTCGGGTCAGACTCCGGCTGCGCCTGGTGCGCGGACTCCGGCTCGGACGCAGGCAGCGCGTCAGCCGGGTGCGATCCAGGCGGCGACGCCGACGCCGCGCCAGGCGCCCGCCCCGCGGGCTCAGACTCCGCGGACGTCGGCTCCTGCACCGGCTTCTTCGCCGCGGCAGGCTCCGGTTCCGCGCCCTCGTCCCCGTCCGCGCCGGGTTGCCGATCCGGCTCCTCAGAGCGTGGAGACTCCGGAGCCGCAGCAGCGGCCGGCCGGTGGTCTTCGCCGGGGCCGACGCGAGAAGCGGCAGGACTGATCGGGCGAGCGTGGAGGGCTGACGCACCCGTTGAGGATGAACGCAATGGTCGTCCTCACCGGGTGCGTCGTCTTTGCGCGGCAGGAGGAGAAGGGGAAGAGCATGAGGCTGGGATCGAGGCTTCGCGGCGTTTTCCCGCGTGGCTGGTGTCGCTCGGCGCGATGGTGGATCACCGGGATCCGCGAACTGGCATTGAGCACTGCGGCGGCTGTGGCCACCGTGGTGTTCGTCGGCGAGATGATGCGCGCTGTGCGGCATCGCGACGAGCCGCGGACTCTGGCGCACCTGTCCGGCACGTTCGAGGGGTACGTGGCCAGCCTCTTGGGCAACAGCGCAGGCTTGGTCGTTCTGGTCACCATGGCGATCGAGGACGGTCTGCCTGTGGTGCTGACGGCGTTGCTGGCTGGGTGGTGTCTGCTCAACATCGCCATCAGTGCCGCGGTGTTCGTCGTGGTCGCCCGGTCGAGGATCCGGCAGTCGGCAGCGTGGGCTGAGCTGGATTTCGCCGAGCAGCACGCGCCGAAGTACGGCCGGCCACCGGAGACGATTGAGGAGTACCGGGCGCAGCAGCTCCAGGAGTAGGTGTCAGAGAAAAGACAGAACCCCGTGGACGTGATGTCCAGGGGGTTCTGTGCTGCCTGGGGTGGTGCGGCAATCAGCTGTGCTGGTTGCAGTCCTTGGCCATCAAGGTCTTCGCCTGGTCGCTGTCGGCGGGGATGAGCTGGACCTGGTCGATCGAGTAGGCGAAGGTGTACCCGAGCGTGATCATGCTGTTCGACATCGAGATCGAGCCGGATCCCGGGTCAGTGCCTGTCTGGTCGGAGCCGTTGACGTCGTCCCAGAGCACACTGGTCCGGCTGTCGTTGATCGTGCCGGTTGAGAGAACCTGGTACTGACCCTTGTCGGTCTTGCCGTCCTTGACGATCGAGCCGTGCTTGATGTCGTCGAGGGCCTTCGTGGTCAGCTGGCACTGCTGGTCGCCAGCGGTGACGTTGATGTACGTGATCTTGTGGCCGTCGATTGCGGCGATGCCGCCGCGCGCCCCGTCGGTGATGGCGATGTAGGCACCGTCGAAGCTGGAGGCCTGGCTGCTGCTGGGGCTCTGCGAGGAAGCAGCATCGCTGCTCCCGCTGCAGGCGGTGAGCATGAGAGCACCCGCGGCCAGGGCCGCGGCGGACACGGCGATCCTGGTCCGCGTCGCACGTGCGGTCCTGGTGGAGTTCATGGGGTTCTTCCTTCATTCGTTCTGGACAGTCGGTTTGGTTCAGCTCTGCGGAGGTTGGACCGGCGGCATGCTCGGCATCGGCGGAACCGCAGAGGCCTGACGCGGCGACAGCAGGATGAGGACTGCAGCAGCCAGCATCACGACCGACAGCAGCGCCAGGAGCACCACGCCCGCTCCGACGGAGGCGTAGCGGGTGCCGCTGACGGAGCCCATGGTCCCGAAGCCGTCGATCATGCCGATCAGGCCGGCGACGATGCCCACGACTCCGGCGGTGACGCGGGACCAGTTCGTCTTGCGGATGACTGCCACGACAGAGGCGGCGATGGCCACGAGCATGGTGAAGAGCAGGAAGCCGCCCTCGCCGCCGGCCTCGTCGCTGAAGTAGTTGACCGAGAAGCCCATGGCTGAAGCGACCGGCATGAACAGCGAGATGATCGCCAGGAACGCCGCGGCGGGAAGGATGAAGGTGGCCAGCCCTCTCAGCTTGGCCAGTCCGGGACGCGAGGTGCTCTGCTGCATCGAGCGCGCGGCGCTTTGCGCGGCGGGGGCAACGCGGTTGCTGAGGAACTCCCTGGCTCCAGAGTTCTCGACGACCGGCGCGACCTTGGTGTTGAAGAAGTCCCGGGCACCGTTGACGACCTGCTTGGCTCCGTTGGTCATCTGCTGCATCGACGGATCACGGGGCCGGTGCTCGGGAGCGATCAGTCCAGCCTGAACGGCGGCCTGGTACTCGGGCATCGTCGGCTCGCGGAGATGCGTCTGCCGGAACCCGGCGGCCCACTGCTCGGCCGTGACAACTGGCGGAACCTGCGGTCGCGGCGGCACGGCCTGTGATGCTGTTGCATGGCCCTGTGTCGGCTGCTCGGGTAACTGAGGCTGATCCTCAGTCATAATCGCCCCCGCTTTCTCTCGTTCAGTTCTGCGTGTCCAGGCGGTGCCATCTTCACAGGGACCAGCGTCTCGGCTCCGCAGTTCCAAACTGCATCCCCGAGACCCCGATCCCGACCACGCCTGGGAGCCGAAGCTGGCCCCCTTGAGGACCACCCGACCGATTTCCGAGCTTTCTTCTCGTACATGAGTACTTGCGAAGGCATTCACAAGCGCACTGTCAGTATTGCAGATTGATGTACCAGATGTACCACCTAACGACAGACAGCCAGTCAAAGTCGCCTATGGATAGGTGACTTTGACTGGCCAGGACTTAGGGTGTCAGGCGCCTTCTCGGAGGTTGTCGAGTCGATGCTCAGTCAGCGCCAGTGCGACTTCGGACTGGTTGAGCGCGTGCTCGCCGTCCTGGATGCGCCACCGAAGACGCTGCACAGGCGGGGCGTCAGCTTCCTGGAGCGCCAGGTCACCGAGCTCGCGCAGCTCCGCGTACGCGCCCTGCAGCTGCTCCTCGTGATGCGCCGACCGGACCCTGAGGCGGGCGACCCGCTCTTTCCACCAGCCCACCCGCGACTCGCGGTCGAGCGAGGTCTTCCCCTCGAGCCAGGCACGGAGTTCGGCCTGGTCGACGTCGCTCGGGAGCCCGGTAGCGAGGGGCCCTTCGGGTTCCGGCATGTCGATAGGGATGTGCGACAGCAGCACCGCGGGGGTCGTGTCGAGAGCGTAGGCGATCGCGACGAGGTCGTCGACGGTCACGGGGCGAGCACATCGCTCCATCTCCGCGAGGGCATCGGCTGAGATCGGGTGATCGAGCATCCGGAGCACATAGGCCAGCTCGTCGACGGTCAGCTCGCGCAGCTGGCGGTAGTGGGTGATGGCGTCGGACACAGCAAGGGACGTGGGAAGGGACGACGGCATGCACCGATCATAGGCGCGCTCGGCGCGGCCCCCAGGTGGGTTGTCACATTACTCCCGGGCGTCGTCACACAGACCCGTAACCGGTCCCGAGAGAGGTGTTATCCGCGCCCCCTCGGGCCGAGGGCAGGCGCCAGAAGAGGCGCACCTGGCGAAGAAGTTCAGGTCGGTCTTGTCGTCGCAGCCAGTACTGCAGACGCCCCGCGCAGTGGCGCTCATCGAGTCGCAGTCGATCGCCTATTGAATGACATTCCAAGTCGTGTTTCAATAGAGCGCAATAGGCACTCGGTCCACTCTATACAAGGCGGGCAACATGTTCGGGCGCGACTCTTCCGCTGATTGCGGTGTGGTTGCGACCGTGCGTGCCTCCTCGGCGAGTCGAGTACGAGTCCCCACTGCCGCGTCTCGCGCAGTCTCGCTTCGCCCGATTCCCATGCAGGCCATTCAGGTCGGAGCCACTGCCGCTGCATCCATTGCCTTGCGGCGCGATGCCATGACGACAACTCAGGCCTCGGTCGCACGCCGGAGGAAGGCCGCATAGAACCGCCGGCGCCTCGGACAGCCATGCCCACCGTCCATGCACTGACAGCGGCCCGTGCGGCCGGTGGGGCGTCTCGCCCCACCGGCCATGCCACCCCATGAATTGAAGGGATCCCATGCGACTTCGTGCTCCCGCTCGAATTGCCGCCACGGCCATGCTTGCCCTGTCGGTGACCGCCGGCCTGGCCGCGACCACCGCCCCGGCCGCCACTGCGGCCGAGATGCCGTGCAAGCCGCGCGTCTACTACGAGATCAACACCAACGCGGTGAACTTCAGGACGGGGCCGTCGACCGCCTACAAGTCCAAGGGCCTGCTCTACAAGCGCGACTGGGGCAAGAAGGTCGCCACCAAGGGCTCCTGGATCAAGCTCAAGCTCGGCCAGAAGTCCAGGACCGGGCTGGCCAAGAACACCACCGGCTGGGTCGCCAAGAAGTACGCCTACGACTGCGTCCCCATGCAGCTCGACTGAGCCGGCCGCGGCTCGCCGATCCACGCCGGGCAACTCAAGGCGTCATCAGGCAGACATACGCCCCGCATCACTCACCAACGCACCACTCCGCACCCCCACACAGCGCCCAGCACCGGACGCGCCTCTTCCCATGCCCGACAGGGCGGCCTCACGCCGCACTTCTGACGCAGGGGCCCCGACCAGTGGCTACGCCCTGGCCGGGGACGGGGCGACGCCGTGCCCCTCCCCCCTTTCGGAAGGTTGTTTCCCGATGATCCGCAATCTCGCCCTCCGCTCGGTTGCGCCCGCCGCCCTCGCACTCGCGGCCGCTGCCACCCTGACCGTGGCCTCCGCTCCCGCCGCGCACGCCGTCGGTGAGAACAGCAAGTGCACCGTCAACTGGCCGAACTACGGCGCCACCGTGGCCAAGGCCGGCTGGAACTACCGCACAGGCCCATCCACCGCTTACGCCAGCCGCGGCCTCCTGTACCGGGGCGACAAGTTGACCGTGCTGTGCAGCCGCGGCAACTGGGACTACAGCCAGCTCACCCAGCGCTCCAAGTCCGGCATCCCCAAGGGGACCCGAGGCTGGGTGCGCGACGACGGCCTCTACCAGCTGGCCGGCTGACCGGCCCGGCCCCTCGCTTCCATCCCCTGGAGCGACATCCCCGCGTCCTTCCGGCGCGGGCGCTGGCCCGGCTGCTCAGTGGGGGCGTCGTCCGCCCACGGCGACGCCCCCACGCGCCGCCCTTCCCGTCCGGCGCCCGAACCAGCTGACGCCGGCCGCCCCACCAGGAACGTCTCACCCCTGCTTTCCCCGGAGCCTCCGTGTCAGCCACCACCATGCCCGTCTCCACCGCCAAGGACGCCGAACCGTCCCGACCGCGGCCCTGGCCGCCGACGATCTGGGCACTGCTCGTCATCACCCTGGTGGCGCGCGGCTTCGGCTTCGCCTATCCCTTCCTCAGCTATCACCTCAAGGACCTGGGCTACACCACCGCCGCTGTCGGCCAGGCCCTCGCGGTCTTCGGCATCGGATGGCTCGTCGGCCAGCTGCTCACCGGCTGGGCCGCCGACCGGCTCGGCCGGCGCCGCACCCTCGTGGCCGCCATGCTCACAGCCGCCGTCTGCCTGCCCGTGATGTCCCAGGCACACGCGTTCGCCGCCGTGTGCACCGGAGCCCTGATCGCGGGCATCGTATACGACGCGCCGAGGCCGGTTGTCTCCGCGGCCATCGCCGACCTCATCGCCGACGACGGACAGCGCGCCGCCGTCAACGGCTGGCGCCACGGGGCCGTGAACATCGGCGCGGCGATCACGGGCGCGGTAGGCGGCCTGCTGGCCGGACAGCTTGGCTTCCCGGTGCTGTTCTGGTTCAACGCCGCCGCCTGCGCGGCCTGTGCCCTGCTCGCCCACCGCTACCTCGACGACGACACCCCGGCCGCCTCCGCCCGCCCCAGCGAGCCCGCCGCGCGCACCCCGCTGCGCTCGGCCGTGCGCGACGCCCGCCTGTGGCTGCTGTGGATGGCCAGTGTGGCCGCCCTGACCTGCGCTGCCGGCATGTTCACCGTGCTGCCGCTGCTGATGGAGGACGACGGGCTCGCCGCCGACGCCTACGGATGGACACAGGTCGCCAACGCCGGCGCCGTCGTCGTGCTCACCCCGCTGCTCAACCCGTGGCTGCGGCGCCGCTGCGACGGGTCCCAGCCAGTCACCGGCCTGCTCGCCGTCGGATCGCTCCTGCTGGGCGCGGGCATGGGCAGCGCAGGCCTCGCCGACACCACGGCGGGCTACAGCCTCGCCGTGGCGGCGGCCGTCCCCGGAGAGATCGTCTTCTTCATCGCCGCCAACGACATCGTCACCAAGATCTCGCCCGTACACGCCCGTGGTCTGTACGCCGGGATCTGGGGTTCAACCCTCGCCGTCGCCGTGATCATCGCCCCGGTTCTCGCGGCCGTGTCCCTGACCTCGGGCGGTGGGGTTCTCGCCGCGCTTACCACCCTTGCCGCCGGTGCCATGGGCGCAGCCCTGTGCCTGCCGCTCGCGGGCCTCACCCAGCGCCGCACCGCCTCCCGTGTGACCGCCGTCCCTGTCCCCGCCTCTACCTGACCGCCGAACCGGAGAACCGGACCATGAGACACAGCACCACATGCCCGAACTCGTGGGCAGCACCGCACAGATGGCCTCCTGTTTCGACAGCCCGGCCCACGCCCGCGCCGGGGGCAGGCCGATGACTGCGATCGCTCCGGCCGAGCAGTCCGCACCGCCGACGGGCGACCGACGGCTGCTGCTCGGTGTCTTCGCCGTGATGGGCCTCGTCATGGCGGTCTGGGGCACGAGGATGCCCTCAGTGCAGAGGGTGGCCAACCTTGGGACGGGCCATCTGTCACTCGTTCTTCTCGGCGCCGCAGCCGGCATGGTCGCCGGGCTCCAGCTCGGCGGGCGCCTGGCCGACCGGCACGGTCCCTCCCGACTGCTGGTCGTCCCCGCCGTCGTCTTCGGCCTCGCCCTGGCTCTCCTCGGCCAGTGCCGCACGCTGCCGACCCTGATCGCGGCTGCCGTCGTCTTCGGCTTCGCACACGGGCTGCTTGACGTCGGCTGCAACGTATCTGCCGTTCACTGCGAGATCGCCTTCCAGCGGTCGATCATGTCCGGGCTGCACGCCGCCTACTCGATCGGTGCTCTGTGCGGGGCCGCGCTCGCAGCCGTGACCACCTGGATGTCCCACGAGGTGCTGTTCGCGATGGTCGGTGCCTTCACGGTGCTCGCCGCTGCCACCGCCGTTCCGGCCGTACGAACGACCACCTCCCTCGACCACGCACCCGAGCGTCCCGAAGCGGTTCCGGACGAGGCAAAGCCGGCGCAGACCTCCCACACCAAGGTGTGGCTGCTCAGCGCCCTGGCCGCTGCGTGCCTGCTAGCCGAGGGCGCCGCCGCCGACTGGTCGGCAGTGCACCTGCACTCCCTCAACAGCTCCGAGGCAACAGCGGCGGCCGCCTACGCCCTCTACAGCGCCGCCATGGCCGTAGGCCGGCTCGCGGGCGACCGGCTGACCGGCCGCTACGGAGCACCCGCCCTGGTACGCGCCGGCGCCACCCTCGCCGCCGCCGGACTCGGCGCTGCACTGATCGCCGGCAGCGCCCCGGCCGCCCTGCTCGGCTGGATGGCCCTCGGAGCCGGCCTGTCCACGGCCATGCCGGCCCTCATCACAGCCGCCGGACGGGGAGGACCACGCGCCGTGGGCACCGTCGCCACCATCGGCTACCTCGGCCTGCTCGCCGGACCGGCCGCCATCGGGGCGATCGCCTCGCTCACCAGCCTGACCACCGCGCTGGCCCTGCTCGTCGTCCTGACCGCGACCGTCGCTGTCGTCTCCCACCGAGCCCTGGAGTCCCGTTGACCTCTTCCCAGCCCACCACCCCCAGCGGCGCCGGCCTCGAGGCCCTGATCCTCGACTACAACGGGGTCATCGGCCGCCAGCCCGGCCCGCCCCAGTGGGCCCGGCTCGCCGAACTCGCGGGCTGGCACCCCCAGGAGACCCACGCCTTCCAACAGGCCTTCTGGCAGCGGCGGGAGCCCTACGACCAGGGCACCGCCACCACCCACACGTTCTGGAGCGGACTGCTGCGCAACGGATGCACCGCGCCTGCGGGCAGCACCCTCCTGGCCGCCCTCGCAAGCGCCGACCTCGACATGTGGACCGCCACGGACCCCGCCGTGCTGGACCTCCTGCACACAGCCCACGCCACCGGGCTGCGCCTCGTACTCCTGTCCAACGCGCCCAAACCGCTGGCAAACGCCCTCGACGACGCCGAATGGTGCGCCACCTTGTTCAGCCGGACCGTCTACTCCGCCCGCATCGGAGTGAACAAGCCCCACAAACGGGCCTACGAGGCCGCGCTCGAGGCCGCCGGAATGCCCCACCCCGCAAAGACCCTGTTCGTCGACGACCGGCTGGACAACGTCGAAGCCGCCGAGCAGCTCGGCCTGCAGGGCCTGCACTACACAGGCGACCCGGCCGCACTCACCCGCCGGCTTCCCCGGCCGCCCGCCGTCACACGCCCGGGCGTCCTCGCTACGAGCGCATGACCGCCCTCGCGACGCCGTCCCACCGGACCGGCACCCGCCGCATCCCGATCACCGAACCGGAGATCCGACCATGAGTCTGACCGCCCTGCGCCCCAACTCCCGTGCCGTGACAAGCACATGGCACTCCTCGGGATCACCGCTGCTCGTCCTCATCGGCGCTGGAAGCCGCATCTGGCGCGGATACGGACTGCAGCACATCGCCGCCCGCCACCGCGTCGCCCTCCTCGACGAGCAACCTCCCGCCTGGGCCAACGACCACGCGGCTATCTCCATGGCCGTCGACCTGGCGGACACCGAGGCCGTCGCCCAGGCCGTTGCCGCGCTGGCCGCTGACCAGGGCGTTGCCGGGGTGCTCACCTACATGGAGCAGCACGTGGCCCTCACCGCCCGGATCGCGGAGCGGTTCATGCTGCCCGGCAACACCCCCAGCGCCGTCGAGGCTTGCCGGGACAAGTACCTCAGCCGCTCCCTGCTCGCCGCGGCCAACGTGCCCTCGGCCCGCTCCTACCTCGTCCCGGACGCCGAGACCGCCGTCGAGTACGCGGTTCTCCTGGGCGGCCCTGTCGTCCTCAAGCCGCGGTCGATGGGCGGCAGCGCCGGCGTGCGCCGCGCCGACACGGCCGATCAAGTCCGCGACGCCTACCAGGCGGCCCGCGGCGCGACCCTCTTCGGGCTGGAGAACACCGGGACCGGGGGCGTGCTGATCGAGGAGTACCTCGATGGTCCGGAGATCAGCGTGGAGTGCGTCGTCCTGGGCCACGAGACCGTCCACATCGCCGCGATCACCCGCAAGTATCTCGGCGACGAACCGGACTTCCAGGAGACCGGCCACCTCGTCGACACCACCGACCCTCTCCTGGCCGACCCCCGCATCCACGAGGTGGCCCTCGCTGCCCTGAACACGGTCGGCATCACGAGCGGTGTCATGCACGTCGAGATGCGCCTGACCCAGCAGGGCCCGCGCATCGTCGAGATCAATGCCCGGCTCGGCGGAGACCTCATCCCGCACTTGGTCCACCTGGCCACCGGCCTCAATCTGCCGCAGATCGCGGCCGACCTCGCCGTCGGCGCCGACCCCGAGCTGGTCCCCAGCCAGCACCAGAGCGCCGCCGTCCGCTTCCTCTACCCGCCCGTCACCGGTCACGTCACGGCACGGCACACCGGCGTGTTCGCCGCCTGGCTCGACCGTTTCGAGTGGATCGCCGCACCCCGCAGCCACGTCAACGCTCCGCCCCGCGCCACGCTGCTGGACCGCCTGGCACTGGCCGTGGTCACCGGGCCCGACCCCGACACCTGCCACCGGCGACTGCAGCTGGTCGAAGAACGCAGCGGCATCCACATCCAGCCCGACAACGCCACCACCGCCTGCGTCGCCTGACCCGCACGGCACCGACACACACAGGAGACCCGACCATGGCCCTCGCCGCACCCCTCCACGCGGCGGCCGCGCCCGCGTACCGCACCGGCACCGCCGCCGTCATCGCTCCCGCTGATGCCGGCGACCGGTACGTGCCCGCGCTGGCCCGGCACGGCTGGAACTCCGTCGCGGTCACCGAACCCGCTCACCATCCGGACGACAACACCGGCTACTTCCGGCACGTCACCCACCGCACGAGCCTGCGCCGCACCGCCGCCCACCTCGACCGCCTCGGAGTCCAAGCCGTCCTCGCCGGCTCACCAGCCGGTACCGAACTCGCCGACCTGCTCGCCGCCCGACTCCACCTGCCTGGCAACGCCCTCGACACCGCGGACATCCGCCGCGATGCCGGTCTCACCAGCGCCGCGCTACTCGACGCCGGTATCACCGCGCCCCGCAGCATCCGCACAGCCCGCCTCTCCAACGCCCTCGAATGGGCCACCTACACGCAGACAGCCGAACTCGTCCTCCAGCACCCCGACCCCACCCACCCCCACCCTTCCTCCGTCTGCCGCACCGAAGACGACATCCGCTCCGCCTGGCACCGCCTCCACCACTCCAGCACCCAGCCGCTGGTCCTGCGCGAGCACCTCGCCGGCACCCACTACCGCATCCACACCCTCACTAGCCCTGGCCCCGACGGATCCACCGACCACAGCATTACCGCGATCTGGTCCGAGACCCGCACTGCCGACCAACAGGTATGCCGCGCCGACCTCCTGAGCCGCCACGGACTCCTGGCCCGCGCCCTGGCCCTCTACACGATGCGCACGCTCACTGCCCTCGGCATCCGCTACGGCCCCGCCCACGCCACGGTCACCTTCATCCCCGACCGTGGACCCGCCCTGCTGTCCCTGCGCACCGACCCCTACGCAGACTTCGCCACCGACGTGCTGCGCCAGGCCACCGGCCACGACCCCATCCGTGACACCGCGCTGCTGCTCACCACCGGCAACCGCCCCGCGGCCCGCCACCGACCCCACGCCCACGTCACGAAGATCGCCCTGCTGCCGCGGCACGACGGCGCACTGGATCACGCTCTGCTGCGCACCATCACCGCGCTGCCCACCGTCGCCGCCACCACCGAGCTCACCGCCGACACCCCGGTGCGAGCCGACGAGACCACGGGATGGCTCCTCCTTGTCGCGGACGACAGCCGCGCTATCAACCAAGACCACCAGGTCATCCGAGCCGCCGAGAACCTCGGCCTGTACGGGAGGCCGGTATGCACTCGCCCCTCATGACCGTCCCGCCTTCGGCCTCGCGGGTCCAGGCCGCTTGCCAGGGCCTCCCCAATCTGTTCGCGGTGGTGGTTGTCGACCCCCTGCCCCTGTGGAGCGCACCGCAGGCGGGGCGGACTCTGCCCGAACGCAACCGCGAAGGCCATGACTTGCTGGTCCTGCGCTGGCACGGCCCCCCGGACATCGACGCCGAGGTCCTCACCGCCCTCGAATCGGCCGCCGACCGGGCACCGACCCCGCCCGTGAGCACCGCCGAACTCGCCCACTACCAGGACTCTCTCCCCGACCACCTGCACCTGGTGGCCGTTCCGGCCAGCAGCGTCCTCGGCCCCTGGTCCCACAGCTGACAAGCCAGTCAGCCCCCCGGCGCCGGGCCGAAGGAGCCCGTCCGCCCCCCACCTGGATCCCTTCCTTCCCGGTGCCATCCCATCAGTCCTCAGGAGACCCTGTGCAGACCGCCCCCGCCAAGGCCGACAGGCCACTGCGCGCTGTCACCTATCGCAGCGTGCTGCGGGTGCCCCATGCCGCCCGGCTGCTGATCGGCACGCTGATAGGACGCCTGCCATCGGGAATGGCGCCCCTCGCCATCGTCCTGATCGGCACCGAGAACGGCGGGTTGCAGACGGGGAGCGGACTGGCTGCCGTGTACTTGCTGGCCAACGCCGTGGGCGGGCCCTTGCTCGGCCGCCTGGTCGACCGGCACGGGCAGACAGGAGTGCTGACGACGAGCGCGGCCACCGCGGCCGCCGGACTCCTTCTGCTCACGGCGGACGGCGCCTCATGGGGGGTCGTGCTTACAGCGGTGGCCCTGGCCGGACTGGCCAAGCCCCCGCTCGACGCGACGTTGCGTGCCTTGTGGAGCCCACTGATGCCGGACCGCGAGCACGAGCGGGTCGCTGTCTCTTTGGACGCCGCCGTGCAAGAGTTGATCTTCATCGTCGGCCCCTTGCTGGTGGCCGCCCTGGCCTACACGTCGTCGGCTCGCTGGGCCGTGGTGGCGACGGCAGCTGTCGGGTTGGCGGGCACGCTCCTCGTCGTCACCGCACCCCCGTCGCGGTCGTGGACGGCGCAGCCTCGCGAAGTGGACTGGCTGGGCCCGCTGCGGTCTCAGCAACTGCGCGTTCTCTACACGGCCATGCTGTTCATCGGCGTACCCATGGGTGCCCTCACCCCGCTCGCGGTCACCTTCACCGACCAGTTCCAGTACGCCGGTCTATCTGGCGCACTGCCCGCCGCCGTCTCCGCCGGTGCCCTGGTCGGCGGACTCCTGTACGGGGCACGCTCGTGGCCCGGCCCAACGGCAGTGCATCTGGTGATCCTCTGCGCTGGCTTCGCGACGGGCTGGATCCCCCTGCTGGCGGCTGGGAACTCCCTTCTCGCGGTCGCGGCGTGCTTGCTCCCGGGCCTCGTCATGGCCCCGTTGCTCAGCGCGGCCTATCTCCTCACCGTCCGCTTGGCGCCGGCCGGCACGGTCACCGAGGCCAGCGCCGTGCTAGTTGCGGCTCTCGACCTCGGATGCGCCGTGGGCACCGCTGCCGCAGGCCTCTCCTTCGCCCGCGTGCTCCTGCCGGCTGGCGGGGCCGCGGCCCTCGTCGTGCTCTGCGCCACCCGCGGACGGAGACGTCCTCGGTCCTTCCCACCGCCGTCGCCGAACCCCAGCACGTGACCACGTGAACACCGTCCCCACCCGCGCCCCCTCACTTGTCCAAAGGACTTCGCGATGACCGCACCCGCTCTGCCCGCCGTGACCTCGCCCGCACCCGATCACCTTGCTGAACTGCGCACAGACGTCGTACGGGGGTTCGCCACGTCCCCGAAACAGCTCTCGCCGAAGTGGCTGTATGACGCGGACGGGAGCCAGCTTTTCGACGAGATCACCCGGCTGCCGGAGTACTACCCGTTCAGGACGGAGCAGGCGATCATCGCCGACTCCTGCACCACCATCGCCTGGCTCACCTGCGCCAGAACCTTGATCGAGCTGGGTTCCGGTTCGTGCTCGGCCAAGACACGTCTGCTGCTCGATGCCCTGAGCGGCCCGCTCACCAGCTATGTGCCGGTCGACGTGAGCTCCAGCGCCCTGGCCCAGGCCTCAGCCTCCATCGCGGCGGAGTACCCCGGCCTGACGGTGAAACCCCTCCTTGCCGACTTCACCGCCGCGGTCGACCTTCCGCCCACCGACGGGCCCCGCCTGTTCGCCTTCCTCGGCGGGACCTTCGGCAACTTCCTTCCCCCCGAGCAAGCGGCATTCCTGGCCACCCTCACCTCCCGCCTGGCCCCCGGCGACCGCCTGCTCCTCGGCGTGGACCTGGTCAAGGACCCAGCCGTCATCATTCGCGCCTACAACGACGCTGCAGGCGTGACCGCCCGGTTCAATCTCGGCCTGCTGCATCGCCTCAATCGGGAACTGGACGCCGACTTCGACGTGGCCGCCTTCGAGCACGTGGCCGTCTGGGACGCGGACCACGAGTGGATCGAGATGCGTCTGCGGTCCCGCCGGGACCAGACCGTCACCCTGCGCGGTGTCGACCTGGTCGTGCCCTTCGCCGCGGGAGAGGAACTGCGCACCGAGGTCAGCGCAAAGTTCCATCCTCACGGCCTTGCCGCGCAGCTCAACGCCGCTGGCCTGGAGCTGAGCCACTGGTGGACCGACCCCGCCCGCCTCTACGGACTGGCCATGATCGCACGCGCCGACGACATCACCCCGGCGGCCTGATGCCCGTCTCCGCCGATCCCTCGCACACATCCACCCGGCGTCGGGCTTTCCATGTCAACCGAAGGACGATGATGCGCCCCACCGACGGCTCAGCGCACGCTGCATGCGCCCTCGCGTGCCCGGGCGCGCACGCCCTTCCGTCCCTCGGCCACCCGACGCAGGCCCACGTGCCTGTTCGTCGGCCCGCGCCCATCGGCGATGAGTCACGGACCGCCGAGGCGAATGACCACGGCAGCCGGACCCGGCGGCACACGAGTCTGCACCGCGGAGCGCACACATGAGCGCGGTCGACACACCCCCCGCCCCCATCGTCCGCGCCGCGCCGACGCACCACACCCAGCAGCGCCCCGTGCACTGGGGCACCGTGCTGCGGCTGCCGTACGCAGCGCGCCTGTTGACCGCCACGCTCGTGAGCCGGTTGCCGCTGGGCATGACGCCTGTCGCGCTGCTGATCGCTGCGCGGGCGAACGGCCACGGATACGGCGTTGGGGCTGCGCTCGCCTCCCTGTACGGGCTCGCGGTAGCGGTCGGGCAGCCGCTGCTCGGCCGCCTGGTCGACCGGCGGGGACAGACCCGCACACTCATGGCCGGCGCGATCACGTCGGCGGCCGCACTCCTCATCCTTGCGGCCGCCGAAACGCTCAACCTGCTGATTGCAGCCGCCGCCGTCGCCGTCGCGGGAGCAACAGCCCCGCCGATGGAGGGGGTCCTGAGGGCACTGTGGCCCGCGATCACCCCCACGCGGCGGCATTTGCGTGCGGCGCTGGCCCTCGACAGCGGAAGCCAGGAACTTGTCTACGCCGCCGGTCCTCTCACCGCTGTCGCCGCTGCAGCGGTGGCACCGCCCGGCCTCACCTTCGCCGTGGCCGCCGGCCTCGGGCTGGGAGGGGCTCTCGCCGTCGCGGCATCGGCTCCTTCCCGCAGGTGGCGACCCGCGCAAGTGCGAAGCGGAGCCCTCGGTGCCCTGCGCTCGGTCGGCATGCGATGGATGCTGCTCGTCCTCACCGTGGTCGGCGGGACACTCGGCGCGCTGTCGGTGGCCGCCCTGACCGCGAGCGAACGGCATTCCGCTCAGTGGCTGGCAGGCGTCCTGCCCGCCGGGGTGTCGATCGGTGCGCTCCTGGGGACCGCCGCCTGGACCGCGCTGCCGCTGCCCGCTTCCCTCAGCCGGCAACTCGCGTTGACCGCCGCAGTATTCGCGGCCGTCTGGGTGCCGCTGAGCCTCGACCCGCCACCGTTCGCCGCCCTCGCGCTGACGGTGCCGCCCGGCATGGCCTTCGGAGCGCTGCTGACGTGCGCGTATCAGGTGGTCGCAGAGCTTGCCCCGCCCGGCACGCTCATCGAGGCGTACGGCTGGCTCATCGCAGCCTTCGGGCTGGGCCAGTCCCTGGGGACAGCGGCCGCCGGCGTGCTCGAGGGCCCCTGGGCCCTCCCGGCAGGCACGGCCACGCTCGCCCTCGTCCTCTCCGCCCCAGTCTGCCGGCGCCTCGCGGTGCGCACGGCAGCCGCCCCTTCCCCTCACCCGTCGCCCGAGAGGCCGTCATGAACAACTCCACGTCGCCGTCCTGGCCGCCCGCCGACCGCCTCGACCGGGCCCTTGCCGTCAGCCACGCGAAGGGGCGGGCCGCGCTCAGCCTCTACCTGCCACTCGGCTACCCCACCCCCAGCCAGCCTGGACGCGCTGCATTCGATGGCCCAGTCCGCCGACGTGCTGGAGATCGGCGTCCCGCACCACGACCCGGTCATGGACGGCCCCCTGATCCGGGAAGCCTCCGCCCAGGCACTGGCCGCTGGCTTCCAGATGCACGATGTCTTCACGGCCACATCCGAACTGACTGCGTCCACACCTGCCGCGCTGCTGGTCATGTCGTACTGGGCCCCGATCGCGCAGTACGGCATCGAGCCCTTTGCGCGTCGGCTGGCCGCTGCGGGCGGCGCGGGGGTACTCATCCCTGACCTTCCCCCGCCAGCGGCGGAGGCATGGAGAGCAGCAGCAGCCTCGGCCGGCCTGCACACCATCCCCCTCATCCAGTCCCGCGCCTCCACGGCACAACTGGCGGCGATCGGCGCTTCCCACAGCGGCATGGTCTACGCCCCCGCGACCCCCGGCCTCACGGGCTCCCAACACCCGCTCAGCCCCGACCTGCCGAGGCTGGTCCACCGCCTGCGCACCACAACCCACCTGCCGGTCGCGGTCGGCATCGGCATCAGCACACCGGGCCAGGCTGCACAGGCGTCCGCGTACGCGGACGCCGTCGTGGTCGGCTCGGCTGTCATCCGGCGCATGCGAGACGAGCCCAACACGCCCGCCACCGCCGCCGACGAGATCGCTCGCGACTTCGCCGCCGGAGTCCGCCGCGCCCGGCGCTCCGCAGCCTGACCCGTCCCCAGTTCCTGAAGGAGGAACCACCATGCCCCATTCCTCGGCCTCGATCCCGCGCCCGCGCCACCTGACCGTGCTCGCCGTCGGCGTCGCCACGGCCCTCACCCTCACCGCCTGCGGCGCACACTCGGACACCGGCGCGACCAGGGAGAAATCTGCCTCGACGACCAGCGCGGGCAAAGAGAAGACGACGTTCAAGCTGGGTGAGGCCAGCCCGGTCCAAGAGAGCCAGATGCAGCGCTCCCGAGGGGCCACCTACACGGTCACGCCCACCAAGGTGGTCGTCGGCAGCAAGGCCGACATGGACAACTCCGGGCTTGAGCAGGACAAGGAAGACGGCCCCCAGGTGCCCGTGTACGTCTGGTCGACGCTCACCCACAAGAGCGGCAAGCCGATGGCGCTGGGCGACATGGATGACGATCTGGTTGTCAGAACGGATACAGGCCAGCGCACCCGCGCCCTCATCGTGCTGCTCGGCCAGGCGCAGTGGCCCAACTGCCCGGCGTTCGACTCCGACAAGAAGCTCGTCGCAGGCCAGTCGCAGCGCATTTGCACCGCCTTCCTCATCCCACAGGGCCAGAAGGCCGCCGCAGTCCAGCTCAGCCAGGGCTTCTACAGCAAGCCCCTGGAGTGGCCCGTGAAGAGCTGACCGGACGCCGCTCCAACCACCCTCACCGCGAGAGCGGACGCGGGGACCGTCCGACCGCCGCCCCCACAGCACTGATACCCGCCCGCCGGAGCGGAGCACCCCTTCCCTCGCTCGATTCCACCAGGAGTGATCCAGATGCCCTCCCCCCAACAGCACCCGTCCCCACCCCGTATGCGTGCCGGTGCCGCAGCCCTGGGCGCAGCGGCGGCGCTGTGTCTCACCGCCTGTGGACCAGGCTCGGACACCGGCTCGGCCCCCACCTCGAGCGCGAGCCCCGCTCCGAAGGGGGTCGTCGACCACAAGACTGCCGGGTCCATCCTCGACCACTACCAGGAGATCAACAACAAGGCGAACAAGACGCGCGACGCGAGCCTCCTCTCCACCGTGGAAGCCGGCCAGCTCTACGCCCGCAGCAAGGCCGACTATGAGCAGTTCGACACCCTGAGCGCGAAGGAGAAGAAGGACTACGGCACCCCGTTCTACTTCACCCGGCGCTCCTTCTACATCCCGCCCACCGGCAACTGGTTCGCGGCCGAGGCCTCCACCAACGGCACGAACCACACATTCATGATCTTCGAGAAGTCCGCCGACACCGGCGGCACCTGGAAGAAGGTCATCTCCCTGTTCCCGCAGCAACCGCTCCCGACCCCCCCGGACCAAGGGCGGCCTGGCCGTCCCCGCCGACGCGGACACCCCGGTCGGCAGCCTCGCACCCAGCGGCGTCACCAACGCCGTCGAAGACCTCTTCGCCAGCGGCGGCACCAAGGACGGCAGCAAACTCTCCCACGCCAACGACAACGCCAAGGCCATCCTCAAGACCTACAAGGAACGCGGCGACCACCTCGGGTCCCAAGCCACGGTGAACTTCTTCCCGATCACGCCGACCCACGACAAGACCTACACCCTGACCACCTCGTCCGGCGTCCTGATGATCACCTCTCTCGCCCACAAGGCAGAGACCCTCGTCACCAACGCCGGCCTGCAGATCACCCCCGGCATGACCGAGTCGGTCTACAACAAGACGCCACGTGCCGTGGTGGTGAACAGCTTCCAGGGCGAGGCCGTCGTCCACCTGCCCCGCCACGGCAAGCCCGAGATCCTCGACTACCGCTACGCCCTGGTCGACTCCCGCTGACGGCCCACCCCACCCCATCCAGCCACGACCGAGGAAGACCACCATGCCCCTGGGCCCGTCACTCACCGCCGACATCCACGAGACGATCATCGTCCTTCCCGGCGGCGGCATCCACGCCCAGGGGCTGCGGCAAGACGGCCACCCCGACCAGGCCGAGGCCCTCATCGAGCGCGTCCGCGGCCCCCTGCGCGCCGCGGCCCAGCGACACGGCCGACCGATCCTGCTGTCCATCGGCCACCCCTACGGGCACATCGACCAGCAGCAGATCGCCGCCGACGGCACGGTCCACCCCGGCCAGGACCCGCCCGCCAACACCCAGCCCGTCGACCCGATATGGAACCAGGGCATCCCCGAGGACACCGGCCTGCTCGAGACCCCGCGCGCAGCTCAGCGCGCGGGGCACTGGCGTGCCGCACAACAGGCCGCCCACCGCGCCACCCAGCACCTCATCGCCCGCCACGGCCACGACCACCCGTACGCAGCGATGGGCACCGAACTCCAGGCGTACTTCGCCGTGATGGCCCAGGACCGCGCCGCCGCTGCCTCTCTCTACACCGAGGCCGCCGTCGCGATACACCGGCTCGGCGGCCCGCCAGAACAAAGCCGCCGCACCCTGGTGAACGCCATCGCCGCCTGGCTCCACTCCGACCGCGACACCAGCCCCGGCGGAGCAGGCTTCGCCGCTGCCCACGCACTGGTCCGCATCACCCCCTACGACCACACCACCCTCGCAGCCCTGCTGCACCGACTGACCAGGGATCGCGCATGACAACCCTCTCCCCGCCGCGCCCCGCCACCCACCCGCACGACCGCAATCTCACCGGCCGCGGACGGGCGTACCGGGCACGGCCCGTCCGCCAGGCCCCGCGCACACCGCCGGACGCCCTGAAGCCGCGTTTCTCGCACGCCGCCGCGCTGCCGCCCCGCCTCGTGCTGCGGGCTCCGCGGCCCAGTTCCACCCCGTTCACCGAGCCCGCCCACGAGCCGGTCACGGCTCCTGTCACCGCCGCTGCGAGGCCGGCGGGCAGTGACTGGCTCAGCAGCTCCTTCAGCACAGCGCGGCGGCGATCTTCTTGAACGTCAGCAGGGGCTTGCCGCTGCGGGTGCTGGTGGAGCGGGCGGCCAGCAGCAGGGCGGCCTCCGGGGTTCCTAGCTGCTTCGGTTTTCGTCATCGGGCTTCATTGTTTCTCAACTCCCCTCCCTTGCCGCTGCGTTGTCGGTGATGGCTGCCGAATCGCGTGTTGGCTGCTCAGTGGGTCATGCGGAAGGGAGTCCACGGGGCCTCGGCGCCTTCGCGAAGGCCGTGCAGGCGGAGACGGACCTGTTCTGCGAGACCGGGGCTACTGTCGAGGACCGGCAGGACAGCAGTGAGGACCTTGAGTTCCCTCAGCCGGCGGAGAACGGGCCAGCCAGACCAGGTCCGTATGTCGGCACCGTAGAGCTGGCACAGGAGGTCGTAGTCGGCTATGGGGCGTCGGTACCGGATGCAGGCCACCAACTCCGGGATGAGATCCCACTCGGCGGGGCCGCGGCACAAGGAGTCCAGGTCGCACAACACAGGTTCGCCATGGGGCCACGGAGCAGGTTTCCGATGTAGGCGTCACCGTGGATGACACCACCCCGGTGCGGGAGTAGGTAGGTGAGATCCCGGAGCTGCTCGTCGAGTTCTTGGACGCTGTCGCCGAGCCACGCCTGGTCCCCGGGAGGGAGGATCGACGAATCGGCCAGACGTTCGCGCATCTCCCGGATGGGCTCCCACTGGGGAAGGCCGAACTCCAGCGTGGGCAGGGCGTGCAAGTGGAGCAGTGGGCCAGCGAGTTCGTAGGCACGCGGCGTCGGGCGGCCGTCTTGCGGCAGGTAGAGCCAGAACGTGACGATGTGGTCGGTTTCGTTGATGAGTAGCGGCTGAGGGATCTCGGGCAGCAGACGGACGGCGGGGAAGTCGACGGCTTCGAGCCAGCGCGCGACCTGAACGAGACGTTCGGTGTCCGCCAGGAGAGTGGCAGACGGGGCGATACGGACGATGACCGGATCGCCGGGGATCTTGAAGAGCGCGTTCATCGTGACATGTATCAACTCCGGTCTATTTGTCTGCGGCAATCCGGCGTGCTGGCACGCGAGATGGACCGTGCGGTTGAGTCGGTGTTGGGCGAAGGGGTCACGAGACGTCGCCAAGGGAGCCACCCGCCCATTTCACCGGCCGGTCGCGCGGGGCAGCAAGATGCCCTCTCTATAAGCGGTCACCTCATCGATGGCCGCCCGTCCGATGGGGGCCTCGCCGAACCGCCCGCGCAAAAGGTTAAGGACCCGAGCGCAGCGGACGTTGACGCTTGCGACGCGCAGGTGAGGTGGCAGCCCATCATTGCCGCTGGCACTGACAGCGCCTATTTCCGGTCGGGATCTATCCCGGTGGCCGGTTTGTGGTGCATGGTGTGCGGACGGCCCCTCACCCCCAGGTGGAGGCCCCTCGGGCCCTGCCGCTTCCCCCCGTGGCGGCGGGGCCCGCCGCGCCTCCCGGCTCCCCACGGGAGGCCTCGCGGCTGCCCGCGCGCGTCGGCTTCTCGCGGGTACGGGGCCACGGCGTCACAGGTCGCCGGTATCCAGCCCAGGTCGGTCATGGGCTGGGTGGTGGTGACGACGTCGACAGGGTGGGTGCGGGAGTAGGCAGTGAGCGCCAGGGACAGCTTCGGTTCACTCGCGGAACGCGCGCGAACGACGACGCGATCCCGACGGGGCCCGGGTCAGGACGATAGCTGGCGACCGAGGCAGGACCCCGGGCACCGTGTCGGCCGCGAAGAACAGGTTCGTCTCCTTCACCAGGTGCCGGTCGGGTCCGTGCAGGTCGCGCAGCGCACACACCAGCTGGTGCCAGCCCAGCCCGGCCTCGTGCAGGATCGGCGGGAACTGCTGCCGGGAGGGCTCGCATAGTTCGTCCCCCTCATTCATCCGTGTTTGCCGAGAGTGGGCAGTCCACCCGAGATCGTTCGGACGCTGCGTCCGCGCCGGGAGGATCGTTTGGCCAGCAGCAGTTGGCGGGCCATCGTGCTCCACTGTGCGGCGTCGTCTTGGTTCCCCGCGGCTCTCTGCTCGCGGCCGGCCGCGAGCATGGCGGCTCGGGTCTTCCCGTACAGCGGCTCAGCGATCGAGGACACGGCTCCGCTGATTCGGACCGCACCTTCCCAACCCCGCTGGCAGAGCACCAGACGGTGGTCCGCGCCGTCCTCCGCCAGGCGCACGGCGTACAGGCCGGCACGGCTGTTGCCGAGCGAGATCTTCCCGAGCTGTATCAGGAGTTCCGGAGAGCACGGCAGCAGGACTTGATCCGTTGTGGTGCCGTGTGCGGGCGCTAGCGACACGAGGTCGAGACGCTCGCCTTCCCATCGAACCCACATGCCGAGCGTGGGCCAGGCGATGGCAGGGTCGAGCGCGGGGTGTGGCGCCCTCGCGTCCATGCGAGGGTCTCCCGGTCCTTGAGCTCTGTCTCGCGGCTGATCGGTCATGACGCGTTCGGTCGCTGGCCGAGCCAGAAGGCGGCGACGGAGGGCTGGTCGATACCGGCGGTCGAGCCGTCGTGAGCAAGGAACTCGGTCGCAGCGATGTAGCCGTCGCCCGGATCGAGGCGGATGCGCAGGCAGCGCAGCGGGTGTCCTGCGGTGACGTACCGGCGGATGTCCTCGGTGTGGGGGTGGTGCCGGTCCGGGTCGGCGTGGAGCGTGCGGCAGATCTGCTGAATGTCGTGGTCGCCGATGAGCAGGTAGCGCGGGCCAGGGCCGAGATTGAGGCAGAGCCGTCGGCGACCCTGGTGGCGTCGGGCGTACGGCAGTCGGTCGAAGTTGTCGACGTGCAGTCCGATCCGGCGACCGGTGGTGGAGTCCTCTGTGGTGGTGGTCCAGTGGCCGGGGCTGGCGGCGCAGCCCAGGAGGGTGGTGGGCCAATGGCCGTTGAGGGGGTCGAGGCGGGCGGCGGTTTCGAGGCGGCCGGCCAAGTCGTCGGAATCGAGGTCCGGCAGCGGTCGGTGTACGAGTTCGATCCGGATGCTGTCCGGCACCGAGTCATCGGCACGATGCTGCTCGGCGTCGGCCGCGGTGATCGATTTCCAGTTCTCGTCGGGGACGATAGCGCCGTCGTCGTAATCGGACTCGCTGGTGGTCTGCCGGACCGGTGCGGTGTCGCACCGGCCGCGTAGGTCGTCGAAGGAGTGGAATACGAGCTGTGGGCCCATGGCCGTGCCTCCCCAGGGCAGGTGCGGGGCTACTTGTCGTCGAGGTCTTCACCGAAGGTGACGTCCAGCTCGACGGCGAGGGCCTCAGCGAGCTGGAGTGTCTGGGCGTGGTCGATGACAATCTGCTTGAGCGAGGCCAGGCCGCGGAGCTGGGAGAGGTCGTTACCCCGGAGGTCCAGGCCGTGGTTCTTCCCGCCGTCGAACTCGGTCAGCCGTAGATCGCAGTCATCGATCAGGGCGGCGCCGAGGTCAGCGGCGGCGAAGGTGGTCTCGCGTAGAGAGCACTTGGCGAAGATCACCGGGCCGGCGGCCCGGACGCGGGTGAGGGTGCTGTAGTCGAACTTGCAGTTCTCGAACAGGACGTTGTCGAGCGTCACGTCTTCGAGTGCGGCGCCCATGAGCTTGGAGTCGCGGAAGACGGTTCGGGAGATCTTGCTGTCGGTCCACTGCAGGGACGACAGGTCGCATCCGGTGAACTCCACGGAGTCGACGCGGAGCTTCTCCAGGCGGGTGCGCTGGGCCTTGAGGCCGGTGATCCGTCCGTCCATCAGGTGGGTGTCGGCCAGGTCGAGGTCCCGCAGGTCGGCGTCGGCGTAGTGGAACTCCGCCACCCGACCACGGCCGCCCTCCAGCGAGGTGACGTTGGAGAGGTAGAGGCCCGGCTCGTTCAGGGCAGGGAGCGTGACGCTCGTACGGCGGATCGTGCGGGTGTCCATCAACAGCCTTTCAGCGCGGTGGCTCGGTCGCCGGTGCTGCTGGCACGCCCCAGGCGTGCCAGCAGCGGCGCGGCCTACTTCTTCTTGTTCCAGTTGTCCCAGGTCGGGCGGTTGTCGAAGGGGGCCGGGTTCTTCGCCCAGTTGTCCCACGTGGGCCGGTTGTCCCACGCTGCTTCAACGATCACCGGGGGCGGGACGTCGTGCGTGGCTATCAACTCCATCACGACGGGGGTGTCGGATGTGGTGAGTCGGTCCAGGATCTTCATGCAACAGCCTCCTTGGTTGCGAGCGTGGACAGGGCCGTGACCAGGGCCTGCCGGGAGACCCGGCAGTAGTTGGTCTCGGTGGTCGTGAGGTCACCGTTCTCGAAGTAGCGGTTGGCGGCCTGGGCGCCGCGGCAGAAGTCGAAGAACTCGCATTCGGCCTGGCAGCGGTCCAGGCCGGTGAGAAAGTCGCGTACGTAGCGCAGCCGGTGGGCATCACGGAGGATCTCGGGCAGGGGGCGGTCGAGGATGTTGCCGGCCACGAAGTCGCCGTACTCGGGCGCCGCCGTGTCCGCGAGTTCCGGGGAGAGTAGGACCACGTCGCCCTTCCAGGAAATGGTGGGGATCGGGTCGAGGCGGCGCCCGTCCCACTCAGCTCTCCGGCCGGAACGGATCAGCTGGAGGTACTCGGCGAGGCGTTCGACTTCCCGGAGCGCCGGGGCGCCAGGATGCCGGCGGGTCCAGGTGAGGATGCGGCGCCAGAACTCCTCGGCCTGGCCAGCGGTTGGCGGCTGGCGGTCGGCGTTGACCCCTTCGATCTCCTCGATGTTGAATCCCACCGAATGGCCGCCCAGAGAGGTCAGGAACTCCAGCAGCTCCTCCGGCATCGTGATGCCCAGGGTGCCGACCACCGAGATGACGGAGAACGGGATGCTGTGCTCGCGCAGCTGCGCGATTCCGCGCAGGATCCGGTCGAAGGCGGGCTTGCCTCGCAGGTCGACGCGCTCGGCGTTCAAGGCGGCCGGGCCGTCGATGCTCACCCCGACGCGGACGTCGTACGCGGCCAGCAGGTCGCACCACGTCTCGGTGATCAGTGTTGCGTTGGTCTGCACATAGTGGTGGACTCGGCCCGCCTGCCGCAGGGCCTCGAACGGCGCGAGCAGGGCTGCGAACTTCTGCTGGCCCACGGCGAGCGGCTCCCCGCCGTGCCAGACGATGCCGATCGGATGGCCGCTGTCGTCGAACTGGGCCACCGCCTGCGCCAGGGCCTCGGCCACCTCCAGGGGCATCTGGTGCTTGAGCTTGCGAAACGGCAGGTAGCAGTACCGGCAGTCCAGATTGCACCAGGTCGTGGGCTGCACCACCACGGTCTGCGGGGCCGCAAACCGCTGCTGGTACCGGGCACGCCACGGGGACGGGCGAGAGCGCATCGGGGTCCTCTCCTCGACGGACAGGGGCATCGCCGACCGCGAGCGGGAGCCGCGGGCCGGGGATACGACCACAATCCGTCCCGCAGTGACGTGTACGCGATGACATCGCGCTGTCATTGCCGATGACATGTCATCGGCGCGGCGCTGACACTGCGCTGAAGTCGCTTCACCTGCACGGGAGTTCGAGTGGTTGCCTGGTGGGCTATCGTGGCGGGGTGCCTCGCTCGATTCTGATCCACGACGGCCAGACCGCCCGCGACATCGGTCTGGTGTACTGCTGCTCGGGCTACCTCGTCGAGCGTGGCAAAGTGCTGCTCGTGCACCACAACCGCTTCGACAAATGGGTTCCGCCGGGCGGTCATATCGAGCCCGGGGAGTCCTTCGCGGGCACGGCGGTGCGCGAGTTCAAGGAGGAGACGGGGCTGCTGGTGGAGGCGATCTCCAGCCAGCCGGCCATCCACCCGGCCGACCACAACGCCACACCTGAACCCGTGCCGTTCTACGTGGACATCGAGCGCGAAGGCTTCCCGACGCCGGCGCTGGTCCAGTTCTTCTACGTCCAGCGGCAGCCGGGCACCCGGGAACAGGCCGTGGAGGCGCAGCTCGAAGAGGTGCACGGGGCCGCCTGGTTCGGCCTGGAGGACCTCGACACCCTCAAGACCTTCGACCAGGTCCGTTCCCTGGCGCGGTTCGCCCTGCTGAACTACCCGGTGGCCGGGGAGCGCGCCACGTCGTAGGCGGCGGCCTACCGCCCCGCGAGGCGATACCCGCTGGCCCCGTCCACCGTACTGGCCAGCAGTAGCCGGGCCGGGGCGCCGCCGAAGACCGCAGAGACGGCCCGGTTGAGGCGCTGAACGTACTTGGGCACCGAGGACGGGGCGACGTAGAGCTTCGCCGCGATCCGCTCGGTCGACATTCCGGCCTCAGGAGCGTCGTACACGATCTTCACCACGTCGAAAAGGCGCTCCGACAGCTCACACGCCACCCTTCCTTCGCTGTCGCGCGCCCCGAGGAGGACGGTCCGGCCAGGACCGAGGGCGACATGGACGATGACCATCTCGGCCGACGCCTCGCTCGCGTCCTCGGAGGCGGGGTCGGCAAGGTTCAACCGGGCCAGACGCTGCATCGCTTCCATGTAGGCCGACACCGTGTAGTACGCGGCCCGGATGGTGGCGCGCTTACCCGAGGCACCCGGCTCGTTCCACAGTCCGGCCTCCGGGTCCCACAGGCCGTTCATCAACTTCCACGCCTTGGCGAGGCGGGGATCACGCGGGCTCGCACCGGCCCGGATGGCAGCCTGGGTGCACAGCGCGTACGCCATGTGCTCCCAGGCCGTGCCCTGCACATCCTTGTCGTCCTCGACGAACTCCTCCCACCGGTGGTGGTTGTGCAGCAGCCACTGTCCGGCCTCGACGACCACTTCGGACAGCCGCTTCCGCTGCACCGGGCCGTGCACCCCACCCGCCTCCCGCGGGCCGTCCCGAAAGGCAGGCTCGCCGCCGGGCCCGGTGCCCGAGCAGACGGCCGACAGCGCGAGCAGGCACAGCGCGGTCTTGCTCGGGCTCGGCTCGGTGTCGATATAGGTACGCCACCCCCATGCCCCGCTGGGGCGCCGGTGGTAGAGCAGACCATGCACTCCGTGGCCGATCAGCGGCTCGACGCGCTCCAACAGGCTGCTGGTCTCCACCCCGCCAGGTAAGAGGAGCCCGGGGCCGAAATCATGGAGGGTATCTCGGAGCTCAGCGAGCCGGTGCACCACCAAGGCGGTCTGGTGCAGCGAGGTGTCGTCGAGTCCGAGGACTTCGGGCCAGCCGTGGTCGACCTGGTGGTCCTCCAGCCAGCCGACGCACCAGGCCGCGGTCTCCGCGACGCCGTTGTGGTGGAAGAAGCGGGGGTGGGACAGCAGTCCGGCCAGGCCGAAGGCGATGAACCGGGTGTGCTCACCACGGCCGCCTTTGGGCCGGGGCCGCGAGTGCTCCGGGATGGCGCCGGTGAGGAAGTCGAGCCCCTGTCGAACCGGCTGTCCGGCGATGCCGGCGGCCCGCAGAATCGGCAGGACCTCGCTGGTGTTGACGATGGACGAGACCGAGGTCAGGGTGAGGCCCCACCCGCCGTCATACCCTTGGTTGTGCAGCAGGGTCCGGGCAGCCTCGCTCACTCTGTTCTCGAACGCCGCGAGCCCCACGTGCGCACTCTTCATGATTCGCCTCCGCCGCCGAACGACCCAGACCGCCCGTCGGACCGTACCCAACTCGCCTACTGCCGACGCGCGTTCAGGGTCGAGACGCTACGGTGCATGGTCATGAAGCCGTTCGCGGCTGGCCCGCATCCCGGCCCGGAGTTCGAAGCACGAACGGAGGCGCTGCGCGAAGTCGGGCGAGCCCCCTACTACCCGTGGATGCCCGAGGGGGACGAGGCCACCGTCGCCCGCTGGGTGCGGGCGGCGCTGTCGACGGTCCTGCACTCGCCCAGCACTCGCCCTTCGAGGGCCCGCGCGGACGCCGCCGCCAAGGAGCGGGTCCGCCTGTCGGAGCAGCTGCGGGAGATCCAGGCCAGACTGACCTGGCACGAGGCATGGGTCCGCTTCGAGGCCCCGGAGGTGGGCGCCGCGTATGACGAACTCGTCGCCCGTACGCGGACGGTGGCCGGGCAGAGCATGAAGGATGCGTGGCTCTCGCCCCCAGTGGCGGACGACACGGCGATGGTGATCCCGACGTCGGTCGTCGACCTGCGGGCGCTGGCGGATGTCCGCGAGCAGTACATGGCCGCAGTGGAAGCGCACCTTCGCCCCCGGGGCCGCGCCCGCCGCCTCCTCCCGCGCGTCCCGCGCCCGCGCCGCGCCATGCCACCCCTCGCGCCTGCTCCCCCGGCCGCTGGGACGGCCCCCGGTGCTCCCGGCGGCCCCGCGGGCGGGTCGCCGTGAGACGAAATGCACGCACGCCTCCGTCCCAAGCCCTTCTCCCTCCTCCTGACCTACCCCTTCGCCAACCCCTCCCGCCGGAGGCAGTTGACCGCACACGTACGTGCATTCCGTCTCACCCTCGCCCGTAGCACCAAGAGGCCCGCCATGACCGTGACCCTCGACGACGCCTCCGCCACCCTCCTCGCCGCCTCCGAAGGCGGGCTACTGCGGGTTGTCAGGGCGCTCGCCCACGCCTCGCTGTACGCGGCGGCGAGCCCTGCGCGGAACTCTGCACGAGTACCAATATGCCGCTTGACCAGCCCGGATGATTAATCGGCACCCACACTGTCGCCGACCTGAAAACGGCCCGCGAACTCGGGTTGCTGCCATAGAGCAGAGCCGCAGGTGAGAGAACGTACGAGTCAGGGGCCTCCTTCGACTTCAGCGGGCGCTGTCAGGCGCTCGAATCGCCATCGTCAGCCTGTGAAGCGGCCAAGACGGGCCAGGAACCCATCGATGTCGGTGAGTTCCGGTGCGTCAGGACCACGAAGGCGTCGAGTGGCCTCCCGCAACTCCTCCGCTGCGGCTACGGTCTCGGGGAAACGTTCCTTGGCGGCGTGCAGGCGGGTGAGGGAGGCAAGGGCGTCCAGGTATCGGTCGATGGCTTCACCGTCGGCCGTGTTGGGCTGCGTGGCCGAGTATGCGCGGAAGGCCTGGATGGCAGCAGTGGATTCGCCGAGGGCCATGCGACACTGCGCGGCAAAGTAGCGGCACAGCCTGGCCTGCTCGTCCTCAGCCCCGTATAAAGCGTCGTAGGCGGCTCCCGCTTCCTCAAAAAGGTCTGCCGCTTCTCGGTGGGCTCCCGCCAGGAACTTCACTTGGGCTAGGGAAAAGACGAGGTCATCGTGTAGGACTCCGTTCGCGGCACGGTCTATGGCACCCGCGAGGAGGTCGGCAGCCTGAGCGAACTTTCCGTCCTGGGCCAAGCGTGCCGCAACGTCCGACACTTCGTCCGCTTCCTGATCGGTCAGCGGTATGGGCCCCTTCTCACCAGCGGCATTATGGGCGACCGTGACGATCTCGGTCGGCGTGTACGAGCGGACGGCGACGCGTTTGGTCGGGCCGCCGAAGGGGCGGCGGAAAGGTTGGCGCGGGTCGTACTCCTGCTGGGCAGTGGTGGAGTCGTCCTGTCCGTATACCCAGGGCAGCAGAGCATCGTAGACCTGCGGGGCCCCGAGCCGCCGTTCCGGCTCCTTGTCCAGCATCCCCAGGAGGAGATGCTCCAACTCCTCGGGGATGTCCGGGCGCACGGTGCGGATCGGCGGAGGTGGAGTGCGGACATGGTGCCAAGTGCAGGAGCCCCTGCTGTCGGTAGTGAACGGTGGTCTTCCGGTGAGTAGTTCGTACAGCACGCATGCGAGGGCGTAGATGTCGGAGGCAGGGCCGACCGCGTTGGCCAAGCTCTGCTCAGGTGACATGTAGGGCGGCGTGCCGACGGTCATGCCCTCTTGAGTGAGGCGCGGGTGAGTGCCCGAGCCGAGGAGGGTGGCGACGCCGAAGTCGAGGACCTTGACCACGCCCTCCGGGGTGAGCATGAGGTTGGCAGGCTTGATGTCGCGATGGACAACGTCGTGCCGGTGGACCTCATCCAGCGTGGATGCGATCTGCGCGCCCGCTGCGGCCACCCAGGAAACGGCGAGTGGTTGAGCCGTGTAGTCCGTGTCGTCGATTAACCTCTGCATCTCCCGCCCACGCAGAAGCTGCATCACGATATACAGCCGTCCCGAGACGTCGTCGACGCCGGTGTCGTAGACGGCGGGGATGCCGAGGTGCTCGATGGCGGCGGTGGTGCGCACCTCGCGCAGGAAGCGTTCGCGCCGGTTTTGCAGCGCCTCGGCGGCGCCGAAGCCCGGCATGCCGGATACGCCGCGGACGTCGGTGAGCATCATCTTGACCGCGACGCGCCTGTCCCCCAACCGTTCGTCGTATGCGTGCCACACCTCGCCCATGCCGCCGGCGCCGATCGGTCTGTCCAGCCGGTAGCGTCCAGCGAGGAGCCGGGACGGCACGGCGGCATCCTCGGTCGACTCGTCTTGCAGCACCTCGGTGGTCCCTTCCGCGCGGGCGCTGGGCACGCACCGGCTGTTTGACGTGACAGGCCGTTACCTGCGCAGGTTACGCATCAGTGGACGGTGCGGCCGGGGCTTCACCCGATTTGATCGCCGCGGCCCGCTCGGCGGTCGCACGGCGTTCCGCCTCGCGGCGGGCGGGCCGGCGGATCAGTCCGTACGCCTGTTGGGTGGCCACCTGCTTGAACAGTTTGTTCACCAGCGGATCGTCGTAGTAGCGCACCAAGAGGGCATCGTTGGACTGGGCTTGGTCGATCACGATGCGGTCCATGTCCCGGTCGACCTCCCGGCGAAAGGTCTCCTCATCGTTGTGGAGGCCGATCCGCTTCAAGTCGGGATCTTCGGAGACGGCGACAACGAGCTGGCCGAGCAGGATCTGGTCTGTGGTGGACAGGCCGATTCCGTACTCCTCGTTGACCGACTCGATGACCTCAGCTAGCGACTTCTCCTGCGCATCAGGGGATGCGCCAGCGGGCTGCGGCACGATGCCCGGCAGGAGTTGCGCGCCTTCCGCTTTGAGCCGCAGTTCGGGGGTGCCGGTCTTCCGTACGTTCATGTGGCTAGGAGTGATCTCCCCTATGTCCACGCTGGCGGAACCCGCTGGTAGGCGCAGGCGTCGTACCAGGAACCGCCCGTACTGGAAGAGCCGCTCCAGCTCCTCGTTCTCGAAACCGATGACGTGTGAGAGCCAGCCGTACGCCTTGACGTACGCGTCCAACGCGCTCCGGAACTCCTGGGCGGCGTCCGGCTCTTCGTCCGCCAAACGGTTGAATCGGTCCACGGCTCCGGTGGTGTAGTGGTGCAGCTTCGAGTGAGCCTTGGACACGGCCGCATCGGTGGCGGAGCCGTCCTTGAACGCGGCGAAGTACGCGGTGACGAAGGCGTCCATCTCCGCCTCGATCAGCAGGCGATAGGCCATCACCTCATCATGCCTGGTGAACAGCAGGTTGGGTTCGGGCTCTTCGGCGAGGGACGCCTCGTAGTACGCCTGGAATGCCTCCACTATGACCTCGGGCCTGTTGGCGAAGTCCAGGACGAAGAGGTCCTCGGCGGACTTGAGCCGATGCGTGCGGTTGAGCCGCGACAGCGTCTGCACGGCCGCCAGGCCCGCCAGTGGCTTGTCGACGTACATGGTGGTCAGCAGCGGCTGGTCGAATCCGGTCTGATACTTGTCGGCGACGACGAGAATGCGGTATTCAGGGCGGGGAACGGACGGCGGCTTCGGGTCGTCGAGACGGGTGTAGGCGAATCGAACTGGAAGCTCGCTCTCGGCGAAGCCGTTGAGCTTGGCCTCGGTGTACTCGATGTCGTCGAGGGTGAGAGTGCCGGAGAACGCGACCAGAGTCGCGCAGTCCGTGAAGCCGCACCGCTCCACGTAGGCGCGGATTGCTTGATAGAGGCGCACGGCGTGCTCACGGCTGGGCGTGACCACCATCGCCCTCGCCCGCCCGCCGAGCCGGTCGGCGGAGTGTGCCCGGAAGTGGTCTACCATGATCTTCGCCCGGGAGTCGAGAGACGCCTCGGACAGCAGGGCCGCCCGTACCAGCTTCGACTTGGCCTTGCGCGGATCGACCTGCTTCTCCGCCTCGTCCACGGCTGCCTTCTGAAGCTTGAAGTACGTGCCGTAGGTAACGTAGGTGCCCAGCACGTCCAGGATGAAGCCTTCCTCGATGGCTTGCCGCATCGAGTAGATGTGGAACGGCTCCATCTGCCCGCCGTCAGAAGTCTTAGTACCGAAGAGCTTGAGCGTCTTGTCCTTCGGGGTCGCGGTGAACGCGAAGAAGGACAGGTTGGGCTGCTTGCCGCGGGCGAGGGCAGCAGCGGTCAGTGGATCGCCGTCCTCGTCGATTGCATCCGAACCGAGCTTGCCCAGAGCCTTCTTGAGCGCGTCGGCGCCCTTGCCCCCCTGTGAGGAGTGCGCTTCATCGATGATGATCGCGTAGCGGCGCTCGCGGCCAAGGCCGGAGGTCTTGTCCAGGATGAAGGGGAACTTCTGCAGCGTGGTGATGACGATCCGGGCGGTCGCCCCGGTCAGCGCCTCGGCCAGCTGCTGGGAGCTGTCGTCGACGCGCAGCACGACGCCCGGTGTGTGGTCGAACTGGTAGATGGTGTCCTGGAGTTGCTTGTCCAGCACCCGGCGGTCGGTGATGACGACGACCTTGTCGAAGACGGGTTTGTTCGCCGCGAGGTTCTTGGCCTTGGCGGCGGCCGGGTCGAGGAGTGCCGGGTCTTCGGGCGTGTGCAGTGATGCGAGACGGTGAGCGAGCCAGGCGATGGTGTTGGACTTGCCGGACCCCGCCGAGTGCTGGATCAGGTAGTTCTCGCCCGCCCCGTGCTGGGCGGCGTGCGCCGTCATCTTCCGTACGGCATGCCACTGGTGGAAGCGCGGGAAGATTAGCGGCTGGGTGTGCGCGGCGCCCGGGCGATAGCGGGGGGCCTTGCCCGCCTTGGCGGCTTCGTCCTCGACGTGCAGATAGCGGTGCAGGAGGTCGAGCCAGTTGTCACGCTGCCATACCTGTTCCCACAGGTACGAAGTGCGATACGTGGTGCCGTCGGGGGTGGGCGGGTTGCCAGCACCGCCGATGTTCCCCGGGCCTCCATCGCCCATATTGAACGGCAGGAAGCGGGTCTGGGGACCAGCCAGACGCGTCGTCAGGAACACCAAATCCGGGTCGACCACGAAATGCACGAGGCTACGACGCGCGAAGAACAACTCCTTCGGATCTCGAACCGTCCGGTATTGCCGCTTGGCGTGCTCGACGGTCTGGCCGGTGAGCGGGTTCTTCAACTCGGCGGATGCGATGGGTAGGCCGTTGAGGAAAAGCGCCAGGTCGAGCGACCTCGTCGGCTTGGCCGAGGAGTAGTGGAACTGCCGGACGACAGTGAGGCGGTTGGCGTCGTACTCGTCGAGCGCACCGACGGCGAGGGTGTGCGCGGGGCGAAAGTAGGCGAGTCGCAACCTCACGTTCCGGTCCACAACTCCGTGCCGCAGTACGTCGAGTGTCCCGCGGGCGTCTATCTGCTTGGCCACGTGGGCTGCGAAGCGATGGATGGCATCTGGCTCCTCCTCTCCGTAGGCATCCATCAGCCGCTCCCAGGCGTCGAATTGGGACGCGCGGAGGTACTTGGAAAGTTCGGAGGTGTCGATGCCAAGCTCGTGGTCGTAGAAATTGCCGAGCCCTCGCTCCCAGCCGTTCCGGAGCAGGGCAGACTCGATGACGGCCTCGAAGGCTCCTTCAGTGTGCGCCTCTCGTGCTTGCGCAGGGACGGGGGTCATCGATTCTCCTCGGGGATAGGGGAAGCGGCATACAACATCGAGCGGCGATTAAGTGGTGGAAACCCGCAGTCGCCCGGTGACTGCAGCGGTGGAGAGTGCCCGCTGGCGCTCGATAAGGAGCGCGAGCTGGCGCTCGATCTCGTCGCGCAGCCGTGTTTGGCGGTCGAGCGACGCATTAAGGGAACGGACCAATGCTTTCTGTGTCGGCACGGGCGGGAGGGGCACTGGGAAGTTCTGGATCTTGCTGCTGTTGGTGGACGCGAGGTTCGTAGTCCTGGTTCCCGTGCTCTCGAAATAGCAGCGCCCATGGAGGGACTGAGTGACGTAAGCCAAGTACTCGCCATCGAGATGCCGTTCGTCGGGCCGGATGGCGAAGATGTGATTCTGATGCAAGCAACCTTCCAGCTCACCTCGCCATACGGTCCCGCGGCCCAACTTGTCCAAGTCCCCACCCTCGGTCATCAAAACATCGCCAGCCCTGAGCGTGCTACGCCGGGCCACACTCCGCGGCACCGTAATCTCCGTGACGGAGTCGAGCGCAAGACGACCGGCTTGAACATTGGCTACGCGCAGATACGGACGCGTGACGACATCCCCGGTGATATCGCGTTTCGCATCGACCGTCAACCCGTTCTGCAGGCGAGCCACATACGCGAGGCGTACCAGTTTAAAACTGTCAGGCAGTTCGGGGAGCCACCTCCACGCCCCTTCGGCACGCGGCTTCCTCAAGCCGCCGGGCGACACAGTCTCGGAGATCTCAGCGAAGGTGAAATCATCCAATGTGGCCAACTGACTCAGCAACGTCTGGATCTTTGCCTCCAGGGCCTTCATCTCCCTGTCGATATCAGTCGGGGAATTCGGGGACTCGTAGACGTAGAAGTGTCGCGTGAATGGGATTTCGTACCCGATCCGAAAACGAACGATTTCTTGCGTTTCCGCGTTCTTGGACTCCGCGATCCACGCCTCCTCGGCATTGGGTTTCACCTCACGCGCGAAGTATTCGTCGATGTCACCACGAAGGGGTACATACTCGAAGTTTCGCAAACCTGGGTCGTGTTCGGGCTGGTCCTTCTTTGCATATTGGATCTCACCCTCGGGATCCGGCACTCCGACTGCGTCACGCATGGCCCTGTCGAAGGGCTTACCCTTCGGCCACGTCACACCCTTCTCAGCCATTGCTGCTAGAAGGTCACCCCACGCCTGGGCCTTGGTAGCCCAACTCGACCCGACCAGGGGTTTCAATGCATCAACTAGCTTCTCTGGATCACGGAACTCCCTGGCAACTACCCTGGATGCGCGCAACGCGTCAAGGGTGTCCTCAGTGACCTCGAAGCGCAGCTTGAGTGGCCGGTCTACGGCGATCCGCTTGTATCCGAATTCGTCGGCAGCAAGGACTTTCACCTTATCCGGTACGGAGTGTTCAGAGTTCTCACCTGAGCGCGCCAGTCGATATGCCTGCCCATACCAATGACAGATCTCCCTGCGTTGCTCCTCAGCGATCCGCTTACGCTTCTTGCTCAGCGACTTTGACATTTTGCGCCACTGATCCCGCGCGTCGACCAGGATGATCCGATTCTTGAGGTTCTTCGGCTTTCGGTTGGTGACGATCCAGAAGTAGGCAGAAAGATCTGTGTTATAAAAGAGTTGGTCCGGGAGGGCAACGATCGCTTCCAGATAGTCGTTCTCGATAATCCATCGGCGGATTTCCGACTCACCCGATCCCGCAACGCCAGTAAGCGGCGATCCGTTGAATACAATGGCGATGCGACTGCCCCCGACTTCTCTGCCTTCGGCGTCCTTCTTCAATGGCCTCATCTTCTGAATCATGTGCTGAAGGAAAAGGAAGGAGCCATCGTTAATGGGGGGCAGGCCAGCACCGAAGCGGCCATCGTAGCCGCGATCTTCATATTCCTCCTTAATCTCCTTCTCGACCTTCTTCCACTCCACGCCGAAGGGTGGGTTAGCGAGCATGTATTCAAACTGCTCGTCCTCATGGCCGTCGTGGGTGAATGAATTTCCGAAGCAGATATTGGAGGCCGTTTGATCCTTGAGGAGCATGTCTGAGCGGCAGATCGCGTACGACTCAGCGTTGACCTCCTGCCCGAACAGGTTCACGCGTGCCCGAGGATTGAGCGTCTTGATGTGTTCCTCAGCTGCCGACAGCATGCCACCGGTTCCGCAGGCCGGGTCAAGGATATCGACCACAGGAGCCTCACCGGTAAGGCGTTCAGCGTCTGGAGCGAGTAGCAGCTCGACCATCAGCTCGATCACCTCGCGTGGGGTGAAGTGCTCGCCGGCGGTCTCGTTCGAGGCGTCTGCGAATTTACGGATGAGTTCCTCGAAGACGAAGCCCATGTTGTGGTTGTCCACGACTGCGGGGCTGAGATCGATCTCGGCGAACTTCTGCACGACGAGGTAGAGCAGACCGGCCTTGGCCAGCCGCTCGATCTGAAGGTGGAAGGCATAGTGGTCGAGGATCTCGGTGGCCTCCGCCGAGAAGCCGTCGATGAAGTCCTTGAGGTTCTTCTCGACCTTGTCGGTGTCCTGGTCCGCGCCGATGGTGGCGAATGACTGCTGGGAGAGGTTCCAGAAGTTCCGGCCGGCAGCAGCCCGAAGCACGCCATCCTTGTTCATACCCGCGTATGACTCGGCACGCGCCCACACGTCCTTGCGAGTGTCCTCCATCACGCAGTCCATGCGGCGCAGCACGGTCATCGGCAAGATGACCTTGCCATACTCGGAACGCTTGTAGTCGCCGCGCAGCAGATCGGCCACCGACCAGATGAAGTCGGCCAGCTCCTGGTTCTTGTCGCTCACTCGTCACCTTTTCGTGTTGCTGCCTGCCGCGAAGTCTCTGTGCCGCCCGTCACAGCGAGCCGGACGGCGAACCTCACCAGGGTACGGAAGCGAACATCCCCCCGGGACGCCGACAGGCATTCCCCTCACCGCTGCTGGCGTCTCCTGGGCCGCTGCACTCACGCCGTTCGCGACACACCCGAGGCCACGTGCCATGACTGGAGGTTGCGTATCACCGCTCGTTGGCCACGCCGGCCGCCGCTGACAGCACAAGCCAGCTTCGGCGAAACTGCACCGGCCGACCGTGGTCCTTACCACCACTCGGGGATAAATCCCACACCCCAGATAAGAATTAGATTATTGACACAAATTGATCGGAAAGCCGCATAGGAGGCATTGCGGAAACAATGCACACCAGGGACTCCCCGCGCTGGAATCGCGGAAGCATGGCAACACTCTCGACACCACCGGCCCGTGCATGGCTGGCCCCGCAGCCACGCTCCGACTCTTCGCCCAGGGACGGCACACGGCGTTCGTCAAGGACCGTTTCCCGTTCCGACTCTGCGACACCTTCCGAGCGCCCCAGCAACTCACAGATTGCAGCTGCGGCCGCTGTCGCCCTCCGCCCGATCCCCGCACTGGCCATTCAAGCCGGCGGCGCCATCGCCGCTTCGATAGCCGCACACCACGCAGGACTGACAGCCCCGGCAGACCGGGCTCGCAAGGCGGCAGCCCGCGCCGGGCAAGCACCGCGCTTAACCCACTGCCGCGGCGAACCGACGCCCCAGACTGCAGGTGCACATCGCACGGATGCCGGTGCCCCAACCAGAGGGCGCTTCGGCCTCCCCGGAGCTGCCTCACTCCCCTGCCGGCCGATCCAGCCGGAACTCGCGAACTGCCCGGCCCCGTGACGCCGCTGCCCAGCAGCATGGCCGTCGTCGTCGAGGATGTACGCCATGGCGAGGAGACCGCTCAAGGCGGCGGCACGAGGGGCCAGTCATCCACGACTGCGCATGTGAATGGCGATAGCTCGCATGCGCCCCGCTGTGACCAGGCAAAATGCCGCGTCACCACCTGTTCACTGGCGCCGCGCTAGTGTGGAACGCGCCGCCGCGGCTTGGGGAGCGTGAATACAGGGCCCTTCGCAAGGCTGGCGCCTCATGGTGAGAACGGCTCACTGCAGGAGGGCTGCGACGGACGCGGGGAGAAGAACCCGCAGATCGGTGATCTGAACGTGGGCGGCATGCGTCGCGGTGAACTGGGCGACGGACATGCCCGGTGTGCCGAAGACGGTGGTGAAGGTCCGCAGCGCCCCTGGGCTGCGGTCCAGGGCCCAGGCCGCAGTTGAAGTGCTGGTGGTCAGGAAGCGGCAGGGCTCGGGGCCGATCACGAACAGCTCAGCCCGGCGGCCGGAGGTGTCGGCGGCCAGCATCACGAGATCCTTGAAGGTCTGGCGCTTGCGCATGGCGTCTGCGCCGCGCCAACGAGCGAGCTTGAACTCCGTGATGCGCTGGTCTGTCTCCACGTCGTACGGGCGGCTCGGGTCGTTGCCGGCGCCGAGGGAGGGGCGAACGGTGATGCGTTCTTCATCCCCGAGGATGTGGGGCAGTACGAGGAGGATGCCGCAGGCGTGGATCAAGTCGTTGATCCGGCCCAGGCTCTCGCGGACCGTGAGCGCTGAGGCAAGCAGCTGCGGCACGACGTGGCCGTCCGCCGCGATCCGCATGACATTCATCCCGTCGGCGCCCTCCAGTCGGTGCTCCAGCGAGGCCAGGGCCTGGGTGAGCGGCTGGCGGCTCAGGAAGTCGGCGAGGACCCCCACGGCAGTGCTCAGCCGCTCTGCTTCTTCACGGTCCTGGTGGGCTGAGGAAGTGTCCATGGCCGACAGTCTGGCTCTCCTTCCCGTCTCCGGTGGGCGTTGGAACGGCTCTCGCCGAGAACCTGTGGCGGTGCAGCGCGGCCTCCCGATGCGGGCCGCCGGGCAGCTACTCGGCGCCCAGGGCATGCTGCTGCTCAGGGATTGCCCCCGCCCGCAGTCAGCTCGACGTCACTCGTCTGTTCAGTGCCTTCGTCGGTGCCGTGTAACTGGTCGGCCGCTGGGTCGGCTTCGGCGGTTGTCGTGGCGGGCGGCTGTTCTGTTGCGGGTCCGCTCGCCGAGCTCGGCGAGCGGATCAGCGGACTGTTGCCCGGCCGTCTGCGTGGATGAGGTCTGCATGAGTCGGGCGGTGTGGTGGCTGAGCCAGCGGATGAGTGTGTTGTTGGTGCGTTCTTCGCCGAGCTCCGCGAGGACGGGGAAGAAGATCACCGTGCACTATCCCAAACCACCGTGCGTCACTTTCCGGCACTGATCAGGCCGGGATACGTTCACTCACAGCCCGTAACGATCGAGGATGTCCCGCGCCTAATGGGACTCATCGGGTCGTGAGTGAGGCTCGATGAGTGGCCGCCACCAGGTGAGCACTGCCCGCGCCGGAGCTGTTCGAGCTCTGCTGTCAGACCGTGCCCCTGCTGGTCGGCCGGGAGGCCGGACTGCTGATGGGATGGCGTGCCCGCCCGGCTTGCATGCTGGCGCGCTCGTCCTCCAGGCCACGATCGCCCACCAATGACCTCGGCGACCATCACTGTCACACCCCGTCGACAGACTGTCGCGGTGGGTTCGAAACTAGCCGAACGGGCCTTTCCTGCCGACGAGTTGCGCCGCAGCATGATCTCCACTCCGCGCCGCAACGCAACCATACGTACCCCGGCTGTCGAAGAGACTTGGAGGCCACAGCCCCGCTCCGGGTAAGCCCAAGTAGAACCGGAGGCCGAAGCGGCTCGACGACAGCGAGTGCGCCTAGTTGCTCTTGAGGCCTCACGGGGGGAAGGTAGAACGCCGAGCGGGTCCCTCCTCACTACGCTTGAGGGGGGACCCGCTCGGGCCACTGCGACTGCTATGGGGTTGCGGCGAACTCCTCTTTATGCGGTGCCGAACTCACCACGGTTGGCGGCGGCGACGAAGCAGTTCCAGGACGCCGCCGGGAAGGTAAGGTGTGCCCCCTTCTTGTTTTTAGAGTCACGGACGTGGATCACGTCCTGCGCGGCCCCCGTTGTGCCGACCGGTGAGGGCACGGCGCACTCAATGCAGTCCCCCCCGTTCTGGCCGCTGTAACTGCTCTTCCACCATTTGAGCTCCTGCGTCAACGGAGACTCTCCTAACTTCCTTGGTACCTCGGCCTTCTGCTGAAGGCCTCCCAGGCGACTGCCTGGGCATCCTTTCAGAGTCTCCCCTGCGGACCCGGATGGCCAGGCCAGCACCTGACCAGAGGCAGCCAGGCCTTGGAGTGGTCACAGGCTGGCCGCCGCCTCCTTGATCATCTTGATCGAGAACTCTTGGGTAACGGCAAGAGAATCCAGCCGCTCGAACACGTCGATGAACGGTGCGACCTTCTCGGCGTCCGAGTGGACTCCGCCGTCAACGAGGTTCTCGAGGTAGGCGAGCTCACCCACCGTCTCATCCTCGAAATCCCACAAGGTGAAGGGGCCGTGCATGGCAGGGTGCGCACCGGCAGCGAACGGCAGCACCCGGATTGTGATGTGGGGCTGCTCAGCGAGGTGCATCAAGCGTTGCAACTGCTGGCGCATGACCTCGCTCCCGCCCACGGGCCGCCGAAGGATCGCTTCGTTGAGCATCACCACCACCGAGGGTGCGCCCTCCTCGCGTTCCAGGATGCTCTGTCGCTTCGCCCGCACTGCGGCGTGGACCTCCTGGGTTTGCTCATCGGCCTCGGAGAGGGCGAGAATCGCCCGGGCGTACTCAGGGTCTTGAGTCAGGCCTGGCACGAACTCGGGTTGATAGATGCGGATGGTCCGAGCTGCAGCCTCCAGGCCGAGACAGGCTTGGAACCACGGTGGGATCTTGCCTTTGTACGGCTTCTCTTCCCACCAGTCTTTCCGCGTCTTGGTGATGAGGGCATAGTTCTCCAGCTCGTCGCGAAGCTCGCGCGGCGCCTCGTAGTAGTCGCAAAGAAGGCGAACGTCGCCGACCTCGACCGCGGTGTCCTTGGTCTCCAGGCGGGTCATGCGTGCTGTTGACCACCCGAAAACCTTCGCGACGGCGGAGGCGTTGAGCCCCCGGGCTTGACGGAGCCGGCGGAGCTGCAGCCTGAGCAGGATGCGGCACAGTGCGACGGACCTGTCGTCGACGGCTGCCATGTCAACTCCTTCTGTGGGGACTTCGTCTCGGGCTGCTGACGCGAGAACTGCTCACTCGACGTCAAGTGTCGACATGACGATAGCTTCCGGTCGCTCCGCAAGGAACCGAAGAAGCTCGTTGAGAAAATTTCGCAGACTCGCTTTACGTAAAGAAGAAGTCGCTGCCATACTCGGCTGGTCGCAACAGCAAGCAGCTGCTCGCTAACTCTGTGTGCCTTCGCATACCTCGCGAGCCTCCGCCAACTCGACGACGAGGACCGGCTATGCCTCCCACCTCGATTGACGCGTACCTGTCTGCGCAACTGCGGACAGGATCTGACCAGGCAACAGTTGCGAAGAGGGCGCCCTGCGTCCCGTCCTTGGCGAGGGACACGGCGGCTCATCCGACGGGCACTTGGAGCCCTGAAGTGGACGGCATCGCGCACGACACGAATCGGGACTGTGACGTACTCCTGGTAGTCGGCCCCGGTGTCTACGACGCGAAGAAGTGGTGGGTGCGTCCGCTGTCGGGAAGCTGCAGCGGGTGGCTGGCTGCGCGGGGGGACCTCGTGCCGGTCGCAAGGAGGTCCTCGTGACCGGCACGCTCATGCAGATGCTTGCCACAGAGCGGGGACGAGCCGTTCCCCGCGCGTGGTCGCTCCTGTACTGGCACCGCTCGCGGGAGAAGCGATCCCTGTTAGGGACGCTCTTCTGCGTCGGTCCAGTAGTCCTTGAGCATCTCGCTAGGCCAGGTCGGCTGTGTGACCTTGCCGCGTGGCAGGAACTCCTGGAACACCACGACCACATCGATGACGGGTGTGCCGTCATCGGCATCCAGGTCGGTCACATGTACGTCGAGCCCCTCGATCCGCAACAACCTGGGGAAAGACACGCCCAGGCCGGCCGGGCGCCGGTGATTGTGGTGAACGAAGGTTCCGGTCTCGGGCCACGCCGGGTTGTCGCGCGGGCTCCGGGCGTGGAGGGCGACGTCCTCAGGCGAGCGTTCGCTGAAGTGCCACAGCACCTGAAGGTGGCTGAACTCAGTGGCGCCCTTCAAGGTCTCCACGGGGAATTCCGGGTTCAGACGGATGATCGACTCGACTCCGCCCTTGAAGTCGTCGCGACGGCCGGTGTGGCCGCCAACGACTCGGCCGATTACCGGCACCTGGATGAACTCGTCGGACACGAAGGCCCCTTAGGTCTGATCTGGGTGGCAGTCGCAGCGACTGCCACGATCGTCGTCCTGGCCGCGTCAGCCTACGCCGAGGGCTGTCCGCGCCCTTGCGTCGAGTTCGGCGGCTCGGCTCCCTGCCCGGCTTCGGAACGGGGACAAGGCCCGGCGCATCTGAACTACGGTCTCGCGAGCTCTCCCGGACTGAACCCCGGCCATGGCATCGAGTGCCTGACCCCAGGTTTCGCAGGCGACGTCGAGGTGGCCTTGCTGGGCCTGTACCGCCCCGAGGTATCCCAGAGTCACGGAGTGAGTTCGGGTGAACTCACCGCGGCGAGTTCGCACACTGTGGCGGAACTGGCTCTCAGCTCCTTGGAGATCGCCCAGGTCACGAAGTGCGGCGGCGGTCTCGTGTGCGAGGCTGGCTTCGCCGAAGAAGAACACGCGGTTGGGCTCGTTGTCGCTCTCGCTGGCGCGGCTGAGGTCTCGTTCGGCCTGGAGCAGGGCGGCGACAGCGGCCTTCTTCTCGCCGCTCGCCGCCAGGCCTCGGGCGTGGACGACGCCGAGCAGCGAGCGTTCTCGCCAGCAGGCCTGGGCGTACCGGCGGCTGGAAAGCGACGCTTCGGCCAGCCGCACGGCCTCTCCTGGGTTTCCGAGGTCAACCGCTTGGTGGGCCATGGCACGCAGCGTATGGCCGGCCAGGGGAGCGTCGCCGGCTTCCTCCGCGAGATTGGTCGCGGCGGTCAACCAGCGAAGTGCGAGCGGATGTTCACCGCCGTCAAAGGCTGTCCATCCTGCGAGGTAGGCCAGTTCCGCTGCGGCCGACGTCATGCTGCGGCGAATGTCCTCGGTAGGGAAGTGGCTACCCAGGAGGTCAGCAACGTCCGTGCGCAGGTACGCCACCAGGGCGGTGCGCCCGGCGCGCCCGCCGCGCTTCTGGTCTCGCCGGGAGAAGAAGTCACACATCTCGCGGACGTCTTCCACGTCTTGAGTTGTAACGGTGTGGCCCGACAGAGGTTTGCGGGCGCGGGCCCGATCCATGGCCTGTTCGAACCACTGCTCGGCGGGAAGGGCCAAGCCGATCGTCGAGTGGATGGTGCTGGCCAAAAGGCGTCGGCGGTCGAGGTCCATGTCCGCACTCCCGAGCGTCACCAGCGTGGTCAGTGTGTCGTCGCTCCACGCCGGCGGCTGCGGCTCGGGCTCGGTGTCCGTCGCCAGCCCGATGTCTGCGAGCGTGACGAGGCGACCGAGGCCACGGGAGAGCGTCTCGGCCAAGATACGGGCAGCCGGCGGCTCGGGGGTCACTCCGCCCACCCACTTGGTGATGTGGGATCGGCCGACGGAGGCCAGGCTGGCGACACCGTGCTCTTCCGCCACCGCCTTGACGCGAGCGGCCAGACGGGCCTGGGACAGGCCAAGTTCAGCAATGGCCGCAGCCAGTTTCTCGTTGCGCATCCGTGCCATCGTGCGCCCCCGCCTCCAAAACGATCTTTCCCCACGTTCCCCACTCCCGCGTGCTCACCGGGATACCCAGCCCCTCGCAGACGCGGTTGTCTCGTGAAGACGATATTCCTCCAACCCGCTTGCGGCGCAGGGGAATCGACGACCTCATTCACATGGGCCGGCTCGGGGGCCAGAGCCGATTGCACGCTGCCAGGCGAGGAGAAGTGGCCGATGAACGTGCACCACTTGACGCGCACGACGCCTAGCTGCCTGGCAGCTCCGTCCACCGTCATGAGGCATGCGGGTGCGGCACTGCCAGCTGAAGGAGTGTGTGCGGTGACCGAACTCCACGACCTCGTCGTCACGCTCGGTGCGAAGAACGAGCCCCAGTTCGAAGCGTCCTTCCCCGCGGACCGGGCGGCGATCTCGCGTGTGCGCCGCCAGTTGCGTGCGTGTCTGGAGGAGGACGGCCTTGAGCACGTCGCCGACGATGTCACCCTGATCTGTACGGAGCTCATGACCAACGCCATCCTGCACGGCTGCGTCAACCTGCCGCACAGAGCGAAGGTCAAGATCACCGTTGCGTGGTCCGACGACCAGCTGCGCGTAGATATGCGTGATCCGTCCGCCGTGAAGCCCACGGAGCAGAGGCTCTCCGTGAGCCGGACGAGCGGGCGCGGCCTGTGCCTCGTCGACGAGCTGTCCGACCGCTGGGGCGTCGAGACCGACCCGGGGGGCAGTGGCAAGACCGTCTGGACGGAGCTCGACTCCCCCCGGAGGCGGGCATCATGAGCGTCCGCGCGATGGCCCTCCTTCCGATGGCCACCCGCGACTCGCGAGCACACGCGGTCGCCGACACCTCACCGAATTCGTTCGCATACGCGCCTCCCTCGAATGCTGCGGCCTTCCGCGCCCGCACCGCCCCGAACGGAGCGAGGGAGAAAGCCTTCGGGCATCTGCTGAACCGACTGGAGGAGACCGCCCGGTTCACAGCAGCAGCGGAAGCGGAGGCGACCGAAGCGCTCCTGGAAGCCATCCTGGGCGAGGCAGCCGCGCCGAACCGCGAGCAGATCGACGCCTGGACACCAAGTCTGGAAGCCGTCCTGCGAACCCTGTGCGAAAACTCAGGGCGATTCGTCCGGCTCCAGGGTCTGGACGCGAAGGAAGTCATCCGGCACGGCTTCGCCGTCCTCCAAGAAGTGCAGACGGCCACGGCGAGCTTGGGGCGGCTTCGACGTCTGGCTCACGCTGTCTCGGTGATCCTCGATCTCGCGGGAGATGCACCGTGATCAACACACGCCCGCAGAGCCCGACACTCCCGCAGCGCCTCGGCGCCAGTGATCGAGCCAGGCGCAGCACGGACCTGGGCCCGCGGCAGCATCGGGCGCTGGCCGCCTCTCGTCCCCTGATTGGAGACAACGTGTTATCGGCATTGCGTCCGGCGCTCGGTTGGCGCGGGCGCCACGCATCCCGCACCTACCTCGCACGACGGCGCCTTCGTCCCCTCAGCACCCTGCACGTCGTCGAAGACCTGGTGGAGCGGGTGCTGGGAACGTCACCACTGCCCCGTCGCGACAACGAAGTCATGCTGCTCCTCGCGGCCCTGCGCCAGCATCTCCCCCGTCTGGAGCGGATCGTCGCTGAGGCGGACCCTGACCTGGCCCGCCAGGCGCGCCGCATCCGCAAAGCGCCACTACCGGAGGGCTACATGCAGCTGGTGATCCTCACCATCCGGCTCGCAGAGGTCGCGCAGGCCCTGATCAACTCAGTTCCGGCGAATGCCGGGGCCGTTCTCGACGCGGCCGGGCACCCCCCGGCTCCCGGGCCGGATCTCACGACGGTGCCGGAGGCGGCTCGAGCAGACGCCCTGCAACATCGAGCCGTTCCGACAGCCGAGTTGGCCAGCGCCGCGGCGGGCTCCCCCGGCGGCTGTGGGCCTCCCACGTAGACCGGAGCCCGGCACGTGCGGCGCCCTAGTCGCCGTCGGCCGTCGGCGCTCGCTCTTGGGCTTCGGCTTCCGACTCTGGGGGACCGCTCGGACGCACCGCCGTCCGGTCCCGGAAGCCGCGAGCGAGGCAGCACCCCCCCGTATTGCCGTTCTCCCGGCTGCCTTGGCTCCCAGAGCACAACCACGGTAGCCAGTCCACGCCTTCCGCTTTGCCCATCCACCACTTCGTCCAAGGACCCATGGCCCCCATAGACCGCGCAGCGACCAGCGCCTGGCCTTCGGCGGCGGCCCGCATCTGTGCGCCGGCATCCCGCTCGCCGTCCTCCAGGCCCGGTCCGCCCTGCGGGCCCTGGCCGCGCGCTGCACGCACCTGACGCTTGACGGGGAGCCCGTTCGCGCCCTCAACAACCTCCTGCGCGGCTACAGCCAGGCCGCGATCGCCGTCGAGCTGTCCCCCCGCACCTCTGCTTCCGGCGCTGACACGCTGGAGGCACGCCAGCAAGGACCTCGTCATGACCCTCGCAACTCTCGTGTTGGCCGTACGACTTGACCTCTCGCCCAGGCCCGCTGCGGGCCCGCGGACGCGGGAGGTCGGGCCGGGCTGGGAGGTCCTACTCATGCCCGAACCGCTCGCCCGGCTCGTCACCGACACGATCACGCGATCCGCAGCGGCATCCGCCGTGGGCTGGGTCTTCACGCATGCCGGGCAGTGGGGCGTCTTCCTGCCCGAGCGGTCCGACGACCCCGCCTGGCCACCCGGCACCACGTACCTCAAGGCTGGCACGCACGTCACGCTGCCGCCCTTCACCTGGGGATTCGCTGAGTGCGACGGCACTTCCGGGTGGGTGAGTCAGGACGGCGGCCCGCTCAGCCGTCCTCTGCTCCTCCACCCAATCGTCAGCCTCCTCGCCACCGACGTCACCTGTTCCGCCTCCCCCGAACCGGAAGGCCTGACCATGCCCACCGCCTGCCTCACCCCTGCGCCGGCCCACGCCGCTGCCCCCGCGCCCGCCTACCCAAGGAGCCGGGGCGACCGGGGTGAGCGGGGCCACGAAGGTCCCACCCTGGCCGAGGTTCTCGACCTCCAGGAGGCCGAAGTACCCCACACCGCCGACGCCCTGGACCACTTCTTCGGCGACGTCTGACCTCTCGCACCGATCCCCCGACCACCCTCAGCAAGAAGGCCACGGCGATGAGCTCCCAACCCGCTTTCCGCGCCCAACGCGGCATTCTGGTGCGCTCCGTACTCCTGCACGACCTGCCGATCCCGCCGCTGCCGGACCTTTCCCAGCACGCTGCCGTCGCGTCGTCGTCCTGGCACCAGTGGGTCCTGCGGGTCTGGAACATCCCGCAGATCGCGACCGCCGTCCGCCACGCGAGCCCCGACCTCGCCCGCGAAGTCGACGACCTGGCCGAGCGGCCCGGCGACCCCGAGGCCGTACGGCGCCTGGCGCTCTCGCTGCTCAGCTACGTCCTGCGCCTGTCGCGCCCAACGCCGTTCGGCCTGTTCGCCGGCATCACGGAAGGCGAGTTCGGCTCGGAGACCGTCGTTCGGTGGGGTCGAGATCACCAGTTGCTCACCCGGGCCGACGGCGAGTGGGTGGCCGCCGTCGTGCAGCAACTCGAAGCCGTCCCGGAGATCCGGCGGAACCTTCGGGTCATGGCAAACAACTCGCTGCGCACGCGCGGTGAACGGCTGGTTCTTCCCTGGCAGCAGCGGGCCCTGGAGGCAACCGGCACCGCCGTCCACGAAGTGGCCATCCGGCGCACCGCGGCCGTCGAGGCCGCCGTTCGGTTGGCAACCTTCCCGGTGCCCTACCGCGAGGTGGCTGACAAGCTCGCCACTGCCCACCCCGAGCTCGGCGTCACCGGCTCCGAGGAGCTGCTGGATCTGCTGATCTCCAAGCGTATGTTCCTCACCAGCCTCCAGCCCGCAAGCACCGAGAGCAATGCCCTCGGACACGTGGCGCAAGAGCTGAAGAAGACCTCCGTGCTCGCGTCCTCTCCCGCAGCCGGCCTGGTCGCGGCGGTGCTGGAGATCCACGCGCGGATCGGCTCGCTCGACCGCCGGTACGGCCAAGACCCGGAGCGGCATCGGCTCGCGGCCACCAGGCAGATGCGTCAGATCGTCGACCGGCCCACGCCCCTCTCCGTGGACGTACGCATGGACGCGGACCTCACCGTGCCCCGCGCGGTGGCCTGGGAGACGCAGGCGGCAGCCGGTGTGCTGGCCCGCGTCACGCCGGAGCCGCACGGGACCGTGGCGTGGAGCCGCTACCGCGCACGGTTTTGCGACCGGTACGGCGAGGGCGTTCTCGTGCCGCTGATGGATCTGATCGACCCGCACACCGGGCTCGGGCTGCCCGAGGACTACCACGGCACCGCGCGTGCCCCGCGGCCGAACACCGTGCGGCGTGACCGCCTGCTGGTGACTCTCGCGCAGCGCGCCGCCGCCGATGGGCGGGACCTCGTCCTGGACGAGGACCTCATCGAGCAGCTTGCCGAGCCCCAACCAGCCAGCGCCGCGGACGCGCCCGCCCACGTGGAGCTGGTCGTCTCAGTGCACGCGGCCGATGTCCAGCAGCTGAACGCCGGGGAGTTCACGCTTGCCGTTCGCCGGGTCGGTCGCGGGTGGGGGCACTTCAGCGGCGGGCGGTTCGCCGCCTTGCTCGCCCACCAGGCCCGTCCCAGCGACCTGCTGGGCTCCCTGGCCCGCCGCCCGACCATCGTGCACGGCGCCCTGCCCGTGCAGCTGGCGTTCCCCTCGCTGCTGCCCAGGGCCCTGCACATCACGCACACGCCTCGCCTGCTCGCCCCGCTGATCTCCCTGTCCGAGTTCCGCGAGCCGGATCCCGGCGTCTTCGCGCCCGATGACCTCGCGGTGATCTGCCACCAGGAACGGCTGCACCTGGTTTCCCTCTCGCGCCTCCAAGTGCTGGAGGCATCGATACCGCACCCGCTCCAGATCGAATGTCAGACCCCGGGCGTCGCCCGGTTCCTCGACGAGATGCAGCGCGGCCAGGGCAGCCGGCTCGTCGGTAGCATCGGCAACCTGTCCGCCTGGGACTGGGGCGCTGCCCGGCACCTGGCCGTCCAGCCTCGGGTGCGGGTCGGCCGCAGCGTCCTCAGCCCGACTACCTGGCGCCTGGTGCACACCGGGCTGCCCGGCTCGGGCGCGCCCGTCGACGAGTGGGAGGAAGAGTTCGCCGCGCTGCGCGAGCGGTGGCGCCTGCCCCGGCACGTCCACCTCGAGCACTGGGACGAGCGGCTGCCCCTGGACCTGGACCACCCGTCTCACCGCGCGCTGCTGCGCACGCACCTGGACCGGCGCCGGTCGCTGGGACAGCTCACCCTCATCGAGGCCGAGCCTGATGACGCCTTCGGATGGTGCGACGGCCGGCCCCACGAGATCGTCACCTGCCTCGCCTCCGCAGCACCGCGCCAGCCAGCGCCGCCCCTGCGGGGCGCGCCGATCGCGGCACGCGGCCAGACTCAACTGCCCGGCGCCTCCCCGTACGTGTCCACCCGTCTGTACTGCCAGGGTCCGACCCGGCACGCCCTGCTCGTCGATCATCTGCCGGATCTCTTCGCGGAACTTCCCCGCTCGATCTGGTGGCTGACGCCCCGGGACGAGGACGAACTCCCGCACATCATGCTGACCGTCCGGCTGGCCGAGGCTACACAGGCTGCCGATGCTCTGGGAACGCTCGGCGCATGGGCCGACCGCCTGATCGGCGCCGGCGTCGTCGGCGATGCCGCTTTCACTGCGTACCAGCCGCACACCGGCCTGTGGGGCAACCGTGCAACGCTGACGGCTGCGGAAGAAGTCCTGGCGGCCGACTCGGCAGTCGTTGCCTACCAGCACGCCCACCAGCACCACCTGCCTCCTCCTCCAGTGCTCGCGGCAGCGAACGTCGTGGCCATCGCAGCCGGCCTCCACCATTCTCCTGCGGACGGGTTGCACTGGCTGTCCGCTCAGCCGAAGCCGCCCGGCGCCGAACGACTCCCCAAGGAGCTGCTGGAGCAGGCCCGCGTGCTCGCCGTCCCGGACGGCAGCTGGGCCGCTTTCCGGACAACTCCGCTCGGCGAAGACCTGGTTGACGGCCCGTGGGCGGACCGGCATGCCGCTTTGGGCAAGCATCGCGCGGCACTCGACGCCGCCCCGCACACAGACGTGAACGCCGTGCTGCGGGCGCTGGTCTCCGCGCACCTCCACCTCGCCGGCGAACCCGTCGACGGCACCGCTTGGCGCCTGGCCCGCGCCGCCGCACTGGCGAGCACCCGACCGCGCCGAAGGCCGGCTTCCTGAACTACCCGAGCACCGCACACGAGCCGCACTATGCCCACAAGGGACGGATTTTCCACTTATGTCTCACTGCATCGAGGACTACGCGCTCATCGGGGACACGCAGACCGCGGCCCTGGTCTGCCGGGACGGCACAGTGGACTGGCTGTGCCTGCCCCGCTTCGACTCGCACGCGATCTTCGCCGGTCTGCTCGGCACGGAGGAACACGGGTTCTGGCGCCTCGGTCCGGCGCACGCCTCCGACGCTCCGCCGCCGCGTGCCGCCCGGCGCACCTACCGCGGCGACTCGCTGATCCTGGAGTCCGAGTGGGACACCCCGCGCGGCACGGTCCGGGTGACCGATTTCATGCCTCCCCGCGACGGCGCGCCCCAGCTGATCCGGATCGTCGAGGGCGTCTCGGGCCGGGTGCCGATGCGCTCGACCCTGCGCATGCGGTTCTCCTACGGCCGGGTGGTGCCGTGGGTGCACAAGCACGAGGGCCGCACGGTGGCCGTGGCGGGCCCGGACTCCGTGTGGTTCGACACCGACTGCGAGACCTACGGCAAGTCGCTGACCACGTACGCGGACTTCACGGTCGCGCCCGGTGACCGGATCGCGTTCACGATCTCGTGGGAGCCGTCGCACAAGGAGCCGCCCCCGCTGCCGGAGCCGGAGCAGTCCCTGGCGGCGACCGAGGAGTTCTGGCGCGAGTGGGTCGAGCACTGTACGTACCACGGTCCCTACCGCGAGGCCGTGATCCGCTCCCTGATCACGCTCAAGGCGCTGACGTACGGCCCGACCGGCGGCATCGTCGCCGCTCCCACCACGTCCCTGCCGGAGGACATCGGCGGCGTCCGCAACTGGGACTACCGCTACACCTGGTTGCGAGACGCGGCGATCACCCTGACGTCGATGCTGCGCACCGGCTACCGTGAGGAGGCCCGCGCCTGGAGGGACTGGCTGCTGCGCGCGGCGGCCGGTGACCCGGAGAACCTCCAGATCATGTACGGCATCGCCGGCGAGCGTGAGCTCGGCGAGGCCGAGCTGGACTGGCTCCCGGGCTACGAGAACTCCTCGCCCGTGAGGGTGGGCAACGGCGCGGCGCACCAGCTCCAGCTCGACGTCTACGGCGAGGTCACCGAGGCCCTGCACGTGGCCCACATGACCGGCCTATCCCGCAACGACTACGCCTCGCTGCTCCAGCTCAAGTTCATCCACTACCTGGAGGACCACTGGCAGGAACCGGACGAGGGCATCTGGGAGGTGCGCGGTCCGCGCCGGCACTTCGTCCATTCCAAGGTCATGGCCTGGGTGGCGGTGGACCGCACCGTCAAGCTCATCGAATCCGGCGTGGTGACCGGCCCATTGGAACGCTGGCGGCAGCTGCGTGACGACATCCACCGGGACGTGTGCGAGAAGGGCTACGACAAGGAGCGCAACACCTTCACCCAGTCCTACGGCTCCCAGGAGCTAGACGCGTCCCTGCTGCTGATCCCACAGATGGGCTTTCTGCCGCCGGACGACAAGCAGGTCATCGGCACCATCGAGGCGATCCAGCGGGAGCTGTCCACCCCGGACGGCTTTATCCTGCGCTACCCCACCGACGGCGAACAGGCGGGCGTCGACGGCCTCCCGGGCGACGAGGGCGCTTTCCTCGCCTGCTCGTTCTGGATGGCCGACGACCTCGCGATGATCGGCCGAGTCGACGAGGCCCGCCGACTGTTCGAGAAGCTCCTCGCCATCCGCAACGACCTGGGCCTCCTTGCCGAGGAGTGGGATCCGGTCCGGAAGCGGCAGGTCGGCAACTTCCCGCAGGCATTCAGCCACGTCCCGCTCATTGACACGGCCTTGCGCCTCAATGCCGCCATCGGAGTCAGCGGATGACGGCCAGCTGAGGCACTCCCGTGCAACATCCCGATCCGTCTCTCCCCCTTTCTTCTCACGGAGTCCACATGACCACAACGCCGCAAGACGAGGCGGTCGTTCGCTTGCTTACGATGAACTTGGAGCACGACGGCGGCCCTGACGTCGGCGGGCGTCCGCCCCGGCTGTGGCACCAGGCGAACGAGCTGATCAGCTCGCGACGCCCGGACCTCATCCTGCGACAGGAGATGACTCACAGCCGCGACAGCCACTACCGGCGCCTCCACGCGGCCGAACGCGCCTTGGGCATGCGGGGGTTCCTCGGCACAGCCGGCCTCGGACGCAACCCCACCGGCATGTTGGTGCGCGAGGAGACCTTCGAAGTGCACCAGCACGTCACCCACCAGGTCCATCCGTGGCGCACCCCGCCCACCCATACCGTGCTGCGCCTGCGTGACGTCCCCGGGGTGGACATCATCGCGGTCAGCTGGCATCTGGCCTTCAACAGCCCCCGCAGCAGGGAGCGGGAGACCGACGAGATCCTCGCCTTCGCCGACAAGATCAACCAGGGAGCGGCCTTCGTCGGCGGCGGCGACTGCAACGAGGCCCCCAACCCGAAGGGGGAGACCGAACCGCCGATCGACTGGGACAAGGTGACCGACCGGCTGCACATGGCCCACCGCACCAATCACGACCCGGCCACCGGACGGCGCGTCGCCTGCACCTACCTCGACGACACCCTTACGGCCGCCGGCCTGTGCGACGCGGCCCGGCACGCCGCCCGCTCGCTGAACCAGCCGGGCGCCCTCGGCGCCACCGCTGGCCACGCGAAGCCCAGACAGGGCGGTCCCTGCCGCATCGACCGGATCTACCTGGACCCGTGGCTCGTCGAGGCCGTCGTGGACGTCACCGTCCTCGACACCACCGGCGTCAGCGACCACCACGCGGTCGAGGTCGTGCTCTCCCGTCCCCGCATGGTCGAGGCCCTCCGCCTGATCGCCGACCGGAGGGCTTCCCGTCCGGTGCCCACCTCCAAGGAAGCCCTGTGAAGACCCTGCTCGCACCAACCGTCCTGCGCCCGCCGGCACGACTTGGCACCCGGACCACGGTCAGTCAGCCGCCCGCGCTCACGGGCGAGGCCCCTGTACAGCCCAGGGTCCGGGCCGGTGCGGCCGAACTGCGCGCGAGGCGGGAGGCCGATTTGCACCGCGCCCTCGCCCGGCTCGCCGACACCGGCACGGCCGTGCGGGTCGGCCGGTACAGCCTGGTCGGACCGCGTCAGGACCCCGCTGACCGCCTCGCCGAGACCCAGGCCGTGGTCCATCGCCGCCGGTGGACGGACTCCATAACCACCTTCGACATCACCGGAGCGGGCGGCCCGGCGCTCCGTCCGCAGATGGCCCGGCTCTTCGCCGCGCTGGACGCCGGCGAGATCCACGGCATCGTCGCAGTCTCCCAGGTCGACATCAGCCCCTACCACGACATCTACGCCCATACTCTCGCCGTTCTCCGGGCCCGGCGCGGCTTCCTCGCCCTGGCCCGCAGCGAGACCAGCATCTGACACCACTCCGGGGGGAGTTACCCATGAGCACCGCCACCACCGCGGCCCCATCGCCGGGCCCATCAACGGTCCCGTCGACGGGCGCCGACCTCGGCCTGAGCCGGATCCCTAAGGGTCGGCGGCTGACGGGCGAGGCCGCCGCACGGTTCGCCACGGACGTCATCAAGGCCTACAAGACCAAGTCCATTCGTCGTATCTGCGAGGAGACGGGCCGCTCCTACGGGGCGATCCACCGCCTGCTGACGACCAGCGGCGTCACCATGCGCCCTAAGGGCTATCAGCGCAAGGCGTCGGCCAGTGCGGCGGACGTCTCGTGACCGGCCAGACTGCAGTCCCCGCCCGCACGGATATCGCCCAGGACCTCATCGGCCGGGTCGAGGCCGCTCGCCGGACGTGGCGGGCACCGGCTCACGTCCGCGAGGCAGTCATGGCGGACGATGTCCAGGCCGCCCACCATGCTGCGCTCGCGGACACCCAGGCCCTGCGGCGGCTCGTCACCAAGTGCGGCTGGCCCGGCCGCTCTCTGGTGGGCGACGAGGGCTGCGAGGCGGCTCTCGCCATCGCGCTGCAGGCCGATCACGACCCGGCCTTCCAGAAAACCTTGCTGGCGATGCTCGCCGAGGCCGTCCGCCGCGGGGATGCCACGACCGCTCAGTGGGCTCACCTTCACGACCGGTGCCTCGTCCCCAGCCGCCCGCAGGAGTACGGCACGCAGTACTGGCTGCGCGACGGACGGATCGAACTGCACCCCGTCGCCGACCCCGGCGGCCTCGACAAGCGGCGGGCCGACGTCGGACTGCCGCCCCAGCGCAAGCAGGCCGCCCTGCTGGAGCGGCACCACCTCGCCGACCCCGACCTGGCGGCGACCGCGTCCATCGGCCCGGCACCGGTCACCAGCGAAAGGCCTGCGGCATGACCGACACGATCACCGTCGTGAACTGGAACCTGGAGAAGGGCATCAACCTGGAAGCGGGCGCCCGCTGGGTCCGCGAGCAGCGCCCGGACCTCTTTTTCCAGCAGGAAGTGCAGCCCGACCAGCTTGCCCGGCTGTCGGAACTGCTGGAGATGGACGGCCACATCGCTGTGCCACGGCCGGGCAGCTCCAACGACAACGCCATCTTCGTCCGCCCCGGCGGACCGCTGGTGTGTACGGAGGAGTACCCGCAGGCATGGGCGCCCTGGCATGCGCCGGCGAACATCGCCGTCCGGCTCCGCGACGCCGACGGTTCCCTCAGCCCGCGGCAGATCAGCGCCGTCAGCATGCACACCTGCTACTGGTCGCCCGAACACCGCCTGACCGAGGCCCGCTGGTGCACCACGCTCGCCAAACCCGGATGGCTGGCCATGATCTTCGGCGACTGGAACAGCTACCGCGTCGGCACGGACATCCGCTGGGATGCCTACACCGACCACGCCTTCGTCGCCAACCGCACCTACGAGCACGACGGCCGTTGGCACACCGACGTCGGTCCCGACCGTGAACTGCTGGCAGCCGGGTACGTCGAGATGGCCCGCCACGCCGCCGAGCACCTCGGCCAACCCGAGGCCCTGGCCCCCAGCTCTGGCTACCGCGACCACCCCGGCCGGCCCTCCGGGCCCCGGCACACCATCGACCGGGGCTACCTCAGCGCCGAACTCGCCCCCGTCCTGACCCGCTACGTCGTCTGCGACACCCCGCAGCTGCGCCGCCTGTCCGACCACCTCCCCCTCCACGCCGCCTTCGGCCTCGCGCGCCTGCGCGAAGTCCTCCACGCCACCCCCGCGATGTACCACCCCACCGACGACCGCACCGACCACGAAGGAGTAACCCGCGCATGAGTGCCCCCCTTACCTTGGTCTGTTGGAACTTCGAGAACAACGGAAAGAGCGACCCGCAGCGTCGACGCGCCGGCGACGAGCTGCTCCGGTCGCTGAACCCCGACATCGTGTTCCGCCAGGAACTCTGGGACGCCGGCACCAACGGCAGCACGATCTTCAACGAGCAGGTCCACACCCTCGGACTGCACGGTGTTCTCGGTGAGGGATCGTGCACGGCCCTCTTCTACAACCCGGCGAAGTTCGCCGTCGTCCGGGACTGGACGAAGAGCCGGGCGCCCCAGTACGTCATGCTGCCCACCGCCCTCACGCTCCGCTACGACGACGCCGGACCCGAGGCCCTGCCCTTCATCGCGGTCTCGTACCACCTCAACTACGCCAGCGCCGAGCAACGGCTGTTGGAAGCCGAGTGGTTGACCACCTGGGCCGACAAGGGCTGGGCCACGCCCGACGGGCGCCGCCGCACCCTCCCCGCGATCTTCGTCGGCGACAACAACTCCTACACGCAGCCGGGGACGCCGGGCGACCTGGCGCCGCCAGACCTCGCCTCGGTCAAGAACAAGCCGCACCGATTGCACCGCTCCTACGCCGTACCGTCGGGTGAGCGGGTCCCGGACATCCGACCGGACGTTGCGTTCCGCACGGCCGGCCTTGAGGACGCTGCGCGGTTCTGTGCGACCACGCACGGCAACCACAAGGCGCTCGCCCGGACGGTCAACGCCTGCGAGACCCACGGACCGGACAGCCGCGTCGATCGGGCCTATCTCACTCCCGAGTTGTTGCCGACGCTGGCCGGATTCGAGGTGATCGAAGTCAATGAAGATCTATCCGATCACCACATCTTGCGGCTCAGCCTCGACGGCGACCTCTTGGCCGAGGCACTGACGGTGTCGGCCTCCAGCTCATCGGGGTGATTGGTCGAGCACGGCACCGTCTTCTCTGGCCACGGCAACCTGTCCACCACACCTGGTGAGGGTCACCGAGACGGACGCGACGTCGCGACGCTGACGGCCTCTTCTCCGACAAGGCGTGGGTCTTTGCGTGGTGCGGTGTGGGCCGCAGAACGCAAAGACCCACGGCACACAAGGTCCCGCAACAGCCACTCCACGGCTTCCCCAGACCCCACCGCGATGGGCGGCATGATGATGAGTCCAAGATCAACGAATGCAGAGCGCAACGAAATGTTGATCAAGCACCTGGAAGCTCTGGGCTGGTCGATCAGTGGCTTCGCACGCCGGATCGCCGCACGATGCGAGGCGTTCCATCTGCCCTACAGGGTGGCTCCGAGTACCGTCTCGCGGTGGTGCAAGGGTGCGACTCCCGGCGGCGATCTCGCAGCCGCCGCGTGCCATGTGCTGTCGGGGCGCGCGATCCCCGGAGGCCGCGCGCACGGCATCATCTCCTCGTCCCGCGCCAGCGCTGTGATGACCTCCCGACCCCCACATCGAGGGGGACTCCGATCATCCTTCCGGCCCAGTCCGGCTGGTGAGCCACACCGCGGGCACACCGAAGCAGCGAACGAACACCCCGCGAGCAACCTTGCGGCTCTGGGGACATCAAGGAGGACGACATGACTCAACCGGAGGAGTCACGGGCCCGGACTGTCGTACCGCTCCTTTACCACCTGCTGGATGCTCCGGAGCTCAACTGCGCTTCACCGAACAAGTTCCGGGTCCTCTGGCCGATCATGGCCGAAGACGCCGCGAAAGCGTTACAAGAGCCGCGACTCGCCAGGGTCCGGCCCTCCTCAGCTACCTACAAACGGTGGCTGGCCGGCACCCACATCCCCCGCGGAGACCTGCGCACCATCCTCGAGGCCTATTTCGGCAAGAAGGTCGAGGCCCTCTTCCAACTCGTCCCCGTACGCGACATCGTCCGCCCCCGCCCGCTGGACCGAAGGACGCGCACCGCGGCACGAACCCTGGACTACACCTGGCCCACGTCCCGGCACGTCCCCGGCGAACCGGACGCTGGAATCTTCGGCAACTGGGAGCTCGCCGGCGGACGGCACTTCGATGGCACCTCGATCGGTGTGCAGATCTATGAAGCTGAGCCCCGCGGCGACGTCATGGAGATCGGTTCCGCAGACCTCCCCCACCTGGAGACCTTCGTCCGCTCCTCGCGCAGGGGCGTGATCCTGGCCTCCCCCGGTGCCGCCGGCGGGTCCGGCCTGTATGTGATGGACGCCGCGCTCGCCCGCCAGAACCTCTTTGTGGGCCAGGACCCACGTGTACCGCTCGCCTACCAACTGGACGACCTGGTCTACGCCATCATCTGGGCGCTGCACGTCATGGACGACGGCCTGCTGGCGGACGACAACCCGCTCTCCGACCGCGCCGAGCAGCTCCGGCACTACGTCAGGATCAGCAACTCGGCGCCGCCTCGATCCGAGATGCCCGAACTCTCCCCCATCGGCGCCGCGTGGCTGGGCTCCAGCCTCTGCGCCCAGTACATCGTCCGCCATCTCGGTGACCTTCACGAGGTGCCGGCGTTCTGGACCCGCGAAGCCACCGGGGAGGAATGCGCACCCTGGCTGCTCTTCAGGCACAAGCACGACTACCTGCAGAACGTCGCCGATCGCTTCGCGGGACCAGGGAGCGCGCTCGGTCGCGCGTTCTGCGTCCCCGAGCCTGTCATTCGATCAAGCGAGACTTATGAGCGAATTCTCCTGTTCCTCACGCTCGCCATGATGGAGATGTACGGGGTCAAGGTGTGGCTGACCGCGGAACAGGCGTACCAGGAGGTCGAGGGGTTCGTCCTGGCACGCAACCAGGCCATCCTGGCGAACTGGGTACGCGGGGAATCCGTCTGGCGGGTCGCTACCACTAGCGCGCGACGGGAGGTGGCTCCCTACCAGGAGGTGATCGGCCACGTACGGGCCCACAGCCTGGTCGACGGGCCGACCCCGGCGGCACGGCTGGCGGCCGTGGCCGACTACCTCGACCTGGACTGGGCCTGGCTGACCGGCCGGTGCCAGGGCCTCGCCGAGGAGGGGATCACCAGCATGCTGCGTCCCCGCAGCCGCCTCCTCACGCTCAAGGCACTCGACCAGACCCTGCGCTTCATCGGCAGACTGGGCAGCCCCTCTGGCGGCCGATAGGCTCAACTCGCCCTGCTCCACCCACGATCCGAGGACTGCGCGTTGACGAAGCCAAGCTCCCCGCCTCCCACGGTGCTCGTGATCAGCCTCGGTGGCACCATCACGATGACCCCCACCACCGCGGAGGGCGCGGCGAAGCCCACGCTGAGCGCGGAGGACCTGCTCGCGGCAGTGCCGCAACTGTCCGCCACCGGCATCGTCGTCAAGACGCTGTCCTTCACGACCAAGCCGGGCGCCTCCCTGACGCTCGACGAGATCGAGGACCTCGCCGGCCAGCTGCGGGCCATGGACGATCAGGGCACCTTCGACGGCTTCGTCATGGCCCAGGGGACCGACACCCTGGAGGAGACGTCCTACCTGCTGAGCCTGCTGTATGCGGGCGAGACGCCTCTGATCGTCACGGGCGCGATGCGCGCCCCCTACCTGGCCGGAGCCGACGGGCCGGCGAACCTGCTCGCCTCCGTCACCGTCGCGGCGAGCCCCCAGGCCCGCGGTCTGGGCGTCCTGGTCGTCTTCAACGACCAGGTCTTCGACGCCGCGCGGGTCCGCAAGACCCACAGCACCAGCACGAACGCGTTCACCGCACCCGACACCGGCCCCCTGGGCACCGTGGCCGAAGGCCGGCTGCGGCTACTGGCGATCCCCGCGCACAAGCCCCTCCCCCTCTCTGCAGCGATGACGCGCCCGGCCCGCGTCGGCGTGTACTCCGCGTCCCTCGGTGACGACGGCACGCTGCTGGCGCAGCTCCTCGAACAGGTCGACGGACTGGTCATCGCCGCCTTCGGAGTCGGTCACGTGTCGGCGACCTGGGTCCCCATCCTCCAGGACGCCGCTGAGCGGATCCCGATCGTTCTCGCCTCCCGCACCGGCGGCGGCACCACCCTCACGCACGCGTACGGATTCGACGGCTCGGAGAAGGACCTGCTGTCCCGGGGTCTGATCGGGGCCGGACACCTTGACCCGTACAAGGCCCGTCTTCTGCTGACGGTCCTGCTGCGCAGCGGCGCCGACCGCGGCACGATCCTCGCCAGCTTCGCTTCCGCCGGGACGACCCCGGAGGGACGTGGCTGATGCGGCACGCAGAACTGACGACGGGGCGCAGCTTCGCGCTGGCCTTCGATGACGGCGACGACTTCGTCGCGGAGCTGACCGGCTTCTGCGCGCAAATGGGGATCCGGCAGGCGATCATCCCGATGTTCCTCGGCGGGTTCCGGCAGGTGACGCTGGTGGGGACGAACGGCCCGCTGGAGGACCCGGAAGCTCCCGTATGGGAGGAGACGGTCCTGCACACGGTGGAGGCCGTCGGCTCCGCCACCCTCGCCTGGAGCCCGGAGTACGACATCCTCGCCCCGCACATCCATGTCGCGGTCGGGCGCAAGGACCTCGCCGCCGCGGGGAGCGTGTCTCATCTGCTACGGGCGGAGGTGCAGTTCATCCAGGAGATGTTCCTCCAGGAGGTCCTCTCCCCCCGGATGCTGCGACCGCTGTGCGGACCGCACGCCGTCCCGACCCTGTCCTTCGCCCCGCGCCCCGAGGCCGGGCCCCTGTGACGCCGCCCGGAACGGCCAGGATCTCCGTGAAGCCGGGCGTGCCACCGTGCGCCGGTGGCGTTGGGCGTTCAGCACCCACCAGGAGCGAGACCATGAAGGCCTGCGACAACACCTCGGTCGGCGTCGTCATCACCAACCACCAGGGCCGCTACCTGATGTTCGATCGCGCCACCTTCCCTGCCGGCGCGGCACCGGCCGCCGGCCACATCGACGCCCACGGGAGTGCCGAGGACGCAGGCCGCGCCGAGGTCGAGGAAGAACTCGGCCTCACCGTCACCGGCCTCACCCGCGTCACCGGCTGCTGGCGGGACAACCCATGCCGCCGCCGTCCCGGCGCCCGCGGCACCGGCCACGACTGGACCATCTACCAGGCCACCGTCACCGGCGACCTCACCCCGAGCACCCGCGAGACCAAGAACGTCCGCTGGATCGCTCCCGACGCCCTACAGGAGTTGGCAGACCGCACGGTCGCCTACGCGCAGGGACGCGTGACGGACGCCGAGTTCGAGGCTGCGCCCGGCATCGAGCCGGTGTGGATGCAGTGGCTCGCCGACATCGGCGCGATCCACGTCGGCTCCGACGAGCTGCTTCAGGTGGAGCGGCTCACCAGATGACCGCCGCCCCGCCCTCCTGACCCTACCGCCTCCATCTCCGCTCTCCGGGCTCGGCGGTCGCGCCCCCGGCCGGCCCTGAGCCGCTCTGCTGCTGCAGCAGGCTCGGACAGTGGAGTTCGTTGTCCGGGCCTGCGGCTTGCGTGCGTGACGCCGGCCTTGAAGGTCACGGACTCAGCGAAGGCTGTCGCGCAGGGCCTCCTCCAGGACAGGTAGCTGCTCCAACAGCGTCAGAGCGGCCTCGTGCCGTGCCCGTGCGTAGAGCTCGAGTGCGGCGTCGACGAGGTGGGGTCGTTCCACGGGTGCCGACAGCGGAAACGTCGAGCAAAGCATGGCTGCACAGCCGACGCGAAGCGAGGACAGGAGGTCGTCTGCGGGCGCCGTGGGGTTGGCGTCTCGATAGGCGAGGGCGAGGGCGGTGTATCCCTTGAGCCAGCTCTCGACGCCGTTGGACTGGAAGCTCGCGGGGTCACAGCCAAGGCGCATGAGCTCCCAGGCGACGTAATCGGGTGTGGGTGGTCCGAAGTCCACGAGCGCGGCGACGTCGTTGTTCTTCAACAGTACGTTGGGGCCGGCGAGGTCGCCGTGCATGACCTGGACCGTCAGCGGTGGAAGTGAAGCAACGATGCGCTCGACGTCCCCCAGGACGGCGTGTCGCTCACGCGCCGCCCGCAGTGCCCACGTCTCGAACTCGCTCAGCGTGGGCCTGTGGTGGTACGCGAGAATTAACCTGTCGAAGCGGCTGCGGGCGGTGGCTACGTCGCAGACCGCGGCACCAGGTTTCAGGGTGGGTGCGACGGCGGGGTGAGTGGCGAGCCGGCTGTGGAGACGGCCCATCGCTGCGCCGACCGCTGCCCACCGTGCACCGGTCAGTGTGCCCTCGGCAGTCTCGGTGTGCGGCACGTACGACCATAGGGACATCGGCAGGGGGCCGTGGGTCGCGATGAGTTCGTGCTCGCGCGTGCGGGTGGCCCGCGCGGTGGCGACGCCCCCGTCGGCGGCGTACTCGGACAGTTCGACCGACGCCAGGTCCCGATTCAAGCTCCTTCGAGTGCGATAGACCTTGCCGAAGTGCCGTCGGCCCGTCTGGTCGACGATGCAGAAGTTGTCCGTCGCGGTGCCCTCCGGGATCCGCGTGATTTCTGCCGGGTGCAGTCCGTACCCGAGCACCAGCGTGTCGGCGAGCGCCGTGATCTGCTCCTGCTCGCCGGGGGTGGAAGGCGCGGCGACCGTCCCGGTGGGGCTGCCGAGGCCGGGCTGGTGAGATGCGGTGGACATGGTCTCCTCGTCGAAGCGCAGAGCGATCGTGGTCAGTGAGCGGGCGGCAGATGGTCAGGTCGACCAAGGCGCAGGCGCGGGGTGTCAGTGAGGCGTTCGCCCTGGCGAGCGATCTGCGGGGTGAGCGTTGGGAAAAATGGGGCGAGCTCCCGTTCGGCTACGACGTTGGACTTCTGGGGTCCTGTTCCCAGGCCGCGCCCTCGACTGCTGCCCGCATCCACCACGAGTTCAGCCGCGACCTCGACGCGTCGGCCGGACGGGCCGGGGAACTGGCCGCGCTCGGCCGGCAGCTGCAGGCACGCCGCAGAGGAGATCGCCGGCGGACAACCCTGCGTCAATGCGGTCATCTGACTCTGCATTTCCCTTCCCTCGTTCGGGTTGGGTCGGTATCGGAGCCCGACCCGGCACCGCCCCCAGCTGTCGGCAGGGGATCGGCCGAGCAGGCCGGCACCGCGCAGGATGCCGCGTGAATCGCCTGGTCGGGGCGGTGAACGCGATAAGCGAAGTGGGCTCTTTGTGGCGAGGGTGACCGGTTCGGCATCGCACAAGCGGGGCGTAGGGCCGACCGGCGGGCGCCACGGCACCGGGTGGGGACGCTCTTCGAATAGAGTGCGGGCGCGCAGGCGTGCACGGGGTTCGCCGTGAGGCGATCTTGGACGCCTTCGTTCTCGCCTCCCCAAGCATCCCTTGGGCAGCACCACCAGGAGGAACAGTGTCGTCCCCGCAAGTGATCACCCCCGCGGACAAGCTCGCCGAGGCGAAGAAGCAGCTGAACTTCCCGCGCATCGTCGCAATCTGCGGCTCCACCCGTTTCATGGCCGAGATGGCCGAGGCCGATGTGCGGGAGACCAAGGCCGGGAGGATTGTCGTCAAGCCGGGCTGCGACCTGAAGTCGCCGCATGAGTTCTGGTCCGATCCTGTCGAGGCCGAGGCGCTGAAGATTCAGCTCGACGAGCTGCACCGGTCGAAGATCCTTCTCTCTGATGAGGTGCTCGTGGTCGGTGACTACATCGGAGACAGCACCCGGTCCGAGATCGCCTACGCCCGGTCGTTGGGCAGGCCCGTGCGGTTCACGCACCCCGAAGTCGACCCCGACGCCTGAGCTGAGGACTCGCCCCCGCGCCCTCCGCCAGCGGCCCGTGGGAGTTGGTCGTCTGGTGGGGTGGCGTGGTGGTGAGAGCGGGCTCAAGGAGTTGCGGAGCGCATCGCGGCCGTGATGGCGGCGGCGAGCTGCTGCTGGTAGGTCGTCAGGTAGAAATGGTCGCCGTCGTACCTCTCGAGTCCGCGGAAGTTCGTCGTGAGTGCTCGCCAGGCAAGGAGCCGATCCCCGCCGATCAGCTTGTCGTGCACGCCCGCGAATACCGACAGCGGAACGGGCAGCGGCTCGGGGCTGCGGGGAGGAGTCCAGGTGTCCACAAGTTTGAAGTCGCTGCGGAACACCGGGGCGAACTTGTGCCAGACGTCGTCGTTGTCGAGGAGCTGCGGTGGGCTGCCGCCGCCGCTCCGCAGCCAGCCGCGCAGTTCGTCGTCGGCCATCAGGTGAGGGCCGCTGTCGGCGCTGGCTTCGCCTCGCGGGGCGCCGTAGGCGGACACCCCCAGCCAGGTGGGGAGGGGATCCCCCTCGCGAAGGAGTCGGCGGGTGAGCTGGTAGGCGATCAGAGCGCCCATGCTGTGGCCGAAGAACCCGAAGGGCCGGTCGAGCAGTGGTGCGATGGCGGTGTGGAAGTAGTCGACCAGCCGGTCGCATTCGTCGATCAGCGGCAGAGCCTGGAGGTTGCCACGGCCGGGGGCCTCTAGGAGGCAGAGTTCCCAGTCCTCGGGGAAGTGCTCCGTCCAGCCCCGGTAGAGCAGGTGTGAGCCGCCGGCGTGGTGGAGCAGGAACAGGCGCGCCGCTGGTTCGCTCAGCGGCCTGGGCCGGATGAGCGGGGAAGCCGGTGTCTCGCGGGTGAGCTTCGAGGCGAGGAAGGCGTGCAGTTCCGTGAGCGTGGTGGCGCCGCTGGCGGCCACGGCGTTCTCCGGAACGCCGTACGCGGTCTCAACGCGGGTCGAGATCTCCAGCATCAGCAGCGAGTCGATGTCAAGCTCGTGGGCGAAGTGCGCATCGTCGGTGACCTCCTCGGGCTCGGTCTCCAGTACGCCGGCTATCAGTGCGCGGAGCTCCTCGATGGTCACGCTCGACTTGGTCATGGGTGTTGTCCTCGTTCCTGCGTGGATGGGCGAGTGGCCGACGACGGGGTCAGCAGCAGGGCGGCCGTCGCGTCGTGGCGTGGGCCTCCGGCCGTGGCGAGGACGTTGCCGGTGGCGCCGCTCTCCAGGTGGGCAGCCGCAGCAGCGCACTGCAGAACGCCGAGCGCCCCGGACAGCGGGCCCAGCTGGGATTCCAGGTCGATCCGGCGCGGGGCTGCGAGCAGATGTCCCGCCCCGTCCCCCGCGGCACCCGCCTCGTCCGCGAGCCACAGTCCGACGGGCCCCTCCTCGGTCACGCCGGTGGAGGCCAGCGCCGCGGCGAGGTTCCGGGCCCGTGCGTAGCCGGTGATCGTGGCGCGTGGCCGTGCGCCGCGGGAGACGGCTGCATCCGCGGGTTCCAGTACGACCGCAACCGCCGCGTCGGTGGACTGCTCGCCGAGGACCTTCGTCACCACGTCGTTGGCGGGTTCGACTCCGACAACGACGGCTGCGTCGGCGCGCCCGGCCACGATGAGGTTCCGGGCCCAGCCCACGGCATCCAGACCGCTCGTGGCGCCGTTGCAGACGGTGAGGTTGGGGCCGCGCAGACGGTAGCGGATGGCCACCCAGCCGGCGATGACGTTGCTTGAGGTCTGGGGCAGGCCCAAGGGGCTGAGACCCCTGACACCTTCTCTGGCGATGGTGTCGGTGGCTTCGCAGACGCTGTCCGCGTTGCCCAGGTTGGTGCTGACCACGACGGCGGTCGCCTCGGCCGCGCCCTTGAACATGCTGGCGGCGTCGGTCAGACCGGCGTCGTGGAGGGCGAACTCAGCGGCGCGCAGGGCGAGCCGCGAGGCACGGTCCTTGTGGCGCAGCTCGCGTCCGATGAGTCCGGTGGCCGGGTCGAAGCCGCCCTCCCCCGGTAGCGGTCCGAGGAGGTCGCCGTACGTCGCGACTCCGGGCAGCGCCAAGCCGATGCCCGTGACGACGACCTCCCGGGCGTTCGGACCCTTCCTCGTGTGCGTGGTGCTCATCGCGTTCATCGGGCTGCCTCCACGATCGCGACGGCGTTGATCCCTCCGAAGCCGAACGCGTCGACCTGAGCGACGGTCACGACGCCGGCCGCGGGGGAACCCTGCACCAGGCCCAGTCCTGCGGCCTCGGGGATCGGATCAGCGAGGCCCAGGACTGGGGGTACCGTCCCGTTCTTCGTGGCGAGCACCGCCATCACGAGGCTGAGCAGTCCCGAACCACCCAGGGTGTGGCCGGTCATCGCCTTGATGGCCGTCATCCGCGGACCGGATCCCGCGCCCTGGAAAATGCGGCGCAGGACGCTCGACTCCGTCAGGTCGTTGCGGGGGGTGCCGCTGCCGTGCAGCATCACCAGGTCGATGTCCTGCGCCCGCACCCCGGCCCTGCTGTAGGCGTCTCGTACGGCGCGGGTGATGCCGTCGGGGTCGGGCGCGGTGGCGTGGTGAGCGTCGCAGTTCATGGACACACCGCGCACCCGGGCGTGCACGCGCCCGTTCCCGGTGCCGGCGCGCTGGACGACGACGGCCGCCGCGCCCTCACCCATCAGCATGCCCTTGTGCGTGGTGTCGAAGGGGCGCAGCGCGTCGGGGATGTCGCTCTGCACCCGGTCGAGCGTGCCGAAGCCGCTCTCGGTTGCGGCGTCGGTGCCCGCGACGACGACCGTGTCGGCCATGCCGAGCTCGATCATGTCGGTGGCCAGGCCGAGCGCGTACAGCGAGGCGGAGCAGGCGTTGGCGAAGGTGTACGTGGTGGACGCCCCGAAGGCCGCCTTCAGGGCGGTGCCGAAGTGCAGGTCTTCGAGAGCGACTTCCGCGTCGTGGCGCCAGCGTAGTTCGAGGCTGCGCTGCTCGCGCATGGTCGTGCCGACCAGCACGGGTACCTGGGCCAGGTCCTCGCCCAGGCCCGCGTCGGAGGCCGCCTGGCGGACGACGGTGGTCAGCCAGCGGGTGGCGCGCCGCGGTATGTCGCCGCCCTCGGGCCGGTCGTCGATCTCGTAGGCGTAGGCCGCCCGGTACTTGTCCGGGTCGAACGCCTTCAGGGGCTTGCGGCTCTCCTGGCCTGCGCACAGCGCGGCGAAGATCTCCCCGGGGGTGGCGCCGATGTTGGCGACGGCCGCCATGCCCGTGATGTCCCAGGTCACGGTTGGGCAGCCGCCTTCCTCAGCTCGAAGGCGGCGACCTTGCCGGTCGACGTGGTCGGCAGCTCGTCCAGGAACTCCAGACGGGCGGGCCGCTTGAAGGCGGCGAGACCGCCACGGATCGCGGCGATCACCGCGCGCCGCACCACGGCCTCGTCAGATCCCGGCCGGGCCACCAGATACGCCACGGCCTGCTCCAGGCCATCGGCATCGCGGCCGCCGACCACCACGCAGTCCTGGACCCCGTCGACACCGCGGACGACGCTCTCGATCTCACTGGGAACGACCTTGTAGCCGCCCAGATTGAGCACGTCATCGGCGCGGCACAGATGGGTGAACGTGCCATCCGGCGCACGGCGCACCACATCGCCGGTGTAGGCACCGCCGTCGGCGAAGGTGACCTCTGCTGCCTCCGGCCGACCGATGTAGCCGAGGGCGACGGTCGGGCCGGCGATGTGCAGCCGGCCGTCGACCCCGTCGGCGACGGGCGTGCCGTCCGCGGCGCGAACGGTCGCGGTGATCCCCGGCACCGGGACCCCGAAGGTCCCCGGACTGTTTGCCCCTGGCGGGGTGCCGACGACGATGTAGAGCACCTCGGTAGCGCCGAGGCCGTTGAGCAGCTCGGCCTGGAAGGCGGCGCGGATCCGCTCGCTGAGCGGACCCGGCAGATTCTCGCCCGCCGCCACGCACAGCCGCACGGAGTCGACGCAGTCGGAGACGAGCACTGTCCCGGAGGCGTTCAGCAGCGCCGCGTACAGCCGCGGGACGGAGAACAGCACGGTGGGTCGGTGGCGCTGCATCGCGGTGGCGAGCGAGTGAACGTCGACCGTGCCACTGATGAGCGCGACGCGGGAGCCGGCCGCCAGAGGGCACAGGACGGAGCTGCCGAAGCCGTAGCCGAAGGACATCCGGGCGCTGGACAGCACGGTGTCCTCGGGCGTCAGCGCCAGTACCGTGCCGATACCGTCGGCCATGGCCGCGATCGCACCCGCCGAGTGCCGCACTCCCTTGGGCATGCCAGTGCTTCCGGAGGTGTACTGCACGAGCGCCTCACGGCCCGCGCTCCACGCGGCGGGGAGCCCGGCCTCCTGCGGGCGGTGCGCGGGGCTGGCCTCGGCCGTCGCCAGAGCAGCGCGGACGTCAGCGCCGGCGAACCGGGTGGTCGTGGCGAACAGCTCCTCCAGGGCGCGTTGCCGCGCGGAGGCCGCGTCCAGGTGCACCATCGCGGCGGCGCAGTCGGCGGCGACGTAGCGGACTTCGTCGTCCGTGAGCATCGGACTGATCACCACGGGGACGCAGCCGTGCCACCACAAGCCGAGGGCAGCGACCACGGTCGCCACGGAGTCGTCGGCGACCAGGAGCCCGCGGGCGCCCTCGGGTACTTCTGCGGCCTGCAGGGCGCCCGCATACCCGCGTGCTGCCTCCAGGAGGCCCGCGTAGGTGATCTCCCCGACCTGGGGGTCAAGGTAGCTGGCCCGGTCACCCCGGCCGGCGGCGACATGGCCCGCCACCAGGCGGTCGATCAGGTCGACACCCTGGAGGCTCCTCGCCCGCTCGCCGAGCACGGCCATCGCGGCGTCCAGGCTGGTGAAAGCGGCCGCTTCCTGCGCGGACAGGGCTCCGAACTCGCGCTCGACCGCGACCACGACCTCGACCTTCTCCAAGGAGCTCATGCCGAGTTCCTCATAGAACTGGGCACCAGGCTCGATGGCTTCCTTTTCCACCTCAAGGACAGACGCCACGATCTCTCGCAGCCTGTCGCACGTTATGTCGATGAGTTCCACCGGCGGGAGTCCTTTCCGTATCTTCGCAAGCGAGAAGCGGGATCAGGGTGGATAGGGAGGACGACCAGGCGACCTGCTGCCGGGGACTGCGCCGTTCACCGAGACGCGTTCTGGGCGGGGATGCGGAAGCCGGTTGGGGTGCGGCAGTCCTCAGCGGGTTGGGGTCAGGCGCCCAGGCCCACCTCGCAGGGGAAGGACACAGACACGCCCAGGGGCTCCTTCGTGAAGATGACCCTCTTGGACAGCGCGGACATGAAGCCGAGCTCGAAGACGGTGCCGCTTCCGACGCGACCGCCCGGGTTGCACACGACGACAGCGTCGGCTTGCCGGAACGCGTCCATGTGCACGTACTTGTGCCGCCACGTGTCGCGTTCGTTCTTCAGCAAGTCCTGGTAGTCGAAGAGGATGAAGTCGGTGCCCTCGGTTTCCGGCTTGATCCTGGTGCTGCGGGGGCTGAGCACCTCGGTGCCGGTTTCGCGCAGCTGGGTGATGGTGCCCTCGATGTCCCCCAGGGACTGCTGGAAGCTGCCGCAGACGACTACCGTTCGGAACTCCCTCCGGATCAGGCCTTCCACCATGTCGTTCGAACCGCATGCGGACATGCCCGTGTCCAGGTAGAACTGCTCCAGCTCGGACCCCACGATGTTGAAGTAGAGGCCCGTGTCGACGTAGACGCTGTTGACCAGCGCGTCCGCTTCCGGCTGCGGGAGCTGCTGGAAGACCCCGGTGGCGTGCACCCGCGTGCTCTTGTTGTCAACGACCTCGGTGAACTCCTTGAGCCCGGCGCAGAACTCGCCGACGCTGTCCGCCAGCGCCTCGCCGACGAGGCCGGCTCCGAACGGAAGCCGCTCCCTCGTGAGCAGCCTCAGCTCGCCGCTCTGGTGGCGGTAGACGCTGACGCGTTCCGAGCCGAAGTGGACCAGGATCCTGCCGTCTGACACCACTGTGCTGTTCTCCTTCTTCTCGAGCCATCGCGGTGGGAGCCCTCAGCCAGGGATTCGGCCGGGGAAGGTACTGCGGAGGGCGCCGCCGCTAATCGCTTTCTCCGCGCAGAGCACTGAGGTATTTCTCGGCGAATTCTTCTTTTCTCCCGCCGTTGTATTGCGTGATGAAGCGCGGGTGCTCCAAGGGCACGATCTTCTCGAAGTAGCCCTGGCCGTCGTTTACCGCCGAGAGGAATTTGAAGTTCTCGCCGCTCCCGATGCAGTAGCACACCGAGGTGTCGGTCCCGAATTCCAGCTGGCGCTCCAGGGCCTCCACGAGGAAGGATCGCAGGAACTCCATCAGCTTCTTGCTCTCGTAGTAATTGCAGTTGACCTCGCTTCCCTGGGGGTTCGTTCTCACCAGGCCGAGCGGGCACACAAAGCTCATGACGAAGTCGGCGTAGAACCGTGTCCGGCCCCCGTAGCGCGCGATGACGTCGTGCAGGAACCCGGCAGAGGGCCGGCTCACCGCATAGCCGTCGGCGATGTCGACTCCCGAGTCGCTTTCCAGGAGCTTCGCGTCTTCGAACGGGACCCCGGTCACGGCCGTGCCCCGTCGGGCGGGCGAACTCCCCAGTACCAGACGGCGCGGCCTGTCGTCGTCGTAGTACTTGTGGTAGAACGCAGTCGTCACCTCGCGGACGCGCTCCTTCTGGGGGCCGCTGAACGGGTTGATGACCGCGAATCCGGGCGGCAGTTCAAGCGTCGTCTCCGCGAGTTCCTCGTTGAACTGCAGGATCCGATCGGCAACGGTCGTTCGCCCGTTCATTGCAGAAGTCCTTCCTTCATGCTGGTCGCTCCAGACCGACCGGTCGCCCCGGCTGTCTGCGATTCAGCCTTCCCGCGGAACTGGTGGGACGTCGCGACCGCGGCCGGCCGGAGGGCTGTGGCAACGTTAGGCGGCGACCGCCGAAAGGTAAATCTCGGTACTTGTTGGGAACATTCGGCCATCTTTGAATCCAGCGCCGTCGAGCTCCGCACCAATTAGATTGGCGGTGTCCATCCCGCGATAGAGGTCGACGAATTCAGTGCCGGGGATGATCAGTCCCGGCACGACGCAGCTCCGCCGAGTATACAAAAATCCGTTGGCCACCGAGACGATAATCACCGCACCGGGCTTCATTACTCTGTGCGCCTCCGAGGCCGCTGCGGACGTGTCGAAGAATGACGAGTTGTACGTCCTCAATGAGACATACAGATCGAAACTGTCGTCCGGCAGGGCGGACAAGTTTTCGGCGCTGGAGACGACGGTTCTCGACAAGGGAATGCGTCCGCTTATGTTCGCGAGTCCGCTTTCCGCGATATCGGCGAAGGTGATCCGCGGGCAGTCGGAGAACAGGGCCGCCGCTTCATGGCCGGCACCGACGCCGACGTTGAGGATGCTGACGGCAGTCAGGGACCTTGTGGATGACCTCCTGTAAACCGCCATGAAGTCGTCGGCCCACCCCGCGTTGGCGGCGCGAGCGTCGTACGCGTAGTCGTAGGTGCCGTACTTCGCGTCGAACGCTGCGGCCAGTGCGTCGCCTACGGCGCTGTCCGCCTCTTTGTACTCGATCCCGTACCTCTTGCAGATGAGAGACGCGAGCGCGGCCCTCCCCCGATGCGCGTTGACGTCGCTCCTGGTCAGTGCGAAGCCCATCAACATCAGCCTGGTGGAGACGGCTTCGCTGATGCGATGGGTGGAGTAGTGGGGGTTGCACTCGATGCTCTGCTCGCTCGCCGCGTAGAGGTCTCGGTTCTGGTCAAGGATCTGACGCTGAAGATCGTCGGGGAAGCGGAGTACATGGCCTCGCTCGGTGACGGGATCGCCACTGAGGTAGTTCGTCAGCGCGGGGTCCGGCAGACCGACGTACACCTTGTCGATCCGCACGTCGCTCAAGAGCTCGGCCAGTTCGAACGACCCGGCCGCCGACAGGGTGTTGATCGTCAGATAGACGCTGTGCGCGCTGGCTATTCCAAGTTCTTGAACCCTGCGCCGCAGAGTGCGGAACCAGGATGCGCCGTGCACTTCGCCATCGAAGGCGGAGCAAATCAACTGGCCGTGTTCAGAAACGAGCGCAGCGCCGGCCCGCAGACTTGGCTGTGGCGCCCTTTGTGCTTCGCCAATGGCGTATTTCATCCAGTGGGTGCTGTCTGGGCTCATGTGGGCGTTCATTCCTCACCTTGCGCGGCACGCACGGGGCGTCATCGCTCCTCGGGGACGTGGGCAGGCCGGCCCGGTCCGGGGATACACGTCACGGACGCTGCCTCCCTTGAGCGGAGCTGGCCGACCCCCACCAGCTCGGCTCGCAAGGCTGCGTACGCGGCATCGACGAACTCGTAGTCCAGATCGCTCAGCCCGGTCTTGAAGCCCTGGTAGTTCACGGCCACCTGTTGCGAACTGGTGAACCCGGCCAGAACAATCGAGTCCGGGCACCGCCTGAGGCAGTACTGGAGGGCGACCCGGGCGAGGTCGTGCGGGGAGGAACCGAACCGGCCCCGCAAGGGCTGCAGGCCCCGCTGGACGGCAGCCAGGACCGGCGCGGTGATGCGGGAGCGGACGTCGCCAGGGCCGAAGGCCGTGTCCGGAAGGTACTTGCCGGTGAGCAGTCCCAGGCCAAGAGGTTCGGTGATCATAGTGGCGACGCCGTGGCGACGGGCGAAGCTGAAGATGTCCTCGTCCCCTTCGCTGTCGGCGACCTCGGGTTCGGGGGGCTGGCTGAGTGGGTTGAAGGGGGTGGTGATGACCTTGGGGGCGAACTGTTGAACGAGGAAAGCGAACCGAGCCGCGCTTACCTGGTTGCGATCGCCTGATGTCGCGGTACCTGCCGTCAGCCGGTTTGGCGCCCTCATCCCTAGCGCCTTGACCCTGCCGAGGTCACGCAGGGCCTCCAGTGTCTCCCGTGCCTCTTGGAGGTACTGATCGCGTGGACCGAAGTCGGTGTGGTGCAACGTCAGGACATTCAGCGACTCCACGCCGAGGTTCTCAAGGCTCTGTTCCACTTGCCCGTGCAGGTTCAGGGAGCTGTAGGCGTTGACGCCGGTGCCCCTGAAGGCCCCGACCGTGCTGGTGATGCTGACGCTTTCGCGGGGTACCTGGGCAAGCATGCGGCCCAATAGCCTCTGGGAGTGCCCGAGACCGTAGACGTCCGAGGTGTCGAAGACAGTTGCTCCCTCTTCGCGGGCGCGCAGGAGGGCGTCGACTGCGCAGTCGTCGTCGACGGGGGCCCATCCTGCGGCGTGGCCCAGGTTGGTTGCCGGTCCCCCGATGGGCCGGCAGCCGACGCCGAGAGGATGCTCGTCCCATCCGGCGACCAGGCGTCGCCGGAGCAAGTGTGAAGCGGTCACGACGGGGCTCGCTCTCATCGCGAAGGACAGGGCGCCGGCTCGGCTCGCCGTGGTGCGCACAGCAACGAGGCAGCGGACCCGGGGAATCTGGAGAGAAGTGGGGCGGAGCGCGGCTCTCATCGCCCCGCGCTCACCGTCGCATTTGTCCGAACGGGTAGTCCAGCCGCCCACCGGCTCATATCGGGGGTCATTTCCAAGAAGAGACGACCGGCCTACAAGAAATTCGCCTGGAAATGCCCAGATTTGAGGCTGCCTACCGCGTGGTGGAGGGCGGATCTGAATGACCCCCGATATGAGCCCCCGCGCATCTGGCCCGACAGATGACGGCAGGGCAGGCTGGTGATCAGCCCCAAGTGGTCAAGACATACCGGCAGTTCGACGTGCGGGGCGTCACCTCTGTCCCCCGTTCACCCCTAGCCACCGGGGCTTCGGACGTCAGGCACCCCGTGGTGACATTGGTCTCCGAAGCTCCGGTTTCACTCCCCGAGGAACCCTTACCCGTGACTGCGACTGCGATCGTCGAGGGTGCTGTCCCCCTGCCGAGCGCTACAGAGGCGACTCAGCCAGGAGGAGGTACCAGCGTGGGTCGGCCATCGCCTCCTCCGTGCAGCCTCGCCGTCCGGCCTCCCCTATAGCCGGTCGCCGGGGCGGGGGCGGCAGTTGTTCCCCCGCATCAGCCACCCTGCCCCGGCGACCCATCACCTGCGCGCTTTCACACAACCGGACCGCGCTCACGCCCCGCGTCCACGTCACTGAGGTCCCTTGATGTCTGATTCTCCACCGGCCACACGTTCCGAACGCCGACGGCACGGCAAGTCGTGGGCGCGCAGGGTGAACACCTCCGCGGGGTTGCGCTCACGGCTCGGGCAGCTCGCCGTCCTCCCCCCGTGCGTCGTGCTGCTGCTGATAGCGCTGCCGGAATACCTCCTGCGGACCGAGCCCCCATGGTCCGGAACGCGGTTGCTGGTGTGGACGGTTGCCGCCGCGAGCTGTACTGGGGTGCTCGTTGTGGCCTGGCGGATGTCCCGAGCGACGGCCGACGCGGTGCACCGGCACCGAGTAGCCGACGTGGAGGCGGTACAGCAGCAGCAGGCGGCTGAACGCCAAGCCGTGTCCCAGTGGATCACCCGTCTGCGGTCCGTGATGGCAGACGGCCTCAAAGCCGTTCAGACGACGGTGGACCAGCTACAGCGCGGCGAGCAGCCCCAAGTGCGCGAACTGCCGCCGGAGCCCGAGGCCCCGCATCCGTTCACCGCGCTCGAATACGAACTGCTCGAATTCGTGCACGGCGTACAGACGGCGCTCACCGACAGCTCCGCCCGCCAGGAGAAAGCGGCCGTCCTCAGTATCGCCCGGCGCATCCTGACCTTGATCAACAACACGTTGAAGGCGTTCGATGCGCTGGAACGTGAGATGGAGGACCCCGAGGTCCTCAGCCCGCTCTTCCGGCTGGACCACATGGTCACCCGGCTGCGCCGGCTGGCGGAGAGCCTGACGGTGGCAGGCGGTGCGCTTCCGCGGCGCTCTGGCAGAGCGACGCTGCTGTCCGACGTGATCAGCCACGCGATCTCTGAGATCGAGCAGTACGAACGCGTCCGGCTGGTGTCTCCCGTGGACGGCACGGTCGACGGGCGGGCAGCGACCGGGCTCGTCCATCTTCTGGCGGAACTCCTCGACAACGCTGCCAATTTCTCCGACCCCCAGACGCAGGTACTGGTCCGGGTCGAAATGGCCGCCTCGGGAGTGATCATCCAGATCGACGACCGCGGAAAGCCCATGCCGCAGGCGACGCTGGCCCAGCTGAACGGCCTCCTGTCCGAGCCGTCCCGCCACCGGTCCGGTGACTATCTGCGGGACGGACGCATAGGCATGTGGGTGGTGGCTGAGTACGCCCGCCATCTCGGCCTCCACGTCCGGCTCCAGAGGAACTTCTACGGCTCCAACCAGGCCGAAGTCCGCGTGCCGCACGGCCTCTTCACCGCGGCACCGGAGCGGCAGGAACCGGCTGCGCGGCCTGGCCGCCCGTCTCCCTCACCGGCGCACGCCCTTGCTCCGAAGACGTCTACGGCAGCTGCCCGCACCGCCGACAGGACCGGTGGGGCTCCGGCCGCCGCCCCACCGGCGATGACCCACAGCGTGGAGCCCAACACCGGCAGCGAGGCCAGCGGCATACCGCCGCTGCCCACGCACAGCGGGAGCGAAGTGCCGGACGGGTCCGGCGATGGCGATCAGTTGCCGAAGCGCGACCTCTCACGCTCCTACCTGGCGCCGGGCCTGCAAAACAGCACGCGAGAAGCCCGCGGGTCTACGGCGCCGTCCGCTCCTCCCAGCGCCGGCCTGATGTCCCGGGTCGCCGAGGGACGGCTCCGCGCAGAACGGGGCCGCGTGCTGAACCCCTCCCCCTTACCCGAACCGACTGCCCCCCCACACTCCTTGGAGGTTCCCCGTGGCGACCACGACGCATGACCTGAGCTGGCTGCTGACCGATTTCATCGAGCGGACGGCCGGTGCGCGCAGCGCACTGGTGACCTCCCGCGACGGCATGCAGGTCAGCAGCCTCAACTTCGACGAGGACGGGACGGCCGACACGCTGAGCGCCATCGCCAGCGGGCTGCACTCCCTGGCCCTGGGCGCCGTTCCGCTGCTGGGCGGTGCGGGTGGCGTGCGGCAGGTCGTCGTGGAACTCGACCAGGGCCACCTCTTCGTCATGGCGGCCGGCGAAGGCGCACTGCTGTCCGTTCTCGTCGACGGCGAAGGGGACGTCGGACAGGTCTCGTACGAGATGACTCTGCTGGTCAAGCGCGTTCCCAACTACCTGTACGTCGCGCCGCGTGCCGTGCCGACCGCGGCAGACACGACGGTCTAGCGCGATGGCCGGTGACGACGGCCTGCTCGATGACGGCCTCGGGGCGGTACGGCCCTACGCATTGGTCGGCGGGCGGGTCACTCCCTCGCAAGAACTCGACCGGGCGTCCCTGGTCAAAACCGGGCCCTCTCCGCCTTCCACCCCCTTGCAGTCGCACTACGCGAAGGCGTTTGACCTGTGCCGGGCCGGCGCGGTCTCCGTGGCGGAGATCGCAGCGAGACTCGGTCAGCCCTTGCAGATCGTCAAGATCTGGCTGGCCGACCTCATCGTGGACGACTACCTGACGAATGCGATGCCCGACAACTGCGCCGACGCAGCTACCGACCCACGGATCTTGGGAGAAGTCCTTGCTGGGCTACAGAAACTCTGACCTGACGCTCTCGCTGAAGATCGTCGTGTCGGGCGGTTTCGGCGTCGGGAAGACGACGCTCGTCGGTGCGGTCAGCGAGATCACCCCCCTGCGGACGGAGGAAACCCTCACCGAGGCCGGGATCGGCACCGACAACTTGACCGGCATCGCGCAGAAGTCGGCCACCACCGTAGCCATGGATTACGGCCGCATCACCCTGCGCAGCGGCCATGAGGTGCAGTTGGCCCATGACGTGCAGCTACAACTGTTCGGCACACCCGGCCAGGAACGTTTCTGGTTCATGTGGGACGACCTCGCGAAGGGCGCGGTCGGCGCGGTCGTCCTCGCCGACACCCGCCGGCTGGCGGACTGCTTCGCGGCCATCGAGTTCTTCGAGAATCGCCGACTGCCATTTCTGGTCGCCCTCAACCAGTTCCCCGACGCGCGCCGGTACACCGAACACAAGGTACGGGCCGCTCTCGGTGTGAGTTCTTCGGTACCTGTCGTCTCGTGCGACGCACGTGACAGGGCCTCCTCGCGCGACGTGCTGACCGCCCTGGTCTCTCACGCGCTCCACCGCGCCCAGCTCGTCCCCTCCGCCTAGTCCCCCCGTTTTCGGCTTTGGAGCCCACGATGCCCACCTTTGACGTTGCGACCGGCCGCCACGCCCAGGTCCCGGAGGACCACGACGTGGCCGAGCGCCTGGCGCTGTTGCAGCGTAAGGGGCTGATCGAGGACCGTCCCGTTCCGCTGTTCGACGACCTCGCGCAGGCGGCCGCGCTGGAGGCGGCCGACCGGGTCGGAAACCCGCACGGGTTCTACGGCTTCGTCAACCTGATGAAGGACGGCTATCAGTATTTCGCAGGTATGTGGGCGCCCTCGGGCCCCGGCGGCGGTGAGAGCCAGGCGACTGCGGTCGCCATCCCGCCGACGGACCGGTTCATGGAACGCACGAGCGGCTGGTGTGTCCACACCGCCGACCGCCTCAAGGCGCTGCCGCTCAAGAACGTCATGGACTATCCGCGCTGGCTCAACAAGGCCATCCACACGCTCGGCGCCCGCACCTACCTGGGCGCCCCGCTCATCCACCGGCCCACCGGCATCGTCCTCGGCACGTTCGCCCTCGTGGGCCAGGAGACGACGGACTGGAGCCGCCAGGACGTCGACATGATCAAGCGCTACGCCAGCCAGGCCCTGGACTACATCGAAGCGCTGCCCGACGTCACCCCGCCGCTCCCGCTGCACTAGCGCGACCGCCCGCCATAGCCAAGGCCCGCCATATCAGAGGGAGGGGACGGACCGATGTCCACCGCGTACACCTACCTGACGGACGACCACCTGCGCCTGCGTGACCAGGCGCAGGAATTCGGCCACTCAGTGATCGCCCCCTACGTCCCGCACATGGAAGCAGCAGGAACACACACCGACCGAGAACTTCCTCGGCTGATGGGCGAGTTGGGCTGGTGCGGCGTGATCCTCGATGCTGAGGAGTACGGCGGCATGGGCATGGATCACCTCTCCAAGACGATCCTGATCACCGAGACCGCCTACTTCAGCGGCGCCGCCGGGGCCATCCTGCAAGCCTCCCTCATCCCGACCGTCGCGATCCTCTACCTGGGCAGCGAGGAACAGAAACGGCTGTGGCTGCCGCAGATCGCCGCCGGACTGTGGGCCACCATCGCGGTCACCGAGCCCGAGTGCGGCAGCCACGTCCTGGGCATGGACGGCACCGCCCGCCGCAAGGGTGGTACGTGGGTCATCAACGCCCGTAAGTGCTTCATCGGCAACTCGGGCATCGCGGGACTCCACGTCGTCGTGGTACGCACCGGCAGACCCGGCCATCCACGAAGCCTTTCGGCCTTCCTCGTCGAAGCCGACCGGGACGGCATCGAGGTGAGCCAGCCGGATCTTGTCGGCATGCACGGCTTCAGCTGCGGAAACGTGTATCTGCGCAACGTCCACGTACCCGCCACACACCTCCTGGGGGAGGTCGGCGACGGGCTCGCCGCCGCGTACACCGCCTCGGTCGTGTGCGGCCGCCCCAACCTCGCCGCGACTGCCCTCGGCCTCCACCGCAGGGTCATGGACGAGACCCTTGGCTTCCTCGACAGACGTCGCCGCAAGATCGGAAAACGCCACCGCGAGACTCGGAAGCTCTCCGAGTACCCCGTCGTCAAGTACCGCCTCGCGGAGATGAAGTCCCGTCTGATGACCGCCGAACGGCTGGCGTACGAGGCCGTGCACCTGCTGGACAAGGGACGAGCATGCGACGCGGAGCTCGTCCAGTCCAAGCTGGTCAACAACCAGGCGGCCGGAGAATCTTTGCGGGACGCCAGCTCGCTCCACGGCGGTTACGCCGCCCGCACCGACCACCCGATCACACGACTGATGCGCGACATCCAGCTCGTCGGCGCACCGGCCGGCCCAGACGATGTCCAGCGCTACCGGCTGTCCGAGAAGGCGCTCGGGGTCGACCGCACCGAATGGTCCGAGGAATTCATCCGTCGTACCCGCCGGTCCGCCACAGCCGCCTGACTCCCTGCCTCTTCCCCTCACCTGTCCCTCACGAGAGCACACCATGATGTCCGACGACCCCGCCGCACAGGCCCACGATGCACTCGCCCGGCACCTTCTGCCGCCGTGGGTGCCTCTGGTGCGGACCATCCGGATCCCGTGCGGCGAGCAGTTCGACGCGATACGCGTCCCTGCGGGCGAAGCCCGGCGGGCCCATCAAGTCCTCGGCCCGGTAAGCGGCCCAGTCCTCGCCTGTACCTACACGCAGACCTGGCATTTCCTGCTCGACCCGAACACCATCGTCGCTGCAGCCTGGAACGTGCCAGGAACACGGCTCCTGCGCCGGGGCACCCTTCTGGGCATCCCACCCGCCTTTGTCACCCACGGCCGCGACGTCCGCTGGATCGTCCTGCCCGGCCGGGGCACGACCGTCCCGGCCGCACTGCGCCACGCTCTTGCCGGCCGCGCCTCCCCCATACGACCCGGCGCAATACCTCTGGCCGAACGCCGTGCAACGCTCCTGGAAGCTAATTTTCCGCTCACCGAGGGAACGATCTTCACGCCCCGATCTGCCGCCGAGCGCACTCGCCTGACGCCGACGGAGAAGCGTGTTGCCGAGCGCCTCGTTGCTGGCTGCTCCAACGAAGAGGGAGCTCGTGGGCTGGACATGACCTCGAGTTCTTTCAGTGGTCATCTCAGCAGCATCGGCCGCAAGTTCCGTGTCGCCGCGCGCCCCGCCCGCGCGCACGCCGTCCTCACCAGCGGCCAGGTGCCACCACCGTCCGCAACCGCGCCCGCCCCCGATTACGACGCCACTGAACGACAGCTGCTGGATGCGCTGGCTGAGCAGTCGACCACTTACGCAATCGCCCAGGCCTCGGGCCTCGCCCCAGCCGATGTACGCGAGCAGATCGAGATCCTCGTGACAAAGGCAGGAGCGGCCAACGACACCCACCTGGTCGGCCTCTGCCATGCCTGGGGTCTCCTCGGCACAGGCAGCACAGTTGACGCCGAACACCTCCAGGTCGAGCCGGAGGGGGCGGCATGATGACGAGAATCCGCCCGCCGAGGGGCATCCTGGCGCGTTCCCGTGTCGTTGTGGCAGACAACGGGCGTTACCTCCGCTGCTGCCGCGGCTTCGGGCCAGCCGGTGGTGCTGATGCGGGTCGCTGACTTTCATCCGGCGGGCTTCGACACCGAGTTACGCAAAGTGCTCGACGATGTCCGCGCCGGCAGGTGGCGCTCCATGCGCGGTCTTCTCGATGCCCCCCAGTCGTTGGCCCAGCGCACGGCCCGGAGTCAGGTGTTGGCTTCCGCGGCTGCACAGTGCGACGCCGTCGAGGCGTGGGGGCGCGAGAGCCGTGATCATCAGTACCGGATCATGTGGGCCCGGGTGCTCGTCCAGCGTGCCCTTCATGCATTCCGCCGCGGCCAGAGGGCCGAAGCCGTCCGACTCGTCATGGCAGCTCGGCATGCCTGCGAGCTGGCAGCTACGTTTGTGCCCCGCGATCCGGTGCCGTGGGTGGCATGGCTTGCGCTGGCACAGCTCGACTCTCCACACCTGAGGGAGCGGCTTCCCGAGAACCAGAAGCAGTGCTGGGAGCCAGGCATCCCGCCAGGCCCCTGGGGCCTGCTGCACGAAGTGCAACGGCGGGACCCGTTCAACCGGGAAGCGTGGCACCGCGCCCTCCAGGCACAGATCGCCTACCAGACCAGCGCGGACGACGCCGTCGACTTCAGCCGGTGGGCGGCGCTGGAGGCTCCGCCCGGATCCGCAGTCAATCTTCTGCCGCTGTACACCCATCTGGAGCGCTTCCGACGCCGGAAGACGCAAGGAGAAACACCCCGCTTGCACTGGACCCATTCAGGAATCTCCTTCTACACGCTGCGGGCTGTCGACGAATGGTTCCCCCATGCGGACAGGACGTCCTGGTCGCCTCTGGACCTCAACCACCTTGCTCAGGCGCTTCACCACGGCGGCCATCGTGCGCGTGACGTTTTCGAAGCGATCGGCTCCTGCGTCACCCGGTCCCCGTGGCAGGACGTCGCTCCCGACGGGCGCAGCTGGCAAGAAGAGTTTCTCCAGGCCCGACTCCTGCGACTTCGCGAGGGCGGGCCGCGCCGCCTATGACCCGACACCCCACTTCCCGCGCCCCACCGGCAGTTCCGCTTCCCCACGTCCATCCATCCGTCCCCGCTTGGAGGTAACACCCGTGACTGTCGCACCGCCGCCCGCCGATGAACAGGTCCTGACACGACTGGGGTACGCGCCGGAACTCGCCCGCCGGATGGGCGGGTTCGGGAACTTCGCGCTGAGCTTCTCCGTCATCTCGATCTTGTCCGGCTGCATGACCTTATTCGCCTTCGGTCTCAACACGGGCGGACCTGCCGTCATGATGTGGGGCTGGGCCTTCGTCGGCCTGATGGTGCTCTTCGTCGGCCTTGCCCTCGCCGAAGTCACCAGCGCCTACCCCGTCTCCGGCGCCCTGTACTTCATGGCCAGCAGGCTCGGTGGCCCCCGGTGGGGCCACTACACCGGCTGGTTCAACCTGTTCGGCCTGCTGGGAGGGATGGCCGCCGGCCCCTACGGGAGCGCCCTGTTCATCGGCGCCTGGCTCAACCTGAGTTTCGGGTTCAGCCCCACCCCCGCGAAGACCTTCGCCATCTTCGCCGGCCTCCTGCTCCTGCTCGCCGTGATGAACCTCTTCGGCGTGCGCCTGGTCTCCCTGTTGAATTCGATCTCGGTCTGGTGGCACCTGGCCGGAGTCGCTGCCATCGTCCTCGCTCTCGTCTTCATACCCGACCACCACCAGTCGGCCGGTTTCGTTTTCGGCGAGTTCACCAACAACACCGGGTGGAGCAACCCCTGGTACGTCGGCCTGCTCGGACTGCTTCTGGCCCAGTACACCTTCAGTGGCTATGACGCCTCCGCCCATCTGTCGGAGGAAACGCTGCGAGCCCAGACCGCTGCCGCCCGCGGCATCGTCCACTCGATCCTCTGGTCCTGGATCGTCGGCTTCGTGCTGCTCGCCGGCATGCTCTACGCCATCCAGGACTACAACGGGACGATCAGCAGTCCCACGGGGGTCCCGCCGGCCCAGATCTTCCTCGACGCCCTCGGACGGACCGCTGCGGAGGTCCTTCTGCTGATGGTGATCATCGCCCAGATCTTCTGCGCCAACGCAGGCTTGGCCTCCGCCTCCCGCATGGTCTTCGCCTTCTCCCGGGACGGCGCCCTCCCCTTCTCGCAGACGTGGAAACGGCTCAACCCCCGTACCAAGACACCGGTCAACGCCGTGTGGCTGGCCGTCGCGGTCCCTCTCGTCCTGGCCGCGCCCTCCCTGTACTCCACGACCGCCTACACCGCCATCGTCACCATCAACGTCATCGGGATCACTCCGGCCTACGTCATCCCGATCTATCTGCGGCTGCGCACCGGCCGCAACTTCAGGCCAGGTCCGTGGCAGCTGGGGCGGTGGAGCAAACCGATCGGCTGGATCGCCGTGATCTGGGTTCCCTTCGTCACCGTCCTGTTCTGCCTGCCCTCGGTCTCCCCCATCACCGTCGACACCTTCAACTACGCCCCCGTCGCTCTGGCCGCTGTGCTCGTCCTGGCCTGGGTGACCTGGCACTGGGGCCCTCGCCACGACATCACCCCTGAATACGGGACGCCTGGCGAGCGAGACCAGATGGCGGAGGACGTCGTATGACCGAAGCGAACCCCCGCACACCCGCCTCGGGGCCCGGCAGCCAGCCGAACGGCTCCGCCAGCGGCCTAGACCGGCTGTCCGCTCTGGTACGGGACGGCTCCATCACCTCGGTCATGCTCGCTACGCCGAACATGCAGGGCGGTCTCAAGGGCAAGACATACGGCACCGCGCACTTCCTCAACGAGGTCGCCGAACGCGGGACTTCGTGGTGCGGTTATCTGCTTGCCACTGACGCGGACATGCGTCCCCTGGAAGGCTTCGGCATCGCCTCCTGGGACACCGGTTACGGCGATATGCGCTTCGTTCCCGACCTGGCGACGCTGCGCACGCCGACATGGATGCCGGGCACGGCGCTGGTGCTCGCGGATCCCGTCACCGGTGACGAGCAGCCGGTGGCCGTCGCTCCCCGCCACATCCTCAAGCGGCAGTTGGAGCAGTGGGAACGGCGCGGGATCGCCGCCAGCGTCGGGCTGGAGGCCGAGTTCGTCCTCTACCACGGCACCCGCAAGAGCGCGGCCCGCTCGGGATACCAGGACCTCACGCCGCTGTTCGAGGGAAGCCGGGACTACGGCCTCCACCAGTCTCCCGCGCTGCGCAAGTACCTCGCAGCCCTTCTCGCGGCGCTGACCGGAACCGATCTGCCGTTGGAAGCGGACAAGGGCGAAGGAGCTTCCGGGCAGATCGAGATCACCTTCGCCCACGGGGAACCCCTGCACGCCGCTGACCAGCACACGCTGCTGCGCCACGCCGCGGTCGAAATCGGCGCGACGCACGGCGTACTGCCCCTTTTCATGGCCGCTCCCGACACCGGGGTCGGCAGCGGCCTGCACATCCACCTCTCCCTCCACGACTCGGAAGAGCAACGGCCGCTCTTCGGCAGTGACGGGACGGATCTACCCGAAGCGGCGCTGCACGTCATCGGGGGGCTCCTCACCGCGCTGCCCGTGCTCGCCCCGTTCTGGGCCCCCACGGTCAACTCCTACAAACGGCTCACGCCCGGTACGTGTGCTCCAGTGAACTACAGCTGGGGATTCGACAACCGCACCTGTGCGATCCGTGTCGTCGCCTCCGGTGCCCGGCGTCATCTGGAGATCCGGCTGCCGGGGGCCGATGCAGACCCCTATCGCGCGCTCGCCGCGGTCCTGGCGGCGGCCGGCTACGGCCTCGACAACAAGGTCGGCCCTCCACCACGGGTGGACGGCAACGCCGTCACCGACACCAACCTGCCCTTCGTCCCCCGATCGCTGGACGAAGCACTCCAGCTCATGCGGATCAGCGAACTCCCCGGGCAGCTTTTCACCGACGAGGTCGTCGAGCACTACGCCCTGGCCGCTCACCACGAGGTCGAAGTCCATCGCGTCGTGGTGAGTCCCGAGGAACGGCGGCGAGAGATCGCCCTCCAGTGACCCCTGTTCCCCCACACCAGCAGCCCAGGCCTCCGCGCACGCCAACCACCCGGAAAGAGAACGTATGACCGCGGCCGACACCAGCATCGAGCTCACCCAACTTGAGTGGAACGTGAAGGACGGAGGCATCGACGGCGCAACTCCACAGGCATGTCGCCGTACGGGAGCCCGGCGAGACGGCGTGGCAATCCCTCAACCGAGTGAGACACCCCCTTTCGAACGAGTTTGAAGAGCGCCAGCCCAAGCCCCCGTACTCAAGCAGCCAGATCAGAACATGTGTTCGCCAATTGCTCCCGAAAGAGCCGTGACGCCGCCGGATCTGGCGCGTTTTTAGAGCACCAGTGCCACACCGCCCCCCCGTATGGAGGACACCATGCATCCCGTACCCGCGACCGCGCCCCGGCCCCTCGGATTCGAACATCAGCGGCGTGCCGAGCTGCTTGATGCCGCCGTCGTGCAGCGTGTTGACGTCCGTATCCGTCGCGGGGCGAAACCGGATACGAGGTGGGCGGCATGAGTGAGCCCACACATGCAGCGACCAGCCCCAGCAGTGAGACACCGACGCACCAGCATGTCCCGTCGGCGTTGCCGCCCGCCGCTCAGGACGGTGGCCGCAAGGCGATGCTTTCCAGGATTCTGCCCGTCGGCCGGCCTGTCCCGGCAGCGCGGAACGCGGTCACCGGGAGCCGATCATGACCGATCCGCTGCGCCCGGCCGCACCGAGCGCCCGATCCGTACCGCACGCCCGTACCGAGCCCCTGCCGCTCCCTCCGGCATCTGCCCCGCCCTCGCCCGAAGGCGCGGAGCTCGGCGATGAACTCACGGATGCCTACTGGTCGACCTGGGACGGTGAAGCCTCCCGCACCAGCATGTGGAAGATCTTCGCCACGCTCCCCGCGATCATCCGCCGCGTGCTGGGGATGGCGTGGCGCGCCGACGCACGGGCCACCTGGGCCGTGATCGTCCTGCAGCTGGGTTCGGCGGCGATGGCGGCGTTCGGGCTCCTGGCCTCGATCGGCGTCCTGCAGGCCCTCTTCGCCCAGGGCGCCACCCCGGACCGGATCCGCGCCGCGTTCCCGTCCCTGGCTCTGGTGGCCGGGCTGCTGATGTTCCGGGCCGTGCTCGATGCCGGGGTCGCCTTGTATCAGGCCCGGCTGACACCGAAGATCCGCCGCATTGTCGAGATGGATTTCCTTCGCCTGGCGGCCCACGTGCGGCTTGAGGCCGTCGACGACGCGAACTGGGCGGATGACTCCAACCGCGCCAACGACCGGGGGCTCTACTACGCGCGCCAGTCCATCACCCAGATCATGGAACTCGCGTCCGCGCTCCTCGGTCTCATCGGTGCCGCCTCTGTTCTGACCCTGCTCCACCCCCTTCTTCTGCCGCTGCTTCTCGCCTCGGTGATTCCGCAGGGGCTCGCCTCGGTGCGCTCTGCACGCATGCGGTTCCTCAGCCAGGTCCGCTACAGCACCCTCCAGCGGCGCGTGCGGCTGTTCACCTGGCTGCTGCTGGACCGGGACGCTGCCGCGGAGCTGCGCTCGTCGACCGCGCAGCCGGCGCTGCTGGGCGAGCACGAGCGCATCGCCCGGCGGATCGAGGAGGAGGACACCCGGCTGGGGCGGGCCGAGGCCCGCACGGCACTGTTCGGCCGAGCAGTCGGCGGTGTGGCCACCGGCCTGACCTACGCCGCGCTCGCCTGGATGACGATCGTGGGCTGGCTGCCGCTGGCCTCCGGGGGCGGCGCCGTTCTGGCAATCCGTGCCAGCCAGGGCACCCTGACCCGGATCGTCCTCGCGACGCATTACGTGTACGAGCACGCCCTGTGGGTGTCGGACCTGTACACCTTCCTGGAGAAGTGCCGCACGTTGCTTCCACGCCGCACCGGGCTCGCCGCACCCGGCCAGGTCAAGACGATCAGCATCGAGAACGTCGCCTACACCTACCCCGACGGGAAGAAGCCCGCGCTCAACGGCGTGTCCCTGGAACTGGCCGCAGGCTCCACCGTCGCATTCGTGGGGGCGAACGGCTCGGGCAAGTCCACGATGTCCAAGCTGATCGCCGGGTTGTACGAGCCGACGGCCGGCAGCATCGCCTGGGACGGCACCGACGTGCTGACGATGGACGCCGAAAGCGTGCAGGCCCAGGTAGCCATGGTCCTCCAGGACCCGGTGGAGTGGCCGCTCTCGGCCCTCGCGAACATCACCATCTCTACCGGGACGATCACGCAGGCCGATCCGGAGCGGGCACACGAGGCCGCGACGGCGTCCGGCGCCGACCGGGTCATCGCCGGGCTGCGCCAGCAGTGGACGACCCCGCTCTCGAAGCGGTTCAAGGACGGCGAAGAGCTCTCCGGCGGGAACTGGGCGAAGTTCGCCGTGGCCCGCGGTCTCTACAAGGACGCCGCGGTTCTCCTGCTCGACGAGCCGACCGCCAACATGGACCCGCGTGCCGAGCACGCCGCCTACACCGCTGTGCTGCGCGGCCGCCGTCGCGCGGACCGCATCACGATCCTGATCTCCCATCGGCTGGCCAGCGTGATCGAGTGCGATCGGATCTTCGTGTTCCAGGACGGCCAGATCATCGAAAACGGTGATCACGCTTCGCTGATGGCTCAACGCGGTGAGTACTACCAGATGTTCACCCTCCAGGCCGCCGCCTACCAGGCCGAGGCTCCGAGCAGGAACGGGGACAGCGGATGAGCGGCGCCGACAGGCGGATCACGCCCGCCCCACGCACTGAATGGCCGGAGCACTTCGATGACCACCTGGCCGGGACCGGCTGCCCGATCTGCACCAACGACTTCACCGCCGAGGACATCGGGTGGGGCCTGCTGATCAACAAGGGTCCGTTCGCCAACGCCTATCTGTGGCGCAGCGGTCAGGTCCGCGGCTATGTGGTGGTGATCTTCACCGCGCGGCACGTCGCCGAGCCGACCGCGATGACCTCCGCTGAGGCCGCGGGTTTCTGGAACGAGGCGCTGGCCGCCGGTCGCGCGGTGGAGCAGTACTACCGCCCGCTGAAACTCAACTACCAGCTCCTCGGTAACGCCGTGCCACATGCCCATTTCCACATCACTCCCCGGCGCTGCGCCGGCCAGGATCCGGCGCCCGGCGGGCCGCTCCCCTTCGACGTCCTCGATCTCGGCCGTCAGGACGAGGAGCAGTTGCAGTCCGACGCCCGGGGCCTGCGCGAGCTGCTGGGCCGCACTGGGTCCTCGGTGGTGTCACGGTGAGCGCGGAGTCCGCCGTGATGGTGGTGGCGGGAGTCCTGGCGCTGTACTACCGCATCATCCCGACCGACGTCTCCGAGGGGCCGTCAGGGACCGCCACCTGCAACTACGTGGCCCGGGACGCCGACGGCCGGCGATGGTTCGTGAAGGCCTATCCGGCGAGCGCTGATCTGGGGGCCGAGCAGCGTGCCCTCGAGCTGGCCGAGTTCGCCGCGCGCGGCGGGGTCCCGGTGCCGGTGATGCGCCGCACCCTCAACGGTGATCTCATCACGGCGGGCGGCGGGATGTCGGTGTCCGTCGCCGCGTTCGTTGAAGGTGCCGAGACAGCGGAAGGCGGTCTGTCCGGCACGCGGTGGGCCGCCGTCGGCGAGACCGTGGGCCGACTGCACCGCACGCTCGCCCGCCATCCGGACGGGCCGCCGCGCCGCGCCCCCGCCCGCGAGGTGTGCGACGTCAAGCGGGGCCGACAGCGCTTGGAGCGGCTGCTCGCCCGCTATGCGAAGCAGCCCCCGAGCTGCCCCTTCGAGGTGTGGGCGAGGGACGCCGCCCGGGAGCGGCTGGAGGGACTCCCCGCCGCGGCTTCCATGCTCAAGGCGCTCCCGCCGACCCTCGCCGTGCAGATCGTTCACGGCGACCTCTCCTCCCTGAACTTGATGCTGAAAGGCGAGAAGGTCGCCGCAGTGATCGACTTCCGGCCGCCGTCGCACCGCAGCCCGATGTGGGAGCTGGGCCGCATCGTGCTCGACCCGCGCACGGTTCTCGCTGCCCCCAACTGGCCCGAGGGCTTGGCCGCAGCCGTCGCTGCCTACCGGGAGGCCAACCCGGCCATGTCGACCGAAGACCTGCTGACGGTGCCACGGGTAGCGGCTGGCTATCTGGCCTGCTCGGCATATCCCCTGTCCGAGCCGCTCGACGACCCGTCCGCGGTCACCTCTCAGCTGGAGGCGTACGGGCGGGACCGGCATCAGGCGCAGTGTGTGCTGTGGGAGCGCCTGACGGAAGCCGAGGAGGTGCTCCATGACCTCCTCCACTGACCCCTCCCCCGGCGCCCGGCCGTCGCTGTGGCGACACCGCAGCTTCCGGCGCTACCTGACCGGTCAGGCAGCCAGCGTGACCGGCAGCTCAATCAGCAGCATGGTGATCCCCGTGCTGGCGGTACTCGAACTGGACGCCACCACCGCCGAGGTCGCTTGGTTGACGTTCCTGGGCCAACTGCCGCCCGCACTGCTGGCGTTGCACGCCGGGGCCCTCGCCGACCGCCATTCCAAGCGAAAGCAGATGATCACCGGCGATCTGGTCAGCGCCGCCGCGCTGGCCAGCGTGCCGGTGGCGGCCGCACTGGACCGGCTGTCCCTGCCCCAGCTGATGGTGGTCGCGGCCGTGCAGGGCGCGGCGGGCGTGCTGCACGATGCCGCCGCGATCAGTCTCCTGCCCAGCCTCGTCGACCGGTCCCTGCTCCAGCGGAGCAACAGCCGCATCGGCAGCCTCTTCGCCGTCGCCGCCACCGCGGGCAGCAACCTCGGCGCCGCCCTGACCGCGCTCCTCGGACCGGCCCGCGCCCTTCTCGGGGACGTCCTGTCCTACCTCATCAGCGCCTGGTGCACCGCCCGCATCCAAGCCCCCGAAAGCCCCCGGCCGGCAGCGGAAGACCGCCGCCTGCACACCGACATCGGTGAGGGCCTGCGCTACGTGAACGGCGACCACCGCCTGCGCACCCTGACCCTCGTCAACGCCACCACGTCGGCCGCCCTGGCGCTCCTCAACACCTTGTGGGCGCTGTACTTGCTCCGGTCCCTCGCCCTGGGCCCGACCGCGTTCGGCGTGGTCCTGGGCATCGGAGCCCTGGGCGCGGCGGCGGGTGCTCTGGCCGCCCCGTCGCTCGCGGCGCGGTACGGGCCCGGGCCGATGATGCTCGCCGCGCTCGCGATCACCCCGCTCACCCAGGTCCCTCTGCTCCTCGCCTCCCCGGGCCTGGTCTGGCAGTTCGCCATCGGTGCCGCCCTGTTCCTCCAGCTGGCCTGTGCCGGGGCCGCGGGAACGACCCAGCGCACCATTCGCCAGGTCGTCACCGCCGACGGCATGCAGGCCCGGATGCAGGCGGTGAGTACCTGGCTCACCTCCGGTGCGCGGCCGGTTGCCGCGCTCCTCGCCGGCGGACTCGGCACCTGGATCGGCGTACGCCCCACGCTGATCGTCGGCACCTGCCTCCTCGTCGTCCCTCTCCTGGTCCTCTACCGGTCCCCGCTGCGCAGCCTGCTGGAGATGCCCGGCTCGCCCACTGCGGCTCCTCTTTCAGCGGATGCCCTCACGCCACCGACGCCATCACCGTTGGAGCCGACCGTTCCCAATCCCGCGGCCGCCGTGGATGTACGGCAGGACCGCTCTGCGGGAGGTGGTCCATGAGCACGGACCTGAACACAGCCGCTGCCCCGGAGCCGTCACCGCCGTGTCCGGCGCCGGACACGACCCTCCAGCCCAGCACCTACGCCCTGCCCCACAACTCCCGAGGTGATCACGTGCCGCCCTCCCGCTCCCACATCCGCGCGACTGTCGAGGCCTATCTCGGCCGGCATGCCGAGGAACGGGAAGCCCTGGAAGGCCTGTTGGCTGTCCTCGACGGCACCGACGAGCCGTCCAGCCGCGCCACGCTGCCTGCGCACGTCACCTGCAGTGCCGTGATCATCGACCGCGACCGTCGGGTGCTCCACATCGGCCATCGGGTGACTGGGCTGCTTCTCGCTCCAGGCGGCCATGTGGAGACGGGTGACCGTACGCTCCTCGCCGCGGCCGTGCGGGAAGTGTGCGAAGAGGCCGGGATCCGCCCCGGCGACCTCTGTCTGACTCCGCAGTTCCTCGACGAGCCGGTCGACGTGGACGTCCATGACATCGACGCCAATCCGGCCAAGGGCGAGCCCGCTCACCAGCACTTCGACTTCCGCTTCGCGTTCTACCTCACCTCCGAGCAACCGCCCGCGCTCGCTCTGCAGGACGAGGAAGTCGCTGGCGCTCAGTGGCTGCCGCTCGCTGACGTCCAGTCCCCCACCCTGCGGGCCAAGCTCCTGGCCGCCGAGGCGGACGGCCTCGCCGGGCGGCCGGAGCCCGTAAACGCCGGCGCCTTGATCCACGACGGGGCAGGCCGGTACCTCCTTCATCTCCGGGATGACCGGGAGGGCATCTGGGAGCCCTGGGTGCTGGCCCTCCTTGGTGGCGGCCGCACGAGGGACGATTCCTGCCTTGAAGCGACGCTGCGGCGCGAGCTCGCCGAGGAGGTGCCGGGGCTGGAGCCCACGGAACTGGTGCCGTTCGCTGTGGAGGAGGCGACCAGCGCCGACGGCCTTGCGGTGCCCATCAGCGTCTACGCCGGGCACTGGAGCGGTGATGCCGCAGCGGTGGAACTCCGCGAAGGTGTCCTTCTGACGTGGTGCACCGTGGACATGCTCGACCGGCTGCGCCTGAGCCCCGGTCTCGGGGAGCTGATCCGGCGCCACGCGGCCGAGCACCCCGCGGCCGAGGGACCGCCGGACAACACCGATCCGCTGCCCGGTGAGGCCCCGCGGGGGACCGAGTTGCACATCGTCGGCGTTCACCTCCATCTCCAGGACGACCAGGGTCGGATCCTCCTCGGCCTGCGCCACCCGGACTCCACGTATGCGCCGGACACCTGGCACTTCCTGGCCGGCCACTGCGAGCGGGAAACGGCGATCGACTGCCTGGTTCGGGAGGCCAAGGAGGAAGCGGGCCTCACCATCGCGCCCGAGGACGCCGATCTCGTCCACACGGTGCACCACGTCGACTCCCCCGACGCCCGGCCGAGGATCGCGCTCGTCTTCCAGGCTCGCTCCTGGACCGGCGACCCGGAGGTCCTGGAGCCCGACCGGTGCGTGGAGTGGCGGTGGTGGAAGCCGCAGGACCTGCCGGAAGCGGTCGTGCCGTATACCCGCATGGCGATCGACGGGATTCTTCGGGGGCATCGGTACTCCGAGCAGGGCTGGGGCGAGCGATGAGCACTCTGGACGCCTGTCCCGCCGCCGGTGACCAGGCACCGGAGCAGGCCGCAGGCCCGGTCGGGGGAGCCACGCCGGCGGGTGCGGCAGCGGATCCGGCAGCGGCGCGGGCGGCGATGGTCGCCCGGCTTGAGGAGGAAGGGTCTCTGGGGCCGGGCCCGGTCCGCGACGCCCTCCTCGCACTGCCCCGCGAGGTGCTGATGCCGCAGGCGTACGTACGGCGCAGCGCTCCGGGCGAGGAGTCGCCGCGGTGGGATCTGCTGGAGTGGTCGGCGCTGCACGACCGCCCCGAGCTGCTCGGGCTGTTGTACGGCGGGGCCAGTGTGCTCGTCCAGCATGACGGGGAGCCGTTGCTGGGCCGGGCGCGCGGGACGCGGTCGGGGGCGTCGATCACGTCGATGTCGACGGTGATGGGCCTGACCGCCTCGCTGCTGGAGGAGCTGGATCTGCGTCCGGGGCTGCGGGTGCTGGACGTCGGGACGGGCGCGGGGGTGACCGCCGCGGTGGCCTGCAAGGTCTGCGGTGACCAGGGGGTGGTCACTCTCGACCGGGACCGGCACCTCACCGACGCGGCCGCCGCTCGGCTGGCCGACCTCGGCTTCCGGCTGCAGGTGGTGTGCGGGTCGGGCGAACAGGGTGTGCCGGGTCGGGAGTTCGACCGGATCTTCGTGTCGTACACGGTGGAGCGCGTGACCACGGCCCTCGTCGAACAGCTCGCGCCCGAGGGCAAGCTGCTGGCGCACGTGACCAGCGCGTCCCCGTCGTGGCCCGGCCTCGCTGTCGTCGAGCGCACCGCCGACGGGCAGATCACGGCGGAGCTGCGGGCCGTGGAGTTCGCCCACCGGGCGGGACACGGCGTGGCGCGGATCTGGCTCACGAAGGAGTTCCGGCAGCGCATGGCGACCGAGCCCGGCGCGTGGACCCAGCGGAGCATGCTGGCGCCGCCCGCGGAGAGCGACCGCAGTTTCTGGCTGGCGGCCGACCACCTCCTCGGAGGTCTGGTGCGGGACTTCGGGTCTGAGCACCTGGCGATCGGCGCACCCGGCTGCGGATCCTGGATGCGCGCGGAGCCGGTGGGGGACCGGCGCTGGAGCGTCACTGTCCGGGGCCCGCGGGATATCTGGAAAGAGATCCAGGACCTCGCCGACCGGTGGCGGGCCGCACGCTCCCCTGACCGCTACCGCCTCTACTTCGACGCGGACGGCGGGCAGCGCGCCGCGTCCGAGTGCGGACGCCTGTCCTGGCAACTCCCTGCCCCCCGCCCGCTTGATGAGGGAGCCACCTCGTGACCTACCCCGACGGGCCCCTTTCGGGCCTTGCACCGGAGCAGGAGACCATGTTCGAGGGCGCGGCGTTGAGCTACGCCCACCACCGCCCCGGCCTGCCGGAGACGGCGGTGCGCCTGCTCGGCGACACGCTGCGGGGCCGGCCGTCCCCGGTGCTGCTCGACCTGGGCACCGGAACCGGGCAGGTGCCCTTCGCGCTCCTGTCCGCCGGTGCCGACCTGACGCACATCGAAGCGGTCGACGTCAGCCCGCAGATGCTGCACCAGGCCAGGCAAGCCCTCACCCCTGTGCTCGGCCACTGCACCCTCACTCTGGTCCACGCGGCGGCCGACGCCTACGATCCGCTCGCGACGCTGCCGGGCGAACCGGACTCCGGCCCGGACCTGATCACCTGCTGCCGGTCCTACCACTGGATGAACGGTGAGGCGGTCCTGGAGATGGCAGACCGGGTCGCCACACCGGGTGCCGCAGTGGCGATCATGGGCGACGGGAGCCTGTGGACCCACGACGCCGACTGGACCCGTGCGCTGCGCGAGTTGATCCAGCGCTACCTGGGCGCCGAGCGCCGGGCGGGCGCCCGGCGTTCCTACGCCGAGCCTCGCCGTTCGTACGAGGAGGACCTCGCCGCCTCGGCGTTCAACGACGTCACCGAGTACCTGTTCCCGGTGACCCGCACCTGGGCGCCGCGGGAGGTACTCGGCTACCTGCGCACCACGTCCTTCGCCGGGCCTGAGCTCTTCGCAGAGCGGCACCAGGCGTTCGAGGACGAGGCCCTCGCCCTTTTCCACGCGCACGCGGTGGACGGGGCTCTGGTCGAGGAGACGACGTTCAGGGTTCTGCTCGCCCGACGTCCGGAGGGAGCGCGATGAGCGGCGAGCAGCGGCACACCGAGCCGGTGGACGTCCACCTGATCCTGCGCCGGGAGACCGCCGACGGGCCTCAGGTTCTGTTGTCCCGGCGGGCTGGGCAGGTGTACGCCGCCGGCCTGTGGCACCTGCCATCGGGGCATCTGGACGGTCCGCACGAGGACGTGGTCACCGCCCTGATCCGCGAGGCGCGGGAGGAGACCGGGGTCGTCATCGACCCGGCCGATGTGCGGGCCGCCGTGACCGTGCACCACCGAAGCCCCGGAGGCGCCTCCCGTACCGGGCACTTCTTCGAGGTCCGGCAGTGGAAGGGCGAGCCCGAGATCGCGGAGCCGGACGTCTGCGACGCGATGGACTGGGCACCCCTTCACGCCCTGCCCGCCCAGATGGTGGCGTACTGCCGTGCGGGCCTGGACGCCTACACCGCCGGCCCGCGCCTGGCCGTGCACTTCCAACTGCCCGGCGACAGCATCGCCTTCGACCCCGGCGCCGACCGACTACGCCTCGTGCCGGACGTGACCGGCCAGGCGTCTACCGCCCGTCCCGACGCCGCGGTCGTGAAGTTCGCGGAGCAGGCGGTCGGCCGGATCACGCAGTGGACGGATACGTCATGGGCGCGCGAGGAGAGCCGCGTATGGCGGGTCCACGGCATCCAGGGCGGCACCTGGTACGTGAAGGTGCACCAGAACGAGCGGTTCCACGGCCGGGAAGTGCGGGGGCTACGGACGTGGGCGCGGGAGCTGGGGGCGGCCGCCCCCCGGCTGGTCGCCGCCGACGAGACCCTGCGAGCGGTGGTCCTCACCGCGGTGCCGGGCCGCCCGCTGCACGGCACCGTCCTTGCCCCGGAGCGGGAGAGGGAGGTCTTCCAACGGATCGGCGCGCTGGCCCGCCGCATCCACCAGGCCTCTCCCCCACGGCCCGCTCCTGTCGGCAGCGGCCCAGCCCTCGCCAAGGCCGACCGGCACCTGGCCGGGGCGCGGTCTCATCTGCTTCCAGGTGATGAGGAGTTCGTCCGCGAGCTCGTCCGGCAGGCCGAGGCCCTGCCACCACTGGAGTGGGTGGAGACCCATGGAGATTTCCAGCTCAGAAACGTCCTCGCCACTTCCGACGCCGCCGCCGAAACGGACGACCGTGAGGTCTTCGTGGCGGTGATCGACCTCGAGCGCAGTGAGCCGGGGCCAGCAGTACGGGATCTGGTCCGTCTGTCCGACGCCTGGGCCGGCCGCGACGACCTGTTCGAGGCGTTTCTGGCCGGGTACGGCAGGACCCTGACCGCCGCCGAGGAGGCCCGGCTGGTCATCGATGCAGCGCTCGATTCCGTGAGTGGGATCGCCTACGGCACCGCCCACGGTGACCCCGAGCTCGTCGAACGAGGCCGGCGGACGCTGGCCCGGCTGCGCGCCGCGCACCGTGCAGCCTTCTCACCGACAGGAGATGCGACGTGAACGCCGACACGGCCCCCACTGCCGCGGCCGGTCCGCGCGACGCCGCCGGACGGCCGCCGGTCCGCGCGGCAACCGCCGCTGACGCCGAGGCCATCACCCGGATGCGCTCCGAACGTGTCCTGTCCGCACCGTTCACCGAGGACTGGGTCCGGCGGTGCACGGACGCGCTGGCGCCACGGCTTACGCCGGGTGGAGACGCCCGGGCCGTCGTCATCGACGCCCCGGACGGAACGATGGCCGCCTGCGCCCTCGGCCTGATCCACCCCGTGCTCCCGGCCCCGGCCTACCCCCGAGGCCGGGCCGCCCGCGTGCAGCTCGTCGCCACCCAGCCCGAGTTCCGCCGCCGCGGCTACGCCCGGGCGGTCGTGTCCGCACTCCTGGACCACCTTGCCGACGTCGAGGAAGTGACGCTGTTCGAGCTGCACACCAGCCCGGAGGCGGCGCCTCTGTACCGGGAGTTCGGCTTCAGCGGCAACCCGGCGCTCATGCGGATGACCCGCCACCACCATCTGGCCGGTGCCGTGCCCGGTACGCAGCCGGAATCGACGTGGGTGCCGTCGCAGCAGTACGTCGACTCACTGCCCCGGGCGGCCGCGTACGTGTGCCTCTACGTCACCGACGAGGACGACCGGCCGCTCCAGCTGCACTCCGTCTACTCCCCCGGCCACCCCTGGCACATGATCGGCGGCGCGATGGATCTGGGCGAGCGGCCCTGGGACGCGGTGGTGCGCGAGTGCCGGGAAGAGACCGGCATGACCGCCGTGGGCCCGCCCCGGCTACTGGCCACCGTGTTCGGACTGCCCCGGGAGAGGCGTCCGTACAGCACGCTGCAGCTGATCTTCGACGGCGGGCGCCTGACCGCTGAGCAGATCCGGGGCCTCACCCTCAACCCGCGCGAGCACGACGAGGCCCGCGTCCTGCCCCTGGCCGAGTGGGAGGCCTTGATGCCGGCCCGCGATTTCGTGCGGCTGCGCGCCGTGGAGGAGGCCCGCCGCACCGGCGTGGCCGCATACGTCGACACCTGGGGGAACGCATGACCAGCAGCATCGTCTTGATGTCCGACCGGCGGGTCGCCGCGATCCCCGTCCAGGAGCGCGGCGAGGCCCTCCTCGACGCCCGCGCGCACGGCCTGAAGGTCGACGACCGCAAGCAGGACGCGGCGGGCGCCTGGGCCCACGTCCGCCAGGGCGTGCTCACACGGCTCCAGCAGGCGCAAGCGCTGCTACCCGGCGGTGTGCGGCTGCTGTTCATCGAGGGCTACAGGCCCCCGTCCCTGCAGCACCGGTACTTCGAGGAGTACTCGGACGAGCTCGCGCGCACCCATCCGGACTGGCAGGCTGCCGAGCTCCGGGAGGCCGCCAGCCGCTTCGTGTCGCCTCCGGAGATCGCGCCGCACTCCGCCGGCGCGGCCGTCGACGTGACCCTGATCGACCACCAGGGCCGTGAGCTGGACATGGGCACACGCGTCAACGTCTCCCCGGAGGAGTCCGACGGCGCCTGCTACACCGACGCCCCCAACCTGAGCGCCCGGGCCCGCACGAACCGGGCCACCCTGGGCGGCGCCCTGTCCACCGCAGGCTTGATCAATTACGGGACCGAGTGGTGGCACTGGTCGTTCGGCGACCGGTACTGGGCACTGCAGACCCAGCAACCGTCCGCCCTCTACGGCCCCGTCGAACTGCCCTGACACCGCACCACCACCCCCGCCTTTCACGAACGAGGAGCGACCTGTGGGATACACCCGGACTGACTGGTCCGAGCACTACAACGACGGGCGCGGCTTCCGGCGGCTCGGGGACGAGGAGAAGTGCCTGCTCGTCGAGCGTGCCCCGGCACCGAAGGACGGCCGCGCGCTCGACGTGGGTTGCGGAACGGGCGAGTTGTCCGTCTACCTCGCCTCGCTCGGCTACACCGTCGACGGAGCGGACTTCGCCGAGGGCGCGCTCGAGCGGGCACACGCGGAGCACGCCGGGGTGGAGGGGGTGCGCTGGCTGAGCCTGGATGTCGAACGCGACGACCTGGCCGCCCTCGCCGAGGACGGCTACGACCTGATCGTCCTGCGGCTGTCCATCGCGTTCATCCGTGATCGCGCCCGTGTCCTTCGCGCTCTGGCCGCGCAGCTGCGCGAGGGCGGGGCGCTCGTCATCATCACGCCGATCGTGGAGAACACCCCGGAAGAGCGGCGCCACATCGCCCTGGACGAGAACGAACTCGCCGCGCTCACCGACGGGTTCGAGCACGTCGAGCAGTTCGACGCGGAGGGCCTGGCGGTGCTGGTCCTGCGCGGGCCGGCCGGATTCAGCGCGGAGGAGAAGCTGCGGCCCGAGCCGCAGGCCGTCTTCGGTGCCGCAGTGGTGGTTACCGACACGTTCGGCCGGGTTCTGCTGGGCCGCTCCACCCGGGGCATGTGGGAGCTGCCCGGCGGCCGCATCGAGACCGGCGAGGCCGCGCCAGCGGGCGCCGTGCGGGAGCTCAACGAGGAGACCGGGCTGACGGCGCGCGTGGAGGACGCGCATGTCATCACGGTGCTGCACGACGACCGCCTGGATGTACGCCGCGTGACCGCCGTGGTCCGCGTCTCCCGCTGGGACGGTGAACTCGCTCTGTCCGAGCCACACCGCTTCGTACGCTGGGAGTTCCACGAGTTGAACACCTTGGCGACCCTCGGGAAGATCTTCGCGCCCAGTGCCCAGGCTCTGACCGCGGTGTGGCCCGGGGTGCTGCCGGGGCTCCCGCCGGTCCACTCCTACGCGTGCTCCGCCGCCCCGCCGGTGCCCGGGGAGCCAGCCGAGGCGGTCCGGCTGCGCGAGCGGATGGCGGACATCGTGATCAGCAAGGGCTGGGCACCCTCGCTGCGGGTCCAAGCCGCGTTGCGTGAGGTGCCCCGGCACCGGTTCGTCCCCGAGACCCGGCTGGAGACGGCCTACCACGACGACCTCGCCGTGGTGACGGTCCGGGAGTCACCCCAGAGGGCGCTGAGCTCCGTCTCCGCGGCCTGGCTGCAGGCCGACATGATCGAGCAACTCCGGCTGGAGCCGGGGATGACCGTGCTGGAGGTCGGCTCCGACGGATACAACGCGGAACTCCTGGCGCACGTCCTCGGGGAACGCGGGCGGGTGGTGACCGTGGACGTCGACCCGTACGTGGTGCACCGAACGCAACGGCTGTGCGCGGAGGCCGGCAGCGGCCGGGTCACCGCCGTCCTCGGCGACGGCCGGCTTGGCGCGCCCGAACACGTCCCGGCCGGCGGTTTCGACGGGATCGTGATCACGCACAACGCGTCCGATGTCGCACCGGCATGGCGGGAGCAGCTCGCCGAGGGGGCCCGGCTGGTCGTGCCGCTGGAGATGGGCGGCTACACCCGTTCCCTCACCCTGGTCCGGCGTGGCGACGTGCTGCACTGCGAGCACTGGACGTACTGCGGTTTCGTACGCGACCGCGGCGCGGCCGCCCATACCGCCCCCGCCGTCCCTCTGGCGGACGGCAAGGTCACGGTGCGGTGGGAGGACGGGACGCCCGGCGACACCGCCGGTCTCGACGAGGCTCTGCGCGGGCCCCGGCACGAACGCTCCACGGGCCTGGTCGTCCGGGGAGTCTTCAACTTCGAGACGTTGCAGGTCTATGCCGCGACGAGCCTGCCGGGGTTCTGCCGCCTGTCCGCGCCGAAGGGGTCCACGCTCGTGGCGCAGCAGGACGCGGCCGCGATCCTGGCGGACGGTTCGCTCGCCTACCTGACCTACCGCCAGGTCAAGGACGCCCCGGATCCGGCCGACCGTCTCACCGAGTTCTTCATCCACGCCTACGGCCCAGCAGCCGAACGGGTGGCGGAGCGCTTCGCGGAGTGCGTGCGCGTCTGGGACCGCGAGGTGCGCGAGAGCGGCTATCCGCCTATGACCATCCACCCGGCCACAACGCCCGACGACCAGCTGCCGCCCGGTGACGTGCTCGACAAGCCCAGCGCACGACTTGTCTTCCAGTGGCCGGGCCGGACCCCCGCCGGCGCACTGAGCCTTTCGACCGCAGGGGGACAGCGTGCCTGACTCCGACGAGCTGATTCCCGAGACGGCGGCGTCCTCCACGATGCCGTCCCTGCTCGGCGTGTTCGCGCACCCCGACGACGAGAGCCTCCTCGCCGGCGGTGTCTTCGCCCAGCACGCCGCCGCGCACGCGCGCACCGCCGTCGTCACCATGACGTGGGCGCCCGACAGCCCGCGGGCTCCCGAACTCGCCGACGCCTTGCGGACGCTGGGCGCGAGTCCACCCCGCATGCTCGGATACGGCGATGCCCGCAACCCGCAGGCGGCTCCCGGCCGTCCCCGGCTCATCGACGCACCGCTCGACGAGGTGGTCACCGCCCTGGTCCAGCAGATCCGCTCGTTCCGCCCCGACATCGTGGTCACGCACGACGCTCTGGGCCAGCTGACCGGTCACCCGGACCACCTCCGCACCCACCAGGCGGCGCTGCTGGCGTTCCACGCCGCGGGCCTGGAACACCTCTACCCGCAGGCCGGGGCTCCGTGGCAGCCCGACGCGCTGTACGCCGCGACGCATCCACATTCGGGGGTGGGCGAACTGGGTGCGCTGTTGACGCGGGTCGGCAAGAAGGTGCTCAGCGTGCCGGACGGACACGTCACCGAGAGGGTCGACGTGAGCGACTGCACGGACCGGAAGCTGGCCGCGATCTTGGCACACCGCAGCGAAGCCGCGCGGGAGCGGCCCCTTCCCGGAATCCTCTCCCGGCTTCCCGCAGCCGAGCGGGAGTCGATCATCGCGACGGAGTACTTCACCCTCCTCGGCAGGAAGCCGGCGCCGGGCGGGGCGGTCCTCCAGCAGTCACCGTGAGCTGCTGCCGAGGAGCTTGGTCATGGCCCGGTTGACTCGGGCGTCGCGTCCAGCGACGTAAGAGGGGCAGGGCAGGTAACCGGCCCGATGGTAGAGAGCGAGAGCGGCGGTGTTGCGCCGTCCGGTCTCCAGCATGATCCGCGTCGCGCCGCGGCTGGCAGCATGCCCTTCGAGACGTAGGAGGAGGTACCGGCCGATTCCGTGGCCGCGAGCTTCACCGGAGACGTACATCCGTTTGATCTCCGCAGTGTGCTCATCGAGGAGGCGTACGCCTCCGCACCCGACCGCCTCGTCGCCGACGTGGGCAATGAGGAACAGGCCGGCGGGCGGGTCGAAGTCCGCCTCGGGGGTGGCGTCCGGGTCGTCGGCGAAGCCGTACAACGTGTGCTGTTCGGCGCGGAGGGCCTGGGTCAGGCGCCGGGCGTCCGGGTGATCGTAGGGCGCGGCGGTCACGGAGGGCGTCAGGCGTATCGCGGCCGGGGCGTCGGAGGCGGTGGGCACGAAGGTCATGAAGCCGATAGTGCCCTGTCGACAGCGGTGAGCGCACGGGCGCCGTCCGGCGCGCGCATACGGGCGCCTGCTGAACGGCGGATCCGGCGAAGGAGGTTGCGGCAGCGGATGGACTGCACATCGGGTACCCGGTCGGCAAGTTGCAGGAGGGTGGCTGCGGTGGCGTCGGGGTCGCGGGCGAGGAGGTGGGCGTGCGCGAGGTGGATGCCGTGCAGAAGGGCGGAGCGGGGGAATCCGCTGGTGGGGCCGTGGTCGGTGAGGGGAGACAGGAGCGTGGTCGCCTCGGCGAGCAGACGCCTGGTGTGGGCGGCGTTGGTGGCGGCGAGTTCGACGAGGGCGTGGCCAGCCTCGGCGGAGACCTGTTCGGGGGTGAAGTAGTACAGGGAGGGCGGGTCGTCGTCGCGGCGGTGTTCCAGGAGGGTTCGACAGCGGTCCGTGGCGTCCCGGAAGGCGCTGATGTCGCCGGCCGCGGCGTGGGCGGTGGCCATGCGGCCCCAGGCGCGGGCGCGGACGACAGGGCTACTGCGGGCGGTGTGGTCGACGGCGGCTTCGGCGTAGCGCAGGGCGGCGGCGGGCTTGCCGGTCGCGGCGTGCTGGTAGGCCAGCATGCCTAAGACGTTGGCGACCGTGGTGGTGTCCCCGGCGGCTCGGGCGAGACGGATCGCGAGGAGCTGGTAGCGCTGGGCCGCCGCGTTGAGGTCGGCGTCGAAGGCCATCCACCCGCTGAGCTGGGCCATGCCGCTGGCGGTGGCCAGGAGACGGGTGCCGACGTCGGTGGTGTAACTGCTGCTGCGGACCAGGTCGAGGACGCCGGCGAGTTCGATGCGCACGTACCGCTGGGACAGGGCTCCGCCTCCGGCGGTGTCGTCCAGGCGCCGCAGGCGGCCGAGGTGGCCTTCGAGGACGTCGACGAACGCGGGCAGGACCTGCTCCTGGGTGCCCGGTGCAGCGGTGCGCAGCGGGCTCTGCCGGGTGGCGTCCCAGACGGCGCTCAGGAGTTGGCTGTCGCCTGCCGGGTGGAGGATGGCCTGCTCTTGCGGGTCGGTAGCGGTCCATGCGGTGGCGGTAGCCAGGACGTCGGCGACCGAGCGGCGGCCGACGAGGTCGTCGGTGGCGGTCTTCTCGGCCGTCGCGCCGCCCGTAGCGGGCTCTCCCCAGAGGTCCGCGGCGTTGAAGGGTTCGCCGGTGGCCTCGGTGAGGACGGTGGCCGCGAGCCGGCGCACGGTCGCGGAGCGGGGCCGGGTGCCGTTGAGCCAGGCCCGGCCGGCGGTCAGGTGCAAGGTGGGCTGGCCGGCGGCTTCCAGGCGGGGGTTGAGGGCCCGGACGAGATCACGGGGTGTCCACCGGGCTGCCCGGAGGGCGGCGGCCAGGGCCTGGTTCGAGGGGGGCGCGGACGCCGACCCGGCGTCCGCCGACGTCGCGTCGCGGAGGGTCATCACGCCCGGACGCTACGTCAGATCTCCTGCGTGGGGCGCGAATTCTCGGCTTTTCTCGCTCTCGCCGCGAAATTCTCAACGTTCTCTCCGGTCCCCCCTGCCGCAGCCTCTTCGGGCGCTGTGTGCTGGTGAGCCCGCCGCCGGCCGACCGCGCCGACGGCTTGGCCGGCCACCATCTGGGCCGTCGCCGCCACCTGTCACGACGCGTACGTCCGCCTACCGGCGGCCGGTGCGCGGGAGTTGGAGGACGCCATGCCGCACCGTTTCGAGCCGGGTCCGCAGCGCGAGCGGATCGCGGCGGCGCTCGCGGACTACGTTCGCGCGGGAGGGGCGCTGTCGGTGGCGGACGGCTCCGGCGTGATCGGGGAGCTGGAGCAGCGGATCGAGAAGGTCCTGGGCCTGCCGGATCCGCTGTCGTTCTCCTCGGGCACCGCCGGGCTGCACGCGGCCTACCTCGCGCTGGACATGCCGCCTGGCTCGGAGGTGATCGGACCGGTCACCACGTTCCACGCCTCGCTGAGCCCGGCGCTGCACGCCGGTCTCAACGCGGTACTCATCGACGTCGAGGCGGACACCGGGAACCTGTGTCCCGCGGCGCTGGAGGCGGCGATCACCCCGCTGACCCGGTGCGTGACGGTGACGCACTACCTGGGGCATCCCGCCGCGATGGAGGAGATCACCCGGATCTGCCGCGAACGGGATCTGCACCTGATCGAGGACATCAGCCACGCCTACCTGTCGACGCTGCACGGGCAGCGGGTGGGGACGTTCGGCGACATCTGCGTCGGCAGCATGCAGGACAGGAAGTCCTGGCCCGCCGGTGAGGGCGGCCTGTTCAGCGCCGCGCGCCCGCAGTGGCGCGAGCGGGCGCTGCTGGCCGGCCACTACCGCGGCCGCGCCCTTCTGCTGAAGGACCCGGAGCTGGCGGCGTTCGGGGAGACCGGGCTGGGGCTGAAGATGCGGATGCATCCGCTGGCCGCAGTGGTGGGCCTGGCCAACGCCGAGGACCTGGTGGAACGCCTGGCGGCCCGCCGCGCGCTGCTGGAGCGGCTGAGCCGGGGCCTTGAGGGCCTGGCGGGGGTGCGGCCGCCGGTGGTGCGGCCCGGCGCCGGTATGGGGGGCTGGTTCTCCTACCGGCCGCAGATCCAGCCCGGCGAGCTGAAGCCGGGGGTGGACGTCGACGCCTACCTGCGGCGGCTGCAGGACGCCGGGGTTCCGGCGCACTACCCGTCGGTCGGCTCGCTGTCCGGCATGCCGCTGTTCACGCGTCCGGTCCCGCTGCACGCGGCGGCCAGCACCTGGCGGCCGCGGCGGTGCGGGCCCTTCCCCGGCGAGAGCGCCTACAACGCGGGCCGGATCAGCGTGAGCGTCACCGACCAGGACACCGAGGAGACGATCGACGCCTACGCCGCCGCCTACGCCGAGGCGTCGCAGTCCCTGGCCCGGCCGGTGGCGGCATGACCGCCTGGGCCGCCGTCCCCGCCGTCCCCACCGTCCCCGCCGAGCCCGGCCGGGCGGGCCTGGCACTTCCGGCGCGACGGCGGCTGTTCGGCTGGTCGCGGGAGATGGCCGAGCAGCGCCGGGAGCTGGAGCGCTGCTGGACGGCGGCGCTCCGGGCCGGCGACGCGATCAGCCCGCCGCCGGGTGTCGCGGCGGCGCACCATCTGGCGGACGGCGGCGGGTTCCGCCTTCCGGTCGCCTGGGAGGACCAACTTCCGGCAGCGGCACGCGTGTTCTTCGACGACCGGGTGGTGCGCGGGGGCTGGGTGTATCTGCGGGGCTTCGGCTACTACGCGGCCGACGCGCAGATGTACCTGCCCGGCCGCGCTCCGGCGCCGGGCCGGAGGTTCGCCGCCGTCCAGCAGCGGTGGCCCCGGTACGCGGAGTTCGCCCGCCCGCTGGCGGAGCCCGCGGCGCGGGAACCGGCTGGGTGGTACGCGTGGCTGGCGTGGCTGGCGTTCCTGGAATCGGCGGTACAGGACGTGTGCACCGCGCGGTGGAGCGCCGCGGTCCTCGGCCACGACAAGGCGGCCGGGGTGCTGGACGAGGTCCTTCAGGGGCTCGGCGTGCTGCTGGCCGAGGCAGCCTGGAACCGGTGGCAGCCGCAGGGTTGCCCGGCCGGTCCGTGCGATCGGGCCACCTGGGCGGAGCGGGCCGCCGCGTTGAGCTCCGATGCCCGGATCCCGGAGGTCCTGAGCGAGCTGGCGCGGGCGCTTCAGGGGCCGGAGGTCGCGGCGGACGCGGTGCGCGCCGTGCGCGAGGGCGACGTGCTGTGGCAGATCGCCGCGGTCGCCCACACCCGCTGGCCGGCGCTGGCCGCGGCGCACCCGGATGCGCCGGTGCTGCTGGTCAGCGAGGCGTTCGGCGCGATGGCCGCGGGCCCGGTGCTCGCCGGGATGCTGCCGGCCGGCCAGCGCGGCCGGGTCCGCCTCGCGCTCGCCCGCGGTTCGGTCCACGAGGAGGAGATGGCCCGGGTCTCGGGCACCGCGTGGCGCACCGGGCGCCTGAAGGCCGGCGGGCACGTGGTGGTGCATCTGGACGACAGCGTGTTCACCGGCCGCACCCACGCCGGACTGCGCCGGGCCCTGACCGGCGTCCCGGCCGCGGTGTACCTGGTGCCGCTCACGCTGGACGTGGGCACGCCCTTCAACCACCCCGAGGAGATCACCGCGCTCGGCCGCGGCGTCGGCGAGCACCTGGCCGACCTCGAGACCGCCGTGCGCGCCGTGGGCGGGACGCTGCCGCCCGCGCCGAGCCTGTGGGCGCGCCGCAAGACACCCACCCCGCCCCTCGGCGCCGACGGGGGTCCGGAGGAAGGCTCGTGGGAGGAGGCGTTCGCGCGGGTGGCGGGCGGCTCGGACCGGCTGATGGCACTGCTGTGGGACCGCTACGCCCCGGAGGTCCGCAATGCCTGACCGCCCGAGCCCGCGCATCTCGGCCGAAGTGCCGGTAGAGGAACTGGTGTTCACCGCGCCGGCCGGCCGCCGGGCCCGCATGGTGTCCTGGCTGGCCTACCAGCAGATGGCCGCCGACGTCGCGGGGCAGATCCGCCGCGCCCACCCCGGTGCGGTGACGCTGGTGGGCATCTTGCAGGGCGGGTGGATCACCGCCCAGTCCCTGGCCGACCTCCTGCCCGCCTCGACGGTGCTGGCCGCCGCCGCCCGGCGCCGCAGCGAGCGCACCGACGGCCTGGAGCTGCTCGCCGCGGCCGACGGGCTCTTTGCCCCCGGTACTCCCCCGCCGGGGCAGCCGCTGATCGTGGTGGACGAGGTCGTCGACTCCGGCCGCACCGCCCGATTCTTCCTCGACCACCTCGCCCCGTACGAACCGCAGTTGGCGTGCCTGGCGGCCTCGGACACCGCAGACCCGGCACCGCACTTCACCGCCTGGTCCATGTCCGACCTGCCCGCACTGGTCCTGCCCTGGCGGGTCCTGCGCGACGCCGACCAGACCGCCGGGTGCCTGCTGGCCGCCGGCCCCCTGACCACCGCCCAGCTCGACGAGAGGCTGCGTGACCTCGGCCATGACATCGACCCCGACCTCCTTGAGTCCCATCTCGACCATCTCGCCGCCCGCGACCGGCTCCACCGCGACGGCGCGCTCTGGCGCCTTCCCGGCGGGCCGGACGGCGGCTGATCCCGCGATCGTCAGCGGCGCCGAGCGGGTTGCCGCGTTCTACGACGCGGACCCCGAGCGGGAGTGGCAGCGCACCCGCTCCGGCCCCTACCACCGGCTGGAGACGGAGGTCATCCACCAGCAGGTCCTGGCCGGGCTGCGCCCGGGAAGCCGCATCCTCGACATCGGCTCGGGCCCGGGCGTCCACGCCCTTCAGCTGGCCCGCCACGGGCACATGGTCGCCCTGTCCGACCTGTCCGCGAACAGCCTAAATAGCGCCCGCGCCCGCTTCCGCCAGGCCGGTCTGGAAGGGCACCTGCTGGGCACGCAGCACGGCCCGGCGCAGCACCTGACGCCGCCGCCGGGCCAGTTCGACGCGGTGCTGATGTTCGGCCCGCTCTACCACCTGCTCGACGACGCGGATGCCCTTGAGGCGGTGCGCCGGGCCGCGACCGCGCTGGCGCCGGGTGGCCAGCTCCACGCGATCTTCCTGACCCGCACCTCGGTCCTGCGGGACCTGCTCAAGCGCGGCCGGTTCACGGAGATGACCGCGCTGACCGGCGGCGGATACCTCGACCACGGCCGCTACGAGCCGCTGCCTGCGGTGTCGGCCGACGACTACATGCCGCCCACCCGCACCCACCGCCTCACCGAGGCCGAGGACCTGCTGGCCGCGGCCGGACTGGAGGTCACCGGCCGGTACTCGCTGGAGGGCGTCGCGGCGTGGATGCGCCCCTACGTCGACCAGTGCGCCGCCGACCAAGCGGCGTTCACCGCGCTGAGCCGCGCAGTGCGGGAGACCACCCAGGTGAGCGAACTCCTCGAGGCGGGCGATCACTTCCTGCTGTCCGCCGCACCAGCCGGACTGCCGCGCCCTCGCCCGAAGCGTCGCCCGGCGGCGGGACGGGTGGACCTCGTCGGGCGCCACCGGAGCGTGCTGGCCGGCACCGACGGCCGCATCACCTTCGCCCCGGCCCTCATCAGCCACCGCGGCCGCCGCCTGCTGGCCGTGACCACCGGCCCGGCCGACGCCCGTACCTACATCCCACGGCAGCTGCCAGGCCGCGCCCCCGAGCCGTGGTACACCGGCGGACGCAACCGCATCGTCCTCACCGCCATGCCCGAGCCCTGCGGGCCGGTGTCCCTGGACGGTGCCCGGCCGCTGCCGGTCCCGGACGGCTGTGAGGACGTCACCGGCGTGAGCCTGGTCGTCCACCAGGAGGCGCTGCACGCCTACTTCAGCGCCCGGCCCGACGGCGGGGCCTGGTCGATCTACCGCACCGTCAGCCGCGACGGCGGAACCACCTGGGCCGCCCCCCACCTTGCCCTCGCCCCCGCCGCCGAAGACGGGGCGACCGACGGCGAGCACGTGCTGCTGCCGACCCTGCTGCACCGCGGCGGCGCCTGGTGGATGTGGTACGCCGGACGCGACGGCCACCACCGGCGCATCCACCTGGCCACCTCCACCGACGGCCTCACCTGGCAGCGTCACGGCGTCGTCGTCACCACCGGCCCGGCCGGAGCCCCGGACGCGTACGCCGCCGACTGCCCCGCCGTCGCCCCCGCCCCGGACGGGGGCCTGCTGATGGTCTACGGCGCCGGTACCTCCCGATCCCTGTCCGCCGCGCACTCCCGCGACGGCCTGACCTGGCGGCCGCTGGGCGCCGTCCTGCACCGCGGCGGCCCCGGCAGCCCGGACTCCCGCTACGCCTTCTACCCCACGCTGCTGCCCGAGAGAGCCGGCCGGATCCGTCTGCTGTACGCGGGCGAGGACGAGCAGGCGCGCTGGACGGTGCTGGACGCCGGGCTGCTGGACGCCGCGCTGCTGGCCGAGCGTCCCGCTCCGCTGCCGCTGACCGACGAGATCGCAGCCGCCGTCGACCGCGTCCGCGACGAGGTCCCCGCCCCGTACTGGGAGATCCCGGAGGACTGCCACGCCCCCACGCCCGCCTACGCCTCCCCCGACGGGGCGCTGGCCCAGCTGCGGCCGAGCAGCACGCCGGTGTTCGCCGCCCGCACGACCGCGGGCACGGTCGTGGTCAAGCCCGGTCGCGGCCGGGCCTTCGCCGAACGGGAACACACCGGTCTGCAGGCCCTCGCCCGGCATCTGCCCGTGCCTGCCACCGCGCTGCACTACCGCGGCGAGGACGCGACGCTGGTCTCCCAGGCCGTGGACGGCGTCCCCCTGCGGGACCTGGCCGCCACCGACCCGGGGCGATTCCTGACGGTCCTGGGCGAGGTGGCCGCCCGGCTGGTCCACGGCGCCACCGCGACGCTGACCCCCCGCCGGGAGGACGACGTCGACCACTCGCTCCAGACCCCCGCGGTGCTTTCCGGCTGGGTGGAGGACCTCGCCCACCGGCTGCGGCCCTGGGCCGACCACACCCTTCACCTCAACGGCGCACCGACCCACCTCAGTTGCCGCTCCCTCATCCACCTCGCGCGCCGCTCCCTCACCCCGGCCGCCCCGGACGGCTGGCTCGTCCACGCCACCGGCGACCTCCACCTGGGCAACGTCCTCGTCCACCCGACCGAGCCGCGCTGGTGGGTGATCGACGCCGAGTTCGCCGGCATGCACGACCTCGACCAGACACTGGCCAAGCTGGCCGGCTCCTGCCTGAAGCACACTGGCCTGCTCGCCGGCGCCGCGGTCCGCGAACACCGCGGCGTCCTGGAGGTCACCTGCCCGCTGGCCGAACCGTTGGGGGGACAGCTCCTCGAAACGACCTGGCTGCTGGACCGGTTCGACGGCTTGCCCCTGGACCGGGCCCGGATCTTCGGCCTGCTCATGCCGGACTTGTACTTCCGCCTCACCCGCGACGAGAACGCCCCCGCCACCGCCGAGGGCCTGGCCGCCCTCGCGCTGGCCGCTCGGATGACCGGCCACGGAGCAGCCCAGTGACCCCCACCCCCCACCAGCCGCTCGTGCCGCCGATGCCCGCGGTCACCACCGTCCTGTTCGACATCGACAACACCCTGACCCCCACCCGCGTGATCTGGCAGCACGCCCTGGACGCCGTCGCCGCTCGCCTCGCCGGCGCCCACCCCGGCGTGAGCGCGGCCGTCATCGCCTCCACCTACGTGCACACCTCCGACCGGCTGTGGGGCGACTACGACCGCGCCCTGGCCCCGCTCGGCTCGCACACCGCCGCCCGCCGCCACGTCTGGGAAACCGCCCTGCGCGAAGCCGGGATCGAACTGGACGAGCGGCAACTGGCCACCCACGTCGACGACTTCGCCCACCGGCAGATGCGCGCGATCCGCACCGTCCCCGCCACCGTCGACGCCTTCCGGCGCCTCGCGGCGGTCTACCAGCTCGGCGTCGTCACCAACGGCGACGCCGACCAGCAGCACGCCAAGCTCGAACAGGCCGGCCTCGACCCGTTCTTCGAGACCGTGGTGTGCGCGCTGGGCAACGGCCACCGCAAGCCGCATCCCGCACCGTTCCACCGGGCCTGCGAGGACCTGGCCGTCCGGCCCGAGGAGTGCCTGTACGTCGGCGACGAGTGGACCGCCGACATCGTCGGCGCCCGCGCCGCCGGACTGCACCCGGTCTGGATCACCCCCACCGGGCAACCCCCGCCCGGATCGCCGCCGACCACCCGCTTCACCAGCCTCGCCTCCTGCCTGAGAGCGCTGTGCGACCACGCCGCGCGCCGGCCGATCCGCGAAACGGAGCCCACGTGACCACCACGGCTACCACTCTCCCGCCCCCGCCCCGGGCGAACACGGCCCACCCCGCCTCGCCCGTCTCCGGGAGCGCCGTCGCCTGCGACCTGCTGGGCCTGGTCCGCATTCCCGCCGCCGAGCTGCACCTCGCGGCCAACGCCGGCCTGGACCCCGCCCTGCTGGACACCTTCCTCCCGGCCGCCGGCGGGTCCCGGCCCGCGGCGGGCGCGCGCACCATCCGGCTCAGCCGGGGCCCGGCCTACTACCAGCCCCGTACGGCGCTGCCGTCCTGGGCGGCGCTGGGCGAAGCCCTCGGCCGCCTGGACCACCGGGCGCCGGGGCAGGCCCCAGCACTGCGGCACGCGCTGCTCGACAACCTCCACAACCTCGCCGCGGCCGGCGCCTACACCCTGTGGCACGGCCTCACCGACCGCCCCAGCCTCACCGACGATCCGCGCCCGGCCGCGCTGGAACGCCTGCTGGAAACCGCCACCTCCACCGCCGCCGCGCTGCACGGCCACCGCGCCGCCAGCCCGTTTGCCCCGCACCCCGGCGACCTCGCACTGCTGCAGGCCCACGAGGCGGGCTGGCGGGCCTTCCGGGAGCTCGACAACCCGGTCAAGATCGGCAACGAGCTGCGCTTCCTCGCCGAGCACGTACTGGCACCCCGGCCCGACCTCACCGCCGTCCTGGCCCCGCTGTATGGGTCGCTGTCCCTCGCGCTGGCCGCCCGGACCGTCCTTCCCGCCCTGCTCGGCCGGCCGGTCGACGTGCACCTGGTCCGCCTTGGGTTCCACGACCAGGGCAACGTCGCCTACCTCGGCGCCGGCGGCACCGTCCGCCACCGCGCCACAGCCCCCCGCGCCTACCGCGACCGCCTGACCGCCGCGGCCCGCGACACCACCCTGCTGGTCATCGACGACAACGTGGGCTACGGCAGCACGCTGCGCGCCAGCCGCCAACTGATCGAGCAACTCGGCGGTCGGGCCGTCACCCGCAGCGTCGAATCCGCCTGGACCCTCTACCACCGCTCCGGCCGGCACGACATCGCCGACGCCGCCGACCTGCCGAGCCTGCGCCCCAACCTGCACCACAGCATCCAGACCCGCCTGACCGGACACCTGCTGCGCGGTGACACCGGCGCCTACCTGAGCGACGGAGCCCACCGTACGGCGGGCACGCTGCACCGGCAGATGGCCGCCAACTTCGACCTCGCAGTGAGCACCGGCACCTGGACCACCGCCCAACTGGCCGCCATGCGGGCCGAACTCGCCCACGCCGCCTCCTGGAACGAACCGCCCGGCCCCCGCCCGGCCGCGCTCGCCGCCGCCTGAACCCGGAGGCGCCCACATGCCCACCACCCCCACCCCGGCGACCACCCCCCTGCCCGCTGCCGCTCACGCCGGGCCGAGCGGCCCGTGGCGGGTGAACGTCGACGTCCGCCACGGCACGGTCACCTCCCTCCCCGGCCTGCCGCCGGGACGGCTGCTCGCCGACCTCCTCGACGACGACGTGCCCACCGCTGTCATCGACCTCGACCGCTCCACCGGCACCAGCACCAGCACCGCGCTGCTGGAGACGGCCGTGCGCCACCACCCCGGCCGGCTGTGGGCCGGCGGCCGACTGGCCCCGCGCGACCCGGCCGTCCGCCGCCTCCTGGACGCGGGCGCCGCCGGTGTCCTGCTCGGCTCCACCGGCCTGCTCCCCGACGGACGCCTCGACCCGCACGCCTGGCCGGACTTCACCACCCTCGCGGACGCCGGACACCTGATGCTGTCCCTCGACGCCGTGGACGGGCGGATCGTCACCGACGGGTTCACCCGCACCACCAACGTGGCGCTCACCGACGCCCTGGACGCCCTCCTCGACGCCACCGGCGGCACCCAGCCCGTCCTGATCACCGACGCCCGCGCGGCAACCCACCGCACCCCGCCCCCCTGGCAGGTCCTCGACCGCCTCGCGGGCCGCCACCCGCATGCCTCCCTGTGGTACGCCGGCGGCCTGTCCGGGTGGGCCGACCTGACGCGCCTGTGGCATACCGGCTGGGGCACCGTCGTCGGCCGCGCCTACCTCACCGCTCCCCGCGGCCTGCCTGACGCCGAAGGCCGCCTTCACCGAACCCCGCCCACGGAGAACCGGACATGACCCAGCCCGCCCCCGCGCCCGCCCGGACGCCCGACGGTGACCCGTGGTGGATCAGCAACTACCGCGGCACCGGCTACCTGGAGCGCTACGGCAGCCACGACGGCGCCACCACCCGACGCGACGTCGCCTTCCTCACCGCCCGCCTCGCCCTGCAGACCCATCACACGATCCTCGACCTGTGCTGCGCCTTCGCCCGGCACACGGCCGAGCTGACCCGCCGCGGCTACACCCACACCACCGGCGTCGACCTGTCCCAGGAGCTCCTCGACCACGCCGCCGCCACCGCCGCGGCGGACGGCGAGCGGCTCAACCTGCTGCACGCCGACGTCCGCAACCTTCCCCTGGACGACGGCTGCGCCGACAGCGTGCTGCTCCTGTTCAAGGCTTCCTCGACACCACCGACGAGGACCTCGGCGTTCTCCGTGAAGCCTTCCGTGTCCTGCGCCCCGGCGGCCGCATGGCCATGGACCACTTCACCCCGCACCCCGACACCACCGGCATGGGAACCCGCACCGTCCGCGGCGATCACGCCGAAACCACCCAGCAGGTCACCTGGGGCCCCGTCACGCGCAGACTCAACCGGCACACCACCACCGCCTACGCCGACGGCACCACCGACACCAGCCACAGCTCGGTCCGCCTCTACACCCCCACCGAGCTGACCGAGCTGCTGCACTCGGCCGGCTTCGTCGTCGACGAGCAGTTCGGCGGCTACGACGCCCGCCCCCTCACGGCCGACAGCAGCCGCCACCTGGTCACCGCACACCGCCCCTGACCCGCCGTACGCCCGGGACGGCCGTGCGGCGCCGGAAAACAAGACCGGGCCCGGCCGCTGAACGCGGTCGGGCCCGGCTTCGTTTCCGGGAGGGAGCGTGCTCAGACCAGGCGGACCGGGAGTCCGTACCGCTTGGCGAGCTCGGCCTTGATCTCCCCGACCGGGACGGTGCGCTCCATACGCGGCGAGTACAACAGCGAGCTGACGATCGCCGCCGACGCGCCCGCTTCGGTGAAGGCCGCCGCCGCGTGCTCGGCGGAACCGGCGCCGCCGGAGGCGATCACCGGCAGGTTGACCGCCTCGGCGATCTGGCGGGTGATCTCCAGGTCGTAGCCCTCGTGCGTGCCGTCCTGGTCGATGGAGTTGACGCAGATCTCCCCCGCGCCGAGTTCCTCGCCCCGGCGCGCCCACACGATGGCGTCCATGCCGGTGGCCTGCCTGGCACCGTCGATGAACACCTCGTACCCGCTGGGAATCTCGCCCGTGACCGGGACGCGCTTGACCTGCATGGACTGCACGATGCACTGGCGGCCGAACTCGGCCGACCCCTCGGTGATGATCGAGGGATTGCGCACCGCCATCGAGTCCAGACTGATCTTCTCCGCGCCGGCGGCCAGCACCGCGTGCATGTCCTCCAGCGACCGGACCCCGCCGCCCACCGTCAGCGGCACGAACACCGTCTCGGCGACCTTGCGGATCGTGGACAGGTCAGCCTGGCGGCGCTGCGCGCTGGCGAGGATGTCGTAGAAGATGATCTCGTCAATGCCGTCCGCGTACACCGACGCGGCGACCTCGGCGGCGTCGCCGACGTCGATGTTGTCCTCGAAGCGGCGGGCCTTGGTGACCCGACCGTCGATGATGTCGAAGCAGGCGATCAGCCGGGTGGTCAGCCCCGTCGCGACGTTCAGGCCGGGCACAGCTCCTCCTGCGGGGTCTTGGCGAACCGCTCGAGGAGATCCAGCCCCAGCGGGCCGGACTTCTCGGTGTGGAACTGCGTGGCCATGATGTTGCCACGCGCGACGGCAGAGGTGAACGGCAAGCCGTACTCCGTAGTGGCCGCGACGTCCCCGGCGTCCGCGGGGTCGGCGTAGTAGCTGTTCACGAAGTAGAAATGCCCCGCTTCCGGCAGACCGGCCAGGAAGGGATGCGTCGAGGTGCGGTGTACCTGGTTCCAGCCCATCTGCGGCACCCGCACGTCGGCGCCGTTGAAGGCCCGTACAGTCCCGGGCAGCCAGCCCAGGCATGTCGCGTCCTGTTCCTCACTGCTCTCGAAGAGGACCTGCAGGCCCACGCAGATGCCCAGGAACGGGGTGCGGCCTTCGATAACCCGGGCGTGAAGCGCCTCGGGCCATCCGGCCTCGGACAGGTAGGTCATCGTGGTCCCGGCTGATCCAACACCAGGAAGGATGATCCGGTCGATGCCATCGAGTTGCGCGGGCGAGGTGAGCAGACGGTTCGGCACACCGAGGAAGTTCAGCGCGTGGACCACGCTCTGGCTGTTTCCGGTGCGGTAGTCGATCACGCCGACCACGGGTCGGTCGTCCTGCATGAACGCCTCAATCTAAGGGCCGCCGAAGGCGCCCCGGTTGAAGTAGCTGGCCGCCGTCACATAGCGGCAAGGGTCACTGTGAGTCTATCGGCGGCCACTGGCCGATGCGGCTTGTTCCGCCCCGGCTCTGCGAGTCAGGGCAAAGAACTGCCCTCTTCCCCAAGCCGCCCCAGGATCGCCTGCGCTTCAGCTGACGGAGCTGCTCTGGATGTCCGGCACCTGGGGCAGCCAGCGCACGGAGCTGTCGCGGAAGGACTGGTTGACGGGGACGAGATCGTCACCGGTGGTGTCGTCCAGGGCCGGAACGACGATGCCAATCTCCGGGATGTCGCTGTCGATCGCCGCGAGACGGCTTCCGCAGTTGGGGCAGAAGCCGCGCTGGGCCTGGCCCTCGAACGTCTCGAACCAGGTCGGCTCGATCCCGTTGGTCCAGCTGATATCCGCGGGGGCGAAGCCGGCCCACCACATCATCGGGCCGCCGCCGAGCTTCTGGCAGTGCGGACAACTGCATGTTTCCCTGTCAAGTTGATGTGTTCAGAGCTTTCGCGTTCCCCGGAGGCTGCTGTGGGACGATGCGCGTGGCCGCCGAAAGGGCCTGGCTGGCTGTGACTTCGGGCGGTCATAGGTTCGGTCCGTCCGCGCGAGCCTGCTTCGCGCCGGGATGCTGCGGTCTTGCGAGGGGTGCCCGGCGCCTTGGGAACGGCGAAAAAACCTGGCCCCGGCCACCGCGACGCCGACCTCGTCCGTGCAGTGAGGTGACTCCGTGGTCCTGGCGGTACTGCGGCTGTTGGTTCGCAGCGGGACGGCGCCCGTGTACGTGGCCTGCTAGTCATACGGTTTGTCCGTGATTCTGCTGGTGGATCGATAGGCTCCGGACAAGAACTCCGCCGCGCTGTCTGCTGCTGAGACGGTTGGGAGAACGTTGTGGCTGGTCCATCGGTCGAGATCACCGCCTCTGGCCGCTGTGTGGTGGCGAGGGTCAGCGGCGAAATGGACTACCTGACCGATCCGGCGTTCCGTGCACGGTTCAAGGAGCTGATCGCCCAGGGCAATCGCTTCATCGTGCTGGAGATGTCCGGGGTGTCGTTCTGCGCTGGCGGCCGAAGTCGGCACGGTGGTGGTGCTGGCCTCTGTGCCTAATCCGTTGCGGCGGGTCCTTGAGATGACCGGAGCGGATCGCGTCGTGCGGGTCTTTGACACCGTCACCGATGCAGAAGCGTTCTTCGGCGGCTGAGCCCCAGGACCGCCTGGCGAACCCTCGTTCGGCCGACAGCGCGAGCGGCGCCTCGCTCGTTGTGCGGGCGTGGAGGACGAGCGGACAGTGGTGGTCCACGGTGGCCGGGCCCGGCTTCAAGCGCGCGCCGTCGGCTCGCCATACGGGGAGGGGCAGCTGCGGCGCGCTCTGCGGTTTAGCATCGAGGCCGCTCTGGCCCGGCACCTGGGGGTGATGGCCAGGCCGTCGGCGCGGCCAGGCCCGGACAGTTCCGGCGGGCCAGTCGGTGCGACGGCTGGTGTCGGCTCGTAGGCTGCGGTCATGAGCGAGATCCAGACTCCGACGACCTCCGAAGCCTTCGAGCTGCTGCTGGCCGGTAACCAGCGCTTCGTCACGGGCGCCCCCGAGCACCCGAACCAGGACGCCACTCGCCGTGCCGAGATCGCGCCGGGTCAGCAGCCCTTCGCCGTGCTGTTCGGGTGTTCCGACTCCCGGCTGGCCGCCGAGATCATCTTCGATCGCGGTTTGGGCGACCTATTCGTGGTGCGCACCGCGGGGCACGTCGTGGGTGCGGAGGTGCTGGGCAGCATCGAGTACGGCGTGGACGTGCTGGGCTGCCCGCTGGTGGTGGTGCTCGGTCACGACTCGTGTGGCGCCGTGGGTGCGGCGTGCGCCGCGCTGGAGGACGGTATGGCGCCGGCCGGGTACGTCCGGGACGTGGTCGAGCGGGTGACACCCAGTGTGCTGGCGGCGCGGGCCGCCGGACGGGTCGAGCCGGAGGAGATCCTCGCCGAGCATATAAGGCACACTGTCGACCTGCTGCTGGACCGCTCCCGGGTCCTCGCCCAGAAGGTGGCCGCCGGCCAGGCCGCCGTGGTGGGCCTGTGCTATCGGCTGGCTGATGGCAGTGCGCAGCTGGTTGCGGCCCGCGGCCTTGATGCGCCGGTCGCTACTGCGTCCTGACCGCCATCGTGGCTGCTCAGCGTGATGCGCGGCAGGCGGATGGTGCCTTCATCCCGGGTGCTGTTCTTCGAGCACTTTGAGGACCCGACCTTCGTCGCGGGGACGAAGTGGGCCTCAAGTACGTCCTGTATTACCGCCATACCGCCTTTGGGGTCTGTCCGGCGCTCAGCGATGCCGCGCCGCAGTTCCGTCCGCGCCGAGAGGTCTTGGCGCTGGTCAGAGGCTGTTGTCGGGGCTGCGCACGACCGCCACTGGGCAGTGTGCATGATGCAGCATGGCCTGGCTCACCGATCCGAGCATCAGGCCGGCAAAACCGCCGCGTCCGCGCGCCCCGACCACCAGCAGTTGGGCGGTGCGGCTCGCCTCGATCAGCGCCTCCCGCGTCCCGCCGTGGACAACCTCGTGCTTCACGCTCACGCTCGGGTACGTCTCCTGGTAGCCGGCGAGCGCCTCGGACAGTAGACGTTCCTCCCGCGCGGCCAGCGCTTCCGGCTCGTTCGCGTACGGCGCCGCCTCGTCCTGCGGCGCTGGCATCGGTGCGTTCCAGGTGGTCCAGGCGTGCAGAGCAACGATGCCGACCCCGCGTAGTGCCGCCTCGGTGAAGGCGAAAGCAATCGCTCCGGCACCAGCCGAGGACCCGTCGACCCCCACCACGATCGGCCCTGTGACCTCGCCCTGTTCGCGGACGACGAGAACCGGGCACCGGCCATGAGTTGCGAGATGCACCGCCGTCGATCCCACCATCAGCCCGACGAAGCTCCCCATACCACGCGACCCGACAACCACGAGGTCCGCGGCACGCGATTGCGCCTGCAGGACCGTCAGCGGTTCCCCTGGCACCACAGCGCGGGAGATATCCACCTCCGGTGCCACCGACCTGGCGCGCTCCTCCGCCTCGGTCAGCAGGCGTTCCACCATGTTGCGCAAGCCACCCTCAGGAGGGCCCAGCGGCGACGGGCCCAGTTGCACGTGCATCGCGGGCCAGATGAACGCATGCACCAGCCGCAAGTCTGCGGCGCGCCACCCTGCCTCCCGCGCCGCTGCCGCTACTGCGGCCAAGCCCGAGGCCGAACCGTCCACGCCCACAACAACCAGACCGCTCATCACACCTCCCGCTTCCCTACCTTCCAGGTTCACTCCGACGCCTTCCTGCTGCCAAACGATCAAGAGGCCATCGCATGGGCTGGTCCGCCACCCGGGAGGGGAGGCTGCCCACCGATCACCGGTAGTAGCAGCTCCGCACCGGACCGTCGAACCGTTCGGATGGCACGTTGCGATCGGGGCGGCCGGCTTCAGGCGGATGGAGTCGTCGGGTTTCCACGGCCAGCGGCTCGGCGTAGGAGCGTGGTCCCGCAACGCTGCGCCACACTGCGTCAGCGCTCGGTCGCGGAAACAATGAGGGCATGCCTCCTTCGACGAGCGCGGGACTGCCGCCCTCCTGGCACGCTCTGTCTGCCGGTGAAGTGGCCGCCGGGCTCGATGTGGATCCTGCCTCGGGGCTGTCGTCGGCTGAGGCGGCCCGGCGGCTTGCGGAATATGGGCCGAACCGGCTCGAGCAGGCTCCGGCAGAGCCCGGATGGCGGGCGTTCCTACGGCAGTTTCAGGACTTGCTGATCGTCATCCTGCTGGTTGCAGCGGCGGTCAGCCTGGTGGTGTCCCGGGAGTGGGAGACGCCGGTGGCGATTGTCGTCGTGGTGTTGCTCAACGCGACGATCGGGTTTGTGCAGGAGTCTCGTGCCGAGGCGGCGCTGGATGCCCTGCGGCAGATGACCGTGACGACCGCCACCGTCCGTCGTGACGGCCGACTGGCACGGCTGGACGCCGAGGAACTGGTGCCCGGGGACGTGGTGGTCCTGGCGGCCGGCGACCGGGTGCCCGCCGACGGCCGGCTGTTTGCGTCGAGCTCGCTGGAAGTGCAGGAATCTGTCCTGACGGGTGAGGCCCTGGCGGTGGCGAAGTCGGCGGATGCCACCGTCGGGGCCGAGGCGCCGCTGGCAGACCGGGTGACCGCGGTGTACATGAACACGGCGGTCACCCGCGGTCGCGGGGAGGTGCTGGTCACCGACACCGGTATGGCCGGCGAGACCGGCCGCATCGCCGACATGCTCCACAAGGCCCAGCCGGGACCGACACCGCTGCGACGGCAGATCGACGCCCTGAGCCGCACCCTGGCCTGGGTGTCCGGGGTGGTCATCGTCGCTGTCTTCGTCCTGGGGCTGGTGCGCGGGCAGGATTTCGGTGACCTGTTCGTCAGTGCCGTGTCCTTGGCGGTCGCGGCCATCCCTGAAGGACTGCCGGCCGTCGTGGCCTTCACGCTGGCCATGGGGACCGGCCGGATGGCCAAGCGAGGCGCGATCGTCAAACGGCTGGCGTCGGTGGAGACTCTGGGCAGTACCTCGCAGATCTGCACCGACAAGACCGGCACGCTGACCTTGAATCAGATGACGGCGCGGGAGTTGCTGCTGGCCGGCCGCCGGTTCACGGTCTCGGGGCAGGGCTACTCCTTCGACGGCCGTATCCGCACCACCGACGGCTCGCCGGTGCCGGCCACCATGGACGATGCGGTGACCGCGATGGCCCTGTGCTCCGATGCCGTCATCCGGGACGGGCAGGTGGTGGGGGACCCGACTGAGGGCGCGCTGGTGGTGCTGGCTGAGAAGGCCGGCATCGATGTGGCCCGGCTGCGCCAGGAGCGGCCCCGGCGAGTGGAGATCCCTTTTGACTCCGCTTACAAGTTCATGGCGACCTTTCACGACTGGACCGATGACACCGGCCGTGAGGTGATCCGGTGTTTCGTCAAGGGTGCCCCGGATGTGCTGGCCGACCGTGCGGACCGCTACCTCGGCGGCGAGACGATCCTGCCGTTCGACGAGGAAGCCCGGCAGCGCTACGGCCAGGCCAACAGCGCCCTGGCCGGACAGAGCATGCGGGTGCTGGCCCTGGGGGCCGAAGACTTCCCGGCCGAGGACTTCCAGGCTCCCGCCGACCCGAAGGAGCTGCTTGACCGGCTGGTGCTGCTGGCCCTGGTCGGCATTGTCGACCCACCGCGCACGGAGGCGCGCGCGGCGATCGGCGAGTGCCGCAACGCCGGGATCCGGGTCCGGATGATCACCGGTGACCACGCGATGACCGCCGGGGCCATCGCCGGTGAACTCGGGATCCCGGGGCGGGCCATCACCGGCGCAGAACTGGACCAGATCGACGACGACGCCCTGCCCGGCCGGCTCGACGAGGTGGGGGTGGTCGCCCGGGTGTCGCCGGAGCACAAGATCCGGATCGTACGGGCGCTGCAGGCCCGTGGAGATGTGGTGGCCATGACCGGCGACGGAGTCAACGACGCACCCGCGCTGCGCAGGGCCGACATCGGAGTGGCGATGGGCGTCACCGGGACGGAGGTGACCAAGGAAGCCTCGACGATGGTCCTGACCGACGACAACTTCGCGACCATCGTGGCCGCCGTCCGCGAGGGACGGGGCATCTACGACAACATCGTGAAGTTCGTCCGCTTCCAGGTCTCGACGGCACTGGGCTTTGTGGCCACGTTCCTGGTCAGCTCACTGACCGGCCTGGCAGGGGGCGCACCGTTCACGGCACTGCAGATCCTGTTCGTCAACCTGGTGATGGACGGCCCGCCGGCGATGTCCCTCGGAGTCGACCCCGTCAGCCCGGATGCGATGAGCAAACCCCCACGCCCGACCGGCGAACCCATCCTCAGCAGAAAGCGGCTTGCCCGGATCCTGCTGGCCAGCGCGGTGATGGCGGCAGGCACCCTCGCGGTGCTGACCTGGGGGCCAGGGCCGGAGGCGGAACCGGGGCAGGCCACCGTCGCGGGCACCATGGCCTTCGTCACCTTCGTCTTCTTCCAGGTCTACAACCTGCTCAACGTCCGGCACGACACACACAGCGTGTTCAGCAGGCGGACGCTGGAGAACCCCTCGATGTTCGTCGCCGGTGCTGCCGTGATCGTGCTGCTGGTTCTCATGGTCGAGATGGACGCCCTGCACGGCTTCTTTACCACGACCAACCTGACCTCCAGCCAGTGGCTCGTGTGCGCAGCCGTCGGCTCGACCATCCTGTGGGTCGGCGAGCTGGTCAAGACTGTGCTGCGGTCTCGTACCCGCCGCCGCACGCGCGCACGGACCATGCAGCCGCAGCCCAGCAGAACACAGTGAGTTCGGGTCCTATGAACCGCTTGACCATCGGCCAACGGCGGGCACCGATACGGTCACCGGATGCGGCGCCACGTATCACCCTTCAGTGCTGGTCATACACCAGGAGGCCGTCCTCACGCAGCCGGGCACCAACCGTCGGCCGGTGTTCGGTCAGCCGCCCGTCATGGGACAAGTGCAGCACCGGGGTTCCGCGGGCGAGTACCGCGAAGTCGGCGATGATCCGCCGGTGGCAGCGCCACCACACCGCCTCCGCGCACATGACCGTGGTGCGTTCGGCCGCGGCCTGCATGAGCAGCTCGTCCATTGCCGCCACGAACTGCGGGTCCCGGGTGTAACCGGCGTATCCGCGGAAGGAGGCGTTCTGCCAGAACGTGTCGGGTGAGTCCGGCGCGGTCCTGCGGAAGCCCCCGAGTCGGGGTTCCCACCGGTAGGCGATCCCCTGGCGCGGCATCCACTGCTCCAGAGCGTCTCGGTTCGTGTCCGGGTTGTGGCGGCTTCCCGGAGCGGTGCGGACGTCGACCACGGCCAGCACTTCGGCGCCGTCGAGGAGGGCGGCCATCTGTTCTCTGGTGGCGGTGCTGTGCCCGAAGGTGAGCAGCTGTCCGCGGTTCTGGTCTGTGCGGTTCACACGTCAGCCGGTTTGGCGACGGTGAGGAGCACCGCTGCGTCGTCGATCGCCTGGAGGGCGTGGCGTGCCGGAGGGATGACGATCAGGTCGCCGCTGCGCCCCTCCCAGGTGGTCTCGCCACTGGTGAGCCGCACGCGTCCGCGCAACACGAGCAGGGTTGCCTCTCCGGGGTTCTCGTGCTCGGCCAGCGACGTTCCGGCGGTCAGGGCGAGGACGGTCTGGCGCAGTGTGTGCTCATGGCCGCCGTAGACGGTGGTGGCGCTGCGCCCGCTGGAGGTGGAGGCGGCGCGTTCCAGTTGCTCGCGAGCCTGTGCGTCTAGGGAGATCTTCTGCATGTGTGCGGTCTCCAGGTATGTGGGGCGGCATCCATCCGCTGGTGCGCCGTTCGAATAGTCCCGCATGGCTGGACTCGTCGACGGGCACCGGCTCCTACCCACTCGACGGATCGGTGGGGTGTTCCTGTCGGCCGCGATCGTATGGCGTATTACCCATATTTGACACAGTGTGGATGTGTGTGAGAGCAGAAGGGGTGAATTTCATGGGTGGACGGGACTCGGCCGTGAACGTCGTGGTGGGTGTCGACGGCTCGCCTTCGTCGCATGCCGCGCTGCGGTGGGCGGTCCAGTATGCCGAGCTGGTCGGCGGTGATGTGGTGGCAGTGGCTGCCTGGGAGCTGCCCTGGGCGTACGGGTGGTCCGCGCCCGCGGTGGATCCCACGTTCGACCGGACGATCGCGGAGCAGGGCCTCGTCAACCAGGTGCACCAGGTTCTCGGCGAGTCGGGCGCCGCCCAGGTGCGAAAGCGTCTGGTCAAGGGCAATCCCGTCGAGGTGCTGCTCAGTGAGGCGGAAGGGGCCAAGGCCCTCGTGGTGGGCAGCCGGGGCATGGGCGGATTCCGTCGAACGCTGCTGGGCTCCGTGAGTCAGCAGTGTGCGATGCACGCCACGTGTCCGGTCGTCATCGTTCGTGGGACCGTCGAGGTGTCGGACGCCGGTACACAGGCCGAGTGAGGCGGGGCCCGCTGTGGGTGAGGGCCCGCCCTTGGCGCAAGTGGGGGTCGGGACGGGCTTGGCCATCGCTTCGCGCGCTTGCACCGGCGGCGGCGGGGGCGGGCGGCATCCTTGCCGCCCCACCCCGGGTCGGCCGGGAGAATCGGGGAAGCGGACCGAGCCTCCGCCACCGGAGACTGCGGATTCGGCCGGGGGATGCCGTTCATGGGCGTCGGTGTGTCGTCGATGCTTCCGGAAGCCAGCGGTGCGGTTCTCGGCGCGGTGTCATGTGGGGAGCAGGGTGCGCAGGGCGTAGGGCAGGATGCCGCCGTGGCGGTAGTAGTCGGCTTCCGTGGGGGTGTCCACGCGCACGCGTGCGGTGAACCGCGTGGTGCCGCCGGCCCCTTCCGCCTCGACGGTGACCTCGCGGTGCAGCTCCGCCAGGCCGTGTATGGTGTACTGCTCCTCACCGATCAGGCCCAGAGAGCGGGCGCTGTCGCCGGGGGCGAACTGCAGCGGCAAGACTCCCATCCCGATCAGGTTGGAGCGGTGGATCCGCTCGAAAGACTCGGCGAGGACGGCCCTGACGCCCAGCAGCGCGGTTCCCTTGGCGGCCCAGTCCCGCGACGATCCGGAGCCGTACTCCTTGCCGGCGATGACGAGCAGGGGGACGTCCTCGGCGGCGTACCGCATCGCCGCCTGGTAGATCGTGGTCTGCTCGCCGTCGGGCAGGTGCCGGGTGTAGCCGCCCTCGGTTCCGGGCGCCAGCAGGTTGTGCAGCCGGATGTTGGCGAAGGTGCCGCGGATCATCACCTCGTGGTTGCCGCGCCGGGAGCCGTAGGAGTTGAAATCCCCGGGTGCGATGCCGTGGGCCTGCAGGTACTCGCCCGCTGGTGAGTCCCGTTTGATGGCGCCGGCCGGGGAGATGTGGTCGGTGGTGACCGAGTCGCCGAGCAGGGCCAGCACCCGGGCGCCGGTGATGTCGTCCGGTGGCTGCGGTCGGCGGGGCATGTTCTCGAAGTAGGGCGGCTTGCGTACATAGGTCGAGGTGGGATCCCAGGCGAACAGGTCGCCCTCGGGTGTGGGCAGGGCCCGCCACTGCTCGTCGCCGGTGAACAGGTCCGCGTAGCCGTCGGTGAACATGCTCGGCCGCAGGCTGGTGGAGATCACCTGCTGGATTTCGTCCTGGGTGGGCCAGATGTCGCGCAGGTGGACGGGCCGGCCGTCTTTGCCGGTGCCCAGCGGGTCGCGGGTGAGGTCGACGGCCATGGAGCCGGCCAGCGCGTAGGCGACGACCAGCGGCGGTGAGGCGAGGTAGTTCAGTTGCGTCTCGGGGTGGATGCGGCCTTCGAAGTTGCGGTTGCCGGAGAGCACGGACGCCACCACAAGATCGGCGTCGGCGACCACTCGGGAGACCTCCCTGATCAGCGGGCCGGAGTTGCCGATGCAGGTGGTGCAGCCGTAGCCGACCAGGTCGAAGCCGAGCGTGTCCAGGTACGGGATCAGACCCGCGCGTTCGAAGTAGTCCATCACGATCCTCGACCCCGGCGCGAGGCTGGTCTTCACCCAGGGCTTGGACCGCAGGCCGCGCTCGACGGCCTTCTTGGCCACTAGCGCGGCCGCGACCATCACCTGTGGGTTGGAAGTGTTGGTGCACGAGGTGATCGCGGCGATCACCACGGCGCCGTGCCCGATCTCGAAGCTGCCGTCGGCCAACGTCACGGGGACGCGTTCAGGCGGCCGTGCCTTGCCCGTTCCGGTCGCATCGAGGCACCCCGGCCGGTCGCCGGGGTGGCTGCCGGTGACGGCCACCGGGTCGGAAGCCGGGAAAGACTCCGCGCCGCTCTGGTCCAGCCCGACCGGGGCCGCGTCGCAGGTCACGTCGCCGTCCAGGACAGCGGTGAGGACCCGCGACGCGTCCGCCAGGGCGATACGGTCCTGCGGCCGTTTGGGCCCGGCGATCGACGGGACGATGGCCGACAGGTCCACTTCGATGGTCTGCGAGTAGTCAGGGGTGTGACCAGGGTCGTGCCACAGACCCTGCTCTTTGGCATACGCCTCCACCAGCGCTACCTGGCCAGGGCCCCGTCCGGTGAGCCGCAGGTAGGAAAGGGTCTCGGCGTCGATGGGGAAGATCGCGCACGTGGCACCGTACTCCGGGCTCATGTTGCCGATGGTGGCCCGGTTGGCCAGTGGCACCTCGGCCACGCCGGGCCCGTAGAACTCCACGAAGGCGCCCACGACTCCGTGCTGGCGCAGCCGCTCGGCGATGGTCAGCACCAGATCGGTGGCGGTGCTCCCTTCGGGCAGCGTGCCGGTGAGCCGCACGCCGACGACCTTGGGGATGAGCATGCTCACCGGACGGCCGAGCATGGCTGCTTCCGCTTCGATGCCTCCTACCCCCCAGCCGAGCACGCCGAGCCCGTTGACCATGGGGGTGTGGGAATCGGTCCCGACCAGAGTGTCGGGGAAGGCCGTGCCGTCCTCGGTGAACACCACCCGGGCCAGGTGCTCCAGGTTGACCTGGTGGCAGATTCCGGTGCCAGGGGGCACGACGCGCAGGTTCCGCAGCGCGGTCTGCCCCCAGCGCAGGAACTGATAGCGCTCCCGATTGCGCCGGTACTCGAGCTCCACGTTGCGGCTGAACGCCGCTGGGGAACCGAAGTGGTCGGCGATCACCGAGTGGTCGATCACCAGCTCCACGGGCCGCCGCGCGTCGATCAGCGCCGGATCGCCGCCGAGCGCGGCCATCGCTTCACGCATCGCCACCAGGTCCACGATGCACGGCACCCCGGTGAAGTCCTGCATCAGCACCCGCGCGGGGGTGAACTGCACCTCGGTCGCGGGTTCCGCCGCCGGGTCCCACCCGGCCAGCGCCGCGATCTGGTCGGCCGTGACGGTGCCGCCGTCCTCATTGCGCAGCAGGTTCTCCAGCAGCACCTTCAGGCTGTACGGCAGCCGTTGTGAGTCGGGCAGGGCATCGAGCCGGTAGAGCGAGTAGGAGGTGCCATCGGCGTCGAGCGTGCCGTGGGCGGCGAAGCTGTCCAGGGACATGGGCGTGCCTCCTCAGTACGGATCGGGCGGAGATCGGCACGGGCCGGGGCCCCACCAACGCGTCCCAGCGCAGGGTCCGCGCCCGGATCGGCCGTCCGCCCTGGGACTCGCGTGCCGGCCGGCTCGCCGACCGCTCCCGCCGTCACCTCAGGTCACCACCCTGCACCCAGGCCCCGGTCCGCCGTGTCGACAGGTCCGGCGCAGCCCTGCAGGGCAGCACCGCCTAGACGGGCGAAACCAACCAGGGCCAGTCTCGACCACGCATATCCGGCCCGCAAATGGGGCGAATCCGGGAGCCCAGGGGAGGGGACGCGGGGCTCCGGGCTTGGCGCATCCAGCCTGCGTATCGAGCGGAGGGGTGATAGGACGGATCGAGGGTCTCGTCCGCATTGCCCGGAATCGATGGGAAGGGAACTCCGGATGGCGAAGATCGCGATCAACGGTCTCGGACGCATCGGGCGGGCCGCGTTCAAGATTCTCCACGACCTCGACGGGGTTGAGGTGGCTGCGGTCAACGACCTGGTCCCCGCCGAGAATCTGGCTTACTTGCTCACCCACGACACTGTCTACGGACGCTATGGGAAGTCCGTCACCGCTGCCGGTGACGCGCTGGTCGTCGACGGACACACCGTCCCGCTGTACAGCCGCCGCGACCCGGCCGAGCTGCCGTGGCACGAACTGGGAATCGACCTCGTCCTGGAGTGCACCGGTGCCTTCCGGGGCGAGGAGGAACTGACCCGGCACCTGTCCGCGGGCGCACGATTCGTGATCCTCTCGGCGCCCGCCCGGACCGAGACGATGGCCACCGTCGTCCACGGCGTGAACATCGCCCCGGCCGGGCAGCAGGTCATCTCCTGCGCAAGCTGCACGACCAACTGCATCACCCCCGTGGTGGAAGTGATGAACCGCAGAATCGGCGTGGAGCGGGCCGTGATGACCACCATCCATGCCTACACCTCCACCCAGCAGCTCATCGACGGCCCCCACAAGGACTTCCGGCGCGGCCGGGCCGGAGCCGCCAACATGCTTCCCGCCTCCACCGGCGCCGCGCTCGCAACCACCAAGGCACTCCCGGAGCTCGCCGACCGCTTCGACGGCGTGGCCGTCCGGATCCCGATCCCGGTCGGATCGATCGCCGACATCGTGCTCGTCACCGCCCGCCCGACATCGCCCGAGGAAGTGAACGACCACTTCCGTGCGGAGGCCACCACCGACCGCTACAGCGGCATCCTCGGCGTCTCGGACGAGCCGATCGTCTCCAGCGACATCATCGGCGACTCCCGCGCCTCGATCGTCGACGCAGCGATGACCCGGGTCGTGGACGGCACCCTGGTCAAAATCATGAGCTGGTACGACAACGAGTGGGGCTTCACGCACCAGATGGTCCGCGAGGCGCTCTCCGTGCTCGGCGTCACTCAACCGCGGTGAGAAGCGCCCCAACGCAGCTGAGCGGGCCGGCCGTTGCACCCACCGGGAAGGAACACGGTGAAGGTCAAAGAGATCATGACCACCCGGGTTGTGACCGTGGCCGAGGACACCCTGGTGGCCGACATCGCCGCGGTGCTGCGCGGGCACCGGATCAGTGCGGTGCCGGTCCTGGACACCGCCGGCGCGGTGGTCGGCCTGGTCAGCGAGTACGACCTGCTTGCCCGCGAGGGAGCCACCGCCCGCGAGGTGATGACCCGCGAGGTCATCACCGCCACCGAGGACACCGACGTCGAGCAGGTACGCCACCTGCTGGTCGAACGCCGTATCCGCCGCGTCCCGGTAACGGCCGGGCAGCGCCTGGCTGGCATCGTCAGCCGGTCCGACGTGATCGCGCTGCTCACCGCCGAATGGGCCTGCCAGGTCTGCGGACAGACCGAGCGCGGCCCGCACCCGCCGCCGCGCTGTCCCACCTGCGACGCCGACAAGGACCGGTTCGCTCAGCAGGCACCGCCTCCCGGCAGCTGACGCGCCGCGGCAGACAGCAGGCCCGACCGCAGGAGATACCGGCCATGGATCCGACGCAGGACCGTACCGAGCCCTACCCACAGGCATCCCCGGCGAGTGAGGACCCGGCGGCGCTGCGCGGGTACTACCGGCAGATGGCCCTGATCCGGCACTTCGAACTGCGGGCCGCGGAGATGTACACCCGGGCGAAGATCGGCGGCTACTGCCACCTCAACCTGGGCGAGGAGGCCACCGTTGTCGGCCTGATGGCCGCACTGCGGCCGACCGACTACCTGTTCACCACCTACCGCGATCACGGCTATGCGCTTGCCCGCGGCGCTGACCCCGGCCAGGTGATGGCCGAACTGTTCGGCCGCGCCACGGGCCTGTCCGGCGGGCGAGGCGGCTCCATGCACCTGTTCGACGCCGGGCTGCGGATGCTCGGCGGCTACGGGATCGTCGGCGGCCAGATGCCCCCGGCGACCGGGGCGGCCCTCGCGATCGCCCACCGCGGCGAGCCTGGACCGGACAGTGAGGCCGTGATGTGCCTGCTGGGTGACGGCACCACCAACATCGGCGCCTTCCATGAATCGCTCAACCTCGCCGCCGTATGGCACCTGCCCATCGTCTACGTCATCGTCAACAACCACCTCGGCATGGGCACCCCGGTCGAGGCCGCCTCAGGAGAACCCGCGCTGTACCGGCGCGGCTGCGCCTACCGGATCCCCGGCGCCCGGGTGGACGGCAACGACGTGATCGCCGTCCGCGACGCCGCGCAGACCGCTCTGGAGCAGGCGCGCACCGAGCACCGGCCCCGGCTTCTGGAGGCGGTCAGTCACCGGCTGCGAGGCCACTCCGTGGTCGACCCGGCCCGCTACCGCTCTGCGGAAGAGACCGAGCGGCTGCGTGAGCAGGACCCGCTGCCGGCCTTCCGGGCCCGCCTGATCGAGGACCGCATCCTCGATCAAGAGGCGGCGGACCGCATCGACGAGGAATGCGAGCAGGCGGTCACCGCCGCCGTCGACTTCGCCGACGCCAGCCCGCCCCCGGCCACCGAAACCCTGTTCGACCACGTGTACGCCACCGAGGTCGCCAACACCCACTTCGGCCTGCCCGGAGACAGCCCGACCGGTCCCGGGCTCTTCGCCGACCGCCCCGGAAAGGAGTAGCCGTGGCCGCTGTCACCTACCGCCAGGCGCTGCACGACACGCTGCGGGCGGAGATGCTGCGGGACGAGAACATCTTGCTGATCGGTGAGGAGATCGGCGTCTTCGAAGGCTCCTACAAGATCACCGCCGGGCTGCTGGACGAGTTCGGCCCCCGTCGGGTGCGCGACACGCCGATCTGCGAGGAGGGCTTCGTCGGCGCCGCGGTCGGAGCGGCCATGCTCGGCCTGCGGCCGGTCGTGGAGATCATGACGATCAACTTCAGCCTGCTGGCCATCGACCAGATCGTGAACCACGCCGCCAAGATGCACGCCATGTTCGGCGGCCAGGTCTCGGTGCCGATGGTGATCCGCACCCCCGGGGGTGGCGGGCAGCAACTGGCCGCCACCCACTCGCAGAACCTGGAGGTCTTCTACGCCCACGTGCCCGGGCTCAAGGTCGTCGCCCCCGCCAGCCCGGCGGACGCCAAAGGGCTGCTGACCGCCGCCATCCGCGACGACGACCCGGTGCTCGTGCTGGAGAACCTCGCGCTGTACAACACCAAGGGCGAGGTCCCCGACGGCGAGCACACACTGCCCATCGGCACCGCGGTGGTCGCCGCGACCGGCAGCGATGTCACCGTCGTCGCCTACTCCCGGGGCACCGTGGTCGCCCTCGAAGTCGCGCGCCGCCTGGAGGCGGACGGCGTCTCGGTGGAGGTGGTCGACCTGCGCAGCCTGCGGCCGCTGGACCGGCAGACCGTGTGCGCCTCGGTGCGCAAGACCACCCGCGCCGTCGTCCTCGAAGACGACTGGCTCAGCTACGGCATCGGCGCCGAGATCGCGGCGACCATCGCCGAGGGGGCCTTCGACCGCCTCGACGCGCCCGTCCGCCGCGTCGCCGCCGCCGAGGTCCCCCTGCCGTATGCCAAACAGCTGGAGACCGCCGCCCTGCCCGACGCGGCAGCCCTGACGCGGGTGATCTACGAAACCCTCGACTCCACCGGTTTCACCGCCCGCCCGACCACGCCTGCAGGCGGTTAGGAGGCTGCGATGCCCGAGGTCCTCATGCCCCGCCTGTCCGACACCATGGAGGAGGGCACCCTGAGCCGCTGGCTCACCCACGAGGGCGCCCCGGTCCGCAAGGGCGATGCCATCGCCGAGATCGAAACCGACAAGGCCGTGATGGAACTGGAGGCATTCGACGAGGGGCCCCTGACCCGCATCCTCGTCGCCGAAGGCACCACCGTGCCCATCGGAACCCCTCTCGCCGTCATCGGAACCGAGCCCCAGGGCGCGCCGGATCGGGCCGGACCTGAGCAAGCCCGGCAGACGGCCGCACATGCCCCGGCACCGCCCGCCGGGCCGACCGAAGGCCCCGCGCAGACCATCCCCGCCACCGCCGAGCCCTCCGCGCCCGCCCGGGGGGACGAGCAGGAGGTGCGTACCTCCCCGCTGGCCCGGGCATTGGCCCGCCAGCACGGCATCGACATCACCACGCTCACCGGCAGCGGCCCCGGCGGGCGCATCATCCGCGCGGACGTGGACGACGCCATCACCCGGCATGGCGGACAACCAGGCGCCATCCGGCCCCCCACCGCACCCGAGCCGCCCGCCGGACCTGCAGCGGCGCACCCGACACCCGCCGAACAGGCCGAAGACGACGAGGAAGTGCCGCTGAGCACCATCCGCCGCCTCACCGCACAGCGCCTGACCCAGAGCACGCAGCAGGCCCCGCACTTCTACCTGACCACCGTCACCGACGCCGAACCGCTGCTCGCCTTCCGCGCCGACATCAACGCGCAACTCGGCGAACCCGGCCCCCGCATCAGCCTCACCGACCTGCTCGTCAAAGCGTGCGCGACAACGCTGCGCACCCACCCTCAGGCCAACTCCTCCTGGGACAGCACCCGCATCCTGCGCCACCGCCGCATCCACATCGGCATCGCCGTCGCCCTCGACGACGGACTGACCGTCCCCGTGGTACACGACGCCGACCGCAAGACCCTGACCCAGATCGCCCGAGACGCCCACGCCCTGGCAGACAACGCCCGCGCCGGCCGCCTTACCTTGGAAGACCTCAGCGGCGGCACCTTCACCATCAGCAACCTGGGCACCTACGGCGTCGACCACTTCACCGCCGTCATCAACCCGCCCCAGGCCGCGATCCTCGCCGTCGGCGCCGCACAAACCCAGCCCGTCATCCGCGACGGCGAACTCGCCGTCGGCACCACCATGGCGCTGACCTTGTCCATCGACCACCGCGTCCTGGACGGCGCCACCGCCGCCGCCTTCCTCGCCGACCTCAAAAAACTCCTCGAACACCCCCTGGGCATCGTGCTGTAGCCGATGATGACGCTGCCCGCTCACACGCCCGGACTCGCCTGTGCCGCCGGCCTGCGTCACCCGCCGGCCGTGCGCCTGCGGCATCCCCGCACCCCGGGTTCAGGTACCACCAGCACAGCGAGGAGCACGAGGGCCCGGACCACCACGGCCCCGGGCTTCTGCACCGCCCGCGCTGACCAGCCAGCCTCTCCCGGACGCGCCGCAACAGTCCAGCGGCAGTCAGGGCCACGGCTGGATCGTCCGTGACCGTCACCGAGTGCCGGAGGTCCGCCATGATCACCCATCCTGCATTCACCGTCGAACCGTGGTGCCTGCGCGAGAGCGAGCTCGACCTGGACGTGCTGGAGCAGAGCGAGTCGGTGTTCGCACTGGCCAACGGCCATATCGGCTGGCGCGGCAACCTGGACGAGGGTGAGCCGCACGGGCTACCGGGGACCTACCTCAACGGCGTGTTCGAGTTCCGTCCCCTGCCGTACGCGGAGGCCGGCTACGGATACCCGGAGTCCGGACAGACGATCATCAACGTGACCAACGGCAAGGTGATACGGCTGCTGGTCGACGACGAGCCGTTCGACCTGCGCTACGGCCGGCTGCACTGCCACGAGCGGGTGCTGGACTTCCGCTCTGGGGTACTGCGCCGCAGGGTCGAGTGGACGACTCCGTCGGGGCGCACGGTGCGCATCCGCTCGACCCGGCTGGTCTCGCTCACCCAGCGGGCCACCGCCGCGATCGTCTACGAGGTCGAGGCGGTGGACGAAGAGGTGCGGATCGTGCTCCAGTCCGAACTGGTCGCCAATGAACAGCTTCCGAAGCACGAGGGCGATCCTCGGGTCTCCGCATCCTTGGGGGCGGTTCTCCAGCCTGAGGAGGACTTTGCACAAGACAGCAGGCTGCGGCTGGTGCACCGCACGGCCCGCAGCGGGCTGCGCGTGGCGACGGCGGCCGACCATCTGATCGCGGGCCCACAGGGCACCTCCGCCTCCGCGGAGAGCGGCCAGGATCTCAGCCGGCTGACGGTGACCTCACTGTTGCGGCCGGGCCAGCGACTGCGGATCGAGAAGACAGTCGCCTACGGCTGGTCGGGCGCCAGGTCGCTGCCCGCCGTCCGCGACCAGGTCGACGCCGCGCTGGCCGGGGCGGCCAGCACCGGCTGGGAGGGCCTGCTCGCCGAACAGCGCGGATACCTGGACGCCTTCTGGGCACGGGCGGATGTCGAACTGGAGGGCGATACCGAGATACAGCAAGCCGTCCGGTTCGCCCTGTTCCACGTGCTGCAGGCAGCGGCTCGCGCCGAGGAGCGGGCCATCCCCGCCAAGGGCCTGACCGGCCCCGGCTACAACGGCCATTGCTTCTGGGACGCAGAGATGTACGTGCTGCCGATGCTCACCTACACCGCACCCCACGCGGTGGGGCCAGCGCTGCGCTGGCGGCACACCACACTCCCCGCCGCGCGGAGACGGGCCCGCCAGCTCGGCCTGGCGGGGGCCGCGTTTCCCTGGCGGACCATCGACGGCGACGAATGCTCCGCCTACTGGCCCGCCGGCACCGCCGCGTTCCACATCAACGCCGACATCGCGGATGCGGTGGTGCGCTACACCGCTGCCACCGGCGATCTGGTCTTCGAGCGGGAAGCAGGACTGGAACTGCTGGTGCACACCGCCCGGCTGTGGCTCTCGCTCGGCCACCACGACCCGCACGGAGTGTTCCACCTGGACGGCGTCACCGGGCCCGACGAGTACAGCGCGATCGCCGACGACAACGCCTACACCAATGTGATGGCCCAGCAGAACCTGCGCGCCGCCGCCGACGCGGCCGAACGCCACCCCGACCTGGCCGCCTCGCTCGGCGTGGACGACGAGGAGACCGCGGCCTGGCGCGATGCCGCCCGGCGGATCGTGCTGCCGTTCAACAAGGAACTCGGCGTGCACGAGCAGTCCGCCGGCTTCACCTCCCACCAGGTGTGGGACTTCGCCGGCACCCCGGCGGACCGCTACCCACTGCTGCTGCATTTCCCGTATTTCGACCTGTACCGCAAACAGGTGATCAAGCAGGCCGACCTCATCCTGGCCATGCACTTGCGCGGCGACGCGTTCACCAAGGAGGAGAAAGCCCGCAACTTCGCCTACTACGAACCGCTCACTGTCCGGGACTCCTCGCTGTCCGCCGGCAGTCAGGCCGTGATGGCCGCCGAGGTCGGCCAGCTGCGCCTGGCATACGACTACCTCGGCGAAGCCGCGATGATGGACCTGGCCAACCTGGAGCGCAACACTCGCGACGGCCTGCACATCGCCTCGCTGGCCGGGACCTGGACCGCGCTCATAGCGGGCTTCGGTGGGATGAGACACCACGGAGACGCCCTGTTCTTCGCCCCCCGACTGCCCGAGCAGATCAGTCGGCTGGCTTTCGCCGTGCAGTTCCGCCAGCGCTGCGTGCGCGTGGACATCTCCCACCAGCAGGCCACCTACACCTTGCTGGCGGGCACGGAGCTTGAGATCCACCACCATGGCAGCCCGTTGACGGTGACCAAGGACGCCCCTTGCAGCGGGCCGCTACCCGCAGCCCCCGATCTGCCGGAACCGCAGCAGCCTCCCAGCCGTGGTCCGGCCCGCCGCAGATGGGCGGGGCACAACGAGTGATTCCACGCCCGAACAGCATTCGTCGCCCCCGCAGACAGGCGATGTAGTCGTTCCTTGGATGCGTCAGGAGGAGGCGCCGCGGGAGTCGGCCGGAACGACGACGACGGGCAAGTGAGCGTGGTGCACGACTTCGGTGCTGGTCGATCCGAGCGTGAGGCGCCCCCAGACCCCCGAACCGCGGGTGCCGACCACCAGCAGAGAGGCGTCCTTGCTCGCGTCCAGCAGAACCTGTGCCGGGCGGCCCGCCTCGGCGATGATCTCCACCTCCACGTGGGGCCCGCCGAGCTGCTGCCGTAGTTCGTCGACCGTGTCCGTCACCGCCTGCCGGGCGACATCGTGGAGCTGTTCATACAGGGTGCTGGCGCCCTCCGGCACGGCCATCCATCCGTAGCCCGTGTAACGAGCAGGGGTGTAGTCGTAGGCACAGACCGCCCGCAGACCGGTGCCGCGCAACTGTGCCTCGCGCAGAGCGAAGAGCACGGCGTGCCGGGCGTGCGGGGAGCCGTCCGTGCCGACCACGATCGGACCAGCGGGAGCGTGCACGGGACTGTCGTTCATCGGGAATCCTCCAACGGCCCATCAGCACCGTCAGGCCCGTGAGAGGGGCAGCCGGACCTGCCATCGGGGATGTTCTGAAGTTGCGGCTTGCGCGATCCGGAACTACTGCTCGTCGAGGGCTACTCAGCAAGCGATTCGATGGGCACCTGTGGGTCGGCGAGTTTGCTGGTGTCAACCTGTTGGCCGGAGCGTACGAGGGCCTGGATCGGTTCGGTGACGTCCCAGATGTTGACATTCATGCCCGCCAGCACGCGGCCGCGTGCGAGCCAGAACGCGACGAACTCGCGTGCGCCGATATCGCCGCGGAAGACGACCTGGTCGTATCCGCCGGGCTCGGCGTATCCGGCGTACTCCATGCCCAGGTCGTACTGGTCGGAGAAGAAGTACGGCACCCGGTCGTAGGCCGCTTCACGGCCGAGCATCGCCTTGGCGGCGGTCTGTGGCTGGTGCAGCGCATTGGCCCAGTGCTCCACACGTATGCGCCGGTCCAGCAGGGGATGAAAGGCGTTGGCGACATCGCCCGCGGCGTAGATGCCGGGCACGGAGGTGCGCAGCCGCTCGTCGGTGAGAATGCCGTTGTCGACCTGGAGACCCGCGGCCTGTGCGAGCCCGGTGTTGGGCATGATGCCGATGCCGACGATGACCGCGTCCGCATCGATGCGGGTACCGTCGGACAGCCGCACACCGTCGACGGTACCCGCGCTGCCGGTGAGCTCGGTGACCTGCACGCCGAAACGCAGGTCCACCCCGTGGTCACGGTGCAGGTCCGCGAAGACCTGGGCGACCTCGCGGCCAAGAACATGCAGCAGCGGCAGCTCGGCCCTCTCCAGCACGGTGACCTCCACACCGGCGGCACGGGCCGCGGCAGCGGTCTCGAGGCCGATCCAGCCCGCCCCGACGACCGCCACCCGTGAGGCGGAGGAGAAGGCATCCTTGATCCGGTCGCTGTCCTGGACCGTGCGCAGGTACAGCACCCCGTCCAGGTCCGCACCCGGCACCGGCAGGCGGCGCGGCGAGGAGCCCGTGGCCAGCAGCAGCTCGGCGTACCCCAGGCGGCTGCCGTCCGCAAGCGTCACCTCGTGCGGGGCCGGGTCGAGCGCGGTGACCGCCGTCCCCAGGCGCAGCTCGACGTCGTTCTCGGCATACCACTGGGGCGGGTGGACGTAGATCTGCTCCCGAGCGTCCTTGCCCATCAGGTAGCCCTTCGACAGCGGCGGCCGCTCGTAGGGCCGCTCGCTCTCGTCCCCGATCAGGATCAGCGGGCCGTCGAAGCCCTCCTCACGCAGCGCCTGCGCGGCCTTGGCACCGGCCAGACTGGCTCCGACGATCACATACGTTCTGTTGTCAGTCATGATCAGCCCCTGGTCCGCGCTGGCCGCACGGTGCTGAGAGTGTCGGCGAGCTGCCCAGAGAGCTGCTCCCAGCTGGCGTCGAACTTCGACACCCCTTCGTCCTCGAGTGTCTGCACGAGGTCGACGTAGTCCACGCCCACTGTCCGCAACCCCTCGAGAACCTGCTGAGCGTCGTCGTAGTGGGCGCGGACCGAGTCGGCTGGCACTTCGCCGTGGTCGGCGACCGCGCGCAAGGTGGCCTCAGGCATGGTGTTGACCACGCCGGGTGCGACCAGTTCGGTCACGTACCGCGTGTCGGGGTAGCTGGGGTCCTTGACGGACGTCGAAGCCCACAGCGGACGCTGCGGATGGGCCCCCGCCCCCCGAAGGGCTTGCCAGCGGGGTGAGGAGAGAACCCGCTCGTAGTGCTGGTAGGCCAGCCGTGCGTTGGCGATCCCCAAATGGCCGCGCAGCGCGGCTGCCTGCGCAGTGTGGGTCTTGTGCAAGCGTGCGTCTGCTTCGGCGTCGACCCGGGAGACGAAGAACGAAGCCACCGAGCCGATCCCGGACAGCTCCCGCCCCGAATCGCGGGCGCGTTCCATCCCGTCGAGGAAGGCATTCATGACCTCGTCGTAGCGGGCCAGGGAGAAGATCAACGTGACATTGATGCTGATTCCCTCGGCCAGGCACGCGGCGATCGCCGGCAGGCCCTGGCGGGCGGCCGGGATCTTCACGAACAGGTTGGGCCGGTCGACCAGCCACCACAGCGCCCGCGCCTCCGCGATCGTCGCCGCCGTGTCGTGAGCGAGCCGGGGATCGACCTCGATGGAGACGCGCCCGTCGACACCGTCCGTCGCATCGTAGACCGGGCGCAGCACGTCGCACGCCCACCGGACGTCCGTTGTGGTCAGCGCCCGCAGCGCCTCACCGACCCCGACTCCGCGGGCCGTCAGATCACGGATCTGTGCGTCGTACGCGTCGCCGCTCGTGATGGCCTTGGCGAAGATCGTCGGATTGGTGGTCACCCCCACGACGCGGTCCCGCGCGACCAGGTCCGCCAGGCTCCCGGACACCAGCCGCTCCCGGCTGAGATCGTCCAGCCAGATCGACACTCCGGCATCGCTCAGTGTGTTCAAGGGATTCATGACGCTGCCGCTCCTCCCGCGCGCCGGGCGGAGTGAGCAGCTCAAGTCTTCTTGCTGCTCGTCCGCGGCCCGCACCAGAGCTTGCCTGTCGCTCCATCGTCTCTAGAAGGCCAGCGGACCGCAATCCGCAGCCAGCGCCGGTCCGACGGCATGGTGGCCTGCCTGGACGGCTCGCCGAGCGCTGAACATGGCTTCCGGACTCCTGATCTTCAGTGAAGTTCCAGGTCTAGCCGCTGGGCTATCACCAGTACCTGGTCGCCATCCACGCCGGCACACAGACGACTGCCTCCATGGTTGCGGGACGGCCCGGAACCACGGAGGCATTGGGGGCGAACGATGGGGCTGAACGACCTGCGGGCGCGAGGCCGCCGCATTCCATCGCCCGCCGGCCCCTTCAGCGACGTCCAGCTGGGACGGTGACGCCGACGACGGTGCCCGAACCGGCTGTGGTCACCCTCTGAGCGCGTGGTGGTCGAGGCCGGTTCACCGCTGCCGGGGACGGTGCGGTCACCGCGACGCGGACTCATTCCACAACGCCAGCAGCGCGGTGTCATCGCCGCGTGCGGGGGCGACCCTCTCCACCAACTCGTCCAGGAAGTGGTCCGGCGAAAGGCCGCGCAGGTTTCCAGCTTCGCCGCGGAGCCGCTCGAGACCAATGGACAGATCCTCACCGCGCCGCTCTATGAGGCCGTCGGTATAGAGCAGGAGGAGGCTGCCTTCGGTTAGCGGCGCCGTGGCCGCCGCTTCCCGCGGCACGTCGGTGTCCACTCCGAGTGGAAGGCCCTCGCCACCGGCCAGGAACTGTGCCCGGCCGTGGGGGCGGACGAGTAGCGGAGGCGGATGCCCGGCGTTGGCCCAGGCGAGCGAGGAGGGGCCGACAGCCGACGGACGCGCCACGCCGAAGATGAGCGTGGCCGTGACGTCGGGCTCGTTCAGCTTCTCCAACGCCTGGTCCAGGCGGCGCACCACCTCGTCCGGCGGGCCGGGACGGTCGAGGACGAGGGCGCGGAGCATGTGGCGCAACTGGCTCATCCGGGCAGTGGCCCGCACGTCATGGCCGGCCACGTCACCGACGGTGAACGCCAAGGTCCCGTCCTGAAGTGCAATGGCGTCGTACCAGTCGCCTCCCACCTCCGCGTACGTGCGCGCCGGGGAGTATCGGGCGACGAGACGAAACGGGGGGACGTCAGGCAGGCTGTTCGGCAGCAGCGAGCGCTGCAGGTGCGTGGCGATGTCGCGTTGCTGACCGTACAGACGGGCGTTGTCCACCACGAGTGCGCCTTGATGCGCGAGGCTGTCGATCAGCGGGACCTGAGCTTCGGTGAAGGGACGACGTGCTTCCGTGCGGGCGACGATGATCACCCCGAAGGGGCGCCCGCCAGCTTCCAGGGGGCACGCGATCGCGGTGGTCGCGCCCAACCGGGTCAACAACTCCAGTTGTGCACGTTCCAAAGCATCCGCTGCTTGATCAGGCGTCGGCACGTCGGGGATCAGTACGGCGGTGCCTCGGCGCAGGGCTTGGGCCAGCGGTGCGGCAGAGCCCTGCGGCCATGACGGGAGTAGTTGAGACGATTCTCCTGGACGGGGGCTGTTCGGGCGGCTTGTCTCACGCCCCGTCACCACAGCCCGGCGAGCCCGGCCCCTTTCGTCTAGCAGGTCGATCACACACCAGTCAGCCAGTCGTTCGACCAGGAGTTCCGCAAGCCTCTGGAGGCTTCCCTCCCAGCCTCGACCCGCTTTGAGCGCGTTTGTGACATCCGCCAGCAGCCTGAGGGGAATGGCCTCCTCCACGCGCCCCGCCTCCTACATTCGCACTACCGTTTCGCCAACGCGTCATGGCTCTCGCACGACCGGAGACCACCCCTCCCGCCAGTGTGCCCGCAGCGATCGCAAACGACGTGTCGGCGTTCGTTACGCGGGGCCCCAGGCAAGGGTCTGCGGCCGCTGCCCTATCGCTTGCACCACCCCAAATACTGCTGGTTCATCGCACCGGTACGGCACGATCACCCGCCAGGTCGACCCAGCGCCGTTTGCCCCGCCTGAATCGGCTCCGACCTCGTCCTCACGGGACACGACGCACGACACACCTGATTGGAGGAATCCCGCAGCCCCGATGGATCAACGCCACGGTGGCTGTCAGGCATACGTGTGACCGTTGACCGTAGTGTGCCGCAGTGACCACGACGGACAATGCCGGAACAGCCGTACCCAGCGCCCAGGCTCATCCTCGGCGGATGCGGGGCGGCAAGATAGTGGTGGCGTGGCTGACCACCACCGACCACAAGACGATCGGCTCGCTGTACCTGATCACGTCGTTCGCGTTCTTCATCATCGGCGGCGTCATGGCGCTGCTCATGCGTGCCGAACTGGCCCGCCCCGGCATGCAGATCCTGTCGAACGAGCAGTTCAACCAGGCGTTCACGATGCACGGCACGATCATGCTGCTGATGTTCGCGACACCGCTGTTCGCCGGCTTCACGAACTGGATCATGCCGCTGCAGATCGGCGCCCCCGACGTGGCGTTCCCACGGCTGAACATGTTGGCGTACTGGCTGTACCTGTTCGGGTCGCTCATCGCGGTCGGCGGCTTCCTTACCCCGCAGGGTGCGGCCGACTTCGGCTGGTTCGCCTACGCACCGCTGAACGACGCAGTCCACTCGCCGGGCATCGGCGGCGACATGTGGATCATGGGGCTGGCCTTCTCCGGCTTCGGTACGATCCTCGGCTCGGTCAATTTCATCACCACGATCATCTGCATGCGCGCGCCGGGCATGACGATGTTCCGTGTGCCGATCTTCACCTGGAACGTCCTGCTCACCGCGGTATTGGTACTCCTGGCGTTCCCCGTGCTGGCCGCCGCCCTGCTGTGTCTGGAGGCAGACCGGAAATTCGGTGCCCATGTCTTCGACGCCGCCAACGGCGGACCATTGCTGTGGCAGCACTTGTTCTGGTTCTTCGGGCACCCGGAGGTCTACATCATCGCGCTGCCGTTCTTCGGCATCGTGAGCGAGGTCATCCCGGTCTTCAGCCGCAAACCGATCTTCGGTTACATGGGCCTGATCGCCGCCACCATCTCGATCGCCGGCCTCTCGGCGACGGTGTGGGCACACCACATGTTCGCCACCGGCGGCGTCCTTCTGCCGTTCTTCTCCTTCATGTCCTACCTCATCGCCGTCCCGACCGGCGTGAAGTTCTTCAACTGGATCGGCACCATGTGGAAGGGGTCGCTGAGTTTCGAAACCCCGATGCTGTGGGCGACGGGCTTCATGGTCACCTTTCTCTTCGGTGGTCTGACCGGTGTCCTGCTGGCCTCGCCGCCGATGGATTTCCACGTCACGGACTCCTACTTCGTCGTCGCTCACTTCCACTACGTCGTCTTCGGTACGGTCGTCTTCGCCATGTTCTCCGGCTTCCACTTTTGGTGGCCGAAGATGACGGGCAAGATCCTCGACGAACGCCTGGGCAAGATCACGTTCTGGACGCTGTTCACCGGCTTTCACGGCACCTTCCTCGTCCAGCACTGGCTGGGCGCGGAAGGCATGCCGCGCCGGTACGCGGATTACCTGGCAACGGACGGGTTCACCGCGCTGAACACCATCTCCACCATCAGCTCATTCCTCCTCGGCATGTCGATGCTGCCGTTCTTCTACAACGTGTGGAAGACAGCCAAATACGGCAAGAAGGTCGAGGTCGACGATCCGTGGGGATACGGCCGTTCTCTTGAATGGGCGACGTCGTGCCCGCCCCCGCGGCACAACTTCCTCACCCTTCCCCGCGTCCGCAGTGAGTCACCGGCGTTCGACCTGCACCATCCCGACATCGCCGCGATGGAAGAACTGCAGAGCCGCTCTCGGGGACAAGCACCCCTGGGGCGGGGCGGGGGCGATGAACGGTGAAGCGTTCCGGCCTCGGAGTTCGTGCCGAGCGGCACAGCCAGGAGTACGCGCGCGGCCTGAACGAGCTGGAGGGCTATCTACTGGCTCAGGCCGAGGCGACCGACGCTCTCAGTCGCGGCGAGGCGTTCGCCGCGCAGATGCCCTGGCTGACGACCGCTCAACGGGAGGAGGTCGTCCGTCTCTATGCCACCGACCGGCTTCAGATCTCACGCGCCGCCCTCCAGCGCGTCACCGACCGGGTACTGGAGCTGCAGTGCCAGTACTCCAGCCGCTACCACGCGCTGCAGGTCCGGCTGCTGGGGCTCTTCCTCTCAGCCCTCGCCGTGTTCGTCGTTGTGCTGATGATCCTTGTGAACTGATCAGCCGCCCCGCAGTATCACGAGAACCGTTGCCCACCAGGGCGCCATCGGAGACTGGTCGGAGACGAGGAGGCCGTCGTCGGGTGAGCTGCCCCGGCCGTTGGCCCGTCGCTGGGCTGCGCAACCGAGGAGCGGGATGAATGTCACCGAAAACACTCTGCGGCGCTCGCAGTGCGGTAGGAGTTCGTTTGGGGTGTATTTGGTACAGGAGCCCGTTGGCCGGGCGGCCTGGGGCCTCACGGCCACGGACAGGGACGAACGCTTCCCGCTTCTCGGTACCCAGCGTCTATCGAGACGAAGGCAGTCGTTATGAAGCCAGTGCTCACTGTGGGTCTGGACGGCTCCCCCGAGAGCCTGGCCGCTGCCCGCTGGGGCGCGGCGACAGCCGACCGGCAAGGGCTTACCTTGAGGCTTTTGCACGCGTGGCTCCCGCTGGCGCCGGGGCCCCGCACAGGCTCCGCGGAGAGTGACCAGCACCATTGGGCACAGCGCATTCTTCACGACGCGCATGTCGAGCTCCACAAGCGTTACCCCGTGCTGTCCATCGTTGCGGATCTTGTAGCCGACGACGGCAGGTCCGCCCTGCTGACAGCGGCAGCGAAATCCCGGATGATCGTGCTGGGCTCGCGTGGACTGGCGGCGGCTGGCAGTTACTTCCTTGGCAACATCAGCATGGACGTCGTGTCACGGGCCGAGCAGCCGGTGGTCCTCGTACGTGCAAGCCTGGAGGAGATGGCGCCTTCTCCCGTGGGCAACTGTGTGGTGGTCGGCCTGAGCCTGCGGGACCCATGCGATGAGCTGTTCGAGTTCGCCTTCTCTGCCGCCGCCGCACGCGGAGTGCCCCTGCGGGCTGTCCACGGCCACGAGGTACCGGTGCAGGCGCATATGCCCTGGGGCGTGGACCCTGAAGTTGCCGCAGAGATCACGGACAAGGCGCAGAAGAAGCTCCGCAAGCAACTCCGTCCATGGCGCAAGAAGTTCCGCGGTGTGCGGGTGGTCAAAGTCCTTACCCTTGACAGCCCGGCCAAGGTAGTCGTCCACGACACGCAGACGGCGGGACTGCTGGTCGTTGGCAGACGCAGGCACCGGGGCGCCCTGGCGCCGCGGCTCGGGCCCGTGGCCCAAGCGGCCGTGCACCATGCGGCCTGTCCCATCGCCGTTGTGCCCCACGGCTGAGCCCGTCTCCCGCAGGACGGGTCGAGGAGTAGTGGTTTTGATGCGTACGGGCAGTGAACCGATGACAGCCCGGAGTCCCCTGCGAGCGCGCTTCTGGCTGAGTGTCTGGGGTCTGGTCTGGGCGACCTTCGGAACGGTCGTGTTCGCCGTGGTCGGGCGGCCCGGCTGGGCGGTGGCGTGCGGCGTGCTGTGGCTTGTCGTCACCGTCAGCATGGCCGTGATCCTTCGGCGTATGCACCAGGGCTCGCGCTGGCAGCCGGGCCGCGAGGTCCCGCCGTACGTGCCGCCGGAGGGCCGTCGCCGGTAGACAAGATCCCACGCACCGACGAGAGGAGTTCTCATGGCCGTCCGGTCCGGGAGTACGCTCGCACCCGTGCTTTGGGACGTCGGTGCCGTCGTCTTCGACACCGACGGAGTGATCACCGACTCGGCTCGGGTGCACGCTGCCGCCTGGAAGGTTGCCTTTGACGCCTTTCTCGGTGAGCACCCGCCGGAGGACCCCACGCAGCGGCGCCCCTTCGACGTCCGCGCCGATTATCTCCTTTACGTGGACGGGAGGTCCCGGCTCGACGGAGCGGCCGCTTTCCTCGCTTCACGGGGCCTTGATCCCTCGGCCGAGACGGTGCGGGCTGTCGCCGCGGACAAGGAGCGGCTGTTCACAGCGCGGCTGCGTGAGCAGGGCGTCGACGTGTATCCGGGCACGGTGCGGCTCGTGCGTGCCCTGCGCTGGGCGGGGAAGTCCGTTGCCGCTGCCTCCGCGTCCCGCCACGCTCGTGAGCTCCTCATCCGGGCCGGGGTGCTGGATTTGTTCCACGTGCTCGTCGATGGTGGTGAGGCGGCCCGGTTGGGGCTGCAGGGCAAGCCGCACCCCGATCTGTTCCTCGAGGCGGCTCGTCGACTGGGCGTCCCGGCCGACCGCGCCGCCGTCGTCGAGGACGCGCTGGCAGGTGTCGAGGCGGGCCGCCGCGGTGGATTCGCCCTCGTCGTCGGCGTGGACCGCACGGCCAGCCCGGATACCGGGGCGAGACTGGTGCAGCACGGTGCGGACATGGTCGTACGTGACCTCGGAGAACTGCTTGTGGCAGGAACGCCGCAGTGACCGGCTGGACCTGGCGGTACGAGGGCTATGACCCGGCGGACGAGCGTCTTCGGGAGTCACTGTGCACGCTGGGCAACGGCTACTTCGCCACCCGTGGGGCGCTATCCGAATGCGTCGCGGATGACGTGCACTACCCGGGCACCTATGTGGCGGGCTGCTACAACCGGCTCACCTCGGAAGTGGCCGGGCGCCGGGTCGAGAACGAGGACATGGTCAACCTCCCGAACTGGCTTCCCCTGCGTTTCCGCCTGGCCGGGCAGCAATGGCTCACCCCGGACACGGCGACCGTGCTCGACCACGACCAGGTCCTGCACCTGTCCTCGGGCCTGCTCGAGCGCCGGACCCGGTACGGGCTCGGCGACGGACGCGCCTTGTCCGTGCACCAGTTTCGTATCGTGCACATGGCCGACCCCCATCTCGCCGCCCTGCGTACCGAGCTCACGGCCGAGGGCTTCGCCGGCGAGTTGGAGGTCGAGGCCGCAATCGACGGCTCTGTCACCAACGCAGGCGTGCCCCGCTACCGCGACCTGGACGGCGGCCACCTGGTCCACGTGCATACCGGCACCGCCGCCGCGGACACTGTGTGGCTGCGCTGCCGCACCCGCACCTCCGACATCCGGATCGGTCTGGCGGCCCGGCTGACCGCCGGGGAACCCGTCGCCACCCAGCACACGCCACCCCGTGCCGTCCAGCGAGTGCACCTGCACGTGACGTCCGGCCGGACCGTCACCGTCGACAAGACCATCGCTCTGCACACCTCCCGCGACCCCGCGATCAGCGATCCGCTGGACGCCGCGCTCGACCGAGTCGAGGCCGCATCCGGCTTCGACGAGCTACTCACCTCTCACCGCACGGCCTGGAACCAGCTCTGGCGCCGGGCCGCACTCGACGTCCCCGGGGAGGCCGGCCATGTGCTGCGGCTGCACCTCTTCCACGTCCTGCAGACACTCTCGCCGCACACCGCCGACCTCGACGTGGGAGTGCCCGCCCGCGGGCTGCACGGCGAGGCATACCGCGGACACGTCTTCTGGGACGAGCTGTTCATCCTGCCGTACCTCAACCTGCACTTTCCCGAGGTGTCCCGAGCCCTGCTCCACTACCGCCACCGACGCCTGGACCGCGCCCGAGCCGCAGCCCGCGCGATCGGCAGGCGGGGGGCCGTGTACCCATGGCAGAGCGGCAGCGACGGGCGCGAGGAGACCCAAGAACTGCACCTCAACCCGCACTCCGGACGCTGGCTGCCCGACCACTCCCGGCTCCAGCGGCACGTCGGCTCGGCCGTGGCGTACAACGTGTGGCAGTACTGCGAGGCGAGCGGCGACACCGAGTTCCTGCACACCAAGGGCGCCGAGATGCTGCTGCAGGTCGCCCGCTTCTGGGCGGACTCGGCCACCTTCGACGACAGCCTCGGGCGGCACCACATCCGCGGCGTGGTCGGCCCCGACGAATACCACGACGCCTATCCCGGCGCTCCCGAGCCCGGCCTCGATGACAACGCGTACACGAACGTCACCGCTGCGTGGGTGCTCACTCGCACCTTGGAGGTACTGCGCGCGCTTCCTGAACCCCGCCGGCAGGAACTCGTCGAGCGCACCGGTCTGGACGGCGGTGAACTCGAACACTGGGAGGACGTGTCCCGCACGCTTCATGTGCCCTTCCACGACGATGTCATCAGCCAGTTCGCCGGCTACGGCGACCTCGCGGAACTCGACTGGGACGGCTACCGGAAGCGGTACGGCGACATTCGGCGTCTCGACCGGATCCTGGAGGCGGAAGGCGACAGCGTCAACCGCTACCGGGCGTCCAAGCAGGCCGACGTGCTGATGCTGGGGTACCTCTTCCCACCGTCCGAGCTCCAGGGCCTCTTCGACCGTCTGGGCCACCGGCTCGATGAGGACATCTGGCGGCGCACCGTCGACTACTACCTGGCCCGCACCAGCCACGGGTCCACCCTCAGCAGCGTGGTCCACGGCTGGGTCCTCGCCCGTGCCCGGCGCTCCGAAGCGTGGATGTTCTGCCAGGAGGCACTGCGGAGCGACATCGCCGATGTACAGGGCGGCACCACCGGGGAGGGCATCCACCTCGGCGCCATGGCGGGCACCCTCGACTTCGTACAGCGCGGACTGCCCGGGCTCGAGACCCGCCAGCGAGCACTCTGGCTCGACCCCGTGCCGCTGCCAGAGCTGTCGTCGTACGAATTCGCCCTCCGCTACCAGGGCCATTGGGGCGTGCGGCTGCGTTTTGAGCACGGAAAGCTCAAGATTACGGTGCCCCTCTCCAACCGTTCCCCCATCGATATCCGGCTGCCAGACCGCGCGGTGTGCGTCCAGCCGGGGGAAACGTGCCAACTGCTGCTCCCGCACTAAAGCTCGAGGCCGAGGCCCCAGCGACCTCTGCCGGTGCCTACGGGGCCGACGGCGAGGCACGCACGGATTGCAAGCCGGCTTCACGGCCTGCTGACCCAGATCCATCCCTCGCTGGAACGGGTCCTGGAGCTGCGGTTTCAGCAACCGACCGTCCTCACGGTCCTGGAACAGTTCGGGTCACCGGCCCAAATCCGCAAGGCAGGCCGACACAGGCTGGTCACCCCTGCAGCGGCCGAAGGCACCACGGATGGCCGAGCGGCTCATCAAGGACATCTTCACCACGGAAGGCGACGTCGACATGGTGCTGCTCGCCTTCGGGATCCTCGGCGACCAGGCGCACGACGATCGTCGTTCCAGGGACCACGGCGCGGGGACACCCTCGCCAAGCTGATCACCGGCATGCACGGACACATCGTTCCAGACGCTCCGAAGCAATACCCGACCAGCTTGACCAAAGACATACGGGCACCCCGGAGAGCGTCAGCACCGCGTGTCCGGAGACATCCGTGGACACATAACACCCCCCGAGTGGAGGAATGCCGCAATTCCACCGGAGGTGACGCCATGCTGGTCGCCAGGTGCTCGCGTAACCGCAGGAGGTCCCAGTGACAACGACGGGCAGGACCGGAACGGCCGTATCCGGCGCCCGCCGCCATGCCGGGCGCCCGCGGGGCGGCAGGATAGTGGTGGCATGGCTGACCACCTCCCACCACAAGACGATCGGCTCAGCGCCGCCCCACTCGACGCGGAGAAAGTGGGACTGCTGGTCGTTGGCAGACCCAGCCATCGGGGCGCCCCGGCGTCGCAAGCCAGGCTCGTGCTCCGTGCGGCCGTGCACCATGCGGCCTGCCCCATCGCGGTTGTTCCCCCAGGGAACTCTTCCTGACCGAGGCCGTCCGCCGCGCCGACGTCGCTTTGCCCGCAGCCCCCTTCAGGTGGGGGACGGACGACGGGCGGCTGCCGGTTGGATGCCAGACAGCCGTCCCCCAGAATCGCAGCGCGATATGAGACGCCGGCCGAAGTGATGAGTACGGACACGGACGTACTGACACCTGACGGCGGTGGTCGGAAGCAGACTGGCCGGTCCGTGCAGAACATGGGGCCGACGGAGGTCTTCGCGGCGCTGGACACCTCGCCCCGTGGGCTGTCTCCGACGGATGCGGCAGAACGGCGCGAGCGGTACGGGGCCAACGAACTGCCGCGCCCGCGGCGACAGGGGCTGTGGCGTCAGTTCGCGGCGCAGTTCACCGATCTTTTCGCGGTCGTACTGCTCGTCGCCGCCGGGATCACGCTTTTGGCCTACGAACTGCAACAGCCCCGGGACGCCGGCACGCTGCAGCTGGCAGTGGCGATCCTCGGCGTGGTGGTGCTGAACGCTGCGATCGGGTTCGCACAGGAGTACTCCGCCGAGCGCACGGCCGAGTCCCTCCAGGCGATGGTGCCGCACACCTGCAGGGTGCTGCGCCAGGGTGAACGGCGGGAACTGCCCGTGCAGGACTTGGTGCCCGGCGATGTGGTGGTGCTTGAGGCGGGGGATGCCGTGCCGGCCGATTGCCGCCTGACCGAGGCACACGCCGTCTCGGTGAACAATGCTGCTCTGACGGGGGAGAGCGATGCAGTGGGCCGTACCGACGAAGCCGTGGCATCCGGTCCGCTGCTGCAGGCGCGCAACTGCGTGTTCATGGGGACCGACGTGGTGACCGGCTCCGGGAAAGCCGTGGTGTTCGCCACCGGCGCGGCGACCGAGTTCGGGCGCATCTTCCGGCTCACCGCTGCCGCCCCGCGGCAGAAGACCCCTCTTCAGCACCAGGTCGCCACCATGGCCCGGCGCGTGGCGGGGGCCGCGTTGGCGATCGGGGCCGTGCTGTTCGCCGTCCGACTGCCCGCCGGGGACCCCCTCGTCGAAACCTTCGTGTTCGCGCTCGGGGTGATGGTCGCGCTGGTGCCGGAGGGCCTTCCCGCGACGCTGTCCGTATCGCTGGCGATCGGCGTACGGCGCATGGCACGTCGGCATGCGCTGATCAAGAAGCTGCTGGCCGTGGAGACGCTCGGGTCCACCACCGTCGTGTGCACGGACAAGACGGGGACGCTGACACAGGCGGAAATGACGGTCGTGCAGATGTGGGCCGACGGCACCGCGCACTCCGTCTCCGGGGTGGGATACGAACCGACGGGCCAGGTGGCGGACCCGGGACCGGTACACGAAATGCTGCGGGTGGCGGCCCTGTGCTGCAACGCCAGGCTGGTACCACCCTTGGCTGACGCGGCGAGGTCCCGCCAGCCGGATCGTGCGGGATGGCGGGTGCTCGGTGACACCACCGAGGGAGCGCTGCTGGTGGTCGCGGCCAAGGCCGGCCTGGACGTGACCGCGCAGGAGGCCGCCACACCGCGGGTGACCGAGTTCCCCTTCGATTCCACCCGCAAGCTGATGAGCACCGTCCACCGCGGTGCGGACGGCGAGTGGCTCGCCTACGTCAAGGGCGCTCCCCAGGAACTGCTCACCCGCTGCACCGGCATCTACTGGCAGGGCGGACCACAGGCCCTGACAGCCCGGTTGCGGGCTGCGGTCACCACGGCGCACGACGACCTGGCCTCCCAAGGGCTGCGCGTACTGGCGGTCGCCTCCCGGACACTTCCCGATCCCCGTCCCGCACGGGAGGAAGCCGAGGCCGGGCTGACGCTCTTGGGGCTGGTCGGCATGCTCGACCCGCCGCGGCCGGAGGTCAGCGAGTCGGTCCGCGCGGTACGGCGCGCCGGTATCCGCATCGTGATGGTCACCGGAGACCACCCGCTGACCGCGGAGGCCGTGGCGCGCCGTGTGGGGATCGTGCGGCAGCCCGCCCCCACCGTCGTCACCGGCAGCGGGCTCGACGCGCTGGACGACGGCGCGCTTGACGCGCTGCTCGGGGAGCCGACGGAACTGCTGCTGTGCAGGGTGAGCCCCGAGCACAAGATGCGGGTGGTCGCTGCCCTGCAGCGCCGGGGTGAGGTGGTCGCTGTGACGGGCGACGGCGCGAATGACGCCCCCGCGCTGAAACACGCGGACATCGGCGTTGCGATGGGCGCGTCGGGCACGGACGTCGCGCGCGAGGCCGCGGCGATGGTGCTGCTGGACGACTCGTTCGCCTCCATCGCCGCAGCAGTGAAGCTGGGCCGATCCGTCTACCAGAACATCCGCAAGTTCCTCGTCTACGTCTTCACCAGCAACATCGGCGAGCTCGTGCCGGTCCTGGCCGCGACGTTCACAGGGTTCCCGCTGGTTCCGATCAGCGCGGTGCAGATTCTTGCGATCGATCTCGGCTCGGACGTCCTGCCCGCACTGGCACTGGGCGCGGAGCCGCCCGAGCCCGATGTCATGGACCGCCCGCCCCGTTCCCGGCGCGAGCCCTTGTTCTCGGCGGCCGTGGTGCGACGGATTCTCTTCCTGGGCGGCATCCAGGCGCTCGGTGTGTGCGTGGTGTTCTTCTGGCACATCGGCGCCTCGGGGATTCCGTACGCCGACTTCACCGAAGACAATCCCGTGTACCGGGAGGCGGTCACGATGGTCCACGCGGGCATCGTGCTCAGTCAGTTCTTCGTGGCCCTGGCCGTGCGTACGGACCGGCAGAGTGTCTTCCGGATCGGAGTGCTGTCCAATCCGAGACTGCTCGCCGCGGGACTCGTCGGGGTGGCCCTGATGGCCGCGATCAGTTACGTGCCCACGCTGCAGGACGTGTTCAACACCGCGCCGCTGGCCGTAGCCGACTGGGCGGTTCTGGCCGGATTCGGCGCAGTGCTGCTGGGTGCGGAGGAAGCCCGCAAGTGGTGGCTGCGCCGACGCTCCCGCCCACTGGGCAGGAAGGGATGACAGCGATGAGGGTGATCATCGTGGGCTGTGGGCGGGTGGGCTCCTCACTTGCCGACCGGCTCGCCACCGAGGGCCATGACGTGCACATCATCGACCGCAGACCCCAGGCCCGCAGACGCCTGTCCGCCGGTTTCAGCGGCCAGTTCCACCAGGGCAACGGGTTCAGCCGCCCTCTGCTGGACTCCGTGGGAATCGAGCACGCGGACGCGTTCGTCGCCGTCACCTCGGGCGACAGCAGCAACGTCGTCAGCGCCCGGACGGCGAAGGAGGTCTACCGAGTACCGATCGTCCTCGCCCATATCTTCGACCCCCGCCGCGCCGACATCTACCGCGATCTCGGCATCCCCACCATCGCCAGCGTGAGCTGGGCCGTACATCAGATCCACCAGATGCTCCTGCACCGACATCTCACCCCCGAGATCAGCTTCGGCAACGGTGAGACCCTGCTGATCCGCTCCGAACTGCCCGCCTACTTCACCGGGCGGCGGCTGGCCGAACTGGATGTGGACGGCGAGATCCGCGTCGTGGAAGCCACCCGCGCCGGCCATTCGTTCGTCCCCGCCCACAGCACACTGGCGGTTCCAGGCGACCTGGTCACGTTCGCTGTTGCCGCCACCGCTCTGGGCCGCCTACGGGGCTTTCTGGACAAGGAGCTCGGGACATGAAAGTGCTCGTGGCCGGTGCAGGCCGCCTCGGCGCCCAGATCGCCCAGGTCCTCGCCGCAGCCCATAACGACGTCACCCTCGTCGACCTGGACGAGGACCGCATCGCCGAGCTCGAAGGCCATCTCCCCGTGCGGCTCGTCGCGGGAGACGCCTGCGAGGCGCCCCTCCTCGAGCACGCTGGGGCGCACACCACCGACCTCGTCATCGCAGCCACCGGAGGCGACGAGGACAACCTCGTCATCAGCCTGCTCGCGAAACGTAGATTCGCCGTCCCCCGTGTAGCAGCCCGCGTCAACGACGAGGAGAACACCTGGCTGTTCGATCGCCGCTGGGGCGTCGACGTGGCCGTTCCCGCTACGGGCCCCCTGATCTCCCTGATCGAGGAGGCAACCGGCGCCACCGACACCGTGGCGCTTCTCCGGCTGAGCAAGGCAGGCGTGAATGTGATCGAAACCGCGATCACTGCGCAGTCCCACGTCGTCGGCCGCACCCTCGCCGACATCCGCCTCCCCACAGGCACCGTCATCGCCACCGTCATCCGAGCCGGTCAACCCACTGTCCCCACCGAACAGACACAACTGATGCCCGGCGACGAAATCCTCCTGGTCTCCCACACGGCGACGGAGGAGGAAATCCACGCCGCGTTCCAGTAAGCAGGGCACCCCGCCCGCCACCCGTGGCTTCGGTCAAGACCGAAGCCACGGGTGGCGGATGTTTGCGCAGCCGGGCGGGTGCTGGTGACAGGCACCGATTTACAGACCCTTCCGCCGGGCATATTGACGGCCGCCAAGTGGAACCCGTCTTTGCATGACCGAGAGTGCGAGCCCTTATATCTCGACACCGCGGATCACCGTGCTGGGAGTACAGCCCGGTGATCCTCCCTTTCGCATTGTGGAGATCGACGGGGAAGTGGTCGGTGAGGCAACGTCGATGACGGACGTGCTCGTCGCCGCTCATGCCACAGGCATCACGGTCCACGATCTCGATGACCCAAGCGTGGTTCGGTGGGTGGGCGGCGGGAAGTTCACCTGGAGGTTGCATTGAGCACCGCCTGCGCGCAGGCACTTTCCGTGCGGCGGCCGCCACCGAACGTTGCGCATCGGTCCGACACCGTGAGTGCTCCCCAGGCGGGTCACCCACGCAGCGGGCAGGTATCGAACGGGCGGACTGTAGTGCGGCGGGCACGGCTGCCGCACCGTGCACCCTGGCACGGCGTGCCGAGACGGCACGTGCTGAGAGGAGTACCGGCGTCGGCTGCTCCCTGGCCCGCGGGCCATGACCGAATCCAGGGCGGGGCCGTGGCACCGACCAGTTGGGCCACCGCCGAAAGCCGCACCGTCGCGAGAGCGGTCGCATCTGCACCCCCGGCAGGTCAGGCTGGAGGTGGTGGAGGTGGTTGCTGTGGCACGCGATGCTCCGCTCATGGTCGTGGACGCCGAGGGGGTGGTGGTGCGCTGGAGCCACGAAGCGGAGGAATTGCTGGGGCGGGCGGCGGATGAAGCGATCGGGAGGTCGGCGACACACCTGGTCAGCCGAACGCCGGCAAGCTCTCAGCCCGGGACGGAGACAGGCCCTGGTGAGGCGGTATTGCAGCACCGAGACGGTCACGCGGTCGACGCCGACCTGCGCGTGCGGCCCCTGCTGCGCCGTGACGGCTCAGTGGCTTGGGCCGTCTTCCAAGCGCCGGCGAAGGAAGCCACCGGACCGGCAGGTGTGGGGTCGGCGGCACTGGAGGCGCTGTTCGCCCATGCACCGGTAGGGATGCACGTCCTGGACAAGAGGCTGCGGATCGTGTCGGCCAACAATGCGGCGCAGGTCATGTGCGGCGCGCCCGGCGAACGACTCGCGCAGCGCCGCCTTACTGACGCTTACGGTCTGTCCACCCCTGACGAGGTGGAGGCCATGCTGCGTGGGGTGCTGCAGAGCGGAGTCCCCGCGCCTGGGCTTGTGGTGAGCATGCAACCCAAGGACGCGCCGGGACGAGGCTGCACGGCCTTGGTCTCGGCTTTCCGTCTGCAGGACTCGCTGGGGGCGACCCTCGGGGTTGCGGCGGCTGTGGCCGATGTCACCGAATACGAAAAGACGCGCACCCGGCTCCGGATCCTCGCCGGAGTGCGGGAGGGTGTGGGCCGAACCCTCAATGTGGTGGCCAGCTGTCAGGAATTGGTGGCGGCCGTGGTGCCTGGCTTCGCGGACGTCGCGGTGGTCGAAGTGGTGGATGCCGTGCTGCGCGGCGAGGAACCCCCGCTCGGCCCCCTCGGGCGGGACGTGCCGCTGCGCCGTGCCGCCTTCCGCCACAGCGGCAACGAGCATCAGACCCAGGCACATCCGGTAGGCGACGTGCGCAGCCTGCCGTTCTCGACCCCCTACGCCCGGGCCCTGGCCGATCTCAAACCCCGCCTCGTCCTCCTGGATTCCGACACGCCCTGGCTGGCGGCCGACCCCGCGCGCGCCGAAGCCATCCGCGCCTCCGGCCTCCGCACTCTCCTCGCCGCACCTTTGACCCTGCGCGGCACCGTGCTGGGGCTGGTAAGCCTCTACCGGACCGAACAAGCCGGCACCTTCGACGAGAGAGAAGTGGCTCTCACCCTCGAAATGGCTGCCCACACAGCCTTGTGTATCGACAACGCCCGCCGTTACACCCGCGAGCACACCATCGCCGCAACCCTGCAACGTCGGCTGCTGCCTCCGTGCCCTTCCTCGCAGAGCACCGTGGAATCCGCCCACCTGCTCGTGCCCGGCGACGAGGGCGGAGGGGGCTGGTTCGACACCTTCGCCCTGTCCAGCGCCCGCACCGCCCTGGTGGTCGGTGAAGTCACCGGACAGGGCATTCACGCCGCCACCACCATGGGACAGCTGCGAACGGTCATCCATTCCCTGGCCTCACTGGACCTGGACGCCGACGAGCTCCTCGCACGCCTCAACGACACCGCGATTCTCCTGGCCCAAGAGAGGGCGGCGCTCCCGCCCGGGGACCCCATGCACGGGCAGGCGCTCAATGCGAGCTGCGTGTATGCCGTTTACGACCCCCTCACCCGCACGTGCACGTTTGCCCGGGCCGGCCACCCCGCGCCCGTCATCGCCCGCCCCGACGGCACCACCGAGATCCCCGACTCTCCCGCCGGGCCCCTGCTGGGCAGCTCCGAGGGCCCGCCCTTCGACACGGCCACGGTCACTCTCACCGACGGCAGCATCCTTGCCTTCTACACCACCTCCCTCCTGCCCGTCTCTGCGGCACGTCCCCCAGGCGACCCGTCCCCCCTGCGCCAGGTGCTGACCGATCCCGACCGCCCGCTACAGGACCTGTGTGATGACGCCCTGTACCGGCTGTACCGGGATACCCGCCCTGGCGACGCCGTTCTCCTCCTCGGGCGCACCCACACCTTCCCCTCCGATCACGTGGCGACTTGGCGACTGGTCGACGCCCCCACGGCAGCCGGTACGGCGCGCGCCCACGCCCGACGCCAGCTCACGGAGTGGGGCGTGGATGACGAAACCGCCTACGCGACAGAATTGATCGTCAGCGAACTGGTCACCAATGCCCTCCTCCACGGCACACCACCCCTGCAACTGCGCATCATCAAGGAGCGCGCCCTCACCTGCGAGGTCCAGGACGACGGTGCCAACGCACCGCGCTTGCGCCATGCACGCACAGTCGACGAAGGGGGCCGCGGCCTCTTCATCGTCTCCCAACTTTCCCGAAACTGGGGCACCCGCTATACACCGGACGGCAAGACCGTCTGGACCGAGCAAGCCCTCCCATCTCCGCACCCGTAACCCTGCGGGTGCAGACACGAACGGCTCGAGAACGCAGGTGAGTGATCACACCAACCGGGTGCGACGTCCGCCATTGCCGGGTCGGAACAACTGAAGGAGGCTGGTGGTGTGTTCCGCAGGCGTTTGCCATCTCGCGCAGCCGACGAGCCACTGACGTCACGCGCCGAGAGCGCGGCAATTCCCACAAGCGCGGTCAGGGCTCCAATGGCCTATGTGGTCGCGCTGACGATCCCGATCGTGGCGCTGGAGCTGGCTATCGATGACCGCACCGTGCGGCTCACCCCCCTCTTGATCCTGCTGCCGGCCTTCCCGGCGGCGATCGGCACGGTGCGGCAGACCGTCTACGCGGTCGGCTGGGTGTTGATCGTCATCACCGGAGTACTGATCTACCGGCCACTCCCGTCGTGGTACGACTACGTGATCGTCATGGTGCTGGCCGCAGCACTCGGCGTGCTGTGCGTCCTGACCTGCCACTTGCGGATCCGGCGCGAGCACGATCTCCGCCGGGTCCGGTCCACGGCTGTCGCCCTGCAACGGCAGGTGCTGCGCCCGCTGCCCGTCCTGACCGACCGGGTGATCGTTGACGGCCTGTACCTGCCGGTGGAACAGGACCGCCTGGTAGGAGGAGACATCTACGAGGCGGTGGCCTCGCCGTACGGCACGCGTCTGCTCTTCGGCGATGTCCAGGGCAAGGGACTGCCTGCGATCGGAGCCGCCTTCGCCGCGCTCGGAGCGTTCCGCGAGGCCGCGTTGCGCGAGCCGACGCTCACCGCGCTCGTGGATGACCTGGAGAGGGCCGTCGTCCGCCACAACGTCTTCGCGCAGCAGACCGGCGAACCTGAACGGTTCGTCACCGCGCTCATCCTGGGCATAGACGCCTCGGCGGACGCGCAAGCGGTCAACTGCGGACACCCTCCGCCTTACCTGTTGAACGCGGGAGCGGTCGCCCCCGTACAGCTCGGCGACCCCGGCGTGCCCCTCGGTCTTGCGGACCTCGCTCCGAAACCCCGGACCGTCGCGTGGTTCCCGTTTCCGACCGGGGCCACACTTCTTGCCTGCAGCGACGGCGTCACCGAGGCACGCAGCATCACCGGCGACTTCTATCCCCTCGAAGAGCGTCTGCGGGCCTGGGCGGACGTCTCCCCCTGGGAAGTCGCCGACAATGTGGCCAAAGACTTGAGCCAACACACCGCAGGTGAACAGCGGGACGACATCACGGCGCTCGTGGTTCGCAGAGCCTTCTGAACAGGCGCTTCCAGTAGAGGGACCACACCACGGCCTGTAGGCGACCTCAGTAGCGAGGTGCCCTCCAGAACCCATGCGGCTGTCGGCGACGGCTGAAAAGTGGACCGGTAGCAATCCAAGCGTCGGAAGTGGGTCACATTCACGCGTCGCCGACATGTGGCCAACAACGACGACGCTCGTGTGCTACCTGCGCCTCACTTCAGCGGGTACCTGCGAGCCGAGGAGCCTGTGTCCGGGGACTGCAAGAGGTTCAGAGGTCGGCCGCGGGGAACCGCGGACCTCTTGCCGGTCAATGCCTGGAGGACGACGTTGCGGCTACGACGGCTCGCTGGCAAATCCCCCTGCCAGTGAGGGCTCCCCCTGCCCATGCGGCATCCGCGCAGACCACTGGCGGTGCGCCCGCCGACCGGCTCCAGAGGCACGAAACGAACCCCCTCAGTGCCCCGTCGGCGTCTGACACCCCGTACCGCGCCAGCGACGGGGGCCACCGGGCTTTTGTCGGTGCCGCTCTGACACTCCGGGTGAGACACCTTCGAATCCGCCGAAGTGAGGCCAGGGCCCCTTCGTCAGGCCCAGGATCCGAACCGCTGGTCGGCCCCGTTGGCGCTCCTGTACATCGAGGGAGAGGCTGGAAAGGCTCAGCACGGACCAACCGGCCTGGAGGTGCCATGTACAGCAAGATCACCATCGCCGGCCATCCCATTCACCCGATGCTCGTCGGGTTCCCCATCGCCTGCTACACCGGCACGCTGGTGGGTTTCGCCGTCTACGCGGCCAACGGGCAGCAGTTCTGGCTCAACCTGGCCATCGCCCTCAACATCGCGGGGGTTGGCACGGCACTGCTGGCAGCCCTGCCCGGCATCGCCGATCTGGCGTTCGGCATTCCCCGCCGTTCGGCGGCCAAGACCGTCGGCATTGCCCACGGCGGTCTCAATGTCGCGGCGCTGGGCCTCTTCGGAGCGAGCCTTGCCATCTACGCCACCCATTGGGATGGCCCGGCGACTGGCGTCACTCCCGGACTGGCACTGTCCGCGGCAGGACTCGCCTGCACGCTCGGCGCCGGCTTCCTGGGCTGGACGCTGGTCCAGGACTACCACGTCGGCATCCGGCTCACACCCCTCCAGGAAAGCGATGAACAGGCGGTGCAGGACGCCCAGCTGATCCACCTGCACCGCGGCTCCCACGTGGCTTGAACGGCGTAGCCAGGCCACTCAGCGGCCGGAGCCGCCGACCGGCCGTTCCACCGCCACTGACGCACCCGTGGCCGACCTCCTCCTCGACCAGGAGGACGCGGATTACCGGAAAGGGTGCCTTCAGGTGACACCTACACCGTCCAGTTCGGGTTCTGCCTCGCCGACGCCGGACATGCCCTGGAGCCGGCAGACGGACCTGCCTGATCTGTCAGACGTCCCGGCCGGCCCACCGGCACGTATGGACGGGTACACGGAACTGCGGAACTACGCGGTGATCGGGGACGGCCGCAGCGTCGCGCTCGTCGCCCGGGACGGCTCGGTGGACTGGCTGGCCTGGCCGGACCTTGACTCGCCGACCGTGTTCGCCGCCGTGCTCGACCACCTCAAGGGAGGACGGTTCGTCCTCCGGCCAGAGGCTCCCTACACCGCCTCCCGCCGTTACCTGCCTGGCACCAACGTGCTGGAGACGACGTTCACCACCACAGGCGGCACGGTTCGGGTGACCGACGCGCTGACCATTCCTGACGCCCGGTCCCTGGCGCCTGGCCGGGAGCTGGTCCGGCGGATCGAGGGCCTGGCGGGCAGCGTCCCCATGCGCTGGAGTGTCCAGCCGCGCTTCGGCTACGGCGCAAGCGCACCGCACCTGACATATCGTGCAGGCGTCCCGGTCGTCACCTCGGGTCCCGAGGCGGTTGCGATCTGTGCCTGGGACGCGGGAGAGCCGCAGCCCGCCTCCGATGCCGTCGCATCCTGCTTCCGTGCGGATGCGGGTACACGGGCCATGCTCGCGCTGCCATACGCCCACCGGGAGCCGCTGGTGCTCCCCACGCGCGCCGAGTGCGAGGCCCGGCTGGACCACACGTCCGCCACCTGGAGGAAGTGGACAGACGGCCGCACCTACACGGGGCCCTGGTACGAGGCGGTGCTGCGCAGCGCCCTCGCTCTCAAGCTGCTGGTCTTCGCCCCCTCCGGCGCGGTCGCCGCCGCGGCAACCTGCTCCTTGCCCGAGGACCTCGGCGGGGAACGCAACTGGGACTACCGCTTCAGCTGGATCCGCGACTCCGCCTTCACCCTGAACGCCTTCCTCAAGCTGGGCTGCGCACCGGAAGCGACCGGCTACTTCTGGTGGCTGATGCACGCCTCCCAGCTCACTCACCCCCGCCTGCACGTCCTGTACCGCCTCGACGGCGGCGCCCGCACGCCCGAGAAGACTCTTCCCCTGTCGGGCTACCGCGGTTCGACGCCCGTACGCATCGGCAACGCCGCCGCCGACCAGCTCCAACTGGACACCTACGGGGAGCTGGTGCAGACCGCGTGGCTGTACACCGCGGCCGGCCACCGGCTCGACGCCGACATCGCCCGCCGGCTCGCGCAGATCGCCGACTTCGTCTGCACCGTCTGGCGGCAGCCTGACACGGGCATCTGGGAGGTCCGCAGCGCTCCCGAGCACTTCACCCAGTCCAAGATGATGTGCTGGGTCGCCCTTGAGCGCGCCCTGGACCTTGCACAGCGGCGGCTGATCCCCGGCCGGCACGCGCCTCGCTGGCGGCGCGAACGGCAGGCCATCGCCGACTTCGTCGACGAGCACTGCTTCAGCCCGCGGCTGAACACCTATGTGCGCTCCGCAAGCAGCGACGACCTGGACGCCGGCCTCCTGCTCGGGCTACTCCACGGCTATCGGTCGCCCGACGACCCGCGCATGCGCGGCACCGTCGCCGCCATCCAGCAGGCATTGCAGGACGGTCCCTACGTCAGCCGCTACCTCGGCGCCGACGGAGTTCCCGGCGGCGAGGGCGCCTTCCTCGCCTGCTCCTTCTGGCTGGCCGAAGCCCTCGCCCGGACTGGCCGCGCGGACGAAGCCGCCCGTCTCATGGACCAGCTCGTGCCTCTCGCCAACGACGTCGGCCTCTACAGCGAGGAGATCGACCCCGCCACCGGCGACTTCCTCGGCAACCTGCCCCAGGGCCTGTCCCACCTCGCCCTGATCAGCGCCGCCTGCGCAATCGGCCAGGCCACACGATGAGCATCTGGGCCGCACTGGCGGGCGGGCTTGTCGGCACCCTGATCCTGACCACCGGCCTGCGCGCGGCCAATGCCCTCAGCCTCACCCGCATCGATCTGCCCTTCCTGCTCGGGACCGCCTTCACCAGCAACCGGACCCGCGCCAAGGCCCTCGGCTACGGCGCACACTTCATCAACGGCCTGATCTTCGCCCTGCTCTACTACGCGGTCTTCGTCGCCATCGGCTACAGCAGCTGGTGGCTGGGATGCGTCTTCGGCCTCGTCCACGGCCTGTTCGCCACCACCGCGCTCGTCAACATCCTGCTGCCGCTCGTCCACCCGCGCATGGGCCAACCCGAAACCAGTGCCCCCCATGTCGCGCTGCTCGAACCACCCGGATTCCTCATGCTCAACTACGGGCCCGGCACACCCGCCGTCACGCTCACCGCACACCTCGCCTACGGCACCATCGTCGGCGGGTTCCTTGCATGGCCAGGCTGAGAACCCGTGGCCGCACGCTTCAGGGCCTGCTGCACGTTTCCAGCGGGCAGGACACGGTCCGGGTAGCGTGGAAACCGGACCAGGAAACCGCCCAAAGAAGCCCTCGTATCGCGGTCGAAGGCGGAAGGGGGCCGCATGGCCTTCCCACATGAAACGGCGTCCCCTGGCCAGCACCCTGCGCAGCTTTCACCGGATTCGGAGCCGACCGGTAGCGGACCGGAGGCGCGCGGCCCCCGGCTGGCCTCGGTTGTGGTGTTCGTCCACGACCACGACGCCTCGGCGGACTTCTACGGGGAGCTGCTGAACATGGAGGTCACCGTACGCACCGCCACTGCCGCGCTGCTCGTGAGCCACAACGGCTTCCAGGTATACCTACGGGCCGTGGGCCCGCACGCCATCCACCCCACGGGCCACGTCGGCGCGCACTACGTGATCTGGACGGCGGACGGCCCCGACGACTTCCAGCGGTGCGAGCGCGTACTCAGAGCCCGCTCCGACCGCGTCGACACCAGAGAAGCTGAGGGCTTCACCCTCATCGAGGGCCGGGATCCCAGCGGCCTGCCGGTCCTGGTGGCGTATCCGGGACCGGACGAAGTAGCGCGGCTCGAGATCATCTCTCGTTACTACGTGTGATGCCGCGCAGTACTCGCCAGGAGGTCCCTCCATGGCACACACGCGAACGGTGCACGTCCGCCGCGTCTACGACACACCTGCGCAGACCGACGGCACCAGAGTGCTGGTCGACCGCATCTGGCCCCGGGGCATGACCAAGGAGAAGGCCCACCTCGACGAGTGGTGCAAGCAGGTCGCACCCTCCGCGGAGCTGCGGAAGTGGTACATCCGCAACCCCGATCGTTTCGCGGAATTCAGGCACCGTTACCAGGCCGAGCTCCAAGACCCCGAACGCGCAGACGCTCTGGCGCACCTGCGTGACCTCGCCGAAGACCGAACCCTGACACTACTCACCGCAACCAGGCATCCCGAGGTCAGCAAAGCCGAGGTGCTTGCCGAGCTGCTCCGGAGCTGACAGCACGGGAAGCGAGCTCCACTCCCGCGGCAGGCCCCCGAACGGGGCTCTGCGAAACAACACGACACGCGCACAGCCGCAGCGCCGACAGCTGCACCTGTTGGCGGGACAGCGCCACGGACCCGAGGGCCCCTGGCGGGATCGGCCCGTAGGGCAGGCCAGTCCCAGCGGGGTCCTGTCGCCGCTCCTCGGCAGGAAATTCCGCGTAGACAGTGCCTCTGAGGACTGGAGACTAATAATGGCCACCACGACGAACTTGCTGAGCTTGCTCTCGCCCGCAGACCGCGACCGCTTGCTGAAGTTCGCTGCCGACCGGTCCTTCCCCGCAGGCGCCCGCATCTTCGAGGAGGGCAGCAAAGCCGACCGGTTCTGGATCGTCCTCACCGGATTGGTTGCTCTCGACGTGCGTGTCCCCGGCCGCCGGGCGGCCACCGTCGACGCCATCGGCCAGGGTGAACTGCTCGGCTGGTCGTGGCTGGTCCCACCGCACACCTGGCAGCTGGGCGCAGAGGCACATGGCCCGGTCCATGCACTGGAATTCGACGCGGCGGCGGTGCGCACACTGATCGAGGAGGATCCGGAGCTGGGGCTGGCGATCACACGCTGTGTAGCTACCGTGGTCGGGAACCGACTCCAATCCACCCGGACACGCCTGCTGGATCTGTACGGGCCAGCCGGCAGTGGGCCCAGGCCCTGACCGGCAACTCGGTGTGCCGCACACAGGACGCCTACCTGAACTCGCTCAGCGCTCCGGCACATACAGAGCGATAATGGAACAAACCCACTCCACGGCATGTTCGTCGCGTCTTAAGGCCGCATATGAACGAGCAATTCACGCAGATGCATGCTCCCCCGCCCGTCGTGGGGATGGTGGGCGAACGGCTCGTACCCCTCACCGACGAGGCGGAGTGGGCAGCCGTGTCTCCGCGGCAGATCGCCCCCGAAGAGTGGCAGCGGTTCGAGGGCTACATGAGTGAGATCTTCGGGGCGCTGGGCCTGGCCGTTGGGTCAGAGGCCACCGCGGACACCCCCCGCCGCTTCCTGCGTGCCCTCTTCGACGCCACCAGCGGGTACGAAGGCGACGAGAAGCTGGTCACCGCCTTCGAGACCGAATGCCACGGAGGATCGGACTGCCGGATCAGCCAGATCGTCGAAGGACCCATCCCGTTCTTCGCCCTCTGCGAGCACCACGCTCTGCCGTTCTCCGGAAAGGCGTACATCGGCTACATCGCACACGAGCACATCCTCGGCCTGTCCAAGCTGACGAGGCTGGTGCGGCTGTTCGCCCGCCGGTTCTCGATGCAGGAGCGCATCGGCCGCCAGCTCGCCGAATCGTTGCAGCAGATCCTGCAGCCCCACGGTGTTGCGGTCCACTTGGAAGCGGTGCACCTGTGTACGCAGATGCGCGGCGTTCGGGAGATCGAGTCCAGCACCCGCACCACCCACTGGCGGGGCACCTACGACGAGGACCCGCAACTGCGAGGCGAATTCTTCACGCTGTGCGGCCAGCGGGGCCTGGCCGGCCATGGCTGAGGACAGCACCGGGCACTCCGTAGGAGGCACACAGACAGCCTTCCTGGAGCCGCTGGAGCTGCTGTACGAGGAGGCCGGGCAGCCCCGTTTCGATCTGCCCCCGGCGCTCGCCACTGCCTACGGCGGCGATCTGGGTTTCGCCCTGCCATGTGTGTACGCGAACTTCGTCACCTCCATCGACGGAGTGGTCGCTCTCGGGCCCGAATACCCCTCCTCCGGCTCGGCCATCAGCGGGCGCGAACCCACGGACCGATTCGTCATGGGAGTGCTGCGCGCCTGCGCCGACGCCGTACTCATCGGAGCCGGCACACTCCGAGCCACGCCCGGCCACCAATGGACACCCGACCACGTCTGCCCGCAGGCCGCTCCCGCCTTCGCCGAGCTGCGGCGGAATCTGCGACGCGCCGCCCAACCGAAACTGGTCGTGGTCACCGCGAGCGGTGACCTCCCCACCGAGCACCCAGCCCTGAAATCGGACGCACTCGTGGCGACCACCGTGGAAGGCGCCCGTCGACTGGAAGGACGCCTGCCGCCGGCGTCCACGACACTCACCGCAGGTGAAGGGTCCGTCCTCCGTATGGCCGACGTACTCGCGGTTCTCCACGCTCGCGGACACACCGCGGTGCTCACCGAGGGCGGACCGCACCTCATCGGCAACCTGCTCCGTGAGGGCTTGCTGGATGAACTGTTCCTCACGACATCCCCGGTACTCGCCGGCCGCGCCGAGACCTCGCGCCCTGGACTGATCACGGGACTCGAACTGCTGCCAAAGCAACCGGCGTGGGCCGATCTGATCAGCGCCCGGCGGCGGGATTCGTACTTGTTCCTTCGCTATCGACTTCGCTCCTCAGGAGCACGCGTCGGCCTGCGATCCGAGGTGGCCATGTGACGCGGGCCGATAGTGCCGGCGCCGCGACGGACGCTCAGGCTGTCGGCTGGCTTGCAGCCCACTCCCAGAATCAGGATCTCCCAGGTCAAGGCCGACCAGCTGCCGCGGAGCAGCTGATCCGGCTGTGCCTGCGTGCTGCTGGAATCGAAGGGGCGTGCCGGCACCGGCAATTTGGCCTCAGGTCCGACGAGTGCTATCGAGCGCCCACCCTGGTGCCCGGGCGGAGTGTTCCGGTGGCCCGGCACCTTTCGGGCGTGCGCGGACGAGCACGTCGGTGATCGCGGGAGCCGCTCGGCTGCGCTGAGAGGGACGAGTTCAGGCACTCCAGGTGCACGGAAAATCATCCACACCCTCGGTCACCGGGCCAGGACCGCACAGCCCAACGCGAGCAGGGACAGCACCTTCACAAGCTCGAGCGCCACGTAGTACAGGTGGGCGCGGGAGCGGTGCCGCGCGGGGTCCTCGCCCGCGAGCACGACGCTGGAACGCCTGTTCAGGCGCGGGCGGACGACGGCGAGCTGTCCGGCCAGGACGGCCAGGGTGATCGCAGTGAGCGTGACAACGGCCGTGGACGGTGTGGCCGTGGCGACCGCGGCGACAACGATGACGGCGAGGGCGGTCTCGACGAGGTTGAGCGCGCGGAAGACCATCCGTCCGATGCCGAGTCCGATCGGGATCGTCACGCCCGGTGCCCGGAACTTCAACGGCGCCTCCAGGAAGGAGATCGCCAGCACCATCCCGAGCCAGAGAAAGGTGACGGCGCCTGCCACGGCCGCCGACGTCGTGTTCATTACTGGTGGCCTCTCTCGTGTCCGGGCCGGCGGCATCCGTCAGGTGTAGCTGCGGGACGTCACCGCCGAGTAGAAATCCCGGTGCTTCAGACGATCGGCCACGCTGCCAGCCGGTGCGCGAACTCCGGGGGCGAGGCCACGACCACTAGCGAGGCGGGTTCGGTGCCCAGGTTCGCGAGGCTGACCCGCTCACCGGCGTCGAGGTGTGCGGCCGAGCCGGGCGCCAGGGTGTGTACGTCCTGGCCGCGGCGCACCTGAACCGACCCGGCGACCGGGATCAGGACAATCCGTGAGGCGCCGTGGTCGTGCTCGGGCATGCCACTGCCCGGGGGGATCTCCACGTGGATGACGGCGACCTGGTCGGAGGTGGTGGCGGTCGTGAGCGGTGTGGCGGTCGGGCCGTCCGGTCACGGGGGCCCGGCGGCGCGTCGCGGTTTCGGTGTCGGCGACGTACATGGGGACTCCTCGATTCCGGCGCGGGTGGGCCCGCAGTGCGTTTCGTATCCGTGCAGGGGCTGGTACACGAGCGGGACTATGCGGCCGTGGAGGGGGCGAGATGCGCCAGGCAGGCGTCGGGTTCGGCGAAGGGTTCGAGCCGGGTCGCTTCCACGGGGGCGCGCAGTTCGCCCAGAGCGCCCTGCATCAGGCCCAGGTGGAGCGGGCAGACGATCGTGCCGTACTCTTCGGCGAGTTCGAGGAAGGGGCAGTGCCGCAGCCGGACGGGCCCAGGCACCTCACCGTCATCGCCGATCTGTGGATCGAAGCCCAGATCGTCGAGCATGGCGGCCAGCCGGCCGACGGCTTCGTCAGCACTCAGCCGACGGGAAGGGGGCACGTGCTCGACCAGATACCGACCCCAGGCGCGCCCCGCGTCGGTGGCCGCCTCCTCGGCGCCAGACCCGGCCGAAGCCAGCTGGCTGAGCAGCATCCGGGCCAGCAGCCGGTAACGGCGCGCTCCACCCCGGTCCATTCCCGGTTGCGGCACGTAGACCGTGCGCGGGCGTCCCGGACCCGACGGTTGCTCCACCTTTCGTTCAACGCGGCCCTGCGCCACGAGCGCGTCGAGATGGAAGCGCACCGTGTTGGGGTGCACGTCGAGCCGGTCGGCGACCTCCGTGACGCCCAGCGGGGCAACGGCGGCCTGCACCGCGTCGAGTACTGCGCGACGGCGTTCGGAAAGCTGTTCCCGATCCCCCCGCTCCTTGCTGGTGGCCATGTTGGTCAGCCTTCCCGGACTTGTGGCGGCAGTGCAGTGATGAGCGGGTGGTCACGCTCGATGAGCCCGAGCTTGGCGGCGCCGCCGGGTGAGCCGAGGACGTCGAAGAACTCGACATTCGCCCGGATGTAGTCCTGCCACTCCGGCGGGACATCCTCCTCGTAGAAGATCGCCTCGACCGGGCAGACCGGCTCGCAGGCCCCACAGTCCACGCATTCGTCCGGGTGAATGTACAGAGAACGCTGCCCCTCGTAGATGCAGTCGACGGGGCACTCCTCGACGCACGCCTTGTCCTTCACGTCGACGCAAGGCTCGGCGATCACGTAGGTCACGATGCGCTCCTCACGCCACCCGAGAGGTTTCTACAAATACTACATGTAATAATCGTGAGCGGGGGCTGAGAGGAGCATCACGCCGTGGCATCGTCATCCGAGATCCATATCGAGGCGACAGAAACCGACCCGGCCGTCCGGGCCCAGGTAGCGATCTGTGCCGTGCATCAACGGCTGCGGATCGGCCTGGCCGCCTTCGGCGAATCCGAACCGGTCGCCGGCTCCCAGAACGTCGTGCATGCGGCCCTGGTGGACTTCTGCACCGGTGAGCTGCGCCGTCATCTGGCGGCCACCGACCAGGCGCTCTTCGCGGCAGCCTCCGACGCGGCCGAGACACGCCTGCTGGTCCGCGCCCTGCGCACCACAACCGCAGCCCTCGACGCGCACATCGACGCGCTCGCCGCCACCGACGACACCACCTCCGCGATGGCGATCGCCCAGGTGATCGAGGCGGTCCTGGCCGTCCATCTGGCGGCCGAGGAGACCGTCCTGCTGCCTGCGCTCGCGGCCCTGCCCGGCGCCGATCTGCCCGCTCTCGTCACGGACATGCTGACCCTGCTCGCGGGCGGCGAACTCGACCATCCGCCGGTCCTCGACGTCCGTGAGATCTCGCACGGCCAGCGGCACCCGCGGATCTTCGCGCGCTACGCCCGCCTGGGCCCCGGCGAGGGCTTCGTCCTGGTCAACAGCCACGACCCCAAGCCCCTGCGCCGCGAGTTCGAGGCCACCCACCCGGGCACCCACACCTGGGACTACCTCGAATCCGGCCCGGAGATCTGGCGGGTACGAATCGGAAAGGCAGCCGTCGATGCCTGACACCCCACCTCCCGGTACCCCCGCGGCGATCGACGCGGACGGTGCCGAACCCTCGACCCGGCCCGCTCCCGCGCCGACACCGCGCCTGCTGTGTGACGTCCATGCCCTCGCCGGGGCCGACCCGGCGAGGTCGGGTGCCGTGTGGAAGCTCACCGAGTCCGGCCGTCAGCTCGACGCCAACCTCGTCCACCTGCCGGCTCACCAGTGCGTCGATACCCACGCCGAGCCCGACCTCGACGTGCTCCTGCTCGTCGTCGCCGGGCACGGCATCCTCGGCACCAGCGACCGGACCGAACCCCTCACAGGCGGTGCGCTGTTCTGGCTCCCCCACGGCTCGACCCGCCGCATCACCGCCGGTGCGGACGGCCTTTCCTACCTCACCGTTCACCGCCGACGCCCCGGCATGCAGATCCGCCCCCGCACCGCAACGGACAGCTGATCGCCGGCGCATCTCGACCGGTGCCCCGCCCCGCAACGCGCTCTGCGCAGGCCCGCCACAGTGCAGCGGTACACCCGCTCGCCGGCCTCGGCTAAGCAGTCTCGGTGGTGTCGATGGCAGCGGGTTCGAGGCGAGGGCGGAGAAGGTCGGCGCCCGGCACGGCCCTGAGCGCAGGCAGCAGCACGGCCTTATTTCACGGTCAGGTGAGCCGCGAGGACCGCCTTAATGTGCTGAGCGAGGGGGGCCACGTCATTTGCGTCATCGGCGCGGGACAGAGCGTCGATCTTACCGTCGAGGTCGCCCGAGGCGGCCCGCAGCGTGCGGACCAGTAGGCGGTTGGCAGCAGCCCCCGGCCAGGGGTCCGTGGCCAATGCGGCCCGAGCGCCGGATAGTCCCGCGGTCCGCCCGCTCCGGTGATACCGCCGGGGCACCAGCGAGCCGACCTTGCAGGGTTCCGACGTTGTCAGAGGCTCGCTGTACCGGTCAGGTGCCGGTCAGCCATTCAGCGAGTACGGCCGCCTGGCTGTGATCCACGTCCTTGGTGGCGGTGAGGAGCGTGAGCTTGTCGTGGGCGGCCAGGTCACGCAGATGCTCGGCGGCCTGCCGGTGTCCGGCGTCCTTCAACTCGGACAGGTAGCGGCGGCGGAACTCAGCGAAGCGGCTGGGCTCGTGGCCGTACCAGCGGCGCAGGTCGGTCGAGGGGGCGACATCGCGCAGCCACTCATCCAGGTGCGCCTCGTCCTTGCGCATACCCCGTGGCCAGACACGGTCGACAAGGACCCGCTTGCCCTCTTTGGGCGAGGTCTCTTCGTAGACTCGGCGGTAGGTGATCTGCTCGGCCATAACGGCACCTTCCAGATCGATCGGTCAGTCCGGCCCGACCGCGCGCGGCCAGTGCGTGCCCCACGCAGGGGGATGTTTCTGACCCACCCATTTTATCGGGGGTCGCCCGTGCCGGGGCTCGTCCAGGTCGAGCCGGTCCGGACCGTCACCGCCGACCGTTCGACAGACGGTGTGAGGAGGAGCATGAGCACCCATGGCAGCCGCCCGACACAGCAGGCCCACCACTTCCCCATGGCGACGGCTCCCCGACTGGATTCTGTGCGCGAACTGGACGAGACGGTGAGCACCTGTCGGGCCTGCCCGCGGTTGGTGGCCTGGAGGGAGGAGGCCGCACGCGTCAAGCGCAGGGCCTTCCGGGACTGGGAGTACTGGGCCAGGCCCGTGCCAGGCTTCGGCCCGCCGGACGCACCACTGGCGATCATCGGACTGGCTCCAGCCGCGCATGGCGGCAATCGCACCGGACGCATCTTCACCGGTGACCCGTCCGGCGATGCCCTCTACGCGGCACTGTACGACCTCGGCCTGGCCTCCCAGCCAGTGGCCACGCACCGCGACGACGGGATGAAGCTGTACGGCGTGCGGATCACGGTGCCGGTGCACTGCGCACCGCCCGACAACCGCCCCACCACGACGGAGCGCGACACCTGCCGACCGTGGCTCGCCCAGGAACTGGAACTCCTGCGCCCGACTCTGCGCGCAATCGTGGTACTCGGGGGATTCGCCTGGCAGGCGCTGCTGCCGGTACTCACCGCCACCGGCTGGCAGGTGCCCCGTCCTCGCCCAGCATTCGGGCACGGCGCACACGCGCAACTCACCGACGCCCGAAGTGGACGGGTGTTGCACCTGATCGGCGGCTACCACCCGAGCCAGCGCAACATGTCCACCCGCACCCTGACCCCCGCCATGCTCCGCGACGTGCTGCACCACGGTGCCGACATCGCTGGCCTGGCGGTCCGCCAGTCACCCGGGTGACCCGCCGTTGACCACCTCTCCCCACGACGGGACCGGCGACGCGTGTCAAAGGCTGGGGCCACCGACCTGTGAGTGTGAGCGGCGGCGAGGGCATGCGGGCGTTCGGAGTGGTTGCGGATGCGGATGACCTGGTCGTGACGCAGATGAATACCCCGGTAGCACAAAGCGGGCTGATCGTCTGTGGTGCCGGCGATGCCAGGATCGGTGATGCGTAGCCGCCCCCGTGGTCGCGCAGCATGGTGGCTCCGCCGAGTTCTTTGGCGAGGGCGGCGGCTTCGCCGGTCAGCTCTCGCATTCCGTCCCGATCGCCTCGGCGCGCGAGGGTGTACGACGCGCTCTGGACCAGGAGCCCGCGCACCGCGGTGCCGGCTCGTCCGATGCCGCGCAGATCCGGGTTATCAGCGGCTGAGACCGCGATCGACAGTGCCTGGTCATGCCATCCCGCCCTTCTGGCGAGCACGGCCACCTGCCGGGCGGATTCAGCGACCGCGAGGACGTCTCCTGCTGCCTCGGCGAGTTGCCGCGCGCGGTCGACGGCCATCCAGCCGAGCTCTTGCTCGTCCATCTTCACGAGCATGCGGGTGGCCAGCAGATAGCTCTTGGCCAGGAGGGCGGACTGCTCTGTGTCGTGGCTACCGGTGGAAGGCGCGTGGCCGGCGCGGATGAGGCGGGGCAAGCGCACAGCGAGGGACGCGTAACGGCAGGCATCGAAGTCGGCGAGCGCGTGGGTGAAGTCGGTGGAGAGCGCCTCGGACGACGGCACGGCCGTGGCCGCGCCCAGTCCGAGCATCGCGTCCCGGAGCCGGGCGACGAGCAACTCGCCGAGCAGGGCCTCACCGGCCTGCGCGGATCCGCTCCCCCAGAAAGGGGGCAGTGGCTGTTGCCGCCAGGCCCGCGAGCAACTTCCGTCGGTGCACTGGATCTTCACCGTCCTCCCGCCCGGGTGTACCTACCTTAGGGGCGGAGAGCCGGGAGAAGGCCTCTTACAGCCCCCAATACCTAGACCTCATGCCGGTTCCCCGCTGCGCGCAAGGTCGTCCAGCTACCGTTCATCCCGCCCGGTTCCGGCCCGCCGGCCCTGCGCGGTCGAAGTCAGCGGTCGGGGTTTTGACGCCGGAGGAACTCCCGGGCTCCGCGAAGGCGGGTGGCCAGGCGCTTCTGGGTGACGCGGCTGTCGAGGCGGACACAAAGTCCGCCGGGGAGGCCGCTGTCAGCCCGACGCCCGGTCGGCAGCAGCGATGCGTCAAGGCCATCCCGCTGCGCAATAAGGGTGCCGAGTTCGTGGCGGGTGACGGCATCCGGGCCGGCGAGGTGAAAGACGCCGACCGCATCGGACAGGGTGAGCTCCCACAGTGCGGCGGCCAGGTCGCCGACGTGGACTGGGCATCGGACATCGTCCGTGAACAGGGCTCCGTCCCGCGTGCCGGCGGCCAGAGCGTGCACCAGGCGCTCGTGCTCGGACCGGCCATCGCCGATGATCAGCGAGGTCCGCACGACGACGGCCCCCGCGCTCAGGAGCCGCACGGCCGTTTCAGCCGCCGCCTTCGCAGCCCCGTACGGTGTTACTGGGTCGGGTAGAAACGTCTCGTCGTACAGGTCTTCGCGGCCGGAGAACACGGCGTCACTCGACACGTGGACCAGGCGGATACCGCGCTCCGCCGCGGTCAGGGCGAGGCGGATGCCGCCTTCGGCGGTGATAGTCCAGTCCGCTCCGCCGCTCGTCACGTTGATCACCGCGTCCGGAGCCACCGTGGTGAGCACCTCCTCCAGGTGGAGGGGATCGCGAAGGTCGAGATGGTGCCATGCCGCCCCGTCGTAGTCGCCGGGGCGGGAATGGTACGTGGCGACCGGGTGACGGCCCGCGGATACCGCCTGGCGTACTAGCTCGGCCCCCAGGAAGCCGCTGCCGCCGATGATCAGCACAGTCATGCCGCCTCACGCTACGGGCGAGCGCCACCGCCCAGAGCCGCTTCAGCAGAACTCGCGCGTCCCCTGGAGACGGTCGCGGTGTTCAAGCGGACCCTCATGTGACGAGGCCCTGATTCTGTACGCGGTATGACTGGCAGGTGGGTGGGGCGGTGTCAGAAGGCCATGCGGGTGTCGCTTCGTGGGTCCCCGGTTACCAGATGTTCGTCGTAGAGCCCGTTCTGTGCCGAACGGCGCCAGGGCCGGGCGTAACGGAGGGCCACGTCGATGTCCGGGTCGGTCGAGTCGAGGTCGATGTCCGCGACCACGAGAGCGGGTTGCCCGTCGGCGGGGCATTGCGCCAACCACCGGCCGCCGGGCGCCACGATCCCGGACGGCACCGTAGCGCTGTACTGGGCTGGGATGGAGTAGCCGAGCCAGTAGTTGTAGAGCGTTCCGTAGGCCTGGGCGACCCGCGCCCGCGGCGCGTCGTCGACCATCACGGAGAGCAGGACGCAGTCGACGTCCAAGCGTTCGTATTCGGCGAAGAGCGGCGGGAAGTTCGCCTCGACGCACAGCGCACAGCCGATGCGAATGCCGTCCACCTCAAAGACCACGGGGTCACGCCCCGGGGTGTACAGGTAGGAGACCTCGGTGTGCGACAGGAAGCGCTTGTCATATCGCGCGACCAGCTCGCCACGGTCTGAGACGATGAACAGGCTGTTGTGGGGCCGGTTCGGGGGTGTGAGCGGGTGGATCGACCCGAACGCCGTCCACAGCCGCAGTTCCCCCGCCAGCGCAGCGATCGACTCGGCCTCTTCGCGCAGGACGTCCCAAGCGGCACGGCTCCAGTCGGCCGGGGTCAAGCCGCCGTCCGGGGCGGCCGCCATCACGTGCTTGCTCGGGTAGGTGATCGCCCCCTCAGGGAACTGCACCAGGCGCGCGCCCGCGCCGACGGCCTCAGCCATCAGGGCCCGGATCTCCTCCCCGGCCGCTCGCAGCGCGCCTCGGTCGGTGGGATCCTCCGGCACAGTGCTCTGCGCGACAGCCAGCCGCAACGTCCTCGCCATGACGTGGACGCTATGGCATCTCCACCGCCGTGGCGTGAAGCTCCGGCCGGCCCGGCCGGATCCGCGCAGTTCCTGTCCGGTTCGCTGGCTGTGACCGGTGAACTGGCACGCCGACCGCAGTGAGGGTCGGCCCACGTCCAGACCGTGACCACGTGCCTCGTCGACCTTCGGCGCCCCGTTCCACACAAAGTCCCGGCCGTAGGCCCGGCGTTCTGGTCCGGAGCGGCGCCGGTGGTGCCGCCGGGGTACTCAATGCCGGCAGGTCGTCGTGGACTTGGTGTAGATGACGAGGCAGTCCAGGGGACGGCCAGCGGCAACGTCGATCTTCAAGTTCTCGCGAACGGATCGCCGCCGTCGGCTGACGCGCACCTACGGAGGCCCGGGCGGGTCAGACGTCCGGTGGGCGGCCGGCCCGTGTCAGTCGCCACACAGTGCACCAGGACATCGCCCGCCGCTCCCCTCGCACCCCCACAAAGCCCCTCGGCGAACCCCCGCAACAGGGCGCGACCACATAGACCCCAAAGGTCACTCCACGGCGCGCCGTGCCCACCAGCATGCGACCGAGGCTCACATGCATGGCGAGCTACAGAGATTCGGGAGCCGAGGGATTCAACAGGATGCCAATAGTGATCGACTGAGCGAGTGAGTAGCGACTCGCTCCGAAGGACATAAGATCTGATTGACGAGTCGATAAGTCAGTCGTTAGGCTTTCAGAGTGAGCCTTGATAGGCGAACCGGAGCACCACCCATGAGGACTTGACACACACCAGGAACCGACTCGACATCATCGCTGCAGCACAGCGTCGGCAGTGCCGCAGCTTAGGGTGCGCTCCGCGCTGACACGTGAGGACCAGCCGTCTAAAAGTTCGTACGAGTTCCTGCGCTCGCTTCATGCCCGGGTGCCTCCCATCTGACGCAGCACCCCAACAGCCCAAACGGAAGAGGTGCCATGACTAGCCCCGAAACGAACCGCACCGGCGCCGAGCGCAAGGCCATGATCGATGCGGCCATGCGGGCCCTTGAGCAGGGCGAGGTGACGCTCGACCCAGGGGAGGCGGCCCGCGTCATCGGCTGCGGCGAGAGGTGGCTACGAGACGGGGCCAACCAGCGCGGCTTCCCTCACCACCGCTTCGGCAAATTTCTGCGGTTCAGCCTCCAGGACTGCCGCGAAATCCGGGAGATTCATCACAAGATGACCCGGCCGTCGGCACTGGCCAAGGCCCGCCGCCGCAAGGCCACTCCACGTAAGTCCACTGGCAGCGGCCCGGCTACGCCGTCCACCGTCCGGTTCAAGCCCGCCGCGTGAGGCGATCCGTAAGGGTATGCCGCGACCTGCAGCCTCACCCCCACTTACTTCTCCCAGACGAAGGAGCGCATAGGTCGGCTCGCTCCGCCGGACCCGCCCTGACGTGAGAAAACTCCCGGACCAGGGCGGGTTTTCCCATGCCCGGCAACCTGTGTGCCACCCCCACGCGGCTTGTGTGACCCATCAAGTGGTGGTGTGTCCGTTGCGGACGGTGCGAGTCGCGGGGGTATCCAGGCCGTTCCACGCCAGGCGCCGTGCCGCGTCCAAGGGGTGCATGCCTGATCCTCGCAGTCCCACACCCCGCGACACTTCTGCCTCATTCAGCTGTCCGAGCTCTGCCCCTACCGCCCAGAAAGAAAGACACCTGATGCCCTACATCGAGTGGCGCGGCAACTTCTGCCGCGTCCGCTGGAACACCGGCAAGAAGAACGACAAAGGCCGGTGGATCTTCGACAGCAAGGGCGGCTTCGACACCGAAGAAGAAGCCCTCGAGTACGGCTTGGACCGTGAGTCGGACATCCGCAACGACCGGTACATCAGCCGTCGCGACGGCGCGGTCCTCATGACCGAATACGTCAAGACGTGGCAGCAGACTCTCGATGTCGGCCACCTCCGTAAGAGGAACATCGAGTCCATCGTCCGGCTCTACATCGAGCCGCGCTGGGGCGAGATGGCCGTTGCCGACATCAAGCCATCTCTGTGCCGGGCTTGGGAGATCTGGCTGAAGGAGCAGGACCACATCGGCTACCGCTACCGCGGCGAGATCCTGCTCATTTTCAGCATGATGATGGACGACGCCGTCGATGACGGTCTCCGGCAAACGTCGCCCGTACAGAAGAAGAAGCGGCGGCGCGGCAAGTACAAGAAGAAGCCGCGCGAGCGGAAGCGCAACCTGCGCATCGAGGACGTCCACCAACTCGCCTGCAACGCCCTCTCGTTCTGGGGGTTCCCTGGCTACGTGTACGTGTGGACGTTTGCCATGACCGGCATGCGGCCCGCTGAGTTGTACGGGCTGCGCCCCGAGTACTGCCACCCCAACTGGCCTGCCTCCGACCCGTTGGACGATCCCGACGAGGAGGACCGCGAGGACCGGCACGCCGAAGACCTGGAACGGTACGGCCCCGACCTCATGCCGGCCATCCGCGTGCAGTGGCAGCATCAGCGCCTTGAAGGAACAGGAAAGCCCGGCCTGTACGTACCGAAGTACGAGAGCCGGCGCACACTCGTCGTGCCGCCGTTCCTGGCCGAGTTGCTGGAGATGCTGCTCGCAGGCCGGGAGCCCGAGTGGGTTTTTACCTCAATCAATGACGGCCCGCTCATCAACGCGAACTTCCCCTACCACTACTGGAGGAAGTTCGCTGACGGGCGCGACGCCAGGGAGGAATTCGAGCGGGTACGGCTCGGGCAGAAGCAGACCGTCGACTCGCGGCGTCCCCTGCCGGAGTTGCCGGCCGTGGAGCGCTGGAAGAACAAGCGGCAGTACCTGATGCGTCACGGACACAAGGAGTGGATCGATGAGGACGGCCACAGCCGCGTCGCCACTGAATCCCGGATGGGCCACGAGCTGGCGGGTGTCGAGGGGTTGTACTCCAACGTGACACCGGCAATGGAGAAGGCCATCATGGAGACGCTGCAGGCGCGGTGGGAGAACTTCGCGCTCACACTCCCCGAGGGGTGGGAGCCGCCCCCGTCTCCCAGTCCTCTCCCAGTTGATCTTTCGGGCTGGATGGCGTTGCAGGTCAAGACCGCCAAGGCTAAGTGGTCATAGGTTTGTTCATGAAGTTCATCTCCACCAAGAGCTTCATGCCGTTCGTCTGGTACCGCATCGCGCTCGGCATCGTGATCATCGTGCTGGTCGCCATGGGCACCCTCAGCCCGCACGCGGCGGAGTCGGCGGGTTAGCCGCGTGGCATGTGCCCGGGAACGTGTCCCGGGCACGTGACCGAGGACATACGGTGCGGGTAGCCGTCCGGTAGCGCACTGTCAGTCCTTGGCCCTAGGCTTGTCCGCATGTCCCCCGATTTAGTGACCCCTGGTTCCGCGCGGTCCGCCGCCGAGGTCAATGAGCAGATCCGCGCGCTGTGGCTGCGCGCGGGCGGTTCCCTGTCCGCCCAGGAGCGCGAGCAGTACGAACTGCTGGTGGTCGAGTGGGCCGCGGCGATACGGGGCGGGGTCGTCGCGGCGGCCTGACGCCCGTGAGGCTCAGCGCCCGCCCGCCACTCTCAGCACCGTCCCCGTGGTGTACGAGGCGTCCGGCGACATCAGCCAGGCCACGGCCGCCGCGATCTCCTCGGCCTGTCCCGCCCGTCGCAACGGGATGTTTCCCGCCATCTCCCGGGCCCGGTCCGGGGCCCCCATCGCGGCGTGCATCTCCGTGTCGATCAGGCCCGGGGCGACCGCGTTGACGCGGATGCCGTCCGGGCCCAGCTCCTTGGCCAGCCCGAGGGTGAAGGCGTCGACGGCGGCCTTGGTCGCCGCGTAGTGGACGTACTCACCGGGGCTGCCCAGCGTGGCGGCTCCCGAGGAGATGTTCACGATCGCTCCCTCGCCCCGGGGCGTCATGAGCCGCACGGCCCGGCGCGAGCACAGCAGCGTCCCCATGAGGTTGACGTCGACGACCCGCCGCAGGACATCCGTCCCGGCGTCGGCGAACCGGCCCAGCGGCCCCGTCACCGCCGCGTTGTTCACCAGCCCCGTCAGCGGACCGAGCTCGCGCTCGGCCACGTCGAAGAGCCGGTCGGCATCGGCCTCGACGGACGTGTCCGCGCGTACGCTCACGGCCCGCGCCCCGGCCGCCCGCACTCCTTCCGCCACTTCCTCGGCGGCCGCGGCGTCACGGACGTAGTTCACGACCACGTCGTGCCCCTCCGCGGCGAGCCGCAGACAGGTCGCGGCGCCGATCCCCCGGCTGCCCCCGGTGACCACCGTGACGAGACGCTTCATTGAGTACCTCCTGGCGACGAACGCGTGACGAAGATCCTCAGGCTCGCAGATGCCCGAGCACGTCGCCGTTCAGGGGGTACGCCCGCTCCTCGGGCAACAGCGCGGCCGCCCGCCCGAGTTCCCCCTCCCGCACCAGGGCGTGCACCTCCGTGGCGAGCGGCGTCACGTCCTCGATCCCCACGATCCACTCGTCCGCGTACCGCTGTGCCGCCTCCCCCGCGAGCCCCAGCTGCAGCGAGCGGTGGGGCAGCGGATTCAGCCGGAGATCCCGCTCCGGATCCCACTGCACCCGCGCGGGCGCCCGGCGCAACGCGCTCCGCCACGTCTCCGCGTCCCCGTGCAGCACCGGCACATGGTGCGACAGACAGGAGTTCCGCAGCGCCCACACGAACCCCTCCCGGCTGATCTCCACGGCCAGCACGGTCTCCTGGTCCTTCTTGGTCCCCCACCCGCAGCGGTACATCATCCACAGGAACGAGGGCTTGATCCATGTCATACGGGTCCGGCTCCACGAGGACGTGAACCGGCCGTGCCGCGCCGCCGGGCGGCCGATCCTCGGGCCGTAGGCCTGGTAGACGGTGAGGGTGGAGTCGGTGTGGCGGGCGCGTATCCCGAACCTCGGATGCTCTTCGTTCACGGCGTACAGCTTCGGCCGGGCGGCGGGGCGAAGGCCACCGAATATCCTCGCCCGGCCTCTTGGCTGCGCACGCGCCATGGCCAACACTGAGCCGATGACGCAGCGTGTGGAGCTCGCGACCGTGAGGGACCGACTGGCCGTGGACGGGCTCGTCACCGAGTACGCGGTGGCCGTGGACGACGGTGACTGGGAGGCGTACCGGGGGCTGTTCACGCCGGACGGGCGGGCGGACTACCGGTCGGCGGGCGGCATCGAGGGCAGCGCCGGGGCGGTGGCCGGCTGGCTGGCGGAGAGCCTCGGGGGCTTCCCCGTACGGCAGCATCTGATCGTCAACCGGCTGGTGCGGTTCGGGATCTGGGAGCAGGACACCGGCGACACGGCCCGGGTGCGGGCGGACTACGTGAATCCGCTGGGCCGCGACGGGCAGGACGGGGTGTCTCCGGCACCGGACCTCGTGTGCGGGGGCCGGTACGTGTTCGCGATGCTGCGCACGGCCGACGGCTGGCGGCTGAGCGAGGTGGTCGTGCGGGAGAAGTGGCGGCGCCCACCGACGCACGGCGGGCTCCTGTGATCGACTGATCCGGGACCGCACTGTCCCGGATCACTCCGGGGACGCACACTGGAGGCACCACGGGGTAGGGAGCCGCCTATGAAGACGCTCGGCCACTGGCTCGCCTCCCCCTGGCGCCGCTCGACCGCCGCCGCGGTCGTGGGCGCCCTGCCCGTCCTGGCCTTTCCCGCCCCGTCCCTGTGGTGGTTCGCCTACGTCGCCCTCGTGCCGTGGATACTGCTGCTCCGTACCGCTCCGGCGGGGCGACGGGCCGCCTTCGACGGCTGGTGGGGCGGGTTCGGCTTCATGCTGGCCATGCACCACTGGCTGCTGCCGAGTCTGCACGTGTTCACGTTCGTCATCGCCGCCCTGCTGGGCGCCCTGTGGGCGCCGTGGGGGTGGCTGGTACGGCGGATGCTGGGCGGGACGCCGTCGCCCGGGCGGGTCGCGGCCGGGCTCGTCGTGGTGCCGTCGGGCTGGCTGGTCATCGAACTGGTCCGCTCCTGGCAGGGGCTGGGCGGCCCCTGGGGCGTGCTCGGTGCGAGTCAGTGGCAGGTGGGGGCCGGGCTGCGGCTTGCGTCGGTGGGCGGCGTATGGCTGCTCAGTTTCCTGGTGGTGGCGCTGAACGTCGGCGTGGCCGTGCTGGTCGCGGTCCGGCGGGCCCGGGTGCCCGCCGTGGCCGGGCTCGTCGCCACGGCTGCCGTGACCTCCGCCGCCTGGGTGTACGCGCCGCGGCCCGACACCGACGACCGGGTGCGGATCGCGCTCGTGCAGCCGGGTGTCGTCACCGGTCCCGACAGCGCGGAACGGCGCTTCGACCGCGAGGAGCAGCTCACGCGCGAGCTCGCCGGGCAGGACGCCGGCCTGATCGTCTGGGGCGAGAGCAGCGTCGGTTTCGACCTCGGGGACCGCCCCGACCTCGCACGGCGGCTGACCGCGCTGTCCCGCGAGACGGGCGCGCCGATCCTGGTCAACGTGGACGCCCGGCGCTCCGACCGGCCCGGCATCTACAAGAGTTCGGTGCTGATCGGCCCGGACGGCCCGACCGGCGACCGGTACGACAAGATGCGACTGGTCCCCTTCGGTGAATACATTCCGGCCCGCTCCCTGCTGGGCTGGGCGACCTCCGTCGGCAAGGCGGCCGGGGAGGACCGCCGGCAGGGCACGGAGCAGGTGGTGATGGACGCGGGGAACGGGCTGCGGATCGGCCCGTTGGTGTGCTTCGAGTCCGCGTTCCCCGACATGAGCCGGCATCTCGCCGAGGACGGCGCGGACGTCCTGCTCGCCCAGTCCTCCACGTCGACGTTTCAGCGGAGCTGGGCCCCCGGGCAGCACGCCTCGCTCGCCGCGCTGCGCGCCGCCGAGACCGGCCGCCCGATGGTGCACGCCACCCTCACGGGCGTCTCCGCCGTGTACGGCCCCGACGGGGAGCCGGCCGGCCCGCGGCTCGGCACGGACAGCGCCGCCGCGCAGGTGTACGAGATCCCGCTGGCGCACGGGACGACGCCCTACGTCCGCTTCGGCGACTGGACGCTGTACGCGGCGCTGCTGGTCCTCGTGGTCTGGGGCGTCACCGAGGTGGCGCGTCTCAGGCGGGGCGCTCGTGGATCGCTCGTACCACCCGTTCGCACAGTTCATGGGTGGCCAGCGCGTCCCGGGCGCTGAGCACCCGCCCGGCGCGGACCGCGTCCAGGAAGGCGAGCACCGCCTGCTCGATGCCGCGCTGCCGTGACACGGGGACCCAGTCGCCGCGCCGCCGCACGGTCGGCTGTCCCTTGTGGTCGATCACCTCGGCGAGGTTGACCACCTGACGCTTGCTGTCCTGCCCGGACACCTCGAGGATCTCCTCGGCCGACCCGCTGAGCCTGTTCATCACACCGAGCGCGGTGAAGCCGTCCCCGGCGAGCTGGAGCACCACGTGGTGCAGCAGTCCGCCCTCGGTGCGGGCGCGCACGGTCACGTCGTCGACCTGGCCGGGCACCAGGAAGCGCAGGGTGTCGACGACGTGGATGAAGTCGTCGAGGATCATCGTGCGGGGTTCCTCGGGCAGTCCGACGCGGTTCTTCTGCATCAGGATCAGCTCACGCGGGTGGTCGGCGCACTGGGCGTAGCCGGGCGCGAAGCGCCGGTTGAAGCCGACGGCGAGGCTCGTGCCCCGTTCCTCCGCGAGCTCCACCAGCCGCTCGGAGTCGGCGAGTTCGTAGGCGAGCGGTTTGTCGACGTACGTCGGTACGCCCGCCTCGAGGAGCCGGGTGACGATCTCCGGGTGGACGTCGGTGGGCGCGTGCACGAAGGCCGCGTCGAGGTCCTGGGCGATCAGGGCGTCGAGGTCCGCGTGGCGCTGTGCGGGCGGGAGGCGGAGGGCGTCGGCGACGTGGTCGAGCGTCGCGGGGGTGCGGGTCTGCAGATGCAGTTCCACCCCGGGCTGGTGGGCGAGCACCGGAAGGTAGGCCTTCCGTGCGATGTCCCCGAGTCCGATGCAGCCGACCTTCACCGTGTGTTCCCCTCCAGCCGTCACCTGCCGTGATCTGCGATCATACGGTCTTCCCGCTTACGGCCCCTCCGGCGTGCGGCAGCGGCGGCCGGCGTCACCCGGGGCGCGTTCGGAGCGTCCGTACGGGGTGGGAGATCACCCGTGCGGGGCATGGTGTGCCCGTCCGGGCTCCGTAGGGCGGCCGGAGCCAGCAGAGTTGACCGGGTGCATCGAACGACGACCACAGCAACGCTTCTGGTGACCGTGGCTGTCTCGGCCCTCTCGGGCTGTATGACGGTCCAGCGCCCCCTCGCCCCCGGACCGGTGGGGGCGCCGTCCCAGGGATCACAGCCACGTCCGGTCGGAGGCAACGAGACGGAGGTCGTGCAGGCACCGGCGCGCGAGGCCCTGGAGATGGTCGGCCCGTCCCGCCGGCCGTCGAAGAAGCCCGCGTCACCGTCGCGCCGGGCCGCCGCTCCCCCGGGCACACCGGAGCGGAGCACACCGCCCGGTGACGGCAGGGGACGGGCCGCGGCGAACGGCGGCACCGGGGCGCACAGACCCGCTCCGGCTCCGCCCGCCCCGGCGGCGACGATGCGCGGCGAGGCCTCCGCCGGGGCGGATCTGTGCGCGCTGGGCAGGCAGTACGGGGGCTGGCGCCCGGGCAGCCGGGAGGCGGCCATCTGCGAGGAGACGTACGGCCGCTGAACGGGCCGGAGCCGCGCGGACGCCGGTGCCGCGAGCACCGGTTCTACGGCCGGAGTCCGCCGTCCTCGTCCAGTCGGATCTCCAGGTGCCGGATGGCGTCCCGTACGCCCTCGCCGTAGCGGTCGTCGGCCAGGGTGGCGGCGGCGCCCCGGGCCCGGTGGAGGTGGGTGCGGGCGGCGTCGGGGCGGCCGAGCCGGGCGTAGTCGGCGGCGAGGTTCAGCTGCAGCGACGGGTAGAGGGCGCGCGCGGCGAGGGAGGCTCCGTCCGCGGCGGCCTCTTCCCCTGCCGTCAGCGCCCGCAGGTCCCAGGCGAGTTCGTCCTCGGGGTCGTCCTGGGTGTCGGCGAGGTAGTGGGCCAGCGTGCAGCGGTGCAGCGGGTCCCCCTGCTCGCCGATCTCCGCCCACAGATTGAGGAGACGGTGCCGGGCCTCCTCGCGGTCCCCCGCGTGGTGCAGCATCACGACCTGACCGATCCGTGTCAGTACGGCGTCGGGCGCCGCCTGCTCCTGTCGCTCCGCCACCGCGTCCTCCGCACCGCTCGCCGGCTGTCGCCGTCGACGCTAGCCGCAGAGGCCGGCAGATCGGACGAGCCGCTCCGGGTGCGGGACCCGTCCTACGGGTCCCGCACCCGGCGGGCGACGTCAGGTCAGGTTCGGGATGGTCCAGTCGATCGCCTGGTGGCCCTGCGCCGCCACCGCCTCGTTGATCTGCGTGAACGGACGGGATCCGAAGAACTTCTTCGCCGACAGCGGCGAGGGGTGCGCGCCCTTGACCACCACGTGCCGGGTCTCGTCGATCAGCGGCAGCTTCTTCTGCGCGTAGTTCCCCCACAGCACGAAGACCGCCGGGTCGGGGCGGTTCGCCACCGCGCGGATCACCGCGTCGGTGAACCGTTCCCAGCCCCGGCCCTTGTGGGAGTTGGCCTCCCCCGCGCGGACCGTGAGCACCGCGTTGAGCAGCAGCACGCCCTGCTCGGCCCACGGCATCAGATACCCGTTGTCCGGGACGGGTGCGTCCAGCTCCGCGTGCATCTCCTTGTAGATGTTCCGCAGCGACGGGGGGATCTTCACGCCCGGGCGGACGGAGAAGCACAGTCCGTGCCCCTGGCCCTCGCCGTGGTACGGGTCCTGGCCGAGGACCAGGACCTTCACCTTGTCGTACGGCGTGGCGGCCAGCGCCGCGAAGACCTCCTCGCGGGGCGGGTAGACCGCTCCGTTCGCCCGCTCCTCCTCGACGAACTCGGTCAGCTCCTTGAAGTAGGGCTGCTGCAGCTCGTCGCCCAGAACCCCGCGCCAGGACTCGGGCAGCATGGCGATGTCGGTCACGTCAATGTCCTTACGTGTGCGGTCGCTTCCAGGCCCAGAACCTACAGGCGACCACTGACAACCGGCCCGGCGGACGGTCCCACCCGGCTGCTACCAGCTGGTCTTCCGGGAGAGTTCCCACACCATCATGATCGTCGACGGGTCCAGCGCCCGCTCCGCGCCCGAGATGTCCCGGCTCGCCGCCACATACTGCCGGCCCTGCCACAGCGGCAGCAGCCGCGCGTCGTCGACGAGGATCTGCTGGGCCTCCTCGAACTGCCGCACCACGTTCCCCCGGTCGCTCTCCCGGCGGGAGCTGGGCAGCAGCTCGGCCGTGATCTCGGTCGCCTCGTAGGGCGTTCCGAGCGCGTTCTGCTTGCCGACGAAGGGGGCGATGAAGTTGTCCGCGTCGGGGAAGTCAGGGAACCAGCCGCGCCCGAACACCGGGTACTCGCCCTTCTGGTAGCCCTCGACGTACGTCTTCCAGGGACGGCTCTTGAGCGTGATGTCGAACAGCTTCGACGCCTCCAGCTGCCGCTCCAGCTCCTTGAACTCCAGCGCGGTCTCGGAGCCGTAGCGGTCCGTGGTGTACCAGAGGGTCAGCGGCACGCGCTCGGTGATCCCGGCATCGGTGAGGATGCGCCGGGCCTTGGCGGCGCTGGGCTCGCCGTAGTCGTCGAAGAAGCCGGTGGTGTGTCCGGTCAGGCCCTTAGGGACCATCGAGTACAGCGGGTCGACGGTGTCCTTGTAGACCTTGTGCGCGATCGCCGCGCGGTCGACGACCTGCGCGATGGCCTGGCGCACCTCCCTCCGGCCGGCCCACGGGTCCTTCGGGTTGAACACCAGGTAGTTGATGTCCGTCCCGGTGCCGTCGATCAGCTGGAGCTCCTCCTCCTTGGAGGTCTTGCCCTGCAGGCCGATGATGTCGCCGGCCGCCAGACCGCGGTAGGTCAGGTCGATGCGGTCGTCCCGCAACGCCTTGACCATGGTGCCGGAGTCCTGGAAGTAGCGGATGGTCACCGCGCTGTTCCGGCGTTCGGCGAAGCCCTTGTAGCGGTCGTTGCGGGCGAGTTCGGCCGCGGCGCCCTCCTTGTACGACCGCAGGGTGTACGGCCCCGAGCCGACGACGCCGTCGTCCTCACGCAGTGCGCCGGCCGGATAGGCGTCGGGGTCGACGATGGACATCGCCGGGGTGGCGAGCACGAACGGGAAGGTGGCGTCGGGCTTGTTGAGGTAGAAGACGACCTCGCGCTCGCTGGGCGCCTGCACCCGGTCGAGGCTGCCCAGCAGACCGGCCGGACCACCGTTGACGTTGATCTTCCGGATCCGGTCGATGGAGTACTTGACGGCACCGGCGTCCAGGGTGCTCCCGTCGGAGAACGTCAGCCCCTCGCGCAGCTCGCAGCGGAACACCTGGTTGGAACTGTCGGAGAACGCACAGCTCTTGGCGGCGTCCGGCTGGGGCGTGGTCGCGCCGACCGGGTAACTCAGCAGGGTCTGGTAGATGTTGCGGAACAGCTCCCACGAACTGTCCCAGGAGGCCGCGGGATCCAGCGTGCTGGGCGAGCTGGTCGTGCCGACGACGATGGGTCCCTCGTCGTCCTGGGAGTCGGACGACAGGACGCCGCATCCGGTCACCAAGGACGATATGGACGCGATGGCCGCCACCCGCCGCAGGCATCGGTTCCGGTTGAACACGCGCACGCTCCTCGCTCTGCCGTCCCAAGAGTCGGCAGACCATACCGCAGTGTTCGCCCCGTTGACCCCTCTCTGTACGCCCCTTGAGATCAACTCTCCGATGACTACGTTGTCACGCACCGTTGCGACCCGAAACGCCGGCACGGGCGCCGTTTTCGTCAACGGACGCCCGTGCCGGATCGTCGAACGGGGCCCCGCGCGGTGCGCGGAGTCGCCCCTCTCACACCGTGGTTCAGCCGACTCCCGCGTTCAGGAAGATGCCGCCGTCGACGACGAGGGTCTGGCCGGTGACCCAGTCCGACTGGTCCGAGGTGAGGAAGGCGGCGGCGCCGCCGATGTCGGACGGTACGCCGAGCCGGCCCAGCGGGTAGCCGGCGGCCGCCTCCTCCTCCCGGCCCTCGTACAGCGCCTGCGCGAACTTGGTCTTCACCACGGCCGGCGCGATGGCGTTGACCCGCACCCCGGGCGCGAACTCGTGCGCCAGCTGCTGGGTCAGGTTGATCATCGCGGCCTTGCTGACGCCGTAGGCGGCGATGAACGGCGAGGGCGCGATGCCCGCCACGGAGGCGATGTTGACGATGGCGCCGCCGTTCTCCTTCTGCCAGGCGTGCCAGGTCTTCTGCGCGAAGCCGAGCGCCGAGATCACGTTGGTCTCGAACACCTTGCGCGCCACGTTCAGGTCGAGGTCGGCGATCGGCCCGAAGACCGGGTTCGTTCCGGCGTTGTTGACCAGGTAGTCGATCCGGCCGAAGGCCTCCATGGCGCGCTCCACGGCGACGGCCTGGTGGGCCTCGTCGTGCGCCTTGCCCGCGACGTACACGGCGCGGTCGGCGCCGAGCTTCTCGACGGCCTCCTTGAGGGCGTCCTCACCCCGGCCGGTGATGCAGACCCGGTCGCCGCGCGCGATCAGGGCCTCGGCGACGCCGTAGCCGATGCCGCGGCTGCCTCCGGTGACGAGGGCGACCTTGCCCGAGAGTTCCACTGCAGTCATGTCCTCGGTCTTTCCTAGTCGAGCGGTCCGCCGGCGACGTACAGCACCTGGCCGGAGACGAAGCCGGCGGCCTCGCCGGTGAAGAAGGCGATCGCGTTGGCGATGTCGTCGGGCTCGCCGACGCGGGCGACCGGGATCTGGGTGGCGGCGGCGGCCTTGAAGTCGTCGAAACCCATGCCGACGCGGTCGGCGGTGGCCTTGGTCATCTCCGTGGCGATGAAGCCCGGTGCGACGGCGTTGGCGGTGACGCCGAACTTGCCGAGCTCCTTGGCGAGGGTCTTGGTGAAGCCCTGCAGACCGGCCTTGGCCGCCGAGTAGTTGACCTGACCCCGGTTGCCGAGCGCGGACGACGAGGACAGGTTGACGATCCGGCCGAAACCGGCGTCCACCATGTGCTTCTGGCAGGCCTTGGACATCAGGAAGGCACCGCGCAGATGCACGTTCATGACGGTGTCCCAGTCAAAGACGCTCATCTTGAACAGCAGGTTGTCGCGCAGCACGCCCGCGTTGTTGACGAGGATCGTCGGCGCGCCCAGCTCCTCGGCGATCCGCGCGACGGCCGACTCGACCTGCGCCTCGTCGGAGACGTCGCAGCCGACCGCGATCGCCTTGCCGCCGGCGGCGGTGATCTTCTCGACGGTGTCCTTGCAGGCGGCCTCGTCGAGGTCGATCACGGCGACCGCGCGGCCCTCCGCGGCCAGTCGTACGGCGGTGGCGGCGCCGATGCCGCGTGCGGCGCCGGTGACGACCGCGACCCGCTGCTCAGTGGTGGACATTGCTGCTTCTCCTCGCGCTTGGGATGCGGCTCCTGCGGCCGGACCGGACAGATGAGCGACCGCTTAGTACCTTCAGCAGACGTGACGCTAGAAGCACTGGCACGCGGTGTCAACGGCACGCCACACGTGTGTGATCCATTCCCCGCGCGAGCGCGGCCCCTCCTCGCGCCACCCGCCCCCTCGACGGAACCACCGCCCCCGCCCCGGGGCTGCCCGCCGACTCGTCCTGCCGAAGCCCCCGGTCCCCACGCGGGAACCACGCCGGCCCACCGTGGCCCGCACGCGTGGGGGGAGCACTCGATCGGCTCAGTGCTGCGCGCCCCGGCGGCGGGTGGCCCCTAGCGTCGAAGCGGGGGCCGACCTCGGCCGGAAAGGAGGCACTCCATGCTCCGTCGTACCGGGGCCATGGGCACGCTGATCGCGCTCGCCGCGATCGTGCCCTTGGCCGACATCGCCCACGCCCAGGATCTGGACTGCGGCGACTTCACCTATCAGGAGGACGCGCAGGCGTTCTTCGAGACCGACCGGAGCGATCCGCACCGGCTGGACGAGGATCCGGGCTCGGACGACGGGGTGGCCTGCGAGGCGCTGCCGCGGCGGGGGCTCACGTCGTCGACGTTCCGTCCGGCGCCGGTGTCCTCCGCACCCGCGCGGTCACCGGCGCCGGCCTCCTCCGCACCCGCCCGGCCGCCATCGCCGCCGCCCACGACCGCCGCGCCGACGACCGGGACCGCGTCCGCGACTCCCGCCTCCGCCGTGCCGACGCGCGGTGTCGAGGGTGGGCTCGGCGGCTCGTCGGGGTCCGGGCCCAGTGGTTGGGATCTGGGGATCGGGGCGACGTTCGTGACCGGTGCGGTCGCCGCGGCGGGGTTCGTCGTGCGACGACGGGGTGTGGGCGGCCGCGGGTAGCCGGGGGCCGGTCAAGCCCACGCGGCGGAGCCGACACCGAAGGGGGCAACCACGCGAGCGGCCACACCCACCCGCAGCCGTCAACGCACCAGCAACTCCAGCAGACGTTCCGTCTCCGCCGCCGGGTCGGCCGTGAGGCCCGTATGGACCGGCCCCGGCTGGACGATCGTGGACCGGGGTGCGATCAGCCAGCGGAAGCGCCGCCCCGCGTCGTCCCCCGCCGCCTGCCCCGCCGCGTCCCCGCCCGCGCAGACTTTCTCGACCGCGCGCAGCGCCGCCCGTACGCCGGGCAGGTCCGCCTTCGGATCGAGGGCCAGCAGCCGCGCCTCGTCGAGATGCGTGCGGGCCGCGACGTACGACTTGGGGCGGCAGTACACGAGCACCCCCGCGTTGACGCACTCACCGCGTTCGACGCGCGGTACGACCCGCAGCAGCGCGTACTCGAAGACGTGCCGGTCGCTCACTGGTCCCCCTCGAGGCCATGGATGTGCTGGTGGACGGTGGCCGCGCGGGCCAGCAGGGGCCGGGCATAGGCCGACCGGAGTGCGTCCGGGGTGTCGAAACCGGGCTCGCCGGCCAGCCAGGCGTCGGGGATCTCCGCGGTGACCTCGGCGAGCAGTTCCCCGGTGACCTGCGGCGCGAGTTCGGCCGCGGCGGACGCGACGTCCGGGGCGCAGGTCTTCAGGGCGTGGTCAAAGGCGTCGTAGGGGCGGGCGGCGGAGGCTTCCGCGCCGGGCCAGTTGTGGTGCCAGATCATGGTCGCGCCGTGGTCGATGAGCCACAGTTCGCCGCGCCACCGGAGCAGGTTGGGGTTGCGCCAGGAGCGGTCGACGTTGTTCACGAGCGCGTCGAACCAGACGATCCGTCCGGCCTCCTCGGGGCTCACCTCGAAGGCGAGGGGATCGAAGCCGAGGGCGCCGGAGAGGAAGTCCATGCCGAGGTTGGTGCCGCCGCTGGACTTCAGCAGCCGCTGCACCTCCTGCTCCGGCTCACCGAGCCCCAGCACGGGGTCGAGCTCGACGGTGACCAGACGGGGCACCCGCAGTCCCAGCCTGCGGGCCAGTTCCCCGCAGACGACCTCGGCGACCAGTGTCTTGCGGCCCTGCCCCGCGCCGGTGAACTTCAGCACATAGGTGCCGAGATCGTCGGCTTCGACCAGTCCCGGCAGCGAGCCGCCCTCGCGCAGCGGCGCGATGAAGCGGGTCGCGATGACTTCCTTGAGCATCGCCCCAGGCTACTGGCGCGTCGCCGCACGTCGGAGGCGACCCGGGCGAAGCGGCCGCGGTCCGACAGCGAAACGACAGCCGTGATTTACGCCCGCCCGACCGTGGACCCGCCAGGCTCGGCAGCGCATGAACGGCGTGGGCCCGCCGGCCGTACCTCTCCCCAGATCACGCATCCCGGAAGGAACACGCATGACCAGCGCATCGCTCCACCGCACCTTTGGACCCGCCCGTCGAACCGTCGTGGCGGCGGCCGGGGCGGCGGGTCTCGCCGTCGCGCTGACCGCGTGCGGCGGCTCCGACGACGACGCGTCGAGCTCTTCCGCGGACTCCGGTTCGACGACCGGCGGTTCGTCCGACGGCGGGGGTTCGGGCGGTGGCGAGAACGCCGGCGCGGGCGCCGCCGCCCTCGCCGCGACCGCCGACATCCCCGAGGGCGGCGGCAAGGTGTTCCCCGACCGTAAGGTGGTCGTCACCCAGCCGGCGGCGGGCGAGTTCAAGGCGTTCTCGGCGACCTGCACCCACCAGGGGTGCGCGGTGAAGAGCGTCGCGGACGGGGTCATCAACTGCCCGTGCCACAACAGCAACTTCTCCATCGCCGACGGAAGTGTGCAGAGCGGCCCGGCGACCAAACCGCTGCCCGCCGTGGAGATCACGGTCAGCGGGGACTCGATCACCCTCGCCTGAACCACCGGTACTCGGTACGACACGAAAGACAGAGGGCCGTATGACCGCCACGCAGCGCCGGGGCCGGAAGATCATGATGACGCCGGGCGAGCTGGACGACTTCCTCACCGTCCAGCGCACCTGCCGGGTCGCCACCGTGTCCGCGGACGGAGCGCCGCACGTCAGCACGCTGTGGTTCGTCTGGGACGGCAGCTCGCTGTGGCTGTACTCCGTGGTGCGCAGCAAGCGGTGGGCCGATCTGCGCCGGGACCCGCGGGTGGCGATCGTGGTCGACACCGGCGAGGAGTACGACGAACTGCGCGGCGCGGAGCTGTCCGGGCGGGTGGAGTTCGTGGGCGAGATACCGCGCACGGGGGAACTGCGCGCGGAACTCGACGTTCCGGAGACGTTGTTCGCCCGGAAGAACTTCGGTCTGGACGAGATGCCGCACGACGGCCGGCACGCCTGGCTGCGGCTGACGCCGGAGAAGATCGTGTCCTGGGACTTCAGGAAGCTGCCCGCACCGTCGTAGAACCCTCGTTCATCGCCGAGACGCGCTCCCCCGCCGTCCGCAACGCCCGCACCGCCGCCCGGATCGACGGGCGGCGGTCGGCGTCCGCGCGCCAGACGACGAAGACATGCCGCTGTACGCGCTGCCTGAGCGGAACCGTCACCACCCCGTGGGGCAGCGGATCGCGGCCCAGCAGCGGTGCGATACAGACGCCCAGCCCCGCCGCGACCAGGCCGAGCTGGGTGTGGCTCTCGGCCGCGCGGTGGGCGACGACCGGCTCGACGCCCTTGGAGCGCAGGGTGAACATCAGCCACTCATGGCAGAATTCGCCCTCGCCCCAGGTGACCCACTCGTCCTCGGCGAACTCGGCGAGGTCCACCTCGGCGCGGCCGGCGAGCCGGTGACCGGCGGGGAGCGCCACGTCGGCCGGGTCGTCCAGCAGGGGCGCCTTGACCAGACCGTCGGGCAGCGGCATCGGCTTGTTGTACCAGTCGAGCACCACCGAGAGATCGAGATCACCGCGCACCACTCCGCGGATGCCCTGTTCCGGCTCCTGCTCGCGCGAACGCACGCGCAGCCCGGGATGCCGCTCGCGCAGATCCGCGAGCGCGACCGGGAACAGCCCTCGCGCGGCGGTGGGGAACGCCGAGATCCTCAGCTCACCGACGACCTGACCGCGCTGTGCCTCCAGGTCGGACTGGGCCAGCTCGACCTGGGAGAGGATGCGCGCGGCGTGCTCGGCGAGCAGCCGGCCCGCATCCGTGAGCCGGACCCCGCGCCCGTTCTTGGCCAGCAGTTGCTGGCCGACCTCGCGCTCCAGCTTGGACATCTGCTGGGAGACCGCGGAGGTGGTGATGTGCAGCCCCTCGGCGGCGCCGCTGACCGAGCCGTGCCGGGCGAGGGCGTCGAGGGTGCGCAGGCGCTCGAGGTTCAACATGTAAGCGATGCTACGAGATATCGCGTGCGAAATCTCGATTGTGCTACGAGATGGCCGTCCCGCATCGTTGCCTCCATGAGCAGCGTCACCGCGACCACCCCCGCCCCGGCCGGCACCGTCCCGGCACCCGCCCGCCCCCGCCTCGACTGGCGACTGCGCTTCGGGGCGCTCTCGCTGATCTGGGGCTTCAGCTTCCTTCTCATCAAGGTCGGCACCCAGGGCTACGCCCCGTTCCAGGTCACCTTCGGACGGCTGGCCTTCGGTACGGCCGTCCTGGCGGTCGCCATGGCCGTACGGCGGGAGCGGCTGCCGCGCGGGGCGCGGACCTGGGGTCATCTCGCGGTCGCCGGGTTCCTGCTGAACGCGCTGCCGTTCTCGCTGTTCGCCTTCGCGGAGCTGACCATCCCGTCGACGCTGGCCGGCATCTGCAACGCGACGTCGCCGCTGTGGGGCATGGCACTGTCCCTGGTGGCGCTCTCCGAGGACCGGCCCACCCGGGTACGGGTGGCGGGGCTCGGCCTCGGCTTCCTCGGGGTACTGACCGTGCTGGGCGCGTGGCAGGGCTTCGAGGGCCTGGACGCACGCGGCACGGCGCTGGCCCTGATGGCCTCGCTGAGCTACCCCGTCGGCTGGATCTACGTCCGCCGCACCCTGGCGGGCAGCAGCCACTCGAACCTGTCCCTGACCGGCGGCCAGTTGCTGTTGGCCACGGTGCAACTGGCCGTAGTCACCCCGCTGTTCACGACCCTGCCGACCACCTTCGCCGTCGGCCCGTTGCTGGCGATCGCCGCGCTGGGCATGCTGGGCACGGGCCTGGCCGTACTAGTCCAGTACGGTCTGGTGGCCGAAGTCGGCCCGACCACGGGCCAGATGGTCACCTACTTCGTCCCGGTGATCGCCGCGGCGGCAGGCATCACCCTCCTCGGCGAACCCCTGACCTGGTCGACCCCCGTAGGCGCAGCCATAGTCCTGGCAGGAGCAGCCCTGACCCAAGCCCGCCCCAAGCCCCCGGCATAACCCTCCCAGCCGCCCCAACTGCGGGCAATCGTGCCGCCATGGCGGCACGGGTGGGCGCAGCGGCACCCCGCAAACGCCGGGCCACGCAACACCCCCGCCCAGCCCGCCGCCCCAACTGCGGGCAATCGTGCCGCCATGGCGGCACGGGTGGGCGCAGCGGCACCCCGCAAACGCCGGGCCGCGCAACACCCCCCGCCCAGTCCCCACACGGCCACCCGCCTCAGACATACGTCCGCAACGGCCCCCCGCCCGGCCCCACCGCCGCAGCGATCGCCTCGGCCAACGGCTCGACCTCGGCCTCGCCGAGCGAAGAAACGGTCACCCGAACCCCCGGCGCCGCGTTCATCCGAAAGCGCGCACCGGGCGCCACCGCCCACCCCGCGTGCAACAACCGCGCGACCACCCCGGTCTCATCAGGAACCGGCACCCACACATTCATCCCGCTCCGCCCGTACGCCACGACCCCCCGCCGTCCCAGCGCCCCGATCACCCCCTCCCGACGCCCCCCGTACCGCCCGGCCACCACCCCCGGATCCACCGCCCCCTCACTCCACAACCGCACCACCGCCCGCTGCACGATCCGGCTGACCCACCCCGGCCCCAGCCGCTGCCTCCCCCGCACCCGGTCAAGGGTGACCGCGTCCCCGGTGAGCACCGCGAGCCGCAGATCAGGCCCGTACGCCTTCGCCGTCGAGCGCACGAACGCCCACGACCGCGTCGTACCGGCCAACGCGTGCAACGGCAGATCGACGATGTGATGCCCGTGATCGTCCTCGATCAGCAGCGTCTCCGGATACTCCGCGAGCACCCCCCGCAGCGCCCGCGCCCGCGCACCGCTCACCGCCGCCCCGGTCGGATTCTGCGCCCGGTCCGTGACGACGAGCGCCCGAGCCCCACCCGCCAACGCTCTGCGCACGTCCTCCGGCGACGGCCCCTCGTCGTCGACACCCACCGGCACAACCCTCAGCCCCAGCGCCGGAACCAGGTCCAGCAGACTCCCCCACCCCGGATCCTCCACAGCGACCGCGTCCCCCGGACGCAGGTGCGCCACGAGCACCCGCTCCAAAGCGTCCAGCGCACCCGAGGTGACGGCGACGGGCCCGTCGGGAACCCCGTCGGCGTCCAGCTCCGCCCGCGCCAGCCGCGCCAGCCCGGGCTCCACGGGCGCGTGTCCGTACAGCACGGGCTCCCGGTCGCCCTCCTCCGCGGCCGCCGCGAACGCCCCGGCCAGCGCGGGCAGCAGCGCGGGGTCCGGGTTGCCCTCGGACAGGTTGCGCACGCCCGCCGGGACCTCCACCCGGATGAGCTCACGCGCGGTGGTGGCCGGCTTGGGCCGCACCCGGCTTCCCCGGCGGCCGGCGGTCTCGATGACCCCGCGTTCGCGCAGGGTCCGGTACGCGGCCGCGACGGTGTTCGGGTTCACCCCGAGACGATCCGCCAACTCCCGCATGGGAGGCAGCAGTTCGCCCGGCTTCAGGGTCCCGTCCCCCACCGCGCCCTCAATGCTCGCGGAAATCTCCGCCGCACGCCGACCGGTGATCCGATACTCTCCTAGCACAAAGCCAAGTATGCACTAGTGCAATGGAGAAAGCCATGCAGGGGACCCCGCCGGAATCGCCCGCCTACCCGCCCACCGAGCGCACGGTCCCCACCCGCTCCCCCGACCGCGCCACGTACGACAGGGAACGGGTGCACGCGATACTCGACGAGGGCTACGTCTGCCATCTCGGCTTCGTCCGGGACGGCGCGCCGGTGGTGCTGCCCACGCTGTACGGCCGGGTCGGCGAGCGTCTCTACGTGCACGGTTCGACCGGCTCGCGCCCGCTGCGCGCGGCGGGCCTGGCCGACCCCGGCCTCCCGGTCTGCCTCACCGTCACCCACGTCGACGGCCTGGTGCTGGCCCGCTCGGCCTTCCACCACTCGATCAACTACCGCTCCGTGGTGGTGCACGGCGTGGCGTACGACGTGACCGACGCCGAGGAGAAGCGGCGGGCCCTCGACGCCCTGGTCGACCATGTCGTACCGGGCCGCGCCGCCGACTCCCGCCCGGCGAACAGGAAGGAGCTGGCCGCCACCGCGGTGATCCGGCTGGACCTGAACGAGGTCTCCGCCAAGCTGCGCACCGGCGGCGCCAACGACGAGCCCGAGGATCTGGATCTCCCCCACTGGGCCGGGGTCGTCCCGCTGCGCAAGGGCTACGACGCCCCGCTCGCCGACCCCGGACTGGCCCCCGGCACCGCGCTGCCCGGCTACCTCGCGGCGCTGTGATGCTGATCCACCCCTGGGACGCACCCCGTGACGACGACGAGTGGCAGCGGTGGCTGACCGCGCACGACTTCGGCCAACTCGCGGTCAACGGTCCGCCGGGCGAGCCGCCCCTCGTCCAGCCCCTGCACTTCGCCTACGATCCCGAGCGCGGCGAGGCGGTCACCCACCTGGCCCGGCCCAACCCGCTCTGGCCCGCGGTCGAGGCGAACCCGGACGTCGTACTGAGCGTGGTCGACGACTACGTCTACGTCCCCGGCCCCTGGCAGGCCGAGTCCGGCACGCCGTCCGAGCACGGCGTCCCCACGAGCCTGTACGCCTCCGTCCAGCTGCGGTGCCGTGCCCACCTGGTGGACGACCCGGCGCGAAAGGCCGCGCTGCTCAACCGCCAGGTCGGCCACTTCCAGCCGGAGGGCGGCTCCGCGCGGGCGGCGGCGGGCGAGGCCCCGTACGGCAGGCTGCTGTCCGGGATCCGCGGACTGCGGCTCGAAGTGACCGGCGTACGCGCGAAGTTCAAGTACGCGGGCAAGCGGTCCGAGTCGGTGCGGGAGCGCATCGCGGCCGGGCTGTCGGACCGGAACGGCGCGCGTGACGCCCAGGCACGCGCGCACCTCCTGCGCCGTCTGCGGGCCTGACCGCGGGGCCCTCCCGCGTGGGAGGGCCCCGCGCCGTCACGCCGGGACCGCGTCCGGCTCCTCCCCGCGGGTCCGCGCGTCCCGCGCCTCGCCCACCGCGAGTCCCGCGACCGAGCCCAGCATCAGCAGGGTGCCGGCCAGGGTGGCCGTCGTGAGCCGCTCGCCGAGCAGGGCGACCGCGAGCACCGCCGCGCTCACCGGCTCCAGCAGCATGATCACGGACACGGTGGCGGACCGTACGACGGCCGCCCCGGCGAAGTAGAGGCCGTAGGCGAGCGCCGTCGGCACGGAGGCGACGTACAGCAGCAGGCACAGCAGGGTGCCGGGGGCGTCGGTGTGCGGCACCAGGCCCTCGAACGCCGCGAACGGCAGCAGCACCAGGCTGGTGACGGCGAACGCCCCCACGGTCGTACCGGAGGAGTCCGTACCGCCGTCGCGCCCCCACCAGCGGGTGAGCAGCGTCATCGCGGAGTATCCGGCCGCGGACAGCAGGGCGAGCAGCACGCCCCACGGATCGACGGTGGCGCCCTCGCCGCCGAGGACGAGGACGACGAGTCCGGCGAGCGCGCCCACGACGGCGGCCAGCCCGCCGCGCCCCAGGCGCTCGCCCAGGGTCAGACGCGCGCCGAGCGCGATCAGTACGGGTCCGGCGCCGAGGGTGACGACGGTCGCCACGGCGAGTCCGGTGGCGGCGACGGCCGCGAAGTAGGCGGTCTGGAAGACGGCGAGCCCGATGCCGGTGGCCCCGGCCCGCAGGGCCCGCCGGCGCAGCGGCTCGGGGGCGGCGGTCCGGGCGCGCCGGGTCAGGAGCCGGGCGGCGAGCAGCAGCACCAGGCCCGCCGCACAGCGCCAGAAGGACAGGGCGACGGGCCCCATGTCGCTGGTCCGGTAGACCAGCGAGGCGGCGGCGCCCGCGGTGCCCCAGGCGGCACCGGCGACGATCAGATAGAGGAGGCCTCGCCCGACGGACAGGCCGGAGACGGTGTTCGACACGTGTTCTCTCCGCAGATGCACGCACACGCGCGTCGGCGCGGGTGCGGAAGTTCGGGAAGGGATCCCCGCTCGGGGCGAGGAGATCCGGGGACTTCGTCTGCGGGCAGCACCGTTGCGCCCGGCGGCGTGCCGGGCGGATGTACCGGAGGGCCCGCCTCAGGCGGCCGGAGGCGGCAGAACGAGTGCGCGTGCGTGCATGATCCGCACCTTAGGCGCTCGTTCCCCGCCGGGACAACTCCCGTTCCGGACCGCTGCCCGCCACCGGCTCCCCGGAGCCCTTCGCGGGGGCCGAGGACTGGGCGATGAAGGCGCCCGCGAGGACGACCGCGCCGCCCACGATCTGCGGCGCCGACAGATGCTCGCCGAGCAGGACCCAGGCGAGGACGGTGGCGATGACCGCCTCGAGGCAGGCCACGACGCCCGCGACCTGCGGCGAGAGCCGGCGCACCGAGACCACGCCGGTGACATAGGCGACGACCGTGGCGACGAGGACGATCCAGGCGAGCAGGGCGACGGCGGCGACCGGGGTGCCGTTCATCTCCGCGCTGCCGGTGAGTACGGTCCAGTCCATGGACCAGGGCCGGGCGACGACGGTGAGGACGGCGGCGCCGACCAGCAGTCCGTAGGCGATCACGCCCAGCGGATCGGGGACCTCCTCGTCGTCCCCGCCCCGGTCGGAGAGGACGAAGTAGCCGACCTGGCAGCAGGCCGCGCCGAGCGCCAGCAGCAGGCCGAGGGCGTCGAAGCCGAGGCCCGCCCACACCTCCACGACACAGGCGAGCCCGCCCACCGCCAGGACCACGCCGACCGCGGCGGCACGGGTCACGGGCCGCCGCTGCACGAACCGCACCCAGCCGAGGACGAGCGCGGGCGCCAGGTACTCGACCAGCAGGGCGACACCGACGGGGATGCGGGAGATCGCGGCGAAGTAGCAGGCCTGGACGCCTGCCACGGCGAACAGGCCGAAGCCGGCGAGCAGTCCGGGCCTGCTGCGCAGGAGTTCCCGGTGGCGCACGGCGAGCGGCAGCATCACGAGCGCCGCGCCCGCCACGCGCAGCCAGACGACGTGGAGCGGGTCGAGACCCGCCTCGATCAGCGGCTTGGCCGCCACACCGGAACCCCCGAAGGCCAGCGCGGACAGCAGCGCGAGACCGAGCCCGACGCCTTTGCGGTGGTCGTTCCGGAGACTGACAGAGGTAGGCACCGGCACATGATGACAGGCCCCGACAGGAGCGTCACCCCTTATGACACCTGTCTCACCGGCTGGACGGCGCCTCGAGCCGGGCGAACAGGTCACGGTGGTCGATTCCGGCGCGTTCGAGCACCTCGACGGCGCGCGCCCGGGGGTCCACGACGAGCGCGGCGAGCAGATCGGTCCCGCACGCCGGTCCTTCGCCGAGGCGGGCCGCGCGCTCATGGGCGTACTCCATGCACCCGGCGGCCAGGGGTGAGAGGCCGGCGGACCCGGCCACCGCGGGGAGGCCGCCCGAGTCCTCGACCGCGCCCTGCCAGCGCAGGCCGTAGCCGATGCTGCGCTGGATCAGATAGCCCAGCAGCCGGGCGATCCGGGGACCCTCGCCGAAGGCCGCTCTCACCTCGGCGTCGGATTCCAGGAGTGAGTGCAGCAGATGGGCGGTGTCGATCTGGCGGTCCCCGTCGCGGACCGCCCGGCGCCGGGCACCGGTCACCACCGCCGCCAGTGAGGCGCCGAGCCTGGCGTCGTTCTCCGCGCGGTGGAGGCCCTGCTCCTGGAGCTCCGAGGCCTGCTGGCGGGGGATACGGGGTTGCACATCCCCCACCCCATCAGTCCCGGAGGGCCGGGGCATCCCCGGCGGGACGCATCTTGACGTCCCACGGGAAGCGGACCCGGGGGGCCGGGATCTCCTCCTTGCGGAGGAGATCAGGGCGTAAACGCCCGAGGGGCGCGCGCCGGTTTGCGTCACGCCCCTCGACGGCCCTCACCAACCGGGTCAGTCCTCGTCGGCGAGGATCAGGTACAGCTTCTTGCGGGCCTCGTTGATGACGGCGAGGGCCTTGTCGCGCTGTTCCTTGCTGCCCGTCTTCCAGACCTGCCCGAAGGCTTCCATCAGGCCGAATCCGGCCTGCCGGATCTCGCTCAGCGCCTCCCAGTCGACCCCGCGCGAGGCCTCCTCCCAGGGTGCCTCGGGGCCTTCCCCGGCCGCCGTGCGGCCGGCGTCGGTGAGCGAGAACAGCTTCTTGCCGCCCTCGGACTCGCTGACGATCAGCCCCTCGTCCTCCAGCAGCTGAAGGGTGGGGTAGACCGAGCCGGGGCTGGGCTTCCACGCCCCGCCGCTGCGCTCGGCGATCTCCTGGATCATCTCGTAGCCGTGCATCGGACGGTCCTTCAGCAGGGCGAGGATCGAGGCCCGTACATCACCGCGCCGAGCCCTACCCCTCGGTCCGCCACGCCCCCGTCCGCCCCAGGGGCCGCCGTGACCGAAGCCCGGGCCGAAGGGGCCGCCGGGACCACCACCACCCGGGCCTCCCGGCCCGAAGGGCCCGAAGGCGGCGCGCAGCCGCTCGAAGTCCCCACGTCCGCCGCGCGGGCCGCCGTGACCTTGTCCATGCTCGAAACCATGGGTACGCATCGCAACCACTCCATTCTGTCGTTGATCTGTCGCGATGCCTCAACGATATATCGTAACAACCCTTCCGGCAACCCTCTCGACCGCGGCGTCCGGTCCACGGCTCGCACATTGGCCTTGGCCCGCGGCTCCGCGCAGGCCCTACCGTCGGGGCATGCGGATCCGAATCGTCGACGCCTTCACCGACCGGCCCTTCGCCGGCAACCCCGCCGGGGTACTGCTGCTCGATGCCTTCCCGGGCGACCCCTGGCTGCAGAACGTCGCCCTGGAGGTCAATCACGCCGAGACGGCCTTCGCCCACCCGCTCCCGGCGGGCGGCGACGCCGACTGGGCGCTGCGCTGGTTCACCCCGTCACCGAGGTCGCGATGTGCGGCCACGCGACGCTGGCCGCCGCGCACGTCCTGCACACCACCGGCGCCCACGACGGCCCGGTGCGGTTCGCCACGCGCAGCGGCGTCCTCGTCGCCACGCCCGGCGAGGACGGCGCCGTCACCCTGGACTTCCCCACCGCCCCGCTCACCGCGGTCGACGTCCCCGAGGGCGTCGCGAAGGCGCTGGGCACCCCGCCGCTCACCGCGTTCGACACCGGCCCGGACATCGGGGACCTGCTCGTCGAGGTCGCCGACGAGCGCACCGTGCACGCCCTGCGGCCCGACCTCAAGGCCCTGACCGCCTACTCGGAGCGCGGTGTCATCGCCACCGCCCGCGCCGAGAACCCCGCCCTGGGCTACGACTTCGTCTCCCGCTGCTTCTTCCCGAACGTCGGCATCGACGAGGACCCGGTCACCGGCAGCGCGCACACCGCCCTGGCCCCCTACTGGTCCGAGCGCCTCGGCCGCACCGCCCTCACCGGCCTGCAGGCCTCACCGCGCTCCGGCCGCGTCCGCACGGAACTGCGCGGCGGGCGCACCCTGCTGAGCGGACGCGCGGTGACGGTCATCGAGGGCGAGCTGCTGGTCTGAAGCCGGTACGGCGAAGGGGGCGTACGACGATGCCGTACGCCCCCCTTCGCCGAAGCCCTACGCCGTCGGCAGCCAGTCCACCTTGCCGGCCAGCAGCGCGTATCCCACGAACGCGCCGACGTCGAGCAGTGTGTGCGCGGCCACCAGCGGGCCGACACGGCCCCAGCGCCGGTACAGGTACACGAACACCACGCCCATCACCATGTTGCCGATGAAGCCGCCGATGCCCTGGTAGAGGTGGTACGAGCCGCGCAGCACCGCGCTGCCCGCCAGCGACGCCCCCGGGCTCCAGCCCAACTGGTCCAGCCTGCGCAGCAGATAGCCGACGACGACGACCTCTTCGAGGATCGAGTTCTGCAGCGCCGAGAGGATCAGTACGGGGTACTTCCACCACACCTCGGGCAGCGCCTCCGGCACCACGGTGAGGTTGAAGCCGAGGCCGCGGACGGCCAGGTAGAACGCGATGCCGCTGCTGCCGATGACCGCCGCCACCGCCGCGCCGCGGCCGAGGTCGGACCAGGGCCGGGTGCGGTCGAAGCCGAGGGTGCGCAGCCCCGCGCCCTCGCGCAGCAGGAAGTGTGCGACGAGCGCGACCGGGACGAGCGCCGTGGTGATCCCGAAGAGCTGCCAGGCGAGGTCCAGCCAGGGGCGGCCCGGCGCTGCCGAAGCGTTGAGGGTGGCCGCCTGGTCCTTCAGGCCGCCCGGTTCCGTGACCGAGCCGACAAAACTGATCAGGGCCGAGACCCCGCTCGCGCCGAGCGACAGCGCGAGCACCAGAAGCGTCTCGTCGCGGAGCGTCGTCCGCGAGGGCCTCAACTCAGGATGGGAATCGGCCCCCGGGCCCGCCTCCGCCTGCACACTGCCTCCACATCGCCGATCGGTCCGATCAGTATGAGGGCAGCGGCTGTGCGCCCGGTCCGGGGGCCCGACCGGTTCAGCCCGTCGGCACCGGCTCCGGCAGTCCCACCGGCCAGCTGTGCACCGGATCGCCCTGCCGCGTCAGCTCGCGGTAGCGGCGGGTGGTGGCGGCCAGGGCCTCCTCCCGGCTCAGACCGAGGTCCAGCGCCCGGTGGAAGGTGGCGGCCTGCCAGGTCGCGCCGTTCACCCTGCGCCGGCACCGCTCCTCGATCACCCCGAGGTACAGGTCCCGGTCGGCGGGCTCGATCCCCCACGCGTCCAGCCCTGCCTCGGCGAGCGGCAGCAGTTCGTCCCGTACGAGGGTGACCGCGTCCACCTCGCCCAGTCCGCCGAGACGGCCGCGCCGGGGCCAGGTCAGGCGGGCGTCGATGCCGTACCTGCACGCGGCGTCGAAATTGGCGGCGGCCGCCTCGAAGGGCAGCCTGCTCCACACCGGCCGGCTGTCCTCGGCCAGGGCGCGCACCACACCGTAGTAGAAGGCCGCGTTGGCGATGACGTCGGTGACGGTGGGGCCGGCGGGCAGCACGCGGTTCTCCACGCGCAGGTGCGGGACGCCGTCGGCGATGCCGTAGACGGGGCGGTTCCAGCGGTAGACGGTGCCGTTGTGCAGGACGAGTTCGGCGAGGCTGGGGACGCCGCCCCGGTCCAGCACCTCGAGCGGGTCCTCGTCGTCGCAGATCGGCAGCAGGGCCGGGTAGTAGCGCAGGTTCTCCTCGAACAGGTCGAACGCCGAGGTCACCCAGCGCTCCCCGAACCAGGTGCGCGGCCGCACCCCCTGGGCCTGGAGCTCGGGCGGGCGGGTGTCGGTGGACTGCGTGAACAGCGGGGGCCTGGACTCGCGCCACAGCTCCCGGCCGAACAGGAACGGCGAGTTGGCGCCCACGGCGATCTGCGCGGCGGCGACCGCCTGCGCCGCGTTCCACACACTGGCGAAGCGCTCCGGGGTGACCTGGAGGTGCAGCTGCACCGAGGTGCACGCGGCCTCGGGGGCGATGGACTTCGACGTACAGCTCAGTCGTTCCACACCGTCGATGTCGAGGGTGAAGTCCTCACCGCGCGCGGCCACGATCTGGTCGTTGAGCAAGGCGTAGCGGTCCACGTCGGAGAGGTTCGAGGAGACCAGGTCGTCCCGGTCCAGCGTCGGCAGGATGCCGATCATCACGATCCCCGCGTCCACCTCACCGGCTTTACGGTCTGCGTACGAGAGTGAAGTGCGCAGTTCCTCGTCGAGCCGGTCGAAAACCCGCCCGCCCAATCGATGGGGTGCGATGTTCACTTCCAGATTGAACATGGCGAGTTCTGTTTGGAAGTCCCTGCTGGCGATCCGTTCGAGGACTTGCGCATTCAACATTTTCGGCATCCCGTCGGCGCCCGCGAGATTCAATTCGATCTCCAGCCCCATGAGGTTCTTGGGGCGGTCGAACCGCTTCTCCGCCAGGAGTCGCTCCAAGCCCGTCAGACAGCTGCGGAGCTTCTCGCGGTAGCGCTGGCGATCGGACAGGTCGAACTGGCCTGCCACGACCTTTTCCCCCATCGAAGGGTCCTTCCTCGCAGGGGCGTACCGAAGATCGGCCGCCGGGGTCCCGGTCCACAGGGGAGGATGCCCCGTCGATGCGATCGATAACGCCACGGAGGCGACCGTCGGCCGCTAGTCTGGTCGATGTGACCAGAGGCACATTCACGGGGCATGGCACAGAAGGCGACTTACGAGCCGTTGGTTTACTCGTGAAAAACGCCGACGAGAATGGGCCGACCGCTTCGCGGCCATTTCGCGAGGTCACCGACGTGCACCCGGTCCGGAATCGGGATTATTCTCGCTTTTCACCGGCCAGAAGTACCCTTGTTCCGGCGGTCGAAAACGGCTAGCCGAAACATAGTCTGAACGCGTGTCGTATAAACTTTGCGCACAAGGCAGAAGGTTGGCGCCCACGGTGCGAGTGATCCAGCCGGGAGGCGGCGTGCGGCAGTCCTCGCCCCCGTTCCCCGGGCTCAGCCCCCTGGCCCCCGCCTCTCTGGCCTTCGCGAGCTGACAGCGCCGTCCGCACCGCCACGCCCCGCCCTCGCACTGTGCCTTCGAATGAGAGGCGACCCACCATGCCCCTGCATGTCCCCCCGGCTCCCGCGCCCGCACTGCGTTCCGTCCTGACCGCGCTCTCCTCCCCGACCGCGGTCAGTGAGGCCCGAACTCCCTCCCTGCTCGTCGCCCAGGGACCCGCCTCACCCGAGCTGCCCCTTCCCGTCCACGTGCTGGACCGGACCACCCCCGACGCCGGGACGGCGACCCGGCTGGCCGGCTGGCGTTTCCTGATCCGCACCGGCGACCGCTCGGTGGCCGCCGCGGACACCGTGCTCACCGCCGACGGCTGGACGTTCTCCCGTTTCTTCGAAGGCCCCTACATCGCCTCCACCGAGCTCGCGCTGCGCCAGGCCGAGGCCATGCCGCAGCCGTACCAGCCCCGGCTCCTGTCGGTGCCGAGCCTCTACATGCTGACGCTGTGGCTGCACGGCGACCCCACGGCGGACGGCGCCACCGGCCACCCTGCGGCCACCGATCTGCTCGTCCCGCTCGCCCCGGCGCCGCCCGGCATCGCGGCCCACCGTCCGCACCGGTTCGGCGACCTGCTCCCGGTCCTGACCCACCGCGTGGCACCGACCCGCCTGCTCGGCTCGCCCGCCTGACGGTTCCACCGTGTGCCCCGCCGCCCGAGGAGAGCGGCGGGGCACACGCGTGTCCTGGAATGACTAGCCCCATCCGGCCACGGTGAACCACCCGAAGTGACAGTGCAGTTGCGATGAACCGCCCGCGCGGGTGACGCGTCATCAACCTGTGAGGAGCGGTGCCGCGAAATGCCTGCGGATCCTCGTCCACGGGACAACACTGGTTTCCGACCGACTTATCACAACGGGGGGCGGCCATGAACGAAGCTTCACGCCGCGGAACTGACACACCAGCCGACTCACAGGTCACCACAGAGCGAGAGATCCCACCCATGTGCCAGCACAAGCCACCGTGCCCCTCAGCCGACTCCGCCGACCGGGAATCCGCCCGTCTCGTGGCGCACCACCCGGAGCAGGGCTGGAGCCTGCTGTGCAACGGTGTCGTGTTCTTCGAGGACACCGGTGAACTCCTGCCCGACGGCAGGATCATCGCCCCGCAGCGTCCCCGGGGCGCCAGCCTGACCACCGCCTGAGGAGGACCGGGCGGCACGGGGCCCGCCCGGGCACATCCGGGGCCGGACGCGGAACCTCCGCGCACCGGCCCCGACGCGCGTCCGTGGTCGGTCACTCACCGTGGTGCGTCACTCGGGACCGGTGACCGGCCGGCCGCCCCTTCCCAGCGGCGCCCGCCTTCCGGAAGACTCCTGGAAGTTTCGCGGGATTCCGTCACGGAGGTGGGGCGAGTGACAGCACACGGGGGCGGCGCCGGGGGCAGAGTCACGATCACGGAGATCGCCCGGCAGGCCGGCGTCTCCGTGCCGACCGTCTCCCGCGTGGTCAACGGCCGCTCCGACGTGTCCCCGGGGACCCGTGCCCGGGTCGAGGAACTGCTGCGCCGCCACGGCTACCGCAAGCGCCCCGCCGCCTCGCCCTCCCGGGCGGCCCTGATCGACCTCGTCTTCGACGACCTCGACAGCCCCTGGGCGGTGGAGATCATCCGCGGTGTCGAGGAGGCCGCCCACGGCGCCGGGGTGGGCACGGTGGTCTCGGCGATCCACGGGCGCTCCGGCGACGCCCGGGAGTGGATGCGCAACCTGCGGGCGCGCGCCTCCGACGGCGTCGTCCTGGTGACCTCGGCACTGGAACCCACGCTGCACGAGGAGTTGCGCATCCTCGGGGTGCCGCTGGTGGTCGTGGACCCGGCGGGCTCCCCCGCCCTGGACGTGCCGGCCATCGGCGCCGCCAACTGGTCGGGCGGGATGGCGGCGACCGGACATCTGCTGTCCCTGGGACACCGCAGGATCGGCATGATCACCGGTCCCGCCCGGCTGCTCTGCTCCCGCGCCCGCCTCGACGGGTACCGGGCGGCCCTCGAAGGCTCCGGCATTTCCCTCGACGAGTCCCTCGTCGTCCCGGGCGACTTCCACCCGGAGTCCGGCCTCGCCGGCTGCACCACCCTGCTGGAGCTGCCGGATCCGCCGACCGCGGTGTTCGCGGCCGGCGACCGGATGGCCCTGGGCGCGATCGAGGCACTGCGCGGCCGGGGGCTCAGGGTTCCCCAGGACATGAGCGTGGTCGGTTTCGACGACCTCCCGGAGGTCCGCTGGTCGGCGCCGCCGCTGACCACCGTCCGCCAGCCGCTGGCCGACATGGGCAAGCTCGCCGTCCGTACGGTGCTCCGGCTCACCCGCGACGAAGAGCCGGACTCCCCGCGCGTGGAGCTGGGGACGGACCTGGTCGTCCGGGCGAGCACGGCCGCCCCCGCCGGGCACCGCCTATCGTGACCGGCATGCAGTCCTACACCATCGGCCAGGCAGCGAAACTGCTCGGCGTGAGCCCGGACACCGCCCGCCGCTGGGCGGACGCGGGACGTATCACCACCCACCGCGACGACGGCGGACGGCGGCTCGTCGACGGACGGGACCTGGCGGCGTTCTCCGTCGAACTCGCCCGCGCCGGAACCGCCGGGGAGGACACCCCGTACACCTCCGCCCGCAACGCCTTCCCCGGCATCGTCACCGCGATCAAGCTCGGCGACGTCGCCGCCCAGGTCGAGATCCAGGCCGGACCGCACCGCCTCGTCTCCCTCCTCACGCGCGAGGCCGTCGAGGAACTGGGCCTGGAGGTCGGCGTGGAAGCGACGGCCCGCGTGAAGTCGACGAACGTCCACATCGACCGCACGTGACGGGAGGCCGGCCCGGTCCGGCCGACGGAGGAAGCGCTCCGGCATCGATGCGGACGCGCCTCACCGGCCGGAGAGCGCCGTCCGCCGCGACGGCGAAGGGCCCCGCTCCGGTGTCGGAGCGGGGCCCTTCGCCCGGTGTCAGTCCTCGTACGCGTCCAGCGGCGGGCAGGAGCAGACCAGGTTGCGGTCGCCGAAGGCCTGGTCGATACGGCGCACCGGCGGCCAGTACTTGTCGGCGGCGCTCACCCCGGCCGGGAAGACGGCGTCCTCGCGCGTGTACGCGTGCTCCCAGTCCCCGCCGAGCGCGGCGGCGGTGTGCGGGGCGTTGCGCAGCGGGTTGTCGTCCGCCGGCCACTCGCCGGAGCCGACCTTCTCGATCTCCGCGCGGATCGCGATCATCGCCTCGCAGAACCGGTCGAGCTCGGTCAGGTCCTCGGACTCGGTGGGCTCGATCATCAGGGTGCCGGCCACCGGGAACGACATCGTCGGCGCGTGGAAGCCGTAGTCGATCAGCCGCTTGGCCACGTCGTCCACGCTGACGCCGGTCGCCTTGGTCAGCGGGCGCAGGTCGATGATGCACTCGTGCGCGACCAGCCCGCCGGGGCCGGTGTAGAGCACCGGGTAGTGCGGCTCCAGGCGCTTGGCGATGTAGTTGGCGCTCAGCACGGCCACCTGCGTGGCGCGCTTGAGACCCTCTCCGCCCATGAGCCGGACGTACGCCCAGGAGATGGGCAGGATGCCCGCGGAGCCCCACGGCGCTGCCGAGATCGGGCCGACGCCGGTCTCCGGGCCGGCCTCCGGCTGGAGCGGGTGGTTCGGCAGATACGGCGCCAGGTGCGCCCGAACGCCGACCGGGCCGACGCCGGGGCCGCCGCCGCCGTGCGGGATGCAGAAGGTCTTGTGCAGGTTCAGGTGCGAGACGTCACCGCCGAAGTGGCCCGGCTTGGCCAGACCCACCAGGGCGTTGAGGTTGGCGCCGTCCACGTACACCTGGCCGCCGGCCTCGTGCACCTCGGCACAGATGTCGGCGACGTGCTCCTCGAACACGCCGTGCGTCGAGGGGTACGTGATCATCAGCACGGCGAGCTCGTCGCGGTGCCGCGCGATCTTCGCGCGCAGGTCGGCGACGTCGATCTCGCCGTCGTCGGACGTCTTGACGACGACGACCTTCATGCCGGCCATCACGGCGCTGGCGGCGTTGGTGCCGTGCGCGGAGGACGGGATGAGGCAGATGGTGCGCTGCTCGTCGCCGTTGGCACGGTGGTAGCCGCGTACGGCGAGCAGTCCGGCCAGCTCGCCCTGGGATCCGGCGTTGGGCTGGAGGGACACCTTGTCGTAGCCGGTGACCTCGGCGAGACGGTCCTCCAGCTCGTGGATGAGCGTGAGGTAGCCCCGGGCCTGCTCGGCGGGCACGAAGGGGTGCAGCTGGCCGAACTCGGGCCAGGTGACCGGCTCCATCTCGGTGGTCGCGTTGAGCTTCATGGTGCAGGAGCCCAGCGGGATCATGCCGCGGTCCAGCGCGTAGTCCCGGTCGGAGAGCCGGCGCAGATAGCGCAGCATCGCGGTCTCGGAGCGGTGCTGCTGGAAGACGGGGTGCGTCAGGTACTCGTCGTTGCGCACCAGGGCGTCCGGCAGGGTGTCCCGCGCGGCCGCGTCCAGGGCCTCCGCGTCGCCGTCGACGCCGAAGGCGCTCCACACGGCGGTCAGCTGCGCGCGGGTGGTGGTCTCGTCGCAGGCGATGGAGACGTGGTCGGCGTCGACGAGGCGCAGGTTGACGCCGTTGCCCCGGGCGGCGGCGACGATCTCGGCGGCCCGGCCCGCGACCCGTACGGTCAGCGTGTCGAAGTACGAGCCGTGCACGATCTCGGCCCCGCCGGACCGCAGGCCCTCGGCGAGGACGGTGGCGTAGCGGTGGGTGCGCCGGGCGATCAGCCGCAACCCCTCCGCGCCGTGGTAGACGGCGTACATGCCGGCCATGACGGCGAGCAGCACCTGGGCGGTGCAGATGTTGCTGGTGGCCTTCTCGCGGCGGATGTGCTGCTCACGGGTCTGCAGGGCGAGGCGGTAGGCCTTGTGTCCGTCGGCGTCGACGGAGACGCCGACGAGCCGTCCGGGCAGACTGCGCGCCATCTTCTCCTGTACGGCCATGTAGCCGGCGTGCGGCCCGCCGAAGCCCATCGGGACACCGAAGCGCTGGGTGGTGCCGACCGCGATGTCCGCGCCCAGCTCACCGGGCGACTTCAGCAGCGTGAGGGCGAGCAGGTCGGCGGCGACGGTGACGAGCGCGCCCCGCTCGTGCGCCTGGTCGATCAGTGGCTTGATGTCGCGTACGGCACCGGAGGCGCCCGGGTACTGGATCAGCACCCCGTTGATCTCGCGCTCGGCGAGCCCGGCGGGGATGCCGTCGCTCAGGTCGGCCACGACGACCTCGACGCCGGTCGGCTCGGCGCGGGTCTCGATCACGGCGACGGTCTGCGGCAGGGCGTCCGCGTCGACGAGGAACAGGCCCTTCTTGTTCTTGCCCATGCGCCGCGACAGGGCCATGGCCTCGGCGGCGGCGGTGCCCTCGTCGAGCAGCGAGGCGCCGGAGGTCGGCAGGCCGGTGAGGTCGGCGACCACGGTCTGGAAGTTGAGCAGCGCCTCGAGCCGCCCCTGGGAGATCTCCGGCTGGTAGGGCGTGTAGGCCGTGTACCAGGCGGGGTTCTCCATCACGTTGCGCAGGATCACGGGCGGGGTGAAGGTTCCGTAGTACCCGAGCCCGATCATGGAGCCGAGCACCTCGTTGCGGTCGGCCAGCCCACGCAGCTCGGCCAGCACCTCGGCTTCGCTGCGGGCACCCGGCAGGTCCAGCGCGTCGGCGTTCTTGATCACATCCGGAACCGCGGCGGCGGTGAGCTCGTCCAGCGAGCCGTAACCGACCTGGGCGAGCATCTTGGCCCGGGCTTCGTGGTCGGGGCCGATGTGGCGCTGCTCGAAGGGAATTCCCTGTTCGAGCTCGGAGAGCGGAGTGCGAGGGGCGGTCATTGAGGAGGCCTCCTGGTCCGACGACCTTCGAGGGGCACCACGGCACGGGTGCCCGGACGGCCTCCCCCTCTGTCATCTCAACCTGAGAGCTTCACCGGGTCACCCGAGGGCACCCGGCTTTCACCGTCGGTGAGAGCGGAAGCCGTCGACACCCGCCCTGCTTTCCAGAGTGACCTCGTCCGTGCGGTACGTGTGCCTGAGAGATTCCGGGGAGGATTTGCTCCTTCGGCGCCTCCGGTGACGTCCGGAGGGCTCTCCCGCACGGGGTCAGCAGCCGCTGTCAGCGTACCAGCGCGCACCCCGTCAGAACTTTCGAGTGGCCGTCCAGCCGATTGTGCCGTTCTGTAGTGCTTACGGATGAGTTTGCGACCAGTGGAGGGCCCGTGCAGACCGACATCGATCCGCGCCACCTGATCGGCCGCAAGGCGTTCGACCGCAACGGAACCCGGATCGGCACGATCGACGAGATCTACCTCGACGACGCCACGGGCGTACCGGAATGGGCGGCGATACGCACCGGACTGTTCAGCAGGGACGCCTTCGTCCCCCTGGAACCCAGCGATCTCGTCGACGGCGCCCTCCACGTCCCCTTCGAACGCGCCCTCATCAAGGAGGCCCCCGACTTCGGTGTGGGCCGCCATCTCTCCCCGGAGCAGGAACTCCAGCTCTACCACCACTACGGTCTGGACATCGCCGCTCCCGCTCCCCTCCCGGACCACGACTTCGGCAAGCTCGCGGGCAACGACAAGCCGGCCTGACCCGTCCCGCTCACCGGTTCCGCGGCCTCTTCCCTCCGCCGGCCGTCGCGCTCTCCTCCTCGTCCTCCTCGTCCTCCCCGGGTGGCCGGGGCACCAGCGGAAGCGGGTCCGCCGGCTCGAGGGCCGGGTCGTCGACGCGGAAGGTCTTCACCCGGCCCGGCTGTGAGCCGGGCGTCTCGAAGCGCACGGTCACCCGGCCGAGACCGCTGCCCTGGACCCACCCGTGCCCGTGCCCGGCATGCCGTACGTCGTGTCCGGCCGGCCAGCGCCGCTCGGCGGGCGCCTCCGGCTCCGGTGCGGGAGCGGCGTCCGTCTCCTCCTGCGGGGACTCGTCGGCGACTGCGCCCGCCGCCTGCGCGAACAGGTCCTCCTGCGTGTAGTCCGCCAGCCCGCTGACCCCGACCCCGAGCAACCGCACCCCGCCGGTCGTGTCGACCGAGTCCAGCAGCCGCGCGGCCGCCTCCCGCACCACGGCCGGATCGTCCGTGGGGCCGCGCAGGGTCTCGGAGCGGGTGAGGGTCGAGAAGTCGTACCGGCGCACCTTCAGCACGATGGTCCGGCCCGACAGTCCCGCCGCCCGCAGCCTGCGCACGCACCGGTCGGCCAGCCGCCGTACCTCCGTACCGACCCGCACCCGGTCGTGGATGTCCACGTCGTACGTGTCCTCGACCGACACCGACTTGGTCTCCCGCTCGGCCACCACGGGCCGCTCGTCCCGGGCCAGCGCCATCGCGAACAGCGCGTGCCCGTGCGCCTTGCCGAGCAGCCGTACGAGCTCGTCCTCCCCCGCCTCCGCGATCTCCTCGACCGTGTGGATCCCCGCCCGGCGCAGATGGTCACCGGTCGCCGGGCCGACACCCGGCAGGGTGCGCACGGACAGCGGGGCCAGCAGGGCCCGCTCCGTGCCCGGCTCGATCAGCACCAGTCCGTCCGGCTTCGCCTGCTCCGAGGCGATCTTCGCCAGCATCTTGGAGGCCGCGAGGCCCACCGACCCGGTGAGCGCGGTGCCCGCCCGTATGTCCGCGCGCAGCTTCGCTCCGGCCAGGCGCGCCGACCGCTCGTCCCAGGCCGTGCCACCGGCCTCCAGGTCCACGAACGCCTCGTCCAGGCTCAGCGGCTCCACGAGCGGTGACAGGGCCCGCAGCAGCCGCATCACCTGGTCGCTGATCGACCGGTAGAGGGCGAACCGCGGAACCAGATAGGCGGCGTTCGGCGCGAGCCGCCGGGCCTGTGCCATGGGCATCGCGGAGTGGACGCCGAAGACCCGGGCCTCGTACGAGGCGGTGGCCACCACACCGCGGGGCCCGAGCCCGCCCACGACCACCGCTTTCCCGCGCAGGCTCGGCTTGGACGCCTGCTCCACCGAGGCGAAGAAGGCGTCCATGTCGAGATGCAGGATCGTGGGCGCGGATCTCACGACTCCGATGCTGCCCTACGCCACTGACAACGGCCGTCCGCGGACCGCTCGAAGGGGCTCAGACCGCCTTGTTGCGCCGAGCCGCCAGTTCGTCCATCGGGTTGTGCCCGACCAGGGTCTCCCCGGTGTCGACGCGCTCCCCGTGCAGCTGCGACAGCGCGCTCTCCACGTCCCGCCACACCACGCCGACGGCGATGCCGAAGACGCCCTGGCCGCCCTGGAGCAGGGCGTGCACCTCGTCGGGCGAGGTGCACTCGTAGACCGTGGCCCCGTCGCTCATCAGCGTCATGCGCTCCAGGTCGCTGAAGCCCTGCTCACCCAGGTGCTGGACCGCGGCGCGGATGTTCTGCAGGGACACACCCGTGTCGAGGAACCGCTTGACGATCTTCAGCACGACGACGTCGCGGAAGCTGTACAGCCGCTGCGTGCCCGATCCATGGGCCGGCCGCACGCTCGGCTCGACCAGCCCGGTACGGGCCCAGTAGTCGAGCTGCCGGTAGGTGATACCGGCTGCGGCGCAGGCCGTGGGCCCCCGGTAGCCGATCTGCTCGGACGCCATGGACGCCGCCCCTCCGCTGCTCGGCACGGCCGCCGGCCGCTGTGGAGCCTGGTCGATCGCGCCGCCGCGCGAGGGATACGCCCCGCCCGGACGGAGCCGGGAGCTCTGGGGAGGGTACGGCCCGCCAGCCCCGAGACCGCGTTCCGGGGCACCCCCAGCCGTACCGTCGCCGCTGCTTCTCACGCCGACCTCCGTCCTTGACCTGCCTCCTCGAAGGTAGGCAGTCACCAAGGGTGCGTCAACGATCGCCACACTCGGCACGCCGAGTGATAATCACCCTAAGAGTGGTTTCCCGTACCCTCAGTCCGGGAAAGGCTAGCCGAATGCCCTCGGCACGGGCCTCGGCCTCGTGCCCGGGCGGCGGCCGCCGCCCTTACTGATTGCTGGTTCCGAAGTCCTCCGGCGAGATCTGGTCGAGGAACTCGCGGAACTTCTCCACCTCGTCCTCCTGCTCGTCCGGGATGGCGATCCCGGCGTCGTCGAGCACCGTGTCACTGCCGTAGATCGGCGTCCCCGTCCGCAGGGCCAGCGCTATGGCGTCCGAGGGGCGGGCACTCACCTCGACACCGCTGGCGAACACCAGCTCCGCGTAGAACACGCCCTCGCGCAAATCGGTGATGCGCACTTCAGTGAGCTCCTGGCCGACGGCTTCCAGCACGTCCTTGAACAGGTCGTGGGTCAGCGGCCGTGCGGGTGCCATGCCCTGCTGGGCGAAGGCGATGGCCGTCGCCTCCCCCGGTCCGATCCAGATGGGGAGGTAGCGGTCGCCGCCCACCTCGCGCAACAGCACGATCGGTTGGTTGGAGGGCATCTCGACCCGGACACCTACGACATCGAGCTCGTTCACACAGCAACCCTAGGCCGTGCCCGGGACGTTTGGGTAGTCGGGCAGGGAACGGGTGCCCGATCCGGCCTTCCGGCCTCCGTCGCCTCAGGGCAGCCGTATCCCGAGGGCCGCCTGCACCAGTGCCGCGTGCAGTTTCACCGTGAGTCCCGCCAGCTCCTTCGCGCGGGCCTCCGCGTGGACCCGGGTCTGCGGGTTGCGGTGACGCTTCAGCGGGGCGACGACCTGGTCCACCAGGCCGGCCTCACGGTCGGCGGCGGCCTTCATCGCCCGCAGATGACGCGGCTCGATCCCGAACCGCCCCAGCTCGGTGATGAGCCCGGCCACGGTGACCGCCTCCGCGTCGTACACCCCGTCCCCGACCGGGGCGAGCAGACCGTACGACTCCCACTCGGCGAGCACCCGCTCGTCCACGCCGGCGGCCGCCAGCAGCCCGCCACGCCCGATGCGCGCCCCCGTGGGCGCCTCGGCGGGAAACTCCTGCCCGGTGGCCTCCCCGTCACGCTGACGGCCCAGCACCGGCAGCCGGGGAGCCTCTCCGCGCTCCAAGGCCTCCAGGTGCTCCCGGATCACCTTGAGCGGCAGATAGTGATCGCGCTGCATACGCAGCACATGGCCGAGGCGCTCCACGTCCCCGGGACTGAACTTGCGATACCCCGACGGGGTCCGCTGCGGCTCGATCAGCCCCTCCGCCTCCAGGAAGCGGATCTTGGAGATGGTGACCTCGGGGAACTCCTCACGCAGCACGTTCAGCACCGCGCCGATGCTCATCAGTCCGGTGCCCGCGGCGGCGGCGCCGTCCCCGGCACCGCCGCTCGGTGTCTGAACCATGAACCTTCCCTGGGGTCCCCCGGACGGATCCGGGGAGCTCAGTAGCCCCGCTGGCTCGCGTAGAAGACCAGCCGGTACTTGCCGATCTGCACCTCGTCACCGTTGGCAAGGGCGACCTGGTCGATCCGCTCCCGGTTGACGTACGTGCCGTTCAGGCTGCCCACGTCGGCCACCGTGAAGGAGCCGTCCGGGCTGCGCCGGAACTCCACGTGCCGCCGGGAGACCGTCACGTCGTCCAGGAAGATGTCGCTCTGGGGGTGACGCCCGGCCGTGGTCAGGTCGCCGTCCAGCAGGAAGCGGCTGCCCGAGTTCGGCCCGCGGCGCACGACGAGGAGCGCGGAGCCCATCGGCAGCGCGTCGACGGCCGCCTGTGCCTCGGGAGACAGCGTCGGCATCTGCGTCTGCCCGGTCGCCTCGGCGTCGTAGGCCTCGAGACCGGAGATCGAGATCGTGGACGTCGTCTCGGAGGGGCGCTCCGGGGTGACTCCCGGCTTGAGCGGCGCGCCGCAGTTGGAACAGAAGCGGCTGTTCTCCGCGTTGCGGTTGCCGCACCTCGTACACACCAGGGCCGACATGGACGGATCCTCCTGCCGCGGCTGCCCCCCAGGGGCGTGGGACGCGTACGGGTCGGAGAACCCTCCACCCGCACCTGAGGTCGACGGTTGCCCGAAACCTATGCCGCCCGACTGCGCGGGGTCAACGGACGCGCCGCCCTGCCCGCCGCCGACCTGGTCCCGGAACAGCGGACGCTGACCTTCCGCGTCGGGCTGTGCGCGATGGCGAGCGGTCGCGTTGTCGCCGCCCTCTCGCCGCGCGCTCTTGCCGAACAACTTCCCAAACAACTTCACGGGCGATTCCCCTTGACCGAAACAGACCCGCCCGTGGGGCAGGACGAACCCTGACTGAACACATTGACCGACCCGGACATCTTCACAACGTCCGCCTCCGCCAGACAGTTTCCACCACGCACCACCCATTCGGTGCGCCGACCCCCCGCAACCTCTTGCCCTCGCCGGACGCCCCGCATGCACCCCCGGTTCACTGGGAGGACGACCGAGCGTAGTCAGGCCGCTTCACCGTCCGCAAGGCATCCACGACGATCTTGGTCGACCGCTCCACGGTAACCGTGGCCTGTTCCTTTTCGAGAGTCTGCACCACACCTCCGGGGATGTTGAGCGCCGGCTCGAGATCCTGCGGCTTGCCGATGACCTTGAAACGATAGGGCGCGGTGATCTTGTTCCCGTCCACGCCGATCCCGTCCGCGCCGGAATCGGTCAGATAGGTGCCCGCCACCACCCGCACACCGTTGACCTGGATCGCCTCGGCACCGGCCGCGCGCAGCTCCTGGATGGTGTCGAGCAGCATGTCCGCCTCGACCGTCCCCTTCGTGTCCTCGATGGTCATCGTGATGCCGGGACCCTGCGCGGCCACGGTGCCCGCCAGCACGCCGAGTTGCCGTTCCTTCTCGATCGTCTGCTTGCGGGCCTCTTCGGCCTGGTCGGAGCTGTTCTCCAGCTCGTCGCGCTGCTTCTCGAGTCCCTGCTTCTCGTCCTCAAGACGCTCTGTGCGGTCGTCGAGTTCATCGAGGATGCGCACAAGATCTTCCTGACGTGCCCCGCGCAGCGCGCTGTCGCCGTCGCTGTTCGACGCCACCTGGACGGCCAGACCGAATCCGAGTCCGAAGAGCAGGAGGGCGACGATGAGTTGGGCCCGGGTCAACCGTGGCGGCCACAGCCCGTTCACCAGCCGCTGCCGGCCCGTCAGCCCGGGCGGGGGCTCCGGAACGTCCTCCTCCGCCGGTGTGGGCGGCCTGGCGGGCACTTCGGCCGGCACCTCCGCGGGCAGTTCCCTGCGCAGCCCGGTCACGGACGAGGCGTCCGGTGCGGGCCGGGGCGGGGACACCGCCGGGCGTGTCGTCTCCTCGGGTTCACGCTCGTTCATCGGCCTCACGCCCGGAACACATGCCGACGGATCGCCGCGGCGTTGGAGAAGATACGGATACCGAGGACCACGACGACACCCGTGGACAGCTGGGCCCCCACGCCGAGTTTGTCGCCGAGGAACACGATCAGCGCGGCGACGACGACGTTCGACAGGAACGACACCACGAAGACCTTGTCGTCGAAGATGCCGTCGAGCATGGCCCGCAGCCCTCCGAAGACCGCGTCGAGCGCCGCGACGACGGCGATCGGCAGGTAAGGCTCGACGACCGCCGGAACCTCGGGCCGGACCAACAGTCCGGCCACGACTCCCACGACGAGGCCCAGTACGGCGATCACGATGTGCCCTTCTCGGTTATCGGCTGTGCGGTACGTACGGTCACGCTCGGCGCGGCGGGCAGCCGGACGTCGTCCTCCACGGAGATGGCCGTCCGGATGCCGTAGTTCTCCTGCAGCGCGTGCAGATAGAGCCCGTCCGCGCTGTTCTGGAACCGGTCGCTCAGCTCCCCGCCGTCCCCCACCGCGAGCACCGTGTACGGCGGCACCAGCGGCTTGTTGTCGACCAGTATCGCGTCTCCCGCGGCCCTGATCGCCGACAGGGCGGTGAGCCGCTGCCCGTTGATGGAGACGGCCTCGGCGCCGGACTCCCACAGACCGTTGACCACCCGCTGCATGTCACGGTCGCGGACCCGCCCGGTGTCGGAGAACCCGGAGGTCGAACGCGGGCCGCCGCCCTCGCCGCCCCCGCTCGCGTCCTTGGCGTCGTTGACCACCAGCCGCACTCCGGGGCCGTGCACCGCGACGGCACCGGACAGCATGCCCACCAGCGCGGACCGGTCACCTCCGCTGTCCCGGAGCGCCTCGCGCTGCCGGGCGCCCACGTCGGCGCGCAGTGCGTCGACACTGTCCTCGAGCTCGTCCGCGGCGTCGGTCTCCTGATCGATCCGGTCGATCAGTTCCTCGCGCTCCTTGGCGACGACGGGGGCCTCGACCCGGGCCTGTGCGGCGCCCACGGTCACGACCAGGGCGGCGAGCACCAAACCGACGGCGAGCCCCAGCTTCGCCCGGAGCGTCCTCGGCAGGCCGCTCTCGCCGACGGCCTTCCTGCGCGCGGCGGCTTCCGCGTATCCCTCGTCGAGGCTGTGGTCCATGACGTTGGTGAGCAACGACATGGAGGCGTCAGGGCGTGCGGGCCGCGCGGGTGTGCTCCGAACGGGGGGTTGCTGCGGCATGCCGCACATCGTCGCACGCCGCGGCCACTACCTCCGAACGGACCTACCGGCGTGCCGGACGGGCCCCGTTGGGGACAGTTGTCCGGCACGCCGGTACCGCTCGTGCTACCGCTCGCGCGGGCCGATCACCGTCCCGCGCTGTCCACGATCGCCGCCCACTCGTCGAGCAGCGCCTGCGCGGAGGCGTCGTCGGGCCCCTCGGCCCACAGATGGGTGACCGCCTCGGCCGGGTCGGGCAGCACCATCACCCAGCGGCCGTCGGTCTCCACCACCCGGACACCGTCGGTGGTGTCCACGAAGCGGTCTCCGGCCGCCTCCACGACCCGCCGCATGACGAGGCCCTTGACGGCCCACGGGGTCGCCAGGTCCCGCTTGAGCACATGCGCGCGCGGAATACGCGCGTCGATCTGGCTGAGCGTGAGCTGCGTCCGCGCCACCAGCCCGATGAGCCGTACGAAGGCCGCGGTGCCGTCGTAGACGCTGCTGAACTCCGGGACGATGAAGCCGCCCTTCCCGTCACCTCCGAAGATCGTCCCTTCCTCACCACCCACGCGGGTGAGGTCGTCGGGCGACGTGGTCGTCCACTCGACCTGCGTCCCGTGGTACGCCGCGACCTGCTCGGCGATCCTGGTGGTGGTCACCGGGAGCGCCACCCGGCCGCTGCGCCGCTCGGAGGCGATGAGGTCGAGCATCACCAGCAGGGACCGGTCGTCCTCGACGATCCGCCCCTTCTCGTCGACCAGGGACAGCCGCTCACCGACGGGGTCGAACCGCACGCCGAACGCGGCACCGGAGGACGCCACGATCTCCCCGAGCCGCACCAGTCCCGAACGCCGCATGTCGGCCGTCTCGGTGGGCCTGGACTCGTCGAGGCCGGGGTTGATGGTCAGCGAGTCGACGCCCAGCTTGCCGAGCAGGCTGGGCAGCACCAGGCCGGCGCTGCCGTTCGACGCGTCGACGACAACCTTGAGCCCGGACTCGGCGATACCGGTGGTATCGACATTGCGCAGCAGCGAACCCGTGTACGAGTCGTAGACGCTGGCCGGGAAGTGCAGATCCCCGATCTCGCCGGGGAACGCCCGCCGGTACTCCTGCCGTGCGAACACCCGGTCCAGCTTGCGCTGGCTGCCCTGCGAGAGGTCGGCGCCCTGTCCGTCGAAGAACATGATGTCGACGGAGTCCGGCACTCCGGTCGTGGTCCGGATCATGATGCCGCCCGCGCTTCCCCGCGCGGTCTGCTGCCGCGCCACGGGCAGCGGGACGTTCTCCAGGTCCCGCACGTCGATGGCGCTGGCCTGCAGCGCGGAGATGACCGCCCGCTTCAGCGCCCGGGCGCCGCGGGAGTGGTCGCGCGCCGTGGTGACGGTCGAGCCCTTCTTCAGCGTGGTCGCGTACGCGCCGGCCAGCCGTACGGCGAGTTCCGGCGTGATCTCGACGTTCAGGATCCCGGAGACGCCGCGGGCTCCGAAGAGGTGCGCCTGTCCCCGGGACTCCCAGATCACCGAGGTGTTGACGAACGCACCGGCCTCGATCGTCTTGAACGGGTAGACCCGCACATTGCCCTGGACGATCGATTCTTCACCGATCAGGCATTCGTCTCCGATGACGGCGCCGTCCTCGATGCGGGCGGCGCGCATGATGTCGGTGTTCTTGCCGACGACACAGCCGCGCAGGTTGCTGTGCGGGCCGACGTAGACGTTGTCGTGGACGACGGCCTTGTGGAGGAAGGCTCCGCTCTTCACGACGACGTTGGATCCCACGACCGTGTGCTCACGGATCTCCGCGCCGGCTTCGACCTTGGCGTAGTCGCCGATGTAGAGCGGTCCGCGCAGTACGGCGTCGGGATGTACCTCGGCTCCCTCGGCGACCCACACGCCCGAGGAGATCTCGAAGCCGTCGATGTCGACGTCGACCTTGCCCTCCAGGACGTCGGCCTGCGCCTTCACATAGCTCTCGTGGGTGCCGACATCCTCCCAGTAGCCTTCGGCGACATAGCCGTAGACGGGCTTGCCTTCCTTCATCAGCTGCGGGAAGACGTCACCGGACCAGTCGACGGGCACATCGGGGTCGACGTAGTCGAAGACCTCGGGCTCCATGACGTAGATGCCGGTGTTCACCGTGTCGGAGAAGACCTGTCCCCAGGTCGGCTTCTCGAGGAAGCGCTCGACCTTGCCTTCCTCGTCCACGATGGTGATGCCGAATTCCAGCGGATTGGGGACGCGGGTCAGACAGACCGTGACCAGGGCGCCCTTTTCCTTGTGGAAATTGATCAGCTCGGTGAGGTCGAAGTCGGTGAGCGCATCGCCCGAGATGACGAGAAAGGCATCGTCCTTGAGCGCCTCCTCGGCGTTCTTGACGCTCCCGGCGGTGCCGAGTGGCTTCTCCTCATTGGCGTAGCTGAGCTCCATTCCGAGCTCTTCGCCGTCACCGAAGTAGTTCTTGACGAGCGATGCGAGGAACTGGACAGTCACAACGGTTTCGTTGAGCCCATGCCTTTTGAGCAGCCGCAGCACATGCTCCATGATCGGCCTGTTGGCCACCGGCAGGAGCGGCTTGGGCATGCTTGAGGTCATGGGGCGAAGGCGGGTGCCTTCGCCTCCGGCCATCACGACGGCCTTCATGTCGGAAGCGTCCTCCTCGAAGAGACGACGGTCTGACCGACTTCACCCGCCTGGGTTGTCCCGCGCTTTTCCACCGCGGGTCATCGCGCGCCCATGCGCGAGCCAATCAGCGAGTTCATTCGGCCATGGCGTCCGCACGAACCAGGCGGCGGACTTGGACCACGTAGAGCACTCCTGCCCACCAATACAGGGTTGTACCCCATCCGGCGAACGCCCAGCCGAAAATAGCAGCGAGTGACGAGATCCAGCCAGTTCCGTCACTGAGCAGGAGCAGTGGGAAGGCGTACATCAGGTTGAAGGTGGCGGCCTTCCCCAGGAAGTTCACCTGCGGCGGCGGATAGCCGTGCCGCCTGAGGATGCCCACCATCACGAGCAGGACCAGTTCACGGGCCAGCAGTACGGCCGTCAGCCAGAGCGGCAGAATCTCGCGCCAGGTGAGGCCTACGAGGGTGGAGAGGATGTAGAGCCGGTCGGCGGCGGGGTCGAGCAGCCGGCCGAGGCTGCTGACCTGGTTCCACCGTCGCGCGAGCTTGCCGTCCAGGTAGTCACTGACGCCACTGAAGGCCAGCACCAGGAGTGCCCAGCCGTCACTCTTGGGGCCACCGAACTCGGGGCGCAGGATCAACCACAGGAACAGCGGTACGCCGACGAGCCGCGCCATGCTGAGCATGTTCGGGATGGTGAGGACGCGGTTTGTCTGGACCCGCGTCTCCTGGACCTCCACCCGGGATCCTCCTGTGGGAAACGTGTCGATGATGCCCTCCGACCCTACCTCAACGCAAAAAAGCTCTGGCTCTTGGGCTGTACGCCCAAGAGCCAGAGCTCTATTAAGAATTGTTCGGCGGCGTCCTACTCTCCCACAGGGTCCCCCCTGCAGTACCATCGGCGCTGTAAGGCTTAGCTTCCGGGTTCGAAATGTAACCGGGCGTTTC
>NZ_JOCA01000001.1 GCF_000718785.1 Streptomyces sp. NRRL WC-3626 | reverse complement strand
CGTCGACAGATCGTTGCCGAAGGACGCGGTCTCCGAGGTGAAACGGTCACCGGTGAGCTGCATACCGTCACCCGAGTCCCCCGCGAACCTGATGATCACCCGGTCCAGCCGGCGGACCTCCGCCGTGCCGGGGGCCCGGCTCGCCGATGCTCCCGTGGACACCATGTCGGAGCCTCTTCTCTACTCGCTCGCGGGCACCTTCGAAGCCCGGATGCTGGCAGCACCCGCTGACGGAACGCTGACGACGGGCTGGGCACGGGACGGCCCACCGGGGCTCGAGGGGTGGGGTCAGTGCGGTGTCAGCGACGTGTCCGTCCGCCCGGTTAGCCTGCGCCTGCCGTTCAACAGCCCGGTGAGGCCTGGACGCGCGCTCTCCACCTGTCTTTCCTCGGCTCCTCGCCCGGGGACGTATCGAGAGGGCTCTTAGATGCACGAACTCCAGCAACTGGCGATCCGGGCCGGGACGGAGCTGGAAGAGGCACCGGCGCTGGAGATCCTGCGCTGGGCCGTGGACACCTTCGGCTCACGCCTGTGCGTCACATCCTCGATGGAGGACGCCGTGGTGGCGCACCTCGCCGCGCGGGTCGCGCCGGGAGTGGACGTCGTCTTCCTCGACACCGGCTACCACTTCCCCGAGACCATCGGCACCCGCGACGCGGTCGAAGCCGTCCTCGACGTCAACCTGGTCACCCTGCTGCCCCGGCAGACGGTCGCCGAACAGGACGCCGAGTACGGACCCGAACTGCACCGCCGCGACCCCGACCGGTGCTGCGGCCTGCGCAAGGTCCAGCCGCTGGAGGAAGGGCTGGCACGCTACGACGCCTGGGTCACCGGGCTGCGCCGGTTCGACTCGCCGGAACGCGCCGGGACACCGGTGGTCGACTGGGACGCCGGGCGGCAGAAGGTGAAGGTGTCGCCCATCGCCCGGTGGACCCGCGAGGACGTGGACACGTACATCGCCGAACACGGAGTGCTGGTCAACCCATTGCTCTCGGACGGCTACGGCTCAGTGGGCTGTGCACCCTGTACCAGGCGGCTGCTCCCGGGCGAGGACGCCCGGGCCGGCCGCTGGACCGGGAGCGCCAAGACGGAATGCGGACTCCACACATGACGACCGAGACAGACATCCCCGTACGGCATCTGGACGCACTCGAATCCGAGGCGGTGCACATCTTCCGTGAGGTGGCGGGGGAGTTCGAGCGCCCCGTCATCCTGTTCTCCGGCGGCAAGGACTCCATCCTCATGCTGCACCTGGCGCTGAAGGCGTTCGCGCCGGCGCCGCTGCCGTTCTCACTGCTGCACGTCGACACCGGGCACAACTTCCCCGAAGTGCTCGACTACCGCGACCGCACCGTCGCCGAGCACGGACTGCGGCTGCACGTGGCCTCCGTGCAGGACCACATCGACCGCGGACTCCTCAGGGAACGCCCCGACGGCACCCGCAACCCCCTGCAGACGGCGCCGCTCGTCGAGGCCATCCACACCCACCGCTTCGACGCCGTGTTCGGCGGCGGGCGCCGGGACGAGGAGAAGGCCCGCGCCAAGGAACGGGTGTTCAGCCTCCGGGACGAGTTCGGCGGCTGGGACCCGCGCCGGCAGCGGCCGGAACTCTGGCAGCTCTACAACGGCCGGCACGCCCCCGGCGAACACGTGCGCGTGTTCCCGCTGTCCAACTGGACCGAGCTGGACGTGTGGCAGTACATCGCCCGTATGAAGATCGAGGTCCCCTCCATCTACTACGCCCACGAACGTGAGGTCTTCCTGCGCGGCGGCATGTGGCTGACCGCGGGCGACTGGGGCGGGCCCAAGGACGGCGAGCCGGTGGAGACGCGGACCGTGCGGTACCGCACCGTCGGCGACATGTCCTGCACCGGCGCGGTCGAGTCCGACGCCGCCGACCCGTACGCGGTGATCACGGAGATCGCGGCGTCACGGCTCACCGAGCGCGGCGCGACCCGCGCGGACGACCGTATGTCGGAGGCCGCGATGGAGGACCGTAAGCGCGAGGGATACTTCTGATGACACTGGGCACCGAGCACCACCACGGCACCGCCGCACCCGACGCCACCCTGCTGCGGTTCGCCACCGCCGGCTCCGTCGACGACGGCAAGTCCACCCTCGTGGGCAGGATGCTGCACGACTCCAAGTCGCTGCTGTCCGACCAGTTGGAGGCCGTCGAACGTGCCTCCCGCTCACGCGGTCAGGAGACGCCCGACCTGGCGCTGCTCACCGACGGACTGCGCGCCGAACGCGAGCAGGGCATCACCATCGACGTCGCCTACCGCTACTTCGCCACCGCCCGGCGCAGCTTCATCCTGGCCGACACCCCCGGGCATGTGCAGTACACCCGGAACATGGTCACCGGGGCGTCCACCGCGGAACTGGTGATCGTCCTGGTCGACGCCCGGCACGGCGTCGTCGAACAGACCCGGCGGCACGCGGCCGTCGCCGCCCTGCTGCGGGTTCCGCACGTGGTCCTCGCGGTGAACAAGATGGACCTCGTCGGCCACGCCGAGTCCGTCTTCGCGGACATCGCCGCCGAGTTCACCGGCTACGCGAAGGAACTCGGCGTCCAGAGCGTCACCGCCGTCCCCATCTCCGCCCTCAACGGCGACAACGTGGTCGCGCCGTCCGCGCACATGGACTGGTACGGCGGCCCCACCATGCTGGAACACCTCGAGACCGTACGGGTCACGGCCGAACCGGCGCACGCCCCCGGCCGGTTCCCCGTGCAGTACGTCATCCGGCCGCAGACCGCCGACCACCCCGACTACCGGGGTTACGCCGGGCTGATGGCCTCCGGCAGCCTGCACGTCGGACAGGACGTCGTCGTCCTGCCGTCGGGCCGCCGGTCGGTCGTCAGCGGCATCGATCTCCTCGGCGAGCGGGTCGAGTCGGCCCGCGCACCGCAGTCGGTGACCGTGCTGCTCGCCGACGATCTCGACGTCTCCCGGGGTGACTTGATCGCGCCCGCCGGGTCCGCGCCCACGGTGACACGGGAGTTCGAGGCCACGGTCTGCCATCTGGTCGACCAGCCGCTCGTCCCGGGCCGCAAGGTGCTGCTCAAGCACACCACCCGGACCGTCCAGGCGGTGGTGCGGGAGATAGAGAGCCGGGTCACGCTCGACCCGCTCAGCCGGCACCCCGACCCCGGGCGGCTGGTCGCCAACGACATCGGCCGGATCCGGGTCCGCACCGCCGAGCCGATCGCCCTGGACCCGTACGTCGTCTCCCGCCGTACCGGCTCGTTCCTGCTGATCGACCCGGCCGACGGGGCGACCCTGACCGCGGGCATGGCCGGCGAGTCCTTCGCCGCACGCGCCCCCGGAGGGCCCGGCGCATGAGCGGTGCGGGACGCCTGCGTACGGTCGTGGCGGCACTGCTCGCCCTGGCCGTCGTCGCCGGCTGCGGCTACGGGTCCGAGCGCGTCGACACCGGCGCCGACGTCGAGCCCTCGGGCCCGAAGCTGTCCGTGGACGAGGTACGGGTCGGCCACTTCCCCAACCTCACGCACGCCACCGCCCTGGTCGGCGTGCACGAGGGCATCCTCCAGCGGGAACTCGGCGGTACGAGACTGTCGGCGACCACGTTCAACGCGGGCCCCGCCGCGATCGAGGCACTGACCTCCGGCTCCGTCGACCTCGCCTGGATCGGCCCGTCCCCGGCGATCAACAGCTACACCCGGTCGCACGGGAAGAGCCTGCGCATCGTCGCCGGGGCCACCTCCGGCGGGGTCAGGTTCGTCGTCGACCCGAAGAAGATCGAAACGGCCGCCGACGTCAAGGGCAAACGCATCGCCAGCCCCCAGCTCGGCAACACGCAGGACGTGGCCCTGCTCGACTGGATCGCCCGGCAGGGCTGGAAGGTGGACCCGGCCTCCGGACGCGGCGACGTGTCCGTGGTGCGCACCGACAACAAACTGGCGCCCTCCGCCTACAAGTCCGGCTCCATCGACGGGGCCTGGGTTCCCGAGCCGACGGCCTCCCTGCTGGTCGCCGAGGGCGCGAAGGTACTGCTCGACGAGTCGAGCCTGTGGCCGGACCGGAAGTTCGTGATCACCAACCTCGTGGTGTCGCAGCGTTTCCTGACGGAGCACCCCGACGTCGTCGAGGCGGTCGTGCGCGGATCGGTGCGCACCAACGCGTGGATCAACGCGGAACCCGGCCGGGCGAAGGACTCCACCAACGAGGCACTGAAGGCACTGACCGGGAAGGCACTGCCGGACGAGATCATCGACGGCGCCTGGCCGTCCCTCACGTTCACCGACGACCCCCTGGCCGGCACCCTCGGCACCCAGGCCGAACACGCCGTCCGCGCAGGGCTGATGGAACGGCCCGACCTGCACGGCATCTACGACCTCGGCACGCTCGACGCGATCCGCGCGGACGAGGGCCGGCCGCCCGCCGACGACGCCGGGCTCGGAGTGTCATGAGGCCCGGCAGCGCGCCGACCGCCGTACCCGCACCCAGGAGTTGACCCCAGTGCATCCGACAACGATCACGGTGAAGGACGCCGCGTCCGGCGCGGCCGGCCTCGCACCCCGCACCCCGGCCGTCCGTGTGGTCGGCGCCCACAAGTCCTTCGTCCGGCCCGAGGGCGTCCAGACCGTACTCCAGGACATCAGCATCGACGTCGCGCCGGGCGAGTTCATCTGCCTGCTCGGGGCGTCCGGCTGCGGCAAGTCCACCCTGCTCAACCTGGTGGCCGGGCTCGACGAACCCACCTCCGGCCGGATCGAGGTCACCGGCGGGCGGCCCGCCCTGATGTTCCAGGAACACGCCCTGTTCCCCTGGCTCACGGCCGGCAAGAACATCGAACTGGTGCTCAGGCTGCGGGGAGTGTCCCGGCCCGAACGCCGGGCCCGGGCCGAGGAACTCCTCGGCCTGGTACGGCTGCAGGACGCGTACGGCAAGCGGGTCCACGAACTCTCCGGCGGTATGCGGCAGCGCGTCGCCCTCGCCCGCGCCCTCGCGCAGGACTCCGAAGTACTGCTGATGGACGAGCCGTTCGCCGCGCTCGACGCCATCACCCGTGACGTCCTGCACGAGGAGCTCACCCGGATCTGGCAGGAGACGGGAGTCTCCGTCCTGTTCGTCACCCACAACGTGCGCGAGGCGGTACGGCTGGCGCAGCGTGTCGTGCTGCTGTCGTGCCGGCCCGGCCGGATCGCCCGCGAGTGGACCATCGGCATGCCGCAGCCGCGTCGTATCGAGGACCCCACGGTGGCCGAACTGTCCGCCGAGATCACCGACCAGCTGCGGAAGGAGATCCGGCGCCATGGGCGGCACTGACATCCGTACGGCGAAACCGGCCGGCGCCGACGAGGAACTCGCGGGACTGGAAGCGGGGCTGGACTCGCTGGAATCGGTGCCCGTGTCCCGGACGCCGGTGGGGCAGGTGCTGCGGCAGAAGGTGGCACCGCCTCTGCTGGGGGCCGCCTTCGTCCTGGTGGCATGGCAACTGGTGCACGCCGGGGGGCTGGTGTCCGAGGAGCGGCTGCCGGGGCCGCGGGCCGTCGGGGACAGCTTCCTCACGCTGTGGCGGCAGGGGACCCTCTTCGAGATCGTGTGGACCAGCCTGGAACGGGGGCTGCTCGGATTCCTGGCCGCGCTCGCCATCGGGACACCGCTGGGACTGGTCGTGGCGCGGGTGCCGTTCGTGCGGGCGGCGCTGGGACCGGTGCTGTCCGGGCTGCAGTCCCTGCCGTCCGTGGCATGGGTGCCGGCGGCGATCATGTGGTTCGGGCTGACCGACGCGGCGATGTACACGGTGATCCTGCTCGGGGCGGTGCCGTCGATCGCGGTGGGGCTGGTGTCGGGCATCGACCAGGTGCCGCCGCTGTATCTGCGGGCCGGGCGGACGATCGGGGCGACGGGGTTGCGCGGGGCGCGGTACATCGTGCTGCCGGCGGCGCTGCCGGGGTACACGGCGGGGCTGAAGCAGGGGTGGGCGTTCTCGTGGCGGTCGCTGATGGCGACGGAGCTGATCGCGTCGTCGCCGGATCTCGGGGTCGGGCTGGGGCGGTATCTGGCGAACTCCCGGGAGGCGATCGATCTGCCGGGGGTGTTCTTCGGGATCCTGCTGATTCTGGCTGTCGGGGTGCTGATCGATCTGCTGGTCTTCAGCCCGCTGGAGCGCAGGGTGCTGCGCAGTCGCGGGTTGCGTTGAGCCCGAGGGCGGCCGTGGGGTCGTAGTTGTTGCGGCGCGGGAGCGCGGTGCGGTCGATGCATCGTGGCCTGCGGCCGCCTTCGGTAACACCATGTACGGCCTTCGTCTTGCCGCCCGGTCGCGGGTGGTCGGCGGGGGCCGTACGTGCGTTACGGTGCGGTGTCCTGTGCCGGTGCTTGACCGGGTGCCGGCACGTTGGTGCGGGGCGGGGGGTGTTCGCGCGGCCCGGCGCTTGCGGGGTGCCGTCGCGCCCACCCGTGCCGCCCTGCGGCACGATTGCCCGCGGGAGCGGGGAGCGGGGAGCGGGGGCGGAGAGGGCTGGGTGGGGGTGTGCGGAGGCGCCCCCGGCTTCACCTGAGGTGAGGCCGGGGGCGCCTTCGGGGTGGGTCAGGAGAAGGTCGAGTCCTCGGCCCGGGTCAGCCATTGCGTGAAGGACTCCGACTCGTCGGCGCGCTCCCTGCGGTAGGTGCGGACCAGGTTCTCCACGAAGTCGGGGAGGTCGGTCGCCAGGACCTTGACGCCTCGGGGCTTGCGGCCGAAGGCCGCCTCGTCCTCCTGGGAGAGGGAGAGCGCGCCGCCCAGGTGCACCTGGAAGCCCTCCACCTGCGTGCCGTCGGGGCCCGGGAGGAGCTGGCCCTTCAGGCCGATGTCCGCGACCTGCGTGCGCGCGCACGCGTTCGGGCAGCCGTTGAGGTTGATGGTGATGTCCGCCCGCTGGTCCCCGAGCCGCCGTTCCAGCTCGGTCACCAGCTCCGCGGCACGGGCCTTCGTCTCGACGATCGCGAGCTTGCAGTACTCCAGACCCGTGCACGCCATCGTGGCCCGCCGCCACGGCGAGGCGTCCACCCGCAGATCGAGCGCCTCGAGGTCGCGGACCAGCGGCTCCGGGTCCGCCACGTCGAGGACCAGCACCTTCTGGTACGGCGTCAGCCGCACCCGGTCCGAACCGTGCGCCTCGGCGGCGTCCGCGAGCGCGGCCAGCCGGGTGCCGGAGACCCTGCCGACCACCGGCGCCGCACCCACGTAGTACAGCCCGTCCCGCTGCTTGTGCACACCGATGTGGTCGACCGGCGAGGCCGGCAGCACCGGAGCGGGGCCGTCGGCGAGCCGCCGTCCGAGGTACTCCTTCTCCAGCACCTCCCGGAACCGCTCCACCCCCCAGTCGGCGACGAGGAACTTCATCCGGGCCCGGTTGCGCAGCCGCCGGTAGCCGTAGTCGCGGAAGAGGCCGACCACCCCCGCCCACACCTCGGGCACCTCGGCGAGCGGCACCCACGCGCCGGCCCGGTCCGCCAGCCGCGGGGCGGTCGACAGGCCGCCGCCCAGCCACAGGTCGAACCCGGGCCCCAGCTCGGGGTGTTCCACACCGAGGAAGGACACGTCGTGGATCTGGAAGGGGACGTCGGGCAGCCAGGAGACGGACGTCTTGAACTTGCGCGGCAGATTGGACAGTTCCGGGTCACCGATGAACCGTTCGGTGATCTCCCGGATCGCGGGGGTGGCGTCCAGCACCTCGTCGGCGCTCACCCCGGCGACCGGGCTGCCCAGGATGACGCGTGGACAGTCCCCGCACGCCTCCGTGGTGGAGAGCCCCACCGCCTCGAGCCTGCGCCAGATCTCCGGCACGTCCTCGATACGGATCCAGTGGAACTGGATGTTCTGCCGGTCGGTGATGTCGGCGGTGTCCCGCCCGAACTCGGTGGACAGCGCCGCGATCTCACGCAGCTGGGCGACGTTCAGCCCGCCCCCGTCGACGCGCACCCGGAGCATGAAGTGCTCGTCGTCGAGCTCCTCCGGGGCGAGGGTCGCGGTGCGCCCGCCGTCGATGCCGGGTCGCCGCTGCGTGTAGAGCCCCCACCAGCGGAACCGGCCCCGCAGATCGTCGGACGGAATGGAGGCGAAGCCCTCCCGTGCGTAGACCTTCTCGATGCGCTCCCGCACCAGCAGCGGATCCTCCGCCTGCTTGAAGCGTTCGTTGTCGTTCAGTGGTTCCCGCTCGCCGAGTGCCCACTGGCCGTCGACGCGCTTGCGGTCCCGGGTCATCGCTCATCCCTCCCTCATCGGGCCGCTGACCGGCGAGATCATTCCCGACGGCAGCCAGTCGGCACCGGACGCTCCGTGCTGGTGGCCGCCGGTGTCCCCACCGTCCGCGGAGATCATGGTTCCGGGCACGTAGGCGGTGGAGGCGGCGTAGAGCCGGGGCTGCGGGGCCGGCTCCTCGCCGCGGGCCCGCTGCCAGGCCGTGTAGCCGCTGCCGGACGGGTACTCGCCGGGCAGCCGCGCGGCCAGCGCCTCGGTGTACTCCATGGCTTCCTTCGTACGCGGGGTGAAACGCAGCGGTATCAGCTGGCCGGCGCTCGGGGTGAGCACCGAACGGGCCAGCAGCCAGGGGGCGAGATAGACGCCCTGGGCGCGGGTCGTCCCGCCCTCCACGGCGTCGGCGACCTCCGTGGCCCCGGCCCACCCGGACGTGACGATCACCGGGCGGTCCTTGCCGGGACCGGTGACGGTGATGCCCTCCTGCCGGGCCTGCGCACGGACCGCGGCGGCGGCCTTTTGGCCGCGCGGCGACTCGTCGGAGACCAGGCCCAGGGCCGGGACGTCACGGCCGGCGAGGAAGCGGACCATGGCGCGCAGCGCGTCCGCGTCCTCGGCGGTGAGCGTGTCGGACGGGCAGGCGGTGAGCGGCCGGTTCTCGCCGGCGACGAGCGCCCCGGCCGCCGACGCGGCGCATTCGGGCGCGTCGGCGGTCGTCAGCGCCCGCGGCGCCGCCGTACGGCCGCTCCCGGTGTCGACGGTCAGCGATCCGTTCGCGCCGCCCGCGGACACCCGCAGGGTGCTGCTGCCCTCGGGCAGGTCCACCGAGACCCAGGTCTGGGCGCTGCCCGGCTGCCGACGCCCCTCCCGCGGAGCGTCGCCGTCGGCCGCGGCCTTCGCGTCGGCCGCGCCGATCCCCACCAGATTGCGGCCGGGACGGCCGGGCACCACCAGGACGCCGACCTGCTTGCCGCCCAGATGCAGCGTCCGCAGCACCGGCGTCCCGGGCGGGGACGGCCGGTCCGCCACGGCCTCGCCGTGCGCCGTGCCGCCGTGCGCCGTCGTACGGTCCGGCGCGTCCACCGGGCGCAGCGCCGCGCCCAGGACGAACGAGATCACCAGGACGCACAGCGCGCCGGAGGCGAAGAGATACGGGCGCGGCAGCGTCTTGCGCCGGACCAGGAATCCGACGCACACCAGCCCGATGACGGCGGCGAGTGCGAGCAGCGGCAGTGTTCCCCCGGCCGACGACTCCTGAACATGGGCCAGGTGCCCACCGCCCGGGGGAATGGCGGAGGGCACCTGGGTCTCGGTGGACCCGGTCACTTCAGGACGCTGTCGCTGACGGTGAACAGGATCCCGTGCGGGCGGGCAGGACCGGTGTCGCCGTGCGGCCACGACGTACGGTCGAAGTCCACGCAGGGCTTCCCGGTGTTCTCGTCACGGAACCGGGTGTCCTGGCGCAGCTTGCCCGACTTGCCGAGGTCGTACATGCAGACCTCGTGGTTGCCGTCGCCGCTGAAGGAGCCGGCGATGAAGTAGTTCGAGGTGGCGATACGGCTGATCTGCTCGGTCTCCTTGTAGTGACCGCCGCGCACCTGCTTGAAGTTGTCCATGGCGCCCCAGTGCGGGCCGCCGTCGGTGGTGTCGCGGATCGGCATCGCGGAGGTGACCGCCGGGCAGTCCCGCTCGTGGCCGCCGCGGTAGGCCTCGTGGATCGTGTCGATGTCGCACTTGGGGTTGTCGCCCGCGGCCAGCAGCTTGCGGATGTCCAGGACGTAGACCATGCCCGTGGTCTTGTCGAGCGGGGCGCCGTACGGCGTCGACTGGCCCATGACCGTGTGGAACAGATAGCGGTCGTCGGGGCTGACCATCAGCCAGCTTCCCGCGTCGCCCGCGCCGGTGACGTCCCGGTCGGCGCCGGCCTTGCGGTAGGCGGTGGTGTCGTCGAAGACCTCCCGCCACTCGGGGTTCGGCACGGTCACGTCCGGGGCGTAGAAGATCGCTCCGCCCAGCATGGACGAGGCGAAGGCGCCCTTGTGGTGCTTCTTGTGGGGCAGCGCCGGCTCCATGACGACCCGGGACTCGTGCCACATCTTCTCGTCCTCGCGCGCGGCGCGGGGTCCGTCGGGCATCTTGCTGACGGAGAGCAGCTCGGGGTCGTCCCGGTTGGTGATGTCCCAGACGCGGACCGTCTGGCGGGCCAGGCTCGCCTGGTCGGGCAGCTTGGGGCTCAGGAAGTGCCGGGCCTCGACGAAGTCGCTCGCCACCATGATGTTGCGCTCTTCGCTGACCATGATGCCGTGCGGGTTGGCACAGGTGGCCTTCGACAGCTTCGGCACGTTGCCGCACTGCTCGGGGTCCTCGCCCTCGGCGAGGGCGGCGGGGATCTCGGCGATCGTCTGGCCGTTCTCGTCCATGCGGACGATCTCGCCGGGCGACCCGGCCGCGCCGTTGCCCTCCCGGACCTCACCGTTGGTGTAGGTACAGGGGCCGGGCACGTCGGGTCCGCCGAGGTAGGTGGCGTACGCGGTACCGTCGCGCAGCACCTGGAAGGCGTCCGGCGCGGTGCCGCAGGGGGTGTCGACCGTCGAGTTCACGCCGACCAGCTTCAGGGCCGGCAGCGCCTTGGTGTCGAAGACGAAGACGGTGTCCGCCAGCAGGCCGCCCGCGAAGAGGCGGTCGCCCTTGTGCCACACGTACTGCATGTGGTGGGCCTCGTTGGACAGGCCCGGGCCCAGGGTGACGGTGTTGACGACCTCGCCGTAGGTCCGCGAGTCGCGGGTGGCGTCGACGACGGCGAGGAAGTCGGGCTTGGCGGGGTCCGCCGAGCCGGCCCAGGTGAGCATCCACTCGCGCCCCCGCCCGCCGGCGGAGGGCAGCAGGTTGTTGGTGGCGGTGTAGGTGACGCCGTCGTTGCCCTTGAACTTCGACGTCGTCCGCTCGGGTTCGGGTGATGCGGTGGCGTTGCCGGATCCTGTCAGCAGGGCTGCGGTCAGGCCGGCTGTCGTGAGACAGACGGCCAGGCGGGATGCTCTGCCCGGCCGTCCGAGGCTGAATCGTCGCACGTCGCGGATGCTCCTCTCGCGGAGCGATGGTGGTGTTCCAACTGGCGCCGGTACCTTCCCAGAGCCCGCTGACGTGCCACTGACGCTGCGATCGGGTGCGACTTCCGGCCGTTTTCCGGGAGTTCGCGAGTGCCGCGTTTCAGGTGTTTCACGTGCCCCCGGGATGTCAGGAGTTGAGGAGCCAGCCCGCGTCACGGGCGATACGGATGGCGTCCAGACGGTTACGCGCGTCGAGTTTGGCGACGATGGTCGTCATGTAGTTGCGCACGGTGCCCGGTGACAGATGCAGATGCTCGGCGATCTCGGCCGTCTCCGCCCCGGCCGCGGCGAGCCGCAGTACGTCGGCCTCGCGTGCCGTGAGCGGACTCGCCTGGCCCTCCCAGGCGGCCAGCGCCAGCTCCGGTGAGATGACGCGTTCGCCTGCCATGATCCGGCGTACGGCCTTGACGAGATGCTCCACCGGCGCGTTCTTGACGAGGTAGCCGTCGACCCGCACGTCCTGCGCGCGGCGCAGCACATTGGGCGCGTCCAGCACGGTGAGCACCAGGATGCGGGAGTCGGGTAACTGGTCGCGTAAGCGCTCGGCCGCGGTGAGGCCGTCCAGGCCGGGCATGTTCACGTCCACGATCACGAGGTCGGGACGGGTCTCCTCGGCGGCCTCGAGGACGTCCTCCCCGGAACCGACCTCGGCCACCACCCGGATGTCGTCCTCGAGTTCCAGCAGTGCGGCGAGCGCCTCCCGCACCATTTGTACATCTTCCGCCAAGAGAACACGTATCACACACATCCCCCCCGCAGATGGTCCCGGCCTTGGCCAGAATCATAGACATGCGAGGCGCGAACATGTCGCGGAAAAGCTGCGGTCGGTGTTCCGGCGGAAGCGCGGTGTTACGCCGCGTTGGCCAGTTTGCCCAGACTGGTTTGCAGATGCGCCGATGCTCCCGGCGGTACGGACAGGGTGGCGGACGGTACGACGGCGACCACCCGGAAGGTCCCGCCGGGGGAGCGCCGGCTCTCCAGGGTGCCGCCGAGGGCGGTCACCCGCTGGCGGAGATTGCCCAGGCCACTGCCGCCGCCGGGTGAGGAGCCGCGCCCCGCGCGGGTGGCGCCGTCGTTGACGACCTCCAGCCGTACGGTGCCGGGTCCCGCGGTCAGCAGGACGGCGCAGCGGGAGACGTCACTGTGCCGGAGCATATTGGTGACACACTCCCGCAAAACCGCGGACAGTGCGGTGCCCGCCTCGCCGCGGGACGGCAGCGCGGTCACCTGGAGCGTGACGTCGATGCCGACGGTGTCGAGCAGCGAGGCCGCGGCCCGCACCTCGCTGAACAACGGCAGTTCCCGGTAGCCGCGTACGGCCATCCGGACCTCGGCCATCGACTGCCGGGCCGTACGCAGGAGTTGGTCGGTCTGCGCGGCGGCCAGCTCGGGGCGGGACTGGAAGGTGCGGTGCAGCAGCTCGGCGCGCATCGCGAGCGCCGAGAGGGTGTGGCCCAGCAGGTCGTGCAGATCGCGGGCGAAGCGGGACTGCTCGTTCTGGACGGCGGCACGCGCGAAGTCCGCGCGGGACTGCCGTAGGTGACGGACCATCAGCATGGTGCTGGAGAGGATGAAGGCCATGAGTCCCGTGACCAGGAGTCCGAGGCCCATGGAGACGAGGTGGACGGGCGAGCCGTCCGCGCGGGTGGCGGCGAGCGGACCGGTGATCACCACGACGGCGAACAGCGGCCAGGCGTACCGGGGTTGCAGTACCAGGGGCAGTGTGCCCGCCAGATAGCCGGCCAGGACGCAGAACTCCACGTCGAGCACCTCGGCGGAGAGCGCGACGACCAGGATCTGGCCGACGAGCGCGACGGCGGCTCTGCGGGCCGGTCCGCCGTCACGGCCGGAGCGCTGGGTGATGAAGACGCCCACCTGGAGCGCCAGCAGCACTCCGGCCAGCAGCGGAACCATCACCACCTCGGTCGCGGGATGGGTTCTGTCCCGAAGCGAGCTGTGGACCAGGACCGACACGGCGAGCGTGGCCGTGATCAGCAGCGCCAGCAGTCGGCTGACACCCGGCTGGCACAGTCCGTTGGCGCGACAGGATGACTTCAGCTGCATCACAGATCCCCTGACCCCCGATTCGACGTTCGTCCTCGCGGTTTCGAGCGGATTGCACCGGCCTGCCGCCGTTCCCGGAGGAACGGCGGCCGGATCTACGGGGTCGCCGAGCTGGGAGTCCGGTCGTTCTCCCGGCCCGCGCCCGCCGGGGCCGGGGTGTCCTGGTCCGGCCGCGGGCGGGGAATCGCGAGGGCGCACAGGGCGCCGACCAGGACCACGGCGACACCGATCCAGATGCCCGGCTTCATGCCGTCGACGAAGCCCTGGGCGGTGCGGTCGTCGCCGTAGTGCATGAACACACTGCTCAGGATGGCGGTGCCGAGGGCGCCGCCGATCTCACGGACGGTGTTGTTGGCGCCCGACGCCTTACCGCGGTACTGCGGTCCGACCGAGCCCAGCACCACCGCCGCGGTCGGGGCGAAGACGAGGCCCATGCCGATACCCGCGACGATCATGGCGCCGACCATACGCGAGTACGGAGTGTCCGAGGAGGCGACCAGATTGATCCAGGCCAGTCCGATCGCCTGGAGGAAGAGACCGGCCGCCATCAGCCGTCCGCCGCCCACCTTGTCGGTCAGGGCACCGGCGACCGGCGCCACGAACATCGGCATCAGGGTCCAGGCCAGGGTGAGCACACCGGCCTCCAGCGGGGTGCGTACCGGGGCGATCTGGAAGAACTGCGCCAGCAGGAAGATCGACCCGAAAACGCCGAAGTACATGGTCGCGGAGACCAGGTTGGAGAAGACGAAGGCCCGCTTGCGGTAGAACGACAGCGGAAGCAGCGGCTGGGGTGCCCGGCGCTCCCACATCACGAACAGGGCCAGCAGGACGACACCGCCGGCGAACGCCGACAGGATGATGCCCGAACTCCAGCCCCTGTCCTCGCCGTTCACGATCGCCCAGACCATGGAGAGGAGTCCCGCCGTCGCGAGGAGCATGCCGAGCAGGTCCAGCCGGGTCCCGTCCAGGGAGCTCTCGCGGAGTACGGCGAGGATCAGCGGGATGGCCACCAGGCACACCGGGACGTTGATCCAGAAGATCCACTGCCAGTCGAGCCCGTCGACCACCGCGCCGCCCACCACGGGACCGAGGGCCACGGCCATACCGCTGACCGCGGACCACAGGCCGAGGGCGAGGTTGCGCTTCTTGTCCGGAACCTCCTCCGCGAGGAGGGTCAGCGACAGCGGCATCACGGCCGAGGCACCCAGGCCCTGCAGCGCACGCATGACGATGAGCTGCTCGCTGCTGTCGGAGAGGCCGCAGCCGATCGAGGCCAGGGTGAACAGCGCGATGCCGGCCACGAAGACCCGGCGCCGGCCGAACCGGTCACCCAGCGCCGCCCCGGTCAGCAGCAGACAGGCGAAGCTGAGGACGTAGGCGTTGACGAACCACTGCAGCTGCTGAGTGGACGCCTCCAGGTCGACGGCCAGGGTCCGCAGCGCCGTCGACACCACCAGGTTGTCGAGCGCGACCATGAACATCGGCAGACTGCACGCGACGATGACCACCCATAAGGGCCTCCGGTTCTCCCCGGCGCCCCGGGCGGCGAGCCGAGGCACGGCTCCGCCCTCCCCAGACTTGATCGTGCTCATGACAAAACCTCCATGGTGCGGGCCCGTGCGAGGGCGGGAGAGAAGGGGAGTGGAGTGGGGCGGATTCAGGCGGCGTGGCCGCTTTGCGCGGCGTCCTCGCGCGCCTTGGCGTCGAGCCGTCGCTTGGCCTCGTCCCAGCTGATCGGCAGCTCCGCGGAGCCCGCCTCCCAGTAGACGAAGGTCGAACGCCGGCAGGCCGCCCGCGACGCCCGCATCGAGGTGAGATGCGGGTCGGTCTTCGCGTAGGCGAACAGCGTGTCGCGGTCCTGCCAGGCCGACAGGGTGAAGAAGGTGCGCCGCAGCGGCTGTGCGACGAGGGAGGCGCCGTACACGCCGTGTGCGGTCTTCACCTGGCTCCAGGAGCGCAGGGAGTGGACCAGGAACTTCGGCACGTCCGACAGGGACTTCAGTTCAAAGCGCGACGCCATGACGTAGACGCGCGTGTTCGCAGGGGCGGGGTGAGGGGTGATCCAGCCGAGAGTCGGCATCGCGACACCCACCTTCCAGGAGACGACCGGCTAAGCTCATAATGGATAGTAGCGCGATCCGTTATCCGTTATCCAGTGGATACTAGAACGTAAGTGGAGTTCGATGAAGATCTCGGAGCTCAGCCGCCGCAGTGGGGTGTCCATCCCCACGATCAAGTACTACCTCCGGGATGGCCTGCTGCCCCAGGGACAGCTGACGACGGCGGCCAACCAGGCCGACTACGGCGAGGAGCATCTGCGGCGGCTGCGGCTGATCCGGACCCTGGTCGGTGTGCGGCGGCTGTCGGTGAGCGCGGTCAGGGAGATCCTGGGCGCCATCACCGAGGAGGGCGACCTGCACCAGATCTTCGGCATCGTGATCGACGCCCGGCCGGCCACCAAGCTGCGGAAGCAGGACCGGGAGGAGACGGCCGGGGGTGACACGGAAGGTGTCGCGGACGCGCGCCGGCTGATCACCGAGATGGGCTGGGAGGTGTCTCCGGGCACGGCGGCCATCCAGACCCTCGGCGAGGTGCTGGACGCGCTGTCCGATGTGGACGCGGGCATCGGCTGGCAGTCCCTGCTGCCGTACGCGCGGCTGACGGACCGCATCTCGGAGCTGGACGTCAAACAGATGAACGGCGCGTCCGACCTGCTGGAGCTGGCCGAACGCGCCGTTCTTGTCTCGGTGTTGCTGGAACCCGCCCTGCTGGCCCTGCGCCGCCTCGCCCAGGAGGACAAGTCCGCCCGCCTGTTCAGCGGCAGCCCGGGCGGGGGAGAGACGGCGTGAGACGGGTCAGGACAGTTCGCCGATGAGCCGGCCGGCGGCCTCCGCCCCGGCGGAGAACGCGGCCTCGTGGGAGCCGATCAGGTCCGGTCCGAGCTCCTTGGAGTGGAAGTAGGACCCGGCCAGCTTCACCCGGGTGCCCTCGTTCGCCCCGTGGATCATCGACTGCCGCTCGCGCAGCGCCATGTCGATCACCGGGTGGGTGTAGTCGAACTCGGCGATCACCGTCTCCGGGTCCACCGGACGCGGCGGGTCCAGGGTGACGAAGTAGTCCCGCTCCGCCGTGAAGTCCTGCAGCCGGTTGAGGTAGTACGTGACGAAGCAGCGGGTCGCGCCGTCCGCCGCGACCTTGCCGTAGTTCCAGGCCAGCCAGCCCTCCCGGCCGGCCGGCATCAGCGACGGGTCGGTGTGCAGCACCACCTTGGAGCGGCTGTAGCGGATCCCCTCCAGCGCCGTCGCCTGTGCGGGCGTGGGGTTCTCGAGGAGGGCGCGGGCCTCGTCGGCGTGCGTGGCCACAACCGCGTAGTCGAAGGTCGTGGTGCCGGACGCGGTGGTCACCGTGACCCCGTCGGCGTCCTGTCGTACGGCGGTGGCGGGCTCCGAGACCCGCAGGTCGGGGCCGGTCGCGGCGAGCGCCTTGCGGACGTAGGAGATCGAACCGCCGCCCACCGTGCGCCAGTCGACGCGCCGGCCGCCGAGGCCGCCCTCGTCATGGCCGACGAAGAAGGCGATCACGGTGGCGGCGGGCATCTCCCAGACCAGCTCCGCGGGCACCGACCAGACGGCCGAGCAGAGCATGATCAGGTACGAGTGGCGGAACTCCTGGCTGTAGCCGCCCCGGTCCAGGTACTCGCCCATCGACATGTCCGCGCGCCCGCGCGCGAAGTCACGCCGGCTCTCCTCGTGGAAGCGGCGCACCTCCCGCCACACGTCCGGGAATCCGGGGTGACGCTCGGCGTAGCGCGCCTCGACGGCGGCCTCGTCCAGTTCCAGCTCCTCGGTGCCGAACTCCAGGCCGCTGTCGAGGTCGAAGAAGGTGAAGCCGCCCGGGTGGGCGACGGTCTCCACGCCGAGGTCGTCGAAGAAGCCGCACAGCTGCGGGTAGAAACGGCGGTTGAAGACGATGAACGCGGTGTCCAGGCCGATCACCCGGCCGTTCTCCTCCACCTCCACGGTGTTGGCGTGGCCGCCGGGGCGGTTCTCGCGTTCGAAGACGGTGATCCGGGCGCGGTCGCGCAGATGGTAGGCGGCGGACAGTCCGGCGGGGCCGGAACCGATCACGGCGACGGTCGGCGGGGTGTGCTGCGGCATGGGAGGTCCTTCCGGGTTCACAACGGTGGTCGGGGAGTCGGGGGGCGGGGCGGCGCGGGGTCCGCGCCCAGGTCGTGGTGGTGCGGCGGGGCCGTGCCGCCGTCCACCGCGACGGCCAGCAGATGGCCGGGGCCGGGACGCAGCAGGTCGAGGCGCCAGCGCCGGCCGGAGTCCGGGCGCCGCGCGTCGGTCACGGTGAACCGGCCGGAGCCGCACGGCTCGAACCGCGTCCCCCGCACCCCGTGCGCCAGTCCGGTGCCCAGCCCCTTCAGATAGGCCTCGGTCAGGACCCACAGCTCGCCCAGGGCGAGGAGCGGGTCCGGGGCGGAGTCCAGCGCCGCCCGCTGCGCGTCGTCGAAACGGCCGCGCAGCGGGCCGGCCGTGGCACGGTCGAAGGGCGTCCGTTCCACGTCGACGCCGCAGGCCCGCCCCCGGGTGACCGCACAGGCGATCAGGCCGTCGGTGTGGGACAGGTTGAAGCGCAGACCGCCGCGGCCGTCCGCGAGTTCGGGACGTCCGTGGCGGGTGCGGACGAAACGCCAGGTGTCCACCGGCAGCCCGGTGCGGACGGTGAGCGCCGTCCGGCACAGCAGCCGCCCGCCCAGGAACCGCAGCCGCGCACCCGGCGTACGGAGCCGGTCGTGCCGCGCCCGCTCCGCGTCGGACAGCAGCTCCAGGCCGCCCAACCGGTCCGCCAGTTCGGGCACTTGTTCCTCGGGCAGCGTCCACAGGTCGGCCATCGGGGGTGTCAGCGGGCCTCGGCGCCGCGGACGTCCCCGTCGGGCGCGGTCCGGTCGGCCAGGGTGACCGGCCAGTGGGAGAGCAGCCGGTTCTCCGCGTGCAGCCGCACCAGCACGTCCAGCACCTCACCGGCCGCGTCCGGGTCCCGGTAGGGCTCGTACGGGGCGAACCGCAGGCGCAGCCGCTCCAGTTGCAGCACGAGGAGGGCCGCGCTGGGCAGTGGACCGGCCATGGTCCCGTGCGAGTGGACGTAGGTGTGGACGCACGCGGCGGCCGCGTGCACCAGGCAGTACTCCTGCGCCAGGTCGAAGAGTTCCGCCGAGTGGGCGTAGCCGCGCCCGAGCTCCGCCTGCAGCCTGTCCTGCCGCTCCCGCAACGGGTCCAGCCGGCCGAGGAGTTCCTCCGCGATGCCGGCCGCCAGCAGCAGCCGGTCCCGGTCCTTGTCGGTGGCCTCCTCGGCGAGCGCCCGCAGCCGCTCCAGGGAGTGGGGCGCGGCCAGGACGGCGTCGTCCATGCCCCGGCTGGAGAGCTCCTGCTCCTCGGGCCGGTACACGGGCAGTTCGGTGTCCATGCCGTACAGCACGGCCACGCGTTCCGCGGCCGCGGCACGGACTCCGGCGTCGGCGGTGAGGCCCTGCCGGAGCAGCGAGGGCAGCTGATGGCCGATGTTGCGGAGGTTCACCACCGTGTTGCCGTCGGCCATGTTGGTGACGAGGAGGTCCCGCAGCATCTTCTGGTGCATGCCGAAGCGCGGGTGCGTCCGCAGGAACACCCGGGCCCCGAGCACCACGTTGAGCCGGGACAGGGTCTCCTCGAGCAGGGTCGGCACCACGTACTTGGCCACCGACGACCACACGCTCACCTGGGCCGGGGAGGCCTGGAGGCTGCGGACGGCGCCCAGGCACACCGCGTCGGCGATCATCAGCTCGGCGAAGGACTCGGCCAACTGGCGTCCGGTGTACGGCACGTCCACGACGGGCCGGTCGAACAGCACCCGGTCCTGCGCGAACTCCAGGGCCGTACGCAGCGAGGTGTCCACCCCCGACAGGGCGAGGCTGAGGATCACCAGCCGGGCGGTCTGGCTGGTCTTCAGCGCGATCTCCAGGCCCTGCCCCTCGGCGCCGATCCGGTCGGAGTCGGGGACGAACACGCCGTCGAACCGCAGCCCGCTGAGGTCCAGGGCCCGTACACCGTGCTGCCTCACCGGGTGGGTCTCGCGTACGGTCTCCGCCTCGGCCCGCCACTTGTCGACGACGAGGATCGAGTAGTCCCCGGCGCCGCCGCGCGGCCCGGTGCGGGCGAAGACGACCATGCGGTCGGAGTAGGTGGCGTTGCCGATCGGCCACTTCTCACCGGTGAGCCGGTAGCCGCCCGGCACCCGCTCGGCGACGACCTCGTTGTTCAGCAGGTCGCTGCCGTGCGCGGCCTCGGACAGCCCCCAGGACAGGCCGACACCGCCGTGGATGTCGGCGATCTGGCGCCGCTTCTGCTCGTCGGTGCCGGCGATCCACACCGGGGTGAAGGCGGCCTGCGTCAGACCGAGCGCGATCGCGGTGGCGCCGTCACGGCGGGCCACCAGCCGCATCAGGGTGAAGCCGGTCTCCGGATTGCCGGCCTTGCCGCCCTGCTCGGCCGGCAGACCGTAGTCCAGGAAGCCCCAGCGGCGCAGCATGCCGACGAAGGCGTACGGGAAGGTGTCGTGCTCGTCGTGGTCCAGCACGGCGGTGAACGGCATCCGGCTCGCCGGGTCGTGCGGGTCGCCGAGGTACTGCTCGAACCGTCGGGCCAGATCGGTCAGCTCGGCCTGGGACATCAGGAGGTCTCCATCGGGTCGTACGGGCGGGAGGTGACGGGCGCGAGGGGGACCGGCAGCGCGGTCATCAGCCGGTTGCCCCGGCGCAGGGCGTCCGTGGTGTCGAGGGCGGGCAGCAGATCGGGGCCGTGCCGGCGGGGGTCGGTGCCGGCGGCGCGGGCGAGCAGGAAGGACAGGACGGCGGTCAGCCAGCCGGAATCGCCCGGCTCGCCGCCGTACAGCGGCCGGTGCCGGTTGGCCCACCACAGGTGGACGCACGCGGCGGCGGCGTGCAGCCAGGCGTAGCGCTCGGCGACGTCGGCCAGGGCGTTGGGGTCGGCGCCGCGCCGGCGCGCCGAGGCGGCCTCGGCGCCGAGCGAGGCGACGGCGTCGGACACCCGGCGCACCAGCGCCCCGGCGCGCGGATCGGCGAGCTGCGCCCGGACCGGCCCGGCGATACCGCGCAGCCCGGTCAGTACGGGATCGGCGCCGCGCACGACCAGGTCCAGCCGGGTCGGCTCGTACGGCGGCAGCCCGGCCCCGAGGTCGAACAGCCGCTCGAGGACGTTCGGGTCCGGCTGTTCCTGCCGGCCGGCGAGGGTGGGGATCTGGGCGGCGTAGGAGCGCAGGTTCGCCAGCGGGCTGGCGTCGATCACCCGTACCACCGCCGTGTCGCGCTGCAGCTTCTGGAACAGTCCCGCGCCCGGCGCGCCCTCGCGCAGCACCGAGCGGGTGGCGAGGACGGCGGCGCAGCGCCGCACCAGCTCCTCGCACGCCTCGGCCACCACATGCTTGGCGGCCGGCGCCCACACGCTGAACGCCTCGGGTACGACGTGCACACCCCGGGCGGCGGCCAGCGCCACCGCGTCCGCCGCCAGCAGCGCCGCCGAGGCGACGGCCAGCTCCCGGCGGGAGTGCGGCGCCTCGACGAGGGGCGTTCCCGCCACCTTGCGCCCGGCCGCGAAGTCCAGCGTCAGCCGCAGCGCCGTGTCGGCGCAGCCGAGACTGCCCGCCATGCTCATCAGCCGTACGGCCTGCTGGGCGAGGACCGCCACCTCGAGACCCTCGCCGGCCTTGCCGACCAGGGCGTCCTCGGGCACCGGTGTCCCGTCGAAGCGCACCCGCGCGGTGTCCACGCCCCGCATGCCGCCGGTGCGCGGGGCGGGCTCGCGGACCAGTCCGTCGGCGCCGGGGTCCAGAAGGTAGGCGGAGAAGGCGCCCGGCCCGCGCTCGCCGGTGCGGGCGACCACGTAGAGGGCGTCACAGCGCAGGCCGTTGCCGACCATCCACTTCTCGCCGTGCAGCCGCCCGTCCCCGTCGAGGCGTACCTCGCCCGCCAGCAGATCGCTGCCGTGCGCGGCCTCGGTCAGGGCGAACCCCACCGAGCCGCCGCCGGTCAGGATGCGGGCCACCCGCTCGCGCTGCCGCTCGCTGCCGTGCAGCTGGAGGCAGGTGGCGGCGATGATGCTGAACATGGTGCCCGGCATCACGTTCACGTCCCGGCGGGCGGCGGCCCGTACCAGGGTCAGTCCGCGGTCGAACGTGTCGAACGCCCCGCCCCACTCACGCGGCAGGTAGTTGAGGTGGAAACCGGCCGAGACCAGCGTCCGGCACAGCTCGTCGGGAGGGGCGTCCGCCTCGTCACGGGCGACGGCCGCGGCGAAACCGTACGGGTTGCCCGGGTCCCCGGGGTCCCCGAGCAGCTCCTCGACCTCCTCGGGGGCCGGCGCGCGGTTCATCGGGCGGCCTCCGTGAGCGCGGCCGGCTCCAGCGGCACGGGGCGGTAGTCCGCCACCGACGTCGGCAGGGTGACACCGGCGGTGGCGAGCTGGGCGGTCCGGGTGTGGAAGGCGGCGCCCCGCATCAGATGGTGGGCGACGTCGGCGACCGTCCGGTTCTCCGGGGTGTTCAGATAACTGCCGGACACCCAGGCGTTGAAGCTGCCCATCGCGGGACCGCACCAGATCTGGTAGTCGGCGGCCCGGTCCCGCTGCCCGGTCACCGCCCAGCGCGACGCCATGCCCAGATACCAGCGGAACACCAGGGCCATCCGCCGCTTGGGGCTGTCGGCCGCCCGGCGCAGCTGGTCGGGGTCGCGCCGGCTGAAGTACGCGACGCACTCCTCCCACACGTCGTCCAGCGGACGCCGGAACACCTGTGACTCCAGCCGCTCGCGCTGCGCCCGCGGCAGCGCGTCGATGCCGTCGTACGCCTGGTAGAGCTGGTAGAGCTGGGCGGCGCGCATCGGGAACATCGAGCCGCGGCGCAGTACCTGCAGCTCGACGCCCATCTCGAACATGTCGGCCGCCGGTGCCATCACACAGTCCGTGACCTCCGCCTGCGCCAGCAGCTCGCGGGTGATCGCGGAGGTGCCGGACTCCAGGCACGACTGGTTGACGGACCCGGTCACCACATAGGCGGCGCCCATGGTGAAGGCGGCGGCGACGGCGGCCGGGGTGCCGAGGCCGCCGGCCGCGCCGACCCGGACCGGGACGGCGTAGCGGTGCTCGTGCTGGATCTGGTCGCGCAGCCGCAGGATCACCGGGAACAGCGCCGGCAGCGGGCGGCGGTCGGTGTGCCCGCCGGAGTCCGCCTCCACGGTGATGTCGTCGGCGAGCGGCAGATGGTGGGCGAGCTGTGCCTGCTCGGCGGTGATCGATCCGTCCCGCAGCAGGGCGTCGACCATCGCGGTGGGCGCCGGACGCATGAACCGCTCGGCGGTCTCGGACCGGGACACCTTGGCGATGACCCGGTGTTCGGCGACGATCCGGCCGGACGGCTCCCGGCGCAGCCCCGCCAGCCGGTAGCGCACCAGATGCGGGGTCAGCCCCAGGAAGGCCGACGCCTCGACACAGCGCACTTTGTGCTTCAGGAACAGCTCGACGGCCTCCCGCTCCAGCCGCTCCTCGCTGGGGCTGTGGATGAGGTTGACGGCGTACGGCAGTCCGGGGATCTCGGCGGCGAAGCGGGCCAGGGCCTCCTCGATGGTCCTCGGCAGCAGACCGGCCGCGCCGAACGAGGCGAGGAAACCCTGCCGGGCCAGCGCGATCACCAGATCGGCGGAGGCGATACCGCCCGCCATCGCGCCGGCCATGTACGACTGCCGCACTCCGTGCGCGGCGCGGAACGCGGCCGAACCCAGCCGATGCGGCGGCAGCGCGGGGGCGGCGGCCAGCACGGCCGGCCCGTCCCCGCCCGCGGCCGCCGTGCCGCCGGCGGCGGCGCCGACGCCCTGCGGCGTGGACACGATGAAGCAGGGCTGCTCCACCTGGGCCAGGACCTGCTGGATCCCGGCCGGTTCCGTACTCGGATATCCGCCCCCGTACCAGCGGAGCGTCTCGGACGTGGTGCTCATGGACAACACAACTCCTCGGCCGTGCCTGCGGTCAGTCGGCATCCGGACGGACCTCGATGGCCACGTCGGTCAGTTCGTAGATGCGCAGCCCCGGCTTCCACAGGTCCGCGTCGGCGATCAGCAGCAGCCGGCCCGCCTCCTCGCGGACCTCCTTGACGTGCACGTCGAAGAAGAGCTCGCGGTCGTCGCGCAGGATCTGCCCCCGGTACTTCCAGGACATCTCCACATCGGTGGCCATGGCGAAGCGGGGCCGGGTCATACCGCGGGCGAGGTCCTGGTCCAGGACGAACAGCCGCAGCGCCTGGAGCACCGCCTCGACGCCGAGCGAGCCCGGCATCACCGGGTCGCGGTGGAAGTGGCAGTCGAAGTACCACTCGTCGGGCCGGATACCGCGGTGCCCGTGCAGATAGCCCGCGCCGTGCCGGCCCCCGTCCGCGACCAGGTCGACCCGGTCCACCAGGTCGAAACGCCCGCCCGGCAGACGCAGCCCGCCGCCGGAGTCGTCGCGGAACGCGGGTGCGTCCGGGCCCAGTTCGAGCCGCCTCACCCGCTCCGGGGCGGGCTTCTCCTCCTCGAGCCACGTCGGCTTGTACGTGCCGCTGTCCAGGCCCACCTGGTTGGCGAGCGCGGACTCGGAGAAGTACCCGAAGAGGGACTCGCCGGTGTAGAACACCTCACCGTCGGCGGACAGTTCGTAGGAGAAGTTCTGCAGTACGGCGCCGGAGACCACGCTCGTCATCAGCAGCTTCGAGCGGTGCCGTACGGTCTTGCCGCGCAGGTCGATGTCCTTGACCAGGGTGGCCCGGCCGTCCAGGTTGCGGATCGCGTACTGCTCCCGCGGCTCACGCAGGGTCGCGCCCAGGTAGTAGCCGAGGAAGATGGCCGCCTGCAGCGAGCTCTCCATGTAGACGCAGTTCGGCATGTACGGCGAGGAGTTCTGCCGGTAGTACCAGGCGTCGTCCGGGGAGTCGTACTCGGTGACCATCTCGGAGCCGGGGCTGAGATCGCCGCGGGTGCCGGTGAGCGACATGACCCGGTCGACGAACTGGAAGTCGCCGTTGGGGATGTAGGGCGCCCTGCTGTCGCGGTAGATCTCGAACTCCGGGCCCATCGCCATGTCGAGGAGACCCTTGGCGGAGTGCGCCAGATGCAGCTCGTTGATCATGGCGGCCTCGCCGCTGCGGTTGCGGCGGCCGAGGAAGGCGGGGACGCCTCCGGCCTCGGGCCGGTACGGGGTACCGGGCTTCTCCACGATCTGCAGACCGAGGTTCTGCATCCGCACCACCGGCTTGTCCCCGAGGTGGATGAGGACGTCCGCGATGACCGTCGGCCGGGGCAGCAGGGTCAGTTCGGTGACCTCGACCTCGTAGCGGATCTCGGCGTCCTTCGGGGTGACCTGGCCGCGCACCTGGACGTCGATGCGCCGGTCGGTGACCGTCTGGAAGCGGGCGTCCGGCAGGGTCAGATGCATGCCCTGGTGCATGAGGTAGATCTGCAGCATCTGGATGGCGCCCTCGGCGATCAGGGAGCCGGCCAGTACCGGGTCGTCGGGGAAGTGGCAGGTGAAGTACCAGGCGTCCGGCTCCAGCCGCTTGACGGCACTGATCGCGCCGAGTTCGCACGGCCCGCCCTTGCGGTCGATGACGACCTCGTCCACCATCCGCAGCCGGGCGTCCGGCAGCCGCAGCGCCGGGTTGATGCCGGGGTCCTGCGCGTGGTCCGGGCCGAACACGTCACCGGGCCGGCCCTGGGCCAGCAACTCCAGGTCGCGTGCGTCGAGTTGGTTCTTGCCGGTGTACGCGAGGGGCTTGAAGGTGCCCTTCGGGAGGGCCGCGCGGCGGGCCCGTTCCTGGTCGGTGATGACGACGCCGAGCGGGGTGTCCAGCTCCGCCTTGCTGAAGAACCCGGCGCAGGCGTCCCGGAGTTCGAGGATCAGCTCGCCGTCGGCGTAGCAGTCGTAGCTGAAGAAGAAGATCGTGGTGTCGCCCTGGTGGACGAACCGGTCGATGGAGATCTCGTAGCGCAGCGTCTGCCCGGTGGTGGGCAGCCCGCCGCGGAAGATCAGCGAGCTGTCGAGCAGCCGGTAGACCCGCTCGCCCTTGTTGCGGAAGTCGATGCCCAGATAGGCGACCAGCAGCAGGTCGCACTGCCCGGACTCCACGGTCACCGCCGGCGGGACCCCGCCGTCCACCGCGTACCAGGCGTCCTCGGGCACGTCGTACTCGGTGGTGATCCTCGCGGGCTCGAGCACACCCGGCTTCGCGTCCAGTTCGGTGACGCGGGTGACGAAGTGGTACGGCGGCGCCGGCAGCCGCACCCGCGCCTTGAAGGTGTCGATCTCGGCGAACTCGGGGCCGAAGACCTCGGCCACCGAGCCGGTCGCGAACTCCAGCAGCTGCGCCTCGTCCCACACCACACCGTCGTCCGCGGCGCTGTCGCGCGGTGCCGGGGGCAGAGACGGCGCGGACGGCGCGGACGGCGCGGGCAGCGCGGGCGGCGGTACGGCGGCGGGTGCGACCGGGGCGGGCGCGGCGCGCGGCACGGCGGGTGCCGGTGTGCCGAGCAGTGCCTCCGTACGGTCCAGGGTGGCCGCCTGGAGCACCCGGTGGGTCTCCATCACCACACCGTGCGCGGCGACGATCTCCCGGCGCAGCTCCCGCACCAGTTCCGCGGCGGGCCCTGTGCCGGTGCGGGCGGCCGCCGGCGCCGAAGGGGCGGCCGGGCGGGGCGGGGCCGCAGGCGCGGGTGGTGCGGCGGGGGCCGGCGCCGGGGCGGGCGGGGTCCAGGGAAGGACCGTGGCCGGCTCCCCGTCGAAGGTGATGACCTCGGACATCTCGAGGGTCGGGTCGGCGGGCATGGCGGCGGGCACCTCCGGCGGTGCGGACAGGACGGGGACGGCGGGTTCGGGCCGGGCCGCGGACGGCTCGGCGACCCCGGGACGCAGGGCGGACAGGACCTCGGCCGCCTCGCGGGCGACGCGGTCGGGAACGGGCTCACCCAGACCCACCCGGGTGGTGGGCAGCCGGCGGCCGGCCGGCACGGGCCGCGCGGCCGGCTCGGGGCCCAGCAGGGCCGACAGGTCCACCGGCACTCCGTGCCCCACGAGGCGGGCCACGAGCTGGGCGAGCGGTGTCGTGGCGGACACCCCGCGGCGGTCCACGCAGGCGGCCATGTGCGGCGCGTCGCCGAGCGTGTCGCGGATCCACCGCGAACAGGTGGCCCCGGGGCCCACCTCGATGAAGTAGCGGTAGCCGCGCTCGTACGCCGCGTGCACCAGCCTCGGGAAGTCGATCGTCGAACGCAGGGTCGTCGCGATGCGCCGCGGCGAATCGGCCAGCCGGTCGGCGGCCAGCGGCTCGTAGTCGTACGCGCTGAACAGCTCCAGGTCCCCGAAGGAACCGGTCGGATAGTCGTTCAGCCGGGCCAGACCGTCGAACTCGGCGTCCACGACCGGGCAGTGCATGACCACGTTCACCGGCGAGCGGGCCGCGCGGCAGCCCACCTCCTCGATGAGCGCCCGGCACTGCGCCGGATCACCGGCGATCACCAGCTCACCCGGCGTGTTGACATGGGTCAGGAACACCCGGTCGTGGCGGGTGAGCGCCTCACGCACCGGTTCGGCGGCGGAGAGCAGCACATGGGAGGCCCACACGGACGGGTCCGGGGTCTCCTCGGGCAGCCCCCACGCCTCGCGCACGGTGCGCCGCGGGCCGCACAGCCGGTCCTGGAAGACCGGACTGTCGCTGATCAGCGAGTCGCTGCGCCCCGCCGGGTCCCAGCCGCCGGTCGCGAACAGCATGCTCGACTCGCCCAGGCTGTAGCCGAACCCGCCGTGCGCGGTGACGCCCAGCACCTCCCGCACCAGGGCGGTGTACAGGATGGCGAAGCTGGTGCCGGTGGCGAGCATGAACGGCACGTCACCGCCGAGACGTTCCTCCAGCTTCATCAGATCGCGCCGGGTGAGCGCCTCACGCGACCGCGGGTACAGATGCGCGGCGCGCAGCATCCGGGCCGGCTCGGCGGCCTGCCCCTCGAAACGGTCCAGCAGGGCGGGGAAGGCGCGGAAGAGGTCCGCGCCGAGCCCCGGATAGCTGTTGAAGGCGCCCGGGTAGACCAGGGCGACCCGGCCTTCGGGGCCGAGCGGCCGGGGCGTGAAGAAGGAACCGGACGGAGTGGCCCACTCCCGGCCCTCGGCGTGCGCCACGGGCACGTCACGGGCCATCAGCTCCAGCTGCCTCACCAGCTCCTCGCGGCCGTGTCCGACCAGGACGGCGCGCAGCCGCCGGCCGTCGAGCCGGCCGGCCGCCTCCCGCGCCAGCGCGTGCGGGTCGGCGCCGTCGTCGAGCAGAGCCCGGTACCGCCCGGCCTCCGCGACCAGCGCGTCCGGTGTGTCCGCGCCGACGGCCAGCAGGACGGGACCGCCCGCCCGGTACCAGTCGGCGACCGGCCGGGGCCGGTCGGCGCCGGGCACCGAGGACAGCACGAGATGGGCGTGTGAGCCGCCCGCGCCCAGCATGCTCACGGACGCGTGCCGGCGAGTGCCCGCACGTTCGCGCAGCCAGGGCCGCGACGTCTCCGGTACATGGAAGGCGGACGCCTCGAACGCGTCGGCGAGCTCGTCGGCGGGCCGCGACCAGCCGCGCGTACCGGGCAGATACGCGTACCGCAGACACAGGACCGCCCGGAGCAGCCCGGCCATCCCGCTCGCGCACCCGGTGTCACCGAGCTGCGCCTTCACACTGCCCAGGGCGGTGTCGCCGGCGCCCGCGCGGTACACCTGCGCGAGCCCCGCGATCTCCGCGCGGTCCGCGTCCCGCGTACCGTCCGCGTGGGCCTCCACATAGCCCACCTCGGCGGCGTCGACACCGGCCTGCGCCAGGGCCGCCCGAGCGGCCTCTGCCAGCTCCCCGGCGTCCGCGCCGGGCAGCGCGCCGTCGGCGGGCGCGTACCGTACGGCCGTCCCGTCGACCCGGGCGTGCACCCGGCCGGTGCTCCCGGCCGCGTCCGCGCGGGTGACGACCAGGGCGCCGGCGCCCTCGCCCACCCGCCGCCCGCGGCCGCCGTCGTTGAACGACAGCCCCGCCCCGGCGTCGAGCTCGGGCCAGGTCAGCAGGTTCTCCGCCGAGCCCGCCAGATCGACGGCGCCGACCAGCACCGCTTCCAGGTCCGGGTCGAGCAGCAGCAGCCGCGCCACCTCGAGGGCCTCGGCCGTACCGGCACCGTCGGCGGACAGGGTGAACGACGGTCCGGTCAGGTTCCACCGGGAGGAGATCCGCCCGGCCATGATGTTCCCGATGTAACTGAGCACCTCGTTGGCGCCGATCGGGTCCACCACGGCGTCCCGGGAGACCGCGGCGAGTGCCGCCCGCTGCTCCTCGGTGAGTTCCAGGCCCGCCTCGTCGAACTCGCGGCGCAGGAACGCCCCGAGCCCGTGACGGCTGAGCCGGGCGTGCGTGTACGGCTCGATCTCCGTCACCACGACCACGGCGACCCGGCGCGGATCGGGGGTGTCGCCCGGCCCGGCGCCGAGCCGGTAACCGGCGTCGCGCAGCGCCTCGTCGGCGACCTTGGTCATCAGCGCGTGCTGCGGGTTGTAGATCCGCAGGTCGGACGGCGGCACCCGGAGCTCCACGGGGTCCACCTCGACCCCGTCGACGAACGCCCCCTGCGGAGCGGTGAGTCCGGCCTCCTCCAGGGTGCCGCCGTCGGTACGGTCCAGGCCGCGCCAGCGCTGCTCCGGCAGCGGGCGCAGATCGTCGTCGCCCCGGTGCACGGCGCGTTCGAACGCCTCCACGGTCTCGAGCGACCCGAAGTGCGCGCCCAGGCCCACCACGTCCAGGGCGGGCGGCACGGCGGGTCCGGTGTCGTCGTGAGCGGCGGAGGTGGCGTCCGAGAGCACGACGTGCGCGTTGGTGCCGCCGAACCCGAACGCCGAGACCGCCGCCCGGCGCGGGCCCGGCCCCTCGGGCCACGCCCGCGCGGACCGCACCAGGGCCCCTTCGCCGACCCCGCCGTCGGGGGAGGACAGCGGCTCCGCCACGCCGGTCGTCGGCGGGATCGTACCGTCGTCCATGGCCAGGACGACCTTGAGCAGACTGCTCAGACCGGCCACCGTCAGCAGATGCCCGATGTTGCCCTTGACCGAGCCGAGCAGCGGCACCCCGCCGTGCGCGCCGAAGAACTCGGCGACGGACTCGGCCTCGGTGGCGTCCCCGATCGGCGTGCCGGTGGCATGGCACTCCAGGTAGTCGATGCCGGCCGGGTCCACCCCCGCGTCCGCGTACGCCCGCGCCAGCGCGTCGAGCTGACCACTCTTGCGCGGGACCAGCGGATGGCGTCCGGAGCCGTCGTTGGACAGCCCGATGCCGTCCACCACCGCGTGGATGCGGTCACCGTCGCGCAGCGCGTCCGCCAGCCGCTTGACCGCGACCATGCCGGCGCCCTGACCGGTGACGATGCCACCGGAACGGCGGTCGAAGGGCTGGCTGAACCCGTTCTCCGGATAGGCGTGCAGATCGGAGAACGACAGATGGATCAGCGTCGGATCGGGGGCGCAGACCCCTCCCGCGAGCACCAGGTCCGCCTGCCCGGAGGCGAGATGGCCGCACGCCAGACTGAGCGCGTACAGCGCGGAGGAGCAGGCCGCGTCCAGGCAGTAGCGGGGCCCGCCGAGGCCCAGCGCGGCGGCGGTGACGGCGGCGGGCGACCCGCTGACCCGCAGGTTCTCCGGGACGACGGCCGTACGGTCGATCAGCGGGCGGCCCTGCGGCAGCCCGGCCAGCTCGGGCGCGTCCGCGCGGCGCAGTCCGGCCAGTACGGCCTCCTGCGCCAGCGGGACGCTGACCTCGGCCGAGGCGGGCGTGGGGAAGGAGTAGTTGCCCATCACCAGGCCCGTGCGGGCCAGGGTCTCGGGCCGTTCGTCCACGCCGCAGTCGCGCAGCGCCTCCCGGGCCGCGTACAGGGACCAGTGGAAGATCCGGTCCAGCCGGGCGAGCCGGCCGGGGTCGAGGCGGTAGCCGGTCGGGTCGAACTCGAAGCCGGTGACGAACCCGCCGCGACGGGAGGTGATGCGGTGGCGGGGGTCGAGGTCACGCTCGTCGAGCGCCGGCCCGAAGACCTCCTCGCCGCCGTCGCGGCGGCTGTCCGTGCCGCTTCGGAGGTTGTGCCGGAACTCCTCGGGAGTCCGGGCGCCGGGGAACAGGCAGGAGATCCCGACGATCGCGTATCTGCTCATGACAGGGGGAGGTTCCTTCCCGAACGGGGGATCCTGTGGGGCGGGCGGCGGAGAACCGCCGCCCGCTCGGTACGTCCGGCACAGGCCACGGGTCAGCCCGTGAACTTGGCCGCCAGCTGCGGGGCCGAGACCACGGACACATCGGTGAACCGGGCGAGGACCCGGCCGTCAGGGGCGCAGGCGGTGACGGTGAGCCGGGAGTCCGGGCCGTCGTGCCGCACCGGCTCCACCACGACGAGGAACGTCCCCGGCGAGGTCAGCGGCGCGTGCAGTTCGACTCCTCCGACGGCGAGCGGCAGCCCGGCGGCGGACCGGAAGCGGCGCACCCAGACCAGCGCGGCCTGGAGCAGCAGATCCGCGGGACCGGCCGCGTACCAGGAGGCGGCGGACGTCCGTACGGCCGTCGCGACGGGCTCGCACTCCAGCACCAGCCGCGCCTCCTCGTCGGCGAGCACGCGCCGCAGTCCGCGCAGCGCGGGCCCGTGGAAGAGCGTGCCGTCCTCGTACAGGCCGGCGGCGTCCGCGCCACCGCCCGGTGCGGGCAGTCCGGTCAGCGGGGCGGCCGGTGCCGGGGCGGGCCCGGTGACCACGGTGGCGGCGTAGTGCGGCCGGATCGCCCCGTCCTTCGTCACGGACCGGACGGCCACCGTCACCTCGCCGTCGGCCGGGGTCATCACCACACGGCACTCGTCGGGCCCGGTGCCGTCGAAGACGATCCCCTTGTGCACGGAGAAGTCGCGCAGCCGCACCGCGCGCCGCCCTTCGGCGTGCTCCACCGCGCCGAGCGCCCAGCCGATCGCCACGGTGGCCGGCAGCACCGGCACGGAGTCGATCAGGTGGTCGGTGACGAGCGGGGTGCCGGCCAGCTCCGTGAGCGACCGCCGTACGGTCGCCACGGACGCCGGCGCCGGACGCTCCCGCGAGCTCAGCGGGGTCGTCGGGCCGAGCACCGTGACCGTGTCCGCGGCCCGTTCGGGCGCGAACTGCTCGGCGAACAGCCGGGCCCCCTCGGGCGCCTGGATGAGCGGGATGCCCCGCTCCTCGAACACCGCCTTGATCTGCGGGGACACCATGCCGCTGTCCCAGGCGCCCCAGTTCAGCGAGGTGATCCTGGCGCCGGGCAGCCGCCGGCGGGCGGACGCGGCCCAGGTGTTGAGGACCTCGTTGGCCATCGCGTAGTCCGACTGCCCCTGGTTGCCGAAGAATCCGGCCACCGACGAGAACAGCACCACGTGACGCAGCCGTTCGGCGGGCAGCGCGGCTAGCACGGACCGCAGTCCGGCCAGCTTGGGGGCGAAGACCCGCTCGATCTCCGAGGCCTTCTTGTGGGCGATCAGCTGGTCGGCGAGGACCCCGGCGCCGTGCACCAGACCCGTGACCCGGTCCCGGTGCGGGGCGAGCGCGGCGGCCGTCGCGGCCTGGTCGGTGATGTCCACGGCGAGGTACTCGGCCTCGCTTCCGGCCGCGTGCAGCGCGTCGAGCGTGGCCCGGATCTCCCGGCCGCCCGTCACGTCCGCCGCGAGTCGCCCCACCTTCTTCGGCGTCGGCTTCTCGCCGGACGCGGTGAGGGAGGCCGCGGCGGCCGCCTTCAGCCCGGCGTCGGGAACGCCCTGCGCCCAGCCGGGCTCCGCGTCGAGCGGGGTGCGGCCGAGCAGCAGCAACCCCGGGCGGTGCCGTTCGGCCAGCTCGAGCAGGCAGGTGGCGGTGATGCCGCGCGCCCCGCCGGTGACGACCAGGAGGTCGTCGGAGGTCGGCGCGCCGACCTCGGGCAGCTCCTCGGCGAGCGGCCGCTCGGCCAGTGTCAGCCCCACCCGGCGTGTTCCGTCGAGGCCCACCTGCACCGGCTCCGGGGCCGAGTCGGCCGCCTCGTCCAGCAGCAGCGCGGCCCCGGTGGCGGCGTCGAGCGCGGGGTCGAGGTCGACCGCGCGGCAGAACAGGGCGGGCGCCTCCAGCGCCAGCGTCTTGACGAGGCCCGCCACTCCGCCGGCCGGAGCCAGCTCCTCGGCGACGCCGGTGAGCCCGAAGGCGCCGTCGAGGACGGTCGCGGTGAGGAAGGCGGCACGGCCGTGCTCGGCCGCCGAGGTCAGCGGTGCCACGACATGCCGTGCGACAAGCAGCGAGTGGGCCAGCCGCCGGGTGCTTTCGGCCCATTCGGCGCGGGGCTGTGCGGTGACGTCGACGACCAGGGCGATGCGGTCGGCGAAGATCTCCTCGATCTGGGCGGCGAGTTCGGTGGGGCCCCAGCCGGTGAGGGCGTGGTCGTGTACGTCGTTCGAGCGCGCCGGGACTCCCGGCAGACGCAGGGTGTGCACCCGCCGGCCGGTGCCGGTGAGCCGTTCGACGAGCCGTGCGGCCAGCTGCGAGCCGTCGTCCACGACGAGGGCGCCGTGGTCCGGGTGGTAGGCGTCGAGCAGCGGGTCGGAAGCGGAGAGTTCGACGAGCGCGGCCTGGACGCCCATGATTTCGACGCGTTTGATGCTGTCGATGCCGAGGTCGGCTTCGACGTTCATGGTGAGGTCGAGCATGTCGGCGGGGTAGCCGGTCTTGTCGGCGACGACCTCGAGGAGGGTGGCGCGGACGGTGTCGGCGTCGGGGCCGGTCGACGGGGCGGCCGGGGCCACGGTCGTGGTCGTGGTCTCGCCTGCGATGAAGTCGACGATGTCGCCCAGTGTGACGCCCATGATTTCGACGCGTTTGATGCTGTCGATGCCGAGGTCGGCTTCGACGTTCATGGTGAGGTCGAGCATGTCGGCGGGGTAGCCGGTCTTGTCCGCGACGACCTCCAGGAGGACCGAGCGGACCTTGCCGGCGTCCATCCCCGCGGCGGGTGCCGGAGCGGGCGCGGGTTCCGGAGCGGGCGCCTGGGCCGGTGCGGGCGTCCAGGTCGCGGGCAGCGCGGGGGCCACCGCAGGTTCCGGGAGGGGAAGGGGTGCCGGCGCGGGAAGCGCGGGCTCCTGGGCCACGGGTGCCGGCGCGGGAAGCGCCGGTGCCTGCGCTACCGGCGCCGCCTCGGCGCCGAGCTCCAGGGAGGCCAGCCGGCCCAGCACCTCGTTGGCGCGGACATGGGTGCGGCCGATCGCCAGCCCGTGCTCCTTGACCGAGCTGATCCCGGGCAGCACATGGTCCAGCCTGCCCTCGTCGTCCGCCCGCTCCAGCAGCCGGGTCAGCCGCTCGGCGCTCTGCAACTGGCCGTTCAGATACTCGTCGTGGAGGGACAGATGGTCCGAGATGAGCTCGGTGAGTCGGTCGCTCGGCATGGGTGTGTTCTCCTGGGCGGTGCGGGGATGGTCCGGTTCCGGAACAACGGCCGGCAGCCGGGAGACGGCGGCTTCGGGAGCCGCCTGCGGTGACGGCGCCGGCGGCGGGGGAGCCACGACGACGGGCGCCGGTGCGGTGGGCAGGGCCACCTTGTAGCCGCTTGCCAGCACGTCCTGGTACGCCGCACGCCGCTGCGGGGACACGTAGTTGATGCCGTTGAGCATCACCGTCATGCCCTTGGCCGGGACCTCCTGCTCCGCCTCGGCCGCGTAACGGTCGGTCGTGGCCAGGGGCAGACCCAGGACCGCGAGCCGTGCGACGGCCTGCTTGAGCGTCAGGTCCGCGTCCCGGCCGGCGCCGCCGTCCAGCGACACGGCGGTGTGCGGGCGTCCGCGCAGGATCCGGCCCACCAGCCCGGCGAGCACCGTGCCCGGCCCGAACTCGACGAAGACGCGGAACCCGTCGGCGTACATCTCCTCCACCCGCGCGGCGAACTCCACCGGGTGGATGAGCTGCTCGGCGAGCACCCGGCGGTTCCGGGCGACGTCCGCGCCGTAGTCCGCGCCGGAGGTGTTGGCGTAGACCCTGCCGCTCGGGGCGGCCATCTCGGCGGCCTCGACCGCCGTACGGAAGTCGTCGACCGCGTGGGCCACGAACGGGGTGTGGAAGGCGGCGGACACCGGCAGCCGGCGGGCCCGCACGCCCGCGCTCTCCGCGTCCGCGAGCAGCAGCTCGATCTCCGCCGTCGCGCCGCCCACCACGATCTGGTCCGGCGCGTTGCGGTTGCAGACCAGCAGGCCCTCGCGCCGCGCCAGCAGTTCGGCGACCCGCTCCTCCGGCGCGAACACCGCCGCCATCGTGCCGGTGTCGTCCGCCTGACCGGACGCCGGTGACATGGCGCTGCCGCGGGCCCGCGCCAGCCGGTGCAGGGTGTCCTCGTCGTAGACCCCGGCGGCGTACAGCGCGGTCAGCTCGCCGAAGCTGTGGCCGAGGAAACCCTCCGCCGCGAAGCCGAGTTCGGTCAGGTACCGGAAGTGGCCGGCCGACAGCGCGCCGATCGCCGGCTGCGCGTAGGCGGTGGCCCGCAGGGCCGTCTCCTGCGCGGCGCGGCCGACCTCGTCGACGAGGGGCGGCGGGAACGCCACCCGCGACAGCGGGGTGTCCTCCGGATAGTGGCGGTTGGCACGGTCGAAGGAGGAACGCAGGGGCGGCAGCGCCAGTACGGCACTCAGTCCCGGCGCCACGTACTGACTTCCCTGGCCCGCGAAGAGCGCGCCCACCCGGCCGGTCGCGCCGGCCGAGCGGCGGTAGTGGACGCCCTTGGGGTGGGCCCACTCCGACTCCCCGGCACGGGACCGCAGTTCACCGAGCGCGATCTCCCGCAGCGCGCGGGCGTCTTCCTCGCCCCGGGCGGCGAAGGCGACACGGGCGTGCCCCTCGGGCACCGGCCCCCCGGTGGGTGCCGCACCCGAGGCCAGCGCGTCGGCGAGGGCCGTCGGGTCAGGGGCGTGCCACAGGTGCACCCTGGCCACCGGGAACCGCACCGCGACGTCGTCGCCGTCGCCGTACTCCTCCAGCACCGCATGGAAGTTGGTGCCGCCGAAGCCGAACGCGGACACCGCCGCGCGGCGGTTGGGCCGCTTCGGGTCGCGGATCCACGGCCGGGTCGCGGAGTTGACGTAGAACGGGCTGTCCGGACCGAACGCGGCACCCGCCCGATTGACGTTGATGGTGGGGGGCAGCACCTTGTGCTGCAGGGCGAGCGCCAGCTTGATCAGCCCGGCCGCGCCGGCCGCGGCCTTGGTGTGCCCGATCTGGGACTTGACGCTGCCGATGGCCGCGTACTCCCGCTCCCCGCCGTCCTTGCCGATCACCTCGGTGAGCGCGCCGATCTCGGTGGCGTCGCCGACCGCCGTGCCGGTGCCGTGCGCCTCGAACAGCTCGATGCTGTCCGGGGACACGTCGGCGTCCCGGTAGGCGCGGTTCAGCGCCACCATCTGGCCTTCCTTGCGCGGCGCGTAGATGGACTTGAAACGTCCGTCGCTGGAGGTCCCCAGACCCCGCAGCACCGCGTAGATCCGGTTGCCGTCGCGCTCGGCGTCGGCCAGCCGGCGCAGGGCCAGCATGCCGATGCCCTCACCGATCAGCGTGCCGTCCGCCTCGCCGTCGAACGGCCGGATGACACCCGACTTCGACAGCGCGGGGGTCTTGCTGAAGCACATGTACATGAAGATCGTGTTCTCGGCGTCGCACCCGCCGGCCAGCATGGTGTCGGCCCGGCCCTCCAGCAGTTCGCTGACGGCGGTGCGGACGGCGCCCAGCGAACTGGCGCAGGCGGCGTCGATCGTCATGTTGATCCCGCCGAGGTCGAACCGGTTCGCGATCCGGCCCGCGACGACGTTGCCGAGCATGCCGGGGAAGGAGTTCTCCTCCCACGGGGCGTACGCCATACGGAACTTGGCGGCGATCTCCTCCGCGTCCCGGTCCGAGAGACCGCAGCTGCGGACCACTTCCTTCAGCACCGGGCTCTGCAGCCGGGCGGTGAGCGGCTGGGTCAGCTGGTTGGCGCCGGTGATGCCGAGCACCACACCGGTGCGCGAGGCGTCGTACCACTCCCGCTCCGCGCCCGCGTCCTTCAGCAGGTCGCGCGTGACGACCAGGCTGAGCAACTGCAGTACGTCGGTGACCTCGAGCGTGTTGGGCGGCAGCCCGAACTCGAGCGGATTGAACGGGATGTCGGGGATGAAGCCGCCGCGCTTGGCGTACGTCTTGTCGGGCGCCGAGGGGTCGGGGTCGTAGAACTCGCCGACGTCCCAGTGGGTCGTCGGCACCTCCGTCGTGCAGTCGGCCGCCGCGACGACGTTGGACCAGTACTCCTGGAGGTTGCGCGCCTGTGGATAGAGCGCGGAGAGGCCGACGATGGCGATCGGGTCGCGGGCCAGCCGTCGGTCGAGGGTGCGTTGCTGTGATTCGTTCACGGCGAGGGCCTCCGGGTCGAGACGAGGTGCGCCGGCCGGAGGGGCGGTACCAGTCCGGCTATGGCCTGCGAGGCGTCCGGGCGGATCAGCATCGTGTAGTGGTCGCCGGGCGCCGAGTGGGCGGAGATCCCGCGGCCGGCCAGCTCCTCCCAGCCGAGCGTGGGGTCCGTGGGGATGAGACTGTCGCCGGCCTTGATCTGCACCAGCGGGACGGTGGCGGGTGCCGGCCGGTAGGGGGCCGTCAGCCGGTTGTTGCGCAGCAGCCCCGCCGTATAGGCCTCGAAGAGCTTGCGCACACCGGACAGCGGCGTCCCGGGCGGCAGCGCGCCCGCGCCGATCGCGTCCGCGAGCAGCACGGTGAGCGCGGCCTCGGCGTCCGCACCGTCCGGTACGGGGCTCGGACGGACCTCGGCGCCGCGCCGGGCGCCCAGGAACATCGCGAACCAGCGCAGCACCAGCGAGGGGTCGATCTCGTCGCCCTCGGTGTGCTGGTAGGCGTCCGTGGGGGCGATGCTGTCCAGCAGCACCACGCTCAGCGGCCGCTCCCGCGGCTCCAGCCGTTCGGTCAGGCCGTGGGCGAGCACACCGCCGAAGGACCAGCCCACCAGCACGGTGCCGGCGTCGTCCGCGCCGGTGCGGTCGCGGTCGGCGCGGTAGGCGGTGGTCAGCAGGTCGATGAGGTGGTCGATGGTCAGCCGGGAGCTCTCCGGCGCGAGCGCGGCCTCCCCGTACTCGGGCACCGCGCCCAGGTCCAGTACGGCGAACCCGGTCTCCGGCGGCAGTGCCCCGGACAGGCCGGTCCACAGGCCGACGGGCAGGGCACCGGGGTGCACCGCGTAGACGGTGCCCGCGCCGGGGGCGGCGTCCCGGTGCCGTAACAGCAGCTTCGGCGGTGACGTCGCGTCAGGCCGTCGCGCCATGCCGCGCACTCTCCTCGGCTATGTGCGCCGACAGGGCCTCGATGGTCGGGTGGTACCACAGCGCCGTGGTGCCCAGCTCGAAGCCGAGCCAGCTCTCCATCTCGCCGGCGATGATCAGCGCCTCCGTGCTGTCCATGTCGAGCTCGTCGAAATACTGGCCCGGAGGAATGGCCGAGGGCTGCTCACCGAGCCGCTCCGCGATCTTGTCGATCAGCCATTTTTGCACCTCGTCGGCCGTGACCTTGCCCATGACCCGTTCCTTTCTCGTGCCTATACGTACGCGTGCACTCCGAACGTGCCGTTTCGCGCATGCCGGAGTGGGCGGGTTTCTTCGGGAGAACAAAGGGCGGTCAGGCCGCCGCTCGCAGTTTCGGAGCGTAGGTAGGCGGATAGCCTTCGCGCAACTCAATCGCGGGCTATGCGACGGGGGTGGGTGAGGTGCCGCGATGACCCCGGGAACACCATGTTCACCCAGGTCAGCGCCGTGCCGTACGGCTTCGGCGGCCGACGGGCCGGCTTCGGTCGCCCGGCTTTCGCGGGCGGGACCCGACTCAGCCTTGGTCACGGCTCAGTTGCCGTGTCAGCGCGCCGTCAGAATCACCTCAGTGCGGCGTCCGACGGCTCTCCTATCGTGAGCGGTGTTCCGTGGGACACATTTCGGGGTCGCCGTCCCACCTGTTCCTCCCGTCCCGGGACTTTCCTCGAAAGCGGCCTCTCGTAAAGGGCGAATTTCAATTCCGTACATCCCGTGATCGATTCCTTCTCACCACGAGTGGACAAGGACCGAAATGCCGACCGACATCGAACAGATTTGGGCGGTCACGGCTCGCCAGGGGGAACTGCGGGCCATCGACTCCGCGCTGACGGACCACGGCGGAATCCTGCTCACCGGCACCACCGGTGTGGGCAAGACACGCCTGCTCGCCGCCTCCCTGCAACGTGCCGCGGCCGAGGGCCGCACCGTCGTGGCGGTCGGCGGGGCGGGCGGTCCCGAGACCGGCTGCGCGGAGAACTTCTGCTCGCTCGCCGAGTGTCTGGACCGGCTGGAGTCCGTACGCCGGCACAGCGATCCGGCGCGGCGCACCGTCGTCGGGTTCGACGACGCCCACCTCGTGGACGAGCCGGCCGCCCACCGGCTGTACCGGCTGACCGCGTCCGGGCGGGTGGCGGTCGCCGCCACCGCCCGCCGCGACGCCGCGCTGCCCGCCGGGGTGGACAAGCTCTGGGTGGAGCGCCTCGTGGAACGCCTGGAGGTACTGCCGTTCGCCCAGGACGTGGTCAGTTCGATCCTGCGCAGCCGGGTCGGCGGGCCCGTGGACTCACCCACCCTGGAACGGCTGTGGGCCACCACCCGGGGCAACGCCCTGATCCTGCACGAACTCGTCGAGTACGCGCTGGCGGACGGCTCGCTGCGCCGCGTCGACGGACGCTGGCACTGGGACGGTCTCCCGGCGCGGCCGCCCGAGCGGCTGGCCGACATCGTCTGCCTCCGGCTGCGCGACCTGACGCCCGGGGAGCAGGAACTGGTGAACGTGCTGGCCGTGGTCGGGCAGGTGGAGTACGGGCTCGCCGAACGCCTCGGACTGGCCCGAGCGGCGGAGACGCTCGACGAACGCGGGCTCGTGCAGATCGAGTACAGCGGGCGCCGGGTCGGCATCCGGCTGACCGAACCGCTCACCGGGGCGGTCGTCGCGGACCGGATGTCCGGGCTGACCGCCCAGCGGCTGCGGCTGCAGCTCGCCGACGCCATCGAGGCGACGGGGGCGCGGCGGGAGGACGACGTCGTCCGCATGGCCACTCTGCGGATGGCGGCCGGCCGCGTCCCGGAACCGTCGGTACTCCTCGCGGCAGCCCGCACCGCCGCCCACCGCCGCGACTTCCCCCTCGCGGAACGCCTGTGCCGCGCGGTACTGGGCGACGGCCCCGCGCCCGCGTCGGAGACGCCCGGCGCCTCCCACGCCCTCCCGCCGGCTTCCTCCGCCCCCGCGACAGCGTTGTCGACGGGCGCCGACGTCGCGGGCTCCGGGACGGTCCTCGGCGAGAGGACGCACGAGCCCCCGGCCGACGGTGGTGCTCCCGGTACGGGCGCCGGTGACGGGGCCTCACGCCGGATGCCGTCCGGTGGCCGGTCGGCCGGGGTCTCCCCGCCGGTCGCCGGTGACGCCACGCGCGGGCCGGCCGGGAGCGGTCCGGTGCCGGCCGGTGGCCCGTCGGTGGTCGGTGGTGCTGTCGGGCCGGGGGCCGGTGGCGACGCTCCGGCGGTCGTGCCGGCCGGTGGACGGCCGGTCGCGGGCGGGCCCGTGGGCGGTCCTTCCGGGGAGGGCGGACCGTGCCCGATTCACGGGGCGGACGCGCCCGCCGCGGGCGTGAACACCGCCGATGCCGCCCGTGCCGCGCTCCTGCTGGGGCGGGCGCTGGCCGGGCAGGGGCGGCACCGGGAGGCCGAGGAGGTCTTCGCGGGGGCTCATGCCGGGCGGACGGAGGACGTCACACGCGCGGTGCCGCGCGACGAGCTGATCACCGCCGTACGCGACCGGGCCGACAACGCCGCCTGGGGACTGGGCCGCGGTACCGACGCCGCCGCCGTCGTGGACGCCCTGCCCGACGGGCTCGGCGACCAGGGCACGGGCGTACGCCACGGCTTCCACGCCGTCCTGGCGCTGCTCGCCGACCGCCCGGAGGACGCCGTGCGCACCGGCCGCGCCCTCCTGCCGGGGGAGCCGCCCGACTCCGCCGTGGTGCAGCACCTGCTGCCGCCCACCGCCTTCGCGCTGAGCGAGCTCGGCCGGCCTGCCGAGGCGCTGGCCCTGATCGACCGTCACGCGCACGACCTGGCCGGCTGGCACGACGACGCCCGCCTGCGCTGCCTGGTCGTGACCGCGCGCTGCGCCTTCGCCCAGGGCGACCTCGGCCGGGTCGTGGAAGCCCTCGAGGAGACCGGCCGCTTCGCCACCCGCGGCGACGACCTGCGCCAGCTCCAGCTGGCCCTGCTCCGCTCCCGTCTGCTGCGGCTGCTCGGCAGGCCCGCCGAGGCGGTCACCCTGCTGCGCGGCGCCAGCGCCCTGCGCGTACGCCGCGACTGGCTCGGTACCCCCTCCTGGACCCTGGCGCAGCTCGCCGGGGCGCTCGCCGAGGCGGGCAGGCCCACCGAGGCGTTGCAGACACTGGTCGAGGCCCAGGCCGCCCGGCGGGACGCCCCCGCCTACCCGCTCGCCGACGACGCCCTGCTCCTGGAGCACGCCCTGGTGCTCGCCCACACCGGCGACCGGTCCGGCGCGGCCTGCCGGGCCCTGGAGGTCGTCCAGCGGGCCGCCGCCCGCCCGGCGACCGCGCTGACGGCACTGCACCTGGCCGTGCGGGTCGCCGACGCGCCCCGCGCCGCCGTCCGTGCGGCCACCCTGGCCGCGGGCGCGAGCTCGGAACTGATGCGGCTCCAGGCCGACCACGTCGCCGCGCTGACCCGCGCGGACGGCGAGGCCCTCGAGGACGTCTCGTCCCGCTTCCGCACCATGGGCGCGGTCGCCCCGGCGGCCGAGGCGGCGGCACAGGCCGCGGAGGTGTACCGCAAGGACGGCCGGCGCCGGGCGAGCCGGCTGGCCCGTGCCGCGAGCGCCCGGCTCCTCGCGGAGTCGGGTTGCGCGCTGGTCCCGTGGGCGGCCCCCCGGGAGCACCGGCAGCCGGACCGCACCGCCCCCCTGACCAGCCGCGAACGCGAGGTCGCCGCCCTCGCCGCCGGCGGCCTGTCCAACCGGGACATCGCCGAGCGCCTGGTCGTCTCGGTCCGCACGGTCGAGAACCACCTGTACCGGGTGTACGAGAAACTCGGCATCACCGCCCGCTCCGACCTGGGCGGCGCGCTCCAGGGCCCGGCCCGCGACGCACTGGGCCGGGCCGCGTGAGGGGTTCGTCCGACCGGGACGTCGCCGGATGAGTGGTCCAGTACCGGGATCACGGCCCGCTCCGCGTACTGCCGGGCCCGGCCCGACGCACTGCGGCCGGGCCGCGTGAGGGGCCGGGATCGCCCGCCGGGGGGTGCGCCGCGTGTCCGGCGGTTTCCGCGCGTGCGGTCAGGGGCTGCCAGGAGCCGGCGTCACGGCCCCGCCCCGGACGGGCCGGCGTACCGCGGGGCCCGGCCCGTGACGCACCGGGCCGGGCCCCGCGGGCAGGGCGTCGCCGCCCTGCCCGTCAGCCGGCCGCCACCAGGGACGGGGTGCGCAGCCCCGCGATCAGCCGGCCCAGTTCGAGGGTCTGGGTGCGGTTCAGACGGGGGTCGCAGGCCGACTCGTAGCGGGAGCCGAGGTCGGCCGGGCGCACGCCCGCGCTCCACACCGCGCCCGAGCCGCCGCCCAGGCACTCCGTCACCTCCGCGCCGGTCATCTCCAGATGGACACCGCCCGGATGCGTACCGAGCGAGCGGTGCACCTCGAAGAAGCCGGCGATCTCCTCGTACACGTCGTCGAAGTACCGCGTCTTGCGGCCGTTCACGCGCACGGTGTTGCCGTGCATCGGGTCGCACACCCAGACGACCGGCACACCCGCGCCGGCGACCGCGCCGACCAGCTCCGGCAGCACCCGCCGCACCGCGCCCGCGCCGGTGCGCACGATGAACGTCAGCCGGCCGGGCACCGCGCCGGGGTTGAGCAGCCGGGCGAGCCGCAGCAGGTCGTCCGGGCGGGCGCCGGGGCCGATCTTCACGGCGACGGGGTTGGCGATCCGGGACAGGAACGCGATGTGCGCCCCGTCGGGCTCCCGGGTGCGCTCGCCCGCCCACAGCAGGTGCCCGGAGCCCGCGTACGCGCGCCGCGTGCGGGAGTCCTCCCGGGCCAGCGGGAGTTCGTAGTCCATCAGCAGCGCCTCGTGGGACACGAACACGTCCCGCGCGGCCGGCCCCGGCACCGGACGGTCGGCGATCAGCCGCAGCGTGGTGGCGGCGGCCTCGTACGCGCGCAGCATGCGCCGGGGGTCGGGGGTGCGGTCCTGCTCCGTGAAGGCCACGCCGTTGACCGCGTCACCGCGATACGCCGGCAGGGTGAGCCCGCGTACCGTCTCCAGCGGGCTGGAGCGCGGCTTGGCGTACTGCCCGGCGAGACGGCCGACCGTCACCACCGGCAGGCCGAAGGACCGCTCCAGGGTGCCGGCCAGCCGGGACAGCGTCTCCACGGTGCCGTGCACGGCCGCCGGTGTGGCCCGCTCGATCATCTCGGCGCAGTCGCCGCCCTGGAGCAGGAAGGCACGCCCCCGCGCGACCTCGCCGAGCAGCGCGGCCAGCCGGTCGCTGTCGTCCGGGCGTACGAGCGGGGGCAGACCGGCCAGCCGCTCCCGGACGCGGGTCACCTCGCCGGGGTCGGGCCACTGCGGTTGCTGACCGGCCGCGCGTGCGGCGGCCGGTGGCACGGGGGACTGCGGTACGGACATCACGCCGGGACTCCCTGGTCGGGCGAGGGACGGACGGGGGCGAGCAGGCCGGTGAGCAGATCACCCAGGACACGGTCACCGTTCCTGGTCATCACCGACGCCGGATGGAACTGCACGGAACAGAACCCGGGACCGCGCAGCGCGTGCACCTCACCGGTCGGCACGTCCCGCGCGATACGGACCGTGCCGGGACGCACCGGGGCGCTGGGGATCTCGTCGGCGCCGGTGACCGCGGTGAACGAGTTGTAGAAATAGACCAGTTCACGCGCGCCGAAGAGGTCGACGGCACGCTGCACACCCTGGTTGGGCACCGGGCGGCGCACCAGGTCCAGGCCGAGCGTCCGGCTCAGCACCTGATGGCCGAGGCAGACGGAGAGGAACGGCGTGTCCTGCTCGAGGAGTTGACCGGTGACCTCGTACAGGATGTCGATCTTCGCGTGCTCGCGGTCGCGGGGGTCACCGGGCCCCGGCCCCACGACGACGAGGTCCGGCCCCTGCAGCGCGTAGTCCTCGTCGTACCGCCGTACCCGCACGTCGCAGCCCAGGGAGCGCAGCAGGGTGGCGCCCATGGCGGTGAAGTGGTCCTCGGCGTCGATGATCAGGACATCGAGCCCCTCCAGCGCCGGCCACCGGCTGGCGCGCGCTCCCGGATCGGTCAGCCAGAACGGCGCCAGCGGCTCGTTGCGCCGCACCAGCGCCTCCCGCACGGGCGGGAGCTGGGCCAGCCGGCGGTCCGCGGCGGCGGGCGGGGCGGTGTCCTCGTCGGCCGTGCCGGCGACGGCCGCCAGCAGCCCCGCCGCCTTGGCGCGGGTCTCGGCGGCCTCGGCCATCGGGTCGGAGTCGCGCACCAGCGTCGCGCCCACCCCCAGCCGCAGCGCACCCGCCCGGTCGATGTCCATGGTGCGGATCAGGATCGCCGAGTCCATGACCCGCTCGCCCGCGCTGCGGCCCACCAGGGCGGCCACGCCCGAGTAGTAGCCGCGTCCGCCGGGCTCGAACCGGGCGATCACCGAACAGGCGCTCTCCAGCGGACTCCCGGTCACGGTCGGCGCCAACAGCGTACGGCGCAGGATCTCGCGCGGATCGAGGCCCGTACGGCCCTCGATGAAGTACTCGGTGTGCGCGATGTGCGGCATCATGCGCAGCCGCGGACCGAGTACCCGGCCGCCGTCCGCGCAGACCGCGCTCATCATCTTCAGCTCCTCGTCGACGACCATGAAGAGCTCGTTGGTCTCCTTGTCGTCGGCGAGGAACTCCAGCAGCCCCTCCGCCTCCGGCCCCTCCTCGGGGTAGCGGTAGGTGCCGCTGATCGGGTTCATCACGGCCCGCCCGGAGTCCAGGGACACATGCCGCTCCGGGCTCGCGCCGACCAGCGTGCGGTCGCCGAGGTGGACCAGGAACGTCCAGTGCTGTCCGGACGTACGGCGCAGCAGCCGCCCGTAGTAGGCCAGCGCGGCCGGCACCGACCAGCCCGCGAGCCGGGCCGAATAGTCGCGGCGCAGTACGAAGTTGGCGCCCGCCCCGGTGGCGATCTCCTCGTCCAGGACCCGGCGCACCGTCTCGGCGTACCGGCGGTCGTCCAGCGCGAAACCGCCGTCCTCGAGGCGCAGCGGATGGTCGGCGGACCGGGGGAGCGCGGCGAGCACCTCGGTCAGCACCACCGACTCCTGCTCGGCGATCCGCAGTCCGGCCAGCGGCGTACCGTCGTCGACGTGGTCGAAGCCCCGCTCGCCGATCTGCCGGTGCGGGACCAGGGCGAGCAGCTCGAACCCGTCGCCGCCGGACTCCTCCAGCGGGAGACCGGCCAGCGTCTCGTACGAGTCGACGGGCCCCGCCAGGACGTCGATCCGGTCCGCCGCCCCCGACTCGGGGCGGTGCAGCAGGGCGAACGGGCCGTCGTACGAGCCGTCCGCGATCCGGCGCAGCAGGGAGGACCCCGCGCCCGCGCTCACGACCGTGCCCCCGCCGGCTCGGCGTCCGCCACCCGGCTCCCGTCCAGCGCGGCCACCAGGCCGCCGGTCGGCAGCACCATCGCGCACCGCGCCGCCATGTAGGACAGCGCCAGCCGGTGGTGGCCCCGGGAGAAGTCCGCGGTGGCGTCGCCCGCGACGAAGGTCTGGACGCCGTGCGCGAACCCGTCGGAGGCGGTCAGCAGCACGCCCACGTGGGCGTAGATCCCGCACAGCACCATCTGGTCGCGGCCCGAGGCGCGCAGCAGCCGCAGCAGCTCCCCGCCGTGGTAGGCGCTGGCCCGCCATTTGGTGAGCACGGTGTCGCCCTCGTCGGGCACCAACTCGTCGACGACCGCCCGGTCCTCGGGGTCCGTACTCATGCCGGGGCCCCAGAAGTCGGCGAGCAGCCCGCGCTCGTCGGGGCTCATGCCGCCCGGCTGGGCGGTGTAGAGGACCGGGACACCCGCGTGGACGGCGGCCTCACGCAACGCGACGGTGTGCCGGACGAGTTCGGTGCGCGGCGACCGGAACGCGGGCAGCTTCTCCACGAAGAAGCGCTGCATGTCGTGGATCAGCAGCACGGCCCGGTCCGGGTCCAGGACCCACCCGGCGGTGTTCCGCGGCAACTCGGCGGCGGTGGGCATGGCATGGGGGACGATCTCGGGAACGGCAGCCTGCGTCATGGTGTGCCCTTCTGGGTCTTCGAGCGTCTGGGAGCCGGGCCGCGGCCGCCGGCGGCACCGGCGGACGCGGCCCGGACCACGGCGGACGGCTCACACGCCGAGCGTGGCGCCGCCGTCGACCGTGAGGTCCTGCAGAGTGATGTGGCCGGCCCGCTCGGAGAGCAGGAACAGCACCGCCTGGGCCACGTCGTGCGGGCGGGCCAGCCGCCCCGTGGGGATGCCGACGCGGTACGCCTCCGGGGCGCCCTCGATCGACGGGCGGCCCGCGTCCTCGCCCTCCCACAGGGAGGTCAGCATCGGTGTGTCGGTGGAGCCGGGCGCGACCACGTTGCAGCGGACACCGGTGCCGGCGAGCTCCAGCCCGAGGCACTTGGTGAACGCCTGCGCCGCCGCCTTGGACGCCGCGTAGGCGGCCATCCCGGTACGGGCGGTACGGGCGGCGTTGGAGGTGACGGTGACGATCGCCCCGAAGCCGCGCGGCGCCATCCGGGCGGCCACGGCACGGCTCATCAGATAGACGCCGGTGGCGTTCACCGCCAGGGTGTCGTCCCAGTCCCGCTCGCTCAGTCCGGCCACCGGACCGGGGCGCAGGATGCCGGCCGCGTTGACGAGGTGGGTGATGGGCCCGAGGCCCTCCTCCACCCGTTCCACCGCCGCGGCCACCTCGCCGCCGTCCGACACGTCCGCCGGCACGGCCAGCAGCCGCGGTTCGGCGGCGTCCGGATCGGCCGCGGCCTCCTTGCGCAGCCGCTCGGCGAGCTCCTCGAGCGCCGCCCCGTCCCGGTCGACCAGGGCGACGGCCGCCCGGTGCCGCACGAGCTGGGCGACGATCTCCGCGCCGATGCCGCCGGCGGCGCCGGTCACCACGGCGACCCGGCCGTCCAGGCCCAGTCCGTCCTGGTCCGCCGCGTGCGTGAGTACGGTCATCGGGCCACCCCCGTACCGGGGCCGCGCCGCGTGGTGCGGGCGAACACCTCGTCGATCTTCTCCCCGGGCACCTTCAGGCAGCGCTCCGAGTAGGAGCGCAGCGCCGCCTCGTAGTCGGTTAGCAGCCGCTCCTCGTCGAAGCCGGTGGCCCGGCCCGACTCCACCAGCACCCGGCCGCCGACGACGACCGTGTCGACGTCGCCGGAGCCGCCCACCGCGAGGAACGCCTCCAGCGGGCGGGGCGTGTGCACGTACCGCCAGTCCTCCAGCGGCACCATCACCAGGTCCGCCTGCTTGCCGGGGGCGAGACTGCCGATCTCCTCCTCCCAGCGCAGTCCGCGCGCGGCGATGCGGGTGGCCATGGCGAGGGCGTCGGTGGGCCGTACCAGCGTCGGATCGGCGTACATCTCGTTGTGGGTCTGCCAGGCGGCCCGCATCTGCTCGGGCATTCCGGGGAAGACCAGCGGCTGCCCGTCGGTGGACAGTGACACGTCGAGGCCCTCGCGGCGCAGCTCCGGGATCAGCCGGGTCTCCGTCATCGCGGACTCGCCGGCCGGCCCGTACTTGGCGGGGGAGTGGCTCAGATGCACCCCCGCCTCCAGCAGCATCCGCCGTTCCTCGTCGTCGGCGAACCCGGTGTGGATGGACATCAGCCGCTCGTCCAGCAGGCCGAGCGCGGCGAACCGGCGCACCGGCGTGGCACCGAAGTACGTCCGCACGAACTCGCCCTCGTGGCGCTGGGCGCCGATGTGCGAGGCGAACCCGGTGTCGTGGCCCCGCACGATCTCGGCCAGCCCGCGCCCGAGTTCGTCGGTCATGTTGGTGCCGTAGACGGCGGTGGGCCGGGCCCGCAGCAGTCCCGTCCCGTCGGCCGCGCACGTCTTGACCAGCGCCTCGATCTCCGCCAGTACGGCGTCCGTGTCACGGCTGCGGACGAACGCGCTCTCCCCGGGCCGGCACACGGCGTCCGTGGCCCAGGTGCTCACCGAACAGCGCATGCCCAGCCATACGGCGGCGGCCGCCAGCGCCTCGGGACGGTTGACCGAGCCGACGTCGCCGAGGGTGGTGACACCCGCCCGCAGCTGCGTCCACATCGAGTAGCGGGCGATGGCCTCGCCCTCGTCGGGGGTGAGCCCGGCGATAAGGTCGTGGAAGGAGTCGAAGACGGCGGAGATACGGTGCATGTCGCCACCGTTGCCGAGGAACCCGGCCTGGTCGCCACGGTCGTCGGCGGGCCGCATGGCCCCGTTGAACGGCAGCCGGGTGGAGAACAGTTCGTGCCAGTGCGCGTTGACGAAGCCGGGCAGCACCAGCATCCTGCGGGCGTCCACGGTGCGCAGCGCGGCCTGCTGCTCCGGCGGCAGCGCGGCGACGGCGGCGTCCACCTCGGCCACCGTACCGACGGCGGCGATCCGGCCGTCGACGGCCAGCAGCGACCCCTCGGTCAGCACCCGCTCGCTGTCGTCGGCCGTGCACAGATGGGCGCCGCGCACCAGCAGCGGCTCGGGCGCGTTCACGCGGCACCTCCGGTCGTCTCGGACCGCGCCCTGGCCTCGGCGAGGGAGCGGCTGAAGCCGGCCACGGTCGGGTCGGCGAGCAGGGAGTCGAAGTCGACGGGGAAGCCGCCGCGCCGCCAGCGGCTGCTCAGCCGCATGACTTCGAGCGAACCGAGCCCCAGCAGGATCAGGTTGGCGTCGTCCGGGATCTCCCCCGGCGCGGTACCGAGGAGCTTCGCGACGGCGTCACGCACCTGGGTGCGCAGCTCCTGGTCCCCGGTCGATGTACTGGTGTCCATGGGCGGTACGGGCCTTCCTTCGGTCGTGGGATGACAGGGCGCGGCGGCGGTGCTCAGCCCGTACGCTCGCGGGAGGGCACGAACGCCCCCGCCTCGGCCGGGGTCTCGCCGCGCAGCAGCGCCGCCAGCGCCTTCTTGTCCGTCTTGCCGAGACCGGTCAGGGGCAGTTCCTCGAGGTACACGAGCCGGTCGGGCAGCTTGTACTCGGCGAGCCCGCGCGCGTGCATGGCCCGCTTCAGATCCGGCAGCAGCATCTCCTCGGCGCCCTCGGCCCGGACCACGCAGGCACAGGTCCGCTCGCCGAGGAAGTCGTCGGGCACCGGGACGACGGCCGCGCGGGCCACCCCGTCCAGTGCCTGGAGGTGCTCCTCGACCTCGGCCGCGGACACCTTGTCGCCGCCGCGGATGATGACGTCCTTGATCCGGCCCTCGATGACGAGGTTGCCGTCCTCGGTCAGCCTGGCCAGGTCGCCGCTGCGGTAGAAGCCGTCCTCGGTGAAGGCGCGGGCGTTGTGCTCGGGCGCGCGGTAGTAGCCCTGGAGGGTGTACGGGCCGCGGGCGAGGAGTTCGCCGATGCCGCCGGCCGGCAGCTCCTTGCCGTCCTCGTCCACGATGCGGATCTCGTCCGCGGCCGAGATGGGCCGCCCCTGGGTGGCGAGCACCGTCTCCGCCGGGTCGTCGTCCCGGGTGAAGGTGCACAGCCCCTCCGCCATCCCGAAGACCTGCTGGAGACGGCAGTCGAACGTGGGCTGGATCTGCTCGGCGATGTTGCGGTGCAGCTTGGCGCTGCCGATCTGTACCGTGCGCAGGCTCGACAGGTCGTCGGTGAGCCATTCGGCGCCCTCGAGCCACAGCTGGACGACGCTGGGCACCACGGAGGTGACGGTGACCCGTTCGGCCGCGATGAGCGGGAAGCAGGTCTCCGGCGTCGGGTCCTCGGCGAACACCACCGTGCCGCCGGCCCGCAGCGTGCCCACGACCCCGGGGCAGCCCCAGGTGAAGTTGAACGCCACCGGCAGCGTGGCGAGATAGACGTCCCGCTCGGTCAGCGCGGTCGCCGAACCGGCGGCCCTCACCTGGTAGGTGTAGTCGTCGTGGGTGCGCGGGATCAGCTTGGGCAGCGCGGTGGTCCCGCCGGACAGCAGGAAGAACGCCACGTCCGACGGATCGAGCACCGGGAACGGGCCGGCCGCCTCCGGGTCGCCGTCCACCTCGGACAGCGGCACGACGGGATCGTCCGCCGTACCGGACGGGTCGTCCCCGCACACGAACAGATGCCGCAGCGTGGGCACCTCACCCCGGATACGACGGGCGAGAGCGGCGTGGTCGAAGCCCCGCAGCAGCCCCGGATGCACATAGCCGACGGCCCCGGACAGCTCGCACAGATGGCGGATCTCGACATCCCGGTGCGCCGGCAGCGAGAAGACGGGCCGGGCGCCGACGGTGAACAGGGCGAAGCACACCCGGACGAAGTCCGGCGTGTTCGGCAGCTGGACCACGACCCGGTCGCCGTCGCCGATGCCCCGGTCCCGGAAGCCGGCGGCGAGCCGCCGCACCTCCCGCTCCAGCTCGGCGTAGCTGATCCGCCGTCCGGCGCCGACCAGGGCGGTCTTCGGGCCGTGGGTGCGCGCGGCGTCCGCGAGGAGCCGTACCAGGCTCTCGCCCCGCCAGTACCCCTCACGGCGGTAGCGCTCGGCCCGGTCGGCCGGCCAGGCGGTGCAGTGCTCCAGCATCACGCCTCCCCGCCCGACGTCACCGCACGCTGCTCGGCCGTCGGCTCCGCGGTGATCTCCAGTACGGCGCACCCGGCCTCCATGCCGGTGGCGGCGCCGATGAGCATCACGTGGTCACCGGGGCCGACCTCGCCGTCCAGCCACAGCCGTTCCAGGGCGATGACGAAGTCGCTGACCCCGGTGTGGCCGATCCGCCGGCAGATCTCCCAGGTGCCCTGCTCCAGGCTGACGCCGAGCGGCTCCAGGAACATGGTGAGCAGCGGGTCCTCGTTGAAGCCGACGTGGCAGAAGCGGCGGATGTCGGACAGCGCGACACCGGCCTCGGCGGCGGTGCGCTCGGCGATCGCCGCGACCTGGTCGCCGAAGTGCCCGATGGGCGGCTTCACCCCGGACGCCCACTGCTTGCGCCAGTACTGGACGCGGGAGTCGAAGTCCAGCGGGATGCCCGCGGTGACGCTCGGCGGCAGCAGGGCCTCGCCGCCCCGGTGCAGGGCCTCCATGCGCGGGTCCGACAGCGAGCCGACGGCGAGCACCTTGGCGAAGCCGGGCCGCCGCGACACCACGAGGGAGGAGCCGGCGTCCCCGAACAGGAACAGCTTGGAGGACGTCCACCGGTCGACCATCGGGGTGGAGAAGTTGTCCCCGGTGGTGAGCAGGACGCTGTCCGGGCCCGTGCCGCCGGTGTACCGGTCCAGGGACAGTCGGCAGGCGGCGGCCTCCAGGCCGGCCACCATGCCGAGGCAGCCCTGCCGGATCTCCATCGCCGGGATGTTCCGCTCGAGGGTGTTCAGCAGTACGTAGTGCGGGGCCGACCAGCCGTCGGGCCCCTGGTGGTAGGCGCTGCTGTGCAGCAGCGCGGCGAAGTCGTCGGGCTGCTGCCCGGATCGTGCCAGTGCCGTACGGGCGGCGCGGATCGCCATGTCCGGCGCCGGCACGGTGTCCTCGACGGCGACGGACTCGATGCCCGACGCCTCCCGGACTCCGGCGTCGAGACGGCCTTCCTTGACCGCCACGTCGGTCGGCACGAGCTCGGGAACGTAGCAGCCCACGCCCGCCAGATGAATGTCCTCGACCTTCACCCCGGCCCCTCTCCTCTTGGCTGTGTGCACACGGTGGATGCCGGTCAGCACAACATCCGGGCGAGGGGGCCCACCTGAGTAGCAGTCACTCAGCTTGACGCGCCGCCCGCCCCGGACAGCGCCCCTTCGGGTGTGCGACGCGACCGCGGGGGGATGAGTGGCGCGCACTCACGAGGACCGGCCTCCCGGCTGCTGTGCTGACCCGACAGGCGTGGGCGACGTCCCGAGGAGGCACCCGCCATGACAGTGACCAGGCCGCAGATCGGTGACTGGAAGAGCATCGAGGAACTGCGCGCGCTCCAGGAACGGCAGTTGGCGCCGCTCCTCGCCCGAGCCGCCCGCTCCCCCTTCTACCGGGCCCGCGAGAGCGGCCGCTCGGCCCCCGCCACCGCGGCCGACCTGCGCTCGCTGGAGCCGACGAGCAAACAGGACCTGCGGGACGCGTACCCGTTCGGGCTGCTCGCGGTGAACCGTACGGAGCTTGCCACTTACCACGAGTCGAGCGGTTCGGCGGGGCAGCCCACGGCCTCCTACTACACCGAGGGCGACTGGGCGGACCTCGCGGAGCGCTACGCCCGCAAGTGGGTCGGCATCGAGCCGAGCGACGTCTTCCTGGTCCGCACGCCCTACGCCCTCATGATCACGGGCCATCTGGCGCAGGCCGCGGCCCGCTCGAAGGGGGCGACCGTGGTCCCGGCCGACAGCCGCTCCGCGGCGACGCCCGCGGCCCGTACGGTACGGCTGCTGCACCGCCTCGGTGTCACGCTGACGTGGTCCAACCCGACGGAGGCCCTGCTGTGGGCGGCGGCGGCGCGGGCGGCCGGCCTGGACCCGGCGACCGACTTCCCCTCCCTGCGGGCCCTGTTCGTCGGCGGCGAGCCGCTGTCCCCGGCCCGGCGGGCCCGTATCAGCTCCCTGTGGAACGCCCCCGTCGTCGAGGAGTACGGCTCCACGGAGACGGGGACACTGGCCGGGCAGTGCCCGCAGGGCCGGCTGCATCTGTGGGCGGACCGGGTGCTGTGCGAGGTCCTCGACCCGTCGAGCGGCAAGCTGTCGGAGGAGGGCCGGGGGCGGCTGGTGGTGACCCCGCTGTACCGCGAGGCGATGCCGCTGCTGCGGTACAACCTCGACGACGAGGTGGAGGTGGAGTACACGGACTGCGCCTGCGGGTGGCGGCTGCCGGTGGTGCGGGTGCTGGGGCGGGGCGGGTTCGCGTGGCCGGTGGGTACGGGCACGGTGGATCAGCAGCAGGTGGAGGACCTGGTGTTCGGGTTGCCGGCGTCGGACGGCGTGCTGTTCTGGCGGGCGCGGGCGGGGCGGGACCTTCTGCACATCCAGGTGGAGTCGCAGGCGGCGGGAGTGGAGCGGCGGCTCACGGAGGCGGTGGCCCGGTCCCTCGGGGTGCCGTGCCGGGTGGAGGCGCTGGCGCCGGGCTCCCTGGTCCCGACGTCGGTACTGACGTCGAACCCCGACGCACTGAAGCCGCGCGGACTCTTCGGCCCGGAGGAGGACTGGGCCCAGGCCCTCCTCTACTACTGACCTGGCCGGCCTTTTGCGGGGCCTGCGCCCCCTGCGCCTGCGGTCGCCGTCGCGCCCACCCGCGCGGTGGTGAAAGGGCCGGGCCCCGGTGTCGTACGGGTGCCCGGCGTTGGTGTGGGCCGGGGGGTCTTCGCGCAGCCCGGCGCTTACGGGGTGCCGTCGCGCCCACCCGTGCCGCCCCAGCGGCACGACTGCCCGCGGAGGGCGGGGTGCGGCGGGCGCCGGCGCTTACGGGGTGCCGTCGCGCCCACCCGTGCCGCCCCAGCGGCACGAGTGCCCGCGGAGGGCGGGGGGCCGCCTGGGCGCTGCCCGAACCCCCACCGGACGGACGGTGGGGGCGCGGGCGTCAGGTCCGAGGCCGCTCAGCCGGGCAGGCCGCCGCGGTCCGGGCGGGTGAGGACCGTGGCGACGCCGTCCAGGGAGCGGGCCACCGTGTACGCGTAGAAGTCGTCCTCCAGTGCCGCGATCGCCTCCGGATCGTCCGTGCCCCGGCTCGTGACCGCCGCGCCCACCGCGGCCAGACCCCGCCGCTCCGGATCGTCCCGGTGGGCGGCCAGCGCACCCGCCAGCCGTACCCGCGCCTCCGGCAGGTTCTCCGCCCGGTCGTCCTCCACCATCACCAGCGTGAACGCCGAGTTCGTGAGATACCGGTACGCCGCCGTCGCCCCGTCCGCGAACCCCGCCTGCTGCAGCACCAGGATCCCCCGGTCCATCATCGTCAGCGCCGACGGAATGATCGGCCCGATCCGCACCAGCCGCCGCGCCACCCCCCGGTACCGCCGCAGCAGCGGCCGCCCCTCCAGCAGCAGCGTGCTGAACCACTCCCGCCACTCGAGCTCCCGCGGCGGCAGCGGAATCATGCTCACCACCCGGTCGGCCACGGCGTCCGCCACCGCGTCACGGTCCCCGACGTGGTGGTAGACGGCGCGCGGCCAGACCTCCAGCGCGGCGGCGAGCTGCCGGGTGGACCAGGCGTCGAGCCCGTCCGTCTCGGTGAGCCGCAGCGCCGCGTCGACGATGCCCGTGGGTGTGATCGGCGGCCGGTCGGCGGGCCGCCGCCCACGGCCACCGGGTGCGGGTGAGCTGGGCATGGCACGCAATGTATCCACTCCTCTGTGTCCAGGCGTCCCGGTACTTCTTGACCCGGCCCGCCCGGTCCATCGTATGGTGGGCAGAGTTTATTACCCAGTGGGTAGTAGCATCTAGTATTACCCACTGGGTAGTAACCCCTCGTAGCGCTCACACCCCCGCCCACCCCTATCCCCCCGTATCCCGATCTGGAGGACGACGATGCCCGCGGAACCCGCCGCGCTCCCGTCATTACTGCAGCCCGTCCGCAGGCGGCTGGCTCTGGCGGTGCTCTGCCAGGCCGTCGCCGCCCTGCTCAACATCGCCCCGTTCGTCGCCGTCGCCGAGCTCGCCCGGGTGCTGCTCGCGGACGGCCCGGTGGACCGCGACCGCGCCTGGACGGTCACGGCGCTGGCCGGCGCCTGTCTCCTGGTGCGGCTGCTGTTCCTGGTGGCCGCGAGCGTGGTCAGCCACCTCGCGGAGAACGACCTGCAGCTCTCCGTCCGCAGGCTGCTGATCGGCCGGCTGGACAGAGTCCCGCTGGGCTGGTTCTCGGGCCGGGGCGGAGCCGCCGTGAAGAAGGCGGTGCAGGACGACGTACACGCACTGCACCACCTGGTCGCGCACTCCCTGCTGGAGCTGACGGCCGCGGTGATCGTGCCGCTGTCGACGCTCGCCTACCTGTTCTGGGTGGACTGGCGGATGGCCCTGATCACGATGATCCCGCTGGTCCTCGGCATCGGCCTGTTCGGCCGCACCGGTGCCGCGTTCAAGAAGAACCTGCCCGCGCTGGACGCCGCGATGACGGACATCAACGGCTCGGCCGTCGAGTTCGCGCAGGGCATCGCCGTGGTGAAGACGTTCGGCCAGACCCGCCGGGCCCACCGCCGCTACACCGAGGCGGCGGACCGGTTCGCCGCGTTCTTCCGCGGCTGGGTCGACTCGCTGGTCACCCCGAGGGCCCTGTCGGAGATCGTGCTGTCGGCGCCCACGATGCTGTTCACGGTGCTGCTCGGCGGCACCGCGCTGATCACGGCCGGACGCACCGCCCCGGAGGACCTGATCCCGTTCGCGCTGCTCGCGGTGGGCATCACCACGCCGGTGCTGACGATCAGCTTCGCCGAGGAGGAGGTCCGGGCCGCGAAGGCCGCCGCGGACCGTATCGGCGAGGTGCTGGCCACCCCCGAACTGGCCCTGCCCGTGCACCCCGCGAAGGCGGGCCCGGGAGCGGTGACCTTCGAGAACGTCACCTTCTCCCACGACGGTGAGCACCGCGTCCTCGACGGCGTCGACCTCACCCTGGCCCCCGGGACGACCACCGCGCTGGTGGGCCCCTCGGGCGCCGGCAAGAGCACGCTCGCGTCGCTGCTGCCGCGCTTCTGGGACCCGGACGAGGGCACCGTCCGCGTCGGCGGCAAGGACCTGCGGGACCTCGCCCCCGAGGAGATCTACCGCCGGATGTCGTTCGTCTTCCAGGACGTACGGCTGCTGCGCGACACCGTCCGCGCCAACCTGCTGATCGCCCGCCCGGACGCCACCGACGAACAGCTCATGGACGCCGCGAGGCGCGCCCGTATCCACGACCGGATCACCGAACTGCCGCGCGGCTACGACTCCGTGGTCGGCGAGGACGCCAGGTTCTCCGGCGGCGAGGCCCAGCGCCTGTCCATCGCCCGCGCGATGCTCGCGGACACCCCCGTCCTCGTCCTGGACGAGGCGACCGCGTACGCGGACCCCGAGTCCGAGGCGGCCGTGCAGGACGCCCTGTCGGAGCTCACGTACGGCCGCACCCTGCTGGTCATCGCGCACCGTCTGTCCACGGTGAAGGACGCCGACCAGATCGTCGTCCTGGACGCCGGCCGGGTGGTGGAGCGGGGCACGCACACCGAACTGCTGGCCCTGCGCGGCACCTACGCGGGCATGTGGCAGGCCCACGAGCGCAGCACCGTATGGCGGCCCGGCGGCGCGGAGGAACCCGCCGCCGCGCACGAGGCCGTCACCGGCAACCGCCCCGCGGTCGAGGAGGCCGTCTGATGATCCGTCAACTGATGGCCGTGGTCGGCCCCGCCGAGCGCCGGCTGCTGCGCAACGTACTCGCCCTCCAGGTCGTGGGGGCGATCCTCCAGGCCGTGGCGTTCGTCCTGATCGTGCCGGTGCTCGAGCGACTGCTCGGCGACGACCCGGAGCAGGCCTGGCCCTGGGTATGGGCGCTGGCCGCCGCGGCCGTGGCCCAGTCGGTGGTCCACTACCTGGCCACCAAGACCGGCTTCAAGGCGGGCGCCGCCCTCTCCAGGGTGCTGCACCACCGCATCGGCGACCACGTCTCCATGCTGCCCCTCGGCTGGTTCGGCCCGACCAGGACCGGAGAGCTGAGCAACCTCACCACCCAGTCCGTGATGGGCATCATGCGCGTCCCCGGCTATCTGTTCCGCCCGCTGATCAACGGGCTGCTCACCCCGGCCGCGGTCGTCGTGCTGATGTACCTCTTCGACTGGCGGCTCGCGCTCGCCGCGACCTGCACCGCCCCGTTCATCGCCCTGGTGCTGCGCTGGAGCACCCACCGCACCGCAGCCGCCGACCGGCTGCGCGCCGGGGCGATGACCGAGGGCGCCAACCGGGTCATCGAGTACGCCGACGTCCAGCCGGTGCTGCGCGCCTTCCCCGGCTCCAGGGCCGCCGGCGGCGACCGCCTCGACGAGGCGCTGTCCGCCCAGCGGGACGCGGGACGCCAGGTCATGGTGGCGGGCGTCCCGGGCCAGGTCGGCTTCACCCTCACCGTGCAGGCCGCGTTCACGGTGATCCTGGTGTACGGCACCTATCTCGCCCTCGGCGGCTCGCTCGACGTACCCGAACTGCTGGCCCTGCTGGTGCTGGCCGCCCGGTTCGTGGAGCCGATGGCGGAGGCCGCCAACCTGGGCTCGGCGCTGCGCTCGACGAGCGCGGCCCTCGGCCGGGTGCAGCGGCTGCTGGACGAGAAGCCGCTGCCCGAACCGGAGCACCCGGCCCGCCCGGCCGGCACCGGCATCGAGTTCGACGCGGTGGAGTTCTCGTACGACGACGGCCGCAAGGTGCTGGACGGGGTCGGCTTCCGTATCCCCGAGCGCACGATGACCGCGCTGATCGGGCCGTCCGGCTCCGGCAAGACGACGATCGCGCGGCTGATCGCCCGCTTCTGGGACGTGCACGGCGGCGCGGTGCGGGTGGGCGGTGTGGACGTCCGTGAGCTGCCGGCCGAGGAGCTGATGTCCCGGATCTCCGTGGTGTTCCAGGACGTGTACCTCTTCGAGGGCACCATCGAGGACAACATCCGGGCGGGCCGCCCCGACGCCACCGACGCCGAGGTGCGCCGGGCCGCCGAGCAGGCGCGGGTCGACGAGATCGCCGAGCGGCTGCCCGGCGGCTGGTCCGCACAGGTCGGGGCGGGCGGCGCGGGCCTGTCCGGCGGTGAACGGCAGCGCATCTCCATCGCGCGGGCGCTGCTCAAGGACGCGCCGATCGTGCTGCTGGACGAGGCGACGTCGTCCCTGGACCCGGCGAACGAACGGGCCGTCCAGCAGGCCCTGTCGGAGCTCACCCGCGACAAGACCCTGCTGGTGATCGCGCACCGGCTGCAGACGGTGCGCGCCGCCGACCAGATCCTGGTGCTGGACGGCGGCCACATCGTCCAGCGCGGTACGCACGAGGAACTGATCACCCAGGACGGCCGTTACGCCGACTTCTGGGCCGAGCGCAGCCGCAGCCGCGGCTGGCGCCTGAGCAAGACCCCCGTGGCCAACTGAGAATCCCCCGGCGGCCCACTTACGCGGACCGCCGGGGGATCGGTGTGGCCGTCGCTCCCGGAGCTCACCCCCGCGCCGAGAGCGGCGGCTTCCCCGGTACGCCGGCGATGCCCCAGCGGGTGGCCGGCACCTCCTGGAGGACGATCCAGGTCGCCGCGCGCGCCTGGTCGCCGAACACCTCGGCGACCGCGTCCGTGATCCGGGCGATCAGTTCCGTCTCGGTGGCGCCGTCCAGGCGGCCCTCGTACAGCTTGACGTCAATGAGCGGCATGCGAGGTCTCCTTGATGCTCGGTACGGTCGTGAGGCTCTCGGCGTTCTCGATCACGTTGCGCGCGTCGTCCAGGGCCGCGTCCAGCGCGTCGGCCAGGTGGTCCACCTGCTCGTCGGTCAGCCCCGGATGGCAGGGCAGGTTGACGTGCTCGGTGAACCACAGCTCCTCCGCCACCGGGCACTCGCCGGGCAGATGACCGCGCGAGCGCCACTCCGGCAGCAGATGCAGCGGGAAGTAGCGCAGCTGCACCTCGACACCCCGTGCGTCGAGTCCGCGTACCAGCGCCTCACGGGTGCCGCGCGGGCCGGACACGAAGCAGGTGTACAGATGCTGGGCGTGATGCACCCCCGGACGGGGACGGCCGGCCCGCGCGTGCGGATGCCGGTCCACGACCGCGTTCAGCCGGGCCGCGATGGCGCGCCGCCGGTCGACGAGGTCCTCCAGCCGGTCCAGCTGGTGCAGCCCGACCACACAGGCCGCCTCCGACAGGGTGGCGTTGGTGCCGCTGCGGCGCACGCCCAGGCAGGCGTCCCGGTACACGGACGACGAGTACTTCATCCAGGGCAGCAGCTCCGGCGCGTCCAGCGGCGACGCGTCGCCGGCGACGAACACGCCGTCGATCTCGTTGGAGCGCAGCCGGTCGACCCGCTCCGCCCAGTCGTCCCGGTCGAAGGTGAGCATGCCGCCCTCGCCGAGCGTGGTGATGTTCTTCGACGCGTGGAAGCTGAAGCAGCCGATGTCACCGAGCGATCCGGGACGCCGGCCGTCGTAGCGGGCCCCCAGGGCGTGCGCGCAGTCCTCGACGACGAGGATGCCCCGCTCCCTGGCCATGGTGACGATCTCGTCCATCTCGGCGGGCCAGCCGCCGTAGTGGACCAGCAGGATCGCCCGGGTCCGGTCCGTGATGAGGCTCTTCAGCGAGGCGGGGTCCATGTTCAGGGACTCCCGGTCGATGTCGCAGAACCGCACCCGGACCTGTCGGTCGAGCAGGGGCTGCACGGTCGCCTGGAAGGTCTGCGGGGTGACGACGACCTCGTCCCCCGGCGCCAGGTCGAGCAGGTGGACGGCGAGTTCCAGGGCGACGGTCCCACTGGTGACGCTCAGCGCGTACCGGGTGCCGGCGTACTCACTGAAACGCCGCTCGAACCGCTCCCGCCAGGAACCCATGGACAGGGACTCACCGGATTCGAGCAGCTGTCCCAGAGCCGCCGCCTCCGTCGCTCCGAGGATGCTTCCGCGACTCGCGTACGGAACTTTGTAGGCCCCGCGCATAAGTACCCTCCGGCAGATTCGGGGATGGTTTTCCCGTCGCCGAACAAGGCGACACGAGTGACCTTACGTTTGTGAGCGCGCGGCGCAGAGAGCAAGTCGGCGCACCTGACACGGGTTTGACAGCCCGTCAATCTTTCCGGGAAAGCTTGCCCCGCCGCAAAGGCCGGGCCGATGATTCACGACGGACCGCACGAGAGGGCCGTACATCCAGCCGACACGAGGGGCGAAGCGTTCATGGAATTCGGCGTGAATTTCTTTCCGGTGATCGATCCCGCGCAGAAGAGCGCCACGGCCTACTACGACGAGACCCTCCGCCTCGTCGAACTCGCGGAGGCGCTGGGCTACGAGCACGTCCAGACCGTGGAGCACTACTTCACCGGGTACGGCGGCTACAGCCCCGACCCCGTCACCCTGCTGACCGCGATGGCCGCCCGCACCAGCCGTATCCGCATCACGACGGGCGCGGTCGTCCCGGCCTTCACCCACCCCGTCAAGCTGGCCGGCAAGCTGGCCATGCTCGACCACCTCTCGCACGGGCGGCTCGACGTCGGCTTCGGACGGGGCTTCCTGCCCACGGAGTTCGAGGCGTTCGGCATCCCCATGGACGAGAGCCGCGCCCGGTTCGACGAGGGCGTCGAGGCGTGCGTACGGCTGTGGAGCGAGGAGGACGTCGTCTTCGAGGGCCGCTTCCACCGCTTCGGTCCCGTCACCCTGCTGCCCCGGCCCTACCAGGCCCCGCACCCGCCGGTGTTCATCGCCTCCGCGACGAGCGCGGAATCGTGCGCGGCCGCCGGCACGGCCGGCCACCACCTCCAGGTGGTGCCGTCGGTCACCAGCGCCGAACAGCTCTCGGGAATGCTGCAGAAATACCGGGCCGCCTGGGACGAGGCCGGCCACGACCCGGCCGCCCGCCGCATTCAGATCAAATACACCTGCTATCTCGCGGACGACGCCGAAGAGGCCCGCCGCACCGGAGAATTCTACGAGCGCTCCTACATCGACCACATGGCGAAGGCGGTGGAGCCGCTCGCCAAGGGAAACCGGGCCGATTACCCGGGCTACGATAAATTCCTCGAGAAGGCCAGGAACTACGACTTCGCGGCCTCCCTCGCGGCGAACAAGGTGTTCGCCGGCGACGCGGACCAGGTACGCGCGCAACTCGAGCGCACCCGCGAGGAGTTCGGCGCGGACCTGACCGTCAGCCTGCAGTTCAACCCCGGCGGCCTCGCCTACGGCCGGGCCGCCCGCGCGATGGAACTGTTCGCGCAGGAGGTCGCCCCCGCCTTCACCGGCTGAGCCCGGCCCGTCAGCGGCGGCTGAGCGCCCGGGAACCCAGGAGCAGCGACAGCTCCTCGACCTGGGAGCGCAGCAGCCGCTGCTCGTCGACGAGTTCGTCGACCCGGGCCCGCAGCCGCACCAGCTCCCCGCGGTCCCCGGCCGGTACGGGGACCGGGGAGACCCGGTGCCGCAGACCGAGGCGGGACTGGGCGTCGTACAGCAGTTTCTGGACGGACCGCCGCTCCTCCTCCAGCTCCGACGCCGCCCCCGCGCACAGCGGACCGCTGGTGCTGCCGGCCATCGCCGGCCCCCGCCACAGGCCCAGGGCCTCCGTGAACAGCGCGCAGGCGGTGCGCGGATCGCTGCCCAGAAGTGCCCGCGCCTTCGCCGCGCCCAGCAGGAACCGGGCACTGTCCAGCTCCTCGGGCCGCGCCTCCAGCACATAGCCCGTGTCACGGGCGACCAGCCGCGGGGTGTTGGCCCGCGACGGCTCCGCCTCGATCAACAGCTGCCGCAACCGCGACACATGGGCCTGCAGGGCGTTCACCGCCTTGCCGGGCGCGCCCCCGCTCCACAGCTCCTCGATCAGCCGCTCCATGGCGACCGGCTCCCCGGGACGGACCAGCAGCGCCCCGAGGAGCTGCCGCTGTTTGGGACTGGTCAGGGGCACCCGCCGGTCACCGACGTCGTCGTGGACCTCGGGAACGCCCAGCACTCGAAACCGCATCTGCACCTCCGTCGCACACCGCAGCTCCCGCCCAGCTCACCGCGGACCGCCGCCCGCCCGCCTGAGTGCCGGGTACTCAACTGGCCTCGCCGGCCCGGCGGGTGGGCCGCGGGGCGGAGTGAGTGGCGGCTACTCACGATCAGGCCGGCCGCGCCGTGGTCGTCTTGGGGCGTCGCGGTCACAGTCACGGGTGAGGAGTTGAGGACGCATGACGCGGTGGGACGCGGAGGTCGCGGTGGTCGGTCTGGGAGCGTGGGGGGCGTGCGCGCTGTGGCAGCTCGCCGAGCGCGGCGTGGACGCCATCGGCATCGAACGCCACCAGCCGGGCCACTCGCTGGGGTCCTCGCACGGAGGCTCGCGGATGTTCCGCGTCACCTGCCTGGAGCACCCCGGCCTGGTCCCGCTGGCCCGGCGCTCCCGGGAACTGTGGAGCACCCTGGAGGACTCCGCCGACGAGCAGCTGTTCTTCCCGGTCGGAGGGCTGCTCATCGGCCCGAAGGACGGCCGGGTCGCCGGCGGCACGCTGACCGCCGCCTACCAGCACGGCATCGAGGTGAGCACCCTCACCGGCCAGGCGCTGCGCTTCCACTACCCCCGCCATGTCGGCGTCCCGGAGGGCCACATCGGCGTCCGGGAGCCGTCCGCCGGCATCATCCGGCCGGAACTGTCCATCCGGGCGGCGGTGAGCCGGGCCGAGAAGTGCGGCGCCCGCGTCCTCACCGACACCCGCATCACCACCTACGACCTGATCCCCGACGGTGTCGTCCTGCGCACCTCCCAGGGCGAACTCCGGGTGCGGCAGGTGGTGTTCACGGTCGGCTCCTGGCTGTCCTCACTGGTCGGCGGACTTCCGCTGCGGACCGTGCGGATGCCCATCACCTGGTTCCGGCCACTGGAGCCGGGGGACGACACCTTCGGTCTGGAGCAGTTCCCCGTCTTCATGCGGGAACTGGACGACGGCACGATCCTGTGGGGCAACGGCGCGGAGGGCGGCCACGACGTCAAGCTCGGCATCGAGGACCGGGCCGACGCCCTGCCCCTGGACCCCGAGGCCTACGACCGCTCGGTCGGCCCGGTCGACTGGTCCGCGCTGACGGCCCTGCTGCCGGCGAAACTGCCCGGCCTCGAACCGCTGCCGTCGAAGGTCGCCGTCTGCATGCTGACCCGCACACCGGACGGCCAGTTCGTCATCGGCCGGCCCGGGGACGACCCGCGCGTCGTGGTGGCCGGCGGCGACAACGCGCACGGCTTCAAACACGCCACCGGGATCGGCGAGGCCCTCGCCGAGATCGTGCGGGGCGAGGAGACGACGGTGCCCATCGGTTTCATGTCCCCGAACCGCTTCGGCTGATCCGCGCCACGCGCCACCCGTACGCCCCGGCCACTCACCGCTGCCGCGACCCCAGGAGGGCGACCATGACGTCGACACCCACTTCCCAGCAGGCGCCCCTGGTGAGCGCCCAGCAGTTCCGGGACGCCATGGCGGAACTGGCCTCGCCCGTGACCGTGGTGACCACCTCGGACGGCCGGGGCGGACGCCGGGGCTGCACGGCCAGCTCGGTGACGTCGGTCTCCCTGGACCCGCCGCTCCTCCAGGTCGCGGTCGCCCACACCTCGAGCTGCCACCAGGCCCTCGTGGAGTCGGGGGAGTTCGTCGTCCACATCCTCGCCGACCGGCACCGCCTCCTGGCCGACCGGTTCGCGCGGCAGAACATCGACCGCTTCGCCGGCACCGGCGTCACCACCTGGCCCGGCACCGACCTCCCCTGGTTCCCCGACGCCACGGCCGCCTTCCGCTGTCTGACCCACCGCACGATCCCGGTGGGCGACCACACCCTCCTGGTGGGCGCCCTCACCGCCGTTCGCAACGGCCCCGCCCAGAACACCCCGACGGACGCCCTCCTCTGGTACCGCCGAGCCTTCCACGCCCTGACCTGACCCCACCCGGCGGCCACACCCCGGCGCTGCCGAACGCACGGCCCCCGCCTCGTGGCGAGCCCGGCCCGGCGCACTCGGGCGGGACACATCACCGGGGCTCCGGCCCCGGGCCCTCCGGGCCGAGCGCGCCGCGCGTGCGCGCGCCGATGCTGCGGGGCGGAATTCCCCCGCCCCCGTGGCGAGCCCGGCCCGGCGCACTCGGGCGGGACACATCACCGGGGCTCCGGCCCCGGGCCCTCCGGCCCAAGCGCGCCGCGCGTGCGCACGCCGATGCTGCGGGGCGGAATGACCCCGCCCCGAGGCGGTCGCGCCCGGCGCATTCCGGCGGGGCACATCACCGGGGCTCCCGCCCCGAGCCCTCCGCCCCGAGCGCGCCGCGCGTGCGCGCGCCTGCGCTGCGGGCGTGCCCGGCGGTTGCGGCACCGGAGTGCGCCATCCCGAGCGTCCGGACGGGGCGGGCGGTGGCTCACCCCACGGGCGCGCCCAGGGGAGCGTGGGCTTCCAGCCATCGTTCGGTGACGAGGCGGGCCAGTTCCGGGGTGTCGCCGAGGGGTGTGGAGAGGATGTCGGCCCGGGCCGCCGCCGCCTCCGCGGCGATACGGTCGGGCAGCAGGCCCGGTGCCAGTACGTACGGCGCGACCGCCACCCGGCGCACGCCCCGCGCCCGCAGTTCCCGTACGACGTCGCCGGGCCGGGGTGTCGGGCCGGTGACGAACGCCGGCCGTACCGCGCGCCAGCCCGCGCGCCGCAGCTCACGGGCGGCCGCGCCGACCGACTCGATCGCCTCCGGGTCCCGGGAACCGGCGCCCGACAGGACGATCCCGGTCGTGGACCGGTCGGCGGGGGTCAGTCCCGCCTCGAAGAGCCGCCGCTCCACCGCCCGCAGCAGCAGCGGCGAGCCGCCGAGCACCGCCGCCCGGCGCACCGCGGGCCCCTCGGCATCCGCGAGCGCCGCCGGCAGGTCGGTCTTGGCGTGATAGGCGCGGGTCAGCAGCAGCGGCACCGCGACGGCCGCCCCGGCGCCGGCCCGCCGCAGCTCCGCCAGCGCGCCCGCCACGCCCGGCGCGTCGAATTCCAGGAACGCGGTCGTCACGGTCACACCGGGGCGCCCCCGCCGGATCCGCCCGGCCAGCGCCCGTACGGTCGCGGCGTGCCGCGGATCCCGGCTTCCATGGCTCACCAGCAGCAGCGCCGGCCCCGCCATGGTCGTGTCCTCGGATCTCACCCGTGACCCCCCGATCGCCGCACCGCGAAACGGCGGTCGGTTCCCGCCGCGCGGCACGCTAACCGGGCCCGTTCACACGCCGCTGACGGTCCGCTGACCGGGTCAGGCGGGTCCGCTGCTGTGCAGCGGCTCGTGGCCGAATTCCGCCCGCATGCCCCAGTCCCAGTCGCCGACGACCGCGGCCGGCACCGGCGCGTCGCCGCGCAGCATCCGCTGGTGCGCCTCGCGGACCGCCTCCGAGGGCTCGAGGCCCAGCTCGGTCACCAGCCGCGTGTGCAGCCGCCGGTAGGTCTCCAGCGCCTGCCACATCCGGCCCGCCTGGTGCTGCGACAGCATCAGCTGCAGATGGAACCGCTCGTGCAGCGGATAGCGCGCCGTCAGCTCGGTCAGCCTGGCCAGGACCTCGATGCCCCGGCCGAGCGCCAGATCCGCCGCCACACAGATCTCGAACGCGCTGAGCCGCGACTCCTGCAGCCGCAGCACCTCCACCCGCAGCACCGGACCCAGCGGCACGTCGAACAGCACATCGCCGCGCCACAGCCCCAGCGCCTGGTTGAGCAGCTCGGACGTGAGCCGGTGGTCCCGTTTGCGGGCCATGGCGAGCCCCGCGGAGACCAGACTCTCGTGCGTCAGCGCGTCCACCTCGTCGGGCGCCGCGTTGAGCACATAGCCACCGTGCGCCGTAGCGAGAATCTCCTTCGCCCGGACCATGCCGCCCTTGCCGGACACGGCGGCTATCCCCCGTCTCAACTGCATCATGTACGTCTGCAGCGTCGCCTGGGCGCTGCGCGGAGGCTGGTCGCCCCAGAGTTCGTCGACCAGTTCCCACACCGGCACCGTGCGCCGGGCGCGGAGCGCCAGCAGGGCCAGCACCTGACGGTGCTTGGCCGCGCTGGGTGTCCATGCGTCGTTCCCAAAGTTGGCAGTCAGGGTGCCCAACAACTTGATCTCCACCGACCGACCTCTCCCCGTGTATTGCCAGCGATGTGATGGTGACACCACGCGCGTAGTTCCGTTAGTGCCCTCGATCATCAGTCCGATGTGAACGGGCATATGACCGTGTTGGCTGAATCTCGACTCCAGCCGGAGTCCAGAGCCGCATGAGACGGCCTCAAGAATCGGACAGCCGCAGCGTGTGAGGCTTTCGCCATGGAATTCACGCTCCTCGGCCCCGTAGGCATCATCACGAAGGACGACCACGTTCCGATCGCCGGCTCCCGTCAACGGATCCTGCTGGCCTCACTTCTCGTCAGCGGCGGCCGGCTGCTGACGAACGAGCAGCTGTACAGCGAGCTCTGGGGCGACGACCCGCCCCATACGGCACACAACGCGCTCCAGGCACAGGTCTCCCGGCTGCGCCGCACCCTGAGCCGGCTCACCCACTCCGAGGAGCCGGCGCCGGCCCTGATCACCCACTCCGCCGGGTACGTCCTGAAGGTCGACCCCGACCGGGTCGACATGAACGGATTCCGCCGCCGGATAGCGGAGGCCCGGGCCGCGGCCGACCGGGACCCGATGGCGGCCATCACGCTGCTGGAGGCCGGAATCGCGCTGTGGCAGGGCAAGCCGCTGCAGGACACCGGCACCAGTCCGCTGTGCCACAGCACGGCCGTCCAGCTGGAGGAGGAGTACCTGGCCGCCCACGAGACGAAACTGGAGCTGAAACTGCGCTGCGGTCTCACCGAGGACGCGATCGGCGAACTGCGGGCGATCGGCGTGGTGCACCCCTGGCGGGAACGCATCACCGAACTGCTGATGCTCGCCCTGTACTGCGTCGGCCGCCGGGCGGAGGCCCTGGAGACCTACCACAGCACCCGCCGCCAGCTCACCGACCACCTCGGTATCGAGCCGTCCCGCCGCCTCAAGGAGACGCTCCAGGTCATCCTCCGCGAAGACCCCGTGCCCCTGGCCCCGCTCCGCCCGTCACCCCTGGCGGCCTTCGCCCGCTGACCGGAACACCCCGGCGCGGAGCCCCGCCCTCAGACCCCGTCCGGCGCGGGGTCCTCCACGGGCTCCGCCAGCACCACCCGCGTACCGCGCTCCCTGAACGCCGCCACCTGGGTGTCCGTCGCCGACGTGTCCGTGACCAGCGTCCAGCCGGCCGGCAGCGTGGCCCACGCGTGGAACGGCGCACGCCCCAGCTTCGCCGCGTGCGCCAGGACGTACGTACGAGCGGCCCGGCGGGACATCAGTTCCTTCAGCCGGGTCTGCCGCAGGTCCGCCTCGCAGATCCCGCCCTCCGCCGTGACCCCGTCCGCCGACAGGAAGACCCGGTCGAACGTCATCCGCTCCAGGGCCGCTTCCGTCAGCGGCCCCACGAACGCCTGGCTGAGCGGCCGCAACGTACCGCCGAGGCACTCCACATGGACGGATTCGACGTCCGCCAGCTCGTGCAGCACCGTCAGACCGGTGGTGGCGACCGTGAGGTCCCGCGCCGTGCGCAGCTCGTGCGCCAGCGCCCCGACCGTCGAACCGGCGTCGAGGAGCACGGTCTCGCCCGGCTGGATCCGCGCCGCCGCCCACCGGGCGATGGCCCGCTTCTGCGCGTACGCCTCCGTGGTGCGCTGGCGCAGCGACGCCTCCGGATGCGCGGTCAGCGCCATCGCCCCGCCGTAGGTGCGGGCCAGCCGGCCGTCGGCGGTGAGCCGGGCGAGGTCGCGGCGGATGGTGGAGGCGGTCACGCCGAAGTGCCGGGACAGCTCCTCGACACTGGCCAGGCCGCTGGTGGTGGCGAGTCGCAGGATCTCCTCGCGCCGGGCCTGGGATCCGTTGGGCGGCATCAAGTGTCCTTCGCGGTACGTGGGTTCAGCGGGCGGTGGACATCTCGGCGGCCTGCCGCAGCGCCTCGATCATGCTACCGGCCTCCGCCTTTCCGGTACCGGCGATGTCGAAGGCCGTGCCGTGGTCGACGGAGGTGCGGATCACCGGGAGGCCGACGGTGAGGTTGACGCCCGCCTCGATGCCGAGCACCTTGACCGGGCCGTGGCCCTGGTCGTGGTACATCGCCACGATGAGGTCGTAGTCGCCCCGGGCGGCCAGGAAGAACGCGGTGTCGGCGGGGAGCGGGCCGCGCGCGTCGATGCCGTCGCGGCGCACGGTCTCCAGCGCGGGGACGATCTTCTCCTCCTCCTCGCCGTAACCGAACAGGCCGTTCTCGCCGGCGTGCGGGTTGATGCCGCAGACGCCGATGACGGGTGCGGTCACCCCCGCCCGGACCAGGGCCTCGTGGCCGCGCCGCACGGTCCGCTCGACCAGGCCGGGCTCGATCCGGTTGACGGCGTCGATCAGACCGATGTGGGTGGTGACGTGGATGACCTTCACCTTCTCGGTGGAGAGCATCATCGACACCTCCTCCACCCCGGTGAAGTGGGCGAGCAGTTCGGTGTGCCCGGGGAAGACGTGCCCGGCGGCGTGCAGCGCCTCCTTGTTGAGGGGGGCGGTGCAGATGCCGTCGATCTCGCCGGCGAGGGCCAGTTCGGCGGCCCGCCTGACGTACTCGTACGCCGCGTTCCCGGCGACGGCGGACAGGGTGCCCCAGGGCAGATCCGCGGGGAGGAGGCCGAGGTCGACGACGTTGATCCGGCCCGGCGCGGTCTCGGCCGCCGCCGGCGTGGGCACGGCGACGATCTCGCAGCCGGTGCCGAGGATCCGGGCCGCCTCGCGCAGCCGGGCGGCGTCACCGATCACCACCGGCCGGCACCGGCTCAGCGTCGCGGCGTCCAGGACGGCGGGCACGATCACCTCGGGCCCGATACCGGCGCCGTCGCCCATGGTGACACCGATGAGGGGGAGGGGCTGCTGGGCGTTCACTGGGTGACTCCTTGCTGAGAGGGGCGGAGTGCCGCCGCGATACGAACGAACGAGTCCGGGCCGCCGAAGCTCCCGGGGCGGGTGACGACCGAGCGGCCGTCGGTGGTCCTGGAGTGCACGGCGCCGTGGTGGATCTCGCCGACGGGCCGCAGGGTGGTGACGCCGAGCGAGTCGAGCACCCGGCGGGCCGTCTCACCTCCGGTCAGGACGAGGTCCGGACGCCCCGGCAGGGCGGAGACGGTCCGTGCCAGCCCGGCCACGACGGCGCGTGCGGCGCCGGGGCGTACGCCGCCGGACCCGTCGACGGACAGCACGGTCACCGTCCCGGCCGCGAGCCGGGGCAGCACGACGTCCTCGCCCCCGGCCAGTTGCCGGGGCGTCAGCGCCACATGCCGGGCCCCGGCCGCGACCAGCCGCCCGACCTGCTCGACCACCCCGGGCTCCGCACTCCCGGCGACGACGAGCAACGGCGGCGTGTCCCTCACGGCGGCAGCCTCCTCGACGAACCCCCGGGACCAGGCCCCGCCCCGAACCGGCACGGCGGCCCCTGCGGCCACCGCCGCCACGGGCGACACCGCCCCGGTACCGGCGGCCGGGGCGGCCTCGGGCGGCGTCACGGAGGCCGTCCCCGTCGCAGGCGCCGAAGACGCCCACGGGGCTCCCGGGGCCGCCGCTTCCACCGCGAACGGGTTCGCTGTCATCGGCCGGCCGGCCGCGGCCGCGGGCGCCGCCGCCCCCGCCGCCGCACCGTCCGCCCGCCGCGCGGTGAGCAGGCGGCCGAGGGCGGCCGCCAGGCCGCCGCTGCCCAGGAGGCGGGTGCCGGGGCCGAGGAGGGCCGCCGCCGTGGCGATCACCGTCAGGTCGGTGTCGGTCTCCGCGTCACAGACCGGGTGCCGGCCGTGCGCCGCCACCTCCCGGAAACGGCCGGCCAGGGCGATGGGCCCCCGCCGTACGGTCTCCAGCGGTACGTCCGTGGCCGGCAGGGGCGCCATCGCCTCAGCGACGGACCGCGGCGCGGCACGCTCCTCGGCGCGCCAGGCCGGGGACGCGTGCAGCGGCACCCCGTCGGCCAGCACCTCACCGCCGCGCACCACGCGCCGCGCGGCGGGCAGGGCCGTCGCGATCACCAGGACCCCGGCGCCCTCCGCGAAGGCGGCTGCCTCGGCCCCCACCGGACCCCGCAGCAGCGAGTCGCACTTCTTGAACCAGAGCGGACTGCCGTACGCCTCGGGACACTTGACTGCGCGAAACGCGCGAGAACGGGTGGGGTTCGTCTCCGTACCGGCCCCGGCGGCGGGCAAGGATTCCCGCGCGGTGCCCAGCACGGCCCGTACGGCGTCGGCGGCGGCCGCGCCGTCCAGATACCGCGAATCGAGGTCCACCACCACGGCCTCCCCGCCGGTACCGGATACCCCCAGGTCGGCGGGGTTCAGTACCAGCCGGGCGGGCAGCCGCAGCAGGGCCGCGACCTCCGCCGCCCCCGACAGGTCGTCGGCGAGCGCGACGACCGGGACGCCGCCTGGACGGCACATGCGGACCTCCTCGAGGAACTCGGCTTCGTAGTGCCCCGATGATGACATAGCTTGCGCGATTCGCGCGAGACTCTTGCGCATAACGCGCAGTCATGCGAGCGTTCACCCACTGAGAAGCAGCCACACCGGAAGGAACCGCTCGTGAGCACCGGCACCCGCACCGGCCCGACCGAAAGCCCCCGGGGGACCGAGCTCCCGTCCGTCCCCGTACCGCTCTCCCGCCTGGTCCTCGGCACCATGACGTTCGGCGACACCGTCGACCCCGCGGGCGCCGCCGCCATGCTGGACACCGCCCTCGACGCCGGCCTCACCGGCGTCGACACGGCCAACGGCTACGCGGGCGGCGAGAGCGAGCGGATCCTCGCCGGACTGCTGCCCGGCCGCCGGGACCGGATCGTGCTCGCCACCAAGGCCGGCATCCCGCACCCCGACCAGGGCGAGCACGCCCCGCTCTCCCCGGCCGGCCTGCGCGCCGCCCTCGACGGCAGCCTCAAGCGGCTCGGCACCGACCACGTGGACCTCTTCTACCTGCACCAGCCGGACCGCCGTACCCCGCTCGCGGAGACCCTCACGGCCGTGGCCGGCTTCGTCGCGGAGGGGAAGGTCCGCGCGCTCGGCGTGTCCAACTTCGCCGCCTGGCAGATCGCCGAGCTGACCCGCACCGCCGACGAGGTGGGCGCCCCGCGCCCGGCCGTCGCTCAGCAGCTGCACAACCTCCTCGCCCGCCGGATCGAGGAGGAGTACACCGAGTACGCGGCGGTGAGCGGGCTGCGCACCATGGTCTACAACCCGCTCGGCGGCGGCCTCCTCACCGGCCGGCACCGCTTCGAGGCCGACCCCGCCACCGGCCGCTTCGGCGACTCCAGGCTCGCCGCCATGTACCGGGAGCGGTACTGGAACGAGGACCTGTTCGCCGCCGTCGCCCGGCTCACCGCGATCGCCGACGAGGCCGGCCTCCCGCTCACCGAACTCGCCCTGCGCTGGCTGCTGGACCGCCCCTCCACCGACGCGCTCCTCCTCGGCGGCTCCCGGCCGGAACATCTGCGGGCCAACATCGCCGCCGCCCAGGCCGGCCCGCTGCCCGCCGACGTGACCGCCGCCTGTGACGCCGTCGGCTCCGCCCTGCGCGGCCCCATGCCCGCCTACAACCGCTGACCGCCCCCAGACCGCCGTCCGGAGACCCCTCATGACCACCGCCGCGCACTTCACCGCCGCCCTGCGCGACCGCCGCCCCCTTATCGGCTACTGGTCGCTGCTCGACTCGCCCGTCGCCGCCGAACGCCTCGCCCGCCTCGGCTACGACTACCTCGCCTTCGACGCCCAGCACGGCCTCTTCGGCTACCAGGGCCTGCTCAACAACCTCATCGCCACCGACACCCGCGGCTCCACCGCCGTCGGCATGGTCCGCGTCGAGGCCAACGACCCCACGTACATCGGCCGCGCGCTCGACGCGGGCGCCGCCGCCGTCATCGTGCCGCTCGTCGACACCGCGCGGGACGCCGCCGACGCGGTCGCCGCCGTGCGCTACCCGCCGCACGGCCGCCGCTCCTACGGCCCCATGCGCGCCCAGCTGCGCATCGGCCCCGACCCGGCCGACACCCACGAGCAGACCGCCGTACTCGCCATGATCGAGACCGCCGACGGGCTCGCCAACGTGGAGGAGATCTGCGCGACCCCGGGACTCGACGGGATCTACGTCGGCCCCTCCGACCTGCGGCTGGCCATCGGCGGCCGGACCTCCACCGACCCGGAGGTGGCCGAGGCCTTCGAGCAGGCCCTCACCCGCATCCGCGAGGCCGCCGGGGCCGCGGGCATCGCCGCCGGCATCCACAACGGCGACGGGGCGAGCGCCGCCCGCCGGCTCGACGAGGGCTTCACCTTCGCCTCCGTCGCCGCCGACGTCGTCCATCTCCAGCAGATCGCGGCCACCCACCTGGACGCGGCGCGCAAGGGCGGCCGGGCATGAGCACCACCACCCTCGTCACCACCCCCACCTTCGCCCGCCACTCGCCCGACCCCTGGACCCTCCTCGCCGACGGCGGCGCGGGCCCGGTCCGCCCCTACGACGACCGTGCCCTGCCGTACGGCGAACTCCTCGCCCGCATCCCCGGCGCCGACGCGCTCGTCGCCGGCATGGACCCGGTCACCGCCGAGGTCATGGACGCCGCCCCGCGGCTGAAGGTCATCGCCAAGCACGGCGTCGGCACCGACACCATCGACGTCGCCGCCGCCCGCGAGCGCGGCATCCCCGTCGTCTTCGCGCCCGGCTCCAACTCCCGGGCCGTCGCCGAGTACACCTTCGGACTCGTCCTCGACGCCGCCCGCCGGATCAGCGCCTCCCACACCGCCGTCACCGCGGGCGACTGGCCCAAGCTGTTCGGCCCCGAACTGCACGGCCGGACGATCGGCGTGGTCGGCTTCGGCCGCATCGGCCGGCTCGTCGCCGGCTACGCGCGAGCCTTCGGGATGAGCGTCCTCGCCCACGACCCGTACGTCCCCGACGACGCGGTGACCGCGGCGGACGCCGAGCCCGTCACGCTCGACGCGCTCCTCGCCCGCGCCGACGTCGTCACCCTGCACCTCCCGCCCGCCGGTGAACCGCTCCTCGACGCCGCCCGGCTGGCCGCGATGAAACCCGGCGCGATCCTCGTCAACGCCGCCCGCGGCGGCCTCGTCGACGACACCGCGCTCGCCGCCGCCCTGCACTCCGGACATCTGGCCGCCGCCGCGCTCGACGCCTTCGCCGTCGAACCCCTCCCGGCCGGCCACGTCCTGCGCGGCGCACCCCGGCTCACCCTCACCTCCCACATGGCCGCCTGCACCCCGGAGGCCAACCGCGCGATGGGCCTGATGGTCGCCGAGGACGTACTCCGTGTCCTCGCCGGCGAGCCCCCGCGGCACACGGCCGGCTGACCCCGCCGCCGAACCACCACCCCACCCCCCATGCCTTTATCCGCCCTGTTTGCCTTCCGCTCCGGCGACGGCGCCGGAACCAGCAAAGGAACACCGCCATGTCGACCACCGCCACCGCCCCAGCGGCGGAGCACGCGCAGGCCGATCCGTACGCCCTGCGCCCCGAGGACGCCCGCCCGGCACCCACCGCCTTCCGCGAACGGATCCGCCATCTCGGCCCCGGCTTCGTCCTGTCGGCCGCCGTCGTCGGCTCCGGCGAGCTGATCACCACCACCGCACTCGGCGCCCAGGCCGGCTTCGCCCTGCTCTGGCTGGTCATCGTCTCCACCGCGGTCAAGGTCTGGGTCCAGATGGAACTGGCCCAGTGGACCATCCTCAACGGGCGCACCGCGCTGGAGGGTTACCGCGAGATCGGCCCGCGCATCGGCCGACTGAGCTGGATCAACTGGCTCTGGATCGGCATGGACTTCGCCAAGATGTTCCAGCGCGGAGGCATCATCGGCGGTACGGCGGCGGCCTGTTCGGTGCTGTGGCCGGTCATCGGCGAGCCACTGAGCTGGGGCTCCCTGGCCCTGTGGGCGGTCGTCGTCACGGTCGCCGCCATCCTGCTGCTGCAGTCCGGCAAGTACAGCCTCGTCGAACGCGCCTGCCTCGTCTCCGTCGTCGTCTTCACCCTGGTCACCGTCAGCCTGGCGGTCGGCCTGCCCGGCACGGAGTTCGGCTACGGCGGCAGCGAATTCGGCAGCGGCTTCGGCTTCGAGATCCCGGCCGGCACCGTCGGCATCGCGCTCGCCGTCTTCGGCATCACCGGCGTCGGCGCCGACGAGATGACCACGTACACCTACTGGTGCCTGGAGAAGGGCTACGCCCGCTGGACCGGCCCGGACGACGGCAGCGAGGAGCGCGCCCGCCGTGCCGAGGGCTGGATCAAGGTGATGCGCCTGGACGCCCTCACCGGCCTCGCCGTCTGCGTGCTGTGCACGCTGTCCTTCTACGTCATCGGCGCGGCCGTGCTCCACCCGCAGGGCCTGGTGCCCGAGGGCAACGAGATGATCACCACGCTCTCGCGGATCTACACCGACACCATGGGCCCCTGGGCCGAGTACCTGTTCCTCGTCGGCGCGTTCGCCGTCCTCTTCTCCACCCTCATCGGCTCCACCGCCTCTGTGCCCCGGCTGTGGACCAACACCCTCGGCCTGCTCGGCGTCGTCGACTGGGGCGACGTCCGCGCCCGCACCCGCGCCATCCGCATTCTCACCTGGTGCCTGCCGCTGCTGTGGACCTGCTTCTTCCTCTGGATGCAGTCGCCGGTGCTGATGGTGCAGATCGGCGGCATCGGCGGCGGCGTCTTCCTGCTCGCCGTGGTCGTCGCCGTCTGGCGCCTGCGCCACACCGGAGTCCCCCCGCGCTTCCGCGCCAACCCCTGGCTCACCGCGGCCCTCGTGCTCAGCAGTACCGCCATCCTGTGCGTCGGCGTGTACGGCGTACTGAAGACACTGGGAGCCGTGCCGGAGTAGCCGTACCGGATCCGTTCGGGCGGCGGACCGAGCCGCCCGAACGGATGGAACCTCCCCGCCCACCGGACACGGACCGGTGGGCGCTATATGTTGTTCCTCCGCACTGGACGTTCCACGGGGGTGGGCCGTATGTCCGCAGCAGATTCCTTCCACGAGGCGTACGAGGACGAGGAACCGCCGTCCTCCGCGCCCCCGAGGCCGGTGCGGCTGTCCGGCGGCCGCGACGACGACTCCTACGGCGTGGTGCGCGCGGACCCCTCCCACGAGGACCCGCAGCACGACGAGGTGTCGCCGCGTTTCGAGATCGGGGCTCCGGCCCCCGCCGCCACGGCACCGCCGCCCGAGACCACCCGGCAGTCCGACGACTCCGCGGGGTGACGCCCGTTGCCCACATCCTTCACGGCCGTCCTCGTCTTCCTGGTCGTCGTGGTGCCGGGGCTGGCCTTCGAGCTGAGTCTGCGCCGCCGCAGCCCCTCCCGCGTGGAGAGCCCGTTCGTGGAGAGCGCCCGGGTGGTGCTGGTCGGAGCCCTGAGCACGGCCGCCGCGACCGCGCTGCTGATCACCCTGCGTGAGATACGGCCGGGAAGCCTGCCGAGTCCCACCGGACTGCTGGCCGACTCGGCCCGCTATGCCACGGCGCACCCGGAGCTCACCGCGATCGGACTCGCGGCGGAGCTCTTCGCGGCCACGGCGCTGGCGCTCCTCGCCGTCGGACTGGTCCGCTCGCCGACCGGCGGAGGCATCCAGAGCTTCGACGACGTGTGGTACGAGCTGCTCTACAACGACGTCCCGGCGGGAAAACGCCCCAAACTGGTGGTCGCGTTGAAAAGCGGCGGATACCGTGTATCGGGATTCTTCCACTCCATGAACACCCACCCCGAGGTGGACCGGCGTGAACTGGTCCTCAAGAGTGTGGAGTTGTTCCGCGAGGACCAGGCGTCGGGGGACGGCACCTGGCCCGCCGTCTATGTACGTCTGGCGATCCCCGCCCGCGAGATCGCCTGGCTGGCCGTGTCGCACGCCGCCCTGCCACCGGTCCCGGCACCGGCCGGCGGAGGTCCCCCGGCACCCGGCCGACCGGCCCGGACGGGCGACCGGCTGCGCAGGTTCCAGTGGCAGGCCGCCGCAGCCGTACTGGTCGTCGAGGCGGCGGTGCTGCTCCTCGCGGGCTGAACGAACGAACACGGGGGTTCACAAGGTGGGCGAGGCACACGAGGTCGAACTGACGCTGACGAACGCCGGGGTGGAGGACCTGGCGGACGGCACGGAGCTCTGGACGGCATCCATCGAACTGTCCGGCAGACAGGGCGGGGTCACGGGGCGGGGCACCGGCGAGAACCTCGGCGCGCTGGTCGCCGGGTTCCGGAACAAGGTGGGCGACACCGAGGACCTCGGCTGGGCCCTTCGGCCGCTCCTCTTACCCGAGGGCGTCGAACGGGCCTTCCAGCAGGCCTACATCGACGCCCTGCGGGACGACGTCCCGCTGCGGATGAGGATCAGGTGCGCCAACCTGGTGTTCTCCGCGCTGCCCTGGGAACTGGCCCGGACGACGCTCGCCCTGTCGGCGTCGGATCCGGCGGGGGCCGGCCGGGACGCCCACCTCGTCAGCGACCCGGACCGGCTCGTGGTCTCCCGGGTCCTCGAATCCGCCGCCTCCCCCGGGCTCCGGACCGGCCTGCGTTCCCTGGTGGTCACGGCGGCGGACGCCGTCCGCCCGGCGGACCGGGCTGCCGGCGGGACACCCCGGAGCCGGATCGACTGGACGGCGGAGGCGGCCGGCGAGGCGGTGCGCCGGCTGAAGGAGATCGGCGAAGCCGAACTGCTGCCCGCCGCCACCCGCGAGCAGCTCACCGAGCGGCTGCGGACCACCGCCCACGTCGTGTGCGTCATCGCCCACGGCTGGACGGACCGGGACGACGCATGCGGCATCGTCCTGCACGCGTCCGAAGGCACCGGCCCCGACTGGGTACCGGCCTCCGAACTGGCCGATCTGTTCCAGGCGTCGGGCACCCAGCTCGTCGTCCTGATCGCCTGCGACACCGCGGGCCTGAACGCCTCCCGGAGCGGCTGGGGCACCGCCGCCCACTACATCGTGGCCCGCGGCGTCCCCGCCGTGGTGGCCATGCAGGCGCCGGTGAGGCAGAACCTGGGGCAGGAGTTCCTCATCGGCCTGGCCACCGGGCTGGCGGAGAACGGCGAGATCCACGCCGCGATGGCGAGGGGCCTCGCCGAGGTGCGGACCCGCACGGACATCGTCGGCAACCTCGCGGTGCCCGCCCTCTACACCGGCAGCGGCGACCTGCGTCTGCGCGAGGCCCCGCCGGAGCCGGTTCGGGGACCCGCACACGCCTATCCCCTCGTGCCGCGTCCCACGGCCGGCGGTACCACGACCGCGTGGGGGACCGACGGCAGGAGGGCGCGACTCGACGTGGTGTGGGGGCTGGAGCGCGCGCCGTTCGCGGGTGTCCTCCTCGACGTCCCCGACCACGACCTCGCACAGGACCTGAACCACTACGAGAAGGCCTGGACCGTGCTGCTCCGCAGGAACGGGCTGCCCGCCCGCCGGTGGTTCGCCACCGACGTGGAGCGGGCCCCGGAGCCGCAGGCCTCCTGGGAGCAGCACGCGACGGCCACCCAGGGCGAATGGCACGACTTCCGGCAGCTCTTCACCCGGTTCGACCCCGGCTCCCCGGCCGACGTCGACCGCAGGGCCGACGACGGCTGGGTCCTGCGCACCGAGCTGGCCGCCTGGTCCCACGACTCGTGGCAGGAACGGATCGGCGAGTGGCTGCAACGCCTGCGGGACCGGGACGGACGCCTGGGACGGCCGTTCGTCGTGGTCCTGCGAGGGCCGTCCGCACTCCTGGAGGACAAGGGGCCCGGCGTCCTCGCGCAGGTGCGGGACGACCTGGAGAACCGTCTCGGGGCACCGGTCACCGCGCTGAGCCGCCACCGCCCCGGCAAGCGGTACCGGGACGACGGGACGGCCCGCCCGGACGACGACGCCCTCCCCGCCGACGCGAGGGCGCTGTCGGACCTGCGCCGGAGGGATCCCGGACGGTACGGACGAGCGCTGGAGCGTCTGGCGGCCGACGAACGGCTGCCCGGCCACCGCGCCTCCCTGAGCGCTGCCGCCGAGTACGACGACGACATGCGCGCCTGGATCGGGGCGCTCGGCGCCGGCCGGCCGGTGCCCCGTCCTGGTGGCCTGCCGCTGGACGTCGACTCGGAGCGGGCCGACACCATCGCCCTGGCCCTCCTGAAGCAGGTCGCGAAGCTCTCCGCGGGCGACCTGGTCGCCTGGGACGACCCCCTGCTGTCCCCACCCGTCCGCCGCCTGGTACGCCGGTTCCGCGAGGGGTGGGCCCACGCCCGGCCCGACGCGTCCGCACTGGCGGCCTGGCTGGCCGTTTACCCGGACAGCGCCCCGGCCGCGGCCCGCGCCGGGCTCGACGTCCTGGCGGGGAAGGTCCTCGGCCTGCTGCCCGCCACCACGGCACCGTGGCCGCTGCTGCGGGCCGTCGGCGTCGACAACGAGACCCTGGGCCGGCTGCTTCTGCTGCCTCCGCTCGAGCGCCACGCGCTCGGGCTGAACCGTACGCACCCGCCACCGCAGGGCTTCGACGCGGCCCTGCGCACCGAAGCCATCCGGACCGCGGTGGGCCGCGCGCCCGCAACCGCCACCCGCTCCTCCGAGACCGACAAGGCAAGACGATGATCGAGGACTGGTACTTCTGCGCCGCGATGCGCGACACGCCGCACGCCGCCCACGCCTACCTGGCCGTACTCGACGTCCTGGACGCTCCCGTGGCACTGGACGAGACGCTTCCGGACGCCCTGGAAGCGCTGGACGGCTGCGAACCCTGGACCGCCCTGCACGTCGTCCCCCGGCTGCTGACCCTCGCCACCGCGGGCGGCGAGAGCGCCGACCTCTGCATGGAACACCTCCTCGGGACGGTGGTCGGCACGGCGGGCGGCGGCCCGGTCGGCGAGGCCCTCACCGCCGCGGTCCGGGCCTGCGCGGAGGAACGCCCCTCCCGCGCCGCCGCACGGCTGCGCCACGCCGTGCAGGTCTGGGGCCGCGACGCCACGCCCAGGACCACCCAGGAGCCGTTCCGCGAACTCACCCACTACCCGCGGGAAACCCTCCTGCTGGCCGTGACCGCGCACCTCGCCGGGCAGCCCGGCGCGGCCGAGGACATCGCCTCGGACCTGCGCGCCGAGAACTCGTGGCTCGACGAGCTCACCCGCCGGGCGGCACGCCACGAATGGGGACGCCTGCCGTTCCTGCTCGCCCTGCGTGCCCTCGGCGGCATCGGCTCCACCGAAGCCGAACGCGACCGGCTGCTGAAGGCGCTCGGCAGGCCCGCCGTCGGCTGGGCCGACCTGGAACCCGACCTGATGGCCGCCGCGGCACGGCTGCTGCACCTCGGCACCGGCCAGGACGCGGAGCGGACCGTCACCGCCCTGGACACCGACGCCGTCACACTCGACGGACTGCGCCGGCTGCGGAGACTGCGCGGCGACATCCGGCCGGTGACCGGGGCCGACCGTGTCCTCGGCCGTCTCGGCCTGCCCGCCGGCAAACCGGCGCCCCCCGCCCTGTCCGCCGTCCTGTGGCAGCAGGTCCTCTGGGACCTGGCGGCCCGGCTGCACCCCGCACAGGCCGCGGCGGTCCTGGTGGAGCGGTGGGGCGCGCCCGGCGGCCAGCCCCGCTATCCGGTGCGGTTCAGCGGCCCGGTCGGGGACAGGGAACGCGGCGCCTGGGCACGTCAGCTCACCGACCTCTGGCAGCTGCGCACCGGACCGCGGGTCCCGGCCGGGGAGAACGGCTCCACCGGAGGCCAGGTGGTCAGAACCGGCCACCTCGACACGCTCAGACTCCCCGGTGTGTCCGCCTGGGCCTTCTCGCCGTGGCTGGACCGGGCGCGGACCGGCGCGAACGCCGCGGCCGGAAGCGGGCGCTTCCCCGCGGTGCACGATCCGGTCGTCCTCCTGCGGCTGCTGTCGTCACTGCGCACCGCGGTCAGGCTGATGCGGCACGGCGTCGAGGAGTCCCGCTTCCTCGCCGACCTGGTGATGCACGGCGCCGAGGTCCTCGCCGAGGGCCGGCTCGGGGCGTACATGCTGAACCTCACCCACGGCACCGAGAAGCACGAGGACGCGCCGCTCCCGACCGTGCTGGTACCGCTCGCCCTCGCCGCCTACCGGACGGGAACGTACGCCCTGCGCGGGGTGTACCCGGAACTGCATCCGGAGGTGTTCGCGCACCGGGCCATCGCCGGCGCCGATTCCGGGTCCTGGAAGGACCCCACCCAGCGCTTCTACCGTCAGTCCCAGCTGCTCCACCAGGACGGGGGAGCGCTGAACGTGCTGGTGTCCGCCGTACTGGACGCGCTCTCCGGAGCCACCGGCCCGCAGGACAGCAGCCCGCAGCGCCGCTGGTTCGACGGCGAACCGCCCCTCGCCGAAAGGGTGCTGGACCAGGCCGCGCGCGGACTCCACCCATGGGTCCGGCGCCATCAGCTCGGCAACGCGCTGCTGCTCCTGCGGCTGCTGCTGCGCCGGGACGTCACCGCCGACCGTGTGACGCGCGACCGCGACATGGGCCGCAGACCGAAGACCTTCCAGGAGGTACTGCTCACGCCGGCGAGCGATCTGGCGACCCGTCAGGACCGGGAAGTCTTCGACTCCTGGGTCGCCAAGGTCGACGGCGGCAACTCGGCGGTCGGGCTCGCGGGGGCCTCGGTGCGGCTGCTGCAGGCCCTGTCGCAGTCGCGTGGCGGGCCGGCCGACCCGGAACTCGGCCGCCTCGTCGAGATCTGGGCCGGCCGGATGGACCGGATCCGGGAGCCCAGGGAACTCGCGCGGCTGATCCGCTGGTATCAGCTGCAGATCTTCGACGTCATCCGGGGCGACGACGAACAGGAGAGCCGGGTACTGAGCAAACTCCTCGACGTCTTCACGGAGTTCGGCCTGCGCACGCCCACCGACCAGCGACTGCTGTTCGACCGGCTGGCATCCCACACCGACACCACCGTACGCACCCGCCTGCTCAGCCTGTCCTACGACGGCCGGCTCACCGTGGCCGGAAGGGGCCGTGCCCTGCCGGACGTCTGGGAGCGGGCCATGTACCGGGAGACCGGGCAGGCGCTCGGCCGTCAGCTCGACCGGCTGGTCCGGACCCTGACGCGGGACGCCGTCCCGGAGAGCGGGAACAACCGCGAGTTCATCGAGAGGTCCTGGGAGAACTCGGCCCTCACCCCCGTCCTGCGGTCACGGACCGTACCGCTCGGCATGTCCGCGCGCCACGCGGCCGGGCCCGGCCCCGGGAAGGGGTTTCCCGATGTGCGCACGGTGGTGGCCCAGCTCGCGTACCGGAGCAGCGACGAGGTGGTGTTCCACCATCTGCCGGTCGATCCGGACCAGCCGGACACCTACGACCTCTACCAGGAACCGGAGCGGTGCGAGGAGGCCGTCCGCAAGGCGACCATGGGCAAGTCCCCGAGCCTGCTCGGCGTGGTGTGCGGACGGACCGGCGACGGCGGACGGCTGCTGGTCAACTGCGGTATGGAGCGCCCCCTGGAGGCCTACGCCTACGAAGGGGCCCAGATCGGCGACCCGGTCCGCTTCCAGCTGGGCCACGACAACTACACGGGCATCGAGATCAAGGGCGTCCCCCAGCGGCTTCCGGTGACGCACCGGGCGGGTGACGTACGCCGGGTGCGCGTCACCCTGCGCCCGGAGCAGGCGACGGCGAGTGTGGTCCTCGCGGACGCCCCCGCCCTCACGGAGGAGGACCACGGACCGCTCGCCGAATGGGACCCCGACCTCTCCCGGAGGTTCGCCGACGGCGGGGGGGACGAGGTGGTCGTCGAGACGGTGGCACGGTACGAGGAGCACGGCTGGCAGCCCGTCGACCGCGGCTTCACCGAGTTCCTCGCCGCCCGGCTGCCGTACGACGGCGGGACGACGGGCGTACTGACCCTGATGGGGGACACCGGCGCGGAACCCGGATCGTGGCGGTTCTCAGCGAGGCCCGGGTACACCTACCTTCTCCCGGAGCGGTGCTGGGAACCGGAGTCCGCCGCGCGGCTGCACGAGGAGATCGCCGAGGCGCAGGACCCCGAGGGGCTGCGCTGCCGGGTACGGGTGGTCGAGCCCGAGGGCGACCACCCGCCCCGGCTCGCCCTCGTCACCGGGCCGCCCGGCGACGAGCCCGCGGGCCGGCACCCGGACGCCGCGGTGGACGGTGTCGACACCCGCAACCTGCGCTGGCGCGACCTGTGTCTCCCGGACACCGTCCAGGTGACCAGGAAGGACGGGGGATGGCGGGTGGAGCACGACATCCCCGGCTTCCCCGACGTGGTCGTGTACGACATGCCTCCCCAGGTGGCGGACACCGTCGAGCAGTCGATCGACGGCTGGGACGAGAAGGCGATGCGCACGGGCCGCGTCAAGGCCCGCGAGAATCCGCACCTCGTCGGCCAGCAGGCGACCATCGAGGCGTTCAACGCGCTCCACGGCCTGCGCAAGGGCCACCTCGTCCGGCTGCGCGCGGGCGCGTCGGCCGCGCCCCGCAACGGCTCGTACGGCGCCTGGACGGCCGACGGGAACGCCCTCGTCTCCGTCGAGGCGGAGTCCGTCATACTGCGGCCCGCCCGCGACACCGACGACTGGCGGCGCGCGGTCCGGGGCCGGGAGGCGGTCGTCACCCGAGTCACCTGGGGCAACCGCGACCCCGGGCCGGCCGGCCCGCGCGATGTGCGCGCCGCCGTCTCCACCGACGACCTGCTCGCCGGGCTGGACGACCGGGCGGCCGCCGAGGCCGGCGCGGTGCTCGAGACGAGGGAGCGTCTCGACGGGGTGCTGCTGTCGGCGCCCCCGGCCCATTCGGGGGAGGCGCCGCGGGTGTGGCTGCGGGTGGGCCACCGCGTGCTCGACGTGCACGTCCCGTGGGACGCCTTCACCGAGTCCCGAAGCGCCGGCGGCGACCAGGTCCGGGCCTTCCGGTCGGGCCGGCACTGGGTCTTCACCCCGTGCCGGCGCCGCGTCTTCACCCGCTGCCTGTGGCGCGTCACCAAGACGGTCACGGGCGGCCACACCTATGTGGGCGCCTCCCTCGACGCGTCGGCGCGGCGGTCCACCTACTGGCAGACCCACGGCCGGCCGGGCGAGCTGGCCGAACTGTCCTCGCCGCGGCAGCGGGGCCGGGACGAGTTCGCGTCCGCGCAGGTGTCGCTCGGGCCCTCCTTCCGCGAGTGGGGCGAGCAGGGAGGAGGCCGGGAGCCCGTGCTCCGGCAGCGTGCCGAGGTGCGGCTGGACCGCGGCCGCTCGGCCTGGGGCCTCACCGAGGGAGCCCACGACACCGACCAGGCGTGGCAGGTGGACGCGGTGAACCTGCGGATCCGGCCGGTCGGCGGTACGGATCTGTGCGAGGTGCGCCGGATCTTCGTCCTCACCGAGGCGCGCACCGCCGACGCCGACGGTCTGCACGACAAGGCGTGGCCTGTGGTCATGAAGAGGTACGGCTGGAACGCCGAACTGCGCGACGGGAAGGCCGTGCTGCTCCCCGTCCCCGTCGACGGCGGCACCCGCCGCGTCAGCCTGCCGCCGGTACCCCTCGAACCGGACGAGCGGCCCCATGTCGAGGGGGCGGCCTATTCCCCCAAGCACGTCCGTGTCGTGGTGCGGCCGGCCTCCGGTCCGGCCGCGGGCACCGCGACCCACACGGCCTCCTACCGTCAGGTCCCGCCGCTGGGACTGGGCGAATTCATGAAGGCGCAGAACATCGTGGAGGGCCGGGAGACGGAGACCTCCCTGTACTTCGTGGGCCCGGAGCGGGTGGAACGGCCGGAGCGGCCGGGGCGGGTGCGCCACCCCTTCGAGTGGCTCCTCTTCGAATGGGGCTACGGACGCACCCTGCGGGTCCACGTCAACGACGTCATGCTGGACGACCACCCGCTGCGGTCCGCCCAGGAACTGCCGTTCTTCCACGGCGACGAGATCACCCGGCTGACCGTCACCCCGAAGACCCGGCAGGGCGAGCACGGCGCGGCGAGGGACCGGTTCTGGCTGCGTCTGCACGGACACGCGATCCGCTGGTCCGTCGAACGGGGACTGCGCGACGACGCCGGCCTCGGCATCGTCGCACGGCTGACGGTCCGCCTCGACCGGGCGGCGAACGAGGCGCACGTCATCGAGGTCCAGAGCCGCGGCGGGTCGTTCGGCGTGGACGACGCGGGCGAGCGCCCGGGGGAGGTGAGCACCCCCCGGCTCCGGATGACCAGGGCCGGAGCCGCGTCCGTCCTGCGCCACTACCCCTCGGGACCCGATGTCGTCAGGGTGCTCGGGAAGCTGGACACCGGCCGCTGGGACCGCAGCAACGGGCGGGACGTCGAGTTCCTGCACATCCGGCCGGTCATCGACGGCAAGGCCAAGGACGCGCTCCACAGGGGCCAGCACGTCTTCATGTGGGCCGGGCCCATCCAGCCCCGCCGCAACGACGTCACGCTCGACCTGACGCTGGAACTCGGCTCGAGACAGCGGCCGGAGCCGATCACCGCACGGGTCACCCGCCGGACCTTCGCCCACCGGGAGAACCTGCTGCGCCGGATCTTCGACGGCGGCGGGAAGGACGCCCTCAAGGACACGCCCTATCTGGTCGAGCTGCGCGGCCGGCGGGAGAGCGACGGCGCCTTCGAGGGGCGGCTGACCAACTCGCCGGCCCGGCGTGCCAAGGCGCTGCTCAGCCGGCTCACCGCGCGCGACCCCTCGTGCTTCGCCACGGTGACGCAGCACGAGCCGGACATCCGGCTGGAGTTGCGGGCGGGCATCCACGTCGTCCTGGGCCACGCCGACATCGCCGGGTGGAGCGACGTGGAACCGGGCATGGTGGTGCGCGTCACCCGGACCGCCGACGACCGGTTCCGGCTCCGTGTGGCACTGCCGGGCGACTCCGCCTACGCGGTCGACGGCCGCGAGGCCGTGGTGTTCCCCAAGAACCCCCTCCTGAGCGGACGGCGGCCAGACGCCAGACAGCTGAGCCAGCCGTTGTTCGTCGTCTCCGGGCTGCCCAACGTGGAACTGATGGCGCCGTCGGCCGAGCCCGGGGAGGCCGTCGCCGGCTCCGTCGCCCAGGTGATGCGGCACCGGCACCCGAAGACCGGCCGGCTGCGCGTACGGGGGAAGGACTTCGAGATCGTGGCCCCGGGGGCCGGCGGGTCCTCGGTGTCGTGGCTCTCCGTCGACCCCGGCACGTTCGAGGCGCGGCTGACCCCGGTGGTTCCCCCGGCCGGGGAGGAGGAGGCGAGGGGGACGCCGATCGATCCGGCGCAGCTGTCCTTCGCGGACCGCGACACCCGCTGGATCGCCGGGCGGCACGCCGGCGCCCGCGAGGTGCCGCACGACAGCCGTACCGGACGCTGGCCCGACGGACGTCCCGAGTCCGTGGTGCCCGAGTCACTGGACCGCGGGGGCGGCGTGCCGCCGGTGGTCCCCGCCGCCGGTCCCTCCCTGCGGTACCCGCCGGATCAGGGCCGCCGTTTCGGCTTCCCCGCCGGTCACCTCACCGACCGTCCCGGCACGCCCGGCGCCGGGACCGGCCGGGCGGCCACGGCGCATACGGCGCACTGGTACACCGTCGCGGGCCCGGCACGGCACTCCGACGGGGTACACGGGGCCGACGGGCTGTGGCTCGAGCTGTCGCCCGGCCGTCTGGTCGAGCTGCCCGGCGGCCTGATGCACACCCTGCACAGCGGCAGCCCGGAGTCCCTGGAGGGGCTGTGCTGGGAACTGTTCCGGCCCGGCGACACGGTGCGGGTGTCCGCCCACCACCGCGGGCTGACGGAGCCCACCTGTGTCGTCCTGCACGACTGGCGTCCGGGACTGCGCGGGGCGCTGGGAGACGTACCGGCGGTGCTGACGGTGCTCGGAAGCGATCCGGAGTACGGCGCGCTGCGTCTGGGCGGCGCCGGACGGGAGCTGCAGTATCCGGTCACCCGCGCGGCGGCGGAACGCCACGCGGAGGGCCACACGGTGCGTCTCACCCCGGACAACCGGCTCGCTCGGTGGTCCGGGGCCCCCGAGCGCGGCGACGCCGTACTGCTGGGGTGCGACGCGTCGGGCGTCCTCCTCGTCCACGGGGTGCCGGCGGGGGCCGTCCTGCTCGCCGACGAGGGCTGGGCGGACGACGCCTGGATCCGCCGGGAGCTCGAGGGGGGCCCGGAACGGGTCTCGTCGCTGCTGGCCATGACCGACGGCGCGCTGCCCGTGACCGTCGAGGAGACCGGGCCCGACGGCACCCTGACGGTGTCCCGTTCGGCCCAGCCGCGACTGCCGTCCGGCCCCGGGGAGGTGTGGCAGACGCGGGCGTGGCCCGCGGGGCGGCTGGCGGACGGCCGGCTCGTGCTGCGCAGCGGCGGGGCCCTGCTCGCCCTTCACCCCGCCGAACTGGTTCCCGGTCTGCCGGCCGATGCCGCCGTCCCGGTGGCCGAGGCGCTGACCGACCGGGAGCGGCCCGTCGTCGGTGACCACGCGCTGTGGCTGCACCGTACGGCCGACGGGACGACGGTGAGCGGACTGCGCCTGCGGGAGGCGGCCGAGCGGCGGGTGCTGCCGGTCGCCGTGATCCGCGGGGACGGCGGCGAACGGCGTCCGGCGGGCGTGCTGTGCCAGGAGAGCGGCTCCGGCGCCCTGCGCTGGCTGCCCACGGCGCACGCGGCCTGGGCGGAGCTGACGGGCAAGCAGCTGCACGAGTGCCTGGTCCGGCCGCGGCGGCCGGTCTGGGCCCAGGTGGGTTCCGGCGGACATGTCTCGTGCACCACCTCGGCGTCGGCGCTCAGCCACTTCCGGCACCTGGACATCGGCCAGCCGGTCCGTCTGCTCGTGCTCGGCATCACGCACCGCGGACCGCGCCACGGCCGGCACGAGTATCTGGCCCGGCTGGAGAGCAACGACATCATCGTGTCCTTCCTCAGCCGGTCGTCCAAGCACCATGAGAACGAGCGGCTCGTCGGAGAGGTGGAGGCGCTGACCGACCGCCCCGACGACGGCATGACGCAGGTGCGCACCGTCCCGCGGAACCAGCGCGGTACGGTGCCCGACCTGCCCCGTTCCGTGCTGTCCGTCGCCGCGGGAACCGGTGACACGTCCTTCGAGCGCTACCGGGAGCTGTGTCTCGACCCGGACCTCGAGATCGTCGGCGCCGGGGAGACGCCCGCCGGGCAGCGGGTCGTGCGGGCGGCGGCGCACCATCTGGACTCCGGTGGCACCGGGGGCCTGTCCGACGAGGCGGCGCGGGCCCTGGACGACTGGATCGACGTCTGTATGAAGGAGGACTGGGAGGAGCGGGAGGTGGACCTCCTGCCGCTCCTCGGGGCGACGCTGCTCAGCGCGGCGAGGAGCGCCACCGACCCGGAGGAGGCGGGGTTCGCCGTCGACCTGGCGTACAACGTGGGGGAACGGGCCCTGCGGGCCGTCCATGTCGACCCCATGATCGTCCCCTGGCTGGGCGGTGAGCGGGGCCGGGCCGGTCTGTGGGGGAGGATCCCGACGGTGACGGCGCTGATGGAGCCGGACGAGCTGGAGCGCCTGGTGATCTTCGGGCGGTCCAGGCTGTACCGGGCGGCGGCGGAACAGGATCCCGAGCTGGAGCGGGTCGCCCGGGGACTCCTGCTGTCGGTGGGGGAGCGGGTCGATCCCGCCCCGCTGCTGGAACCGGCCGGAATCCTGACGGAACTGTCTCGCCTCGGCCGTGCCCTGGCCGTGCCGAGAGGCAGGGCGAGGGCGCAGGACAGGCTCGACCCGGCCCAGACCGCCTTCCTCGCCACGGTGTTCCGGGCCGTCCTGCTGGACGCGCGCCGGGTGGTGATGCCGGGTCTGCTGTTCCTCCCGACGGCCTCGGGGCGGGACACCTGACGGGCGGTCCCGGGGGCCCGCGGCGCACCGCGGGCCCCGGGACCGGTACGCCGTCGTCCGTGCTCACCCGTGCGCCGGCGTCCCCTCGCGAGGCGGTGCCGTCGAGGCGCGTACCACGAGTTCGGTGGCGAGCTCGATGTGGTGGGACTCGGCCTTCTCGCCACTGGCCAGTCGCAGGGCGGTGCGCAGGGCCGCGGCGCCCATCTCCCGGAGCGGCTGGCGCACGGTGGTCAGGGGCGGTGAGGACATCTGGGCGAGGCTCGTGTCGTCGAAGCCGACCACGCTCAGGTCCTCGGGAACGCGCAGGCCCCGGGCGCGAGCGGTCTCGATGACGCCGAGCGCGATCTCGTCGTTCCCCGCGAAGACCGCCGTCGGAGGTTCGTCCAGGTCCAGCAGCGCCGCGGCGCCGAGCAGTCCGGTCTCGTACGTGAACTCTCCGGGCCGGACGTAGCCGTCCGGTACCCGCGCTCCCTCCGCCTCCATGGCGGCGCGGTAGCCGTGCATACGTGCCTGGTTGCAGACGGCCATGGCCGGTCCGCCGAGATAGGCGACGCGGCGGTGGCCCAGGGAGAGCAGGTGCCGGGTCGCGGACAGTCCGCCGGCGAAGTTGGTTGCCCCGACGCTGTTGACCCGGCTGTCCGGCAGATGCAGCGGGTCCAGCACGACCAGCGGCAGCCCGGACCGGGCCAGCTCGCCGAGATGAGCCGCCGTGTACACGCTGGTGACCGCGATGACGGCGCGGCGCCCGGCCGAGACCAGGTCCCGGGCCCAGTGCGGGGCACTGGACGCCTTGCTGACCACCACCGAGGCCCCTGACGCGGCGGCCGAGTCGACGATGCCCTCCAGGGTCTCCGCGACGTACGACTTGAGGCCGCCCTGGAACTGCACCTCGATGGTCGGGTTCTCGACGGCCTCGGTGTGCCGGAACACGGGCGCGAGGTAGTCGTGCTGATGCAGCAGTTCCTGCACACGGACGCGGGTGTGCGGCGCCACGTCACCGCGGCCGTTGACCACCTTGGACACCGTCGCGACGGAGACCCCGGCCGCTCGGGCGATGTCCGCCAACGTGGTGCGCCTGGCGTTCGGTCGCATCGCTTCCTCTCGGCTGGGGCCCGGTATGACCTGCACCGACAGTCTGTCAGCCCGTCGCCACCGCGTCATCACCACCTTGATCCGGTTCCTTTCGAAACAGTTTCGAAGCCTGCCGGGCTCCCCGGGACGGCTTGATCGCCCAGGCTGTGCCGGTTCTCCGTCCGCACCGCAACGCCGCTGCACACGTATTGACACCGCATCAGATCGAAACCTAGCTTGCTCCACCAGAGCAAGAAGAAGGAATTTTCGAAAACCTTTCACCATGACTCACGAGATGCCGACGGCTCTCGAGTGCGGAGAACATCATGGCGCTCTCTCGACGTACCCTCCTCGGCCTGGCGGCCGGTGTGCCGGTCTCCGCGGCGCTGGCCGGCTGCGGCGGCTCGTCAGGACCCGGCAAGGGCGGTGGTGCCACGTACTGGTACCTCAACGGACAGCCGCAGGAAGGAGTCAGGGCCGGCGCCGTCGACGCGTTCAACAAGGCCCACCCCGACAACGAGATCGACGACACGACCTTCCAGAACGACGCGTACAAGACGAAGATCAAGACCGCGATCGGTGCCGGACAGGCGCCCACGGTCATCTGGGGCTGGGGCGGCGGGACACTGCGCGCCTACGCGGAGGCGGACCAGGTCGAGGACCTCACCTCGTGGTTCGACGAGCACTCCGAGCTCAGGAAGGGGCTGTTCCCGTCCTCGTTCGGCGCGGCGACCGTCGACGGCAGGATCTACGCGATGCCGTGCGAGGCCGTGCAGCCGATCATCCTCTACTACAACAACAGGGTGTTCGAGCGGGTCGGGGTGGAACCGCCGCAGTCCTGGGACGACATCATGGCGCTCGTGCCCCGGTTCAACGCGAAGGGCATAGCGCCGTTCGCCCTGGGCGGCCAGTCCCGGTGGACGAACATGATGTGGCTCGAGTTCCTGTTCGACCGCATCGGCGGTTCCGAGGTCTTCCAGGCCGCCGTCGAGGGCGAGAAGAACGCCTGGTCCCACCCGGACGCCATCAAGGCGCTGACCAGGCTGCAGGACCTGGTCAAGGCCGGCGGGTTCGTCAAGGGCTTCTCCTCGATCACCGCGGACTCCAATGCCGATCAGGCACTGCTGTACACCGACCGGGCCGCCATGATGCTGCACGGCGCCTGGTCGTACGGCATCCAGCAGACCGACGGCGGGGACTTCGTCCCCAGCGGCTCGCTGGGCTACATGACCTTCCCGCCCGTCGAGGGCGGCAAGGGCGATCAGAGCGACACGGTCGGCAATCCCGCGCAGTACCTGTCCATCTCCTCGAAGGCGAGTGCCGCGCAGAAGAAGACCGCGAAGGACTTCTTCGCCACGGGCATCCTCCAGGAGGAGGAGGTGAAGAAGTGGATCGGCAACGGGTCGGTCCCGATCCGGCTGGGCACGGAGAAGCTGCTGGCCGCCTCCGAGAACGCCGACTTCCTCCAGTTCACGTACGACATCGCCAGCAAGGCCAAGGTGTTCGTGCAGTCCTGGGACCAGGCGCTCAGTCCGACGGCCGCCGAGACCCTGCTGGACAACATCGTCAAGCTGTTCCAGCTGTCCATCCCGCCCCGGCAGTTCGCCGACAACCTCAACGCGGTCACCGGCGCATGAGCGCACTCACCGGCCGGCCGCGCGGTCGCCGGCCGCGCAGCGTCCTGCCGTGGCTGGCGGTGCCCGCGCTGGTGGTCTTCGTCGGATTCGCCGTGGTCCCGCTCATCGGTGTCTTCGCCCTGAGCTTCACCACCTGGGACGGTATCGGCTCCATCCGCCCCTCGGGACTGACCAGTTGGCGTGCGGTGCTCACCGACCCCGGACTGCCGCACGCCCTGTGGGTCACGTTCCTGGTGATGGCCGTGTCCTGGATCGTGCAGACGCCGCTGAGCATTCTGCTCGGCACGTTCCTGGCCGGCCGCCAGCGCTACCGCGCGGTGCTGGGAGTGGTGTACTTCGTCCCGCTGATGCTCAGCTCCGCGGCGATCGCGATCGCCTACGAGGCACTGCTGGACCCCAACTTCGGACTCGGTGCCGGGCTGAGGATCCAGGCGCTCAGCCAGGACTGGCTGGGCCGGCCGTGGCTCGCGTTCGGGGTCGTCGTCTTCGTCGTCTCCTGGCAGTTCGTCCCGTTCCACTCCCTGATCTACCAGGGCGGTGTCCAGCAGATCCCCAAGTCCCTCTACGAAGCGGCCCAGTTGGACGGCGCCGGACGGATCCGGCAGTTCTTCGCCATCACCCTGCCGCAGCTGAAGTACACCGTCATCACCTCGTCCACGCTGATGGTCGTCGGGTCGCTGACCTTCTTCGACCTCATCTTCGTCCTGACCGAGGGCGGTCCCGGCGACGCCACCCGGGTACTCGCACTGGACATGTACAAGCGGGGATTCCAGGCCAGCCTGATGGGACCGGCCAGCGTCATCGCGGTCATCCTGGTCCTCGTGGGCCTCGCCCTCGCCCTGCTGCTGCGCCGTCTCGGAGGCCGGGACGCGGGCGCGAGCCAACTCGAGGGGGCCTGACATGACCACCACGCCGACCCTGACGCGGCGAGGGCACAAGTCCGCCCGCCGGGAGGAGCGACCCCGCTCCCGCCCGTCGGCCCGCCGGCCCAACTGGGCCGGGGGGCTGGCCGGATGGCTCTGGCTCGCCGTCGTCGCCGTACCCCTGTACTGGACCCTCATCACCAGCCTCAAGGACCGCACCCGCTACTACGCGAGCAACCCGCTGGTGCCGACGGGCGACCCGACCCTGGAGAACTACCGGCTGGTCATCGAGTCCGACTTCCTGCGCTACTTCCTGAACAGCGTCGTGGTGACCGCCGGCGCGGTGGTGCCGGCGGTCGTGTTCTCCTTCATGGCCGCCTACGCGATCGTCCGAGGCCGGCGCATGCGGGTCCTGCGTGCCGTGAACGGGCTGTTCCTCATGGGGCTGGCCATCCCGCTGCAGGCGACGGTGATCCCGGTCTACCTCATCATCATCAAACTGCGCCTGTACGACAGTCTGCCGGCCCTGATCCTCCCGTCGATCGCCTTCGCCGTCCCGCTCTCCGTGCTGGTGCTCGCCAACTTCATCCGCGACGTGCCCAAGGAGCTCTTCGACTCGATGCGGGTCGACGGCGCCACCGAATGGACGACGCTGTGGCGGCTGGCGGCGCCGCTCACCCGGCCGGCCATCCTCACCGTGACCATCTTCAACTCACTGACCATCTGGAACGGGTTCCTGCTGCCGCTGGTCCTCACCCAGAGCCCGGAACGCCGGACCCTGCCGCTCGCCCTGTGGACCTTCCAGGGCCAGTACGGGGTCAATGTCCCCGCCGTGCTCGCCGCCGTCGTCCTCACCACCCTGCCCGTCCTGGTGCTGTACGCCTTCGGACGCCGCCAGCTGCTGAGCGGTCTGACCGCGGGGTTCGGCCGATGACCGGCGCAGACACGGACCCACTCGCCCACCGGAAGGCGAACGCCGACGTGGCCGCAGAGAACACCCCCGCGAACCCCCTCTGGAACGACCCCACGGCCCCCGTCACCGCGAGGGTCGACGCGTTGATCGACGCGATGACCCTCCAGGAGAAGACCGCCCAGCTGTACGGAGTGTGGGTGGGCGCCTCCGACGAGGGCGGTGAAGTGGCCCCGCACCAGCACGACATGGAGGAGCCCGTCGACCTCGAGGCGCTCCTGCCCAGCGGACTCGGCCAGCTCACCCGGCCCTTCGGCACGGTCCCGGTCGACCCCGCCCTGGGCGCGCTCTCCCTGGCCCGCACCCAGAGCCGTATCGCCGCGTCGAACCGGTTCGGCATCCCCGTACGTCCAGGGCCTGGAGTCCGCCGGGATCGTCGCCACCCTCAAGCACTTCGCCGGCTACTCCGCCTCCCGCGCGGGACGCAACCTCGCCCCCTCCTCCGTCGGTCCGCGTGAGCGCGCCGACGTGCTGCTGCCCCCCTTCGAGATGGCGGTCCGCGACGGCGGGGCCCGGTCCGTGATGAACGCCTACACCGACACCGACGGCATGCCCTCCGCGGCGGACGAGGAACTGCTCACCGGGCTGCTCCGCGACACCTGGGGCTTCGACGGCACCGTCGTCGCCGACTACTTCGCCATCGCCTTCCTCAAGACCCTGCACGGCGTCGCCGCCGACTGGGCGGACGCCGCCGGCACGGCACTGCGCGCCGGCGTCGACGTCGAACTGCCCAACGTCAGGACCTACGGCGCACCCCTGACCGAGGCCGTCACCGACGGCCGCGTCCCGGAGGAGCTGGTCGACCGCGCCGTGCGCCGGGTGCTCACCCAGAAGGTGATGCTCGGCCTGCTCGACCCGGACCGCCCCCTCGTGCCGGCGGCGCTCGACGGGGCGGACCCGGACGATCCGGAGACGCTGCGCGGCCGGATCGACCTGGACGGGCCGCAGAACCGCGCACTGGCCCGTACGCTCGCCGAGGAAGCCGTCGTGCTGCTGAGCAACGACGGCACCCTGCCGCTCGGCCGGCCGCGCCGTATCGCCCTGATCGGCCCCAACGCCGACGACCCCGTCGCGGTCCTCGGCTGCTACTCCTTCCCCCAGCACATCGGAGTCCGCCACCCGGGGACACCCCTCGGCATCGAGCTGCCCACCCTGCGCGAGACACTCGCCGCGGAGTTCCCCGACGCGGAGGTCACGTTCGCCCGCGGCACCGGCGTCGACGACGGGGATCTCTCCGGCCTCGACGAGGCGGCACGGGCGGCAAGCGGGGCCGATGTCGCCCTGGTGGTGCTCGGCGACCGCGCCGGACTCTTCGGCCGGGGCACCAGCGGTGAGGGCTGCGATGTCGCGAGCCTGGCCCTGCCCGGCGCGCAGCAGCAGCTGCTCGATGCCGTGCTCGACTGCGGGACCCCCGTGGTCACCGTGCTGCTCGCCGGACGGCCGTACGCCCTCGGCCGCGCCGTGGCGGAGTCCGCGGCGATCGTGCAGTCCTTCTTCCCGGGCGAGGAGGGCACGCACGCGATCGCCGGGGTGCTCAGCGGCCGGGTCAATCCCTCCGGGCGGCTACCGGTCGGCGTGCCGCGCGGACCGGGCTCCCAGCCGGGCACCTACCTCGGGGCGCGGCTCGCGCACGCCACTCGGGTGTCCAGCATCGACCCGACCCCCGCGTTCGCCTTCGGCCACGGGCTGTCCTACACGCGCTTCGAGTGGACCGATCTGACGGTGCCGGTCCAGGAGGCCCCGACGGACGGGGAGTTGGCCCTCTCCTTCACCGTCCGCAACACCGGCGGGCGGCCCGGCACCGAGGTCGTCCAGCTCTATCTGCACGACCCGGTGGCCTCCGTCGTCCAGCCGGTGCAGCGCCTCGTCGGCTACGCCCGGGTCGCGCTGGAGCCGGGCGAGGCCAGGCGCCTCGGTGTCACGGTCCCGGCGGACCTCGCCTCCTTCACCGGCCGCGACGGCCGGCGGATCGTCGAGCCGGGCGAGCTGGAGCTGCGGCTGTCCGCCTCGAGCACGGATCCGCGCCTGACGGCCAGGGTCGCGCTGACCGGAGCCGAACGCCACGTGGACCACACACGGCGCCTGTACGCCACGATCGTGAAGGAGCCGCAGGTCACCTGAACCGGGGGCGCGCGGCGCACGTCAGGGGCGCCGCGCACCCCCGGCAGGCATCACAGCAGGCCGCGCCGGGCGAGGCTGCGCATCAGCGCTCCCACGCCGAAGGTCCACGGTGCGGCCTCCTCGCTGGCCACGACGGTGTTGACCAGGGCACCGAGTGGCGGGCTGGAGATCCGTACGACGTCGCCGTACTCGTGGGTGAAGCCCCCGCCGGGCGTCCGCCGGTCCTCGGTCGGGGCGAACAGCGTGCCCGTGAAGAGGACGAAGCCGTCCGGGTACTGATGGTGCGCGCCCCGTGTGGCGGCCACCAGGTCGAGCACGTCGCGGCTGATCTCGCGCAGCGAACTGCCGCCCCGCAGTACATAGCCGTCCGGGCCGTCGATCCGCAGACCGATGTGGAGCCCGCGTACGTCGTCGAGGCCGAAGCCGTCGTCGAGCAGGCGGACGAACGGGCCGATCGCGCAGGAGGCGTTGTTGTCCTTCGCGCGGGACAGCAGCAGGGCGCTGCGTCCCTCGACGTCCCGGAGGTTGACGTCGTTGCCGAGCGTGGCGCCGCGTACCCGCCCGCGCGAGTCCACGACGAGGACGGCCTCGGGCTCGGGGTTGTTCCACACGGACGAACCGAGTACTCCGATGTCGGCGCCGGTGCCGACCGCGGACAGCACGGGGGCCTTGGTGAACACCTCCGGGTCCGGGCCGATCCCGACCTCCAGGTACTGCGACCACAGTCCTTCGGCGACGAGCAGTTCCTTGGCCCTGGCCGCTTCCGGTGACCCGGGGCGGACCCCGTCGAGCCTGCCGCCCACCACCTTCCCGACGCGGGCCCGCACCCGCGCGGCCTGCGCCGGATCGCCGCCCGTGCGCTCCTCGATGACGCGTTCCAGCAGGCTCCGGGCGAAGGTGACACCCGCCGCCTTGATCACCTGGAGGTCGACCGGGGCGAGCAGCCGCGGCATGTCACGGCGGCCCGGCACGGCACGCAGCAGGTCGTCCAGGAGCCAGGCGCGTCCGCCGTCGGCATCGCGGACGACGGCCGCCGCGTTGTCGCGCTCCATCAGGTCGGAGACGGTGGGCGCGTGAGCCGTCAGGTCGACGACGTGCTCGCCGCGGACCGCGGCCACACACGGCCCGTCCCCCTCCGGGTCGTGGACGCGCGCGACGAGGGCGGCCCGGCCGGCGTCCTCCGGAAGGACGGAGCCGGCGGTGAGGACGGGACGGGGGCGTGCCGCCGCTGATTCCACGATCGATGCTCTCCTGGAGGCAGGGGGACGGGCTCAGTGGGAGTCGCGGGGGACCTCGTGTCCGCGGCCGCCGCGCAGGAATCCGAAGTCGGCTCCCCGGTCGGCCTGTTCGACGTTCTGGGTGTAGAGCCAGGTGTAGCCGCCGCTGTACCGCTCGGCGGGTGGCGTCAACGCCTCACGTCGCTGGGCGAGTTCGGTGTCGTCCACGTCCAGGCGCAGGATACGGTTCGGGACGTCGAGGACGACGGGGTCCCCGTCGCGCACCAGGGCGAGCGGTCCGCCGACGGCGGCCTCGGGCGCCACGTGCAGGACCACCGTCCCGTAGCCGGTGCCGCTCATCCGGCCGTCGCACACGCGCACCATGTCCGTGACGCCGGCCTTCAACAGCTTGGCGGGCAGCGGCACGTTGGAGACCTCGGGCATGCCGGGGTAGCCCTTGGGCCCGGCGTTGCGGATGACGACGACGGTGTTCTCGTCGATGTCGAGGTCCGGGTCGTCGGCCACCTCGTGGTACGCCTCCGGGGAGTCGAAGACGCGCGCGGGGCCGCGATGGGTGAGCAGATGCGGTGACGCGGCGGACTGCTTGATCACGGCGCCGTCGGGACACAGGTTGCCGCGGAGGACGGCGATTCCGGTACCGGCCGGCTGGAAGGGGGCGCCGAGGGGGGTGATGACGTCGGAGCCGAAGCGTTCGGCGTGCTCGGTGTTCTCGGCGACGGTGCGCCCGGTGACCGTGACCGGTCCGCCGTGCAGCAGCTCGCCGGCCAGCAGTTCGGCCAGCACGGCGGGCAGCCCGCCCGCGTAGCAGAAGTCCTCCATGAGGTACGTGCCGCTGGGCATCAGGTTGACCAGCGTCGGCACCGCGCGGACCAGCTCGTCGAAGTCGTCGAGGCCCAGTTCCACGCCGACGCGTCCGGCGATGGCGATGAGGTGGATGACGGCGTTGGTGGAGCCGCCGATGGCCGCGTTGACCCGTACGGCGTTCTCGAACGCCTCCCGGGTCAGGATCCGTGAGGGGCGCAGCTCCTCCTCCACCATCCCCACGATGCGCCGCCCCGCCTCCTGCGCCGTCTCCATCCGCCGGGAGTCGACGGCGGGCCAGGCGGCCGACCCCGGCAGCTGCATGCCGAGCGCCTCGGCCAGGCAGGCCATCGTCGAGGCGGTTCCCATCGTCATGCAGTGCCCGTTCGAACGGGCCATGCATCCCTCGGCGAAGAAACACTCCTCCTCGGTCATCCGGCCGGTCTTCAGGTCCTCCTCGAACTTCCACACATGCGTGCCGGACCCCACGTCCTGCCCGCGGTACTTGCCGTTGAGCATGGGCCCGCCGGTGACCATGACGGCGGGCAGGTCGACGCTGGCGGCGCCCATCAGCATGGCCGGGGTCGTCTTGTCGCAGCCGGACAGCAGCACCACACCGTCGAGCGGGTTGGCCCGGATCAGCTCCTCGACCTCCATGGCCATGAGGTTGCGGTACAGCATGGCCGTGGGGCGCATCAGGGTCTCGCCGGTGGCCATGGTGGGGAACTGCAGCGGCAGACCGCCCGCCTGCCACACCCCCCGCTTGACGGCTTCGGCGACGCGCGTCAGATGGGCGTTGCACGGGGCGAGTTCGGAGGCACTGGTCGCGATGCCGATGACGGGACGCCCGTCGAACACCTCGTGCCCGAACCCCTGGTTGCGCATCCAGGAGCGGTACACCATCCCGCTGCGGCCCTGTGCGCCGAACCATGCCTGACTGCGGCGGTCCGTCCTCGTACCGTCGGTCATAGGGGACTCCCGTGGCGTCGGTGTCGGCCGTGGCGCGGTGGGGCGTCGGCGGGCGCGTGCCCGCTGGCCCTACCCTGGGACTCAATCATTAAATGATTCGATGAATGGCGTCCAGAGGGCGAACGGAGATCGTGGTGGACTTCCGGACCCTGCACCAGCGCGTGGCCGACGAGCTCGGCCGGCGCATCGTGGGCGGAAGGTGGGGGCCGGGGGACCCGCTGCCGGTCGAGGACGCCCTCGCGGCGGAGATCGGCGTCAGCCGCGGGGTGTTGCGGGAGGCGGTCAAGTCCCTGGTGGCCAAGGGGATGCTGCACGTGAGGCCGCGCACCGGTACGCGCGTGCTGCCGCCGGAGCACTGGAACCACCTGGACCGCGACGTACTGCGCTGGAAACAGGCCGGGGACGCCGCGGCCCTGCTGCGCGACACGGGCGAACTGCGGCGGATCATCGAGCCCGAGGCGGCCCGGCTCGCCGCCGGGCGGGCCGGCCCCGACGACGTGCGCGCCCTCTACGAGGCCCTGGCCGCCATGGAGGCCGCGGCGGCGGCACCGGGCCGCAGCGGCTATGTCGAGGCCGACATCGCCTTCCACCGGGCGCTGCTCGACGCCGGCGGCAACCGCCTCCTCGGCTCACTGGGCCGCGCCGTCGAGATCGCGCTGGAGCACAGCTTCGTCGTCAGTACCCGGACCCCGGGCGCGGTGGAGGCCTCGCTGCCGGGGCACCGCGCCGTCGTGCGGGCCGTCGAGGCCCGCGACCCCGAGGCGGCCGCGGCCGCCGTACTGGCGATCATCGAATCCGCCGAGGAGGAGATCGCCCGGTCACCCGGAACACCGGACGACGCCGGCTGACCCGTCAGCACAGCGGCGCCGTGTCGTCCCCGGGCGGTTCGCCCACGCGGCGGTACGACGGGCCGGCCCGGGTCGTCGCGACCCGGGCCCTCTCCCGTGTTCCGCAGCGAGTGCGCTACTCCGCGGTGACGGGCACGGTCTTCGCGGGTTCCGTCTTCCAGCCGACCCAGCGGGAGCACACCGCCACCAGGACCGCGCAGACCGCGACCACCGCCATGCCGGTGGTCAGATCGGTGTGGCCGGCGATGAAACCGATCAGAGCGGGGCCCGCCAGCAGGCCCGTGGTGCCCATCGCGGCGACCAGGGCCAGCGCGCCCGGACCCTCCGCGGCCGCGGCGACGTAGAGACAGGGCGTCACCGTCGCCATGCCCAGGCCGACGCACGCGAAGCCGATGAGCGCCGGCCAGGTACCGCCGGCCAGCAGGGCGAGGGCGAGACCGGTGCCGGCCATCGTGCTGCCCACCCGCACCATGACCGGGTCGCCCCAGCGGTTCCGCCAGCCGTCGCCCAGGAGGCGGGCCAGCACCATCATCACGGAGACGACCGCGATCCCCAGCGGCGCCAGCCGGCCCGACGCACCGGTCTCCTCCGTCAGATAGAGCGCCGACCAGTCGTTCATGGCCCCCTCGACGACCGTGCCGAACACCATGGCACAGCCCAGGACGAGCGCCGTGCGCGAGGCACCGGACAGGCTCCTGAGCCCCTTCTTCTCCTCCTTCACGGCGGTGTCCGGGGAGGCCGGCGCGTCCGCGAGCACCCGCGGCTTCGACCCCGCCAGCAGCAGCACCCCCACCCCCGCCGCCACCGTGAAGTGCGCGGTCACCGAGTGCGTGACGGTGTTCACCCCGGAGGCCAGCAGCGCGCCCCCGAGCGACCCTCCGCTGAACGTCGCGTGCAACTGGGCCATCGCGGCCCGCCCGTAATGGGCCTCCAGCGCCGCACCCTGCGCGTTCATGGCGACGTTGAGGCAGCCGACGGCGATCCCGTCGACCAGGATCACCAGCAGGGCGAGCGGATAGCTGCTCGTCACGGCCAGCACGGGCAGCACCGCCGCGAGGCCCAGCGCGGAGAAGAGCGCCAGCCGCCGCGCCCCCAGCCGCGCCATCAGCGGTGCGACCAGCGGGAACGACACCGCCGCCCCGACCCCGGCGGCCATCAGCAGCAGCCCCACTTCCGTGCCGCTCAGATCGAAGCGGTCCTTGAGGGCGGGCAGCCGGGACGCCCAGGTGGCGTACTGGAAGCCGAGGAAGAAGAACAGGGTGGCGATCGCCAGTTGGTCACGGCGGAAATCGCCGAGGGTGGGCAGCATGGGCGTTCAGGACCCCTCTTCCGGGCCGCCGGAGCGGTCGTACTGGACCGGGCAGGACATGTAGACGGCGCCGTCGCCGTACTCTCCGTGCAGCTCGACCGCCGGTTCGGGCGCGAAGCCGTGCCCGGACCAGAAGCCGCCCGTGCCGCCGACGGCGACCAGGGAGATCCGCTCGAAGGACGACCGCGCCGCCGTCACCGTGAGCCGCCGCAGCAGTCTGCTGCCCAGCCCCCTGCCGCGCAGATCGTCCGCGATCACGAGGTCGTGCAGATGCAGATTGCGGGAGTCGTACGCCCGCTCCTCCGGCCGGGACAGATCCGGGTAGCGGAAGCGGGGGTAGGGCAGGGCGAGCACATAGCCGGCGACCCGGTCACCGGCCTCCAGGACGAAACACGTCCCCGGGGAGACCCGCCCCCGGGACCGCAGCGCCTCGACGCCCTCGGACAGCGAGGCCGACGCGTACACCTCGGCCTCCAGGGCGGCGATGCGCGGCCAGTCGTCCTCGGCGATCCGGCGTATCCGCACGTCGGGGCCGTCACCGCCCACGCAGATCCGGGGGAGCGGGCCGAAGCCGTTGAAGCCCTCGGTCGTATAACTGGCGGCGTACGCGCCGGCGGACAGCACCCACACCGGGTCGCCCGACGCGACCGCGCTCGGCACCCTCACCCGCCGGTGCTCATGGGCGTAGGCGTCGTCGCTGTCGCAGGTGGGGCCCGCCACCACGACCGGCACCAGGTCGGCGGCGGCCGGGTCCGGATGGCCCGGGAAGACGAGCGGGTAGCGCACCTCGTCCATCTCGTACAGGCCGTTGAACTTGCCGCAGCTCAGATACAGCCAGTGCTCCCGCTCCCCGTCCGGCCCGAACCGGGACGTCAGCCGGGCGACGTGCGCCCGGATCGCGCCGTGGTCGGCCACCAGATGGCGCCCCGGTTCGATGACGAACCCCAGTGGCCGGGGCGACAGTTCCGTCAGCCGCTCCATGCCCTCCCGGAGCACGGCGAAGATCTTGTCCAGCGGAGGGTCGAGCCGTTCACCCCGCCGGTCGGAGTAGCCGAGCGCCGGCAGACCGCCGCCGAGGTTCACATGGTCCGGCACGATCCCGTGGCCGTGCAGCGCCGTGAGGACGTCGGCGAGCGTCACGAACGCCTGCTGCCACGCCTCGGCGGTCATCTGCTGCGACCCGACGTGCACCGACAGCCCCGACGGCACCAGTCCCGCGTCCCGCGCGGCCGTCAGCACCCGTACGGCGTCGTCCGCCGAGCATCCGAACTTACGGCTCAGCCCCCACAGCGCGCCCTCGCCGCTGGTCGCCAGCCGGCAGAACACCCGGGCACCCGGGGCGTGCTCGGCCAGCGCCGCCACGTCCTCCACACTGTCCGTGGCGAAGTCCCGGACACCGAGCCGGTACGCCCGCACGATGTCCCGGTCCGACTTCACGGTGTTGCCGTAGTGGATCCGGTGCACGGGCACACCCGTCGCCAGCGCCCGGGAGATCTCCCGGGGACTCGCCGCGTCGAAACCGGCGCCACAGCGCGCCAGCCGCTCCAGCACCTCCTCCACGGGACACGCCTTCATCGCGAACCGCACGTCCGCGCCGGGCAGTTCGGCCGCCAGCGCGTCGTACTGGCCGGCGATCCCGTCGAGGTCGTAGACGAGCGCGTCCTCGGTGCCGGCCGCGAGGGCGGCGCGCAGGGCCGCGTTCACCGGAGCGCGCCCCGGCTCGCGTGCACGAGGGCCTCCCAGGCGCCGATCAGCACCACGAAGTCCTCGGTGTCCAGCGCGGCCTCGTCCAGCAGCCGCTCCCGGTCCGCCGTCATCTCCCGCGCGAACTCGGCGTACTTTCCGCCGAGCCGGCCGTACGCCGCCGCGACCGTGTCCAGGCGCCGCTCGTTCCCCGTACGGTCCAGGCGCACGCTCTCTGCGAGGAACGCGGCGAACGGCACCGGGTCGAGGCGTCCGCTCTCGTCCAGCAGCGTGTCGCCCGCGTCGGCCATCCGCTCGTACACGTAGTGCAGGTAGAGCATCGACAGCAGGAACTTCACGAACCGTGTCTGGTACGCCAGGAATCCGGCGTGGGTGCGGCGTTCGCCGGTGTAGTAGTTCTCGATGTGCCGGTTGTGCAGGACACCGGGCAGGGCGGCGTCGTACACGGCGTGGATGAGGAAGTAGTCGCTGCCGATCGTGTCGGTGGCGGGCGGCAGCGGCAGCCGCTCGTACACGCCCCGGTCGAACGCGATGTTGGACATGTCGACCCGCATCGGGTCGACCAGCGTCAGCGTCGAGCGGTCGCCCGTGAAGGGCAGCATCCCGGCGCCCTTGAAGGACTCCTCGGCCAGCTCCCGCCTCTGCTCGGCCGACCAGTGGCCGGGCGCCCACAGGCCCACGACCTCGTCGTACACCTCCTTGTCCAGCTCCTGGATGCCGCCGATGTCGACGGAGAGCTCGCCGATGAAGGAGGCGCCCACCATCGACACGGGCCGGTGCGCGATCGCCGGGTCGAGCGTCACCTCCGTCACACCGCCGGTCACCTCGGCGGCGGGCCTGCTCAGGGAGGCCAGCTCGTGGTGGATCGGGTAGACGGGCTCGCCGTCGAAGACCTGGTAGCCGCAGTCGGAGTCGCGCCGGTGCACCGAACGGCAGCCGAGCGCCGCCGCGAGGAGGAACGCCCGGTTGGTGCAGGCGCCGTACGACAGCTTCTCCGGGAGCATCAGGTCGAGGACCCGCTCCGGCTCCGGAAGCGCGGCCCCGTCGACGGCGCGGCGCAGGACGTCCCGCTGGGCCGCCTCGTCGAGGTGGTGCACGACGACGCCCGGCACCTCGGGGAGGGCGGCGACCGTACGGGCGTGGGCCGCGCGGGTCCCCTCGTCGGAGGAGTCGAGGATCAGCAGCCGCACCTCGACGCCGAAGTTCTGTGCGGCGTAGGCGGCTTCCGCCCCGATGGCGGTGATGGTCGCGGAGCACTCCCGGTTGGTCGGGAGGCTCAGGCATATCCGGTCCATGTCGGTTCCCCGCCTCATCGTGTCCGCTCGTGCCAGGCGTCCAGGCCCAGCAACTTGCGTCCCAGCTCGTCCAGTTCGGCGGGCCCGTAGCGCAGGGACTCGTGCTTCACCGCGTCGCCGAGCAGGGTCCCGTTCCACTCCGGGGTGCTCAGCGTGCGCCAGGACTCCACCCGGGAGCGGCGCAGCTCCTCGTGCTCCTCGAGGGCCGGCATCATCGACAGGTACTGCACCGCGCGCACCCCGTCGGCCGAGCTGTTGGGCGCCACGCCGTGCGCCAGCATCCCGTTGAAGATCAGCAGATCACCGGCCTTCAACTGGGGGCGTACCACGGGGAATTCGGTGCGGTCGGCGCCGGGACGGATGGGGTCCCGGTCGGCGGGCTGGCCCACCTTCCACTCCTCGAACCGGCGGAAGAGCTCCGGGGAGCACTGGAAGCCGCCCTCGTCCGGCTGAGTGTCGGTGAGCGCGATGATGCCCTGCACCCGCTGCGGCGGCACGCTCGCCGTGGTGTCCACGTCCCAGTGCAGTTCGATGTCGAACCCCTCGTCCGTGGGATCGATCAGGGAACGGGAACGGTTCCCGACATTGGGCGGGTTGAGGTTGAGCCGGTCCAGGGTGACCCACAGCTCCTCGCAGTCCCAGACGTCCACGAAGGCGTCGTAGACCCGGCGGGCCTGCCTGCTGTCCCAGATCAGCTGGTGCTGGTACGCCTCGACGAAGCCGTAGACGAACAGGTCACGGTCGAGGTCCGAGCGGAACGTGCGCTCCTCGTACCAGGTTTCGGGGCGCTGCGGGTCGAGGCCCTGGAAGTCCCAGGCGAACTCCAGCAGCAGCTTGGCCGCGTCGGGGGTGATGGCCTCCGGCACCACGACATAGCCGTGGTTCTGCCAGGACGCGAACTGCTCCTCGGAGAGCACCCGCAGCGGCAGGTCCTTGCTCAGATGCCGCAGCTGCGTCCCGGCGAGATAGGCCTCACCGTCGGCGCTGAAGTAGGGGCGCCCGGAAGCGGCGCGATGTAAAAAGCGGTGGTGCGTCGTCATGCGGTACTCCGAAGATCGGGATCTCTCACGGCATGCGGACAGTAGGAAGGGATGAAGCGGGTGGCCGGCCGGTGCTACGACGGACCCGTGCGCCCCGTCAGCACCTCGGCGGCGGCGATGCCCGACACCCGCGTCGCGCCGTGCGTCGCCAGATACACCGCGCCGGGGCGCCGGCCGGCGGGAACGCCCATCTCCACGACGAAGGCGTCGGGCCGGCTGCGGACCAGACCGGTGAGCGCGCGGGACATCCAGCCGTAGCGGGCGGCGTCCCGGACCACCACGACCAGCGGACGGCCGTCCGCCGGCCGCAGTACGAGCCGGTCCAGCAACTCAACTTCGCCGTACAGGAGTTGCTGTTCACTCAGTCGTACGGACGTGGTGCCCGGGCACATCGTCCGCAGCGGTTCCGCCACACCCCACGGGGTCGTGGGGTCGATGGCGGGGGTGGTCGCGGGGGAGAGCTCCACCACATGGGGCGTGCCCACGAGCGGGAACCCGGTGTCGCGGCCGGGCTGTTGGTGCACCCGGACGGCCCGCCGGGCCGCCGCGAGTCCGAGACCGGACGTGCCCAGGACGCCGGAGGGCCCGGGTGCGTCGCGGCGCAGCGTGCCCGCCCACCTCGCGAACTCCTCCACCCGGCCCGCCGCCTCGGCGAGCCGCCGCTCCGGCAGCCGCCCGTCCCGTACGGCGTCCACCAGCGCGTCGGCCAGCAGCGCCGTGGTCTCCTCGCCGGTGCTCCCGCCGCCGACGCAGACCGCGTCCGCACCGGCGGCGACGGCCCGGACGGCGGCGCCCGGTACGCCGTAGCGGTCGGCCACGGCACCCATCTCGACGGCGTCGGTCACGATCAGCCCGGTGAAACCGAGTTCACCGCGCAGCAGATCGCCCACGACGGGGCGGCTCAGGGTCGCCGGCCACCGGTCGTCGTAGGCGGGCACGAGGAGATGCGCCGTCATCACGGCCCGCACCCCGGCGTCCATCGCGGCGATGAACGGCGGCAGCGCGGTCAGCGCCAGGGTCCCGGCGTCGGCCGAGACCCGCGGCAGCCCCAGATGGGAGTCGACCACGGTGTCGCCGTGGCCCGGGAAGTGCTTGGCGCACGCGGCGACCCCCGCCGACTGCAGCCCCCGCACCCACGCGGCGGCATGCCGGGAGACGACATCGGGGCGCGCCCCGAAGGAGCGCACCCCGATCACCGGATTGAGCGGATTGGTGTTGACGTCGGCACTCGGCGCGTAGTTCAAGGTGACGCCGAGACCGTGCAGTTCCCGGCCGACGTCCCGCGCCACCTGCTCGGTGACATCGATGTCGTCCAGTGTGCCGAGCGCCAGATTGCCCGGCCGGGACGCCCCGGTACGGGCCTCGAGCCGGGTGACGTCGCCGGCCTCCTCGTCGACGGCGACGACGAGTTCCGGGTTCTCGGCGTACAGGGCGGCGGTGAGTGCCGCCACCTGCTCGGGGCCGTGGATGTTGCGCCCGAACAGGACGACCGAGGCGAGCCCCTCGGAGATCCGGCGGCGCACCCAGTCGGGCGCCGTCGTTCCCTCGAAGCCCGGCTGGAGCACGGAGTGCGCCCACCGCAGCAGTCGCGGGTGGCTGCTCTCGGCCATGCGGTGCCTCCGTGCAGGGTTGCGCACGCGGCGGTTTTCGGGAGGAACCCGCCACGACTGGTTCAGACCACTGGGATGTTGGACTGGACCAATGGGCCGTGTCAAGGAATGCCCTTTCGGCGCGGCGGCCGAACAGCCCCGTAAGAGAAGGGCGTTGGGTGAGAACCGCCCGGTCAGGGACCCGGCCGCGTCAGCGTCGCCGTGAATTTGTAGCGCGACCCCCGGTACACCGAGCGGACCCACTCCACCGGCGTTCCGGTCTCGTCCCGCGAGTGGCGGGACAGCAGCAGCATCGGCAGCCCCACGTCCGTGGCGAGCAGGCCCGCCTCCCGGGGTGTCGCCGGTGAGGTCTCGATCGTCTCGTCGGCCTCCGCCGGCCGTACCCCGTACACCTCGGCGAGCGTGGTGTAGAGCGAGGTATACCGGCCGAGGTTGCGGCGCAGCTCGGGGAAGCGCCGGTCGGACAGATGGGTCGCCTCGATCGCCATCGGCTCCCCGCCGGCCAGCCGCAGCCGTTCGATGCGCAGCACCTTGTCCCGCGGCTCCACCTCCAGCAGCGCCGCGAGCTCCGCGTCGGCCGCGATGTATCCGATGTCCAGCACCTGGGAGGCCGGGTGCAGCCCCTGCGCCCGCATGTCCTCCGTGTACGAGGTCAGCTGGAGCGTGCGGTAGACCTTCGGGCGCGCGACGAACGTGCCCTTGCCCTGGATCCGGTCGAGGCGGCCCTCGCCGACCAGTTCCTGGAGTGCCTTGCGGATGGTGGTGCGGGAGGTGCGGAACTCGACGGCGAGCAGGCGCTCGGCCGGCATCGGTGCGCCCGGCGCGCGCTCGTCGGTCATCTGCAGTAACCGCTGTTTGATGCGGTAGTACTTCGGAACGCGCCCGATACGGCCCGGCGCCCCCGTGTCGGCCTGGGCGCTGCTGACGTCCGTGCTCATGACCTGCCTTCCGGCTGCGGTGTGCGGCGCGCGGACGGCAGGTGCCGGCCGCGGTGCACGTCGGCGGACGGCCGGGTCTCGGCGCCGCACGCTCGGCGATCCCGTTATAACGGTGCGTTCTCGCTTTGGTCTAGTCCAAGCGTCAACCCGTCCCTGTTTGTGCGGAGTTCTGGCCCTCACCAGGGGTGACGAAGCCGTTATCCAGGCGTGAGTTCACGACCCTTGACAGAGCCATAGGTCTAGGCCAAGCTCCCCTTGCTGGTCTAAACCATTTAGAGGAAGCCGGGTCCCAGCCCGCCGAGCTGTTGCGCCGCTGTGGGGGTCGCCGCCGAGGGCGTGGGTGTGGAAGGCATTCCTGAGGAGGGGTGGCGCGTGAAGCGCAAGCTGATAGCCGCGATCGGGGTCGCGGGCATGCTGTTCTCCGTCGCGGCGTGCGGCGGCGACGACGGTGACGACGGCAAGAAGGCCGGTGCGGACGGGTACGCCGGCGAGACGCTCACCGTATGGGTGATGGACGGCTCGTCGCCGGACCAGTGGCAGAAGGACCTGGGCGCCGAGTTCGAGAAGAAGACCAAGGCGAAGGTCAAGTTCGAGGTCCAGCAGTGGAACGGCATCCAGCAGAAGCTGACCACCGCGCTGTCCGAGGAGAACCCGCCCGACGTCTTCGAGATCGGCAACACGCAGACCCCGGCCTACGCCAAGACCGGCGGCCTCGCCGACCTCGCCGACCTCAAGTCCGAGATCGGCGGCGAGTGGACCGAGTCCCTCAACAACTCGTCCGTCTTCGAGGGCAAGCAGTACGCGGCGCCGTGGTACTTCGCCAACCGTGTCGTCCTCTACAACAAGAAGGTGTGGGCGGACGCGGGGATCAAGGACACCCCCAAGACCCGCGACGAGTTCTACGACGCGCTCAAGACGATCGGTGAGAAGACCGACGCCGAGCCCATCTACCTGCCGGGCCAGAACTGGTACCACTTCGTCGGCCTGGTGATCGGCGAGGGCGGCGAACTGGTCAAGAAGGACGGCGACAAGTACGTCTCCAACCTCGACGACCCGAAGGTCGCCGCGGCCGCCGAGACGTACAAGAAGTTCCAGGCGCTGTCCAAGGCCCCCAAGGACAAGGACGAGGCCACCCCCCAGCAGGGAGAGGTCTTCGCCAAGGGCAAGACCGGCTCCTTCATCGGCATGGGCTGGGAAGCCGGCATCGCGATCAAGGCCAACCCGGCCATCGAGAAGGAGATCGGCTACTTCACCATTCCCGGTGTCACGGCCGACAAGCCCGAGGGCGTCTTCCTCGGCGGCTCCAACCTCGCCGTCGCCGCGGGCAGCAAGAAGCAGGACCTCGCCAAGGAGTTCCTGAAGCTCGCCCTCTCCGACAAGTACGAGGGCCAGCTGGCCAAGCTCAACGGCGTCATCCCCAACAAGGAGTCGCTGCAGAGCAACCTCAAGGGCAACGCGCCCGCCGAGGCAGCCGCGCCGGCCGCCGCCGTCGGCGGCACCACGCCGCTGATCCCCGAGTGGGCCGCCGTCGAGAACGCCCCCAACCCGATCAAGACGTACCTCACCGCCGTCCTGAACGGCAAGTCCCCGGCCGAGGCCGCGGGGCAGGTCGAGGGCGAGTTCAACAAGCGCCTGGCGCAGCAGCAGTAACAGCGCACGCGCTCCGACCGGGGCGGGGGCCGGCCACGCGACGGCCCCCGCCCCGCGTTGAGCACGCCGAGAAGAGAGATCGCGAGCATGACCGTGCAGACCGAACGGCCACCCTCCGGCCCGGCGGACGTCCGCAAGGCGGACGACGGAGGACCTGGCGGGCCGAAACCGAGAGCCGCGTCGCGTGCCGGCGCCCTCGCCCCGTACCTCCTGCTGCTGCCCGCCGTCGCGGCCACCGTGCTGCTGCTCGGCTGGCCGCTGCTGAAGGACGTACTGCTGTCGTTCCAGAACCTCAACATGGCGCAGCTGATCCAGCACGTCACCGAGTGGAACGGCGTCGAGAACTACAAGCAGGTCCTCACCGGCGAGGACTTCTGGCGGGTCACCGTACGCTCCATCCTGTTCACGGCGGTCAACGTCGCCCTGACCATGATCTTCGGAGCGCTCGCCGGTCTGCTGCTCGCCCGCCTCGGCAAGCGCATGCGGTTCACCCTGATGCTGGGCCTGGTGCTCGCCTGGGCCATGCCCGTGGTCGCCGCCACCACCGTCTATCAGTGGCTGTTCGCGCAGCGCTTCGGCGTCGTCAACTGGGTCCTGGACAAGCTCGGCTGGCACTCCATGGCCGACTACAGCTGGACCAGCAGCCAGATGTCGACGTTCTTCGTCGTCACCCTGCTGATCGTCTGGATGTCCGTCCCGTTCGTCGCGATCAACCTCTACGCGGCGACCACCACCATCCCCGGCGAACTGTACGAGGCGGCCTCCCTCGACGGCGCCGGCGCCTGGCGCAGCTTCACCACGGTCACCCTGCCGTTCCTGCGGCCGTTCCTCTACGCCACCACGTTCCTCGAGGTCATCTGGATCTTCAAGGCGTTCGTCCAGGTCTTCACCTTCAACGGCGGCGGCCCCGACCGGCTCACCGAGATCCTGCCCGTCTACGCCTATGTCGAGGGCGTCGGCAACCAGCACTACGGCATGGGTGCCGCCATCGCCGTACTGACCATCCTGATCATGCTCGGCCTGACCGCCTACTACCTCAGGATCGTGCTCAAGCAAGAGGAGGACGAGCTGTGAAGCGCTCGCTCTTCGGCCGCGTGTGGCCCAACGTCACGGCCGTCGTCCTGTTCGCCGTCTGCCTCTTCCCCGTGTACTGGATGTTCTCCACGGCGTTCAAGCCGACCGGCGACATCATCTCGGAGACCCCCGTCTGGTTCCCGACGAACATCACGTTCGAGCACTTCAGGACGGCGACGGAGGCCGAGCACTTCTGGACGTTCGTCCGCAACTCGCTGACCGTCACCTGCCTGGCCGTCCTCTTCTCCCTGATCATCGCGCTGGCCGGCTCCTTCGCCCTGGCCCGTATGCGGTTCAAGGGCCGGCGCGGCTTCATCATCGGCTTCATGCTCGCCCAGATGGCGCCCTGGGAGGTCATGGTCATCGCGATCTACATGATCGTGCGCGACGGCTCGATGCTGAACAGCCTGGTGCCGCTCACCGCGTTCTACATGATGATGATCCTCCCCTTCACCATCCTGACGCTGCGCGGCTTCGTCGCCGCCGTGCCGAAGGAACTGGAGGAGTCGGCGATGGTCGACGGCTGCACCCGCGGCCAGGCGTTCCGCCGGGTCATCCTGCCGCTGCTCGCGCCGGGACTGATGTCGACCTCCATGTTCGGCTTCATCACCGCGTGGAACGAGTTCCCCCTCGTCCTGGTCCTCAGCAAGGAGTCCGGGGGCGCGCAGACCCTGCCGCTGTGGCTGTCCAGCTTCCAGACCCAGTTCGGCGACGACTGGGGCGCGACCATGGCCGCCTCCTCCCTGTTCGCCATCCCGATCCTGATCCTCTTCGTCTTCCTGCAGCGCAAGGCCGTCAGCGGCCTCACCGCGGGCGCCGTGAAGGGATAACGCCACCCGATGACGACATTCACCACCGGCACCGACACCCTCACCCGGGACGCGCTCGCCGTACTGCAGCCGGGCTTCGCCGGCACCACCGCGCCCGACTGGATCCTCCGCCGGCTCTCCGAGGGCCTCGCCTCCGTCGCCCTCTTCGGCCGCAACGTCGCCACCGCCGAGCAGGTCACCGCCCTCACCGCCCAACTGCGCGCCGAGCGGGACGACCTGCTGGTCGCCATCGACGAGGAGTCCGGCGACGTCACCCGCCTGGAGGTCCGTACCGGCTCCTCCTTCCCCGGCAACCACGCCCTCGGCGCGGTCGACGACACCGGCCTGACCCGTGGCGTCGCCCGCGAACTGGGCCGCCGGCTCGCCGAATGCGGTGTCAACTTCAACTGGGCCCCGTCCGCGGACGTCAACGCCAACCCGGACAACCCGGTGATCGGCGTACGGTCCTTCGGCGGCGACACCGCCCTGGTCGCCCGGCACACCGCCGCCTACGTCGAAGGCCTGCAGTCGACCGGCGTCGCCGCCTGCACCAAGCACTTCCCCGGGCACGGCGACACCAGCGTCGACTCGCACCACGCGATCCCGCACATCGACCTCGACGCCACCACGCTGCACGAGCGTGAACTCCAGCCGTTCCGGGCGGCGATCGCGGCCGGCACCCGCGCCGTCATGAGCGCGCACATCCGCGTCCCGGTCCTCGACCCGGACCGCCCGGCCACGCTCTCCCGCCGCATCCTCACCGATCTGCTGCGCGGCGAACTCGGCTACGAGGGCCTCATCGTCACCGACGGCATGGAGATGCGCGCCATCTCCGGCACGTACGGCCTCGAACACGGGGTGGTCCTCGCCATCGCGGCCGGCGCCGACGCGATCTGCGTGGGCGGCGGACTGTGCGACGAGGGCACCGTCCAGAGTCTCCAGGACGCCCTGGTCGGCGCCGTACGCTCCGGTGAACTCCCCGAGGAGCGGCTCGCCGACGCGGCCGCGCGGGTGCGTGCGCTGGCCGACTGGACCGCGGGCGTACGGCGCTCCCCGGCCGCGGCCGTCGCACCCGAACCCGGGATCGGCCTCACCGCGGCCCGCCGCGCGGTGACCGTCACCCGCGCCGCGGGCTCCGCCCCGGTGACGGGACCGGTGTACGTGGCCACCTTCAACCCGGCCCCGAACATCGCCGTCGGCGACGAGACGCCGTGGGGTGTCGCAGCGGAGCTGGAGCGGCTGCTGCCGGGCACGGTCACCGGGTCCTTCACGGGTCCCGGCGCCGGCGAGCAGGCGCTGGAGGCCGCGGCGGGGCGGCGCGTCGTCGCCGTGGTCCGTGACGAACACCGGCACGCGTGGATGCGTACGGCCGTGGACACCCTGCTCGCCGCCGACCCCTCCACGGTGGTCGTGGAGATGGGCGTACCGCAGTCACCGCCGCGGGGCGCCGCGCACATCGCGACGTACGGGGCGGCACGGGTGTGCGGGGTGGCCGGAGCGGAGGCGGTCGTGGCGGGTTAGGAGACCGTCAGGGGTGGATCTTCCCTCCCTCGGCGAGCATGGCGACGAACTTCTCGATCCGGGCCGCGCGGGTCCCGGGGCGCTTGGCCTCCTGGATCCGGTGCAGGATCGCGTAGCGGTTGCGGCTGTCGAGGGTGCCGAAGAAGTCGGCGGCTTCCGGTGTCGCGTCCAGCGCGGCCCGGAGGTCGTCGGGGACGGTCGCCGTGCTCTGGCTCGCGTAGGCGGCCTCCCAGCGGCCGTCCGCCCGGGCACGCTCGACCTCGCGGAGGCCGGCGGGGCGCATACGGCCGCGCTCGATCAGATCGAGGGCCTTCTGCCGGTTGACCGCGGACCAGCGGCTGCGCGCGCGGCGCGGGGTGAAGCGCTGGATCCAGTGAGTGTCGTCGAGCCCCTTCTTGTGGCCGTCGATCCACCCGTAGCAGAGCGCGGACTCGAGCGCGGTCGGGTAGTCGACCCCGGTGATCCCGGACCCCTTCCTGGGAATCCGCAACCACACCCCGTCGACGTCCCCCTGATGCTCCTCGAGCCACGCCTCCCACTCGGCCTGCGTCCCGAAGCCGAGCACCGGCCCTGCGATCCCGCTCACGTCACCAGCCATACGCCTATGCAACCGGCCCGGCCGGCGGGGGTCAACGAGGTTCTTCGCCCCTGCCGCCCCCAGCTGACTCCAGCCCCTCCGGCGTTTGAGGAGCGGGGGTCCGGGGGCAGCGCCCCCGGGGGACGGGAACGGGAAGGGGCGGCGGGGGCGAAAAACCCCCACACAGCCCACCCCCCCCGCCCCCCACGATGGCGGAGCGTGTCATATTGGGCCGATCGGGTGACCATGCGTAAGAATTGCCCGATGCAGACAGCCAGCACCACAGGGGACGGAGCATGCCGGTGAACAGCCACGATGTCACCGACGAACAGTGGCAGGGCCTGGCCCAGGTCGTCCCCCTGAGAGGCCGAGACGCCTGGCCGTCCGCCGTGACCCACCGCGCCCTCCCCGAAGCGGAGACAGAGGCCCGCCGCCGCTTCGTGGTCCTGCGCGTCAACGTCTTCGCCGACGCCCGGGACGTGGCCGAGACCCTGATGTCCGGCATACCGGTCCTCCTCGATCTCACCGGCGCGGAATCCGAAACCGCCAAACGCGTCCTCGACTTCAGCACGGGCGTCGTCTTCGGCCTCGCCAGCGGCATGCACCGGGTCGACCGCAACGTCTTCCTGCTCACCCCCGCCGGCACCGAGGTCACGGGCCTGATGGAGGGCCTGGGAAGCCCGGGAGCCTGAGCACGTCCTCCGATCGTGGGACGGGACGCCAAGCGGAACGGTTCGCCTCACCCCCGGCCCCGTAGCGTCCCGCCCATGACCACGGCCCCACCGCACCGCAGCAGCCGCCCCACGCTTCCGCGCGTCACCGAACTGCGGCTGTCCGCCTTCGCCACCCATCGCGCCGCCCGCCTCCCCCTCGGCCCGCTCACCCTGCTCACCGGCCCCAGCGGAAGCGGCAAGACCAGCGCGTTACGGGCGTACGAGGCCCTCGCCCGCCTAGGCGGCGGCGCCGAACTGGGCGAGGCGTTCCCGGAACCCGGCGCCTGCGTCCCGGAGCGGGCCCGCGCCGACGCCCAGCGCCGCCGCGGCTTCCGCATCGGCTGTACGGCCGACGGACCCGAGGGGCCCGTCCGGCTGGAGGTCGCCGTACAGGCCGAACCCGCGCTGCGGATCGCGGGGGAGCGGCTCACCGCGGACGGGACGACCCTGCTGGAGACCGCCCTGCGCGACCCCGGCCGGCGCACCGTGCAGGCGGCCTGGCACACGGCGGGGGCCGCGCCGGTGACCCGTGCCCCGCTGCCCGACGACCGGCTCGGCACCGCGCTGCTGCCGCTGCGCGTCGCCGGCAAGACCCCCGGACAGCGCAGGGTGCTCGCCGCCGCCGAGCAGATGGTCGTCGCCCTGCGCTCCGTCTTCCCCTGCGACCCCCGCCCCGAGCGGATGCGCGGCCCCGTCCCGGCCGGCACCGGCCGGCTGCTCGGCGGCTGCGACAACCTCGCCGACGTCCTGTGGCGCACCCGGGCCGAGTGCGGACGCCGGCACGCCCTGCTCGTCGAGGCGGTGCGCGCGGGATGCGCCGGCCCCGTGACCGACCTGCTCGCCGAGCCGTACGACGCCGGTCGCCTGGTCCGCGCCCTCCTCGACCGGGGCGACGGCAGCCGCACGGAACTGCGCCGCCTCGGCGACGGCGAACTCCGGTACACCGCCCTTGCCCTGGTGCTGCTCACCGGCCCCGGTGTGCTGGAGGTCGACGCGCCCGGCGAGGTCCCCGCCGCGCTCCAGACCCTCACGGTCCTCGCCGACGAGCTCGACCGGGCGCTCGATCCGGCACAGCGGGGCGAACTGCTGCGGCTGGCGGCGCGGATGTGCGAGCGCGGGCACATCCGGCTGATGGGGGCGTCGAGCGACGCCTCCTGGGCGGCGGGGGTGAGCGGAGTGACGGTGGTACACCTGAACCGTGACTGATCCCCACGACCTCGCCGCACTCCGGCTCCGGCTCGCCGAATTCGCCGCCGCCCGGAACTGGCAGCCGTACCACACCCCGAAGAACCTCGCCGCCGCGCTCAGCGTGGAGGCGTCCGAACTCCTGGAGATCTTCCAGTGGTTGACGCCGGAGGAATCGGCCCGTGTCCTGGACGACCCGGACACCGCGCACCGCGTCCACGACGAGGTCGCCGATGTCCTCGCGTATCTCCTCCAGTTCTGCGAGGTGCTGGGCGTCGACCCACTGGAAGCACTGTCCGCGAAGATCGACCGCAACGAGCGAAGGTTCCCGGCGGACACCCCGAATGGCTACTCTGAGTAACAATCAATCGAAATCCACCCATGTCATTGTCCGAAGATTTCGGTCTTCCACTGGCTTCTAGTATCAGATGCCTTAACTCTGGGTAGTGAACTAGGGAGTTCAACGGATGCGGACGCGTGGGCAGCGCGTCGGACAGACGGGGGCAGCGCATGGACGCTGTGCGGCTCATCGTGACGAGCAGACGCGCCCTGGCCGTGAGCGGCGACGTACGGGAACTGCGGACGGAGGTGTGGCAGGCGCAGGCTCTGGCGCAGGCGATAGGGAGCCGCCTCGCCGTCGCCGGGCCGCCCGAACTGAGAGGTGAGGCACTGGGGCTGACCGAACTGGCGGGCCGCGGCTGCGGAGTACTGGGCACACCGGAACTGGCCCCGGGAGAACTGCGCGCGGCCCACCTCACCGAACTGGGCGACCCCCGCCCGGTCCTGCTGCACCTGGGCGGTCTGCTGGGCGAGGTGGGCATCGTCCTGGTGGGCCTGGCCTGCTCGGCCGAGGACGAGTCGACCTACTGGCAATGCATGGAAGCCATAGACGCGGCGGACGAAGCCCGAGACAGAACCCGGCACATGCTGCACACCCTGACAACCCGAGAACGAGAACCCAGCTGACGCACGCCAAGCCCGCCCACACGCCACCACCAATCCCCGGCACCCGCGCCGCAGGGCGGCGGTCCCACCCCCGCCGGCTCCCTCCGTTCCCGCCGGCTCCCTCCGTTCCCGCGGGCAATCGTGCCGCAGGGCGGCACGGGTGGGCGCGACGGCACCCCGCGAGCGCCGGGCTGCGCAACCTCCCCCGGCCCGCCCCCTGGGCGCCGCGCCGCGCAACACCCCCGCCGCCCCGCCCCACGAACCCCGCCCCGCGCACAACCGTGCAGGATGGACCCATGGACCTCCGCATCTTCACCGAGCCCCAGCAAGGCGCCACCTACGACACCCTCCTCACCGTGGCCAAAGCCACAGAATCCCTCGGCTTCGACGCCTTCTTCCGCTCGGACCACTACCTCGCCATGGGCGACAGCACCGGCCTCCCCGGCCCCACGGACGCCTGGATCACCCTCGCCGGCCTCGCCCGCGAAACCTCCCGCATCCGCCTCGGCACCCTCATGACCGCCGCCACCTTCCGCCTCCCCGGCGTCCTCGCCATCCAGGTCGCCCAGGTCGACCAGATGTCCGGCGGCCGCGTCGAACTCGGCCTCGGAGCGGGATGGTTCGAGGAGGAGCACAAGGCGTACGGCATCCCCTTCCCCAAGGAGAAGTTCGCCCGCCTGGAGGAGCAGCTGGAGATCGTCACCGGCCTGTGGGCCACGGGGACGGGCCAGACCTTCGACCACCACGGCACCCACTACGACCTCACCGACTCCCCGGCGCTCCCCAAGCCCGCCCAGCCCAAGGTCCCGGTCCTCATCGGCGGCCACGGCGCCACCCGCACCCCGCGCCTCGCGGCCCGCTACGCGGACGAGTTCAACATGCCCTTCGCCTCCGTCGAGGACACCGCACGCCAGTTCGGCCGGGTCCGCGACGCCGCGAAGGAGGCCGGCCGCGACCCGGGCGACCTCGTCTACTCCAACGCGCTCGTCGCCTGCGTCGGCAAGGACGACCAGGAGGTCGCCCGCCGCGCCGCGGCGATCGGCCGCGAGGCCGACGAACTCAGGACCAACGGCCTGGCGGGCTCCCCGGCCGAGGTCGTCGACAAGATCGGCCGCTACGCCGAGACCGGCTCCACCCGCTTCTACCTCCAGATCCTCGACCTGCACGACCTCGACCACCTGGAACTGATCTCCGCCGAGGTCCAGTCCCAGCTGTCGTAGCGCGTCGCACCCCCACGCACGGGACCCGGGGCCGCCCGTCCCCACACGACGGCGGCCCCGCCCCATGCCCACCCCACCCGAAATTCCCGGAACACCCCCGACCGTTCCCGGTACGTTGGCACCACACGCCCGAATCCGGCGCGTATCCCCAGCTCAGAAGGTATTTCGAGGTGTAACCACCGTGTTCCTGACGATCAGTACCACCGGCTCCGCGGAGCGCCCCGCGACCGACCTCGGTTTCCTGCTGCACAAGCATCCCGAGAAGGCGCAGGCGTTCTCCACGTCCTACGGCACGGCCCACGTCCTCTATCCCGAGGCGGACGCCGAGCGCTGCACGGCGGCGCTGCTGCTGGAGGTGGACGCGGTGGCACTGGTCCGGCGCGGCAAGGGCAAGGGCCGTGGCGGCGCCCCCGACGCGGCACTCGCGCAGTACGTCAACGACCGCCCGTACGCGGCGTCCTCCCTGCTCGCCGTCGCGCTCAGCGCGGTCTTCTCCAGCGCGATGCGCGGCGCCTGCGCCGCCCGCCCGGAGCTGCCCGCGCAGCCGCGCCCCCTGCGCGTGGAGGTGCCCGCGCTCCCCGCGCGCGGCGGCCCCGGACTCGTCCGCCGGCTCTTCGAGCCGCTCGGCTGGACCGTCACCGCCGAACCCGTCCCGCTGGACACCGAGTTTCCCGACTGGGGCGACTCCAGGTACGTACGCCTCACCCTCGAAGCGGACACCCTCACCCTCGCCGAGGCCCTGCGCCACCTGTACGTCCTGCTCCCCGTCCTGGACGACGCCAAGCACTACTGGGTCTCCCCGGACGAGGTGGACAAGCTGCTGCGCGCCGGCGAGGGCTGGCTGCCCGCGCACCCGGAGCAGAAGCTGATCACCAGCCGTTACCTCTCCCGCCGCTGGTCGCTGACCCGGCAGGCCATGGAGCGCCTCGAACTGGTCCGGCTGGCCGAGGCCGACGACAGCGACGTCGAGGAGATCGACAACGCCGTCGCCGACGAGACCGACACCGAGGAGAAGCCCACCCCGCTCGCCGTGCGGCGCCGGGAGGCGATCCTCACCGCGCTCCGCGCCGCCGGCGCCGCCCGGGTGCTCGACCTCGGCTGCGGCCAGGGCCAGCTCGTCCAGGCGCTGCTCAAGGACCCGTCCTTCACCGAGATCGTCGGCGTCGACGTGTCGATGCGCGCGCTCACCATCGCCTCCCGCCGGCTCAAACTGGACCGGATGGGGGAGCGGCAGGCCTCACGCGTCCAGCTCTTCCAGGGATCGCTGGCCTACACCGACAAGCGCCTGAGGGGCTACGACGCCGCCGTGCTCAGCGAGGTGATCGAGCACCTCGACCTGCCCAGGCTGCCCGCCCTGGAGTACGCCGTCTTCGGCGCCGCCCGCCCCCGTACGGTCCTGGTGACCACCCCCAACGTCGAGTACAACGTCCGCTGGGAGACCCTGCCGGCCGGCCATGTCCGGCACGGCGACCACCGCTTCGAGTGGACCCGCGACGAGTTCCGCGCCTGGGCCGCCGCGTGTGGCGGAACGGCACGGCTACGACGTCGCTTTCGTACCCGTGGGACCGGACGACCCCGAGGTCGGACCGCCCACCCAGATGGCCGTGTTCACGGCCGGCACCGTGAAGGAGGCGAAGGCCGCATGACCACCACCGGGACCCCGCAGCCGCGAGTCCGTACCCTGCCCGTCACCGACCTCTCCCTCGTGGTGCTCGTCGGCGCCTCCGGCTCGGGCAAGTCGACCTTCGCCCGCCGCCACTTCAAGCCGACCGAGGTGATCTCCTCCGACTTCTGCCGGGGCCTGGTCGCCGACGACGAGAACGACCAGAGCGCGTCCCGCGACGCCTTCGACGTGCTGCACTACATCGCCGGCAAGCGGCTGGCCGCCGGCCGCCGCACCGTCGTCGACGCGACCAACGTCCAGCAGGACGGCCGGCGGCAGCTCATCGAACTGGCCAGGGCACACGACGTACTGCCCATCGCCGTCGTCCTCGACGTACCCGAGCAGGTGTGCGCCGAACGCAACGCGGCCCGCACCGACCGGGCCGACATGCCCCGCCGGGTCATCCAGCGCCACACCCGCGAACTCCGCCGCTCCCTGCGCCACTTGGAACGCGAGGGCTTTCGCAAGGTGCACGTCCTGCGCGGAGTCGAGGAGGTCGAGCACGCCACCGTCGTCACCGAGAAGCGCTTCAACGACCTCACCCACCTCACCGGCCCCTTCGACATCATCGGCGACATCCACGGCTGCTCGTCGGAACTCGAGGCACTGCTGGCGAAGTTGGGCTACGCCGACGGCGTGCACCCCGACGGCCGTACCGCCGTGTTCGTCGGCGACCTGGTCGACCGCGGCCCGGACAGCCCCGCCGTGCTGCGCCGGGTGATGACCATGGTCACAGCCGTTTCCCGGGGCATCATTCCGTTCCGGATCATGGTCGCCGCGTAGAAGGCCACGGACGGCCCTCCCGCTGCACAGAAGACCGCCCCGGGGCCCGAGTGCCCGGGGCGGTCTTCTGTGTCCAGGGAGAGCGACGGAGACCCCACGGCGGGCCCACCCCGGCCCGATCCCGCCATTCCGGGGGATCGCTGTACAGACCGGTACGTTCCGGCCTTATGATCCTCGCCATGACGACACAGAACCCCAACCGCCCTTGCCTGTGCGGTAGTTACTCGTTCGAGGTGCTCATTCACGAGAACGTCGGCGGCGACAAGGTGTGGCAGCAGAAGACCACCGGGTGCGACGCCACGACTCAGAGCACGTTCGCACCGGGCCATGACGCCAAGCTCAAGTCACTGCTCATTGCCGCCGGAGTGGGCGGCCACCGCGTCCGCGAGGTCGCCCGCGACACGGTGGTAACCAAGGACGCGGCGCGGGTGGCCGCCGAGCTGGGGTGGGAAGACATCGTCCGCGAGGCCATCGCCAAGGGGACCCGTTAGCCCCGGCGCAGCTCACCCGGCGTGCCCTCGCCCCGGCAGCGGTAGCACTCGCAGAGCGGCCACCGCGCATCGAGCAGCGGCAGATTCGGCATGGTGTCGATCGACCATTCCCGTGCGCTGACCTCGTGCATCTCCTTGGTGGCGGCGTCGTACTTGAGAACCCGAATGCTCAGCCCCGTCATGGTGACCCCCTCATCGCATTGACCAGGACTTATCGCGCCTATCGCGTGATCGAGTGTACGCGTGCTCTGGTACTCGCGGTAGCACACCGTAGTGAGTGTTCGTATGTTCGCGACATGGGTGATCTTGAGCTGGACCGCAGCCGACCGATCTGGAAGCAGATCAGCGAAGATCTGGCACGCCGGATCGACGCGGGGAGTGGGCTGGCGAGCGGCTACCGGGCCTGGTCGAGCTGTCGACGCGGTACGGCGTCGCGGTGTCCACGATCCAGAAGGCGATCACTCACCTGAAGACCACCGGGCGCGTCCGCGTCGAGCTTGGACTGGGCACGTGGCCGGTGCCTCCGGCCGAACGTCAGCAGGGTTAGACAGCCCGCGCCCCGGGACGGGGTACGGGAGACCACGAGAGCCGCCCCCACGGCCAGACGCCGGGGGGCGGCTCTCTGTGCGTCCGGAGGTACCGTCCCGGGCCGCGACGACCTATGCGGCGGCGGGCGGCTCCTGCTCGTCGTCCGCCAGGACCGTCACAGGGGGCGGCGGCTCCTCGGTGTCGTCGGGCTTGGGGGCCTCGTCGTGCTTCTTCTTGAAGCGTTCCCATTCATCGCGCACCTGTCCGGCGGACCTGATCACGTCCGGGACCTGGTCGAGCAACCCCTTCGTGGTGAAGAGGCAGATCGAAGCCACGCCAGCGACGGCGAGAATGAAGAGGATGGCAGTGCCGTCCACCGATCCTTAGCCCTTCTGTCGTGGGCCGGATCGGTGGGTCTGCGCGCAGGCAGCCTCGATCCGAACCCTACGGTTCGGACCGAGACACCTGCGCTGGATGCACTAGGCACAAAGTGTTCTCGGAGCGAGCTGGCACTGTGCCAGCCCAAGTCTTTTCGCTCTTCGGCAGCCAAGCCCCGTCTTCCCAGCTTGGTGCATCCAAGCCCCCTTCTTTGTCGGACCAAAGAGGGCTCGCCAGCTCGGACGGGGCTCGTCCTGGCACCTCGGTGCCGAGCACCGAAGTTGTCCAGGTAAGAAGGGGCAACTTTCATCCCTCCTGCGTCAATGATAGCGCAGACCGACAAGCGGCACGGTGGTTGAGAACACAAGTGGTCCGGGAGACACACGACTTGTGCGAGCTGACGGAGCGTCGGGTCAGCGGGCCGGCTCACGTTGGCGTGTTGGAAGATCCGTCAGCGACGGAGCCGCCACCGTTGTTCAGTGCGCAGGGTCGATGCATCGCGCAGAGCATCGAACAGGCGCCCTTCGGCCTGCTCCCATTCCCGGGATCTGTGTTCGGCCAGAGCCCAGGCTGCTTCGATGAGTACTTGTGCGCCCTCCGGCTCTGATGAGTTGGCCAACCTGTCGACTTCGTGCTGATAGCTGGCCACGGCCACCACGAAACCGATGATGGTCTTGCCCCACTCCTTGTGAGCTTCAGAGATCGCGCGGGGGGCGTAAAGCGCCACTCTCGTTTCGAGCAGGCGTACCGGCTCCTGAGGTCGGCCGGGGTCCCAGTCGTCCGGCAGTCGTCTGCTGCTCAAGACCATGGGGCGTGCGCGGCTGCGAGCAAAGGCGAACCGGTGGATCTCCTCCAGCGCATCGGCTCGGCGTTCCCACAGCCTGTGCTCACGTTCCCGGGCGTTGGTCGCTCGCTGGGTCAGCACTGACGCAGCGAGCGAAGCGACGGCCCCGATCACGGTGCCAATGAGTCCGGCCACAACCGGTGTGATCGTCATTGCGGCAGCGTAGGCACGGGCGGGACGCCACGCAGGTGAATCGGGCGAAGCCCCGGAGAGCCGTCGTGGCCTCCGGGGCTCCTGCACGTTCACAGCACGCCGAGCGCTGACAGCACTACCACGGCCAGCGTCAGCGAACCCCCGAACACGCCGCCGCCAAAGATCACCGACTTGCGCTTGGGCGTTCCCGGGTCGTGATTGAGGAGGGCTGCCAGCCCTCCGACGATGACGGAGAACAGGGCGCAGATGACGACGATCAGCACCTTGACGCCGAGAGAGAGATTCAACGGTCCGATTACCTTCCCGGTGATCGGACCTGTGGCGCGCAGACCTCAGCCCGACCACCACGTGTATACGTGTGATCAAGCTGAGGCCATGCCGACGTACAGGACTCAGAGTCGGACGGGTCAGGACCGCCTGCGGTGACCCTGCAACACCTACCTAAGTCGTGAAAGGACGTGGACGGACTGGGGTAACCCCACGCCCTGCCGAAGACGTCGGACTTCGGCCCACGGTTTCAGATCTCGTTAGCGGGAAGCGCCAACTGTACCGGATGAGAGGGGCGTTGATGGCATGCCGAATGTGCAGTGCTTCCCCTGGCTCTCCCGGGACCTCGTGCTGGCGGGGACGGCCGGACGCCCCGGGCGGGTACGAGAGGCCGCCGGAGACCCCACGGAAGCCCGGGACGATATATGCCCGCGCCCGCAGGCCGCGCCGCCGGACGGCCGGGCGTCATGTTGAGACCCCGGACGCTCGCCGGCCATAACCTCCCGTGCTTGGCGATAACGTCTCGTGACAGCCGCGGAGAGGGTTGGCGACCCCCGGCCGAGGGTGCCCGCTGACACTCTCCACCTTGCCTATAACGCAAGGTCAGACGGGGCTTGTGGCGCTAGGAAATCCCGTGTTCTGCTAGGAGCACGCCGGGCGGCACAGCCCCCGGTCAGGGCCCCGCTTCGGCGGTGCGGCCCCAAGTTCCCCGCCGTGTTCGGCACTCCCGACCGCATCTCTGATGGGAACTGCCGTGCAGACACGCACTTTCGACCCTGCTGCGCTGCGCCAGCGTCGCCAGGCCCGTGGCCTGAGCCAGACGAAGCTGGCCGCTCAGATCGGCCTTAACAGCCGGGCCCTGTCGCTGTTCGAGAACGGCCACTGCGGGCCCTCGGTGACGACGCTGGCCGCCATCGCCGACGCCCTGGGCGCGTCCATGGACGACTTCATGACCCGCGCCGACCGCGAGGAGGTGTCGGCGTGATGGAGATCCCCAAGGACGCCCGACAGCTCACCGAAGCGGAGCGCCGACGCCTGCTGCGCCTGCTGTTCGGCAACCGCACGCCCAAGGACCAGGACGGCGGTGGCCAGGACAAGTGACCACGAACACGCAGCAGCCCCCGGCGGACCAGGCCGAGGGCTGCCAGGAGAACGAACTTCCCGTCACCCCCAGCGAAGCACGCGATTTGAGCACGCCGCAATCCGGGCTCGACACGGCGCTGACCCTGTTCGACTGGCTGTGGGACGACCGGCCCGGGTGGGTCTGCCTGGCCACTGACCACCGCATCCGTGACCTCAAGTCCGGACGCAAGTCGAGCGACTTCCGCAATGCGCAGTGGTACCGGTGGCCGGAGGACCGGGAGAAGATCCCGGCCTACGCCGAGATGGTCATGAACAGCCGCGAGGTGTGGTTCACGCCCGCCCTCCTCGACTCGGAGGACCGCAAGGCGCACAACGCCACCGTCAACGGTCGCATCTGCCAGGTCGACGCCGACCACACCGACGAGTGGGACGAGCAGGAGAAGGCCACCCGCCTGGCTCTGCTCAAGGACCTGAACGCGGCGGTGGTGAAGTCCGGCACGAACGGCAACTTCCACGCCTACGTGAAGCTCGACCGGGACACCCCGCGCGAGGTCATCGACCGGTTGAACGCGCAGCTCACGGCCGCGTTCGCTGGCGATAGCTCGAAGGAGAACGCCAGCTCGGTTCTGCGGTTCCCCGGCACCTTCAACCACAAGACGGACCCGAGCCGCCCCGTGGTCCTGGAGACGTGCCCGGAGGGCTTCGCAGGCTGGGACCCGGCAGAGCTGGCCCGGACGCTCCCGGAAGCCCAGGAGACCCCCACGGGAGGCCGGGACGAGGCTGCCGCGTGGGTCGCGCCGGATGCGCCGGACAGCCTGGCCGAGTGCAGGACGCTGGCGGACCTGCTGTCGATGCCGACGGGGCATCCGGAGCGCAGCACGTGGCCCTGGCTCCAGAAGGTCGCGGGTCACGAGTCGCGCGCCGAGTGGCTGAAGCCTAAGCCCAACCAAGCCGACTACATCGCCCGCGTCATCAGCCACGACGCCGCGTCGGACAGCCCTCGCCTGCCGTACGACGAGGCGAAGTTCTTCGAGGTCCTCGAACACAAGTGGGAAGAGGACGGCCGGAAGAACAGCGGCTCCAAGATCGCACTGGCCGCCCAGCTCGCGAAGGGCGAGATAGACCCGGTCGAAGCCGTGGAGTCGTGGAGCGACTTCAACGAGCGGGTCTTCGACGATGTTGCGGGCATCCACATCAGCAATGTGGCCCAGGAGCGTTACTACGGGCCGCTGCTGAAGCTGGCGGAGACCGACCCCGAGGCGTTCGACGCGACTCCGTTCGCGCGCACCGAGCTGCTGCGGCAGATCAACCGTGCACGGGCCGAGGAGAAGGCCAAGGTCCTGGCCGCCCCCGGCAACAAGGAGCTTGGTCGGCCGTCGCGTCGGAAGGACTGCACTGGGGTGGTCTACGACGCGACTGCGCCGGGTTTGTTCATCCAGCCGGGATGGATCACGCTGTTCATGGCCGACTACGAGGTCGGCAAGACCATGCTGGCCTATTCGCTGGCGGCTGACCGGCTGCGCAAGGGCGAAGAGGTCGTCGTGATCCAGGAGGACGAGGCCGCCGACCAGACGTGGGGCAAGGTCGACGCCTTCTGCCTCACCGAGGAGGAGGAAGACCGCTTCCAGCCGTACAACTACCAGGGCTGGAACCTGGTGGCCACGCCCGAGATGCTCGACGCCCTCATGGAGAGGCATCCGCGCACGACGCTGCTGATCGTCGACTCGATCATGAAGATCACCAAGCTGGCGGGGCTGGAGGAAGACAACCCCGGCGCGGTCGCGCTGTGGACCGTCTTCGAGCGGTTCGCGGCGAAGTACCCGCAAGTGGCGGTCCTGCTGATCGACCACCAGGGCCACAACGGCGGGGGCCACGCCCGGGGTGCAACCGGCAAGGCTCAGATGTCGTCGGTCGTCCTTCAGGTCTCGTCGGTGGCCAAGTTCGCCCGAGACCGCAACGGACAGATCAAGGTCAAGGTGCACAAGCACCGGAACGGCGAGAGCACCGGGCACACCTGGCGCGGCGATGTGATCGTGCGGCGGGGCGACGAGCCGTTCCGCATCGAGTGGGCCGACGAGGGCGTCAAGGGCCAGGGCGGCGGCGGCTCTGCTGAACCTGACGGCATCGACGGCATCAAGGGCGCTGAACTCGGCATCCTCAAGCTGCTCAAGCCGACACTCGGGTCTGAGGACGTCTGGATCACCAAAACCGAGATCGACAAGGCGGACAAGCGACACGCCACGTCGGTTACCAAGTCGATCGGCAAGCTCATTGATGCCGGATACCTGGCCGAAAAGCCGGGCTGGAAGTTGGGCGACGGACCCAAGTCGTACCGGCGGCTGAAGTGACCCGGGGGTATGCGCAGGGCCCCCACCGAGGGGGTATGCACGCACACCCCTGCGCATACCCCCCCTGCATAGTGCTCCGTCGCCGGTCAGAGCAGGTGTGCGGGGTGTGCGCACAGTATGCGCACAGGGGGTGTGCGGGGTGTGCGTCTCCCCTCTGGGGAGGGAGAGACGCACACCCCCCGGCACACACCTCCGCCGCACGTTGCACCTGACCCGCGCGACACTCACCGCAACAACCAAACTCAGGGGAGGGGCAACGCAGTGAACGACTTGGACAGGCGCGGCAGCAGGATCTTCGGCCGAGTGGACGGGGAGGTGGATTGGCCGTCTGGGGTAGACAGCCCGTACCGACTGATGAAGCGCAGGGAACCGGAGCGGTACGAGCGCGAGATGGCTGAGCAGGCCGACGCCCAGCGGGTCATCGTCGAGTGGGCCGAGTGGTACGGCCTCAGGCAGGCGAAGAAGGCCTGCTGCCCCGGCTGGCTCACGCGCAAGGTCAGCAGGCGATGCATGATCGACCGTTGCACCGCGCTCGGCGGTGGTGCGGTCGACTACCGCTGGCTGGAGCACGGGGTCGGCTGGGTGCTCGACGGGCAGCCGGTGGCCCTGACGTCGGCCTCCTACGGCATCCGCGACGAGGAGCATGCTCGATTCCAGTGGTGGGTGAACGAAGACCCCCGGCTGGCGGTAGTCCTCGGCGGCCAGGGCTGGTACGGCATCGGCTCCACGCAGGTGCTGATGTGGCGTACTGACGTCATCGAGGTGATGGAGCCCTCACCGGAGTCGGTGCGCGCCTTGGGCTATCAGCAGTACTGAGGCCCGGGACGGTACTCAGGAGGGCACGAGAGCGGCCGGGCGGCACGAGGGGCCACGGGAGATACCGCCGGAGGCCGGGACGACAGCAGGGCGCGGCGGCAGGTGGCCCCGGAGAGCGCCAGCGTCCGGTGAAGGCCGGCGAGCACCTTGCCGCCAACCCGCCCGAGCGGCGCCAGTCGCCGGGCCACATGGAGCGACCCCGACCAGGTGAGCAGGCTGGTCGGGGTCGCTGCGTTTTGGGAGGGGGCGCCTGGGCCTTCGAACTGAGCGGGAAGGCCCGGCCAGGGTTGACCGGCCGGGCGCGTGCCCCTCAGGCGATCAGCAGGTGGTCCACACCTTCTGACACACCCCAGAAAAGCAGCCGACGGGACCGCTGTCTATTTGCCGAAAACGCAACCCCTCACTGGTATTCCATAGGCCCATATGTGGGGGCTCTAATTGGGGTATGGACAGGGCAGTGAAGAGCCCGGTGTTCTCAGGTCAGAAGCTCAAGGACGCCCGCAATAAGCGGGGGCTGAGTCAGGCGCAGGTGGCCGCCCGGATGGGCGTCAGTGGCCTTTACCTCAGCTACTGGGAAAACGACCGGTACGCGCCGAACGGCGTGAACATGGTGCTTCTGCTGAGGGCGCTCGGATGCGAATTGGAAGAGGTGACGACGTGAGGCAGTCGGTCATCACCGAGGAGTGGAGAAGGATCCCGGGCTTTCCGTCGATGTACGAAGTCAGCTCATGGGGACAGGTGCGAAGCCACAGCCGCGCAGCCCGAGGGCGCACGCTGAAGCCGAGGATTCACAAGTTCACCGGGTTTCCCCAGGTCCACATCTACAAAAGTGGTCGGCGGATCTGGTGTTACGTGCACAGCCTGGTGACCCTGGCATTCCCGGAGGAGGAGAAATGAGCTTTGAGATTGCCGAGCCCGGGTGGGTGGCCATCGGGCGGGACGACGTGACCGGCTGCGTCAGCGTGAAGCGCGTGGGGTTCTTCGAGGTGGGAGACCAGGGCGTGAGGCCGCTGGTCAAGGACCACGACGGGGTGTTCTGGGAGCCGGGACCCGAGACGGTCGAGGTCATCAGGACGGACCCGCTGCACGCGGCCAAGCTGGCGTGGATGCACAAGCTGGTGGGCGTGGCCGACCGGTGCACGACCGACGAAGCGCGGGCCGATCTCAAGAAGATCGCCGACTGGCTGGCCGACTGGCAGCCGGGTGACCCGGGGCTGAGCCTGGCGGGTGGCGATGACGGCTGAACTGATCCCGTTCCAGCCGGAGCCGGAGAAGGGTCCGGGGTCTGACGAACGACTGGTAGACCTCACGTACGAGGAACAGCAAATCCTTGAATATTGCCGTGAGGGCAAGGGGCGAAATGAAATCGCCAAACTGACGGGCTTGTCCACCTGGAAAGTCAGCACGGTTGCCGCAAAGCACGGCCACTACTTCGGCCGGGTGGCGTGGCTGGAGGTGGCCAATGCCACCCGTGCCGCTCAGCTCAAGGAGCGAAAGCAGCGGCTGGCCGTGCAACTCCTCGATAACGCCGAGCTTTACGCGGACGCCCTTTCGGGGGTCGGCACGCCGAAGGATGGGCAGCTCGTGGCCAAGGCGCTTCGAGACATCATCGAATCGTCCGAGCTGCTCAGCCGAGGCACCGAGGAAGAGAGCGTCGAAGAGGCCAAGGACTTCTTGATCGGCCTGCGCGAAAGCATGCGCGCGGTCCGTGACGGATTCGAGGCACAGCACGGCGTGCCATTCGGCAGCGAAGAGGCACGCCAAATCATCGAAGGGCAGCAGCAATGAGCAACCGTAATTTCGGCGAGGTCGTGCAGGGCCCGATGACCCCGGACGGCCCGAGCGTGGACGAGATCCGGGCCATGCGCCAGGGATCCGGCAGCTTCCACCACCGCGACGGCCGGACCCCGCTGGACTCGGCCGTGATCCAGGGCGAGTCCGTCCCCGGTGACGGCGCGATCAGCGAGGACCAGATGGCCGAGATCCGCAGGGCCGCCGGGATCGGACGCGAGAACCACCAGGCCCAGGCCGCCAAGGCGTACAGCGACCGGCGCGACCTGACGACCGGCGGCGTGGTCCGGGCCTGGGAGGACGACCGCACCGAGCTGGTGGATGAGACCCGCCCGGCCAGCCGCTGGCGCGGCAGCGCGTCGTAGCTGGCTACGGCCCACGACGGTCCGGGACGGGGGTACGGACGGCCTCCCGTCCCGCCCGGGGCCACGGGGCCCGGCCAGCCCACGAGAGCCCCGGGGAGAGCCGCCGGGAGCCCGGCACACGAGGACACGCGAAACGCGGATGCCCAGGCTCGTTTCCCACCCCACCGTATGACACACGAGAAGAGGACCCCATGAACAGCACCGACGACCTGATGAACCGGGCCCGGCAGGCCCTCGCCGACGAGGAGGCCGCCCGCCTGGAGGCCAAGGCCGCCGAGCTGGCGACGGACGACGAGCGCGCCCGGCTGGAGGCCGAGCAGCAGGCCCGGCGCGAGCGGCTCAAGGCGGATGCCGAGGCCGCACTGTCGGCCGAGGGCGTCACCCTGTCCGACCTGGCCGACAAGTTCGATGCGGCGGTGGCCGCCCTGGTCGACCTGGCCGGGGCGGCGTGCACCCGCAACGACCTGATCCGGCAGCACGCGCCCGCCCTGGCAGTGGCACAGGTCCCGGACGCCCAGCGCACCCCCGCCCGCGAGCTGCTGGCGCGAGCGACCGCCCTGGCCGCCAGTAAGGTCCGGACCCGGGACTCCGATCTCGGGCGGCTGATCACGACCCTGAACGCCGACGGCGGACCCCTGCCCCGGACCACACCCGTGGAGCGCGCCCGCCGGTCGTAGGTCCGGATCGGATCCGCCCGGCCTTGCCGACCACGCACGCCGAATCCGGATCAGGTCGGGCCGGATCTGAATTCAGGGTCCGCAGATCCGGCCCGACCATGACGACCCAGCAAGCCGGGTCCGCCGGATCCGAACACAGGTGAACCCCGGATCTCACCGCCAAGCGAATTCCGGGGTCCACCGCCCACCAAATGACCTCAGAGGCCACCGGTTCCCACCCAGCAAAACACGGGGCGGCGGGTGGCCGGAAGGGACCACCAATGGCTACCGCCAAAGCGTTCCGGCCGGAATTCAAGACACGCGACGGGAAGCGCGTCAGCTTCGGCGCGAACTACACCCACGACACCAAGGCAAAGCGCAGGGCGGGACTCACCAAGGCCGGTCGCCCCCGGGTGGCCACCGTGGGCGCTGGCACGGTCGTCCGGCGTCCTCGGCGCTGGGTGCCCTGGGCGGTGCTGGGCGTGAACTCGGTGGCCGTGGGTGGGGCGTATGCGGTCCACGAGCTGGGCCCCGTGCCCGGCGGCCTGGTCGTCGGCGCAGGTCTCTGCGCGGGATACCGCGTCGTGCGCTGGACGGCGGGGGAGTGGGCCTACTTCGCCAGCAAGGCCCGCCAGATCAGGGGTGGCCACCGCCCGGCCGAGGTGGACGAGGCCAGCGCGCTGGGGCTGGAGCCGGGCGAGCGCATCCCGGCCGACACGGTCAGTCGACCCTGAGCCGGCGATCACCTCTCGTAATTGGAACTGTAACTGGAACTGTGATTGTGACTGTGGCAGAGACCCCCTCCCACCGGGGGCGTGCCCAGGCACGGGGGGTGTCCCGGGGGTGTTCCAGTTCCAGTCACAATCACAGTCACAATTACGGGTGGTGACAAAAGACGGTCATCACTTGCCGTGAATGGCGGTGCGCGGATGGGTGTGGTCACGCCCATTTCGCGCACCTTTTTAGTTTCGGCCGAATTTCAGTAATTGCGCGCTGCGCAAATCCCCTGATTTAATCGAATTCTCGGCAATTCCGCCGGGGTTCGGAATTCGTTATTAGGAGACTGGAAATGGCCGCCAAGACCGCGCAGGACGAAACCACCACCGACCTGCACGCCTGCACCTGCTCGCAGTTCGCCACCGCCGACGGCCAGACGACCGGCTGCACCGCCACCACCAAGCGGCTGTTCGCCCCCGGCCACGACGCCAAGCTCAAGTCCTTCCTGATCCGCATGGGGGCCGACGGCGCCGAGGTCATCCGCACCGTGGACGGCATCGCCAGCCCGGCCGACGCCCTGACCCACGCCCAGAAGTTCGCGTTCGGCCACATGGTCATCGCGGGGGTGGCCCTGGCCGGTGAGAAGGCCCGGAAAAAGGCGGAGCGGCTGGAGGCCAAGGCCGCCGCGAAGGCCGAGGGCCGGACCGCCCGCCCGAAGCAGCCCAAGAAGGTCACGGCCAAGGTCGGGCGCGCGACCTTCACCGGCCGGATGGACGGCGACCACTTCGTCTACGAGGTGAAGGGCAAGGAGCGCCGGACCCTCAAGTTCCAGGCCGTCTGACCGACCCGCACCGCCGGGCGGTCGGCTCAGGCCGCCCGGCTCCGAGAGGAGCCCCAGTGTTCAAGATCCAGTTCCGCAACGCGGCCGGGCGCGTGGTCACCGCCCAGCCCTTCGACCGCGTCAAGATCCAGAAGCTCGCCGACAAGGCCCGGCAGGACGTGCCCGACGCCCGCGTCTGTCAGCTCCGGGTGCGCGAGGTGGCCGCCGACGAGATCACCGGCGATTTCATCTGGGCCGAGTGCACCGACGACTTCATTCGTTAAGACGAACGAGCCCGGCCGGGGTGGCGCCCCCGGCCGGACCGCAACGCTGAGAACTAAGAGGAGAAACCCAGCTATGACCCAGCAAACCACAGCCATCGCCACCGGGGTGATCGAGCGCGTGACGGTGGGCGGCCAGCTCCGGGCCGTTGATTACCTGAGGGTGTCGACCGAGGACCAGGCCAAGGGCTACGGCATCGACTACCAGGGCAAGCGAGCCACCCGCTACATCGCCAAGAAGGAGTGGCAGCACGTCGGCACCTACGTGGACGAGGGCATCTCGGGGTCGTTGGAGGCCGCCGACCGTCCCGACCTGAAGCGGCTGATGGAGGACGCTCACAGCAAGCCGCGCCCCTTCGACATCGTCGTCGTGAAGGAGGGCCGCGCCATCGGCCGGACCGGTCGTGCCTTCTGGCGGTGGGTGTGGAGTCTTGAGGAAATCGGCGTGTTCGTGGCGGTGGTCCAGGGCGATTACGACAACACCACCGCCGAGGGTCGCCGGAAGATGCGCGAGGATGCCAACTACGCCGAGACCGAATGGGAACTCATCCGGGACCGCACCCAGGGCGGCTTGCAGGAGAAGGCCGAGGAGGGCGGTTGGGTCGGCGGTCCGCCCCCATTCGGGTACGAGATCGAGGACCAGGGCAAGAAGGGCCTGTCCCGGCTCAGGTTGTGCCCGGCCGAGGTCAAGGTGTTGCGCCGAGCGCGCGAGCTGCTGGTCATCGAGCGACTCAACATGCGGGCCACCGCCACCCGCCTGAACGCCGAGGGTCTGTTCACTCGCTCGGGCCGACCCTGGTCGCATCAGAACCTGCGCAAGCGGTTGATGTCCACGGCCACCCTCGAAGCCGTGTTCATCTTCCGCAACACCGAGGTGAAGAACGGCCGAGGGCCCAAGCTGGACCAGGAGGGCAAGCCGCTCTACGGCGAAACCGTCCGCATCCCGCTGGACACCATCTTCACGCCGGAGGAGGTGACCGACCTGAAGGCGGCTGTCGGCGAACCTTCCGGCAAGCCCAAGGGACAGGCCGGGGTGTACCCGCTGTCGAAGCGTGTCACGGCCCAGTGCGGCAAGCACTACATCGGCGGCAAGCGCCACAAGGGACCGGGTCGTTGGTACCGCTGCAAGGGCCGACAGGAGGAGTACGCGAACGGTCCGACGTGCAGTGACCCGCAGATTCCGGCGGCTGAACTTGAGGCCAGCGTGTGGGCCGAGGTCGTGAAGCTTCTGGGTGACCCTGAGCAACTCAAGGCGATGGCGGCTGAGTGGGTCGGCATGGCTGACACCGATCAGGATGCGCAGCGCGCGCGGGTGACCGACCTCAGTCAGCAGGTTGCCGCACGTGAACAGTCCATCAAGAACACCATCAAGGTCTACATGCGGTCAGGGCTGCCCGTCGAGTTGCTGAACGAGGAGCTGGCCGACGCCAAGACCGAGCTGGAGAAGCTCAAGGAGTTGCGCGACGAGGCGCAGCGCTGGATGGAGGAGACCCAGGCCGCCGAGCAGCGCGCGAACGACCTCGCAGCGCTGGCCGAACTGGCGCGCACGCGACTGGCCGACATGACACCCGAGGAACAGGGCGAGATCCTCGCGTTGCTGGATGTGCGGGTCACGGTTGTGGGGGCGAGGCCCGAGCGCAAAACCAACAAGGGTTGCACCCTCACCAAGTGGTTTGCCGACTCGGGACGGCTGGTGCCACCACCGCTGACCGATGAGGTGTGGGCCCTGGTGGAACCGGTCGTCAAGGCGTGGGAGCCACCGAACCATCGCCTCATCGACGGTCGCACGGTAGTCGACGGCATTCTGTACAAGGCGCGTACCGGGTGTGGCTGGCACGGCATCGAGGTGTCGGGCGATGTCCTGTGGAAGACCGTGCATTCCCGGTTCAACCGCTGGCTTCGCGCTGGCGTGTGGGATGACATCATGAAGGTCATCCCCAACGACGGCACCCTTCCGGCAGGGATGCCCTTGCTGCCGCCGCTCAAGATTGAGGGCCGCGTGGACCCGCGCATTCTGCCTATCCGGCACGAGGAATCACCTGCGAAAACACCTATGGTGAAGTCCGGCAGCGCGCTGTGCGTCCCCGGCAACCACGAGAACAAGTTCGGCCGCTACCTCAAGGGCCGCAACGTGCAGCACACCCACGGACTCGCCGAGACCATCGGGCAGATGGACCGGCAGAGCGAGGAGTTCCGCGCCGAGGTACGGGAGTTCATCGACGGACTCGTCAGCCACTACGTCCTCGACGGCGGCCGGCTGGTGGTCTGCCACGCCGGACTGCCGGAGAAGTACCACGGCCGCACCTCCGGCCGGGTCCGCAGCCACGCCCTGTACGGCGACACCACCGGGGAGACCGACGAGTTCGGCCTCCCCGTGCGCTACCCGTGGGCCGAGGACTACCGGGGCCGGGCCGCCGTCGTCTACGGCCACACACCCGTCCCGGAGGCGACCTGGCTCAACAACACCATCTGCCTGGACACCGGCGCCGTCTTCGGCGGCAAGCTCACCGCCCTGCGCTGGCCGGAGCGGGAACTCGTCGACGTCCCGGCCGAGCAGGTCTGGTACGAGCCGGCCCGTCCGCTGCGGACCGAGGCCCCCGGCGGCCACGACGGCCGTCCGCTGGACCTGGCGGACGTGCACGGCCGGCGGTTCGTCGAGACCCGGCACCACGGCCGGATATCGATCCGGGAGGAGAACGCCGCCGCTGCCCTGGAGGTCATGAGCCGCTTCGCGATCGACCCGCGTCTGCTGCCGTACCTGCCGCCGACCATGGCACCCACCGCCACCTCGCACCTCGACGGCTATCTCGAGCACCCGGCCGAGGCGTTCGCCCAGTACGCCCAGGACGGCGTCGCCCGGGTCGTCTGCGAGGAGAAGCACATGGGCTCCCGCGCGGTCGCCCTGGTCTGCCGCGACGCCGACACGGCCGCGGCGCGCTTCGGCACCACCGGCGGTACGACCGGCTCGCTCTACACCCGTACCGGCCGGCCCTTCTTCGACGACGCCTCCGTCACCGAGGAGATCCTCGGCAGGCTGCGCACGGCCGTCACCGAGGCCGGCCTCTGGGAGGAACTCGCCACCGACTGGCTTCTGCTGGACGCCGAACTCATGCCGTGGTCGCTGAAGGCGTCCGGCCTGCTGCGTACCCAGTACGCGGCGGTCGGCGCCGCCTCCGGAGCGGTCTTCCCGGGCGCCCTGGCGGCCCTGGAAGGCGCGTCGGCCCGCGGTGTGGACGTCAGGGAACTCCTCGCCCGCCACCGCGAACGCGCCGACTCCGCCTCGGCGTTCACCGAGGCGTACCGCCGCTACTGCTGGACCACCGACGGCCTGGACGGTGTCCGCCTGGCCCCGTTCCAGATCCTCGCCGTCCAGGGCCGAAGCCTCGCCGCCCTGCCCCACGACGAACAGCTCGCCCTCATCGACCGCCTGGTCGAGCACGACACCACCAGCCTGCTGCAGACCACCCGCCGTCTCCACGTCGACACCGCCGACCCCGAGTCGGTGCGCGCCGGAATCGACTGGTGGCTGGAGATGACCGGCCGGGGCGGCGAGGGCATGGTCGTCAAACCGGCCGGCGCCCTGGCCCACGACGCCAAGGGCCGCCCCGTGCAGCCCGGCATCAAGTGCCGCGGCCGCGAGTACCTGCGCATCATCTACGGCCCCGAATACACCCGCCCGGAGAACCTGGCCCGCCTGCGCAACCGCTTCCTCAACCACAAGCGCTCCCTCGCCCTGCGCGAGTACGCCCTCGGCCTGGAAGCCCTGGACCGCCTCGCCGAAGGCGAACCCCTGTGGCGCGTCCACGAGCCGGTCTTCGCCGTACTGGCCCTGGAATCGGAGCCGGTGGACCCGCGGCTGTAGCGGGTGAACGCATGGTGCCGACCGGTCCGGACAGGTTCTGCGAGAACCTGTCCGGACCGGGCCGGTGTATGTCGGCGTCCCTTGGTTCGCGGCAGTTCGCGTGCTAGCTTCGCTGGTCCGTCAGGTGAACCGGCTCGCGGGGGAAGGTCGGTGGAGACAGCGTCGGGATGGGACGGGGTGGGGCGCGCGCCGGGCAGGGATCTGTTGTTCCGTCTGACCGAGGCGCTGTGCGGGCTGAGCTGCCTCGAGGACCAGGCGGGGCGCTCGTACTTCGCCGGCATGCTGTCCGAGGAGCTCAACCAGCACGTCGACCTGCGCGGCGCCAAACTGCGCGAGGACGTCGTCGCGCTGGTGCGCGCGGCGTTGAGCGTCCGCGAGGGGGAGCGGATCCTCGTCGACGTCGTCCGCGTCTTCGAAGGCGCCCCGGCCGCCGCCGCGTTCGAGGAACTGCTGAGCCCCGGTGAGACACACACCGACCCCCTGCCCGGCCCCGTCGATCACCAGGACCTGGACACCGCCTGCGCGCTGCTGCGCACCGTGCAGGGCGCTCTCCCCGCCGGCGCGCTGCGCAACGTGCTGGCGAGCGACCTGCACCTCGACCTGCCGCCCGGCCTCTCACCGGTCCAGCTCTTCACCTACGCCACGGAGTTGAACGTACAGCCGGACGGACTGCCGCCCGCGGTCCTCCTGATCGAGCACGCCGCGGAGCTGACGCCGTCGCCGGACCGGCGCCTCGCCCTGCGTGAATGGGCGAGCGGCTGGGCACGCCGGGCGGGCCTGCTCGCCGCCCTGGAACGCCGGCGGGCCGAGCGCGCCGAGACCACCGCGGACCCGACGATCCCGCGCTGCCTGGTCGTGGCCGTGGAACCGGCCCGCGACGGCTCCGACGACGTCGTGGTGCGCCCCTGGCTGAACACCGTCCCGGGCCGCTGGCAGCCCCGGGCCGCGGAACCCGAGACGACGAGCCTGGACCGTCTCGGCCAGGCCGTCGAACGCGTGCTGCGCCAGGTCGTACGTCTCACACCCGCGCCGAACGCCCAGCCCCCCGCCCTGTCGGGACGGACACCGCCCTACGTCGAGTTCGTACTCCCCTACGACCTGCTCAACCACGACATGGCCGGGCTGACCGTCAGCTCCGTGGACGGCAGGCCCGAGCCCCTCGGCCTGAAGTACGGCGTCCATCTGCGCAGTCTGGAACGGATGCGCGCCGACGACCTGCTGGTCCGGGAGCAGTGGCTGGAGCGCTGGGAGACCCTGCGCAGCGGGGGGATCGGAGTCCACGGCTGGCGGACGTCGGACCGTACCGGACCGGACGCCTGGCAGGCCGCGCTGGCCTCCGAACCCAGCCGTACGGCCGCGGTGCTCGACGCCCCCGACGGGGGCGCGTCGACCGAGGCGGTGAAGGCGGCCATCGCCGAAGGGCTCGGCCTCGCCGTCTGGGACCGCCGCGGCGAGTTCAGCGAGGAGCGCCGCGAAGTGGTGACCGCCGTGTTCTCCTCCGTCCCCACCCCGACCCAGATCCCGCTCGCCATCCACCGGCTGCGGCGCACGGCCGGACTCGATGAGGCGGGGCCCCTGCTCCTGGGGCGGCACATCGCCTTCCTCTGGGACGACCCCCACCGGCTGGTCGACATCCAGACCGACGACGACTACGGCTTCGACGACCACGACAGCGAGGAGGACGGGTTATGAGCGGGCCGGACGCCCCTGACAGCACCGACTGGCGTGTGTTCCGCGCGACGGGCCGCGCCCCGGGCGAGCCGTCCCGGCTGCCCGGACCTCCGCCGTGGCGCCGCTTCGGCGGCGGCCCGCCCCTGCTCCCGCCGCCCGACGACCCCGAGGCCGCGCTGCGCCGTCTGGGCCCCGGCGACCATGTTCCGCAGCTCGGCCCGGAACAGATCGACACGGTCAACGCCGCCCTGCTGTTACGCCGCCCGCTGCTCATCACCGGACCGCCCGGCATCGGCAAGTCCACCCTCGCGTACCTCCTCTCCCGGGAACTCCGCCTGGGCAGGGTCCTGCAGTGGAACATCGTCAGCCGTACGACCCTGCGCGACGGCCTGTACGCCTACGACGCCATCGGGCGGGCCCAGGCCATCGCCGCCTGGCAGGGCGCCGAACAGCGGACGCCGGCCGACGGGGGCCCGCCCCCGGCCCTCGGCGACTTCATCACCCTGGGACCGCTGGGCACCGCGCTGCTGCCCTACGACCGCCCGCGTGTGCTGCTGGTCGACGAGCTGGACAAGAGCGACATCGACCTGCCCAACGATCTTCTGCACGTGCTGGAGAACGGCAGTTACGACATCCCCGAACTGGTCCGTGACGCCGCCCGCTCGGCCCGGGTGCACACCGACGATCCCGAACAGTTCGCACCGGTGTCCGGAGGGCGGGTGGAGTGCCGCGAGTTCCCCGTCGTACTGATCACCAGCAACGGCGAGCGCGAGTTCCCGGCCGCCTTCCGCCGGCGCTGTCTTCCCCTGGAGATGCGGGCCCTCACCCGGGAACAGCTTCTGGCCATTGTGTCGGGGCATCTGGGGAGCCTGCCGCCGGACGCGGAGGCCATGGTCGACCTGTTCGTGCGGCGCGTCCGGGCGGGCGGCACGCACTCGCTCGACCAGCTGCTGAACGCGGCACGGCTGACCACCGTCGACGGCTTCCGCGCCGAGGGCGAGGGCCGCCAGCTCATCGAGACACTCCTGCGCGACCTGGCCAAGGGCCGCTGATGAACGGCTCCCCCAGACAACGGGCACCCGGTGCGGAGGCGGTGGAAGGAACGTCCGCCGGAGCGGACACCGCCGTCGTCCCGCACTGGCAGGAGCTGGCCGACGCCGTGTGGCTGGCCGCGTACCGGGCGCGGGCGGGTGAGGGCCCGGCCGCGGCCGGCGCCGAGCCGGACGGGGAGCGGGAACCGGCGCGGGACACGCCGCCGTCCGGTCCCTCCGACACCGCCGCCGAGCGGTCCGCCCCGCCGGACGACGGACCGGGCACCGCCCCGACGCCACTGCCCGTACCCGACCCCGAGGGGACCGGCCGGATCCGGCTCGGCCCGCCCGTGCTGCCCGGGTCCACCCGGCGCTCACCGGGCTCCGGCCGGCGCTCGGCCCAACTGGCGGTCGCCCTGCACCGGCTGGCGCGCCGCGTGCCCTCGCACACCGCCGTGGAACTGGACGAAGAGGCCACGGCGGAGCGCGGGATCACCGACGGCCTGTGGCTGCCCTGGTTCCGGCCCGCGAGCACCCGCGCGTTCGACCTGGTCCTCCTCGTCGACGACGCCCCCACCATGGCCGTCTGGCACGAGGAGACGGCGAGCCTCGCCGCGGCCGCCGAACACAGCGGCGCCTTCCGCAGCGTACGAACCGTGGCCCTGACCCTCGCCCGCACCGGTCCCGTGTCGCTGCGCTGGAACGGGGCGCGGACCCCGGCCCGGGTCGGCGAACTCCTCGCCGGCCGGGGGGACCGCCTCTTCATGGTCGTCACGGACGGTCTCGCCCACGGCTGGGCCGGCTTCGCCGCGGACACACTGCTCGATCGGCTGGGGCGGGCCGGACCCACGGCCCTGACCCATCTGCTGCCGCCCCATATGCGGCACCGCTCCTCGCTCCACCCCTACCCGGCGGTCCTTGAGGCCGGCGGCCTCGGCGCGGCCAACGACCGCGTCGTCCTGCGCCCGCCACCCCAGGGCCCGGACCCCCTCCGGCCCCTGCCGTCCACGGGCGAGGGCGTCCTGCCCGTCCCGGTGCTGTCCCTGAAGCCCGGGTCGCTCGCCGCGTGGGCCGACCTGGTCACGGGCGAGAAGGGGGAGTGCCGCACCCTGCCGGCCGTCCTGTCGGGAACGCTCGGGCGCAGTGCCCCGGCGCCGGGACTGCGCGCGCCGCGGTCCCCGCGCGCCGCCGCGAGGGCGGTCAGCCGTTTCTTCACCATCGCCACACCGGTCGCCCGGCGTCTCGCCACCCGGCTGGCCGCCGTCCCGTTCGAGTTCGACCTCGTCGAGCAGGTACGCCGCAGGACCGTGCCGGAAGCCGGTCCGGAACACCTGGCCGAGATCCTGATGGGCGGCCTGATCCACTGGGGCGCGGACGGCAGGGGACGGCCCGAGTTCGCCGAGGGAGTCCGCGAGGCCCTCCTCGCCACCACCACCCGCAGCCAGCTGGCCAGAACCGTCTCGATCCTCGGCGAACTGCCGGCCGCGGGAGCGCACGGTGTGGCACTGCGCGCGGCACTGCGGGACCCGGCGGGAGCGGGTCTGCCCGACGCGTCCGCCAGGGCCTGGCAGCAGTCCGAACTCGCCGTGATGCGGGCGCTGTCGGGGCCTTACGCCGAACGCGCCCGGAGGATCGAGGCGGACCTCGTACCGCCGGCCGGCGTCCCCGGCGATTCCCGGCAACCGGCCGAGGTGTCACGTGACGCGGCGCCGGACCGGGCATCATCCGCGTATACGGACGCGGTGACCTCACGACCGTCCGGTGACCCCACGGAGACAAGGCCTGGCATGCAGACGACCTCGACCCCCGCCCTCCTGGTGAACGTTCCGCTGCGCAACACGTCGTTCGTAGGCCGCAGGACGTTGTTGCAGGCGGTCGAGGAACAACTCGAAGCGCAGGACACGGCGGCCGTGCTCCCGCACGCGCTCCACGGACTGGGCGGCGTCGGCAAGAGCCAGCTGGTCCTCGAGTACATCTACCGCAACCAGCACCGCTACAAGGTGATCTGCTGGATTCCCGCGGAGGGGGAGAGCCTCATCCTGGCCGCGCTCGCCGGACTCGCCGCCCGGCTCGGCGTCGTCCAGCCGGGGCAGGAGGGCCCCGCGAGTTCGGCGGTGCGGGCCGTCCTGGAGGCGCTGCGCACCGGAGTGCCGTACGACGACTGGCTCCTCGTGTTCGACAACGCCGAGAACATCGACGTGGTGCGCCAGTACTTCCCCACGAACGGGCCGGGGAAGGTGATCGTCACCTCCCGCAACCGCGGCTGGGAACGGGTCGCCACCCCGCTGCCGGTGAACGTCTTCGAGCGCGAGGAGTCCGTGGAGCTGTTGCGGAAGCGCTCCCCGGACCTGTCCCCGGAGGACGCCGACCGCCTGGCGTACGCCCTCGGCGACCTGCCGCTCGCCGTGGAACAGGCGGGCGCCTGGCACGCGGTCACCGGCATGCTCGTCGACGAGTACCTCGACCTCCTCGCCCGGCGGAGCCCGGACATCCTCGAACTCGACCCGGCCCCCGACTACCCGGTCTCGGTGGCCGCGGCCTGGGACATCTCGCTGGAGCGCATCCGGGAGAAGAACCCCGGCGCCCGCCAACTCCTCGACATCTGCGCCAGCATGGCCCCCGAACCCATTCCGCGCTCCATCCTGCGCGGCGGCCGCGGCGTCAACATCACGCCCGAAGTCGACCCCCTGTTGCGGGAGTCGGTCAAACTCAGCCGGGCCGTGCGCGACCTCAGCCAGTTCTCCCTCGTCAAGACGGACCCCCGGACGGACACCCTGCAGATGCACCGTCTGCTGCAGACGGTGCTCCTGGCCAAACTCAGCCCCGAACAGCGCCGGGCCATGCGGGAGGCCGCCCACCAACTGCTGTCCGCCGCGAAGCTGGGCCACCACGCCTCAGCGCAGGAATGGCCCGCCTACCAGGCCCTGCTGCCGCACATCCTCGCCTCCCAGGCGGCCGGCAGCTCCGACACCTACGTGCGGGAACTCGTCACCGACACCGTCTTCTTCCTCTACTACTGGGGCAACCACGAGGGGGCCGCGGACCTCGCCCGGCAGGCATGGAGTGCCTGGCTCGCCGACTCCGGCGAGGAGGACGGCCATGTCATCCGCATCGCGAAGAGCCTCTCGTTCACCCTCCTCCAGCGCGGCCAGATCGACGAGGCCATCCCGCTCGCCGAAAGGGCCCTGGAGGTCTCCCGGCACATCGAGGTCGACCCCGAGGACCTGGTCGACTCGCTCTGCGCGCTGGCCGACGCCCGACGTCACCAGGGACGGTTCACGGAGGCCCGGGACCTCGGCGAGGAGGCCACGACGCTCGCGCGCACGCAGTTCGGGGCCGACGACCAGATCACCCTGCGGGCCACCCACAGCTGGGGCGTCGACCTGCGGCTGTGCGGACAGTTCGACGAGGCGCTGGCCCTGGACCAGGAGAACGCCCGCCAGCGCGAGTCCCTGTTCGGCCCCACCAGTTTCCTCACCCTCAACACCCTGAACGCCCTCGCCATCGACATGCGGGAGAGCGGCGACTACCCGGGCGCCCGTGACTTCCAGGAGGACGTACACCTCCGGGCCCGCGTCGCGCTCGGCGAGGACAACACGCTCACGCTGCGCGCCGCACGCAATCTGGCGGTCTGCCGGCGCCGGGACGGGGCCCTCGACGAGGCGCGGGAACTCACCGAGGACACCCTGCGCCGCTTCGTGGCCCGGTACGGCCGCCGGCACTCCGACTCGCTGTCCACGGCGGCCAACCTCTCGGTCGACCAGCGTCTCGCCGGAGACCTCGAACTCTCCCGGGAACTGGGCGAGGAGACCGTACGGCGCTACACGGCGCTCCTCGGGGAGGACCACGCGTACACGATGCTGACCGGGGCGAACCTGGCCGCCACCCTGCGCGCCCTGGGAGACCTCGACGCGGCGGGGGAACGGGAGGACGACGTGGCGCGCAGGATGACCGCCGTACTCGGGCCCCGGCACGTGATGACGCTGGCGGCGGGGATCGGGCAGGCCAACACCGCCTACACCCGGCTGGACTTCGAGCGGGCGTACGAGATCGACGAGGCAAGTCTGGCGGGGCTCACCGTCGCCGCCGGTGCGGACCATCCGCTGACCCTGGCCTGCACCGCGAACCTCGCCCTGGACCTGCGCGGCCTGGGCCGCGGCCAGGAGGCCGGCGAACAGCAGCGCAGGGCGGTGGCGGGATTCGCCCGGGTGGTCCGCGCCGATCACCCCTGGCTCTTCGCGGCACGCACACACCGCCGCATCGAGTGCGACCTGGCGCCCATGCCGCTGTAGACCCGCTGCCGGAACTTTGCGGACACCGGGCCGAATTCGACGCCTCGTACGATGACCGAACCATTGGCCGTGATGGGTCGGCGTGTTCGGGCGATTCGACGCCGGTGGGTGCGTTCGTGATGGAATGGGGCCACGGTGGCATCGGGTGCCGCCGTGCGAGAAGGGGGACGCACCTTGCATCAGCCGCCCGCTCAGCGCGACGCCGCAGCGGCCGTCCAGGAGCCGGCTGCCACGGGGGGTGTGCCGGTCCGCGAGTCGGACCTGGCGGATCTCGCGGCCCTGCCCCTGACCGCGGTGGAGGGCCTGGCGCCGCTCCACTCCGACACCCGCCTGCTGACCGAGGTACTCCGCTCCCGCGACAGCATGCGGGGCGGGGGCGAGCCCGCCCGGGCCGAGTAGCGGCCCCGCCGTGCCGGGCGCCCACACGTTCCCGGATGCCCGCCCACCGACCCGGAGGTCCCGGTGACGACCAGCGAGCGCCCCACCCCCTTCCGCATGCCCGCCCCCCTCTTCGACGAGTTCGCCGCCGGCGGGCACTCCGCCGAAGGGGTCGCCTTCCTCGAGCAGGGCGAACGCGCCCGCCGGTTGCTGCTGCTGAACACCCTGCTCAAGCGGCTCCGGGACCTGCCCACGCCGCTGAGCCCGATCGCCGACGCCTGGCGGGTGTTCAAGGAGGCGGCCGAGCGGGCGCCCGAGCCGGTCGAGCGGCTGCTGCTCGCGCCGACGACCGGCACCTGGATCGCGCACACGCTGCGCCGGGCGCACGGCACCGCGACCGGGCCCCGGCTGTGGACGGAGGCGGCCAGGATGAACACCCTCGCGGTCGTCGCCGCGCTGCACGCAGGGACGGAGGCGTCCCTGCGGGTCCCGCTGGAGGACGGCGCGCTGCATCTGCCGGGACTGGGACTGGTCCGGCTCGCGGACGCGGCCCCCGGTCCGTCGGCGGGCCGGGCGAGCACCCGCGCCGGCGTGCTCACCCTCGGCGGGCCGGGTCCCGACGGCGGCCGGCGGAGCCTGACCCGCCGCCCGGCCCCCGTCCCGGTGACCGGGGCACCGCCCGCCGACGACCCCCACTGGCTTCCCCTCCGTACCCTCACCGTCGGCCCCGTCGCCGTACCGCTGGAGGACCTGGACCCCTACCGCGACCTCGACGACCCCGTGCCGCCCGCCCGGCTGGACGCCGACGAGGCGCTGGCCTGGCAGGGGCTGTTCGACGAGGCCGCGGCGATCCTCGCGAAGGGGAAGGGCACGGGGCCGGGCCGGCTCGATCCCTCCGTGATCCGGGCCGTCGTACCGTGGGCGCGCACGAGTCCGCTGCCCCCGCCGCCGCCCGACGTACGGGTCTCCGCGTCCAGCGGTGACTCCTACGGCGCGATGGTCATCGCCCGCCCCTCCTCGCCGCTCGCCCTGGCCGAGGCGCTGGTCCACGAGTTCCAGCACAGCAAGCTCGCCGCGCTGATCCACCTCTTCCCGCTGCTGGACGACGACCGCGCGGAGCGCTACTACGCCCCCTGGCGCCCCGACCCGCGCCACCTCACCGGCCTGCTGCACGGCGCGTACGCCTTCACCGGCGTCGCCGGGTTCTGGCGGGACCGTATGACGGACCCGGAGCACGCCGAGGCGGCCGCCTACCACTTCGCGCTGCGCCGGACGCAGAGCCGGCTCGTCGTACGCACCCTCCTCACCGGCGGACGCCTCACCGAGACCGGGCACGCCCTGGTCACCGGTCTGGCCCGGACCCTGGACGGCTGGCTGCGCGAGCCCGTGCCCCCGGCCGCGCTGACCCGCGCCCGCACCGCCGCCGCCCTGCACCGCACCGAATGGCGGCTGCGCAACGTGGACCCGGCCGGCACGGCCGGGCTCCGGTTCCGGCCCGACCGCGCCCCCTGGCCCGACGTCCGCACCCATGTCTTCGCCGTCCCGCCCGCCGACCCCCGTACCCCCGACGAGCACCTCGCCGCCGGGAACACCGTCGCCGCGCTCGCCGGGTACGACGACGGCCTGGCCCGCGATCCCGGTGACCCGCACCTCCGCGCCGGCCGGCTCGTCGCCCAGACGGCGGCGGGGGAGAGGGCCCGCGGACAGCTGGCCCGGCCCGAGACGCTGCCCTGACGGAAGCGGGATTCCGGGACCGGGAAGGCGGGGGACAGGGGTGAACACGCGCCCGGATGGTCAGGATGGAGTCATGACCTACCACGTCGACTCCGAGGCCGGCCGGCTCCGCCGGGTCATCCTGCACCGGCCCGATCTCGAGCTCAAAAGGCTCACCCCCAGCAACAAGGACGCCCTGCTCTTCGACGACCTGCTCTGGGTGCGCCGGGCGCGCGCCGAGCACGACGGCTTCGCGGACGTCCTGCGCGACCGGGGCGTCACCGTCCACCTCTTCGGTGACCTGCTGGCCGAGACGCTGGCCCTCCCGGAGGCCCGCACGCTCGTCCTGGACCGCGTCTTCGACGAGAAGGAGTACGGCCCGCTCGCCACCGACCATCTGCGGGCCGCCTTCGAAACCCTCCCGGCACCCGAGCTCGCCGAGGTGCTGATCGGCGGCATGACCAAGCGGGAGTTCCTGGACGCCCACCCGGAGCCCACCTCCGTGCGCTTCCACGTCATGGAACTCGACGACTTCCTGCTCGGCCCGCTGCCCAACCACCTCTTCACCCGCGACACCTCCGCCTGGATCTACGACGGCGTCGCCATCAACGCGATGCGCCTGCCGGCCCGGCAGCGGGAGACCGTGCACTTCGAGGCGATCTACCGGCACCACCCGCTGTTCCGTACGGAGCCCTTCCACGTCTGGTCCGAGGGGCAGGCCGACTACCCGTCCACCATCGAGGGCGGGGACGTCCTGGTCATCGGCGACGGCGCGGTACTGATCGGGATGAGCGAGCGGACCACCCCGCAGGCCGTGGAGATGCTCGCGCACAAACTGTTCGCGGCCGGCTCGGCGCGGACCATCGTCGCGCTCGACATGCCGAAGCGGCGCGCCTTCATGCATCTCGACACCGTGATGACGATGGTCGACGGCGACACCTTCACCCAGTACGCCGGCCTCGGCATGCTCCGCTCGTACACCATCGAGCCGGGCGTGGGGGACAAGGAACTGAAGGTCACCGACCATCCGCCGGAGCACATGCACCGCGCGATCGCCGCCGCCCTCGGGCTCAGCGAGATCCGGGTGCTGACCGCCACGCAGGACGTGCACGCGGCCGAACGGGAGCAGTGGGACGACGGCTGCAACGTGCTGGCCGTCGAACCGGGCGTCGTCGTCGCCTACGAGCGCAACGCCACCACCAACACACATCTGCGCAAGCAGGGCATCGAGGTCATAGAGATCCCCGGCAGCGAGCTGGGCCGGGGCAGGGGCGGGCCGCGCTGCATGAGCTGTCCCGTCCAGCGAGACGCCCTGTAAAGCGCCGTATAGAAATACTAAAGTTCGTATACACTTCCACCGTTCGTGTCCCCCATCCCTGGAGCACCCCATGGCGACTGTCCCGACCGCCCTCGCCGGCCGCCACTTCCTCAAGGAGCTGGACTTCACCGCGCCGGAGTTCCTCGGCCTGCTGGAGCTGGCCGCCGAGCTCAAGGCCGCCAAGCGGGCCGGGACCGAGCACCGTCGTCTGCGGGGCAGGAACATCGCGCTGATCTTCGAGAAGACGTCGACGCGTACCCGCTGCGCGTTCGAGGTGGCGGCCGCCGACCAGGGCGCCTCGACGACGTACCTCGACCCGTCCGGCTCGCAGATGGGGCACAAGGAGTCCGTGAAGGACACCGCCCGGGTGCTGGGCCGGATGTACGACGGCATCGAGTACCGGGGGGACAGCCAGGCCAAGGTGGAGGAGCTCGCGGCGTACGCGGGGGTGCCCGTCTACAACGGGCTGACCGACGACTGGCACCCCACCCAGATGCTCGCCGACGTCCTCACGATGACCGAGCACAGCACCAAGCGGCTCACGGACATCGCCTTCGCCTATCTCGGCGACGCCCGCTTCAACATGGGCAACTCCTACCTCGTGACCGCCGCCCTGCTGGGCATGGACGTACGGATCGTCGCCCCGGAGGCCTACTGGCCCGCCCGGGAGATCGTGGACCGGGCCCGGGAGCTGGCCGCGTCGAGCGGCGCCCGGATCACGCTCACCGAGGACGTCGCCGAGGGCGTGGCGGGCGCCGACTTCGTCGCCACGGACGTATGGGTCTCCATGGGCGAGCCCAAGGACGTCTGGGCCGAGCGCATCAAGGCCCTCGCCCCGTACGCGGTGACCATGGACGTCCTGCGCGCCACCGGCAACCCGGACGTCAGGTTCATGCATTGCCTGCCCGCCTTCCACGACCTCGGCACCCAGGTCGGCCAGGACATCTTCGCGGCCCACGGTCTCACCTCCCTGGAGGTGACCGACGAGGTCTTCGAGTCCGCGCACTCGGTCGTCTTCGACGAGGCGGAGAACCGGATGCACACGATCAAGGCGGTTCTGGTAGCGACCCTGGCCTAGGGGGTCCCGGCGCCGGGCTCAGACCGGGCGGCGCCGGCCCGGCAGACGGAACCACACCGCCTTGCCGGACTCGGTGGGGCGGTGGCCGCAGGACGAGCTGAGGGTGCGGATCAGCAGCAGTCCGCGCCCGTGCTCCTGCCAGGGGTCGGGCATGCCGAGGGGCGTCGGGCGGGTGAGGTCGCCGGGCGGCTCCGGGTCGGCGTCGTGCACCTCGACCTGGCAGCCCGTCGGCAGCAGCCGCACCACCAGCTCTATCGGGCCGGTCCCCGACGTGTGCTCCACGGCGTTCGCCACCAGCTCCGCCGTCAGCAGCTCCGCCGTGTCGCAGTCGGCGGAGTGATCCCGCTCGGCCAGCGCCGTGCGCACCAGCGCACGCGCCACGGGCACGGCCGCGGTGGTGTGCGGCAGTGCGACGCGCCAGGAGGTGGAAGCGGCGGGAGGTTCGTGCACAGCGAGTCCGTTCATGGAGCGGGTGCTCCTGCAGTTCAGCCGTCCATGGTACGGCGCACCCGGTGCGGCCCATCGGCCGGGCACCGGCCGGGACGTCCCGCCCCGGCAACGTGCGGCTTACCCACGTCCACGCCCCGCCGCGCACACCAGGTCCCGCCGTTACCCGTATGTCGACGATCCGTGACGGACGTGACGGGCCCCCGAACGGCTTATCGCGCGCGCGTGACGACAGTCACCGATCGATGATAAATTCATCGGACAGACCTCACTGAGCAGCGCCGTGCCCGCCGTAGGAGGCCGCCCTCATGAGTCCTTTCACCGGCTCCGCCGCCCGCACCGCCCGCTGGGAGCATCTGCGCGTCGACCTGGCCGACGGCGTCGCCACCGTCACCCTCGCCCGCCCCGACAAGCTCAACGCGCTCACCTTCGGCGCCTACGCCGACCTGCGCGATCTGCTCGCCGAGCTGTCCCGTGAGCGGGCCGTGCGCGCCTTGGTGCTGGCCGGCGAGGGGCGGGGCTTCTGCTCCGGCGGCGACGTCGACGAGATCATCGGCGCGACCCTCTCCATGGACACGGCCCAGCTCCTCGACTTCAACCGGATGACCGGCCAGGTGGTGCGAGCGGTACGGGAGTGCCCGTTCCCCGTGATCGCCGCGATCCACGGGGTGGCGGCGGGTGCCGGCGCGGTCCTCGCCCTGGCCGCCGACTTCCGGGTCGCCGATCCCAGCGCCCGCTTCGCCTTCCTCTTCACCCGGGTCGGCCTCTCCGGCGGCGACATGGGCGCGGCCTACCTGCTGCCCCGCGTGGTCGGTCTCGGCCACGCCACCCGGCTGCTGATGCTGGGCGACACGGTGCGCGCACCGGAGGCCGAGCGCATCGGCCTGATCAGCGCCCTCGCCGACGAGGGCGGCGCCGACGAGGCCGCCCACACCCTCGCCCGCCGCCTGGCCGACGGCCCCGCCCTGGCCCACGCCCAGACCAAGGCCCTCCTCACCGCGGAACTGGACATGCCTCTGGCGACGGCCATCGAGCTGGACGCCTCGACCCAGGCCCTCTTGATGACAGGAGAGGACTACGCGGAGTTCCACGCGGCGTTCACGGAGAAGCGCCCTCCCAAGTGGCAGGGGAGGTAAGCGGGTGCTCTCGACACCGGGGACTGCGGTAGCGCCGGGGGCGCGGGGCCGTGTGGAATCCGCGGCTGCCGCCGCGCGGGCGCGGTCGACCGCAACGGCGCCGCACTCGCCGGACGAGCCGGGGCACCCCCACCGGATCGCGATCATCGGCGGAGGCCCCGGCGGCCTCTACACCGCCGCCCTGCTCAAACGCCTCGCCCCCGACCGCGAGGTCACCGTGTGGGAACGCAACCCCCCGGACGAGACCTTCGGTTTCGGAGTGGTCCTCTCCGACGAGACCCTCGGCGGCATCGAGCACGCCGACCCCGACGTCTACGCCGCCCTGCGAAGGGACTTCACCCGCTGGGACGACATCGGCATCGTCCACCGCGGCACCCGCCACACCTCCCGCGGACACGGATTCGCCGCCCTGGAACGCCACCGTCTCCTGGAGATCCTGCACGCCCGCTGCCGCTCCCTCGGGGTGGACCTCCGCTTCCGCACCGAGGCCCCCGGCCCCGCCCGTCTGGCGGAGACGTACGACCTGGTCGTGGCCGCCGACGGAGTCCACAGCGCCACCCGCGAGGCCTTCGCCCACGTCTTTCGCCCGCACATCACCGAGCACCGCTGCCGCTACATCTGGCTCGCCGCCGACTTCCCCTTCGACGCGTTCCGTTTCGAGATCGCGGAGACCGAGTACGGCGTGATGCAGCTGCACGGCTACCCGTTCTCCGCCGACGCCTCCACCGTGATCGTCGAGATGCGCGAGGAGGTGTGGCGGGCCGCCGGATTCGACGAACCGGACGACACCGCCGGGACGGACTCCGTCGAACGCTGCGCCAAGATCTTCGCCGACGCGCTCGGCGGCCGCCCGCTGCGGTCCAACAACTCGGCCTGGACCACGTTCCGTACGGTCGTCAACGAGCGCTGGTCGCACGGCAACGTCGTACTCCTCGGCGACGCCGCCCACACCGCCCACTTCTCCATCGGCTCCGGCACCAAGCTCGCCGTCGAGGACGCGCTCGCCCTCGCCGCCTGCCTGGACGAACAACCGTCACTGGAACACGCGTTGGCGGCCTACGAGGCCGAGCGCAAACCCGTCGTCGCCTCCACCCAGCGTGCCGCGCGGGCCAGCCTGGAGTGGTTCGAGAACCTGCCCCTGTATCTCGCGCAGCCGCCGCGCCAGTTCGCCTTCAACCTGCTCACCCGCAGCCGCCGCGTCACCCACGACAACCTGCGGCTGCGCGACGCCCGCTTCACCGGGGCGGTGGAGCGCGAGTTCGGCTGCCCGCCCGGTACACCCCCGATGTTCACCCCCTTCCGGATGCGTGGCCTGACCCTGCGCAACCGGGTCGTCGTCTCTCCCATGGACATGTACTCGGCGGTCGACGGCGTCCCCGGCGACTTCCACCTCGTCCACCTCGGCGCGCGTGCGCTGGGCGGGGCCGGGCTGGTGATGACGGAGATGGTGTGCGTCGGCCCCGAGGGCCGTATCACGCCCGGCTGCGCCGGCCTCTACACCGGCAGGCAGGCCGAGGCATGGCGGCGGATCACCGACTTCGCGCACGCGCGGGCGCCCGGTACCGCGATCGGCGTGCAGCTCGGCCACAGTGGGCGCAAGGGCTCGACCAAGCTGATGTGGGAGGGCATGGACGAGCCGCTCGACGACGGCAACTGGCCCCTCGTCGCCGCGTCACCCCTGCCGTACAAGCCCGGCAGCCAGGTACCCCGCGAACTCTCGCGCGCCCAGCTCACGGACCTGAGGGAGCAGTTCACCGCCGCCGCGGTACGCGCGGCACGGGCCGGTTTCGATCTGCTCGAACTGCACTGCGCCCACGGCTATCTGCTCTCCGGCTTCCTCTCCCCGCTGACCAACCACCGCACCGACGCCTACGGTGGTTCACCGGAGAAGCGGCTGCGTTTCCCGCTGGAGGTCTTCGACGCCGTACGCGCGGTGTGGCCCGGGGACCGGCCGATGACCGTCCGGATCTCCGCCACCGACTGGGCGGAGGGCGGCGTCACGGCCGAGGACGCGGTCGCCGTCGCCAGGGCCTTCGCCGCGCACGGCGCCGACGCGATCGACGTGTCGACCGGGCAGGTGGTGGCCGACGAGAAGCCGGAGTTCGGGCGCTCCTACCAGACACCGTTCGCCGACCGGGTACGGCACGAGGCGGGCGTCCCGGTGATCGCGGTCGGCGCGATCTCCTCCTGGGACGACGTCAACTCCCTGATCCTCGCCGGGCGTACGGACCTGTGCGCGCTGGCCCGCCCGCACCTCTACGACCCCCACTGGACGCTCCACGCCGCGGCCGAACAGGGCTACGACGGACCCGGCGTGGCGTGGCCCGCACCCTATCTCGCCGGCAGTCGGCAGCCCCGTACCGGCCGCACGGACGCCCCCAAACCCCGCCTCGGCCTCGGAAGTTGAGCTTCCTCACAGCCCCACGAACGCCGCCCCCGCGTCCCGCAGCCGCTCGTGCAGCCCCCGGAACACGGCCGCCGAGCGGATGCCCGGCCAGTGACCGGGGAGCAGGGCGGCGGGCAGCCCCGGGTCGGCGTACGGGAGATGGCGCCAGGAGTCCAGGGCGAGGAGGTAGTCGCGGTAGGCGTCCTCGGCCGGCGTGTCCGCGCGCTGCTCCCAGGCGCGCAGCACCCGCGCGTGCCGGTCCAGGAACGCCTCGTGCTGCCGGGCGATCCCGGCCAGGTCCCACCAGCGGGCGACCGCCTCGGCGGTGGGCGCGAAACCGAGGTGCTCGCCGCGGAAGAAGTCGACGTAGACGTCCAGGCGCAGCCGCTCCAGGGTGTGCCTGGTCTCCTCGTACAGCCGCGCGGGGGCGATCCACACGCCGGGGGAGGCCGTGCCGAAGCCCAGGCCGGACAACCGGGAGCGCAGAACGTGCCGCTTCTGCCGTTCCGACTCCGGGACGGAGAACACGGCGAGCACCCAGCCCTCGTCCTCCGGTGGATCGGTGGCGTAGATCCGCCGGTCACCGTCGTCGAGCAACTGGCGCGCGTCGGGGGAGAGTTCGTAACCGGCGGCGCCCTGCTCGGTGCGCGCCGGGACGAGCAGGCCGCGCCGTTTGAGCCGGGACACCGAGGAACGGACGGACGGGGCGTCCACGCCCACCGCGGCCAGCAGCCGGATCAGCTCGGCGACGGGCACCGGGCCCGGCACGGAGCGGCCGTACGCGCCGTAGAGCGTGACGATGAGAGATCTCGGAGCGTGAAGCGCTTGCTGGTCGGACACGTTGATCATCTTAAGTCGTGGGCGGACGGGCGGGTTTCGCCGGGGATCACGCCCGCCCCTCTTCCGCTCCGGTGGGCGTACGCAGCCGGAACCGCTGGAGCTTGCCGGTGGCCGTGCGGGGCAGGGCGTCCAGGAACACGATCTCCTTCGGGCACTTGTAGGGCGCCAGCTCGGACTTCACGAAGGCACGCAGCGCCTCGGCGTCGCGTTCCGCGCCCTCCTTCAGGACCGTGTACGCCCGCACGACCTGGCCGCGTGCCTCGTCCGGCCGGCCGACCACCGCGGCCTCCACCACGTCCGGGTGGCGCAGCAGGGCGTCCTCGACCTCGGGTCCCGCGATGTTGTACCCGGCCGAGATGATCATGTCGTCGGCGCGGGCCACGTACCGGAAGTAGCCGTCGGGGTCGCGGACATAGGTGTCGCCGGTGATGTTCCAGCCGCCGCGTACGTACTCCCGCTGGCGCGGATCGGTGAGATAGCGGCAGCCGACGGGACCGCGCACCGCGAGCAGTCCCGGCTCCCCGTCCGGTACGGGGGCGCCGTCGGCGTCCTGTACGCGGGCCTGCCAGCCGGGGACCGGGACTCCCGTCGTGCCGGGGCGGATCGCCTCGTCGGCGGCGGAGACGAAGATGTGCAGCAGTTCGGTGGCGCCGATCCCGTTGATGATCCGCAGCCCGGTGCGCTCGTGCCAGGCCCGCCAGGTGGCGGCCGGCAGGTTCTCGCCCGCCGAGACGCAGCGCCGCAGCGAGGTGAGGTCGTGCCCGTCCGGTTCGGCGAGCATCGCACGGTAGGCGGTGGGCGCGGTGAACAGCACGGACACCCGGTGCGCGGCGATCGCCGCCAGCAACTGGCGCGGGTGCGCCTGTTCGAGGAGCAGCGCGCTCGCCCCGGCCCGCAGCGGGAACACCACCAGACCGCCGAGGCCGAAGGTGAAGCCCAGCGGGGGACTGCCGGTGAACACGTCGTCGGCGACCGGCTTCAGCACGTGCCGGGAGAACGTGTCCGCGATCGCCAGCACGTCCCGGTGCAGATGCATACAGCCCTTCGGCCGTCCGGTGGTGCCGGAGGTGAAGGCGATCAGCGCCACGTCGTCGGCCGCGGTCGGCACGGCCTCGTACGGTGTCGCCGGCGCCGGACGGTTCAGCAGGTCACCGGGGGAGTCACCGCCGTAGGTGGCGAGGCAGAGGCCGGGGACCTCGGCCTTGACGAGGTCGTCGACGGACCGGACGTCGCACAGGGCGTGGCGCACCTCGGCGATCTCGCAGATGGTGCTCAGCTCGTGCGGGCGCTGCTGCGCCAGCACGGTGACCGCGACCGCGCCGGCCTTCAGCACCGCCAGCCAGCAGGCGGCCAGCCAGGGCGTGGTGGGGCCGCGCAGCAGCACCCGGTTGCCCGGGACGACCCCGAGGTCGCCGGTGAGGAGGTGCGCGAGCCGGTCCACATGGGCGCGCAGTTCGCCGTACGTCCACATCGCGCCGTCGGGGGTGTGGAAGGCCGGGCGGCCCTCGGGCGGGCCGTGCAGGAGGTCGGCTGCGCAGTTCAGGCGCTCGGGGTAGCGCAGCTCCGGCAGGTCGAAGCGGAGCTCGGGCCACTCGTCGGGTGGCGGGAGATGGTCGCGGGCGAAGGTGTCGACGTGCGCGGTGGCCCGTGGGTTCATGGCGGTTCGCCCCCTTGGCGTGGTGGGCTCGCATCAGGAGCGTATCGTGTTGGTGACGGCAGTCAACTGTCCGCGATAACCTCGGGAGCGGCCCAGCGGCGAGGGAAAGGGACCGGCGATGACCGCATTCTCGCTCGAACCGGCACAACTCGCCTGGTGCGCGGAGCTGCGGGCGCTGGCGGCCCGACGCCTGAAGCCACTCGCCGAGAAGGCCGAACCCGGGCGGGTCGACCGTGCCCTCCTGGCCGAACTGGGCGCACTCGGCCTGCTGTCCCGCCTGTTCACCTCGGGCGCCCTCGACCTGTGCCTGATGCGCGAGTCCCTGGCTCAGTCCTGCACCGAGGCGGAGACCGCCCTCGCCCTCCAGGGCCTGGGCGCCCATCCGGTACACGCCCACGGCACCCCGGCCCAGCGCGACCGCTGGCTCCCCGGGGTCCGCGAAGGCACCGCGGTCGCCGCCTTCGCGCTCAGCGAGCCGGGCGCCGGTTCGGACGCGGCGGCACTGTCCCTCACCGCGCACCCCGACGGAGGCCGCGGCTGGCGGCTCACCGGCAAGAAGTGCTGGATCTCCAACGCCCCCGAGGCCGACTTCTGCACCGTGTTCGCCCGGACCACCCCCGGCGCCGGCGCGCGCGGGGTGACCGCCTTCCTGGTCCCCGCAGACCGGCCCGGACTCACCGGGACCGCCCTCGACATGCTCTCCCCGCACCCCATCGGTACTCTCGCCTTCGACGGCGTACCTGTTTCCGCCGACGACGTGCTCGGCGAGGTCGACCAGGGCTTTCGGGTCGCCATGGACACCCTCAACCTGTTCCGGCCCAGCGTCGGGGCGTTCGCGGTCGGCATGGCCCAGGCCGCCCTGGACGCGACCCTCGCCCACACCGCCCGCAGGGACGCCTTCGGCGGCAAGCTGAAGGACCTCCAGGCCGTCGCCCACGACGTCGCCGAGATGGCGCTGCGCACCGAGTCGGCCCGGCTGATGGTGTACGCGGCGGCGACGGCGTACGACGCGGGCGCCGCCGATGTGCCCCGGCGCGCCGCGATGGCGAAACTGCTGGCCACCGAGACCGCGCAGTACGTCGTCGACCGCGCCGTCCAGCTGCACGGCGCGCACGCCCTGCGCCGCGGGCACCTGCTCGAACACCTCTACCGCGAGGTCCGCGCCCCCCGGATCTACGAGGGGGCGAGCGAGGTCCAACGGGGCATCATCGCCAAGGAGCTGTACAAGAGACTGGAGGACCGGTGACCGCCGAGCGCGTCAACCCGCCCGAACTCTCCCCGCCGGCCGGCTTCTCCCACGCCGTCGTCGCCACCGGCTCCCGGCTGGTGTTCCTCGCCGGGCAGACCGCGCTCGACACCGACGGGAAGGTCGTCGGCGACACCCTGCCCGCACAGTTCACGCGGGCCCTCACCAACCTCCTGACGGCCCTGCGCGCGGCCGGCGGCACCCCCGCCGACCTGGCACGCGTCACGGTCTACGCCACCGACGTGGCCGCCTACCGCACCCACGCCCGCGAACTCGGGCGGATCTGGCGCGAACTGGCCGGACGCGACTACCCGGCGATGGCGGTCATCGGGGCGGCCCGCCTGTGGGACGCGCAGGCGATGGTGGAACTCGACGGCTTCGCCGTGCTGTCCTGAGCGGGGCCGCGAGCCGTTCCACCCCGCTCCGCGGTCCGGCTCAGGCCGCGACCGTGAGTTGCTCGACCGAGACGCGGTGCGGGGCGATCACCCTGCCGTCGGGCAGCAGCTCACCGGTGTCGTCGAAGACGATCACACCGTCGCACCGCAGGCTCCACCCCTGCTCGGGGTGGGCGGCCACCACATGGGGGACGGCGGATTCGGCCCGGGGGCAGGAAGACTGGTGGGCACACATGGCGCACCTCCACATAGGTGGAACGATCCGTATGGGTCGTATGCACAGACCATGCCCCCGCCGCGAACTCATCGGAACCGCCCGCCGGGAAACGTGACAGCCCCCGGACAATCCCGGGACGGTTCCCCGACGGCCGGGGCCGACTCGCCACCGAAGGGGTGACGAAGACGGGCCGCGGTCCCGCGCGCCGGTACAGGTGGAGTCCCTCAATCCGCTCGATTCGGGAGGTTCCCCATGCCTGTACGCCCCGTCCTCGGCGTCGCCGCCGGTTCCGCGCTGCTGCTGCTCGGCTTCGCCGCGGCCGCACCCGCCCCGGCAGCCGCCGCCCCCTCGGAGTCCGTGACGGTCGACGAGGAGGGCCGGATGGCCGACGGCTCCATCACCCTCTCCGGTACCTACCGCTGCGACGAGGGCGAGGGCCCGGTCTTCGTCAGCTCCGCGGTCGGCCGCCCCTCGGAGATCCTGCACCACTCCGTCGGCGGCACCCGCGCCGTCTGCGACGGCGAGGTGCACCGCTGGCAGAACACCGGAACCGTGCCCGCCGGCACCCTCAAGGCGGGCAAGGCCCACGTCGAGGCCACGCTCATGGAGATGCGCCCCAGCGGCATCGTCCTGCTGCCCGTGGTCCACGCGGTCGAGCACCGGAACATCACGCTCGTCGAGGGCTGATCCGGACGGTCCCCCTCACAGCTCGCCGGCCGGCCAGTCCAGCAGGCGCGCGCCGATCACCGCCGTCTGCAGCATGTAGCGGTGGGCCGCGTCCGACGGATTGGCGCCGGTGAGCTTGTGGATGCGCTCCAGGCGGTACGTCAGCGCGCGCACGCTCAGCGACAGCCGCCGGGCCGCCTCCGCGGCGACACAGCCGGAGTCGAAGTACGCGGTGAGCGTGTCCAGCAGCGGCTGGGCGCCGCCGCGGGCCGTGGTCAGCGGCCCCAGCGTGTTGTGCACCAGATCGGCCATCGCCTGCCGGTCGCGGGCCAGCACCGGATACACCAGCAGATCGGCGGCGCGCAGCACCGGATCGTCCAGCCCCAGCCGCTCCGCTATCTCCAGCGAGCTCAGGGCCTCCTCGTACGACTGGACGACCCCGCCGGGACCCGGCTGGGGGCGCCCGATCGCGACTTGGCCGCCGTCGGTGGCGGCGTGCGCCTGCTTGGCGAAGTACGTGAGCACCTCCGTCTGATGGCCGGGCGCGATGCACAGCAGCCGCCCGTCCTTGGTGGTGAGCAGGATGCTGCGGTCACCGAACCGGGAGATCAGCGCGCGCTCCACCTGCCGCGGCACCGGATCGCCCTCGTCGTAGGCGGCCACCCCCTGCGCGACGGCGACCGCGTGTTCGTGGGACAGCCGCAGCCCGAACCGCTCCGCGCGCTCCGCCAGTCGCCCCAGATCACTGCGGCCGTAGAGCAGGTCGTCGATGAACTCCCGCCGCGCCGCCTCCTCCTGACGCACCGCCAGCCGCTGCGCCCGCTCGTACCCCTCGGCGAACGCGTCCACGACCTGCTGTACGGCGGCGAGCGCGGCGTCGGCGGACTCCGCGGCGCCGCGCGGCCACGCACCGCGCGCGCCGGACAGATGCGCGCTGACGAGGGACCGCAGACCGAGACCCGCCTCCGCCGCCCGTTCCCCCAGAGCCCGCCGGGACGCTATCTCGTCCCTGGTGAGACGCCGGCCGGTGGCCGCGACCTCGGCCAGAATATGGGCATAGCCGTCCAGATACTGCTCCGGGATCTCCCGTTCCGTCACGCGTTTCCCCCCACTCTTGACGCTTCCCTAACGCGTCGGCTGTGTCACATCGGCACCATGACCCTAATGAACGTTGCCGGATACCGGCAATGCGCGGTCGTCCGCCGGGCAGGCAGCATGGTCCGCGGGGAGCACCGCGGACGGTTCCGGTGCCGGGCACCGGCAGGTGTCCGCGCCGGAACCCGGAGGGGAGCGGTGCTGCCCCCACGACGTGAGCAGTGAGCAGGAGGATGCGCCGGAAACGGATGGCATCCGTCCGCGCCCGGCGCAGAACCGCGGCGCCGATCGAGCCGTCTCCTCCTCCACCGGATACTCATCCGCCTCGGCGACGAGGCACCGCTCGACCCGACTTCCGGACCGGAAGTCCCAGCCCAAGAAGGACGTGCCCCATGGATGCCGCCACCGTGGGCATCGCCGTACTCGTCGGCGTCGCCCTGTTGTTCGTGCTCGTCGGTCTGCTCCTTGTCACCAAACTGTTCCGCAAGGTGGAGCAGGGCAAGGCGCTGATCGTCTCCAAGACCCGCAAGGTCGATGTGACGTTCACCGGGTCGGTCGTGCTGCCGGTGCTGCACAAGGCCGAGGTGATGGACATATCGGTGAAGACCATCGAGATCACCCGGGCCGGCAAGGAAGGCCTGATCTGCCGGGACAACATCCGCGCGGACATCCGCATCACGTTCTTCGTCAAGGTCAACAAGACCGTCGACGACGTCATCAAGGTCGCCCAGGCCGTCGGCACCGCGCGGGCCAGCGACCGGAACACGCTGCAGGAACTGTTCCACGCGAAGTTCTCCGAGGCGCTGAAGACCGTCGGCAAGCAGCTGGACTTCACCGACCTCTACACCAAGCGCGAGGAACTGCGGTACCGGATCATCGAGGTCATCGGCGTCGACCTCAACGGCTACCACCTCGAGGACGCGGCGATCGACTACCTGGAGCAGACGCCGCTCACCCAGCTCGACCCGGGCAACGTCCTCGACGCGCAGGGCATCCGCAAGATCACCGAGCTCACGGCCGTGGAACACGTCCGCACCAACGAGGCCCAGCGCAACGAGCAGAAGGAGATCACCCGGCAGGACGTCGACGCGCGCGAGGCGATCCTGGAGCTGGAGCGCCGGCAGGCCGACGCCGAGATCAAGCAGAAGCGGGAGATCGAGACCGTACGGGCCCGCGAGGAGGCCGAGACCGCGCGGGTGATGGAGGAGGAGCGGCTGCGGGCGCAGAGCGCCTTCCTGCGCACCGAGGAGCAGCTCGGCGTGCAGCGCGAGAACCAGGCCCGCGAGGTCGCCGTCGCCGCCAAGAACCGCGAGCGGGTCATCGCCGTCGAGAGCGAGCGCATCGAGAAGGACCGCCTGCTGGAGGTCATCGCCCGCGAGCGGGAGACCCAACTGACCCGGATCGCCGCCGACAAGGAGGTCGAGGCCGAGAAGCGGGAGATCGCCGAGGTCGTCCGGGAGCGGGTCGCGGTGGACCGTACGGTCGCCGAGCAGGAGGAGTCCATCAAGAAGCTGCGGGCCGTGGAGGAGGCGGAGCGGCAGCGGCAGGCCGTGATCATCGCGGCGGAGGCCGAGGCGCAGGAGAAGCTGGTCAAGGACATCAAGGCCGCCGAGGCCGCCGAGCAGGCCGCCACGCATCGCGCCTCCGAGGAACTCACCCTCGCCGAAGCCCGGTTGAAGACCGCCGACCTCGACGCGCGCGCCAAGGTGCGGCTCGCCGAGGGCGTCCAGGCGGAGGCCGCCGCCGAGGGACTGGCGGCCGCGCAGGTCCGCGACAAGGAGGCCGACGTCATCGAGAAGTCGGGCCGCGCCGAGGCCGAGGCCACCCAGGCCCGGCTGCGCGCCGAGGCCGAGGGCGCACGCGCCAAGGCCCTCGCCGAGGCGGAGGCCATCAGCGGCAAGCTGCGCGCGGAGGCGGCCGGCCTCACCGAGAAGGCGGCGGCGATGGCCGCCCTCGACGAGGCGTCCCGCGGTCACGAGGAGTACCGCCTGCGGCTGGAGGCGGAGAAGGCCATCCGGCTCGCCGGACTGGATGTGCAGCGGCAGGTCGCCGAGGCGCAGGCCACGGTCCTCGCGACCGGACTGGAGAACGCGGACATCAACATCGTCGGCGGCGAGTCGGTCTTCTTCGACCGCCTGGTGAACTCGATCGCGCTCGGCAAGAGCGTGGACGGCTTCGTCCAGAACTCCGAGACCGCCAAGGCCCTCGCCGGGCCCTGGCTGGACGGCTCCGCGAGCTTCACCGACGACCTGAGCCGCATCCTGGGCTCGGTCTCCACCGCCGATGTGCAGAACCTCACGGTCTCCGCGCTGCTGATGCGGCTGATGCAGCAGGGCGGTGACAACACCGGTCGGTTCAAGGAACTGATCGAAAAGGCGGGGGAGTTGGGTCTGTCGGACACACCGCTGGCCGCGCTGAACGGCAGCACCAGGGCCTGACCACCCTCCGGCCGGGAGCCGCCGCACAGGGGACGGCGGCTCCCGGCCCCACCTGCGGGATGCGGCCGCGCCGCACCTTCCGAGATGCGACTCCGCCGCACCTTCCGAGAGGCAGCCATGAGCACCGGCACCCACGAGCCCACGAACCCGGTCCCGCGCGAGACGCCGGGCACCAGCACCGCGCCCGGCCGCACGGGGGCACCCGGAGCGAACGGCTCCGGGGCGTCGCCCGGTACGCGCCGTTCCGGCACGAGCCCGGCGCCGGGCGCGACCGCGGTCGACGGCGGCGCCTACCAGGTGCTGCGCGACCGCCTCGCCGCGCAGGCCGCCGAACTTGCCGGCCGGGTCGAGGAGCTGAACCACCGCAGGGCGGAAGAGTTCGGCGCGCCCGAGCTGCGTCTCACCGGCACCGAGCGGCTGCGCACCGAACGCAACAGCGTGCCCCGCGACATCGTCGCCGTCGGCGACGTCCTCCTCTTCGGATACGAGGTCCGGCCCCGCCCCGACGGCGACATCGCGGTCCCCGACGTCCTCGCCCCGCACGACCGCGACCTGAACCGCCTCCCCGACGACGCCGTCCCCGGCCTCCTCGACGACCCCGCCTTCGTCCGCGAGTTCGCCGCCCTGCACCGCTACTACCGCCAGGCCCGCCTGCTGCGGCTGCGCCGGGTCGACGGCAAGCTGCTCGCCGTCTTCCAGACCGGCGAGAAGGCCGGCGACATCCGCGTCCTGCGCTGGACGGTCACCGAGGACGGCCGGGCGGCCTTCCTGGACGCGCGCGGCGACCGCGACCACGCCCGCGTCCCGCCCGCCGACATCGAGTGGACGCCGTCCACCCGCGAGGACCACGTCCTCGGCCGGCACTCGCACGTCTCCGTCCAGGGCGAGATCTTCGTCGACACCCTCGGCGGCACCCTCACCGTCAAGACCGACGACGACACCGCCACTCCCGACGGCATCCACAGCGAACCCGTCGACGAGCCCCTGCAGTCCCTCGCCGACGCCGACATCGCCCACGCCCGCGTCGGCCCCCTGATCCTGCTGCGGATCCTCCCCTACAAGGAGACCGCGCACCGCTATCTGGTCTTCAACACCCTCACCCGCTCCGTCGTACGGCTCGACGGCATCGGACAGGGCTGCCGCCGTCTCCCCGACGACCAGGGCATCGTCTTCCCCGGCGGCTACTGCCTCGCGGCCGGCCCGCACAAGACGTACGAACTCGACACCTCCGGCATGGAGTTCGCCCGCGAGGTGCGCTCACCGCACGGCGAGGACGTGCTGTACGTCTTCCACGCGCCCGCACGCGGACGCGCGCTGCTGCTGTCGTACAACCTCATCCGCGAGACGGTCGCCACCCCGATGGCCTGCCACGGCTGGGCCCTGTTCGACGACGGACTCCTGGCCGTGCTCCGCCCCGACGGCGACGAACCCGCCCGCGTCCACCCCGTACAGCTGTGGCGGTCGCCCTACGTCTCCGACACCCACGCCGCCGCCCAGCCGGTCGGCGAGGGCCCGCTGGCCCGGGTCGGCAACGCCGACCTGGTGCGCGGTATCTCCGACTGTCTGTCCCTGGCCCGCTCCGTCGCCGAGACCACCCCGACCACCGAGGTGTACGTGGCCCTGGTGGCCGCCTGCGTCCGTGCACTCGACACCCACCACTGGCTGGGCGACCCCGAACTCGGTGACCCCCGCGCTCCGTTGGAGCAGATGCGTGCCACGGCCGAGCAGGTGCTGGCCGAGTTCGAGACCGTGCGCGACCTCACCGTCCGGGCCGCCGAAGCGCTCGACGAGGCCGCGGACCGGATCGCCTCCGTGGTGCGCCGGCTGCGCGGCGAGCAGCCGCGCGCGGCCGCCGCCTGGGTCACCGGCCTGACCGAACTCCGCCACGCCCAGGGCCATCTGCTGACCCTGAAGGAGATGCGGTACGCGGACCACGCCCGTATCGACGAACTCGCGGCCGAGGCGGAGTCCGACCTGACCTCGTTCGGGCATCGCGCGATCGCCTTCCTGGCCCGCGAGGACGCCTTCGCCGCCCATCACACGGACGTCGAACGGCTGGTCGGCGAGGCCGAGTCGATCAGCACCGCCGCCGAAGCCGTGCCGGTCACCGCACACTTGGACGAACTCACCGACGAGCTGCGCACGGTGACCGAGGTGGTCGCCGGGCTCGACATCGCCGACGCCACCGTCCGTACGGCCGTACTGGAACGGGTCGCCGGGGCGATGGGCGGCGTCAACCGGGCCCGCGCCACCCTCGACGCCCGCCGCCGCTCCCTGCTGGACCGTGAGGCCCGCGCCGGGTTCGCCGCCGAACTCGCCCTGCTCGGCCAGACGGTCACCGGCTCCCTCGCGTCGGCGGACACCCCGGAGAGTTGCGACGAGCAACTGACCCGTGTGCTGGCACAGTTGGAGGCGCTGGAGTCCCGCTTCGCCGAGTTCGACGACGTCCTCGGCGAGCTGGCCGACCGGCGCACCGAGATCTACGAGGCGTTCTCCGCCCGCAAGCAGAGCCTCACCGACGCACGGGCCCGCAGGGCCGAACAGCTCGCGTCCGCCGCCGAGCGCGTACTGGAGACGATCACCCGGCGGTCCGCCGGGCTCGCCGACACCGACGCGGTCAGCACCTACTTCGCCTCCGACCCGCTCGTCACCAAGGTCCGCCGCACCGCCGACGAACTGCGCGAACTCGGCGACCGGGTACGGGCGGAGGAACTCGACGGACGGCTGCGCTCCGCCCGGCAGGAGGCCGCCCGCGCCCTGCGCGACCGCACCGACCTGTACGCCGACGGCGGCCGCGCCATCCGTCTGGGCGGCCACCGGTTCGCCGTCTCCACCCAGCCCCTCGACCTCACCGTCGTCCCGCACGGTGACGGCCTCGGGCTCGCCCTCACCGGCACCGACTACCGCGCCCCCGTCACCGACCCCGCCCTCCTCGCCGACCGCCCGCTGTGGAACCGGCACCTGCCGTCCGAGTCACCCGGCATCTACCGCGCCGAACACCTCGCCGCCCGGCTGCTCCACGAACCCGGCCCCGGCGCCCTCGCCGCCGCCGACGACCTCGGCGCCCTGGTCCGCCGGACCGCCGAGGAGGCGTACGACGAGGGGTACGAGCGGGGCGTCCACGACCATGACGCCACCGCGATCCTCACCGCCGTACTGCCCCTGTACGACAGCGCGGGCCTGCTGCGCCACGAGCCGGCCGCCCGCGCCCACGCCCTGCTGTACTGGACGCACGGAACCACGGCGCAGGAGCGCGCGGACCTCACCCGCCGCGCCGGCTCCCTCGCCCGGGTCCGCGACGCCTTCGGCCCGCCGCCCGCCCTCGACGCGCTGCGCGCCGAACTCGCGGAGGCCATGGACGCATGGGGCTCCGGCGCCCGCCCGGAGGCCGCCGCCGCGTACCTCTTCGACGAACTCACCACCGGACCCGAGGGCTTCGTCCTCAGCGCCCGCACCCGCACGCTCCTCGACACGTTCCGCCGCAAGGCCCCCGCCGACGCCTACGACGACGACCTCCCCCGCCTCGCCGGACTCACCGCCCGCCGCCAGCTGGTCGAGGCCTGGCTGACCGCGTACGCCGCGACCACCGGAGACGAACCGACCGCCGGCGACCTCGCGGAGGCGGTGGCGGCCGAACTCTGCCCGGACGTGCCCCGCCACACCTCCGACGCGCCCCTGACCGTCACCGTGGACGGTCTGCTCGGCACCCACCCCCGGATCACCGACCGCCGCCTCACCCTCCGCCTGGACGAGTTCCTGTCCCGCACCGAGGAGTTCAGGCTGCGCGACGTACCGGCCTTCCGTGCCTTCCAGCGCCGCCGTACCGCGCTGGTGAACGCCGAACGCACCCGGCTGCGCCTGGACGACCACCGGCCGCGCGTGATGTCGACGTTCGTCCGCAACCGGCTGGTCGACGAGGTCTACCTCACGCTGATCGGCGACAGCCTCGCCAAACAGCTCGGCACCACGGGGGAGTCCGGCCGCACCGGCACCGGCGGACTGCTGCTGCTCGTCTCCCCGCCCGGCTACGGCAAGACGACCCTCATGGAGTACGTCGCCGACCGGCTGGGTCTGGTCCTGGTGAAGATCAGCGGCCCCGCGCTCGGGCACGCGGTCACCTCGCTCGACCCGGCCGAGGCGCCGAACGCCACCGCCCGCCAGGAGATCGAGAAGATCAACTTCGCGCTGGCCGCCGGCAACAACACCATGCTGTATCTGGACGACATCCAGCACACCTCGCCCGAACTGCTGCAGAAGTTCATCCCGTTGTGCGACGCCACGCGCCGGATGGAGGGCGTGTGGGAGGGCGAGCCGCGCACCTACGACCTGCGCGGGAAGCGGTTCGCCGTCTGTATGGCCGGCAACCCCTACACCGAGTCCGGAGAGGCCTTCCGGGTCCCCGACATGCTGGCCAACCGCGCCGACGTCTGGAACCTCGGTGACGTCCTCACCGGCAAGGAGGACGTCTTCGCGCTCAGCTTCGTGGAGAACGCCCTCACCGCGAACCCGGTCCTCGCCCCGCTCGCCGCCCGCGACCGCGCCGACCTGGACCTCCTCATCCGCCTCGCCGGCGACGACCCCACGGCCCGCCCCGACCGCCTCACCCACCCCTACGCGCCCACCGAACTCGACCGCGTCCTGGCGGTGCTGCGCCATCTGCTCACCGCCCGCCACACCGTCCTCGCCGTGAACGCGGCCTACATCGCCTCCGCCGCCCAGTCCGACGACGCCCGCACCGAGCCGCCGTTCCGGCTCCAGGGCTCCTACCGCAACATGAACAAGATCGCCCAGCGGATCCAGCCCGTCATGAACGCCGCCGAGCTGACCGCCGTCATCGACGACCACTACACGGCCGAGGCCCAGACCCTCACCACGGGCGCCGAGGCGAGCCTCCTCAAACTCGCCGAACTGCGCGGCACGCTCACCGCCGAGACGGCGGCCCGCTGGACCGAGGTGAAGTCGGCCCACACCCGCACCCTCACCTTGGGCGGCCCCGACGAGGACACCCTGACCCGCGCGGTCGCCGCCCTCGCCCTCCTCGGCGACCGCATAGCCGCCGTCGAGTCGGCCATCACCCGCGCCGTGGACCCCCGCCGCCGCCTCCTGCCCGCCCGGGAACCCCGACAACTCCCGGAGCCACCACCCGGCCCCCGGTGACCGGGCCCGCGGGCCCGGCCCCGCGCCGACTACCGGCGGACCGGAGGTTCCGGCGGTGGTCGGCGCGGGGCCGTCGGTGCCCCGGTGATCTCACGGAACGTGTGCGTCACCGCCGTCGGCGGTCCCGGCGGCCAGAGCGGCCAGTTCCTCCGGGGAGCGGGGACCGGGGGCCGGCCCGGTCAGCAGTCCCCGCGTCCGCAGCAGCCGTGCCACCGCCACCCCCCACGGCAGCCGCAGCCCCGCTCCCGCGAGGAGGTCCGTGCGGGCCAGCATCCCGGCGGCCGGGCCGGTGTGTGCGCCGGACGGGGTGAGCAGGGCCGCGTCGTCGGCCCAGCGCAGGGCCAGGTCCACGTCGTGGGTCGCCATGACGACCGTCGTACCGCTCGCCCGCAGCCCGTCCAGGGTGGCCAGCAGGCGTTCCTGGCCGTCCGGGTCGAGGCCCGCCGTCGGTTCGTCGAGGATCAGCACGCGGGGCCGCATGGCGATCGCGCCCGCGATCGCCGTCCGCTTGCGCTGCCCGTAGGACAGCAGATGCGTGGGCCGGTCGGCGAGGGCGGTGATGTCCAGCGCGGCCAGCGACTCCGCGACCCGGGCGCGTACCTCCGTATCGGACAGGCCGAGGTTGAGCGGCCCGAACGACACGTCCTGCCCCACGGAGGCGGCGAACAACTGGTCGTCGGGGTCCTGCACCACCAGCTGCACGGTGGTGCGCAGCGCCGTCAGCCCTTTGCGGTCGTACCGCACCGCCCGCCCCTCGACGGTCACCTCACCCCCGTCCGGCCGCAGTCCACCGCTCAACAGCCGCATCAGCGTCGTCTTCCCACTGCCGTTGCGCCCCAGCAGTGCCAGCGCACGCCCCTCACGTACCTCGAAGTCCAGACCGCTGAGCACGGGCGGGCCGTCCTCGTACGTGAACGACACGCCCCGCAGGGCCACCAGGACGTTCTCGCTCACGACAGGGGCCTTTCCAGTACGAAGGTGAGGGCGACCAGCGTCGCGAGGAGCGCCACGCTCGCGGCCGTGAACCGCGCCGAGACGCGGGCCTCGGGGACCAGCACGCGCAGGGTGCCGTCGTAGCCGCGTCCCGCGAGTCCCGTCTGCAGTCGCGCCGCCCGGTCGAAGGACCGGACGAACGCGGTCGCGCCGAGCCCGCCCAGCGAACGCCACGTCGCGGCCCGGGTGGTGTGCCCGAGCCGGGCCGCCTGCGCCTCCCGGACGCGGCGCACCGAGTCCAGCAGCAGGAAGCTCATCCGGTACGTCACCAGCGCCACGTCCACCAGCGGTGCCGGCACCCCGGCCCGCACCAGCCGCGGCAGCAGATCCGACATGGGCGTGGTGAACGCGAACAACAGCACGCCCAGCGAGGCCGCCGACGTACGCAGCAGCAGCTCACCGGCGCGCAGCGGCCCGTCCCCGGCCCAGGACACGAACCCGCCGGGACCGCCCACCCGCACCAGCAGCGTCAGCGCCCCGGTGACGCAGAAGCCCAGCGGTACCCGGTACGCCCGCCACAGCCGCCGCCCCGGCACCCCGGCCGGGCCGAGCAGCACCGCGAGCGCCGTCACCAGCACCAGCGCCGCGCCCGGCCAGGGCGGCAGGGAGATCGCCAGCACGGTGAGGCCCAGCCCCAGTACGGCCTTGTCCACGGGATGACGGCGGCGCCAGCGACTGCTGTGCGCCGCCGCGTCGATCGGCAGCACCCGCCGTCAGACCCGTCGCGGTTCGGATACGGTCCCGGCGTCCGCGTCCGCTTCCGTGTCCGGCTCCGCGCGCAGCCGTTCCAGCGCCCGCGCCTCGCCCTGCCGGCGTCCGCGCCGCACCCCGAAGTAGTACGCGAGGACACCCGCCCCGATCGCCGCCTGGAGGGCGAACAGCGCCGACTCGATCTCTCCGGACGGCGGTTCGTACAGCGGGGAGAACCAGGGCTCGTAGTCCGGGTCGATCTCGGTGATCGCGGTCTCCGCCTCGGCGTCCGCGCCTGCGAACGGCTCCTCCTTGTGATCGCCGAGCCCGAACACCAGCGGGATCACGGCGAGCGCGGCGACGAGCACCAGCAGCAGCGTGTTGATCTTCGCGTTACGGCTCATCGGGCCACCGCCTCCGCGTCGGCCGGCTGCGCCGTCCTCCGCCCGGCCACCGACGTCACCAGCACGCCGAGCCGGGTCAGTTCACCCTTGCTGGACTGCACCAGCATGCGCATCACCAGCACCGTCAGCAGCCCCTCGCTCACCGCGAGCGGGATCTGCGTCACGGCGAAGATGGAGCCGAACTTGCCCAGCGCGCCCCAGAATCCGCTGCCCGGGTCGGGGAAGGCGAGCGCCAGCTGCACACTCGTCACGCAGTACGTCGACAGGTCGGCGACGAACGCGCCGAAGAACACCGCGACCATCAGCGGTACGTCGAACCGGCGCAGCAGTCTGTAGACGCCGTACCCCGCCCAGGGGCCGACGATCGCCATCGAGAAGACGTTGGCGCCCAGGGTGGTCAGCCCGCCGTGGGCGAGCAACAGGGCCTGGAACAGCAGGGTGATGGTGCCCAGCACCGCCATGACCGGCGGCCGGAACAGGATCGCGCCGAGTCCCGTACCGGTGGGGTGGGAGCAACTCCCGGTCACCGACGGCAGTTTCAGCGCGGACAGGACGAATGTGAACGCTCCCGACGCGCCCATCAGCAGGGTGCTCTCGGGATGTTCCCGTACCTCACGGATGAGCGACCGGGCTCCGTGGACGACGAACGGCGCCGACGCGACGCCCCAGGCGACCGCGTGCACCGGTGGCAGAAAACCCTCGGCTATGTGCATGGCTCAGCAGACCCTCTCCAGCACCTCGTGGATGGTTGACGCGCCTTGGCCGGTCTCCTGGCTGACGGGTACCACCGCCCGTGCTCCGCCTTCCCGGGTTCTGAAACCCAGTGGCTGTCCGTGAGGACCGGAGCCGGACTTCCCGATCACAGTGGCGAGGGCCGCACCGGTATCGCACCGATTTCCCGTCACCAAGGCGTGGTGACAGTAGTTCCCCGTCCGGCCCGGTGACAAGCGGCCACAGGGGGCGCGCGGACGGCGCCCGGCGGCTCGCACCCCGGCGCACACGTGCGTACTTGACAGGGCGACGCGGCTGGTCGGCGCGGGGGAGTGGGGGCCCGCCGCCCTGGGTAGAGCTTCGCTGCAATTAATATGCAACAACGGTTTTCAGGCAACAGGAGTGTGAGTTTCGATGACGACCCGACGAATACGGGGCGCCGCCGCCGCGGTCGTGATGGCCGGTGCGGCAGCCGCCTGCTCGGCGCCGGGCGGCAGCGGCGCCGACGGCGGAGCCTCCGCCGAGTCCGTCGTGATCGGCATCCCCTCCGAACCGGACACCCTCAGCCCCCTGCTCGGCTACGGCAAGGACGGCAACTCCAAGATCTTCGACGGGCTCCTCGCCCGCGACGCCGGCATGGAGCTGAAGCCCGCCCTGGCGAAGGCGCTCCCCGAGATCACCGACGGCGGCCGCACCTACACGTACACCCTGCGCGACGGCGTGAAGTTCAGCGACGGCGAACCGCTGACCGCCGACGACGTGGTCTTCACGTACGACACCGTCCTCGACGGGAAGACCAACAACACCGCCAAGAGCGAACTGGACGCCATCAAGGACGTCCGGGCCGACGGTGACGACAAGGTCGTCTTCACCCTCGACTACCCCTACGCGGCCTTCGCCGCCCGCACCGTGCTGCCCGTCGTCCCCGAGCACGTCGCCGGCGGACAGGACCCCAACACCGGCTCGTTCAACACCAAGCCCGTCGGCACCGGACCGTACGTCCTGGCCGGCTGGAGCAAGGGCGAGAAACTCACCTTCAAGGCCAATCCGGACTACTGGGGCGGCGCCCCGAAGGTGAAAAAGCTCACCATGGCGATCATCGCCGACGACGACGTCCGCGCCACCCGGCTGCGCTCCGGCGACCTCGACGGCGCGACCCTCCCGCCCAACCTCGCCGCCACCTTCGAGGACGACGACGGCAGGAAGACGTACCGGGCCACGTCGTACGACTTCCGCGCGGTCACCCTGCCCACCGGCAACCCGGTCGCCGGCGACACCGCGATCCGCCGTGCCCTGGACCTCGCCGTGGACCGCACCACCATGGTCGACAAGATCCTCGACGGCGCCGGCCGCCCCGCCTACGGCCCGCTGCCCGTCGACGACCCCTGGTTCGCCCGGGACGTCGAGCGCGCCCAGGACCTCGACAAGGCGAAGAGCGTCCTCGACAAGGCGGGCTGGAAGGCCGGCGAGGACGGCATCCGCGCCAAGGACGGCCGCCCCGCCCGCTTCACCCTCTACTACCCCTCCGGGGACAAGGTCCGCCAGGACCACGCCCTCGCCTACGCCTCCGACGCCAAGAAGGCCGGCGTCGACGTCAAGGTGGAGAGCGCCACCTGGGAGGTCATCGAACCCCGGATGAAGCACGACGCCGTCCTCGCCGGCTTCGGCAGCACCGGCGACCCCGACTTCGGCCTCTACACGCTTCTGCACTCCACCCTCGCCGGCGACGGCTTCAACAACATGGCCCTGTACGACAACCCGGCCGTCGACAAGGCCCTCGACACCGGCCGCCGCACCCAGGACCCCGCCGACCGCAAGGCCGCCTACGACACCCTGCAGCGCGAACTGGTGAAGAACCCCGGCTACACCTTCCTCACCCACATCGACCACATGTACGTCCTCGCCGACCGCTGGAAGGACCTCACCACCCAGACCGAACCCCACGAGCACGGCTTCGCCAGCGGCCCCTGGTGGAACATCGAGGACTGGCGGCCCGCCACATGACCGCACTCCCCTGGGGGGAGATGACCCGGCTCACGGCACGGCGGGCCCTGTTCGCCGTGCCGGTGCTGCTCGTCGTCACCTTCGGCGTGTTCGCCGTCGCCGCCGCCTCCCCCTTCGACCCCGTCAAGGCGTACGCCGGCACCGCCGCGCTCGGCGCCGACCAGGAGACCCTGGACCGGCTGCGGGAGAACCTGGGCGTGGACCGGCCGTTCACCGCCCGCTGGTGGGACTGGCTGACCTCCGCGCTCGGCGGCGACCTCGGCCGGTCCACCGTGATGCGCCAGCCCGTCGCCGAGGTGATCGGCGAACGCCTCGTCTGGTCCGCCCTGCTGTGCGCCGTCGCCTTCGCCCTCGCCGTGCTGCTCGGGACCGTGCTCGGCGTCCTCGCGGCCCGCCGCCCCGGCTCGCCCCTCGACCGTACGATCACCTCCCTCGCGTACGCCCTGGAGGCCGCCCCCGTCTTCTGGATCGCCCTGCTCGCCGTCTGGCTGTTCGCCCTGAACCTGGACGTCCTCCCGGCCGGCGGCCTCACCGACACCGGCAGCGAACAGGTCACTCCCGGCCAGGTCATCAGCCATCTGATCCTGCCCGCCGGTGTCCTCGGCGTCTCCCAGCTGCCCTGGTTCACGCTCTACGTCCGTCAGGGCGTCGGCGACGCCCTCGCGGAGGACCCCGTGCGCGGCGCCCGCGCCCGCGGCCTGAGCGAACGCACCGTCCTGCTCGGCCACGCCCTGCGCTCCGGACTGCTGCCCGTACTCACCCTGATCGGCTCCCGCGTCCCCGAACTCATCACCGGCGCCCTGCTGGTGGAGACCGTGTTCAGCTGGCCCGGCATCGCCGCCGCCACCGTGGAGGCGGCCACCTCCGTCGACTTCCCGCTGCTGGCCGCGCTGACCACCCTCGCCACCGCCGCCGTCCTCGCCGGAAACCTCCTCGCCGACCTGCTCTACGGACTGATCGACCCGAGGGTGAAGCTGAATGAGATGTGACCCACATGTCTGCTGACACCACTGTCGTGGAGAAGACGGTGTGGCGCGCACATGGCACCGCCCGCCGCTCCACCCACACCCTGCGGCTGTACGTCTCCGCCGGACTCGTCGCCGTGACCGCCCTCGCGGTGCTGCTCCTGCCCCCGCTGGTCCAGCTCGACCAGCAGGCCGTCGACCTCGCCGCCAAACTCCTGCCGCCGTCCTGGTCCCACCCCTTCGGCACCGACGACGTGGGCCGCGACCTGCTGCTGCGCTGCGTCTACGGGCTCCGGGTGTCCCTGCTGGTGGGCGTGGTGGCCGCGCTCACCGCCACCGTGATCGGCACCGCCGTCGGCGCCACCGCCGGCGCGCTCGGCGGCTGGGCCGACCGTACGGTCATGCGCCTGGTCGACACCTTCTCCTCCGTGCCGCACCTGCTGCTCGGCATCTTCATCGTCGCCATGTTCCGGCCCGGCGTCTGGCCGGTGGTGATCTCCGTCGGCCTCACCCACTGGCTGTCCACCGCCCGGATCGTCCGCGCCGAGGTCCTCTCGCTGCGCTCCCGCCCCTTCATCGACGCGGCGGTCTCCGGCGGCGCCTCCCGATGGCGGGTCGTCGTACGGCATCTGCTGCCGGGTGTGTTGCCGCAGGCCGGCCTCGCCGCCGTACTCATGGTGCCGCACGCCATGTGGCACGAGTCGGCGCTGTCCTTCCTCGGCCTCGGTCTGCCCACCCACACGGCCAGCCTCGGCACCCTCATCCAGGGCGCCCGCGGCTCCCTGCTCGCCGGACAGTGGTGGCCGACCCTCTTCCCCGGCCTGTTCCTGATCATCCCCACGCTCGCCATCGCCGGCCTCGCCGGGGTCTGGCGCGAGCGGATCAACCCCCGCCGCAGATCGGAGCTGTCGCTGTGACCGAGCGAGCCCCCGTGCTGTCCGTGCGCGGCCTGTCCGTACGGTTCCTGCTGCCGGGCGGGCGCCGGATCGCCGCCGTCACCGACGCCCACTTCGACGTGGCGCCCGGCGAATGCCTCGTCCTGATCGGCGAGAGCGGCTGCGGCAAGTCCGTCCTCGCCTCCGCCCTCCTCGGCCTGCTCCCCGCCAACGCCCAGACGGCGGGCCACGCACACCTCGGCGACCTGGAGCTGCTGACCGCCGACGAACGCGTCCTCGCCCGCACGGTACGGGGCCGCCGTATCGGCCTCATCCCGCAGAGCCCGGCCGCGCACCTCACCCCGGTACGCACCATCCGCTCCCAGCTGGCGGAGACGGTCGCCCGGCTCACCGGCGTACGGGGCCGGACCGCCCTGCGCGCCGCCGCCGAACAGGCCGCCGAACGGGCCGAGTTCCCGCCGGGCCACCTCGACCGGTACCCCCATGAACTCTCCGGCGGTCTCGCCCAGCGCGCCGCCACCGCCCTCGCCCTGATCGGCGACGCACCGCTGCTCCTCGCCGACGAGCCCACCACCGGGCTGGACCGCGACCTGGTGGACCGCACCGTCGACGAACTGCGCCGCCACGTCGACGCCGACCGGGCCCTGCTGATGATCACCCACGACCTCGCGGCCGCGGAACGCGTCGCCGACCGGGTGGCGGTCATGTACGCGGGCCGCATCGTCGAACTGGCCGCGGCGAGTGACTTCTTCGGTGCGTCGGGCCCCAGGCACCCCTACAGCCAAGGCCTGTTGCAGGCCCTTCCGGACCGGTCCTTCACCCCCATCCCCGGTATGCCCCCCGAACTCGGAGACCTCCCCGAAGGCTGCGCCTTCGCCGCCCGCTGCGACCGTGCCACGGACGCCTGTACGGCCCTGCCGCCGTTCACGGGGTCGATCGCCTGCCACCACCCGGCCCCGGCACCCACCCCGGAGAACATCCGTGCTTGAACTGCGTTCCGTCACCGCCGGATACGACCGTCGCGCCCCCGCCGTACGGGACGTCACCCTCACCGTCTCCTCGGGTGAGTCCGTCGGTCTGCTCGGCCCCAGCGGCTGCGGCAAGTCCACCCTGGCGAGGGTCGCCGCCCTGCTCCACCGGCCGGACTCCGGGGAGGTCGTCCTCGACGGCACCCCCGTGCGCCACTGGCGCCACCGCGCCCCACGCGAACTGCGCACCGCCGTCGGCGTGGTCTTCCAGCAGCCCCGTCTCTCCGCCGACCCCCGGCTGCGCCTGGCCGATTTGATCGCGGAACCACTGCGCGCGACGGGCCGGCGCGCTTCGGCCGAGGACCGCGTGGCCGAACTCGCCGACACCGTCGGCCTGACCCCGGACCTGCTCACCCGCCGCCCCCACGAGGTCAGCGACGGGCAACTGCAACGCGCCTGCGTGGCCCGCGCGCTGGTCCTGCGTCCCCGCTGGCTGATCTGCGACGAGATGACCGCGATGCTGGACGCCTCGACCACGGCCGCACTGGTCGCGGTGGTGGAGGCCTACCGCACCTCGACAGGCGCGGGCCTCCTGGCCGTGGCCCACGACCACACCCTCCTGACCCGCTGGTGCGACCGCACCGTCCACTGGAAGACGGTCACGGAACCGCGCTGATCTACGCTTCCCACCCATGGAATTCTTCTGCCACCACCGCGACCGGCCCGGCTCCACGCAGTTGCGGGAGGAGCTGACGCAGGCCCACTGGTCCTACATGGACGGCTACGAGAGGGAGCTGATCGCCCGCGGGCCGACCTTCGCCGACGACGGCGAGACGCTCACCGGCAGCGTGCACATCGTGGACCTGCCGGACGCCGCGGCCGCCCGGGCCTTCGCCTTCGACGAGCCCTCCTACCAGGCCGGCGCGTACCGCGACGTGCTGCTGCGACGCTGGCGGAACACGCTGGGCCGGACCATGTGGGAGTTCCCCGGCGGGCGGACCGGCGGACACCGGTACCTGGTGCTGGGCCTCGGCGCGGGACGGCCCGCAGACCTCGACGTCCCGTCCGGCCCGGCCGAGCCCATCGCGTACGGGCCGCTGCTGTCCGACGACGGCACGGCCTGGCTGGGTACCGCCGCCCTGGTCCGCGCACCGGACCGGGACACCGCGCGTGCCGTGCTGACGTCGGCCCGCTACGCGGTCGTCGAGGTCCACGACTGGGAGTTCGGCGGCCGTCGATGACCGCTTTCCCTCATGCGCTCGCACGAGACGGGGCGCCGTCTCCTCCCCGAGGAGGACACGGCGCCCCGTCATGGACCCCGGTGTCAGCCCTCGGTGCCCTCCGCGAACTCCTCGTCGCCGAGCTCGTTCGCCGCGAAGCCGCCGAAGAAGCCCTCCATGAGCTCGTCGATGTTCACCTCGGTGGCGTTCGCCGGGGCGGTGGCCTTCTCGCCCTTGCCCAGGCGCAGTACCAGCGCGAACTTCTTGACCTTCGCCTTCTCGGCCAGCTTGGCGAGGTCCACGGACACCTCGGTCAGCTCGCCGTTCTTCAGCGTGAAGTCGGCCGTGACCTTCTCGTTCGGCGCGTCCTTGAAGTCCTTGGCGGTCGGCATCTCCGCCCCCGGCGGCAGCTCCTTCGCCAGCGGACCCAGCTCGTCGAACAGCTCGGTCATCAACGTCCGGAACGGCGCCGTGGCCTTGATGTGCTCGGTCCCGTCCGATCCCCCGGACGTCTTGAAGTCGACCTCCTGGGCGATGACCCCCCGCAGCGCCTTCACCAGCTTCTTCTGCGTCCCCGCGTCAAGCGTCGGCTCGGCCGAGGGCTCGTCGGGGCCCCCCTCTCCGAGCATCTGCTCACGGGCCCCCTCCATGTCCTTCGCGGACATCTTGATCCACTCACCGCTCAGCACCTTCTTGAACGCCCCGGCGCTGTCCGGAAGTTCGTCCGCCGGCGGCATGGGGCTGCCGGACATCTTCCCGAGCGCCTCGGCGTCGAGACGGACGTAGATGTCGTCGCCGACCAGCCGGTACTCGAGCAGGGCGGCGCCGTCCGCGCCGCTGATCTTCATGGCCATGCCGGTGAAGTCTTTCTCACCGGAGTCCTCGAGCGGCTTCTTCGACTGCACGGAGAAGGAGAACCGCGCCTCGGCCAGCCACTCGGCGATCTCGTCGGGCATCTCCTCGCCCGGCTCCGCGTCGGCGTCCAGCGCCTTCAGCGAAGCGGCGTCCGTGTCCAGGTCCAGCTCGAAGGAGAGCGAACGCTCCTTGCCGAGCTCCTCGAAGGCCTGGTCCAGCTTCTGCCCGGCCGACAGGTTCTCCACGGTGCCACAGGCGGCGGAACCCGCCAGCACGGCGGTGACGACGGCGGCGGCGGTCAGGGTCTTGCGCATGGCGGAAATGACGTCTCCTCACGAATACGACCAGGACGGTCACCCGCCAAGACCCGCAAACCCCTCGAACGGTTGCACGCCGCAACCAAACCGTGTCCGACGGCCCCACCGCAGGCTGTCGGAGCGCGGCACGACACCCGCCGACTTCGTCATCACCGCGCCCGCACCGTGACGGTCCCGGCGGTCACTTTCCGCTGCACACCGTTTTCGGAGCCATTCCGCCCTGCCCGGACTGGGCGTCCTGGATCTTCTGTACGTCTTTGAGGAGGTCGCCGATGCCGGCGTTCCGTCCGGCGGCGGCGCGGGCGACGGTCAGCAGGGTGGCCTCGTAGAACGCGTCCCGTACAGCGGGCGCCATGACGTCCGAGGCGTCCAGACAGTGCGGCCCCCGGGCGAGCCGCCGGGCGATCTCGCCCCGGACCGCGTCGTCCGGCGGTGTCACCCGACGGTTCGCCGAGAAGACGTGCGCCCGGTCGACCCACTCCTGCTGGCCCTTCTTCGAGGCCAGCTTCTCGATCAGGTCCCGCGCTTCGGGCCGGTCGCTGAGCAGGGCCGCGAAGTCGCCGGTCACCTCGTGCGCCCGGACCCGGCCGCCGCCCTCGGGCAGCAGCGGAGCGGAGTCGGTCAGACGGGCGCGGGGCGCGGCGAGCCCGTAGAGGGAGAGCGCGAAGGAGCCCTGATGCTCCAGCCCGCACGCACTCCTGTCGTCGAAGAGCAGCCCTTTGCCGTCCGGTGCGCCACGATGGTCGGTGAGCAGTGCCCGACGGGCCGCCTCAGGGTTCTGCCGGAGCAGACCGTCCCAGGCCTCCCAGGCGGTGCGTACCGTGTCGCTGCTCCACCACTTCGACTTGCCCTTGCCGAGCGCCCATTTCTCGTACGTGCCCGGGCCCGCCCGTTGCAGTACGAGGTCCTCGATCCAGTCGGTGCCCGGCCAGCCGGACGTGCCGTCGTCCCCCATACCCATGCACCAACTCCCCAGCGGAGCGGATGAGGTGGGCGGCGTGTCACCCTCGCGGTACCAGACGATGCTCTTCAGATCGGCCTTGACCGGGACCCAGTACCTGTGCCCGGGGGACGAGGCGGGCGGCATCCAGGGGGCGTCGTACTCCTGCGGATCGTAGAGCTTGTCCAGCGGTTCCAGCAGGTCCCGGCCGGCGTACTCGGCGAGTTCACCGAGCCCCGGCATGATCACGATGTCCGGGGGGTCACCCGCCTGCACCTTGGAGAGCAGCACCTCCCGCAGGGCCGCCGTGCCCTGGTACTGGAAGGGGATGTCGAAGCCGTGGAGCACCTCCTCGAACTGGTCGGCCTGCCCCGCCGTCCACGTCCCGAGGATGGTCACCGGCTTCTCGTCGTCGTGCTGCGACCAGACCACCACCAGGCCGACGGCCGTGATCAGCAGCATGACCACCCCGAACACCAGCATCGTGAACCGCCGGGTCACCATCGCCTCCAGTAGTCGCGGTCGAGCCGCAGTCCGAGCCCCAGCACGGGCAGCACCACGGCCAGCAGACTGCCGACCAGCGCACCCCGGTACACCGACTCCGTCCATGTGCCGCCGGCCAGTTGCCGCCGGACCTCCTCGGACATCTCCGTGACGTTCCGCTGCGCCGCCTCCGTCGCGCCGCCCTGCCAGGAGACCTCCGTGATCTGCCGCAGGTCCTCCAGCACGCCGTCGAGTTCGCCCTGGGTGGAGTACGCCGTCATCAGCGGGACCACGGCCAGCAGCACGGTGAGGACGAGGGCGGCGAGCAGATACGGATTCCAGTCCCGGCCGCAGCGGTCGCGCAGCACGAACAACGCCGAGAGCAGCGTCAGCACCGCGCCGGACAACGCGATCTCGGCGGTCCACCAGCCGGCGTGCTGCCACCACCCCATGGCCGCGGTGGCCTCGGCGTGCCTCAACTGCCGGCCCTGCAGCTCCTTCAGGCGCGGCGCGACCCCCACCTTTTCGCGGGTGAGCAGCGACTTGGCCTGTCGCAGCCGCTGTGTCCGCATGAGCGGATCGTCCCGGTAGAGGGACGTACCGCGCGCGAGGGAGTCGCTGTAGGTGGCGAGCAGCCCCTTGATCGTGCCGAGGTCCTGGTCGGTGCGGTCGGCGATCCGGGACAGGCCCTGGTCGGCGGCCGAGAGCTGGGACCGGTAGGCCTCGCCCGAGCCGGCCACGCCGATCAGCTTCTTCTTCACCAGCCTGGCGATCTCCTCGTCGGCCCGCAGTGCCGCGAGCCGGCTGGCGGCGAGTCCCTGGACGGCCGGTGCCTCCCGGGCCGCCAGGGCATCGGCGCTCCGCTGGGCCTGACGGCCGGAGAGGAACAGCGCGGTCGCCGCCACCGCCGTGAGCACGAGCAGCATGACCAGATGCAGCTCCAGCAGCCGCCGGGTCCGCAGCCCGCTCAGACACCGGCGCCAGAGCGCGGCGGGGGAGTACCGGAGCCAGAGCGCGACCGGAGAGTACCGGTGCCGGAACGCGGCGGTCACAGCAGCTTCTCCCCGCACGTGATGCAGTACCTGGCCTCGCTGCCCGCAGGGGTGCGGCAGCCGCGGCAGGCCGGTCCCGGCCGGGCGGTGACGGGGTCGGTCAGCGGCCCCTCGGGCCGGGACCCGGCGCGCAGGATCATCGGGCCGAGGGTGCCGGCGTCGACGCTGCGCAGCCTGACCCGCCCCCCGGCCGCGTCCTCGACGTCGGCGACCGTGCGGATCTCGTCCAGCACCCATTCCGCGTCGAGCCGCACCGCCAGCCGGGCGGCCTGCCCCAACCGCTCCAGCGCGACATCCCGCCGGTTCTCCTGAAGGGCGATGAGCCCCCGGCGCAGCGCACTGCGCATCCGGGCGGTGGCGTTGAGGGTACGCACGCTGTCGGCGCCCGCCAACTCCTGGAGCGGGGACTGCTCGGGATGATGCCAGCGGGCGGTGACCGGGGCGTGCACGCCCCCGATGGACACCATGGCGAACTGCAGCTCCGTCTCCAGCGGGTCGGCGTCCGAGTCGGCGACCAGGGTGAGCAGATAGTCGCGCCGGCCTTGTTCCCACTGGTACGTCGGGAAGCTCCAGCGGTGCGGCCGGCCGCTCTCGGGCAGCCCGCCGAGCCGGTGCGGCCGGGGCGTCTTCTCGGCGAGCGACACCTGCCGAACGGAGGGCCGTACGGTCACCTCGATCGGCAACTGCGGTGTGTGGACGCGGCGCAGTCGCTGAATGGCCCCTGTGATCGCCCGCCCGAGCCCTTCGTCGACGAACTCGGCCGAACCGTGCAGCCGTTCGGCCAGCTTCAGCAGCGGGTCGGGCTTCCAGTCCACCCCCACGGCGAACACGTCACAGGTGAACTGGCCCGCACAGGCGTCCAGTTCCTCCTCCAGCCGGTCCTCGGTGGAGAAGCTGCTGCCGTCGGTGATCAGCACCAGATGGCGTACGGACACCGGCCGGCCGGTGAGCAGGGCGCGCGCGCCGGCCACCCAGGCGGCATACCCGGCCGGACGCGGCCCCTCCCGGTGAAGCGGGAGCGAGCCCGCGACGAACGCGGCCCGGCGTCGCACGTTCTGGTCGGCGACGGCCCACTCGTCGTCGTCGCGCGGAAAGCACCGCACCGGTTCCGGCCCGCTGCCCAGCACGGTGAAGGAGATACGGTCGGGCAGCGCGCGCAGTGCCGCCGGCAGGGCGTGCCGGACGGCCGCCCGGTTGGACTCGGCGACGTCCACCGCGATCATCACGGCGAGCTGGACGGCGGGCAGGTCGGTGGGGGCGCCGTCGGCGGCCACGTCGACCCGCAGATGCGCCTCGATCTTCGCGCTGCGGTGCGGGCGCGGATCGCCGCCGAGATCGACGTGCAGCCGGATGCCCGGCTTCGGCGGCCGGGTGGTGTGGCTGCTCATCCCCTGTGTCACCGCTCCTTCACCTTCGTCGCCGGGCACCGTCGCCCTCCCCTGCGTCAGATCACGGTCTGCGGCCGTACCGCGTGCATCAGGTCCACGAGGTCCTGGCGCGCTTCGGCCTGATGGTGTGTCGCCAGCCGCTTGTACTGCGTCTCCAGTCGCTCCCGCAACGCCCGTTCCGGAGCGCTCAGCCGGCGCAGGGCACGGGCCGTGAGCCGTCCGGCACCGCTTCCCGGCACGCCGGGACGGTCACTGAGGCCGTGCACCGCGTCCAGTTTCCACTCGAGGAGTTCGGTGCTCAGCCGCAGTGCCTCGTCCTCCGACAGGCCCGGCTCCCCGTCGCCCGGACGCCGGCCCTCCATGCCCCGCAGCTCGGCCAGCGCCGCGTCGACCTCGGTGGGCACGGGCAGCGGATCACCGTCCCCGGGCAGCCGGGCCGCGCGGATCCGCAGGGACGCGATCCGGGCGACGGTGTGGTCCAGCGTCCCCGCCCGCACCCGGCCGAGCACGTCGATGGCCGTCCGCCGGTCATGCGCCCGCAGCGCCAGCCTGGCCAGCCCGAGGGCGGCGCCGCCGTGCGCGGGATTACGGGCGAACACCGCCTCGTACAGCTCCTCCGCCGTCGGCCCGGCCGTCGCGTCGCCGAGCCACTCCGCACAGTAGGCGAGGGCCAGCTTGGGCGCGTACTCGCCGGGCAGTTCGAGATGCACCTCGTTGAAGTGGTCCCGGGCCTCGCCGACTTGGCGCGGGTCCTCGTCGAGTTGGGCGCCGCGCAGCGCGAGCAGGGCGCGGTGCCACTCCAGCCGCCACCGCCGTACGGCCGACGGTCCCGGGATGGAGTCCGCGGTGTCGAGTTCCTCCTGGGCCCGCTGCCAGTCGTCGGTGGTGTTCCGGCCCAGCAGGACACGCACGTTGTGCAGACTGATCTCCACCGAGTGCGGCCGCTCGTCCTCCTGCTCCAGGAGCCGGTCCGGGTCGTAGCCGCTGCTCACCTCGAACCGCGCGGCCTGCGGATCGCCCGGATAGGGCCTCGGCACCGGCAGACAGGCGGCGATCTCGGCGGGGGTGGGCGCGCCGAGGTCGAGGACCGGTGCCACGGGCGGCGCGTACCGGTCGCGGTGCGGCCGGTTCAGCCAGTGCTCGATGCCGGGCACCGCACCGAGCCGGGCGCCGAGCAGCCGGGCCGACGGCCGGAAGTGGTCGGAGGGCTCCGGCGGATCGCTCTTGCCGCGCAGCGCGCGGATCTCCCGCAGCGCGCCCCGCAGTTGGCCGACCATCTCGCGTGCGTCGGCGAAACGGCGGCCGGGATCGGTGCGTACGGCACGGTCGACGACCCGGTCGAAGGAGGCCGTACCGAGACCGGGCACCTCGGTCACGGCCCAGCGGGCGAGCTCCCGCAGGGTGACGCCGACGGTGTGCAGGTCGTGGGCGACCGTGGGCGCGGCCGACGTCCCGGTCTCGGGCGCCATGTAGTCGGCCGTGACATGGGCGGGCGGCAGGCTCTGTCCCTGCTCGCGCATCCCGCCGAGGTCGATGACCTTGATGCCGTCCCGGTGGTGCACGACGTTCGACGGCTTCATGTCCCCGTACACGAAGACCCGTTCACCGTCGGCGTGCAGATGCACGAAGGCCTCGAGGATCTGACAGCCGTACGCCGCGACATGCTCGATGTCGAGCACGGACTCCCCGCGCCGCACCTCCTCGGCGACCTTCGCGAGCGTGCCGTCGCCCACGTCGTCCATGACGATGTAGCCGCCGGTGACCTGCCCGCCGTCGTCCCCGCGGGCGACGAAGTCGCGGATCTGCACGATACGGGGATGCCGTATGGCGACGAGATTGCGGCGCTCGACGTCGGCGAGCCGGGCGCCGTCCTGCTCGTACCGGTTGAGCAGCCCCTTGACGGCGACGACGTCACCCAGATGGGTGTCCTCGGCGAGGTACACCCAGCCCTGACCGCCGTGCGCGATGGGACCCATGACCCGGTACTGGCCGCGCAGCAGATCGCCCTCGGCGAGTTCGGGCCGGTACGAGTAGCGCGCCCCGCACGCCGGGCAGAACCCCTCGATCGGCACGGGCCCCTCGGTGTAGGGCGGCGCGAAGACGATTCCGCAGCCCGCGGCCGAACAGCTCATCCGGATACGCAGCGGCGCCTCGGCCCGGATGAGCCGCTCCCCGGCGGGACGCGGCTCACGCTCGGGCAGTTCGAGGAGTTCCCGTGGCCCGAACTCATGTATGTGTGCCGGTAGTTCCGGCAGACCGGGCCCGTCCTGCGCACGCCCGCACGCGCCGCAGTAGCCGGTGGGCAGTACCGCGCCGCCACAGGGGCCGCCGGAGAAGCGCCGGTGCGGGCAGCCGGTCATCCCCGGGCTGCCCTGCTCAGGTCGGCGCGCAGCGTCCTGATGAGCCCGCGCAGCCGGTTGAGCCGCTGCTGCGGATCCCGTACGTCCTCGAGGAGGCGGCGTGTGGCCCGGTGCCGGTCGGCGGTCTCGGTCACGGAGCCGAGGGAGGCGCTGTTGACGATGTCGCGCTGTACGGCCCGGCCGAACTCCGCGCGCTGCAGGCGGTCGAGGAGGCCGTCCGCGTGCCGCAGCAGCGCGGGCAGCAGCAGAAGATCACGGGACGCGGTCCAGCCGGGCCCGCCCTCGTGACGGAAGACGAGCAGCAGCCGGAATCCGAACACCCGTAACCTGGCCAGAAGTTCGATGAGGGCCCCCGGCTGCGCCTCCTCGTCGAGCCCGTCCACGAGCACCGTCACCGGCCGTAGGGGCGCACGGTCGCCCGCCCGCTCCGGCCGGCCCTTGGCGCCGCGCAGCCAGTCCCAGTACGCCAGGTACTCACCGGCGGGAAACGTCACCTGATCGAGAGCGTGGTCGATGAGGTCCGGCCTGCTGGCCCCGCCCCGGTGGACGACATGGGCGCGGTGCGCCAGCTGCCGCAGCGAGCGCTCCTTCCCGCTCCCCGGAGCCACCACGGTGATCTTCACCGGGTCCTCGTCCGGATCGTCGAACCACCGGCCCAACCGCTCCTCGAACCCGTGGTCCCAGGCCCCTGGCGCACTCAACCCCTTGACGACGGGCGAGAGTTCGGCGATGCGCTCGACGGGGATCAGATACGAGAAGGAGAGCCGGTTGTCCTCCGGCAGAGCCTCGCCCAGGTCCCCCCGCCAGCTCACGACGACGCCCACCACGCGCGCGGGCCGCCCCTCCTCCGGCCGGGTGCACACACCGGCACCGCTGAACCCGGCCCGCACCACCTCCGACCTGGTGACCGCATCGAGCTGCACGCGCTCCCCGCTCGCGCCGCCGATGCGCCCCCACAGACTCATGCCGTCGTCGAAGCCCTCCGCGTAGCCGGTCGCGTAGACCTCCATACCGCCCCACAGCCGGGTGTCCAGCGGAGCACGCCGCGCCTGCGGACGAGGGCTGTCGAGACGCAGCACGGCGACATCCTCACCACCGGCGGCCGCCGGCAGCCAGCCCCCGGGCATGACCCGTGCGGACACCGGCGGCAGCCCGCCGTTCTCCGCGAACTCCAGCCACATGACGGCATCCGGCTCGCGCACCACATGCGCACACGTCAGCGCCGTGTACTGGTCGACGAGCACGCCGGCGCCGCAGATCGGCCCGTGTGCGTCCTCGCGTCGCAGCCTGAGTCTCCAGTCCGCACGCAGTTCCCCCATACCGATTCACATTACGTGCAAAGCGTGGGACGTCCCTAGACTTGTGAGCAGGCTGTACCGGTCAATCAACCGAAAGTGGCGGTGTGTTGATATGGCGAACGCGGAACCGATCGGCTTGGCGGAGGCCATCGGCACGGTACGTGCGGAACTGGCCCGTGCCCAGGCCGAGGGCGCGCAGAGCGACTGGCGGTTCCATGTGGAGCAGGTCAGCCTGGAGTTCTCGGTCCAGTTCCACCGCGCCGGCGAGGGCGGGGCGGGCCTGCGCCTGGGTGTCGTCGAGGCCCGCCTGGGCGGCTCGGTGAGCCACGACGCCACCCACCGTATCGAGGTCAACCTGAAACCCGTTCCGCGCCCGGACGGGACGCATCACCTGGTCGGCCGGTAGCCGGTCCCCTCAATCCTCGTCGGAGGATTCGGACATCGCCTCCAGCGTGGCCAGCGTCGGCGACGACAGCTCCGGCTCCCCGCGGAACGACCCCGCGCCGCCGGGCTTCGCCATCGGGAAGGCCTCGTAGAACTCCTCCACGGAGTAGCTTCCGCCGTTCTTCCGCAACGCCGCGCGCAGGACCTTGCCCGCTCCGGGGAAGCGGAGTTCCTCGGAGTTGCGCGCCACGCCGTACAACACGGCGGCGGCACGTCGCGCCTTGCTGTCGTCCTGGAAGAGGCCGGCGGAGCCGGCGGCCAGCGAACCCGTCCCCACCGCGTCCGCGAGGGCCACTCTCTGCGCGGCGCTCAGATGCGGCAGGAGATGGGAGTACTTCTCCCAGTCCCGCCCCTCCGTCCCGGGGTAGTCGTCCTTCTTGCTCTTCACCACGGTCCCCAGGTCTCCCTGGTACCCCTGGTTCAGGGACACCGTGCCGAACGGCGTCTGCGGCTTGCTCCCGACCAGGGCGCTCTTCGCCGGCACTCCGCGCGCCGTACTGCGTTCGTTGGCGCGCTTCAGACGGGACGCGCCGTCCGTGGCCTTCTCGACGGCCTCCTCGACGAAGGGGTTCTCCTCCGTACTCGTTCCGGCGGGAGCGAAACGCAGCGCGTCCTCCAGCGCGAACTCGTAATCCATGTCGTCGCTCGACGCGTCGATGTCCCTGTCGTTCATCAGCTCATCGAAATCGTCGTCCCTCATGCGCTGGATCGTGCTGGACGGCGCGAGGGGTCCGCCGGCCATCCGCTGGACCGGGGCGTGGTCCTGGTCCGCCAGCACCCGGCGGGCGTTCGCCTCGGCTTCCCGTTCGAAGGAGTCGGCGGGGTCGGAGATCCGCAGGCCGCTGCCGTTGTCGGTGCCGGCGACCGGCCCCTGCCGCTGCTGGATGACATGGGTGAGCTCGTGGGCCAGGGTGTGCTTGTCCGCGCCGCCCTCGCCGACGACGATGTGGTGCCCCGAGGTGTAGGCGCGGGCGCCGACCTCGGTCGCGGAGGCCCGCGCCGCGGCGTCGTCGTGAACGCGGACACCGGAGAAGTCCGCACCCATCCGGGGCTCCAACTCGGCCCGGACGGCCGGATCCAGGGGCCGCCCCGGAGTCTTCAGCACCTCGTGCACGCCCGACCGCTGCACCACCGGTGAGGAACCGGACCCCCGCCGTTCCTCGAGCATGCGGCAGACGGCGGCGTTCCCGACGGAACGCTGCAGCGCCGACAACGCGGCCGGGCCCACGGCGGAGGACGACCGCCGCACGCTCTCGCCGCGGGAACGGAGCTTCTCGTCGCCGGCCTGCTGGGCGGTCCGCTGAGCACGCATGTCATCCTCCGGTGACCTGATGTACCGAGCCGTCCACTCTCCCGCACGACCGGCCCGGCATCCAGGGCCGGACGGACGAAACCGAGGGCACGATCCGTTGCCCGAACGGGCACACCCCGACCGAACGCCAACGTTCGGGGGCCTCGTGCCCCCTGCCCCGCTGGACACGGTGAACGCCACGCGGGGCCCTCAGCGGACACCGTCACGCCCCGACCGCTCTCGCGCGCCTCGGCATCGTCATGCGGAACTCGGGTGTACTGCGGAGGCGGTCGGGCTGGGGCGTGGGTGACCTTCCAGGAGCGGGCGACGTCTGCGTCGAACACGCATAGACTACATGTTGACACCGTCAACAAGTATGGGTGGGATGTCAGGCCTCCTCCGACAGGGCGGCGCGCAGATCGGCCAGCGAGACCTGGCCTTCGGGGGTGTCGGCCAGCCAGAAGGTCCAGCCATTGGTCCCAGCTCCGACCGCGTTGGCGGCTCCGGACGGGGTGTCGTGGATCTGTTCGTCGAGCCGGATGCGGCCCTGTTCGTCGACGACGGCTGCCTGCCCGTACTCTTCCCACGCGGGGGTGAGGACGGTTCCCGCGCTGATCAGGCCGGCGTCCAGCAGCTCCGACAGCTTGATCCGGCGGGAGGGGAGCCCGCTCGCCGTGCGCTGCTCGGGCACGACGGCCGGGACGCTGTATACAGGGCGGTAGGAGTCGCTCTCCAACTGCCCAAAGGCGTCACGGACGGCCTGCGCCATCAGGGCACGGCGAGCGGTGAGGAAGGCGTCGTAGTCCATCGAGGGCCAGCTCTCCGGCAGTGCGTGCAGATGGCGCTGACGGGCCATGACATCGGCTGGCAGCCCCTTGGCGGCCAGCTGTGCGGGCCAGTACTGCGAGGGCGCCTGGTCGGAGATGGCGATGTTGTCGCTCCACTCCAGCAGTGCCATGTTGGCGATCTGGTTGATGCGTGCGCTGGTGGTAATCCCGAGGGAGCTCTGCAGGTACTTCCGGGGGAAGAGGTGATGCCGCTCGACGCCCTTGCGCGCGAGGACGGCCGGGTCGAGCCGGGTTCGGACTTTGACGTCGGACAGCAGGACGTCCGCGTCCAGGATGTTGAGGGACGCGATGTACGCGAGCAGTGCGGGCGACTTGGCGGCGGAGCTGTTCAGTGTGTTGGGCAGGGTGATGGTCCAGAAGTCCGAGGTGAGAGTTTCCCGGACGACCCGGTCGAGGGCAGTGGTGTAGCCGTCCGCGTCGCGGCGCGGGATGTTCCGCAGCAGTGCGAGATCGTGCTCCATTTGGGACTCCACCGAACCGGTGTAGCGGCCGGTGAGCTGAGCCATGAAGAACCAGCGCGCGATGACGGACCGGAGCCGGTCGATGGGGACGTTGTAGCGGACGCGGCCGATCAGCCAGAGCGCGTAGCTGTAGAGCAGCGCGTTCTGGCTGGAGATCATCTTCTCGCCGCGGAAGCCGGCGCGCTCCAGGCAGAGGAAGAACTCGTGCCAGTGCTGGAGGTCGAGGACGTGCTTCTGCGCCTGCTGAAGTTGTTCGAAGCGTGCCTCGCGTTGCCCGGAGGACAGCTTGCCGGTGGTGTCCCGCCCGCGCAGGGTCGCGTAGACCTGCTTGAGCACGGCGGATTCCAGGCCGACGGCGGCGACCACGCGCAGCAGCTGGGGCGGCTTGGGCTTGATGTACCAGTTGAAGGGTGATGCTCTGTGGAGAGCCGGAGTGCGCGACTGTCGGCAGAACTCCTCCAAGGCACGGCGTCCCTCCTCCCAGAACACGGAGGTGAGCGTGAGGATGAAGTCCGCCTGGTCGAGCTTCACGCCCTCGCTGTTGATGCGGACGAAGATCTCCGCGACCTGCTCCTCGTCGATGTCGGCCGAGAGCACAACCCCCTTGAACGGGTAGCTCTCCAGGTCGTGCAGACGGTCGAGTGCGTCCTGGATCCGGTCCTCCTCGGCCTCGGTGAGGGGACGCTTGTCGTTCAGGCGGGCGAGGAAGTCACGGATGACCTTGCGGCGTCCTGTCGCGGTGTCCCACAGCACGCTGATGTCGGGGAGGTACTCGGGGTCCCTCTCGATGGCCGCGTCTGTGACGGCGAAGGTGTCGTCCGATGGGCGGAAGGCGAGCCGGACGCGCGTCGCAAGGTAGTCCTCCCTCACCACGGGCGTGCCGGTCATGACGGCGAAGAGCGAGGTGAGACGCTGCTGGCCGTCGACGATGAGCCGGCGAGCCGCCTCCGGTTTGACCCCTTCGCCGATCTGCCGGGCCCCGGGCTCGATCCCGGTCTCCCAGAAGAGCAGATAGCCGACCGGGAACCCCTTGTACATCGAGTCGAACAGCTCGCGCGCCTTGGCCGGTTGCCACACGTAGGGTCGTTGCAGGTCGGGCAGGGCGATCTCACCGCGCCGAATGTCGGTGATCAGGTCGGCTACCTGGTGGGTCGTGTCCTTGAACAGCACGGTGGCCATCGGCCGGGTCTCCTCTGGATGTGTGGACAGGAAGGGCGGATTGCGGGATCAGCCGGTCACGGTGAGCAATGCGCCGGTCGGGTTTCCGGTACCTCGCCGCGCGTCGATCCGGCCGTTTCCTTGCACTCGGTCGGGTGCCCCACGAGCAGCCGGATCCCTCAGCCGCGCCCGGGGCGCCGATGCCGCCAGTACTGATGGACTTTCAGCACTTCGTAGCTCCATGCCGTCTGTTGCTGGGCGGCGGTCTCTGAGCACGCCAGGCCGAGCTGTTCCGCGATGACCGGGAAACGGGGGTGCATCTGCCGGTCGCCGACCGTGACGAGGGCGCAGAGAAGGGGCTCTCCCTTCTCCCGCTCCTCGTCCACCAGCCACAGGATGACGCTCTGGTCGTCGCGGTGGAGCCGCGGCAGTGCGGGGAGGCGCGTGCCGATACGGGACCAGGAGGTCGTTGCGCCCATACGGGCGGTCTGCTCCAGCAGCGGGCGGAGCTCGGTGGCGATCTCCGACAGATGACCAGCCCTCAGCAGGGGCGGCTCGTCACGACGAGCCGGTGTCCGAGAACCTGGACCGGCCGTGTGCGAGGGCGAACGGGTCGCCCCGGTGTCCTTGAAGGGCTTCGTTCCGCGATGCGGCACGTGACCGCTCGCGCGCTTCTCGGCAGGGCGGCGACTCGGACGTACCGTGGAGCGCTGCCGGGTCGGGGACTCCTGCCGCACATCGGGCGTTGCCGCACGTCGACGCCCCTCCTCCAGCCAGGAAGCGGAGTCGAGTACCTTCTTGAACGCCTGGAGTTCTTCCCGCTGCTTCCTGGTCTCGCTGGGCGGCACCTCCGCCACCTGGGACCACGCCAGCGAGTACAGGCCGGTCGCCTCGGCCACCGCGTACCTCTCCACGGCAAGCCGAAGGTCCAGAAGGATGTGGTTGAGGTCCCGGTGGAGACGGGCGACGTCCATAACGGAGCGCACAGGGCGCCCCGTTGTCCTGCGACGGAAGTCCGTCTGCCAGCTCGAGCCGCCGCTGAGACGTACCCGGTTCCGCGTCAAAGCATCCCCCCACCAGTGACACGCTGTGCGGCTCTACCTCGGTCCGGACGAAAGGCCGTCCTTCAAGACGTGGCACCCGCATACTCAAGCAACGCCAGAACCGTAAGATGGTGCGTTGGCGCTGTCAACGGAGCCTGTGCTGGTGGCTGTTCGACTCTCACGGTTTCGGCCACTCGGCGGGCACCGCTCGTCGTCCGCGCGTCGGCCTGCGCCGACCCGCCGCGCGGGGAAGTGGTCGATGTGGATCGAGCGACACACGGTGCCGTGATTCGGCTATACCGTTCTGCTGGGACGTCAGCCGCGGGCTGACGTGGGGATGAGTCAGGGGGGACGATGATCGACTATCGCAAGGCAACACCCGTTCCGGTGTGGACGCTGGCGACAGGTGACGTCCAGGTGCCGGCGGTGGCCGGGGACGGGCCGATGACGGCTGAGCGTCTGGCCGAACTGCGCGGTGTGCTGGCCGCGTTGGCCGACCGGCCGATCGCCACGCTCGAGGCGCATCCGCTGCCGGACAAGCTCGACCGCGGCCGGGGCATCTCGCTCGACGCCGCGAGTCCGCTGGCACAGCACCTGTCGCAGCTGATCACGCAGTCGGCGCGCGGTTCCGCGGCGGCCAAGGCGACGGCTTCCGGCGAAGGGTTGTACCGCATCGTGGTTCCCGCGAAGGTCGCCAAGCAGTTGGGGCAGGGCATCCTCCGCCTGATGCCGTCGAAGGCGGTGGCCGGCGGTGTCCGTGGCTCCGTCGTGGATCCGGTGACGGGCAAGATCGTCGCCGGTGTGACGTACGTCCCGGTCAGTAAAGCGGCAACGGCGGGCGCAGCCGGTGGAGCTGGTGCGACAGCCGGCGTCGCGGCCGCCGGCAGCGCGGCGATCACCGTGGCCGCACCGCTCGTGCTCATGGCCGTGGCGGTCGGGGTGAGCGCGCACGCCGACGCCAAGCGGCAGGAGGCCATCGCGCACATCACGGAACTGCTGGAGCAGCTTCAGGCGGACAAGCTCGACGACGAGCACAGCGCGCTCAACGGCTGCCGTCCCGCCATCGACAAGGCCACGGCCATCCTGCTGGACCAGGGCAGGCTCGGTGTATCGCTGGGACTCGACTCGGCGGTGCACGCCATCGACACCGCGCTGAGCAAGGCCGACATCCGCCTGGCCCGGTGGACGAGCGCGCTCGACAAGCTTCCCGACGGCGAGCCCGTCGAGATCGGCACGCTGACCGAGTCGTTCCCTGGCGTGGACGACCAGGGCGGCACGTTCCGCACCCACCTCGAACTGGCCGCCCTGGCCATCGCGTTGAAGCGGCGTGTCAACGTCCTCCAGGCGGTCGAGCTGGCCCAGAGCGAGCCCGACAACCAGTTCGAGAGCTTCACCCGCGCGCTGCGGGATGACGAGCAGCGCCTCGATGAGCTGGAGTCGGGCCTTGCCGGTGTCCTGTTGCGCCTGTCGGCGTTGGAGCTGGCCCGGCCGAAGAGTGTGCGTCCCGTCCTGACGAATGGTGAGGTCGACCGGCTGATGCGTACGGCGTACCAGATCCGTGGGCTGGGCGACGGCGTCGCGGTGGGCGGCCGCCCGACGGACGTGGCGATCGAGATCGCCCGCGACAAGGACGGCTCGGTGGTCGTGTTCCCCGCACTGGCCGCGGCAGGGTAGGCGCGGGGCGTACGGCTCTCCTCGGGCGACGCGGTCACGCGCCGGCCGGTGTCGTCAGCACCGCCCGGACGGTCTTGCCGCTGGGCGGGTAGGGGACGCAGTCCCAGTGGTCGACGAGGGCGGTGACGAGGGTCAGGCCGCGTCCGGAGGTGCTGAGCGGGTCGGGTTCGGTGTCCGCCGGGAGGGAGCGCGGGCTCAGGTCTCCGCGGGCGTCGCTGACCTCGATGCGGAGGTGGCCGCCGGCCGGGTCGAGGACGAGGGTGAGCCGGAAGCAGCGGCCAGGGAGGCGGCCGTGCAGGACGGCGTTGGCGGCGAGTTCCGCGACGACGAGTTCGGCACGCTCCGTGAGCTCCGGCGAGACGCCCCGTGAGCGCAGTTCGGCCACCGCCAGCAGCCGGGCGAGGCGGGCGCCGCGCCGCGTGGACGACAGCAGTTGGGTGAAGGTGCTCACGGGGGCACCGACTTGGGGTGTTGCGTGGTTCATGGCGTCAGAGTGGCGGTCGGGTGCGGGCGGGAGCGAGTGCCGCGCCCCGTACGCGGGGTGACCGTACGGAGGTGGAGAGGAGTTGGTGCGCTTCCGGAACGGGCATGCACGAGGCATGGGGGGATCGCGCCGTGAACCGAGCGGGCCGCACCCCGGAGTGGGGTGCGGCCGAGTGTGCGCCCTTGGTGTCAGTTGGTCGAGGAGCCGGGGGCCCTTGGCCCTTGGCCGGCAACTGCGGTGTCCTCCGGGCTCTGGGCGGGGGCGGGGACACGGTCCGTGGAAGAGGGGGCGGCGAAGATCTCGTCGAGGGTGGTGGCGTCGATGGCGCGGTCGAACCAGAGATCCAGGAGCGGCATGTCCGCGCAGGTGATGACGCGCTGTCGGGTCTCTTCCGTCAGGCAGAAGCCGCGGCGCTCCATTAGGCGCAGCAGTTGCTCGGCCTTTCCGGCTACGCGTCCTTCCTGCCGTCCTTCTTCCTGTCCTGCGAGGCGGGCGTCGCCCACGATGGTGCCTTGCCGGGGGGTGAAGAGGGTTTCCATCAGGTTCCTCCAGATTTTCTGGGCGTGTTCGCTGCCCAAGCCGTCCTCGATCAGTCCCGCCAGGTCGTCCCGTGCTTCACGGTCCGTGTCCTGGGCCAGTGCCTCGCCCACTACCGTCAGTATGCCCTCGATGTTCGGGTCGTTGCTGTGGATCCACAGGCAGAACGCGGCGAAGTCGAGGTCGGCCGAGGCGTCCTGGATCCGGCTCATCCGCGGAACGTTGGACGGTCCCAGTACGTGAGGCACTGTGACCTGGGTGGGGCGTCCCAGACCGGTGCGCAGAGGTCTGGCCGCCCATGCCGCCGTCGCCCTGTCCACGCACAGGACCAGCAGGACGACTTCGAGCTTGTACCGGTCACGCAAGTACGCGACGTAGTACGGCCATGAAGTCTCCTTCTTCGATTCGATTCGGGTCTGCGCCTCGACCAACAGGATGAACGGATCGCGCCCGTCGGGGCGGACCACCCGCAGTACGGAGTCCATCTGCCGGGCAAACATTTTCGGGGCACCGGACGCGTCCGTCGGGAGGGTCTCGGTGGTGACACCGGTCGGGATTCCGAGGTCCAGGAGGTCCAGCGCACGGTTCAGTGCCTTGGGACGCCCCGGCAGGAAGCCGTGCAGGGTGTCGTGACTGACGTTGGGCATGGCGTGAAACTACGTGCGACGCGGGAACAACCGTCGGTTTCCGGGAGGTGATCACCCGATTGAGGGAGTCCCCGGAGACCGGCTGACGCCGAAGCCTGCGGCCCGCCTACGGCGCCGTGGCCTCGGATACGGCGCTGACGATGCTCGACGCCATGGCGTCGAAGTTCTCCCGGAAGAAGCCGGTCCTGATGTAGAACGCTTCCTCCGAGAATCCGCTGTTCGACAGGAACATCGGGGCGATGGCCGTGATCGCCGCATGGATGACGTGCAGTTCGCGGGCGGTCAGGGTGAACTCCCGGGAGGTTTTGTGGTCACCCTGGAGCCGGTCGTACAGCCGGCGGACCTCCTCGCGATCCGCGCCGAGCTGCACGACCAGAATCTCGTCCGTGGAGGCCCAGCCGTCGAGCGTGCTCAACGCCTCGCACATCATGTCCGTCTGCGTCGCCGTGAGCCGTCCCTGGAACGCCTCACCGGCCCTGGTCAGCTTGATCCGTGTCCTCATCGTGGTCAGTCTCTCCCAACCCCGGCCCGCCGACTACGAGAGGGGGCAGGCCAGTTCGGGAAGCACGCGGTTCGGGGAGCACGTCACCACGGCCAGGGAGAGGTACGAGGGGCGTGCGAGGGCTTGCCGGTTGGTTCCGTTCTGCATGACTGCACCCTCCCGCTCGTCCAGGCGGCGAGGTACGGCCGCCGCCTGGTGTTTCCGCAGGCGAGCGGTGTACGTGGACGGCTTCTCCTGGTTCTTCGTGACCTCAGAGTGGCGGTCGGACAGGGGCGGGGACGAGTGCGGGACTCCGTACGGTGAGTCAGGGTACGGACACGCAGAGTGGACGGTACGTCTGATGGCCCGTCAGGCTGGAGGTCGGCGCGGGTGGCGTGAGGAGCCGTCGCGGCATGGAGGAAAGGGGCGGCGGATGGGCAGTGTCGGAGTCGAAGGGGAGGCGGTCGGTGCCGGGCCGCAGGAGGTTCCGGCGGGGGAGTGGGAGCGGGAGCCGCATCCGTCGGACAGCCTGCGGACGTTCGGCGCTTTCGTTCAGGCGCTGCGGGAACACGCGGGCCTCAGCTGGGCCGAGCTGGGAACGCTCGTCCGGTACTCCAAGCACACCGTGGAGTCGGTGGAGTTGGGGCGTCGGATGCCGGATGAGGCGTTCGTGGAGCGGGCGGAGGAGGCGCTGGGCAACACCGGTGCGCTGCGGAGGGCCGCGCGGCATCTGACGCGGGGGGAGGCGGGGCTGGCGGCTTGGTTCAGGCGGTGGGCCCGGCTGGAGCGCGAGGCGGTGAGCCTGTGCACGTACGAGTGCCGGTTGGTTCCGGGGCTGTTGCAGTCGGAGGGGTACGCGCGGGCGCTCTTCGAGAACCGGATTCCGCTGCTGACGGATGAGCAGTTGGAGGCTCAGGTCGAGGCGAGGATGGCGCGGCAGCGGATGCTGTACGAGCGCCCGACGGTGCCGTTCCACTTCATCGTTGAGGAAGCGGTCCTGCGACGGAGGCTGGGCGGCACGGTCGTCCGGCGCGAGCAGTTGGACTACGTTCTGGAGCACACGTCACCTCGCAATGTGACGTTGCAGATCATGCCGTTGGAGGCCGAGTACCACTCGTGCATGGATGGGCCTCTGCGCCTGCTGGAGACCCCGGAAGGGCGTCGGCTCGCATACTCGGAGGGGCAGGAGAGCGGGCGGCTGATCGGTGACTCGAAAGAGGTGAGAGTCCTCCAGCAGCGCTATGACACACTGCGGTCGCAGGCCCTGCACCCCCAGGACTCCCGGGCCTTGCTGGAGCGACTGCGAGGAGAGACATGAGCACGACGGAACTCGCCTGGTTCAAGTCAAGCTACAGCGGTAGCTCGGGCGATGACTGCGTGGAGGTCGCCGTCACCGAACAGGCCATCCACGTACGCGACTCCAAGGACACGACCCGCCCGCCCTTCGCCGTGCACCGCCAGGGCTGGGAGCGCTTCGTACGGTTCGCGTCGGAGCGTTGAGCCCTCACCGCGTCCGGGAGCCCTCGGCTCCGTAGCCGAGGGCCTCGCGGTTGATGAAACGGTCACCGAGGTCGCGCACGGGCGCGGGCCCGGGCTTCTGTGTGGTGGGTTTCTTCGCGGCGGGGGCGGGCTTCTTGGCGCTTGCCCGCTTGGCCGGTGCCGTCTTCGCCTGCCTGGCGTTCTTCGCGGCCGGCGTATCGCGCGCCGCGTACTTCTTCCGGAGTTCCGAGAGCTGCTCACGTTCCCGGACGGCCACTCCGGGGGTAAGGGCGTTGGTGAGAGCGCGGGCCCGGCTGAGCCCGTGACGCGCCGCGTGCCAGTTCTTCTTGCCGATCGCCGTACGAGCCAGATGGAGAGCCTGGCGGAGCGCCTTGATCTTCGCGGGCTGCCGCCGGGGTATCTCGGACTCCGCCCCGCTGCTCCGCCGCTGCCCGGCGGCGCGGGTGCCCCAGTCCGTGCCCGAGGTCAGGACGACGACGGAACGGGGGTTGCTGCTCTGGCTTCGGCGTACCACGTGCGTCGGTTCCTCGGGTGGGTGACAGGTGCCGGACCCGCTCTCGGTGTACGGGCCCGGATGACTTGCAGGGAGCGTACACCCCTGTGGGTCTACGTTGGCGTTGTCAACGCCGTTCATCCGTCCCGAAGGTGATCCTGGCGTACGCGTACGGCTCGCCCTCCCGTGGTGCGCGGTTCCAGGAGCGGGTGGTCAGCTGCGGCAGTATGCCCTCGACCAGGGCGTGCCGGGGCAGGGAGAGGCCGAATTCCTTCGCGACGGCCGTCAGCAGGCGCCGGTGGTGGTCGGCTTCGCCGATGCCGTGCAGGACCCGGTCCGGGTCGAGGGCGGCGGGTACCGGACCCGAGCGTTCGACGTCACTGTCGCGCAGTGTGTACGCGTACAGTTCCTCGCCCCGCTCGGCGACCGACAGGTGGAAGAGCGCGAGGCCGCCGTCGCGACCGCGGCGCGCCCACAGCACCACCGCGCGGCCGTCGCGCGACGCCGCGGCCGCCGGGGAGACGAAGAAGCCGCCGGGCGCCGACGCCCGCGGGACCGCGTCGACGCCGAACGCCCACCCGGACGCCGTCCGGCCCACCGCGACCACGGCCCGGTCCTCCCACGGCGCCAAGTCGTCCCGCTGCCGGTAGTCGTAGGGGAACCACCCGTCGGGCAGGACGGGCGGAGCCGTCAGGCCCGTGCTCCCGTCCTCCCCGATCAGGCCGGGCAGTGCCTCCGGCTCCGCGCCCTCCACCCACAGACACCGGTAGGCGTCGTACGGGGTGTCCCACCGCGCGGGCTCCGCCAGCCAGCACAGTCCCGGCGGGTCCAGGTCCGGCACCGGATCGGGCGCCGGACCGGAGCGGCCGGCCCGGGGTGTGGCCAGCAGCTCGAGTCCGCGCTCCCGTGTCACCACCGGGCCCAGCACGGGGTCGCCCAGCAGGCCGAGCGGTGCCAGCAGGTCCGGCCCCGGCGGCGACCACGACGGCAGTGCGGCGCGGATCGTCCGCCACGCCGTGTCCGTGTCCCCCCGTCGCGCCGACTCCCACGCCTCGGCCACCGCCCGGCCGAACGCGCCGCCCGGCGCGTAGCGGTAGGACCGGTCGCGTATGCGGGTGAGGATCACGTCCGCGACGGCGGTGATGTCGTCAGTGGTCCCGGCACCCAGCAGGAACCGGTGGGGACCGGGGCGGCGGCAGTTGTCCCGCAGGTGCCTGGCGGCCATCACGGGGACCAGTTCGTCCGTGTAGAGGGGGTCGGCGACGAGTGCACCGAATCCGTGGCCCCCACCGCTGTGCGACAGCGCCGCCAGCTGGTGCAGCATGCCCCGCGCGCGGGGCCGTCCGTAGCGCTCCGCCTCGGTGAGGAGCTCCCGGGCCGTCTCCCACCTCCCGCTCAGCGCCTCGTCCCGGGCGCGCTCCACGTCCGCGTCCAGGGCCCGGGTGGTGTCGTTCACGAAGCCGGGTACGCTCGCCCGGCCGGCGTGGAAGTGCTCGTACATCCGCTGCATGTACGCGCGGAACGACGGATACCGGTCCGGGAGTTCACCGCTCCACCCCTTGTAGACGTACAGGGCCCACTCCCCGTCCTCGTCCGTGTCACCGGGATCCAGCAGGGCGTAGGACACGTCCGAGTCCGTCTCCAGCCGCAGTGCCCGCCGCCACATGCCGGCCAGCAGCACCTCCTCCTCGGTCGAACGCCCGGTCAGCCCCTGCTCGTACAGCGGGGTCATGTCGAACGGGTCCCCGAACCAGTCGATCTCGTGCGCCGCGCCCAGCCGGTGGACGGACCCCTCGTCGAGCCGCCAGCCGTTACTGGCCGCGAGGAACCGCCGGTACGACGGAGGGAGCCGCACACCCAGGCGCTCCTCGGCGGCGGCCACCTGCGCCTCCGTCGCGGGCGCGGCGGCGAGCGCGAGGTCGGCCAGGGTCACGCCGCCCTCCGACAGGTCCTCTACGTCGTCCTCGCCCGGAACCCATTCCTCCTGCCAACGGCGGAGGAACTGCTGCCAGTCGATACGGTTCCCGGTGGTCTCGATCACGGGCCGATTGTGGCAGCCGGCACTGACAGCCGCGGCCGGAGCGTCTGCTCCCCGCTGATCAAGGACCAGCCAATCTGAGCCCCTGAGTCGCAGCCGGAACGGCGGTTTCCGGCCGATGCGTGTCCGCGGTGTTGCCCGGCGCACCCGGGCGGTGCCTACAGTTGCGCCGCTCAGGGGGAGTGGACCAGACCATTCCTCGCCCGACGAGGGTCATCGCCGCGGCGGATGACTGGTCGTCACCCGGGCGGGGCAGATCACTCCTGGCCTGCATGCTGACGTGGGCATGGCAATCGCGTGGAACCATGGAACGGGAGTGGATTTGAAGGTGCAGAGAAACGCTCGAAGAAGGATCGCGGGCCTCGCGGCCATCGCGCTCCTGACCGGGCTGGTCCAGGCCGCTCCGGCCCTGGCGGCCCCCGAACCACCGTCACCGGAGCCCGACAGCAGCCGCCCGGCGGAGCCGGCCGCCCGGGTACAGGACCCGGGCAAGAAGCTGGGCAAGGACTGGAAGTCCTCCGCCGACCGGGCCGTGACCACGGCGACGGACGCGGGCGGGCTGAAGATCCTCGTCGCGGACAGCAAGGACGCCTATCAGTGGCGGACGGTCGCCACCCTCGCCGAGCCCGGTATGCCGGCGGACACGTGGATCGGCAACGCGTGCGTGATGGACCGCGACCATGTGGCCGCCGTCTACGCGCCGCGTACGTTCACCAACAAGCCGGACCTGATGCAGGGCGGCGCGTTCACCGCCGTCGTCGACGTGAAGAACGGCACGGTGACGAAACTTCCGTTCACCGCCTCGCTCGCCTACTTCGACCCGACCTGCAACCCCGAGACCGGCACCGCCGCGTTCACCGCGTTCCGCGACGACAGGACCCGGCTGCTGACGGTCACGACCGACGGAAAGACCACCGCGGACGACTCCGTGAACGGCCAGGTGACCTCGGCCGTGCCCGTCGACGACGGCCTCGTCGCCGCCCGGGGACACGACCTGGTCCACTTCGGCCCCTCCGGGAAGACCCGCACCCTGGCCGGCGCGGACGGCGTCCCGTTCCAGATCCGTCCCACGCGTGACGGGGTCGCCTTCCTGGACCGCTCGGGCGAGAAGGCCCGGGCGCGGCTGTGGACCGGGAGCGGCGAGCCGTCGACGCTGGCGTCCGGCAAGGTGGGAGACCTCGCCCTCGAACAGGGCGCGGGCGGGCGGGTGTTCCTCACCGGGCAGCCCGAGAAGGCTCCGGTGGCCGGCAGCGGCGTGACCGTCCTGGACGTGCCGGCCGACGCCGCCGTGTCGAGCCACGGCAGGCTCGCCGTCGAACCCGTCCTCGGCCCCGGCGTACGCACCGGCCTGGACCACATCAAGAACGCGGGCAAGGGCTTCACCAAGTCCGAACCGTCCCCCGACACCGCCCGCACCGGGCAGGGGCCCGCGGCCGCGACCGCCACACCGCTGACCGTCGAGAGCACCGCGACCACCACCGGCGAGAAGCTCACCCAGACGGTCCTGGACACGACTGCCGCCACCGGCAAGGAATCCTTCTCACCGGCCCTCCCCGCCACCGGCAAGCAGAGCGCGCGAGCCGCACTGGCCGCCGACGCGCGGGCCAACAACCCCGTCGACACCGACCGTTGGTGCTCGGTCCCGCGCAACGACGTCAAGGCGCTCGCCCTGCAGCCGACCCCGAACCAGGTCGAGTGGGCCGTCGACATGGCGATCCGCGGTGAACTGCGCGCAAAGTGGATCAAGCAGGGAGGCTGGCGCTCCCAGACAGGGCTCGGCACCATCGACCCGCAGGGCCTCTTCCCGCCGCCGACGCTGAAGGGCGGCGGACGCATCCCCGCCCAGGTACTGCTCGGTGTGCTCGCCCAGGAGTCGAACCTGTGGCAGGCCGAATCCGGCTCCGTGCCCGGCCAGATGGGCAATCCGCTGGCCGCGATCGCCGGGTTCTACGGCCACGAGGGCGAGACGTCCGAGGAGTACTGGCGCATCAAGTGGAACAAGTCGGACTGCGGTTACGGCGTCGGCCAGGTCACCGACGGCATGAGGCTCGCCGGCTACGAGAAGGAGGGGGAGACCTCTCTGGCGCCGAACGCGCAGAAGGCCGTCGCCCTGGACTACTCGGTCAACATCGCCGCGTCGATGTACATCCTCGCGGACAAGTGGAACCAGCTCCACACCTCGGGTCAGACCATCACGGTCAACAACGACGACCCGTCCAAGCCGGAGAACTGGTTCGCCGCGCTGTGGAACTACAACCTGGGCTTCAACCCGAACAACGGCGACGGCAAGCCGTGGGGCCTGGGCTGGTACAACAACCCGGCGAACCCCTTCTACCCGCCGTCACGGCACCCGTTCATGAGCGACCCGCGTGACGCCGCGAAGCCCCAGAACTGGCCGTACGAGGAGAAGGTGATGGGCTGGGCCGCCTGGTCCATGGACACCGGCTACTCCTACGGCACCGACGGACGGCAGGACTGGCCCGGCGAGTCCGGTTTCGCCAGTGCCGGCTTCCGGCCCGCCTGGTGGGTCAACCCGGGGCAGCGCGACCGGGTGAAGCCGCCGCTGGACGCGTTCTGCAACTCCACGAACAACTGCGACTCCGCCAACCCGCCGGACTGCCCCGACGCGCAGTGCTACGAGAAGTACTGGTGGCGTGGATCGAACGTGACGTGGAAGGCGAACTGCGACGCCGACTGCGGCAACGAGAACATCAAGTACGTGACGCTGCGCGAGGAACCGGGGCGCGGCTTCCGGCTGCAGTACGGCAACTCGGAGTGCGGCGCCGCCCCGGCCGGGGCGCTGATCGTGGACTCCGTCCCGGACGGCATCCAGACCTACAGTGACTGCGGGTCGTCGGGCACCGACTCCGGAAGCTTCCAGTTCACGTTCCATCCCAACCCGGCGGCGACCGGACCGGGGCTCGGCCCGTACGAGGCCAAGGGCGACCTCCACCAGATCGGCGGCGGACACGGCGGCCACTTCTGGTACACGCACACCCGCGACACCGCCCACCTCGGCGGCTCGGGCGGCCGGATGACCATCGACGGCACCTGGACCCTCGGCAGCAGCGTCGAATGGGCCCGCGTCTACGCGCACATGCCGGACACCGGGGCGCACACCCAGCAGGCCCACTACGTCATCAAGGGGGTCGAGGGCGGCGACCGCGACCGTTACATCAACACCCGCTTCGGTGAGAACACCTGGGTGGAGCTGGGCGTCTACCGCTTCACCGGCACCCCGCGGGTGGAGCTGACGAACACCACGGAGGACGGCACCGCGGACGAGGACGTCGCCTGGGACGCGGTCGCCTTCCAGCCGCTGTCGGGCAAGCCGAAGCACATGGTCGTCGCCATGGGCGACTCCTACACCTCCGGCGAGGGCTCCGGGAGTTACTCGCCCGAGTCCGACCGGGGCCACGGCAAGACCAGCTGGAACGCGTGCCGGCGCGGCGACAACTCCTGGCCGCGCAAGGTGAAGCTGCCCGGTCAGAGCTCCAGCATCGGCACCCTCTCGGACGGCAGCAGCACCGCCGTCGACTACCTGGACGTCAGTTGCTCGGGCGCGCACACCTGGCAGCTGACCTCGGGAGACCCCACACCGTGGGGGAAGATCGGCAATTACCACGAGAAGAGCCAGCTCGACTCCGGCGTCCTCAGCGACGACACCACCCTGGTGATGCTGACCATCGGCGGCAACGACGGCGACAACTTCACCAACGCCGTGACCAATTGCTACGTCATCGGGGTGTGCGACCCCGACGACTACAAGGGCAAGGTCGACACGGCGGTCGAGGACACCGAGTCGGTGATCTACCAGATCGCCGGTGCCGCGTCGAAGGCGCAGATCGTGCTCATGGGCTATCCCCGTCTGGTCAGCGAGGAGAAGTGCACCGCGGTCAACTCCGCGCTGAACGAGCTGGCCGACTATGTCCGGGACAAGCAGAAGGCCAAGGTCGAGGAGCTGAAGAAGGCGGGCGTCAAGGTGGAGTTCGCCGACGCGATCCCCGCGTTCCGGGGCCACGGGGTCTGTGACTCCGACGAGTGGATCAACGGCGTCGTCGCCGGCCCGAACGGTGACGGAGACTTCCACGACGGCGACCCGGCCAACCAGGCCCCGTGCCTGCCCTGGCCCGGGGAGAACATCTGTGCCAGCCTCGAGTCGTTCCACCCGAAGAACGCCGGCACCACGGGCTACGCCGGGGTGATGAACCAGAAGCTGGCCGACATCGGATACAAAGGCAGTTAGTGGGCTCTGAAACAAACGGCAGTGCGGTGGTCACGAGTCGGGCGACCGGCCTCGTGACCACCGGCTGTCTCACCGTACTGGCCGTGCTGATCGTCGTCTTCGGCACCGTGGCCTCCTGGCTGTGGTACCGCGCCTGGCACGACGGGAAGGTCAACGACGAGCGCAGGGAAGCGGCGTACGTGTCGATCCGCCAACAGGCCCGTGACACGGCGGACGATACGGCCCGCGCCCTCGGCACGGCCGGCACCACCGACGCCGACGCGCTCACGGAAGTGATCTGGCGGCACTCCGAGGCTCCCGTGATCACCTACGACGCGTCCCGCCAGGCGTTCACGGCCACGGCCACGAGCCACGCCGAATACCCCAGGAAGGCCCTGCTCCACGGCGGCGGGCCGGACATGGTGACCCGGTGTTTCGTCGTCGCCTACACCCGACACCCCGGCCGGGCGTGGACGTCGCGCGTGTCCGAGCGGGCCGCCGACGCGTGCCGTCCGGGCACCGGCATCAGCGGCGCGGTCAACCTCGCGCGCACCCGCATCGCGAACCTGCACACCGAGGACCTGACGCGGGCCGGAGTGCGAAAGGCCCTCGACCCCACCGGCCGGGGACGCACCTACGACGTCAGGAGCGCGGCACACGAGAAGGACACGGCGACCGTCTCCGTCCTCGTCACGGCCCCGGAAGCGACGACCGCCCAGTGCTACCGCTTCACCCGGCCCGTCCAGGACGTCAGCGGCCCGAACTCCGCGACAGCGGTCCCGGCGCTCTCCTGCTGAGCTGTCACTCGCGCACCGGCTCCGCCGTGACGACGAGATTGGCGAGATAGCCCCCGTGCTCGGGTTCGAACGGGGGCGCACAGGTGATCAGCGTGAGGACCGGGTCTCCCGTCCGGCGGAACACGGAGGGCGGCAGCTCGTCCTTGGGCAGGGTGGTGCGCGAGACGACGCGGTAGACGACCGGCGCACCCTCCGCCCGCAGGACCTCGACGCGGTCACCGCGCCGTACGTCGTAGAGGGCGGCGAACTCGCCGAGGGCGCCCGTTTCCCCGTCCACGTGTCCGACGAGTACGGCCGAGCCCCGAGGGCTTCCGGGGACCGGTCCGAAGCGGTACCAGCCGGCGACGGAGGGGTCGTCGGGGACGGCCATGGCTCCCCGTCCGGTCACGCCGACCGGTCGCACACGCGCGTCGAGACCCACGTCGCGGACCCGGACACGTTCGGGCGGCGCGGTCGCGGCGGTGCCGGTCGGTGACTCCGTACCGCCGGGCGACGGGGCCGCCACCGCTCGCTGCGAGGGCGTGGATCCGAAGTCGGCGGGGGCGGGCGCGTGCTCCGACGGCCCGCCCGAAACGGCGAGGACGGCCGCCAGAGCAGCAGCCGCCATCGCCGGTCGGATCAGCCGGCGCGCGGCGTCAGCCACGCCGGCCGGCCATCCGCCGGGCCACCACGACACCCGTCAGCGTGATCGCTCCGGCCGCCGCGGCCCAGGCCGGCCACTGGTCCGAGGAGTTCGGGGTGACGGCGGCACCGCTGCCGCCCGCGTGCACCGCGTTGGGCGTCGTCTCCATGCCGCTGAGCGTTTGGGTGGCCAGGGCCAGGTTCTTGTCCTTGGCGCTGCCCCAGGCGTAGACGACGTTGCTCGTGCCCTCCTTGAGGTCGAGTTCGGCCGGTCCGATGGCCACGGTGTCCGTGCCCGCGAGGACGACGTCGGCGTTCACGCTGCCCGCGTCGACCGCCGCGGTGTCCTCGCCGGGGTTCGTCAGGTCGGTGAAGACGGGCTGTCCGCCGGCCCGGACGTCCACGGCGGGCGCGGCCGCGACATGGCGAACGGTCAGACGGGCCTTGCCCGCGTCCACCTCGGAGACGTCGTCGGTGTATGCCGTCAGCCGGGGTTCGCCGTCGGCGGAGAGATGGGCGGCGACCGTGGCGTTGCCGCCTTCGGGCACCTTCACCTGCTTCTCCAGGGCGGGTGTTCCGTCGGGCCCCTGGCCCGCCTCGAAGATCTGGATGTCGTAGGTTCCCGCGTCGAGGGACTGCGGGTCGGTCACCGTGCCCGGCTCGAAGTCGCCGAGCAGCTTGTCGCCGTTGGCGTAGACGTCGACCGTCATGCCGGGGATGCCGTGGAAGACGGACACCATGGCTTTGTCCTGCGCCTGGGCGGGGGCCGCCGCCATGGCGGGTGCGGTCATGCCGAGGACCAGGGCGCAGGCCCCGGCGGAGGCGGCGACGGCGATGGTGGTCCGGGAAGTCATGGGGGATCATCCCTTCGTAGGGAGTCTCCGCCTGTCGCGGAGTCTCACAGGGGTTTCGCGGGCGGGCGGCGCCGTGGATGCGCCCGGGGCGTCACTTCTTCGACGCGGTCGCACGCCGGGTGCCGTGCGCGTCGCCCTGACCGACGGCCGTACGCAACCGGTGCAGGCCGCGGCGGGTGTGGCTCTTGACCGTGCCCAGGGGCACTCCGGTGCGTTCCGAGATCTGGACCTGCGTCAGGTCCTCGTAGAAGGCCATGCACAGCACCTCGCGCTGGGTGCGCGGCAGCCGGGACATGGCCTCGACGAGCAGCACGCGGTCGAGCACCACGTCCGGCGCCTGCTGGACGAGTCCGGCCGGCGCGGTGTCCCGCGCGGCCGATTCGATCAGGGACAGGCGCCGGGTCCTAGCCGCCAGCGCGTCGACGATCTTGCGGCGCGCGATGCCGACCAGCCACGCGCCGAGCGCGCCCCGCTCGGGCCGGAAGCCGTGCCGCCCGCGCCAGGCGCCGATGAACACCTGCTGGGTGACGTCCTCGGCCTCGTGCGTGTCGCCGAGGGACCGGGTGGCCATGGTGTGCACCAGTGAGCCCCAGCGCCGGTAGATGGCCGCGAACGCGACCTCGTCGGCGCCGACGAGGCGGCGGGCCAGGTCCTCCTCGTACCGCTTCTCCTCCCCGGGCGGAACGGGGGCGGTGGCCGGTCGAGGGTGCGTGTCCATGGCCGTTCCTCCTGCCGTGCGTCGTACGAGGACGGAGGGCCGTCCGCCGGACGGCGGATCCGCCGGTCCGGCTCGCATCCCCACCGTGCGCGTGCTCCCAGTGTCGAATGCGCGAAACGACGCAGGCAACATGCGTCGTTTGTGCGTCGTACGGTGGAGGTATGAGCGTGCGGAGGGACAACGGTGAGGACCGGGCCGGCGACGGCGGTCCGCAGGGCGCGGCCGGGCTGACCACCGGCGAGGTGGCCCGGCGTCTCGGGGTGGCCCCCACCACGGTCCGCACCTGGGACCGCCGGTACGGACTCGGCCCGGACGCGCACACGGGCGGCCGGCACCGGCGCTGGACGGCGGCGGACGTGGCGCGGCTGGAGCGGATGTGCGCGTTGACGGCGACCGGGCTGCCGCCGGCCGAGGCAGCACGGCTCGCGCGCAGCGGGAAGCCGCCGGCCGCGGCTTCCCGGTCTCCTCGCGCCGCCGGATCGCCACAGGCCCCGGCTCCGCGCCGGAGCCGGGCGGGGAGCGGCCTGCAACTCGGCGACGTACGTCAGGAGTGCAGGGGAATCGCCCGTGCCGCCCTGCGTCTGGACGCCGCCGCCCTGGACGAACTGCTGCTCGCCGCGATCACCGAACACGGACTGGTCGCCGCCTGGACCGAGGTCGTCGTGCCGACGCTCCAAGCCGTCGGCCGCAAATGGGAGACCTCGGGCGAGAGGTACGTCGAGGTCGAGCACTTCCTGTCCTGGCATGTCTCCGGCGCGCTTCGGCGCGCCACGCCCCACACGGTCGCGGACCGTCCCGGCGCCACCACGGTCCTCGCCTGTGTGCCGGGGGAGCACCACACCCTGCCGCTGGAGGTGCTGTCCGCGGCACTGACGGAGCGAGGCGTCCCGGTGCGGATGTTCGGCGGTGCCCTGCCCGTCGAGTCGCTCGTCGCGGCGGTGCGCAGGACCGGGCCGGCCGCGGTGGGACTGTGGGCGCAGTCCCGTACCACCGCGAGCCGGCCGCTGGCCCGGCACGTGGCCGCGATGGAGTGGGGAGTGCGCGGCGCCCGTCGCGGACCGGTCGTCCTGACCCTGGGACCCGGCTGGGCCGGGCAGGCGGTGGCCGGTGCGGCGCGTCCGTCGGGGCTCGCCGAAGCGGTCGCCGCCCTGGAGGCGCCGGGGTCCCCGTGAGGGGTTGTCGTCCGACGCCTCTCGGCCGTGGCGCCTGGCTGCCGGCCGGGGGACGTGGTCCGCTGGACCTGTGGTCACGGCCGCGCCGCTCGCCGGCGCGTGCTCCCGCGCGTGTCCGGCACCGGTCTGTGCCGTCCGGTCGCGGGTACCGGCAATGGCGGAGGCCGAGCGGACGGCTCCGGCCTCCGGGCGCCACGTGTACGGCGTCGACCCCGAGGAGACGGATGAGCGACGAACATCGCCGGGCACCTGACGTGGTCGTCGTCGGTGCGGGCCTGGCCGGCCTGGCGTGCGCCCTGGACCTGTGCCGCGCCGGATGGCGGGTGGCCCTGCTGGAGGCGTCCGACGGTGTGGGCGGCCGGATGCGCACGGACCGGCGGGACGGATTCCTGCTGGACCGCGGATTCCAGGTGTTCAACACCTCGTATCCGCAGGTGAAGCGGCGCGTGGAGCTGAGGAGCCTGCGGCTGCGCCCGTTCACCGCGGGTGTCGTCGCGCATACTCCGGGCGGGCCTGTCCGCCTCTTCGATCCGACCAGGGAGCCCGGTGCGGCAGGGACCCTGCTGCCGGGGCGGGTCCTGCCGGCCCGGGACCTGGCCGCGCTGGCCGCACTCACCGCACGGGACGCCGTGCTGCCCGTGTCCGCCACCAGACGGCGCCGGGACCGCCCCACCTCGGAAGCCCTCGCCCGGGCGGGACTGTCGGACGCCGTGATCGCCGGCATTCTGCGGCCGTTCCTGTCCGGTGTGTTCCTGGAGGACCGGCTGGAAACCTCCGCGCGGTTCTTCCACCTGGTCTGGCGGAGCATGGTCCGCGGGTCTCTGTGCCTGCCGGCGGAGGGCATCGGCGCCGTACCCGCGCAGCTCGCCGAGGGCCTGCCCGACGGCGTCCTGCGCCTCGGCACACCCGTCGCGGAGGTGACCGACGCCGGAGTGCTGCTGGGCGACGGCGGCGAGGTGCCCGCCCGGGCCGTCGTGGTGGCGACGGAACCGGCGGCCGCCGCCCGCCTGCTGCCGGACCTGACCGTGCCGGACACACGCACCGTCACCACCTACTACCACGCCACCGACAGCACACCCATGGCCGGACCGACCCTGATGACGGACAGCACCGGCACCGTCCTGAACACCTGCGTGATCAGCGCGGTCGCTCCCACCTACGCGCCCCCCGGCACCGCGCTGATCTCCACCTCCGTACTGGGAACGGATCTCCCCGGCAGGGCGCGGGCGGTGCTCCGGCGCCTGGCCGAGCTGTACGGGACCGGCACGAGCGGCTGGCAGCAGGTCGCCGCCCGCACCGTCGAGGGCGCGCTGCCGGCGATGCCGCCCCCCTGGCCGCTGAGCCGCACCACCCGCCTCGCCCGGGGCAGGTATGTGTGCGGGGACCACCGGGCGACCGGCTCGGTGCAGGGTGCCCTGGCTTCGGGCACACGCGCCGCGCGAGAGGTGTCCGCCGACCTCGGGCCGGGGAGCTGACGCCGGGAGTGCGCCGCGAGGGCCGCATCCCCCAGCGCCCCGCCGCCGAAGCGGGGACGCGTGGATCAACCCGTCGTCCGCGTGCGGAGGAGGGCGTGGAACCGACGGACGCCCGAGTCCTGGTGGCCGGTGCCACCGGAGTGCCGGGCGGTGCGATCACCGCCTAACCGGCCGGCCGGGGCGCGCGGGTGGCCCGCGCCGGACGCGACCCGGGCCGCCCGGCCCACGCCGCACTCGGAGGCTTGGACGCCGTCGTCAGCGCGTCCGGAGCCGCGGCCTTTGGCGCGGCGGACGTGCGGCGGACGAAGGGCGCAGGCCGGCCGGGACAGCCCGGCGCCCACCGCGACGACATGGCCGCCGGTCGGCCCGGGCACTCCCTTCACGCGACCTCCTCGGCCCGGCGGGGGGCCACGCCCGTGGCGTGCCGGACCAGTGCGGCGAACTCGCGCCGCACGGCCGGGGGCGCGCCCGTGGCCTCGAAGTGCGCGATGCCCATGTCCGTCAGCTCCTCGATCCTCGCCTCCACCAGGTCCCGGGCTCCGGTGCGCCGCAGCGCCGCCCGCATCCGTTCGACGGCGTGCCCGGAACCGGGGTCCGGGTCCGGGTCCGGGTGCGGAGGCGGCGCCGCGGCGGCCTGGAGACCGTCGGCGGCGTCGGCGAGCCGCAGGGCGACGGCGAGGAGATAGGTGAGCTTGCCGGAGCGCAGGTCGTCGTCGGCCGGTTTGCCGGTCCGCGCGGGGTCGCCGAAGGCGCCCAGGACGTCGTCACGGAGCTGGAAGGCCAGCCCGGCGCACCGGCCGGCCGCCCGCAGCGCGTCCAGCACGTGATCGTCCGCTCCGGCGAGCAGCGCTCCGAGGGCCAGGGGCCGGGCGACGGTGTACATCGCGCTCTTCAGGGTGGCGATGGCCAGCGCCTCGTCCGCCCCCGACGAACGAGCGGCCTGGGCACGCAGGTCGAGGTACTGCCCGGCGACCATCTCGGTGCGCATCGCCCGCCACTCCTCGAGCAGACGCCGGCCGTGCGGGGTACCGAGCGCCGTCTCCGTCAGCAGGTCGTCCGCCCAGGCCAGCGCCAGGTCACCGGCGAGCACGGCGGCCGACGTCCCGAACTCCTCGGCGGAGCCGTGCATGCCCCCGGCCCAGTGACGGCGGGCCAGTTCGACGTGCAGGGCCGGACCGCCTCTGCGCCGCACGGACCCGTCCATCACGTCGTCGTGCACGAGGGCGCAGGCCTGGAGCAGTTCGAGGGCTGCTCCCGTGCGCAGGACCCCGGTGGTGTCGCCCGAGCCGCCCGCGGCACGCCAGCCGCAGTCCGTGAACGCCGGACGCAGCCGTCTTCCGCCCCGCGCGATCAGGGCGACCAGGCGGGCGGCCAGCTCCCGGGCGAAGACGGGGTCGACGGCCCGGGAACGCCGCAGCCGTTCGTCGAGGACCTGCTCGAGCACGGTGCGGACGGATTCCGTGGCGCCGGGCGCGGTGACCGGGCCGTCGACGAGTTCGTCCGACGGGGCAACCATCGGCGGCAGTCCAGGCATGTACGACCCCTTCTCGCTCTCGGTCATCCGCACGGCAGTGCTTCGGCCGAGGGCCCTCGTACGGATGCGCTGATTCCTGCCCGGTTACGCGCCGGTGCCGGACGAACTTCACCTCAGCGGCTCACCGGCCCGGGTACCCGGACGGCGCAGGGCCGGGCCGGCCGCCCGGAGAGCCGGGGTGCGAGAGGGCGGGCTCCTCAGTCGCGGCCGCGGGCGTGCTTGAACCGCGCGAGCCCGTCCGCGAGGTCGATGACCGGTTCCGGATAGTCCAGTGCGTCGCGCCGGTCCGCCGGGAGGCGCCAGGGCTCGTGCACCTTCCTCCCCTCCACGCCCGCGAGTTCGGGAACCCAGCGGCGTACGTAGCTGCCGTCCGGGTCGAACCTCCTGGCCTGGACGAGGGGGTTGAGGACACGGTGGGGGCGGGTGTCCGTGCCGGTGCCGGCGACCCACTGCCAGTTCAGCTGGTTGTTGACGATGTCACCGTCCACGAGGAGGTCCAGGAAGTGCCGGGCGCCGATCCGCCAGTCGACGTACAGCGTCTTCGTCAGGAAGCTCGCCACCAGCAGGCGCGCGCGATTGTGCATCCAGCCCTCGTGGCGCAGCTGGCGCATGGCCGCGTCGACGACCGGATAGCCCGTCCGGCCGTCCCGCCATGCGGCGATGTCCTCGGCGGCGTCCTCCTCGTTCCGCCACTGGTCGTGGCGCGTGCGGTAGTCCTCGGCCGACGCACCGGGCCGGGCGGCCAGCACCTGGTGGTGGAAGTCCCGCCAGCACAGCTGCCGTACGAACGCCTCCGCGCCCGGCCCGCCGTGTTTCCGGGCGCGGTGCACCAGCTCCACGGGTGACAGCGCTCCGAAGTGCAGGTACGGCGACAGCCGGGACGTGGCGTCACCCGCCAGGTCGTCGTGCCGGTCCTCGTAACGGGACAGTCCGGAACGCGTCCACCGGGAGAACCGGTCGCGTCCGGCCGACTCCCCACCGGTCGGCAGACCGGGCGAGGCGCCGGCCGCCTTCGCCCGGTCCGGCAGCGGCTCGCCGCGCATCCCGCCGGGGACGCGCACGCTTCGCGGCGCGGAGAGCGGCTCCCTCAGCGGCTCCTGCGACCAGCGGCGGAAGTACGGGGTGAACACGGCGAAGTGGTCGGAGCCGGAGGGCGTCACCGCCCCCGGGGCGACAGCGGTGATCACCGCCTCGTGCACACGCAGTACGGCACCACCGCCGCGGAGTTCCTCGCGCAGCCGCTCCTCCCGGCGGTGGGCGTACGCGGTGACGCCCGCGGCCATGTGCACCTCGGTGGCCCCGCACTCGGCGGCGACCTCGCGGACCTCACGGACGACCGGCCCGTTCCGGATCAGCAGCCGGCCACCGCGGCGGCGCAGCGAGGCGTCGAGGTCGTCCAGGCAGTCGGCGAGGAAGGCACTCCTGTTGGGCGAGTCGAAGCCTGCCGCGTGGATGCCGGGATCGAGTACGAACAGCGGCACCACCTCGTCCGCCGCCTTCAGCGCGGCGCGCAGCGGGGGATGGTCGTGCAGACGCAGGTCCGAGGTGAACAGGACGACCGCGACGGTCATGGCATCACTCCTGGCGCAGTGGGCAGTGGTACGCGTTGCTACGGGAACGGGTGCCTCGTGCTCCACGTTTCGCCGGGGACGCCGACGCCGGATGCGTCGCGGGCCGCTGATCACTCCCGCGGGCCGTGAACACGTGCCGGCCGGGCCGGCTCCCGCGTGGCCCGAACGCTCAACCGGACGGACCGCCGTGGTGCGCCGCGTGGTCGGCCCGGCCGCCGGCGCCGAGCAGCCCCGTCGCCGAGAACGGCTCCGCCGCCGCGAGCCGCGGCAGTTCGCGCCGGGACAGCCAGGTGACGACGGGCGGCATCGCGGCCCGTACGAACTGGGTCGAGCGCAGCCAACGGGGGACGTACACGGACGCACGGCGACGTTCGACGGCGGTGACCAGCCGCCCCGCCACGTACGCGGCCGGGAACACCTTGCGCGCCGGAGCCGGCATGTGCCCGCGCAGCTCCCGCAGCACCGCGTGCTCGTCGGCGTCGCGCACCATGTCGGTGTCCGTCCAGTTGATGTAGGCGATCCCCACGCCCACCCGCCGGTGGGCGACCTCGGCCCGCAGCGCGTGGGCGAACGACTCCACTCCCGCCTTCGACGCGCAGTAGGCGCTCATCATCGGTGCCGCGCCTATCGACGCGAGTGACGCCACCTGCAGGAGGTAACCGCGCGTGTCGATCAGGTCGGGCAGGAACGTGCGCGCGGTGATCGCGCTGCCGATGAGGTTCACCTCGACGACGCGGCGCCAGACGGCGGGATCCGACTCGGTGAACGGACCGCCCTCCGCCACCCCGGCGTTCGCGACGACCACCGAGACAGGCCCGAGCCGGGCACGGATCTCGGCGCCGACCCGGTGCATGCCGCGGTCGTCGGTGACATCCGCCTCCCAGCACGCGGAGCTCCCTGTCGGCAGCGAGTCCCGGACCCGGGCCAGCGTGCGCTCCTCCCGGCCCAGCAGCGCCACCCGCGCGCCCCGCTCGACCAGTACCTCCGCCATCGCCGCCCCGAGGCCCCGCGCGGCCCCGGTCACGACGGCGACGCGACCGGCCAGAGGGCTACGGACGACCGGCATGGCTGGCCCCTTTCCGCGGTGGGTCTGCCCGGCCCACGCTAGACGCCTTCCGGTAAGGGGGCACGTCAGCCGCTCCCTGCCGACCCGACCCGGCCCGGCCCGGCTCCGGTACCGGAGGAACCGGGAGCCGCAACTGATGGCACGCGGCCGGCCGCTCACCGGCTCCGTCACCAGGTTCAAGGGATCCCGACCGCGGTGAAGGCCGCTTCGACTGCGGCGACCTTGGAGGTCAGCCGGTTTGCGGGCAGTGTTCGGAACAGCGTCCGCGCGCCGGCCACGACCGCGCGTCGGCTGTCCGTGAACTGCGAGGTCCGCGACAGCCGCTGCGTGAGGGCCAGATAGAACACGGCCGCCACTTCGGCCGGGCTCATTTCGAGTGAGCCGTCGTCGGCCTGTGCGGTGAGCAGATGGAAGGCCGCTTTGTTGTGTATCCCGCTGTTGACGTGCACCCCGCCCCAGTCACCGGCCCGGGTGTTGGGCAGCACGCGGAACTGGTCCATGTGTGCCGGCTGCCCGAATCGAGGCGGGTCCGACAGGTCCCGGAACGGCTTGTCCCCGGGCAGGAGGTTTTCACCCAGCAGCCAGTCCCAGGTGCGGGGATCCTCCTTCCCCGAGTTGGCGACGATCGTTCCGAAGATGTCGGAGTAGGACTCGTTGAGGGCCCCTGGCTGGAAGGCGTATTCCAGACGTGAGGTGTGGTCCGTGACGCCGTGGAACATCTCGTGCGCCACCACGTCTATGTTGGCGGAAAGAGAGAGCAGTTCGTCCCCGCGCAGCACTTGGCCGTAGACCATCTGCCGGCCGTCCCAGAAGGCGTTGACCCATTGCCTGGGGCCGGGACTGCTGTCGGCGACGACGCAGTCGATGGTCGACCGCATGGAACCACCTCGACCGTCGATGTTGTCCCGGCGCAGCACATCGCGCAGGAACTCGGACACCGCGACGGCGTTGACGTGGGCGCTGACGGCGCTCGGTGTCCAGCTCGGCGGATCGGTGATGAGGGAACCCGGCAGCCGGTCATGGTCGACGGAGGGGTCACCGAAAGCGAAGCCGAAGGTCTGCACATGGTGGATGGGGTCGTCCATCACCAGGCGTTCGCCTTGCCGTGAGACGAGGAAGGTGCGAGCGACGCCGAAGCTGTCGGCCGCCGTCTGCTCTTCACCAGTGGCCATGCTGGGTGTGCGCGGCAGGACGGCTACGACGTGCCCGTCGTGGGCGTCCACCACGTAGTCGACGAACCTGGGCGGCTCGAATGTGCTTTCCTCGCCCGGCCGAGGCTCAATCGTGTGGTCCAGGGTCACCGGCACGTCTTCGAGGATGTACACGAGCCGCCAGCGAGACGCGGTGGCGTCGAAGTAGTGGTTCAGGTGGGGAACCACACCGGCCAGGACGGGTACGTAACCATGCGGCCCGGCGGCGGCCGCCGCCAGGGCGTCGCCCGCCGAGACGGTGGCGACCGGGTCGACCTCCCGGGGATCGCCGAGAGCCGAGTCGATGCCGATCAGGTCGTTGTCCTTGTCGAGTTCCACAGTCACCAGTGAGCCGTAGACCGGGATGTCGTTCAGTGTCTGACGGAACTTCACCGTGCGGGTGTCGGTGAGCGGGAGTGTTTCCGTGCCGATCGTCTTGAACCGGCTGGTGACTCCGTTCGCCACCGGAGCGTTGAAGGACGGCACCGTCGCGCTTGCCAGGGCCTGTTCGAGGTAGCGACGCGCCGCCGTCTCGGGATCGAGGTCGCGCTCGCTTACCAGTCCCTCCGGCCTGATCCCTGGACGTTCAGCCTGCTCCTCCTGCAATTGCGCGACGGTGCGGGACGACGACTCGTCGAACGTGTGCAAGGAGAAGTTGCTCAGACCATTGTCTGCGGCTTGTTGATCGGGCATGAAGACATTCCTTCTCGAGCAGGGCGCGGGATGTCGCGAGAGACTCGCTCACCGCCCTCTCTGCCGCGCTCTCACCCACAGGAAGTGAGCGACGGGCACAGCGGCGCACTCCAGTGCGAGCGTGAAGAAGGCAATACGGGAATGGTCCGGCTTCTCAACCGAACGGAGCGGGCTGGGGCTCGACCAGGTTCGACGATCCGGCCCCGATCAGCACATGTCCAAACTAGCTTCAGCGTATCCGCGTCGCATCTTGGGATGTGCGATCAGAACCGTGGCGTCCGTGAACTCCCGGGCGCGTTACTTCTTCCCGGAGTCCGCGCTGCCGTCCCCGTGAAACGGGCCGCGCATGCTCACCGCGCCCACAGCGCACGAGCGCCGGACCGGGACGGATGCCGCCGCCCCCGTCCTGACCCGCTGAGCAGCGGGCAGAACAGGGTGCGGCGGCATCCGCACATCAAATGTCCCGGAAGATCTCGATCTGCGCCCCGATCGAGTTCAGGCGTTCCGCCAGGTCCTCGTAACCGCGGTTGATGACGTACACGTTGCGCAGTACGGACGTGCCCTCCGCCGCCATCATCGCCAGGAGGACGACGACCGCGGGTCGCAGTGCCGGCGGGCACATCATCTCGGCCGCGCGCCAGCGGGTCGGGCCCTCGACCAGGACGCGGTGCGGGTCGAGGAGCTGGAGACGGCCGCCGAGGCGGTTGAGGTCGGTGAGGTAGATGGCGCGGTTGTCGTAGACCCAGTCGTGGATGAGGGTCTGGCCCTGGGCCACCGCCGCGATCGCCGCGAAGAACGGGACGTTGTCGATGTTCAGGCCCGGGAAGGGCATCGGGTGGATCTTGTCGATCGGCGCCTCCAGCTTGGAGGGGCGCACGGTCAGGTCCACCAGGCGCGTACGGCCGTTGTCGGCGAAGTACTCGGGGGAGCGGTCGTGGTCGAGGCCCATCTCCTCCAGGACCGCCAGCTCGATCTCGAGGAACTCGATGGGCACCCGGCGGACCGTCAGCTCGGACTCCGTCACCACGGCCGCGGCCACCAGGCTCATCGCCTCGACCGGGTCCTCGGAGGGGGAGTAGTCCACGTCGACGTCGATGTTCGGCACGCCGTGCACGGTGAGCGTGGTGGTGCCGATGCCGTCGACCTTGACGCCCAGCGCCTCCAGGAAGAAGCACAGGTCCTGGACCATGTAGTTGGAGGAGGCGTTGCGGATGACGGTCGTACCGTCGTGGCGCGCGGCGGCCAGCAGCGCGTTCTCGGTGACGGTGTCCCCGCGCTCGGTGAGCACGATCGGACGGTCGGGGGCGACGGAGCGGTCGACCACCGCGTGGTACTGGCCCTCGGTCGCGGCGATGTCCAGGCCGAACCGGCGCAGCGCGATCATGTGCGGCTCGACGGTGCGCGTACCCAGGTCGCAGCCGCCGGCGTACGGCAGCATGAAGCGGTCGAGGCGGTGCAGCAGCGGGCCGAGGAACATGATGATGGAGCGGGTGCGGCGGGCGGCCTCCGCGTCGATGGACGCGAGGTCCAGCTCGGCCGGCGGCACGATCTCCAGGTCCACGCCGTCGTTGATCCAGCGGGTGCGTACGCCGATGGAGTTCAGCACCTCCAGGAGGCGGTAGACCTCCTCGATGCGGGCGACGCGGCGCAGCACGGTGCGCCCCTTGTTGAGCAGCGAGCCGCACAGCAGGGCCACGCACGCGTTCTTGCTCGTCTTGACGTCGATGGCGCCGGAGAGGCGGCGGCCGCCCACCACGCGCAGATGCATCGGTCCGGCATAGCCCAGCGAGACGATCTCGCTGTCCAGGGCCTCGCCGATCCGGGCGATCATCTCAAGGCTGATGTTCTGGTTTCCGCGCTCGATCCGATTGACGGCGCTCTGACTGGTGTTGAGCGCCTCGGCCAGCTGCGTCTGCGTCCACCCGCGATGCTGACGGGCGTCACGGATGAGCTTGCCGATGCGTACGAGGTAGTCGTCTGACATGAGGATGAGGTTATCTCAGATATGAGATGGCACATCCTGGGGGGTCCATTCGGGTGACGTGACGTCAGTGTCACCCGGTGCGGCGCGTCCGGCGAGTCCGGCGCCAGCCGAAAGGTCCCGGCAAATCCATCGATGTCGTACGACGCCCCGTACTGCTCCGTGTGTACCGGGGGCCGTTCTTGCTGCCCGTGGTGATGGACCACGACCGCTTGTTGATGTTCAGCCGCACCCCCGGAAGGATCCGAAAGCTCTTGCGAAACGTGAGCGGCATGCCCGTGTCCCTTCCCGTCCGGAACTGACTTCGTATCAGTCGCCTACCCCGGCCGGGCGTGCTGATGACTCCCGGTCGCGATGCGGTCGGGGCGTGGCGGTGGTGCGATGGGTCCGGGGCATGACCATTCGGCCCTCGTGTACTAGAGTTATCTCGACATCGAGATATCTGCCGAGGCGCACCGCAGCCGCCACCCTGGTAAGGGCTACCTAACTTAGCCTTACCTTAACGGATAGGCCAGGGCGGCGTGGCGGCAGGATGCGGTGGTACGCGCACATCAATGAAGGAGACTGTCGTGTCGGCGAACAGCTTCGACGCCCGCAGCACGCTGCAGGTGGGCGACGAGTCGTACGAGATCTTCCGGCTGGACAAGGTCGAGGGCTCCGCGCGCCTTCCCTACAGCCTGAAGGTGCTGCTGGAGAACCTGCTCCGCACCGAGGACGGCGCGAACATCACCGCCGACCACATCCGCGCCCTGGGCGGCTGGGACTCCCAGGCCCAGCCGTCGCAGGAGATCCAGTTCACGCCGGCCCGCGTGATCATGCAGGACTTCACCGGCGTGCCCTGTGTCGTCGACCTCGCCACCATGCGTGAGGCCGTCAAGGAGCTGGGCGGCGACCCGAACAAGATCAACCCGCTCTCCCCGGCCGAGATGGTCATCGACCACTCCGTCATCGCCGACAAGTTCGGCACCAACGACGCGTTCAAGCAGAACGTGGACCTGGAGTACGGCCGCAACCGCGAGCGCTACCAGTTCCTGCGCTGGGGCCAGACCGCGTTCGACGACTTCAAGGTCGTCCCGCCGGGCACCGGCATCGTCCACCAGGTGAACATCGAGCACCTGGCCCGCGTCGTCATGGTCCGGGACGGCAAGGCCTACCCCGACACCCTGGTCGGCACGGACTCGCACACCACCATGGTCAACGGCCTCGGTGTGCTCGGCTGGGGCGTCGGCGGCATCGAGGCCGAGGCCGCCATGCTCGGCCAGCCGGTCTCCATGCTGATCCCGCGCGTCGTCGGCTTCAAGCTGACCGGTGAGCTCAAGCCCGGTACGACCGCCACCGACCTGGTGCTCACGATCACCGAGATGCTCCGCAAGCACGGCGTCGTCGGCAAGTTCGTCGAGTTCTACGGCGAGGGCGTGGCCGCCACCTCCCTCGCCAACCGCGCCACCATCGGCAACATGTCGCCGGAGTTCGGCTCCACCGCCGCGATCTTCCCGATCGACGACGAGACGCTGAACTACATGCGCCTGACCGGCCGCAGCGACCAGCAGGTCGCCCTGGTCGAGGCGTACGCCAAGGAGCAGGGCCTCTGGCTGGACCCGAAGGCCGAGCCGGACTTCTCCGAGAAGCTCGAACTGGACCTGGCCACGGTCGTCCCGTCGATCGCCGGCCCGAAGCGTCCGCAGGACCGTATCGTCCTCGCCGACGCCAAGGCCCAGTTCGCCCAGGACGTGCGCAACTACGTCAAGGACGGCGGTGACGTCGACGAGGCCGGCCAGGAGTCCTTCCCGGCCTCCGACGCCCCGGCCATCTCTAACGGCACCCCCTCCCACCCGGTCGAGGTCACCGCCGCCGACGGCACGACCTACACGATCGACCACGGTGCGGTGACGGTCGCGGCCATCACCTCCTGCACCAACACCTCCAACCCGTACGTCATGGTCGCCGCCGCGCTGGTGGCCAAGAAGGCGGTGGAGAAGGGCCTGACCCGCAAGCCGTGGGTCAAGACCACCCTCGCCCCGGGCTCCAAGGTCGTCACCGACTACTTCGAGAAGGCGGGTCTGACCCCGTACCTCGACAAGGTCGGCTTCAACCTCGTCGGCTACGGCTGCACCACCTGCATCGGCAACTCCGGCCCGCTGCCGGAGGAGGTCTCCCAGGCGGTCAACGAGCACGACCTGGCCGTGACGTCGGTGCTCTCCGGCAACCGCAACTTCGAGGGCCGGATCAACCCCGACGTCAAGATGAACTACCTGGCCTCCCCGCCGCTGGTCGTCGCCTACGCGCTCGCCGGCTCCATGACGGTGGACATCACCCGCGAGGCCCTCGGATACGACCAGGACAACAACCCGGTCTTCCTGAAGGACATCTGGCCCTCCGAGGCCGAGGTCAACGACGTCGTGGCGAACGCCATCGGCGAGGACATGTTCTCCAAGTCCTACGCCGACGTCTTCGCCGGCGACGCCCAGTGGCAGGCGCTGCCCATCCCGACCGGCGGCACCTTCGAGTGGGACGCCGAGTCCACCTACGTGCGCAAGCCCCCCTACTTCGAGGGCATGGGCATGGAGCCGGCCCCGGTCGAGGACATCTCCGGTGCCCGCGTGCTCGCCAAGCTGGGCGACTCGGTCACCACCGACCACATCTCCCCGGCCGGTGCCATCAAGGCCGACACCCCGGCCGGCAAGTACCTCACGGAGCACGGCATCGAGCGCCGCGACTTCAACAGCTACGGCTCCCGCCGCGGCAACCACGAGGTCATGATCCGCGGTACGTTCGCCAACATCCGCCTGCGCAACCAGATCGCGCCGGGCACCGAGGGCGGCTACACCCGCGACTTCACGCAGGACGGCGCTCCGGTGTCGTTCATCTACGACGCCTCGCGCAACTACATCGACCAGGGCATCCCGCTGGTCGTCCTGGCGGGCAAGGAGTACGGCTCCGGCTCGTCCCGCGACTGGGCCGCCAAGGGCACCGCCCTGCTCGGTGTCAAGGCCGTCATCGCCGAGTCGTACGAGCGCATCCACCGCTCGAACCTCATCGGCATGGGCGTCCTGCCGCTGCAGTTCCCCGAGGGCCACACCGCCGAGTCCCTCGGCCTGACGGGTGAGGAGACCTTCTCCGTCTCCGGCGTCACCGAGCTCAACGAGGGCACCACCCCGCGCACGGTGAAGGTCACCACCGACAAGGGCATCGAGTTCGACGCGGTCGTCCGCATCGACACCCCCGGTGAGGCCGACTACTACCGCAACGGCGGCATCCTGCAGTACGTGCTGCGCAGCCTGATCCGCAAGTAGGCGGTACGGCACAGCGATCGAGGGCCGTGTCCCCGGGCGACCGGGGGCGCGGCCCTCGCCGTCGCCCCGTTGTACGCTGACATCTCACCGGACGACGGGGGTGGCGGTGGGCGGCACACGGCGCATGCGACTGGAACTGACGGGACGTCAGGACAGTGACCAGGAAGAACTCGACGAACTGACACTGCTCTTGCGCGAGCGGCTGCTCGAACTGGACGTCGAGGCCGTGGAGACCGTCCGCTCCGGGGACGTCCCCGACGGGGCCAAGCCCGTGGACGCCATCGCGGTCGGCGCGCTCGCCCTGACTCTGGCCCCCATCGCGCTCCGCTCCGTGCTCGACCTCGTACGGACCTGGATCGAGAACCGCCCGGTGCGCACGGTCAGCGTCACCCTCGGCGACGACAGCCTGGAGCTGGAGGCCGTGTCCTCGGCCGACCAGCGGCGCATCGTCGACGCCTTCCTGGCCGCACACGGTCCGCAGGCGGAGCCGGAGCCGGCCGCCGGCCAGGGCGACTGAGGGCCGTACGACCGTGGCCGCACGACGGTACGCGCTGCTCGTCGCGACGGGTACGTACGACAACCAGCCCCTGAGGCAGCTGCGTTCACCCGCCCATGACGCCCAGGCGCTGGCGGACGTGCTCGAGGACTCGCGGATCGGGGATTTCGAGGTGGGGATGGTCGTCGACGCCCCGCACCACGAAGTCGCCCTCGCCATCGAGCACTTCTTCCAGGACCGGCGCAGGGACGATGTGCTGCTGCTGCACATCTCGTGCCACGGCCTCAAGAACCACAACGGCGAGCTGCACTTCGCCGCCACCGACACCGACGCGCGATGGCTCGCCTCCACCTCCGTCTCCGCCCAGTTCGTACGGCAGCGGATCAGCGAGTGCCGGGCCCGGTCGGTCGTCCTGCTGCTGGACTGCTGCTACAGCGGAGCCTTCCTCACCGGCAGCAAGGGTGACGGCGCGGTCCACCTCGAGGACGAACTCGCCGGACACGGCCGCGCGGTGCTCACCGCGACGAACCGCACGGAGTATGCCTGGGAGGGCGGCGACCCGGTCACGCGGCTGGAGCCGGAGACCGAGTCGTCCCGGTTCACCCGGGCCGTGATCAAGGGCCTGAGCACCGGCGAGGCGGACCGGGACGGCGACGGCTGGATCGGCGTCCACGAACTGTACGACTACGTGTACGAGGAACTGCAGGGCGCGGACGTACGGCAACGCCCGCAGATGTGGGCGGAGCTGGAACGCCGGGTGGTGATCGCCCGCTCGGTGCTGAACCCGGGGGCGTCGGGTTCGGCACCGCCCGCGTCGGCCCCGGCACCGCCCGTGTCGGCTCGGATGTCACCTTCCTACCGGGCTTCGCCCCGGCTCGGTCCGGCCCCGGCGCCTCCGCCGCGCTCGCTCGTCCCGGCCCCCGCGCCGCCGCCTCGCTCGTCCCGGCCCGTGGGATTCCCGCCCGCGGAGCCCCCGCCCGCGCACCCGGACGCCGCATCGGACGACGACAGCTCCCTCGACCCCCTCGTCCGCCTCACCGAGGCCCTCATCACCCTCCCGTGCGTACAGGACCCCCAGTCCCGGATCCGGTTCGCGATCCTCCTGAGCGAGAAGCTGGGCCGCCAGGTCGACCTGCGGGGTGTCCGCATGCGTGAGGACGCCGTCGCGATCGCCCACGCCGTCCGGAATACGCCACGCGGGGACACCCACCTGACAAGGCTGGTCTTCCTCCTCGAAGGCGGCGAAGTCGCGCAGAACCTCCGACGCGTGATCAACGACATCGGCTGACCCACCCCACAACTCCGCGGCGCAGTAAGCGTTTACAAGAGCGTCGCTCCGCGCTACGGTCCCCTCACGGGCGTGGTGGGAGCGCTCCCATATTTCGGTGGACCGGAACCCGCCGTCGAGGTCCTCCCGCCGCGCCCGGCCACCCGCCTGCGACGACCGTTCACCCCACGGACAGGTATGTCATGATCACATCAAGATCCAGGAGTGATACCGCTCCCCACTCGCCGCTTCCCACCCGTACCCGAGCCCTCTTCCTCGTCCTGGTCTCCCTGCTCGCCACCATCCCGGCCATCGGCCTGGTCGTGACGGCGGGCGGCGACGCGGAGGCCCACGGCACCCCCATGAAGCCCGGCAGCCGCACCTTCCTGTGCTGGCAGGACGCGCTGTCCGACACCGGCGAGATCAAGCCGGTCAACCCGGCCTGCAGGACCGCCGCGCAGGTCAGCGGCACCACCGCCTTCTACAACTGGTTCTCGGTGCTGCGCTCCGACGGTGCCGGCCGCACCAGCGGCTTCGTGCCCGACGGGCAGCTGTGCAGCGGCGGCAACACCAACTTCAGCGGCTTCAACACGCCCGGCGCCGACTGGCCGGTCACCCATCTCACCTCGGGTGCGACCGTCGACTTCTCCTACAACGCCTGGGCCGCGCACCCGGGTTGGTTCCACGTCTACATCACCAAGGACGGCTTCGACCCGACGGCCACGCTCACCTGGGACGACATGGAGGAGCAGCCCTTCCTCTCCGTCGACCACCCGCCGCTCAACGGGTCCCCGGGCAGTGTCGAGGCCGACTACCGCTGGAGCGGACAGCTTCCGGACGGCAAGTCCGGCCGGCACATCATCTATATGGTCTGGCAGCGTTCGGACAGCGCGGAGACCTTCTACTCCTGCTCGGACGTCGTCTTCGACGGCGGCAACGGCGAGGTGACCGGGATCAAGGACCCCGGCAACCCGGCCGAACCCGTTCCGGGCGAATGCTCCGCCACCCGCCGTACGACGGGCAGCTGGAACGGCGGCCACCAGTCCGAGGTGACCGTCACCAACAGCGGCGACGTGCCGATGCTCGGCTGGATGGTCGACTGGGCCCTCCCGGCCGGGCAGAGCGTCGCCAGCCTGTGGAACGGCGACGCCACCTACGACGGTCAGAACGTGATGGTCCACAACGCCGGCCACAACGGCTCCCTCGATCCGGGGGAGAGCGCGACGTTCGGCTACGTGGTCACCGGTTCGGGCGGTGACGGTACGACGACCCTGCCCTGCCGGGTCGGCTGAACCGCCCCGTGGGCGGCCCCGATGGCGTGTCCGGTCGTCATCGGTGCCGCCCGCACCCGCGCTCAGCCGCCCGACAGCGCCGCGAGCCAGTCCAGTTGCCGCCGTACATGCACGGCGTCCCCGCCCTCGTGCCCGTTGAAGGGATAGGCGTGCAGCACCTTGGCCGGGTCCCCGTCCGCGCGTTCCGCGTACCGGTTGAACGCCGCGTACGCCCCGCTCGGCGGACAGACCGTGTCGCGCAGCCCGACCCCGAAATGGGCCGGGGCGTGTGCCCGGCGGGCGAACGACACGCCCTCCACATAGGACAGCGTGCGGTAGGCGGCCTGCTCGGCGCCCCGGTGCACCGAGAGATAGGCGCTGATCTCGCCGTACGGCGGCACGTCGGTGAGGTCCAGGGCGCGGCGGATGCCGCAGAGCAGGGGAGCGGTGACCAGCAGCGCCGCCAGATCCGGTACGAGTCCGGCGACCGCCAGCGCGAGCCCTCCCCCCTGGCTGTTGCCCACGGCGGCGACACGCGGGGCGTCGACCCCGGGCAGCGCGCGTACGGCGGCCACCGCACGCACCGCGTCGGCGATCAGCCGGCGGTAGTGGTAGTCCCGCGGGTCCAGCAGCCCGCGCACCGCCGGACCGGGGCCGCCCGGCGCCCGTGCGTGCGGGTCGGGGGTGCCGCCGCCGCAGCCGTACTGGTCGCCCTGCCCCCGGTTGTCCATCAGCAGATGCGCGTACCCGGCGTTCACCCACGTCAGCCGCTCGTGCGGCAGGCCCCGCCCGCGACCGTAACCCGCGAACTCCACGACCGCCGGGAGGGGTTCGGTCACGCCCGCCGGGCGGCTGAACCAGGCGCGCACCGGGTCGCCGGCGAAGCCGCGGAACGTCACGTCCCAGGACTCCGTCAGCCGCAGCCCGTTCGCCACCGGCCGTACCGACACCAGCGGATCCCCCTGCGCCGACGCCTCCTCCAGCGTGCGCTCCCAGAACGCGTCGAAGTCGGCGGGCTCCTCGATGTCGGGGCGGTGGCGCTCCAGTTCAGCCGGGGGCAGGTCGAACGCGGGCACGGGACACCTCGCGGAGTCGAAGCGGAGTCGAATGAGCGATACGGCCGATCGTTGCGGACGAGACGCGGAAAGTTCCGGGGACGTTAACAGATCAGGGCCCCCTTCCACAGCCGTACGCACCGGATCCGACCACCGTCCCGACCTCTGGAATTCCCCGCGCACCACCCATTGACAGCGCTTACCACTGCTCATAGGTTGCCGCGAAGTTATCGGTAAGAGCTCGAAAGTTTCGGTTCCGCGTCATCGGCACGGGAGGCCCGAGCAATGAGCACCTCCACCACGTCGGCTCAACCGCCGGGCACGCAGGACCCGCCGCCGACGAAGAGACCCCCGCGGCGCACCCGTTCCCCCGCGCGCACCGGCCGGCGGCGCGCGCTGCGCAAGGACTGGCAGCTGTACTCGCTGGCGGTGCTGCCGCTGCTGTTCTTCCTGGTGTTCCGCTATCTGCCGATGATCGGCAATGTGATCGCGTTCCGCCGCTTCGAGCCGGGCGGCTCGATCCTCGGCGAGTACTGGGTGGGGCTGCGCTATGTCGAGATGTTCCTGTCCGACCCGACCTTCTGGCAGGTGTTCCACAACACCCTGTGGATGGGCGGACTCACGCTCGTCTTCTGCTTCCCGATCCCGATCGTCCTCGCCCTGCTGCTGAACGAGGTGCGCCAAAAGTCGCTGAAGCGGTTCGTGCAGTCGGTGTCGTATCTGCCGCACTTCCTGTCGATCGTGATCGTCGCCGGTATCACGCTGCAGATGCTCGCCACGGACGGCCCGGTCAACCATGTCCTGGGCTGGTTCGGGCACGATCCGATCCGGTTCATCCAGGAACCCGGCTGGTTCCGCACCGTCTACGTCGGCTCGGAGATCTGGCAGACCGCCGGCTGGGGCACGATCCTCTACCTCGCCGCGCTCACCACCATCGACGAGGACCTGTACGAGGCCGCCCGCATCGACGGCGCGGGCCGCTGGCGGCAGATCTGGCACGTCACCCTGCCCGGCATCCGCCCCACCATGATCACGCTGCTGATCCTCAACATCGGCACGTTCATGGCCGTCGGCTTCGAGAAGGTCCTGCTGCTCTACAACCCGCTGACCTATCCGACCGCCGACGTGATCTCCACCTATCTGTACCGGACCGGTGTGGAGTCCAACAGCTTCAGCTACGCGGCGGCGATCGGCCTGTTCGAGGCGGTCATCGGCCTGGTGCTCATCACCTCGGCCAATCAGCTGTCGCGCCGCACGGTGGGGACGAGCCTGTGGTGAGCACCGTCCGGCCGACCCGCGGCCACCGCGTCTTCCAGCGCGTCAACGGGGTGATCCTCACGCTGGTCGTCCTGCTGACGCTGTACCCCTTCTTCAACATCATCGCCCGTTCGTTCAGCGGGGAGCGGCAGATCCGTGCCGGTGAGGTGACCCTGTGGCCCAAGGGGTTCAGCCTCACCACGTACGAGATCGTGTTCCACGACTCGATGTTCTGGCGCAACTACGGCAACACCGTCTTCTACACGGTGGTCTCCACCGCCGTCGCCATGGTGCTGACCACCTGCTACGCCTACGTCCTGTCGAAGAAGAACCTCAAGGGGCGCGGCGCCCTGGTCGGGATCGCCGTCTTCACCATGTTCTTCACCGGCGGTCTGATCCCCCACTACGTCCTGATCACCAGCCTCGGGCTGAAGAACAGCGTGTGGGCGATCGCCCTGCCGAACGCGATCAGTGTCTTCAACCTGCTGGTGATGAAGGCCTTCTTCGAGAGCCTGCCGTCCGAACTGGAGGAGGCCGCGCAGATCGACGGCCTCAGTACGTACGGCGTCCTGCTGCGGATCGTGCTGCCGCTGTCGAAGGCGGTCGTGGCGACGATGGTGCTCTTCTACTCGGTGTCCTTCTGGAACTCCTGGTTCTCGGCGTTCCTCTACATGGACCGCACCGAACTGATGCCGGTCACGGTCTATCTGCGCAACCTTCTGGCCGGCGCCACCGGAGGCGCCGGCGCCGGCGCGGCCACCGAGCAGCTCACCCAGGTCTCGGCGAACATCCAGGCCGTCACGATCGTGCTGACCTCGCTGCCGATCCTCTGCCTCTACCCGTTCGTGCAGCGCTACTTCGTCTCGGGCGTGATGCTCGGCGCGGTCAAGGGCTGATCCCCCGCACCGCCCCGCCGTCCCCGCAACGCGCCGACGTACCAAGGGAGTCCCCGTGAAGAACACCGGACAGCTGTCGCGCCGCCAGATCCTCGGTGCCGCCGGATTCATCGGCCTCGCCGCCCTCACCGGCTGCGGCGGCGGTGACGGCGGCGACGGCAAGGACCTGTCGAAGAAGCGCGACGGCGCCATGAAGAACTACCGGGCCGGCCAGCAGTTCAAGGCCACCGAGCCGCTCACCTTCTCCCTCCTCCACAACAACAACCCGGTCTACCCGATGAAGGACGACTGGCTGTTCTGGAAGGAGCTCACCCGGCGCACCGGCGTCACCTTCAAGGCCACCCCGGTCCCGCTGAGCGACTACGAGAAGAAGCGCAGCCTCCTCATCGGCGCGGGCGACGCCCCCCTCCTCATCCCCAAGACCTACCCGGGCGCGGAGACCGCGTTCGTCTCCTCGGGCGCGATCCTCCCGGTGAGCGAGTACGTGGATCTGATGCCCAACTTCCGCGACAAGGTGAAGAGATGGAACCTCCAGCCGGAGGTCGACTCACTGCGCCAGTCCGACGGCAACTACTATCTGCTGCCCGGACTGCACGAGAAGGTCAAACAGGGCTACTCGCTGTCCTTCCGCACGGACGTCCTCGACCGGCACGGTCTGAGCCTGCCCACCACCTGGGACGAGGTGTACACGACCTTCAGGGCGCTGAAGGAGGAGTACCCGGACCGCTACCCGTTCACCGACCGCTGGAGCACCAACACCCCCTTCCCCGCGGGTGCCCTGTTCCAGTATCTGGGCCAGGCCCACGGCGTCCGGGCCGGCTGGTCGTACCTGAACACCAGCTGGGACGCCAAGGCGGGCACGTTCGTCTTCACCGGTGCCAGGGACGCCTTCCGCCAGGTCGTCGAGTATCTGCGCAAACTGGTCGCCGAGAAGCTCATGGACCCGGAGAGCTTCACCCAGACCGACGACGAGGCGGTCAGGAAGCTGCTGGGGGAGAAGTCCTTCGCGATCAGCGCCAATCCTCAGGAGCTGGTGCAGAACTACCGCTACAACCTGGAGAAGCAGGTCAAGGGCGCCACCATCGAGATGATCCCGGTACCGCTGGGCCCCGCCGGGCCGGTCGTGCTGGGCGGTTCCCGCCTGGAGAACGGCATGATGATCTCCAGCAAGGCCCTGGAGGGCGACGACTTCGTCGCGCTGATGCAGTTCGTGGACTGGCTCTGGTACTCCGACGCCGGCCAGGAGTTCTGCAAGTGGGGCGTGGAGAACACCACGTTCACCCGCTCCGGGCCCGGCGCGTACGCACTCGGGCCCGGCATCAGCCTCATGGGCTCCGACCCGGACGCCCCGAAGGACCTCCAGAAGGACTTCGGCTTCTTCAACGGTGTGTTCACCTACGGCGGCAGCTGGGCCCTGGTCTCCTCCTCCTTCGGCCCCGACGAGAAGAAGTTCACCGACGCCATGGCCCGGCGCGAGCCGCTGCCCACCGACCCGCCGCACCCGCTGCGCGCCGAGGAGCAGGAGCAGGCCACCCTCTGGGACACCCCGCTGAAGGACCACGTCACCCAGAACGCCCTCCAGTTCGTCCTCGGCAAGCGCCCGCTGTCCGAGTGGGACGACTACGTCAAGGAGCTGAAGGCCAAGAACATGGACCGGTTCATCGAGCTGCACAACCAGGCCTACGAACGGTTCAAGAAGGAGAACGCGTGATCAGCGTCCCCGGGGAGCCGTCCGGCCCCCTGTCCGCCGCCTGGCGCGGCTGCGTCGGCACCGGCCGGCTCGACCTCGCCCTGCGCCGCGACTACCAGGACTCCCTCGCCCTGCTCCAGCGCGACATCGGCTTCCGGTATCTGCGGGGCCACGGTCTGCTCAGCGACGGCCTGGGCATCCACCGCCCCTACGAGTGGCAGGGCACCCGCCGCACCCACCACGCGTTCACCTACCTCGACCAGGTCCTCGACGCCTGCCTCGGCCTCGGTGTCCGCCCCTTCCTCGAACTCGGCTTCATGCCGGGCGGGCTCGCCTCGGGGGAGAAGACGGTGTTCTGGTGGAAGGGCAACGTCACCCCGCCCGCCGACGAGAAGGAGTGGACGGACCTGGTCCGCGCCACCCTGACCCACCTGATCGACCGCTACGGCGCCGACGAGGTGCGCACCTGGCCCGTCGAGGTGTGGAACGAGCCCGACCTGCCCGACTTCTGGCTGAACGCCGACGAGGCGGCGTACCACCGGCTGTACGAGGCGACCGCGTACGCCGTGAAGGAGGTGGACGCCGGGCTGCAGGTCGGCGGTCCGGCTCTCTCGCCCGGCGCGGACGGCTGGATGGGTCGGTTCGCCGAGTTCGCCGAACGCCGCGACGTGCCCGTCGACTTCGTCTCCCGGCACGCCTACAGCTCCGGCCCCGCCCAGCACGTCCCGTTCGGCGCCCACCAGACCCTTGCCCCGGCGAGCGACCTCCTCGCCCAGTTCGCCGAGCCACGCCGGACGCTTGAGGGCACCCGGCTGGAGGGGCTGCCCGTCCACATCACCGAGTTCAACTCCTCCTACCGGCCCGACAACCATGTCCACGACACCGCCTTCCACGCCGCCTACCTCGCCCCGGTGGTGACGGCGGGCGGTGACCACGCGGACTCGTACTCCTACTGGACGTTCAGCGACGTCTTCGAGGAGTCCGGCATTCCCACCGCCCTCTTCCACGGCGGCTTCGGCCTGCTCACCCACCGGCAGCTGCGCAAGCCGACGTACCACCTGTACGCCTTCATGGCCCGCATGGGCGAGCGGCAACTGGCCCGGGGCGACGACCACCTGGTGACGCGGCACGCCGACGGCCGGGTCACCGTGCTCGCCTGGGCGCCCGTCGACCCGACGGGGGAGACACCCGGCCCGGACCGGCACACCCTGCGGCTGTCCCTGCCGGTCGGCACCGCACCGCGCGGCACGGCGTTCGTCCGCCGCTCCTCCGTCGACGAGGAGCGCGGCAACGCGTACACCGCCTGGCGGCACATGGGCAGCCCCCGCTCGCCCAGGCCGGGACAGCTCGACATCCTCCACGACGCCTCCGAACCCGCCCGCGCCCACCACCGGCTGCCGGTCGAGGACGGCCGCACGGACCTCGCACTCACCCTGGCCCGGCACGAGATCACCCTCGTCGAACTCACCCCCGTCCACGACGAGGCCCCGCCCTGGTGGGACGAACGGCGGCTGCTGGGCCGGGAGTCGCCGTGAGCACCGTACGGGCGGCCGCCTTCGGCACCGGCCCGCTGTCCCGCTCCGCCGCGCTGATCCACACGCTCGTCACCGTCGAGGCCCTGCTGCTGCTCACCGCGGCGCCGGGCCTCGCCGGGCTCCTCCTCCTCGCCCCCGACCCCGCCAACCTCCCGATCGCCGCCCTCTGCCTGCTGCCGCTCGGCCCGGCCGTCTCCGCCGCCCTCTACTCCCTGCACCACCGCGGCCGCGACCTCACCGAACTCCACCCCGCCCGCGCCTTCCTGCGCGGCTGGCGCCTGAACGCCGTACCCGTGCTGAAGCTGTGGGCGCCGCTGCTCGCCTGGCTCACGGTGATCGCCTTCACCCTCACCCACTTCGCGGCCACGGGGCTCCCCGGCTGGTGGGCGGCGCTCCTCGCCGTCATCGGCACCGGCTCCCTCCTGTGGGGCGCGCACGCCCTGCTCCTCACCACCCTGTTCACCTTCCGCGCCCGCGACACCGCCCGCCTCGCGGCCTACTTCCTGCTCCGGCACCCCCGCGTCACCCTCGGCGCCCTCTCCCTGCTGATCCTCACCGCCGCCGGCACCGCCCTGCTCACCGAGGCCCTGCCCGCCCTCCTCGCCGCCCCGCTGCTGCTCTCCCTGCTGCACAGCGGCCGCCCGGTGATCGCCGAGACCCAGGAGGAGTTCACCGCATGACCCCGCCCCGCACCCCGAAGATCCCGTACGGCGGCGACTACAACCCCGAGCAATGGCCCGAGGAGGTGTGGGACGCGGACCACCGGCTCTTCACCGCGGCCGGCATCGACACCCTCACGGTCGGCGTCTTCGCCTGGTCCCTCACCCAACCCGTCGAGGACACCTACGACTTCCCGGTCCTGGACCGGATCCTCGACCGCGCCGCCGCCGAGGGCCGGCAGGTCTGTCTCGCCACCGGCACCGCCGCCCTCCCGCCCTGGCTGGCGAAGCGGTACCCGGAGGTCAACCGCACCGACTTCGAGGGCCGGCGCCACCGCTACGGCCAGCGCCACAACTTCTGCCCCAGCTCACCGGCGTACAGGAGCGCCGCCGCCGGGCTGGCCCGCCGCCTCGCCGGACGGTACGCCGGCCACCCCGCCGTACTCGCCTGGCACATCAACAACGAGTACGGCGGCGTCTGTTACTGCGACCTGTGCGCCGAGGCGTTCCGCGCCTGGCTCCGTGACCGGCACGGCACCCTCGACGCCCTCAACGACGCCTGGTGGACGGCCTTCTGGTCGCACCGCTACACCGGCTGGGACCAGATCGAACCGCCCAGCGCCCTCACCGAGCACTGGCGCGGCCCCGACCACACGGCGTTCCAGGGCATCACCCTGGACTACCACCGCTTCACCACGGACGCCCTGCTCGGCTGCTTCCTCGCCGAGAAGGAGGCGATCCGCGCCCATGACCCGGACACGCCCGTCACCACCAACTTCATGGGCCTGTTCCGCCCCCTCGACTACCACCGCTGGGCGCCCCACCTCGACTTCGCCTCATGGGACAGCTACCCGCCCCTGGACGCTCCGCCGACCGTCGCCGCCCTCGCCCACGACCTGATGCGCGGGCTCAAGGACGGCGCCCCCTTCTGGCTGATGGAACAGACCCCGTCCACCACCGCCTGCCGTGACGTCAACCCGCTGCGCCGCCCCGGCGAACTGCGCCTCGCCACCTTCCAGGCCATCGCCCACGGCGCGGACGCCGCCCTCTACTTCCAGATGCGCGCCTCCCGCGGCGCCTGCGAGAAGTACCACGGCGCCGTCATCGGCCACGCGGGCCGCGACGACACCCGCGTCTTCCGGGAGGTCGCCGCGCTGGGGAAGGAGCTGGAACTCCTGGGCGGCACGACCCTGGGCGCCCGCACACCCGCCCGTACCGCCCTCCTCTTCGACTGGGACAGCTGGTGGGCCCTGGAGATGTCCGACGGCCCCTCCCGGCTCGTCCGCTACCAGGAGGTGGTCCACACCCACTACCGCGCCGCCCGCGAGGCCGGCGCCGACGTGGACGTCGTCCCGGTCACCGCCGACCTCACCCCGTACGACGTGATCCTCGCCCCCGCCCTGCACATGATCAAGGACGACCTGGCAGCGCGCCTGGAGGCGGCGGCCACGAGGGGCGCCACGGTACTGGCCACGTTCCTCTCCGGCCGCGTGGACGAACACGACCGCGCCTTCCTCACCGACGTTCCGGGCCCACTCGCCCCGCTGATGGGCATCCGCGTCGACGAGTGGGACGCCCGCCCGGAGAGGACCACGAACCCCGTCCGCCTGGGCGACGTCACCGCCGAAGCCCGTCTGATCTTCGAGATCGTGCGGCTGCGCGGCGCCGAACCCATCGGCACCTACACCACCGACTTCTACGCGGGAACCCCGGCCGTCACCCGCCACCACGTCGGCGAGGGCGAAGCCTGGTACATCGCCACGGCCCTGGACGACCCCGGCACCGCCCACATCATCCGCCGCATCCTGACCCGCCACGACCTGATCGGCCCCCGCACCAGCCACCCAGCCGTCGAGACCGCGACCCGCGTCGCCCCCGACGGCACCCGCCTCCTCTTCCTCCTCAACCACGCACCCGCGGAGGCCCACGTGACGGCGCCGGCCCCTGCCACCGACCTCCTCACCGGCAAGCACACCGAGCGGGACCGGCCCTTCCCCCTCGGCCCGCTCGGCGTGGCGGTCCTGCGCCTTCAGTAGATCGTCCGCCCCCGTTCGTCGGGCACCCCGGACTTGCGGAAGAAGTAGCTGTTGATCTGGTCGCGCCACTCGCGGGCGCCGCGGAGCTGTTCCTCGTAGCGCTCGGCGACGCGGGCGTGGCGGGCGGGCTCCACCAGGCCGGCGAGGCCCGTCCACACCCGGCGGGCCTCCTCCACGTCCGCCACGCCTTCGAAGTGGGTGTCGTAGATGTGCTGGATCACCGTCTTCCCGCTGTGCAGCACATGGGTGTACGGCACGTGGTGGAAGAACAGCAGGAGTCCGTCGGGGCAGGTGTCGGGGGAGTCGTACAGTCCGGACCACGGTGTGGCGTACTGGCCGGCGTAGCCCGTGCCGGTCGCCGTGCTGCGGTCGACGCCCACGCCGTCGCGATCGGCGAAGTGGTAGGTGCCCCAGGGGCTGTACTCGTAGCCGTCGACGCCGGGGCCGTAGTGGTGGCCCGGTTGCACCATGAAGCCGACGCCGAGCGGGGCGGTGTACTTCTCGTAGGTCGACCAGGAGCCGTCCAGGACGGTGTGGAGGCCGGCCGTCAGCCGGTCGTCGGCTCCCGGATGGGTCAGCGCGATCCACTCGTCCAGGATCGCCCTCGGCTCCGCCGCCGGGTTCCAGGCCAGGCGTCCGAAGGTGTACAGGTTGGCCTGGGCGAGCGGATGGCCGGTCCAGAACGGGTCGTCGCCGGCGTTCGACACGGCCACCAGTCCGTTCGCCAGCCGGCCGGTGCTCACCTCGCCGTCCGGACAAAAACCCAGTACCTCGCTCCACATCGGGCCCAACCAGCACGCGTGCCGCTGCTGGCCCGTGTACTCCTGCGTGACCTGCAGCTCCACCGCCAGCCGGGTCTGAGGCATCGCGCCGATCAGCGGGGAGACCGGCTCGCGCACCTGGAAGTCCATCGGGCCGTGCTTGACCTGGAGCACCGCGTTCTGTGCGAACCGCCCGTCCAGCGGGGTGAAATGGTCGTACGCGGCCCGCGCCCGGTCGGTGCCGCGGTCCCGCCAGTCCTGGTGGTGGTCGTAGACGAACGCCCGCCAGTGCACCGTGCCGCCGTACGGCTCCAGCGCCGCGGCCAGCATGTTCGCCCCGTCGGCGTGCGAACGGCCGTACGCGAACGGGCCGGGCTGCCCCTCCGAGTCGGCCTTGACGACGTACCCGCCGAAGTCGCCGATCTCCTCGTACACCCGCCGCGTCGCCTCCGCCCACCAGCCGCGCACCGCCTCGTCCAGCGGGTCGGCGGTGGGCAGTCCGCCCAGCACCATCGGCGCGGCGAAGGTGACCGACAGATGCGTGCGGATGCCGTACGGACGCAACACGTCGGCGATCGCGGCGACTTCACCGATCCGGTCGGTGAGCAGCCGTGCCTCGGTCGCGTGCACGTTGACGTTGTTGACGGCGACGGCGTTGATCCCGCAGGCCGCGAGCAGCCTGCCGTACGCCCGCACCCGCTCGAAGTCCCCGCGCGCCCGCCCGTCGGCCCAGAACAACGAGCCTCCCGAGTAACCCCGTTCGACCTGTCCCATGACGGGGTGCACGGCCACGTTGTCCCAGTGGTCCAGCATGCGGCGGGCGTACGCCGGACGGTGCTCCTCGCGGGGCCGGTCACCGGCGAAGGCCTCCTCCTCGAGCCGTACGACGTGGAACAGGCCGTACAGCAGCCCGTGTTCGTCCGACGCGGCGACGGTCGTGGTGCCGTCGCGGCGGGTCAGCGCGAAGCCTTCCTCGCCCAGCCCCCCGGTGAGCTCAAAGACCAGTTCGGCGTCCTCGCGTACGACCCGGCCGCCGAACCGCTCGCAGGCGTCCTCCAGTTCGCGGCGCACGGTGTCGACGAGCGGTCCGCCCGCCGGGACCAGCGACCGCCGCCTCCCGACCGCCCGGAACGCCTCCGCCGGAAGCCAGGCCGCGTCGACATCCATCCCCGTGCTCTCCCCTCGCTTGGCGGGCGCCGCCCGGAGAGCACCGGGGGCAGGCCCCCATTCTGGTCCACCCCCGACCCGGGAGGTACCCGCCCGGCCTGCGGAGATCCGGACACGAAGGCGGGCCCGGGCGATGCCCGGACCCGCCGTGTGAGAGCCGGTCGGCTCAGCTCAGCAGTTCCACCTCCGCCAGCGTCGCCTCACCGGTCAGCACCAGCCGGTAGTGGCCGTAGGCCTTCGGCTTGTCGACCGTGAAGGCGCGCGTCTGCCGGTCCCAGCGGAACGACTCGTCGGCTCGCGTGTCGAGGTCCGTCCACGTCGTGCCGTCGGCCGAGCCCTGCAGCACCCAGCCCGTGGGCGCCTTGGTGTGGTCCGAGGACGTCAGCGTGTACTGCACCGCCTCGGTGTTCCCGGTGACGGGCAGCTCCACGGTGGACACCGTGGCGTTCGTCGCCGACGTGTCGTCGAACAGGGCGCCCGCGCCCTTCAGCGCGTCCTCGCGGGGCGTCGGCACCTCGTCGTCCCGGGTGATCGACACGGGCGCGGCGTTCTCGCCCGTGCCCCACGACGACGGACGCGGGCCCATGTCGAACTCCACGGTTCCGCCCCGGGAGACGACCGAGTGCGGCAGAGAAGTCGAGTTCCAGCGCTTGCCGTTGACCTTCACACCCTGCACGTACACGTTCTTCGCGCTGTTCTTCGGCGCCTTGACGACCAGCTCGCGGCCGTTCTCCAGGTGCACGGTGACCTTCTTGAACAGCGGGGAGCCGATGGCGTACTCGCCACTGCCCATCACCAGCGGATAGAAGCCGAGCGAGGAGAAGAGGTACCAGGCCGACTGCTCGCCGTTGTCCTCGTCACCGTGGTAGCCCTGGCCGATCTCGCTGCCGGTGTAGAGGCGGGACAGCACCTCGCGCACGTTCGCCTGCGTCTTCCACGGCTGGCCGGCCGCGTCGTACATGTACAGGGCGTGGTGGGCGACCTGGTTGGAGTGGCCGTACATGCCCAGCCGGACGTCCCGCGCCTCGATCATCTCGTGGATGACACCGCCGTAGGAGCCCTTGAGCTCCGGAGAGGCCGTCTCGGGCGTGGAGAGGTACTCGTCGAGCTTGTCACCGAGACCGTCCCGGCCGCCGTACAGATTGGCCAGACCGCGGCTGTCCTGCGGGGCGGTGAAGGCGTAGCCCCAGCCGTTCGTCTCCGTGTAGTCGTAACCCCACACGCGCGGGTCGTACTTCGACGACTCGACCCGCCAGTCGCCCTTGGCGTTCTTGCCCTGGAAGAAGCCGGCCTCGGAGTCGAACAGGTTCACGTAGTCCTGGGCGCGGTTGAGGAAGTACGCGGACTCCTCCTTGTAGCGCTTGACGCCCGTCTTCTTGTAGAGGGCCTCGCCCATCTTCGCGATGCCGTAGTCGTTGAGGTAGCCCTCCAGCGCCCACGACAGGCCCTCGTGCGTGTCGGTGCTGGTGTAGCCGAGGAACGGCGAGGTCGCCATGCCCTTGCGGCCCACACCCGACGACGGCGGCACGACGGTGGCGTTCTTCACCGCCGCGTCGTACGCGGCCTCCGCGTCGAAGTCGACACCCTTGACGTACGCGTCGGCGAACGCGACGTCCGAGGAGGTGCCGGTCATCAGGTCGGCGTAGCCGGGGGAGGACCAGCGCGAGGTCCAGCCGCCGTCCTTGTAGTGCTGCACGAACCCGTCGACCAGCTCACCGGCCTTGGACGGCGTCAGGAAGGAGTACGCCGGCCAGGTGGTCCGGTAGGTGTCCCAGAAACCGTTGTTGACGTACACCTTGCCGTCGACGATCTTCGCACCGGTGTGCGTCGGGGTGTCGGCGCCCACCGCCTTGGAGAACGGCGAGGCGTACCGGTACGTACCGTCGACCTTCTCGTGGCCCGCGTTCGGGTACAGGTACAGCCGGTAGAGGCTGGAGTAGAGCGTGGTCAGCTGGTCGCGCGTGGCGCCCTCGACCTCGACCTTGCCGAGGATCCGGTCCCACTGCTTGCGGGCGTCCCGCTTGACCTTGTCGAAGGAGGTGCGCTCGCCGATCTCCTGGCTCAGGTTGTCCTTCGCCTGGTCGACGCTGATCAGGGAGGTGGCCAGACGCAGCGTGACCGTGCGGTCCTTGCCGGCGTCGAAGCGCAGATGGCCCTTGACGCCGTTCGCGGCGCCGTCGGTGACCTTCTTGTCGAACTCGCCGTACACGAAGAGGCGGGTGGCGCCCGTGGACAGCCCGGACTTGACGTCCGAGTAGCCGGTGAAGGTGCCGTTCTCCTGGTCCAGGGTGAGACCGGCCTGGTCGGTGACGTTGTCGAAGAGCACGCTCGCGTCGTCACCGGGGTAGGTGAAGCGCATCATCGCCGCGTGGTCCGTCGGCGCCATCTCGGCCTTCACGCCGTTCTCGAACCGCACCCCGTAGTAGTACGGCCGTGCCGTCTCGTTCTCGTGCCGGAACGGGAGTTCGCGTGCCTCGCGGCCGGTGTCCGGGGTGCCGGAGGCCGCCGAGGGCATCACCTGGAAGGTCTGCCGGTCGCCCATCCAGGGGCTGGGCTCGTGGCTCGCGCTGAACGCCTGGATCGTCGTCAGGTTGTCGTCGTTGTTGCCGCTCGCGTAGTCGTACAGCCAGCTCGTGGAGCCGGCGTTGGTGACCGGGGTCCAGAAGTTGAACCCGTGCGGCACGGCCGTGGCGGGGAAGTTGTTGCCGCGCGAGAAGCCGCCGCTGGAGTTGGTGCCCCGGGTCGTCAGGGCGTAGTCGGAGAGATGCGCCTCGGGCCGCTCGGGCGCCGCCTGCTTCAGCACCACGTCGTCCAGCCAGCCCCGGAACTTGGTCTCACCCTTGGGGGAGTCGTACGCGACCAGGATCCGGTCGACGGTCTTGCCCGAGGCCACCGAACCGACCGACGAGCGCACGCTGTTCCACTGGTTGACGTACAGCACCTTGGAGTCGCCCTGCCCGCGCGGGCTCAGCGGGAACCCGTGCTGGTCCGTCGCCCTGAGGTCGCTCAGATGGGTGCCGTCGGTGAAGGCGAGGTCGACGGAGACGTTCGTGGCGTCGTAGTCGAGCTCACGGTCCGACATCCACGGGAAGATCTTGTACGACAGCTCCGTGCGCCGGTCGACCTTCACATTGACGTCGAAGACCTTGTTGTAGGAGTACGCCCGGCCCTCGGCGGTGTGCCGGCCGGCGTACCGCAGCGCCCGCGTACCGGTGAAGCCGGCGTCCGCCTTCGCCGTCGGCGAGCCCGCCGGACCGCTGTCCACGAGCGACAGCATGTCCTCCGGTATGGGGTCGGCGATGCCGGTGGACAGCTGGATGTCGGCCAGCTGGAGGGCGTCACCCGCCCCGTTGTTCCTGGTGAAGTCCAGCCGCCAGTGCTGGAACTCGGCCGTCTCGGCGAGGTCGTACGTCTTCGTCTGGAAGCGCTCCTCGAAGGACTCTCCCGAACGGGTGTCCAGCGTCTGCCAGTTCTCGCCGTCCGTCGAGCCCTTCAGCGTCCAGTCCACGGGGTCGCGCTCGTCGTGGTCGTTGGCCGAGGTGAGGGCGTACTTGACGATCTTCGCCGGCTCGTCCAGGTCGAACTCGATCCAGCCCGTCGGCGCGAAGGTCAGCCACTTGGTGGACGACTCGCCGTCGAAGAGGTTGCCCTTCACCTCCTTGCCGTTGGTGTTCTCCGCGCTCGCGCGGGCGCCCGTGACATGGTCGGTGACATTGCCCGGAATGCCGGACGTGAAGCCGCCGTCCACCCCCGAGGCGCGCTTCTTCCCGCCGCGCGTGGTGTCGACGGTGTTGAGCCAGTCCGGGGCGGGATCCCCGGACTCGAACGACGAGGCGAACCCGCGGTCCGCCTTCGGCGGCGCCTCGGGCAGCGCCACCGCGACGCCCTGTGAACCCGCGGCCAAAGCGAAGGCGGTCGCCGCGACGACCGCCCTTCCCCATCTGTGCCGAACCCTGCTTCGCATGCGTGAGCACCCTCCCGTGCGCCGGACAACGTTGTCAATGAGATGCGCAAGGTCTAGTAGTGCGTCAAGTGCTGCGTGGTGTCAAGGGGGTTGAATGCGGCATTCAGGTCCAACGGCAATGATTCTTCCGCCGGTGAACACGGCGGAGCCGGATATTTCCGCGAGGTCTCAACTCGGAAAAGACCGGAGGTGAACCTTGCATTCGATCTTGCTCCGTCGGCGGGAAGTGGACTATACCTGTCGGCACTCCGGGGCATCTTCACCGCACCCGACCACGTACCAGCCGCACTTCCTGCACGACCCAGCTTGACCCGAACGCGGTGCCGGGGAGGATCCGGTTCACCGCCTGAGTCCTGGAGAAGGCGAGGACTTGAGCATGGGATCCACTTCCGCCGAGAACGACGGCACCGGTTCCACCGAGAACAGCACGGCCGGCGTCGGGCGCCGCGCACTGATCAAGCGGTCCGCCGCGCTCGGCCTGGTTTCCGTACCGGCGATGAGCTTCCTGTCCGCGTGTGCCAGTGGCGGCGGGGACGACAACTCCGGTGACAACGAGGGCAAGACGTCCGAGTCCAACCCGTTCGGCGTCAAAAAGGGCAGCAAACTCGACGTCGTCATCTTCAAGGGCGGTTACGGCGACGACTACGCCAAGGCGTGGGAAGCCGCGTTCAAGAAGCAGTGGGACGTCACCTCCGTGCACACCGGGACGCAGGAGATCACGGGCAAGCTCCAGCCCCGGTTCAACGCGGGCAACCCGCCGGACATCGTCGACGACTCCGGCGCCCAGCAGATCCCGATCGACGTCCTGCACAAGAACGGCCAGCTCCTCGACCTCGCCGAGGTACTGGACGCGCCGTCGGTCGACGACCCGGACACGAAGGTCCGCGACACCCTCATCCCCGGCACGCTCGACGCCGGCATGCAGGAGGGCAAGGTCGTCGCCCTCAACTACATCTACACGGTGTGGGGTCTGTGGTACTCCGGCAAGCTCTTCGAGGAGAAGGGCTGGGAGGCGCCCAAGACCTGGGACGACTTCCTCGCGATCTGCAAGGACGCCAAGTCCGAGGGCATCGGCGGCCTCGCCCACCAGGGCAAGTACCCGTACTACATCAACGTCGCCATCATGGACCTGATCGCCAAGAAGGGCGGCCTGGACGCCATGAAGGCGATCGACAACCTCGACCCCAAGGCGTTCGTCGGCTCCGACGCCGCGCAGGAGGCCATCGAGGCGGTCTACGAGGTCGTCGAGAAGGGCTATCTGATGCCCGGTACGAACGGCCTGACCCACACCGAGTCGCAGACCCGCTGGAACCAGTACAAGGCCGCCTTCATCACCAGCGGTTCCTGGCTCGAGAACGAGCAGCTCAAGACGACACCGGAGGACTTCGACATGAAGTTCCTGCCGATGCCGCTGCTGCCGGACAGCGCGCTGCCGTTCGAGGCGATCCGGGCCGGCTCCGGTGAGCCCTTCATCATCCCGTCCAAGGCCAAGAACCTCCCCGCGGCCAAGGAGTTCATGCGCAGGATGCTCTCCAAGGAGTGGTCCACGCTGTTCGCCAAGGAGGCGAACTCGCTGACCATCCTCAAGGACGGCGTCGACCCGAACGTCCAGCTGCGTCCGGGCACCCAGTCCACCGTCGAGGCATCCAAGGCGGCCGGCGACAACACCTTCCGCTTCCTGTACACCGAGTGGTACAGCGAGATGGGCACCGCCATCGAGAACGCCTCCAACGAGCTGATGGCCAAGCGCATCCAGCCCAAGGAATGGCTCAAGCGCGCCCAGGCCGCGGTCGACAAGCAGGCCAAGGACCCGGCCTCGAAGCAGAACCACCGCGACTGATCTCGCTCGACCGACCGCACTCCGGGCCGGGAGGAGACTCCCGGCCCGGAACGGCCACACCCAGGGGCAGGAACGCCATGCGCAAAGGGCAGCACCGGTTCGTCGCGGGATTCCTCTTCTTTCCCGTGGTGCTCTATCTGATCTTCGTGATCTGGCCGTACATCCAGACGTTCGGTTATTCACTGACCGACTGGAAGGGCCAGTCGCAGACCTTCAGTTTCGTCGGCCTGGACAACTACACGGCGTTGTTCAAGGACGACGTCTTCATGGGTGCCATCTGGCACAACATCCTGTTCCTGGTGTTCATCCCGGTGATCACCATTCTGCTCGCGCTGTTCTTCGCCTTCATGGTGAACGCGGGCGGACGCGGACGTTCCGGAGGTGTCTCGGGAGTCGCCGGATCGAAGTACTACCGGGTCGTCTATTTCTTCCCGCAGGTGCTGTCGCTCGCCATCATGGCGGTGCTCTTCGGAGCGGTGTACCGCAGCGACGGCGGCGGAATGCTCAACGGCGTTCTGATCAAACTCGGGCTCGTCGACCCGGACCGTCCGGTGGAATGGCTGAACGAGCCGAACTTCGTGCTGTGGGCACTCGTCGCGGTGGTCGTCTGGCACGGCGTCGGTTTCTATCTGGTGCTGTTCTCCGCCGCCATGCAGTCCATTCCCCGGGACATCTACGAGGCCGCGCTGATCGACGGCGCCGGCCGCGCCCAGTCCTTCTTCCGCATCACCCTGCCCCTGCTGTGGGACTCCGTGCAGACCGCCTGGGTCTACCTCGGCATCGCTGCCATGGACATGTTCATCCTGGTCTCCACCATGACCGCCGGGGACTACGGCGGCGGCCCCGACCACCACAGCGAGGTCATGTCGACCGTGATGATGCGGAACTTCCTGCTGTACGGCCGGAGCGGCTACGCCTGCGCCATGGGCGTGGTCATGCTGCTCCTCACCCTGATCGTGTCCGTGGTCATGCTGCGCGCCACCCGTCGCGAGCGCATCGAGTTCTGAGGCGGAGTAACGACGATGAGCGCACCCCTCAAGGAATCCGCCCCCACCGGGGGCCCCACCCCGCCCCCGCCGCCGGTGGCCAAGGGCACCGTCCGCCCCGGCGACCGGCGCGGCGAAGGCGTCGTGCTGAACGTCTTCTCGCACGGCTTCCTCGTCGTGTGGGCGGTGCTGATCGTGCTGCCGCTGCTGTGGCTGGTGCTCAGCTCCTTCAAGACCGACACACAGATCGGCGCGTCCGCCTTCGGCTGGCCGCAGAACTGGGACCTGGGTGTGTTCTCCCGCGCCTGGGACAAGGGCATCGGGGACTACTTCACCAGCACGGTGATCGTCCTCGTCATGTCCGTGCCGCTGACCATGCTGCTCGGCTCCATGGCGGCGTACGTACTGGCCCGCTACGAGTTCTGGGGCAACCGCCTGCTGTACTTCTTCTTCGTCGCGGGCGCGATGTTCCCCGTCTTCCTCGCCCTGGTGCCGCTGTTCTTCATGGTCAAACGGCTCGACATGCTGAACACCTACCACGGCCTGGCGCTGGTCTACGTCGCCTACTCGCTGCCGTTCACGGTGTTCTTCATGCACGCCTTCTTCCGGACCCTGCCCTCGGCGGTCTTCGAGGCGGCGATCCTCGACGGCGCCTCGCACACCCGGACCTTCTTCCAGGTCATGCTCCCGATGGCCAAGCCCGGACTGCTCAGCGTCGGCATCTTCAACACCCTCGGCCAGTGGAACCAGTACATCCTGCCGACGGTGCTGATGCAGCCGCAGAGCGGAGACGATCCGGAACGCTATGTGCTGACCCAGGGACTGATCCAGCTCCAGCAGCAGCAGGGCTACGCCTCGGACCTCCCGGTGCTCTTCGCCGGCGTGACCATCGCCATGGTGCCCATGCTGGTGGTCTACCTGTCCTTCCAGCGGCAGGTGCAGGCAGGACTCACCTCCGCCACCCTGAAGTGACGACCGGTACCGCCGCGCGACGGCCGATCGGTACGGCCTTGAAGTGACACACCGGAACGCCTCGCACACGCGCCGCTCCCGCCCCTGGGAGCGGCGCGTGCCGCTGTGTGCGTGGACCCGGAAACGGTTCAACCTCTTGACGGGAGGCAACCCGAACGGCTCATCTTAGAGTTCACTAGTTGGACATGAGGGGCCTCACCGAAGCGGCCCCCGCGCGCAGGAGGTCGTCGTGGAGACTCCGGGGTCGCAGTCGTCGCTGCACCGAGCCAACCTGGAGCGGGTCGTCCGGGCAGTACGTCTTGCGGGTTCCCTCACCCAGGCCGAGATCGCGAGGACCACCGGTCTGTCCGCGGCCACGGTCTCCAACATCGTCCGGGAACTGAAGGACGGCGGGACGGTCGAGGTCACCCCCACCTCGGCGGGCGGCCGCCGGGCGCGCAGCGTCTCGCTCAGCGGGGACGCCGGCATCGTGATCGGGGTCGACTTCGGGCACACCCATCTGCGGGTCGCGGTCGGGAACCTCGCCCATCAGGTGCTCGCCGAGGAGTCCGAGCCGCTGGATGTGGACGCCTCCGCGGACCAGGGCTTCGACCGGGCGGAACAGCTGGTCAAACGGCTGATCGAGGCCACCGGTGTGGACCCGTCCAAGGTCGCCGGAGTCGGTCTCGGCGTACCGGGGCCGATCGACGTGGAGTCCGGGACCCTGGGCTCGACCGCGATCCTGCCCGGCTGGACCGGCACCAGGCCCGCCGAGGAGCTGCGGGGGCGGCTCGGCGTGCCGGTGCACGTGGACAACGACGCCAACCTCGGCGCCCTCGGCGAAATGGTCTGGGGCAGCGGCCGGGGCGTGCGTGATCTTGCTTACATCAAGGTCGCGAGCGGTGTCGGCGCGGGCCTGGTGATCAGCGGGAAGATCTATCGCGGTCCCGGCGGCACCGCCGGGGAGATCGGGCACATCACGCTCGACGAGTCCGGTCCCGTCTGCCGCTGCGGCAACCGGGGCTGCCTGGAGACCTTCACGGCCGCGCGTTATGTGCTTCCCTTGCTCCAGCCCAGTCACGGCACCGACCTCACCATGGAGGGCGTCGTACGGCTGGCACGGGACGGAGACCCCGGCTGCCGCCGGGTGATCGCCGACGTGGGCCGCCACATCGGCAGCGGGGTCGCCAATCTCTGCAACCTGCTGAACCCGAGCCGGGTGGTCCTCGGCGGCGATCTCGCCGAGGCCGGTGAGCTGGTGCTCGGACCGATACGGGAGTCCGTCGGCCGCTACGCCATCCCCAGCGCGGCACGTCAACTGTCCGTTCTCCCCGGGGCACTTGGGGGCCGTGCGGAGGTGCTCGGAGCGCTCGCCCTCGCACTGAGCGAGATGGGCGATTCGACCCTTCTGGACGGAACCGCGACGGGGTCCCTCACCGTGGCGACCCCTGCCTTCACTTAGAGAACGGATGGCACCGTTGCCATCTCGTTAAGGATTTACTTCTTGACGTCGCACGTGTGGCCGAGTTGACTTCCAGCCACCTCGGCCGCAACGACGCGGCCTCGTCAGGGAGGTTCCTAGAAGTGAACACGCGTATGCGTCGTGCTGCCTTTGCCATCGCCGCCGGTGCGATGGCCGTCTCGCTCGCCGCTTGTGGCAGCGCCGCCGAGTCCGGCGACAAGAGCGACTCCGGCGACTCCGCCGCGAAGGGCGATGACATCAAGGTCGGTCTGCTCCTGCCGGAGAACCAGACCGCGCGGTACGAGAAGTTCGACAAGCCCTTGATCGAGAAGAAGGTCAAGGAGCTCACGAACAACAAGGGCGAGGTTGTCTACAACAACGCCAAGCAGGACGCCAGCCTGCAGAACCAGCAGGTCGAGACGATGATCACCAACAAGGTGGACGTTCTCATCATCGACGCCGTGGACGCCAAGGCCATCGCCGGCTCGGTGAAGAAGGCCAAGGACGCGGGCATCCCGATCGTGGCCTTCGACCGCCTCGCCGAGGGTCCGATCGACGCCTACACCTCGTTCGACAACGTGACCGTCGGCAAGACGCAGGGCGAGGCCCTCCTCAAGGCCCTGGGCAACAAGGCCAAGGACGGCCAGATCGTCATGATGAACGGGTCCTCCACCGACCCGAACGCCGCGCTCTTCAAGGAAGGCGCGCACTCCGTCCTCGACGGCAAGGTGAACGTCGGCCGCGAGTACGACACCAAGGAGTGGAAGCCGGAGAACGCCAACTCCAACATGGAGGGCGCCATCTCCGCCATCGGCAAGGACAAGATCGTCGGCGTCTACTCCGCCAACGACGGCATGGCGGGCGGCATCATCACCGCCCTGAAGGCCGCCGGCATCGACGACATCCCGGTCACCGGCCAGGACGCCGAGCTCGCGGGTGTGCAGCGCATCGTCACCGGTGAGCAGTACATGAGCGTCTACAAGCCGTACCCGCAGGAGGCCAACGTGGCCGCGGAGATGGCCGTGCTGCTGGCCCAGGGCAAGTCGCTGGACTCCATCGCCAAGGACAAGGTCGACAGCCCCACCACCAAGGCCGTCCCCTCCGTGCTCGTCCCGGTCGTCTCGCTGACCAGCGAGAACATCAACGACACCGTGATCAAGGACGGCATCTACACCGTCCAGGAGATCTGCACGGACAAGTACAAGGCCGCTTGCGACAAGATCGGCCTCAAGTAAGCAGTCCTCGACTCCCGTGACACACGGGGGAGTCCGTGACCCGGACTCCCCGCACGGGACCGACTGCCACACGCTCCGCCGGCGCCCCGCACACACCAGCCCCGCAAGCTACGCGGGGCGCCGGACGGAACACCCCCCCCAGTTTCTCTGCACAACCTCCCGCCGGGTCAGGCGGCGAAGGAGATGGTTCACGTGTCCGCTACGCCCGTGCTGGCGTTGCGCGGGGTCTCCAAGCGTTTCGGTGCCGTCCAGGCGCTCACCGACGTAGAGCTTGAGGTCCACGCCGGTGAGGTGGTCGCCCTGGTGGGCGACAACGGCGCCGGAAAGTCCACGCTGGTCAAGACGATCGCCGGCGTGCATCCCATCGATGAGGGATCCATCGAGTGGGATGGCGAGTCCGTCCAGATCAGCAGGCCGCACGACGCCCAGAACCTGGGCATCGCGACGGTCTACCAGGACCTCGCGCTGTGCGACAACATCGATGTCGTCGGCAACCTCTACCTGGGCCGGGAGCTCCGCAGGCGCGGAGTCCTGGACGAGGTGGAGATGGAGCGCCGCTCCCGCGAGCTCCTCGACACCCTGTCGATCCGCATCCCCAGCGTCCGCATCCCGATCGCCTCCCTCTCCGGCGGTCAGCGCCAGGTCGTGGCCATCGCCCGGTCCATGCTCGGCGAGCCGAAGCTGGTGATCCTGGACGAGCCCACCGCCGCCCTCGGCGTCGAGCAGACCGCACAGGTCCTCGACCTCGTCGAGCGGCTGCGCGAGCGCGGCCACGCCGTCATCCTCATCAGCCACAACATGGCCGATGTGAAGGCCGTGGCGGACAAGGTCGCCGTCCTGCGCCTCGGGCGCAACAACGGCGTCTTCGAGGTCAAGTCGACCTCGCAGGAAGAGATCATCTCCGCCATCACGGGCGCCACGGACAACGCCGTGACCCGTCGTGCGGCGCGCACCAATGGGGAGATCAAGAAGTGAGCACCGAAAAGACCTCCACCCCCACCGGGGACCACGCAGTCGAGAACCCCGAGGCGGCCGCCGCGGCCGTCACCGTGGTCGACCCCCGGCTGCTGGTGCGCGAGCAGGGGCTCGCGGGCTACTGGAACGAGTTCAAGCGGAAGATGAAGGCCGGTGACCTCGGCTCCATCCCCGTCGTGGTCGGCCTGCTGATCATCTGGGCCATCTTCACCAGCCTGAACTCCAACTTCCTCACCGCCGGCAACTTCTCCGACATGTCCGTCGCCATGGTCGGCACGGGCATGATCGCCGTCGGTATCGTCTTCGTCCTGCTGCTCGGCGAGATCGACCTGTCGGTCGGCTCGGTCAGCGGTGTCGCGGGCGCGGCCTTCGCGGTCATGAACGTCACCCACGGCATGAACGAGATCCTGGCCCTGGTGCTGGCGATCCTCACCGGCACGGTGGCCGGCGCCGTCCACGGCTTCATCTTCGCCCGCATCGGCGTCCCGGCCTTCGCCGTGACCCTGGCCGGCCTGCTGTTCTGGCAGGGCTTCATGCTGCAGATCCTGGGCAGCAACGGCACGATCAACCTCGACTCCGAGGGCATCGTCGTCAAGCTGACCAGCTACTACTTCAGCGATGTGGCCGCCGCCTACGGCCTGGCGGTCGTCGCGACCGTGGGGTACTTCCTCCTCGCGTTCTTCGACAACCGCCGCCGCGAGGCCGCCGGTGTGCCGTCCCGTCCGCTGAACGAGATCATCGTGCGGACCGTACTGCTCGCGATCCTGGCGTTCGCCGCCGCGATCGTCTTCAACCAGTACAAGGGCCTGCCCCTGGCCGTGGTGATCTTCCTCGTGTTCCTGGTGTTCACGGACTTCGTGCTCCGCCGCACCGCGTACGGCCGCAAGGTCTTCGCGCTCGGCGGCAGTGTCGAGGCGTCCCGCCGTGCCGGTATCAACGTCGAGATGGTCCGTATCTCGGTCTTCGCGATCGCCGGTACGTTCGCCGCGATCGGCGGTCTGTTCGTCGCGTCGAAGATCGCCTCCGCCAACCAGGGCGCGGGCACCGGTGAGTTCCTGATGAACGTCATCGCCGCGGCGGTCATCGGCGGTACGTCGCTCTTCGGCGGGCGCGGCCGTACGTGGGACGCGCTGCTGGGTGTGATGGTGATCATCTCGATCACGTACGGGCTGGCGCTCGAGGGGATCGCCTCGCCGGTGCAGTACATGATCACCGGTGGTGTTCTGCTGGCGACCGTGGTCATCGACGCGGTGACGCGCAAGACGCAGAAGACCGCGGGTCGCGCGTAACGCTGTATCCGCGGGTGCGCTGTGGCTCGTCGCGCAGTTCCCCGCGCCCCTGAAGTACGTCGCTGTTGCCCGGTGCCTTCCTGGCGCCGGGCAACAGTCGTGTCGTAGAACGTACGGATTGTGGGTACTGCCGATCGGGTGATGTACGACGCATGGCCCGGGGGTCGATCGGTTCAACGGAACATTAGACTCGTCCCGCCCGGCAATAGCTCGATCAGCTCTACTGCAAGGAGGCACGGGTGCCGCTGCTGACCCGCATCAGGGGACCGCGCGATCTGGACCGGCTCAGCCTGGAGGAGCTCGACCAGCTGGCCGGGGAGATCCGGACCTTCCTCGTCGAAGCGGTCTCCAAGACCGGCGGCCACCTCGGCCCCAACCTCGGTGTGGTGGAGCTCACCCTCGCCCTGCACCGGGTCTTCGAGTCGCCCACGGACAAAGTGCTCTGGGACACCGGCCACCAGTCCTACGTCCACAAGCTGCTGACCGGCCGGCAGGACTTCTCCAAGCTGAAGATGAAGGGCGGCCTGTCCGGCTACCCCTCGCAGGGGGAGTCCGAGCACGACGTCATCGAGAACAGCCACGCCTCCACGGTGCTCGGCTGGGCCGACGGCATCGCCAAGGCCAACCAGATCAAGAAGCGCGACAGCCACGTCGTCGCGGTCATCGGCGACGGCGCGCTCACCGGCGGCATGGCCTGGGAGGCGCTGAACAACATCGCCGACGCCAAGGACCGCCCGCTCGTCATCGTCGTCAACGACAACGAGCGCTCCTACTCGCCCACCATCGGCGGCCTCGCCAACCATCTGGCGACCCTGCGCACCACCGACGGCTACGAGCGCTTCCTGACCCGCACCAAGGACCTCCTGGAGCGCACCCCGGTCGTCGGCCAGGCCCTCTACGACACCCTGCACGGCGCCAAGAAGGGCCTCAAGGACTTCATCGCCCCGCAGGGCATGTTCGAGGACCTCGGTCTGAAGTACGTCGGCCCGATCGACGGCCACGACATCGAGGCCCTGGAGTCCGCCCTCACCCGCGCCAAGCGGTTCGGCGGCCCGGTCATCGTGCACTGCCTCACCGAGAAGGGCCGCGGCTACCAGCCCGCCCTCCAGGACGAGGCCGACCGCTTCCACGCCGTCGGCAGGATCCACCCCGACACGGGCCTGCCGATCGCCAGCTCCGGCGCCGACTGGACGAGCGTCTTCGGCGAGGAGATGGTGAAGCTCGGCGAGGAGCGCGACGACGTCGTGGCCATCACCGCCGCCATGCTCCAGCCGGTCGGCCTGGACAAGTTCGCCAAGCGCTTCCCCGACCGGGTCTACGACGTCGGCATCGCCGAGCAGCACGGCGCGGTCTCCGCGGCCGGCCTCGCGCACGCCGGGGTGCACCCCGTCTTCGCCGTGTACGCCACCTTCCTCAACCGCGCCTTCGACCAGGTGCTCATGGACGTGGCCCTGCACCGGTGCGGTGTGACGTTCGTGCTCGACCGGGCCGGTGTCACCGGCACCGACGGCGCCTCCCACAACGGCATGTGGGACATGTCGATCCTTCAGGTCGTCCCCGGCCTGCGGCTCGCGGCCCCGCGCGACGCCGACCAGGTCCGCGCCCAGCTCCGCGAGGCCGTCGCCGTCGAGGACGCCCCCACCGTGGTGCGCTTCTCCAAGGGCGCCGTCGGCCCCGCCGTACCCGCCGTGGGACGCGTCGGCGGCATGGACGTCCTGCGCGAACCCGGCACCGACACCCCGGACGTGCTGCTGGTGTCCGTGGGCGCCCTCGCGCCGATGTGCCTCGAGATCGCCGCGCTGCTCGACCGGCAGGGCATCTCCACCACCGTCGTCGACCCGCGCTGGGTCAAGCCCGTCGACGAGGCCATGGCCCCGCTCGCCGCGAAGCACCGGGTCGTCGTCACCGTCGAGGACAACTCGCGCGTCGGCGGCGTCGGCTCCACCGTCGCGCAGGCGCTGCGCGACGCCGGCGTGGACGTGCCGCTGCGCGACTTCGGCATCCCGCCGCGCTTCCTCGACCACGCCTCCCGCGCCGAGGTCATGGCCGAGATCGGGCTGACCGCCCCCGACATCGCCCGCCAGGTCACCGGTCTGGTCGCGAAGCTCGACGGCGGCTACGGACGCTCCGCCGCCGAGGCGGTCGACTCGGTGGAACCCGCCCGCGACTGACCTCGCGACACACGTCGCCCGGATGGGCCGCCCCCGCCACCGTGAAGAGTGGCGCGCGCGGCCCATCCGCGTGAAAGCGCCCGCGCCGGGGCATACGAGGTACGCCCCCTCTCGATCATGTCGAGGACGACAAGCGTGGGAGGTTCCCGTGACAAGCCCCCTCTTCCGGACGAAGAAGGTAGAACAGTCCATCCGCGACACCGAGGAACCCGAGCATGCGCTCAAGAAGTCCCTCTCCGCGCTGGATCTGACCGTCTTCGGTGTCGGTGTCATCATCGGCACCGGCATCTTCGTCCTCACCGGCACGGTCGCCAAGGACAACGCCGGGCCGGCCACGGCCCTGGCGTTCGTGGTGGCCGGTGTCGTCTGCGCGCTCGCCGCGCTCTGCTACGCCGAGTTCGCCTCCACCGTGCCGGTGGCGGGCTCCGCCTACACCTTCTCGTACGCCTCCCTGGGCGAACTGCCCGCCTGGATCATCGGCTGGGACCTCGTCCTGGAGTTCGCGCTCGGCACGGCGGTGGTGGCCGTCGGCTGGTCGGGCTACATCCAGTCGCTCATGGACAACGCGGGCTGGCAGATGCCCGCCGCGCTCGGCAGCCGCGAGGGCTCCGACGTGTTCGGGTTCGACATCCTCGCCGCCGCCCTGGTGCTGGTGCTCACCGGCATCCTCGTCCTCGGCATGAAGCTGTCCGCCCGGGTCACCTCGGTGGTCGTCGCCATCAAGGTGACCGTGGTCCTCGTGGTGATCATCGCGGGTGCCTTCTTCATCACGGGCGACAACTACGACCCGTTCATCCCGGACTCCAAGCCGGTCCCCGCCGGGGACAGTCTCGATGCGCCGCTCATCCAGCTGATGTTCGGCTGGGCCCCGGCCAACTTCGGTGTGATGGGCATCTTCACCGCCGCCTCGGTGGTGTTCTTCGCGTTCATCGGCTTCGACATCGTCGCCACGGCCGCCGAGGAGACCAGGAACCCGCAGCGCGACATGCCCCGCGGCATCCTCGGCTCCCTGCTCATCTGCACGGTGCTGTACGTGCTGGTGTCGATCGTCGTCACCGGTATGCAGCACTACACCGAGCTGTCCGTGGACGCCCCGCTGGCAGACGCCTTCAAGGCCACCGGACACCCGTGGTTCGCGGGCTTCATCAGCTTCGGAGCCGCCGTCGGCCTGACGACCGTATGCATGATCCTGCTGCTCGGGCAGACCCGGGTGTTCTTCGCGATGAGCCGCGACGGACTGCTGCCCCGGTTCTTCTCCCGGGTCCACCCCCGGTTCCGGACCCCGCACCGGCCGACGATCCTGCTCGGTGTCATCATCGCGATCGTCGCCGGCTTCACCCCGCTGAACGAGCTGGCCGCGCTGGTCAACATCGGCACCCTGTTCGCCTTCGTCATCGTCGCGATCAGCGTGATCATCCTGCGCCGGACCCGGCCCGACCTGCACCGCGCGTTCCGCACCCCGTGGGTGCCGGTGCTGCCGATCGTGTCGGTCGCCGCGTCGCTGTGGCTGATGCTGAACCTGCCCACCGAGACATGGATCCGCTTCGGCGTCTGGATGGCGATCGGTGTCGTCGTCTACTTCCTCTACAGCCGCACCCACAGCCGGCTGGCCCGCGGTGAGGCGGAACCCGGGACGCCGCCGGCATCGTCCGGCGGCCCGGGCTCCCGCTGAGCCGGCCGCTCAGGCCCTCGCCAGGGCGAGGACGACATTGTGCCCGCCGAAGCCGAAGGAGTGGCTCACGGCGACCCGGACGTCCTGCCGGCGCGGCTCCTCGGTGACGCAGTCGATGCCGGACCCGGGCGCCTCGGCGTCCAGGTTCGCGACCGGCGGCACCGTGCCGTGCTGCAGGGTGAGCACGGTCAGCGCCGCCTCGACGGCGCCCGCCGCGCCGAGCCCGTGGCCGAGCACGCCCTTGGGCGCGGTCACGCTGGGCCGGTGCGGAAGCACCCGGGCGATCAGGGCCGCCTCCCCGGCGTCGTTGGCCCGGGTGGAGGTGCCGTGGGCGTTGACGTGGTCGACGTCGTGAGGCGACAGGCCCGCGTCCGCCAGCGCGGACCGCAGGGCCGCCTCCGCGCCCCGGCCGTCCGGGGCGGGCGCGGTGGGGTGGTACGCGTCCGAGGTGCTGCCGCAGCCCACCAGCAGCGCACGGGCACGCGCACCGCGGGCGAACGCGTCCGCCCGCCGCTCCAGTACGAGCATCCCGGCGCCCTCCGCCATGACGAAGCCGTCCCGGTCGGGAGCGAACGGCCGGGACGCGGCGGCGGGCGCGTCGACGCGCCGGGACAGGACGCCCGCGCGCCAGAAGCCCGCGGTCGTCAGCCGGGTGACGGCGGCTTCGGTGGCCCCGGCCACGGCGATGTCGCACCGTCCGGCGGCGAGCAGATCACGGGCGACGGCCACGGCGGTGGCGCCGGAGGCGCACGCGGTCGCGCAGGCGAGGCCGGGGCCCCGGGCCCCGAGGTCGATGGAGACCTCACCGGCCGCCATGTTCGGGATCATCTGGGGGACGGTGAGCGCGGAGACCAGGCCGGCGCCCCGCTCCTCCAGCCGTCCGCCCTGTTCCTCGCGCACCTCGTCCGCGCCCAGCCCGCAGCCGATGACGACGGCGACGCGGTCCCCGTCCCAGGTGCGGGGGTCGAGCCCGGCGTCCCGTACCGCCTCGCGGGCGGCCAGCACGGCCAGCACGGCGTTGCGTGACATGCGCCAGGCGGCACGTCCGACGCGCCGGTCCAGTTCGTCGCGGGACAGCGGCACATGGCAGGAGAAGTCGACGGGCAGGCCGGCCAGCGCCGGATCGTGGGCGGCCGCGGTGCGGGCGCCGAGGCGGACCGTCTCCCAGGTGGCGTCGGCGTCCTCCCCGCCGGGGGTGAGCAGGCCGACTCCGGTGACGGCGACGGGCCCGGTCACGCGCTCGCGCGCAGTGCGTCGAGGTGGCCGGCGACCTGGCCGACGGTCGCGGTGCGGGAGACGGACTCGCCGTCGATCCTGACCCCGAGGCGTTCGTGCAGGACGAGCACCAGTTCCGTCAGGGCCAGGGAGTCCAGGTCGAGTTGTTCCAGGGTGAGCTCGGGCCGGATCTCGTCCTCGGGGACGCGGAAGGAGCCGGTCAGGATGGAGCGGAGGGTGTCGTAGCTGTCCGGCACGGTGGGTCCTCGCTGTCGTTCGATCGGGTGAGCTCCGCGATGCCGGCGTCGAATCCGACCGGCGGCTCGAAGCCGAGGTCGCGGCGTGCGGCGGTGAGGTCGAAGTGGTGCGGGTGGAGCAGTTCCGCGACCAGGAAGCGGCTCAGGGCGTGGGTGCGGGTGCTGCGGGCCGCGCGCAGCAGCGCCTCGGCGGCGGCGGCCCCGGCGGTGGCGAGCCGGGGCGGTACGGCGCACCAGCGGGCGTCGACGCCGGCGGCCCGCAGGAAGTGCCGGGTGAGCTCGCGCAGCGGACGCGGGTCGTCCTGGGCGATGAAGTAGGCGCGGCCGCCCGCCGTCCGCGGTGACCGCCGCAGACTGTCCAGGGCGAGCAGATGGGCGTGGGCGGCGGTGCGGACGTGGGTGGTGTCGACGAGGTTGCCGCCGTCGCCGGGCATCGGCAGCAGCCCGGCCCGCACGGCGCGTACGAGGGCGGGGGCGAAGTGGGGGTCGCCCGGCCCCCAGATGATGTGCGGGCGCAGCGACACGGTGGCCAGCTCCGGGCCGTGGGCGGCCAGCACCAGGGCCTCGGCGCGGGCCTTGGTGGCGGGGTAGGCGGGCAGGTGGCAGGGCGTGACGGGCAGGCTCTCGTCGACGCCCTCCAGGCCGCCGGGCCGGAAGGCGACGCTGGCGGTCGAGGTGTGCAGGAGGGTGCGCACCCGGTGGGCGCGGCACTGCCCGATCACATGGCGGGTGCCGACGACGTTGGTGGCCCAGTAGGGCCTCGGCGGGCCGCTGACACCGGCGAGCGCGGCGTTGTGCACCACCGCGTCGCACCCGGCGACCGCGCGGGCGACAGCGGCCTCGTCGGCGAGATCGCCCAGGTGCTGGTGGACGCCCAGGTGTTCCAGCGCCGCGCTCGGGCGACGGCCCAGGGAGGAGACGACGTCGCCGCGCGCGGTCAGCTGCCGGCAGATCTCCCGGCCGAGGAATCCGCTCCCGCCGGTGACCAGGACCCTCATCGTCCCCTCCCGCGGAGCCTTCCGGCGGCCCAGCCGGCCAGTCGCAGCCGGTCGATCTTGGAGTTGTGCCGGGGGTCGGTGGGGAAGCCGCGGCGGATCAGCAGGGCGCCGACACGATGTCCCTCCGGATGGTCCTTCAGCACGGCCCGCACGGCTGCCAGGACGGCGGCGCGGGACGTACCCGGGAGGGGTTCCACGCACAGCACGGGCAGTTGGCACAGGGCCGGACCGACCCCGACCAGGGCGGTACGGCGGACCCCGCGCGCGGTGTCCGCCGTGGCCTCGATGTCCTCGGTGGTGAGGCCGAACCCGGTGCCCGTGACCAGGTGGGCCCGGCGGCCGAGGAACCACAGCCGGCCCTCGTCGTCCAGCCGGCCCAGGTCGCCGGTGCGGTGCAGCACACCGTCGTCGGTGTCGCTCTTGGTGACGGCGTCGGCGTCCGGGCGCGCGTGGTAGGCGGGGCTGACGGTGGCTCCGCTGACGGCGATCTCCCCGAGGCCGGTGGCGTCGGCGTCCAGGACGCGGGCGCGGACACCGGGCAGCGGCCGGCCCAGGCAGGTGCCCGCGTGTCCGGCGGGCGGCGCGGCGCGCGAGGCCCGCAGTTCGTGGTCGCCGATCGCGGAGACGGGCAGGCACTCGGTGGCGCCGTACACGCTGAGGAGTTCGGCGTCCTGCGGTACGGCCCCGCGCAGGGCGGCGGCGAGCGCGGTGCGCAGCGGGGCGCCGAAGGACAGGATCTGCCGGACCGAGGGCAGGGTGATGCCGTGCCGGGCGCAGTGCCGGGCGATCAGGGTGAGGACGGCCGGGGAGGCCAGGACGATGCTCGCCCGGTGCTCCAGCAGCGGTCCGACGAGTTCCTCCGGCGGGGTGCGGGCCGGGGCGAGGTGGTTCACCGCCGGGGCGAGGGTGGTCAGGCCCAGCAGCGGACCGAGCAGCGCCACCGGCAGGAACCCGGCGAGGAGTACGTCGTCGGGCCCCGGGTCCATCAGCGTCGTCAGCGCGTCGAGCTGACCGGCCAGGGTGGAGTGGCGGTACTCGGCGCCCTTGGGCCGTCCCGTGGAGCCGGACGTGAAGGCGATGAGCGCCGGCCCGTCACCGTCGGGCCCGCCGGAGCGGGGGAGCGGGATGCCGTCGGCGGGCGTCCGTGTGGTCAGCCGCCGCCCCGCCGGGAGGGGCGAGTCCCCGGTGACCAGGGTGATCCGCACATGCGGGCGCCCCCATCCCAGCGCCCGGCGTCCCCACTGGGCCGGCGGCTCCCCGATGAACACGTCCGGGGCGACGTCCTGGAGGCAGCGGCCCACCTCGGCGCGCGGTTCGATCAGCACGGGTACGGCGCCGAGGAGACCCAGCGCGTAGCAGACGGCGGTGAGGTCGTGGGCGTCGCGGGTCATCACGACGGCCTTGTGACCGGGCCGGACCCCGGCGTCGTGCAGGGCCCGCGCGATGTGATGGCAGTGCCCCAGCAGCTCCCCGCGCCGGGTCGCCCGGGAGAGCCCCTTGCGGCTTTCGACGAGGGCGACGGCGCCGGGCCGCCCGGCCAGGCGTGCGGCGAGGCCCGGAAGGCTCGTGCTCATGGGGTCCCCTGGAGGAAGTCGCGGATGAGGTCGCCCAGTTCGGCCGTGGCGTCCTCCATCACGAAGTGCCCGGCGTCGGGGAAGCGGTGGACGGCGGCGTGCGGATACCGGCGCTCCCACTCCGCCGCCAGGGCCGGAGTGAAGACGGGATCGCGCATGCCCCAGCCGACGAGCAGGGGCAGGTCCGCCAGGCCGCTCCCGGCCCCGGCGGGTTCGAGCAGCCGCCACGAGGGGTCCGCGGGCCCGCGGGGGATCGCCCGTACGGCGTCGGTGACCGCCCGGCGTTCCGCACGGCGGGCGTACGGCCGCAGGAAGGCCCGCCGCTCGGCCGCAAGGAGCGGGCGGTGCACCCCTTTCCGTACGGCGATACGGGCGAACGCGTTGGTGACGTGGACGAGTTCGGCGACCGGCCGGTGGTCGCGGATCCAGCGCAGGAAGAACGGAAGCCGGAAACCGTCCGGGAACGGGAACGCCACCGTGTTGCAGACGACCATCGCGGCCACGACCCCCGGATTGCGCAGCGCCCAGGCGGTACCGAGCGGGCCGCCCCAGTCGTGCAGCACGAACGTCCAGCCCCGCTCGGGCAGCCCCCCGTCCCGCACCAGGTGGCGGTACAGGCTGTCCAGGCCCTCCAGTTGTGCCTCGTACGGGTCGGGCACCCCGTCCGCCGGCCGCAGTTGCCGGGACATTCCGAACCCGGGCAGGTCGGGGGCCACGCAGCGGGCGTGCGGGGCGAGTTGGCGCAGCAGTCCCCGCCAGGCATAGCTCCACGACGGGTTGCCGTGCAGGAACAGCACCGGCCGCCCGGAGCCGAGATCGACGTAGTGCTGCCCGGTGACCGGCACCCGGCGCCAGTGCCGGGGTGCGGGGTAGCCCGGCAGCAGTTGGTGCGGCGCGGCGGGAACCGGGGCGCCCCCCGCTCGTGCGGTCACCACCGGACGACCGCCAGACCGAAGCTGAAACCGCTGGCCAGGCCGATCATCGCCACCAGGTCCCCGCTCTCGACCCGGTCGGCCTCCCGCGCCTTGACCAGTTGCAGCGGCAGCGAGGCCGCCGCGCAGTTGCCGTGCTCGGCCACGGCGGGCATGCAGCGGTCCTCGGGGAGGGAGAAGGTCTCGATCACCTCGCGGTACTGCGGCATCGCGATCTGGTGGAAGGCGATGAAGGAGAAGGCCCCGGCCCGCGCCGCCTCCAGTTCCTTTCCGGCGGTCTCCAGGATCCGGGGCAGCACGTCGAGACCGGCCTGCCGCAGGTCCCCGTTGAGGCGCAGGGTGGTGTGGTCGTCGTGGACGGACAGGTGGTGCATGCTTCCGCCGCCGGACACGGTGCAGGCCTCCCAGGCCGCGGAGTTGCTGACGAACCGCAGCGACAGGATGCCGGGGTCGCCGTCGCCCGCCGGGCCGGCGGTCAGCACCATCGCCGCGCCGGCGTCGGAGGCGGTGTAGCCGGGCAGGGCCCGCAGCAGGTCCTCCCGGTCCGGGGCGTGCCAGCGGGTGGCCAGGGTGGAGGGTTCGCCGCAGGCGATGAGGACCGTGCGGTAGCGGCCGGTCTCGATGAACGACGCGGCCGCCTCCATGGCGTTGAGGAAGCTGTTGCAGGCGTTCTTGATGTCGAACACCGGGCAGGAGGCGCCCAGTTTGGTGGCCACGAGATGGGCCGTGGCGGGTTCGACCAGATCCTGTGAGGTCGACGCGAACACCAGCAGATCCACCTCGCCGATCTTCAGTCCGGCGTCGCCGAGCGCGCTGCGGGCGGCCGTCACCGCGAGATCGGACGCGTTCTCCCCGTCCTCGTGGACATGGACCCCGCGCACTCCGGTGAGATCCTCCAGCAGTCCTGGCGGCGGCGCATGGCCACCCGTCTCGGTGATCTTGACGCGGATTTCGTCCAACGTCCGGTAACGGGAGGGAAGGTGGGCGGAGACGGCGGCGATACGGGCACGGAGGGCTTCGGGCACTGCGTCACCGTAGCCAGCCGCCCGACCGGAATGACGATTACATGGTGTTCTCCACCCCAACGAGTGATTTGAGCTGGATTTTCCGCCCAGTTGTCCCTTTCAATCCGCAAGAGGACCGGTAACTGGTGTGAAGGGGCGGGGACTTGGCGATGCAGCAGCATGAACGGGCCGTGGCGGTAGTGGGCGTGGGGTGCCGACTGCCCGGAGGGATCACCGACCTGGACGGCCTGTGGTCGGTGCTGCGCGACGGGCGGGACATGGTCGGCGAGATGCCCGCCGACCGGCTGCCCCGCGACCGTACGGTCGACCCGGGGACCGTACGGCCCGGCCGCAGCTACACCGCCGCCGGCGGCTTCCTCGACGACGTCGCCTCGTTCGACGCCGCGTACTTCGGCATGTCGCCCGCGGAGGCCCGGCACATCGACCCGCAGCAGCGCCTGCTGCTGGAGATGACCGCCGACGCACTGGACGACGCCGCCCTCCCCGCCGGATCACTGGCCGGCTCCGACACCTGTGTGTACGTCGGCGTCTCCGACCCCGGCTACGGCGTGAACCTGTCGATGATGCAGGACCACACCAGCCCGCACACCATGCCCGGCGCCACCCTGTCCATCACGGCGAACCGCATGTCGTACGCCTTCGATCTGCGCGGGCCGAGCATGGCCGTCGACACGGCCTGCTCCTCCGCCCTGGTCGCCCTGGACCGCGCCTGCCGCACCCTGCGCGAGGGCTCCAGCCGGGTCGCCCTCGCCGGCGGGGTCAACGTGCTGAGCAATCCCTACTCGTTCGCCGGGTTCTCCTATGCGGGCATGCTGTCGCGGCGCGGACGCTGCGCGGCGTTCTCCGCCGACGCCGACGGGTTCGTCCGCGCGGAGGGCGGCGCCGTACTCGTCCTCAAGCGCCTCGCGGACGCGCTGGCGGACGGCGACCGGGTGCACGCCGTCCTGGCCGCCACCGGCAACAACACCGACGGCCGCAGCACCGGCATGATCGTGCCCAGCGCCGAGACCCAGGAGGCGCTGCTGCACACCGTCTACGCGGAGGCCGGGATCGGCGCCGACGACCTGGTCTACGTCGAGGCCCACGGCACCGGCACCCAGGTCGGCGACCCGGCGGAGGCCGAGGCCATCGGCCGGGCGCTCGGCCGGCGCCGCCGTGGCGGACCGCTGCCGATCGGCTCGGTGAAGTCGAACGTCGGCCATCTGGAGCCCGCCTCCGGCATGGCGGGTCTGCTCAAGGCGATCCTCGTGCTGCGCCACGGGCTGGTCCCGGCGACCCTGCACGCCCTTCCCCTCAACCCGCGCATCGACTTCGACGGCCTGGGCCTGGCCCCCGCCGTCGACCCCGTACCGCTGGAGGTGGGGGAGCGGGCCGCCGTCGGGGTGAGCGCCTTCGGCTTCGGCGGTGCCAACGCCCACGCCGTCGTCACCCCGCCGCCCGCTCCCCGGCGGACGGACCCGCACCCGGAGCCGGACGGACGCCCGCTGCCCGTCGTCGTCTCCGCCCGCTCACCCAAGGCCCTCGAGCAGCTGACCGCCCGCATGGCGGAGCGGCTGCGGCACACCGGGCCGGGCGAGTTCTACGACGTGGCCCGCACCAGCACCGTACGGCGCACCGCACACCCGCACCGGGCCGCCGTACTCGCCGCCGACCCGCGGGACGCCGCCCGGCAGCTGGACCTGCTGGCGGCCGGCCGGCCCGCCCACGGGGCCACGGTACGCACGGCCGAGCGGGACGGTACCGCGTTCGTGTACTCCGGCAACGCCTCCCAGTGGCCGGGCATGGCCGCCGACCTGCTGGAGCGCGAACCGGCCTTCCGCCGGGCCGTCGAGGAGGCCGACGCGGCCCTGGCACCCCACCTCGGCTGGTCGGTCGCCAAGGAACTGGCCCACCCGTCCCCGGGGAAGTGGCCGCGCACCGAGATCGCCCAACCCGCCCTGTTCGCCGTACAGGTGGGCCTCACCGCACTGCTCGCCTCCCACGGCATCCGCCCACGGGCGGTGACCGGGCACAGCGTCGGCGAGGTCGCCGCCGCCCACACCGCCGGGGTCCTCACCCTCGAACAGGCGGCCCTGGTGATCGCCGCGCGCAGCCGCACCCAGGGCGCCACGGCGGGCCGGGGCCGCATGGCCGCCGTAGGCCTCCCCGAAGCCCAGGCGCGCGAGGAACTGCGGGCCCACGACGGCGCGTTGGAGCTCGCGGGCATCAACAGCGACCGCGATGTGACCATCGCCGGCGACGCCGACGCGCTCGCGGCCTGGGGAGCCGGACTCACCGCCCGCGGCGTCTTCTTCCGCGAACTGGACCTCGACTACGCCTTCCACAGCCGGGCCATGGACCCCATCAGGGAACCCCTCCTGGACGCCCTCGCCGGACTCGAACCCGCCCCGGCCCGCGTCCCGTTCCTCTCCACCGTCACCGGCACCCCGCTCGCCGGGCCCGAACTCGACGCCGGCCACTGGTGGCGCAACGTCCGCGAGCCCGTCCGGTTCGCCGAGGCCGCCCAGCTCGCCGCCGGACACGCCGGTGTCCTGGTCGAGATCGGCCCGCACCCGGTCCTGCGCCCCTATCTCCGCCACACCGGCGCCACCTGCGTCCCCACCCTGCGCCGCGACGGGAACGGCCCCCGCGAGACCGCGTCGGCCGTCGCCGCCGTGCTCGCCGCCGACACCGCCACGGACTGGCGCCACCACTTCCCCCGCCCCGGCCGGGTGGCCGACCTGCCCGCCTACGCCTGGCAGCGCGAACGGTACTGGCACGGCACCGCACAGGACCTGGTCGCCCACACCAGCGGCAGCGGCCTCCTCGACCACCCCCTGGTGGGCGAGCGGATGCCCGCCCCGCACCACGTCTGGCACGGCACCGTCGAACCCCAGCTGGTGCCCTGGCTGGGCGACCACAGGATCGGGGACGACGTCCTCATGCCGGCCGCCGCCTACGTGGAGATGGCGCTCAGCGCCGGCCGGCGGGCCCTGGACCGCCCGGTCGAGGTACGGCATCTGGAGATCGGCCGGCCGCTGTCCGTGCCGTGGCCGGACCCGACGCCGCTCGCCCTGCAGACGGCGGTCACCCCCGACGACGGCGCCCTGACCATCAGCGTCCGCGAGGAACACGGCGGCGCGTGCCTGCCCGTCGTACGCGCCCAGGTCCGCACCCTCCTCGGCACGGCCCCCGCCCCGCTCGACGTCGACGCGGTCCGGGCACGCTGCGACCGCCGCATCGACGGCCCCGGCTTCTACCGCACCTGTCACGGCATCGGCCTGAACTGCGGCCCGGACTTCCAGCTCATCGACCGCATCGACGCCGGCGACGGCGAGGTGCTGGTCGGCTACCGGCTGACCCACCCCGCCGACGACTACACCGCCCACCCGGTCCTGATCGACGCGCCGCTGCAGGCGACCGTGGCCCTCGCCGGTGAGCGGGCGGAGTCCGCCGCGTTCCTGCCGACCGTGTTCGGCGCCGTACGCGTCTGGCGCACCCCCGCGCCCACCGGCGTCGTCCACCTGCGCCGCCGCAGCCGTGGCGCCAACGAGATCTGCTGGGACATCACCTACGCCGACCCCGACGGAACCGTCACCGTCGAGATCGACGGCTGCCGCACCCGCCGCGGCCACCTGACCGAACGCACCCCGCTGACCGTCCAGCGCACCGTCCTGCGCGCCGCACCCCACCCTGGGAGCCCCGCCGCGCCCTCCCCGCTCCCCGCGCCCACCGAGGTGGCCCGCGCGGCCGGGCCACGCATCGCCGCCGCCCGCACCGCCCTCGACGACACCGGCCACCGCCGGTTCACCGCCACCGCCGCACAGGCGGGCGCCCACCGCTGGGCCGAGACCCTGCGCGGCCTCCTCACCGACCCCACCGCCCCCTTCACCATGGCCGATCTGGTGACCGGCGGAACGCAGCCCCGGCACCGGCGGCTCGTACGGCTGCTGCTGCCCCTGCTCGCCGAACACGGCCTCGTCCGACAGGAGGACGAGAACTGGAGGCTGACCGACGCGGAGACCCGCTCCGGGGCGCTCCTGCGCAATCTGGTCGAGGACCATCCCGCCTACGGCGCCCGCACCCTGCTCCTCAACCGGCAACTGCGCCACCTGCCCGACGTGCTGCGGGGCCACGCACTTTTGCCGGCCGGGGACGGCGCCCACGAACAGCTCCATGAGACGGACCCCGCCCACCGCTTCACCCACCGCGCCGTACAGGCACTCCTCGGCGACATCGTCGCCCGCTGGCCCGCCGACCGCCCGCTGCGCGTCCTCGAGTTCGGCGCGACCACCACCGCCCTGACCGCCGCCGTCCTGCCCCTGCTCCCGGCCGACCGCACCCGCTACACCTGCACGGCGGCCACGGCCGGTGTCCTCACCCGCGCCGAACACCGTTTCGCAGCCCACGATTTCGTCGACCGCCGCGTCCTCGACCCGGACGCCGACCTGATCGGCCAGGGCCTGCCTCCGGGCGGCTTCGACCTCGTCCTCGCGGGCGACGCCCTGCACGCCACCACCGACCTCGCCGCCACCCTGCGCCGACTGCGCACCGTACTGGCCCCCGGCGGACACCTGCTGGCCACCGAACCCCATCACGCGCCGCTCCAGGCCCTGTTGTCCGGCACGTCCCACGACTTCTGGGAGCGCGCCGACCACACCCTGCGCCCGGCGTCCCGCATCCTCCCCCGCGACCGGTGGGCACCGCTGCTGGAGCGATGCGGTTTCACCGGTGTGGCGCTGACCGGCCCCGAGGACCGCTCCGTACTCCACGCGGCGGCGGACCAGGAGCCCGGACCGGCGCCCGGGCTGCCCCGGTCGGCCGCCTCCTGGGTGATCGTCGCGGAGGACGACACCGAGACGGCGGCCGCGCGGGCCCTGGCCGCCCACCTCGGCGAGGCCACCGTCGTCACCACGCCCGGCCGGCGCACCGCCCCGCCCACGGGCTCCGAACCGCACATCGTCCTGCTGCTCGCCGAACCCGCCCCGTACGACACCGTCGAGCGGACCACCCGCCGCGCGGCCACCCTGCGTTCCCTCGCCGCCGCCTGCGACGACCTCGACGGCCGTACCGTCCCCAGGATGTGGCTCGTCACCCGCCCGACCGGCCTCTTCCCCGCGCCGGAGGCGCCGTCCCACCCGGCCGACGCCGCCGTCTGGGCGGCCTGCCGCACCCTCGCCAACGAGCGCCCCGACCTGGCCCTGCGCCGCCTGTCCTGCCACCGCACCGGGGACCCGGCCACCGACGCGCGCCGTCTCGCCGCGGAACTCCTCGCCCCGGCCGACCAGGAGGACGAGATCGTCCTCACCGCCGGGGGCCGCTTCGTCCCCCGGCAGCTACAGCACCCGGCGGACGAGCCACCGGCGATCCCCGTCGGCAGGCCGTACGGCGACGATTCCCCCGCCGCCCCGGCCGGTACACGGCACACCGGCGAACCGCCCGCCACCCCCGCAGACACGCCGTACATCCTGGAGGCCCGCGACCCCGGCCTGCGCCGGCGCCTGATCTGGCGGGAGACCGAACCCGCCGGGCCGGGACCGGGTGAAGTGGCCCTCGAGATGCGGGCCGTGGCCCTCAACTACCGCGACCCCATGCGGGCCAACGGCCTGCTGCCGCCCGAGGCCGTGGAGAACAGCCCCATCGGCCGCGGCCTCGGCACCGACGGGGCCGGCGTCGTACGCGCCGTGGGGGAGGGGGTACGGAACCTGAAGCCGGGCGACCGGGTCTGCGGCCTCGTACCCGCCGCCCTCGCCTCCCACGCGACGACCCCCGCCACCGCCCTCCTCCGCATCCCCGAGGGGATGAGCTTCGCGGAGGCGGCGACCTTCCCCGTCGCCTTCCTCACCGTCCACCAGACCCTGGTCCACCAGGCCGGCCTCGACGACGGGGAGACCGTGCTCGTACACGGCGGAGCGGGGGCGGTGGGCCTCGCCGTCCTGCAGTGCGCCCGCCGCCAGGGCGCCCGCGTCATCGCCACCGCCGGCACGGAGACCAAACGGGACCTGCTGCGCACCCTCGGCGTCGAGCACGTCCTCGACTCCCGCAGCCTGGACTTCGTGCCCCGGGTGCGGGAGCTGACCGGCGGCCGGGGCGTGGACGTCGTGGTGAACTCCCTCAGCGGCGAGGCCATCGCCCAGGGCCTCGACCTGCTGGCGCCGGGCGGCCGCTTCATCGAGCTCGGCAAGAAGGACATCTTCCTCAACAACCCCGTCACACTGCGCCCCTTCCACCGCAGTCTCACCTTCATCGGCTTCAACCTCGACGCCGTCATCGACGCCCCCAAAGCGTCCGCCCGCCTCCTCGCCGCCTTCGAGGCGGAGGCCGTGGCCGGCACCTACCGCCCCCTGCCCCACACGACCTACCCCGCCGCCCGCGTCGACGAGGCCTTCCACCTCCTGCAGCACTCCCGGCACACCGGCAAGGTCGTCGTCACCTTCGACCCCCTCGACGAACCCGTCCCCGTCGAACCCGCGCCCCGCACCCTCCGCCTCGACGGCGACGGCACCTACCTGATCACCGGCGGACTGAGCGGTCTCGGCGCCGCCACCGCCCACCTGCTCGCCGACCGGGGCGCCCGCCACCTGGCCCTGCTCTCCCGGAGCGGACCCGGGGCCCCCGGCGCACCCGCCCTCCTCCAGGCCCTCACCGAGCGGGGAGTGCACGCCACCGCCCACGCCGCCGACGTCACCGACGAGGCCGCGCTGCGCCGGGTCCTCGACACCGTGGACGCCGGCGGACACCCCCTGCGCGGCGTCGTGCACGCGGCGATGCACATGGACGACGCGGCACTGGCCGATGTGTCCGACGACCGCTTCGCCGCCGTACTGGCCCCGAAGGCCCAGGGCGCGGCCGTACTGGACCGCCTCACCACCGACCGCGACCTGGACCTGTTCCTCACCTGCTCCTCCGTCTCCGCCGCCATCGGAAACCCGGGCCAGTCGGCCTACGCGGCGGCCAACGCCCACCTGGAAGCGCTCGTGCGGGCCCGGCGCGCCGCCGGCCGGACGGGCACGGCACTGGCCTGGGGCCCGATCGGCGAAACCGGCTATGTGGCGCGCGGCGGCATGGAGTCCGCCATGGCGGCCCGCGGCCTCGAACCGCTCACCCCCGCCGAGGTCCTGACCACCACGGACCGTCTCCTCGCGGCCGGCACCGATGTCGCCGGAGCGGGCCGCTACCGCTGGGGAACCGCCCGCCCCCTGCTGCCGGCCCTGGCCACCCCCCGGTTCGCCCTCCTGGCCCCGGCCTCCGCCACGCCCTCCCCGGACGCCCGCAACGCACTCCTCGCCACCCTCGCGGACCTCCCGGCGGACGAGGCGGTCCGCAGGATCACCGACGTCATCACCCGGCTCCTCGCGGCCGTCCTGCAGACCGACCCGGCCGGCCTCGACCCCACGCTCAACGTCACCGACCACGGCCTGGACTCGCTGCTGGGCATGCAGTTCCTGGTCCAGGCCCGGGACCTCTTCGACATCCGCCTCGGCCCGGCCGACCTGGCCACCGGCCGCACCCCGGCCCACTTCGCCCGCCTGATCCACCAGCGGCTGGACCCGGAGGCGTAGCCGGGACGGAGGCCGCCGGTCTCAGCGGGGCACCGACCGCGGACCGGCGACCTCCGCCCCCAGCGCCGTCACCCTGCGGCGCAGCTCACGATCGGCCGTGACGACGAGAACCGACCGGCCCACCGAGTCCGCCACCAGGGCGACCATATGATCGTCACCGCTCCCCGGAGCGGACTCCACCCGCACCCCCGGCACCGACTCCACCCCGCGCGCCGCCCCCTCGACGACCAGCACGATCTCCACCGCTCCCGAACGCCCCGGCACGCCGTCGGCCGCGAGCCGGTCCCGCAACCGCTCCGCCGCACCCCGCCGGTCCCGCCACCATCCGTCGGGCACCGACCCGACGACATTCGCGGCGTCGACGATCACGAGCAGGGCGGAGGTGTCGTTCATCGGGCCAGCGTCCCACGCACGGGGCGGACCCGGGGGCCGGCGGGGAGGAGCCCGGGGCATCGGCGAACGATCGACATATGATGTGCCGAGTTTCGGGGTTCCCGTGTCGGTGATGCGGCGGGCTGCAGGAAGGTTCACCAGGCGATGCGGAGAAGGCCGACAGGTTCCACGGGTGGCCCCGTCGACGACCGACGGACCGCGTCCGGCGTGGCCCACGGAGAGTGGCTCACCCGCGGCAAGGACGGCCGGCTGACGCTGTACGCCCCCACCGGCGGGGGTCTGCTGCGCTGGACGGAGACCGCCGTCGGCGGCCCGCGGTGGAGCGGGCCGCACTTCGTACCGGTGGCCGGGCTGACGCATCTGTCGGTGGCCCAGGGAGCCAACGGCTACGTCCACTTCCTCGGCCGCAGGGAACGCGAGGGCGCCGACGGCACGACCGGGGCGGACGTCGTGCACGCCGTCCAGTACCAGACCGGACTCGCCCTCAGCGACTGGCGGTCCCTCGGCAACCCCCACCGCGACCGGGACGACCCCGGCGTGCTCGCCGCTCCGGTCGGGGCGGTGGCCGAAGACGGCACGGTGCATGTGTTCCTGCGGGGCGCGGACGGCGGTCTCGTCCTGCGGCGCGAGGCCCCGAACGGCAAGTGGCGGGCGTGGGAGGACCTGCGCGGCGGCGGACTGGACGCCCGGCCGGCGGCGATCGCGCTCACCGACGGACGCGTCGAGGTCTGCGCCGCCGCGGAGACGGGCGTGCTCGTCTGGAGCCAGTCCGCACCGGGGGAGGACTTCACCGGTCCCCGCGGTTTCTCGCTGCGGCCCGTGCCGGGCACGGTCGCGGCCCTGGAGACGGCACCCGGCCGGGCCACGTTCTTCTGGACGGACGCCGAGAGCGGTGGCGCGGCGGCCTGGCGGGCGGGCGACTGGCCCGTCTCCCTGGGCGGCACTCCGGCCGAGCGGCCGTACGCGGTGCTGCGTACGTCGCTGGACGGCTACGACTGTGCCGTCCTCGCCTGCCGTGACAAGGACGGCGCGGCCGTGCTCGGCATGGGCGGCACCGAGAACGAGTCCGCCGGGTTCTGGTGGTACGCGCTGGCCGAGACCTGCCAGGGCTCCCCGGCCCTGGCCCGGGACGGGCGGGGTCGCGTGGTGATGGCGCTGATCGGCACCGACGGCACGCCCAGGGTCGCCCGCCAGGAGGACGGCGACGGCCTCACGCTCACCCGGTGGGACGTCCTCGGTAGCTGAGCGGCCGTCGCCGTCGTCGTCGTGCGGGGGCGTCAGCCGCCCGTCGCGGGCGACTTCTTGGCGGACTCGGGAATCTCCGCGTCGGACCGGATCGCCTTCCACAGCTGCTCGGCCTGGGGCTGCGCGGCCACCACCCGGTTCGGGTCGACCTTGTCGTACGCCACCGGGAGCATGATCGTCTCCATGGTCGCCGGGTCGACCCCGTTCATGCTGCGCGCGAACTTGGCCAGGCTGGTCAGGGAGGCCAGTTCGGCGTCGGTGGTCAGCGCGGACGTCAGCGTGTCGGCGATCTTGTAGGTCTTGGTGGGACTGCCGAACAGGTCCTGCCGCTTCACCTCGCTCAGCAGGGCGATCATGAACTGCTGCTGGAGGCCTATACGGCCCAGGTCGCTGCCGTCACCGATGCCGTGCCGGGTCCGCACGAACGCCAGGGAGTCGGTCCCGTCCAGCTTGTGTGTTCCGGCGCTCAGGTCCAGGCCGCTGGAGGTGTCCTTGATGGGCTCGTCGACGGTGACGGTCACGCCGCCGATCGCGTCGACCAGTCCCTTGAAGCCGGCGAAGTCGATCTCCATGTAGTGGTCCATGCGGACGCCGGACATCTTCTCCACGGTCTTCACCACACAGGCCGGACCGGCCGTCGAGTACACGGAGTTGAACATGACGCGCTCCGCCGCCGGCAGGGTCGAGCCGTCGGACTTGGCGCACTCCGGGCGGGTGACGAGCGTGTCACGCGGGATGCTCACGGCCACGGCCTGATCGCGGCCCTCGGGGATGTGCACCACCAGCGCGGTGTCGGACCGGGCGCCCGAGACCTTGCCGGTGCCCAGCGAGGCGTTGGCGCCGCCGCGTGAGTCCGAGCCGAGGACCAGCAGGTTCTGCCCCGACGTCGGCAGCTTCTCCGGTCGGTCCTCACCGAGTGCCTTGTCCAGGTCGACGCCGTCGATGTTGCCGTTCAGGTCGCTGTACAGCCAGTACCCGGTGCCGCCCGCCGCGAGCAGGAGGACCAGGAGCGACAGCAGCACGATGCGTCCCCAGCGTCTACGGGGGCGCTGCGCCCTGCGACGTCCGCCGCCGCTGTCGGGCTGCACACGCCGTGACTCCGTGGTGGCGCTGGTCGTCATGGTGTTCGGTTCCTCTCCTCACGGGCTCCGCGCGGCGGAGTGGCTGGGCCCGGGTGGGGGGAAGACCGGTCCACTGATGCGATCGCAACAGTGGGAGAACTATAGGCAGTGGCCCCGACCTGGCCCGGACCGGGTGGCTTTAGCACCGCGAAGCGATGAACGCCACATGAACCGACCTTGACCATCCTTAAGGGTGACTTAAGATATGTCGAACCTGTGACCGATGTGAAGGGGGGCTTTCACGCGGCCACAGGGGTTTGGCGGCGCACGGCGGCAGAAGTCGCGACGTGCCGCATCAGGGGTGGGGTGTCCATGGTGGACGTTCGGTGTCCTTATGGGCGAAATGTCTTGGTAGGAGTACGAGTTGGTGGTTCAGCCGCGCCTCAGTGTTGTCGTGCCCTTTCAGGATGTCGAGGCATATCTCGCCGAATGTCTGGAGTCGATAGCGCGCCAGTCGTTCCGTGACTTCGAGGTCGTGCTCGTCGACGACGGCTCCACCGACGGGTCGGTGCGGATCGCGGCCGACTTCTGCGCGGCGGACCGCCGCTTCCGGCTGGTCCGCCAGCACGCCCACGGGCCCGGACACGCGCGCAACACCGGACTGCGCAACACCCATCCCGCGGCGGAGTTCCTCGCCTTCGTGGACGGCGACGACGTCATCCCCGAGTACGCCTACGAACTCCTGGTGCGCACGCTCGAGGAATCCGAGGCGGACTTCGTCTCGGGCAACGTGCAGATGATGAACTCCACCAAGAAGTGGCAGTCGCCGCTGCACAAGGGCCCCATGCAGAAGAACCGGCGCGGGACGCACATCACCAGGTTCGAGGCGCTGATCTACGACCGCACCGTCTGGAACAAGCTCTTCCGGCGCTCCTTCTGGAACCGGCACTCCATCGCCTTCCCCGAAGGCGTCATGTACGAGGACTCGTGGGTCAACATGTACGCCCACTTCCGCGCCGCCAAGGTCGACGTCATCACCGACGTCGTCTACTTCTGGCGCCGCAGGGAGGGCGGAGCCGCCCCCTCCATCACCCAGCGGCACACCGAACTGTCGAACCTGCGCGACCGGGTCGCGGCCGTGCAGTCCGTGAGCCGCTTCCTCGGCGACCAGAACTCCGGGGAGTACGCGGACAGCAAGCGGAAGTACGACCTCGCCTGCCTGAAGTCCGACCTCATGCTCCATCTGAAGGTGCTCCCGGACGCCGACGAGGAGTACCGGCACTCCTTCATGCAGTGGGCCAACGAGTTCCTCGACGAGTCCGACCTCACCATCATCGACGAACTGCCCGCGGACGCCCGCGTCAAATGGCTGCTGGTGCGCGAGGGGCGGCTGCCCGAACTCCTCGAGGTCATCGAGTTCGAGCGCCGCGGCGGCCCCATGCCCGTGCAGCGGCGGTTCCGGCGCTACCTCAACTACCCCTACCTCGGCGACCGGGAGGTGGGCCTCGACAAGAAGGCCTACCGGCTGGACAAGGAACTGTCCCTGCACGGCTCGCTGTCCGGTGCCCGCTGGATCCCCGACTCCGATCTGCTCACCCTCACCGGAACCGCGTACGTCCGGTTCATCAACGTGCACAAGAAGCACATGTCGGTGAAGGCGATCGCCCTGCGGAACAAGAAGCAGGGGCGCATGATGATCACGACGGCGAAGACCGTCTACGCGCCGCAGGCCACCGAGGACAGCAACCAGAATCGTTACTGCTACGACTGGGCCGGCTTCGAGGCGCGTATCGACACCGCCCGCCTCAAGCGCAAGGGCCAGTGGGTCGAGGGCACCTGGGACGTGGCCGCCGGTGTCCTCAGCCGCGGGCTGTTCCGCTACCGGGGCATCGACCGGGGCGGCGCGGGCAGCGCCGCCAACCCGCCCTACCGGTACGTCGACAAGAACACCCGGATCCTTCCGGTCTTCCTCCAGGGCAAGCTCAAGCTCCGCGTCGAGGTCGTGCGCTGCCGGATCACCCAGCACCGTCTCATCGGCGACCAGCTGGAGCTGCGCGGCGTCTACCTCGGCCCCAAAGTCCCGGAGTGGGGCCAGCTCCGCGTCACGAGCCTGAGCGGCGCGGGACGGCACGACGCACGCGTCCACTTCACCCCGGGCGGCGACGGCTGGTGCACCTTCTCCGCCAGAGTTCCCCTCAGCCGCCTCGTACCCAAGTCCCGCGTCCACGCCGGGACGGACGCCGACGTCCCGCAGTCCTGGAACATGGGCGCCAACGGCTGGAAGACCACCTTCCACGTCGAGGGCCGCAAGATGACCATGTACCCCGTCGTGGCGGAGGACACCCCCGACGGCCACTACCCCATGCCGGCGACCCTGCAGACCCGGGAGTACGACCGTGAGGTCGTCGTCCACCGCAACGGCTCCGGCTACCTCGTGCTCTTCGAACGCGCGACCCTGCCCGTCGCGTCCCGGTGCGAGTGGCGGGACGACGGCTCACTGCTGGTCCAGGGCCGCTATCTGGCCGCCGACCAGCTGACCGAGGAGGAGTACCGGGCCGCTCATCTGGTGATCCGTTCGCGCGCCCACGGCGCCGAACGCCCCGTCCCCCTCACCTGGGAGGGCGACGAGTTCCGCGCGGTCCTGGCCCCCGCCGCCATGCGGACCCTGGCCGGGGACATCCCGCTCGCGGCCGGACGATGGGACTTCTTCCTGCGCCGGCAGGACCTCTCCGCCGTGGCGCGCGAGGACCGCCTCGAAGACCTCATGGTGAAGATCGAACAGGATCTGATCGAGGCGTTCCCCCAGGACTACGAGAGGAAGGAGCGCCGCTACGAGATACAGGCCGAGGCCTACGACCGGCTGTCGCTCCTCGTCCACTCGGCGATGCCCGACCACGCCCGCGGCCCCTACCGGCAGAAGATCCTGCGCACCAAGGCCTACCCCGACGCCCGCCGGCAGCCGGTGCGCGACGCCGTGCTGTTCGACGCCTTCAAGGGCACCCAGTACTCCGACAGCCCCCGCGCCCTGCACGAGGAACTCCTGCGCCGTCGCGTCGATCTGGAACAGCTGTGGGTGGTACGCGACGACCAGGTCCAGGTCCCGCCGACGGCGACACCCGTCCGCATGTGGTCACCGCAGTGGTACGAGGCCCTCGCCACCAGCCGCTACGTCGTCGCCAACAACCACCTCCCGGACTGGTTCAAGAAGCGGGACGGCCAGGTCGTCGTGCAGACGTGGCACGGCACGCCGCTGAAGAAGATCGGCCATGACATCGAGTCCATCCACTTCGCCGACCAGCGCTATCTGGAACGCGTCGAGAAGGAGGTGCAGAACTGGGACATCCTGGTGTCCCCCAACAGCTTCTCCACCCCCATCCTCAAGCGCGCCTTCGGCTTCCCCGGCGAGATGGTGGAGAGCGGCTACCCGCGCAACGACGTCCTGCGCCGGCCGGACACGGAGGACCAGGAGCAGCGGATCCGCCGCAGGATCGGACTGCCGGAGGGCAAGAGGGTCGTCCTGTACGCGCCCACCTGGCGCGACGACCAGTTCTACGCGCCCGGCAAGTACAAGCTGGACTTCCGCATCGACCTGGCGGCGGCACGCGCGGAGCTCGGGGACGACCACGTCCTCATGGTGCGCCGCCACCCCAACGTCGTGGACCCGGTGCCGGGCGCCGGTGACGGATTCGTCTTCGACGTGTCCGACTACCCGGACATGGCCGACCTCTCGCTGATCACCGATGTGATGATCACCGACTACTCCTCCCTGATGTTCGACTACGTCAACACCGGGCGGCCCATCCTGTTCTTCACCTACGACCTGGACCACTACCGCGACACCCTGCGCGGGTTCTACTTCGACTTCGAGGGCAGTGCCCCGGGCCCGCTGCTCCACTCGTCCGAGGAACTCGTGGCGGCCATCCGCGACATCGATGCCATCCAGGACCTCTACGCCGAGCGGTACCGCTGGTTCCAGAACGAGTTCTGCGACCTGGACGACGGGTACGCCGCCGCCCGGCTCGCGGACAGGATGCTGGTCGCCGGTGGTGACCTCGCCCCCGGACAGGCACACGCCCCGGCCGTCGGCACGGTCGGCACCCGGCACACGGGAAGGGCGATGACCCCCGCGCGACCGCGCGTGTCGGAATGGTTCAGCGGCCCCCGTACGACCACGGGACTCTTCGGCGTCGTGCCCACGCAGCCCTCCGGCGACCGCGACTACGAAGGCGTGATCGTGTGACGCCGGTTCCGTCCGCGGCCTCAGCCGGTGCCGGTGTCCACCCGGATCAGCACGGCACGGTGGTCGGACACCCCGGTCCCGCTCACCCGGCAACCGAGCACGGGCAGCCCGGTGAACAGATGGTCCAGCTTGTGCCCCGACACATGCGTCGCCCGCGCCGGCCGCGAGGCGTCGCACTCCCGGTGCGCACGGTGGGCGTTCTCCGGCCACACCCACGAGAGCGGATTGTGCTTCCCGGGCGGATCCACGTTCAGATCCCCGCCGTACACGACCCGCTTCCCGGGCACCGCGTCCACCAGCGCCTTCAGCTGGTCGTCGCGGAACTCCCAGGACGGATGCGCCCGGTCACCACCGCGCGGGGTCAGATGCGCGGCACACACCGTGACGTCGTGCGCCGCGACGAACGCGCACAGGATCCCGCGCCGCACCCCGACCGTGGGCTGGAGCGCGGACACCGTACGCACGGACGACAGCGGGTACGCGGACAGCAGGGCGTAACCGGCCTGTCCCCTCTCGGGCGCCCCGCAGCGCACCGCGGTACGGCGTCCGTCCCGCCCGCGCCGCAGGTAGGCCCTGAACTCGGTGTGCCAGGACGCCCCGAGGGACGCGCGCACCGCCTCGACGTCGGCCGCGCAGGTCTCCTGAAGGAACAGGACCCGGGCCCCGGCACCGGTGGCCAGGCGTTCCATCCGGCGCCGCTTCGCCTCACCGCTGCCGGTACCGGCACAGTTCCAGTCCCGGACACCGCACATGTTCCAGGTCGCCACGGTCAGTGTCCCCGCCTCGGCCGGGGAGCGGACCGGTCCGCCGCCGTCGCCCGCGGCCACCGCCAGGACGGCGGCCGACGCGACGGCGGCAAGCCGGCGCCGTCCCCGCGGGCGGGACGACGGAGTGCGGGTCCACAACATCCGGCCATCATGACCGACACGTCGATGACCAGCCAAAACCGCCTGGTTCCGGTGGTCCTCCGGAAGCCGTCCGCGTGCGGCCCCGGCCGCCGCCCGTCTTCGACGCACATCTGAGAGTGGAGTCCGTACATGTCCAAGGCATCCTCGAACGGGCGGCACGTGCTCAACGGGATCGAAGCCTCGGGACCGTTCCCGGTGGAGTACCGGTTCACCCATGCCAAGAGCGGCAACCGGCACCTCGTCGTCGTCTTCGCCAACTTCTCCGCGCCCGACGACTACGGGTGGTCGAACGGCGTCTTCGACAACGTCCGGGCCAACATCCTGTGGATCCGCGACCGGTTCGACGGCATGAACGCCTACTACCTGTGCCGAAACATGGACTTCGGGCTGGCCGACTCGGTGCAGAACCTCATCGCGAACGTCATGAGGTCCCTGGGACTGACACCTGACCAGGTCACCCTGTGGGGCGGCTCCAAGGGCGGCAGCGCCGCGCTCTACTTCGGACTGCGGTACGGCTACCGCAACATCGTGGGCATCGTCCCGCAGTTCCTCATCGGCGACGCCCTGGAGAAGCGGCACCCGAAGGTCTCCGCCTACATGCTGGGCGACGGGGCACCGGCGCACAACGCGCGGGTCCTGGACACGCTCCTCCCCGAGCTGGTGCGCGCCCACGCCAACCGCGGCGCCAACATCTACGTGCTCTCCTCGCCGCAGGACGAGCACTACGCCGTGCAGGTGGAGCCGTTCCTCGGCATGTTCCAGGCGTACGACAACTTCAACTTCCTCTACAGCGAGTCGCCGACCATCACCGGTCACGCCACGGTGACCCGGCGGAACGTCCCGGCACTGGTCGGTCTGCTCAACCTGCTCGCCGACGGTTACGCACCCCGGCTGGGGTTCGTACGCCATGCCGCCGAGGAGTTCGACCGCGATCGGTCCGGCATCGACGCCTATCTCTCCGCCACCTCCAAGGTCCAGAGCGCCGACGCGTTCGCACCGCCCGTGGTGGCGGTGCCGGCCCACGACGGGGAAGTCCCGCGTACGGGACCTCGGTTCGCCGGCACGGCTTACGGGGCGGTGCGGGTGAGCATGTGGCGCAACGGCAAGTTCGTGGCGTCGCCGCCGGTCGCCGCCGACGGCACCTGGTCCTGGGAGCCGGCCGAACCGTGGACGGTCGGCAGGCATGTGGTCAAGATCTTCGCGGTGGACCCGGCGGGCTTCCACTCCGCACGGGTCGAACTCCCCTTCACCGTGGTCAACCGGGAGCCCGTCCCGGTCCCGCCGGCCGTGTCCGGGCAGCCGCCGGGTGCGGCCGCGGTCCCCGGCCACTCGGTGCCCGCCGGGCACTACACACCGCGGTACTGACGACGGCCCACGATGACGACAACCCACGAGCGGAAACCACACATGCCGAAAGCAGCGCCGAAGACACGCGAGCTGATCACCGGGGTCGACACCTCCGGCGCGTATCCCGTCGAGTACCGGTTCACGCACGCCAAGGGAGGCAACCGGCACCTCCTCGTCGTGTTCGCCAACTTCATGGTCACGGACGACTACGGCTGGTCCAACGGCGTCCTCAACCCCGTCCGGTCCAACATCCTGTGGATCCGCGACCAGTTCCACGGCATGAACAGCTACTACCTGTGCGAGGGGATGGACTTCTCCCTGGAGCAGTCCGTGATCGGGGTCATCTCCAAGGTGATGAACGCCCTCGACCTGACCCCGGACCAGGTCACGATGTGGGGCGGCTCGAAGGGCGGCAGCGCCGCCCTCTACTTCGGCATGCGTTACGGCTTCGGCAACATCGTCTCCATCGTGCCGCAGTTCCTCGTCGGCACCTATGTGAAGCGGGTGCACCCCAAGGTCGCCCGGTTCATGCTGGGCGACGGGATTCCGGAGGAGAACGTCCGGACGGTCGACGCGCTCATCCCGGACCTGGTGCGCTCGGGCGTCGCCCGGCACTCCAACATCTACCTCCTCTCCTCGCCGCAGGACGAGCAGTACAAGGAGCAGGTCGAGCCCTTCCTCGGACTCTTCCAGGGGTACGACAACTTCAACTTCGTCTTCAGCGAGTCCCCTCACATCACCCGCCACTCGGACGTCACCCGGCGCAACGTCCCCTTCCTCATGGGGCTCCTGAACATGCTCGCCGACGGGCTTCCCCCCAGGCTGGGCATGGTGCGCAACGGGTACGAGGAGCCCGACCGCGACCGGTCCGCCCTCGAGGGCTATCTGTCGGCCACCTCGGCGGAGCGGCCCAGCGAGATCCCCATGCCGGTGGTGACGCATCCGCTCGCGCACATGGAACTGCCCACGGACGGCGTGTACTTCACCGGCACCGCCCCCGGAGCGGTCCGGGTGAGCCTCTGGGAGCACGGCAAGTTCCTGGGCTCCCCCTCGGTGGCCCCGGACGGCACGTGGGCGTGGAAGCGGGACAAGCCCTGGAGCGCGGGCGACCACCTGGTGAAGGCCGTCGCCTGGGACGCGGAGAAGCGCCACACCAAGGGCACCGTCGTCGCGTTCACCGCCGTGGCCGGCGCGGCGGCCGCCGCCGGGCCCGGAATCCCGGCCCAGCCCGGAGCCCCCGTGCCGGCGCCCCCGGCGCACGGCGCGCCGACGGCGCCGACGGTCCAGGCGCCGGCGGCCTACGAGCAGGTCGCGGGGCCGGCCGTACGCTTCGCCGGCTTCGCCGGGGGAGCGGTACAGGTGGGTTTCAGAGCGGGGGGCACCCTGCTGGGCACGGCTCCGGTCGCGGCCGACGGACGGTGGGTCTGGGACGCCGGGTGGCCCTGGCAGGAAGGCATGCACACCGTGGAGGTGTTCGCCGTGGACGCCGTGGGGACCGAGACCCCGGCGGCCCTCGTCCCCTTCGACGTCATGCACGTCACGGCGGGAGCCTCGCCCTTCGGTTACTGACCGTCCGCCCCCATGACAAGGGCCCCTGGAATTCGCCGGCGAATTCCAGGGGCCCTTCGGTTGTCTGCGGGTACTACGCCGGGACCGACGCCACCCCGGCCTCCAGGAACCGCTTCCCGTTCACCCGCTCCGACACGCCCTCGCGGTCCAGGTACGGCGTGATGCCGCCCAGGTGGAAGGGCCAGCCGGCGCCGGTGATCAGGCAGAGGTCGATGTCCTGGGCCTCGGCGACGACACCCTCGGCGAGCATCAGGCCGATCTCCTGGGCCACCGCGTCCAGGACGCGGTCGCGGACCTGCTCCTCGGTCAGGACGGTGTCGCCCTGCTCGAGGAGGGCGGCGACCTCGGGGTCCAGCTCGGGCTTGCCGCTGTCGTAGACGTAGAAGCCGCGCTTGCCCGCCCCGACGACCTTCTTGAGGTTCGGGGAGACCGTGAAGCGGTCCGGGAACGCCTTGTTGAGCGTCTCGGAGACGTGCAGGCCGATCGCCGGACCGACCAGCTCGAGCAGCACCAGCGGCGACATCGGGAGCCCGAGCGGCTCGACCGCCTTCTCCGCGACCTCGACCGGGGTGCCCTCGTCGATGACGTTCTGGATCTCGCCCATGAAGCGGGTCAGGATGCGGTTCACCACGAACGCCGGGGCGTCCTTGGTGAGCACCGCGGTCTTCTTCAGCTTCTTGGCGACACCGAACGCCGTGGCCAGAGCAGCGTCGTCGGTCCGCTCACCGCGGACGATCTCGAGCAGCGGGAGGATGGCGACCGGGTTGAAGAAGTGGAAGCCGACGACCCGCTCGGGGTGCTTCAGCTTCGACGCCATCTCCGAGACCGACAGCGAGGAGGTGTTGGTGGCGAGGATCGCGTGCGCCGGGGCGACCGCCTCGACCTCCTCGAACACCGTCTGCTTGACGCCCATCTCCTCGAACACGGCCTCGATGATGAAGTCCGCGTCCGCGAAGCCCTCGGCCTTGTCCAGCACACCCGAGACCAGCGCCTTGAGGCGGTTGGCCTTGTCCTGGTTGATCCGGCCCTTGCCGAGCAGCTTGTCGATCTCGGCGTGGACGTAGCCCACACCCTTGTCGACGCGCTCCTGGTCGATGTCGGTGAGGACGACCGGGACCTCCAGGCGGCGCAGGAACAGCAGCGCGAGCTGGGAGGCCATCAGACCGGCGCCGACGACGCCGACCTTGGTGACCGGGCGGGCCAGGTTCTTGTCCGGGGCGCCGGCCGGGCGCTTGCCGCGCTTCTGCACCAGGTTGAACGCGTAGATGCCGGACCGGAGTTCGCCACCCATGATGAGGTCGGCGAGCGCCTTGTCCTCGGCGTCGTAGCCCTGCTGGAGGTCGCCGTTCTTGGCGTCGGCGATGATGTCCAGCGCGCGGTAGGCGGCCGGGGCGGCGCCGTGCACCTTGGCGTCGGCGATGAAGCGGCCGCGTGCGACGGCCTGGTCCCAGGCCTCACCACGGTCGATCACCGGGCGCTCGATCACGATCTCGCCCTTGAGGACGGCCGCGGTCCAGATCAGCGACTGCTCCAGGAAGTCCGCGCCCTCGAAGATCGCGTCCGCGATGCCGAGTTCGTGGACCTGCGCGCCCTTGAGCTGCTTGTTCTGGTTGAGGCTGTTCTCGATGATGACCGAGACGGCCTTGTCGGCGCCGATCAGGTTCGGCAGCAGCGTGCAGCCGCCCCAGCCGGGCACCAGACCGAGGAAGACCTCGGGGAGGGAGAACGCGGGCAGGGCCGAGGACACCGTCCGGTAGGAGCAGTGCAGGCCGATCTCCACGCCGCCGCCCATCGAGGCGCCGTTGTAGTACGCGAACGTCGGCACGGCGAGCGTCGACAGCCGCTTGAAGACGTCGTGGCCGCCCTTGCCGATGGCCAGCGCGTCCTCGTGCCGCTTCAGCAGCTCGACGCCCTTGAGGTCGGCGCCGACCGCGAAGATGAACGGCTTGCCGGTGACGCCGACGCCGACGATGCCGCCGTCCGCGGCCTCCTTCTCGACCTGGTCGATGGCGGCGTCGATGTTCGCCAGCGACTGCGGGCCGAGCGTGGTCGGCTTGGTGTGGTCGTGACCGTTGTCGAGGGTGATGAGCGCGAACCGCCCCGCCCCCAGCGGCAGGTCGAAGTGCCGTACGTGCGCGCTGGTGACGACCTCGCCGGGGAACAGCTCGGCCGCACCCTTCAGAAGCTCTGCGGTGGTGCTCACTTGTCCCCCTCGAAGTGCGGGTTCTCCCAGATGACCGTCGCGCCCATGCCGAAGCCGACGCACATGGTGGTCAGGCCGTAGCGGACGTCCGGCTGCTCCTCGAACTGGCGGGCCAGCTGCGTCATCAGCCGGACGCCGGAGGAGGCCAGCGGGTGGCCGAACGCGATGGCGCCGCCGTACTGGTTGACGCGCGCGTCGTCGTCGGCGATGCCGTAGTGCTCCAGGAAGGCGAGGACCTGGACGGCGAAGGCCTCGTTGATCTCGAACAGACCGATGTCGGAGATGGACAGGCCCGCCTGGGCCAGCGCCTTCTCCGTGGCCGGGATCGGGCCGTAGCCCATGACCTCGGGCTCGACACCCGCGAAGGAGTAGGAGACCAGCCGCATCTTGACGGGCAGGCCGTGCTCGCGGGCGAAGTCCTCGCTCGCGATGAGCGAGGCGGTGGCGCCGTCGTTCAGCCCGGCCGCGTTACCGGCGGTGACCCGGCCGTGGACGCGGAACGGCGTCTTCAGACCGGCCAGGTTCTCCAGAGTGGTGCCCGGACGCATCGGCTCGTCGGCCGTGACCAGGCCCCAGCCCGTCTCACCGGCCTCTTCGTTGGTGCGGCGCACGGAGACCGGTACCAGGTCGGCCTGGATTTTGCCGTTGGCGTACGCCTTCGCGGCCTTCTCCTGGGAGCGGACCGCGTACTCGTCGGCGCGCTGCTTGGTGATGGCCGGGTAGCGGTCGTGCAGGTTCTCCGCGGTCATCCCCATGAACAGGGCGGACTCGTCGACCAGCTTCTCGCTCACGAAGCGCGGGTTGGGGTCCACGCCCTCGCCCATCGGGTGGCGGCCCATGTGCTCGACACCGCCCGCGACGGCGATGTCGTACGCGCCGAAGGCGACGGAGCCGGCCACCGTGGTGACGGCGGTCAGGGCGCCCGCGCACATACGGTCGATGGAGTAGCCGGGGACCGAGGTGGGCAGGCCCGCGAGGATGCCGGCCGTGCGGCCGATGGTCAGGCCCTGGTCGCCGATCTGCGTGGTCGCGGCGATCGCGACCTCGTCGATCTTCTTCGGGTCGAGACCCGGGTTGCGGCGCAGCAGCTCCCGGATCGCCTTCACGACGAGGTCGTCGGCGCGGGTCTCGTGGTAGATGCCCTTCGGGCCCGCCTTGCCGAACGGGGTACGGACGCCGTCGACGAAGACGACGTCCCTGACGGTACGAGGCACGTTGGCTCTCCTCCAGGTGCGGGACGCTGAGCGCTTGCTTACGGGCCATGCTACTTATGAGTAACGTGACTGCACAGTCCCGGCGGCTGGAGCGGCGAACATCACACGTATGCCTCGCTGAATCCAGCCCCTCCGGCGTTTGAGGAGCGGGGTCTGGGGCGGAGCCCCAGGGAAGGGACGGCGGGGGCGCATCACGGCGGGGCGGTGGAGCCCCGGGGCGTCAGCACCGGCGTCGGCACCGGGTGCGAACCCGGCCCACCCCCGGTGATCAGCCCGAACAGCGTTCGAGCCACCTCCGCCCCGAACCCGTGCACATCATGACTCATCGCCGACAACGTCGGATGAGTCAGCCGGCACAGCTGCGAGTCGTCCCACGCCAGCAACGACACGTCGTCCGGCACCCGCAACCCCATCTCCGCCGCCACCGACAACCCCGCCACCGCCATGATGTCGTTGTCGTACACGATCGCCGTGGGCCGCTCCCCCCGCCCCGCCGCCAGCAGCGACCGCGTCGCCCGCGCCCCCGCGTCCCCCGAGAAGTCCGTCGCCACCTGCCACGCCCGCGCGGCCGGCTCCAGCCCCCGTACCGCCTCGTCGAACGCGGTCGTACGGATCGACGTGTGCCCGAGCGCCGCCGCCCCGCCCACCCGGGCGATCCGCCGGTGCCCGAGCGCCGCCAGATACCGCACCGCCTCCGTCACCGCCGTCGCGTCGTCCGTCCATACGGAGGTCAGCCCGCCGGTGAGCGACGGATGCCCGACGGCCACCGCCGGCAGCCCCAGCCGCTCCGCCACCGCCGGGCGGGGGTCGCCGGCCCGGAAATCCACCAGGATGGATCCGCCGATCTGGCGGCCCCGCCACCACGACTCCATCAGCCCGACCTCCTCCTCCGGGCTGCGCACCAGCCGCAGCAGCAGCGAGCAGGACCGTTCGACGAGGACGCTCTCCACCCCGGAGATGAACTCCATGTAGAACGGCTCGAGGCCCAGCAGCCGGGCGGGCCGGCACACGGCCAGCCCCACCACGTCCACCCGTGACCCGGCCAGTGTGCGCGCGGTCGGACTCGGCGCCCACCCCAGTTCCCGCGCCGCCCGGAAGATCCGGTCCCGGGTCGCCTCCGACAGTCCGGGCTTCCGGTTGAAGGCGAGGGACACGGCCCCCTTGGACACACCGGCGCGCGCGGCGACGTCCTTGATGGTGACGCGAGGGGTCGGCGTTGCCGTCATCGAGTGGGCTCCACGCAGTACAGGGCACCACGGGCGGTGTCCGCGTCCGGAGTCTTCCAGCCGCGCACCCCGATGGTCACCTCTTCCCCGGGCAGCAGGGTCACCAGCCCCCGGTCGGACACCGCCTCCGGGTCCAGCCGGTCGGCCTGGAGCAGCAGATCCCGTACCAGGGTGCGGGCGGTCACCGTGATCCCGTCCGGCACGAGGGCGACCTCGAACTCCGGACGCGGATACGGGATCTCCCGGTCCGGGGCGGGGAAGTGCAGCGCCCGCACCCCGTCGTCGGCGTCGGCGACCAGGAACTCCTGCGGACCGGCCGGCACCAGACCGGCCGGCACCTCGGCCAGCCCCACCGTCCGTCCCGAGGCGGCCAGCACCGCCCCCGCCTCCCCGAGCACCGCCCCGTCCACGGACATCCGCCGCAGCCGCAGCGTGCCCCGCCACTCCTCGGCCGACTGATTCACGGCCGCCACCACCAGCCCGTCACCCTCCGCCCGCACCGTCAGCAACCGGTCCGCGTACAGCCGCCGCAGCTCGTGGTAGAGCGGCTTCTCCCGCCCGTCCCCGTCGACCGCCGCCCACGACGTCACCGGCCAGCAGTCGTTGAGCTGCCACACCACCGTGCCCGCGCACACCGGCCAGTGCGAGCGCCAGTGCTCGATCCCGGCCGCGATCGCGCGCGCCTGGTTGAGCTGTGTCAGATAGTGCCAGCGGTCGAAGTCCCCGTCCGGCACGGTGAAATGGCGGGCCAGGCCGCGCTCCAGTTTGCCGTTGCCGTCCTCCGCCTTCTGGTGGTGCAGCATGCCGGGGGAGTCCGGCGTGAGCTCCTCACCGGGCAGCGCCCGGCGCAGCGTGGCGTACGAGGGCGGCGCCTGCCAGCCGAACTCGGCCACGAAACGCGGCACGTGGAGCCGGTAGTCGGCGTAGTCCGTACGGTTCCACACCTCCCAGGAGTGATGTGTGCCGTGCGCCGGGTCGTTGGGGTGGTGCAGCCAGGACCCGGACCAGGGGCTGCCCGCCGTGTACGGCCGGGTGGGGTCCGACTCGGCGACCACGCGCGGCAGTACGCCCAGGTAGTAGCCCTCGCCCCAGGAGTCCCCGGCCAGCCCCGGCTCCCAGTCCCAGTCCCTGAACCCCCACAGGTTCTCGTTGTTGCCGTTCCACAGCACCAGCGAGGGATGCGGCATCAGCCGTACGACGTTCTCCCGGGCCTCCGCCTCCACCTCCCCGCGCAGCGGCTGCTCCTCCGGGTAGGCGGCGCAGGCGAACGGGAAGTCCTGCCAGACCAGCAGCCCCAACTCGTCGCAGGCGTCGTAGAAGTCCTCGCTCTCGTAGATCCCCCCGCCCCAGACGCGCACCAGGTCCACGCCCGCGGCGGCCGCCTGCTCCAGCCGCCGCCGGTAGCGCTCACGGGTGATCCGGGACGGGAAGGCGTCGTCCGGGATCCAGTTGACCCCGCGCGCGAACAGCCGCTCGCCGTTGACGACCAGGGTGAACCCGGTGCCGTGCTCATCGGCCGAGGTGTCCAGCTCCACCGTCCGGAAACCGATCCGCCGCCGCCACGAGTCCAGCGTCTCCTCACCGTGCAGCAGCGTCAACTCGACGTCGTACAGCGGCTGTTCGCCGTAGCCTCGGGGCCACCACAGCTCCGCGTCCGGGACCCGCAGCCGTACGCTCCCCGCCGTGCCGTCGACCGCCGCGCGGGCGCGCACACCGCCGACGCCCGCCTCCACGATGAGCGGCGTCGCGCCCCCGAAGCGCTCCACCTCGACCGCGAGTTCCACCTGCCCCACCCCGTCCTCGACGGTGACCAGCGGGCGCACCCGGGCGATCCGGGCCGTGGACCACCGCTCCAGCCGCACCGGACGCCAGATCCCGGCCGTCACCAGCGTCGGCCCCCAGTCCCAGCCGAACGAGCAGGCCATCTTGCGCAGATACTGGTACGGCTCGGCATACGCCCCCGGCCGCTCGCCCAGGGCGGCGCGCACCGCCTCCGCCTCGGTGTACGCGGAGGTGAACCGCACGGCCAGCGGCCCGCTCAGTCCCGTCACGTCGAAGCGGTACGAGCGGTGCATGTTCCGGGTCCGGCCCAGCGTCCGGCCGTCGAGCAGGACCTCGGCCACGGTGTCGAGACCGTCGAAGACCAGCTCCGTCCGCTCGTGCCCGCCCGGTCCGGGGCGCAGTTCCGTCTCGTACGTCCAGTCCCGCCGGCCCACCCACGCCACCTCGGCCTCGGCACGGCCGAGGAACGGATCGGGGATCAGCCCGGCCGTCAGCAGATCGGTGTGCACACAGCCCGGCACCGAGGCGGGGAGCGCGTCCCCCGTGCCGTCCGGGTGTCGCAGGGTCCATCCCTCGGTGAGCGGTGTGACCTGACGCATGCACACTCCCTAAACCGGTTGAGCCGCGTGTGGGCAACGTTTTGACATCGTTGGCGCAATAGAGACTTTACCGGTTCAGTAGGAGGCTGCCAGAGTGCCGAACCAGCCAACCCACTCGTGCTCGTCCGCCCCGTGAACGGAGCTGGTGCACATGAACCGCCGTAAGGTACTCGCCGGATCGATCGCCGTCCTCGCCCTCCTGGCCTCCGCCTGCACGGGCACGGGGAGTTCCTCGAAGGGCGCGGACGCCAAGGCCCCCGACGATCCCTCCGAGGTCAAGGGCACCATCACGGTCCTCACCCACCGCACGGACCTGGTGCAGGACGGGACGATGAAGAAGTACGCCGCCGAGTTCAACAGGACCTACCCCGGGGTGAAGGTCGAGTTCGACGGCCTCACCGACTACGAGGGTGAGGTCAAGATCCGTATGAACACGGAGAACTACGGCGACGTCCTCATGATCCCGGCGGTCATCGAGAAGAAGGACTACCCCAGGTTCTTCGCCTCGCTGGGCACCAAGGAGGAACGCGGCGCCAAGTACCGCTTCACCGACTACTCCACCGTCGACGGCAAGGTCTACGGCCAGAGCCCGATCGGAGTGGTCCCCGGCTTCATCTACAACAAGAAGGTGTGGAGCGAGGCCGGCGTCACCGAATGGCCCACCACCCCGGCCGAGTTCCTCGCCGATCTGAAGGCGATCAAGTCGAAGACCGACGCGGTGCCGTACTACACCAACTTCAAGGACATGTGGCCGCTGACCCAGTGGACCAACGTCAACGGCTCCGTCGGCTGCGACACCGGAGCCACCACCAGGCTCGCCGACGGCGACCCCTGGGCCGAGGGCGCCGATCTGCGCGTGGGCGACACCCTGTTGTACGACATCGTGCGCGGCGGACTCGTGGAGAAGGACCCGACCACCACCAACTGGGAGGGCTCCAAGCCCAAACTGGCCAAGGGCGAGATCGCCACGATGTGGCTCGGCTCCTGGGCCGTCGTCCAGATGCGGGACGCCGCGAAGCAGGCCGGCACCGACCCCGCCGACATCGGCTTCATGCCCTTCCCCGCCCAACGGGACGGCGTCTTCTGCGCGGTGACCTCGCCGGACTACCAGCAGGCCGTCAACGTCAACTCCGACCACAAGGAGGCCGCCCGCGCCTGGATCGACTGGTTCACCGACAAGTCCGGCTACGCGGCGGCCAATCTCGCCCTGTCCCCGCTGAAGGACGCCCCGCTGCCCGACATCCTCGAGCCGTACGAGGACAAGGGCGTCAAGCTCATCGACCTCGACGACACCAAGGGCGCCGAGGTGAAGTCCATCGACAACCAGTCCGAGGTCGGCATCTACAAGCCCGACTACCGCCAGGAACTCGTCGACCTCGCCCGCGGCGCCCGCAAGGGCGGACTCGACGACTATCTCGGCGACCTCGGCGAGCGCTGGACCGAGGCACGGAACTCGCTGGGGTCCTGATGACGGACACCACCCGCAAGTCGGCGCGGCCGGTTCCCCCGGCCGCGCCCGCCGGGCCGGAACGGGCCGCGGCCGCCCCGCGCCGCACCCGGCTGACGCGCGGCCTCACCCCGTGGCTCTTCCTGATCGCTCCGCTGGCCCTGCTGCTGACCTTCACCTACGCGCCGATCGCCAACATGATCGCGTACAGCTTCACCGACTGGGACGGCGTCAGCCCCGAACTGAACTGGACCGGCACCGGCAACTACACCGAACTCCTTACCCGCTCCGAGCTGTTCGAGGTCTTCTTCGTCAGCGGCTACTACCTCGCCGCCTCCGTGGTGCAGATCGTCGCCGCTCTCTACTTCGCCACGATCCTCAGTTTCGACGTCCGCTTCCGGAACTTCTTCAAGGGTGTGCTGTTCTTCCCGTACCTGATCAACGGGGTGGCGATCGGCTTCGTCTTCCTCTACTTCTTCCAGGACGGCGGCACCCTCGACTCGGTGCTGAGCCTGCTCGGCGTCGGGACCGACCACGCCTGGCTGGGTACGCCGTTCTCCGCGAACACGTCGCTCGCCGGTGTCTCCGTCTGGCGCTACACCGGCCTGAACTTCGTCCTCTTCCTCGGCGCCATCCAGTCCATCCCGGGCGAGCTGTACGAGGCCGCCGAGATCGACGGGGCGAGCCGCTGGCACCAGTTCCGGTACATCATCGCGCCCGGCATCAGACCCGTCCTGAGCCTGAGCGTGATCCTCTCCGTCTCCGGCTCGCTGTCGGTCTTCGAGATCCCCTACATCATGACCGGCGGCGCCACCGGCACCGAGACCTTCGTCATCCAGACGGTGAAGCTGGCCTTCCAGTTCAACAAGACGGGACTCGCCTCGGCCGCCGCCGTCGTCCTCCTGCTGATCGTCCTGGCGGTCACCTGGGTGCAGCGGCGCGTCGTCCCCGACGAAAAGGTGGACCTGGTATGACCCGCCGCACGGTGGCCCGCACCCTCGTGTACGTGTCCCTGATCCTCGCCACGCTCGTCGTCCTGCTGCCGCTCACCGTGGTCTTCCTGACCTCGCTGAAGTCGTCCGAGGAGATGGCGAACGGCAGCGGGGCACTGGCACTGCCCGACGACCCGCTGAACCTCGGCAACTACGTGACGGCGTTCCGGGACGGCCAGATGCTGTCCGCGTTCGGCAATACGGCGATCATCCTCGTCGTCGCCGTGGGCGGCACGATCCTCATCGGTTCGATGACGGCGTACGCGATCGACCGCTTCCGGTTCCGGTTCCGGAAACTGGTCGTCGTCCTGTTCCTGCTCGCCGCGCTGGTCCCCGGGGTGACCACCCAGGTGGCGACCTTCCAGATCGTCAACAGCTTCGGCATGTTCGACAGTCTGTGGGCGCCGATCGCGCTCTACATGGGCACCGACATCGTGTCGATCTACATCTTCCTGCAGTTCATCCGCTCCATCCCCGTCTCCCTGGACGAGGCGGCCCGTCTGGACGGCGCCGGCGCGTTCACCGTCTACCGCAAGGTGATCTTCCCGCTGCTCAAACCGGCGATCGCGACGGTGGTCATCGTGAAGGGGATCAACGTCTACAACGACTTCTACATCCCGTTCCTCTACATGCCCTCCGAGGATCTTGGCGTGATCTCGACGTCCCTGTTCCGCTTCAAGGGCCCCTTCGGCGCCCACTGGGAGACCATCTCGGCAGGCGCGGTCCTGGTCATCCTCCCCACCCTCCTGGTCTTCCTCTTCCTCCAGCGCTTCATCTACAACGGCTTCATGAGAGGGGCGACGAAGTAGGGACGAGAGAGGTGTGGGCGCCTGAGAACAGGCGCCCACAGGCGCGGCCCAGTACAGCGGCTACGCGCCACCCGCCGCGGCCAACGCCGCCACCAGTACGGGCGTGACCTGCTCGACCTGCCACTGCCTGGCCCCATGCGCGGCCAGCGCCGTCGCGACGGCCTGCCCGTCGGCGGGCTGCGGCGGCTCCCAGCAGACCCTCCGCACTGTATCCGGGGTGATCAGATTCTCGGGCGGCATCCCCAGCCGCTCCGCCAGCGCACTGACGCCGGCCCGCGCCGCGGACAGCCGCGCCGCGGCCGCCGGGTCCTTGTCGGCCCACGCGCGCGGCGGCGGGGGCCCGGTCACCGGCTGGCCGGGCTGGGGCAGCTGGGCCTCGCTCAGCGCCTTCGCCCGGTCGACGGCGGCCTGCCACTGCTCCAGCTGGCGCCGCCCCACCCGCTGCCCGAACCCGTTGAGCGCGGCCAGGGCGTGGTGGTTGGCCGGCATGGCGAGCGCGGCCTCGACGATCGCCGCGTCCGAGAGCACCTTGCCGGGGGAGACGTCCCGGCGCTGGGCGATCCGGTCGCGCAACTGCCACAGCTCCCGTACGACGCCCAGCTGGCGGCGCCGGCGCACCTTGTGCATGCCGGAGGTGCGCCGCCACGGGTCCTTGCGGGGCTCCGGCGGCGGTGCCGAGGCGATGGCGTCGAACTCCTGATGGGCCCAGTCCAGCTTGCCCTGCCGGTCCAGCTCCTTCTCCAGCGCGTCACGCAGGTCGACCAGGAGCTCGACGTCGAGGGCGGCGTAACGCAGCCAGGGCTCGGGGAGCGGGCGGGTGGACCAGTCGACGGCGGAGTGGCCCTTCTCCAGGACGAAGCCGAGCACGTTCTCCACCATCGCGCCGAGCCCGACCCGGGGGAACCCGGCGAGCCGGCCGGCCAGTTCGGTGTCGAAGAGGCGGGTGGGCACCATGCCTATCTCGCGCAGGCAGGGCAGATCCTGGGTGGCCGCGTGCAGCACCCACTCGACGCCGGACAGCGCCTCGCCCAGGGCGGACAGGTCGGGGCAGGCGACGGGGTCGATCAGCGCGCTCCCGGCGCCCTCGCGGCGCAGCTGCACCAGATAGGCGCGCTGGCCGTAGCGGTAGCCGGAGGCCCGCTCGGCGTCCACGGCGACCGGACCGGTGCCGGCGGCGAACGCGGCGACGACCTCGGCGAGCGCGGTCTCGTCCGTGATCACGGGCGGAATGCCCTCGCGGGGTTCGAGCAAGGGGATCGGCGCCTCCGTAGCAGAAGATCCGCCGTCGTCCGGAGGGGCGCCTCCGGTGGTGCGCAGTGAACTGTCTGCTGCGGTGTCGTGGGCGTCGGTCACCTGTCAAGGGTATCCGCCCGGACGGCGGCCGAATCTGTCCCCGTCCGGGCGGGCATGACTGACCAGCGAGAACAGGCCGCGCCGGATACGACGAGGACGCCCGCCGCGGTCGTGGACCGTGACGGGCGCCGGTGATCGGGCGGACAGGGGTCAGTGGATGATGCCGGTACGCAGCGCCACCGCGACCATCCCGGCCCGGTCGCCCGTGCCGAGCTTGCGGGCGATACGGGCGAGGTGGCTCTTGACGGTCAGGGCGGACAGGCCCATGGACACACCGATCGCCTTGTTCGACTGGCCCTCCGCCACCAGCCGCAGCACCTCGACCTCACGGCCCGACAGCTCGCGGTAGCCGCCCGGGTGGCTCGGGGCACCCGGGGGGCGGCGGTGCAGGCGTGCGGCGGCGGCGCCGATGGGGGCCGCACCGGGCCGGGTGGGGAGCCCGAGGTTGGTACGGGTGCCGGTGACGACGTAGCCCTTCACTCCACCGGCCAGCGCGTTGCGCACCGCGCCGATGTCGTCGGCCGCGGAGAGGGCGAGGCCGTTGGGCCAGCCCGCGGCGCGGGTCTCGGAGAGGAGGGTGAGGCCGGAACCGTCCGGCAGATGGACTTCGGCGACGCAGATGTCGCGGGGGTTGCCGACGCGGGGACGAGCCTCCGCGACGGACGAGGCCTCGATGACATCGCGTACCCCGAGCGCCCACAGATGGCGGGTGACGGTGGAACGGACGCGCGGGTCGGCCACGACCACCATCGCGGTCGGCTTGTTCGGGCGGTAGGCGACCAGGCTTGCGGGCTGCTCGAGGAGAACGGACACCAGGCCTCCTGGGGGGCGGGGCGGGGCCGGCTCGTGGGGGGCGGAGCCAGGACGAACCGTGCTTTCAAGGTCACAGTCGTCTTCGGCAACAAACCTGGTGTCCTTTAACGAATGATCACGAAGTGATGAGTAACAATCCGAGCAATTCGGACGCGCGAGCGATCATTCGAAGATCGAACGGTTCCGGTCTCGGTCACAACGCTTCCGAAAGTGGCCGTATCGACAAAGAGATGGGCGTCGATGATTGCCGACGGGCTCGAGCGGGCAGCTCAGCGCGACTGCGGGCCCCTGCGCTGCGGCAGCGTCACCACGGAGGCGTCCCCGGGAGCGGCCGGCGGGAGCCCCGCGACCTGAGCCAGCAGATCGGACCACGCGACCAGATGCGCGGCCGTGTCCGGAGCCCCGCCCAGACCCTCGCGGGGCGTCCAGGAGGCCCGGATCTCGATCTGCGAGGCGGCGGGCCGCTCCGACAGCCCGCCGAAGTAGTGGGAACTCGCGCGCGTCACCGTGCCGCTCGGCTCGCCGTACGTCAGTCCGCGCGCCGTCAGCGCACCCGTCAGCCACGACCAGCACACGTCCGGCAGCAGCGGATCCGCCGCCATCTCCGGCTCCAGCTCCGCGCGCACCAGCGTCACCAGGCGGAAGGTGCCCCGCCAGCCGTCGTGCCCGGCCGGGTCGTGCAGCAGGACGAGCCTGCCGTCGGCGAGATCCTCCTCGCCGTCGACGACCGCCGCCTCCAGCGCGTACGCGTACGGCGCCAGCCGTTTCGGCGCGGGCGTGGGGTCCACCTCGATCTGCGGCCGCAGCCGCGCACCGCGCAGCGCCTCGACAGCGGTCCGGAAGGGCAACGGGGGCGCACCCCCCTGCCCCGGGTCCCCTTCGCTCTCCTTCCGCTCGTCCATTCCGCCAGCGCCGTCCGACAGTCGTCCCTGAGCCGCAGCCATGCGGGGAAGGTTAAGCGGAACGGGCCCCCGGCGCAGGGAGGGACACCCGCGCCGCCCGGCGGTGTCCGGATCCCGCCCCGCGAGGCCTCGGCCAACGGGCGGGTCCCGGCACTCGGGCGGCTCATGGGAGACTGGCCGGGTGAGTGCCAACGCGAGCCCGACGGGCCAGACGCCGACCGTGACCCCCGCTCCCGTCAGGAACGATGCAGTCCGGGAATCGGCCTTCCTCAAGGCGTGCCGGCGCGAGCCCGTGCCGCACACGCCGGTGTGGTTCATGCGCCAGGCCGGCCGCTCACTGCCGGAGTACCGCAAGGTCCGCGAGGGCATCGGCATGCTCGACTCCTGCATGCGCCCCGACCTGGTCACCGAGATCACCCTGCAGCCGGTGCGCCGCCACCATGTCGACGCCGCGATCTACTTCAGCGACATCGTCGTCCCGCTCAAGGCCATCGGCATCGACCTCGACATCAAGCCCGGCATCGGCCCGGTCGTCGAGCAGCCGGTGCGCACCCGCGCCGACCTCGCCCGGCTGCGCGACCTCACCCCCGAGGACGTCTCCTACGTCACCGAGGCCGTCGGCATGCTCACCCGCGAGCTCGGGTCCACCCCGCTGATCGGCTTCGCCGGCGCCCCCTTCACCCTCGCGAGCTACCTCGTCGAGGGCGGCCCGTCGCGTACGTACGAGAACGCCAAGGCGATGATGTACGGCGACCCGGAGCTCTGGGCCGACCTGCTCGACCGTCTCGCCGACATCACCGCCGCCTTCCTGAAGGTGCAGATCGAGGCCGGCGCCTCCGCCGTCCAGCTCTTCGACTCCTGGGCGGGCGCCCTCGCCCCGGCCGACTACCGGCGCTCGGTGCTGGCCTCCTCCACGAAGGTGTTCGACGCGGTGGCCGGCTACGGCGTCCCGCGCATCCACTTCGGCGTCGGCACCGGTGAACTGCTGAAGCCCATGGGCGAGGCCGGCGCGGACGTCGTCGGCGCCGACTGGCGCGTCCCGCTGGACGAGGCCGCCCGCCGGGTCGGCCCCGGCAAGGCGATCCAGGGCAACCTCGACCCGACCGTGCTGTTCGCCGGCCGGGAGGCCGTCGAGACGAAGGCACAGGAGGTCCTGGACTCGGCCGCCGGCCTGGAGGGCCACATCTTCAACCTCGGCCACGGCGTCATGCCGAACACCGACGCGGACGCCCTCACCCGCCTCGTGGAGTACGTCCACACCCGCACGGCACGCTGACCCGCCGCGTACGCCCGGGACCGGGGCGGACTATCCGGGCCACCCGGACCGCCGCCCCGGCCGCGCCCCTCTGCCGAACAGCACACCCCGTGGCTCGGGCGGCGGGGGAGTGCCCGGACGCAGCGGCCAGGCGAGCAGCATGCCCGCCACGAAACCGACGACGTGCGCCACGTACGCCACCGTCCCCGCGTCGGTGACGCCCTGCCCGGACGAGTACACCGCCTGCAGCACGAACCACAGGCCCAGCACCATCCAGGCGGGCAGCCGCAGCGGCAGGAAGATCAGGAACGGGACGAGGACCCAGACGCGGGCCTTCGGATACAGCACCAGATAGGCGCCCAGCACGCCGGCGATCGCCCCGGAGGCGCCGATCAGAGGCTCGCCGGAGCCGGCGTTGAGCACGGCGAAGCCGTACGCGGCCGCATACCCGCAGACCAGGTAGAACAGCAGGTAGCGGACGTGCCCCATGCGGTCCTCGATGTTGTTGCCGAAGATCCACAGGAACAGCATGTTGCCCAGCAGATGCAGCCAGCCGCCGTGCAGGAACATGGCCGTCAGGACGCTCAGCTCCGGCGACTTCTCGTAGCCCGGCGGGCCGATCACGCACCCGGGGCCCTGTGGGCCCACGCCGGTGCCGCCCGTGGGCACGAGGTCCGGCAGCCGGTGGTGGATCAGCTCCTGCGGCACCGCCGCGTAGCGGTCCAGGAACGCCTGCAGATGACACAGGTCGGCCAGACCGCCGCCCCCGACCGTGCCGGGCGTGAGGACGACGAAGACCACGAAGTTCGCGGCGAGGAGCGCGTACGTCACCCAGGGGGTGCGCCGCGCGGGGTTCACGTCATGGACCGGGATGACCACATCCCACTACTGCCCGGGCGCCGGGCGGTGAATCCGGGGCGCCGCTGAACGCCGCCGTCCGGCCGTGCGTATGACTCGTCAACGCCCGCGGCCCGGGGAAGGGGCCGCGGGCCCTACGTGAGGAAACTGGCGATGAACGACCGAGTGACTCCCGCGATGCACGCGACTCCGGACGGCGAGGCCGAACTCACGCTCGTGGTGCGCATTCCGTGGGAGGACGTCGCCCGGCTCGGCCAGGAGGCGGGGCGGCTCGCGGCACAGCTGCAGCGGCCGGTGACGCTCGAGGAGGCGGTGGGGCATCGGCTGCGCTCCGTGAAGAGCGCCGCCCACGCGAGGCCCGCGCCCGCGCCCGCGGCGCCGGCGTCCGCGCCGATGCCGGAGGCCGGCGCCTCGGGCGCTTCTGTGGCGTCGTTGCCGTCCCGGCCGCCCGCGGAGCAGGCTCGGCAGGCGATCGAGCGGATCAACGGGACGGCGTGACGCCGTAGGGGTTCCGCCGCATCTCCGGGTGCGGCGGCGTCGTGGCGTGTCGCGCCCACGCGGCGGAGCCGCAAGCCGGCACAGTCCCGCGCCCCTGCCAGCGGGGGTGGGTTCACTCGCCGGCGCTTGCCGGGTGCCGTTGCGCCCACCCGTGCCGCCCCAGCGGCACGCCTGCCCGCAGCGGCGGCGACGGAAGCAGACCGCCAGGGGCGCTGATCCGCCCCTCCTCACATGCTCGCCCTGATCTTCGCCGCCGCCTTTCTGGCCGCTACCAGGATCGGGTCCCAGACCGGGGAGAACGGTGGGGCGTAGCCGAGGTCCAGGGCTGTCATCCGGTCGACCGTCATGCCCGCCGTGAGGGCCACCGCCGCGATGTCCACGCGTTTGCCCGCGCCCTCGCGGCCGACGATCTGGACGCCGAGGAGGCGGCCGGTGCGCAGTTCGGCGAGCATCTTCACCGTCATGGGGGAGGCGTTCGGGTAGTAGCCCGCGCGGCTGGTCGACTCGATGGTGACCGACTCGAACCGCAGCCCCACGCGGTGGGCGTCCTTCTCGCGCAGCCCGGTGCGGGCGATCTCCAGGTCGCACACCTTGCTGACCGCCGTACCGACCACACCCGGGAAGGTCGCGTAGCCGCCGCCCGCGTTCGCCCCGATGATCTGGCCGTGCTTGTTGGCGTGCGTGCCCAGCGGGATGTGCCGCAGCTGCCCGGAGACCAGGTCGAGGACCTCCACGCAGTCGCCGCCCGCCCAGATGTTCTCGGACCCGCGCACCCGCATCGACCGGTCGGTGAGCAGCCCGCCGTGCTCCCCGACCGGAAGTCCGGCCGTCCGCGCGAGGGCCGTCTCCGGCCGTACCCCGATACCGAGGATCACGACGTCGGCCGGGTACTCGGCGTCCCGCGTGGCGACCGCCCGCACCCTGCCGTCGTCGCCGGTGAGCAGCCGGGTGACCTCGGCGTCGTTGACCATGGTGATGCCCATGCCCTCCATGGCCCGGTGCACCAGGAGTCCCATGTCGGGATCGAGGGTGGCCATGGGCTCCCTGCCCCGGTTGACGACCGTCACCTCGTAACCGCGGTTGATCATCGCCTCGGCCATCTCCACACCGATGTACCCGGCCCCGACGACCACCGCCCGCCGCCCGCGCGTGCGGGACAGCGTGTCGAGGAGGGCCTGGCCGTCGTCCAGGGTCTGCACACCGTGCACCCCGGGGGCGTCCATGCCGGGCAGCTCCGGACGGATCGGCCGCGCACCGGTCGCGATCACGAGTTTGTCGTACGACGTCCAGGACTCGGCGCCCGAATCGAGGTCCCGCGCGCGCACCCGCCCCCGGTCCACGTCGAGTTCCGTGACCTCGGTGCGCATCCGCAGGTCGATGTCCCGCGCGCGGTGCTCCTCGGCGGTGCGGGCGATCAGCAGCTCCCGGTCGGGGACGTCACCGCCCACCCAGTAGGGGATGCCGCATGCCGAGAAGGAGGTGAAGTGACCGCGCTCGAACGCCACGATCTCCAGTTCGTCCGGGCCCTTCAGCCGCCGGGCCTGTGACGCCGCGGACATCCCCGCGGCGTCACCGCCGATCACCACCAGACGTTCCCTCGCACCGCGCGCATCGCTCATGTTCATGGGAACACGCTACGGGGGCAGGGGATTTCGGGCCCGCCCGAGGAGTCCTCAGCCCTTCCCGTCCCCGTCCGTGCCCTCGGCCGCCGGCCGGTGCGCCGGCAGCGGGCCCGGCGCGGTCGTCGCGGTCGTCGCGGGCGCCCGCTCCGGACGCCGGGGCAGCCGGGGCCGTACGGCCTTCAGCCACAGCAGGACCAGCAGCGCCGCGACCGCCGCGAACGGCAGGACCGCGCCGATCACCACGGCCAGCCAGCGCAGCATCGTCACGAAGGCGTCCCAGCCGCCCGCGAGGGCGTCCGTGAAACCGGGATCGTCGTCCTTCTTCACCGCCTTCTTCACCGGCGTCTCGGACAGGGTGAGGGTGATGGTGGCCAGGCCGGTGCGGTCCTTCAGGGACGCCTGCTGGGCGAGCAGGGACTCCAGATCGGCCTGGCGGGTGCTGAGTTCGCCCTCCAGCGTGACCACGTCACTGAGCCTGGTGGCCCGGTCCATCAGCTCCCGGATACGCGCCACACTGGCCCGCTGGGACGTGATGCGGGACTCCACGTCGACCACCTGGTCGGTGACGTCCCGCGCCTTGGCGTCGCGCTGGAGGAGCTTGCCCGTGCCCTCCAGCTCGGTGAGGACCTCGTCGTACTTCTCCACGGGCACGCGCAGCACCACACGTGTGCGCTCGTGGCCCGTCGCGTCCCGGGCGGTGGACTCGTCGCCGATGTAGCCGCCGGCGGTCTCCGTCGCCGTACGGGCCTCGCCCAGCGCCTGCGGTACGTCCTTGACCCGCACGGTCAGTGAGGCGGTGCGGATGATGTGGTTCGCGGTGGCCTTCGGTGCCGCCGTCGCCTTCGCGCCCTCGGCCGAACCGCCTCCCGCGCCCTGCTTCGCGTCCTGCTGCGCGGCCTGCCCCGCCGCGGGCGCGTCCGCGGCCAGGTCGGCGGTCGATCCGCCGGAGTCGTCCGCCGAACCGCTGCACCCGCTGACGGCGACCGCCGCCGCCAGCAGGACCCCGGCCAGGGCGCGGGATCGTCGTATACGCATGTGGGAGTCCCCCCGTCTGGTGATGACTGACGCTCCTTCGACGCGGGAGGGGTGCGGGACGTTGGCGCCGGACGGTCCCGATGCGGTCACGGTCGGGACTCGACAGGGCCACATGGCCCTGGCGGGACCACCGGTGGCGTTTGAGAAGGTGGAGCCATGAGCGGAACACACGCGGCCCCGGGGCGGCACATCGTCGTCGTCGGAGCCGGAATCGCCGGGCTGGCCGCCGCGCACCGGCTGCTGGAGCTCGGGGCGCGGGTCACCGTGCTGGAGGCCTCGGACCGGGTCGGCGGCAAACTGCTGCCGGGCGAGATCGCGGGCGCGCGCGTCGACCTCGGCGCCGAGTCGCTGCTGGCCCGCCGCCCCGAGGCGGTCGGTCTCGCCCGCGAGGTGGGCCTCGCCGACCGCCTCCAGCCGCCGGCCACCGCCTCCGCCTCCCTGTGGACCCGAGGCGCCCTGCACCCCATGCCCAAGGGCCATGTCATGGGCGTACCCGGCACCGCCGAAGCCCTCGCCGGCGTCCTCTCCGACGAGGGGCTCGCCCGGATCGGACGGGACGCCGCCCTGCCCCGCACGGAGGTCGGCGACGACGTGGCCGTGGGCGAGTACGTGGCGGCGCGCGTTGGCCGGGAGGTCGTCGACCGGCTGGTCGAGCCCCTGCTCGGCGGGGTGTACGCCGGTGACGCGTACCGCATCTCGATGCGCTCCGCGGTGCCGCAGCTGTTCGAGGCCGCGCGCACCCACACCTCCCTCACCGAGGCCGTGCGCGGGATCCAGGCCGGGTCCGCCGCCGCCCAGCAGGCCGGCCCCGTCTTCATGGGCATCGCGGGCGGTGTGGGCACCCTCCCGCTCGCGGTCGCCGAGTCCGTACGCGCGCGCGGCGCGGAGATCCTCACCGGTACGCCGGTCACCGGACTGCGCCGCGAACCGGAGGACGGCTGGCGGGTCGTCGCCGGCGACCGGGTGCTGCACGCCGACGCGGTCGTCGTCGCCGTCCCCGCCCCGGCCGCCGCCGCCCTGCTGCGCGCCGAGGCGCCCGGCGCCGCCGCCGAACTCGCCGGTGTCGAGTACGCCTCCATGGCGCTGATCACCCTCGCCTACCGCCGCGCGGAGACCGCCCTGCCCGACGGCAGCGGCTTCCTGGTGCCGCCCGTCGACGGACACACCATCAAGGCGGCCACCTTCGCCTCACGCAAATGGGCCTGGATCGCCGACGAGAACCCGGACCTGGCCGTCCTGCGCACCTCCGTCGGCCGGCACGGCGAGACGGAGATCCTCGGCCGCGACGACGACGGCCTCGTGGACGTCTCCCGGCACGACCTGAAGGCCGCCGTCGGCCTGGACGCCACCCCCGTCGCCACCCGCGTCACCCGCTGGCAGGACGGCCTGCCCCAGTACCCCGTCGGCCACCACGCGCGCGTCGCCCGGGTCCGCGAACACCTCGCGTCTCTCGCCGGTCTCGCCGTGTGCGGCGCGGCCTACGACGGTGTCGGCGTCCCCGCGTGCATCGCGAGCGCGTACGCCGCCGCCGACCAGATCCACGGTGACCCGCGCGCTGTGCGGCAGCTCACCGACCACCCGGTGCAGAGCCTCCACGGCGGAGCAGGAGAATGAGGACATGAGTGACGACGCCACCACCCCCGACCGCATCCCCAACAAGGGCAAGCTGGCCAAGGACCTCAACGAGGTCATCCGCTACACCCTCTGGTCCGTCTTCAGGCTGAAGGACGTCCTGCCTGAGGACCGCGCCGGGTACGCCGACGAGGTCCAGGAGCTGTTCGACCAGCTCGCCGCCAAGGACGTCACGATCCGCGGCACCTACGACGTGTCGGGCCTGCGCGCGGACGCCGACCTCATGATCTGGTGGCACGCCGAGACGGCCGACCAGCTCCAGGAGGCCTACAACCTGTTCCGCCGCACCAGGCTGGGCCGCGCGCTGGAGCCGGTCTGGTCGAACATGGCGCTGCACCGCCCCGCCGAGTTCAACCGGTCGCACATCCCGGCGTTCCTCGCCGACGAGACGCCCCGCAACTATGTGAGCGTCTACCCCTTCGTGCGCTCCTACGACTGGTACCTGCTGCCCGACGAGGACCGACGGCGCATGCTCGCCGACCACGGCAAGATGGCCCGCGGCTACCCCGACGTGCGCGCCAACACGGTCGCCTCGTTCTCCCTCGGCGACTACGAGTGGATCCTCGCCTTCGAGGCCGACGAACTGGACCGGATCGTCGACCTCATGCGCCATCTGCGCGGCTCGGAGGCCCGCAGGCACGTCCGCGAGGAGGTGCCGTTCTACACGGGCCGCCGCAAGGACGTCGCGGAACTCGTCGCCGGCCTGGCCTGATCAGACGGCGGGCCGGGCCTCTTCGGCCGTCCGGCCCGCCGCCACCGGCTTCGGCTCCGGTGCCGGGTGCGGTGCGCAGGAGGCGCGCCGCCCCGGCACCCGGCCGTCCAGCAGATACTCCTCCAGATGGGCGTTGACGCAGGCGTTGGGCCCGCCCGCGAGGCCGTGGCTCCCCGCGTCGCGCTCGGTCACCAGGGTCGACCCGGCCAGCCGCCGGTGCAGCTCCAGGGCGCCGTCGTACGGGGTGGCCGCGTCCCGCTCGGCCGCCAGGATCAGCGTCGGCGGCAGTTCGCCGCTCCCCGCGCGCACGTCCAGCGGACGCTGCCGGGGTGCCTTCCAGAAGGCGCACGGCAGGTTGGTCCACACATTGCCCCAGGTCTCGAAGGGCGCCCGGCGCGCGAGCCGGGTGTTGTCCCGGTCCCACACGTCCCAGTCCGCCGGCCAGGGCGCGTCGTTGCACTCCACCGCGAGGTACACCGCGCGGGTGTTCTCCGCCTCCGCCGCGGCCTGCGGCCAGTCCTGGGCCTGTTCGACCAGCGGCGCGGGATCGCCCTTCAGATACGCCGACAGGGCGTGCGCGCGGTACGGCCAGTAGTCGTCGTAGTAGCCGGTCTTGAGGAACGCCGCCTGCAACTGCGCCGGCCCGACCTTCCCGCCCGCCGGCTTCCTCGCCAGCCGCGCGGCCGCCTTCTCGTACGCGCGCTGCACCTCGCGCGCGGTGCCGCCGAGTCCGTACACGTCGTCGTGCCGGGCCGTCCACGTCTTGAAGTCGCTCCAGCGGTCCTCGAACGCGGCCGACTGGTCGAGGTTGTTGCGGTACCAGATCCGCTTCGGGTCCGGGTTCACCGCCGAGTCGAACACCATCCGCCGTACGTGCGAGGGGAACAGGGTGGCGTACAGCGCGCCGAGGTACGTGCCGTACGACGAGCCCAGGAACGTCAGCCGGTTCTCGCCGAGCGCGGCGCGCAGGACGTCCAGGTCACGGGCGTTGTTGAGTGAGTTGTAGTACCGCAGGGAGCCGCCGCCCCGCTCGGCGCACCCGCGCGCGTAGGCCTCGGCCCGTGCGACGCGCTCCCGCTTCTCCGCGGCCGTCGGGTGTACGGGCGCCTGCGCGGGGCCCTTGAAAAACGTCCCCGGGTCCGCGCAGGACAGCGGTGCCGAACGGCCCACCCCGCGCGGGGCGTAGCCGACGAGGTCGTAGGCCGCCGCGACGCGCTTCCACTCGGGCAGCACGCCCACCATGGGGAAGTACATGCCACTGGCGCCCGGCCCGCCCGGATTGTGGACCAGCGAGCCCTGCCGGCGCACCTTGTGCTTGTCGTTGTCCGGGTCCTTGCCGGTGGCGCGGACGCGGCTGACGGTGAGTTCGAGCTGCTTGCCGTCCGGGCGGGCGTAGTCGAGCGGGACGCGTACGGTGCCGCACCGGACGGTGCCCGGGAGCTCCTGTGCGGCGGGGCACGCGCCGAAGTCGACGCCCGCCGCGGCGGCCCGCGCGGCGGCCGTCGCCGTGCCGCGCACCGCGGCGCCGACGGGCTGTGCGGCGGCCGGGGCGGCGGCCAGGGTGGTGAGCAGCAAGGACCCGGCGGCCATATGGACGGCGGCGGTTCTCATCGGCGATCCCTTCGGTGCACGGCGGCGACAAAAGGGATGTTTCGCACGCCGGCGGCCCGAGGCAAGCACCGATCGCCGGGGTGTCGGCGTCAATGCGCCTCGTGGGACCCCCGGTGCGCGAAGGCGGCGCGCAGTTCGGGTTCGCCCACTGCGCGGAGGCCGCGCACGGCGACGGTGGTGAGATACGCGCGGTCGTCGTCGGTGCCGTGCGGGAGCGCGCCCAGCAGGCGCGCTCCCGCCGGGGAGGCCCAGGGCGAGTACGGGAGGACCTCGAACCGCGCTATGGCCAGACAGCCCAGCGTGAGCACCAGCGGCAGTACGAACCACAGCGCGACGAGCGGGCGCGGCATCTCCGACGCGACCGGCATCAGCAGGGCGACCGCCCCCAGCCCGGCCACCGCCGGCACGGCGAGCCGCACCTGCCGTACCGCGTCCACGACGCTCGTGCCGGCATCGTCGGGCACCGCGAGGCCGGCGCCGACCAGCCGCTCGGATATCCCGCGCACGGCGTCCGCGGCCGCCGCGGCGGCCCGCACCGGCGCGAGGGGCGACTGACCCTGCGGCCCTATCGCCCCTATCACCGACCGTTCCATCTCGTCCCGCCCGCGCGGGTCGACCACGGTCGCCCAGCCGGTGTGCGCGAGCAGCAGCCGCCGCTGGCGGGCCATCGCGATCAGCGTGACGTCGGCGACCCGCGCGGGGCCGCCGGACAGGAACGCGGCCTCGTACAGCGTCAGATCGCGTCCCGCTCCCGTGTCGGGGCCGGGGTCGGCCATGGCGGCGCCGCGCACGGCGGCCAGGCACAGCCGCAGACACGTCACACCGGCGACGGCCCAGGCCAGGAGCAGCAGAGGGACCCAGAACATGAGTTGTTTGTAAGCGACACGGTCACGAACGCGCCATGCCTTGTTCACCATCCGGACGGAGTGTTGTGGGTATGTGACGTTCCGCTTGGATTGTCGGCTGTGCGCCGGGGTTCAGCGCCGCAGCAGCACCCGCCGGGTGGCCCGCGCCAGCCGCACCGCCGGCCTGCGCGAACGCGGCCTCGACCCGGCGCGCTCCAGCCACCACTCCCGCAGCTCGCGCCGTGCGGGAGTGTTCCCCGGCCGTTCGGCCAGTACGTGCTCGGCGAAGTCCAGCGCGTCGCGCCGGTAGCCGCCCGTCATCGGCCGCGTCTGCGCGTACGCGAGGAACGCGGCCCGGTAGCCGTCGCCGAGGATCACCGGCAGTTCGGGCGCGACCCTGGCGACGACATCGGCCCGCTTGGCGGCGAGCGCCCGCGCCTGCACCCCCATCCGCACCCGGTCGAACCCCTCGGGCACGGGCGTCCCGGCGACCAGCGCGGACAGCACGGCGGTCTGCGCGAGCGCGAGCCGCTGCCGGGTGGCGTCACCGGCGCCCTGCCGGGTGCCGGTGCGGACGCCCGCGACCGGGGCCGCCCCCGTCTTCGGTCGGCGCCCCGCCCCCTCCTCGACGGCCCGCCGGATGGCGTCCAACTCCCCCCGTATCTCCTCCGCTTCGGGGAAGTTCTCGTCCCGCTCCAGCAGTACGCCGGGAGGGGAGACGCGGGAGGCGAGGTCGGTGAGCACATCGAGCACCGGCCGCGGCACGGGGTGGGCGTGGCTGTCGTGCCACACGCCGTCCCGCTCGAACCCGCCGGCGACATGGACGTACGCGATGGCCTCCAGGGGCAGTCCGGCGAGCGCCTCGGCCGGGTCCTCGCCCCGGTTGACGTGATTCGTGTGCAGGTTGGCGACGTCGATGAGAAGCCGTACGCCGGTCCGGTCGGCGAGTTCGTAGAGGAACTGGCCCTCGGTCATCTCCTCCCCGGGCCAGGAGATCAGCGCGGCGATGTTCTCCACGGCGAGCGGCACGGGCAGCGCGTCCTGCGCGATACGGACGTTCTCGCACAGCACGTCGAGGGCGTCGCGGGTGCGCGGCACCGGCAGCAGATGCCCGGCCTCGAGCGGCCCGGAGGCGGTCAGCGCGCCGCCCGCCCGGACGAACGCGATGTGCTCGGTGACGAGCGGCGACCCGAACGCCTCGGCCCGCTCCGCGAGCGCGGCCAGCCGCCCCTCGTCGGGCCGCTCGGCCCCGCCGAGCCCGAGCGACACCCCGTGCGGCACGACGGTCACCCCGCGCTCGCGCAGTCGTACCAGCGACTCGGGCAGATGCCCGGGACACACGTTCTCGGCCACGGCCTCGACCCAGTCGATCCCCGGCATGTTCTCGACGGCCTCCGCGATCTCCGGCCGCCACCCGATCCCCGTCCCCAGCCACACCATCGTCCCCACCCCTCCCGGCCCCGTCCGGCCCCCGTAGTGAGAGGGGTATCACCCCCCGGTTCGCCCCCGAACCGTCCTCCGCCGCCTTCAGAGCAACATTTGAGGTTGCGCCGAGGGCCGGCGCCACGCCGCGCCGTGGCGGTGCGGATCCGGCACGAAGTACCGGCAACCCTCCACTTTCTCGCGCAACTTCCTTTCATGTCCGACTCGTTGACGCTCTCCCTGCTCAGTACTACTTTGCGAGAGCGCTCTCAACCCCCCACCTCCGCCTAGCACCCTGCCCCGTGTGCGAGGGGCCCGTCGCTGTCGCCGGCGGGTCCGCGCGCGGCCCCCTCAGGTGTCATCAGGGCAGGAAGGCGCCCCACAGAGGGAGCAGTCCGCCCATGGATCTCCTCCGAAGAACCCGCCGACGGCAGCTCGCGGTCCTGCTCGCGCTCACCCTGTGCGCGCTGCTGCCCCCTACCGCGTCCGCGTCCGTCTCCGCCGCCGTCTGCAACACGTACTGCGACGGCCGTGACCCCGCCCTCTCCCCGGGCGACCGCGCACCCGTCACGGCGAGCGTCCACGGACGGTCGGTCGTCCTGCACTTCGACGACGCCGACGCGATGGGCTGGGCCTCGGTCGGCAACGGCGGCCCCGGTGACGAGGTCTGGCTCGACCGCTCCTTCGACGGCGGCCGGACCTGGAGCCGGGGAAGCAGGCTCGGCGCCACCGCCGTACCGTCGGGGCAGCGCGGATGGCGCACCCTGATGTACAACGTCGACGACTGGGGCGCGCACGGCGTCGGCGCGCTGCGGGCCTGCGGCAGGGCCGGTGACCGCCCCGAGATCGCCTGCACCGCCTGGGCGCGCACCACATGGAACGCCGGCGACCGGCGCACCGCGGCGGCCACCGGGCTGATGACGCTCTACGACTACTCGACCGGCCTGTTCGCCACCACCGGCTGGTGGAACTCGGCGAACGCGCTCACCGCCGTCATCGACAACATCCGCGTGTCGGGCATGGGCAGTTACCGGTACGCCGTCGCCCGCACCTACGACCTCAACGTGAACGCGCGGCAGGGGCAGTTCCGCAACGAGTACGTCGACGACACCGGCTGGTGGGGCCTGGCCTGGGTGGCCGCCTACGATCTCACCGGCGACAGCCGCTATCTCGCCACCGCCCGCGCGGACGCCGACCACATGGCCGCCCACTGGGACTCCACCTGCGGCGGCGGGGTGTGGTGGAGCACCGCCCGGACGTACAAGAACGCGATCGCCAACTCCCTCTACATCGAGCTCAACGCCGCGCTGCACAACCGGATCCCGGGCGAGCGGACCCACCTCGACCGGGCACGGGCCGGCTGGTCCTGGTTCCGGGGCACGGGCATGGTGAACGGCTCGAACCTGGTCAACGACGGTATCGGCCTCGGGACCTGCCGCAACAACGGCGACACGGTGTGGTCGTACAACCAGGGCGTGCTGCTCGGCGCCCTCACCGAGCTGTACCGGGCGACCGGCGACGGCGGCCTGCTCACCGACGCACGCCGGATCGCCGACGCCGCCACCACCTCGTCCGCGCTCAACACGGCGGACGGCATCCTGCGCGACCCCTGCGAGAACGGCGACTGCGGCGCGGACGGGCCGTCGTTCAAGGGCGCGCACGTACGCGGGCTCGGGGAGCTGAACACCGTACTCGCGGACCACCCGTACACCCCCTACCTCCGGCGGCAGGCCGACCGCGCCCACGCGAGCGACCGCAACGCCCTCGACCAGTACGGGCTGCGCTGGTACGGGCCGCTCGACACCGTGGACGCGGCGCGTCAGCACAGCGCCGTCGATCTGTTCAACGCCGCACCCCGACCGACGGAAGGGAAGAGATGATGTCCGACCGCGCTCACCGCTTCCTCGGCACCATAGTGGCCCTCGGCCTCGCCCTGGCCGGGCTGGTCGCCCTGCCCGCCCCCGCGCGGGCGGCGACGCCGGTGTGCGCGCTGGCCTGCGACACCCTCGACCCGTCCAGGGCGGCGCGGGACACCTTCCCCGTACCGGCCCGGAACATCAACGGCAGGACCCTGCGGCTGCATGTGTCCGATCCGGACAGCATGGCCTGGGCGAGCATCGACAACGCTGTCACCGGGGACGCCGTATGGCTGGACCGCTCCTGGGACCGCGGCGCCACCTGGGAACCCCTCCTCGGCAAGGCGTCCGTTCCCGGCACCTGGACCGGTACGCGGACGCTGATGTACAACATCACCGACCCGGTCGGCCGCCGGCGCGGCTGGATCCGCGCCTGCGGCGACGCGGCCGGGGTCGCCTGCACCGACTGGGTGTACCCGCGGGTCTGCGACGGCACGTCGTGCGACGGCGCCGACCCGGCCGGCGCGGCCGGCGACGACCGCCCGGTACCGGCGGCGACCCTGTTCGGGCGCACCATCAGCCTCCACATGGACCACGCGAACGGCATGGCGTGGGGCGTCATCGAGAACGGCGGCGCGGGCGACGAGATCTGGCTCGACCGCTCCTGGGACGGCGGCGCGACCTGGCCGGAGGGCTCCTCCCTCGGCCGCACGGGCGTCCCGTCCGGCGCGGCCGGCACCCGTACGGACATGTACGCCACCCGGGACCCGCGCGGCCTTCTCCCCGGCGGCGCGGTCCGCGCGTGCGGCCGGGAAGCGGCCCACCAGGAGGGCGGTTGTACGGCGTGGGCCCGGCCCGCGCCGACCCGGGCACGCGCCGCGGCCGACGCGCTGATGGCGTCGTACCGGACCGACGAGGGCTGGTGGCGCAGCAGTTGGTGGAACTCGGCGGTCGCGATCACCACGGTCATGGACTTCGCCCGGAAGACCGGACGGCACGACTACGACTGGGCCGTCTCCCGCACCTTCGAGCAGAACAAGGGCGTCTTCCCCGCGGGCGCCCGCAGTTCGGACCCGGTCGAGGGCCACTTCATCAGCCGCGCCGTCGACGACGCGGGCTGGTGGGGCATCGCGTGGGTGACCGCGTACGACCGGACACGTGAACGGCGTTACCTGGACGAGGCGGTGACCATCGCCGGCTATCTGCACCAGCACTGGGACCCGTCCACCTGCGGCGGCGGCATGTGGTGGGACCGGGAGCACACCTACAAGAACGCCGTCACCAGCGGCCTGTACCTGTGGCTGACGACCGCGCTGCACCAGCGCCTCGCCGGTGACACGGTGTGGGGCGAGCGCGCGACCACGGCGGCGGACTGGTACCTGGACAGCGGGCTGATCAACTCCTCGGGCCTGGTCAACGACGGCCTGACCCGCTCCTGCGCCAACAACGGCCAGACGGTGTGGAGTTACAACCAGGGCCTGGCCATCGGCGCCTTCACCCAGCTCTGGCGGTCCACCGGCGGGGCCCGCTATCTCGACACCGCCCGACGCCTGGCGGACGCGGCGACGACCTCACCCCGGCTGACCCGCGACGGCATCCTCACCGAGTCCTGCGACATCGGCACGGCCTCCTGCGACGACAACCAGAAGCAGTTCAAGGGAATCTTCGTACGCCACCTCGCCGACCTCGCCGACGCCACCGGCTCGACCGCCTACCGCACCTACCTCGCCCGCCAGTCCGACTCGATCTGGACCACCGACCGCGACCCCCTCAACCGCCTCGGCCAACGCTGGTCCGGCACCACCCCCAACCAGACCGACTGGCGCACCCAGGCCGGCGCCCTGTCGGCCCTCACCGCGGCCCCCTGACCCCCGGTCACCGCCGCCCGCGGACCTGGGGAGCCAGCAGGGCCGCGGCGGTGGCGACCACGATCAGCCCGGCACACCCCGCCAGCGCCTCCTGGGTGCCGACGGCATCGGCGGCGGGCCCGGCCACGAGCAGCCCCAGCGGCGCGAACGCCAGCGACCCGAACCACTCGTAGGAGGCGACACGGGACAGCGACTCCTCGGGGATCTCGCGCTGGATGGTGGTGGACCACAGCACGGCGAAGACGTCCGCGGCGATCCCCGAGCAGAACATGGCCACGGCGGTCACCCACACCGGTGCCGAAGCGGCCAGCAGGGCGATCGGCAGGGCGGCGGGAAACGTGGCCAGCACCGCCACCAGCACGGGCCGGCCGACCCGCACCCGGGCGGCCAGCCCGGCGCCCGCGATGGTGCCGAGCGCCTGCGCTGCGACGATCACGGACCACGCGCGGGCGCCGCCCAGCTCCTCCTCGGCCACCAGGGGCCCCAGGACACCCGCGTTGGCGTTCAGCGCGGCCACCACGACGGTGTACTGCGCCACGACCACCCACAGCCACTGGCGCGAGGCGAACTCCCGCCAGCCCTCCTTCAGATCGTCCAGGGCGGAGGACGACTTCCCCGCCCGGCCGGGGACCCGCAGCCGCGCCGTGAGCACCGCGCTGACGACGAACGACCCGGCGTTGAGCGCCAGCGCCCAGCCGGCGCCGATCCACGCGACGGTGACGCCCGACAGGGCGAGCCCGAGCAGCAGGGACGTGTTGGTGCCCACCCGCAGCAGCCCGTTCGCCTGCTGCAGCCGACCCGCCGGCACCACGAGCGGCACCAGACCGTCCATCGCGGGGGAGAACAGGGCGGTCGCGGTGCCGGCCACCACCGCCAGCACACACATGAGGAGCAGCGGGGCGTGCCCCGACAGGACCAGGGCGGCCAGACCGGCGTACGCGCCCGCGCCCACGATGTCGGCGGCCACCATGAGCCGCGCCCGGGACATCCGGTCGGCGATCACCCCGCCGACCAGGATGAACAACAGCTGCGGCAGCGCCTGACAGGCCAGCACCAGCGACAGCCGACCCGGCGTCGCACCGGGCAGCCCCAGCACGGCGAACCCGAGCGCCACCCGGGCGAACCCGTTGCCGAGGACCGAGACGGTCCGGGCCGAGGCGAGCAGCAGGAACTGCCGGTCACGCCAGAGAACAGGATGATGATCGCAATCCACAGCCACGGCGCCGCACCCTACGCGTCCCGCGCGGGCCTCCGACGTCAATCAGCCACCGGCCGCCGACAGGACGATGTCCGCCTCGTCCATGAGGCGGCGCTCCGACGGTGTGAACGTGGGAGCGGTGAGCTGGGGGCGCGACGGGCCCCTCACCGCCGCGGCCAGGACGCCGGGGCGGAGCAGGGAGATGCCTGACGTCTGCAGCGTCAGTACGTCCGTCATCGCCGTCGCGACGTGGTACGAGCCCGTGGCGGTGCGGGAGAGGCGGCTGACGTAGCGGTGCAGGAGCCGGTCGGCGAAGCCGGCCTTCCCGCCCGTGGTCGTGGGGTAGTGGATGTCCTGGCCGACGGCGAGGCTCCAGGCGAGGTGAACCGGGCGGGCGATGGCCCGTTGCGCCTGCCGCGCCAGTCCGGTGCGCAGGCCGGCGGCCGCCAGCCGGTCGCGGAGCGCGACGGCGCCCAGTGCGGCCACCGACATGCCGTGGCCGTAGACCGGGTTGAACGCGGCGACGGAGTCGCCCACCGCGACGAGCCCTTCCGGCCAGGATCCCAACCGCTCGTAGTAGTAGCGGCGGTTGACCGTGCTGCGCGTGACCACGACGTCGGTGAGCGGCTCCGCACGGTCGAGCAGGTCCGCGACGACGGGATGCCGCAGCGTCCGGGCGTACGGCGCGAAGGCGTCCGGATCCCGGGTGGGCTGCCCGCCGGAGGTACCCATCAGGCTGACGTGCCAGCGCCCGTCCTCGATGGGGACGATGCCGCCGGCCCGGGGCAGCCGCGGGTCGGCCTGGATGTTGATCACGGGCCAGTTCCGGGTGGCCACGGGAGCGCGGTAGACGCGGCTGGCGTAGGCCAGCCCGGAGTCGAGCCGGTCCTCCCGTACCCGCCCGAGTCCCAGCTCCGCCAGCCAGCGCGGGGTACGCGAGGCGCGGCCGGAGGCGTCGACGACGAGGTCGGCGGTCACCTCCGACTCCGCACCGCCGGCCTCCCGTACGCGTACGCCCGTGATCCGGCGGGCGTCCCCCAGCAGTGCGGTGACCCTGGTGAGCGGGCGGACGGTGACGTTCGGGGCCTTGAGGACGTGCTCACGGACCACGAAGTCGGTCAGGTCCCTGCTGGCGGCGATCAGATGGTGGCTGTCCCGCTTCCAGCGGCGGTACCAGCCCTCGGGGGAGTACATGATCATGTTGGTGGTCATGGGTACGCGGTGCGCGCCCGCCGCGAGGAGCCGGCCGACCGCTCCCGGCAGAAGGTCGTCGACCGCGTCGGCCCCGCCGGAGAGCAGGATGTGGAAGTGCGCGGCCTGCGGCACGCCGGCGCGCGGCTCCGGCCCCGCGGGTATCTCGTGCGTCTCGAGGATCTCGACCCGGTCGACGTGGTCCTTGACGGCGGCGGCGGCGAGCATGCCGGCGATGCTGCCGCCGATGACGACGGCTCTGGTCGGCCGCGGGTGTGACCGTTCAGTCATGACGAACTGCTTTCTGCGGGGGCACCGCGGTGCCGCGGAGATCGGTGACGACGGGGGAGGCGAGTGCCCGGGAGAGCGGGACGAGGTCGTGCGGACGCCACGGCGGCGGCCCGGCGGTCCTGGCGCGCCCGGCCGCCGGCCGCTGAGCCCCGGCCGCGACGATCATGGCCGCGTCCGCGGCGATCGCGGCGCCCCGGTCGTCGACTCCCCGGGAGAGCGCGGCGAGGTGCGCGCGGTCGCGTACCGCGGTGTCGAGGTACGGGGCCAGGACGAGCAGCGCGTCGTAGATGCTGGTCTGCCGCCACGTCAGGCGCACGGCCGGCGAGGACCACCACGGCAGCGACGTGCGGCCGGCCCCGGGCGTCGGCACATGCCGCAGCTCCCGCCACAGCGGGGCGAGTGCCCGGAACCGGCGCAGCGAGCCCAGTGTCTCCGCCGCACGCGGACCGAGCAGGGGAAGGCTGAACCCGGTGACGGCGAGCAGGGCGGACGGAGCGGCGAACTGGGGGGCGACCCGGTCGATGAGGAAGTTCAGGTCGTGCCCGGTCCACGCCGCGCCGACCGCGACGAGTTTGACGACGTCGTAACACACGTGGAGCAGGTAGGCGGGGGCGAGGATCCGCAGACCGGCGCGCAGCGAACCGTGCACCTGCGTGGACCAGCGCCAGCACAGGACGCTGACGGACAGGGTCGCCGCACCCTGCGCCAGCAGGTACACGACGATCATCTCCCTGATGTACGGCGTGGTGGCGTAGTAGCCGTCGAACAGCGTGAGTTGTTCCACCGGCGCGTCGCCCAGCCGGAACAGCACGACGATCGCCACGACGACGAGGCTGTAGACCGCGACGCAGACGCGTGAGGCCCGGCGGGTCCGCTCTGGCGGCGAGGGACGCCAGTTGATGATCAGCAGCAGACTGGCCCCGGAGAACGCGGCCATCGCCGAATACGCCACCGGCGCGGCGAAGTTCGGCACCCCGGTGAAGCGGTTGAGCGCGGCGATCGAATCGGGCGCCGCGAAGAAGAAGACCAATGCCGCGGTGAGGAGCAGCAGGCACGCCACCCGCAGAAGCGTGTCCTGGCGCCGGCGGAACAGCGCGGGGAGCTTCACCAGGCAGATCGCCAGGAGTAACGCCCCGCAGATGTAGAACGCGGTGTTGCTGGGGCCGTGGGTCACCGGGGACTCCTCGGTGGGAGAGGCGGGCAGTGTCGTGGGAACGCGTCAGAACCCTCTGATGCGGTGCGCCAGCGACCCCCGGATGCGGCCGGCCAGATCCTCCAGGTCCGCCGACGAGCGGGCCTCCGTCAGGGCGGTGCGCACGGTCGTCGCGAAGCGCACACCGAAGATCTCGGCCTCTCCTTCCTGATGCGCCTCGCCGGCGTCCGCCCGCATGGCGACATGGAGCCCCAGGTCGCCGTGCCCGACCACCGGCGACGCGTCGGCCTCCCCCTCCGACAGCAGGGTGACGAGGTGCTCCAGGGACCCGGCGGCGGACGGGTTCCGCGCGCGCGTGGCGATCGCCCCGTGTTCGGTGAGCGAGGACCGGTGCCCCTGGAACATGTGCCAGAGCTCATGGCCGATGATCACAAGCTGGTGGCCGGGATCGGTGTGCTTCTCGTAGGCCAGGAGGTCGAACTCGGCGCAGTCGATCCACACCCCGCTGGCGGTGTCGGGCGGAAACGCCACGGCACGCAGCCGGACGGGCCGGCCACGTACCTCGGTGGAGGCCCTTCCGACCGCGGCGACCAGGTCCTCGTCGCGGTCCGGGACGTCGAGCGCGGCGATCAGCCGGGCATTGAGGCGTCGCATGGTCATGGCGCCGGATCTCACCGTTCGTCCTCGCCCTCGTCGTCCTGTTCCTGCTCGAGCAGCGCCGTCAGTGCCGCGTCGAGGACCCGCCACTGTTTCTCGGGCAGGGCGTGCGCCCGTCTCAGGGCGATGCCCCGGACGTCGTCGTGGTCCGACAGCCGGGCGGCCCCGGACGCCGGGGTCCGTCCCGCCGCCGACCGCGCCTCGAGCCGCAGCCGTCGGAGTACGGGCTGCAGTGCCGCGTCGAGTGCGGGTACCGCCTCGACCGACAGGAATCCGTTGGGTCTGCCGAAGAAGTACGTCTCGATGCCGGCCTGCGTCGCGGCCAGAGGACCACCTTGCGCGCTGCTCCTGACGATCGCGGAGATGGCCGCGCCCGACAGGCCGAACGACGTGGCGATCTCCTGATAGGACGGACGTGTTCCGTCCGGGCGGCGGCGCGTGTCACGAAGATGCCGGATGCGGTGGCGGACCCGGTCACCGAAGGGCTCCTCGGCCACTTCTTCCCCGCGCAGCAGCCCGGTGATCACATCGGGCGGGACTCCCGTCTCCCGATGGAGCCCGCCGATGTCGAGTACGTCGCCACGCGTCCGGCCGGGATCAAGGAGCAGGCCGTCGATGCGGCTCAGGGTCGTGGCGAGGGCCGCACGCGGTGCTCGCACCTGCGGATCCCCTCTTGTCGGCTACCGGCGTCCGCAGTGAACGATAGCCACCGAACAGGGGACTTCAAGAGGATTTGCGGGCGATATCAAGACCGGTTGACGTCCGGAAACCGCCGCAGTCCGGTGTGTTCGGCCGCGCACACGTGGGACGCGGGAATCAGCTTGGGCGCGACGGGAATCGGCGCGCGCGGGCGCCGTACGGATTCATCCGTCCGCCGCCGGGGGCCGGTCCGGCCCGAGTTCCGCCAGCAGCGTCGGGAGCAGCGCCTCCAGCAGCTCCGGCCCTTCGGCGTGGCCCGGGGCGCTGCGGGCCGCGATGGACCGCACACCGCGGGCCTGCAGATCGGCCAGCATCTTCACGGTCTTCAACTGCCGCACGAGCGGGCCGACATACGAAGCCAGCGCCTCGCCCTCGCTGAGCGAGCACCATCCCACCCGCACCCCGAAGAAGCGCTCCAGAGCGGCGGCGACCTCCCGGCCCGGCTCGTTCCGGCCGGACAGCAGGTGGTGCACTCCTCCCTGGGACACGGCATGGCCGGTGCCCGCGGAGATCGCGCGCGTCGAGTACTCCTTGCCCCGCGCGTCCAGCCGGGTCCGCTTCAGGAAGAGCAGACGCTCGCTGAACGGCCTGCGGGCCGTGTCCGCCGGCCCGCCCGCCAGCCGTGCGGCGACCCGCTCCGGTGTGACGCCGGTGGCGAAGCCGACGGCGCCCACATCGAGGAGACGGTCCCAGGTGAGCCCGAGATCGCCGAGGAGCCGGTCACCCTCGGCCAGTACGGCCGTGAACGCGTCGTCCGCCGATGCGGCATCCGTCACCAGTCGCTCTCCCAGGGTGTCCAGTGCTCCGGAGGGTGGTGACACGAGGCTATCCCGGCTCACGGCCCGGCGCAGTCGGCTGACCGGCGCTCGTACGACGTGCGTCCCAACTCTCCGCGTGTTTACAGATGTTGACAGTGTGCGGGGGCTTCTACGAGGATCGGTCCCGTGCGAAGGGCCGGCCAGGCTTGGGGGAGGGCCGGCCCGCGCCGTGCTCTGTCCCATGACCCTCGAGCGGGCCGCCGACGGCCCTGAGAAGGAGAACGACGATGGCGCAGGCACCGCTGACCGCATCCGGGGAGCACGGGCACCTTCGCTCGCCGGATCCGCACCGCCTCAAAACCCCCTTGAGAGAGCGCCCGGTCCAAGGATCCCGTCCTCGGGCCGGGTCGGGTCGGGACGCCAGCAGGACCGCGCCGCCGAAGGCCGCGCGGTCCGTCCTCGACCTCGGCTGGGGCACCAGGCCTCACACCCGGTGCCCCAGCACCACTTCCACCCGTGACACGCGGTGAGTGCCATGGCCGGCGAGTTCGAGTAGGCATGGGCGACCCGCCTCGAGGAAATTCCGGTGAATCCGTTGAGACCGCAAGCGACGCTGCACACCGATGACTTCACGCGCGACGATGTCGAGGCGTTCCACCGCCTGATGACGGAACTCGTCGACAAGTGCCGGGCGGTCGGCGAGCAGCACCCCGCCGCATGGCAGCCGGACTCGCCCGACTTATTACGTCAGTTCGGTGAGTCGATGGTGATCATCGCCGACCTCTCCAGGACGCTGCACCACAGCCGCCGGGGAATCCGCAGAATCCTGGACCGGGCCCGCTACCGGCTGTGAGGCCGCGGGGGCACGGCGGCGGCGGTCAGGCGGCCCGCGTTCACCGTCCGCGCAGCGCCGGGTGGTCGGCCACCACCGTGCTGGAGCCGGGGGCGATCTCCGTGAAGCCCGCGTCGCGGACCGTGGGGAGGCCGGCGGCCGTCAGGGCGGGCCAGTCGGCCGGGGCGGCGGTGCGGACCGCGAGGGGGAAGCCGGCGGCGTGCCAGGCCGTGCGGGCCTCGTCGGACAGTTCCCACCAGGCCAGCTGGGCGGCGTGACCGGCCTGCGCCATGGCCTTGCCGGCCGACATGCCGAGTCCGGGGTTGAGCCAGAGGACGGGGACCGCCGGGTCCGCGGGCGGTACGGGTTCGGGGTCGTCCAGGTCGGTACCGGAGACCTGGAGCCGGGCCAGGTCCTTGGGCCAGCCGTCCAGCGGCACCGGCGGGAAGACCCGGACCTCCGCGGACTTGCCGGTGACGGTGATGCCGTCCAGCGCCTCCGCGCGGCGCCACTCCGCACCGCGTGCCCGGCGCACCACCTTGCGGATCCGGGCGTCCTGCCAGTCGCGCATCGCCCGAGCCCACTCACCGTCACCCACCGACCGCTCGTCGGTCAGCATCGCCAGTACCGCGCGGGCCGCCGTCTCCAGGGCGTCCGTACGGGCCGGGGGCGCCGCCCGCTCGATGCGGACCACCAGCGGCAGGACGAACTGCGGCGCCTCGTCGCGGGCGCCGGGGTCGGGGCGGAAGGGGCTGTCGGCGGAAGACGTTCGGTTGTCGCTCACGAGGACAGTGTGCCAACCCGCGCGGGAGTGCCGTCAGCCCGAGCAGGACGTGCGTTCGGCCTCGCGCCACTCGCAGACCGGGCACATCGTGATGCCCTTGTACGACTCCGGGTACTCCGTCGGCTCCTGGCAGAGCACGCAGGCCGCGTACGGCGGGCCGTCGGCCTTCGGCGGCCGGGACGCGTCGATCAGGCAGTAGTCGTCGTCGGTGTCGCTCATGCCTCCAGCGTAGGACGGCTCAGCCCCGGCCGTCGGCCGCCGCGATCAGGTCCGACACCTTCACGAAGCGGTAGCCCCGGCGGCGCAGCTCCGGAACGGCCTCGCGTACGGCCCGTTCCGTCGTCGGGGCGGCGCTGCGGGTGCAGTGCAGCACGACCACCGAGCCGGGGCGTACGCCCTCCAGTACCTGAGCGGCCACCGCCTCCGCGTCCGTCGCGAACGCGTCGCCGCCCACCACGTCCCACTGCACGGCCGTCACCCCGGCCGGGGCCAGCGCCTTCAGCGCCGTACGGTCGTAACAGCCGCCGGGGAAACGGAAGTACGGCTTCGCGTCGGGCACGCCCACCTTCCGGAAGACGTCGTACGCCCGTTCCACGTCCGCCCGCATCCGGTCCGCGGGGACGGCCGGCAGGCCGTAGCAGTCCTCGGTGAACGCGTAGTGGCTGTAGGAGTGGTTGGCGACCTCGAAGAGCGGGTCCCGGCCGATGGAGCGGGCCTGGTCCGGGTACTCCTCGGCCCAGCGGCCCGTCATGAACACCGTCGCCGGCACTTTCAGCGCCCGCAGGGTCGTGATGAGCCGCGGATGGTCGAAGCGCTCGCCCGCCGCAGCCCTCGGCCCCTGGTCGGCGGTCATGTCGGCGTCGAAGGTGAGGGCGACGGTCCTGCCACCGGTGCGCGGCCCGTGCCGGAAGACCGGGGTGAGTCCGGACGGGCCCGGCGCGAGCGTGGGCGGCGCCGGGGGAGCGGAGGGCGCCGGGCGGGGCGGTGCCTGCGGGGCGGGGCGGGTGGTGCCGCAGGCGGCGAGCGCGGTGGCCAGGAGGCATACGGCGGCTGATCGGTGTACGAGAGTGATCACCGTATGACGATATGAGTGGTTTCTGTACGTTCCTGGGCTTGTAGGGCCGGTTCGGAGCCGGTCTCACCCGGGTGGGCGCCCGTCCCGGATCAGATGTCGCGCCGCTCCAGCGGTCGCGTCGCCGGGCCCTGGACGACCTTGCCGTCCGTGTCGAAGCGGGAGCCGTGACAGGGACACTCCCAGGCGCGCTCGGCCGCGTTGAAGGCGACCAGGCAGCCGAGGTGGGTACAGCGGGCGGAGACGGCGTGCAGGGTGCCGGCGTCGTCGCGGTACACCGCGAGCCGGCCGCCCTCGGTGCGCACCACCGCGCCCTCGCCCGGCGGCAGCGCCTCCGCCGGCGGTGCCGGACGCAGCCGGTCGCCGACGAAGTGTTTGGCCACCTGCGCCTGATGCTTGAGGAAGGACGGCGCCTCACGCACGGCGGAGGCCAGCCGGCGCGGGTCGTACAGCTCGCTCCACGCGCACTCCTCCCCGGTGATCCGCGCGGTGAGGAGCAGGCCGGCCATCATGCCCCCGCTCAGCCCCCAGCCGCCGAAACCGGTGGCGACGTAGGTGTGCCGGGCGCCCGGGTGCAGCGGGCCGACGAGCGGCACGGTGTCGGTGGGATCGTTGTCCTGCGTGGCCCAGGAGTGGGTGAGCTCCACGTCCGGGAAGTGGGTGCGGGCCCAGGCGGAGAGCCGGCCGAAGAGGGCGCGCGGGTCGCCCGTGCCCGGCGTGAAGTGCTCACCGGTGACCACGAGGAAGCGGCGGGAGCCGTCCTCGCCGTAGGGAGCCGTGCGCACCGAGCGGGTGTTCTCCTCCGGGGTGATGTACATCCCGCCCGGGTCCCGGCCGGCCGGGAGGGGACCCGCGACGACCAGCTCGCGGCGCGGGGAGAGGCGCGTGAACAGCAGCGCCCGGTCGAAGACCGGGTAGTGGGTGGCGACCACCACGTCCCGGGCCGTCACCGTCGTCCCGGCCGCCGTCGACAGCCGGCACGGCGTGCCCTCCTCCAGACCGGTGACGGTGGTGTCCTCGTGGACGCGCCCGCCGTGCGCGACGATGTCGCCGACCAGGGCCAGCAGGTACTTGCGCGGATGGAACTGCGCCTGCCCCGTCACCTCGACGGCGCCCGCGACCGGGAACGGCAGGCCCGTCTCGGTCACGAAGGAGGCCGGCAGCCCCGCCTCCCGCGCCGCCCGCGCCTCCGCGCGCAACTCCTCCACCCGGTCCGCGTCACGGACGTAGGTGTACGCGCTCCGGCGCTCCCACTCGCAGTCGACGCCGAGCTCCGCCACGACCCGGGCGGTGTGCTCGATCGCCTCGGACTGCGAACGGGCGTACAGCCGCGCGCCCTCGGCGCCCCGGGTCCGGCTCAGCTTGTCGTAGATCAGCGTGTGCAGGGCGGTGACCTTGGCCGTGGTGTGTCCGGTGACACCGGCCGCGACCCGCCCGGCCTCCAGCACCGCGACGGTCCTCCCGGCCCGCGCCAGCTCCCGGGCCGTGCACAGACCGGCGACGCCCGCGCCGATGACGGCCACGTCGACCTCGAGATCCCCGGTCGGTGCCGGGTATCGGCCGTCCGGTGCGGTCTCCAGCCAGTACGAGCCGCTGACCTGCTGGTTCTCCGTCATACGGGCTGAGTACCCGCGTGCGCCGGGTTCAGTGGCGCGACCCTCCCCTTGCGGGGCGGCCGGTACGGGATTAACGTACAACCAAATGGTTGTAGATGGATTGGACGAGACCGACGGCGTGGACCGGCTGTTCCATGCCCTGGCGGACGCGACGCGGCGGGACATACTCCGTCGCTGCGGCCGGGGTGAGCTGTCCGTGTCACGTCTGGCCGCGGCGTATCCGATGAGCTTCGCCGCGGTGCAGAAACACGTCACGGTGCTGGAGCGGGCCGGACTGGTCGGCAAGGAGCGGCGCGGACGGGAGCAGCTCGTACGCACCGACCCCGACGCGCTGGCCCGCGCCCGGCGGGCACTGGACGAACTGGAGTCGGCCTGGCGGGCCCGGGTGGACCGGATGTCCGGTCTGCTCACGGAGGCCGCCGGCCCCGGCACCCCTGCGAAAGGACCGGACCGATGACTGTCACCAGCGTGGACAAGGACGTCGACGCCCTCACCCTCACCCTCGTCGCCGACTTCGCCGCCCCCGTGGAGCGGGTGTGGCAGCTGTGGGCCGACCCCCGGCTGCTGGAGCGCTGGTGGGGGCCGCCGAGCTACCCGGCGACCTTCGAGGAGCACGACCTCACACCGGGCGGCGGCATGAAGTACCACATGACCGGCCCGGAGGGCGAGAAGTACGGCGGCTGGTGGCGGATCTCCTCGGTCACCCCGCCGACGGCCCTCGAGTTCACCGACGGCTTCTCCGACCAGGAGGGTAAGCCGAACCCGGAGATGCCGACCACCGAGGTACGGATGACGCTCACCGGCCACGGGGAGGGCACCCGGATGGAGCTGCGTTCCGTCTTCGACACCCGCGAGCAGATGGAGCAGCTGGCCGAGATGGGCATGGTGGAGGGGATGACCCAGGCCGTCGGCCAGATGGACGGCCTCCTCGCGAACTGAGTCCGGCGCCGGGGCGGAGGGCCTGCCGCCCTCCGCCCCGGTCGTCGTCGCCCCGCTACCTGCGCCAGGGGCCCGTCACGGCGAACGTCGTGCCGGGGGTGTAGCAGTTGACGTACATCGTGTCGCCGTCCGGGGAGAAGGTGACGCCGGCGAACTCGCCCCACTCCGGTTCCTCGGGCGTGCCGATGTTCTGCCTCCCGCGCGCCATCGCGTAGACCTCGCCGCGCCGGTTGACGCCGTAGACGTGCTGGGCGCCGTTGCCGTCCTCGCAGACCATCAGGCCGCCGCTGGGCGCGAGGCAGATGTTGTCCGGTGACTCGCCGGGCAGCTGTACGTCGGTGTCCGGGCCGAAGACGATCACCAGGGTGAGGCGGCGCCGGTCCGGGTCGTAGCGCCAGATCTGGCCGTAGTGGTCGGCCGCCGAGCCCTCGGCGCTGTGGGCGAACGACGAGACGAAGTAGACCGAGCTCCCGCCCCAGTAGCAGCCCTCCAGCTTCTGGGCGTGGGTGATGCCCTTCGCGCCGAAGTCCTGGTGGCGGATCGGGGTTTCGGCTGCCTGCGGGTCCGGTACGTCCACCCATTCGATGTGGTCGAAGCGGGCGCCGATCTCCTGGATCGAGGACAGGTCGGGCACCCCGGGCACCCGCATCGCCTGGAGCCGGCCGCCCGCGCGCAGCGAACCGGTGCCGCCCAGCGGCTTCTTCGGAAGGAAGCGGTAGAACAGGCCGAAGGGCCGCTCGAAGGCGTCCTCGGTCTCGTAGACCACGCCCCGCTTCGGGTCCACGGCGATCGCCTCGTGCTGGAAGCGGCCCATCGCGGTCAGCGGTACGGCGCCGGTACGGCGCGGGTCGGCGCCGTCGACCTCGAAGATGTAGCCGTGGTCCTTGGTGTAGCCGTTGGTGCCGGCCCGGTCCTCGGTCTCCTCGCAGGTCAGCCAGGTGTCCCAGGGGGTCGGCCCGCCCGCGCAGTTCACCGCCGTACCGGCGATCGCGACCCGCTCCGACAGCACCCGGTTGTGGTGGTCGAGGGTCAGCGCCGTACAGCCGCCCTTGCCCTGCGGGTCGTAGGTCAGACCCTCGATCACCGGCACGGGGACTCTGCCGCTCGCGCGGTTCTCATGGTTGCGGACCAGGTGGATACGGCCGTGGCGGCCGGCGAAGGCGGCCATGCCGTCGTGGTTGGAGGGGACCGGGCCCTCGCCGGAGCGCAGCGGGTCGCCCTCGCGGGAGAGCACCTTGTAGCGGAAGCCCTTCGGCAGGTCGAGCAGGCCGTCGGGGTCGGGGATCAGGGGGCCGTAGCCGGCGTGGCCGAGGTTCTGCGCGGCGGCGGTGCCGGTGAAGAGTTCGGAGAGGGCGCCGGTGAAGGCGATGCCGGCACCGAGGGCGCCGGAGCGGGCGAGCAGTTCACGTCGTGTCGCGGGGGAGCCGGTGGTGGACCCGGTTTCTGGCATGGGGAAACCTTCCTGTTGGCGGACAGGAACTGTGACCCGCCGTGTCTATCACCTGGTGCGGGTCACGGGAACCACGCGCGTAGCTCGTGTCACGCGCCGTCGGGCCTGTGGCCGGGTTCCACGGCGTGGTCCGGCTGCTGGGCGCGTTCCAGGAAGCGGAGGAGTTCGACGGGGAAGGGCAGGACGAGGGTGGAGTTCTTCTCGGCGGCCACGGCGACGATGGTCTGCAGCAGGCGGAGCTGGAGGGCGGAGGGGGTGTCCGACATCTGCTGGGCGGCCTCGGCGAGCTTTCTGGAGGCCTGGAGCTCGGCGTCGGCGTTGATGACGCGGGCGCGGCGTTCACGGTCGGCCTCGGCCTGGCGGGCCATGGAGCGCTTCATGGTGTCGGGGAGGGAGACGTCCTTGATCTCGACCCGGTCGATCTGGACGCCCCAGCCGATCGCGGGGCTGTCGATCATCAGCTCGAGGCCCTGGTTGAGTTTCTCGCGGTTGGAGAGGAGGTCGTCGAGGTCGCTCTTGCCGATGATCGACCTGAGCGAGGTCTGGGCCATCTGGGAGACGGCGAAGCGGTAGTCCTCGACGTTGATGATCGCCGCCGAGGCGTCCACGACCTTGAAGTAGACGACCGCGTCCACGCGCACGGTGACGTTGTCGCGGGTGATGCCTTCCTGGGCCGGCACCGGCATGGTGATGATCTGCAGGTTGACCTTGTGCAGGCGGTCCACGCCGGGGACGACGAGGGTGAAGCCGGGTGTGCGTACGTCGCCGTGGAGGCGGCCGAGGCGGAAGACGACGCCGCGTTCGTACTGTTTGACGACTCGGGCCGCTGCGACGAGGTAGGTGGCGGTGGCGGCGGCGGTCGCCGCGGCGGCGGTCAGGATTTCGTCGAGCATGTCGACCTCCCGGTCAGAGGTCTTCGGCTGCTATTGCAACGATATGCCCGGTGTTGTGGGTGGGGCCACGGTGGAAGGGTGCGTTTTCGCCCCCGCCGCACCTTCCCGTCCCGTCCCCGGGGGCTCCGCCCCCGGACCCCCGTTCCGCGCCCGCGCGGCGCAGCCGCAGATCGATACGGTCCCGCGCCCCTGCGGGGCCGCCGTCCCCGTGCTTCTTATGTGAGCCTTCCCGCGTCCCGGGCCAGTGCCGTCAGGCGGGAGATGGCTCGGAAGTACTTCTTGCGGTAGCCGCCGTTCAGCATCTCCTCGCTGAAGAGCCGGTCGAAGGGGAGGCCCGAGGCCAGGACCGGGATCTCGCGGTCGTAGAGGCGGTCCGCCAGGACGACGAGGCGCAGGGCCGTCGACTGGTCCGGGACCGGGCGTACGCCGGTGAGGCAGACCGCGCGGAGGCCGTCGGTCAGGGCGCCGTAGCGGCTGGGGTGGACCCGTGCGAGGTGGTCGAGGAGGTCGGGGAAGGTGTCCAGCGAGGCGCCCTCCACGGTGTGCGCCGTGCGGGTCACCACCTCGTCGGAGTGCGGGGCCGGAGCATCCGGCAGACCCCGGTGGCGGTAGTCCTCGCCGTCGATGCGCAGCGCGTGGAAGTGGGCCGACAGGCCCTGGATCTCCCGCAGGAAGTCGGCGGCGGCGAACCGGCCCTCGCCGAGCTTGCCCGGCAGCGTGTTCGAGGTGGCGGCGAGCGCCACACCGGCTTCGACCAGCTTCCCGAGCAGGGTGGAGACGAGCACGGTGTCGCCCGGGTCGTCCAGCTCGAACTCGTCGATGCACAGCAGCCGGTGCCCGGAGAGCGTCTTCACCGTCTGCTGGAAGCCGAGCGCGCCGACCAGGTTCGTCAGCTCCACGAACGTGCCGAACGCCTTGAGCGCGGGCTCGGCCGGGGTGGCGTGCCACAGGGAGGCCAGCAGGTGGGTCTTGCCGACGCCGTAACCGCCGTCGAGGTAGACACCGCGCGGACCTGCCGGGGTCCGCTTCGGCGCCTTGCCGAAGCCGAACAGCCTGCGCCGGCCCGGATCGCCGCCCGCCCCGCCGGTCAGGCCCGCCGCGAAGCCCTCGAGGACGCCCACGGCCTCGGTCTGGCTCGGCCGGCCCGGGTCCGGGATGTACGTGGAGAAGCGGACCGAGTCGAACCGCGGCGGCGGCACCATCTCGGCGACGAGCCGGTCCGCGGGCACGCGCGGTTCACGCGCGCACAGCGAGAGCGGGGCCACGTCGGCTATCGGACCGGGACGGGAAGCGGCGGAGGAGGACGACACGGTCCCCCATGCTACGGGCCGTGGAACACTGCCTGACATGCGACGCCTGTTCCCCGTGACCGATGTGACCGACGAGACGGCCGTTCGTGAGTGGGGGCTCGCCGAGCTCGCCGCCGCCTATGCCCATCCCGGTGGGGGGCGGGAGCCGTGGCTGCGGGCCAACATGGTGTCCACGCTCGACGGGGCCGCCCAGCACGACGGACGTTCGCAGCCCCTCTCCCACCCGGCCGACATGCGGATCTTCGGCGTGCTGCGGGCCCTCGCCGACGTCGTGGTCGTCGGCGCGCAGACCGTACGGCAGGAGGGCTACCGTCCGGCACGCGCGCGTGCGGAGTTCGCCGCCGCGCGGGAGGCCGCCGGACAGGGGCCCGCGCCCGTGATCGCCGTGGTGACGGCGAGCCTGGACCTGGACTTCTCGCTGCCGCTGTTCACCTCCCCCCTCGTGCCGACGCTGCTGCTGACCGGCGCCGCCGCCGCCCCGGACCGGGTCGCCGCCGCCGAGGCGGCGGGCGCCCGGGTGGTCGTCGCGGGGGAGGGGACCGCGGTGGACCCCGCGCGGGCGGTACGGGCCCTCGCCGACCTCGGACACACCCGGCTGCTGACCGAGGGCGGGCCGCGACTGCTCGGCGAGCTGATCGCGGCCGGGGTACTGGACGAGATCTGTCTGACCCTCGCACCGATACTCACCGCGGGTGACGCTCAGCGCATTGCCGGTGGACCCTCAGTAACACTTCCGCGGCGTTTCACGCTGAAGTCGATGTTGGAGGAGGACGGTTTCCTGTTCACGCGCTACCAGCGGTCCTGACGTCCGGGGCGGGCGCCCGATGGGGGCCGCTTGTCCGGTGATCGGCGGAACACATCGGTCCGGCCGGTGCGGGAAGAGGGAACACTGAATCCGGCAGTACCCGTGCGCACACGCGGGGCAGGATGGTTTCCCCGGGGGCCCGGCGCGGCCCGCGGAGCGGAGAGGGGGCCCGCGGGTCCTCCGAGGAGAAGGGGCGCGTGGTGTTCACCAGCGTATTGATGATCGAGAAGGCCCTGACGTCCGCCGACGTGGATTTCGTCACCACCTTGCACGGCGACGAGCCGGTCTCCTTCCATGTGCTGCTCCAGCCACGCGGCGAACAGGCCGACCGGCTGCTGAGAGCCATCGACGACGTCGCACTCGGCGAGATCGACGAGGCCGCCCGCGAGGGCGAGACCCCCGAGGGCGAGGACGCCCAGGACATGGGGGAGCAGGCCCTGGAGGTGTCCCTGCGGGCGCTGCGCGCCACCGGCGACACGGCGGACGGCCGGCTCATCGCCGACCACCCGCTGGACGCGCTCAGGGCCATGGTCGAGGAGGTCGGCGCGGACGAGGTGATCGTCCTGACCGATCCGCACTACGTGGAGGAGTTCTTCCACCGCGACTGGGCCTCCCGGGCCCGCCACAAGGTCGGGGTGCCGGTGCTGAAACTCTTCTCCCACAGCAAGGCATAGGCTGGGGCGGCGCGCTCCCGGCTCTCCCCGGCTTTCCCCGGTTCGTCCGGCGAGGGCGCGAAGACCGCCGTCCCGCTCGTCGTACCACTGGGAGAACACGCATGGCACCCGGCCTTCCTACCGCCATGGACCGACCGCACTTCATCGGCATCGGCGGCGCCGGGATGTCGGGCATCGCCAAGATCCTCGCCCAGCGCGGCGCGAAGGTGGCCGGCAGCGACGCCAGGGACTCCGCCACCGCCGACGCCCTGCGCGCCCTCGGCGCGACCGTGCACATCGGGCACGCCGCCGCGCACCTCGCCGACGACGCGAGCTGTGTCGTCGTATCGTCCGCGATCCGCGAGGACAACCCCGAACTGGTGCGGGCGGCCGAGCTCGGTGTCCCGGTGGTGCACCGCTCCGACGCCCTCGCCGCCCTGATGGACGGCCTGCGCCCGATCGCGGTGGCCGGCACCCACGGCAAGACCACCACCACCTCCATGCTGGCGGTCTCCCTCACCGCGCTGGGCCGCGAGCCGTCGTACGCGATCGGCGGCGACCTGGACGCCCCCGGCTCCAACGCGCTGCACGGCACGGGCGAGATCTTCGTCGCCGAGGCGGACGAATCGGACCGCAGCTTCCACACGTACGCGCCCGAGGTCGCGATCATCCTCAACGTGGAGCTGGACCACCACGCCAACTACGCGTCCATGGAGGAGATCCACGAGTCCTTCTCGACGTTCGTCGGCCGGATCGTGCCCGGCGGCACCCTGGTGATCTCCGCGGACCACGAGGGCGCCCGCGAGCTGACCCGGCGGCTGGACGGATCGGTGCGCACCGTGACGTACGGCGAGTCCGACGACGCCGACGTCCGGGTGCTGTCGGTCGTCCCGCAGGGGCTGAAGAGCGAGGTGACCGTCGAGTTCGACGGCGCCCCGCTCACGTTCACCGTGTCCGTGCCCGGCCGGCACTACGCGCACAATGCGGTGGCCGCGCTCGCCGCCGGCGTGGCGCTCGGCATCCCCGCCACCGAGCTGGCGCCCGCGCTGGCCGCGTACACCGGTGTGAAGCGGCGCCTGCAGCTCAAGGGCGAGGCGGCCGGCGTCCAGGTCGTCGACTCCTACGCGCACCACCCGACCGAGATGACCGCCGACCTGGAGGCGATGCGCTCCGCCGCCGGCGACGGCCGTATCCTCGTCGTCTTCCAGCCCCACCTGTTCTCCCGCACCCGCGAGCTGGGCAAGGAGATGGGGCAGTCGCTGTCCCTGGCCGACGCGTCGGTGGTCCTCGGCATCTACCCGGCCCGCGAGGACCCGATCCCCGGCGTCACCAGCGAGCTGATCGTCGAAGCGGCGCGGGCGGCCGGGGCCGACGTCACCGCCGTCCACGACAAGGCGGAGATCCCCGAGGTGGTCGCGGGAATGGCGAAGCCCGGTGATCTGGTTCTCACCATGGGAGCGGGCGATGTCACCGACCTCGGCCCGCGGATCCTGGACCGTCTGACGAAGTAAGGGGTTCGAGTCTCATGACGTACGACGTCGAGAAGCCGGACGAGGAGTGGCGCGCGGAACTGTCTCCGTCCGAGTACGCCGTTCTGCGCCAGGCGGCCACGGAACCCGCCTTCACCGGTGAGTACACCGACACGAAGACGACGGGCGTCTACTCCTGTCGCGCCTGCGGTGCCGAGCTGTTCACCTCGGGCACCAAGTTCGAGTCGCACTGCGGCTGGCCGTCCTTCTACGACCCGAAGGACACCGAGGCCGTGGAGCTGATCGAGGACCGCACGCACGGCATGGTCCGCACCGAGGTGCGGTGTGCCCGCTGCGGTTCCCACCTCGGGCACGTGTTCGAGGGTGAGGGCTATGCGACGCCCACGGACCAGCGGTACTGCATCAACAGCATCTCGCTGACGCTGCGGCCCACCGAGGGCTGACCGGAGCAGGGCTGACCGGAGCCGGCGGGCGGACCCGCCGGCACCGGGCACGTCATGGTGCCGGCGGACGGGCCGGGAGAGCGCACCGCTCCTGCGGGCCGGCCCGCCGGGTATCACCGCACGCGCGCCCCGGCCGCCGCTGCGGGGAGTCCCAGAACCGCGGGCAGCAGCAGGTGCGCGGGCACGGGCCCGCGGCGTCCGCGATGCGGCTCGCAGGGGGCCGGACCGGCCGAGTCGTACACGACGTACGGGACCGGCCCGTCGGTGTGCGCCCGCAGCTCGGTCGAGGTCACATGGTCGGGTATCCAGAGCAGTTTCCAGCGGCCGGTGGCGGCCAGGTACCTGGTCAGGCCGTCGAGGATCTGACGGTCCCAGGCCTCCAGCGCGGCGGTCTTCGCCCGGAGGTCACCGGCGTGCCCGGCCTCATCGGTCGCCGCGACGTGGACGACCACCACGTCCGCCCCCGAGCGGTACGCGGCGATCGCCGTATCGCGTTTCGCGGCGTAATCGGTGTCGTACCAGCCGGTCGCCCCCGGCGCGTCGAGCACGGTCAGCCCGGCCGCGACCGCCGTCCCCCGTGCCACGTGGACGGCTCCCACGAGTGCTCCCCCGACTCCGTACCGGTGCCGGAAGGCGGGAAGCCGGAGCGGCGTGCCCTGGCCCCACAGCCAGATCTGGTTCGCCGCCATGGGCAGCGGGTCGAGCACGGTGCGCGAGGCGGCCATCACACGGCTGAGCGCGGCCGCGCCCGGACCGCGGGGGGCGGGCGCGACACGGCCGACGGTGTCGTGCGGCGGTACGCACACGGCGCCGCCCCAGGCGCGTGGCGCCACCATCAGGTTGCGGTAGCCGAGACCCGCGTGGAACGTCGCCTCACCACCGAGGCGGTCCTGCAGCAGTCGGACGGCCTGCCGTGCCAGGTCCGGCGGCGGGTGACCGCCCGAGAAGTCGACCATGGTGCCGTCGTCGTCGACCGTCACCAGATTGGCCCGGAACACCGTCCGGCCGGCACGCACCGGGACGCCCAGCGACGCGGCTTCCAGGGGCGCGCGGCCGGTGTGGTGAACGGCGGGGTCGTAGCCGAGGATCGCCATGATGCCCACGTCCGACGCGGCCGGCATGCCGGTGGGTATCGTGCGTGCCTCGCCCCGTCGTCCGGCCAGGGCGAGAGCGGACAGGACGGGCATGGAGGCGACCTCGAGAGGGGTGCGTCCGCCGAGCGCGGACGACGGATCGTCCGCGGCGCCGTCGGGAATGCACACGAGATACCGGCACCGGCCGCCCGCCCGCCGGCTCCCCTCGTCCGGGCCACGCGCCTCGGCCCGGTCTCCGTTCCCCGCCGCGCCCTGCCTCATGGGGTCCAGTTCTTCCAGCCCGCGTCGCCGGAAACCGCGACGATGCCCTCGGCCAGGTCCAGTTCGTCGGCGAGGTCCAGGGCGGCGCTCACGACGGCACCCGTCTGCGGCCCGCACAGCAGCCCCGCCGCGGTGACCTGCCGAAGGGTCCTCGCAGCGGATGCGCTGGTCACCTTCGGCCAATGGCCGACGAGGGCGCCCGCGCGCAACTCCCGGATGAAGGGCGTGCGGTAGTCGCCGTCGTCGAAGGCGCCCACGCCGGGCAGCCTGCTGCCGGACACGCTGCTCACGGCGGCCAGCGCGGCAGGGTGTCCGGCGGCGCGGACGGCGCGTGCGACGCCGAGCACGGTACCGCCCGAACCGAGCGATCCGACGATCAGCCGGGCGTCGGGGTACTGGCTGAGGAGCTCAGGTCCGGTTCCGTGCTCGTGCGCGGCAGGGTTGTGCGGGCTGTGCAGCTGGTCCAGGAAGCAGTACGCCCGGTGACCTCCCGTCAGGAGACGCAGACACTTCCGGTAACCGTCGTAGGTGTACGGACCCTCGTCGTTGACGATGACCGATCCGCCGAAGTGCTCGATCATCTGTCTTTTCGCCTCGGTGATGGTGTCGTTGCACACCACATGGACATCGACGCCGAGCGCCCGGCCGTACGTGGCGAGCGCGCCGGCCATGTTCCCGCTGGAGGCATCGAGGAGCACGTGCCCGGGCCGCAGCCGCTCCTCCCGGATCGCCGCCTTGATCATGGAGACGGCCGCCCGGTCCTTGACGCTGCCACTCGGGTTGAGCCCCTCCAGTTTGATGTGGACGCGGACGGCGCGTCCGGCCGGAGTGGTCAGAGTGACGGCTACGAGAGGAGTGTTGCCCAGGGCCTGGAAGGGGCCGGGCAGCTTGTCGGGATGCCACGTCGTCAAAGGCGGTCTCCTCGGTCGTCGGCCTGCCGTGGACGTGTCACGGGATCAGCGGATGAATCGTTTGGCGACGAGATACAGGAGGTACGAGAGGACGACGACCGCCGCGCTGCTCAGGACGAGCACGAGCACCCGGTACATCGACCACTCGATGATCCCGGCGTTCAGGGACGAGTCGACGATGTCACGCATCACGGCGACGACGGCGACCGCGAACACGGCGGCGGTGAAGGAACGGGTGGCCCTGCGCTCCGCGATTCCCACACGCAGCGCGGCATGCTGCACGACCCACTCCAGATTCGTCTCCTTGGTCTGCCATACGGACGCCATGTGTTCCGCGACGAGGATCAGGTCGAGGAACTCCTGACGGACCGGGGCGGTGGTCTCGGGATGGTTCTCCAGTTGGTTGCGCAGGGTCTGCACCGCGATCTCCAAGCGCGAACGCGCGGTCCTGCTGCCGTCGATGCGCGAGTTGGCCAGGACGGACAGCCGCTCGACCTGGTCGACACCGCCGGTGGTGGCGGCCTCGCGCAGCGCCTTCGCCTCGCGGTCCAGGGCCCGGAACTGCGCCGTCGTGGAATAGACGAACCGGCGGCAGGCCGCGATCAGGAGCAGTGGCCGTATCTGGTCGAGCGTGAGCGGACCGTCCGGGATCACTCCCGCGTCCGCCGCGTATACGCCCAGCGTGTCTCCGTGCACGGCGCCCAGTACGCCGGCCCTGCCGACCTCCACGGCCCCCGCCAGCACATCCGAGTGGAGCGCGGTCCAGCTGGCGAGGACTTCCATGTAGCGGGCGTGTGCCCATTCGGTCAGCCGACCGAGGACCGATCGCCGGTCGACGCCGGTGCCGAGCTCACCGAGGTGGCCCGTGATGAAGAGGTGTCCGTCCGTGGCCAGCGTGAAGCTGAGTTCACGGCAGATCAGACCGTCGATGTCACAACGCCGTCCGGGCCAGTGCAGCGTTCCGTCCGCGTGGCGTACGAGTCGGCCGGGACCCCAGGAGAGCCGGCCGTTGACCTCGGCGATCTCGTCGATGTGCATCCGCGTCCGGGGCACCCAGCAGGACAACGCGAAGGTGTGCCGTGCCCGGTACCCGCCCTCGCCGGAGTCGCGCGACACATCCCCTCCCCGTGTCCCCCGATGTGTCAACGGCAGTATGCGAGCGCCCGGTCCACGGCACAAGACAGCCTCACGGCCCTCGGCCGACGTGGCGGCCGGCCCGCCGGAATCCCGCCACTCCCGCTATTCTCCCGTGAGATACGTCCAGTTCCCGGCCGCCACCTCCACCCCGTGCTCGGCTGCCTGCGCACGCCTCTCGCGGCGTCGCCCGCCGGGCACGCGCATCCGCGTCCGGCCGGCGCCCAGCGCCGCGACGTACGCCTCCGTCCGGCTTTCGGCGTCCACTCCGAACGCCTTCGGATCGAACCCGATGATCACGTGCCCGAGCCGTGGCGGCGGTCCGTCCGGCGTGAACACCGAGGACGCCTCGCCGGGCAGGTCGGACACGGTGAGAGCGGCCACCAGCACGTCGGCCAGCATCGCGAGGACCACACCCTTGTCGCCGCCGATCGCCTCGAGGGTGCCGCGCATGGCCGCAGCCGCATCGGTGGTGGCCTCCCCGTGTTCGTCGCGCGCCCAGCCGAGCGGGATGGGCTCCCCGTGTTCCGCCGCGGCGGCGATACGGCCCCGGGCCGTGACCGCGGGGGCGAGGTCGACGACCACCGGGTCGTCGCCCCGGCGCGGCACCGCCACCGACACCGGAGGATTGCCCAGGAGCGCCGCCGCGCCCCCGATGGGCGCGATGGCCCCGAAGGTGCTGCTCAGCGCCATTCCGACATGGCCGGCAGCCGCCAACCGCTCGGTGTAGCGCCCCGCCACACCGAAATGATGGGACCGGGAAACGGCCGCCACGGCCATCGGTGACGACTCCAGGGCCTCGATCACGGCCTCCGTCGCCGCGGCCGCCGCCGCATACCCGAGTCCGTGTTCCGCGTCGATCAGACGCAGGACCTCCCCCTTCGCGACGGGTGTGAACAGCGCGGCGCCGTTGATCTTCCCGCTGCGCAACTGCTCGGCCAACGGGCGTACCCGGACCAGCCCGTGGGACACGATGCCCGACGCCTCGGCGTACACGACGGCCTCCGCGGTCACCGAGGCCGAACGGGCGGAGGCCCCCGCACGCGTCAGTTTCCCGGCGACCGCCTCGGTCAGCTCCGCGACCGCAACACGCATATGACACCCCGTCCGCATCTGATCCCGGCTCGTCACGCCCCGCCTACGATAGGGGTGTACCGCACAGTACTTTCTGCCGTCCGAGCCAGTTCGCGCCCTTCACCTGGAGGATGCGCCATCACCTCCGTCCTGATACCCGCAGCGGCGGTCGTCCTCGTGGGCGCGGTCAGCCAGCGGATGACCGGTCTCGGGTTCGCCCTGATCGCCGCACCGCTGCTGACCCTGATGAGCGGTCCGTACCAGGGGATCGTGCTGGCGAACCTGCTCGCCCTGCTCGTCGCGGGCTCCGTGCTCGCCGTGTCGTGGCGTGAGGTGGAGCCGCGGCGGGCCGCCGCCCTGGTCCCGTTCGGACTGCTCGGGGTGCTTCCCGGAGTCTGGGTGGCCAGGACCCTCTCAGCCGGGCCGCTCCAGACCGTGATCGGCCTGCTGACGCTGCTGGGCCTGGCCGGCGCCATCTGGAGGGTGGTCCGGAACTCCCGGGCGGACCGTGTCGCCGGGCGCGACCGGACCACCGGAGGCGGTCGCGCGGAGGGTTTCGGGACGGGCCGGCCCGTTCCGGGGGAGCCTGCCGCCGCGCACGGTCCGAAAAGCGCCCCCTGCGGTGACCCGAGCCCGCATCCCGCCCTCACGAGCCTGGCCGGAGCCGCCTCCGGCTTCATGACCGCCACCGCGGGCGTCGGGGGCCCCGCGCTCACCGTTTACGCCCTGGCCACCGCCTGGCGGCAGGCGGGCTTCGCCGCGACCGCCCAGCTCAACTTCGCCGGCCAGGCGGCCCTGGCACTCGTTCTCAAGGATGGCCAGGAACTGCCCGACCCCGTGGAGTGCGCGGTCCTTTTCGCGGCCGTCGGCATCGGTCTCGCCCTCGGCCACGTCCTGGCCGGCCGCGTCCCCGACAAGGCGGCCCACCGCGCGGTGATCGTCATCGCGGTGGCGGGAGCACTGGCGACGACGGTGAAGGGCGCTCTCCTGTGGTGAGGCCGCTCCCTCACCGGGCGTGGTCCGCCGATGCGTCCCCAGCACGGCGCCGGCCGGGGGCGCGTGCCCGAGCGGACGGCGGGCGCCTCGATCGGCCCGGCCGCGGTGAAGCACCCGCGGGCTCTCGCGCTCAGCCCGTGGAACCGCCTGTGGCCGGTGCGCCGGCGTACGGCTTCTGCGCGCCGGGCTCCGTGTCCGGCGCCGCCCGTCCGTCGTGGCCGGTTCACCAGCCGGTGAGCAGCAGGTGGTTCAGCAGCAGTGCGAGGACCGCCTGGCCGGCCAGCCAGGCGCGCGGGCCGGGCAGGAAGGCGGCCGCCGGGAGCAGCCAGAAGGCGAACGGCAGCCAGATCCGCTCCGTCTCCGCCTTGCTCATCCCGGACAGATCGGCGATCAGCAGGGCGAGGAGCGCGGACGCCACGAGCACCGCGAGCCGGGCGCCGGCACCCCGGTCCCCGAACGCGCCCGCGGCCCTGCGCAGCCCGGCCACCGTCGCCGGGCCGGTGATCAGCACCGTGCAGGCGAGGTTCGCCCACACCCAGTACCCGTACGGCCGTACCCCGCCCGCACCCTGGTAGTAGCGGGTGACGAGCAGGCGGTACGCCTCCCACCAGTCGAAGCCCAGCACGGCGAAGACCACCGGCACCACCAGGAACCCGGCGACCAGCCAGGGCAGCACCCGCAGCCGCCGCCTGCCCAGCAGCAGTACCGCCGCGCCGATGACCGCGAACAGGGTCAGCCCGTAGGACAGATACACGGTGAGCCCGAACAGCAGTCCCGAGCCGAGGCCGGTCCACGCGGGGCGGTGTCCGGTCACGGCGAGGGCGAGCAGCGCGACGGCCCAGGCGGTCACCGCCGTGAAATAGCCGTCGGCGGACGCGCCCGCCCACACCGCGGCCGGGGCCAGGACGAGGAAGGGCGCGGCACGGCGGGCGAGCGACTCGTCGGCGAGCCGGCGTACGGCGATCAGGACCGCGACCGCCGCCGTGGTGCCGACGGTGATGACGAACGCGCCCGCCCAGCCGCCGCCGCCCAGCCCGATCCGGTCCAGCAGGACGAAGGTGAGGGTGGCGCCCGGCGGATGCCCGGCGACATGCGCGGGCCAGTTGTCCGGACTGTCGAGGAGGATGTGTCCGTCGAAGTCCCGCAGCGCGGCCGGGATGTCACCGAAACGGTCGATGACCCGCAGATATTCGTGTTTGCCGGTCAGTCGCCCGGCGACACCCCGCGACCAGCCGTCGACGAGGGCGAGCGACCAGGTCCATGCCAGGGACGCCCCCCATGTGGCGAGCAGCAGGGGCCGCCAGGACAGCCGGGCGGCCAGGGCGGGCCCGTACGCCACGACGGCCGCGGCGACCACCACCGCGGCCGGGGTGCCCGGACCCGTGTGTGGCATCCAGTCGCCCACCAGCGGCGGCCAGTTCACGTACAGCGTGCCGTGACGGTCCTGGATCCGGGTGCCGATCAGGGCGGCGGCGAGGACGAGCAGGGCGGCGGCCCCGACGGCGGACAGATCACGGGCGAGCCCGCCGCGAGGGGCGGTACGGCCGCGGGGGACGGTACGGGGGAGATCGCGGTTCACGCCGCCACGCTAGGCCGCCGGAGCGGCGCCGACCGGCTGACGAGGGCGGACGTCAGCGTTTCGTCATCGCTCACGCACCCCCTCCCGGGGTGGCGCGGTTCTACGGTCGGGACATGGCTCGGTCATTCCTCCCCACCGTTCCCGCGCGCGGCCCCTTCGCGCCGGACTTCTGGCGCAGCCCGCTGCGCGGTCCCTGGTTCACCTCGGTGCTCGGCGTGGTCCTCCTCGGCGGCGTCACGATCCTGTTCGTGACGGGACTGCTGTCGTACGCCGCGTACAACCCGGACCTCGCGCGGGTGAACGACAAGACCCCCGGCAAGGGGCTCCTCGGCTTCTACCTCTTCCCCTGGCCCACCGACCCGCCCTGGCTCTACCGGCTCACCCAGGGCGTCCACGTCACGCTCGGCCTGGTGCTCGTCCCGGTGCTGCTGGCCAAGCTGTGGTCGGTCGTGCCCAGGTTGTTCACGCTGCCCCCGGCCCGCTCGCTCACCCACGCGCTGGAGCGGATCTCGCTGCTGCTCCTGGTCGGCGGGGCGCTGTTCCAGTTCACCACGGGCATCCTCAACGTCCAGCTCGACTACGTCTTCCCCGGCTCCTTCTACCCACTGCACTTCTACGGCGCCTGGGTGTTCATCGGGGCGTTCGTCGCCCACACGGTGCTGAAGGCGCCGACGGCGATGCGGAACCTGCGCCACATGCGGAACGTGCGGGACGGCGGTGAGGAGCTGGTCGCTCCCCGTCCCGATCCGCCGACGGTCTCGCGGCGCGGGGCGCTCGGGCTGGTCGGCGGCGGTTCGCTGCTGCTGTTCGCCACCTCCGCCGGGCGCAGCTTCGACGGACCGCTGCGCGAGACCGCCGTCCTCACCCCGCACGGCGGCCCCGAACCCGGTAGCGGTCCGGGGGGCTTCCAGATCAACAAGACGGCCGCGTACGCCGGAATCCGCACCGCCGAGACGACCGAGGAGGCGTGGCGGCTGGTCGTCACCGGGCCCGCCGGCACCGTACGGCTCAGCAGGGCCGACCTGCTCGGACTGCCGCTGCACAGCGCGGCCCTGCCCATCGCCTGCGTGGAGGGCTGGTCCACCTCCGACCAGTGGTGGCGGGGGGTACGGCTGCGGGATCTCGCGGCGCTCGCCGGTCACCGGGAGCCGGTGGACGTGTTCGTGGAGTCGCTGCAGCGTCGTGGCGCGTTCCGGCGGGGTGCGCTGCGGGCCAATCAGGTGGCCGATCCGCGTTCCCTGCTCGCCCTGTTCGTCAACGGCGAGGAACTGACCCCCGATCACGGCTATCCGGCCCGGATCATCGTGCCCGCGGCGCCCGGTGTGCTCAACACCAAGTGGGTCGCCCGGCTGACCTTCGGTGCGCTGTGAAGCCGGCCGTGCTGGTGTGTTCGTTCGTTCTCTGCGTGTACGCGGGGGTACGGCTGCTCGACGGGGACTGGTTCCTGGTCGCGCTGTGGTTCGTGGGGGCGGCGGTGGTCCACGATCTGGTGCTGCTGCCGTTGTACGCGGGGGCCGACCGTGTGCTGGTGAAGGGGGCGGGGCGGTGGGTCAACCACGTGCGGGTGCCGGCGGCGCTGTCGGGGTTGTTGCTGCTGGTGTGGTTTCCGCTGATCAGCGGGCGGGTGTCGGAGCGGTACGCCGGCGTCGCGGGACAGTCCGCGCAGGGGTACGCGGAGCGGTGGCTGATCATCACGGCTGTGCTGTTCGTGGGGTCGGCGGTGGTGTTCGCGGTGCGGCGGAGGAGGGGGTGACGGCGGGTTGGTTTCGCCCCCGCCGCCCCTTCCCGTCCCGTCCCGTCCCCGGGGGCGCTGCCCCCGGACCCCCCGCTCCTCAAACGCCGGAGGGGCTAAAACCAGCCCCTCCGGCGTTTGAGGAGCGGGGTCTGGGGCGGAGCCCCAGGTTGGGAAGGGAAGGGGCGGCGGGGGCGAAGAACCCCTCCTACTCCCCCCGCAGCGCCACGAACACCCGCCCCTCAGCCGACCACTGGTCGTCCACCCGCCACCCCGCGCCCCGCGCGTAGCGGACCAGCGCCGTCCCCCCGACCCGCGCCCACGCAAACGCCGCCCCGGGCGGACGACGTCCATCGGTCACCCGCACCAGCACGCGTTCGTCGACCTCCGGACGCGGAACCGCCTCGGCGATCAGCAGACCACCCGGCGCCACCAGCCGGCCGAGCCGGCGCAGCAGCGCCACCGGATCGCCCCCGATACCGACGTTGCCGTCCAGCAGCAGCGCCGTACCCCAGCGCCCCACCCCCGGCAGCGGATCGAAGACGGACCGGCGCAACGCCTGCCCGCCACGCCCGACGGTCCGCGCCACCGCGGCCTCGCTGACGTCGATCCCCAGCGCGCGACGCCCCTCGGCGGCCAGTGCTGCGACCAGCCGCCCCGGTCCGCACCCCACGTCCAGCACCGAGCCCTCGCAGCGCCCCAGCACCTCCAGGTCCGCCGCGTCGGCCTCCGCGCACCAGCGCTCCACGTCCAGCGGCAGCAGCCGGCCGTCGGCGCGGCGCAGGAACAGCGGCCCCCGGCCGGCGCGCAGGGCGTCGGCGTAGGGGTCGGCCGACCAGGCCCGCTCGGCGGCGGGGGCCGTCCGCTGGTGTCCGACGCGCGCTGCCGCCCGCGTCCCGCTCACCGGTGGGCCGCCGTCAGCCGGGCCAGCCGCGCCGCGAACCGCCCGCCGGGCGCCGCGGCGGCGACCAGCGTGGCGTCGTACGCCGTGTCCACGTCCCGCAGCAGCGGCAGTTCGCGGACCCGCAGCCCCGAGAGCCGTCGCCGCTGCGCGGCCCCGGTCTCCGGTACCGACATGGGAACCCCGCGCAGCAGCGCCGGATCGGGTTCGGCCAGGCCCAGTGCCCAGAAGCCGCCGTCCTCGGCGGGGCCGAAGTAGGCGTCGCAGTCATCGAAGTCCACGGTGAGCAGCTCCGGGGTCACCTGGGGCGTGTCCATGCCGATGAGGAGGGCGGGGCCGTCGCACCCGGCGAACGCGGCGGCCAGCCGCTCGTCGAGCCCGCCCGCGCACTGCGGTACGACCTCGATGCCCGCCGGCAGCCAGTGTCCCGGCGTCCCGTCCAGCACCAGTACCCGGCGCCGCGCGGGCGTCCGCGCCACCACGTCCAGGGTGTCCGCGAGCGCGGCCTCGGCGAGTCCCGCCGCCTCCCCGGGGGTGAACGGCGGGGTCAGCCTGGTCTTCACCCGGCCGGCACGGGGCTCCTTGGCGATGACGAGCAGCGTCACGGAAGGAACGGTGGTCATGAGGCCGCCCCTTCCTGGAGTACGCGGCTCATGTCCCGTACCGCCTGGAGGGTGCCGCGCCAGGTTCCGGTGACCTTGGAGGCTCCGGTGCGCGGCGCGTACACGACGTCGTGCTCGGTGACCCGCCAGCCGGCGTCGGCGGCGCGGACCACCATCTGCAGCGGGTAGCCGCTGCGCCGGTCCGTCAGGTCCAGGGCGAGCAGTTCCTCGCGCCGGGCCGCCCGCAGCGGTCCGAGGTCGCGCAGCCGCAGTCCGGTACGGCGGCGCAGCAGCCGGGACAGGGCGAGGTTGCCCGCGCGGGCGTGCGCCGGCCAGGCGCCGCGCCCCCGCGGCCGCCGCCGGCCCAGGACCAGGTCCGCCTCGCCGGACCACACCTCGCGCACGAACGGCACCAGGTCCGCCGGGTCGAGGGAGGCGTCGCAGTCGCAGAAGCAGACGATGTCGGCGGTGGCGGCGGTCAGCCCGGCGTGGCAGGCGGCGCCGAAACCGCGCCGTTCCTCGTGCACGACGCTCGCGCCGAGCTCACGGGCGATGCGGTCGGAGCCGTCCGTGGAGCCGTTGTCCACGACGAGGGCGCGCCAGCCGGGCGGCACGCGTTCCAGCACCCACGGCAGCGCCGCGGCCTCGTCGAGACAGGGGAGGACGACGTCCACGGACGGCGGGCCCGGTTCTGGGGCGGGGGAGGAGGTGGTCACGGCTCTCACCCTACGAACACGAAAAGGACATACCGGGCATCGGCTCCTTACGGAACGCGGACGTCGGCGGCCCGGCCACGCGGTTCGCGCGCGTGTGGTGCGAGGCTGGCCGCATGGAGCAGCGACCACCGAACGCCGAGGCCGGGGCCCGGGTCCTCGTCGTCGACGACGACCCCACCGTCGCCGAGATCGTCACGGGCTACCTGGACCGCGCCGGCTACGTCGTCGACCGGGCCGGCGACGGCCCCGACGCGCTCGCCCGCGCGGCGGCCCACTGGCCCGACCTCGTCGTCCTCGACCTGATGCTGCCCGGCATGGACGGCCTGGAGGTGTGCCGGCGGATGCGCGGGCGCGGGCCCGTGCCGGTCATCATGCTCACCGCGCGCGGCGACGAGGACGACCGCATCCTCGGCCTCGAGGTCGGCGCCGACGACTACGTCACCAAGCCGTTCAGTCCGCGCGAACTCGTCCTGCGCGTCGAGTCCGTGCTGCGCCGCGCCCGCCCCGCCCCGGCCCCCGCGTCCGGGCTGCTGCGGGCCGCCGGCCTCTCCGTCGACCCCGCCGCCCGCCGGGCCGCCAAGAACGGCGCCGAACTCGCCCTCACCATCAGGGAGTTCGACCTCCTCTCCTTCTTCCTGCGGCACCCTGGGCGGGCCTTCGCGCGGGAGGAGCTGATGCGCGAGGTGTGGGGCTGGGACTTCGGCGACCTGTCCACCGTGACCGTCCATGTGCGACGGCTGCGCGGCAAGGTCGAGGACGATCCGGCACGGCCCCGGCTCATCCGGACGGTGTGGGGCGTCGGTTACCGCTTCGAGCCCGCCGTCGCCTCCGGGGAGGAGTGAGCGTGCGGGACATGCTGCTCATCGCCCTGTTCGCCTTCCTCGGCGCCGCCGCGGCCGGTGTCGTCGGCGCGTGCGTGCTGCTGCTGATCCGGCGGCGGTCGCTGACGGCGCACCTCGCGGTGGTCGCCGGGGTCGCGGTGGCCGCGATGCTCGCGGGCACCCTGGCCGTCGCCCGGGCGATGTTCCTCTCCGCGCACGACCTGAGCGTGGTGACGACGGTCGTCGCCATGGCCGCCGTCGTCTCCACCGTCACCGCGCTGCTGCTGGGCCGCTGGGTCGTCGCCCGCAGCCGCGAACTGGCCCTCGCCGCCCGCTCGTTCGGCGACGGCGGGGACTTCGCCGCGCCGGAGCGCCCGTCCACCGCCGAACTCGCCGCGCTCAGCCGGGAGCTGGCGGCGACCAGCGTCAGACTGGCCGAGTCCCGGGACCGGGAACGCGCCCTGGAGTCCTCCCGGCGGGAACTCGTCGCCTGGATCTCCCACGACCTGCGCACCCCGCTCGCCGGACTCCGCGCCATGGCCGAGGCGCTGGAGGACGGCGTCGCCGCCGAACCCGACCGCTATCTGCGGCAGATCCGCACCGAGGTGGAACGCCTCAACGGCATGGTCGGCGACCTCTTCGAACTCTCCCGCATCCACGCGGGCGCCCTGACCCTCTCGCCCTCCCGGATCTCCCTGTACGACCTCATCGGCGACGCCCTCGCCGGCGCGGACCCGCTCGCCCGCGAGCACGGCGTCCGGCTCGTCGGCGACCGGGTGGAGCCGGTGCCGGTGGAGGTGGACGGGCGGGAGATGAGCCGGGTGCTGGGCAATCTGCTGGTCAACGCGATCCGCCGGACCCCGGCCGACGGTACGGTCGCCGTCGCGGCCCGGCGTTCGGACGACGGCGTGGTGGTGTCCGTGACGGACGGCTGCGGCGGCATCCCCGAGGAGGACCTGCCCCGCGTCTTCGACACCGGCTGGCGCGGCACGCACGCCCGGACGCCGCCGGCCGGCGCCGGCCTCGGCCTCGCCATCGTCCGGGGCATCGTCGAGGCCCACCGCGGCAGCACCACCGTCCGCAACGTCACCGGCGGCTGCCGCTTCGAGGTGACCCTGCCGGCGACGGCCGGCTGACTCACTCGCCCCGCAGGCCCGCCGAAGCGAACTCCCGCATGCCCTCCTCGAAGTCCACCTCCGGCTTCCAGCCGAGGGCGGCGCGCAGGCGGGAGGAGTCCGCCGTGATGTGGCGGACGTCGCCCAGGCGGTACTCGCCGGTGACGACCGGGTCGGGACCGCCGTACGCGGCGGCCAGGGCGCGGGCCATCTCGCCGACCGTGTGCGGGGTGCCGCTGCCGGTGTTGTACGCGGTGAGCCCTCCGGCCGCCGGGTCCGCCGTCAGCGCGGCGACGTTCGCCGACGCCACGTCCCGCACATGGACGAAGTCCCGGCGCTGACGGCCGTCCTCGAAGACGCGCGGGGCCTCGCCGCGGGCCAGGGCCGAGCGGAAGAAGGAGGCGACGCCGGCGTACGGGGTGTCGCGGGGCATGCCGGGGCCGTAGACGTTGTGGTAGCGCAGCGACACGGCCGAACCGCCCGTCGAACGGGCCCAGGCGGCGGCGAGGTGCTCCTGGGCCAGTTTGGTGGTGGCGTACACGTTGCGCGGGTCCGATGGGGCGTCCTCGTCGACGAGGCCGGGGGCGAGGTCCGCGCCGCAGACGGGGCAGGGGGGTTCGAAGTGTCCGGCCGTCAGGGCGGTGACGTCGCGCGGGCCGGGGCGGACCGTGCCGTGCCGGGGGCAGGTGTAGCGGCCCTCGCCGTAGACCACCATCGAGCCGGCCAGGACGAGCCGGTTGATTCCCCGCTCCGCCATCGCGGCCAGGAGCACTGCCGTGCCCAGGTCGTTGTGGGAGACGTAGTCCGGGGCGTCGGTGAAGCCGGTGCCGAGGCCGACCATGGCGGCCTGATGGCAGACGGCGTCGACGCCGGCGAGGGCGTCGCGGAGCGCCTGCGGGTCGCGGACGTCCGCCGTGGGTCCGGTGCGGATGTCGAAGACGACGGGGGTGTGTCCGTGGGCGCGTAGCGCCTCGACGATGTGGGACCCGATGAAACCGGCGCCGCCGGTGACCAGTACGCGCATGCGCTCACGGTAGGGGCGCGGCGCGCGGGAGTGGGGCGCCGCGCCCTTGGCGTCACGGGTCCGTAAGACGGTGGGGTCCGGGCGTGGGTCGCGCGGCCCGGCGTTTGCGGGGTGCCGTCGCGCCCACCCGTGCCGCCCTGCGGCACGATTGCCCGCGGCCGGCGGAGGCGGCTGCCCGCGGGGTGCCGTGGCGCCCACCCGTGCCGCCCCGCGGCACGACTGCCCGCGGCTGGGCGGAGTACGGCGGGGAGCGGCTACAGGGGCAGGCGGATCGTGAACGTTGTTGTGGCCGGTGTGCTGGTCAGGGTGATGTCGCCTCCGTGGGCGCGGGTCAGGGAGCGGGCCACCGCCAGGCCCAGGCCCGTGCCGCCCCGGTCACGGCTACGGGCCTTGTCCACGCGGTAGAAGCGGTCGAAGACGCGTTCCGTGTCGTCCGGGGGGATGCCGGGGCCCGCGTCGGTGATCCGGAGCAGGGCCGCCCCGGGGGCCGTGGACACCGTCACCGAGACCGGGGTGCCGGCGGGCGTGTGGACGGCCGCGTTGGTGAGGAGGTTGTCCAGGACCTGGCGTACGCGCTGCGGGTCGAGGCGCAGCACCAGCCGGCCGGGGTCCGAGGCCACCGTCAGGGGATGCCCGGGGTGGCCCGCGCGGAACGCGTCGGCGGCCTGCTGGACCAGGTCCACCAGGTCCGTGTCCGCCGTCCGCAGCGGTGCCTCCACCTCCGCCGCGTCCAGCCGGGCGAGCAGCAGCAGGTCGTCGAGCAGGAAGCCCATCCGGGCGGCCTCCGCGCGCAGCCGCGCCAGATGCCGCTCGCGTTCGGCGGGCTCGTTGGCGGCGGCGTACTGGAACAGGTCCGCGTAGCCGCGTACCGACATCAGCGGGGTGCGCAGCTCGTGCGAGGCGTCCGCGACGAACCGGCGCAGCCGCAACTCCGCCTCCGCGCGCACCGCGAGGGAGTCGTCGATGTGCTCCAGCATCGTGTTGAACGCGGTGCGCAGGTCCGCCACCTCCCGGCCCCCGTCCCGCCCGTCCGCGCGCAGCGGCAGCCGGGCCGCCGACTCGGTCAGATCGTGCGAGGTGATCCCGTGCGCGGTGTGCGCCATGTCGCTCAGCGGCTTCAGCCCGCGCCGCAGCATCCGCCGCCCGGACACCACCAGCGCCAGCAGCGCGAGGGCGAACACCACCACCTGCACCGTGATCAGCTGCTCGACGGTCTCCTCGACGTCCTTCGCGGGCGCGGCGCTCACCAGCACCACCCCCGGTTCGACCTCGCAGCCGCGCAGCCGGTAGCTACCCTTCCCGTCGATGCGCGCGGTGCGCATCAGCTCGGTGTCGGAGTGCGCCATGGCCCGCGCGAGGTCGGCCATCGCGCGGGTGTCGGCGGGCACGTCGGAGGGCCTGCGCAGGGTGACGGCGTCGTCGGTGACGTCGTACACCGCCGTGTACCAGCCGTAGTACGCCTTCTGCTTGACCGTGCCGTGCACCGCCGCGTCCTTGGCCTGCACGGCCTGGACCAGCTTCAGCTGGTCGCCGAGCTGCCGCTCCAGATAGTCGTGCATGTACGTGGTGAGGGCGGTGCCGACGACCGCGAACACGGCCAGGGACAGCACCCCGAGGCCGAGCGTCAGCCGGGTGCCGAGCCGCGTCCGCCGGTACGTCTCCCGCAGCCGCCGCGCCGCCGCCGTCACCCGGCGGCCTGCCGGATCACATACCCGAAGCCCCGCACCGTCTGGATCAGCGGCTCACCCGTGTCGTCCAGCTTGCGCCGCAGCCGGCTCACCACCAGCTCCACCACATTGGAGCGGCCGCCGAAGCCGTACTCCCACACATGGTCCAGGATCTGCGCCTTCGTCAGCACGGTCGGCGAGCGGCGCATCAGATAGCGCAGCACCTCGTACTCGGTCGGCGTCAGCGACAGCAGCCGCTCACCGCGCCGCACCTCCCGGGTGTCCTCGTCCATCGACAGGTCCGCCACGCGCAGCACCGACCGCTGGAAGCCGGGCCCTGCGCTGCGCCGCAGCACCGTCCGCAGCCGCGCCATCAGCTCCTCCACGGCGAACGGCTTGACCAGGTAGTCGTCCCCGCCCCGGGTGAGCCCCGCCACCCGGTCGGCGACCCCGTCCCGCGCGGTGAGGAACACCACCGGCACCATCGTCCCGGAGCGCCGCAGCCGGTCGAGCACGCCGAAACCGTCGACGTCCGGCAGCATCAGGTCGAGCACCACGATGTCCGGGCGGAACTCGGCGGCGCGGCGCAGCGCGTCCTCACCCGAGTTGGCGGTGACCGCTTCCCAGCCCTCGTAGCGGGCGACCGTCGCCACCAGGTCGGCTATCGGCGGGTCGTCGTCCACGACGAGGAGTCGTACTTTTTCCACCCGCCCATACTGCGGCACACCGCTTCCGGCGCCAGAGGCGGTGCGCGATCGCATCCCGATCGATAAAAACTTGAAAGTCGACCGACAGGTGATCGACAGCGCCCGTGACCAAGCTCGAAGGCCCAGGACCCGATCAAGGAGCTTGTGGCGTGACAGCTGTCCCATCGCCTCCCGCACCCCCCGCCGCGAGGCGACGCCCCAAAGTGGTGGCGCGCATCGGCCTGTACGGTCTGCTCGCCGCGAACGCGGTGGTGGTGGCCGTCTTCTTCGTCCGGGCGGGCTTCGGCGCCAACGCCCTCGTCGTACTGGGCCGCCTCACCGGCCTGTACGCCGCCCTGCTGATGGCGTTCCAGCTGCTGCTGGTGGCCCGGCTGCCCTGGCTGGACCGCAGGATCGGCATGGACCGGCTGACCCTGTGGCACCGCTGGGTCGGCTTCGGACTGCTGTGGACGCTCCTCGGGCACGCGGTCTTCATCGTCCTCGGCTACGCCGAGATGTCCTCCATGGACCCGGTGAACCAGCTCGTCGACCTCGCCGAGACCGTCGAGGGCGTGCTGCGCGCGGTCGTCGCGCTGACGCTGATCCTCGTCGTCGGCGCCCTCTCCGCCCGCCGCGCGCGGCGCCGGCTCGCCTACGAGACCTGGCACTTCATCCATCTGTACATGTACGTCGCCGTGGTGCTGGCCTTCACCCACCAGGTCGCCGTCGGCTCCACGTTCACCGCCTCGGCCGCCGCCACCGCCTACTGGTACGGGCTGTGGGGCGCCGCCCTCGCCGCCGTGGTCGCCGGCCGGCTGGTCCTCCCGCTGTGGCGCAACCGGCGCCACCGGCTCCGGGTGACGGCGGTCGTGCCGGAGAGCGACAACGTGGTGTCCGTCCACATCACCGGGCGCGATCTGGACCGGCTGCCGGCCCGCGCCGGCCAGTTCTTCCTGTGGCGGTTCCTGACGAAGGACCGCTGGTGGCAGGCGAACCCGTTCTCCCTGTCCGCCGCCCCCGACGGCCGTACTCTGCGGCTCACCGTGAAGGCGGCCGGCGACGGCAGCGCGGCCCTGCGCCACCTCAGGCCCGGTACCCGGGTCTTCGCCGAGGGCCCCTACGGCGCCTTCACCACGCTCCACCGCACCCGCCCCGGCACCCTGCTCATCGCCGGCGGTGTCGGTGTCACCCCGATCCGCGCCCTGCTGGAGGAACTGCACGGCCACGCCGTCGTCCTCTACCGGGTGAGCTCGGAGGCCGACGCGGTACTCCACGGGGAACTGCGCGAACTCGCCCTCGCCAAGGGCGCCGAACTGCACCTGATCACCGGCCCGCCGGTACCGGACCGGCTCGCCCCCGCCGAACTGACCCGGCTGGTCCCCGACCTCACCGACCGGGACGTCTACGTCTGCGGCCCGCCCGGCATGACCACCGCCGTGCTGCGCGGCCTGCGCGAACTCGGCGTACCGAGGCAGCAGATCCACTACGAGCGCTTCAGCCTGGCCGGATGACGAGCGCGGGGCGACAGAGGAGAACACCGTGAAGCGAGTACTGCCCGTCCTGGTCCTGAGCGTCGCCGGACTGATCCCGGTCTGGCGCTACACCCCGGCGGCCCCCGGGCCGTCGGTCGCCCAACCCGCGCCCACCCCCTCGGTGTCCACCGCGCCGGGCGGCACCACCCGGGTCGTCGCCGGTCCCACCGTCGACACCGAGAAGGGCCCCGTGCGGGTCGAGGTCACCCTCGAAGGCGACCGCATCACCGCCGTCCGGATGCTCCAGCAGCCGGACCACCCGCAGACGACCGCCGCCGTACCGGTCCTGATCGAGGAGACGCTCCAGGCCCAGAGCGCCGGCGTCGACACGGTCTCCGGCGCCACGGTCACCAGCGACGGCTACCGCGAGTCGCTGCAGGCCGCCCTCGACGCACAGGGCTCCTGACATGCGGCGCGTCGAACACGTCATGGGCTTCCCGGTGTCGCTGCGCGTCGACGACGAGGGGTCCTGGGAGTCCGCGGCCGACGCTCTCTTCGCCTGGCTGCGTGAAGTCGACGCCCGCTTCAGCCCGTTCCGCGAGGACAGCGAGGTCTCCCGCCTGGACCGGGGCGAGCCGGCCCCGGACCGGATCAGCCCCGAGCTCGCCGAGGTCCTCGCCCTGAGCGAGCGCTACCGGGCCGACACCGGGGGCGCCTTCGACGTGCGGCTGCCGGGCCGGGGTCTCGATCCGTGCGCCGTGGTGAAGGGCTGGTCGGTGCAGAAGGGCGCCGACCTGCTGCGGGCGGCGGGAGCGCGGCGGTTCTGCCTCAACGCCGGCGGTGACGTGACCGCCGCCGGCGGGCCCTGGCGCGTGGGCGTACGGCACCCCGAGGACGCCGGCCGGCTGTGCGCCGTCGTCGAGCTCACCGACGGCGCGGTCGCCACCTCCGCGCGCTACGAACGCGGCGACCACATCATCGACGGCCGCACCGGCCGCCCGGCCACCGGCCTGCTCGCCCTGACGGTCACCGCCCCCACCCTGACCGAGGCGGACACCGTCGCCACGGCCGCCTTCGCACTGGGACGGGACGGCGTCGACTGGGCGGCCGCGCGCCCCGGCTGCGAGGTGTTCGCCGTGACCGCGGACCGGCGCGTACTGCGAACGGCGGGGTTTCCCGTGGCCGAATCCGGGCAGGCGGCGGCGTAGCCCGGGGCCGCTTCGGCCGGGGGCACGGGGTTACGGGGTTCCGCCGGTGGTGACGTTTACACTCGACCGGCGACAAACGGGCAACCTCGGTCGTAAACATCTGCCACCCGAAGGGCTTTCGGCGTCTTGATACGGATCGATTCAGTCACGAAGCGGTACCCGGACGGCACGGTGGCGGTCGACCGGCTGTCGCTGGATATCCCCGACCGCTCGATCACCGTCCTCGTCGGACCCTCCGGGTGCGGCAAGACCACCACGCTCCGCATGATCAACCGGATGGTCGAACCCTCCGAGGGAACGATCCTTCTGGACGGCGAGGACACCCGGCGGCAGCCGGTCACCACTTTGCGCCGGTCCATGGGATACGTCATCCAGAACGCCGGGCTCTTCCAGCACCGCACGATCGTCGACAACATCGCCACCGTGCCCCGCATGCTCGGCTGGGGCAAGCAGCGGGCCCGGGAGCGGGCGGCGGAGCTGATGGAGCGCGTGGGCCTCGACCCCGCGCTGGCCGGGCGCTACCCCTACCAGCTCTCCGGCGGCCAGCAGCAGCGCGTCGGCGTGGCCCGGGCGCTCGCCGCGGACCCGCCGGTGCTGCTGATGGACGAGCCGTTCTCCGCCGTCGACCCGGTGGTGCGCAAGGGGCTGCAGGACGAACTCCTGCGCATCCAGGACGAGCTGGGCAAGACCATCGTCTTCGTCACGCACGACATCGACGAGGCGATCAAGCTGGGCACCATGGTCGCCGTACTGCGCGAGGGCGGCCGGCTCGCCCAGTACGCGCCGCCGGCCGAGCTGCTGGCGAGCCCCGCAGACGGCTTCGTCGAGGACTTCCTCGGCGCCGACCGCGGTATCCGGGGCCTGTCCTTCGTCCCGTCCGCCGCACTGGAACTGACCACCGACGCCGTGATCCCGGCCGACGCGGACGCCGGCCGGATCGCCGCCGGCAAGGCGACCCACCTCCTCGTCACCGACGCCGACGGCCGCCCGCTCGGCTGGGCCGAGCGCGACGAACTGACCGCCGGTGACATCCGCACCGACCGGCTGCGGTCGTACGGGCGGCCGTTCGTGCCCGGCGTCGACTCCCTGCGCGTCGCCCTCGACTGCGCCGTGCTCTCGCCCGTCGGCTGGGCGGTCGCCGTGGACGACAGCGGCCGGGTGACCGGCGTCGTCTCCCAGCAGACCATCGGCGAGGCGATCCGCGCCGCCCACGCGGCCGGCCGCGCCGAGGACGAGAAGGTCGCGGGATGAGCCGCTTCTTCGACATCCCCAGCGACCTCCAGCACAGCTGGGCCGGTCTGATCGGGCTGCACATGCGGGAGGCCCTGCTGCCGGTCGCCGCCGGGCTGCTCCTCGCGCTGCCGATCGCGCAGCTGTGCGGGCGCTTCCGCTGGCTGTACCCGCCGGTGCTGGGCATGACGACCGTGCTGTACGCCGTCCCCTCCCTGGCGTTCTTCGTCGTCCTGATCGACTACACCGGCCAGACCGAACTCACCGTGATGATCCCGCTGGCCCTGTACAGCCTGGTCGTCCTGGTCCCCGCCATCGTCGACGGGGTGCGCTCGGTGCCGGACGAGACCCTCGCCGCCGCGACCGCGATGGGCTTCGGCCCCGTACGCCGCTATCTCCAGGTGCAGTTGCCGATCGCCGCGCCCGCCATCATCGCCGGACTGCGGGTCGCCACCGCGTCCAGCATCTCCCTGGTCAGCGTCGGCGCCCTGATCGGCAACCAGGGCGCCCTCGGCAATCTGCTCGCCGCCGCGCAGAAGTACGACCGGCCCGAACTCGCGGTGAACGCCGTGCTCACGATGGCCGTCCTGGCGATCCTCTGCGACGCCCTGCTGGTCGGGCTGCGGGTGCTGCTCACCCCGTGGATGCCGCGCGCCGGCAGCCGTCCGAAGCCCGCCCCCCGGCGGGAAGGGATCACCCCGGAGGGCGCGGTCCGATGAACATCATCGACTTCGGCAACGCCTTCTTCAGCGACAGTGCCCACTGGCACGGTTACGACGGCATCCCGCAGCGCTTCCTCGAGCACCTCCAGTACTCGCTGCTGGCCCTCGCGATCGCCGCCGCGATCGGCCTGCCCGTCGGTCTGCTCACCGGCCACACCGGACGCGGCGGCAACGCGCTCGCCTTCATCGCCAACGCCGCCCGCGCGCTGCCCAGTTTCGGACTGCTGGTGCTCGCCGTGCTGCTGATCGGTTTCGGTCTGCTGCCCGTGATGATCCCGCTGGTCGTCCTCGCCGTACCGCCGATCCTGGTGACCACCTACGAGGCGGTCCGCTCCCTCGACCCCGCCCCCGTGGACGCCGCGCGGGGCATGGGCATGCACGAGTCGCGGATCCTCTTCCAGGTGGAGGTGCCGGTGGCGCTCCCGCTGATCCTCAGCGGTCTGCGCTCCGCCGCCATCCAGATCGTGTCCACGGCCACCATCGCCGCGTACGTCAGTCTCGGCGGACTCGGCCGCTACATCATCGACGGGCTCTACCAGCGCGACTACGAGAAGGTCGTCGGCGGCGCCACCCTGGTGGCCTTCCTGGCGCTGCTCACCCTCGCCCTGTTCTGGGCGGTGGCCCGGGTGGCGGTGTCCCCCGGGGTCCGCAGGCGCTGATGTTCGATCAGGTGTACGACAAACCGTAACTTGGACGTTCTTGACTCCCCGTGAACGGCTGGATTGGATCGGCGAATGACTCTTACCGCGAAAAGCAGCAGGTCCAGGACGAGGTCCACCGGCGTGGCGGCTGTCGCGCTCGCCGCGGCGGCGCTGCTCGCGGGCTGTTCCTCCTCCGGCGACACCTCCGACAACCCCCTCGACGGAGAGAAGGCCGAGGCCGGCACCGTCGTCGTCGGCTCGAACAACTTCGCCGAGAGCACCCTGCTCGCCGACATCTACGGCGAGGCGCTGCGCGCCAAGGGCCTCAAGGTCGACTACAAGCACAACATCGGCAGCCGTGAGACGACGTACGGCCTGATGAAGAACGGCTCCATCACGGTCCTGCCGGAGTACAACGGCTCCCTTCTCGCCTATCTCGACCCGAAGGCCGGGCAGGAGTCGGCCGAGGCGGTGAACGAGGCCGCCAAGGCCAAACTGGACACGTCGCTGACGCTGCTGGAGTCCTCGCCCGCCGAGGACAAGGACTCGGTCAGCGTCAACGCGGCGACGGCGAAGAAGTACGGCCTCACCGCCGAGTCGACCCTCGCCGACCTCAAGGACGCGGCGCCCGACATCGTGATCGGCGGCTCGCCCGAGTTCCAGACCCGGCAGCAGGGGCTGAAGGGCCTGGAGACCGTCTACGGCCTCAAGTTCAAGTCGTTCAAGGCACTCGACGCGGGCGGCCCGCTCACCCAGGCGGCCCTCACCGACAACGAGGTCCAGGCCGCGGACATCTTCACCACGGACCCGACCATCGTCAAGGAGAAGTTCGTCGTCCTGAAGGACCCGGAGAACCTCTTCGGCTTCGCCAACGTCACCCCGCTGGTCAGCAAGGAGGGGCTGCCGCAGGAGGGCGTGGAGGCGCTCAACGCCGTGTCCGCGAAGCTGGACACCGAGACGCTCCTCGACCTCGACGCCCAGGTGCAGCTGGACAAGAAGGACCCGCTGGACGTGGCGAAGGCCTGGCTGAAGTCGGCCGGCCTGGCCTGATCCCGCGCAAGGGGGGTGCGGCGCACCCGCCGCACCCCCCTTACGCGTTCAGCTTGCCGCCTCCGCCTCCGCCTGCGCGATCAGCCGGTCGACCAGCGCGATCAGCACGTCCCGGCACGACTCCCGCTCCCGCGCGTCGCACAACATCACCGGCACGCCGTCCGGCAGCGTCAGCGCGTCCCGGATGTCCTCCACCGGGTACGGGTGCTCCCCGTGGAAGCCGTTGACGGCGATCACGAACGGGATGCCCCGGCGCTCGAAGAAGTCGATCGCCGCGAAACTCGTCTTGGGCCGGCGCACATCCACCAGGACCACCGCGCCGAGCGCGCCGACGGCCAGGTCGTTCCACATGAACCAGAACCGCTGCTGCCCCGGCGTACCGAAGAGATACAGCACCAGGTCGTCCGAGACGCTGATCCGGCCGAAGTCGAGCGCGACCGTGGTGGCACGTTTCTCCTCGACGCCGTTGAGGTCGTCGACGTCCAGGCCCGCCATGGTCAGCGGCTCCTCGGTGCGCAGCGGGACGATCTCGCTGACCGAGCCGACCATGGTCGTCTTGCCCACGCCGAAGCCACCGGCGATGAGGATCTTGACCGTGTCGGGTGCCGGACGCGCGGCGGTGGTGTCAGAGCCGGCCAAGGCCCTCCCTCACTTTCTGCAGCAGATCCAGATCCGGGGTGGTGCGGTTGACGGGGTGCGGGGGGTGGATGCTGATCCGGCCCGCCTCCAGCAGGTCGCACAGCATGATGACGACCACGCTCATGGGGAGGTCGAGACGTGCGGCGAGCTCGGCGACCGCCACCGGCTCGGCGCACAGCCGCAGGATCCGTGCATGCTCGGGCTGCGGCCGGGCCGCCCCCTCGGGCTGCGGATCCGCCGCCGTCACCGTGGTGATGAGCGTGAAGTCGGCGCGGCTGGGCCGGGTCCGGCCACCGGTCAGGGTGAACGGCCGTACGAGGCGCCCCGCCGAGTCGCTTCCGCCCACCTCACACGCCGGGGTCGGCGGCGGGCCCGGCGACGTCCCGCGGGGCGGCGCTGAGGTGCTCGCCGATCTTCTTCACCAGCATGTTCATCTGGTACGCCACCACGCCGACGTCCGCGCCCGGCCCGGTCAGCACCACCAGATGGGCGCCGGGACCGGCCGAGGTGAGGATCAGGTAGCTGTGCGCCATCTCGATCAGGGCCTGGCGCACCGGGCCGCCGCGGAAGTCCATGCTGACGCCCTTGCTGAGGCTCATCAGCCCGGACGCGGTCGCCGCCAGGCGCTCCGCGTCGTCCCGCAGGAAGCCGGTGGACTTGCTCACCACCAGTCCGTCCTCGGAGAGCACCACGGCCTGGTTCACGTCGGCGACCCGTTCGACGAGTCCGGTCAGCAGCTGGTCCAGCTGGGTGTGGGTGGCGGGGATGGGGCGTGTCATGACGGTGTTCCTTCGTGAACGGTCGGCGGTCAGCGGTCGGCGGGCGGAGTCGGGAGTTCGTCGGGGGCGGCGGGCACGTGTGCCGGCGCGGCCGTCCCGTCCGCGTCGTCGGTGTCGTCGTCCCGGGCCTGGGAGGTGCCGAGCTGGAAGTCGGCGAGGGAGGATGCGGCGTGTTCCGCGGTGAAGTCGGCGACGTCGTCGTCGGTGTCCGGCGCGGAGTCCTCGCGGAGTTCGGCGGCCAGACTGGTCTGCGGCACCCGGCGGGGGAGCGGGATGAGTCCGTCCTTCCGTGGAGCGGGCTCCGGCGCGGCGGCCGGGGCGGGCGCGGTCCGTACGGCGGCCGCCGGCCGGGACGCCGCGGCTCCGGCGGTCACCTTCTCCCGGTGGGCGTCGTCCGCCCGGCCGTTGACGTCCGCCCGGTCCGCGCCGGTCTCCCCCCGCGCACCGCCGGACGCCGCGTCCCGCACCACGATCTCGTGCGGGATCAGCACGATCGCCGTCGTCCCGCCGTACGGCGACGGCCGCAGGGTCACACCGATGCCGTGCCGGTGCGCGAGCTGGGAGATCACGAACATGCCGAGCCGGAGGTCGTCGGCGAGCGCCACCACGTCGAACTGCGGTGCCTTCGCCAACTGGCCGTTCAGGGAGGCGTAGTCGTCGTCCGACATGCCGAGGCCCCGGTCCTCGATCTCCACGACGAGGCCCTTGGCCACCATCGCCGCCCGCACCCCGACGGGGCTCGGCGCAGGCGAGTACACGGTCGCGTTGTCGATCAGCTCGGCGAGGAGATGGATGACGTCGGCCACCGCGGGCGGCGCGACGGACACCTCCTCCTCGGTGTGCAGCTCCACCCGCTGGTACTCGGCGACCTCACCGACGGCACTGCGCATGATGTCGATCAGCGCGACCGGTTCGCTCCAGGAACGGCCGGGGCGCTCACCGCTGACGATGACCAGGTTCTCCTCGTACCGGCGCAACTGGCTGGCCGTGGAGTCCAGTTCGTACAGGCCCTTGAGGACCTCGGGGTCGGTGTGCCGGCGCTCCAGCGCGTCGAGCTTGCTGAGCTGGAGGTTGACCAGGTTCTGGCTCTGCCGCGCGATACCGAGAATGACCTTCTGGAAACCGCGCCGCGTGTCGGCGAGTTCGACGGCCGTGTGCACGGCGGTGCGCTGCGCGGTGTTGAACGCCTGCGCCACCTGGCCCAGTTCGTCGTGTCCGTAGTCCAGCGGGGTGGTGGCCGACTCGGCGTCGACCTTCTCGCCCCGCTCCAGGCGGGCCACCACGTCGGGCAGCCGCTCCTCGGCGAGGCCCAGGGTGGCCACCCGCAGACCGCGCAGCCGGCGGGAGAGCGAGCGGGTGATGCGCCAGGACAGGCCGACGCACAGCAGCAGCGCGAGCAGTCCGGCCGCGCTCAGCGAGGCGGCCGTCAGCAGCAGGCTGCGGGCCTCGTCGGCGCTGCGGGTGAGCAGTGCGTCGGTCTGCTGCCGGATCATGGTGGCGTACTGCGGGGAGACCCGGTCCATGGCCTCCTGCCACCGCTCCCGCAGGTCCGGCAGGTCGACCCTGCGCTTCTCACCGGTGGGCGGGGTGGCGAGGATCTGGTCCTCGACCGCCTCCAGGGCGCGCCACTCGGCACTCTGCAGGATCCGCTCGGTCTGGGTCTTGGTCTCGCCGCGCAGGGACGGCACGATCTGGTCCTCGACCAGCCAGCGGCGGGTGTGGACCAGCTTCGCGAAGTCGCTCCAGCCCTGGGTGTCCAGCCGTCCGGCGGGCCAGGCGAGGGTGAGCCGCGCGTCCTCCTCGGAGATCAGTTCGGCCGCGTGCTCCAGCGAGACCAGCGGTCCGGCCTGGGAGGTCAGGTCGCCGTCGTCGACCTGGGAGAGCTCCTGGAAGGCGTGGATCTGGTCGTCGATGATCGAGGTGTACTGGTCGAGCGCCTGCTCGGCGGTGATGTCGCTGGGCTGGTCGACCTGGTCCCGGTAGTACTCGAGGCTGCCCACCGAGCCCAGGACGCCGTACATCCGGTCCGAGATGCGGGCCGGTGCCTCGGCGATCGTGTCGGCCTGTCCGACCAGCTTCGCCACCGCCTCGTCGGTCCGCTCGCGCTGGGCGTCGAGGGCGGTCCGGGAGGTCCTCGGCTCGGCCAGCCAGGCGGCGGTGAGCCGGCGTTCCTGCTGCAGGGCGAGCGTGGCGTGTGTGCCCATCGCGCCGGTGGACCGGCTCAGTTCGGTCTGGGAGCGCAGTTGCAGCCCCTCGGAGAACATCTGGATCGTCGTCAGGCCCCACATGCCGGCGAGGGTGACGCTGGGCACCAGGGCGAGGAGGAACAGCGAGAGACGTATGGAGCCGAGACGGCGCCGGGCACCTGTCCGTGGAGACATCGTGGTCCTAGAGCGTTCGGTTGGTGGGAGGGGTACGCACGGGCGGGCCCGTCAGCGGGTGCCCGCGGCGGCGAACCCGGCGACCGAGGCGGAGTTGGACTTCGTGACGAACGCCGGCCCGGTGAGCACGGGCGCGACCCCGCCGCCGCTGATGTTGCCGTTGGTCCTGTACAGCCACAGCGCGTCAACGGCGAGGTAACCCTGAAGATAGGGCTGTTGGTCGACGGCGAACTGGACGTTGCCGCTGCGCACCGCGTCCACGATCTCCTGGTTGAGGTCGAAGGTGGCGATGTCGGCCTCGCTGTCCGCCTCCGCGACGGCGTCGACCGCGGTGAGGGCGTAGGCCGCCCCGTTGGTGACGACCTCGTCGATGGACGGGTCCTGCCGCAGCCGGGCGGCGATGATGCCGGCGACGGCCCGCATGTCGGTGCCGTCCACGTAGAGGTTCTCGGTCGTCCCGCCGAACGTCTTCTTCACGCCGGCGCAGCGGGCCTCCAGGGCAACGTTGCCACGCTCGTGGACGACGCACAGCGCGTGCTTGGTCTTGAGCTCGTTCAGCTTGTCGCCGACGGCCCGGCCCGCCACGCTCTCGTCCTGGCCGAAGTACTCCAGCAGCCCCGACGACTTCCAGGCGTCGATACCGGAGTTGAGCCCGACCACGGGGATGTCCGCGGCCCGTGCCTCGTTCACCGGGCCCTTCATGGCGGCCGGTTTGGCCAGCGTCAGCGCGATGCCGTCGACACCGGCGCGGACCGCCTCGCGGACCAGCTCCGCCTGTCCCGCCGGGTCCGGATCGCTGACGTACGTCAGCTCGATGCCGTCCTTGGCGGCGGCCGCCTCGGCGCCCTTGCGCACCCGGTCCCAGAAGGCGTCGCCCTCGTCGCCGTGGGTCACCAGCGTGACCTTCATGCCTTTGGAGCCGGACGTGCTCGCGCCGGAGCCCGAGGAGTCGTCGTCCGAGCCGAGGGCGGAACAGCCGGTCGCCAGCAGGCCGACGGCGGCTGCCAGCGCCACCAGACGGCGTCTCGGAAGGCGGCGGGACGGGGGACGAGTGTTCATGACGAGTACGGACCTCGCTGTACGGCCGAGCAAGAGCAGGGAGGGGAGCCCCGACGGCACCACACAGGTGTACGCCGAACGGATGACTCCCACTGGCCCGGAGCCAACCCTGTGGAACCACTGGTCGTCAAGTGAACAGCCACGTGAAGTGAGGCGATGCTGCCGCATTGTGATGAACCGTGAGTGCGGCGACGCCACCCGCGGACTCCGGACCGAACGGACGGTACGGGCCTGCTACGGCTCCCGGCCCTCAGCGCCGGCGCAGGCGCAGCGCGAGAGCCGTGCCACCCGTCACCACCAGCACGGCGGCGGCCCCGCCCGCGAGCAGCGGGGCGGAGGGGCCGGACGGGGCGGCGGCGGTGGTGGTCCTCGCGACGGGTGCGGTCGACGCCGGGGTGGCCGTGGGCGCGGGGGCCGCAGGGGTGTTCGCCGTCTTCGGGCCCGGAGTCGCGGACGGTCGCGCCGGGCTCTTCCCGGCCGCCGGTCCGGCCGTCTCCTCCTCCTTCTCGGGGAACACCAGGTCCGAGCACGAGTAGTAGGTGTCCGGCGTACTGCTGTTCTGCCAGACCGTGTACAGCACATGACGCCCCGTCCGGTCCGACGGCAGCGTCGCCCGGAACCGGTAGGCGCCGTCCGTCAGCGCCGGGTCCGTGACCTGGGCGAACGGTTTCTGGGGCAGATCGGACCAGGTGAGCGGTTTCGCCGGGTCGTAGCCGGGCTCCGTCAGATACATGCGGAACGTGCCGGTGTGCGGGATCGTCGAGACGTACGTCATCGGCAGCGCCCCGCCGGGTCTCACCCGGGTCGCCGGCCAGTCTCCACGGGCGAGGTCGAGCCCCCGGTAGGCGGGCAGGCCGCCACTGCACAGCTTCCCGTCGGGAACGCGCTCCCGGTCCCGGCCGGCCACGCCCGCCACCCGCAGGTTGTCCCACGCCGTGAACGGCGCCCCGTTCGCGGCCACGGCCGCCCGGCAGGCCGCCGAGCCCGCGCGGTCGCCGCCCTCGGGTGAGCAGGCCACGACCCGGCTCACGGGATCCGTCGGCGCCCCGTGGGCGGCCGCCGGTGCCGCGGCCCACAACGGCAGCAGCAGCGGGGCCGTGAGGGCCGCCGCGAGCGCGGTGCGGTGTGCGGTCGTCCGGGGCATCCGGACCGCCTCCTTCGGAGGAACGCGGGAATTCCTCAGAGCAGTACGGAGGCGCCCCCCCGGCGCGTTCACCGTCGGGGGTTTCCCCGTGGTCGGTCGGCCCGCCGTTCTCTTTTGTGCCGGCACCTGACACACTTAGATACCGGACGTGCTGTTTTCTTTCGAGGAGCGCGTACGTTTTGGTCATTGTGTCCAAGTCCGGGGCGAATCCCGCCTGATGACCATTGCCGCAGGGTGAGTTATCGTGTACTCGGCGTTAAAACAAACGGCACGACCCGTTCCTTTCCGGCTCAGGAGTTCAGGCGATGGCGAGGCAGGTACGAGCCGAACAGACCCGCGCGACGATCATCACGGCCGCCGCCGAGCTGTTCGACCGGCAGGGCTATGAATCGACCAGTCTCAGCGACATCGTCGAACACGCCCGGGTCACCAAGGGGGCCCTCTACTTCCACTTCGCGGCGAAGGAGGACCTCGCCCACGCCATCCTGGAACTCCAGTCCGCCACCAGCCGACGGCTGGCCAGAGACACCGAGTTGCGGGGGCACACCTCCCTGGAGGCGCTGATGCGCCTCACCTTCTGCATAGCCAGGATGTCGGCCGAGGACCCCGTCCTGCGGGCCGGACTGCGGCTCGCCACCGGCGGCACCCGCCCGCGCCCCCCGCTCAGCCATCCGTTCACCGAGTGGCTGGACATCGTCACCGCGCGGCTCCTCGGCGCGGTCAAGGAGGCCGACGTCCACCCGGACGTCGACATCGACGTCGTGGCGCACTCCCTGGTCTGCTTCTTCGTCGGCACCCGCGTCGTCGGCCGCTCCCGCGAATCCGTCGCCCGGCAGCCCCGCCGTACGGCCGAGATGTGGCAGCTCCTCATCAGGGGGCTGGTCCCCGTCACCCGGCGCGCCCGCTATCTCAGCCTGGCCGCACGGCTGGAGCGGGAGATCGTACCGGTCTGATCCACGCCGCGTTACGGTGATCCGTATGTCCGATCACCCCACCGCGCCCGTGATCCTCGGCGACGAACCCGGCACCTTCCCGCACGGCGTGCTGGCCGACCGGCACCCCGCGATCATCCGGCAGGTGCGCGAGGCCCTCCCGTACGGGCCCGAGCGGCAGCGCGCCCTCGACGCGCTGCTCACCGAGTGCACGCAGGGCACGATCGAACCCCTCCCCGCCGACGCGCACGACCGGGACCGCTGGCGGACCTGGGGCACGGACACCTACGCCGGCCGCTCCTGGTTCGACGTCCCGTGGCTGTGGTCCGAGAGCTGGTTCTACCGCCGGCTGCTGGACGCCGTGGGCTACTTCGCCCCCGGGCCCTGGCAGGGCGTCGACCCGTTCCGCCCCTCCAAACTCGCCGAACTCGGTTCACCGGCCACGGACGAGGAACTGGCCGCGCTCGACGACCTCACCGGCCGCCCGGAGCACGAGCGGGCGCGCGCCCTGCTGCACGGCTCCCTGTGGGGCAACCGCGCCGACCTCGGCTTCCGGCTGTCCGCCGAGGGCGCCGAGGAGAAGGCCGCCGTACCCGCCCTGGTGGCCGACGACAGCGAACGGCTGTGGTCCCTGCTCGCCGCATCCGGCACGGGCACCCTGTGTCTCGTCGCCGACAACGCGGGCCGTGAACTCGTCCCGGACCTCCTGCTCATCGCCCATCTGCTGGCCCACGGCCGGATCGGCCGGGCGGTACTGCACGTCAAGCCGTACCCGTACTACGTCTCCGACGCCACCACCGCCGACGTCCTCGACGCGGTGCGCCGGCTCACCGGCGCCGGGGGAGCGGCCGCCGCGTACGGGCGCGGGCTGTGGTCCGCCCTCACCGACGGCCGGCTCGTCCTGCGCGCGCACCCGTTCTCCTGCGCGCCACTGCCGTACGCCGACATGCCGGACGACCTCCGCGCGGACTTCGCCGCCGCCACGCTCACCGTCGTCAAGGGCGACCTCAACTACCGGCGGCTCGTGGGCGACCGGTACTGGCCCCCGACCACACCGTTCGCCGAGGCCACGGCCTGCTTCCCGGGGCCGGTCGCGGCCCTGCGCACCCTGAAGTCGGATGTGATCACCGGACTGACCGCCGACACCGAGGCGGCACTGGTCGCGGCGGAGGGACAACGCTGGCGCACCGGCGGCACCCACGCGCTGATCCAGGTCCGGACCTAGGGGCTCCACAACTCCCGTACGGGGCACGGTTCACGCGAATGTGTGATCATGCCCGGCCGGACGGATGCCGCCGGCGGGCCACGGGTAGCCCCCGGCCATGACGCAGCCGTTCGAACTCCCGCACTTCTACCTGCCGCACCCCGCGCGACTCAACCCGCATGTCGACGAGGCGCGCGCCCATTCGACCGAGTGGGCGCGTGAGATGGGCATGCTGGAGGGCAGCGGGGTCTGGGAGCAGGCCGACCTCGACGCGCACGACTACGGCCTGCTCTGTGCCTACACCCACCCCGACTGCGACGGGCCCGCCCTCTCCCTCATCACCGACTGGTACGTGTGGGTCTTCTTCTTCGACGACCACTTCCTGGAGAAGTTCAAGCGCAGCCAGGACCGCGCCGCCGGCAAGGCCCATCTGGACCGGCTGCCGCTGTTCATGCCGCTCGACCCGGCGGCCGGCGTCCCCGAGCCGCGGAACCCGGTCGAGGCGGGCCTCGCCGACCTGTGGGCCCGCACCGTGCCGGCGATGTCCGCCGACTGGCGCCGCCGGTTCGCCGTCGCCACCGAGCACCTCCTCAACGAGTCGATGTGGGAGCTGTCCAACATCAACGAGGGGCGGATCGCCAACCCCGTCGAATACATCGAGATGCGCCGCAAGGTGGGCGGCGCCCCCTGGTCGGCCGGACTCGTGGAGTACGCGACCGCCGAGGTCCCCGCCGCCGTCGCCGGGACCAGGCCGCTCAGGGTGCTGATGGAGACCTTCTCCGACGCCGTCCACCTGCGCAACGACCTGTTCTCCTACCAGCGCGAGGTCGAGGACGAGGGCGAACTCAGCAACGGCGTCCTCGTCCTGGAGACCTTCTTCGGCTGCACCACCCAGGAGGCCGCCGACATCGTCAATGACGTCCTCACCTCACGGCTCCACCAGTTCGAGCACACCGCGTTCACCGAAGTGCCCGCCGTCGCGCTGGAGAACGGACTCACCCCGGACCGGACCGCGGCGATCGCGGCGTACACCAAGGGACTTCAGGACTGGCAGTCCGGCGGCCACGAATGGCATCTGCGCTCCAGCCGCTACATGAACGAGGGCGCGCGTTCCGCCTCCCCCTGGCAGTCCCCGTCCGGCCCCGGCACATCGGCCGCCGACGTCGGCGCGCTCCTCGCCACGGCGGGCGCCGAGCGGCTGCGCGCCCACACACACGTGCCGTACCAGAAGGTCGGCCCGTCGGTCATCCCCGACATCCGGATGCCGTTCCCGCTGGAGCTCAGCCCCGCCCTCGACGGCGCGCGGCGGCATCTGCTGGAGTGGTCGCGGCGGATGGGCATCCTCGGCGAGGGCGTCTGGGACGAGGACAAGCTGGAGAGCTGCGACCTCGCCCTGTGCGCGGCGGGCCTCGACCCGGACGCCACCCAGGAGCAGCTCGACCTCGCCTCCGACTGGCTCGCCTTCGGCACCTACGGCGACGACTACTACCCGCTCGTCTACGGCCACCGCCGCGATCTGGCCGCCGCCCGGCTGACCACGGCCCGTCTGTCGGCGTGCATGCCCCTCGGCACCGAGGAGGTCGCGCCGCCGCCCGTCAACGCCATGGAGCGGTCCCTGATCGACCTGTGGGGGCGCACCACGGCCGGTATGACACCCGACGAACGCCGGCCCCTCAGGGCGGCCGTCGACGTCATGACCGAGTCCTGGGTGTGGGAGCTGTCCAACCAGATCCAGCACCGCGTCCCGGACCCCGTGGACTATCTGGAGATGCGGCGCGCCACCTTCGGCTCCGACCTCACGCTCGGGCTGTGCCGCGCCGGGCACGGTCCCGCGGTGCCGCCGGAGGTCTACCGCAGCGGGCCCGTCCGCTCCCTGGAGAACGCGGCGATCGACTACGCCTGCCTCCTCAACGACGTCTTCTCCTACCAGAAGGAGATCGAGTTCGAGGGCGAGGTCCACAACGCGGTCCTGGTCGTGCAGAGCTTCTTCGGCGTCGACTATCCGACCGCGCTGCCCGTGGTGCAGGACCTGATGAACCAGCGCATGCGCCAGTTCGAGCACGTGGTGGAGCACGAACTGCCTGTCGTGTACGACGACTTCCAGCTGTCGGACGAGGCGCGGGCGATCATGCGGGGCTATGTGGCGGACCTGCGGAACTGGATGGCGGGCATCCTCAACTGGCACCGCAGCGTCGACCGGTACAAGGACGAATACCTGTCCGGCCGGGTCCACGGCTTCGCGCCGGACCGCGTACCGGCCCGGCCCGTGCTGGTCTGACACCCGACCCGACCAGCCCGTACCGGAGGCGGAGGCAACCATGGAACAGACCGCGTTGCGGCCCCGGCCGATGCCCGGCGACGGGGCCGGCAGGGGCGAGGGGCCCGGCGGCGGGCCGGGCTCCGGCCCGCCCGCCCGGCGGCGCGGGCGGCGGCTGCCGGCCGTGCTGCTGAGGGTGCTGGCCGGGGTGCTGCTGGTGCTGTCCGGGGCCGGGCTGGGGGCGGTGGGGGTCACGGTCGTCGGCGCGGGCGGGCCGACCGAGCTGAGGCGGCAGGCGGGGGAGATGCCCATGGCCGCACCGGTGGCGCGGTCCGCCGCGCCGTCCGCGCCCGTCACCCGGCTCGGTGTGGAGGTCGCCGACGACAGGAGACCCGGAGCACTGGTCGTCGCAGTGCACATCCCCGGGCCCGGCTTCTCGGCCGGCCTGGTGCGCGGCGACGTCCTCCTCGCCTTCGGCGCCACCCGGGTCGACTCCGCCGCCGACCTGGCACGGGCCGTCGCCCGCTCCCGGCCGGGTGACGAGGTGAGACTGACGGTGCGCCATCGAGGCGGCGGCCACCGGCAGCTGACGGCCGTCCCCGGCATCGTCACGTGACCACCCGGAAGTGGGTCGTCAGCCGGCCCTCGTCGTCCAGGATGTGGAAGGCGAGGCCGACCGGGGCGTCCCGGTCCGCGATCTGCTCGCCCTCCCAGGGCAGTCGCAGCGTCCAGGTCACGCCCGGTCCCACCAGCACCGGCCGGCCCGCGAAGGTGGTCGCGGCCGGGGTGTGGGCGTGACCGGTGATCAGCCCGGCGATCCGGGGGCGGCGGGCCAGCAGGGCGGCCAGCCGGTCGGGGGAGCGCAGGGGGTAGGAGTCGGGCAGGGGGTGGTGCAGCGGCACCGGCGGGTGGTGGAAGGCGAGCAGGGCCGGAAGGCCGTCGTCGAGTCCGTCGAGCACCGACTCGATCCAGGCGCAGGTCTCCTCGTCCAGGTCCCCGTCGTCGCGGCCCGGAATGCTGGAGTCGCACATCAGCACCGCGCCGCCGTCCAGTACACGCACGCTGTTGACCGGCCCGTCGGCGGCCGGCTCACCCAGCAGGGCCTTGCGGTACGGGGCCCGGCTGTCGTGGTTGCCCGGACACGTCAGCACCGGGAACGGGGCGGTGCCGTCGCGCAGTCCCAGCAGACGGGCGGCCTCCTCGTACTCGGACTCGGCGCCGTGGTCCGCGATGTCGCCGGTCACCAGCAGCGCGTCCGGCGCGGCCGGCAGCTCCCACAGCCGGTCCCGTACCCGCCGGGCACGTTCCGTCGCCCGCGCGGTGCCGTCCAGATGCAGATCGCTGATGTGCGCGAGTACGAGCATGGTCGTATGCCTCCCCGATGTCCCTGTTAACGGTTCAGTGTGATCAAACCATTAGTTCTAATGGCAGCGCAATGATCTGGCATTAGCGTCGGTGGTCCGCCGGGCGAACACCGGCAACCGGCTCGCGCCACCCCCGTCCGGCGGGCAGGATGCTGCCCGTAACCTGACGTCCGCCCTGGGAGGCCCTCGTATGACCGGCGCCGCGTCCGCGTCCTTCACCGCCGACGACTACAGGGCCCGCATGGAGCGCGCGGTGCGGCAGGCCGCCGACGCCGGGCTCGCCGGACTGCTGGTGGCACCCGGCCCCGACCTGGTGTGGCTCACCGGCTACACCCCCACCGCCGCCACGGAGCGGCTCACCCTGCTGGTCCTGGCCGCCGGCCGCGACCCGGTGCTCGTCGTCCCCACCCTGGAGGCCCCCGACGCCGAACGCGCCCTCGGCGCCTCCGCCCTCACCCTGCGCGACTGGACCGACGGCAAGGACCCCTACGCGGCCACCGCCGCCCTGCTGGACGCGAACGGCCGGTTCGGCATCAGCGACAACGCCTGGGCCATGCATCTGCTCGGCCTGCAGGCAGCCCTGCCCGGCACCTCGTACGCCTCCCTCACCGAGGCCCTGCCCATGCTGCGCGCCGTCAAGGACGCCGCCGAGCTGGAGCTCCTGGCCGCCGCGGGGGCCGCCGCCGACGCCGCCTTCGAGGAGATCAGGCAGGTCGCCTTCGCCGGCCGCCGCGAGACCGACGTCGCCGCCGATCTCGCCGCCCTGCTGCGCCGCTTCGGACACTCCCAGGTCGACTTCACGATCGTCGCCTCCGGCCCCAACGGCGCCAACCCGCACCACGAGATCGGCGACCGCGTCATCGAACGCGGCGACATGGTCGTCCTCGACTTCGGCGGCCTCAAGGACGGCTACGGCTCCGACACCTCCCGCACCGTCCACGTCGGCGAACCCACCGACGAGGAGCGCCGGGTGCACGGCCTCGTGCGCGAGGCGCAGGAGGCCGGCTTCCTCGCGGTACGGCCGGGCGTCGCCTGTCAGGAGGTCGACCGGGCCGCCCGCGCGGTGATCGCCGACGCCGGGTACGGGGAGTACTTCATCCACCGCACCGGCCACGGCATCGGCGTCACCACGCACGAACCGCCGTACATGATCGAGGGCGAGGAGCGGCCCCTCGTCCCCGGCATGTGCTTCTCCGTCGAACCGGGCGTCTATCTGCCCGGCCGGTTCGGTGTGCGCATCGAGGACATCGTGACCGTGACCGAGGACGGCGGCCGGCGGCTGAACAACACCGAGCGGGAGATGGTCATAGTGGACTGAACGGTTCCCCACGTCCCCCGACCGCCTCCCCGAACGGCAACGGCGCGCCCATGACCCAGGCACCGACCCCCACCGCGGACACCGTCCGCCGGCTGGCCCGCACCCTGCTGAGCGACGACGACGGCGGCGGCGGTGCGGGGCCCGACGTCCGGCCCGTCGCCGAAGGCGCGGAGCGCGCCACCTGGTGGGTCGGCACCCGCCATGTGCTGCGCCTCGCCCCGGACCGTGAGACCGGCACGCTCCGGCGCCGCGAACTGCGGCTGCGCGACCTCGTACGCCCCCACCTCCCGGTCGCGCTGCCGTCCGCCGTGGCACACGGCGAGTGGGCGCCCGGCCTGTTCTGCGCCCTGGAGACCCGGCTGGCCGGCGGGACGGGGGAGGAGCACACCGTGTCGGCCGTCGGCGAGGCCGACCTGGCCGGGCTGCTCGCGGGGCTGCGGGAGGTGCCGGTACGGCAGGCGGAGACGCTCGGCGTGCCACGCGTCCCCCCGCGCTCCCTGGAGGCCCTGCGCCGGGCCGCCGCGGAGGCCGCGGAACGCCTCGCGGCCGCCGACGAGTTCGACCCGGTCCGGCTGAACCGGCTCACCCCGCCCGCCGCGGTCCAGCTCGCCTGCCAGCCCGGTACGGCCGTCCTCGTCCACCACGCCCTCACCGGCGGGCACCTCGTGGTCGGCGCGGACGGGCGCGTACGGGGTGTCCTCGGCTGGGAGACGGCGGTGGTCGGCGACCCCGCCGAGGACATCGCGGGCCTCGCGCTCGCCGTCGGCGCCCCGGCCGCCGTACGCGCGGCCACCCTGGCCGGCTACGGCGCCCGCCCCTGCCTGCGCGGCCTGTGGCTGGCCCGCTGCGACGCCGTCCTCCACCTCGCCGACACCCTCACCGGGGGCAGGGCCACCCCGCCGCTCACCCTGCGTACCCGGCTGCGCCACGCCTGGGAACCGATCATGCTGGAACGCGTGAGCGACCTCGGCGGGGGCGACGAGGCCCCGTAGCCGCCCGCCCTCGCGCGGCGGTACCCCGTCCGCGCGGCGGCCGCAGTGACCGGGCGCGCCCGCCGGGGAGCGGCCCCGCGGCCGCCTACGCCCGCAGCAGTACCACCGCCGACTCCGCGGGCAGCCGCAGCACCCCGTCCGCGCCCGGGGGCTCCACGGGCTCCCAAGCCGCCAGTACGCGCGCGTCGGTGATGCCCAGGGGGATCGCCGCCGGTTCCTTGCCGAGGTTGACGGCCACCCGGACGTCGCCCCGGCGGAAGGCCAGCCAGCGGTGCTCCTGGTCGTGGGCGACCTTGGTGTCGGCGAGGTCGGGGTCGGTGAGGTCCGGCTGCTCGCGGCGCAGGGCGATCAGGTCCCGGTACCAGGACAGTACGCGCGCGTGCGGCTCGCGCTCCTGCTCCGACCAGTCCAGGCAGGAGCGGTCGCGGGTGGCGGGGTCCTGCGGATCCGGCACGTCCCGCTCGGCCCAGCCGTGCGCGGCGAACTCCCGCCGCCTGCCGGCGCTCACCGCCTTCGCCAGCTCCGGGTCCGTGTGGTCGGTGAAGAACTGCCAGGGCGTGCCCGCCGCCCACTCCTCGCCCATGAACAGCATCGGCGTGAACGGAGCGGTCAGCGTCAGGGCCGCCGCGCAGGCCAGCAGCCCGGGGGAGACCAGCGCGGCCAGCCGGTCGCCGCGGGCGCGGTTGCCGATCTGGTCGTGGGTCTGGCTGTAGCCGAGCAGCCGGTGCCCGGCCATCCGGTCCAGGTCCAGCGGGCGGCCGTGGTGCTGGCCCCGGAAGCCGGAATACGTGCCGTCGTGGAAGAACCCGCCGGTGAGCGTCTTGGCGAGGGCCGCGAACGGGTCACGCGCGAAGTCGGCGTAGTAGCCCTGTCCCTCCCCCGTCAGCGCGGTGTGCAGCGCGTGATGGAAATCGTCGTTCCACTGCGCGTGCAGTCCGAGACCGCCCTGCGCGCGAGGCGTGATCAGCCGGGGGTCGTTGAGATCCGACTCGGCGATCAGGAACAGCGGCCGGCCGGTGTCGGCGGCGAGGGCGTCCACGGCCCCGGACAGTTCCTCCAGGAAGTGGCACGCGCGCGTGTCCACCAGCGCGTGCACCGCGTCCAGCCGCAGCCCGTCGATCCGGTAGTCCCGCAGCCACGCCAGCGCGCTGTCCACGAGGAAGGCGCGCACCTCGTCCGAGCCGGGCGCGTCCAGATTGACGGCCGCGCCCCACGGCGTGTGATGCGTGTCCGTGAAGTACGGCCCGAATTGCGGCAGGTAATTCCCGGACGGCCCCAGATGGTTGTGCACGACGTCCAGTACGACACCCAGCCCGAGCGCGTGCGCCCGGTCGACGAAGCGTTTCAGGCCCTCGGGGCCGCCGTACGGCTCGTGCACCGCCCACAGCGACACCCCCTCGTACCCCCAGCCGTGCGTACCCGGGAACGGGCACACCGGCATCAGCTCCACATGCGTCACACCCAGGTCCGTGAGATGACCGAGCCGTTCGGCCGCCGCGTCGAAGGTGCCCTCGCGCGTGTACGTGCCCACGTGCAGCTCGTACAGCACCGCGCCGGGCAGCGGACGCCCCGCCCACTCCGTACGCCACTCGAACCGGTCCTGGTCGACGACCGCGCTGAGTCCGTCCGGCCCGTCCGGCTGGCGGCGCGAGCGCGGATCGGGCAGGACGGGGCCGTCGTCCAGCGCGAAGCCGTACCGGGAGCCGTCGCGCGCCCCGGCCTCCCCCCGCCACCACCCCTCCCGCTCCGGATCGCGCTCCAACCCGCGCGTGACGTCCTCGCACCGGAGCGTCACTCGGCCGGCCTGCGGTGCCCACACCTCGAACTGCACGGACGGTTCCCCTTCGTCTGCTCACTGTGAGGTAGCGCGTCCATCGTGCGCCATGGGAGATCAATTCGCCGGGGGATCCGCCCTTTTGCGGCAGGTGTCGCCCGGCACGCGCGCACGGTGACCGTTTCCCCGCTTTCTGGACAGCCCGGCCGTCACTGACCGACAATCAGCGGTGTGACGTCGTCCTTCGAGTTCCACACGTACCCCGCGCGGCTCTCCGACGCGGAGCGCGACAAAGCGCTGAGCGTGCTGCGGGACGGCGTCGCCATGGGCCGCCTGTCGCACGACACCTTCGTCCGGCGCATGGAACTCGCCCTCGCGGCACGCGGTTCCGACGAACTCGCCGCGCTCACCGCCGACCTCCCGCAGGAGAGCCGCCTCTCGCGCCTGGTGTTCGGCGGCGTGGCCGCCGTCTCCGGATTCACCGTACGGCTGCGCCGCGCCTGGCAGGCCGAGAAGCTCCCCAAACTGCTGCTGCCGCTTCCGGCGTCCGGCCACCCCCTGCGGATAGGCCGCGACCCCGGCAGCGGGCTGCGGATCAGCCATGAGACGGTCTCCCGCGTGCACGCCGAACTCCGCCACCAGGGCGGCCTCTGGGTGCTTCGCGACCTCGGCTCCACCAACGGCACCACGGTGAACGGGCGTCGCGTGGTCGGCGCGGCCGTCGTCCGCGAGGGCGACCAGATCGGCTTCGGCCGGATCACCTACCGGCTCGCCACGCACTGACCCCGCCGGACCCCGGGCAAGTCCCCATGGCCGCGGCGGTGTTGACGTACCCCCGAAGTCGTGACTGACTGTGCGTACGCCACGCACTCCCGGTGATGCGACGGCGCCACTTCACGGAGGTGTGCCCTGCCGCCCCTCCTGCGCTACCCGACCGTCGACGAACTGGGCGCGCGGGCCGCCGCCCTCGTCGCCCGCCACCCCCGCGACGCCCGGCTGCGCCGCGTCGGCGTCTCCCGCGCGGGCATCCCCCTGTGGCTGCTCAGCGTCGGCCACGGCAGCCGCCAGGCTCTCGTGGTCGCCGGACCGCACGCCAACGAGCCCATGGGCGGCGCCACCGTGCTGCGCCTGGCCGAGCGCGCCCTGGCCGACCCCCGGCTCACCGAGGGCGCCGACGCCACCTGGAACCTGCTGCTCTGCCTCGACCCCGACGGACTGCGCCGCAACGAGCGCTGGCTCACCGGCCCGTACACGCTCGGCCGGCACTTCCGGAACTTCTTCCGGCCCGGCTTCCTGGAGCAGCCCGAATGGCTGCCCGACGGCGCCGCCGCGGCCGCGCTGCCCGAGACCCGCACCCTGCTCGCCCTCCAGGACGAACTGCGGCCCTTCCTCCAGTGCTCCCTGCACGGCGTCGACATCGGCGGCGGCTTCGTCGAACTCACCCGCGACCTGCCGGGCCTGGACCGGCGGGTGGCGACCATCGCCACCCGTCTCGGCGTCCCACGCGAACTCGGCGCCTACGACGCCCTGTACTGGCCCCGTCTCGGTCCCGCCGTCTACGGCATCCCGCCCCCGCACCGCCGCGACCTCGCTGCCGCCATCACCGAGGCCGCCGTCGAGTCGACGTGGTTCCACCCGCACCGGTACGGCACCGTCACCGCGGTCGTCGAGGCCCCCATGTGGGGCGTGGCGGCCGTGGGGGACGGCTCCCCGCACCCCGACGCGGAGGCGGAGCTGCGGTCCGTCAGCCGCACCCTGCGCCAGGACACCCTGCTGCTGACGGGCCTGACCGCCCGTATCCGGCCGTATCTCGCCGGCGTCCCCGACGCGGAGCGGCTGCTCGCCCCGGTCGACGACTATCTCCTGGTCTGTCCCGGGCTCGCCAACGCGTGGGACCCCGACTGGGGTAACGATTCTGCACATCCGCTGCCGTCCATGACCACCGCCGGCCTCGCCGCGCTGCGCCTCGCCGGGCGGCGGCTCGCCCTGCGTACGGCGGGACTGCTGCACCAGCTGGTGACCCGGGCCGGACGCGACCCCGGCGGGGCACTGCCCGAGCTGGACCGGCTCATCGACGCGCGGTGCGCCGACTGCCGGGACGGGTTCGGGGCGCGCTGGATCACGGTCGCACGCCAGGCCGAGTACCAGGCGCGCGTCGTCCTCGCCGCGTTCGAGCTGGCCGGCCGCGGACCCTTCCGTTCGGGTGAGCCGGGGTGGGGTCCGGGGACCGCCGTGCCGATGCATCGGGAATGACACACACCTCGGTGAGAACCGTACGGGCGGGACTGCTCGCCGCCCTCGTCCTGCTCGCGTGCGCGGCACCCGCGCGGCCGGACGCCTCCGGCGAGGACAGCTGGCTGCTGCTCACGGTGACCCAGGGCGAGACTCCGTCCACGGCCCAGAACGGCACGACGCTCCGCTGCGACCCGCCCCGCGGCCACCGCCACGCGGCCGAAGCCTGCGCCGACCTGATCAGGGCGAACGGCCAGATCCCCGACATCCCGCCCAGGGAGAACGCCATCTGCCCCATGCTCTACGCCCCCGTAACCGCCCAGGCGACGGGCCAATGGCAGGGCCAGCCGATCACCTACACCCACACCTTCCCCAACCCCTGCACGATGACAGCCCAAACGGGCGCGCTCTTCACCCTGGACGAGACATAGCCCCCCACGCCCACCACCAAGAGCGCCTGCCCGCCCAACTGCGGGCGCCCACGCCGCGTGACGGCGTCCGCCCGTGCCGCGTCGCTGCGGGCGTCCACGCCGCGTGACGGCGTCCGCCCGTGCCGCGTCGCTGCGGGCGTTCCGCGCCGCGTGACCGCGTCCGCCCGTGCCGCGTCGCTGCGGGCGTTCCGCGCCGCGTGACGGCGGGCACCTGCGCTGCGTTGCTGCGGGTGTCCGTGCCGCGTGACCGCGTCCGCCCGTGCCGCGTCGCTGCGGGCAGTCGTGCCGCTATGGCGGCACGGGTGGGCGCAGCGGCACCCCGTGAACGCCGGGCCGCGCAACACCCCCCGCCCAGCCCCAACGCCGGGCTCAGTCCCCGACCCGCTCCAGCAACGCCACCGGCAAGCCCCCGAACAACGACGCCACAGGCGTATCCCCACCGAACACCCGCCCTCCCTCCAGTACATCCACCCACCGTCCCGCAGGCAACACCAGTCGAGTCCCCCGCCAGCCCCCCGCCTCGGCCAGCCGCAACGACAGCCGAGTCACCGCGACAACCACCTCACCCGACCGCGCGAACGCCAGACAGTGCGCCGCCCCGGGCCCATCCGCGGCGAGCGGCTCGTACGACCCCGCCGCCCCGAACACATCCGCCCGCCGGGCCCGCAACCGCAACGCCCCCCGCGTCACCCTCTCCTTCACACCCCCGCCCTCCCCGAACCGCACCCCCCGCCGATTGTCCGGATCGACCAGCGCCCGGAACTCACGCTCCGCCCCCTGATAGACATCCGGCACCCCCGGCATCATCAGCTGCACCAGCGCCATCCCCAGCACATTGGCGCAGACATGCGCCTCCACCGAGCCCCGGAACTCCGCCACCCCTTCCCCCGGCACCCCACACGGCCCCGCCGCCACGAACCGCGCCACCGCCTCCTCGTACGGCGCCTCCTGCTCCGTCCAGCTCGTGTACAGCCCCGCCTCACGCACATGCTTCAGCAGCGCGCCCCGCACCCTCTCCTCCGCGTCCTCCACCGCCCCGAGCCCGAACACCGTCTGCCAGGCCGCCCACGCCAGCTGCGCGTCCGGCACATCCTCGCCGCTGTGCGTCACCTCGGCCAGGAGGTCCGCCCACCGCTCCGGGCACTCGGTGAGCACATGCAGGGCCGCCCGCACATCCGCACTGCGCTTGGTGTCGTGCGTCGAGACGACGGTCCCCGTCGACGGCCAGTCGCGCTGCACGCGCGCGCAGTACGCGTGGAACCGCTCCGGGGACACCGCCGGATCACCGGGGTTCCCGCCCACCTCCGTCGCCGACAGCAGCGGCACATAGCGGTAGAAGGCCGTGTCCTCCACGGACTTGGCGCGCAGCGCCGACGCGGTCTGCGCGAACCGCGTACGGAACTCCACATGCGCCGGCCCGTCCCCGTACCGTCCGAGCGCCAGATCCCGTACGACGTCCACCGCCCCGGCCTCCTCCGGGACGGCGAAGGCGCGCCGGGCCTCGGCCGCGGCCTCCTCGGTGACGACGGCGGCCGCGTCGGCGGTGCCGTAGGGGCGGTACACGCGCAGCCGGACCAGCAGTTCCTGGAGGGCGGTGCGCAGCGCCCAGGGCGCGCGGTCGCGCAGGGCGGGTTCCGGCGAGGTCGCGCACAGCCGGTCCGCGACCCGGGTCAGCCGGTCCACCTCGGCGGCCAGTTCGTGCGTCAGCACCTTGTACGCGGCCCGCCGCACCGTCGCGTCCCAGTCGCCACCCCGGTCCGTCTGCGGGGCGGCGAACCGGCGGTAGTGGGACAGCAGTCGACCGAACCCCGCCGGATCCGTGAACAGGCCGTCCACGTGCCGCAGGGCGTCGTAGCCGGTGGTGCCGGCCACCGGCCAGGAGGCGGGCAGCGCTTCCCCGTCGGAGAGGATTTTCTCCACCACCGTCCACCGGCCGCCCGTGGCGTCGTGCAGCCGCCGCAGATAGCCCTCGGGGTCGGCGAGCCCGTCGGGGTGGTCGACACGCAGCCCGTCGATCACGCCCTCCCTCAGCAGCTCGAGGATCTTGGCGTGCGTGGCCTCGAACACCTCGGGGTCCTCGACGCGTACGCCGATCAGCTCGGAGATGCTGAAGAAGCGGCGGTAGTTCAGCTCGGTGCGGGCCAGGCGCCACCACACCGGGCGGTACCACTGGGCGTCGAGGAGCGCCGGGAGCGGAAGTGCTGCCGTGCCCTCGCGCAGGGGGAAGACGTGGTCGTAGTAGCGGAGTACGTCGCCGTCGGGTTCGAGGTGTTCGGCCTCCTGGCCCAGCGGCCCGCCGAGGACCGGGAGGAGGACCTGGCCGTGCTGGGCCTCCCAGTCGATGTCGAACCAGCGTGCGTGGGGGGAGGCGGGGCCGTCGCGGAGCACCTCCCACAGGGCGGGGTTGTGGCGGGGGGACATCGCCATGTGGTTGGGGACGATGTCCACGACCAGTTCGAGGCCGTGTCCTCGCGCGGTACGGGCGAGGTCGCGCAGCCCTTGTTCGCCGCCGAGTTCTTCGCGTACGCGTGTGGGGTCGGTGACGTCGTAGCCGTGCTGTGAGCCGGGGACGGCTTCGAGGACGGGGGAGAGGTGGAGGTGGGACACGCCGAGGCCGGCGAGGTGGGGGACGGCGTCGGCGGCGGCGCGGAACGGGAAGCCGGGGTGCAGCTGCAGGCGGTAGGTGGCCGTGGGCGGGGTCATGGGGAGTCCTCCGTCGGGGGGTGCGGGTTGGCCGGGGGCGCTGCCCCCGGACCCCCGCTCCTCAAACGCCGGAGGGGCTGAATCCAGCCCCTCCGGCGTTTGAGGAGCGGGGTCTGGGGCCGAGCCCCGGTTTCGGGACGGGAAGGGGCGGCGGGGGCGGAAGAAACGCGGGACTACACCGGTCGCTGCAACACCGTCATGCTGCGATCCGTCAGACTCAGCCGCGTCCCCGCCCCCACCTTCCGCCCACTCCCCGGCGGCACGCCATCCTCCCGCGCGGTGTCGACCACCACCTCCCACTCCCGCCCGTGATCCACCGGCACCACGAAATCCAGCGTCTTCGGCGACGCGTTGAACATCAGCAGAAACGAGTCGTCCGTGATCCGCTCCCCCCGCTGCCCCGGCTCGGAAATCGCGTTCCCGTTCAGGAACACCGTCAGCGCCGACGCCCGCGCGGAATCCCAGTCCCGCTGTGTCATCTCCGCCCCCTCGGGCGTGAACCACGCGATGTCGGACAGATCGTCATGCGTACCCTCCACCGGCCGGCCATGGAAGAACCGCCGCCGCCGGAAGACCGGATGGTCCTTCCGCAGCCACACCATCGCGCGGGTGAACTCCAGCAACCGCCGCCGCGGCTCCTCCCCTTCACCGGACTCGGCGGGCCACTCCAGCCAGGACACCTCGTTGTCCTGGCAGTACGCGTTGTTGTTGCCCCGCTGGGTACGGGCCACCTCGTCACCGTGACTGATCATCGGCACACCCTGCGACAGCATCAGCGTGGCGATGAAGTTCCGCATCTGCCGCGCCCGCAGCCGCAGCACCTCCGGATCGGAGGTCTCGCCCTCGGCCCCGCAGTTCCAGGACCGGTTGTGGCTCTCGCCGTCCCGGTTGTCCTCGCCGTTCGCCGCGTTGTGCTTGTCGTTGTACGAGACGAGGTCGTGCAGGGTGAAACCGTCGTGGCAGGTCACGAAGTTGATGGAGGCCAGCGGTCGGCGCCCGTCGTCCTGGTACAGGTCGGAGGAGCCGGTCAGCCGGGACGCGAACTCCGCGAGCGTGCGCGGCTCGCCCCGCCACAGGTCCCGTACGGTGTCCCGGTACTTGCCGTTCCACTCGGTCCACAACGGCGGGAAGTTGCCCACCTGGTAGCCGCCCTCGCCCACGTCCCACGGCTCGGCGATCAGCTTCACCTGCGAGACCACCGGGTCCTGCTGCACCAGGTCGAAGAACGACGACAGCCGGTCCACCTCGTGGAACTGGCGTGCGAGCGTCGCCGCGAGGTCGAAGCGGAACCCGTCGACATGCATCTCCAGAACCCAGTACCGCAGCGAGTCCATGATCATCTGCAGTACGTGCGGGGACCGCATGAGCAGGGAGTTCCCCGTGCCTGTCGTGTCCATGTAGTACCGGGGGTCGTCGGTCAGCCGGTAGTACGACGGATTGTCGAGTCCCTTGAGGGACAGGGTCGGGCCCAGGTGGTTGCCCTCGGCGGTGTGGTTGTAGACCACGTCGAGGATCACCTCGATCCCGGCCTCGTGCAGCGCCTTCACCGCCGACTTGAACTCCAGCACCTGCTGGCCCCGGTCGCCCCAGGAGGCGTACGCGTTGTGCGGGGCGAAGAAGCCGATCGTGTTGTAACCCCAGTAGTTGTTGAGGCCCATGTCCACCAGACGGTGGTCGTTCACGAACTGGTGAACGGGCATCAGCTCCAGTGTCGTCACCCCCAGTTCGGTCAGGTGATCGATCACCGCCGGGTGAGCGAGTCCCGCGTACGTGCCGCGCAGCTCCTCCGGCAGCCCCGGATGACGCATGGTCAGGCCCTTGACGTGGGCCTCGTAGATCACCGTGTGGTGGTACTCCGTCCGGGGGCGCCGGTCGTCGCCCCAGTCGAAGTACGGATTGACCACGACCGATGTCATCGTGTGCGGCGCCGAGTCGAGGTCGTTGCGCTTCTCGGGTCGGCCGAAGTGATAGCCGTAGACCTCCTCGCCCCAGCCGACCGTCCCGCTGATCGCACGCGCGTACGGGTCGAGCAGCAGCTTCGCCGAATTGCAGCGCAGCCCCCGCTCGGGGGCGTACGGCCCGTGCGCCCGGAAGCCGTACCGCTGCCCGGGCATCACGCCGGGCAGATACGCGTGCCGCACGAACGCGTCGCTCTCCCGCAGTTCGATCGCCGTCTCCGAGCCGTCGTCGTGCAGCAGACACAGCTCTACTCGGTCCGCGGCTTCCGTGAAGACCGCGAAATTCGTTCCGGCGCCGTCGTACGTGGCACCGAGCGGATACGCCTCGCCAGGCCAGACCTGCATGGATACGACTCTTCCAGGTGTACGGCGCCCGGGGGACGCCTTGGCTCCGAGTGTCCCCGAGTCTCCCCGAAAGGGAGTGCCGGTCGCGTACCCCCGCCGCGGCCCTCCACGACCCCCGCGACCACCCGGTCCCGCTATGAATCAGCTCACTTGCGCGAGCCCGCCCGGCGGAACGGTCCCGTGGATACGGGAAGTTGGGAAACGACCCTGTCCATCGGGCTGCACCGTGCACCGCTGGCGGAGTACTCTCCTTGATCGTTGGGACGGGAGTGTTCGGGGGAGTGGAAGGCGGTACGCGGGTGGGCGCGGGAGGGCTGGAACTGCCCCCTGGTGACGGCGGTCACGAGGGGAGCAGTTCCACGGACGCCCCGCCCGGCGCGGTGTCCCTGGCACGGCCGATGGACGCGGCGGGTTCGATCGGGCCGGAGCTGGACTGGGGCGCCGACGCCTGGCGCGAGGTGCGTACCCGCGCCCAGCGGGCCGGCCGCGCCTACATCTGGCTCAACCTCGTCGAGCAGCGGCTGCGCACGGTCGTGGCCGCCGTCCTGCGGCCCGTCTACGAGCCCGTGCACGGCGACGACTGGGTGGTCGCCGCCGCCGGACCCGCCGGACAGGAGTGGGTGCAGCGCGCGGTCGCCGTCCGCGAGGTCAGCCGCCGCAAGGGCTATCTGCTCGACCCGGCCGACGACAACGTGCTGTCCTTCCTCACCCTGCCGCAGCTGCGCGAGCTGATGGTGGCGCACTGGCCCTGCTTCGAGCCGTACTTCGACGACCGCCGGGACGTCGAACTCGCCCTGGACGAGCTGGAGGTCACCCGCAACGTCGTCTCCCGCAACCGCGCGCTGTCCGAGGCGGTCCTCAGCCAGGCCGAACGGGCCTCCGCGCGGCTCCTCGAGATGCTCGGCACCGGCGGCGACGTGCCGTCCGCGCGCCGGCTGCCCGTCGACGCGGTCGAGGACCTGGTCGGCGACCGGTACGCCGACGTCGTCGCCGTCCACCCCGACCGGGTGCGGCTGCTGCGCCAGTTCCCGGCCGAGGACATCTTCGGCGGCGCCCGCCGGCTGGACGCCCTCGGCATCGGCCTCAACCTGCTGGTGCAGAACTTCTCCGGGCGCCGGCTGGTGCGCCTCGCGGAGGCCGGCTGCCGGGTGCGGCTGCTGTTCCTCAACCCGGCCTCCAGCGCGGTCAAGCGCCGCGAGCGCGAACTCGGCCTCAAACGCGGCGAGCTCGGCCGCAGCGTCGAGATGAACATCCTGCACATGCGCCGCGTCCGCTCCCGGCTGCGCGACCCCGCTGCCTTCGGGATCCAGGTCTACGACGAGACGCCCCGCTGCACCGCCTACCTGGTGGACGGCGACGGCACGGACGGTGTCGCCGTCGTGCAGAACCACCTGCGCCGGTCCCGCGGCATGGAGGCGCCGGTGCTGGTCCTGCGCAACGGGACCAAAGTGGTCAAGCCGGGCGAAGTCGAGGAAGGCGGGCTGTTCCCCACCTATCGCGAGGAGTTCGAGCAGATGTGGGCGGATTCCCGGCCGGTGTCGTGAACGGGCCGCGGGGAACCCTCCGGGTGGTCAAGCGGAACGCGATCCTCTGATTGTCAGTGGTGCGTGCGAAGGTGGGAACCACTGGGGGAACGCACCACACAGAAGGGGGGCAGCCCATGGGCTGGCACCGGGAGCCGCTGATCGGCTTCGACCTGGAGACGACGGGTACCGATCCGCGCGAGGCACGGATCGTCACGGGGGCCGTGATCGAGGTCAGGGCGGGCGAGCCGCTGGGCCGCAGGGAGTGGCTGGCCGACCCGGGCGTACCGATCCCGGAGGACGCGGTCGCGGTCCACGGCATCAGCAACGAGCGGGCGGCCGCGGAGGGCCGCCCCGCCGACCAGGTCGCCGACGCCATCGCCGGCGTCCTCACCGACCACTGGAAGGCGGGCGTCCCGGTCGTCGCCTACAACGCGGCCTTCGACCTGACCCTGCTCGCCGCCGAACTGCGGCGGCACGGACTGCCGTCCCTGCGCGACCGCCTGGGCGGCATCGACCCCGCCCCGGTCATCGACCCGTACACGATCGACCGTGCCGTCGACCGCTACCGCCGGGGCAAGCGCAATCTCGAAGCGGTCTGCGCGGAGTACGGCGTGGTGCTCGGCACCGCGCACGACGCGACCGCCGACGCCCTCGCCGCCGCCCGGCTGGCCTGTGCGATAGCCGGCCGCCACCCCAAGGTCGCGGCCCTCACCCCGGCGGAACTGCACCTCCGCCAGATCGAGTGGTACGCGGCCTGGGCGGCGGACTTCCAGAGCTTCCTGCGCCGCAAGGGCGATGCCACCGCGCTGGTCGACGGCACCTGGCCGCTGCGGGAACTGGCGCAGCAGCGGGTCTGACCGGCGGACACCGCCCCGGTCCCTGTCCTGTCCCGGTCCCGGTCCTGGTCAGAAGGGGTACCAGCGCACCGACTCGTCCCCGTCCCGCAGGGACGCCACCCGGCGTTCGAACTCGGCCAGTGCCCCGGGGTTGCCCGGCGCGTGCTGGGCGACCCAGGCACAGCTGGCCGTCTCCCGCGCGCCGCGCAGCACCGAGCAGCCCTCCCAGGCGCGCACATCCCAGCCGTAGGTGTCGGTGAAGGACGTGTACGCCTCGTCCGGCAGCCCGTAGCGGTCGTGGGAGAGGGCCATGACCACCAGGTCGTGCTCGCGCAGATCGGACGAGAAGGTCTCCATGTCGACCAGGACCGGCCCGTCCGGTCCGATGTGCACATTGCGGGGCAGGGCGTCGCCGTGGATGGGCCCCGGAGTCAGCCGGGGCGTCAGCGCGGCCGCGGCCGCCGCGAATCCGTCCCGGCGCTCGCGCAGATAGGCGGCGTCCTCCGGGTCGACGGTGTCGCCCGCCAGCCGCAGCCAGCGCTCCACACCGCCCAGCAGTTCGCGGGGCGGCAGGACGAAGGGAGGAGTGGGCAGTGCGTGGACCAGCCGCAGCAGTCCGGCCAGATCCCGGGGTTCGGCGGGCCGTACGGCCTCGGGGAGCCGGTGCCACACCGTCACCGGGTGCCCGTCGACCAGCAGCGCCTCCGGCTCCGCCGCCCGTACCGCCGGCACGCCCTCCGCCGCCAGCCAGCCCGCGACGGCCAGCTCCCGGCGGGCCCGGTCCAGCAACTCGACGTCCCGGCCCACCTTGACGACCAGGTCACCGGCGGCGAACACCGCGTTCTCGCCGAGGGCGAGCAGCCGCGCGTCCGCCGCCGCACCGGGCAGCACTCCCGCCGCCGCGAGTACGTCCCGTGCCCGTGCCTCGTCCATCCGTCCGCCTCCGTGTCCGACCCTCGTCCGACCGCCGTGATCCGGCCATCCGCCGGTCAGTGTCGCATTCGCACAGGTCGGCCGGTGTGTGCGGTCCCTTGACGAGGCGGACCCCCTTCACGAACATGATCTGGCCCACCCGCGCCGCGCAAAGGGGCTGATTCCGTGACATCGGTGACCGAGGCGAGGAGACCGGCGCCCCACGCGCCCGGCCCGGGCCGCCCACCGGGACGCGCTCCCGACCACGGGCCGTGGTTCCTGGTGCTGCCCGCGCTGATCCCGATCCTGGTCCTCAGCGTCGGCCCGCTCCTCTACGGCGTCCTGCTGGCCTTCACCGACGCACAGTCGGGCCGCACCGAACCCACCCGGTGGATCGGCACCCTCAACTTCCAGGACCTGCTGCACGACACGCTCTTCTGGGAGTCGTTCCGCATCGGCCTGGTGTGGGCCGTCGGGGTGACGGTGCCGCAGTTCCTGCTCGCCCTGGGCCTCGCCCTGCTGCTCCACCAGGACCTGAAGCTGCGCTGGGCGGCCCGCGCCCTCGCGATCGTCCCCTGGGCGATGCCCGAGGTGGTCGTCGGTGTGATGTGGCGCATCGTCTACAACCCGGACGCCGGTGTCCTCAACGAGACCTTGCGCGACCTCGGCCTCGGCGACGGCCGGGACTGGCTCAGCGGACTCGCCACCGCCCTGCCCGCCGTGATCGTCGTCGGCGTGTGGGCCGGCATGCCCCAGACCACGGTCGCCCTGCTCGCCGGACTGCAGAACACCCCGCGCGAACTGCACGAGGCGGCGGCGGTGGACGGCGCCGGCCCCTGGCGCCGCTTCCGCACGGTCACCTGGCCCGCCATCCGCCCCATCGCCCTCGCCATCACCGCGCTCAACCTGATCTGGAACTTCAACTCCTTCGCCCTGGTCTACGTCCTCACCAACGGCGGCCCCGGCGGACGCACCCGGCTGCCCATGCTCTTCGCCTACGAAGAGGCCTTCCGCTACGGACAGTTCGGCTACGCGGCGGCGATGGGCTGCGTCATGGTCGCCGCGATCTCGGTCGCGCTGGCCGTCTTCCTCGCCGGACGGCTCCGCGGAGGTGACACGGCATGAGGCCCCGTCGACGTGCCCGCGCAGGCCAGTACGCCGCACTGCTGGCGTATCTCGTCTTCCTGGCCTTCCCGTTCCTCTGGCTGGTCTCGACGGCGTTCAAACCGGCGACCGAACTGGCGAGTCTGCACCCGGCCTGGATCCCCCGCGACCCCACCCTCGCCAACTTCCGTCAGGCCTTCGACGAACAGCCGCTGCTGCGCGCCGCCCTCAACTCCCTGACCGCCGCACTGTCGGCGGCCGTCGTCGCCGTCGTCATCGCCACCCCGATGGCGTACGTCATGGCCCGCCGGCGCGGCGCGCTCGCCCGGGCCGCGTCCGGCTGGGTGGTGGTCAGCCAGGCGTTCCCGTTCGTGCTGCTGATCATCCCGCTGTTCCTGGTGCTGAAGAACCTGCGGCTGATCGACTCCGTGTCCGGGCTGGTCATGGTCTACGTCGTCTGGGCTCTCCCCTTCGCCCTGTGGATGCTCACCGGATACGTCCGTGCCGTGCCGGCCGAACTGGAGGAGGCGGCGGCGGTCGACGGGGCCGGGCGGCTGCGGACCCTGGTGTCGGTCACCGCCCCGCTGCTCGCTCCGGGCATCGTGGCGACGGCGCTGTTCGCGTTCATCACGGCGTGGAACGAGTTCTTCTTCGCCCTCGTCCTGCTCAAGACCCCGGAGAAGCAGACCCTGCCGGTCGTCCTCACCCACTTCATCGGCGCCGAGGGAGTCGCCGACCTCGGCCCGCTGGCGGCCGCCGCGTTCCTCGCGACGCTGCCCTCCCTGGTCGTCTTCGCGATCATCCAGCGGCGGATCACGGGCGGCATGCTCGCCGGGGCGGTGAAGAGCTGATGCGGACCAGAATCCTCGGGGCGGCCCTCGCCGTCGCCCTGCTCCTGACGGGCTGCTCCGCGGGCGGCACCCGCGACGACGGCCGGATCACCCTGCGCTTCCAGTCCCTGGCCTGGCAGAAGGAGTCGGTCGACGCCAACAGGGAGCTGGTCGAGGAGTGGAACGCCGCGCACCCCGGCATCCGGGTGGAGTACGTCCAGGGCAGCTGGGACAGCGTCCACGACCAGCTGCTCACCTCCTTCGAGGGCGGCGAGGCCCCCGACATCGTCCACGACGCCTCCGACGACCTCGCCGACTTCGCCTACGGCGGCTATCTGGCCGACCTGACCGGGCTGCTGCCCGAGCGGCTGAAGTCCGACATCCCCGCGCGCAGTTGGGAGACCGTCACCTTCGACGGGGGTGTGTACGGCGTGCCCTTCCTCCAGGAACCGCGGGTGCTGATCGCCAACTCGGCCCTCCTGAAGAAGTCCGGCGTCCGGATCCCGACGCCGGAACACCCCTGGAGCTGGGCGGAGTTCCGGCAGGTGACGGACGAGCTGAGCGGCGACGGGACGTTCGGTGTCGCCTGGCCGCTCAAGGAACCCGTCTCGGCCACCCTCAACCTCTCCCTCTCCGCCGGCGGCCGGCTCTTCCACCGGGGCGACGACGGCAAGGTGACCGTGCGGTTCGAGGAGGGCGACGAGGTCGTCCCGCGCACCGTCCACGACCAGGTGAACACCGACGGCAGTGCCTCGCCCACCACGCTCGGCAGCGGTGGCTCCGACACCCTGCCCGGCTTCTTCGCCGGAAAGTACGCGATGGTGCCGCTCGGCTTCTCCTACCGGCAGCAGATCGTCCAGCAGGCACTCGAGGGCTTCGACTGGCAGGTGCTGCCCGCCCCGGCCGGCGCGGACGGACTCACCCAGGGCGTCAGCCCACAGACCCTCTCCGTCGCCGAGGACTGCCCGCACAAGAAGGAGGCCGCCGCCTTCCTCGGCTTCCTGCTCCGGCCGGAGAACATGGTCCGTCTCGCCCTCGGCGACTGGATGCTCCCCACCGGCAGCCGGGCCCTCGCCGACCCCGCCCTGCACACCGCCGAACACGGCTGGGCCACCGGCACCGCACTCGCCGCGCACCTGCGGCCCGCCCCCGCGCAGACCGTACGCGGCTATCCCGAATGGAAGGACAAGGTGGCGACCCCGGCGCTCCAGGAGTACTACAGCGGGGCGATCGGTCTCGAGGAACTGCGCCGGCGGCTGGAGGAGGACGGGAACCTGGTGCTGGCCCGCTACCAGCGCTGAGGGGTACGCGGACATATCAATTGCACGATACGTATCGTCTCGCTTAGGGTCGGGGCATGACCAGTCCCGCTCACATCGCCATGTTCTCCATCGCCGCCCACGGGCACGTGAACCCGAGCCTCGAGGTGATCCGCGAGCTCGTGGCGCGCGGCCACCGGGTCACGTACGCGATTCCGCCGCTGTTCGCGGAGAAGGTCGCCGAGACCGGTGCCGAGCCCAAGCCGTGGAACAGCACGCTGCCGGGGCCCGACGACGATCCGGAGGCCTGGGGTTCCACGCTGCTGGACAACGTGGAGCCGTTCCTCGCGGACGCCGTCCAGGCGCTTCCGCAGCTCATCTCGGCGTACGAGGGGGACACGCCCGACCTCGTGCTGCACGACATCACCTCCTATCCGGCGCGGGTGCTCGCCCATCGGTGGGGTGTGCCGGCGGTGTCCCTCTCGCCGAACCTCGTCGCCTGGGAGGGATACGAGCAGGAGGTGGCGGAGCCGATGTGGGAGGAGCCGCTGAAGACCGAGCGGGGCCAGGCGTACTACGCCCGCTTCCGGGCGTGGCTGGCGGAGAACGGGATCACCGAGCATCCCGATCCGTTCGTCGGCCGGCCGGCCCGGTCGATCGTGCTGATCCCGAAGGCGCTTCAGCCCAACGCCGACCGGGTCGACGAGAGCGTGCACTCGTTCGTGGGAGCCTGCCAGGGGGACCGGGGCGCGGAGGGTGCCTGGGAGCGGCCGGCCGGGGCCGAGAAGGTGGTCCTCGTCTCGCTGGGATCGTCCTTCACGAAGCAGCCGGCGTTCTACCGGGAGTGTGTGAAGGCGTTCGGTGAGCTGGCGGGGTGGCATGTGGTGCTTCAGGTCGGCAAGCACGTCGATGTCGCCGAACTCGGCGATGTGCCGGGGAACGTGGAGGTGCGGTCCTGGGTGCCGCAGCTCGCGATCCTGAAGCAGGCGGATCTGTTCGTCACGCACGCGGGGGCCGGCGGCAGCCAGGAGGGGCTGGCCACGGCCACCCCGATGATCGCCGTACCGCAGGCGGTGGACCAGTTCGGCAACGCGGAGATGCTGGAGGGGCTGGGGGTGGCGCGACACGTCCCGTCGTCCGAGGCGAGCGCGGAGGCGCTGAGGGCCGCGGCCCTCACCCTGCTGAACTCCCCGGAGGCCGCGACCCGCCTGAAGTCCATCCAGAAGGACATGGCGGCGGAAGGCGGCACACACCGAGCGGCAGACCTGATCGAGGCAGAACTGCCGACATAGCCGCGGACCCCCACCCCACCCGAGCCGCCCTGCGGGGCGGTTGCCCGCAGTTGCGGGACCGGGTCTCGCAGCCCCGTGGCACGGGCGGCCGTGGACGTGACAAGGGCCCGGCGGAGGAACCGCCGGGCCCTTGTCACGTCAGCGGATCACACCGGCACGCGGTCGCCCTCGCCCCGGGGCGACGGCGCCGCCGCCACCGCCTCCGGCGTTTCGTCGTGGGTCAGGTCCGGCATGCGGTGCAGCCACTTCGGCAGGTACCAGTTGCGCTCACCCAGCAGAGACATCACCGCCGGCAGCAGCACCCCCCGGATGATCGTCGCGTCGATCAGCACAGCCGCCGCCAGACCGACCCCCATCTGCTTCATCGACTGCATCGACAGCGTCCCGAAGATCCCGAACACGGCGACCATGATGATCGCGGCGCTGGTGACCACACCCGCCGTGGTGACCACACCGTGCTGGACGGCGTCCCGCGTCGACCGCCCCCGCAGCCGCGCCTCACGGATCCGGGAGACCACGAACACGTGGTAGTCCGTCGACAGACCGAACAGGATCACGAACAGGAACAGCGGCAGCCACGTGATGATCGCGCCGACCCCCTCCGCCCCCACCAGGGACGCGCCCCACCCGTGCTGGAACACCGCCACGAGAATCCCGTACGCCGCCCCCACCGACAGCAGGTTCAGCACGATCGAGGTGATCGCGACCGTCAGCGAGCGGAACGACAGCAGCATCACCAGGAAGGCGAAGACCACCACGAACGCGAAGACCGGGACCACGGAGCCGACCAGTTGGTCGTTGAAGTCCTTGTTCCCGGCGACCTGCCCGGTGATCGGCGCCTCGAGACCGTCGACCTCGCCGAGCGTGGCCGGCCGTACCTCGTCACGCAGCGTCTCCAGGCTCTCGCCCGCCTTGTCCTGGTCGGAGCCGCCCACCAGCGGGACGTAGACGAACGCGACGTTCTGCTGGTCGTGCAGCTTGATCTCGACCGGCCCGCGCGAGGCCCCCGAGCTCACCGCCCGCTCACGGAACTCGGCGAGCGCGGCCTTCACCTCGGGCGCGTTGATGTCGTCGGCCTCGACGACCACCTCGGCCGGCTCGGAGCCGCCGGGGAATGCGTCGTTGACCCGGTTGTACGTCTGCACGATCGGCAGCGAGTCACCGAACTCCTGGTCGAGGGTGAGGTTCTGCGTCTTCATCCCGATCGCGGGAGCGGCCACCGCGAGCAGAGCGCCCGTGGCCACCACGGCGGCGAGCACCGGCTTGGCGAGCACCCGCTTCAGTACCGCGTTCCAGAACCGGCTCTCCGTGCTGCCGCTCGTGCGCCGCCGGCGCAGGAACGGCATGCGGCCCTTCTCGACCCGCTCGCCCAGCAGTGACAGCAGCGCGGGCAACACGGTGACGGAACCGACCATGGCGACGGCCACGACCATCAGCGAGGCCAGCCCCATCGCCTCGAACTCGGCGAGACCGGTGAACAGCATGCCCGCCATGGCGACACACACCGTGACACCGGAGACGACGATCGCGCGGCCACTGGTCGCGGCGGCGATCCGCAGCGCCGTCCCGGCGTCCCGTCCGGCCGCCCGCTCCTCACGCTCACGGCGCAGATAGAACAGGCAGTAGTCGACGCCGACGGCCAGGCCGACCAGCAGCATCACCGAGTTCGCGGTGTCGCTCATCGGCTGGAGGTGGCTGACCAGGCCCATCAGACCCATCGTCGCCATGATCGCGGTGATCGCCAGCGCCACCGGCAGCAGCGCCGCCACCAGCGCGCCGAACGCGATCAGCAGGATGCCGAGGGCGACCGGCACCGCGGAGTACTCGGCCTTCTTGAAGTCGTCGCCGAACGCGTCGTCGAACGTCTTCATCATGCTGGCGCCGCCGATCTCCTCGATCCGCAGCGACTCGTGGTCCTTCTGGACGCCCGCGACCGCGTCCAGCACCGGCTCGACCCGCTCACCGGCGGTGTCCGAGTCGCCGCGCACATCGAACTGGACCAGCGCGCTGCGCCCGTCCTTGGAGATGGTGTCGCTCTCGTACGGCGAGGTGACGTCCGTGACCTCGCCGGTCTTCTCCACGGCCGCGACGACCGCGTCGACCGCCGACCTGAACGCGGCGTCCGTGGCCTTCGGACCGCTGTCGTCCTTCGCCTGGATCAGTACGGTCTCACTGGCCGGCTCCTCGATGCCGGCGTCCTCGATGATGCGGGCGGCGGTGTGGGTCTCACCCTTGAGCTGATCGCTGTCGCCGACGTCGACCCGGCCCGCGGCCGAACCGAGTCCCATCGCCAGCACGACGAACAGCACCCAGATGCCGACGGCCGCCCAGCGGTGCCGGGCGCTCCAGCCGCCGGCCCGTGCGGCGAGGCCCCGCACCCGTGATTCTCCGTTCCCCATGACGGGCTCGCTCCCTCGTGTTCGGCAGCGACCCCCTGCCGCCACCTGACCTTTCGAAGGTATGGGCCGGATAAGCCCAGCTCGTCGTGCTGTCCGGTGAAGCCGACAGCGCCGGCCTCATCCGATCGGAGTTCACCTCCTCCCCACTGGGGAGGACAGCGGGCCCCTACATGTATCCGGGATGTCGGGGGCGACGATCAGGGTGCGCGTCACCCCCACGGGGTACACCGGCCGTCCTAGGGTGGGCGGCATGGAGACGAGATACGCGGCGCTGCTGCGCGGGATCAATGTGGGCGGCAGCAGGAAAGTCCCGATGGCCGAACTGCGCACCCTGATGGAAGGCCTCGGCCATCAGGGGGTGCGCACCCATCTGCAGAGCGGGCAGGCGGTGTTCACCTCGGAGCAGGGCGACGAGGGGTCACTGGCCGACGGGTTGGCGGCGGCGATCGAGCGGCACTTCGGCTTCGCCGTGGACGTGATCGTGCGCGACCACGCCTATCTGAGCGCCGTGGTCGAGCAATGCCCGTTCCCGGCAGCCGAGTTGGAGCCCAAGCAGCTCCACGTCACCTACTTCTCGACCCCGGTCGACCCCGACCGCTTCGCCGAGATCGACCAACAGGCCTACCTGCCCGAGGAGTTCCGCCTGGGCGACCGCGCCCTCTACCTCTGCGCCCCCGAAGGTCTCGGCCGCTCCAAACTCGCCGTACACCTCTCCAAGCCCCGCCTCAACAAGGGCGTCATCGCCACCAGCCGCAACTGGAACACCGTACGCAAACTGGCGGAGCTCACCGATGGCTGACACCGGGCGGGCCGGCGCCTGTGCTGCCGGCAGGGCACGCCGTTCCGCACCCCCCGACCGGTCAGGCGCCCACCGCGGCCAGTACCGGCACCCGTGCCGCGTCGTAGCGGTCCAGCAGGAGCCGGGCCACCTCCGGGGACGGGCCGAGGACGTCCGCGAGGACGTCCGCGTCCGCCGCCCCCCGGGCGATCCGGTCCGGGAGGAAGCCCGGGGCCAGGACGTACGGGGCGACGGCGACGCGTGCGCAGCCGAGCGCGCGGAGTTCGCGTACCGCCTGCTCGGTGCGGGGCAGGGATGCGGAGGCGAACGCAGGCCGCACGGCGCACCAACCGGTGTGCCGCCACTCCCGCGCGATTGCTGCGATCACTGCGATCGCCTCCGGGTCGGAGGACCCCGCCGAGGCCAGGACGACCCCGGTCGAGGACTTGTCGGCGGGCGTGAGGCCCGCCTCGTACAGCCGCCGCTCCAGGGCGGTGAGCAGCAGCGGGGAGGGGCCCAGCACCTCGGCCTGCCGGATCCGCAGCCGCGGCGGCGCCTCCGCCAGCACCGCCGGGATGTCCGCCTTGGCGTGGAAGGCGCGGGTCAGCAGCAACGGGAGGGCGACCACATCACGGACGCCCTCCGCGTCCAGGGACTCCAGCACCCCTGTGACGGACGGGATGTTGAAGTCCAGGAACCCGGTCTCCACGCGCAGCCCGGGCCGCAGCGCCCGCACCCGCCGCACCAGGGCGTGCACGGTCGCGGCGTGCCGCGGATCGCGGCTGCCGTGGGCGACGACGAGAAGTACCGGACGGCGCATGATGCCCCTCAGCTCCCTCAGTTCCCTCAGCTCTTCACCAGCAGACCGCGGCTGCGCAGCACCCACCGCTCGAGCGGGCTGAAGATCAGCAGATCGATGGCGATACCGACGGTCAGGATCAGCAGGATGGCCTCGAAGACCATGGCCATGTCGCTGGCGTTGCGGCCGTTCTCCAGCAGCTGGCCGAGGCCCACACCGAGGTCCGGGAACGAGGCGATGATCTCCGCGGCCATCAGCGAACGCCAGGAGAACGCCCAGCCCTGCTTCAGTCCCGCCACATAGCCCGGCAGCGCGGCCGGCAGCACGATGTGCCACGTGCCCTTCAGCCCCGTCGCGCCGAGCGTCCGCCCGGCCCGCAGGAACAGCGGGGGCACCTGGTCGACGCCCGAGACCAGGCCGTTGGCGATCGAGGGGACCGCGCCGAGCAGGATGACGGCGTACATCATCTGGTTGTTCAGACCCAGCCAGATCACCGCCGGCGGCACCCACGCCACCGACGGCAGCGACTGCAGACCGGACAGGATCGGCCCGATCGCCGCGCGCACGAACTTCACCCGCGCCACCAGCAGCCCCAGCGGGGTGCCGATCAGCAGCGCGAAGAAGAAGCCCAGCAGACCGCGCGACACACTGGTCCAGATGTAGCCGAGCAGGTCGCCCCGCAGCCACGCGTCCCGGACGACGTCCCACACCGCGCCCGGTGAGGGCAGCTTGGTCGGATCGTCGACGATCTTGAAGGAGACCAGGGCCTGCCACACCGCCAGCACCAGCGCGATGGCGATGACCGGCGGCAGGATCTTCTCCACGAAGGTCTGCCGGAACGGCTTGCGGCCGGTCTGCACCGTCTCCAGTGCGTCGAGCCCCGCCTCCAGACCGGCGAGGTCGCCCCCGTCCCGGTCCTTCGCGGTCGTCTCAGTGCTGGCCATGACGGCGGATCTCCCCCCGGAGCTCTTCGGTGATCTCTACGGACAGTTCCGCCACGGCGGTGTCCTCGATACGGCGCGGATGCGGGATGCCGACCGTCCACTCGCGGGCGATCCGCCCCGGACGGGAGGACAGCAGCACCACCCGCTGCGCGAGCCGCACGGCCTCGCGCACGTTGTGCGTGACGAACAGGACGGACAGCCGCGTCTCACGCCAGATCCGGGTCAGTTCGTCGTGCAGCACGTCCCGCGTGATCGCGTCCAGCGCCGCGAACGGCTCGTCCATCAGCAGCAGCCGGCTGTCCTGGGCGATCGCCCGCGCCAGCGCCACCCGCTGGCGCATACCGCCGGACAGCTCGTGCACCCGCTTGCCGTACGCGCCCTTCAGCCGCACGAGCTCGAGCAACTCCTCGGCCCGCTCACGGCGTTCGTTCTTCTGAACTCCCCGCAGTTTCAGGGCGAGTTCGATGTTTTTGCCCGCGGTCAGCCACGGGAACAGGGCATGCTCCTGGAACATCAGGGCCGGCCGGCCGTCCGTGCCGATCGTGCCGGCCGACGGCCGGTCGAGCCCCGCGACCAGGTTGAGCAGCGTGGACTTGCCGCAGCCCGAGGCACCCAGGAGGGTGACGAACTCACCGGGCGCGACATCGAGGCTGATGTCGTCCAGCACGAGCTGCTGTCCGGCGGGGCCCGCGAACGACTTCGAGACATGCTCGATCCGGGCGGCGTGCGTGGCCGCCAGGGTGCCGTCGGCGGCCTTGGCGAGGGTCGTGGCCATGGTCGTCACCTCCTGGGAACTCATCGGAATCCGGGCTTACTTGACGCCGAGACCGGCGTCGTCGACGGCCGGTTCACCGGCGGCCTTCAGGACCTTGTTGAGCAGCGTGAGGTCGTAGATGCCGTCGAGGTCCGGCTGTTCCAGCAGACCGGCCTTCACGGCGTGCTCCGCCTGCGAGTCGAGGGTCGCGGCCAGCGGGTCGTCGATGAACCTGATCGACTTCCACGCCGGGTCGAGCACCTCGACGGGCAGCGCCTTGCCGGAGTCGGCCTCCAACTGCTTGTTGGCGACTGCCTTCGCCTCGTCCGGGTTGGCGTTGATCCACCTGTTCGCCTCGACGGACGCCTTCAGTACCGCCTCGACGGCCTTCGGATGGTCCTTCAGGAACTGTTGGCGCACGATGATGTTCGTGATCACGAACTTCTCGTCCGGCCACAGCGTCGCCTCGTCCAGCAGCACCTTGCCGCCCTGCGCGACCAGCTTCGCGGCGGTCGGCTCCGGTACCCAGGCGCCGTCGACCGACCCGGCCTTGAACGCGTCCGGGGTGACCTTGTTGTCGCTGCGGACGACCGTGACATCGCCCTTGCCGCTCTGCGCGTCGACCTTCCAGCCCTGCTCGGCCACCCAGTTGAGGAACGCCACGTCCTGGGTGTTGCCGAGCTGCGGGGTGGCGATCCGCTTGCCCTTGACGTCCTTCAGGGACTTGATCCTGTCCGGGTTCACCACGAGGCTCACCCCGCCGGACGCCGAACCGGAGATGATGCGCAGGTTCTTGCCGCCGGACTTGGTGTAGCCGTTGACGGACGGCGACGGGCCGATGAAGCCGATGTCGATGGAACCCGAGTTGAGCGCCTCGATCTCCGACGGCCCCGCGTTGAAGACGGCGTACTTCGCCCGGGTGGCGCCGAGTTCCTTCTGGAACAGGCCCTTCTGATGGCCCACCAGGGCGGTGCCGTGGGTGAGGTTGCCGAAGTAGCCGATCCTGACGGAGTCGAGTCCGTCGATCTTCTTCGCCCCGGCGGCGACCTTCGCGGAGTCGTCGTCCTCGGCCTGGGATCCGTAGCCGCAGGCGGCCAGGGTGAGCAGTGGCAGCGCGGCTATCACCGCGAGGGTACGGCGCAGGGCGGTTGTTGCAGGCACGGGAGGTGGTCCTCTCGGAGGCCCGGCGGTCACGGTCCTGGTCTGATCAGGCCGTGGCCGGGAGGTCGGCAGGTTTTCGTCTACGGCGGTGGGGGGTGAGGGCGCGCATGCGGTGCGCGTACGTCAGCGCACACATCGGTCGACCCCGCCCTGCCCGCTGCCGAGGGTGCCGCTGCCGACGCGGCCGCCCTCCTTCGCGAACTCGGAGTAGAAATCGGGGGAGTTCATGCTCAGAAGTCCCACCGGTCGTCCTCGGCCGCGTCCTTGACGGGCTCCGGTGCGGCGAACGACTCACCGACCATGCCGGCGGTGAGCGTGGTGCCGTCGCTGGGGTCGATCAGGATGAACGAACCGGTGCGCCGCGAGTCCGCGTAGGAGTCGGCGGGCAGCGGCTCGGCGGTACGGATCTTCACCCGGCCGATGTCGTTGGCGTTCAGCGTGCCCGGGTGCGGGTGCAGCGACAGGTCGTCCAGCGTCAGCCGGGACGGGATGTCCTTCACGATCGCCTTGACGGTGCGGGTGCCGTGCTTGAGCAGCACCCGGTGGCCGACGGTCAGCGGCTGGTCGGCGACATGGCAGACGGTGGCCTCGACGTCCTGCGTGGTGGCCGGCGCGTCCTTGCTGGGGACGAGGAGGTCGCCGCGGGAGATGTCGATGTCGTCGGCGAGCAGCAGGGTCACCGACTGCGGGGTCCAGGCCGCCTCGACCGGCTCGCCCAGCAGATCGATCCCCGTGACCGTCGTCGTCCGCCCGGACGGCAGCACGGTCACCGGGTCACCCACCCGGAAGGTGCCGGCGGCGATCTGGCCCGCGTAGCCGCGGTAGTCGGGGTGCTCGGCGCTCTGCGGCCGGATCACGTACTGCACGGGCAGCCGGGCGTGGCAGTGCGCCAGGTCGTGGCTGACCGGGACGGTCTCCAGGTGCTCCAGCACGGTCGGCCCGCCGTACCAGTCCATGTGCGCGGACGGCTCCACCACGTTGTCCCCGACCAGTGCGGAGATCGGGATCGCGGTGACCTCGGGGACGCCCAGCTCGGTCGCGTACGCCGTGAACTCCTCGGCGATCCTGGCGAACACCGGCTCCCGGTAGTCGACCAGGTCCATCTTGTTGACGGCGAGGACGACGTGCGGGACGCGCAGCAGGGCGGCGATCGCCGCGTGCCGGCGGGTCTGCTCGACGACACCGTTGCGGGCGTCGACGAGGATCACCGTCAGCTCGGCCGTGGAGGCGCCGGTGACCATGTTCCGCGTGTACTGCACATGGCCGGGCGTGTCGGCGAGGATGAACCGGCGCCGGGGCGTGGCGAAGTAGCGGTACGCCACGTCGATGGTGATGCCCTGCTCCCGCTCGGCCCGCAGTCCGTCGGTCAGCAGGGCGAGGTCGGGCGCCTCCTGGCCCCGGTTCGCCGACGCCCGCTCCACGGCCTCCAGCTGGTCGGTGAGGACCGACTTGGAGTCGTGCAGCAGCCGGCCCACCAGGGTGGACTTGCCGTCGTCGACGGAACCGGCGGTGGCGAACCGCAGCAGCGTGGTGGCCGCGAGCTCCTCGGTGGTGATGGTGCTCATGTCTAGAAGTACCCCTCGCGCTTGCGGTCTTCCATCGCGGCCTCGGAGAGCTTGTCGTCGGCGCGGGTGGCACCGCGCTCGGTGAGCCGGGAGGCGGCGATCTCGGTGATCACCTTCTCGATGGTGTCGGCGTCGGAGTCCACCGCGCCGGTGCAGGACATGTCGCCCACGGTGCGGTAGCGCACCAGCCGCTTCTCGACGCTCTCGCCGTCCTTCGGGCCGCCCCACTCACCGGCGGTCAGCCACATGCCGGCACGGCTGAACACCTCCCGCTCGTGCGCGTAGTAGATCTGCGGGAGCTCGATGCGCTCGCGGGCGATGTACTGCCACACGTCCAGCTCGGTCCAGTTGGACAGCGGGAACACCCGCACGTGCTCACCGGGCGCGTGCCGGCCGTTGTACAGGTTCCACAGCTCGGGCCGCTGACGGCGCGGGTCCCACTGGGAGAACTCGTCGCGCAGGGAGAACACCCGCTCCTTCGCGCGGGCCTTCTCCTCGTCGCGGCGCCCGCCGCCGAACACGGCGTCGAACCGCTCGCTCTGGATCTTCTCGGTGAGCGGCACGGTCTGCAGCGGGTTGCGGGTGCCGTCCGGACGCTCCTTGAGCGCCCCGCGGTCGATGTAGTCCTGCACGGAGGCGACATGCAGCCGCAGTCCGTGCCGCGCGACCGTACGGTCCCGGTAGTCGAGGACCTCGGGGAAGTTGTGCCCGGTGTCCACGTGCAGCAGCGAGAACGGCACCGGCGCGGGCGCGAACGCCTTCAGCGCCAGATGCAGCATGAGGATGGAGTCCTTGCCGCCGGAGAAGAGGATCACCGGCTTCTCGAACTCGCCCGCCACCTCGCGGAAGATGTGCACGGCCTCGGACTCGAGGGCGTCCAGGTGGGAGAGGGCGTACGGGCTGTCCGTGCCCTCCTTCACGGTGGCGACGGTCGTCATGCCAGTCCCCTTTCGCTGAGCGCCGCGTACACGGACGCCGCGGACTCCTGCACGGTCTGGTTCTGGGACTCGATCCGCAGATCGGGGGTCTCGGGCTCCTCGTACGGGTCGTCCACACCGGTCAGCCCGGTGAGTTCGCCCGCGGCCTGCTTGGCGTACAGACCCTTCACGTCGCGCACGGAGCACACCTCGACCGGGGTCGCCACATGCACCTCGACGTACGGCGTGCCGTTCGCCTCGTGCCGCTTGCGGACCGCGTCCCGGCTGTCCGCGTACGGGGCGATGACCGGGACGAGCGCGATGACGCCGTTGCGGGCGAGCAGTTCGGCGACGAAGCCGATGCGCTGCACGTTGGTGTGCCGGTCCTCTCGGCCGAAGCCGAGGCCCGCGGAGAGGAACTCGCGGATCTCGTCGCCGTCGAGCACCTCGACCCGGCTGCCCCGCTCGCGCAGTCGGCCGGCCAGCTCGTGGGCGATGGTGGTCTTGCCCGCGCTCGGCAGACCCGTGAGCCAGACGGTGGCTCCGGTCGTCACGTGATTCTCCTGGATCTCTGTGGTCGTCGTCATGTCAGCCGTGCAGCCCGCACTCGGTCTTGGCGCGGCCCGCCCAGCGTCCGGCGCGGGCGTCCTCGCCCTCCAGCACCCGGCGGGTGCAGGGGGCACAGCCCACGGAGGCGTAGCCGTCCATCAGCAGCGGATTCGTGAGCACGCCGTGCTCGTCGACGTACGCCTGCACGTCCTCCTGAGACCAGGCGGCGATGGGGGAGATCTTCACCTTGCGGCGCTTCTCGTCCCAGCCGACGACCGGGGTGTTCGCCCGGGTGGGGGACTCGTCGCGGCGCAGGCCGGTCGCCCAGGCCGTGTAGCCCTTCAGCCCCTCCTCCAGCGGCCGCACCTTGCGTAGCTTGCAGCACAGGTCGGGGTCGCGGTCGTGCAGCCTCGGGCCGTACTCCGCGTCCTGCTCGGCGACCGACTGCCGCGGGGTCAGCGTGATGAGGTTGACGTCCATCACGGCCTCCACGGCGTCCCGGGTGCCGATGGTCTCCGGGAAGTGGTAGCCGGTGTCGAGGAACACGACGTCGACGCCGGGCATGGCGCGGGAGGCGAGGTGGGCGACCACCGCGTCCTCCATCGAGGAGGTCACACAGAACCGCCTGCCGAAGGTCTCGGCGGCCCACCGCAGGATCTCCAGGGCGGAGGCGTCCTCCAGGTCCCGGCCCGCCCGCTCGGCCAGCGCCTTCAACTCCTCGGTGGTGCGCTCTTCCTGAACCGCCGTCATGCCCGGTCCCCTCCCGTGTCGGATCGCTCGAACCCGCGGGCCAGCAGCCCCGCGAACTTCAGCTGGAAGCCCCGGTTGCACGCACCGCATTCCCAGGCTCCATGGCCCTGCTCGCCCGGACGCAGGTCCTCGTCCCCGCAGTAGGGGCAGTAGAACGGCGCCGCGCGCTCGCTCACGACAGGGCCTCCTCGGAAGCCCGCCCGACCCAGGCCGCGAAGCGCTCGCCGTCCTCGCGCTCCGCCTGGAAGCGCTGCAGCACCCGCTCGATGTAGTCGGGCAGTTCGTCCGACGTCACCTTCAGACCACGTACCTTGCGCCCGAACGACGGCTCCAGGCCGAGCGCGCCGCCCAGGTGCACCTGGTAGCCGCCGACCTGCTTGCCCTCGTCGTCGGTGACCAGCTGGCCCTTGAGACCGATGTCCGCGGTCTGGATGCGGGCGCAGGCGTTCGGGCAGCCGTTGATGTTGATGGTGAGCGGCTCGTCGAAGCCCGGGAGCCGGCGCTCGAGTTCGTCGATGAGGTCGCTGCCGCGTTCCTTGGTCTCGACGATGGCGAGCTTGCAGAACTCGATGCCCGTGCAGGCCATCGTGCCGCGCCGGAACGGGGAGGGGCTGACCCTGAGGTCCAGTGCCTCCAGCCCGTCGACCAGGGAGTCGACCCGGTCCCGCGGAACGTCGAGGACGATCATCTTCTGCTCGACGGTGGTGGAGACGCGGCCCGAGCCGTGGTCCTCGGCCAGCGCGGCGACCTTGGTGAGCAGCGAGCCGTCCATCCGGCCGACGCGCGGGGCGAAACCGACGTAGAAGCGGCCGTCCTTCTGCCGGTGCACGCCGATGTGGTCGCGCCAGCGCTGCGCCGGCATCTCGACGGCGGGCCCGTCGATCAGCTTGCGGCCCAGGTACTCGTCCTCCACGACCTGGCGGAACTTCTCCGCGCCCCAGTCGGCGATCAGGAACTTCAGCCGGGCGCGGTTGCGCAGCCGCCGGTAGCCGTAGTCACGGAAGACGGACGTCACGGCCTCCCACACGTCCGGCACGTCCGCCTCGGGCACCCAGGCGCCCAGCCGCACACCGAACTTGGGGTTGGTGGACAGACCGCCGCCGACCCACAGGTCGAAGCCGGGCCCGTGCTCGGGGTGGACCACGCCGACGAAGGAGATGTCGTTGATCTCGTGGGCGACGTCGAGCAGCGGGGAGCCGGAGACGGCCGTCTTGTACTTGCGCGGCAGGTTGGAGAAGCGCGGGTCGCCGATGTAGCGGCGGGCGATCTCGTCCAGCGCCGCCGTGCCGTCGATGATCTCGTCCTCGGCGACCCCGGCGACCGGGGAGCCGAGCATGCCGCGCGGGCAGTCGCCGCACGCCTCCGTGGTGGACAGGCCGACGGACTCCAGGCGCTCCCAGATGGCGGGCACGTCCTCGATGCGCACCCAGTGGAACTGGATGTTCTGCCGGTCGGTGATGTCGGCGGTGCCGCGCGCGTACGACTCGGAGACCTCGCCGATCGCCCGCAGCTGCTCGGTGGTGAGCCGGCCGCCGGTGATGCGCACCCGCATCATGAAGTACTTGTCCTCGAGCTCCTCCGGCTCCAGCATCCCGGTACGGCCGCCGTCGATGCCCTGGCGGCGCTGGGTGTAGAGGCCCCACCAACGGAAGCGCCCGCGCAGGTCGTTGGGGTCGATGGAGTCGAAGCCGCGCTTGGAGTAGACCGTCTCAATGCGTGTCCGCACATTGAGACCGTCGTCGTCCTTCTTGAACTGCTCGGCGCCGTTGAGCGGGGTCAGGTGCCCCACGGCCCACTGTCCCTCCCCGCGGTGACGGCTCACCTTGCGGCGGGGAGTCGCGGTGGCAGGCTTCTGCGCGGCGGCAGGATTCTGCGGGGTGGCGGCCATGGTTGATATGCCCTTCGGGACAGACGGAAACGTACGGCTCTGACCTGCGCATACGTGCGCACTGAGCTGAGTGCGCGTCATTGCGCGGGGAGGGAGACGAAGAAGGGGAAGCCGGGGGTGCTGGGTGCTCTCAGCGCGCCGGACAGATGGCGCTGGACATGCGGCCGAGGTCGACGTGCCGCCGACTCACCAAGGCGATTCCAGTTCCAGACATGACGGAAGCGTGTCATGGCGTTCTGGACACAGTCCAGCATCGTCCGAGATGCGGACACCCTTGTCTCGAAGAACGAGACAAGGGTGTGCTTGGTCACAAGCGCCGCAGGCGCTCTTGTCGCTGCTGGTCAGGCGGGGTAGGCCCCGGCCCAGGGTCCGGGCGCCGGCACCTCGGGCTCGTCCTCGGCCCTGGTGTCGAACAGGGTGAAGCCGCGGCGCCGGTAGTTGTCCAGGGCGTGCTCGCCGTCCTTGCTGCAGGTGTGCAGCCACACCCGCGTGGTCGGCTTGGCCCCCGGCAGGCGCTCCGCGATGTCCCAGGCGCGGGCGGTGCCGTACGACAGCAGATGGCCGCCGATGCGCCGGCCCCGGAAGGCGGGCAGCAGCCCGAAGTAGACGATCTCGACGACCCCGTCCGCCTGGGCCTCCAGCTCCACGTACCCGGCCGGCGTCCCGCGGTCGTAGGCGACCCAGGTCTCCACCTCGGGCCGGTCCAGATGCTCCAGCCACCGCGCGTACGTCCAGCCCAGCCGGTCGGTCCAGCGGATGTCGCCGCCGACCGAGGCGTACAGGAACCGGCTGAACTCGGGGGAGGGCACCTCGGAGCGGACGACCCGCACGTCCCCGTCGGGCACGGTGGCCGGGCGGAGATCGGCGGGCGCGGTCTGCTCCAGGGACCAGGTGGTCACGGAGATGGTCGTCATGCCGGAAAGGGAACCATCCGGTACGAGCTTCTGTCGAACGCCTGTCTACTGGTCGAGGGACCGGTCCACCGACACGAGCGGCAGCGCGAACAGCATCCGGCCGGACTGGGACCACACCTCGCCGGTCTCCTGCCAGTACGACATCGCGGCCGCCGGGCCGCTCCAGCAGCGGTGCGTCTCGTCCGCGCCGCACCGGGTGGGACGGGCACCGTCCGTGTCCTGCCGCCACAGCGTGCCGCGCTCCTCCGGCGTCCCGGTCATCCGGCCCAGATACCAGCCCGCCCCGTACGACAGCACGCCGCGCACCCCGGTCAGCTCCGTCTCGTACACCCCGACCGGATCGGTGTCGATCAGCCCCGCCCGCTGCGGCTCGCCGCTGAAGTCGTACCGCCACAGCCGGGTCGGCCCGTTCTCGTCCGCGGGCATCGCCTCGTACGCGACCAGACTGTCGGGCGCGGTGCTGCGGTCCAGGGAGATACCGCCCGGCCGGGGCGCACCGGCCCCGTTCGTCCGGTAGGAGGCGACGGCCGGCAGCACGTACTTCGCCGCCCCGGCCGCCGACCAGCCGCCGGGCACCCGGCCGACCTTCGTCCCGTCCGCCGTGACCCGCTGGAACCGGTCGACGTCGTACACATACAGCGCGCTGTCGTCCGCCGGACCGGCGGTGACCAGCAATTTGTCCTGGTACCAGACCATGCCGGACACAGTGGAGCCGAGACCGCGGTAGTCACGGCCGCCGTCCACCGGAACGGCCAGCAGGGCCCAGGTGTAGCGGAGGTCGTCCGGATCGGCGGCGTCCACGAAGGCGACGCGGGCGAGCCCGTCCTCGGCCGGAGTGCCGGTGCTGCGGCTCCAGCCCGAGAGGACCACCCGGTTCTCGCCCCAGCGGCCGTCGTCGTCCGCGTCCCCGGACGTGGTGACCGCGCCGGACCGCCAGCCGTCGGTGTCCGCGCCGGGCCAGCAGTAGGCGTGCGTCGCGGCGGGTTCGACCGGCAGGGCCCGCCGGTCGTCGTCCGTACAGTCCTCCGCCCCGCCGAGCGAACCGTCGGGATCGGCGAGCAGGGAGGCGACCCCCACCGGCTTGCCCATCCCCTTCGACAGCCGGTCGAGCGCGTCACCCGGCACCGGGTGCTCGGTCAGCCGCAGCGGCGCGGTCGCGGTGGACGCGGTGAGCGGCTTCAGCGCCCCCGGGTCGTCGGCGTCGGTGGCCTGGGAGGCACTGATCATGGTGGCCGCCGCCGTCAGCGCGAGGGCGGTTCCGGCCAGCGTGGCCCGCAGCGCCCTGCCCCGCCTGCGCCGGCGGTGTCTGCCGCGATGCTTCATGATGCCCTCCCGAGGCGAGCCAACTGCGTCCGTTGGTCCGAGCGTTGACCGTGGAGCAGTTGGGGTGACCCGTACCCGGATGCTACGGCAGCCGACCCGCCCTGAAGAGGAAGACCCTGCAAATATGCGAAACAGCGACCTCCGGAGCGTGCCCCAGGGGACGTCTGTACGACTCCGGGCGGCCTTGACGGACGCCGGTCAGCAGCCCCGTACCGGCCGCCGCCGGGGGCGCAGGAACGGTGCCGTGGAGTACGGGAACAGGTCGTGGGGGTCGTCCGGAAGCAGGAGTTCCACTTCGGCGGTCTCCGTGAACCGGTAGGGGCGGTGGTCCAGGAGCGGGCCCAGATAGCGGCGTACGCGGGAGAGTTCCGCGCGGACCGTCACCGTACGGGCCGGGTCGCCGAACACGTCCCCGGCCAGGTCCGCGGCGCTGCGCCCCGCGCGGTGCACGGCCAGTAGATACAGCAACTCGGCGTGCCGGGGGCTCAGTTCCCTGGTCCAGGAGCCCGCCCCGCCGGACGCCGTCACCGACCAGCGGCGCGACGCCCGCAGGTCCAGCCCGATCCGGGTCGCGGCACGTGTCACCGGTTCGTCGGCCGCCCGCACCAGCCAGCCCCCGGCCAGCGGCTCCAGTGAGCAGCGGCCCAGCGCCGGCAGCCACCGCATCCCCGCCGACACCGACGCGGGCAGCGTCAGCCGCTCCGTGTACGGCATCCCGGTCACCGCCGCCGTCCACCCCTGCCGGTCCACCACCAGCGCCCGCCCGCCGGTCCTGGCCAGCACCGGCGCCGCCACCGCGCGCAGCCGCTCCAGGGACCGTACGTGCGTCTCCCGCAGCCGCGCCTCGGCGAGCTTGGCCACCGAGTCGACCCACGCCAGTGTGGCCGGGTGCATCGTCTCCAGCGGGCCGCTCACGTCGACCACGCCGATCAGCCGCCCGTCCCGCGGGTCCCTGATCGGTGCCCCGGCGCACGTCCACGCGGCATGCGACCGTACGAAGTGCTCGGCCGCGAACACCTGTACGGGCCGGCCCGTCACCGCCGGGGTGCCCACCCCGTTGGTGCCGACCACCTCCTCGCGCCAGTCCGCGCCGACCTCGAAGCCGATGCCGTCGGCCTTGCGCAGCACCGGGGCGCTGCCCTCCCGCCACAGCAGCCGGCCGTCCTCGTCGGCCACCACCATGATGTGGTGGGCGACGTCCGCGACGGACAGCAGGCCCTCGCGCAGTATCGGCAGCACATGCCGCAGCGCCGACGACTCGCGTCGCCGTTGCACCTCCTCGTGGGTGAGCAGTCCGCTGCGGACGCCGTGGTCCGGGTCCACGCCGCCTCGCAGCATCCGCTGCCAGGACTGACCGATCACCGGGCGGGGCGCCACCGGGGTGCGCTGCCCGGCGAGCGCGGCGGAGCGGACCTCGTCGAGCACCCGCGCCGCGCGCGTGGTGTCCACGGCGGTCAGATGCGGCACGTCCATCGGCGAGAGCGCCACCGGTCCTCCCGGGAGAAAGCTGTCGGAGCCATACTGCCGTCTGCCCACGGCGTGGGGGCTCAGTACGCGGGTCGTGCCGGGAAGTTGCAACCCCTTGCAACTCTGGATCGGTGGGTGTGGGTGTTTGAAGATTGAGTCACGCAGGGGTGGTGCCGTGTCGGCGCAGCACCACCCCTGCGGTTTGTTTTCTTGGGGTCGCGGCACGGGGTGGGGTGTGTTGTGCGCCGGCGGCTGCGGGCCGTCGGTGGCTGATCGCGCAGTTCCCCGCGCCCCTGAGGGGGCGGGTGTGGGCCCGCGCCGGAGGGCTCGCCCCTGCTCTGCCGCCGTGCGCGGTTCCCTAGGCGGCCGGGTGGGCCCGGGCTACCAGGGACTTCAGGTTCAGGGTGTGGGGGAGGGTGCCGAAGGTCGTGCCCGCGTCGCCGGAGAGGCGGGAGGCGCAGAAGGTGTCGGCCACCTCGGGTGGGGCGTGGCGGACCAGTAGGGAGGCCTGGAGGGTCAGGGTCAGGCGTTCGGCCAGGCGGCGGGCGCGGCCCTCCACGGCGTCCAGGTCGGCCAGGTCCGTCAGGAGGTTCTTGATCGCCGCGTCCAGGCGATGGTCCGCGCCGCGTGCCCGGCCGACCTCCCGGAGATAGGCGTCCAGGGCCGCCGGCTCCCGGCGCAGGGCCCGGAGCAGGTCCAGCGCCTGGACGTTTCCCGCGCCCTCCCAGATGGAGTTCAGCGGGGACTCCCGCACCAGCCGGGGCATCCCCGACTCCTCGACGTACCCGTTGCCGCCCAGGCACTCCGCCGCCTCCACCGCGAGCGGAGCGCACCGCTTGGTCACCCAGTACTTCGCCGCCGGCACGGCGATCCGCAGCAGCGCCCGCTCGCCCTCGCCGCCGTCGTCGTACGCCGCCGCCAGCCGCAGTGCCAGCGTGGTGGCCGCCTCCGACTCGAGCGCCAGATCGGCCAGTACGTTCCGCATCAGCGGCTTGTCGACGAGCTTCCCGCCGAACGCCTCCCGGTACGAGCTGTGGTGCACCGCCTGCGCCACGGCCTGCCGCATCAGCCCCGCCGAACCCAGCACACAGTCCAGCCGGGTCGCCGCCACCATCCCGATGACGGCGGACACCCCGCGCCCTTCCTCCCCGACCCGGCGCGCCCACGTCCCGGCGAACTCGACCTCGGCGGAGGCGTTGGACCGGTTGCCCAGCTTGTCCTTGAGCCGCTGGATCAGGAACACGTTGCGCGTGCCGTCCCCCAGCACGCGCGGCACCAGGAAACACGTCAGGCCGCCGGGCGCCTGCGCCAGCACCAGGAAGGCGTCGGACATCGGCGCGGAGCAGAACCACTTGTGCCCGGTCAGCTCGTACGCGCCGTCCTCCGCCAGCGGCCGCGCCGCCGTCGTGTTCGCCCGTACGTCGCTGCCGCCCTGCTTCTCCGTCATGCCCATCCCGAACAGGGCACCGGGCTTCTGCCCGGCCGGCCGCAGCGCACGGTCGTAGACCAGCGACGTCAGCCGAGGCTCCCACTCCGCGGCCAGCGCCGGATCGGTACGCAGCGCGGGGACCGCCGCATGGGTCATCGACAGCGGACAGCAGTTGCCCGCCTCGACCTGCGTCCACACCAGGAACGCCGCCGCCCGCCGCACATGCCCGCCCGGCCGGTCCCAGGCCGCCGTCAGCCCCGCCGAGACGCCCTTGCCGAGCAGCCGGTGCCAGGACGGGTGGAAGTCGACCTCGTCGATCCGGTGACCGTAGCGGTCGTGGGTGCGCAGCGCCGGGGGATTCTCGTTGGCCAGCACCCCCCACTCCTGCACCTGCGCGGACCCGGCGGTCAGGCCCAGCCCCGACAGTTCGGAGAGGCCCTCGTCCAGCACGTCCGGGTCCAGATGCCGCTCGACCGCCTCCACCAGAACCCGGTCGGCGCGGAAGACGTCGTACTGCACCAGTGGGGGAGCCTGATTGGTCACGGTGTGCGTGGTGCCTGCCATGTCCACGAACGTACCCCGCCGTACGCCGGCCTCACCCGTCGATCCGGCCTGTGGGTGAGTGCCACCTGCTACGACGGATACCTTTAGTTCGTGCAGCCAGCAAGTGAATCCCCCGACGAGCCCTCCGGCCGCCTCCACCGTGCCCGGGCCCTGTACCGGAACGTCTCCAAACGCAGGACCGCCTGGCTGCTGCTGAAAGACACCGTCAACTCGTGCATGGAGTACCGCATCCTGGGTCTGGCGGCCGAGGCGGCGTTCTTCACGCTGCTGTCGGTCCCCCCGCTGCTGCTCAGCATGATCGGCCTGCTCGGCTACGTCGACGCCTGGACCGGCGCCGACACCATCCAGAGCCTGCAGCGCAACCTCCTGGACGCCTCGCAGACGGTGCTGTCCGACCGGGGCGTGACGGAGATCGCGGAGCCGATCCTGCGGGACGTCACCAAAGGGGGCAGACCCGATGTGATCTCCCTCGGCTTCCTGATCGCCGTGTGGTCGGGCTCCCGCGCGGTGAACGTCTTCATCGAGACCATCACCGTCATGTACGGCCTCGACGGCGTCCGGGGCATCGTCAAGACGCGGCTGCTGGCGTTCCTGCTGTTCATCGTGGCGCTGGTGATCGGCTCGATCGCGCTGCCGCTGATGGTGGCGGGGCCGGACGCGGTGGTCCGGGTGGTGCCGTGGTCGACGACGCTGGTACAGATTCTGTACTGGCCGGTCGTGATCGTGCTGTCGGTCGCGTTCCTGACGACGCTGTACCACGTGTCAGTGCCGGTGCGGTCGCCGTGGATCGAGGACGTTCCGGGTGCGCTGGTGGCGCTCGCGATGTGGGTGCTGGGAAGTTTCCTCCTGCGGCTCTATCTGACGAACACGGTCGAGGGGCCGACGATCTACGGCTCGCTCGCGGCGCCGGTCGCCGTGCTGCTGTGGATCGGTGTGTCGGCGTTCGCCGTGCTGGTGGGTGCGGCGGTCAACGCGGCGATCGACCGGGTGTGGCCGGCCGCCGCGACGGCGGCGGCGCGGGAGGCGAACGAGCGGTTGCGGCAGGCGCAGGTGGCGGAGTACGTGGCCCGCACCTCCGCGGCCGGTGAGGCCGATCCCGACATGCCGTCGGAGTTTCCGGAACGGTGGTCCCGCTTCCTCCCTCCGGAGGACGTCACGGCACGCCTGCGCACCCACGCGAAGTCCCCGCACCCGCGGAACGGGGAGGGACCGAAGGAGGAGGGGAAGTAAGTCAGCCCCTCCGGCGTTTGAGGAGCGGGGTCCGGGGCGGAGCCCCGGGGTCGGGACGGGAAGGGCGGCGGGGGCGGAGACACCCACGACGTACCCTGGCCTCCGTGTACACCGAGCGGCCCTCACGACTGCCGGGCGCCGTCGTATGGACGAACACCCCGACCGGCGGCGGCAGCACCCGCGTACTCCCGGACGGCTGCATGGACCTCCTCTGGACCGAGGGCCGCCTCCTGGTGGCCGGCCCCGACACCCACGCCCACCTCACCGAAGCCACCCCCCGCACCTGGGCCGGCATCCGCTTCCACCCCGGCACCGCCCCCACCCTCCTCGGCATCCCCGCCCACGAACTGCGCGACCGCCGAGTACCCCTGACCGACCTCTGGCCACAGACGGCCGTACGCCACCTCACCGCCCGGGTGAACGCCGCACCCGACCCCGCCCGGGCCCTGGAAACCCTCGCCCTGCACCGAGCGGCGGAGACACCCCCGCCCGACCCCCTGCTCACCCACCTCGTGGCAGCCCTCGACGCGGGCCACCCCGTCGCGGCGACCGCGGACGACCTGAACCTCAGCCCCCGCCAACTCCACCGCCGCTCCCTCGCCGCCTTCGGCTACGGACCCAAGACCCTCGCCCGTATCCTCCGCATGCGCCGCGCCCTCACCCTCGCCCGCGCGGGCGTCCCCTTCGCGGAAACGGCCACCCGGACCGGCTACGCGGACCAGGCCCACCTTTCCCGTGACATCCGGGACCTGGCGGGCCTGCCCTTGACCGCCCTACTGGCCACCGGCCAGCGGCGCGAACAGGTCCACGCCGTTCCCGTCCGGGTCCAGGAGCACCGCGTACCGCTGCCCCCACACCGCGTCCCACGGCTTGAGCTCGAACCCGCTCCCCGCACCGGTCAGCTCCGCGAACAGCGAGTCGACCTCCCCGGGACTGTCACACCGCAGCGCCAGTGACGTCCGGCCCCCGCCCGACGGCGGTTCCCAGGACGGGTGGAAGGACCGGACCACCTCCTCCGTGTCCAGCAACAGCCGCAGCCCGCCGGGCAGTTCGGCTTCCACGTGTCCTTCCGTCTCGGCCCCTTCCGGGATGGCGAACCCGAGTCGCCGGTAGAACTGAACAGTGGCGGTCATATCGGAGACGACCAGCCCGATGGCATCGAATCGTGCACTCATACGGCCACCGTAGGGCCGGGCCCCTACGCCGGTCTTGAAGGAATCGGACACGCGAGCTCGGACCGGACCAGCTCGAGCAGCCGGCCGGTCCAGTTGCGGCCCCGGCCACCGCGGTCGCCCCAGAACGCGGAGTCGGAGTCGTCGTAGACGATCGTCGCGTCCCCGGTGTCGAGCAGGGCCCGGGCCGGCGACGGATGCCGGGTGAACTTGGCGCGCAGCAGCGAGGCCATGACCGCGGTCCGCCGTCGCTCCCAGTCCTCGCTCCGCTCGGCGCCGGCGGCCAGGTTCCGGGCGTGGAACGTGTTGTCGGCGGTGGCGATCTCCTCCCGCAGCGCGGGGTCGGCGACGGAGAGGGCCCAGTAGGCGTGGGCGACGGTCGGGTAGGTGACACCGTCGGCCTCTACGGGCGCCGGGTACTCGTTGCGCAGTGCCCGCGTGCCCGGATCGTCGGACGGCTTGAGCGGGTGGCTCTCGTACACGTGGATCGCGGGGGCGACGCCGGTCGCCGGACCGTCGGCCGGGACGCGCGAAGGCGCCTTCGCCCTCCACTCGGCCCGCTCCTCGAAGTAGGAGAGCGCCCAGTCGTAGTCCTCCTGCGTGATCTCCTCGTCCGGGCGGCGGTCGCCCCTCCCGCCGGGGCCGGTCACCAGGATCTGCAACGGCCAGTCCTTGTGGTCCATGTCGCCCAGCGCGTAGTGCCGCTGGGTCTCGGGAATGGCGAAGTACGCCTCGCGGGCCGCCTCCCGGTTCTCCTCGGTGCGGTCCGCCAGGAACACGTCGACCGCCGCCAGACAGCGGTCCGTGGAGTCCGGGCGCTTGTTGAGCTGGTCGATCGTGTCCCGTATCTCGGCGATCAGGAACTCGGGGGTGAGCCAGGTCCGCGGTTCGGTGAACTTCCACCGGGCCAGTTCGAAGGCGGACGCCCGCGCGCCCTCCGGGAGTTCGGTCGCGACCCAGCCGCTGCGCAGCTTCTCCTCGAACTCCTCCAGGGTGACCAGCCCCCAGCAGTCGATGAGCCCGTCCGCGTAGATGAACAGGTCGGTGAGGTGGTAGTCGCCGTTGCGGATGAAGGCGTGCCGCCAGGTTCCGGGAACGCGTATGCCGTCCGCCATGCGAGAGGTGATCCGGTTGCCGATCATCCGCCCATTCTGGAGGACCGGCCCGCCCGCCCGGCATCGGGTTTCCGCCGCCCGCCGCATAGGCTCGGCCCCATGTCCGCTCCCGCGCTTCTCGTGTACACCCGCACCACCGCCTACCGCCACGACTCCATCCCCGCCGCGGTCGCCGCCCTGCGCACCCTCGGCGACTTCACCGTCGACGTCACCGAGGACCCGGCCGCCTTCGAGGCACCGCTCGACGCGTACGCCGGCATCGTCTTCCTCTCCACCAGCGGCGACGTCCTCACCCCGGCGGGGAGGGAACGGCTCGCGGCGTACGTCGAGTCGGGCGGCGGATTCGTGGGCGTCCACGCGGCCGCCTGCACCGAGTACGACTGGCCGTACTACGGCGAACTCCTCGGCGCCCGCTTCGACAAGCACCCCGCCTTCCAGCCGGGCCGCGTCCTGACCGACGACCACGACCACCCGGCGACCGGACACCTGCCCGCCGTATGGGAGTTCATCGACGAGTGGTACGACTTCCGCACCAACCCGCGTGCGTCGGTACGGGTGTTGATATCCGCCGACGAGACGTCGTACGAGGGCGGTGGCATGGGCGCCGACCACCCGCTCGCCTGGTGCAGGGAACAGGGCGCGGGCCGCGTCTTCTACACCGCCCTCGGCCATGCCGACGAGGCCTACGACGACCCGGACTTCCGCGCCCATCTGCTCGGCGGCATCACCTGGGCCACCGAGGCCCGTTGATCACTCCTTGCAGGAGGAGTACGTGTTCACGTCCTGCGGCTCGGGACGGAAGCGGTTCTCCCAGTCACCGGGATAGGCGGCGACCAGGGCGGGCAGCTGGGCCTTCACATCGCTGGCCCACTCGTCGGTGATGTAGCGGCGCAGGGCGTCCCGCAGCTTGTCGCAGTCGGCCCGGCGGCCCTCCGGCAGCGCGATGCCGTACCGGTTGATGTTGCCGAACGACACGTCGGGCACGACCTTGACGGGCGTGGCGCTGTTCTTCTGCTGTTCCACATAGCCGTAGAGCAGCGCCTCATCGGTGAACACGGCGTCGACATCGCCCTGTTGCACCTTGCGCACACACGTCGAGTAGTCGCTCTCGGTGTGCCGGGTCGCGCCGCCGGGCAGTGCGGCGCGGAGCGCCGTCGAGCCCTCGACCGTACAGATCACCTTGTCCCCGACGTCCTTCTCGGTCGTGATGCCGTCGTAGTCCGCGCGGACCAGGAAGGCCTGCTTGGTGACGAAGTACGGTCCCACGAAGTCCACTTGCTCGTCCCGCGACGGGGTGATCGAGTAGGTGCCGATGACCAGCGCCGACGACTTCTCGACGAGTTCCTGCTCGCGTTTGGCGGACACCACGTCGTGCCATCTCGGAGAGAAGCCGAGCCGCTTGCCGAGATAGGCGGCCAGGTCCGGCTCGAAACCGCGGTCGGTGTGCTCGCTGTGCAGGTTGAACCCCGGCTGGTCGGTCTTGCCGCCGATGTAGACGGTGCCGGTGAGGGAGGACTCCTGGTCCGCCCCGTCCGCCGTCCACCCGCAGGCCGCGACGGTGAACAGCAGGGCGGCGGCCGCCGTGAGCCGCGCGCACCGGTGACCGGGGGAGCGGAGGGAGTGCGTGCGGCGCGGGGCGTGCGTCTTGGCTGTCACTGGCTCTTTTCCTAGTCATCCAGGTACGCGGAGGCGACGGACAGGTCCACTTCGCAGCCCTGCTCGGCGTCGAGCAGGACGGACAGTTCGACATCGGTCACCCCGCGCCCCAGGGTGAAGGTGAACTCCGTACCGGGGGCGCCCGCCCGCACCTGGTCCTTCCCGGCGCCGGCCGAGGAGGTCACGGTCAGCTCGGTGCCGGGCACGCACACCGGGGCGGCGGGGTCGTGCGGGGTGACGTCGAAGGTGATGGTGAGCCGGGGCTTCGGGTCGTCGGTGTGCAGGGAGGCGTGGACGGTGTCGTCGTGCACCAGGGGAGCGGCGGTGTCGAGCTCGACGCGGTGCGCCACATCCACGGGGCGGCTGTCCAGGAACGCCCAGGTGCCCCAGGCCGGCAGTCCCACGGCGAGGACGGCCAGCGGGATCACCACGAGGACGAACGGCGGCCACAGCGGTGCCTGCCCGTCGGGGCCCCGGCGCCCGATCAGCGGCAGCATGGCGGCGGCGAACGCCAGCAGAGCCGCCGCCGTCACCCCGACCAGGGTGGCGTCCCCGCCGAGCGTCAGCCACACGGCACCCGCCCCGAGGACGGTCACGAGGTCGGCCAGCAGCAGGAAGGTGATCACCCACGCGCCGGCGGCGGCGTCGCGGACCCGCAGCGCCGCACGCCGCAGCCACGAGGGACGAGGACCGTCGTCGCCCGGGGGACCGGCGCCCGTCGGGGGACTCGCGGCGGCGCTCGTCACGTCGTTGGTCACGCGCGCAGCTTAGAGACGCACAAGGTGGCATACCGGTCGGTGTCACCCGTGCGGTTGACTACCGTACGAAGTGGCCCGTGACGGCGCTTCGTTGTGCTATCACACCTCCCCTGGAGGACGGGACACGTCCCGGGGCGGTGCCGTGCTGGCACGTGCCACGAGCCGGGTGGACAGCTCGGTGCGGGTGCTCTCCGGGCGGTGGCCGTCCATCATGCGCAGCAGCAGCCGCAGGGCCGTCGCCGCCATCTCGGAGAGCGGCTGGCGGACCGTGGTGAGGGCCGGGGTGAGCCAGCGGGCCTCGGGCAGATCGCCGAAGCCGACCACGCTCATGTCGTCCGGTACGCGCAACTTCCGCTCGGCCAGGGCCTCGTGGACACCGAGCGCCATCCGGTCCGAGCCGACGAAGACGGCCGTGGGCGGCTCGGGCAGCTCGAGCAGTTCGCGCATCCGGCGGCCGGCCGCGCCCTCACCGGCCCCGGCGTGCCGGACGTACTCCGGCCGGTGCCGTACGCCCGCCGCCGCCAGCGCCGAGCGGTAGCCCGCGATCCGGGCGTCGGCGGACGGCGAGTGCCGGTGGCCGGCCACGACCGCGACGCGCTCGTGGCCCAGGGCCAGCAGATGCTCGGTCGCCGTCACCCCGCCCTGCCAGTTCGCCGCGCCCACCGAGACGACGCCCGGCGGTGGTGCGAGCACCGGGTCGATCATCACGAAGGGGATGCGGTGCTGCCGCAGCCAGGCGTACTGCGGATCGCTCAGCTCGGCGAGGTGGAACAGCACGCCCGACGACCCCCGCAGCACGAGCTTGTCCAGCCAGCCCCGCCCCGAGGCCTCCGGCCGGCCCCGCGTCAGGGCCGCCGAGACGACGAGCTCGAGCCCCGCGTCGTGCGCCGCCTCCTCCGCGCCGTGCAGCACCGAGCCCGCCCCGGAGGTCTCCAGCGAGTGCACGACGAGGTCCACCATGCGTGGCGCCCTCCCGCCGTCGAACCGGGGTCTCCTGATGTAGCCGAGCCGGTCCAGTGCCTCGGTGACACGGCGGCGGGTCTCCGGGGCCACGTCCTCACGGCCGTTGACCACCTTGGACGCGGTCGGCACGGACACCCCCGCCTCCCGGGCCACCACCGCCAGCGTCGGCCCGGCCGTCACGCCGGCACTCCCCGCACTCCCCGCACGGACCATCGAGCACCCACCTCTCCGAGTAGAAAGCGCTTCCTACTGTAGATCCGGCACCCTTCCGCGGGAAGAACTCTCACGCGTACCCAGGAATACCGACGGGCTCCGTGGCGCTCTTGTGTTACCGGCGGGTCAGGCCGGCGCGTGACGCGGCGCGGCGCGGTGAAGGGCTGGTGGGCACATGACGGCAGACCGGGCGAATCCCCTGATCAGAACCCCGTACGGCGCGGTGCGCGGCCGCTGGGAACGGGAGGTGGCCGTCTTCCGGGGCATCCCCTACGCGGCACCGCCCTTCGGCGCGAACCGCTTCCGCCCGCCGCTCCCGCCAACGCCCTGGGAGGGCGTGCGCGAGGCCGCCGCGTTCGGCCCCACGGCCCCGAAGCCCCCGTACTCCGAGGCCTTCGCGCAGTACCTCGCCGACCCGGCCGTCCCCGGTGACGACTGTCTCAACCTCAACGTCTGGACGCCGCACCCCGCCCCCGGCGCCCGCCTCCCCGTCCTCGTATGGCTGCACGGAGGGGCCCTGACCAGGGGTTCCTCGGGGGTCCCCGTCTACGACGGCAGCACCTTCGCCCGCGACGGCGTGGTGTTCGTGTCCGTGAACTACCGTCTCGGCGTCGAGGGCTACGGCCTCTTCCCGGACGCCCCCGCCAACGCCGGCCTGCGCGACCAGCTCGCCGCGCTCCGCTGGGTCCACGACTCCATCGGCGCCTTCGGCGGCGACCCGGACCGCGTCACCCTCGGCGGCCAGTCCGCGGGAGCGATCAGCACGGGCGCGCTCATCGCCGCCCCGCAGACGCGGGGGCTGGTCCGGCGGGCGGTCCTGCAGAGCGGTGCGCCGGAGACCACCGACCGCGACAAGGTACGGCGCGTGGTGCGCCGTATGGCCGGCCGGCTGAGGATCCCCGCGACCGCCGAGGCCTTCGCCGCCGCCGACCGTGACCAACTCCTGCGTGCCCAGGCCGACGTCGGCCGCCTCAGCAGCCCGGTCCTCGGCGGCCCCGCGTTCGGCGTCGTCGTCGACGGCGACCTGGTCCCGCGCGACCCCCTGGACGCCCTGATCGACGGCGCGGCCCCCGGCGTCGACCTCCTGACCGGCTGGACCCGCGACGAGTACCGCCTCTGGCTCGTCCCCGGCGGCCTGGTCGAACGCGTCGACCGACTCGGCGCGGTCGCCCTCGCCGGCGCGATGGCCCGCTGCCGCTGCGGCAGCGAAGTCCCGCGCGGATACCGTGCGTTGCATCCCGACGCCGGCACCGCCGAACTCGTCGGCCAGCTCGTCACCGACCACCTGCTCCGCAATCCGCTGCACCGCCTCGCCGACGGCCGCCGGGACCCGTCGTACGTCTACGAGTTCGCCTGGCCCTCCCGCCGCCCCGGCATGGGCGCCTGCCACGCCCTGGAACTCGGCTTCGTCTTCGACAGCAGCGACGAGCCCGACGCCCGCAAACTCGCGGGCGAGGGCGCCCCGCAGGACCTGGCCGACGCGATGCACGGAGCGTGGGTGCGCTTCGTCACCGACGGCGCGCCGGGCTGGGACCGCTGGGACTCCCACCACCCGGTGCAGATCTACGGCGACGGCGCCCCGCACGTCGAACACGGCCCCCGGGACCGAGAACTGGCGTTGTGGACCACACCCACCGCATCGGACACGGCCCCGTCCCCCGAACTCCGTTCGATAGTGGGCCGCTTGCGCCGCAGTGGCGCCCTGCGCCGGCACTGAGCGCTAGGAGCTCTGCCGGCTCACCATCTCGTTGATCCAGATGGGCGCGAACGGGGACGTGCAGCCGGGGGAGGTCGGATAGTCCTTGAGGACCTCCAGCCGCTCGCCGATGCCGAGCGCGCGGGCACGGAGTTCGGGGTGCTCGATCCCGATCTGGGCGAGGCAGTGGTTCATCGCCCACTGCAGCCGGTCCGGGGCGCTCTTCATCCCGGCCTCGATGAGGTCGAGCAGCCGTTCCAGATCGAGTCCCTCGGGCCGCTTGGCAACCCGTTCGGTGGTCAGCGCCCACCCGGCACTCGCGACCACGGGATCCGGGTCGGCGAACCAGGCCGTACGCAGCTCCTCCGCGTGCGGGCTCTTCTTCACCACGTAGCCGACGAGCCAGTCGTGCACCTTGGGCGTGCGCGCCTCGCGCAGCATGCCGTCCAGCTCGTCCCGCTCGAAGGCCTTCGGCCGGCAGATCAGCAGCGCGAGCAGCCTGGCCGCGCCGTCGCCCGTCCGCCACAGCTCGCGTGCCAGCTCCTGCTGCGTCTTGAGCCGCTTCGCGATCGCGCGCAGCTTGCCGAGGTTCACACCGTGATCGTCACCGTGCCTCTCGTTCACCGCGCGGATCTTCGGGTCCTCCAGCGCGGCCAGCTCGGCCATCACCTCGGCCGCCGTCGTCGTGGCCACCACGGCCTCCCTTCGCTCACCTGCGGGTCCCAGCGTAGACACCCCGCGGGTGGGCCGCTCCCAGAAGCTCCGGGCCGGCCCTTCGGGACCGCACGAGAACGGCCCCGGCCGGGCCCCTGGATCGGAACGGCCCGGCCGGCTTCGCCTACCGGTGCGTGGGCCGCATGGCGCCGTCGTACACGGTGCGGTAGTCCGGGACGACGATCCGCGTGGCCGGCGACGCCTTCTGGACCTGCTTGAGGAAGGCGTCGAGGTCCATCGCCGGGTCGATGACGGGGGAACCGCTCAACGGCAGCTCGAAGTTGTCCCAGTGGACGGGGACGACCACATCGGGAGTGTCCAGGGCGCTCAGCAGCCGGGACACGTAGTCGTGGGTGGTGCTGGTGACGGTGGGTACGGCGACCATCGCGAGGTCGGGGCGCAGTCCCCGCACGGCCCGCTCGGAGAAGTCGCTGGCCCCCATCAGGAACGCCGACGGGCCGTGCTTTCCGGCCGTGACCCGGAAGGCCAGGGTGTCGCCCTCGGGAAGGTCCGCGATGGTGCTGGGAACCTTCGCCGGCGGAGCGTTCAGCGTGCCCGGGGCGAAGTACGCGCACTTCTTGTTGCGGCTGTGCAGACTGGGTACGACCTCGACGGTGAGCCCGCCGATGTCGAGGACCTCGCCGCCCTTCACCACGGAGATCTGTCCCGAGTCGACTCCGAGGGCGACCAGCAGGTGATACGTGGTCTCGGTGCCGATGACGCGGGCGCCGGTGGTCTTGGCGATGTACGGCACGTCACCGAGATGGTCCCAGTGGGAGTGGCTCACCAGCACCACTTCGGGACGGCCGATGTGCGCGTCCACGACGACGGGATCCGTCTTCAGCTCGGTCTTCGAGTCGAGGCCGTCGACGTCGAACAGGCCGGTCCGGAAACGGGTGAGGTAGGGGTCGAAGAGCACGGTGCGGCCGTCCACGTCGATGCGCCAGCCCGCGGTGCCGAGCCAGCGGAACGAAACGGAAGGGGTGGTCCCGCCGCGGCCTTGGCCGGCGCTCGCGGACGCGGCGGCGGCCGTGGCCGCCGTGGCCGGGATCAGCGGGGACGCCGCACCGATCGCGGCGCCCCGCAGCACCGTACGGCGGTCGAACCCGCGGCCGGAGGAGACGTCTGCTCTGCGCGCGGCGTGTGTGTCCTTGGTCATGGCGTCAGCAGATCAGGGCGTGAAGTGCACTGTCCAAGACCGGATCGAGGCACTGTTGATACGCGAACGCATATGTGCCCCGGTCAGCGGTCGTCGCCGCGGAGGAAGGCGGCCGCCATTCCGGCGGCCCGGCCGATCGCGGCGTCCACCGTGGCACGCGAGGCGGTCAGATCGTGCGTGCGCGCGAACACGGCGATCGCGTAGCGCTCGCCGTCCGGGTAATGGGCGACGCCCGCTTCCATATGAAGCCCGGGCAGGGTGCCGGTCTTGGCCGCGACCATGACGTCGTCCGGGAAACCCGACACCAGCCGGTGGCGGAAGACCTGCCTGCCCATCAGATCGCGCACGAGCGCACAGGCTTCCGGCGGGCCGGCGGCATCGGTCCAGACGAGCCGGAGCAGCCGGGTGATCTCGCGCGGCGTACTGGCCGTGGTGTGGTGGGGGTCCAGCACCGCCAGCCGTCGCTTCCTCTCGTCGGGCAGGGCCGGGTAGCGCACGGCGAACTCCCTCTCGTCGCGTGCCCCGACCTCCGCGAGCATCGAATCCAGCAGGTCCCGGGGGCCGCCCACGACGCGTGTCCGGTCCAGGCCGAGTTCCTTCGCGAGCAGTCCCACGGTGTCCAGGCCGACCCGGCCCAGCAGCAGATCGGCGGCCGAGTTGTCGCTGACCGACATCGCGAAGTACGCCAGATCGCGCAGCGACAGCTCGACATCGTCCAGACAGCCGGCGGTGCCCCAGCCGCCGAGCCGGTCGGCCGAGGTCACCCGGACCCGCTCCCTCGGATCGAGCTGGCCGGCCACGACCTGGCGGGCGAACTCCAGCACCAGCAGTATTTTGAAGATCGAGGCGATGACGACGGCGTCGTCGGCGCCCACGGCGACTTCGCGGGCCTCCCGCTCGCCGTCGGTCCCGTCGGCGGCCGGCAGGTCCGCCCGGACCGGAACAGCGTGCAACTGCCCCCTGGCGCCCGCCTCGGCGAAGACCTGCCTGATCCGGTCCTCGGTCGCTGTTCGCGTGCTCATCGCTGCTCATTCCCGGGTATCGACGTTCCCCGTCATCGGCCGGCCAGTGGTCCATCCGTCCCAAGACGGCTTCCGCATAGGATCATTGATTGTGGATCTCTTGCGCCACCTGCGTTTCTTCGTCACCGTCGCCGACGAGCTGCACTTCAGCCGGGCCGCCGGGCGACTGGGCATGGCCCAGCCACCGCTCAGTCAGGCGATCCGCCGGCTGGAGAGGGAACTCGGCACCGAACTGTTCGACCGCTCGCAGCGGGGCGTCCGGCTCAGCGCCGCCGGAGCGGCGCTGCTGGACGAGGCCCACGAACTCCTCGCCCGGGAGAAGAGGCTGCGCACCCTGGCCCGTCGCGCCGCCGACGGCGGCCTCGGCGTGCTGCGCGCGGGCGTGCCGCCCGACACCACGGCCGCCGTACTGTCCGCGCTGCTCTCCGCGTGCGCGGAACACGCTCCGGAGCTCTCCGTCGACCTGCAGGAGGTCACCACCGCGGAGCAACTGCGGCTGCTGGCCTCCGGCGGCCTGGACGTCGGACTGGTGCACCACCCCGTCGACGCCACCGAACTGCGGCTCGGCCCCGACGTCTCACTGGACCTGGGCGTCGTCCTCCCGCGCACCTCGCCACTGGCCCGGCTGCCGGAAGTGACGCTCGGCGACCTCTCCGGCCACGACCTGGTGCTCTTCCCCCGGGCGCACGCACCCGGCTGGCACGACCACATCCTCGACGCGTGCCGCGCCGAAGGCTTCGTCCCCGGCCGGCTGCGCCACGCCTCCAACCCCGAGTTCCTGCTCGCCCTTGTGACGGCGGGACACGGAGTCGCCTTCGATCAGGGACCGGCGGCCCGCAAGGAACCCCGCGTCGCATGGCGTCCCCTGGCGGGCCGCCCTCTCACCCTGCGCATCAGCGGTGCCTGGCCCGCCGGCCGCGGTGCCCACCCGGCTGCCCGCCGCTTCGCCGAACTCGCCGCCGACGTCCTGGCCCGCCACCACACCGCCACCTCACGGCGCGCGGTCACCTCCCACCCGCCCGACGACACTCCGCGCCCGTGGTCGGTGGTGTACGGCTGAACTCCCGCACCGACGTCGGGGAGCGCGACATCAGGCTCCGCGGCCGGTGAGGGAGGTGGTTCACTGGGGCGGTTCGCGGCCGCCGAGGCCGTCCGCCCGTACGCCTATGCCGAAGGACTCCGTTCGATGACTGGCTCTGCCCCCATACCGCCTCCGCCCTCCGCCCCGCCGGTTCCCTCCACCGAGGGCCGCGCGTCCGCCCGGTGGGTGGTGCCGTCGGTGGCCGCCGTCGTCGCGGCGGGTGCGGGCATCGGGCTGGGCTGGCTGCTGTGGTCCGGCGCCGACAGCGCGGCCTCCGGGACCGGCCTCGACGACGCGGCGGCCGACGCGGCGGGCGCGTGCCAGGTGTGGGCGAGGGTCCCGGCGCTGGACAAGGTGGTCGGCGATGACGACAAGGTCACCGAGGTCTACTGGAACCGGGTCGGCGGTGCCTCGACCCTGGCTCATTCGGCGGCTGTACTCGACGACCGCTACGAGGCTTTGGACAAGGCGATGCTGAAGGCCACGGGACTGGTGCAGAGCTTCGAGGTGGAGGGCGCCAAGGCGGTCGCCGCCCACGACAAGGTGAGCACCCTCTGCGCCGAGCTGGACGACTGAGGAGCAGTCAGCCTCTACAACTCGGACCGCCCCCACGAGGTGACGTCCACGGTGTCACCGACGGCCAGTGTGCCGGTGCGGAGCACGGCGTACTTCGTCCCGAAGGCGACACCGCCCTCGGCGGCGCGCCGGTACCCGGCGAGGGTACGCAACGGCTCGGGGCCGGCCTTCGCGCCGGTCCCCTGTTCCACCATGGTGACGGCACAGCGGATGGCGAGCTTGGCGTAGCCCAACTCCGTGTCGCCGATGCGGATGTGGTGGGCGCGGTCCTCGGTATGGGGGTCCTCCCAGCCGTCGATCACGATGTTGGGCCGGAAGCGGTTCATCGGCAGCGGCGGGAGTCCGTGCCCGGCCAGCTTGCGGTTGAGCAGATCGAGCGAGGCCCGGGAGAGGACGTGCAGGGCGCAACTGTCGGCGTAGGCGGAGGTGCCGGGCGTCCGGCCGCCGGTCACCCGCTCATGCTCGGGCGGCACCCGCACGAGCCGACTGGGCGCACGGAGCACGTCGGACAACCACCCGGCGACGGCGTCTCCCTGATCGACGCCCTGGTGGATGTTCCCGAACATCTGCACCTTCCGCCGGGCGGAGACGGTGTCGGTCCGCAGCTCCAACGCCTCGACACCGGGCCCACGGAGGGTGAGCCGCGCTCCACCGTCCCCGACCGAGGGCCGCACCAACGCCAGCCGGGGATCCCGCCGCTGCGTCCGCCCCACCCCGTCCTCACCGACGACCATGAACACCCGGTCGTACGCGAGCCCGGCAGGAGTAAGCATCACCTCGCCCGCCGACGTCCCGGCACACCCCTTGACCGGGTAGTACGTCAGCTCGACAACGCCGGCCATGGTGGTGGTTCCGTCCTGTTCCGCAGTTCGGCGACCGCTGTGGGAGCTCGGATGTACGGTCTACGCCATGGGCACTGGGCAACTAGAGGTCAAGGGCCGCGCGATTATCGACGGCAACCGGTTCATGACGCTGGGAACCGCGAACGCCGAGGGCGACCCCTGGGTCTCGCCCGTCTTCTATGTGGCCGACGGGTATGCGACTTTCTACTGGATCTCCTCACCCGAGGCGACCCAGGTCCGCAACATAGCGGTGCGGCCCCGCGTCGGCATCGTGGTGTTCAACTCGCAGCAGGAGCCGGGCTCCGACGAGGCGGTGTACATGAGCGCCACCGCGTGCGAGCTGGCCGGGGCGGACTTGGACCGGGGCCTGGAGATCTACCTCGGGGCAGCGCCGTTCGGTCAGGGGCCGGCGGCGTTCCGGCCTCCCGGACGATACCGTGCGTATCGGGCGTCGGTGACCGAACACTTCATGCTCTGCCCACAGGCGTCCGGTGAACCTTGCCCGACGCACGGCCGCACATCCGACCACCGCATGCCGGTGACGCTTTAGCTCCGCTCCGACGGTACGGGGAGGAACGCGGCCCAAGCCTTGGGGGTGACGGTGAGGTGGGCGGCGTTCGGGGTCTTGGAGTCGCGGATGTGGATGGCGGTGGGGTGGGGGGATACCTCAATGCACTGGCCGCCTTCGCTGCCGCTGTGCGTCGACTTGCGCCAGGTGTAGGCGACTTCGAGGCAGGCGCCGCCTTCGCTGCCGCTGTAGCTGGACTTGAACCACGCAAGTGCGGTGCCAGTCATTGTTCTCCCAGGAGAAGATCCAAGATGGCCCTTGAGTCCTCGGTGTTCAGGGCCTGCGTCCGCAGCATCGCATACTTCTGTGTCAGGATCCCTACCTCCCCCGGATCGGCGATCAGCTGGCTGCCGCGTTGCGTCTCCATGTACGCGAGCCGCTGGTGCTCAGGGGTCTCCAGCAGGATGAACGGCCCGTCGAGGCCGGCGTGCGAGGTGCGGCCGAGTGGAAGAACTTGGAGTGCGACTCCGGGTACATCAGTCCACTCCCGTAGTTTTCGCAGCTGCCCGGCGTACACAGCATCGCCGCCCAACTGATCACGCAACGCGGCTTCCCAGATGACGAAGCTCGTGGTCGGCGGCACCTTGCGGTGCAGGATTTCCTGGCGCTCGATGCGTGCTGTCACCATCTGCTCGATGTGGTCCTCGTCGTACACCGGAACGCGGCTCTGGAAGACCGCCCGGGCGTATTCCTCGGTCTGGAGCAGGCCAGGTACTGCTGAAGCCTCGTACCACGAGATCGCGATCGCCTCCCGCTCCCGATCCAGGTACTCCTCCGCCCACAACGGAATCAGATCCACCTCCGGCATCCTGCTCAGCGCGACCGACAACGCGCCCTTTGTGCAGAGGAGTTCGTCGAGTTGTTCCGCTAGGTCCGGCTTCAGGGGGCGTCTGCCCTGTTCGATCGACGCGATCTGCTGCTCGCTGATGACGAACCGTTCGCCCAGTGAGCGTTGCGTGTGGCCGGCCGACTGGCGGTAGAGGGCGAGCAGCGCGCCCACCATCTTCATCGCCGACGCGTTTCTCCGTGTGGTGGTGACCATGAGGCCGTACTCCCCGTTCGTGCCCATGCGTTCGCTGTCGCGCAGGCGTACAGCCGAGACGTACGGGAGCGCGGACTGTTCCATGATGAGTACGGAGCGTGACTCTCGTACCGTGAAACAAGAAACTTCACCCGCGTCCCAGAACCAGAACCCCGCCCCACGTGAGCGTCTCTTCCGTCGTGAACGCCGGTCCGTGCCGGGCGCGCGGGCGTTCGCGCGGCGGGCGCTGGAGGACTGGGACGTGCGCGGGCGCACCGACGATGTGCTGCTGTGCGTCAGTGAATTGGCGACCAACGCGCTGCTGCACGGCGTGCCGGCCGGCCGGGGATTTCTGCTGAGGCTGCTGCCGTATGCGGAGAGCGTGCGGGTCGAGGTGCACGACAGCGGGGGCGGTACGCCCGCCGTGCCCGAGCACGAGCCCGACGAGAGCGGGCGCGGGCTCCTGCTCGTGGGCGCGCTCGCGGACACGTGGGGGGCGGGGGAGCGGCACCCCGGGAAAGTCGTGTGGTGCGAGTTCCTTATCGCGCCGCCCGCAGCACCGACGCCACCGACGCGATCGCGTCCGGCCCCACCCGGCAGCACCCCCCGATCAGTCGCGCCCCCGACGCCCGCCAGCCCCTCACCCGCCCGGCACTGAACGTCGACCGGCCCGTCCACGCCCTCGCCCCCGCGTCCCAGGTCTCACCGCTGTTGGGGTAGACCACGACCGGCTTGCCGGTGACGCGGGCGGCGAGGGCGACGGCGAGGTCGGCGTCCGCGGGGGTGCAGCAGTTCACGCCGACCGCGATCACCTCGTCCGCCCGCGCCGCCAGGGCGAAGGCCTCCTCCAGCGGCTGGCCGGCGCGGGTGCGGTCGCCGGACGCCGAGTACGACAGCCACGCCGGTACGCCGAGGCCGCGCACCGCGCGCAGCAGTGCCTCCGCCTCGTCCGTGTCGGGGACCGTCTCCAGGGCCAGGACGTCCGGGGCGGCGGCTGCCAGCACCTCCATGCGCGGGCGGTGGAAGCGCTCCAGTTCCCGCACGGTCAGCCCGTAGCGGCCCCGGTACTCCGAGCCGTCCGCGAGCATCGCGCCGTACGGGCCGACCGAGGCCGCCACCCAGAGGGGACGGGAGGCCCCGGCCCGCCGGATCGCGGAACGCGCGCACGCCACGCTCAGCCCCAGCAGACCCGTCGCCTCCTCCCGCCCGATCCCGCGCCGCGCGAACCCCTCGAACGTCGCCTGGTAGCTCGCCGTGATCGCGACGTCCGCGCCCGCCTCGAAATAGGCGAGGTGCGCCGCCGTCACCGCCTCCGGGTCCTCGGCGAGCAGCCGGGCCGACCACAGTTCGTCGCTCAGATCGTGACCGGCCGAGGCGAGCTGGTTGGACATGCCTCCGTCGAGTACGACCGTGCCGTCCGCGAGCGCCTCGGCGAGGGCGGGTGCGCTGCTCATACCGGCGACGCTAGCCGAGCGGACCGGCACAGCGCGCCCTCCGGTCCCCGTGCTGGGATGCTGGGAGGGGGCACAGCCGAACAGGGCGGTGAGCGCCATGACCGTGCTCGAAGGGGACGGTACGTCCGAGGAACCCCTCGCCGACCCGCACGGGGACCCGTTCCTGCGGACCCGGTTCGCGGTGCCCGCGCGCCCGGTGACGTATCTGCGGCGCGAGCGGCTGAACAGACATCTCGACGAGGCCCTGCGCACCCCGCTGACCATGGTCAACGGCAGCGCGGGCGCCGGGAAGACGCTCCTCGTCGCCGACTGGGTGGAGCGACTGGACGGGCTGCCCGTCGCCTGGCTCACCACCGAGGCCGCCGGGGACGGGCCCGGCATGTTCTGGGCGTACCTGCTGCGGGCGCTGCGTACCGCCGGGGTGGCCCTTCCCGCCGACATCGGGTTCCCGGCGGACGCGAACCGGGTGAGCCCCGCCCTGCAGGCCCGGCTCGCCGCCCAGCTGAGCGTCCGGGAGGAGCCCGTGGTCGTCGTGCTCGACGAGTTCGACCGGGTCACCGCCCCCGAGATCGCCGAGCAGCTGGAATTCGTCCTGCGGCACGCCGGGCCGGGCCTGCGGCTGGTCCTCGTCACCCGTACGGAGCCGCTGCTGCCCCTGCACCGCTACCGGGCCGCAGGAGAACTCACCGAGATCAGGGGCGCGGAGCTCGCCTTCACCGCGCCCGAGGCGGCCCGCCTGATGGAGCTGCACGGGCTGCGGCTGCCCCCGGCCGCCGTGCGCGCGCTGGTGGAGCGCACCCGAGGGTGGGCCGCCGGGCTGCGGCTGTCCGCGCTCGCGGCGGGGCAGAGCCCGGACGCCGAGGCCTGTCTGAAGGAGTTCGAGGCCGACCGCAGCGCCATCGCCGACTTCCTGCTCGCGGAGGTCCTCAAACGGCAGAACGCCGAGACCCAGGACCTCCTGCTGCGGGCCGGCCTGCTCGACCGCTTCTGCCCCGATCTCGCGGACGCCCTCACCGGGCGCACCGACGCGGCCCCCATCCTGGAACGGCTGAGCCGCGACAACGCCTTCGTCGAGCACCTCGGGCACGGCCTGTACCGCCTCCACCCCCTGTTCGCCGAGATCCTCCGCGCCCATCTGCGCCTGCGCCTGCCCGGTCTGGAACCCGAACTGCACCGGCGGGCCGCCGACTGGCTGCGCCGCGCCGGACGCCTCACGGAGGCGCTCGGGCACGGGGCCGCGGCCGACGACTGGGAGTTCACCGCCGGCGCGCTCGTCGACGACCTCGCCATCGGCCAGTTCTTCACCGGGCCGCGCTCCGACGCCGTGACCGGACTCTTCGCCCGCATGGGAGCGGGGAGTACGGGTCCCGCCCCGGAGCTCGTGCGGGCCGCCGACCGGCTGGCCCGGTGCGAGATCGACGACGGGCTGACCCATCTGCGCCGCGCGCGGCACGACCTCGCCGAGGACGACGGCACGGCGGCGGCCCGGCTGAGCTGCGCCCTGCTGGAGGCGCTGGCCGCCCGGCTGTCCGGTGCGCCGGAGCGGGCGGAGGACGCCGCGCGGGAGGCCCAGGAGCTGCGGAACGAGGTCCCCGCCGAACTTCTGGAACGGCATCCCGAACTCACCGCCCTGCTCCTCGACCACCTGGGCTCCGCACGTCTGTGGGCCGGGCGGTTCGAGGAGGCGCGGGACGCCCTCTCCACGGTGGCGGACTCCGCACCGGAAGCCGCCACCGCACTCCCGCGCGAGGACGCGCTCGGCCGGCTCGCCCTGATCGACCACCTCGACGGTTGGCCCGGCAGGGCCGAACGCAAGGCGCACGCGGCCCTCGCCGAGACGGAACGCTTCGGGCTGCCCCAGCCGTCCGGCTCCGGTGTCGAACGCCTCGTCCTGGCCGCCGTCGCCATCGACCGCGACGAGCTGGGGCAGGCCCAGGCGCTGCTCGACACGTCCGCCGACGCGCACCCGGCGATGCGGGACCCCGTACTGGCGGCCGGACGCGCCCTGACCACCGCGCGTCTGCATCTGGCGCGCGGCGAACCGGGCTCCGCGCTGAAAGCGGTCGAACCGCAGCTGGCGGCCGCCGCCGTATCGCCCTGGGCACGCGGGCAGAGCGCCCTCGTCGCGGCCGCCGCCCACCTCGCCGAGGGCCGTACGGACACCGCCGCGAGCCTTCTGCGCGACGTGTCCGACGAGCAGCCGGCGTGCGCGGTGGGCGCCGCGCGGGTCCGGCTCGCCACCGGCCGGGCCGCCGACGCCGTACGACTGCTCGACCGAACGCACCCGGAGCGGCACGCCGGTCCCGCGGTGGCCGTACGGGCCGCGCTCGTGCGGGCGCAGGCCGCCGACGAGGCGGGGGACGCCGTCGCCGCGCGCAGGCTGGTGGTGCGGGCGCTGGCGGAGGCGCGCCGGGAGCGGCTGCGCCGGCCCTTCCGCGAGGCCGGTCCGTGGATCCGGCCCCACCTCGGTTCGGCGTCCCTGCACTGGCTGACCACCGGCTGGCTCGCCCCCGGAACCGGCGCGACCCCGCACACGCAGCCGCCGCCCCCTGTCGTCGAGGAGCTGAGCGGGCGCGAGCACGACGTGCTGCGGCGCCTCGCCCTGGCCATGTCCACCGAGGAGATCGCCGCCGACCTGTACGTATCGGTGAACACGGTCAAGACCCACCTCAAGAGCGTCTACCGCAAGCTGTCGGTCAACCGCCGCAACGAGGCGGTACGCCGCGCCCGCGAACTCGACCTGCTGTGACGAGGGGGGTGCGCACGTCCGTGAAGTCCGACACCGAGCGCAGGGCGCACAGCGACTACACCGGCGGTGTCTACGGGTCCATGCTCGCGGCCTCGGTGATCGTCGGCGCGGGTGCGCTCGGCTCGTTCCCGCGGGTGGAGATGGTGCTGCTGCTGTTGCTCACCGGCGGGGTGTTCTGGATCGCGCACGTGCACGCGCAGCTGTTCGGCGAGCGGCTGGCGCGGCGCACCCCGGACCGGCACGACGTGCTGCGGGCGTGCCGGGAGGAGTGGACGGTCGTCAAGGCCGCCGTGCCGCCGGCGGCCGCCGTGGCCGTCAGCCCCGTGCTCGGGCTCGGGGTGCAGAGCACGCAGTGGTTCGCGCTGTCCGTCGCCGTGGCCGGGCAGGTGGGGTGGTCCGCGGCGGCGGCCCGCCGGGCGGGCGCGGGGCGGCGCCTGATCGTGCTGTCGGCGACCGTGAACCTCGTCCTCGGTCTGGTGATCCTCTCCTGCAAGCTGTGGCTGAAGAAGTGAGCCGGTCACCTCTACGGGGTGAGCCGGGCAGCCGCCCGGCGGCGGACGATCGCAGGGTACGGGCAGGCCACCCGGGGAGCGGCTCATGCGCTACGAGATCCGCGTCGACGGACACCTCTCGGAACCGCTGATCAAGGTGTTTCCGGAACTCGACCATGTGACGATGTCCGGCCAGACCCTGCTGTTCGGGCACGTCGTCGACGAGGCGCACCTGTACGGGCTGCTCGCCCGCTGCCAGTCCCTGGGCCTGCGCATCCTGGAGCTGCGCCAGGCACCGGAATAGCGGGCGCCCTCCCCGTCACAGGCTCTCGGCACGCACCCTGCCGGAGCGTACGGCCGCGCCCAGCGTCGCGAAATCCCGCTCGTTGCGGTCGGCGTAGTCCTGGGCGAACCCGGTGAGCGCCCGCTCGAAGCGGTCGCTGCGGCCCAGATACGCGGCGATGGCGACCGGGTCGCCGGAGCGGGCGTGGGCCCGCGCCAGGCTCGCCCCGCACAGCCGCGCGAACAGCCGCAGCAGACCCGGGTCCATGGTCTCCGGGCGGGCGATGCCCTTCCAGTCGCGCAGCTGCCGGACATAGAAGTCGCGGGGGCGGCCGTCGAGGCCCACGGTGTGGGTCCAGCCGAGCAGGATGTCGCTGGTCGTCTGGATCAGCCGCTGACCCGCGACGACCCGGCGGCCCTGATTGTCGTACGGCTCGCCCTCCGTGTGCGCGGCGAGCACCGACTCCTGCGCCTCCTTGGCCTGCAGCAGCAGGGGATCGTCGTCGTCCCGGCCGAGCAGCAGCACGATCCAGCAGCGGGTGCCGACACTGCCGACGCCGACCACCTTCCGGGCGATGTCGGCCAGGTGGTAGCGGCCCAGCAGATGCCGCCGCTCCGACGGGAGGGAGCGCGCGTAGCCGTCCAGGACCGCGCGCAGCGCCTCCCCCTCGGCGGAGGGGTCCTCCACCAGGTCGTCCAGAGGTGTGATCAGCGGCGGGTCCGGTGCGATGCGCCTGCCCCGGGCCGTGGCACGGGTGAGTTTCGCGAAGGCCTGGAGATGGGTGCGGGTCCGTGCGTGCTTCGTCGCCTCGGCGGTACGGCGGCGGGCCTCGCGGTCCATCGACGAGGCCATCAGCTCCCGCAGCCGGTCGGCGTCGTCCTGCGCGTACCAGATGTCGAGGGTGCGCATCCCGGCGAACTCCCGCATGCGCGCGCGGTACGCCGCCACACAGGTGCGCACCGCGCCGTTCTGCTCCTCCACCGGGAAGCCGTTCGCCCGGCCGGCGATCGCGAAGCTCGCCGCGAGCCGCTTGACGTCCCATTCGAAGGGGCCGGGGTGGGTCTCGTCGAAGTCGTTGATGTCGAAGACGAGATGGCGTTCGGGGGAGGCCAGCAGGCGGAAGTTCAGCAGATGGGCGTCGCCGCAGAGCTGCACGGTCAGACCCGTGTCGGGGGCCGGGCCGAGATCCGCCGCCATGATGGCCGCCGCGCCCCGGTAGAACCGGAACGGCGACTCCAGCATGCGTCCGTAGCGGACCGGCACCAGCTCGGGCAGCCGGGTCGCCGACTGCCGCTCGATCACGTCGACGGGGTCCGGCCTTTTCCGGGCCGCCTCGAACCGGCCGTGGCACGAACGCGGCGCCCGGTCGCGCGCGGACTTCCCCTGCGCGGCCCGCTCGGCGGGGGAGAGCGGTGCGCTGAACGAATCCTGTACGGCCATCCCTGCCTCCGTACGACGTGAATCCTCGCCCCCATCGCACCGCGCGGGCGCCGCGAGCGGATCACCCGTCCCGGGTGAGGCGGCACCGGCCATGTGGGGCGGACGCTGAGCGTGGGGGCGAACGGCATGTCGGGCGCAGGCCCGGAACGGAGGACCGAGATGAGTGGTGCGACGTACCTCGCGTACGACTATCCGCTGCTGAGTGCCTTCTGGACCATCCTGATCATCTTTCTGTGGATCATGTGGTTCGTGCTGCTCTTCCGGGTCGTCATGGACATCTTCCGCGACGACGACCTGAGCGGCTGGGCCAAGACCGGCTGGCTGGTGTTCACGGTCGTCCTGCCCTTCCTGGGCGTGTTCGTCTACGTGATCGCCCGCGGCAAGAACATGGGACACCGTGAGCGGGCGCAGGCACGCGCACAGCAGGACGCCTTCGACAGCTACGTCCGCGAGACCGCCAAGGGCGCGGGCGGACACACCAGCAGCGTCGACGAACTCGCCCGGCTGTCCGAGATCAAGGCACGCGGCGACATCTCGGACGACGAGTTCCGCAGGGCGAAGGAACTGGTCCTGAGCGGGCACGGCCCGGCGGAACACCGGGGACCGTACGCCTCGTCCACGGGGCGCTGACCGCACGACACCGAATCGAGGCAACGCGATGGCAACCACACATCCGACACACGGCGCACGCCCGGCGACCGGCACGTACGCACGGTCGGCGAAGCGGGAGTGGGCGGGCGGCCTGACGGTCTTCGCCGCCGTCACCCTGATGATCGTGGGAGTGCTCGACATCTTCCGGGGCATCATGGGCATCGCCGAGGACGACGTCTTCGTCACGACGCAGAACTACGTCTTCAAGTTCGACCTCACGTCCTGGGGCTGGACCCATCTGGTGCTCGGCGCGATCGGGGTGCTCGTCAGCCTCGGTCTGGCCCGCGGGGCCCTGTGGGCGCGCATCGCCGGTGTGACGATCGCCGGACTCATCATCATCGCGAACTTCCTGTCCCTGCCGTACTACCCGGTCTGGTCGGTCGTGATGATCGCGTTCTCGGGCTTCATCATCTGGGCCCTGTGCATGCCGCGTTCGGACTCCCGCGCCGGGCGGTGAGTCCCGGGCCGTGGCGCGGACCGGCGTCCCGCGGGACGCGGCGTGGGCACGACTGGCGCTCCTCGCCCTCACGGCGGGGGCGCTGGTCCCGCTGGCCGCCGCCGGTCCGCGCAGTGTGCTCTGGGTGCTGCTCGGCCTCGCCGGGCTCGCCCTCGCGGCCATGGGGCTGTGGTGGACGCTCGCCCACTCCGGGACGGTGCGGCTCCTCGGAGCGGCCCTGTGCGTGGCGGCCCCGCTGACGGTGCTCGCGCTGTACGCGGCCGGCGGCATGCTGGGACCCGCCGTGGCGTCCCTGGCGCTGTGGGCGCTGGCCGTGGGCGCGGCCCGGACGGCACTGGCGCCCGCGACCGCCGAACCCGAACACGCACCGCGGCCGGTCCGGCCCTGGGCCCTGATGAACCCCCGCTCGGGCGGCGGCAAGGTCGACCGCTTCCGGCTGGCGGACCGGGCGCGCGCGGCGGGTGTGCGGGTGACGCTGCTCGGCCCCGGGCACCAGGACGTGGCCGCGCTCGCCGAGGACGCCGTACGCGACGGAGCCGATCTGCTGGCGGTGGCCGGAGGGGACGGCACCCAGGCACTGGTGGCGGAGGTCGCCGCCCGGCACCACCTGCCGTTCCTGGTGGTCCCGGCCGGCACCCGCAACCACTTCGCGCTCGACCTCGGCCTCGACCGCGACGATCCTGCGAAGGCCCTCGACGCCCTGACGGACGGCGTAGAACTCCGCGTGGACCTCGGCTTCGCGGCCGGCCGGGTCTTCGTCAACAACGCCTCCTTCGGCACGTACGCGGAGGTCGTCGGCGATCCCGCGTACCGGGACGAGAAGCGACGGACCGCGCTGCGCATGATGCCCGGCCTGCTGTCCGGTCCCTCCGCGCCCCGGCTGCGGATGCTGGCCGACGGCACCCGCGCGGACGGTCTTCAGGCACTGCTGGTCAGCAACAACCCGTATCTGCGGGCGGTCGACGCGTCCCGGCCGGGGCGCAGGGAGCGGCTGGACTCCGGACGGCTCGGCGTGCTGGGCGTGCGGGTGGAGGGCGCGGTGCGGGCCGCGGGGATGGCGCGCGGCCCCCGCGCGGCCGGTCTGCTGCGGCTCACCGCCGGGGAGGTCGTGGTCGAGGCGGACACCGCGGCCGTTCCGGCCGGTGTGGACGGGGAGCACGTGCTGCTGCCGGCCCCCGTGGTGTGCCGGATCGCTCCCGGGGCGCTGCGGGTGCGCGTTCCACGCGATGCGGTGCGTACGCGGCGGGGCGGCGGGGCACCCGACTGGCTGCGGGTGGCCCGGCTCGCGCTGGGACGCCGGGGGTCCGTGCCACGACGGTCGCGGCCGTGACCGGGAAGGCGGTGGACGATGTGCCGTTGGCTCGCCTATTCGGGCACGCCGATCCTGCTGGACAGCATTCTCTACCGGCCGGCGCACTCGCTGATCGACCAGAGTCTGCACGCGAGGATGGGCGTCGAGACGACCAACGGCGACGGGTTCGGCGTCGGCTGGTACGCGCCGGACAAGGACAGCCCCGCGGTGGTCCGGGACATCGGCCCGGCGTGGAGCGACCGCAATCTGCGGGAGATCGCCGGGCATGTCGTCTCGCCGCTCTTCTTCGCCCACATCCGCGCCTCGACCGGTACGGCGGTGCAGCAGACCAACTGCCATCCCTTCCGCTACGGCCGCTGGATGTGGATGCACAACGGGGCCGTCGCCGAGTTCCACCTGCTCCGGCGGGACCTCGCCCTCCGCGTCGCGCCGCACCTGTTCCCGTACGTCGAGGGCTCCACGGACTCGGAGATGATGTTCTATCTGTCGCTGACCCTCGGTCTGGAGGAGGATCCGCCCGGCGCCGTCGCCCGGATGGCGGGCCTGGTGGAACGCGTCGGCCATGAGCACGGCGTGGAGTTCCCGCTGCAGATGACGGTCGCGGTGACCGACGGCGCACGCCTGTGGGCGTTCCGCTACTCCACCCAGCAGCAGTCGCGTTCGCTCTTCTACAGCTCGCGCGTGGAGACACTGCGCTCCCTCCACCCGGACCTGGAGTTCCTGCGCGAGATCTCCGGCGACGCCCGCCTCATCGTCTCCGAACCCCTGGGCGACCTGCCCGGCGCCTGGAACGCCGTCCCCGAGGGCACCTGCGGCGTCGTCCAGCCGGAGGGCGACAGGATGGCGGGGTTCGCGCCGGCGGCGGGCTAGGTCCGGGCGGGGACGGGTGAAAGGCCGGTACGGGGACGGGCGACGGGGCGGTCGGCGACGGGCGAAGCGCCGGTCGCGGACGGGCGAAGGGGCGGTCGGGGCTGGGCTTTTGCGGTCAGGCGCAAACGCGTGGTGGGACGGGGGCGGTCGCGGCGATCGTTGGCCGGGGATGCCCCGTTGCCTACAGTCGACTGGAGTGCCGCCATGGCCGTCACCATTCACCGCCGGTCCACCTGGGCCGTCCATGTACCCGATACGTCCACGGGAGCGGACCTGATCGCGGACAGAGCCGCGACGGTCTACTGGGACTACGAGTTCCCCTACCGGGCGGCGCAGGAGGCCATCGTCGCCCAGGCCGGCATGGGCCCGCTGAACAGCGGGCGCGAGTGGACGCCCTGGAAGGGCGGTGTGTTCATCCACCATCGCGGGCTCGTCCCCCGCATCCTGAACGACGAGGACGACTGCCGCCGCGACATCGCCGAAGTGTGGGCGAAGGAGTACATCGAGGACTTCGACGACATCGAGTACAACTTCCTGGTGTGCCCGCACGGACACGTCTACGAAGGCCGCGGCCTGCAGCGGGGCGAGGCCAACTCACCGGGGTACATCAGGGAGTCGGGCTACGGGGACGTCGGGCGGAACACGGGCTACTACTCCATCTGCGGCCTGCTCTGGAGCACTCAGCAGCCGACGTCCGCGATGAAGAAGTCGATCAGGGACCTGATCTGGCACCTGCGCACCGCCGTCCCCGACAACCGCAAGGCCGGCGACGCGATCTATCCCCACTCCAAGAACAACCCGGGCACCGACTGCCCGGGCAACCTGACCTCGTACGCGAAGACGGGATCCGACATCGACCCGGGCATGCCGGCCCCGTCGGCCCCGGCACAGCTCGACGTCATCTCCCGCTCCCAGTGGAACGCCCGCCCGCCGCGTCAGGTGGTGAAGGTGCCGTACGGGCAGCGCGTCGGCTTCGCCGTGCACTACTCCGCCGGCAACAAGTACCAGACCGTACGGGCCATCCAGAACTACCACATGGACTCCAACGGCTGGGACGACATCGGCTACAACTTCCTCGTCGACTGGCAGGGACGGATCTACGAGGGCCGGGGCTGGACCAACCTGGGGGCGCACGTGGCCGGTTACAACACCAGCCACATCGGGGTGTGCTTCATCGGCGTCGACGGTGACGCCACGACGGAGGCGAAGAACGCGATCCGCAGCCTCTATCACGCCGCGAACGAGCGCACGGGCAGGACGCTGAACGCCACCTACCACTCGGCGCTCGCGCCCACCCAGTGCCCGGGCGCGGAACTGCGGCTGTGGGTCGTCAACGGCATGAGCGGATCGACCCTGCCGATCGGCGACAGCGAGTCGGGCACCCCCGGCATGGGAGAGACCGGCGTCCGCTCCGTCATCGCGCAGCAGCGGGCCGTCAACGGGCTCGGCCACACGCCGCCTCTGGACGAGGACGGTGTCTTCGGCCCGCTGACCGGCGCCGGGGTGAAGTGGCTGCAGACGAAGGTCGGCACCGACCCGGACGGGCTGTGGGGGCCCGCCACCGAGGCCGCGTACGTCGCCTACATCGGCCGGGGCGGAGGCGGCGGGGGCGTGGCCACCATCCGCTCCGTCTCCGCGCAGCAGCGGGCCGTCAACGGCCTCGGATACACGCCCGCCCTCGCCACCGACGGCATCTTCGGCCCGCTCACCGAGACGGGCGTCAAGTGGCTGCAGAGCAAGGTCGGCACGGCGCCCGACGGGATGTGGGGCCCGGACACCGAGCGGGCCTACGCGGACCACACCGGGTCGCCGAACTTCAGCGGCGGAGGCATCACCACCATCCGCGCCGTGCGGGCGCAGCAGCGGGCGGTCAACGGGCTCGGCCACACGCCGCCCCTGGACGAGGACGGTGTCTTCGGCCCGCTCACCGAGGCCGGGGTGAAGTGGCTGCAGGGGAAGGTGGGCGCGGCCGCGGACGGGCTGTGGGGGCCCGCCACCGAGGCCGCGTACACCGCCTACAGCGACGGCGAACGCCTGCCGGTCGACGGGGAGTTCGGTCCCGCGACGATCACCGCGACGCAGCGCGCCATCGGCGTCACCGCCGACGGGGAGTGGGGGCCGGCCTCCAAGCGCGCCCTGCAGCAGCACCTCAACACCTGGGCGGGCGCGGAGCTCGTCGTCGACGGCGACATCGGCGCCGCCACGGTCGAGGCGATGCAGCGCCACCTCAACAAGATGACCGGTGCCGGTCTGCTCGTCGACGGCGACTGGGGCACGGGCACCACCAAGGCCCTGCAGGCGGCACTCAACCAGGGGAGGTTCTGATGGGGGACGAAACGTCGGGAACGGGCCCGTCGCGGCGGGGCGTGGTCGCGTACGGCGCGCTGGCGGCCGCCGGGCTGATGGCGGTCGGAGCGCCCGCCGTAGCGGCGACGGAGGGCTCCTCCGCGGGGCGGGCGGCCGCCGGGGGCTTCGGGGAGTTCGAACCCGTGGCGGCCAGTGAGGCGGACGCCGTCACCGTCCCCGCCGGGTTCCGTGCGGACGTCGTCGCTCCGTGGGGGGAGCGGATCCGTACGTCCCGCGCGGACGGCGCCGTCGCACAGGCGCGGCAGGTGGGCAGCCACCATCACGGTGTGCGGTACGTCGCGTCGGGCGGGAGCGGACGCGGGCTGCTCGTCATCGGCCACGAGGGCGCCGATCCCGCGCTGCTGGGCGACGACCCCCGTACGGCGATGGCCGCGCACGGGCTCACCGTGGTCGGGGTGCGGGAGGACGGCGGGGCGTGGCGGACCGCGGGGTCGGCGGCGGGCCGCCGGATCACCGCGGAAACGCCGACGCGGTTCTCCGGGCCGTTCGCGGCCGACGGGCCGTCGCGCGGTGTGGTGGCCGTCAGCGGGGTCACCGTCACGCCGTGGGGGACGTGTCTGGCCGCGGAGGAGGACTACCAGGCCTGCTTCGGCACGGACGAGGTGAGGTGGCGGCGTACCGAGGAGGACGTGCGCTACGGGCTGTCGGCCGGCGGGTTCGGCCATCCGTGGCACGGTGCCGACCCGCGCTTCGACCTGGCCCGGGACGGGGCGCACGCCCGGCAGTTCGGGTGGGTCGTCGAGTTCGATCCGCGCGATCCGTCCTCAGTGCCGGTGAAGCGGACCGCGCTCGGGCGGTTCTCGCACGGGAGCGCGACGGTGAGCGAGAGCGGGGGACGGGTCGTCGTCCACAGCACCGATGCCGTGGACGGGGGGTACCTGTACAAGTTCGTGAGCGCGGGCGCGTCGTTGGACGACGGGACGCTGTACGTGGCGCGGTTGCGGGCGGACGGCAGGGGGCGTTGGCTGCCGCTGCGGTACGGGGAGGGGCCGCTGACCCGTGCGGGCGGGTGGGCCGATCAGGGGGACGTGCTCGTACGGGCGCGGCTCGCGGCGGACGCGGTGGGGGCCACCGCGTTGAACCGGCCGGAGCGGGTGGCCGTGAGCCCGGTCGACGGTCATGCGTACCTCGCGCTCGCGGGTGGGAACGGGACGGGGCGGTGTTCGGACGCGGGAGTGCGGGGGGCCGTGCCGCGGGTGGGCGCGGCGGATCCGTACGGGTGCGTGGTGCGGTGGCGGGAGACGGGTGGGGACGGGCTGCGGTGGGAGTTGTTCCTGGCGGGCGGGGACCTGCGGGGTGGCGGTGAGGGGGTTTTCGCCGCGCCCAAGGGGCTCTGGTTCGACGCGCGGGGGACGTTGTGGATCTCCACGGGGGTGTCGGGGGCCGCGGTGAACGGGCCGGGCGAGGTGTACCGGGCGGCCGGCAACAACGCGTTGCTGGCGGCGGATGTCGGGAGTCGCGTGGTGCGGCGGTTCCTCACCGCGCCACGGGGGGCGGAGGTCACGGGGGTGGATGCGACGCCGGATGGCCGGGCGTTGTTCGTCAATGTGCAGCATCCGGGGGAGCGGACGGTGCGGTGGGGGGCGGCGGAACGGTCCAGCGGGTGGCCGGGGGCGGGGGAGGTGCCTCGGTCGGCGACGGTGGTGGTGCGGCGCGTGTAGGGGGCGGTGCGGTTGCCCGCAGTTGTGGCGGGGCCGTTGACCTCTTGTGGGGTCGCCTTTACCTTGGCGGCGTTCGTGGTTTCAGATGTCGTTCGGTATAGCGAACGGGATTGTTGTCCCCCCACGAGAGGCAGTCCGTATGAGTCGCTTCGAATCGGTTTCTGCGCGCAGAGTTCTGCTGAAAGGGGCCCTCGCCGCTGTCACGCCTGCTGTCGCCCGGGCGAAGGCGGAGAGTTACCGGAATCCGCTGGTGCCCAACCGCGCCGATCCGCATATCGCGCGGCACACCGACGGGTTCTACTACTTCACCGCCACAGCCCCCGAGTACGACCGGATCATTCTGCGCCGGTCCCGGACGCTCGGCGGGCTGGGGCGGGCCGCCGAGACCGTGATCTGGCGGGCGCACCCGGCCGGGAACATGGGCGCCCACATCTGGGCGCCCGAGATGCACCGCGTCGGCGGCAAGTGGTACATCTACTTCGCCGCCGCGCCCGCCGAGGACGTGTGGGCGATCCGGATCTGGGTGCTGGAGAACGCCAACGCCGACCCGTTCACGGGCGCTTGGGTCGAGAAGGGCCAGATCAGGACCGCCTGGGAGACCTTCTCCCTCGACGCCACCACCTTCGCGCACCGCGGAAGGCGCTACCTCGCCTGGGCCCAGCACGAACCCGGGCTGGACAACAACACCGCCATCTGGCTCTCCGCGATGGCGAACCCCTGGACCCTGACCGGCCCTCAGATACGGCTCTCCACACCGGAGTACGCCTGGGAACGCATCGGCTTCGCCGTCAACGAGGGGCCCTACGTCCTGCACCGCAACGGACGGCTGTTCATGACCTACTCGGCCGGCGCCACCGACGCCAACTACTGTGTGGGCCTGCTGACCGCCGACGAGGACAGCGATCTGACGGACCCGGCGAGCTGGGCCAAGTCGCCCGTCCCCGTCTTCACCAGCAACGACACCACCCGGCAGTACGGCCCCGGCCACAACTGCTTCACCGTCGCCGAGGACGGCCGTACCGACGTGCTCGTCTACCACGCCCGCCAGTACAAGGAGATCACCGGCGACCCGCTGCACGATCCCAACCGGCACACCCGCGTCCAGAAGCTGGGCTGGAAAGCGGACGGCACCCCCGACTTCGGGGTCCCCGTGGCCGACACCGAGGGGGCGTGACATGAGACGGGCCTACGCGTTACTGCTCACCCTCTGTCTCGCGCTCGCCGGCGCCCTGGTCACCGCGCCCGCCCAGGCCGCCCCGCAGACCGTCGCCAACGGCGTCCAGTTCACGGACGGTTCGGGCGGTCCCGTACACGCCCACGGGGGCGGTGTCCTCAAAGTCGGCGCCTACTACTACTGGTTCGGCGAGCACCGCAACGCCGACAACACCTTCCGCTACGTCGACGCCTACCGTTCCACCGACCTGAAGAACTGGGAGTTCCGCAACCACGTCCTCACCGAGAACAGCCACTCCGAACTCGCCACCGCCAACATCGAACGGCCCAAGGTCATGTACAACGCGTCCACCGGCCAGTTCGTGATGTGGATGCACAAGGAGAACGGCAGCGACTACGGCGAGGCCCGCGCCGCCGTGGCCGTCTCCGACACCGTGGACGGGAACTACACCTGGCGGGGCAGCTTCCGGCCGCTGGGACAGCACATGTCCCGCGACATCACCGTGTTCACGGACACCGACGGCGCCGGCTACATGGTCTCCGCCGCCCGCGAGAACTACGACCTGCACATCTACCGGCTCACCGCCGACTACACCGGCATCGCGAGCCTCGTCGCCAACCCCTGGCCCGGCGGTCACCGCGAGGCCCCGGCCCTGTTCAAGCGCAACGGCGTCTACTTCATGCTGACGTCGGGTGCCACCGGCTGGAGCCCCAACCAGCAGCAGTACGCCACCGCCACCAGCCTCTCGGGCCCCTGGTCGGCGATGAGCAACGTCGGCGACTCCACCGCCTACGGCTCGCAGACCGCGTACGTGCTGCCGGTGCAGGGCACGTCGGGCACCGCGTACCTGTATCTCGGCGACCGCTGGGGCAACTCCTTCGGCGGGACCGTCAACGACTCCCGGTACGTATGGCTGCCGCTGACCTTCCCGTCGTCGACGTCCCTGTCCATGTCCTGGTCCCCGGAGCTGACCATCGACACGGCCGCCGGGACGGCCGGCGGTACGTCCGCCCCGTACAACACACTGATCGCCCGGCACAGCGGCAGGTGCGCCGACGTGACCGGTCAGTCGCTGTGGGCGGGCGCGCAGATCAAGCAGTACGACTGCAACGGCGGCGGGAATCAGAAATTCTGGTTCAAGTCCGTCGGAAGTGGTTACTACCAACTCATGGTCCGGGGCAGCAGCTTGTGCGTGCGGGAGAACGCGAGCACCGTCACACAGGAGAACTGCGACACCTCCGCGACGAGCCAGCAGTGGTCGCTCACCACGACGGGCTCGTACGTGAACGTGAGGTCCCGCGCCACCGGGGAGTGCCTCGACGTGAACGGGGCATCCACGGCCAACTCCGCCGCGATCATCACGTACACCTGCACCGGAGGCACCAACCAGCAGTGGACTCGCGGGACATGAGATCAAACAAGGTGCCCCGGCATCTGGTGCTCGATGGCACACTCGGGGTGGGATGAACCCCTGGGGCGCCCCGTCCGGAACCGGGGCGTCCCAGGCCTGCGCCTGTGACGCCACGTCCCCGGGGGCTGCGTTCAGCCCCTCCGGCGTTTGAGGAGCGGGGTCTGGGGCGGAGCCCCAGGTCGGGACGGGCAGGGGCGGCGGGGGCGAAAAAAGCTTGGTACAGTCGGCCTTTTCGCGGGTATCAGACCCTTTGGACTCATCTCCGGCGAGGAACCGAGGAACCATGGACATGGAGCCCCCCGGTGAGAAACGGCTGGCCGCCGCCGTCGTGAGGGACGACAAGGGCCGCATCCTCCTGGTCCGCCGCAGCGGGACCGAGAAGTTCCTCCCCCGGGTCTGGGGCGTCCCCTGCGGCAAGCTGGAACCCGGCGAGGACCCCCGGGACGGCGCCCTGCGCGAGCTGAAGGAGGAGACCGGCCTGCTCGGCGAGATCGTCCGCAAGGTCGGCGAGTCCTCCTTCGTCAGCGACTACCGCGGCCAGGAGACGAAGAACTGGCAGGACAACTTCCTGGTCCGCCCGCTCACCGACCGCGTCACCCTCCCCCTCCCCGACCAGACCCACGCCTGGCTGTATCCCTCCGAGCTGACCGGCGTCGACATCGACGCCTACAACCTCGACGTCGTACGCCAGGCCCTCACGGACTCCTGAGCAGCTCCGCCAGACCGTTCAGCGCGGTCAGATAGCCGGGCACGTCCAGCGGCTGCTTCGGCACCGCGCCCGCGTGCGGGCCCGCCGCGGTGAACACATCGGTGTGCCGCCGCCGCTCGGCCCCCGTCTCCAGGAACAGGGTCACCGTCGGCACCGGAGTGTCGCACCACGCGCGATGCAGGGTGTGCGCCGGCAGGGCGTACGTGCTCCCCGCCGCATAACGGCCGGTGTGCGCCAGCCGCAGCCGCGCCGGACCCGCCGGGGTCAGCAGCCAGTCCGCGGACCCGTCCGCCAGGGACTCCTCGTACCGCTCGGCCTCGAAACCGTCACCGCCGCCCGTCTCGTACAACTCCATGCACAGCCGCCCCCGTACGATGTGCGAGGCCAGCGCCGAGCGGTGGTTGTGGATGTCCTCCCGGCCGGTACCGCCCGCGCCCGCGTGCCACAGATGCACGCGCAGCATGTGCCGCGGACCGGCGTCGATCAGCAACAGCTTGTCGAAGCCCAGCACGTGCCGGTACGACAGCCGGGCACAGCCCTTCGGATCGCCCTCCCCGCGGACCAGTTCACCGACGAGCTCCGACAGCCGCTCGGGCGAACCCAGTTCGGCGACCACCGCGCCCGCCGCGGACACCTGCTCCCGTTCCGGCAGCCCACCGTCCAGCGTCCGCGTCAGTAACCGCCGCGCCGCCGCCACGTGCCGTCCCCCCACGCACTCCACCCCTTCGATTCAACGGTCGTTCGGCCGGTAGCTCCACAGGGCGTGTGCCCGCAGCGCCGACAGACCCTGGTACGTCATCCACATCGGGTGCCGCAGCTCGGTGCTGTCGCCCCGGCCCCAGGTCCAGATGCCGTCCCGCTGCCCCGCCCGCACCGCCGCGGCGGCCCCGTCCGCCAGCTCCCGCCACGTCCCCTCGAGGCCGTCCTGGCGGGCGACCTCCAGCGCGCCCCGGGAGAGCAGGGCCCGCAGGATCCAGGTCGCGGTGAAGTGCCGTACGTTCAGGACCTCGTGGTGGGCGGGGTCGTCCGGGCGGGGCCGGCGCACCTCCTCGCGCAGGTTCTCCAGGTCCGGGCAGGAATGGTGCGCGGCGCCGGGGCAGGACAACAGCCAGCGCACGCCGTCCTCCCGGGCGGCCCGTACCCCCGCGTTCTCGCCCAGGACCCGTCCGGCACGCTCCAGCGCGACCACCGCCTGCGCGGTGTGCAGCGGCGACGGCGGCCCGTACGGCGGGTCCAGGCGGTAGCCCCAGCAGCGCAGATGCTCCCGGCCCCGGTCGCTGATCGCCCCGTCGACGAGGACCTCACGCAGCGGCGACAGGGCGTCGCTGCCGGGCGCCGCGCGCAGCAGCCCGCGCAGCACCGTCGTCACCACATGCGTCGACTCCCGCCCGGCACGGTCCCGTTCACGTGTGAACGCGGTCGTGCAGCGGTCCACCTCCTGCGCGAGCCGGTCGGGCGACACCCCCGCGCGGGCGAGCGCGCCCAGCACCAGCGCGGTCACCTCCGGGCGTGCCTGCGCCCCCTGCGACCGGGCCGACCAGCCACCGTCCGGCAGCCGCAGCCGCCACAGCGTGTCCACGAGTTCGCCCGGCCGCAGCCGGCCGTCGGTCATCCCCAGGTCGAGCAGCGTCTGCAGCCCGTACGACGTGCCCACGGACGTCGGCCGCCCGGGACCGCTCTCGCCCAGCGAGTGCGACCAGCCCGTGAGCCGCCCCCGGTCCGGGTCGTCCACCACCGCCACCTGCGCGACCAGGGTGTCGTAGGCGGAGGCGAAGACCTCGGGCAGCGGACCCGGCGCCGGGCCGGTGACGGGCCCCGGCGGGACGGCAGGGGCGGCGGGCTCGGCCGTCCGGGCCCGTACTAGCGCCGCCGCCAGCCAGGCCGCGAGGCCGGTGCCGACGCCGCTCACCGTGGAGATCAGATACCGCGCCGCCTCCCCGTCCAGCGAGTCGGGCAGTACCTGGAACAGGAACTGGAACACCCCGTACCCGGCGGCCGCGCAGCCGATACCGCCGAGCCAGCCCACGAACCGCACGGGACGCGGGGGGCCGCCTCCCGGACCGGGAGGCGCCGGGTCGGGGCCTCCCGGGCCCAAGGGGTGCCGCCTCAGGCGTGGCTGGGACACAACGCGCGCCCCCTTCCTGCCTGACCGGCTCCGACTCCACGTCCGTACCGCTGTTATCGCCGTCTCACACCCGGCCCACTTACCCGAAGGTCAACGCGCCTTCTCCCGGGGCCAGTTCAGCAGCGCGACATGCAGGGCCCCGATCGACCTGTTCCATGATGCCGTCACCTCACGGGGATCGCCGAACGCGCCCTGGGCCTCCAGCGCGCAGAAGCCGTGGAAGGTGCTGCGCAGCAGGCGTACGGCGTCGGTGAGGTCCGGCTCCTCCAGGTCGTAGGCACGGAGCATGCCGTAGGTGATCTCGGCGGTGCGGCGCAGCGCGGGGGAGTCCGCCACCAGGTACTGGTCCAGCGGGATCCGGGTGGCCGCGTACCGGCCCGGGTGGGCCAGGGCGTACTCCCGGTAGGCGTCGGCGAACGCGGCCAGCGCCTCCCCGCCGGTGCGTCCGGCGACCGCCGCCGCGATCCGGTCGATCATCTCCCCGCCCGCGAGCAGCGCCATCCTGGTGCGCAGATCCCGCAGCCCGCGCACATGCGCGTACAGGCTCGCGTCCTTCACACCGAAACGCCGGGCCAGCGCGGACAGCGTGACGTTCTGGTAGCCCGCCTCGTCGGCCAGGTCGGCGGCGGCCGCGACCAGACGGTCGGTGGTGAGTCCGGCGCGGGGAATGACGGCCTCCGGGGCAGACCTGAGCAGGAAGCCCCAGCCTACCGATCAGGTGTGGGCGAGCCGCCGTGCCCCGGGTACGCACCGTTCGTCCTTCCGTCGACCACCGGGGGTGGTCAGTCGCGCGGCTGCGAGAACACGAAGGAGAACTCCACCGGCTCCGGCCACAGGTGGTACCGGGGCAGCGGGCCCGGTCCGCAGGACTGGGACCCGATGCCGTGCAGCCGGTGGTCGAGGTGGACCCACACCGTGTCGCCGGGCACGAGGTCGGTGCGATGGCGGGCGGCGTCCAGGTGCTCGGTGGTCCACGGCCTGACCGTGAACCAGAACTCCGGTTCGCCGTCGACCCGGAGACCGCCGACCTCCGCCCAGCGCACATCCGCGTGGGCGCCGTTCTCCTGCGGGCGCACATACGGCGTCTGCAGTTCTCCCACGCTCGCGTCCCACAGCAGGTCCCGGGACGCGGCCCTGGTGTCCGGATAGGCCTCGTTGCCGCCGCCGTACCAGAAGACGGCGTCCTCGGGCGTGCCCGCGAGACCGAAGCGGATGCCGAGCCGGGGCAGCGGCACCCGCCAGTCGCCCTCCGGCACGACCGAGACGGTCAGCCGCACCCGGGTGCCGTCGGAGGTCCACCGGTACACCGTGCGCAGGCCCGTCTCGCGTCCGGCGGGCGCCACCCGGGTCCGTACGGTCAGCGCGTCACCGTCCGTCTCGACCGCGTCCAGCCGGTGCCGCATCCGGTGCAGGCCCGACTCCCGCCAGAGCGGCCCGTACCGGGTGTCCGTCTGCCAGGACGCCCCGTCGTCGTTGTCGGTCGTCGCCCGCCACACATCCAGCCGCAGATCCCTCACCGGCACTCCGGAGAGCGAACGCACCGCGCCCGTGCGGGCGTCGAACTCCGCCGGGCCCAGTGCGATCCGGTCCCCGTCCACGGCGGGCCGCACACCGGCCGCCGCCGGCAGCGGGGCCCCGGGCGCCACCGTCCCCTGCCCCCATGCCACCTCGTGCCCCTGACCGGCCCACGGTGTGTCCTCGGCGAGCAGCACCTGCACCGTCCACTGCACCTCCTCGCCCCGGCCGTCCGGCGCCCCGGGCAGCTTGACCTCCGCCGACTCGCCGGGGGCCAGCGCGGGCACGGTGAGCCGGTGCGCGCCCGTCGGTATTCCGTCCACCTGGTGGGAGAACACGAACTCCAGCCCGGACAGATCCGCGAAGTCGTACCGGTTGGTGATCCGTACGGTGCCGGCCGCGTCGCCGGCCTCGATACGGACCGGCTCGATCACCTTCTTGTACTCGCGCAGGCCCGGTGAGGGCGTGCGGTCGGGGAGGAGCAGTCCGTCGCAGACGAAGTTGGCGTCGTGCAACTCCTCCCCGAAGTCGCCCCCGTAGGCGAAGCCCAGCTCGGGATGCTCGACGCCGTGGTCGATCCACTCCCAGACGAAGCCGCCCTGCAGCCGGTCGTACCGCTCGAACAGCTCCTGGTACTCGGTGAGTCCGCCGGGGCCGTTGCCCATCGCGTGCGCGTACTCGCAGAGGATCAGCGGGAGTCCGCGCCGGCGGTGGGTGCCGCCGTCCAGACCCCGGCCGATCCGCTCGACCTCCTCGTGCGGCGGGTACATCCTCGAGTACACGTCCGTGTCACGGCAGCCGGTGTCGCCCTCGTAGTGCACCGGGCGGGAGGGGTCCCGGCCGTGGATCCACTCGGCCATCGCGGTCAGCCCGCGTCCGGTGCCGGCCTCGTTGCCCAGGGACCACATCACCACCGACGGATGGTTCTTGTCCCGCTCGACCATGCGCTCCGCCCGGTCCAGCAGGGCCGGGGTCCAGCGGTCGTCGTCGACCGGGTTGTCCCGCCACTCCTGCTCGACGAAGCCGTGGGTCTCCAGATCGCACTCGTCGATCACCCACAGCCCGTACTCGTCGCACAGCCGCAGGAAGGCCGGGTGCGGGGGATAGTGCGAGGTGCGGACCGCGTTGAGGTTGTGCCGCTTCATCAGCAGCACGTCCTCGCGCATGGTGCCGAGGTCCAGCGCGCGGCCCGTGCGCGGGTGCCACTCGTGCCGGTTGACGCCCTTGAACAGCAGCGGCGTGCCGTTCACCTTGATCAGGCCGTCCTCGACGACGACCGTACGGAAGCCCACGCGCACCGGGACGCGTTCGCCCGCGGTGGCCAGTACGCCGTCGTACAGCCGGGGTGTCTCGGCCGTCCACGGCTCGACCGGGAGCGTCACCGCCTCACCGGTGCCGGTGTCGATGCCCAGTTCCGGGACGGTCACCCGGCCCGGGACGCCGGAGTCGACGCGCAGGGTGCCGGCGCCGGTGACATGGTCGTAGGAGGCGTGCACGAAGAAGTCGCCCGCGGCGCCGGGCGGGCGGTGCAGCAGCGTCACGTCACGGAAGATGCCGGGCAGCCACCACTGGTCCTGGTCCTCCAGATACGACCCCGCCGACCACTGGTGCACCCGGACCGCGAGGACGTTCCCGGACGGCTTCAGCAGATGGCCGACCGCGAACTCGTGCGGCAGTCGCGAGCCCTTGAACTCCCCGATGTCCGTGCCGTTCAGCCAGACCCGCGCGCAGGACTCCACCCCGTCGAAACGGAGCACCGTATCGCCCCCGTCCGGCCAGTCGCCGGGCAGGTCGAAGACGCGCAGATGGTCACCGGTCGGGTTCTCGGCGGGCACGCGCGGCGGGTCGACGGGAAAGGGGTACAGGTGGTTCGTGTAGACGGGCGCGCCATGGCCCTGCAGGACCCAGTGGCCGGGCACGGTCACCTCCGCCCAGCTCCCCGCGTCGAACCCGGGCTCGGCGAACGCGTCGTCCTCGGCGTCGGCGGTCGGCGACACCCGCAGCCGCCAGCCGCCGTTCAGGGACAGGGAGGCCGCGTCGGAGGACGCGTACCAGGCACGCGGGGGAAGGGTCCCGCGGCCGGGGGATACGTCCTCGACATAGCCGGTGGCCGGGGTGGTGCGCGGTGTCATGTGTCTCCTAGCTCAGCCCTTGATCCCGGTCTGGGCGATGCCCTGCACCAGCCAGCGCTGGAGGAACAGGAAGACACAGACCAGGGGGAGGATGGATATGGCCGTGGCCATGAAGATCAGATGGAAGTTGACGGTCTGGTTGGTCATGTACGAGGAGAGGGCCACCTGGACCGTCCAGGCGCTCGGGTCCTGCCCGATGACCAGCGGCCACAGGAAGGAGTTCCAGCCGCTGATGAAGGTGATCGTGGCGATGGCGGCGAAGAAGTTCAGCGAGTTCGGCACGACGACCCGCCAGTACGCGCCCCAGTATCCGAGCCCGTCCACCCGCGCCGCCTCCTCCAGCTCTCTCGGGAACCCCAGGAAGTACTGCCGGAACAGGAAGCAGGTGAAACCACTGAAGAGCCCCGGAATGATCAGACCCCGGTAACTGTCCACCCAGCCCAGCGAGGAGACCAGCACGAAACTGGGCACGAAGGTGACGGCCGTCGGCACCATCAGGGTCACCAGCACGGCGTAGAACACCTTGTTCGCGTGCCGGTAGGGGATGCGGGCCAGCCCGTATCCGGCGAGCGAGCACACCAGCAGCGTGCCGACGGTGTGCGCCACGCCCACCACCGCCGAATTCCACAGCGAGCGGGCGAAGTCGACCGTCGGATCGTCGAACGGCTCGGTGACGTTGCCCCATTGGATGTCGCCGGGGAAGAACTGCCAGTCCTCGCCGGTGATCTCCGCATCGGTGGACAGCGCGTTGCGCACGATCAGATAGAAGGGCACGAGGAAGAGGAACGCGGCGACGCTCGTGGCCGCGTACAGGCCGGCCGAGCCGAGCACGTTCCCCCGCCGGCCCCGGCGCGAAGTCCCGGTGGTCACTTGGAGCCCTCCGCCCTGCCGAAGCCCATGATCCGGCCCTGGAGCAGCGTCACCAGACAGATCAGCAGCGTCAGGATCAGCGCGCCCGCGCTGCCGGCGCCGTAGTCCTGGTTCTCGCCCAGCGCCTTGTAGTACAGCTCGACCAGCGGTGGACGCCCCCACGTCGTCTTCGACAGCAGATTGAAGAACTCGTCGAACGCCTGGTACGCCGCGACGAGCAGCAGCAGGATCACCGCCGTCGAGGTCGCCCGCAGCTGCGGCAGGGTGATGTACCGGAACGTCTGCCAGCCGGGCCGCGCCCCGTCGATGGCCGCCGCCTCGTACAGCTCCGGCGGGATGTTCTGCAGCGCCGCCAGGAACAGGATCATGTAGAACCCGGCCTGCAGCCACAGCCGTACGGTGACGATGACCAGCCAGTACCAGGGCGGGTCGGGGCTCGCCAGCCAGGCCGTGCCGTCGGCGCCGAACCAGCCGAGGACGGTGTTGGCGAGCCCGAAGCGCACACCGTTGAAGATGGACATCTTCCAGATCAGCGAGGCGGCGACATAGCTCACCGCCGTCGGCAGGAAGAACACCGACCGGAAGAACGCCCGCATGAACCGCAGCCGGTTCACCGCGAGCGCGAGCGCCAGGGACAGCGCCCAGGTGGTCGGGACGATGATCACCGCGAAGACGGTGAAGGTGACGAGGGAGCCCATGAAGTCCTCGTCCGTCAGCATCGTCCGGTAGTTCTCGAAGCCGACGAAATCGCTGGGCGTGACGGTGAAGCGGGCCTCGAAGAACGACAGCCAGGCGCTCCAGAGGATGGGGACGTAGACGAAGATCAGCAGGCCGATGAGGAAGGGGCCGGTGAACAGCCAGAAGGCGAGGGTGCTGCGCGCCCGCAGCCCCCGCCGCGACCTGGCCGGGGCGCTGACCTGGCGGGTGGTGGTCGTCGGCATCGTGTGACCGCCCGTCCGCCGGCCTAGCCGAAGAGCTTGTCGAGTTCGCGGTTGACCTTCCCGTCGGCCTTGCCGAGTTCGGCCTCCGGGTCACCGCCCTTGCGGACACAGTTGGCGAGGACGTCCTCCAGGGCGGTGATCATCGCCTGGGTCCAGCCGATGTTGTCGAAGTGCCCGAACTCGTTGAACAGCCGCACCCCTTCGGCGGGCAGACCCGACTTCAGCTTGTCCGCGGACTCGGCGAGCGAGGTGCGCGGCGGGATGTGGAAGCCGTAGGAGAGCGCCCAGTCCTCCTGGTACTCCTTCCGGTCGATCCACAGCCACTTCACATACTCCTTGGCCGCCTCGACGTTCTTGCCCTTGGCGTTGACGAACATCGACCAGCCGCCGTTGTACACGGTCTGCCTGCCCGCGTCGGTGACCTTGGGGAAAGGGAAGATCCCCAGGTCGTCGCCGAGCGCCTGCTGCATCTGCGGCATGGCCCACATGCCGCACCACTGGATCGCGGTGAGCCCCTGGTTGAGGGCGGAGGGGTCCCAGAAGTCGGTCGGCGCGTCGAGCAGCAGATCGCCGCTGGTGAACAGCGTGCGCAGGGTGCGGAAGCCGCCGACGACACCGTCCGTGTGATAGGCGATCTCGTTGTTCTCGTCCAGGGTCTCGGCGCCCGACGCCCAGATCAGCGGATTGACGATCGAGTGCAGGGTGTTGCCGAGGTAGATGCCCTTGACCTTGTCGGTGGTCAACTCCGCCGCTGCCGCGACCAGTTCGTCCAGCGTCCGCGGGATGCCGACGCCGGCCTTGTCGAACAGCGACTTGCGGTAGAAGAAGAACTGCGGGTCGTCGATCATACGGACGCCGTAGATCTTCCCGTCGACGGTGTGCGACTGGATGTCCGCCGGGTTGAAGTCGTCCTTCACCGGGTCGATCAGCTCGGTCAGATCGGCGACCTGGCCGCTCTTGACCAGCTGGATCTGCGGATGGAACTCGAAGACGTCCGGCGCCTTGTCGGTGAGCAGCGACGCGAACAGCTTGCTCTCGAAGTTGGAGCCCGTGATCCACTGCGTGGACACGTTCGCGTCCTCGTACGCCTTCGCGTACCGCTTGATCGCCTGCTCGGTGCCGGCCTCGCCGTACGCGTGGAAGTACTGGACCAGGCTCGTGCCCGATCCCGAACCCCCGCCCCCGCGCCCGTTGTTGCCGCCACAGGCGGCCAGTCCGCCCGCGGCGGCGAGGCCGAGCGCGGCGCGGAGTGCTGATCGACGGTCCCAGCTGCTGTTGCCCGAATCCGGCATGGCGACGTCCTTGTCTCGAGTGCGGCGGTCGGCGGGTTGGCGCTCAAGGACTTGCGGTGCGCGGGACGTTAACCTTCGGCAAATACTTCGGCAAGGGGTTGGACAAAGTCGGTGCGAAGCGTTGTGCGCCGTTCGTGATGACGAACGGACGCGGGGCGGCAGTTACCGGCGACCGCCGGCGGTACGGCTCCTGGCGCGCTTCCCCGCGGACTGCAGGGCGCCCTCCAGCGCGAACGTCGCCGCGCCCAGACACACCGGGTCGGTCGGGATTGGGGAGAGGACGATCCGGGTGGCGGCCAGCGGGCGGCGCAGCGCGTGCCGGGTGACGGCCGTACGCACCTCGTCGAGCAGGGGCTCGCCGAACGCGGCCGCGACCCAGCTGCTGAGCACGACCACCTCGGGGTTGAACAGGTTGATCAGATCGGCGATCCCGGCACCGAGATAGCGGGCGGTGTGCCCCAGCACCTTCAGTGCCACCGGATCGCCGTCCCCGACGCCGCGGGCGAGGGCGTCGATGGTGGCCGTCTGGTCGTCGGCCCGCAGCAGCGGACCGTCCGGGCTCAGCTCCCGCAGATTCAGCATGATCCCCGGCGCGCCGGTGTACGTCTCCACACAGCCCCGGTTGCCGCAGTGGCAGGGACGTCCGTCCAGGACCAGCGTGGTGTGCCCCCATTCGCCGGCGCTGTTGCTCACCCCCCGGTGCACCGCGCCGCCCAGCACCAGGCCCGCGCCCACCCCGGTCCCGAGGTTCACCACCACCGCGTCCCCGTGCCCGCGCGCCGCCCCGAACCACAGCTCGGCCACCGCGCAGGCCCGCAACGGGTTGTCCAGATACAGGGGGTAGGCGATGTGGCCGGTGAGCAGATCGAGCAGCGGCACGTCGTGCCAGTCCCAGTTCGGCGCGTACGCGCAGACCCCGGTGTCCCGGTCCACCTGGCCCGGCACGCTCACCCCGACCCCGAGCACCCGCGCGCTCTCCACCCCGGCCTGCGCGACCACCGCCCCCACCGCCGTCGCCACATGCCCCACGACCCGCTCGGGCCGGCTCTCGCCGGGGCGCACGGGCTCCTCGGTGCGGGCCAGCACGTTCAGCGCGAGGTCGAACAGCTCGACCCGGACATAGGTCTCGGCGAGATCCACCCCGATCAGCGCGCCGCCCGGCGCGTTGACCGCCACCAGCCCCCGGGGACGGCCGCCGGCCGACTCCTCGAAGCCGACCTCGGTGATCATGCCGAGGTCCAGCAGCTCGCCGACCAGGGTGGCGACGGTCGCGAGACTGAGACCGGTGGCGGCCGCCAGCTCCTGCCGGGAGGTCGGTGACGCGGCGATGATCTGGCGCAGCACCTGATAGCGGTTGGCCGTGCGGATGTCCCGCGATGTGCGCTTCACCGTCAGCTGCCCCCATCCCTGCCGGGCCGCGCCGACGGGCACCGGCGCGCGGCAAGGCTATGGCGCGGGCGAAGCTTTCGACAAGGGGTTAGGAAAGGGGCTGGACGAAGTCCGGTCAGTGGCCGAGCACGTCCCGTACGAAGGTGTTGGAGAAGGTGCCCCGCGGGTCCAGGTCCTCGACGGTGTCCCGGAAGTCGTCCAGGCGCGGGTAGCGGGCGCGCAGCCCGGCCGCCGGGGTGGTGAACACCTTCCCCCAGTGCGGGCGGGGGTCGAACGGCGCCAGTGCCTCCTCCAGCCGCCGCACCACGGGCAGCACCGTCCCGGTGTCCTCGGTCCAGGTGAAGTGGAGGGCCACCGTGTCCCGGCCGTAGGAGGGGCTCAGCCACTGCTCGTCGGCGGCGACCGTACGCACCTCGCAGGTCTGCAGCACGGGGGCGAGCGTCTCCCGGATGCCGTCCAGCGCGTGCAGCGCGGCCACCGCCGACTCGCGTGGCAGCAGATACTCCGACTGCAATTCCGCGCCGCTGCTCGGGGTGAACTCCGCCCGGAAGTGCGGCAGCCGCTCGTGCCAGGGACCCGCCACCCCGAACTGCTCCGTGCAGTTCACCGCCGGCATACCCGGCACCGGGTGCATCTTCTCCGTCGCCGGGGCCGCCCAGGGGAAGTCCGGCAGCGGCCGGTCGGTGCGCCGCTTCAGCCACACCTGACGGAAGCCCGGCGCCCGCCAGTCGGTGAACAGGCTGACGCTGTACGCCGCCGACATCACCGTCTCGAACGTGGCCTGATCCAGCCCCTCCAGGGGCATCTCGGTGAACACGTGCTGCTCGACCTCGTAGGCGGGTTCCAGATCGAGGGTGAGCGCGGTGACGACGCCCAGGGCGCCCAGTGAGGTGACCACACCGCCGAAACGGTTCGTCACGCCCCGGGTGAACCGCACGGGCGAACCGTCCGCCACCACGATCTCCACAGCGCGCACCGACGAGGCCAGCGGCCCGTTGCCCACACCGGAACCGTGGGTGCCGGTGGCGACGGAGCCGGCCACCGAGATGTGCGGCAGCGACGCCATGTTCCCCAGCGCCAGCCCGTGCCGGTGCACCACGCGCGCCAGCTCCGCGTAACGCACACCGCCCCCGACCCGTACCGTCCGGGCGGTGGTGTCCACGTCGATCTCCGGCGCCAGCGCGTCGAGGGAGAGCAGCACGCCGTCCGCGCCGGGCTCCGCGATCGCGTTGAAGGAGTGCCCGCTGCCCAGGACCCTGACCCGTGAGCTCCCGGCCACCAGGTTCCGCAGCGCGCTCAGGCTGTGCGGGCGGTGCAGCTCCTTGGCGGCGTACGTGATGTTGCCCGCCCAGTTGGTCACGGTCTCGGCCATCGCTCGTCCTTCCTGACGATCGGGACCGAAAAGGTCCCCCGCCGGAACCTATCCCGGGAGTGGTCCACGCCACGTGGGGGGACCCGGCACCCCGGATCTCCTCGCGGGGGCATACCGTGAGGAGTCGTACGTCCGAACCGGGAGGAGACACTTCGATGGGCAGCCGCACCGCGCTGGTCGAGGATCTGATGGAGCGGTTCCCCCATGTGCCGCGCGAAGCCGTGTTCAAGGAGGACCTGCTGCGCGGCGGTGTGGCCTTCGACCCCTCCGCGCTCAGCGACAACGAGGACGGCGAGGTCAAACCGAAGTCCTACTTCATCTTCTCCTTCGACCACGGCACCCTGCCGGAGCTGGGCGAGGCCGCGCTGCGCCGTCCGCCGGAGGAGATCATCCTCACCGGAGGCCCCTACGACCTGCGCCGTACGGTGGTGTCCGTACGCGTGAACCCGGCCTCCCCGTACCGCGTCGCCTCCGACGAGCACGGCCGGCTCGGCCTCTACCTCGACGGCAAGCGGATCTCCGACGTCGGCGTGCCGCCCATGCCGGAGTACTACCGGCACAAGCTCGCCAACGGGAAGTCGGTCATGGAGGTGGCCCCGACCATCCAGTGGGGCTACCTGATCTACCTCACCGCGTTCCGGGTCTGCCAGTACTTCGGCGCCAAGGAGGAGTGCCAGTACTGCGACATCAACCACAACTGGCGCCAGCACAAGGCGGCGGGCCGTCCGTACACGGGCGTGAAGGACGTCGACGAGGTCCTCGAGGCGCTGGACATCATCAACACGTACGACACGGCGAAGACGTCCACCGCCTACACGCTCACCGGCGGCGCGATCACGTCGAAGGTCCAGGGCCTGGACGAGGCGGACTTCTACGGGCGCTACGCCAAGGCCATCGAGGAGCACTTCCCGGGCCGCTGGATCGGCAAGGTCGTCGCCCAGGCGCTGCCCAAGGACGACGTGCAGCGCTTCAAGGACTACGGCGTGCAGATCTACCATCCCAACTACGAGGTGTGGGACGAGTACCTGTTCAAGATGTACTGCCCCGGCAAGGAGCGGTACGTCGGCCGTGACGAGTGGCACAAGCGCATCCTGGACTCCGCGGACATCTTCGGCGCGCGCAACGTGATTCCCAACTTCGTCGCCGGTGTCGAGATGGCCGAGCCCTTCGGTTTCAAGACCGTCGACGAGGCCATCGACTCCACCACCGAGGGCCTGCGCTTCTTCATGTCGCACGGCATCACGCCCCGCTTCACCACCTGGTGCCCGGAGCCCACCACCCCGCTCGGCAAGGCCAACCCGCAGGGCGCGCCGCTGGAGTACCACATCCGGCTGCTGCAGGCCTACCGGCAGACCATGGAGGACTTCGGCCTCACCTCGCCCCCCGGCTACGGCCCGCCCGGACCCGGCAACGCGGTGTTCTCCGTCAGCTCCTTCATGGACAGCCTCCCCGCCCAGGAGCCCGCCGGGACGGTCTGAGCCGGCGGAGCACGGCGCACGACGCGGAGGACCGGAACTGAGACGTTCCGGTCCTCGGCGCGTATCTCCCCGCGTACGGCCCCTGCGAGGTGTGGCCATGCCGCCACACAAAGTGAGGGAAGCGCTTGTCATTTGTAGCGGGGTCGTGAAAAGCTCTGCCACTGCCGCGAGGTTTCCCCCAACTTTATTGCCACGATGGCAAGTTGACCTCGTTCGTGATGCGGGAGTCTCATGCCCGACCTGCCGAGCCCTCAAGGCGCCGCCGAGGCGGCGCTGTTCACCGAGTGCTGGGACGCGGCGCTCTCCTACGCCGACCTGTGCACAGCCGGTTCCGCCGCCGCGGCCGAACTCGCCCGCGAGGCCTTCGCGCAGGGCATACGGGAACTGCGCGAGGCGGAGTCGGCCACCGTCCGCAGCCGCCGTTCCTCCCGGCTGCCCCGGATCCCCCTGCTACTGACCGCCGTCCGCAGCACCGCCGCCGCCTGGGAGGAGGCGGGACAGGGCCACAAGCTCGACCCCGATCTGCGGCTGTGGCTCCACTCCGAGCAGGCCGCCCGCTACACCGGCCCGCCCCTGGAACGCCCGGTCGCCCTGCGCGGACTGCGCGATCTGCAGCCCGCGGACGCCGAACTCCTCTGGCTGGCCGAGGCGGAGTCCCTCCCGCTGCCCCTCGTGGCCCGCCGGCTCGGCCTCGACCCGGCCACCGCCGCCGACGAACTCGCCCAGGTGGGCCGCCTGTTCCGGGACCGCTGCCACCGCAACCACATCGACTCCCCGCTGGACGCCGAGTGCCGCAGCTACGCCCGGCTCCTCGACGCCGTCACCCGCTCGCCCGCAGCGGACGCCCCCGACGACCTCTCCCGCCATCTCGCCACCTGCCACCGGTGCGCCGAGGCCGCCGCCTGCCTTCGCCTGCACGGCGGCGGACTGCCCGGCGCGCTCACCGGCGGAGTGATCGGCTGGGGCGGCCTCGCCTATCTGGAACGCCGCCGCCGCGCCGCCGAGGCACGGCTCGGGGCCGGCCGCCCGGACCCGGCCGACACCGACGGCGGCCAACCGGCGGACGCCGGGCCCCGCGGCCGGCTCGGCCGGCACGGCCCGCTGGTCGCCGCCCTCCTGGTGTCCCTGCTCGCGCTCGTGGTCTCCCTGATGCCGTTCGGCGACAGGGCCGACGAGAGAGCCGAACGCCCCGAAGCCGAGGAGCAGCCGGTGGCCGACCCCGGCCCCTCCCTGCCCTCCGCCCCCACGGGCTCCCTCGCCACCCCGTCCGCCTCCGCGACCCCGTCCGCCGAGCGCACCCCGGACCCGGAGAACCCCGCCCCCGAGGACCCCGACCCCGAACCCCAGGGCACCCACTCCGCCTCCGCCGCGCCCGCGACCACCGCCCGCGGCGAACCGGCCGCCTGCCGCGCCGACTACGACGTGGTCAACGAGTGGCCCGACGGCTTCCAGGCCACCGTCACCGTCACCACCCGCGACCCCCTCGACTCCTGGCGCGTCGGCTTCACCTTCCCCGACGGCCAGCGCGTCACCCAGATGTGGGACGCCTCGTCCGACCAGGACGGCACCCGGGTCACCGCCACCGCCGCCGACTACAACCGGTCGGTCGCCGCCGGCGGGAAACTCGCCTTCGGCTTCCTCGCCTCCCGGAACGGGACGAACCACCCGCCGTCCGGCTTCACCCTCAACGGCCGTACCTGCGCGCCGGTGTGAGCGCCGGAAAAAACCGGTTGACGGGCCGGGGCGGTCGCGGGCTACTGTGACCGCGGATCACAGAACCACACGGCGGCCGCGTGCCGCCGTACCGGAACTTCGTGGAGTGAGGAGGTGTCGACCGATGGCTGTCACTGCGCTGGGCGCTGCCCGCATTCAGGAACCCGTCACGTCCACCTCCGTGGCCACCGGCTGAACCCATGTCCGCGCGCCTGAGCGCGCCCGCCGGGGCCACCCACCCGAAGGGTCACCCCCTTGACTTCCAGCTCCACCTCCGTTTCCTCCGTACTCACCCCTTACGGCTGGGACGACGCCTGGGCGGACGCGTTCGCCCCCTACGCCGCGGAAGGGCTGCTGCCCGGCCGGGTGCTCCGGGTCGACCGCGGCCAGTGCGACGTCCTCACCCCCGGCGGCACCCTGCGCGCCGACACCGCCTTCGTCACCCCGCACGACCCCCTGCGGGTCGTCTGCACGGGCGACTGGGTCGCCGTCGAACCAGGAGGGCACCCGCGCTACGTCCGCGCGTATCTGCCCCGCCGTACCGCCTTCGTACGGTCCACCTCCTCCAAGCGGTCCGAGGGACAGATCCTCGCCGCCAACGTCGACCACGCCGTCGTGGCCGTCTCGCTTGCTGCCGAACTCGACCTGGCCCGGATCGAACGCTTCCTCGCGCTCGCCTGGGAGTCCGGGGCCCAGCCCGTGGTCGTCCTCACCAAGGCCGACCTCGTGCCGGACGCGGTCACCCGCGCCCACCTCGTCCAGGACGTGGAGACCAGCGCGCCCGGCGTGGCCGTGCTCCCCGTCAGCGCCCGGGACGGCGACGGACTCGACGTCCTCGCCGCGATCACGGCCGGCGGCACCTCGGTACTGCTCGGGCAGTCCGGCGCCGGCAAGTCCACCCTGGCCAACGCGCTCCTCGGCGAGGACGTCATGGACGTACAGGCCATCCGGGACGTCGACGGCAAGGGCCGCCACACCACGACCACCCGCAACCTGCTGGCCCTGCCCGGCGGGGGAGTCCTCATCGACACCCCGGGCCTGCGGGGCGTCGGCCTGTGGGACGCCGGCACCGGGGTCGGCCAGGTCTTCGCCGAGATCGAGGAACTCGCCGGGAACTGCCGCTTCCACGACTGCGCCCACGAGAGCGAACCGGGCTGCGCCGTCCTCGACGCCATCGAGACCGGTGACCTCCCGCAGCGCCGCCTGGACAGCTACCGCAAGCTGCTCCGGGAGAACCAGTACATCGTCGCCAAGACCGACGCCCGGCTCCGCGCGGAGATCCGCAAGGACTGGAAGCGCAAGGGCGCCATCGGCAAGGCGGCGATGGAGGCCAAGCGGGGACGCCACTCCTAGCGTCACGTCCGATTTCCGCCAGCCGGGGCCTCCCGGGTGGCGGAGACTGGACGGCATGAAGGACGAGGACAGCAGGTACGAGGCGGTGCGCAGCCGGGACGCCAGGTTCGACGGGGCGTTCTTCTTCGCCGTGCGGACGACCGGCATCTACTGCCGGCCCAGCTGCCCCGCCGTCACCCCCAAGCGGCACAACGTGAGCTTCTACGCGACCGCCGCCGCCGCGCAGGGCTCCGGGTTCCGCGCCTGCCGGCGCTGCCGCCCGGACGCCGTGCCCGGCTCCGCCGAGTGGAACGTACGGGCCGACGTCGTCGGCCGGGCCATGCGGATGATCGCCGACGGCGTCGTCGACCGCGACGGCGTCGCCGGACTCGCCGCCCGGCTCGGCTACAGCGCCCGCCAGGTGCAGCGCCAGCTCACCGGCGAACTCGGCGTCGGACCCGTCGCCCTCGCCCGCGCCCAGCGGGCGCACGCCGCACGCGTCCTGCTCCAGACCACCGACCTGCCGGTCACGCAGATCGCCTTCGCCGCCGGATTCGCCAGCGTGCGGCAGTTCAACGACACCGTACGGGCCGTCTACGCGACCACCCCCAGCGAGCTGCGCGCCACCGCACCCCGCAGCGGCCGGGCGCGCACCGCCACGCCCTCCGCCGGAATCCCCCTGCGGCTCGCCCACCGCGGCCCCTACCAGGCCGGACCCGTCTTCGACCTGCTGGAACGCGAGACGGTACCCGGCGTCGAGGAGATGACCGGCGCTCCCGGCACCCGCACCTACCGGCGGACGCTCCGGCTGCCCTACGGCACCGGCATCGCCGCCGTCGACGAGCCGCGCGGCAGGCCCGGCGGCTGGCTCGACACCCGCCTCCACCTCACCGACCCCCGCGACCTGACCACCGCCGTACACCGGCTGCGGCGGCTCTTCGACCTGGACGCCGACCCGTACGCCGTCGACGAACGCCTCGGCGCCGACACCCGGCTCGCCCCGCTGGTCGCCGCCCGGCCGGGACTGCGCTCACCCGGCACCGCCGACCCCGCCGAACTGGCGGTACGCGCGCTGGTGGGCCGCGACGAGGCCGCCCGGCTCGTCCAGGCGTACGGCAAGCGGCTCGACGCCCCCTGCCACGGCCTCACCCATCTGTTCCCCGAGGCCGACGTCCTCGCCGAGGCCGAACCCGACGGCACCCCGGGCGCGCTCACCACCGCCCTCGCCGACGGCACCGTACGCCTCGGACCCGGCGCCGACCGGGACGACGCCCGGACCGCACTGGCCGCCGTCCCCGGCCTCGACGCCCGTACGATCGCCGCGATCCGCACCCGCGCCCTCGGCGACCCGGACGTGGCCCCGCCCGGACCCGCCGTTCCCGACAGCTGGCGTCCCTGGCGCTCGTACGCCCTGAACCACCTGCGCGCCGCAGGGGAGTTGGAGTAGATCATGGAGACCACCTACTGGACGAGCGTGGACAGCCCCGTCGGGCCGCTGCTGCTCACCGCCGCCCCGGACGGCGCACTGACGTCGCTGTCCGTCCCCGGGCAGAAGGGCGGACGCACCCCGGCCGGCGACTGGCGGCGCGACCCCGGGCCGTTCCGCGAGGCCGAACGGCAGCTCACCGCGTACTTCGCCGGCGACCTCAAGGAGTTCCGGCTGGCCCTGCACGCCACCGGCACACCGTTCCGGGAGAAGGTGTGGGCCGCCCTCGACGACGTCCCCTACGGGGCGACCGTCTCGTACGGCGAGATCGCCGCGCGGATCGGCGCGCCGAGGGCCGCCGTACGGGCCGTCGGGGGCGCGATCGGCGCGAACCCGCTGCTCATCCTGCGCCCCTGCCACCGGGTGATCGGCGCCGACGGCTCGCTGACCGGGTACGCCGGCGGCCTGGAGCGCAAGGTCCAGCTGCTCACGCGCGAGGGCGTGCTGCCCGCCTGAGAGCGGTCAGCCCCAGAACACCGCGCCCAGCCACGCCGCCGTGATCAGCTGGCAGGTGAACAGCTCCGTCAGCAGGCCCCAGCCGCCCGAACGCATCACCGTCCACAGCGCCGCCACCGCCTCGCGCCGCCGTCCCAGCCGCAGCCGCTCGCCCAGATACACCCCGGCGAGGAAACCCGGGACGGCGCCGAGCACGGGCAGCAGCACGAACCCGGCGAACGAGCCGCAGCCCGCGTACGTCAGCAGCCGCCCGTCGACGCCGGCCTCCCGGAGCCGGCGTGGCGGCAGCGCCCAGCGCACCACCTGCGACAGGAACAGCACCACGGTCGCCCCCACGCACACCCACCACGCGACGGGCCGCGGATCCTTCAGCGCCCACCACAGCACCCCGGCCCACACCAGCCAGGACCCGGGCACCCCTGGCACCAGCACTCCCCACAGTCCGAGCAGGAGCACCAGTCCGGTGAGCAGGAGGTCCCAGGCTCCCATCTGTCCAGGGTGCAGGAGTCCGGGCAGCGGCGCAGAACGGAACGTGCCCGGTCACCTCCCGTCAACAGCCGTCCCGGGAGTGGCGCGGGACGGGGATTTTCCCGATGCCCCGTTTCCAAGCGGCCCGCGCGGTGGACAATTGAGGGCATGAGCCAGCAGGGGGGAACGCCCACCGGTCCCGAGGACGACTGGTGGGGGCAGCTGTACGACGACGCCACCGACGACACGGGTCCCGTACCGGCGCCCGACTCCCTGGACGACCGCTTCGCGTCGGCGTCGGGCACGCTGGGCGGCCCGGCCCCGGCCGGCTTACCCGTCACTCCGGCCATTCCGGATCCCCGGCCGGGCGGGGCCCCGCCCCGCGTCCCCTGGGAGCCGCCGCCCCGGGGGCCGGAGACCTCCGGGCCGTCGACGGGGGCCTCGCCTCCGACGGCTCCCCGGCCGCCCGAGCAGCCGCCTCCGGCCGCTCCCCGGCCGCCCGAGCGGCCACCCGCCACCGCCCCGCCCGCGGGACAGGTGAGCCCTCCTCCGGCCGCCCCCACCTCCGGCGCGGCCTTCGGCTCCTGGACCCCCACGACCGCGCGCCCGCCCGCCGCCCGCACCACGCGCATGGAACCGCCCCCCGGCCCGCTCCCGTCCCGCGCCCACGTCGGCTCCCGGCCGCCCACCTACGACCCCGAGCCCACCGCCCTCCCGCCGGCCGACCCCGGCGCACTGGACGGCCTGGTGTCCGACACCGTGCTGGACGGCGCCCGGTACGGGGCCTGCACCCTGCGCGCCGCCTCCGTACGCGGGGACTCCGCCCGCTACCGGGGCGAACTCCGCCGCGACGCGCTGCTGACCGCCCGGTTCGGCACGGGGGAGCAGGCCCTCGTCCTCGTGGCGCTGGCGACCGGTGTCCGTACCTCCCCCGGCGCGCACCGGGCCGCCGCCGAGGCCTGCCGGTGGATCGGCGCGGCGGTGGGCCGCAGCCACGCGCGCCTCGCCGACGACATCGGGGCCGCCCGGCGCGGCGACCTCAAGTCGGGCCTGCACCGCCTCACCGACCGCAGCCTCGGCCGCCTCCGCGCCAGTGCCGCCGAACAGGGCCTCGAACCCGACCTCTACGCGGCCACCCTGCGCTGTCTCCTGCTGCCCGCCGACCCCGAGTGCCGTACCCGGGTCTTCTTCGGGGTCGGCCCCGGCGGACTGTTCCGGCTGCGGGACGGCGCCTGGCAGGACATCGAACCCGGGACCACCGAGGCCAGGGGCGAACCCGTGGTCGGTTTCGGCTCGCCGCCCGCCGAGACCCCCGACGGCGACCGCCTCACCATGGACCTGGGCATCCCCACACCCCCGAGCCCGTACGAACCCGCCCCCGAGCCGCCCCGCGAACCCTTCCGCTTCCGCACCTCGGTCGCCCGCCCGGGTGACACCCTGCTGATGTGCGGCACCGGCCTCGCCGACCCCCTGCGCGGCGAACCGGCACTCCTCGCCCACCTCGCCGACCGGTGGTCCCGCCCCGAACCGCCCGGCCTCGCGGCGTTCCTCGCCGACACCCAGGTACGGGTCAAGGGGTACGCGGACGACCGTACGGCCGCTGCCGTCTGGGAGGCGTGAGCGCGCCCGGTGTGAATTCATGGAACCCGTCAGGCATCTTCGACACCCGAGGGGCAGACGGAAGACATGGCCAAACAGAATGTCGCGGAGCAGTTCGTCGACCTCCTCACCCGCGCGGGAGTCAAACGCCTGTACGGCGTCGTCGGCGACAGCCTCAACCCCGTCGTCGACGCCGTCCGCCGCAACTCCGCCATCGACTGGATCCACGTACGCCACGAGGAGACCGCCGCCTTCGCCGCCGGCGCCGAGGCCCAGATCACCGGCAGGCTGGGCGCCTGCGCCGGCTCCTGCGGGCCCGGAAACCTCCACCTCATCAACGGGCTGTACGACGCCCACCGCTCCATGGCCCCCGTCCTCGCCCTCGCCTCGCACATCCCGTCCAGCGAGATCGGCCTCGGCTACTTCCAGGAGACCCATCCCGAGCAGCTGTTCCGCGAGTGCAGCCACTACAGCGAGATGATCTCCAGCCCGAAGCAGATGCCCCGGCTGGTGGACACCGCCATCCAGCACGCCATCGGCCGCTCCGGCGTCAGCGTCGTCACCCTCCCCGGCGACATCGCCGACCACGCCGCCCCCGAGAATCCCGCGGAGACCGCCCTCGTCACCTCCCGGCCCACGGTCCGCCCCGGCGACGCCGAGATCGACCGCCTCGTCGACATGATCGACGAGGCCGAGAAGGTCACCCTGTTCTGCGGCGCCGGCACCAAGGGCGCGCACGCCGAGGTCATGGAGTTCGCCCAGAAGATCAAGTCCCCGGTCGGTCACGCCCTGCGCGGCAAGGAGTGGATCCAGTACGACAACCCGTACGACGTCGGCATGAGCGGACTGCTCGGCTACGGCGCCGCCTACGAGGCCACCCACGAGTGCGACCTGCTGATCCTGCTCGGCACCGACTTCCCCTACAACGCCTTCCTCCCCGGCGACGTGAAGATCGTCCAGGTCGATGTGCGGCCCGAGATCCTCGGCCGGCGCTCCAAGCTCGACCTCGCCGTGTGGGGCGATGTGAAGGAGACGCTGCGCTGTCTCACCCCCCGGGTGCGCACCAAGGACAAGCGCAAGTTCCTCGACCGGATGCTGAAGAAGCACGCGGACGCGCTGGAGGGGGTGGTGAAGGCGTACACGCGCAAGGTGGAGAAGCATGTGCCGATCCATCCCGAGTACGTGGCCTCCGTACTGGACGAACTCGCCGCCGAAGACGCCGTGTTCACCGTCGACACCGGTATGTGCAATGTCTGGGCGGCCCGCTACATCACCCCCAACGGGCGCCGCCGGGTGATCGGTTCGTTCTCCCACGGCTCGATGGCGAACGCGTTGCCGATGGCGATCGGGGCGCAGTTCACCGACCGGGGCCGGCAGGTCGTGTCGATGTCGGGCGACGGCGGATTCAGCATGCTGATGGGCGACTTCCTCACCCTCGTGCAGTACGACCTGCCGGTGAAGGTGGTCCTGTTCAACAACTCCTCGCTCAGCATGGTCGAGTTGGAGATGCTGGTCGCCGGACTGCCCTCGCACGGCACCGCCATGAAGCACACCGACTTCGCCGCCGTCGCCCGCGCGTGCGGCGCCTACGGGGTGCGGGTGGAGAAGCCGAAGGAACTCGCGGGCGCGCTCAAGTCGGCGTTCAAGCACAAGGGCCCGGCCCTCGTCGACGTCGTCACGGACCCCAACGCGCTGTCCATCCCGCCGAAGATCAGCGCGGAGATGGTGACCGGGTTCGCGCTGTCCGCCTCCAAGATGGTGCTGGACGGGGGCGTCGGCCGGATGCTCCAGATGGCCCGCTCCAACCTGCGCAACGTGCCCCGTCCGTAAGGGCGTTCATTCGGCGCGGGGCTGCCAGCCGCGGGACGAGGTGTCGTACTCGTAATGGGGCAGGCCCCCGGTCCCGCTGGTGCGGAACGGGCGGCCGTGGTCGTCGATCCGGACCGTGCCGGTGCGGCCCCGCGAGGACCAGTCCAGCTCCAGGTACCAGCGGCAGTCGCAGCCCGCGGTACGGACGGTGACCAGCAGCACCTCGGGGTCGCTCACGGAGACCCGGTAGGGCATCCGCACGGCCGGGATCGGCGTACCGGCGTCGTTCCCGGCGACCGCGCGGGCGATCGGCCGGTCCTTGTCCAGGTCCACGTCGAAGTAGCGCGGGGTGAGCGCGCCGCCGCAGCCCTGGTCCATGGCGTACGCGTTCCCCGGCACGGGCCCGGAGCGGCCGGCCACGCGCACGCGCAGCGCGGTGAGGACGACGGCCGTCTCGGACGTCCCCTGCACCGACAGTTCCACCAGCGTCTCGCCCCCGTGCACGGCCTCCTGCGTCGCGGCCCACGTCCCGGCGTCCTGCGGGGCCGGTGGCGGCGGGACCCGGTCCGGGGGTTTGGCGATGACGTAGTCGTGCCCGCATCCGTACGCCCATGCCTGCGAGTCGGCGGACCAGGTGAGGGGAGGGCCGGCGGCGGGGGCCCTGGAGGTGCCGGGAGCGGCGGGCTTGTGCCGGGGGGTGGGAGAGGAGGGGGCCGGGTGGGTTCTGGTGGCCGAGGAGAGGGAGCCGGAGGGCGAGGGGGTGCGGCTCGGGGGTGCCGTGGGGGAAGTACTGGACACGCTCGGGGCCGCCTCCGAGGGTCCTGCGCCCTCGGTGGACGCCCGCCGGTCGTCGGGGAGCGCGGACAGACTTCCCACGGTGGCGAGCAGCGCGCAGGCGGCGGCCATGGCGACGAGCACCCGTCCCCGCCGCCGGTACCAGGGGCGTCCCGCGGACGTCTTGCCGGGGTCTGTTGTGGTGGGGTTCGACTTGCCCCGGCCGGAGGGCTCGTCAGTGGCGCCCGGCCCGGTGACCGTGTCCGGGGGCGGCGCGGCGGCGTCACCCGTTCCGGGGTCCGTGCCCGGCCTCCGGCCGTCGTGGTGGGGGAAGCCGGCCCCGCTCGCGGTGCGCGGTGCGGCGGTCGGCCGGATTTCGTCGTTTCGCCCGCTCGGGACGCCGGGCGGAGGTTCGGTGCCGAGGAGTGGACCGGCGTGCGGCGTGTGGTCGGTCCGGTGTGCCCCGTCCGGTACGCAGGTCGTGTCCGCGGCACCGTGGCCGGCGGGGGGCCCGCCGGGTTCGTCGGCGGGGGGTGTCCGGGGGCTGCCGGGCGGACCGTCCGGTGTCTCACCCCCGGCGACCGCCGGGGTGCCGGTGGTCTCCCGTGCCGTCGGGTGCTGTTCGCCGGGGGCGGCGTCCGGGGTCGCGGGCGGACCCGGCACCGCCCGCGGGCGTTGGCGTGCCTCCACCGCCCGGAGCCAGCGGTGGTGGAGGTCCAGTCGTTCCGCCCTCGACGCACCGCACAGCGCCGCGAACCGCTCCACCGGGGCGAAGTCGACAGGGACCGCGTCGCCCGCGCAGTAGCGGTGCAGCGTCGAGGTGTTCATGCCGAGGCGGCGGGCCAGCGAGCCGTAGCTGCGGTCCGTACGCTCCTTCAGCTCCCGCAGCAGCGCCGCGAACTCCGCCACGTCGTCCTGTGCCGACACCGTCACCCCGCACTCGTCCGGACCGGTCGGGGCCCTGGGACGGCATCCCAGGCACCCCATGTATCTGCACGTCAAACGGGCTGGGATGGTTCCATGCCGGTGAAACCGGCGACGACGCTTGCGCCCGTCTCCCGGGACGGCCGATGCTCTTGGCACAGCGACCGCCCCGACGGCCGCCGGACGACCATCCGGACCGTCACGGGCGTACCGTCCCGCATTCTCCATCACGCTCACCACACGGGGGACCACCCATGCCCAAGCACACCCGCGCCGCCGTCCTCGCGACCCTCACGGCCGCCGCCCTCGCCGCCGGTACGGCGCTCGCGGCGCCGGCCGGCGCGGCCGCCCCTCCCAAGTTCCTCGCGGCGTCCGAGCTGCCCCCGCACCCGTCGTCCGACTGGAACGCGGGCCCGGTCACCGACGGCTTCCCCGCCGAACTCGCCTACTGCCTCGGCGAGGGCGTACCGGCGTACGACTACCGGCACCGCGTCTACTCCACCGACCTGGACACCAACGCCGTACAGGTCACCGTCGTCACCGGCTCCGCCGCCAAGGGCAAGGCGCTGGCCGCCCTGCTGAACGAGGAGATCCGCTCCTGCGCCGACCGGATCGAGCAGACCTACCCGGACGTCGAGGCCGAGGGCCGCTACTACGGCGCCCTGCCGGTCGAGGAGGGCGCGAAGGTGCACGGGCTGCACACCGAGACGTCCTGGGGGGCCACGGACATCCACCTGCTCTCCGTGGGGCGCGACGGGAAGACCGTGACCGTCGTCGGCTGGGGACAGCTCGGCGACTTCGACGACGCCCCGGTGAGCGCGTTCAGGACGACGACGAAGAAGGCCGTCAACAAGCTGTACTGAGCCGCACGTTCCACCACGACCACCGTGAGAAGCCGGGGTCGTCCTCTCGCCACGGGGGTCGGGAGGACGGCCCCGCGCACGTGTGTGGCCGGCTGGGTGGCCATCGCACTTCGGCCAACTACCGTTCGTGACCGTCCGGTATGACTGGCGCGTGGGTGACCGGGCAAGCATTCCCGTGAAGGTGTTCGACCACAGGGGGAATCGGCACGGGGGCGGGGGCCATGACGGGGGCCATGAAGAGCCGGACTTCGGCGGACCGGCTGAGGCGCACACTGGGACGGGCGGATCTGCGGGCGGTGCCCGAGTCCCGCAGGGCACTGAGAGAACTGCTCAAGCACTGGGGCTCACCGGAGCGTTCCGAGGTCGCGGAACTGCTCACCAGCGAGCTCGTCACCAACGCGCTGGTCCACACCGGCCGGGAGGCGGTCCTGACCGCCGTCGTCGGACCCCGTGGACTGCGGGTGGAGGTACGGGACTTCGTCGAACGGGACCCCAGGCCGAGGGCCCCCAGCATCGACGACGGTACGCACGGCAGGGGCCTGGTGCTGGTCGAGACGCTCGCCGACGAGTGGGGTGTCAGACGGCACCGGGTGGGCAAGTCCGTCTGGTTCGAGCTCGACGCGGAAGCGGCCTGAGGGGGCGGGTACCGCACCCCTCAGGCCGCCGAACGGCACATCAGCCGAACTGCTGCTCCAGGTCCTTGAGTTTGCGCTCCAGGGAGTCCAGACGCGGCAGGGCCTGGGTGTCGTCCTCGGCGGTGAGGTCGACGGTCATCGCGTCACCGCGGGTGCGGACCGGCTGCAGGGAGGGCCGGGCGGTGCGTGCGGGCAAGGCCTCCGGCGACGATATGGCAGGCTCCGCGGAGACCATGTCGGAGTCGCGCTCCACCGTGGGCGCCTCCAGCTCGCGTCCGCCGCCCCGGCCCACGAGACCGCGGTGACCACGGCTGATCGCCTTCAGCCGGGCCCGCTCCACCCGCTGCTGGTCACGCCGGCGCTGCTTCGCCGTGTCCTTGCGGGCCTTGTCCTCGCGCACCTCCTCGACCGCCTCGTCGAGGCTGCGCACGTTCTCCAGCAGCATCAGCGACCAGGCCCCGTACGTCTCCCGGGGGGCGCGCAGCCAGCGGACGATCCGGATCTGCGGCAACGGGCGCGGCACCAGGCCCTGTTCACGCAGTGCGGCGCGGCGGGTCTGCTTCAGCGCGCGGTCGAACAGGACCGCCGCCGACAGGGACATGCCCGCGAAGAAGTGGGGGGCGCCCGCGTGTCCGAGGCCCCGGGGAGCGTGCACCCAGTTGAACCAGGCCGCGGCGAAGGCGAACGTCCACACGAGTATGCGCGAGCCGAGTGCCGCGTCACCGTGGCTGGCCTCGCGTACGGCGAGCACCGAGCAGAACATCGCCGCCCCGTCCAGGCCGAAGGGGACGAGGTACTGCCAGCCGTCGGACAGGCCGAGGTTCTGCTCGCCGAAGCCGACGAGGCCGTGGAAGGAGAGCGCGGCGGCCACCGCGGCACAGCAGAACAGCAGTACGTAGGAGACGGTCCCGTAGAGGGCCTCCTTGCGCCGGCGGCGCTCCTCGCTGCGCTCCCAGGAGTCGTCCGCACTCGTGCTCTTGACCGAGGAGCGCTTGCCACGCGCCAGCACCGCCACCGCCGCCAGCATGCCCAGGAGCAGCACGACGCCCGGAAGGAGCCAGTTCAGCGATATGTCGGTCAGTCTCATCTAGGGGTCCCTTGCATTGGGATAGGGCGTAACGCCCGCCATAGTGGCCCAACCGCCGCCGCCTTCAGGGGGTTTCGGGGCAAGAGGCCGCCAAGGAAGTGCGAGGGGGTCCCCAGGGCGGCATTCTGCTCGAACTGCCGCATGACAGGCAGGAGTTGAGTTCGAATGACACTACCCGTAAGAGTGGTTCCACGGATAGTTCCCGTGGCGGGTGAGGGGATTGTGAATTACCTGTGACCTCCGCGGGGGGCGGAGACCGGACGATCTTACCCGCCGGACGGATGTGGTCCCGTCCGGCGGAACGTCAACTCGCCTGTACGGCCAGTTCCTTGACCCGCTTCCCGGTGCTCCCGGTGGAGCAGGTGCGGGGGCAGGTGGCGCAGATGTCGGCGGGGCGGATCGTGTAGAACATGCAGCAGCTGACCCGGTCCCGGGTGACGGGCGCCGGCTCGCCCCCCGGTCCGCTCGGCCGGCGGAACGTCGCGGCGCCCACGTACGGCTTCGTGGCGCCCGGCAGCAGCAGCTCCAGTTCGCGCAGCCCCCGCTCCTCCTCGCCGAGCAGCTGGGCGACGTACCGCAGGCTCTCGACGATCTCGTCGGTCGCCGTCGCCCACAGGGCCCGGCCGCGGCGCCGCATCAGAGGGCCGAAACCGGCCATGACGGGTTCGAGGTGCTCGGCGACCGCCGCGCGCACCTCCGCCCGCAGTGCCTCCTCGTCGGGCACCACGTAGGCGCCGGGCAGCGCGGCGGCCGGATCGCCGGGCAGACAGGCGAAACGTTCCGGTCGTACGGCCATGCGTCCCACGGCGAGACCCTCGGCGGTCCGGTCGAACGAGACGTGTGTCACGGGGTAGCGGGGCACACGGCGGTGCAGGAACCACGGCACGGTGATCAGCAGGCAGGCGGGCCAGGCGTACCGGTGCAGACCGAAGCTGGCGATCACGTCCGGACGGCCCTGCTGTCCGTAGTCCCGCAGGACCTGGGTGTCGTCCCAGTCGAGGAATCGTTCCAGCTCGGCTCCCCCCTCGGCCAGGCCCGACGCGGCGACCCAGCCGCCGCCCGTGGGCGCCTCCTCGCCGGCGCCGAGTTCGGTGACGGCCAGGGCCGGGAGGGCCTCCGCCAGACGGGCGTACGCGTCCGCGACGGCCGAACCGGGCACGGGCATGGGACCACTCCTTCAGGTCTCGAGGAGCCGGGCAATAAAGGTAAGGCTCACCTTACCGAAGATCGTGGAGATGTGAACCGGTGCCCCCTGTGCCCTTAAGGTGCTTGACGTACAGGTGACAACCCGCCGTAATGACCTCAAGTACCGATACGTCCGCAGGAGGACCTTGTGAAGCAGGGCACGCAGGGATCCGCCGCGACGGGGCGTGTCCGGGTGCCGGCCCAGCCGGCGGGGCAGGCGAGCGGGCGGGAGTGGTGCGAACGGCCCGACGGTGACGCCCGTGGTGAGCACACACACGGTGAGCCCGGTTTTCCGCAGCCCCGGGCCGTTGTGCAGCGGTCCTCCGTGCGGGGGCAGGTTCTCGACGCCCTGCGCACCGCGCTGGTGTCGGGCGAGCTGCGGCCGGGGGAGGTGTACTCGGCGCCCGTGCTGGCGGAGCGGTTCGGGGTCTCCGCGACGCCCGTCCGGGAGGCGATGCAGCAGCTCACGCTCGAGGGTGCGGTGGAGGTCGTGCCCAACCGGGGGTTCCGGGTCGTCGAGCGGGGGGCGCGGGAGCTGGCCGAGCTGGCGGAGGTGCGGGCGCTGGTCGAGGTGCCGGTGATATTGCGGCTGGCGCGGACGGTGTCCGCCGAACGGTGGGCCGAGCTGCGGCCGCTGGCGGAGGCGACGGTGCGGGCGGCGTCGTCGGGGTGCCGGGCCACGTATGCGGAGTGCGACCGGGCGTTTCACGGTGCGGTGCTTTCCCTTGCGGGGAATGAGCAGTTGGTGCGGATCGCGGGGGATCTGCATCGGCGGGCGCAGTGGCCGTTGGTGCGGGGGCGGGTGGAGCTGGTGGCCGACGCGCATGAGCACACGGCGCTGCTGGACGCGTTGATCGCGGGGGATGTGGATGTGGTGCGGGTTCTGGTGGGGGAGCACTTCGCGGGGGGCGGGTGAGTTTCTCGCCCCCGCCGCCCCTTCCCGTCCCGAAACTGGGGCTCCGCCCCAGACCCCGCTCCTCGAACGCCGCCGGGGCTGAGATCAGCTCCGGCGGGGGCGCGACGCGTTCCTACGCCGTAGCGGCCCCCGGTGGTGCCAGCTGCCGTGTCAGCCACGTGGGGACCCCGCCCAGGAGCCGGAGGAGGCGGTGGGCCTCCTCGCGGAGGCGGGACGCCTCGGGCTCGGACTCCGTCTCCGCGAGAGACGCCAACGCCGGTGCCGTACCGACCAGGTACCCCAACTCCTCCCGGATGCGGAGGGATTCGGCGAACCCGTGCCGTGCCTCCTTCAACTCCCCCTCCCGCAGGGCCAGTCCGGCCAGATGCCGCCAAGTCCCCGACAGCAGCAGAGGATCCGCGTGAGCGGTGGCCCCCGCATGGGCCCGCCGATACGCCGCCCGAGCCGCCTGTGGCGACCGCGTCAGATTCTCCGCGATCAACCCCCGCCGGAAGTCCAGCAGGGCCCGCCCCGCCGCCCCCGGCGCGATCAGCGCCGCCGCCCGCCCCAGCGCCGCGCGCGCCTCGTCCGCACGGTCGCGGACCTGGAACAACGTGGCGGCATAGGCCAAGTACCCGCGTTCACAAGCGGCCGCACCCCGCTCGTCGTCGGAGTGCGCGGCCGCCTCGGCCGCCCGCAGCGCGTCCTCGGCCTGCTCCCACCCCGCCTCGGTGTACAGACACCGCTCCACCAGCAGTGACGCCCGCTGCAACGCCGCCTTCGGCCCCTCGGGCTCGAGCAGGGCGGCCGCGTCCGCCCAGCAGGCGCGGGAGCGCAGTCGCCACACCGCCGTCTGGAGAGGATCGTCTTCGGCGGTCGTTCCGTCACCGGACATGGCGGTATGCGCCACGTTGCCCTCCCCGAGCACGCCATCGAGCTGTTGAGTGGTGGCCGCATCTCAGCACGAACCACGGGGCCCGGCCAAGAGGGTGGGTGAAGGATTTCACAAAGTCATGGTCCGCGGGCCCGAACCGCCGCACAGCCCGTGTCGGATCAGCTCATCCGCAGCGCCAGGAAGAAGTCCAGCTTGTCCTCCAGGCGCGACAGGTCACGTCCCGTCAACTGCTCGATACGGCCGACCCGGTAGCGCAGCGTGTTGACGTGCAGATGGAGCCGGGAGGCACAACGGGTCCAGGAGCCGTCGCAGTCGAGGAACGCCTCCAGGGTGGGGATCAGCTCGGCGCGGTGCCGGCGGTCGTAGTCGCGCAGCGGGTCGAGGAGACGGGCGGTGAAGGCACGTCGTACGTCGTCGGGGACGAAGGGCAGCAGCAGGACGTGCGAGGCCAGCTCCTGGTGACCGGCCGCGCAGACCCGGCCCTGCCGGGCCGCGGCCACCCGCCGGGCGTGCCGTGCCTCCTCCAGCGCCCCGCGCAGCCCCTCCGCCGAGTGCACGGCGGCGGAGACGCCGAGGGTGAGCCGGCCGTCGCCGTTCAGACCGGCGGTGAGCGGATCGCGTACGGACGCCAGCAGCGCGTCGGCGTGGATCCCCGTACCGGAGTCGTCGTGCCCGCCGGTGACCGCCGGCAGCGGCACGAGGGCGATCGCCTCGCCCGCCGCATGGGCCACCGCGACGCGGTCGGAGTGCTCGGGCCCCGTGGCCGCCGGGTCGACCAGGATCTCCTCCAGCAGCGCCCGCGCCACCGGCCCGCCGTCGACCTCCCCGCCGTCCCAGTCGACGCGGGCCACCACGACCTGCCAGTGCGGCGCGCTGCCCAGCCCGGGCAGCAGCACCGGCGCGGCCACCCGCAGCCGCGCCGCGATCTCGGCGGGCGCGGCGCCCGTCTGCACCAGCTCCAGCACCTCCTGCGCGAGCCGGCGCCGTACCGTGCGCGCCGCGTCCCTGCGGTCCCGCTCGACGGCTATCAGCTGGGTGACCCCGTGCAGCAGGTCGAGACGCTCCTCGGCCCAGTCCCCGGCGTCCGCCTCCACCGCCAGCACCCAGTCCGACAGCACCGTCTCGCGTACGTCGTCCGACGCCGGCGCGGACCGCCCGCTGCCGTGCACCGGGAAGAGGCTGTACGTCGTCCCCTCCAGCGTGACCCGGTGCGGCCGGCGCCGGCCGGTGCGGGCGGCCGCCAGCTGCTCCGCCGCCAGCCGCGCGCGCAGCCCGGCCGGCGGCACCGGTTCCCCGCCCGGGGCCCCGGCGGTCTTCGACCCCGCGATCAGCCGGCCGGCGGGCGACAGCAGCCAGGCCCGCAGATCCAGGTCGGAGCCGAGCAGGTCCAGGACGACGTCGGGGCCGCCGCCCGCCGGTCCCGCGGTCATCATCCGCCGGTGCCGGTCCACCACGGCCGCCAGATCCCCGGCCCGCTCACCGGACACCTGCCGTACGACATGCTCCGTGACGGTCGCGAAGGCCACCGACTCGTGCACCGCGAACAACGGCAGCCGGTGCCGCGCACAGGCCACGACCAAATCCTCCGGCACATCGCCCAGCTCCGCCTCGCCGGCCGCCAGCGCGGCCACTCCGGCCTGCACCAGACGCCGTACGAAAGGCTCCGAGTCGGCGGGCCCCGTACGCCAGGCCAGGCCCGTCAGGACCAGCTCACCGCCGGAGAGATAGCGGCTGGGGTCCCGCAGATCGGTGGTCATCACCCCGCGCACACCGCGTTCCAGCTCGTCCTCGCCGCCGAGCAGCTTGAGGCCCAGCGCGTCGGTGTCCAGCAGTGCGCGCAGCCGCATTCTCGTCTCCGTCGTGTCGTGTCTCGGTGGGTCCGGTGGACCGTGGCGGGGCCTTCCGGCGAGGGCCCGTCGGGTGGCTGATCAGTGGTGCCGGCCGTGTCCTGGACCGTGTGCCCTGTTTGCGGAGGAAGGTGAGGAGGCCACGGACGACCTCCGTTCATACGAATCTACAAGATGCCTGCGCTGGCCAGCCAACTCCTTCATGGTTTCCGTGACTGACCCGGGTGGAGCACACGGCGGTCTACTGACCCCACGCCGAGTGAACCGCGCGTCGACGAGACGGGAGCACCGCACACGGATTGGCTTGATCCAGACGCCCCCGAGACGTAGAAGAGAGCCGGTCATGGACTTCCTTCGCCCCGCCAACTGGGAGGAGGCGCTCGCCGCGAAGGCCGAGCACCCCGCCGCCGTGCCGATCGCGGGGGGCACCGACGTGATGGTCGAGATCAACTTCGATCACCGCAGGCCCGGCCATCTGATGGACCTGAACCGCATCGCCGAGCTCGGGGAGTGGGAGGTCGGCGAGGACAGTGTGCGGCTCGGCGCCTCCGTCCCGTACGCGAGGATCATGGAGCGGCTGCGCGCCGAGCTGCCGGGCCTCGCCCTCGCCTCCCACACGGTCGCCTCCCCGCAGATCCGCAACCGCGGCGGCGTCGGCGGCAACCTCGGCACCGCCTCCCCGGCCGGCGACGCCCACCCGGCGCTGCTCGCCGCCGGCGCCGAGGTCGAGGCCGAGTCGGTGCGCGGCACGCGCCGCATCCCCATCGACGCGTTCTACACCGGCGTGAAGCGCAACGCGCTGGCGCCCGACGAGCTGATCCGCGCCGTCCACATCAAGAAGGCCGCCGGCCCCCAGCAGTTCTCCAAGGTCGGCACCCGCAACGCCATGGTCATCGCCGTGTGCGCCTTCGGTCTCGCCCTGCACCCCGACACGCGGACCGTGCGCACGGGGATCGGCTCCGCCGCCCCGACACCCGTACGGGCGCTCGCCGCCGAGGAATTCCTGACCGCGGCACTGGAGGAGGGCGGCTTCTGGGACAACGGGAAGATCATCACCCCGTCCCTCGCCAAGCGGTTCGCCGACCTGTGCGCCGGCGCCTGCAACCCCATCGACGACGTCCGCGGCACCGCGGAGTACCGCCGTCACGCCGTCGGTGTCATGGCCCGCCGCACGCTGACCTGGACGTGGGAGTCGTACCGCGACGCCCGCCGCCCCACGGAGGGAGCCGCGTAATGCGCCTGAACCTCACCGTCAACGGACGCCCCCGGGAGGCCGACGACGTCTGGGAGGGCGAGTCGCTGCTGTACGTGCTGCGCGAGCGGCTCGGTCTGCCCGGCTCCAAGAACGCCTGTGAGCAGGGAGAGTGCGGGTCGTGCACCGTACGGCTCGACGGCGTGCCCGTGTGCTCGTGTCTGGTCGCCGCCGGTCAGGCGGAGGGGCGCGAGGTGGTCACCGTGGAGGGCCTGGCGGACCTCGCCCGGCGGCGCTCCGGTGGCGGGTCACCGGGCGAGGCCGAACTGGCCCCCGTCCAGCAGGCGTTCATCGACGCGGGCGCCGTCCAGTGCGGCTTCTGCACCCCCGGTCTGCTGGTCGCCGCCGACGAGATGCTGGAGCGCGACCCGGACCCGTCCGACGCCGACATCCGCGAGGCCCTGTCGGGCAACCTGTGCCGCTGCACCGGCTACGAGAAGATCATGGACGCGGTCCGCCTCGCCGCCGCCCGCGGGTCCGAGGGGGTCTGAAGATGCCGGACATGCCGGCGAACGGCGTTCCCACCACCCTCACCCAGGGCCTGCGCACCAGGGGCGGCATCGGTGAGTCCACCCTGCGTCCCGACGGCACCCTCAAGGTCACCGGCGAGTTCGCGTACTCCTCCGACATGTGGCACGAGGACATGTTGTGGGGCCATATCCTGCGCTCCACCGTCGCCCACGCCGAGATCGTGTCGATCGACACCGGTGAGGCCCTCGCCACGGCCGGCGTCTACGCCGTGATGACGTACGACGATCTGCCGACGGACGTGAAGAACTACGGCCTGGAGATCCAGGACACCCCCGTCCTCGCCCACGGCAAGGTCCGCCACCACGGCGAACCGGTCGCCGTCGTCGCCGCCGACCACCCGGAGACCGCCCGCCGCGCCGCCGCCAGGATCAGGGTCGAGTACCGCGAACTGCCCGTCATCACGGACGAGCTCTCCGCCCTCGCCCCCGATGCGGTCCTCGTCCACGAGAACCGGGACGATCATCACATCGGTCATGTCCCGCATCCCAACATCGTCCACCGCCAGCCCATCGTGCGCGGGGACGTGGCGGCGGCACGGGAGCGCGCGGACGTGATCGTCGAGGGCGAGTACACCTTCGGCATGCAGGACCAGGCCTTCCTCGGCCCCGAGTCCGGACTCGCCGTCCCCGAGGAGGACGGCGGCGTCCACCTCTACATCGCCACCCAGTGGCTCCACTCCGATCTGCGCCAGATCGCGCCCGTGCTCGGCCTGCCCGAGGACAAGGTACGGATGACCCTGGCCGGTGTCGGCGGCGCGTTCGGCGGCCGCGAGGACCTGTCCATGCAGATCCACGCCTGTCTGCTCGCCCTGCGCACCGGCAAACCCGTCAAGATCGTCTACGACCGCTTCGAGTCCTTCTTCGGCCATGTCCACCGCCACCCGGCCAAGCTGTTCTACGAGCACGGCGCCACGGCCGACGGCAGGCTGACCCACGTCAGGTGCCGCATCGTCCTGGACGGCGGTGCCTACGCCTCCGCCTCCCCGGCCGTGGTCGGCAACGCCTCCTCCCTCGGCGTCGGCCCGTACGCCGTCGACGACGTCGACATCGAGGCCATCGCCCTCTACACCAACAACCCGCCCTGCGGCGCCATGCGCGGCTTCGGCGCGGTGCAGGCGTGCTTCGCCTACGAGGCGCAGATGGACAGGCTGGCGGCCCGGCTCGGCATGGACCCGGTGGAGCTGCGGCAGGTGAACGCCATGGAACAGGGCACGCTGATGCCCACCGGCCAGCCCGTCGACTCCCCGGCGCCGGTCGCCGAACTCCTGCGCCGGGTCAAGGCGATGCCCATGCCGCCGGAACGGCAGTGGGAGTCCAGCGAGGGCGCCGACGTACGCCAGCTGCCGGGCGGGCTGTCCAACACCACGCACGGCGAGGGCGTCGTACGCGGGGTCGGCTACGCGGTCGGCATCAAGAACGTCGGCTTCTCCGAGGGCTTCGACGACTACTCCACCGCGCGCGTGCGCATGGAGGTGGCCGGCGGTGAGCCGGTCGTCACCGTGCACACCGCGATGGCGGAGGTCGGCCAGGGCGGCGTCACAGTCCACGCGCAGATCGCCCGCACCGAGCTGGGTGTCGGCCGGGTGACCATCCATCCGGCCGACACGCGGGTGGGTTCGGCGGGTTCGACCTCCGCGTCCCGGCAGACGTACGTCACCGGCGGCGCGGTGCGGAACGCGTGTGAGCTCGTTCGCGAACGGGTGCTGGAGCTGGGGCGGCGCCGGTTCGGGTCGTACCACCCGGCCTGGGCGACGGCGGAACTCCTGCTGGAGGGCGGGAAGGTGGTCACCGACGGTGGGGAGGTCCTCGCGGATCTGGTGGACGTTCTCGGGGACGAGGCCGTCGAGGTGGAGGCGGAGTGGCGGCACCGGCCGACCGAACCCTTCGATCCGCGCACCGGGCAGGGGAACGGGCATGTCCAGTACTCGTTCGCCGCGCATCGTGCGGTGGTCGAGGTGGACACGGAGCTCGGGCTGGTGAAGGTCATCGAGCTGGCCTGTGCGCAGGATGTCGGGAAGGCGCTGAACCCGCTGTCCGTCATTGGCCAGATCCAGGGTGGCAGCACGCAGGGGCTGGGCGTTGCCGTGATGGAGGAGATCGTCGTGGATCCGAGGACGGCGAAGGTACGCAACCCGTCCTTCACGGACTATCTGATCCCGACGATCCTGGACACCCCGACCATGCCGGTCGATCTGCTGGAACTGGCCGACACGCATGCTCCCTACGGCCTGCGGGGTGTGGGTGAGGCGCCGACTCTCTCCTCGACGCCGGCGGTCCTGTCGGCGATCCGCGACGCGACGGGTCTGCCCCTGACGAAAACCCCCATCCGCCCGGAACACCTCACGACGGGGGCGCCGTAAGCCCGCCCCCGCAGCCCGCGTAGCTGCGGGCAGTCGTGCCGCCGTAGCCGCCGTAGCTGCGGGCAGTCGTGCCGCTGGGGCGGCACGGGTGGGCGCAGCGGCACCCCCTCCAGCGGGGCGAGCGCACCCCCACCCCCGCCCAGCAGCTGCCCGGGGTGACGGCTGAGCGGGGGAGGTCGCGCGGCCCGGCGCTTACGGGGTGCCGTCGCGCCCACCCGTGCCGCCCTGCGGCACGACTGCCCGCGGATGGGCGGTGGGGCGGAACGCGGATGGGCGGCGGGGCGGCACGCGGCACGCGGATGGGCGGCGCGCGGAACGCGGAACGCGGATCGGTGGCGGCAGGGCCGCGGAGTGCGGCGCCTGCGGCGTGACTGCCCGCTGGAATCCCCCCGCTCACCCCCGCCGCAGCAACCCGTTCACCGCGCGTCCGAACACCCCGCGTCCCGCCCGCGCCAGCAGCGTGTCGCAGACGGGCGGCAGGAAGCGGAGCCGGATGTCCTCTCGCCATGTCACCAGCGCACGGCTCTCCGGCCCCCGCCGTACCTCGATCTCCGCCCAGCCCATGACCACCCGGCCCCGCTTCTCCAGCCGGCACACCCCCGGTGAGTCGTCCCGCGGCGGCTGCCACACCGTCACGTCCATCGGATCGTCGAAGGCGAGCGGGCCGAACCCCGTGCGGGCCACCACCCGGGTGCCCACACCGGTCGGCGGCGGAGTGCGAACCGTCACCCGGGTCAGCGGCACCACCTCTCCATGCCGGGACCACGTGGTGAGCCGCCGCCAGGCCTCGTCGAGGGGCAGCGGCACCGTGCGCTGGAGCTGGAAGACGGCCACGAGGGCATCCTAGAGAACGGGTCCGCCCGTCAGCGGTACACCTCGCCCGGCTCCGCCACCCCCGGAGCGAGCAGCTGGGGGACCGTCACGAAGACATACCCCCGCTTCTTCAGCTCGGCGATGATGCCGGGAACGGCCGGGACCGTGCCGTCGTAGAGGTCGTGGAGCAGGATGATGCCGTCACGTGAGGACTGCGCGAGCACGCGCCGGGTGATGAGGTCCGAGTCGGTCGTCTGGTAGTCCTTCGCGGTCACGCTCCACAGGACCTCGGAGAGCCCCAGCTCACGGCTGATGCCGTGCACGGTGTCATCGGTGCGGCCCTGCGGCGGGCGCATCAGGGTGGGGCGGCGGCCGGTGAGGCGTTCTATCTCCGTGTTGGTGTGTTCGAGTTCCTCGCGTATCTCGTCCGGGCTCAGCTCCGTCAGACGGCGATGGGTCCAGGTGTGGCTCGCCACCTCGTGCCCCTCGTCGGCCATCCGCTTCACGAGTTCCGGATAGGTGTCGATGTGCCGCCTGCCCAGGAGGAAGAAGGTCGCCGGGACCTGTTCCTCCTCGAGGATGTCCAGCAGCCGCGCGGAGTGCTCGCTCGGCCCCGCGTCGAAGGTGAGCGCGATGCACTTGACCTCGCGGCAGTCGACGGTGCCGAAACGGGCCTGGACGTCGGTGGCGCGGACGGCGCTGGGGGCGGTCGTCTCCAGCCGCGTACAGCCGGTCAGCGCCAGCGCCAGAGCTGTGGCCGCGACCACGATCGCACCGGTCGGGAACGCGGCCCCCGATCTTTTCGTCTTGCTGGTGGGAGAAGGCATGGCCCGGACTATACGCACCGTCTATACACGGCTTGTATAGTCCGTTTTGTGTCGCCCTCACACAGGCGAGGGGGAGCGTGTGAGAGTCGTCACCCGCGCGTGGCCAGCACCTCCACCAGCCGGTCGGCACCGTCCGCCACCCGGCCCTCGCGGAACGCGTCCCGCACCTGCCGGGCGGCCACCCGGCCCGAGGTCAGACACCAGTCCCACCACCGGTCCAGCCGCCGCGCGTCCAGCCCCTCGGCGGCCAGCAGCGCCGGCCAGCCGCAGGCCCGCGCCTGCGCGGTCACCTTCGCACCGCCCGCCACCGGGTCCACCGCCAGCACCGACGTGCCGACCCGCAGCGCCAGCACCAGCCCGTCGAGGCGGTCGGTGACGACGAGGTCGAGCCGGGCCAGCACCGACTGCACCTGCGCCGGTGTCGCGCTCAGATGCCAGTCATGGGTGTCGAGCCGGGTCTCCAGTTCCAGCCGGGCGCAGTCCTTCCCCGCCAGCCAGCGCGTCACCCCCTGCGCGACCTGCCCGTGCCGGCTCTGCTCCCCGTACTCGCGCTGTCCGTCGGTGAGGATCACCCCGACCACGGGCCGCGCGGGTGCGTCGGGGGCGCGGGCGGCCAGGTCCTCGGACGGTGCCGTGCCGGGCGCGTCCCGCGCCAGTACCCGGTGGAAGCCGGTCACGGCGGCGCCGTCCGGGTCGATCACCGACGTCCCCACGGCGATCCGCACACAGTGCGCGAAGCGCCGGTGCAGCTCCTCGACCTGCGGACCGTGCAGCGGCCCGCACACGAACACCAGGTGCGAGTAGTCGCCGGGCCGTACGTCGTCGAAGTGCAGCGCCTTGGGCCGGAAGCCCGGGCTCCATACGACGTCGTACGCCATCCCGGCGCCCCGCAGCACCTCCTCCACCCGGCGCAGCGCCAGTACGTCCCCGGCGGTCGCCTCGCTCTCGCGGAAGCTGAACCATCCGGTCAGCAGGACCTTTCGCGGTCCCGGTCGCTCTCGTCCGTACACAGTGCCACCGAGTGCCCCGGTCCGGGGGAAGGCAATCGGCCCGGTGCCGCCTGTGTATCGAGGACAGGAACCGACCTAGAAGCCCGCTAGCGTGCTCGCATGACGAAGACGAAGCCGGCCGGTGTCCTCGGCACGCGGGCCCTCAACCGGGCCACCCTGGCGCGGCAGCTGCTGCTGAGCCGCTCCCCGATGTCCGCCGAGGACGCGGTCGGGCATCTGGTCGGCCTTCAGGCGCAGAACGTCAAACCGCCCTACTACGCCCTCGCCGCCCGCCTCGACGGCTTCACGCCCGAGGCGCTGTCCCGGCCGATGGCCGACCGGACGGTGGCCCGGCTCGTCACCATGCGCTCGACCATCCACACGCACACCGCCGACGACTGCCTCACCCTGCGGCCCCTGGTCCAGTCCGCCCGCGACCGCGAGCTCCGGGTCTTCCGCACGGGGCTCGCCGGTGTCGACCTGGACCGCCTCGCCGCGCACGCCCGGGAACTCGTCGAGGCCGAACCGCGCACCATGGGGCAGTTGCGCGAGGCCCTGCTGAAGGTGTGGCCCGACGCCGACCCGCAGTCCCTCTCCGTCGCCGCCCGCTGCAAACTGCCCCTCGTGCAGATCACCCCGCGCGGACTGTGGGGCCGCAGTGGCCAGGTCACGCTCACCACCGCCGAGCACTGGCTGGGCAGGCCCGCCGAGCCGGCGCCCACGCCCGACGGCACCGTGCTGCGCTATCTCGCCGCCTTCGGACCGGCCTCCGTCAAGGACATGCAGGCCTGGGCCGGCCTGACCCGGCTGCGCGAGGTCTTCGAACGCCTCCGACCCCGGCTCCTCACCTTCCACGACGACAACGGCGTCGAGCTCTTCGACCTCCCGGACGCGCCCCGCCCCGACCCGGACACCCCGGCCCCGCCGCGCTTCCTGCCCGAGTTCGACAACCTGCTCCTCTCCCACGCCGACCGCGGCCGTGTCGTACCGCCCGAACACCGGGGCCGCCACTGGCAGGGCAACATCGCCTACCGCACCTTCCTCGTCGACGGGTTCCTGGCCGGGCTGTGGCGGCTGGACGAACACGCCCTGGTCGTGGAGCCGTTCGGCCGGCTGGACGACCGACAGCGCGGCGAACTCGTCGCGGAGGGCGAGCGGATGCTGAGGGTGATGCACCCACAGGGCACGTACGACATCCGCTTCGGGGCGGTACGGGAGTGAACGCGGGCATGGAGAGGGGGCGTTGCGGGCTGCTCGTGGAAGCCCGCAACGCCCCCTGGTCTGCTGCCCGAGGGGTACTCAGGAACTCATGGGGTGTGCGTCCGTCAGCCGCCCACCTGTGCCGTCACATCCGCGGAGAACGTGGTCAGCCGGGTGTAGACGCCCGGGGAGCCCGCCGCCGCGCAGCCGTCGCCCCAAGAGGTGATCCCCGCGAGCCGGCCGCCGATCAGCAGCGGACCGCCGCTGTCGCCCTGGCAGGTGTCCACACCGCCCGACGCGTAGCCGGCGCACACCATGTCGCCGCGCACGTACCGGCTGCCGTACGAGCCGCTGCAACTGGTGTCGGAGACGGTCGGCACGGTCGCGGTGCGCAGCTGGTTGGAGGAGCTGCCGCCGGAGGAGGTGGTGCCCCAGCCGATGATGCGGGCGCTCGTGCCGGCCGCGTACACCGAGGTGTCCGAGGAGGAGACGTAGGACGCCGTGCCGTACGGCATCGACGTCGACAGGGTCAGCACGGCCACGTCGTCGCCCCGCGTGACGCTTCTGTAGTCGGGGTGGATCCATATCCGGCTGACCCTGGCGACCGTGCCGTTGGTGCCGTTGAGATAGGTGCGCCCGCCGACCACACGCACACTGCTCGTGGTCTCACCCACCATGCAGTGCGCGGCCGTGACCACCTTGGTCGGGGAGACCAGGGTGCCGCCGCAGAACTGGTTCTGCGAGGCGTCGGTGATCTGCATCATGAACGGGTACGCCGACGTCGTGGTCGTCGTACCGCCGACGATCGGCTGCGGGGCGGCCGTGGCGGCGGGGGCGGCGATCAGCACGGTCGCGGCGGCGGCAGCGGTCGCCGCGACGACGGCGGCGGCCTTCTTGGCGCGGGTGAACCCGGACATGGGTCTCCTCTGGGACGGCCGGTGGGGGGTCGCACGGGGTGGGGGGTCGAGCACAAGGGCCTCGGGACAGGCCCCCGTGTGCCCGGCGGGCGGCACGCCGTTAAGCTACGACCGCGGGCGCGACCACCCCAATGAGGGAACCCCCTAAGGGCAGTTGGACAGGGAAAACCCTCGATCGCCCCGGCGCGCGGGATCCGGCGGCCGTCCCGACGTCCGAAACGCGTCGGCCGCCCGACAGATCGAGATCCGCCCCCGCCGTCGCACGGCCCGCATCCGCCGGGCCACCCCGCGGCCCGAACCGGCCGCCCCCGGGCCCGGATCCGACTGCCGCCTGGCAGCCCCTACTTGGTGCGGCGGGCGGCCGCCGCCAGGCGGACGATGTCGACCCGGGAGCGGATGCCCAGCTTGCGGTAGACCCGGGTGAGGGTCGCCTCGACGGTCTTGACGCTGATGAACAGCCGCCCGGCGATCTCCCGGTTGGTGGCCCCCTCCATCACCAGCGCGGCGACCTGCCGTTCCATCGCGGCCAGTCCGTCCAGGGCGCCCGGCGCCGCGGCGGGCACGGTCTCCGGCTCCGCCGGACCCGCCGCCACCGCCCGCTCCACCTGCCGCAGCCACGGCAGCGCACGGCAGCGCCGGAACAGCCGGGCGGCCTCGTCGTACGCCGCCGGCGCCGGGCCCCGCCCGCGCAGCCGGGCCAGCGCGAAGGCGGCCCGCGCCTCCTCCAGGCCGTACCCCAGCGCGGCGAGCCGCTCCTGCGCCGACGCCAACTGCGTGAGCGCGGCCTGGTGTTCACCCCGCGCGGAGCGCACCAGCGCTTCCGCGCGGTCGAGCGCCGCGAGAACACTCGCCCGGTTCAGACGCAGCGCGTGTACGCGGGTGACGTCGATGAGTTCCTGCGCCTCGCCCGGCTCCCCGATCCGCACCAGCGCCTCGGCGAGGTCGCCCTGCCAGCGGCCCCGCGCCGGATCGCTGATGCCCATGCCGTGCTCCAGCTCCCGCACCCGGCGCAGTGAACGGACCGCGCCCTGCGCGTCCCCCGCCACCAACTGGGCGTAGCCCAGGGCGGCCAGGGCGAGGGAGAGATACAACTGGTCGCCGTCCACCTCGGCGTGGTCCGCCGCCTCACGGGCCAGCGTCAGCCCGCGCTCCACGTCCCCGCCGGACGCCTCCGCGACCGAGGCCAGCATGGCGGAGGCGCTCTCGCCGATCCCGGAGTCCCGCGCCAGCCGCAGGCTTTCCCTGGCCAGGTCCAGGGCGCGGCCGCAGTGCCCGTAACGCAGTTCGGTGTCGGCGAGCAGCCGCGAGAAGTGCACCTCGCTCTCCACCATGCCGCGCCGTCTCGCCTCGCGCAGCAGCGCGGTGATGGCCGTACGCGCCTCCGGCAGCTGGTCGCTCATCAGCAGCCAGCGGAACTTCGCCATCGCGGCGCCGTTGTGATGGCTGGCCACATCGGGGTCCTGCGGCTCCTCGAGCGCCCGCTGGATCGTCGCGGGGGCGTCCGGGTGGCCCATCAGGGTCTCGGTGGACGACTGGAAGGCCAGCGCCATCAGTTCGGTGCGCCGGTCCCCGCCCCGGGCGGCCAGCTCCGCCGCGTGCGCCGCCTCCTGGCGGGACTTGGCGAAGTCGCCGTCGACCACCACCTCGCGCCAGGCCAGCTGGTAGTGGACCAGCGCCAGCAGCCGGGGGTCGTCACCGGCGTCGGCCAGCACCTGCGGGAACACCGCGTCGACCTCGCCGAGCGCCTGCCCGGCCGCCTCGATGACGACCATCCACGCCCGCACCCGCTCCGCCGGCACCGTCGCCCGGGTCAGCACCTCGCGCGCTATGTCCCGCGCCAGATCCACCTCGCCGGCCGTGATCGCGTCCTCGGCGGCCTGCAGCCGCCGCTCGTCGGGGCCCGGCTCGCCGTCCGCCGGGGTGTGCCGGGCGGCGAGCAGCCCCAGCGACGCGGCGACCGAGGGTGCCCCCCGGTCCCGGGCCAGGGCCGCGGCCTCGGCGAGCCGGGCCGCCACCTCCGGGTCGGGCCCGGTCGCGGCCAGCGCCAGATGCCGGGCCCGCTCGATGGGGTCGGAGGCCGCCGTGGACAGCGCCGTGTGCACCGCCCGCCGGTCCCGTGCCGGGGCCTCCGCGTACAGGGCGGCCGATATCAGCGGGTGCGCGAACCGCAGCGCCGGCTCCTCGTGGTCGGTCGCCAGCAGCCCCAGCGCGGCGGCCTGCGCCGTCTCCGCCTCGGCGTTGTCCCGCCCGGCCGCGTGCAGCAGCGCCAGGGTGGGGCGGGCGCCCGCGCTGGCCACCAGCAGGGTGCGGCGCGCCTCGTCCGACAGCATCTCCAGACGGCTCAGCACCAGGGCCCGCAGCGAGGTCGGCACCGGCAGCGGCTCGCCCGGCCGGGGCCGGGTGGGGCTCTCCGCGAGGGCGCGGCCCAGCTCGAGGGCGAACAGCGGGTTGCCGCCGCTGGTGCGGTGGATGTCGCGCGCCGTGGAGCGGGACAGCGCGGTGTAGCCCCGGTGGTCGAGCAGCGCGGACACCTGGGTCCGGGAGAACGGGCCGAGCCGCACCGGGAGCGTGTCCGGCGGGCAGGCGCGCAGATGACGGCCGTACTCCTCCTCGCCGTCCGTGCGCACCGCGCACAGCATCCGCACCGGGCTGTCGCCGAGCCGCCGCGCGGCGAAACCGAGGAGTTCGGCGCTGGCCGGGTCCAGCCACTGCAGATCGTCGGCGACGACGAGGAGCGGTCCCTCGGCGGCCAGCGCACGCAGCGTGGAGAGCACCGCGAGGCGCAGCGCGAGACCGTCCCGCTGGAGGGTGGACTCACCGCGTCCGGTGAGCGCCGACTCCAGGGCGGTGCGCTGCGCGGCGGGCAGCCGGGCGGAGACCTTGTCGAGGACCAGACCGAACAGATCGGCCAGCGCCAGGAACGGAAGATGGGATTCGGACTCCGTCGCCGAGCAGCGCAACACCGTCCCCGCCGCACCCGCGTTTTCCTCCGCAAGTGCCCGCAGCACGGTCGATTTTCCTATTCCGGCGGGTCCGTGCAGGAGCACGCTGCCGCCGCGGGCGAGCTGTTCCCGCGCCTCGGAGTACAGCTCGTCCCGGCCTATGACCAGGTCGGGGCGGCTCCTGGCAGGCTCCTTGAAGTCCCGTCGCACGGTCACCGCTCCCCTCCGTGTGGCGTGTCCTGGCCAATATTAGGCAACCGGCTCCTCAATTCCGGACGGACCGTGTAGTGAGGCAAATTACAGCCGGTCCTGCGACGGGGAAATCCACGATGTACCGGAGGTAATACCCGCTCCGGGAATACGGTCCAAACCTACGGCAACCACCCCGCCCGGCGGGCGGCGACCACGGCCTGCCCCCGGGTGCGCACCCCCAGCTTCCGCATCGCCGACCGCAGATACGCCTTGACGGTCTCCGCCGTCACCCCCAGCCGCTCCGCCGCCACCCCGTTCGTCGCCCCCGCCGCCACACACGCGAGCACGTCCACCTCCCGGGGCGCGAGCCGTACGGCCGGGGCCCGGGAGGTGTCCGTGGTGAGCAGGGCGCACGCCTGGAGCAGCTCGGCCCGCAGCGCGGAGTCCGCGATCCGCGGCGCCAGCGCCCGCAGCGCCGCGTGCGCCTCCCGCACCTGCTCCCACGCCGCCCCGGAAGGGCGCCCGGCGGGCGGCCCGGCCGGCGGACCCGGTTCCGGCCGGACGGCCGCCGCCATCAGCGCCGCCGCCTCCTCCCGCGCCACCAGCGCCTGCTCCACGTCCCGCGCGGCCTGGACCGCCGCGCCGAGCGTGCGGTCCCCCAGCGGCTGGGCCGCGCGCAGGGCGCCGTACAGCACGGCTCGCACCCGACGCCGTACGACCACTGGTACGGCGACGACGGCGCGCAGGCCCTCGGCGGCGACCGGGACGTCGTACTCGTGGCTGATCTGCCGGGAGACGGAGTAGTCCGTCACCGCGCACGGCCGGGCGAGCGCCACCGCCCTGCCGCCCAGACCGAAGCCGGAGGACACCGCGAGCGCGCTCAGCGCCGGCGTCGCGGTGCCGCTCAGCTCGCTGATGCGCACGTGCCGCCGGCCCGGCTCCACCAGTCCGCCGAAGGCCACCGGCAGCCCGGTCGCGTGCCGCAGCCGCAGCAGCGCGCCGCGGATCTCCACCGCGTCGCCCGCACTCATCGGGTCGGCTGTCATCCGTTCACCCCTTCACCACGGTCCCCGCGCGAGCGCACACCCCCGTTCGGGGGTAGTGAGACACGCATCACGGATTACACGATGGGGACGAGCCGCCCGGCAATGGTCCGGCAGGAGGAGGAGACATGACGACGGCCACGGAGGCGTTCCGCGGGGCCCGGGACTTTCTGCTGGAACACCGCGAGGACTACGCGACCGCCTACCGGGAATTCGCCTGGCCCCGGCCCGAGCGGTTCAACTGGGCGCTCGACTGGTTCGACGCGATCGCGGACGGCAACGACCGCACCGCCCTGCACCTGGTCGAGGAGGACGGCGAGGAGACCCGGCTGTCCTTCGCCGCGCTGTCCCGCCGCTCCGACCAGGTCGCCAACTGGCTGCGCGAGCGGGGCGTGCGCGCCGAGGACCGGGTGCTGGTCATGCTCGGCAACCAGGCCGAGCTGTGGGAGACCGCCCTGGCCGCGATGAAGCTGCGGGCCGTGGTCATCCCGGCCACGCCGCTGCTCGGCCCCGCCGATCTGCGCGACCGTGTCGAGCGGGGCCGCGTCCGCCATGTGATCGCCCGCACGGCGGACACCGCGAAGTTCGACGAGGTGCCCGGCGACTACACCCGCGTCGCCGTGGGGGAGGCACCGGGCGGGAGCTGGCTGCCGTACGCCGGCACGTACGGCGCCGCCGAGCGCTTCGCGCCCGACGGGCCCACCCTCTCCGACGACCCCCTGATGCTGTACTTCACCTCCGGCACCACCGCCCGCCCCAAGCTGGTCGAGCACACCCACACCTCGTACCCGATCGGGCATCTGGCGACCATGTACTGGATCGGCCTGCGTCCCGGCGACGTGCACCTCAACATCTCCTCGCCCGGCTGGGCCAAGCACGCCTGGTCCAACCTGTTCGCCCCGTGGAACGCGGAGGCGACCGTCTTCCTGCACAACTACACCCGCTTCGACGCGCCCCGGCTGATGGCGGAGATGGACAGGGCCGGCGTCACCACCTTCTGCGCCCCGCCGACCGTGTGGCGCATGCTCATCCAGGCCGACCTCAGCCTGCTGCGCACCCCGCCCCGCGAGGTCGTCGCCGCGGGCGAGCCGCTCAACCCCGAGGTCATCGAGCAGGTCCGGCGCGCCTGGGGCGTGACCATCCGGGACGGCTTCGGCCAGACGGAGACCGCCGTCCAGGTCTCCAACAGCCCCGGCCAGGTCCTCAAGACCGGCTCCATGGGCCGTCCCAGCCCCGGCTACCGCATGGAACTCCTCGACCCCGTCTCCGGCGCGCCCGGCGCCGCCGAGGGCGAGATCGCCCTCGATCTCTCCGCCCGCCCGGTGGGCCTGATGACCGGCTACCACGGAGACCCGGACCGTACGGCGGAGGCGATGGCCGGCGGCTACTACCGGACCGGTGACATCGGCTCGCGCGACGACGACGGGTACATCACCTACGTCGGCCGCGCGGACGACGTCTTCAAGGCCAGCGACTACAAGATCAGCCCCTTCGAGCTGGAGAGCGTGCTGCTGGAGCACGAGGCGGTCGCCGAGGCGGCGGTGGTGCCGGCCCCGGACCCGCTGCGGCTGGCCGTGCCGAAGGCGTACATCGTGCTCGCGGAGGGCTGGGAGCCCGGACCGGACACCGCGAAGGTCCTCTTCGAGCACTCCCGCGAGGCCCTCGCCCCCTACAAGCGGCTGCGCCGGCTGGAGTTCGGGGAACTGCCCAAGACGGTCTCCGGGAAGATCCGCCGTATCGAACTGCGCGAGGCCACGGCGGCCGGCTCCACCGCCGAGTACCGCGAGGAGGACTTCCGGTGACCGAACGCTCCTACACGCACGGGACGAGCGGGACCCCGCTGCTCGGCGACACCATCGGCGCCAACCTCGGCCGGGCGATCGCCGCGTGGCCCGACCGGGAGGCCCTGGTCGACGTGCCGTCCGGCCGGCGCTGGACGTACGCCGAGTTCGGCGCCGCCGTCGACGAGGTGGCGCGCGGACTGCTGGCGAACGGCATCGGGACCGGCGACCGGGTGGGCATCTGGGCGGTCAACTGCCCCGAGTGGGTCCTCGTGCAGTACGCCACCGCCCGTATCGGCGTCATCATGGTGAACATCAACCCCGCCTACCGGGCGCATGAGTTGGAGTACGTGCTCAAGCAGTCCGGGATCGCGCTGCTGGTGTCCTCGCTCGCCCACAAGGGCACCGACTACCGGGCGCTCGTGGACCAGGTGCGCGGCTCCTGCCCCGACTTGCGGGAGACCGTCTACATCGGCGACCCGTCCTGGGACGCGCTCACCGCCGCCGCGTCCGCCGTACCGCCGGAGCGGCCCGACGAGATCGCGGCCGGGCTCAGCTGCGACGACCCGGTCAACATCCAGTACACCTCCGGCACCACGGGCTTCCCGAAGGGCGCCACGCTCTCCCACCACAACATCCTCAACAACGGTTACTGGGTGGGCCGTACGGTCGGCTACACCGAGCAGGACCGGGTCTGCCTGCCGGTGCCGTTCTACCACTGCTTCGGCATGGTCATGGGCAATCTGGGCGCCACCTCCCACGGCGCCTGCATCGTCATCCCCGCCCCCTCCTTCGAGCCGAAGGCCACCCTCGACGCCGTCCGGCGGGAGCGCTGCACCTCGCTCTACGGCGTGCCCACCATGTTCATCGCCGAACTCAACCTGCCCGACTTCGCCTCGTACGACCTCACCTCGCTGCGCACCGGCATCATGGCGGGCTCGCCCTGCCCGGTGGAGGTGATGAAGCGGGTGGTCGCCGAGATGCACATGGAGCAGGTCTCCATCTGCTACGGCATGACCGAGACCTCCCCGGTCTCGCTGCAGACCCGCATGGACGACGACCTGGAACACCGCACCGGCACCGTCGGCCGGGTACTGCCGCACATCGAGGTCAAGGTCGTCGACCCGGCGACCGGTGTGACCCGGCCGCGGGGCAGCGCGGGGGAGCTGTGCACCCGCGGCTACAGCGTGATGCTCGGCTACTGGAACGAGCCCGAGAGGACCGCCGAGGCCGTCGACGCCGGCCGCTGGATGCACACCGGGGACCTCGCGGTGATGCGCGAGGACGGCTATGTGGAGATCGTCGGCCGTATCAAGGACATGATCATCCGGGGCGGGGAGAACATCTACCCGCGCGAGATCGAGGAGTTCCTCCACGCCCACCCGAAGATCGCGGACGTCCAGGTCGTCGGCGTCGCGCACGAGCGGTACGGCGAGGAGGTGCTCGCCTGCGTCATCCCGCGCGACCCGGTCGACCCGCTCACCCTGGAGGAACTGCGCGCCTTCTGCACGGACCGCCTCGCCCACTACAAGATCCCGAGCCGCCTCCAGCTCCTCGAGACCTTCCCCATGACGGTGTCCGGAAAGGTACGCAAGGTGGAACTGCGGGAGCGGTACGCGACCCCCTAGGCGCCGGTCCGTGGAACGTCCGCGCGCATGCACACGCGCGGCCACCGGTCGAGGCCGTGGCCGGCCTCCTCGGCGCGGATCCGGCGCAGGCCCGGGGTGAGTTCGGGCTCGGTCAGGGCGCGGAAGCCGAGGCGGGTGTAGTACGGGGCGTTCCACGGGACGTCGGCGAACGTGGTCAACGTGAGCGCCTTCAGGCCGTGTTCGCGGGCGTGGGCGGCGGCGTGGGCGAGCAGGGCGCGTCCCACGCCCCGGCGGGCGGCGAGCGGATGGACGGAGACCTGCTCCACGTGGAGCGCGTCGTCGACGGGTTCGGCGATCAGATAGGCGACGGGCCGGTCGCCGAGGGCCGCGACCCAGCAGCGGCCCGCCTCGCGATAGCGCTCCAGCATGTTCAGGGCGGGTGGTTCGTCGTCGGCGATGTCCGGCATGCCGACGTCGCGGAACGGGGCGCCGGCGGCCCGCTCGATGTCCTGGAGGACGGGCAGTTCGCCGGAGGTGGCGGGACGGATGCGCATCCGCCGAGTATCGGGTGCCGGCGGCGGGCCCGTCGCCGGGATTTCAGGCCCTGTCGGCGGGACCGTTCACCGCACGCGCGCGGCCGGCGGGGTCGAGCAGGAACAGCGGCACGTCCAGGGTGTCGGCGCGGGCGCGGGCCTCGCCGTCGTAACCGGCGACGGAGAAGTACAGGCACCCCGCGGATTCCGTCATCGCCGCCAGCCACAGGCACTCCACGTCCCGCGCGGTCGTCGGGCGTGCCGACGGGTCGACCTGGGCGAGGATCCCGCGGCCGACCAGACCGGTCCCGGACGGGGAGTGCCGCCCGGTGCGGCGGACGTCCTCGTGGCCGAGCCGGCGCAGATGCCGTACGGCGGCCGTGACCGGGTCCGTCGTGGCGCGGACCGCGGGCTTCCCCGGGAGGGGCGGCGGGCCGGTCACCGGGATCCGCAGCACCGTCCCGCACGCGCACCCCAGTTCGGGTCGCGGCCACTGGCCGGGCAGCCCGCACTGTCCGCAGCGCACAGTGATCCACTCCTCGTCCCAGGCGCGGTGCCCGACGAGGTCCGGCACCCCGTCCAGATCCAGCGGCGCCGTGACGGGCGCACCGCACGCGCAGGGATACGACGGTGCCGTGTAGCGGTGCGAGCGCCTACAGGCGGGGCAGCGCACCGGCACGCTCTCGGCCATGACCCACTCCCGGGTTCTCGAGATTCGGCCATCGTCCTCCACCGGCCCGCCGCGTGTCCGGCACTTGCCCCTCTCTTGACGGGCTCAGCCACCCCTCATACATTCATTCCAGATAGTAGAAATTATTTTCCGTAATACGGAATCTGCTCGCCGCAGGGCGCGACGGGAGCGCGAATCCGACAGTCGGATCAGGAGACTCCATGGCTCGTATGACCGCTGCCCGCGCGGCAGTCGAAATCCTCAGGCGTGAGGGCGTCACCGACGCGTTCGGTGTCCCGGGCGCGGCGATCAACCCCTTCTACGCGGCCCTCAAGGCGTCCGGCGGCATCACCCACACCCTCGCCCGCCATGTGGAGGGCGCCTCCCACATGGCCGAGGGCTACACCCGCACCCGGCCCGGCAACATCGGCGTCTGCGTCGGCACGTCGGGACCGGCCGGCACCGACATGATCACCGGCCTGTACTCCGCCATCGGGGACTCGATCCCGATCCTCTGCATCACAGGACAGGCCCCGACCGGGGTGATCCACAAGGAGGACTTCCAGGCCGTCGACATCGCCGCCATCGCGCGGCCGGTCACCAAGATGGCCATGACCGTGCTGGAGGCCGCGCAGGTACCCGGCGCCTTCCAGCAGGCCTTCCACCTCATGCGCTCCGGCCGGCCCGGCCCCGTGCTGATCGATCTGCCGGTCGACGTACAGCTGACGGAGATCGAGTTCGACCCGGACACCTACGCACCGCTCCCGGTCTACCGGCCCGCGGCCTCCCGCGCGCAGATCGAGAAGGCGCTCGGCATGCTGAACGCCGCCGAGCGCCCGCTGATCGTCGCCGGCGGCGGTGTCATCAACGCCGACGCCGCCGAAACGCTCGTCCGGTTCGCCGAGTTGACCGGCACCCCGGTCGTGCCGACCCTCATGGGCTGGGGAGCGATCCCCGACGACCACGAACTCAACGCCGGCATGGTCGGCCTGCAGACCTCCCACCGCTACGGCAACGCGACCTTCCTGGAGTCCGACTTCGTCCTCGGCATCGGCAACCGCTGGGCCAACCGCCACACCGGACGCCTCGATGTCTACACGGCCGGACGGACGTTCGTCCACATCGACATCGAACCCACCCAGATCGGCCGGATCTTCGCCCCCGACTACGGCATCACCTCCGACGCGCGCGCCGCGCTGGAACTCTTCGTCGAGGTGGCCGGGGAACTGAGGGCCGAGGGCCGGCTGCCCGACCGTTCCCCATGGGCCGCCGCCACCCAGGAGAAGCGCGCCGCACTCCAGCGCCGTACCCACTTCGACGACACCCCGATCAAACCGCAGCGGGTCTACCAGGAGATGAACAGGGCCTTCGGCCCCGAGACGCGATACGTCTCCACCATCGGCCTCTCACAGATCGCCGGCGCGCAGCTGCTGCACGTCCACCGGCCCCGGCACTGGATCAACTGCGGCCAGGCCGGCCCCCTCGGCTGGACCGTCCCCGCCGCGCTCGGCGTGGCGAAGGCCGACCCCGCGACACCGGTCGTCGCCCTGTCCGGCGACTACGACTTCCAGTTCATGATCGAGGAACTGGCCGTCGGAGCCCAGCACAAGATCCCCTACGTCCATGTCCTGGTCAACAACGCCTACTTGGGCCTGATCCGGCAGGCACAGCGGGCCTTCGGCATCGACTTCCAGGTCAGCCTCGGGTTCGAGAACGTCAACACCCCGGAGCTGGGCGTCTACGGCGTCGACCACGTCAAGGTCGCCGAAGGGCTCGGCTGCAAGGCGATCCGGGTGACCGACCCGGACGAACTGGGTTCCGCCCTGGAACAGGCCGGGAAACTCGCGGCCGAGTACCGGGTGCCGGTCGTCGTCGAGGCGATCCTGGAACGCGTCACCAACATCGCCATGTCGACCACCAACGACATCGGTGACGTCGTCGAGTTCGAGGAGACCGCGACCGAACCGTGGCACGCCCCCACGTCGATCAGGACGCTGAAGCCCTGACCCGCGCGGGGGCGGCCCCGCGCGCCCTCAGTCGCCGCCCCCGCCGCCGCAGCCGCCCCCGCCCCCACAGCTCAGGGGAGACCCGCCGCTGCCGTAGGTACCGCCTCCGGCGGAGTGGCGCAGGCCCTTGTCCCTGAGCCTGACCCGTTCGGTCAGGCCCGCCCGCAGGGCGAAGCGCGGCACGAGCGCGCTCAGGGCGGGCTTGCCGTGCAGGGCGACGGCGATCAGCTTCCGTTCGTCCGTCAGGCCGTGCCGGCTCGACGGCAGCGGGAACGCCTTCCGCAGGATGCCTATCCGCCGGCGGGCCGCCCTGTTCGGCCCGAGCAGGGCGGCCCGCAGCATCCCCGCCTCCGCCAGCCCGACCCGCACCTCCGCCAGCGCCCAGCGGACGTCCGGGTGCCGCAGCAACTCCCGTATCTCGGACGGCTCGTCGAGGCACTGGTAGACGGCGCTCTCCAGGTACAGCGCGCGCACCTCGCCCGTGAGGGCGTCCACCCGCCCCACGGCCACCTCGGCGGCCACGTCCAGCGAGACCCCCGGCGGCGGCAGCGGGGGCAGTGCCCGTCCCGCCTCGGAGTCGACCGCCCGTATCGTGCCCGGCGCGCCCGCCTCGACGGCGCCCCGCAGATGCAGCGCGACCACGGCCACCGTGACCGCGGCGCGCGCACCGCCGGCCAGCAGGGCGAGCTCGTGCGGCGTCCCCCGGACCCCTCCGCTGTCGTTCATGGCGTGTCACCCCCTGAAGCGGGGCCCGCCGCCCCCGTGCCGGCGGGCCCCGCGTTGCCAGGAGTGTGCCCGCGGGCGACGGGGGCCGAAGCGTTTCCGGCCGCCTTCAGAGGTTCATTTGAGGGTGACGTAGCCGCTGTACGGCCGATGCCGTAGCGGCGCTCATGTCGTCTCGTGGTGTTCCGAGAGGCCCGGCCAGTCGTCGGGACCGCCGCCCTGCCAGTCGATCAGGTCCGTCCCCTCGACATCGGTGACGTACAGGTCGGCCAGCCGCAGGATCTCGGCCACGTCGTCGACGTGCGTCGCGATGCCCAGGGTGTCGTCGTCCGAGGTGACCCGCCGGGAGCCGTCGAGAGCCGGGGAGTGCACCACGATGTGCGGATGCTCCGTGGGATGTGCCATGCCCCCAGGCTGCTGCGCCCCGGCCGGATCCGCACCCCGGATGCGGGACCGCCCGGGCGGGGCTCGGGACCGCGGCGGCGGCGGGACCCCCTTCTCAGGCCGGGGCGGGAGTCCCGCCGCCTTCGCCACCGCACTGGCGCGCGTACCGCCGCGGCGCCCTCGCCCCGCGCCCACGGCCGTGGCCGTACGCGAGTCGCCGTGCCCCGTCGGGGCGGTTCCGGGCGGCGCCGGTGCCTTGGGCGCGACAGGACGGATGTCGGCGCCGGCGCCGCCCGGAGGTCTATGCGAGGTGCGTGCCGGACAGCCGCTCGACCGCCCTCAGCAGCGCGGAGTGGTCCAGCCTGCCGTCGCCCCGCGCGCGCAGGCTCGCCACCAGCTGGGCGACCACGGCACCGACGGGCAGGGCGGCGCCCACGGCGCGGGCGGCGTCGGTGACGATGCCCATGTCCTTGTGGTGCAGATCGATCCGGAAGCCCGGCGTGAAGTCCCGGTTCAGGAAGTTGTCCTTCTTCCGGGTCAGCACCGTCGAGCCGGCCAGTCCGCCGTTCAGGACCTCGAGCGCCGCCGTGAGGTCCACGCCGGACTTCTCCAGGAAGACCACGGCCTCCGCGCACGCCTGGATGTTGACGGCGACGATCAGCTGATTGGCGGCCTTCACGGTCTGCCCCGAGCCGTGCGGGCCGCACCGCACGACCGTCCTGCCGAGCGCCGCGAAGAGCGGCTTCGCCTCCTCGAAGTCGGCCTGCCCGCCGCCCACCATGATGGACAGCACCGCCTCGACGGCCCCGGCCTCACCGCCCGACACGGGGGCGTCCAGCACCCGGATGCCCTTGTCCTTCGCGGCGGCGGCCAGATCGACCGAGGTCTGTGGCGTGATCGAGGACATGTCGATCAGCAGGGCCCCGGGCCGGGCGTTCTCCAGGATGCCGCCGGGGCCGTACGCGATCGCCTCGACCTGCGGCGACGCCGGAACCATCGTGATGATCACATCGGCGTTCCGTACGGCCTCGGCGACCGAGCCGGCCACGGTGCCGCCGGCACCGGCCAGCCGGTCCAGCTTCTCCCGCTCCAGGGTGTGGCCGGTGACGTGGTAGCCCGCCCTGATCAGGTTCTCGGACATCGGGGAGCCCATGACGCCGAGACCTATCCAGGCGACCGTGGGAAGGTTGCTCATGTCGGGGTGCCTCTCGGTACGGGGGTTCTGGTCAGCGGGGGAGCCAGTCGAAGGCCTCCGTGCCGGGGCGGTCGCCGGTCTTGTACTCCAGGCCGACCCAGCCGTCGTATCCGGCCTTGCGCAGCCGGTCCAGGAGGTCCTCCAGCGGGAGCGAACCGGTGCCGGGGGCGCCGCGGCCGGGGCTGTCGGCGATCTGCACATGGCCGGTCCTTCCGGCGTACCGGTCGATCACCGCCGGCAGGTCCTCGCCGTTCCTCGCCAGGTGGTAGAGGTCCATCAGGAAACGGGCGTTGCCCAGTCCCGTGGCCGCGTTCACCCGGTCCACGACATCCACGGCGGCGGGCGCCGACACCAGCGGGTACCGCGGCGACTCGGGCGCGTTCAGCGCCTCGATCAGCAGCATCGCGCCGATCCGGTCGGCGGCGCGGGCGGCGAGGACGAGGTTCTCCAGCGCGAGCGCGTCCTGCTCGGCCGGGTCCACGCCGTCGACCCGGTTGCCGTACAGCGCGTTCAGCGCCGTACAGCCGAGGGAGTGGGCGAAACCGACGGCCACGTCGATGTTGGCGCGGAACCGCTCCGACTCCTCACCGGGGACGGACAGGGCGCCCCGGTCGGGTCCGGGGAGCCGTCCGGCGTAGAAGTTCAGGCCGGTGAGGTGTACGCCCGCGTCCTCGATCGCCCTGTGCAGCGCGTCGAGCCGAGATCGTCCGGGAGTGGGGGAGTCGACCCAGGGCCACCACAGCTCGACCGCGGTGAAACCGGCCGCGGCGGCGGCCGCCGGGCGCTCCAGGAGCGGGAGTTCGGTGAAGAGGATCGACAGATTGACGTCGAACCGCTGGTCTGCGAATCCCATCGGGGACGGCCTTCCTGTAATTCCGCATAGTGGAAATTACTTTCTGTTTGATGGAAGACTGCCGCCACCGTCTCGGACTGTCAAGGGGGCCGGGCGAGGCCGGTCCGCGCGACGCGGTGGGTGAGGGACGACCACGAGTCCGGCCCCGCCCGTACGGCGCCTCCTCCCGCCGCCCGGCGTGACCTGCCCGTTCTCAGTCGTGGTAGGCGCGGGTCTGGGTGGCCTTGACCGTGGCCCAGACCGTCGCACCGGCGTGCAGGTCGAGTTCCGCGGCGGCGACCGTGGTCAGATCGGCGGCCAGCGGCAGTTCGCCGGTGAGGGCGGCGCGTATCCGGTCGCCGTGCGTCTCCATGCCGGCGACCTCGCAGCGCCAGAGATTCCGGGCACTGGAGCCCGTGGGGCGGTCCCGGTGGAGGGTGACCGCGCTGGGCGGGAAGGCGACGAACGCGGGCCCGGTCAGCTCCTCCGCCGTCGTGATCACCGCCCCGTCGTCGAGCCGTACCGTGTGCCCCTTTGCCCGGCCCCGGTAGAGGTTGAGGCCGACCAGATGGGCGATGTAGTCGGTGCGGGGGTGACGGGCGACATGGCCGGGCGTGCCCTCCTGGACGACGCGGCCCTCCTCGATGACGACCAGGTGGTCGGCGAGCACCATGGCGTCGAGCGGATCGTGTGTGACGAGTACGGCGACGGCCTCGAAGTCCGCCAGATGGCGCCGGAGTTGGGCGCGGACATCGAGACGGGTGCGGGCGTCGAGGGCGGCGAGGGGCTCGTCGAGGAGCAGCAGCCGGGGGTGGGTGGCCAGGGCGCGGGCGAGCGCGACCCGCTGGGCCTGGCCGCCGGAGAGCCGCCGCGGCTTGGCGCCGGCGTGCTCGGACAGCCCCATCCGCTCCAGCCAGATGGCGGCCTGCGCGCGTGCCTCCGCCTTGCCCGTGCCCCGGCAGCGGGGCCCGAACGCGACGTTGTCCAGCGCGGAGAGGTGCGGGAAGAGCAGATAGTCCTGGAAGACCACCCCGACCGGCCGCGACTCCGGCGGCGTACGGTCCAACTCCCTTCCGTCGAGCCGCAGACGGCCGCCGTCCGACAGCGGGACGAGACCGGCGAGGGCCCGCAGGGCGGTGGTCTTGCCGGCGCCGTTGGGTCCGAGCAGCGCGACCACGTCCCCGGGTGCGGCGGCCAGCGGCACATCGAGACGGAAGGCCCCGCGCTCGACGACGAGCCGCGCGTCGAGCCCTTCGCCGGAGGGGACTTCGGGGGTGGATGCCTTGGTGACGTCGGTCATGAGGCGGTCATCCAGCGGTCGCGCAGTCCGGCGAGTACGGCGATGGACACGGCCAGCAGCACCAGGCTGAGCGCGATGGCCGCCTCCGGGTCGTTCTGCAGGGCGAGGTACACGGCCAGGGGCATGGTCTGGGTGCGGCCCGGGAAGTTCCCCGCGAAGGTGATCGTCGCGCCGAACTCGCCGAGCGCCCGCGCCCACGCCAGTACGGCACCGGCCGCGATGCCGGGCGCGATCAGCGGCAGCGTCACCCGGCGGAACGCGGTGAAACGGGAGGCGCCGAGCGTGGTGGCCGCCTCCTCGTAGCGGGGGTCGGCGGCGCGCAGCGTGCCCTCGACGCTGATGACGAGGAACGGCATCGCCACGAACGCCTCGGCGATGATCACGCCGGTGGTGGTGAACGGCAGCGTGATCCCGAACCAGGAGTCCAGCCACTGCCCCACGACCCCGTTGCGGCCCAGCGCCATCAGCAGGGCGACACCGCCCACCACCGGCGGCAGCACCAACGGCAGTGTCACCAGGGCCCGTACGAGCCCACGGCCCGGGAACTCGACCCGGGCCAGCAGCCAGGCCAGCGGCACGCCGATCACCATGCTCACCACGGTCGCGGCCGTGGCGCAGATCAGCGACAGCCGCAGCGCCTGCCACACCTCGGTGCCGGTCAGCAGACCGGGCATGCTCGACCAGGGCGCCCGCAGCAGCAGCGCGACCAGCGGGAGCACCAGGAAGGCCAGACCGATCAGGGCGGGCACGAGCAGCGGGAGCGGCGCCCCGCCGGTCGCCGTACCGGATCCGCGCGGGGCCCTCACGGCGCGGTGAACCCGGCTCCGGTCAGCGCCTTCCGGCCCTCGGCGGACCGCACCAGCTCGATGAACGCCTTGCCGGCACCGGCGTTGGGGGCGTCCTTGAGCAGGGTGATCGGATAGTCGTTGACCGCCTCGGCGGCTTCGGGGAACTCCACGCCCTCCACCTTGTCACCGGCCGCCCTCACATCCGTCCTGTACACGACGGCGGCGTCGGCCTCCTTGAGGACCACCTTGTTGAGGGCGGACTTGACGTCCTCCTCGTAGGAGACCGGGGTGAGCTCGAGACCGGCCGCGGTCAGCGCCTTCTCGGCGGCGGCGCCGCACGGCACCGTCCTGTCGCACAGCACGACCTTCAGACCGTCACCGGTGAGGTCCTTCAGGGAGGCGATCCGGTCCGGGTTGCCGGGGAGGGTGGCGATCTCCAGCCCGTTGCGGACGAACGTGACCGGGGTTCCCTCCGCCGCCCCGGCGTCCGTGACGGTCTTCATCGTCCTGGGGCTGGCCGAGGCGAACACATCGGCGGGGGCGCCGCTGGTGATCCCGGCGGCGAGCGAGTCACTGCCGCCGAAGTTGAAGACGACCTCCGTGCCGGGGTGCTCCTTCTCGAACTGCCTGCCCAGCTCGGTGAAGCTCTCCGTCAGCGAGGCGGCGGCGAACACGTTCACCGTCCCGGACACCCCCGCCCGCGCCGAGGCGGCAGACTCGCCGCCGGAGTCCGGGCCGGAGGACGAACAGGCGCTCAGGGCCAGCAGCGCGGCGACGCCCGCCCCGGTCACCTGGAGTATCCGGCCGTACCGGCGCGTGGTTCGGGTCATCTCGGGTCCACTCCCTCACCGTCCTGAACGGACACGTCCACGGTTCTTCGGCGACCACGTGGACCCATGGCCCCCGCTCCACCCGTGTCGCCGATCATACTGCCGTAGATGCCAAGTGAAGTACCCGATGGGCCTCGCATCTGCTGGACAATGATGTGAATCGCCTGGCAGATGCGTCTGCGCTGGGCGGGTTGTCCAGCCGCGGTCCCGCCGCTTCTCGCGGCCGCCTCGGCGACACCCCGCCCGACCGGGCCGGCGCCCGGCCCGTCCCGCTCCGGGACCGCCGCGGGGGGAGTCCGTTAAGGTCGTGCCGACCTGGGCCGGCGGCCGATGTGACGCGCAGGCCGGAGTCGATGCCATGTGGGGGCGCAGTGCGATTGCGGGTGGAGTTCACGACCGAGCCCTTCGACCTCGACGAGGCGCCCGCGCACGCGGTGGTGGCGCGGGAGGTCGTCGAAGGGGCCGAGCTGGACGCCGTCGATGTCGGGCCGTTCGGCAACACCGCGGAGGGCGGGGCGGAGGCGGTCCTCGACGCCGTGGACGCGGTGCTGCGCGGGGCGCTGACGGCCGGCGCCACCCGGATCTCCCTCCAGGTCAATGTCGTAGAGGAGGGCGACCGGTGAGCGAGGCGTTCATCGCGGCGGTGAGACCGCTGGTCGACGCCATGGGCGGCGAGATGATCCCGCCCGACGAGGCCGGCGGCGACGACGTCGTGCTCTCCTGGCAGGGCGCCGGCGTCGTCGCCGTACGACTGCCGCAGCTCGCGGACTCCCTCGACCACATCCTCGCGGCACTGGAACGCGCGCGGGGAAGGCCGCTCGCGGACCTGGACCGCAAGGCCAAGCAGGAGATCGTGCGCGGTCTGGAGGCGCGCGGCGCCTTCGCCGTACGGCACGGCGTGGAGACGGTGGCGGGCGCGCTCGGAGTCAGCCGCTTCACCGTCTACAACTACCTGAACCGCGAGAAGGGCACCTGAGCCCCGGATTTTCAACAAACTGTTGACGCGCTGCCCGCGTCGGCGTTCACTGTCGGCACGCCTGTTTCAGCACGCGGCCACGGAGGCTCACGTGTCGTCGACCCCCACCCCGGCGGGCCTGGCCCGCTTCAACGCGCTGGAGGAACACGCGGCCCTCGCCGCACTCCACCAGGCCTGCGCCTCCACCGCGTGGGCCCGCCGCGTGCTGGCCGCCCGCCCGTACGCCACCGCCGACGACCTGTTCGCCGCCGGTGACGCCGCCACGGCCGGCCTGACCGCGGCCGACCTGGACGAGGCCATGGCCGGACACCCGCCGATCGGCCGCCCCGAACCGGGGGACCCGGTCTCCGCGCGGGAGCAGAGCGGCATGGCGGCCGCGCCGGACGGACTCAGGGCCGAGATGCTCGAACTGAACCTGGCCTACCAGGAGCGGTTCGGCCATGTGTTCCTCATCTGCGCCACCGGCCGGACCGCCGGGCAACTGCGCGACGCCGTCAGAAAACGCCTCGGTAACACGCCGGAACGGGAACGCGAGATCGTCCGCACCGAACTGGGGAAGATCAACCGCATCCGGCTGGCCCGCCTGGCCGAGGGCGAACGCGGAGAGGACTGACATGAGCACCGACACCACCGCCTCGGTGTCCACGCACATCCTGGACACCAGCGCCGGCCGCCCCGCGGCGGGCGTCGCCGTCCGCCTCGCCGCCCGCGCGGGCCGGCACGCGGACTGGACGGCGCTCGGCGGCGCCGCGACCGACGCGGACGGGCGGTGCGAGGACCTGCCGGCGCTGCCGGAGGCCGCCACCCACGTACGGCTCGACTTCGCCGTCGAGGCGTACTTCGAGGAATCCGCCGAGAACCGGGACAGCGGCGCCACGGTGTTCTTCCCGGAGGTGACGGTCACGTTCGCCGTCGTCCCGGGCGAGCACTATCACGTACCGCTGCTGCTCAACCCGTTCGGCTACTCCGTCTACCGAGGGAGCTAGCTCCATGCCGACCATCCTGGGACAGAACCAGTACGGCAAGGCCGAGAACCGGGTCGTGAGGATCACCCGGGACGGCGCCACCCACCACATCAAGGACCTCAACGTCTCCGTCGCCCTGTCCGGCGACATGGACGAGGTCCACTACTCCGGCTCCAACGCCCATGTGCTGCCGACGGACACCACGAAGAACACGGTGTACGCGTTCGCCAAGAAGTACGGCATCGAGTCCGCCGAACAGTTCGGCATCCACCTGGCCAGGCACTTCGTCACCTCGCAGGAGCCCATCCACTGGGCCCGCATCCGCGTCGAGGAGTACGCGTGGGAGCGGATCGAGGGGGCGGGCGACGGGGCGGGCGAGGGCGGGCACTCCTTCGTCCGCAAGGGCCAGGAGACCCGGCTGACGCAGGTCGCCTACGACGGCGAACGCTGGGAGGTGATCTCCGGCCTGAAGGACCTGACCGTACTCAACTCCACCGACTCCGAGTTCCGGGGCTACGTCAAGGACGCGTACACGACCCTCGAGGAGACCCGCGACCGCGTCCTCGCCACCTCGGTCTCCGGCCGCTGGCGGTTCAACTGGACCGGCGACGACCGGCCGATGCCCGACTGGGAGCAGTCCTACACGCAGATCAGGAAGCACCTCCTCCAGGCCTTCGCCGAGACCTACTCGCTGTCCCTGCAGCAGACGATGTACGAGATGGGCGCGCGGATCATCGACCGCCGCGACGAGATAGACGAGGTCCGCTTCTCCCTCCCCAACAGCCACCACTTCCTGGTCGACCTGGAGCCCTTCGGGCTGAGCAACGACACCGCCGAGGGGGCTGTGTACGTCGCCGCCGACCGCCCCTACGGCCTGATCGAGGCGACGGTCCTGCGGGACGGACGCGAGGCGCGCATACCGGCGGACCTCACCAACCTCTGACCGCACGGGGGTTCGCCCCGTCCTCTCCTCACCACGTACGCGAAAAGGACGCACCATGGCAGCAGACCGGCGCACCGTCATCGAGAACGGCGCGATCGCGACCGTCGACGCGCACGGCACCGAGTACGCCTCCGGATACGTCGTCCTCGCCGGCAACCGCATCGAGTCGCTCGGCGCGGGTGCCGCTCCCGCCGGCCTGGAGAACGTCGTACGCCGGATCGACGCGGCCGGGCATCTCGTGACCCCCGGCCTGGTCAACACCCATCACCACTTCTACCAGTGGATCACCCGGGGCCTGGCCACCGACCACAACCTCTTCGACTGGCTCGTCGCCCTCTACCCGGTCTGGGCGCGCATCGACGAACCGATGGTCCACGCGGCGGCCCGGGGCTCGCTCGCCATGATGGCCCGCGGCGGCGTCACCACGACCATGGACCACCACTACGTCTTCCCGCGTGGCACCGGCGACCTGTCCGCGACCATCATCGGCGCCGCCCGCGACATGGGCATCCGCTTCACCCTCGCCCGCGGCTCCATGGACCGGGGGGAGAAGGACGGGGGACTGCCGCCCGACTTCGCCGTCGAGACGCTCGACGACGCGCTCGCCGCCACCGAGGAGACGGTACGCCGGCACCACGACGCCTCCTTCGACGCCATGACCCAGGTCGCCGTCGCGCCCTGCTCACCCTTCTCCGTCTCCACCGAACTTATGCGGTACGGAGCCGAGTTGGCCCGACGGCTCGGCGTACGCCTGCACACGCACGGCTCGGAGACCGTGGAGGAGGAGAAGTTCTGCCACGAGCTGTTCGGCAGGGGCCCGACGGACTACTTCGAGTCCACCGGCTGGCTCGGCGAGGACGTGTGGATGGCGCACTGCGTCCATATGAACGACTCCGACATCGCCGCGTTCGCCCGTACGGGAACGGGAGTTGCCCACTGCCCGTCCTCCAACGCCCGGCTGGCCGCCGGTATCGCCCGCGTCCCGGACATGCTCGCCGCGGGCGTCCCGGTGGGCCTCGGGGTCGACGGCACGGCGTCCAACGAGTCCGGCGAACTCCACACCGAACTCCGCAACGCCCTGCTGGTCAACCGCCTCGGCCCTCACCGCGAAACCGCCCTGAACGCCCGCCGGGCACTCCGCCTGGGCACCTACGGCGGCGCCCAAGTGCTGGGCCGCGCATCGGAGATCGGCTCCCTGGAGCCGGGCAAGCTCGCCGACCTGGTCCTGTGGCGTATGGACACCCTGGCCCACGCCTCCATCGCCGACCCGGTGACCGCGCTGGTTCTCGGCGCCCCGGCCCCGATCACGGCATCCTTCGTCAACGGCGACCAGATCGTGAAGAACGGATCCCTGCTCACAGCCGACGAGGACGAGATCGCCCGCCGCACACGTACGGAGGCCCGGCGACTGGCGGGCATCGCGGCACAGGCCTGATCACCCCGAGAACTTCGCCCGGCGCAGCTGCGGGCAGTCGTGCCGCCGGGGGCGGCACGGGTGGGCGCAGCGGCACCCGCGAACGCGGCCCACTGCACCCCCCGCCCCGCTACACCGCCGCCCCCACCTCCTCCCGCAGCCGGGGCAGCAGCTCGTGGTACACCCCCGGACACAACGTGGAGCCGTAGTCCTTGTGGCCGAAGATCTGCGAGGAAGAAACGCCGTACCGGACGCACGCATACGCGCACAGGGCCACCAGCACATCCCACTGAGCTCCCGGCGGCACCGCCCCCGCGTGATACGCCCCCTCGCAGGCAATCCCGATCGCCTGCTCGTTCTGCCCGGACGTGTGCGCCCCGAGCACGAAGCTCCGCCCGCCGGTCAGCGCCTGAAGGCTCCCGTGCCGCCCCTCGGTGATCCAGCCGCCCCGGCTGACCAGGAAGTGGTACCCGGTGTCGACCCAGCCGTTCTCGTCCAGGTGCAGGTCCTGCACCCAGTGGGCGTGCGCGTGCGCCTGGGCCCGCGAGAAATCCGCGGTGTTCGCACTCACCGTGTGGTGGATCACGATCCTGCTCGGCCGGTACTGAAGGACGCCGATGTTCCCCTGCGGGGAACGGGCGCCCCAGGCCCCGGTCGAGTCGATGTCGGGCTCTATGGCCTCAGCGCCGCGCGCGTGCGCGCTCCCGGGCATGGCGGTGACGGCGGCCAGTCCGGCCGCGCCGGCGAACAGGAGCCGGCGCCGGAGGGGGTTCTCGGGGTGCACGATCACTCCTCGGGGACGGAGTCGGGGTGGGGGAGGGGAGCCGACGGCGAAGGCCCGTCGGCTCCCCTCGGGCCGATCGGACGTCAGGTGTTGTTCGCCAGCGCCAGCAACCGCTCACGGGACCCGTTGAACTGGTTCCGGTCCACACTCCCCGCGACCCCGCTCACCGCCCCGGTGCTGGTGTACTGCCACACCGTCCAGGTGGGGAACCCGCTGGGAATCGTCGGCGCCGACGCGGACGTCCAGTGCGCCACCCACAGCGGACTCTTGGCGGACATGCCGGTCCAGTTGCCCGTGCAGGTGTTCCACCAGCTCGCCGTCGTGTAGATCACGACATCCCGCCCGGTACGCGCCTTGTAGGCGGTGTAGAAGTCGTTGACCCAGGTACGCATCTGCGTCGTGGACAGCCCGTAGCACATCGCCCCGTACGGGTTGTGCTCGATGTCCAGCACACCCGGCAGGGTGAGATTGTCACGCGACCAGCCACCCCCGTTGCCGGCGAAGTAGTTCGCCTGGGTCGCTCCGTTGGAGGCGTTCGGGAGGGCGAAGTGGTACGCCCCACGGATCACACCCGCGTTGTACGCGGCGGGATAGTTGCTGTTGAACCGGTCGTCCTTGTACGAGGTGCCCTCGGTCGCCTTGATCCAGGCGAACTGGACACCGGCGCCACGCACCGACCCCCAGTTGATGGCGCCCTGCCAGTGCGACACGTCGATGCCCTGGACTCCGTCGGTGGGGGCCAGCGCGCCACGGGAGGGCGCGTCGGCCGGAGCGGAACCCCCGTGCGCAAGGGTGCCGACACCCATGTAGGCCTCGCCGGGTTCCACGTGGACACGGTCCCGGTCGGGCCCCGGCGCGGCGGTCGCGCCGCCTGCCGCGGTGGCCGTCAGCGCGAGCGCGGCACCGAGGGCGCCGAGCGCGGTGACGATTCGTCTGCGGGGGTGGGGGAGAAAGGACATGGGGCTGCCTCCTGACACATGTGGGGATGAGCGAAGGAGGTGACGTCGGCCGCTGCCACCTGGGCAGTTCCGTACAGATGAACGTACTGATTGACGTGCGCGCGTCATTAGTTACGCACGTAGATTCCGGGCCTGTAAAGAGCTTCCGTTCCTCTCTGGTGGTCTGGTCCACTGTAGGAGCGGATGGCCTGGAAACTTGGGAACCGGGCGGCGGAAACTTTCAGAGCGTGAAAGCCCGGCTACAGCCCGAACAGCCCCGGGGCTTTCGCCAGGTCCCGGAAAACGCCCTCGGGGTTCGGCACGAGCTTGCGCCGTTCGAGGTCCATCAGCCCGCCGACGCCCGTGAGCTCGGCCGCCACGGTGCCGTCGGCCTTGGTGATCGTCTGCTCGATGGTGAAGGTCTTGCCGCCGCTCCAGACGAAGGCGCAGCTCACGTCGGCCTCGTCACCGGCGAGCAGCTCACGCCTGTAACGGATGGTGGTCTCCAGGGCGACCGGTCCCAGGCCCCGGGAGATGAGCCCCGACTGGGTGATCCCCGCCTCCTGGAGCAGCGACCAGCGCGCGTGCTCCGCGTAGTTGAGGTACACGGCCTGGTTGAGGTGACCCTGCACATCGGTCTCGTACCCGCGCACGGTCACCCGCACGGAAAACGGCTCGCTCACGGTGGCTGTCCCCTTCACGCCTGCTCGGCAGAGATGGTTGCCCGACCCACCGATCTTGGCATGCCCCTCACACCCGGCGCGGGGAGGCCAGCAGATAACGCGCCCGCGTCCTGGGCTCGGTGTACTCCCCGACCTGCCACCCGGCCCCCTCCAGCGTGGCCGCGCAGGCCCGCAGCGCGTCGACGTCCGCCTCGTACACGGCGACGGCCTCGGGCTGCGGGGTCTCCCGCACGCGATAACCGTCCTCGTCCTCACCGGCCGGCCGGTGCCCCGCCGCCTCCAGCGCGAGCGCGGCGGCCTGCACGAGATGCGAACGCTCCCACCCGCAGGGCCGGTCGGTGGCCCCGTCCGGATTGGTCATCCGCCGCAATTCGAGCATCCCCTGCCAGGCACCGCGCACCTCCCGAAGCCGGGCGGGCCCCGACCCCACCGCAGAGCGCTCACCCCCGACCCGCGCGGCGAACACCCCGGCCGTGTCCGGTACCTGGACCGGCTCGGGCGCCGCGCCCTCCTCCCGCGCCCGATGCCCCGCCGGGGTCAGAAAATGATCGTGCGGCGGCCGCGGATGCCGGAACGCCAGCCCCCGCTTCACCAAGGCGGCAAGCTGAGCCGGCGTACCACCCCGCAGTCGCCCGCTGCCGATCTCGGCACCCTCGACGAGCCGCCGCTGGGCGGCGCTGAGCGGCCGGCTCATCGAGACCCGGAGACATACGGCGCGAAGGCGACCCACTGGGCGGGGGCGAAGGCGGCCTCGACGCACGCGGGACCGTCGGCGGAGCCGCAGTGCTCCGTGGGGGGATGGGTCATCATGTCTCTCCCGACGCTTTCCCGATGAAGGCGAGCTCCCGCATCACCATTCTGCCCCCGAGCGGGCGGCGCGGCGTCGCCTCTCCCTGGACGACGGGGCCGCGCTGTCAGTGGGGACTGAGATCGTGCCTCGATGAGCGAACTGGTGGAGCATGTGGACGAGCAGGACCGCGTGTTGGGAGTCGTCGAACGAGGCGAGGCGGAGCGTCGGCACTGGCCACATCGCATCGCGGCGACGATCTGCCGTGACCGGGCAGGACGGTTCCTGGTGCTGCGGCGGTCCGGGACGCGTTCCCGGTACCCCGGCTCCTACGACGTGATGGTCGGTGGCGCCGTGAACGTGGGTGAGTCGTACGAGGAAGCCGCGGCCCGGGAACTGGCCGAAGAGCTGGGCGTTCGGGTGCCCGTGCGCTTCATGTTCAAGTTCCTTTGCCGGGAGGGGATCAGCCTCGTGTGGCTGGGGGTGCACGAGGCCGTCGTGACGGAACCCCTGACCCCGGACCCGGGCGAGATCGCCTGGCAGGGCTGGCTGACCGAGGCCGAACTGCGCGAGGTCGCCGACCGGCGGCCCTTCGTTCCGGGAGGACGGGAGGCTCTGCGCCGGTACCTGCGGTCCGAGTCCGGGCCGGCAGCCGAGAAGGCGTCCCCCCGGCGCTCCGCCGACGGCGGTGGCGACTGCGATGCGATCGGCGTGATCCCGTGGAACCTGCTGGTCGTCGAAAAGGCCCTGCGGGCCGGTTGGGCCGCTGACACCTGTTCCCCGGACGACCTCGACCGCGCCGGCTGGCAGCCCGACAACCCGGCGTGGGGGCACTGTGACATCACCGCTCTGATAGTGAACGACATCTTCGGTGGCGACCTCATGGTCGGGGAGGTCCACCGCGGCGGGGAACAGCACGGATTCCACTGGTGGAACCGGTTGCCCAGCGGTGTGGAACTCGACCTCACGCGCGAGCAGTTCCGGGACGGCCAGACCGTCACCGCGTCCCGCGTCGTCAAACGGCCACCCGGGCCTCTTCCTCGGCGCTGGGAGGAGTACCTCCTGCTGCGCGAGCGCGTCATCGAGCACCTCGGTCACCTCCCCGGGCCCGCCTGACCCGCGCGGACGACGTGCCTGAGGGGTCAGGTGCGGGAGAAGGGGGCCCAGGCGGCGATCTCGAAGCCGGAGCCTGCGCGGCGGATCTCGAAGGCGCCGTGTCCGGGCAGATGGGCGGGCAGGACGAGGGCGTTGTGGTCGGCGGCGTAGGCGTACATCCGGGACCGGCTGGCGCGGGCGGCGTCCTCGTCCTCCTCGAAGCAGCTGTTCAGGTGGGGTTCGTGGACCTGGATCGCGCCGTGCATCAGATCGCCGGCGAAGACCGCGCGGTCGCCTCCGGACTGGAGGTGGATGATCGAGGAACCCGGAGTGTGCCCGGGCGCCGCCTCGAGCCGGAGGTTGGCGTCGATGACGTAGGAGTCGTCCCACGTCCTGACCAGTCCGGCGTCGAGCACCGGGTCGACGCTGTCCTCGTACACGTTCTGGTTCCCCCGGCCGAACCGGGTGTGGGGGAGGTTCTCCGGACGCCAGTACTCGACGTCGGGGCGCGGCATCAGATAGGTCGCGTTGGGGAACGTGGGCACCCAGTCGCGTCCCTCGAGCCGGGTGTTCCAGCCGACGTGGTCGTCGTGCAGATGGGTGTTGACGACGAGGTCGACATCCTCCGGCATGATGCCCGCCGCGGCGAGGTTGTCCAGGTAACCCGTGTTCAGGTACGACCAGATGGGCTGCAGCGGACGGTACTTGCCATTGCCCGCACCGGTGTCGATCAGGATGACCCGGCCTTCGCTGCGCAGCGCCCAGGACTGGGTGGCGACGCGCGTCAGGTCGGTGCGGGCGTCCCAGTGGTCCGGGTCCAGCAGCGCGGCGTGGCGCTGCCATTCCTCCGGCTTGGAACCGGGGAAGAACACGTCGGTCGTCATCGGCGAGATGTCGGAGAACTCGATGACGCGGGTGATCTCGACGTCCCCCAGCTTCATCGTGACGACCTGGGACTCCGTGGCAGGGGTGGTGGGCATGCGGCTACCTCGATCAAGTGGGAGGGCTGTGAAGTGCTCCGTGTGATCGACTCTGAAGCCCCCCGGGGGAAGGGGACCAGACCCGCTTCTGCCTACCCCTGGCAGGTACAGGCGACGGGCCGGGCCGGGGCGCATACTGGCCGCCATGGACCGCAGATCACCGCTCGGTGAGTTCCTGATGGCGCGGCGGGCGCAGCTGAGTCCGGACGACGTCGGCCTGCCCCGGTACGGGGAACGGCGCCGGGTGCCCGGTCTGCGCCGGGAGGAACTCGCGATGCTCGCGGGGGTCAGCGCCGGCTACTACACGCGGCTCGAACAGGGACAGTCGCTCAACGCCTCGGCGGAGGTCCTCGACGCGATCGCGACCGCTCTTCGGCTGACCGCGGCCGAGCGGGACCACCTGTCCGTCCTGTCGACGACGGCGAGCCGCCGGACCGCGCCGTCGCCACCGCCCGACGAACACGCCTCCGCCGATCTCCGTACGCTGCTGGCCGCCATGGAGGATGTGCCCGCACTCGTCGTGGGCCGCCGCAACGACGTACTCGCCTGGAACGGAGCCGGGCACGCCCTGCTCGCCGGACACCTGGACGCGGCCTCGCCCGACGACCCGGACACCCGGCCCAACCTGTCCCGGCTGGTCTTCCTGGACGCGCACACCCGCGCCCTCTACCGTGACTGGCCCGCCAAGGCCCACGCCGTGGTCGGCAACCTGCGCATCCTGACGGCCCGCAACCCCCACGACACCCGTCTCGCCGCACTGGTGGGCGAACTGGCCATCCGCAGCCCCGAGTTCGCGTCCCTGTGGGCCGAGCACACCGTCGAGCCCTGCGGCCGCGACGTCTACGACCTGGCCCACCCGGTCGTCGGGAACCTGACCGTCACGCAACAGACGTTCCCCGTACCGCGGGAACCGCATCAGTCCCTCGTCGTGATCACGGCGGAGGCCAAAACCCCTTCGTCCGCGGCGCTGACGATGCTGGCACAGGCCCGCGGCCAGGGCGTGACGAGCGTGACCGGACCGGGTCGTCCGGGCAGCGGATAGGTGTCCCGGTCCAGGACGACGTCGCCGGCCTCGGGGACCCGGAAGGTCTTGGTGCCGCCGACCGGGACCCGTACGTCGTGCCGGGCCCTCAGCCGCCGGAACCCGTCGCTGCGGATGCTCGGTTCACCGCCGCGGGCCGGAGAAGCCGGTGAGCCCGCCGGGCCGGCCCCTACCCCCGGCGGAACGTGGTGAGCGTCCGGCGGGCGTGGGCGGACCAGGCCGGTGCCCGGGACGGGGCCAGGGTGATCAGGTGGGTTTCCATGTCGCTGACCGTGCGTTCGGCAGCGGCCTCCTCGCCCTGGAAGGTCTGCCAGGACGCCTGCGCCAGGTGGGCGCCGCACCAGCGTTCCAGATGCCCGGTCCGGCCCCGGTCCAGCACGAGGACCCGCCCATGGGCCACCGCCATCCGGAACCCGCGCTCGGCGGCGCCGTCACGGAGACACCGCATCGCGGTGGCGCCCGAGACCAGCGCCGTCTCCACGCACGCCTCGTGCACCTCGTCCCGCGGGAACCTCTCCGCCAGCCATACGAGACTGCCGCACAGGTCCTCCAGGGCCTGCGACACCTGGTCCGGCTCGATGAAGGCCAGGGTGCCCGACATCAACTCCTCGCGCCGGCGGGCCAGATCGGCGAGCAGCCGGTCCACGTGCCGCGGCCTCACGTCCCGTACCTTCGCCAGGTCGGCGAGCCGGACGTCCAGGCCCTCGAGCAGCATGGCGTGAGGGTCGGTGCCGAACGAGGCAGCCGTGTCCACGGTCTGCCGGGGAAGGAGGCGCTGCCATGGGTACGAGGTCCGCTCGGCGAAGTGGCGGCGCATCGTCTCCATCTCGCGGACCGCGCCGTCCAGGTCCCCGGAGCGATGCAGCGCCACGGACAGGGCTCCGCGCAGCCGCGCCGCCTCGTCCACCAGGTCGGTGCGCCCGTCGTCGATCAGAGTCCGGTACTCCCGCAGCGCCTGGAGGGCGGGGACCTGCGCCTCGGTGACATGCCCGAGCCGCAGCAGTACGTTGACGCGGCGCTGGCGGGCGTCCACGACATCGCGCAGGGAGACCTCGCCGCGTTCGAACAGGGACTCCACCGCCGTGGTGATCCGGTCGGCGACGGCCAGCGCCTCCTTGTGCCGGTCCAGGTCGCCCAGTGCGGCGTTGAGGGTCTGCAGACAGCGCACTTGGACCTGTTCCTCCTGCGGTTCGGCCGGAGTGCCCAGCGCGTCGAGCGCGAGCTGTACTTCGCGGCATGCCGCCTCGGGCTCTCCCGACCTGCGCAGCAGCACGGCCCGCCCGGTGTGGATCAGCGTCGAGACCAGCCGGCCGCCCGAGCCTGCGGCGGACGCCGACCCGAGCACGCGCTCGGCCTCGTCGAACTCCCGTGCCGCGGCCGCCCCGTCGCCCGCGTCGATGTGGGCGTCGGCGAGTTTGCGCCGGGCTTCGGCCCGGTCGACGAGCCAGGCGTCGCGGCCGTCCGTGGCGCTGAGCCGGTCCCACACCTCGACGGCCCGCCGGGCGAGCGCGACGGCGGCGGCCGGGTCCTCCAGCGCCCGTACGAGGGTCGACTCGTGGTCATGGGCCTGTGCCAGATAGCGGACGTAGTCCAGCCGGCCGTCGCGCAGTACGGCGTCCTCCAGCAGTGAGCGGGCCGACCGGTACGCGGCGAGGGCCTGCTGCGGCCGTCCGGCGTGCTCGTCGCCCAGGGCCGACAGCAGCAGCGCCCGGCCCAGATCCCCGGCGACATCGTGCCGGCCCCGCTCGTGCACCAGGGGCTCGTACAGGGCGACCGCCGCCCGTGCGTGGACCGCGGTGTCCCGCGTGCCCTTCGCGGTCACCGCCCGGTTGAGGCGCAGCGCGGCCCGTACGGCGTCGAGGTCGGTGCGGCCCGGAGCGGCGGCGCCCTCGATCAGCGCGTCGGCCCGCTCCCATGCGGCGGCGGCCTCGTCGGTCCGTCCCGTCTTCTCCAGCGCCGCGGCCCGGCCGGCCAGCGCCAGGGCCAGCCCTTCGTCCTCACCGGCGACGGTCATGGCGTCGATGGCCCGTTCGAGGAGAGGGATCTGTTCGTGCGGGTCGTCGACCGCGTTGGCCTTCGTCCCGAGGGCCGTGCCCCGGATGAGGGCCGCCTCGACCGGATCCGACACCGCCTCCGCCTCGTCGAGGACCTGGTCGCAGATCGCGACCGACTCACCGGGGGAACCCGACAGCCGCAGCACGGTGGCGAGCGAGTGCAGGACCGCGAGCCGCAGGGAGAGTGCGTGCTGCGGGTCCGGTCCCGCCGGTCGCCGAAGCGCCCGGGCGCTCGCCCGGTACGCCTCGACGGCTCCGGGCAGGTCGCCCAGGCCCTGCCGGACCCGGCCCGACTCGGCGACGACACGTGCCCACAGCAGCCGAACCGAGTCGTCGGGGTCCCGCACCGTGTCGAGGACCGCGACCGCCTCGGTGAGCGCCCGCAGGTCCTCCATGGACTGCGAGGCCCGGCTGCCGTGGCCGCTCGGCCAGAACCGCACCGCCTCCCCGGGGTCCCGGCCGGCGGCCTCGTAGGCGGCGCCCAGGAGCTCCCGGGGATCCTGCCAGGCGGCCCCGCCGGGCAGCCGGCGCTCGAAGCCGCCCTTCACGGTGGGGCGCGGCGCCGAGGGCGGAGGGTCGCCGGGCAGCGGGATGCCGCACTCCCGGACAGCGGTCCGCACCAGACTGTCCGCCGCCTCCTGGAGGGACTCCGGACGCTCGCGCGGATCCGTGCGGAAGCAGGCCCGCAGCAGCGCGACCACCCCGTCGGGCATGGCGACCGGCCCCGGCGTGCCGTCCCGCAGCGTCTCCAGGTGCGTCTCCAGAGCCGCCCCGGCGAGCGTCCCCGAGGGCCAGCTGCGGCCGCCGGTGAACATCTCCAGTACGGTCACGGCCCAGCTCCACAGGTCGGCCGCCCGGCCCAGCGGACGGCCCTCGGCCTGCTCCGGGGAGGCGTAGCCGGGGGTGACGCCCTCCGCCACCGCGCTCGGCGGCGGAGCCTCCTGTGCCCGCGCCTCCGCGAGCGTCTGCCGCAGTACGTTCCTCAGCACCTCGCTGGTCTCCGCGTCGATGCCGTCGCCCTCCCGGGTCAGGAAGTCGAGGACGTACTCCTGCCCGATGACGTCCTGGACGTCCCGCTCGCCGCCCGTCGCCAGCCCGAAGTCGGTGATCCTCGCGGCACCGGACCCGGTGAGCAGGACGTTGCCGGGCTTGGTGTCGAGATGGAGCAGACCGTGCGCATGGGCGGCCGCCAGACCCCAGGCCGCCTCGACGGCGATCCGCAGCACGGTGCGCAGGCGTTCCCGCTCGGTCCCGGCGTACAGCCGCCCGTCCGCGATCCAGTCCGCCAGCGAACCCCCGGCGACGTACTCGCTGAACACGGCCAGCTGGGAGCCGACGGTGCGGGTGAAGTGGCAGGGGGTGATGTGCGGATGCGGGGGCAGTCCGATCCAGCGCTGCGCCTCGGTGAGGAACCGGCCCTGTTCCACCGGGTCGTCCCGGTGTACCCGCTTCACCGCGTACCGGTCCCCGGTGCGCCGGCTCACCGCCAGGACGACCGCGCCGAACCCGCCCTGACCGAGGGGGCGTTCGACGACGAACTCGCCCAGCACCGTCGTGCCGGCCGACCAGGCGCTGTCGTCCTGCCGGGCGGGGTGTCCGGACGACGGCCAGGAACGCGAACTGTGCGTCGGCATGTGAGGGCCTTCCGGGAAGGGAGTGGGGCGCGTTACACCGCTTCCAGTGCCGACCGGAGGGCGGCCGCCGTGGGGAAGCGGATGCGCGGAGTGTCGGTGAGGGCCTCGTCGACCAGGCGGGCCAGCCGCGGAGGTACGTCCGGGGCCCGCTCGGCGAGCGGCACGGGCCGGCTGTGCCAGGCGGTCAGCCAGGGGTCGCGGTCCGGTGGGAAGTCCCGCGGGGTACGGCCGCCGCTCAGGACGAAGTACAGGGACGCCGCCACCGCCCAGACGTCCACGTCCGGCTGGACGTACTTGAAGTTGACGACCTGCTGGCGGGGCATGAAGGCGGGTGTCCCGGCGGACGCGCCGGTCCGGGTCACTCCGCTGGCCCCGGCCAGTTCGTAGGACTTGGCCAGGCCGAAGTCCGCGATCTTCACCCGGGGGCGGGAGGGATCGCCGGTGAGCAGCAGGTTGTGCGGCTTGATGTCACGGTGGACCACGCCCGTGACCCGGACCGGCCTGCCCTGGGCGTCGAGGGCCTCCAGGGGTGCCGTATGGGCGTGCTGCAGTGCGTCGAGCACGTCGAGGAACAGGGCGACGGCCGCGGCCGGACCGGGCGGTTCCCCCTGGCGCACCCGCTCGTCCAGGCTGCCGCCCTCGCACAGCTCCATCACCAGGAAGTACCGTCCGTCGGCGTACCCGCAGGCGTGGGTGCGCACGATGTGGGGGTGGACGAGCGCCTCGGCCGTACGCAGCTCCCGCAGCACGCGCGGATCCCCGCCGGGAGGCGACGCGGCGTCCCCGCGCATGACCTTCACGGCGCACCGTTCACCGCTCTCCCGGTCCACGGCGCTGTACACGGTGCCCATTCCGCCCCGCCCCAGCCGCGGGCCGATCGTCCAGCGGCCGATGACCGGCGCCCGGTCCCGGATGTCCATCCGCGCTCTCCCCCGTGTTCGCGCGGATCGGAACAGGACCCTGTGATCCACGTCTCCTCGTATAGTAGGGGGCCGTACCCGAACAGGGACAGTTTGTGTGGAAAGCCGCCCAACAGGGTGATGAGGTCGTGTAGTTGCACCGCTACGAGGAGGGCCGGGATGTCCAGGGAGAGTTCCGCGGATCCGTTCAGTACGTTCCTCAACGCGACGAACCGTCAGGTCACCCACGGCGGTTCGCCGGCCGGACCCGGCCGCTCCACGGAGGCCCTGCCCCCCGCCGCGACGCTGGTGATCCAGGCCCTGTACGGCAGGCCGCGCACGGCGGTGGGTGACCTGCGGGTCGGACTCGGTCTGACGACACTCCAGATCGCCGAGGCGGTCGAGGTCCTCCGGCGGCTGTCGCTGGTCGAGGTCATCACCGCCGAAGCGGACGAGACGGTCGAAATCACCCCGAGCGGCCGGGAATTCGTGGACGGAACGCGCTAGCAGCCGGGTACGGCAGGGCGGGAGGTGGCACCGGATGCAGGGATTCGTCGCGGCGGGCGTGCTGGGAGCGCTGGTGGGCACGGCCGAACTGATGTCGCGCTACCGCGACCGTCCGTCGGCCCTGCTGGGTGTCGCCAGCGCGTGGTTCTACGTCCTGCTCAACGCGGCGGCGAGCAGCGGTGTTCTGTGGCTCATCCGCACGTTCGACTGGCGCTTCGGCTCCACCTCCGCCGACCAGACGGCGGCTCTCCAGGTGCTCGTCGCCGGGCTGGCCGCGCTGGCGCTGTTCCGCAGCTCGCTGTTCAACGTCCGCGTCGGGGACCAGGAGGTCGGCGTCGGCCCCAACCTCATCCTCGCGATGCTGCTCGGCGTGGCCGACCGGGGCGTCGACCGGGTCCGTGCGAAGGACCGTTCCCAGCAGGTCACCCGCATCATGCGCGGAGTGCGGTACGCACGCGCCCGTGTCGCCCTGCCGGCCTTCTGTCTGGCCCTGCTGCAGAACCTGCCCGAGCAGGAGCAGCAGGACCTCGCGACCGCCGTGGAGTCGCTGGACGCCAGCGAGATGACGGACACGCAGAAGTCGTACGCCCTCGGTCTGCTGCTGATCAACATCGTCGGCCCGGATGTGCTCGAGGGCGCGGTGACGGCACTGGGCGAGGAGATCGGACAACCGCGGACATCCCCCGGCCACCGTCCGCAGACGCGGGGCCGCCCCGACACGGAGCCGCTCACCGCGTAGGGTCCGGACGGGCCTACCCCATGAACTCGGGCCGCTCGTACGGCGTCCACCAGCTGAGCAGCCCCCAGACGCCGAGCCCGAGCGCGCCCACGGCGAACGCGGCCGCGAGCCATGGCCGGCGCGATGCGCGCAGGGCGAGCAGCCAGGCGGCGAGCGGGACGAGCGCACCGCCGGCGGCGATGAGCGGGAGATCGACGTAGAGGACGCTCAGGTCCCGGTGCATGCCCTCGAAGCCGCCGTGCACACTGACCCGCGCCCTCGGCGCCCAGGCGAGCACCGCCGTGACGGCTCCCACGGCCGCCAGGAGGATGCCCGCACATCCTTGTCGTTCTTCTTGCATACCTTGATCCGACGCGATCACCGCGCGGCCGGTTCCTTACTGCCGGTATCCGCCGAGGAACCGCCCGATCCGGCCGATCGCCGTCTCCAGGACGTCCGCGTGGGGGAGGGTGAGGATGCGGAAGTGGTCGGGGGAGGGCCAGTTGAAGCCGGTGCCCTGGACCACCTGGATCTTCTCCCTCAGCAGCAGGTCCAGGACGAACTTCTCGTCGTCGTGGATCTTGTGCACGGAGGGGTCGATGCGCGCGAACGCGTACAGCGCCCCCTTCGGTTTGACGCAGCTCACGCCGGGGATCTCGTTCAGTTTCCGCCAGGCCACGTCCCGCTGTTCGCGCAGCCTTCCGCCCGGCGCCGTGAGCTCGTGGATGGACTGCCGGCCACCGAGCGCGGCCTGGATGGCGTACTGCGCGGGCGCGTTGGCGCACAGCCGCATGGAGGCCAGCATCGTCAGGCCCTCCAGGTAGTTCCGCGCGTGCTGCTTGGGGCCGGTGACCACCAGCCAGCCGGAGCGGAAACCCGCCACGCGGTACGTCTTGGACAGTCCGCAGAAGGTGAGGACGACCAGGTCGGGGGCGAGGGCGGCGGCCGAGTGGTGCACGGCGTCGTCGTAGAGGATCTGGTCGTAGATCTCGTCGGCGAGGACCATCAGGCCGTGGCGGCGGGCCAGGTCGAGGATGCCCTCGACGATCTCCTTCGGGTACACCGCGCCGGTGGGATTGTTGGGGTTGATGACGACCACGGCCTTCGTGCGGTCCGTGATCTTCGCGGCCATGTCGTCCAGGTCCGGGTACCAGTCGGCCTGTTCGTCGCAGAGGTAGTGCACCGCCTTGCCGCCCGCGAGGTTCGTCACCGCGGTCCACAGCGGGAAGTCCGGTGCGGGGATGAGGACTTCGTCACCGTCCTCCAGCAGGGCCTGTACGGCCATGGACACCAGCTCGGAGACGCCGTTGCCGAGGAAGACGTCGTCGACGTCGACCTCCAGGCCCAGGGTCTGGTAGCGCTGGGCCACCGCGCGGCGGGCGGAGAGTATGCCCCGTGAGTCGGTGTAGCCGTGCGCCCGAGGGAGCATCCGGATCATGTCCTGGAGGATCTCCTCGGGCGCCTCGAAACCGAACAGCGCCGGGTTGCCGGTGTTCAGGCGCAGCACGCTGTGCCCCGCCTCCTCCAGCGCGTTGGCGTGTTCGATGACCGGACCGCGGATCTCGTAACAGACCTCGCTGAGCTTGCTCGACTGCCGGAACTCCATGCGCCGCTTCCCCTCACGTGGTGTTGCTTGGTTTTACCAAGTGGAAGCTTGGAAAGTCCAACAACATGTCTAGACTGCGTCGCATGTCACCACGCCGAAGCTACGACCAGTACTGTTCCGCGGCCCGCGCGCTCGATGCCGTCGGCGACCGCTGGACCCTGCTGATCGTCCGCGAACTGCTCGCAGGCCCGCGCCGCTACACCGACCTGCACGCGGACCTGCCCGGCGTCAGCACGGACGTACTGGCCTCCCGGCTCAAGGACATGGAACGCGACGGCCTCACCACCCGACGGCGACTGCCCCCGCCCGGCGCGGCGTACGTCTACGAACTCACCCCGCGCGGCGCGGCGTTGCTCCCCGTCCTCCAGGCGCTCGGCACCTGGGGCGAGGCGGAACTGGGGGAGCGGCGCCCCACGGACGCGGTGCGCGCCCACTGGTTCGCCCTGCCGCTGCTGCGCTCCCTGGACGGCGAGGGACTGGTCGAAGTCCGCCTGGACGAGGGCAGATTCCATCTGCACGTCGGCACCGAGGAAGGCCCCGTGTACGGCGACGGCCCCGCTCCCGGCGAGCCCGACGCCCTGCTCTGCCTGGACACCGACACCTGTACGGCGATAGGCCGGGGCGAGCTGGCACTGACGGACGCGGTCCGCGCGGGCCGGGTCGAGGTGACCGGCGAGGGCACGCTCGCCAAGGCGCTGCGGGAGGCGTAGGGCGAGAAGACGGAAGGCCCGCACGACGGCGGGCCTTCCGGCGTATGTGTCACGCGTGCGGTGGTGCCCCGGGCGGACGCCCGGACCCCCGCGTCAGGCGGTAGCCGGCGACGCCCGCCAGGGCGGCCAGGACGCCGCCCGCCGCCGTCCATATCCAGCGGTCGGACCACCAGCCGGAGGTCCAGCCGTCCTCGGGCTCGAGGCCGGCCAGGACCGCCCGGTCCTCCTCCTCGTCCTTGCCGGCCCGGGTGGCGATGCCCGGCATCAGCGGCTCGGACAGCGCGCCGTCCACCGCCGCCGCGCCGCCCATGTCCTTCGACTCGACCCGCAGTTCGGTCTCCACCGCCTGGCCGAGGTCGGCCGTCGACAGCCGCAGCGCGGTCAGCCGGACGTAGTAGGTGCCCGGCAGCGGGTCGTTGGCCCACGGCTCCGACCAGGCACGGACCGTGCGCAGCACGCAGTCCAGCTCCACCGAGGGCGCGTTCGCCCCGGCGGTGCGGGTCTGCGCGCCGTACTGGCAGGCCTGGCGGCGGCGCAGACCGTCGTACACGTCGATCTGCCAGGTCTCGGCCGCGTGGCTCTCCGGCAGCTTCACCGTCGCGTGGACGGTGGGGCGCAGGCCGGCGTCCGCCGGGAACGACCAGTACAGGTAGTCGCCCGTGGAGGCGCGCGCGGTGGCGGTCTGCCCCTGCTCGACCTCCGTCGCCGTACGGAACGAGGTGCCGGCGCGGGTGGGCGCCCCGGTGTCCCCGGATTCGGACGGCGAGGGCGAGGAGTCGGCGGCCGCGGGGGCCGCGGCCAGCCCGAGGGCTAGCAGGGCGGCGCTCAGTACACGTAGGGCGCGCATCAGTTGGTCCTCCAGACAGCGAACCGCCAGCGGGACAGCCAGCCCCAGAGCAGACCGGCCACGAAGCCGGTGACGATCAGTGCGCCGAGCAGCCACCAGCCCCGGCCGAGACCGAAGGAGGCCACGTCGCCCGACCCGTCGGGGCCGTCCACCACGTCGATCGTCAGCTCCAGCGGAAGACCGGGCGTCGTCTTCACCCCGGCGTCCGCCGAGAAGGAGTTGGTCACCACCAGGCACACGACCTCGGCGGCCGGCTTGTCACTGTCGTCGTCGTCCCGCTCGGGCTTGGGATAGCGCAGCCCGGTGGAGAGCACATCGGTGCGGCCGTTGCCCGTCGCCTCGCCGCGTACGATCTCCCGGTCGTGCACGGTGACGGCCCGCAGCAGCACACCGTAGTCCGGGCGTACGGCCCGGTCCGCCGCCACGCTCACCGAGGCACGCAACTCCTGTCCGGCCGGCAGTTCCACGCGGTACCAGCGCTGCTGCCCGAACTCCTCGCGGTCGGTGAAGAGTCCGGACTCGAGCGCGGGCGCCTTGTCGCAGGAGTCGGCGCCCTGCGTGGCCACCGGCGTCACCACGGGTTCGGCCGCGCGGTCCACCAGCTCGTTCACCCGGTCCGTGAGCTCGTCCTGGTGCTCGACCGACGTGTACGTGCCGCCCGTCGCCTCGGCGATGCAGCTGAGCTGCCGGCTCAGCTTGGCGTTCGGCACCAGGCCCAGTGTGTCGATGGTCAGACCGATGCCACGGGCCGCGATCTCCCGGGCCACCTCGCACGGGTCGAGCGGGGCGCAGGTGTCCTCCCCGTCACTGATCAGCACGATCCGCTTGGAGCCGTCGCCGCCCTCGAGATCGTCGGCCGCCTTCAGCAGGGCCGGGCCGATCGGCGTCCAGCCCGTCGGGGCGAGGGTGGCCACCGCCGTCTTCGCCTCGGTGCGGTCCAGCGGGCCGACCGGGTAGAGCTGCGCGGTGTCCTTGCAGCCCTCCTTGCGGTCGTCGCCGGGATAGTTCGCGCCCAGGGTGCGGATGCCCAGCTCGACCTCCTCGGGCGTCGCGTCCAGCACCTCGTTGAACGCCTGCTTCGCCGCCGCCATGCGGGACTGGCCGTCGATGTCCTTGGCGCGCATCGAGCCGCTGACATCGAGGACGAGGTTGACCTTCGGCGCGCTCTGGCCCGTGGGTTCTCCGGCGGCCGCCCCGGCCGGGAAGGCGAGCCCGGCCGTCAGTGCGGCGAGCAGGGCACAGGCGCCTGCCACCGGCCGTTTCTTTCTGATCATCGGCGGATCCTATTGACCGGAAGCACCGGGCTCCAAAACGGCGTGTCACATCGGGCCGAAGTGGAGCGGATTGGGAAGTTCGGCCCATTGGTCCCCCGCTGTCCGCGGCGACAGCCGCATCAGCGTCAGCGCCTTCGCGGGCAGCGGCTCCTCGAGCAGCGCGGTGAGATCCGGGGTGCGCGGCAGCTGCGGTACGGCGGCCTCCAGGGCCGCCCGCAGCGCCGGACCCGACCCCGCCGTGCCGGCCAGCGCCCCGGCCACCAGCGACCCGAACAGCTTGCGGCGAAGGGTGCGTTCGTCGTCCGTCACCATGCGTGCCGGCACGTGTCCGGGCAGCGTGATGCCGTGCCGGGCGAGACGGGCGGGAGCGATCCGCAGATCGGCCAGATCACGGTAGACCAGCCGCACCGGATCCCCCTCCGGGGACAGCACCACGAGCAGATTCTGGCCGTGCGCCTCCAGCGCCACCCCCCACTCCAGCAACCGCAGCCCGACCGTGAGCGCCAGCCGCGTGAAGGCACTCAACCAGCGGGCCGAGCGCGGCAGTTCGGTTGTCGCCAGCGCCCCCACCGGCACTACCCGCTCCCCGGGCCCCGCGTACTCTTCGGGCGACTCCCGCAGCACCGCCGCCAGATCGGACGACCCGGCCGCCACCGCGCCCAGCGTGCGGGTGATGTGCAGCAGCCCGTCCGTCCGCGCCGCCACCGTCTCCCCGAAGTCCGACAGCACCGCCGACGCGCCCACCGAGCCCAGCGAGATGTCCCGCACCGAGGACGTCAGCCGGGCGCTCAACGCCGTCTTCACATGCGGCCCGTCCGGCAGCGCGAGGGTGCGCAGCGCCATCAGCGGATGCGCCGCGAGCCCCCGCTCACCCGCCCGCTTCAGCACATGCGCCGTCTGCCACGGATGCACCGGGACCACCAGCCGCCCCGGCTCCCGCAGCCACGTGGGCCACACCCCCGTCACCAGACACTCGGCCTCCGGTACGGGCAGCAGCCCCAGCTCCACCACCGGCCCGTGCTCGGGCCCGTACGCGAGCTGCTCCGCCACCGAGAAGCCCGGCCGGGAACGGCAGTTGGGATGGAACGGATGCCCGTCCACCACCCGCCGCTCCCACTCCCAGTCCCGGTCGGGCCACTCCGGCGTCGGTGCACTTCCCGCCCGGGACAGCGCCAACGAGGCGACACTGTGGCCGAGTTCGGCGGCGAACACCGCCGAGTGCGGTACGGCGAGCTCCGTCATCAGCCGCGCCGGATCGTCGTACGCCGTCTCGTCCAGCCGTACGGCGGTGACGTACGCGCCGGTCGCATACGGATCCGCGCGCGGGCCGTACAGCCGACGCCCGTCCGCCAGCCGCAGGGTGAGCCCGTCGGAGCCGGCCTCCCGGCTGACGATCCACGGCAGCGGCTCATGCGTGAGACCGCGCCACAGCCGCGTGAGCACGGCCGCGCGGGCGCCGGGCAGTTCGCCGGTGTACCGGGGCACGAGACCGGGCCGTACGACGGCCAGTTCGTCGGCGATCTCCGCCTCGGCGGTGGGGGGACGGTGCACGGGCGGGCTCCTCGGGAGTGGAACGTACGGGTGGACGATGACAGACATACTGATCGTCTCCGCCCGGACAGACCGCAAGGAACCAGAGGAACGCGTGGACCTCACCTCCCCGCCCACGTACGACGACACGGCCCGCCTGGCCGACGCCTACGCGGCGGTGCCGCTGCTGAACTGCCTGCTGCGCGAAGTGGCGCGGCCCGTACCGGGGACGGCGGCGCATCCGACGTACCGCCTGCCCGGCACGGACCGGCTGCTGCGGGTGCGCGGGACCCGGCGCCCCGCCGAACCGGAACTCCTGACGGACGGCGCCTGGCACCGCCTCGGCCACCCGGAACTGGTCAAACTCGTCGCCGAGGAACTGCGCCGGCACACCGGAGCGTCCAATCACGAACTGCCCGCCGAGATGCTGGACAGCCGCGAGGCGGTGGCCACGCTGCTCGCCGCCCGTGCGGAGGCGACGCCGCCCGACGACCCGTATCTCCTTTCCGAGCAGGCCCTCGTCACCGGCCACACCCACCACCCCGCCCCCAAGGCGCGCGGCGGCGGCCCGGCGGCGGCCTGGCTGCCGTACGCGCCCGAGGCGCACGCCCGCTTCCCGCTGACGCTGCTGGGACTGCGCGAGGACACGGTGGTGGAGGAGGGCGACACCTCGGCCCTGGACGACCTGGGCAGCGCCCCGCCCGGCTACCGTCTGCTGCCCGCCCACCCCTGGCAACTGGACCTCGCGGCCCGCGACCTCGCCCCCGCCTTCGCCGACGGCCGCCTGATCCGGCTCGGCGCGACCGCCTTCCCGGTGTGGCCCACCGCGGCGGTCCGCACCGTGTACGCACCCGAACGCGACCTGTTCCTGAAGTTCAGCCTGGACGTCCGCATCACCAACGACATCCGCCGGCTGTGGCGCCACGACCTGCTGAGACTCCGTACGACGGACACGGCCGCCCGCGCCGCCTTCGCCGGGCTCGACGCGGCCTGGCAGAGCGACCGGGGGTACCGCACCGCGGACTTCGCCCACGAACAGCTGGCCGTGGTCGTACGGGACGGCCTGCGCGACCACCTCCCGCCCGACGCGACCCCGTACCTGGCCGCCGCCCTGGTGGAGGGCTTCGACGGCAACCCCCTGGCCACCACCGCCGACCCGGCCGCCTGGTGGCAGGCGTACCTGTCGGCGGTGATCCCCCCGGCCCTCACGGCCTTCGACGCGCACGGCGTCGTCCTGGAGGCCCACCTGCAGAACACCCTGATCGCGGTGAACCCCGCCGGCCTGCCCGTCCGGGCCCTCTACCGGGACGCGGAAGGCGTGAAACTCCTCCCGGCGGTCACCAGGGAGGCCGGCTGGGAGCGGCTGGTCTACTGCCTGCTCGTCAACCACCTCATGGAGACCGCCGCCGCCCTGGCGCACCACCACCCGGGTGCCGACCCGTGGCCGGCCGTCCGCGACGAACTCTCCCGTCACGACCTCCCCGAGATCCCGGCCCTCCTGTCCGCCCCGGCCCTCCCGGCCAAGACGAACCTGCTGCTCCGCTGGACGGCGGCGGACGGCGCGGACGCCCGCTACCGCCCGCTGCCCAATCCACTGACCGGCCGGTGACTCAGCCCCGCCGTGCCCCTTCGCGTGCCAGGGCGCCGGGCCACCACGCCCGGGGCCCGATGTCGATCACCAGCGCGGGAACCAGCAGCGAGCGGACCACGAGCGTGTCGAGCAGGACACCGAAGGCCACGATGAACGCGATCTGCACCAGGAAGGCCAGCGGGATCACCATCAGCGCCGCGAACGTCGCGGCGAGCACCACACCGGCCGAGGTGATCACTCCGCCCGTCGTGGTCAGCCCGCGCAGCACCCCCTGCCGGGTGCCGTGCGCGAGCGCCTCCTCACGCACCCGGGACATCAGGAAGATGTTGTAGTCGACGCCGAGAGCCACCAGGAACACGAATCCGTACAGCGGGACCGACGCGTCCGTACCGCTGAACCCGAGCAGATGCTCGAAGACGAGGGTCGAGACCCCGAGGGTGGCCAGGAAGTTGAGCGCGACGGTCGCGACGAGCAGCACGGGCACGAGCACGGAACGCAGCAGCAGCACGAGGATCAGCAGGATGATGCCGAGCACGACCGGAACGATCAGCGTGCGGTCGTGGGCGGCGGTCTGCTGGGTGTCGTACTGCTGCGCCGTGTATCCGCCGACCAGCGCGTCGGCCCCGGGGACGGCGTGCAGGTTCTCGCGCAGCCGCTCGACGGTCTCCTTCGCGGCGTCGCTGTCCGCCGCGTCCTCCAGGGTGACGTCGATGCGGACACGTCCGTCGACGACCAGCGGCTCCCCGGCCCCCGGCCGTCCCGAGGCGGAGACGGCGCCGGCCGAGTCCACGCCCGCCGTCCTCCTCGCCGCGTCCGTCACCTCGGCGCCGCGATCGGCGTCGGCGATGACGACGGCCGGGTTCCCCGACCCGCCGGGGAAGTGCTCGCCGAGCGTGCGCTGGGCGGCGACCGACGGCGCGTCGTTCACGAAGATCTCGTCGAGCGGCACCCCCTTGGCGGACAGGGAGGGGGAGAAGGCCGCGAAGACGGCGAGGACCAGCGCGGTCAGCAGCCACACCCGGCGCGGCCGGCGGTCCACGGCCGCGGCGACCCGGCGCCACACCGCGTGCCCCTCCACGGACGCGTCCGACGCCTTCGGCCGGGTCGGCCAGTACGCGCTCCGGCCCACCAGGGCCAGCACCGCCGGGAGGAAGGTGAGGGTCGAGAGGACCGCGCACACGATGCCGATGGCGCCGACCGGCCCGAGGGCACGATTGTTCGTGAGGTCGCTGGCGAGCAGGGCCAGCAGACCGAGCGCGACGGTCGCGGCGCTCGCCGTGATGGCGCCGAAGGACCTGCGCACGGCCGCCGTCGCGGCCGCGTACCGGTCACCGCGCTCGGCGAGTTCCTCGCGGAAACGGGCCGCGAGCAGCAGGGCGTAATCGGTGGCCGCGCCGATCACGAGGATCGAGAGGATGCCCTGCACCTGGCCGTCGACCCGCACCACGCCCCGGTCCGCCAGCGCGTAGACGACGGCGCAGGCGAGACCCAGGGCGAAGACCGAGCCGAGGATGATCAGGAAGGGCAGCAGGAAGCTCCGGTAGACCAGGAGCAGGATCAGCAGCACGGCGCCGAGCGCGACGCCCAGCAGCAGTCCGTCGATGCCGGCGAACGCGTCCGACAGGTCCGCCTGGGACGCCGCCGGCCCGGCGATCCGCGCCGTGGTGCCGGACACGCCGTCCGCCGCCCCGAGCACCTCGTCCAGCACCCCGGGCAGCTCGTCGCCCAGGTCGGGCTCGAGCTGTACGACCGCCTGCATGGCCTTTCGGTCGTCGGAGACCAGGGCCGGTGAGGGGCGGCCGACGACGCCGGCGGTATCCGCGAGGGCGCCGACCGCGTCCGAGGCGGCGGCCTGCTGCGCGCCGGTGACCCGGTCGCCGTCCGTCGTCCAGACCACGATGGCCGGCATGGTCTCGGACTGGTCGAACGCCTCGCGGGCCTCGAGCACCTTGGTGGACTCGGCGGTCCGCGGGAGGAAGGCGGCCTGGTCGTTGGTGGCCACTTCGCCCAGCTTGCCCGCGTACGGCCCGAGTGTGCCGCCCACTCCCAGCCAGACGATCAACAGGGCGAGGGGGACGAGCCATCGGGCCCGGCGGGGTGCGTTCTTCATAGGGGTTCCCGGAGACGAAGGGGTAAGTCAATGATTAAGTATCTCAATCATTGAGTGACCTTATACTGTCAGGTATGAGCGGTCCCGGTACCCCCTCTTCCCCTCTTCCGGCGGACGATCCGACAGGGTTGTGGTCCTTCGCCGTTCAGCTGCGCCGGATGAACAGCGAGTTCAACCGCATCGCCCAGGAGTTCGCGCACGCACAGGGTCTGCACCCCACGGACATGCAGGCCCTGATCGCGATCCTGGACGCCGATGCCGATGCCGACGGGCATGGCGGCGCGCCGGGGGAGCCCATGACCCCCGGCCGCCTCCGCAGGCAGCTCAACCTCACGTCCGGAGCGGTGACCGCGTGCCTCGACCGCCTGGAGCGGGCCGGTCACATCCGGCGGGTCCGGGCGGCCGACGACCGCCGGGTGGTGCACCTGGAGTACGCGGAGCAGTCCAGAAGCCTGGCCAGGGAGTACTTCCGGCCGCTGGCGCACGGCACCGACACGGCGCGCGGGCGCTTCACCCCCGGCGAACTCGCGGTGATCATGCGGTTCCTCAAGGAGATGAACCGTGAACTCGTGCTCCTGCGGCAGCCGGCCGGCTGACGGAGGGCCGCGGGTAGGGTTCGGGACATGCTGACCGAGGTGACCGCCACCCGCTACATCACTCCGCTGCGCTCCGGCGGTTCCGTGCCCGGTGTGTTCGAGGCCGACGATCTCGGGACCTACGTCGTCAAGTTCACCGGGTCCGCGCAGGGGCGGAAGGCGTTGGTCGCCGAGGTGATCGTGGGGGAGCTGGCGCGGGCGCTGGGGCTGCGGTTTCCCGAGCTGGTGCTGGTGGACTTCGACCCGGCGGTCGCGGACGGCGAGCCGCACCAGGAGGTCAGGGAACTGCACGCCGCCAGCGCCGGAATCAATCTCGGCATGGACTATCTGCCGGGCGCGCGGGACTTCACCCCCGAGGTCGCCCAGGACTTCTCCGTCGACCCCGTGGAGGCCGGGCGGGTGGTCTGGCTCGACGCCCTCACCGTGAACGTGGACCGTACCGTCCACAGCTCCAACCTGGTGGTGTGGCCGACGCTGGGTGTCGCGCCTCCGCGGCTGTGGCTCATCGACCACGGGGCCGCGCTCGTCTTCCACCACCGCTGGGAGGGCTCCGACCCGGGCAAGGCGTACGACTTCCGTCATCACGCCCTCGGCCAGTACGGCCCCGACGTCCGGGCCGCCGACGCCGAGCTCGCGCCGAAGGTGACCGAGGAGCTGCTGCGGTCCATCACCGCCGAGGTTCCCGACGACTGGCTGGCGGACGACCCCCACTTCGCCACGCCCGACGAGGTCCGCGAGGCGTATGTGGCGTATCTGTACGCGCGTGTGCGGTCGTCCGCGGTGTGGCTGCCCACCGACTTCCCCGGCGCGGACCAGCTCGCCGAGGAGAACGCCCGGCGGGCGGCGAGGACGCGGCGGGGGCGGCCGGACTGGCTGAAGAGCGTTCCCGACCTGCACGGCAAACCGGCGGCGGCCCAGGACTGGTCGGTCCACCTGGGCCGCTCGGAGCCGTAGGCGTCAGCCCCTGAGCTGCTCGTACGCCGGCAGGGTGAGGAAGTCGGCGTAGTCCGCGTCGAGGGCCACCTTGAGCAGCAGGTCGTGCGCCCGCTGCCAGTCGCCGGCCGCGAACGCCTCCTCGCCGGCCTCCGCGCGGATGCTCGCCAACTCCTCGGCGGCGATCTTGCGGGCCAGCTCCGCGGTGACCTGCTCGCCGTTGTCGAGGACGACCTCCGCGTTGATCCACTGCCAGATCTGCGAGCGGGAGATCTCGGCGGTGGCGGCGTCCTCCATCAGATTGAAGATCGCGACCGCCCCCGTCCCGTGCAGCCACGCCTCGATGTAACGGATGCCCACCTGGACGGCGTTGACCAGTCCCGCGTACGTCGGCCTCGCTTCGAGCGAGTCGACCGCGATCAGGTCGGCCGCCGTCACCCGCACGTCCTCGCGCAGGCGGTCCTTCTGGTGGGGCCGGTCGCCGAGCACCCGGTCGAAGGACTCCATGGCGATGGGGACCAGGTCGGGGTGGGCGACCCAGGAGCCGTCGAAACCGTCGTTCGCCTCACGGTCCTTGTCGGCGCGGACCTTCTCGAACGCCACCTTGTTGACCTCCGCGTCCCGGCGGGACGGGATGAACGCCGCCATGCCGCCGATCGCGTGCGCGCCCCGCTTGTGGCAGGTGCGGACGAGGAGTTCGGTGTACGCGCGCATGAACGGGGCGGTCATCGTCACCGCGTTGCGGTCCGGGAGGACGAACCTGGCTCCGCCGTCACGGAAGTTCTTGATGATGGAGAAGAGGTAGTCCCAGCGGCCGGCGTTCAACCCGGATGCGTGGTCGCGCAGTTCGTAGAGGATCTCCTCCATCTCGTACGCGGCCGTGATCGTCTCGATCAGGACCGTGGCGCGGACCGTGCCCCGCGGGATACCGACGTAGTCCTGCGCGAAGACGAACACCTCGTTCCACAGCCGGGCTTCGAGGTGCGACTCCGTCTTGGGGAGGTAGAAGTACGGGCCCTTGCCGAGGTCGATCAGCCGCTTGGCGTTGTGGAAGAAGTACAGGCCGAAGTCGACCAGCGCGCCGGGCACCGGCGTGCCGTCCGGATCGGTGAGGTGCCGCTCGTCCAGATGCCAGCCGCGCGGACGCATGACGACCGTCGCCAGCTCCGCGTCCGGGCGCAGCGCGTACGACTTGCCGGATCCCGGGTCGGTGAAGTCGATGGTCCGGGTGTAGGCGCCGATCAGATTGAGCTGACCCAGCACCACGTTCTCCCAGGTGGGCGCCGAGGCGTCCTCGAAGTCCGCGAGCCAGACCTTCGCGCCCGAGTTGAGGGCGTTGATCGTCATCTTGCGGTCGGTGGGGCCGGTGATCTCGACCCGGCGGTCGTTCAGGGCATCCGGGGCCGGTGCGACCCGCCAGGAGTCGTCGGCGCGGACGGCGGCCGTCTCCGGCAGGAAGTCGAGCGTGGACGTACGGGCGATCGCCTCACGGCGCTCCGTACGGCGGGCGAGCAGCTCGTCGCGCCGGGGCGTGAACCGTTGGTGCAGCGCGGCCAGGAAGGCCAGCGCCGGCTCGGTGAGGACCTCCTCCTGCCGGGGCAGGGGCTCGGCGTCGACGATGGCCAGCGGGGACGGCGCTGGTGCGGACATCGGCTGTCACTTCCTTCGGCGTGCGGGGCGTGGCATGGCACCGGGTGCCGGGCGGGCCGGGGTGCGGCCGGGGCGTGGGGGGCATCGGGGGCTTCTGATCAGTGGATGCTAGTTTCCTCATGGTGGAAGTTCAATGTTCTGCTGGTGCCGGGAGTCTCCGGTTCGAGCCGGTGCGGTGCTCGCTCACTCGCCGCCGCTCATTCAAGGTGCGCCAGATCCGCCTCCGTGTCGATGTCGTACGCCTGAGCCACATCGCCGCACTCGACCAGCGTGAGCCGTTCCGCGTGCTCCCTCAGATAAGCGCGTGCCCCCCGGTCGCCGGTGGCGGTCGCGGCGATCCCGGCCCAGTGCGCGGAGCCGAACAGGACCGGATGGCCGCGTACGCCGTCGTACGCGGCGGAGGCGAGCGCATCGGGGGAGTCGTAGGCGCCGAGCACCCGCGCGACCGCCTCCGCACCGATCCCGGGCTGATCGACCAGCGAGACCAGCGCGGCCCGCGCGCCCGTGCCGGCCAGTGACCGCAGTCCGGCCCGCAGTGAGGTGCCCATGCCCTGCTCCCACTCCGGGTTGTCCACGAGGGCGCAGCCCGGCAGCGACGCGCGGGCGCGTACCTCGTCCGCCCGCGCGCCCAGCACCACGTGCACGCGCGTACAACCGCCCGCGCGCAGTACGGCCACCGCGTGTTCCACCAGCGGCCGCCCCCGGTGCGTCAGCAGTGCCTTCGGGCGGCCCCCGAGCCGCCGCCCGCCGCCCGCGGCGAGCAGCAGTCCCGCGACCTCGGCGCCGGGGTCCCGGCCCCTGTGATGTGTCGTCATACGTCCTGCATACCGCATCGGTCGCGGGTGTGCGGTCCGGCCCGGGCGAAGGGCGATCCGGGCCGGGATGTCACGCTGTGGTGCAACTCGATGACGCAGCGGACTGGCGCAACCGGGCCGGGGTGGCGTTTACTGGCGCGACCGGTCGGCGGGTACCGCGACCGGCTGGGGAGGCACGACGTGCCAGGGGGAGGACTGTGTTGCGCAGCGTGGAGCAGAGGCGTGTGCCCGGCAGTCAGGTGGACCCGAGGGTCATGGAGCTGCGTTCCGCCGTGTCCCGGTTACGCCGTCAACTCGCCGCCCATCCCGGGGAGTTCCGGGACCGGAGCATCGCCGAGGAGGAACTGGCCGCGCTGGCCGGCCTGGCCGCCGGCGGCGATCCCGACATCCCCCGGCTGCGGCGCTCGCTGCTGCTGGTCGCGGGCGCGATCGGCTCGGTGAGCGCGCTGGGGGAGGGCGTCCGTGAACTGCGCGAGGCGGTGGACCTGTTCGGCCCGTCGCCACGCGCCTGACGCGCACCCCTCTCAGCCGCCGGCGGCGGTGCTGAGCGCCTCGGAGAGTTCCACCGCGACCTGCTGGAGCACCGGCACGATCCGCTCTTTCGCCGACTCCGTGACCCGCCCCGCCGGGCCCGAGATGGAGATCGCGGCCGCCGTGGGGGAGTCCGGCACCGGCACGGCGAGACAACGGACGCCGATCTCCTGCTCGTTGTCGTCCATCGCATAGCCGAGACGGCGTACGTCCTCCAGCGCGGCGAGGAAGCCGTCCGGCGTGGTGATGGTCTTCTCCGTCGCGGCGGGCATGCCGGTACGGCCGAGCAGGGCCCGTACCTCCTCCGGCGGGAAACCGGCGAGGAGGGCCTTGCCCACGCCCGTGGAGTGCGGCAGGACGCGCCGGCCGACCTCGGTGAACATCCGCATGGAGTGCTTCGACGGCACCTGCGCCACGTACACGACCTCGTCCCCGTCGAGCAGCGCCATGTTCGCCGTCTCGCCGGTCTCCTCCACCAGGCGGGCCAGATACGGCCGCGCCCAGGTGCCGAGCAGCCGGGAGGCGGACTCGCCGAGCCGGATCAGCCGGGGGCCCAGCGCGTAGCGGCGGTTGGGCTGCTGGCGTACATAGCCGCAGGAGACGAGCGTGCGCATCAGACGGTGGATGGTCGGCAGCGGCAGCCCGCTGCTCGCGGACAACTCGCTCAGCCCGACCTCGCCGCCCGCGTCCGCCATCCGCTCCAGCAGATCGAAGGCCCGCTCGAGGGACTGCACACCGCCGCCGGCGGCGGAACGGGCGGAGTCGGTGGTGCTGGCGCTGGACGTCGGCACGGCGCGTTCCTTTCGAGGCCTGGCGGGAGGGCAGAAGCCTACCCGGCGGTTGTGGGCGGCCGCCCGGTCGCGGGTGGCTTGATTCTGCCTGTCGGAATCATAATTCCGCTTTGTGGAACAGTCCAGAGGGTTCGTCGATCCGTGCCGCGGGGGAACCCTCCCTTGACGGGCCGGAAGTGCCGGTGAAGACTCCTTCAACAGAACGTTGAATTCCATCCTGCGGAAGTCAGGAGGCTCCGGGTGGCCGAACTGGTCCTGCGCTCGGCGCGCGTCGTCACCCCCGGGGGAACGCGCGCCGCGTCCGTCACGGTCGCCGACGGCGTCATCACCGCCGTACTGCCGTACGACGCCCCCGTCCCCGACGGGACCCGCCTGGAGGACCTCGGCGACGACGTCCTGCTGCCCGGCCTGGTCGACACCCACGTGCACGTCAACGACCCCGGCCGCACCGAATGGGAGGGCTTCTGGAGCGCCACCCGCGCGGCGGCGGCCGGCGGCATCACCACGCTGATCGACATGCCGCTCAACTCCCTCCCGCCCGCCACCACCGTCGACCACCTGCACACCAAGCGGCGGGTCGCCGCGGGCCAGGCGCATATCGACGTCGGCTTCTGGGGCGGAGCCCTGCCCGGCAACGTCAAGGACCTGCGTCCGCTGCACGAGGCGGGCGTCTTCGGCTTCAAGGCGTTCCTGTCACCGTCGGGCGTGGACGAGTTCCCGCCGCTCGACCAGGAGCAACTGGCCCGGTCCCTCGCGGAGATCGCCGCCTTCGACGGGCTGCTCGTCGTGCACGCCGAGGACCCGCACCGTCTCGCCGCCGCCCCGCGGCAGGGCGGCCCCAAATACGCCGACTTCCTCGCCTCCCGGCCGCGCGACGCCGAGGACACGGCCGTCGCGCACCTGGTCGCCCGGGCGGGACGACTGGGGGCGCGCGTGCACGTCCTGCACCTCTCGTCCTGCGACGCGCTGCCCCTGATCGCGGCGGCCAGGGCGGAGGGCGTACGCGTCACGGCCGAGACCTGTCCCCACTACCTCACCCTCACCGCGGAGGAGGTCCCGGACGGCGCCTGTGAGTTCAAGTGCTGCCCGCCGATCCGCGAGGCCGCCAACCAGGACCTCCTCTGGCAGGCGCTGGCGGACGGCACCATCGACTGCGTCGTCACCGACCACTCCCCGTGCACCGCCGACCTCAAGACGGGTGACTTCGCGACCGCCTGGGGCGGCATCTCCGGCCTCCAGCTCAGCCTGCCGGCCGTCTGGACCGAGGCCCGCGGACGGGGGTACGGCCTGGAGGACGTGGTGCGCTGGATGGCGACGCGCACGGCCGGACTCGCCGGACTCGACGACCGTAAGGGCGCCATCGCGCCCGGCCGTGACGCCGACTTCGCCGTCCTCGCCCCCGACGCGGCCTTCACCGTCGACCCGGCGGCCCTCCAGCACCGCAACCATGTGACGGCGTACGCGGGGCGGACCCTGTACGGCGTCGTCAAGTCCACCTGGCTGCGCGGCGAACGCGTCTTCCACGGCGGCGAGTTCACCGAACCGAAGGGCCGAATTCTCACCCGCTCCCCGTGACACCCGAAAGGCAGGACCGGATCACCGTGACGGCGATCGAGAGCTTCACCGGCGACGCGCGCCCCTACAACGGCGGTGACCCGTACGCGGATTACCGCACCGCCGACTTTCCCTTCAGCGGCCTTGCCGACCTCGCCGACCGGCGGCTCGGCGCCGGGGTCGTCGCCGCCGACGACGAGTTCTTCGCCCAGCGCGAGAACCTCCTGCTGCCGGAGCGCGCCGAGTTCGAACCCGGGCGCTTCGGCCACAAGGGCAAGATCATGGACGGCTGGGAGACACGGCGGCGGCGCGGTGCGTCCGCGGAGCACCCGTGGCCGGCGGACGGGGACCACGACTGGGCGCTGATCCGGCTCGGTGCGGCCGGGGTGGTGCGGGGGATCGTCGTGGACACCGCGCACTTCCGTGGCAATCACCCGCAGGCAGTCTCCGTCGAGGGCACGTCGGTGGACGCCGTCCCGTCCCCGGAGGAGCTGCTCTCGGACGAGGTGAAGTGGACGACGCTCGTTCCGCGCACGGCGGTCGGGGGCCACGCGGCCAACGGCTTCGCCGTCACGTGCGAGGAGCGCTTCACCCATCTGCGGCTGAGGCAGTATCCGGACGGGGGTATCGCCCGGTTGCGGGTGTACGGCGAGGTCGTCCCGGACCTGGCCTGGCTGAGGGCGCTCGGAACCTTCGATGTGGTGGCCCTGGAGAACGGGGGCCGGGTGGAGGATGCCTCCGACCGGTTCTACTCACCGGCCGTGAACACGATCCGGCCGGGCCGTGCCCAGAAGATGGACGACGGGTGGGAGACCCGGCGGCGCCGGGACCGGGGCCATGACTGGATCCGGTACCGGCTGGCCGGGCGGTCGCGCATCGTCGCCCTGGAGATCGACACGGCGTACCTGAAGGGCAACAGCGCGGGGTGGGCGTCGGTGTCGGTGAAGGACGGAGATGCGGCGGAGTGGCGGGACATCCTCCCGCTCACTCGCCTGCAGCCCGACACGAACCACCGCTTCGTCCTCCCGGCCCCGGCGGTGGCCACCCACGCCCGCGTGGACATCCACCCCGACGGCGGAATCACCCGCCTCCACCTCTTCGGCACGTTGACGAGCCAGTAGCCCCGGCCACGCCCCCCACCCCGCCGGTCCGCCGCTCCCGCCGGTCCGCGGGCAGTCGTGCCGCAGGGCGGCACGGGTGGGCGCGACGGCACCCCGTGAGCGCCGGGCCGCGCGATGTCCCCCCGCTCAGCCGTCACCCCGGGCAGTTGCTGGGCGGGGGTGGGGGTGCGCTCGCCCCGCTGGAGGGGGTGCCGCTGCGCCCACCCGTGCCGCCCCAGCGGCACGACTGCCCGCAGCTAGGCGGGCTGCGGGGGTCACTGCCCGCTCGGGCGGCGGAACCGCCGACGTGCCACGCTCACGCCGCGTGCCCCCCGTCCACCGAGACCTCCGCCCCCGTCACATACGCCGCGCCCGCCAGGTGGGTGACCGTCTCCGCCACCTCCTCCGCCGTCCCGAAGCGCCCCAGCGCCGTCAGTGCCGTCTGTCCCGCCGCGTACGGCCCGTCCGCGGGATTCATGTCCGTGTCGATCGGCCCCGGATGCACGATGTTCGCCGTGATCCCCCGCCCGCCCAGCTCCCGCGCCAGCGCCTTCGTCAGCCCCACCAGCGCCGACTTGCTCATCGCGTACAGCGTCCCGCCCGGCCCCGGCACCCGCTGTGTCATGCACGTACCGATCGTGATGATCCGGCCCCCGTCGGACATCCGCGCGGCCGCCGCCCGCGACGCCAGGAACACCCCGCGCACATTCACCGCGAGCACCCGGTCGACATCTGCCGGGGACAGCGACTCCAGAGGCCCCAGCACACCCACACCCGCGTTGTTCACCAGCACATCGAGCCCGCCCAGCGTCCGTACGGCGGCGTCCACCGCCCCCGCCGCCTCCTCCGCGTCACCGGAGTCCGCCCGCAGGGCCACCGCGCGGCGCCCCGTCGCCTCCACCGCGCGGACGACCTCCTCGGCCGCGTCCTTGCCGTTCACATAGGTCACCGCGACATCCGCGCCCTCCCGCGCGAGCCGCAGCGCCGTCGCCGCGCCGATACCGCGGCTGCCGCCGGTCACCAGCGCCACCTTGCCGGACAGGGTGCTCTTCTCAACGTTCGTCATGTCCCCATCCCAGCGCCCGCCCGCCCCGCACGCTGGCGGCGAACGGACGTCGACCTGACGCCCACCGATGAGTTGCGGCCCCCGCCGGCGTCTGAACTCATGACGTCACATCACCCCGCACACCGAAAGGCAGGCCCCCCGATGGGCAAGCTCGTGGTCCTCACCTTCGTCAGTCTCGACGGCGTCTACCAAGGCCCCGGCGGTCCCCAGGAGGACACCCGGGACGGTTTCGACCAAGGAGGCTGGAGCGTTCCCTACCTCGACGACGACTTCGGCCGGTTCGTGGACGGGGTGTTCTCCCGTGTGGACGCCTTCCTCCTCGGCCGTCGTACGTACGACATCTTCGCCGCGTCCTGGCCGAAGGCGACCGACCCCGCCGACCCCGTCGCCGGCAAACTCAACACACTGCCGAAGTACGTCGCCTCCACCACCCTCGACAATCCCGCGTGGGCCAACACCACCGTCATCGGCAGCAACCTGGCCAAGGAGGTCACCGCCCTCAAGGAGCGCACCGACGGCGAACTCCAGGTGCACGGCAGCGGCGACCTCGCCCGGTCCCTGTTCGCGCTCGACCTGGTGGACACCCTCCACCTGCTGACGTACCCCGTCGTCCTCGGCGCCGGACGCCGGCTGTTCCCCGAGGGGTCGACGCCGACCGCCTTCCGGCACACCGGCGGCGAGACCACGAGCAAGGGCGTCTCCGTCCAGTCGTACGACTTCGCGGGCCGCCCCACGTACGGCGAGTACGAGCTCTAGGAGACGGACGCCGTCACGGGACACCCACCGGACCCGACGGCAACATCCCCACGCTTGACATTGACATGCCATGGTCTACGCGCGTCATCATGGGGCCATGCGATTCCCCCCACGAATCTCTTCGCGCGCGGCCCGGACCGGCGCCGCAGCCGCGCTCCTGTCCACCCTCCTCCTGGGCGGCACCGTCACCGCGACGACGGCCCACGCCGCCCCCGTCACCCCCGTCGCCTCCGCGTCGGCCGTCCTCGCGGTCGGCGACGTCTGCTACGGCGACCTGCCCGCCGAGGCGCACGACACCCTCGACCTGATCGAGCAGGGCGGCCCCTACCCGTTCGAACAGGACGGGACCGTCTTCCAGAACCGTGAGGGCATCCTCCCCGGCCGGTCCGCCGGCTACTACCACGAGTACACGGTGATCACGCCCGGTTCCCCCACCCGTGGCGCCCGCCGCATCGTGACCGGTGAGCGGAACCAGGAGGACTACTACACCGCCGACCACTACGCGTCGTTCGACCTGGTCGACCACACCTGCTGACGCCGGGGGCCGGCGGTCAGCCGGACTTCCGGCTCTCCGCGGCGGCGAACAGGGCACCGCTCAGCACCAGCAGGGCGATGCTCGCGTACACCTCGTAGCCGTCGAGGAATCCGAGCCGTTGCACGAACCCCCAGTCCCAGTCGGTGAACTCGGTCACCAGACCCGCCACCCCCTGCACCAGGGCGAGGAACCCCAGAACCTCCAGCAGTTGCTTCATGCCACCGACTCTCGCCCCGCGGACCCCCCACCCGCATCGGCCGCGGGGCGAGCCCCTCCCGACGAAAGAGGGCGCTCCCGCGCGGGCCGCACGCCGAAAGTCTGCGGTACGCCGACTTTGGTAGGGGATCCCGGCCGCGAGGCGGTCCCGGCGCCCGCCCCGTGCGTAGATTTGTCGACCGTGACTGGTGACAAGGCGGAACAGACCGCCCCGGTGTTCACGGGGCGCCGATGGTTCTTCCCGTCCGCCCTCATCCACGAACTCGACCCCGACTCGACCCGCTCCGGGCGCAGGCCCCGGCGCACCGTGCGCGACTGGGTCGTCGACTTCGCCTGCTTCCTGTTCGCCGTCCTGCTGGGCCTGCTGGGCGCCGAGACGCTGAACGACAGCCAGAGCATCCCGCACGCGCTGGCCGTCACCGACCAGGTGCTCGGCGCGCTGTCCTGCGCCGCGGTCTGGCTGCGCCGCCGCTGGCCGTTCGCCCTGGCCGCCGTGATGGTGCCGGTCAGTTTCGTCTCGGAGACCTCCGGCGGCGTGGCGATCATCGCCCTGTTCACGCTCGCCGTGCACCGGCCGTTCCGGTACGTGGCCTGGGTGGGCGGCGCGCAGACGGTTCTGGTGCCGCTCTACTTCTGGTGGCGCCCGGACCCGGATCTGCCGTACCTCGCCGTGCTCGTCCTGTTCGTCGTGCTGACGGCCGCGACCGTCGGCTGGGGCATGTTCGTACGGTCCAAGCGGCAGCTGATGCTGAGCCTGCGGGACCGGGCGCGGCGGGCCGAGACCGAGGCGCGGCTGCGGGCCGAGCAGGCGCAGCGGCTCGCGCGGGAGGCCATCGCGCGGGAGATGCACGACGTGCTCGCGCACCGGCTGACGCTGTTGAGCGTGCACGCGGGCGCCCTCGAGTTCCGGCCCGACGCCCCGCGCGAGGAGGTCGCGCGGGCGGCCGGTGTCATCCGGGAGAGCGCGCACGAGGCGCTGCAGGACCTGCGGGAGATCATCGGCGTACTGCGGGCCGGCGAGTCCGACGAGGCCGGCCGCCCGCAGCCGACGCTCGCGGCGCTCGACACCCTGGTCGCCGAGTCCCGGCAGGCCGGTATGAAGGTCACCCTGGACCAGTGCGTCACCGACCCGGCCGGTGTCCCCGCCTCCGTGGGCCGCACGGCCTACCGGATCGCCCAGGAGGGTCTGACCAACGCCCGTAAGCACGCGCCGGGCACCGAGGTCACCGTGTCGGTCACCGGCGGACCGGGGCAGGGCCTCACCGTGAGCGTGCGCAACCCCGCCCCGGAGGGGGACGTACCGCATGTGCCCGGTGCCGGACAGGGCCTGATCGGGCTCACCGAACGCGCGACCCTGGCGGGCGGGACCCTGGAGCACGGGCCCGCGTCCGACGGCGGGTTCGAGGTACGGGCGCGGCTGCCGTGGAGGTGAACCGGGATCGGCCGTTCCGTCTGTCGCCGTCCCGCCCGGCCGTGATTACGTACGGGCCATGACTGCGATCAGAGTGCTCCTCGTCGACGACGACCCGCTGGTGCGGGCCGGGCTGTCCTTCATGCTGGGCGGCGCGGACGACATCGAGATCGTCGGTGAGGCCGCCGACGGCGGTGAGGTCGCGACGCTCGTCGACCGCACCCGCCCGGACGTCGTCCTCATGGACATCCGGATGCCGACGGTGGACGGCCTCACCGCCACCGAGGCGCTGCGCTCGCGCGAGGACGCCCCGCAGGTCGTGGTGCTGACCACCTTCCACGCAGACGAGCAGGTGCTGCGCGCGCTCCGCGCGGGGGCCGCCGGATTCGTCCTCAAGGACACCCCGCCCGCCGAGATCGTCGCCGCGGTGCGCCGGGTCGCGGCCGGTGACCCGGTGCTGTCGCCGACGGTCACCCGGCAGTTGATGGCGCACGCGGCCGGCACCTCCGCCGACACGCGCCGCTCCCGCGCGCGTGCCCGCGTCGCCGGCCTCAACGAGCGCGAACGCGAGGTCGCCGTCGCGGTCGGCCGGGGCCTGGCCAACGCCGACATCGCGGCCGAGCTGTACATGAGCGTCGCCACCGTCAAGACCCACGTGTCCCGCATCCTGGCCAAGCTCGATCTCAACAACCGCGTCCAGATCGCCCTGCTCGCCCACGACGCGGGCCTCCTGGAGGAGCCCGGCGACCACTGATCTCAGGTGTACGCCGCCGTCGCCCCGCTCATCAGTTCCGTCGGCCGGACCGGCCTGCGCTCCCGCCGGGACAGCTCGCAGGCCTCCGCGACCAGCAGCGCCTGAAGGGCCTCCCGCCCGTCACACGGGTTGGCCCGCTCGCCCCGCACCACCTCCACGAACTCGATCAGTTCGGCCTCGTACGCGGGCCCGAACCGCTCCAGGAACCCCGTCCACGGCTTGTCCGCGGCCGGCGGCCCGGTCGGCTCGGTGGACGCGATCGGCGTACGGTCGTCCAGGCCCACGACGATCTGGTCCCGCTCCCCGGCGAGCTCCATACGGACGTCGTAGCCGGCACCGTTCAGCCGGGTCGCCGTCACCGTGGCGAGCGTGCCGTCGTCGAGGGTGAGGAGCGCCGCGCCGGTGTCCACGTCGCCCAGCTCGCGGAACATCGCCGGACCGGCGTCGGACCCGGCCGCGTACACCTCGGTGATCTCCCGGCCGGTCACCCAGCGCAGGATGTCGAAGTCATGGATCAGGGTGTCCCGGTACAGCCCGCCGGACTGCGCCAGGTACCCGGCCGGCGGCGGCTCCGCGTCACTGCTCATCGCCCGTACGGTGTGCAGCCGCCCCAGCCTGCCCGAGCGCACCGCGTCCCGCGCGCCCTTGTACCCGGCGTCGAAGCGCCGCTGGAACCCCATCTGCAGAACGGTCCCGGCCGTCTCCACCTCCGTGATCGCCTGTAACGTCCCCGTGAGGTCGAGGGCGATGGGCTTCTCGCAGAACACCGGCAGCCCCGCGCGTGCCGCCCGGCCGATCAGATCGGCGTGGGCGGACGTGGCCGCCGTGATCACCACGGCGTCCACACCCCAGGTGTAGATCTCGTCCACCCCGGGTGCCGCCGTCTCGCCGAGCCGCAGCGCCAGGGCCTGGGCCCGCGCCGGATCGACGTCCGTGACGATCAGGGACCCGACGTCGCGGTGCCTGCTGAGTGTGTGGGCGTGAATGGTGCCGATACGGCCCGTACCGATGACCCCGATGCGCATGGAATCAAAGTGGGGCCCGCGCCGCTCCCTGTCAATCCGTATGTCCGGACAATCGAACGACACAACTTCCCGTCAACACCGCGCGGGGCTACGCTCGGCGCGTGCCGAAACCAGAAGTGGACCCGACCGTACAGCTGGAGCTGAGCGTCGACCGGGGTTCCCCCGTGCCGTTGTACTACCAGCTGTCCCAACAGCTGGAGTCCGCCATCGAGCACGGCGCGCTGACCCCGGGCACCCTGCTGGGCAACGAGATCGAGCTCGCCGCGCGGCTCGGTCTGTCCCGGCCGACCGTCCGTCAGGCCATCCAGTCCCTGGTCGACAAGGGGCTGCTGGTGCGCCGCCGCGGGGTCGGCACCCAGGTGGTGCACAGCAAGGTGAAGCGTCCCCTGGAGCTCAGCAGCCTCTACGACGACCTGGAGACGGCCGGGCAGCGTCCCGCCACGCAGGTCCTCGTCAACACCGTCGTCACCGCGTCCGCCGAGGTCGCGGCCGCGCTCGGGGTGGCCGAGAACAGCGAACTGCACCGGATCGAACGACTACGGCTCACCCACGGCGAGCCGATGGCGTACCTGTGCAACTACCTGCCGCCCGGCCTGCTCGACCTCGACACCGCCCAGCTGGAGGCCACCGGCCTGTACCGGCTGATGCGGGCCGCCGGGATCACCCTGCACAGCGCCCGCCAGACGATCGGCGCCCGCGCGGCCACGGCCGACGAGGCCGCACGCCTCGGCGAGGAACCCGGCGCCCCCCTGCTCACCATGCAACGCGTCACCTTCGACGACACGGGCCGGGCCGTCGAATTCGGCACCCACACCTACCGGCCCACGCGGTATTCCTTCGAGTTCCAACTCTTGGTACGTCCCTGAAGCCGTAATGTCCGGACAATATGAGAAACCCCTGTATCCGGGGGCAGGGTCCGGACGTTTCCTCGCCCCCGCCGCCCCTTCCCGTCCCGACCCCGGGGGCTCCGCCCCCAGACCCCCGTCGCGCAGTTCCCCGCGCCCCCAGGGCGCGGGGAACTCCACCCACCCGCACCGGCCCGAGGGGCGCGGGGAACTGCGCGGTCAACCCCCACGCACCCGCACCGGACAGCGCGCCGCCGCCACCCCAGGGGCGCGGGGAACTGCGCGACACCCCGAACCCACCCGCATCCGGCAATGATCCGCACCACCCCCCACCTGCCCCGCACCACAACCACCGCACCGGTGCGGCACAATCGCACACGATGAGCACCTACCGCGACTTCACCGCCCCCATCGGCTCCCGGCGCGCCCCGGTCCTGAGAACCGTCGGAACCCGGGAGCGCCGCTCCCACCTGACGGCGCCCCGCGTCCCGACGGTCGGCATCGACATCGGCGGCACCAAGGTGATGGCGGGCGTCGTCGACGCCGACGGCAACATCCTGGAACGGCTGCGCACGGAGACCCCGGACAAGTCCAAGAGCCCCAAAGTCGTCGAGGACACCATCGTCGAACTGGTACTGGACCTCTCCGACCGCCACGACGTGCACGCCGTCGGCATCGGCGCGGCCGGCTGGGTCGACGCGGACCGCAACCGCGTCCTGTTCGCCCCCCACCTGTCCTGGCGCAACGAGCCGCTCCGCGACCGCCTCGCCGGCCGTCTCGCCGTCCCCGTCCTCGTGGACAACGACGCCAATTCCGCCGCCTGGGCCGAGTGGCGCTTCGGTGCCGGGCGCGGCGAGGACCACCTCGTCATGATCACGCTCGGCACCGGCATCGGCGGCGCGATCCTGGAGGACGGGCAGGTCAAGCGCGGCAAGTACGGGGTGGCCGGCGAGTTCGGCCATATGCAGGTCGTCCCGGGCGGCCACCGCTGCCCCTGCGGCAACCGCGGCTGCTGGGAGCAGTACAGCTCCGGCAACGCGCTGGTCCGCGAGGCACGCGAGCTGGCCGCCGCCGACTCACCGGTCGCCTACGGCATCATCGAGCACGTCAAAGGCAACATCGCCGACATCAGCGGCCCGATGATCACCGAGCTGGCCCGCGAGGGCGACGCCATGTGCATCGAGCTGCTCCAGGACATCGGCCAGTGGCTCGGCGTCGGCATCGCCAACCTCGCCGCCGCCCTCGACCCCTCCTGCTTCGTCATCGGCGGTGGCGTCTCCGCCGCCGACGACCTGCTGATCGGCCCCGCGCGGGACGCCTTCAAACGGCATCTCACCGGCCGCGGCTACCGCCCGGAGGCCCATATCGTCCGGGCCCAGCTCGGCCCCGAGGCCGGCATGGTCGGCGCCGCCGACCTCGCCCGGCTGGTCGCCCGCCGCTTCCGCCGCGCCAAGCGCCGCCGGGTCGAGCGCTACGAGCGCTACGAACGGTTCGCGGAGGCCCGCCGCGGCACCCCGGAGTCGCTGTGAGCGGCGAGTCCCCCCGGCAGCCGGGCCTTCCGGGCGAGCCCCGCCCGGCCGAGGACCGGCGGCACATGATCCGCCGCAGGGCGCTCACCCTGCTGATCATCGTGCTGCTCATCGGTGTCCCGGCCGGGTATCTGATGATCTCCGCGAACCAGAGCCGGGCCAGCGGCAAGGACAAGGAGGCCAAGTACTCCGCGACCGGCCTCACCGAGGGCTGGCCGTCGAAGGTGCAGCGCCGCCTCTACCAGGTACCCGTACCGCACCCCGCGTGGTGGGTGGCCTCGTACGAGACCAACAACTGGAAGACCAGCCGCCTCTACGTCGAGTTCGAGACCACCGACGCGGGCCTGAGCGCCTTCCTCACCAGCCTCGGCGTGCAGCAGAGCGAACTGAGGCGCGACGACATCACCATCAGCGAGCGCGACCGCGACGTCTCCGGCTGGACGCTGGCCGGACCCGGCACCTGGTCCGGCCTCGTCCACCAGCAGAAGGACCCGGCGCCCACGCACGACATCGTCGTCAACCATGACAAGCCGGGCTATCCGAGGGTGTACGTCGTCTCCCGCACGGTGCCCTGAGCCGGCCCGCCCCCAGGCCGCCGGGGCCGATTGTCAGACCCCGCCCGTAGAGTCGAAGACGACTGGGTACGACACGCGGGCGGGAGGTGACAGGACGTATGAGCCAACGGGAAACCACCGGGCCGGACGGCACGGGCGGGACGGCCGGTGCGGACGTTCCCGTCCGGCTCGCGGCCGTCTTCCTCCCGGCGCCCCTCCCGCGCGAGGGCCGTATCGCCTTCTACGACCCCGAGGGCGCCCCCGACGGCGAGGGACCGCCGGACGGCGTCCCCGGGCCGCGCACGGACCTCACCGTCGTCCGGCCGCACGGCGCGGGGGTGCGCCGCCGGACGGTCCCCGCGCTCACCCTCCCCGTCGACGAGGCCCTCCCGCTGCTGGTCCGCGCCCGGCACGACCCCGCGGCCCATCCCGCCACCGCCTGCTGGGGCGCCGCCGCCCTGCACGCCCTGCGGCTCACCGCGCGCGGCCGCCTGCTGCCCGGCCTCACCCCCACCGGCCACGACGCCTGGCGGGCCGGCCCGCTCGACCCCGACGACGCGGCGCACCTGCGCGCGGTCGCCGCCGCCCTGCCGTACGAGGGCCACGCCGTCCCGCTGCCCGGCCCCGGACCCCTCAGGCTGCCCCGCCCCGAGGCGCTGGTGCGCGCCTTCCTCGACGCCGTCGCCGACACCCTGCCCCGCACCCCCGCCGCGCCGTACGCCTCGGGGCTGCCGTTCGCCGCCCGGAAGCCGCAGCGGCTGCCCGGCGCGCAGGACTGGGCCGCCGAGGTCGCCGCCGGCATGGACGCCGGCGTACGGATCTCGCTCCGCCTCGACCTGTCCGCCTACGACCTCTTCGACAGTGAGGGGGCCGGCGGGGACGCGGGCGCCGCGCGGAGCGCCGGCGCCGCGATCGTGCAGGTGCACAGCCTCGCCGACCCCACCCTGGTGGCCGACGCGGCCGCCCTGTGGGCGGGCGAGGCCGACAGCTCCTTCGGCCCCCGCGCGCGCGTGGACACCGCCCTCGCGGTGCGCCGCGCGGCCCGTGTCTGGCCGCCCCTGGACCGGCTCTCCGACCAGGACGCACCGGACGTCCTGGCACTCACCGAGGACGAGCTGAACGACCTGCTCGGGGTGGCGGCCACCCGGCTCGCCGCGGCCGGGGTCGCCGTGCACTGGCCCCGCGACCTCGCCCAGGACCTGACCGCCACGGCCGTCGTCCGCTCCGCTCCCGGCTCGGCCACCGACGGCACCGGCTTCTTCGAGAGCGAGGACCTGCTGCGATTCGGCTGGCAGCTCGCCCTGCGCGGCGACCCGCTCACCGAGGCCGAGATGGACACCCTGGCCGAGGCCCACCGTCCCGTCGTACGGCTGCGCGACCAGTGGGTGCTCGTCGACCCCGCCCTCGTCCGCAAGGCCCGCAAGCGGGACCTGGGGCTGCTCGACCCGGTCGACGCGCTCTCCGTCGCCCTCACCGGCCACGCGGAGGTCGACGGGGAGACCGTCGAGGCGGTGCCGGCCGGCGCCCTCGCCGTCCTCCGCGACCGCCTCACCACCGGGGTGCGGCCCGCCGGCCCGCCACCCGGTCTCGACGCCACGCTGCGCGACTACCAGCTGCGCGGCCTGGCCTGGCTCGACCTCATGACCTCCCTCGGCCTCGGCGGCTGCCTCGCCGACGACATGGGTCTGGGCAAGACCATCACCCTCATCGCACTGCATCTCAAACGGGCCCGCCCCGAGCCGACCCTGGTGGTCTGCCCCGCCTCGCTGCTCGGCAACTGGCAGCGGGAGATCACCCGGTTCGCCCCCGGTGTCCCCGTCCGCCGCTTCCACGGCCCCGACCGCACCCTGGACGGTCTCGACGGCGGCTTCGTCCTCACCACCTACGGCACCATGCGCTCCACCGCGTCCGACCTCGCCGCGCGGACCTGGGGCATGGTCGTCGCCGACGAGGCACAGCACGTCAAGAACCCCCACTCCGCGACCGCGAAGGCCCTGCGCACGATCCCGGCCCCCGCGCGGGTGGCGCTCACCGGCACCCCCGTGGAGAACAACCTCTCCGAGCTGTGGGCCCTCCTCGACTGGACGACCCCCGGACTCCTCGGCCCCCTGAAGTCCTTCCGCGCCCGGCACGCGCGCGCGGTGGAGACCGGCGAGGACGAGGAGGCGGCCGAGCGGCTCGCCCGGCTGGTCCGCCCCTTCCTGCTGCGGCGCAAGAAGTCCGACCCCGGCATCGTCCCCGAACTGCCGCCCAAGACGGAGACGGACCACCCCGTCCCGCTCACCCGCGAACAGGCCGCGCTCTACGAGGCGGTGGTGCGCGAGTCGATGCACGCCATCGAGGCCGCGCAGGGCATGGGCCGGCGCGGACTGGTCCTGAAGCTGCTGACCTCCCTGAAGCAGATCTGCGACCACCCGGCGCTCTTCCTGAAGGAGGAGCGGCCGCGCGCCGCCGGAAGCGACCGGCTCGCCGCCCGTTCCGGCAAACTCGCCCTGCTGGACGAGCTCCTGGACACGGTGCTCGCCGAGGACGGCTCCGCCCTCGTCTTCACGCAGTACGTCGGCATGGCCCGCCTGATCACCGCCCACCTCGCCGAGCGCGCCGTCCCCGTCGAGCTCCTCCACGGGGGTACGCCGGTGCCGGAGCGCGAGCGCATGGTCGACCGCTTCCAGAGCGGCGCCACTCCCGTCCTGGTGCTCTCCCTCAAGGCCGCCGGCACCGGCCTCAACCTCACCCGCGCGGGCCATGTCGTCCACTTCGACCGCTGGTGGAACCCGGCGGTGGAGGAGCAGGCCACCGACCGCGCGTACCGCATCGGACAGACCCAGCCCGTCCAGGTCCACCGGCTGGTCACCGAGGGCACCGTAGAGGACCGTATCGCCGAGATGCTGGAGTCCAAGCGCGCCCTCGCCGACGCGATCCTCGGCTCCGGGGAGTCGGCCCTCACCGAGCTGTCCGACCGCGATCTGTCCGACCTGGTGTCCCTGCGGAGGACGGCATGACCCCCCGCCCCTCCGACGAGGCCCGCGAGGCCCTGCGCGCGGCCCGCGCCCGCACGACCGGCGAACCGGCGGCCACGGACGAGCACGCGCCCCCTACGGACCGGCCGTCCGCCCCCGGCCCCGGCGCCCGCCCGGGCGACGTGGCCCGCGAGGCACTGCGGCAGGCGGTACGGGACCGGCGCGGCGCGGGGACATGTGCCGACGCCGCCGACCCGGACCGGGAGGACACCGTACCGGCGAGCCTCGCTCCGGACGACGCGGTGGTCGCTGACGAGGGGCCGTCGGAGAAGCCGGCGCCCGAGACCGCGACCGCCCGGCGCCCGGGGGACATCGCCCGGGAGGCGTTGCGTTCGGCCCGCGAGGAGGGACTGCGGGAGCGCCCGGCACCCGGCGACCGCGCGCCGGACGCCGAGCCCCCCGAGCGACGCGCCCCGTCCCCCCGAGTGCCGCGCACGACCCGCGGCGACCGGGCCGCCGACGCCCGCGCCCGCGAGGTACGGGAAGCACTCACGGACGCCTTCCGTCTGCCCGAACCGGCCCCGGACACCGCCGCCGACGCGCGCTCACACGACGGCCGTCCGGCCACACCCGGCCGGGAGTCTGCCCCCGGGACGGCAGACGAGGTGCGCTCACACGGCGGCCGTCCGGCCACATCCGGCCCGGGCCCGGCCCCCGCAACACCCGGCCACGCGCGCCGTCCGGCCACTCCCGGCCCGGAGTCTGCCCCCGGGACGGCAGACGAGGTGCGTCCACACGACGTCCCGTCCACCCCCGCCCGGTACGTCGCGGCCGCGCCCCGCCCATCCGGCACCCCGCGCGAAAGCACACCTCCCGCGTCCGCCACCCCCCGATCCATGGCCGTTCCCGCCCGCGACGGCGACCTGCGCCGTACCTTCCCGGCGCTGCCGCCCCGCCCCGCCGACGGACGGGGTTTCGCCGAGACCTGGTGGGGTGGCGCCTGGGTCACGGCGCTGGAGGAGGGCGCGCTGGACACCGCCCGGCTCGCGCGCGGACGAGGGTACGCCGAGCAGGGGCACGTGGACGCCATCACCGTCACGCCGGGACTCGTGCTCGCGTATGTGCAGGGCAGCCGCCCGCGCCCGTACCGGGTGCAGCTGCGGCTGCGGACGTTCGCGGACACCGACTGGGAGCGGTTCCTGGACGCCGCCGCCGACCGCCCCGGCCATATCGCGGCGCTGCTCGACAAGGAGATGCCCCAGTCCCTCGCCGACTGCGGAGTCCCGCTGCTGCCCGGTCCCGGCGACCTCGGCCCGCGCTGCAGCTGCCCCGACTCCGGACACCCCTGCAAGCACGCCGCCGCCCTCTGCTACCAGACGGCCCGGCTCCTCGACGCCGACCCGTTCGTACTGCTCCTGCTGCGCGGCCGGGGTGAACGCCAGGTCGTCGACGCGTTGTCCCGGCTCAGCGCCACCCGCGCGGCCCGCGCCGCCCAGGAACGCGAACCCGAACCCCTCCCCGGCATCCGGGCGACCGAGGCCCTCACCCGGCCCGGCCGCGTCCCCCTCCCGCCCCCGCTGCCCCCGCCGCCGCACCCCGAACAGCCGCCCGTGTACCCGGCCGCGCCGGGCGGGCCGGACCCGTTCGCGCTGGACCAGCTCGCCACCGACGCCGCCGCCCGCGCCCACGCCCTGCTCACCACCGGCCGCGACCCGGTCGGCGGGATCACCCTGTGGCAGGACGCGGTGCGCGTCGCCGCCGCCCGCCCCGGCTCCGGCCTGACCGCCGCCACCCGCGCGCTGTACTCCTCCCTCGCCCGGGCAGCCGGCCGTACCCCCGCCGAGCTGGCCCGCGCGGTCGCCGCCTGGCGCCAGGGCGGCCCGACCGGTCTGGCCGTCCTGGAGGAACCCTGGGACCCGCCGGCCGGCCGCTTCGACCGCGCCCGCCCCCTCCTCCTCGCCGCCGACCTCCCCGCCTTCCGCCCCTGGCGCAACCACCTCACCCACCCCCGCGGCCACGTCCAGCTCCGCCTGGGCCGCGACCACCTCTGGTACGCCTACGAGTCCGAACCCGGCCACGACGACTGGTGGCCCCGGGGCACCCCCGACCCCGACCCCGTCGGCGCCCTGACCGGCCTGGACGCCCCGGGCGACCTGTGAGCCCCGGGAGCGGATCCCTCAGCCGTCCGGGAGGAACGTCACCTGCGGGGCGCCCGTACGCGGATGGGTGGCGACCTCCGCCGCCACCCCGTAGACCTCCGCCAGCAAGCGGGGCGTCAGCACCTCGGCGGGCGGTCCCGACGCCATGATCTCGCCGCCGTGCAGGACGTAGAGGCGGTCGCAGTAGTAGGCGGCCAGGTTGAGGTCGTGCAGGGCGAGCAGCACCGTGGCGGGCAGCCGGCGCAGGGTGTCGAGCACCGACAGCTGATGCCGGATGTCGAGATGGTTCGTGGGCTCGTCGAGGACGAGGAGGGCCGGCTGCTGGGCGAGGGCGCGCGCGATGAGGACGCGCTGGCGCTCGCCGCCGGAGAGCCGGTCGAACGGGCGGTCGGCCAGCTGCACGGCGTCGACCGCCAGCAGCGCGGAGTCGACGATGTCGCCGTCCTCGGGGGTGTCACCGGCGAGGAACCGCTTGTGGGGGGTGCGGCCCATCGCGACGACCTCGCGCACGGCGAGGTCGAAGTCGGCAGCCGAGTCCTGCACCACCGCCGCCACGGTACGGGCCAGTTGCCGCACCGGCAGCGCCCAGGCGTCGCCCCCGTCGACCCGGACCCGACCGGCATCAGGTCGCAGAACGCGGTAGACGGCACGCAGAAGGCTGGACTTGCCACTGCCGTTGGGGCCCACGAGCCCGATGGTCTCGCCCGCGCGGGCGGTCAGCGAGACCTCGCGCACCAGATGACGGGTCCCGGCGGTGAGCGTGACCGCTTCGACGCTCAGTTCGGTCGCGGTCATGCCACTCCTCGGTCGGTGCCGCGCCGGGCGTCCCGGCGCATCAGCCACAGGAAGAACGGCCCGCCGCACAGGGCCGTGAGAACGCCGACGGGTATCTCCGTCGGCGCGGCGACCGTCCGTGCGGCGATGTCGGCCCAGACGAGGAACACCGCGCCGCCGAGTGCCGCCGTCGGCAGGACCCGGCGGTGGTCGCCGCCGACGAACAGGCGCACGATGTGCGGCATCATCAGGCCGACGAAGCCGATCGGTCCGGCCGCCGCGACCAGCACGCCCGTGACGAGGGAGACCACGACGAACAGCCGGGCGCGGAACCGGGCCACGTCCAGCCCCATCGTGGTGGCCGCCTCCTCACCGGCCAGCAGCAGATTGAGATTGCGGGCCTGCGCGGTCAGCACACCGATGCCGAACAGCAGCGCCAGGCCCGGCAGCCACAGCATGCCCCACGCGACTCCGCCGAGGCCGCCGAGGGTCCAGGCGAGGACCGCGCGGGCCTCGTTGCCCCGGTCGGTGGTGAGCAGCAGCAGGTCGAGTACGGCGGTGAGCACCGCGGCGACCGCCACCCCCGACAGCACGAGCCGTGACGAGGTGATGCGTCCGCCGGTACGGGCGGTGGCGTACACGAGCAGCAGCGCGCCCAGGGCGCCCACGAACGCGGCCACCGACAGCGACACCGGCCCGAAGAGGGTGACCCCGAACACGATCACGGAGACCGCGCCGAGGGACGCCCCCGAGGAGACGCCCAGCAGATAGGGCTCGGCGAGCGGATTGCGGACCAGGGCCTGCAACGCGGTACCGATCACCGCCAGACCGGCCCCGGTGACCGCGCCGAGCAGCACCCGCGGCGCCCGTACGTCCAGCACGATGGTCTCCCGCGCCCGCGACCAGTCCGGCTCCTGCCAGCCGGCTCCCAGCGCGTGCGTGACGATGCCCCACACCTGGCCGGGCGGCACCCGGACGGAACCGATCGCGAGCCCCGCCGTGACGGAGACGAGCAGCAGGACGGTGAGGACGAGCAGCGTGGCGGCCGACCGCGTACGGCCGGCCCGCACGACGGGGGCTGGGCTCACCGGAAGCTCTCGGGGTGCAGCCCGCGCGCCAGGTCCTCGACGGCGTAGGCGGAGCGGATGCCGACGAGGGTGGCGGTCAGCGGCAGTACGACGAACCGCTTGTTCCTGACGGCGGGTACGTCGGCGAGCGCGGGCTGGGAGAGCAGGAACTCCTTCTTCTCCTCGACGCTTCCGGCACCGGCGTAGTCGTAGATGGCGATGACCTCGGGCCTGCGCTCGACGACCTGCTCCCAGGAGACGTCGCCGAAGACGTCGTCGAGGCCGGCGAAGACGTTCTCACCGCCGGCCAGCCGGATCAGCTCGGTGCCCAGGCTCTTGCCGCCCGCGGTGAAGGCGCTCTTGTCGCCGCTGTCGTAGACGAAGACGGACACCCCGGGCTCGCCCGCGACCTTGCCGGTGGCCGCCCCGACACGCCCCTCGAGGTCGTCGACCAGCCGGTCGGCGCGCTCCTGGACGCCGAAGATCCTGCCGATGGTGCGGATCTCGTCGTACGTGTCCTTCATCGTCACCCGCTTCTTCCCGCAGTACTCACGGTTGAGGTAGGTGTCGATGCCCGCGCCGGCGAACGCCTCGCGGGAACGTCCCTCGGTCTCGGCGAAGGCGCTGCCGTAACCGCCGTAGACGAGATCGGGCCCGGCGTCCAGGATCTTCTCGAACGACGGTTCCCGCTCGGCGAGTTCGGGGACCGCCTCGTACTTCTCGCGCAGCTCGGGCAGAACGGCGGAGTCGGGAAAGGCCGTACCGACCATACGGTCCTCGAGCTCGAGAGCGAGCAGGAGTTCGGCCGGGTGCTGATGGATGGTGACCACCCGTGACGGCGGCCTGTCGTACGTCGTCCTCACACCGCAGTTGTCGACGGTGACGGGGAAGCCGGCGGGGGCGGCGGCGGTGCTCTTCGCGTCGCCGCCGCCCGTGTCGGCCGAACCGCAGCCGACCGTCAGCAGCACGACCGAAACGGCCGTGGCACGAAGGAACCCGCGTATGCGGGCAGGGGTGAACAGGGACACGTGAGGCCTCCTGGAGTCCGCGCTCCTCGGATCGGGCCCGCGACGGACCAGTGTCCTGACTCCCGGATCCGCGTTCCCTCCGCCTTCCCGCGCGACGCGCAGTGGCATGTCGGAGGAGCGCTCCCCGGTCACAGTGGCGGGACCGTGCCGGACTCACACCGGCTTCCTGTCTCCCGTCGCGGCGATGACCCGACGATCCTACGTTTCCGGGACCGCGGGAACGAACGGCTGCCGCAACCTCGGGCCGGCCGGCCCCCACTCCGCCCCCGGACAGCCCTTGGGATCGCCTCCCGATCCCAAGGATGCTCGAAGCACCAGGAGATGTGGAGGTGCCCGGCGGCGAGGCCCTTTCCGTGTTCCAACGGGCTCAGGCCGGGCAGGACGCAGCACCGCGGTACCAGGCGAAGGACAGACCCGCCGCAGGAAGGCACTCCCCGGTGCGAGATACTCTCCCGATGAGTTCACGCACTTCCCCGATCGGTCGGCCGATCACGATACGGAGGGCCGTCGCGCGGGATGCCAAACGGCTCACGCGGCTCGTGCGTGGCTCAGGCGCCTATGAGGGCAAGTACGGAGCCGCGGTTGCGGGCTACCGGGTCGGTTCTGATTACATCGAGGCCCACCGGGTCTTTGTGGCCGTCGGTGCCGACGAGCATGGAGGCCGGGTCCTCGGGTTCTACTCGCTCGTCCTCGCTCCACCGGAGCTCGACCTGCTGTTCGTTGCCGACGACGTGCAAGGGCGGGGTATCGGACGGCTGCTCGTGGCGCATATGCAGTCCGAGGCCCGTTCCGCCGGGCTCGAACGTGTCAAGGTCGTGTCGCATGTTCCCGCCGAGGACTTCTACCACCGCGTGGGTGCGGTGCGGACCGGGACCGCGTTCGCGAACCCGCCCGCTGTGCCGTGGGACCGTCCCGCATTCGAGTTCCGCATTCTTCCGGGACGACGTGGTGTGCCGGTTGGCGGGGCACCGGTGGCCGGCTTGCAGGGGTCGCTGGACGCCGCGGGCTGACCAGTGTGCGCGGTGACCGGCGGGTCGGGCGGTGGCCGCCTGGATGACGAAGTCCTCGTCGTCGGTGCTGAGCAGGCGGGGACGGCCTCCCGCCCACCGAAGGTCCAGGCAGGCCGGGCAGATCTCGTTGAACCGGTGGATGACGCCCCGGACGGTGTCCTCGTCGGCCTGCACCAGCTGGGCGATCAGCGGCACCCGGTTCCCGCCGGCCGGGGCCAGCAGCATCACTGGCTCACCCGCCATGCCGACCGTCTCACCGACGACCAGGCACCGCAGCTCAAGGAGATCCTGGCCCGCTGCCCCGCCCTCGGCCACACAGCCCACCATGTCCGCGCGTCCGCCGAGCTCATGAACAACCGTCAGGGCCGCCACCCGGACCAGTGGATGACACAGTGGAGGCCGATACCAACGTCTCCCTTCGCAGACGTTGAACCGCCAACAGGACCCCCGGGCGCCGCGGGCGCATAGTGAGGAGTGGCCGTGCGGCGTCCGTCCGCGCATTTCCGGCCGCTACCAGGCGTCCGTGAGGAGGCCCCCTCATGCCGTACACCCGCATCCAAGGCGAATTCCGGATCGTGGGGACGAGCCCCGACGGGGACACGGTCCGGTTCTACCCGGACGACCCGGCGGTATGGGACACGATCCCCGGCCCGGTTCCCCTTCAGATCCACGGCCCCGGCGGAGCCAATCTGCGCCTGGAGGGCATCGACGCCCTGGAGACGCACTTCGATCCCCCCTTCGTCGGCGGGGGCGTGCTTCACCAGCCCAAGGCGCAGGCCGAAGGGGCGGCCGCCGAACTGCTGCGCCTCCTCGGGTTCGACCCCGTACAGCGCACTCCGAGCGGGAAGGTCAAGGCCCCCACCAACCCCGCCGCCGTCCGCGGATACGTCCTGACCCGCGGCGGTGACCCGCTCGGCCGCTGCATCGCCTTCACCGGGCCCGGAGCAGGACCCGACGCCGATGCCGACGGCAACGTCTTCTTCACGCCGGCCATGCTGCACGAGACCGTCAACCACAAGCTGCTCGCCAAGGGCTTCGTCTATCCGACCTTCTACCGGTCCCTCTTCCCCGACCTGCGCAACGACATGACCGCGACCGCGCACAAGGCCCAGGCCGACGGCGAGGGTCTGTGGCCGCTCGACAAGACTCAGAAGCCCACGGTGGTCGTGGGCCCTCCGGAGGTCAGCAAGGACGTCATCCTGCCCAAGTTCTACCGGCGGCTCGGCGAGTACGTGCTGCTGAACGACGGAGACCCCGACCTCGGCGGTTTCGTGGTGTTCCTGCGTCGCAAGGCCGACACGTTCACCATCCTTTCCACCGGGCACACCAGCACCGGCCTCGACCTCATCATCGAGGTCAACGACAGCAAGGTCCGCTGGACCCACGACATCGAGGACATCGTCTTCGACGACTGAGCCCGTGCGATGACGCATCACGTCGAGTGCGGGGCGATGCTGGAGCCTGCGGACAAGGGCGCCTGACTCGGGTTCGTGAGCCAGGCGCTTGAACAATCAGGCGGCGACGAGCTCCTGCTCACGGTCCGGCGTCTTGACCTCGGGCTTCTTGTTCGGCAGCGAGAGCCGGAAGACCTTGCGCCACGCGGAGAACACCTGTTTGGGCAGCGGTCCGGTGACGTACTCCAGCTCGTACTTCTCGAACAGCGCGCGCACCTTCACCGCGACCTCGGCGTACCGGTTGCTCGGCAGGTCCGGGAACAGGTGGTGCTCGATCTGATGCGACAGGTTGCCGGTCATGAAGTGCATGGCCCTGCTGCCGCTGATGTTCGCCGAGCCCATCATCTGGCGCAGGTACCACTGGCCGCGCGTCTCGCCCTTGATCGACCGGCGCTCGAAGACCTGCACGCCTTCGGGGAAGTGTCCGCACATGATCACCGAGTGGGACCAGATGTTGCGGACCAGGTTGGCGGTGAACGTGGCGGCGAGCGTGGGAAGGAACGACGGGCCCGACAGCAGCGGGTGGATCACGTAGTCCTTGAGCACCTGCTTGCGGATCTTGCGGCCCACTGCCTTGGCCCGCGCGCGGAACTCCGGGTTCTTGCGGCGGCGCTTGTGCAGGTTCTTGCCGAGCTCCAGGTCGTACGCGGCGATGCCGTACTCGAAGAAGCAGGCGTTGATGAAGTTCCACAGCGGCTGGCCAAGGTGGAACGGGTGCCACTTCTGGTCCTCGTCGACGCGCATGATGCCGTAGCCGAGGTCGTTGTCCTTGCCGATCACGTTGGTATACGTGTGGTGCAGCTCGTTGTGCGAGTGCTTCCACTGGTCGGCCGGCGAGACGTGATCCCATTCCCAGGTGGTGGAGTGAATCTTAGGGTCTCGCATCCAGTCCCACTGGCCGTGCAGGACGTTGTGGCCGATCTCCATGTTGTCCATGATCTTCGCCACGGACAGACCGGCGGTGCCGATCACCCACGCGGGCGGGAAGAGTGAGAACAGCAGCACGCCCCTGCTGACCAGCTCGAGCTTGCGCTGCGCCGAGATGACCTTGCGGATGTAGGCGGCGTCCTTCTCGCCGCGGTCGGCGATCACCTCGTCGCGGATCGCGTCCAACTCGCGGCCGAGCTCCTCGATCTGCTCCGCGGTCAGGTGGGCGGTGGGGTCGATGGCGGTCAAGGTGCTCCTACCGTTCGATGTCGCAGGGGCCCGCCGCGGCGGACACACAGGTCTGGATGAGGACGCCCGGCTCGGCCTCGGTGATGTCGCCGGTACGCAGGTCGCGGACGGCGCCCGCCTTGAGCGGCGTGAGGCAGCCGAAGCAGATGCCCATGCGGCACCCGGAGGGCATGAGCACGCCGGCCTCCTCGCCGACGTCCAGCAGCGGCGTGGCGCCATCCGCGTCGACGGCCTTGCCGGTGACGCTGAACGTGACCTCGCCGCCGTCGCCGGCGACGATGACGCTGGGGCGGAACCGTTCGGTGTGCAGGCGCTCGGGGATGCCGTGCTCGGTCCAGTGCTCTTCGGCGGCGTCGAGCAGGCCCGCGGGCCCGCAGGCCCAGGTCTCGCGCTCGGCCCAGTCGGGTACGAGTTCGCCGAGACGGGCGATGTCGAGCATGCCGTCTGTGTCGGTGTGCACCTCGGCGAGCCGCAGCTTCTTGTCCGAGACCAGATCGCGCAGTTCGCTGCGGAAGATCACGTCTTGCGGCCGTGGCGCGCAATGGACCATGACGACGTCGTCGAACTCGACGTCGCGCAGCATGCCCATCACGGGCGTGATGCCGCTGCCGGCCGTCAGGTAGAGCACCTTGTCGGGCTTGACCTGCGGCAGCACGAAGTCACCGGTCGCCTGGTCGAGCTGGACCAGCGTGCCCGGTTTCGCCCTGCGGACCAGGTGGTTGCTGACCTTGCCGTCCGGGATCGCCTTCACGGTGATCGTGACGCGGCCGTCGTGGCGGTCTGTCGGCGAGGTGATGGAGTAGGCACGCCACAGGCGCACCCCGTCGACGTCGACCCCGATCCGCACGTACTGACCGGCTGTGTGGCCGCGCCAGCTCCGTCCGGGCCTGATCACGACAGTCGCGGCGTCAGCCGTCTCGGGTCGCACGGACTCGATGCGCCCACGCAGGTCGGCGCCCGCACGCAGTGGGCTGACCAGGTCGAGGTAGTCCGACGGAAGCAGCGGCGTCGTGACCATCTCCAGCAGTTTCCACGCCCTGCTGCGGAGGGCTGCGCTCGTCATGAGTCCAGCTTGCTGCGTCTCAGGGCGTAAAGTCCTGACCGTAGGACGTGAATCTGGTAGGTGGAATTGTTCGCAGGGAATAAAAACGTGAATCGTGTAACCCAGAGGGCCAGCGAACTGGCCCTGGATGAGACGACGGTCACCGCACTTCGGGCCGCACTGAAGACCACCGCCGACGAGGTCGTCCAGGCGATCATCGACGAGGTCCCTCCCTACGCCAACGCCCTTTCGGGCCGCATGGGCGGCACCATCCGCCGAGCCGTTCGCACCGCCCTGGGGAACTACCTGGACCTCGCGAGCGGGAACGCCGCGGGCGGCGACGGCGGTGACGCGGCCTACGAGCTGGGCCGCGGCGAGGTGCGCGACGGCCGTTCGATGGACGCCCTGCTCAGCGCCTACCGCGTCGGCGCACGCGTGGCTTGGCGATGCCTGGCAGCGGGCGCCGTGTCCGCAGGTCTGCCCGCCGCCGAGGTCGCCAAGTTCGCCGAGCTGACCTTCGCCTACATCGACGAGCTCTCCGCCGCGAGCGCCGCGGGCCACGCAGACGAACTGGCCGCCCGGGGCAGGGCCCACGAGCGCCACCTGGAACACCTGGCCCGCGACCTCCTCGCCGGCGCGAGCCCGGACGTGCTGCTGGCCTCTGCTCAGCGGGCCGGATGGCAGCCTCCGGATTCGCTGACGGCGGTCCTGCTGCCCGCCGCCCAGGCCCGGCCTGCCTACCGCGCGCTCGACCCGAGCACCCTCGTCCTCGACGATCTGCCGGACGCCACCGGTGTGCTGCTCGTCCCCGATGCCGACCGATCACATCTCTTGCGGCAGTTGACCGACCGCACCGCAGTGGTCGGCCCGGCCCGGCCATGGACTCGTGCGTCGGCCTCGTACGCACGAGCCGTACGCGTGCGCTCCCTCTCCTCTGATATTCGCGACACCGAGGACCACCTGCCCGAGCTGGTGCTGAGCGCCGACGTGGACGCTTTCGCAGACCTGCGTGCCCGAGCCCTCGCACCGTTGCGCACCTTGCCTGTCGCGACCGCACGCCGGCTGGAAGAGACATTGCGGGCGTGGCTGCTGCACCAGGGCAGGCGGAACGAGGTGGCGGCGGCTTTGTTCGTCCATCCGCAGACGGTCCGGTACCGGATGTCGCAGCTGCGGGAGCTGTTTCCGGATCTCGCATCGCCGCACCGGGTCCTTGAACTGACGCTGGCGGTCGGTCTCCGGGCCGGTTGACGCGTACTTCGACCATCCACGAACTCCCGGCGGATCCCGGATCCCGGCATCGTGCTCGGTGTCCCAGCGCACAATGTGCGGTGCGGGCGAGTAGGTGGGATCGTGAGGGCTCCCGTGCCCGAGGAAGGGTTTCAGGTCGTCGGCGTGTGACTTGGGAATGTCGGGCAGCCGGGGCGGTGTGTTCAACGGGTCGAGGCGCTCAACGGTGGCCGCTGCCCAGCTGATCCATTCCTCGGCGTCGGTTCTGGCCTGGCCCGGAGGCATGTCCTCGACTCGCGTGCGTACCGCGCTTACCCATGGGGTCATTCGGGTGGCGTGGCGCCATGCCGCTTCCTGGGCTTCTAGGTGCCTGACGCGGTACGCCTCCGCGTACCGGATGCGGGCTTGTTCCATGGCGGCTTCCCAGCGGATGCGCTTCTGGCGTGCCGCTTCCGCCTCGTCCTGGCGTCCGCGTTCGGCGGCTTCGCCGCGAAGCGGGACATGCTCAGCGAGGCCCTCCTGTCCTTGAGACGGCGCGGCGCCGAAGCCGACGCGGCGTCCGTGTGTCCGTGTGTCCGAGGCTGCCCCTGAGCGAAGGCGCTGAGTCTTGCGGAGCCGCCGAGCTGCAACTGAGCCTGTTGATGTTCAGCCCTTCCCCACCGGCGCACTGGCGCACGATCCGTTCCACGCCCGCGGAGTGGCCGTGGTGCGGGAAGGCACGGCTGGAGGCGCTGAAGGCGGCCGCCCGGTAACGGAAATCGGTGGCCGCAGTCTGGAAGAACTCTTGCAGGAGCCCTTGGAGGGCTGGAACATCCGGTGTTCCCCACAGAGCTGATCGTCGGCGAACTGGTCACCAACGCCGCCCGCTCCGGCGGCGCCCCAGTGGGCCTGCGGCTGATTCGGGATCAAGTCTGATCTGCGAGGTCTCCGATCTGAGGCGTTGAACGCCGAGTGCATCAATATCTGTTCCCGAGAGGTCAGTTTTTGGAGGGCCACGCAACTGGAGTTTTTGCCGCGAAGAGCGGAGTGGAATTATCCAACGCACACGGGCGGCTCCGGCGTGCTACTGTCCATCTCAGTTGCAGTTGTGGTTCCCAAAACTTCAAGTGCCTCCGCCAGGCTTCTGCCGGGCGGGAGGTCTTTGTATTTCCGGTCATTTCCGGGCGGGGTAATCATCGCGGCGACACGGCGTCCGCGCAGTGCGGACGCCGATGCACTGCCCCAAAGGAGAGATGACATGGCTGCTGGTACCGTGAAGTGGTTCAATGCGGAAAAGGGCTTCGGCTTCATCGAGCAGGACGGTGGCGGCGCCGACGTGTTCGCCCACTACTCGAACATCGCCACGCAGGGCTTCCGCGAGCTGCTCGAGGGCCAGAAGGTGAACTTCGACATCGCGCAGGGCCAGAAGGGCCCGACGGCCGAGAACATCGTTCCGGCCTGACGCTCACGCGTAATCCGTAGCTGGGGCCCGCATCCCTCGGGGTGCGGGCCCCAGCTACACGCGTATCCCGCAGCGGCTTTCACCCGTGGGACGACCCGGAGGAACCCGCAGTACCACCACAAGCGGTTCCTCCCCCAGGGCGCAGGCGCGTCCTGAAGCGCTGCCTCGCAGCGGGCGCCCGGATCGCAAGGTCCCCATCGCGTCACCCATTTCAGCACCTGTGCCCACGGATGTTTCCGCCGGCCAGATCTGCTTTCTTTTTTCCCGGTCCATACTTGTAATTCTCCATGCCATTCATCGCGGCGGGAATTCCTTGATATGTGCCACATCGAGGAAGGTTCCGCATGAACCGCACGTACACGAACGACCGCCCCGCCCGCGCCCGTGACGGCCGTTCCGACGCCGGAGGGGGCGCCAGCGGCCATGGCTCGCGGGCACCGCGTCGTACCGGCGGGCCCGCGCGCTCCGGCGGTTACGGCCGTCGGCCCGCCGCAGAGCAAGGTGAGTTCGCGCTGCCCAGGACGATCACCCCCGCGCTGCCCGCCGTTGAGGGCTTCGCCGATCTCGACATGCCCGAGCAGCTGCTGGCCGAACTCGGCAGGCAGGGTGTGACCGCGCCGTTCCCGATTCAGGGAGCGACGCTGCCGAACTCCCTTGCGGGCCGTGACGTCCTCGGCCGCGGCCGCACCGGTTCCGGCAAGACCCTGGCCTTCGGCCTCGCCCTGCTCGCGCGTACCGCTGGGCAGCGTGCTGAGCCCCGCCAGCCGCTGGGGCTGATCCTTGTACCGACGCGTGAGCTGGCACAGCAGGTGACCGACGCCCTGACCCCGTACGCCCGCTCCGTGCGGCTGCGGCTGGCCACGGTCGTGGGCGGCATGTCAGTCGGCAGGCAGGCCGGCGCGCTGCGCGGCGGAGCCGAGGTCGTCGTCGCGACACCGGGACGGCTCAAGGACCTCATCGACCGCGGCGACTGCCGGCTGAACCACGTGGGCATCACCGTGCTGGACGAGGCCGACCAGATGGCCGACATGGGCTTCATGCCCCAGGTCACCGCCCTGCTCGACCAGGTGCGCCCGGAGGGGCAGCGGATGCTGTTCTCCGCCACCCTGGACCGCAACGTCGACCTGCTGGTACGCCGCTACCTCACCGACCCCGTCGTGCACTCCGTCGACCCGTCGGCCGGTGCGGTCACGACGATGGAGCACCACGTCCTGCACGTCCACGGCGCCGACAAGCACGCCGCCACGACCGAGATCGCCGCCCGCGACGGCCGCGTGATCATGTTCCTGGACACCAAGCACGCCGTCGACCGGCTGACCCAGGACCTGCTGAACAGCGGGGTGCGGGCCGCCGCGCTGCACGGCGGCAAGTCGCAGCCCCAGCGCACCCGCACGCTGGCGCAGTTCAAGACGGGGCACGTCACCGTGCTGGTGGCGACCAACGTCGCGGCGCGCGGAATCCACGTCGACAACCTTGACCTGGTCGTCAACGTCGATCCGCCGACCGGCCACAAGGACTACCTCCACCGCGGCGGCCGTACCGCCCGCGCCGGCGAGTCCGGCAGCGTCGTCACCCTGGTCACGCCGAACCAGCGCCGTGGCATGGTCCGTCTGATGTCGGACGCCGGAATCCGGCCGCAGACCACCCAGGTCCGCTCGGGCGACGAGGCCCTGAGCCGGATCACCGGCGCCCAGGCACCGTCCGGCATCCCGGTCGTCATCACCGCACCGGTGGTCGAACGCCCCAAGCGCAGCGCCACCTCCCGAGGTCGCCGCCGCCCCGCCTCGGTGACCAGGCGCACCCCCGGACGCCAGTCCGGCTTCGGCGCGGTGGCCTAGACCTTTAGTGATCAGGAAGTCCGCCCATCTCTGCAGGAGGCACCCTTTGACGCTGGTTCAGACAGAGTCCCGCCCGGCGGACGCCGACCCCGCGCACAGGACGGCGGTGGAGGTCATGGACGCGGCCGGACCGCAGGTCTGTGACGACATGAGCGTCGAGGTGGCGCTGGCCGTCATGGCCGCCGCACGCACGGTCCGGCTGGTCGTCTGCGACCAGGACGCCCAGTGCACCGGCCTGGTCACCCACGCCGAACTCGCCGCCGTCCGTGACAGCTCCGACTACACGGACCGTGTCCGCCTGCGCGACATCCTCGGCGACCACGGTTCGTTCCCCTCACCCGTGACCACGATGGCCGAAGCCGAGCACGCGATGCGCACCCGTCGACTGGGTGTCCTGCCGGTGGTCGACGAGCAAGGCAGCGCCCTGGGTGTCCTCGCCCTCTCCCGCTGAAACACCTGGCCCCTGGTCGGACCGTTCTTCCCTTCTCTTTGTGAGGCCACATGCGCTGCGTCATCGCCCGCTTCCCCTTCGAGCTCACCAAGGGCGGCGTGCTGGAATCGATGAAGGGCATCAAGCCCGAACCGGTCACCGGCGAATCGGTGATCATCGGCCGCCGCCACTACCCCGTCAAGCAGGTCGGCCAGGTCATCACGCGCCAGGACCGCCGTGACTTCAGCGCCGCCGAAGTCCTGCGGGCCATGGCCCGGCTCGGCTTCACCTGCCGCGCCGTTCCCAAGGCAGCGCCCGTGGGCATTCTCAGCACGATGCAGCACGCTTCCGCGATGCTCGGCACCCCCGTCACGGCCTGACCGGGTCAACAGACACGAGCCGACACCCAGCAGTGTGGGCCCGACCGGTACGCCGGTCGGGCCCACACCGCGTGCGGCGGGTTCCCGTCACCGTTGCCCCGCAGGAGCCGGGCGACATGGAACCGCAGACGCGTGGGCGGCCCGTCCTCCCTCACGGGGGCGTCGAAGACGGCGGGCGAACTCGCCCAAGTGAGCGCAATCTCCCAGCACAGCCGACACCCTCTGCCTCCACAGCGCTTCGGCAGTCGGCCGACCGGTGACGGCAGCGCCACCGGTGGCCGCGGCCAGGGACTTCTGGTGGCTCTGGCCGGACTCCACCAGGGCGGAACGTCCCCAGCAACTCGTCGGGCTGCGGTATGAGGCGGAGCATGTTCGTCGGCCACCCGGCTGCTTGAGGGTGACGCTACTGGGCAAGGAGGGCGCTCACGATCTTGCCGCCGGAGGCCCGGCGGGTGGGCGCCGTGGCGTGGGCGAGGCCGGTGACCACGGGCCAGCCGAAGCCCCGGTACCGCCGTTCAGGTCAGGGGTGCGCATGCGCGGCACAGGCCGGCTGGGATCGTGAACGGCTACCTGACGGTGTCGGGGTGCGCAGTCGGTTCCAGTGTGCAGCGGCCCCACCGTGGCGCAGGGCATTGGTGACGAGCTCGGAGACGACCAGGACCACAGTGTCCGCCGCGTCAGGAGCCACGGTCGGCTGCGGCGCCGGGCAATCATCGTGATCATCAGGGTCACCCTGATCCCTGACCCCGCAGAGCCCCAGTGCTTGCCTGAAAGAGGCGGAGGACCACAGCCGACAAATGACGGCACCCGCTGCCGTGAGCCTCCGTGTCTCCGCAGCCCGCGGACTGCTCGAGTCAGGGGCCGTGCTGGTTCGCCACCAGCTGCTCGATCATCCCGGGATCGTTGAAGGCGGCGCAGGGCCTTTTGCCGCGCTCGTCAACGGCCGACCTGGGGGCGTCACGGCTGGAAACATCCGTGCCGGTCGGTGGTGTCCTCACTGGACGCAGTGTCGGCCGGTGCCGCCGACGGCAGCCGCGGCGCAGGCGGCGACGTCACGCCCAACCCGACATGCCACGCGGTGGTGGGTCACTGTGAGCGCCGGCCAGAGCCTCGCGGCTGCTTGAGCCATCCATGGGGACCGGTCGAGGCAGAGTGCCTCATCTTCCAGCGCGCGGAAATCTGTACTCGCTGGAGTAGACATGGGGCGGCGATGTGGTTAAGGTTTCTGTCGTAGCCGAGATCAAGAGAGGCCCGGCAGAGATGAACTGTCGGGCAGTAGTGTGCAGTTGCAGTTGGCATGACGGTGCGGTGGTGGAGTTCCGAAGCCAGAGTGGTCGAGGACGGCGACGGGACTGACGACCGGACCGGGTGGCCCGCAGGAGGGGCCGCCATGAGCAGTACCGCAGTATCAGTAAGTGAAGGTTCGCAGTACCCAGCAGTGAAGTCAGTGGCAGTACCTCGGTGAAGGCGCCGGCTGCGGGCGCGCGCATCGGGAGGTTCGGCAGTGGGGTTCCAAGCCAGGGCAGACGCAGGATGGGCGACGGGGCTGGCTGCCGAAGAGTGGCGCTGTTCGAGGCCACCAGCAGTTCGCAGTACCAGTAGTACGCAGTTCCCGTTAGTGAGTAGTTGATCAAGAGGGAAGAACGGAGGAGCCGAGCGCCATCAGGATCGCCCGGGCGGAAGTCTTGGACCCGGGTACCGCAGGACATCGATAGTGAGGTGGTCTCCGGTCAAGCAACCGCGATCCCCGCGCACCCGACAGCATCTCGGTCGGGTCTGCGGAAACACAGGGCCGGTGCAGTATCAGGGCCGGCAGATGGTGTAGCAGTTCCTTCGGGGCCCTGGCGGCAGTACGGCGCCAGGGCCCCTCCACGCGTTCCACAGAGAGGTGCAATGACAGCAGACGACACGTTCGGCCGTCTCGATGACGACGACTACCCCGCCTACACCATGGGCCGGGCCGCCGAGATGCCCGGCACCACACAGGGCTTCCTGCGCGCCATCGGCGAAGCCCGCCTCATCACCCCGCTGCGCTCCGCGGGCGGACACCGCCGCTACTCCCGCTACCAGCTGCGCATCGCCGCCCGTGCCCGGGAACTCGTCGACCACGGCACCCCCATCGAGGCCGCCTGCCGCGTCATCATCCTCGAAGACCAGCTCGAGGAAGCCCAGCGCCTCAACGCCCCATACCACCGCGCCACCGAATCAGCGAACCCGACCGCAGCAGCGTGAGATGAGCGTGCCCGTCCGCGTCGGCGGGTACCGCACGCATGGTCTGCCGTGCGGGGTGATCGTTTCCTGTGGTGACGCGGCGTGTGGGCGTGTAGCGTCTGCGTCAGCTGTCATGGTTCGGAACTCCCCTTGCCCACGCCTTCGGTGTGGGCGTTTTGCTGTGCTGTGCCGCAGGGACCAGGGCGATCACCTCGGCCTTCCACATGGAGTGGGAGGCGTTCATCGACTGGAAGGCATCAGACATGGCAACGGGAACTGTGAAGTGGTTCAACGCGGAGAAGGGTTTCGGTTTCATCGCCCAGGACGGCGGCGGCCCGGATGTCTTCGCGCACTACTCCGCGATCAACTCCACGGGATTTCGTGAGCTCCAGGAGGGCCAGGCCGTGACGTTCGACGTCACCCAGGGCCAGAAGGGTCCGCAGGCCGAGAACATCACCCCGGCCTGACCTCACGGAGCCGCTCGAGGGATCACGCACACTGCGTCCGGTGAGCGCCGCCCGGTGGGCTTTGCCGCCCACCGGGCGAAACGCCCGCTCTCGTGCAGGGCGTGCACAGGATCAGGGGCCGCGCAGCCATCGCTGCGCGGCCCCTGATCTGTTGAGGCGGGTGTGACCTCGGCCGAACTTCCTGACCTGCTTCGAGCGTCGTCCGGTGCGGGCGCCATGCCCTGTGCCTCTGCGCGCGCGGCTCGGAGCAGTAGAGAACGCAGCACCTGAGCCTTCATGTTGACGGGTAGCAGGTACGCGGTGCCCGACGACCTCCACAGGTCCGACCAGAAGCGTTCTCCTGCCTCGGTAGGGGCTGGCAGCGCTGCCAGCAGCCCGAGGAGATGGCCGGTGGCCGCGTAACCATCGGATGGGCGGCTGCGACGGCTGCGATGCCGGCGACGCCCTCCACATCGAGCCGGCCGGCCTCGAGATGCGGAGCCAGGTGCAGTTGGTGTTCCAACAACTGGTCTGCGAGGGCGGTGGATACGTGGGGGCGGACCTCAGGAAGCATCGGCGATCCTTGCGCGTAGGCGAGCGAGATGTCCGTTCGGAAGCCCTGATCTTTCCCATGGCCGGCCGTTTTGCTCGGCTTCGGCAGGCCCGATCGGCGGGAGGGTCAACGGGACCGGAGTTCACGCGGTGGAGAGTCGGCCGGCCCCGGCGAGGCTCTGGGGTTCTGGACCGACCTCCCATGAATGCCTGCCGGAGTGAGGTCTTTTAGCATTACCGCATTGCTGCCAGTGACGCCCAGTCGCCCTAGGGAGAACGAGAAGCAGTGTCCCGTGATGCCGCTGAAGTCGAATACGGTCACGCCGCCTCAGCGCGTGGAGAGCGCCGTGAAGGCGGGCTACCCGACGGATCGCAAGGCGGACACGCAGGGGAGAAGGCTCACTCGGTCTCCGCCCTGGCGGAGTGGGCGGCAGACCTCGCCGACCCGATCAAGCCCAAATTGCGTGGCTGGCTCCATGCCGGAATGGTCCCCGCCGCACTGATCGCGGGCGTCGTACTCGTCTGCCTGGCCCCTACTCCGCAGGCAGTCCTGGCCTGCGCCGTGTATTCGGTCACCGCCTTGTTGCTGTTCGCAACGAGCGCCGTCTACCACCGTGGCACCTGGGGACCACTGGGCGAGGCTCTTCTACGACGACTCGACCACGCCAACATCTTCCTGATCATCGCCGGCACCTGCACCCCCCTGGCCGTGTTCCTCCTGCGGCCCGAACAGCGTTCCATGCTGCTGTGGATCGTATGGACCGGGGCATTGGCCGGCATCGTGTTCCGGGTCCTGTGGGTCGGAGCTCCGCGATGGCTGTACACCCCGTGTTACCTGGCCCTGGGGTGGGCGCCGGTGCGCTACCTGCCCGACTTCCTGCACACCGGCGGAGCAGCCGTAGTCGTCCTGATCGTTGTCGGCGGTCTCCTCTACAGCGCGGGCGCGGTCGTCTACGCCCTGCAGCGGCCCGACCCCTCACCCCGCTGGTTCGGCTACCACGAGGTCTTCCACGCCCTGACCGTGGCAGCCTTCACCGCGCACTACATCGCCATCTCCCTGGCCACCTACTGAGGGCGCGGCGACGAATACTGCGCGCTCGCCGCTGATACTTCCTCCAACTTCCCCCACCTCCGAGGATTGGTGGCGAAGGGCCTGTTCCACCTGCTCGTCACCGGTGTGGTGGTCCTGACCGCAGTCTCCCTTCTCGCACAAGTCGTGCGCCGCTTCGAAATGTTCGAAGCGGCTGGTGCGGAGTCGGTGCGCCTCAGCCTTGCTCCCTTGCTGATCACGCGACACATCCTGTTCCTTCAGGAGGTGTTGACATGACCGGACGCCTCTCTAGTATCCGTGGGGCATCTGAAGTTTCCGAACGCTAATCGAAATTTCGAACTTCTCCTCTCCTCTCTCTTTCCTGCCGAAGGAGTTCCGGGTGCCCAGACGATCAGGCGGACGACTGTTCCGCCTCCTCACGGCCGCCGTGCTGACGGTGACCGCGTCCGTGACGGCCTCAGCGCAGTCCACCGCCACGGCCGCGCCGGGCAGTCCGGCGCTCACCCCACCGCTGGGGTGGAACAGCTGGAACAGCTTCGGGTGCGGAATCACCGAGGCCCAGGTCCGCCAGGCCGCCGACGCGATGGTGTCCTCGGGCATGCGGGACGCCGGCTACCGGTACGTGGTGGTCGACGACTGCTGGTTCGACCCGCAGCGTGACGCGCAGGGCAACCTGCGGGCCAACCCGACGAAGTTCCCGAGCGGGATGAAGGCCCTCGGGGACTACATCCACAGCAAGGGCCTGAAGTTCGGCATCTACCAGGTGCCGGGCGAGCGCACCTGCGCGCAGACCGTGGGCACTTACCCGGGCGCCACGGGCAGCAGGGGCCACGAGGTCCAGGACGCCGCCACGTTCGCCACATGGGGGGTCGACTACCTCAAGTACGACTGGTGTTCCTCGAGCGGCACGCGTGACGAGCAGGTCGCGCGGTTCAAGCTGATGCGTGATGCCCTGCGCGCCACCGGTCGGCCGATCGTCTACAGCATCAACCCCAACAGCTTCCACGCCATCACGGGGTCCACGTACAACTGGGGCGAGGTCGCCGACCTGTGGCGGACGACCGAGGACCTGCTCGACATCTGGCAGAACGGCAACACCAACAGCTACCCGATGGGCGTCGGCAACGTCCTGGACGTCAATGCGCCGCTGGCCGCACAGTCCGGCCCGGGGCACTGGAACGACCCCGACATGCTGGTCGTCGGCCGCCCCGGCCTGCCGCTGACCGAGTCCCGCTCCCACTTCGCCCTGTGGGCGCTGATGAGTGCCCCGCTGATGGCCGGCAACGACATCCGCACGATGTCCGCCGACGTCAGCGCGATCCTGCGCAACCCGCGCCTGCTGGCGGTGAACCAGGACTCCCAGGGCGCGGGCGGACGCAGGGTGCGCGACGACGGCACCATCGAGGTGTTCGCCAAGCCCCTGGCGGACGGTTCGGTCGCGGTGGGGCTGTTCAACCGGGGCGAGAGCGCGGCGACGGTCACCACGACGGCCGCCCAGATCGGCCTGAGCGGAGGATCGTTCACCCTCACCGACCTGTGGACCGGCGGCACGTCGAGCACGTCCGGGCAGATCTCGGCGAGCGTCCCCGCGCACGGCGTCGCCGCGTACCGGGTGAGCGGCGGCAGCCCGCTGGCCGCCACCACCTCACGCCTGCGGGGCAACGCCTCCGGCCGCTGCGTGGACGTGGACAACGCCTCCACGGCCGCCGGCGCCGCGACTCTGCTGTGGGACTGCCACACGGCCGCCAACCAGCTGTGGACCACATGGGCGGGCGGCGAGATCCGCGTCTACGGCGACAAGTGCCTGGACGCCTACAACCAGGGCACCACGAACGGCACCCGTGTCATCACCTGGCCCTGCAACGGCCAGAACAACCAGAAGTGGACCGTCGGCTCCGACGGCTCGATCCGCAACGTCCGCTCCGGACTGTGCCTCGACGCCAACGGGGCTGGCACCGCCAACGGGACCCCGCTGGTGCTGTGGACCTGCAACGGCCAGGCCAACCAGAAGTGGACCCGCGCGTGAGCGACACGGCGCTGGGTCATGGCCGGAGCGACAACACCCCGGCCACGGCCTCCCGCACGGCTGCCGCATCCGCCGGCACGGCCGCCCCCGGCTCCGGCTGCGGCGGGACCCGGGGCGTCGGTACATCGGCGTCCAGGCCGGCCACCCACACCGGCAACACCTCCCCGCCGAGCACCCGCACCCTGCACGGCAGCGCCTGCGGCTGAGCGCCGTGCCCTCCCGGGAGATCTCCGGGCGGGCACGGTCCCGGCTCAGGACGTCGTGCCCGTCACCGTGGTTCCCGACGCGGTCGCTGCCGCGCGCCGGCATGGGTGTACTCCCGGAAGGACAGAGAGACGGGGGAAGGCGGCACCGGCGGACGGAGACGCGCGACCCTTGCCGTCCGGACGCTGCGGCGGGATGACCGCCGGTGCCGATCTCAGGGTTGAGGAACTCAACCCCGCGACCTGAGGCCGACCCGCTCTCGTCCCCGGGTGGGACCCGCGGAGGGCGTAGTACTGCGGATTCAGTACCGCGCAGTGTCGGCAGCCGGACGACGACAGGACACCCCCCTCTTCAGCAGTCTGGAGGCACCTTCGAAACCCGGATGTGGAGACCTCCCCGTGGCTGCTTTTCTGTATCGAATGGGCCGCTTGGCCTTCAGGCGACGCTGGACCGTCGCCCTTGTCTGGGCCGCCGTGCTGGCCGCCGTAGGACTCGCCGGCATGACCGCGCCGGAGGCGGAGGAGGAACCCTTCTCCATGCCGGGGATCGAATCGCAGGAAGCCTTCGACCTGATGGAGGAGCGGTTCCCCGGCGCCGCCGCCGACGGCGCGACCGCCCGCGTCGTCTTCGTCTCGCCGAACGGCGAGAAGGTCACCGCCACCGAGAACAAGAAGGCCGTCGAGGCCGCGATAGCCGAACTCGGGGACGGCACGCAGGTCGCGAGCACCGTCGACCCGTACGAGTCCGGCGCGGTCAGCGAGGACGGCTCCACCGCGTACACGACCGTGACCTACGAGGTCGACGCCTCCGGACTCACCGACGCCAGCCGCAGCCACCTGGACGAGTCGCTCGAGCACGCCCGTGACTCCGGGCTCACCGTCGAGGCGGGCGGCGACGCCATGGAGGACACGGGCGGACCCAGCGGCGCCGCCGAGGCGATCGGCATCTCCGTCGCCGCCGTCGTCCTGCTGATCACCTTCGGCTCACTGGCCGCCGCCGGACTCCCGCTGCTCACCGCGCTCATCGGCGTCGGCATCAGCCTGTTCGCCATCACGGCCCTGGCCGGTCCGCTGGGTTTGACCGACACCACCAGCACCCTGGCGATCATGCTGGGCCTGGCCGTCGGCATCGACTACGCCCTGTTCATCGTCTCCCGCTACCGCGAGGAGCGCACCAAGGGGCGGACGCCCCAGGAGGCCGTCGCCCTCGCCACCGGCACCGCGGGCTCCGCCGTGGTCTTCGCCGGGCTCACCGTCGTCATCGCGCTCGCCGGTCTCTCCGTCGTCGGCATCCCGATGCTCACCGAGATGGGCCTGGGCGCGGCGGGCGCGGTCGTCGTCGGCGTCCTCATCGCGCTGACCCTGGTCCCGGCCGTGCTCGGCTTCTGGCCCAACGCCGTACTGACCCGCAAGGACCGCAAGGCCCGCCGAGCGGGCGGTACGCCGCGGGAGACGCGCAAGGTCAACGGCGGCACCCGCTGGGCGAGTTTCGTACTGCGCCGCCCGCTGCCCGTGCTGCTCGCCGCCGTCGCCGGCCTCGGCGCCCTGGCGCTGCCGATGACCGACCTCCAGCTCGGTATGCCCGGCGACGAGGCCAAGTCCACGGAGACCACCCAGCGGCGGGCCTACGATGCGCTCGCCGAGGGCTTCGGGCCCGGCTTCAACGGACCACTGACCGTGGTCGTGGACGCCAAGGACGCCGACGATCCGAAGGCCGCGGCCGAGACCGTCTCCGAGCGAATCGGCGGCACCGAGGGCGTGGTGTCGGTGTCCCCGGCCCAGTTCAACGAATCCGGTGACACGGCCGTCTTCTCCGTCGTCCCCACCACCGCGCCGACCGACCAGGAGACCAAGGATCTGGTCAACACCGTCCGCGGCGACCGGCCCGGCATCGAGTCCGAGGCCGGGGCGACCTTCGAGGTCACCGGCACCACCGCGATGAACATCGACATCTCCGAGAAGGTGCAGTCCGCGCTGGTGCCGTACCTGCTCGTGGTGGTCGGGCTCGCCGTGATCCTGCTGCTGGTGGTCTTCCGCTCGATCCTGGTCCCGTTGAAGGCGGCCGCCGGCTTCCTGCTCTCGGTGCTCGCCTCGCTCGGCGCGGTGGTCGTGGTCTTCCAGCAGGGCCACGGCGCCGACCTGCTGGGCGTGGAGACCACCGGCCCCATCATGAGCCTGATGCCGATCTTCCTGGTGGGCATCGTCTTCGGCCTCGCCATGGACTACGAGGTCTTCCTGGTCTCGCGGATGCGCGAGGCGTACGTCCACGGCGAGCGGCCCGCCCAGGCCGTGACCTCCGGGTTCCAGCACAGCGCCCGGGTCGTCGTGGCCGCCGCGCTGATCATGATCGCGGTGTTCTCCGGGTTCATCGGGGAGAGCGACGCCATGATCAAGATGATCGGCTTCGGTCTCGCCTCGGCCGTCCTGCTCGACGCCTTCGTGGTCCGGATGGCGATCGTCCCGGCCGTCCTCGCCCTGCTCGGCGAGCGGGCCTGGTGGCTGCCGAAGTGGCTGGACCGGATCCTGCCCCGGGTCGATGTGGAGGGCGAGGCGCTGACCCGCCCGACCGAGCCCGAGGCGGAACCGGCCGAGAAGGACCTCGCCCGCGCCTGACCGGGTGCGCAGGAGCCGCCCGAGGTCGTCCCAGCGACCCGGGCGGCTTCGCATCGTCCACCATGGATGCCAGTCCCCTCATCGAGAGAGCCGACCATGAGCAGCAGCCTGGAGCGCTACACCGAGCGCGTGGAGCAGTACGCGTCGCGCTTCCCGCGCTTCCTGGACGTGATGGTGGTGCTGGCCCTCATCGGCTGCGCCTCCTTCGGCACCCAGCTCAGCCTCCCCGGCGTCAACAGCCCGGACACGGGGAAGTCGCTGGAGATCATGCTCGGCCTGTCCTGCTTCGTCCTGCTGAAGTGCCGCACCCACACCCGCACGGTCGTGGTCGTGGTCGCCGGGGTCACCATCGCCGCGATCGCGCGCGGCTACCTGCTCACCCCGATGCTGCTGGCCCCGCTGCTCGCCGCGATGTACTGGCTGGCCGTCCTGTGCGACCGCCGGACCGTGCACCTGTACGCGCTCGCCGTCACGGTGGCCCTGCTGACCGTGAACCTGTTCTCCGACGGCATGCGCGACCTCTCCCCGGTCCTGACCGTGGTCGGCCCGGTGTTCTGGATGGCCCTGCCGCTCGTCGGCGGCAGCCTGGCCCGGCTGCGCGGCGACTACCTGGAAGCGGTCAAGGCCCGCGCCGAGCACGCCGAACGCACCCGGGAGGAGGAGGCCCGGCTGCGGGTCACCGAGGAGCGCATGCGCATCGCCCGCGAGCTGCACGACGTCGTAGCCCACCACCTGGCCCTCGCCAACGCCCAGGCCGGCACCGCCGCCCACCTCTCGCGCAGCGACCCCGAGCAGAGCCGGAAGATCCTCGACGACCTCACCGGCACCACCTCCTCGGCGCTGCGCGAGCTCAAGGCCACCCTGGGCCTGCTGCGCCAGGACGACCGGCCCAAGGGCGAGGGCCTGGAACCGGCGCCGGGGCTCGCCCGCCTTCCCGAGCTGATCGACTCCTACCGCACGGCGGGCCTGGAAGTCGTCGTCCACCAGGAGGGCGTGCGCCGCCCGCTGACGCCGGGCGTGGACCTGACCGCGTACCGGATCGTGCAGGAAGCCCTCACCAACGTCGCCAAGCACGCCCTCGAACGCGCCGCCCACGTCAGCTTCACCTACGCCGACTCCCGGCTGCTCATCACCGTCAGCAACGACGGTCCGGCCACCGCCACCGCCGTCAACGGGACGTCCGGCGGCTTCGGGCTGCGGGGCATGCGGGAGCGCGCCCAGTCCATCGGTGGCGACCTGTGCGCGGGCCCCCGCCCCGAGGGTGGCTTCGAGGTCACCACCGCGCTGCCGCTGCAACCGGCCGCCGCCGTCGAAGGAGAGTCTCCATGACCGTGAAGGTGCTGCTCGCGGACGACCAGGCCCTGCTGCGGGCCACGTTCCGCATCCTGATCAACTCCTGTCCGGACATGGAGGTCGTCGGGGAGGCGTCCGACGGGGCGGAGGCGCTGGAGCTGGCCCGTACCCACCACCCGGACGTGTTGCTCATGGACATCCGCATGCCCGGGACGGACGGCCTGTCCGGCACCGCGGCGATCTGCGCCGATCCGGAGCTGGCGACCACCCGCGTGCTGATCCTTACCACCTTCGAGACCGAGGACTACGTCGCCCAGGCGCTGAGAGCCGGGGCCAGCGGCTTCCTCGGCAAGGACGTCACCGCGGACGCCCTGCTGGCCGGCATCCGCACGGTGGCCTCCGGGGAGGCGCTGCTCTCCCCCGGCGCCACCCGCACCCTGATCACCCGCTTCCTCACCTCCCCGGCCCCCGGCACCCACCTGGTGCCCCCGGAACGGCTCGCCTACCTCACCGGACGGGAACGGCAAGTGATGGCGCTGGCGGCCGAGGGCAGGTCCAACGCGGAGATCGCCGAGCTGCTGGTGGTCAGCCCGCTGACGGCACGGACGCACATCCACCGCGCGATGACGAAGCTCAACGCCCGCGACCGGGCACAGCTCGTCGTCATCGCGTACCAGACGGGCATGGTCCGGGCGGGAGGGGCGAACGGGCCCCCGCCGCGGAATAGGAATTCCAACGGAACGAGAACCGGCGCCAAGAGGTCCTGACAAAGGCGTTGGACGTGGCGGTGGGTGATGAGGCAGGAGGCGAGGCCGAGGAAGGCTTCGCCGGTCAGCGACACCGCGAGTGGAATGCCCTGGGCGTCGGTGAGGACGTGGTGCTTGCTGCCCGGCCGTGCGCGGTCGACCGGGCGGGGCCCACATCTGGGCCCCGCCGGGCCGCCCTGCGTGGGAGGAGTCGATCACCGCCCGCGACCAGTCCGGCTACTTCGCGGCCCGCAGCTTCTGCAGCAGCACCAGATGCAGTTGCTCCCACACCCCGGCCTCGTTCCACGCGGCAAGGTGCCGCCAGCACGTCATGCCCGAGCCGAAGCCCGGCTCCTGGGGCAGGTACTCCCACTGGATGCCGGTGCGCAGCACGAACAGGATCCCGCACAGCGCCTGCCGGTCCGGCCCCCGAGGTCTGCCCTCCACCGGCTTCGGACCTGGCTCGGGCAGCAACGGCTCGATCAGCGACCACAGTTCATCCGACACGATCCACGGCCGCGACTCACGCTTCGCCACCACGGAACCAACGAGCGATCAAGCCGAAACTCACATGATCAACAGCCACTTCTTGTGGTCCGGTGACGGCCAGTCACAGACTGCTGGAAACGGCTACGCCACGACCCGCGCACCCGGGCGTACTACGAACGCCGCGCCCAGGAGGGCAAGGCCCGACGCGAGATCGTCCGATGCCTCGAGCGATATGCCGCCCGCGAGGTCTTCAACCTGGTCGGACCGGTTTCCCGCGCCCCGCGTTATAGAAGCGTCCGTGAGACGTGAGAGGGTCTGGGGCGTGAGCGAGACACCACCCAACACCCTGCAATACCGCTTTGACGGGCCGGAAGACGCTCCGGTGCTGATCCTGGGTCCCTCACTGGGTACCACATGGCACATGTGGGACCGGCAGGTCCCCGAGCTGACCAGACAGTGGCGTGTGTTCCGGTTCGATCTGCCGGGGCACGGAGGCGCCCCCGCGCATCCCGCCGGCTCGGTCGGCGAGCTGACCGGGCGGCTGCTCGCCACGCTCGAGGGGCTCGGCGTACAGCGGTTCGGGTATGCCGGGTGTGCGCTCGGGGGTGCCGTCGGGATCGAGCTGGCGCTGCGTCACCCCGAGCGCCTCGCGTCATTGGCGCTGCTCGCCGCCTCGCCCCGCTTCGGTACGGCGGACGAGTTCCGCCGGCGCGGGGTGGTCGTACGGACCAACGGACTCGACCCCATCGCCCGCTCCGCGCCCGAGCGCTGGTTCACCGGCGGCTTCGCCGCCGCGCAGCCCGCGATCACCGAGTGGGCCGTGCAGATGGTGCGTACCACCGACCCCGGCTGCTACATCGCCGCCTGTGAGGCACTGGCCTCGTTCGACGCGCGGGCCGGGCTCGGCAGCGTCGGGGTGCCGACGCTGGTGCTGGTCGGCTCCGAGGACCAGGTCACCGGCCCCGCCGAGGCCCGTACGCTGGTCGCCGGGATCCCGGACGCGCGGCTCGCCGTCGTACCCGGAGCCTCCCACCTGGTGCCGGTGGAGCAGCCGGCCGCCGTCACCGACCTGCTGGTACGGCACTTCTCGACGGCCTGGCAGCCCGCCTACGACACCGCCACCGGCCAGACCGCGCTGCCCGCCGCGATGGTGCAGCCGGTGCTCGCCGCCCCGCCGCAGCCCGCGCCCGTCGCCGAGATCGCCCCGGCCGTCCCGGCGCAGGGGACACACACCGCGTCCGACCCGTACGACACCGGGCTCAAGGTCCGCCGTGAGGTGCTGGGGGACGCGCACGTCGACCGGATCCTGGCCGAGGCCGACGACTTCTCGGGCGACTTCCAGGAGCTCGTCACCCGCTACGCCTGGGGCGAGGTCTGGGACCGGCCCGGACTCGACCGGCGCACCCGCAGCTGTGTCACCCTCACCGCCCTCGTCGCCGGCGGTCATCTGGACGACCTCGCCCTCCACACCCGGGCCGCGCTGCGCAACGGTCTCACCCCGGACGAGATCAAGGAGGTGCTGCTCCAGGCCGCCGTCTACTGCGGCATCCCGGCGGCGAACGCCGCGTTCCGGGTGGCCCAGCGGGTCGTCCGCGAGGAGACCACGCCCCAGGAGTAGGCCGGGCACGAGGAGCGGGCCGCGTCCCGCGCGGGCGCACAGGCGTGCGAGGCAGGATGGAAGCATGAAGCTCACGAAGAAGTCGCACGCCTGCGTCCGTCTCGAGAAGGACGGCCGCGTCCTCGTCCTCGACCCCGGGATGTTCAGCGAACAGGACGCGGCCCTCGGCGCGGACGCCGTCCTGATCACGCACGAGCACCCCGACCACTTCGACGAGAACCGGCTGCGGGCCGCCCTGGAGGCCAACCCGGCCGCCGAGATCTGGACCCTGAGGTCGGTCGCGGAACAGCTCTCCGCGGCCTTCCCGGGCCGGGTGCACACCGTCGGCCACGGCGACACCTTCACCGCCGCCGGCTTCGACGTCCAGGTCCACGGCGAACTCCACGCGGTGATCCACCCGGACATCCCGCGCGTCACCAACGTCGGCTACCTCGTCGACGACGGCAAGCTCTTCCACCCCGGCGACGCGCTCACCGTCCCCGACCGGCCGGTCGAGACGCTGATGCTGCCCGTCATGGCCCCCTGGAACAAGATCTCCGAGGTCATCGACTACGTCCGCGAGCTGAAGCCGCGGCGCGCCTACGACATCCACGACGCCCTCCTCACCGACCTCGCCCGCCCGGTCTACGACCGCCAGATCGGCACCCTCGGCGGCGCCGAGCACCTGCGGCTCGCACCGGGCGGCTCCGCCGAGCTGTGAGCCGGCGGGCGGGCGTTGTCAGAGGTGCCGGGTAGGTTGGGGAACATGCGCATCGCGACCTGGAACGTGAACTCGATCACCGCCCGCCTGCCGAGGCTCCTGGCCTGGCTGGAGAGCAGCGGCACGGACGTACTGTGCCTCCAGGAGGCCAAGGTCGCCGAGGAGCAGTTCCCGGTCGAACAGCTGCGCGAGCTGGGCTATGAGTCGGCCGTGCACGCCACCGGCCGGTGGAACGGCGTGGCGGTGCTCTCCCGCGTCGGCCTCGCGGACGTCGTCAAGGGCCTGCCGGGCGATCCCGGCTACGACGGCTCCGTGGAGCCCCGCGCCGTCGCCGCGACCTGCGGATCCGTGCGCGTCTGGTCGGTGTACGTGCCGAACGGCCGCGAGGTGGACCACCCGCACTACGCGTACAAGCTCCAGTGGCTGGAGGCCCTGAAGGCCGCCGTCGCCGGTGACGCCGCGGGCGGCCGCCCGTTCGCGGTCCTCGGGGACTACAACATCGCGCCGGCCGACGACGACGTCTACGACCGGGCCGCCTTCGAGGGCGCCACGCATGTCACGCCCGCCGAGCGCGCCGCCCTCGCCTCGCTGCGCGAGTCCGGCCTCTCCGACGTCGTCCCGCGCCCCCTCAAGTACGACCACCCGTACACGTACTGGGACTACCGCCAGCTCTGCTTCCCCAAGAACCGGGGCATGCGCATCGACCTGGTGTACGGCAACGAGCCCTTCGCGAAGGCCGTCAAGGACTCCTACGTGGACCGCGAGGAGCGCAAGGGCAAGGGCGCCTCCGACCACGCGCCGGTCGTCGTCGACCTCGAGGTGTAGCCGCCCGCCGACCCTGCGCGCCTGTGGTGCACATGGCGGTACGAATGACAGGCTGGTGGGATGAACATCCCCTTCCTGGGCAACCGGCGCCGGAAAGCGGGGGTTCCCGACCCCGAGGGCATCGCGGAACTCCTCGCCGAGTGCGAACTCCTGCGCTCCCAGGCATACCGGGAGGGTGTCCGACTCGACGACTCCCAGGCCTCGTTGGAGGCGCTGGACCAGCTGGTGCCACGCTGGCGGGACGACGAGGAGACCTCGAACTGGCTGGGCAACGACGCGGGACTGTACCTCGGCACCGTCATCGTGCGTACCGTCGCGGGGGCGGCGTGGGAGATCCGGGCCGACGGCCAGCCGGTCGTACGGCTCACCTCCGGCCGGGAGTTCGACGTCGTGGACGCCGGACACGAATGGGCGGCCAACGGAGTGCCCGAACTGTCGCAGCTGTACGCGGAGGTCGCGGAGGCGTGAAGCCCCGGCCGGCGTGAAGTCCTGGCCCACGGCTCGGTGTTAATACGGCTAATGACCGAAGAGTGCGTGTCGCGCCAATGCGGTGATCTTGCCTGGATACCTTGCGGCGACCACCACACGGCCGAGAACGAGTAGGGGTGGGTATGGCCGGCGAACCGCTGATCGAACTGCGTGACGTCAACAAGTACTTCGGGGACCTCCATGTCCTCCAGGACATCGGGCTCACCGTGGGCCGGGGCGAGGTGGTCGTGGTCATCGGCCCGTCGGGGTCGGGGAAGTCGACGCTGTGCCGGGCGATCAACCGCCTGGAGACCGTCCAGTCCGGCACGATCCTGCTCGACGGACAGCCGCTCCCGGACGAGGGCAAGGCGCTGGCGCGGCTGCGCGCCGATGTCGGCATGGTCTTCCAGTCGTTCAACCTCTTCGCGCACCGGACCGTGCTGCAGAACGTCTCGCTGGGCCAGGTCAAGGTCCGCGGACGCAAGAAGGAGGACGCCGACCGGCGCTCCCGGGAACTCCTCGACCGCGTCGGCGTCGCCGACCAGGCCGACAAGTACCCGGCGCAGCTCTCGGGCGGCCAGCAGCAGCGGGTGGCGATCGCGCGGGCGCTGGCGATGGAGCCCAAGGCGATGCTCTTCGACGAGCCGACCTCCGCACTGGACCCGGAGATGATCAACGAGGTCCTGGAGGTCATGCGGCAACTGGCCGAGGAGGGCATGACCATGATCGTGGTCACGCACGAGATGGGCTTCGCCCGCTCCGCCGCCCACCGGGTGGTCTTCATGGCCGACGGCCGGATCGTCGAGGACCGCGCACCCGACGAGTTCTTCGGCAACCCCAGCAGCGACCGGGCCAAGGACTTCCTGTCCAAGATCCTCAAGCACTGACCGGGGTGACGCCCGTAGACGTGCCCGCCCCGACCTCGACTAGGATGGTCCCTTCTTCCCGGCGGGGGAGGGGACCTCGTTCCAGGAGCGGGGACACCGCCACCGGGAGGGGCCCACCGCTCCGAGTCCACGGGGCGGCGGATCACATCGGCCAGTCCCGTCCGGCGGCAGCCGCAGATCACTGCTCGCGCGGCGGTGCGACCCGGACCACGGGCCGTCCGCCGGTGAGGAGAAGGTCAGCTGCGCGCCGGGCGGGTGGTGCTGAACGGGGTCAGTCCGCCCGGTGACTGCCCCGCGCCGCCGGAGCCGGCAGCGGCGTCTGCGCCGCCCTCGTCACATCCCCGACCAGCTCGACCACATCGGGGCCGTAGGCCTGCGAGTTGATCACCTTCAGCAGCAGTACGAAGGAGTTCGAGCCGTGCTTGCGGGCGAGCCGCTCGTGGTTGCGGGCGAGATAGCGGGTCGCGGCCTGGTTGGTGATCGCCCGCTGGCCGCAGAACAGGAACACCGGCCGGGTCTCGCGCCGTTCACCGGCGGTCAGCCGGGCCAGCAGGACGTACTCGGTGACACCCGGATCCATGCGGTAGCGCTCGGGACCTATCTGGAAGGCGCCCCGGTCCGGGCCCGGTTCCGGATCGACGTTGACCCGCACCCCCGGCAGCATGGCCGCCATATGGGCCACCATCCGCCGGTTCGACCCCGGCCCGCCCACACAGAACTCGGTCCGTTCGCCGAATCCCTGGTGGGCCGCGTCCTGGGTGACCACCTGGGCGTGCGCCCCGCAGTCCTTGATCAGCGCGGAGAGCTCGAGCAGCGCGAACACGTCGAAACGGTGCACGGCCGGTTCCGCCGTCGCCGGATCGCGGTTGACGACGAGCAGGGACTCGGAGTTCTCGGGCATCCCGAAGAACGTCTGCTTGCGGCGGAGCTTGCGCTTCCACAGGTAGGTACGGGCGATCCAGCCCAGCGCGGCACTGATGCCGGCGGCCACCACGCCCAGAACGATGTTGCGCACGTCGTCACTCATGGGCGCGCATGCTAGCGGTCCCCCGCAAACCCGTGTTCGAGAGGCAGCCCGCGAAGGGCGCCCGGAACGGCCGTACGGCACACCCTCCGGCCTCCCTGACGCGGGCGGGGCGACGAACTAGGCTGCGCGGACAGCCGTTTACCGGAGGTGCGGATGCGTCGCCCAGTAGCACGGAATCTCGCGGTCCTGGCGGTCGGTGCCGCCGTCCTGTCGGTGGGAGCCGCGGCCCCGCCCGCCCAGCACGACGAACGCTCCCGGTACACCCCGAAGGTGCCCGTGGCGGTCGGCCACGGCGGCGCGGTCTCCAGCGTCGACGCCGACGCGTCCGCCGCTGGCATCGAGGTGCTGCGAAAGGGCGGCAACGCCGTCGACGCCGCCGTCGCCACGGCCGCCGCGCTCGGCGTCACCGAGCCGTATTCGGCCGGTGTCGGTGGAGGCGGCTACTTCGTCCACTACGACGCCCGGTCCCGCACCGTGCACACCATCGACGGCCGCGAGACGGCCCCGCTGACCGCCGACTCCGGACTCTTCCTCGAGAACGGCGCACCGCTCCCGTTCGCCGAGGCCGTCAGCAGCGGACTCGGCGTCGGCACCCCCGGTACCCCCGCCACCTGGCAGCGCGCGCTCGACAGTTGGGGCAGGCGCGACCTGGCGACGGTCCTCGAGCCCGCCGAACGCCTCGCCCGCGACGGCTTCACCGTCGACGAGACCTTCCGCGCGCAGACCGCCGCCAACGAGACCCGCTTCCGCTACTTCCCCGACACCGCCGAGCTGTTCCTCCCGGGCGGCGAACTCCCCGCCGTGGGCTCCACCTTCAAGAACCCCGATCTGGCCCGCACCTACAAGGAGCTGCGCCGCGAGGGCGTCGACGCCGTGTACCGGGGCGACATCGGCCGGGAGATCGTACGGACCGTCAACAGGCCACCCGTGGACCCGGATTCCGGCTGGACCGCCCGGCCCGGCGAACTGTCCGCGCGTGATCTCGCCGCATACCGCGCCAAGACGCAACCACCCACCAGGACTTCGTACCGCGGCCTGGACGTCTACTCCATCGCACCCTCCTCCTCCGGCGGCACCACGGTCGGCGAGGCCCTCAACATCCTGGAGCGCACCGGCCTCTCGAAGGCGAGCGACGTCCAGTACCTGCACCGCTCCATCGAGGCCAGCCGGATCGCGTTCGCGGACCGGGGGCGCTGGGTCGGCGACCCCGCCTTCGAGGACGTACCGACGGGGGAACTGCTCTCACAGCGGTTCGCCGACTCGCGCGCGTGCCTCATCCAGGACGACGCCGTCCTGACCAGCCCCCTCGCCCCCGGTGACCCGCGCCACCCCCGCCCCTGCGCCACGGACGGCAAGGCCGCCCCGACGACGTACGAGGGGGAGAACACCACCCATCTCACCACCGCCGACCGGTGGGGCAACGTCGTCGCCTACACGCTCACCATCGAGCAGACCGGCGGCAGCGGCATCACCGTGCCCGGCCGCGGATTCCTGCTCAACAACGAGCTGACCGACTTCTCCTTCGCCCCCGCGAACCCGGCCGTGCACGACCCGAACCTGCCCGGCCCCGGCAAGCGGCCCCGGTCGTCGATCGCACCGACGATCGTGCTCGACCGGCACGACCGGCCCGTGGTGGCGCTCGGCTCGCCCGGCGGCTCCACCATCATCACCACCGTCCTGCAGACCCTCACCGGGTTCCTCGACCGCGGACTGCCCCTGGTCGACGCGATCGCCGCACCGCGCGCCAGCCAGCGCAACACCGCGCAGACCGACCTCGAACCCGGGCTGTACGACAGCGAGTTGCGGCAGCGCCTCGAGGCCATCGGGCACTCGTTCCGGGAGAACCCGGAGATCGGCGCGGCCACGGCCGTCCAGCGGCTGCCGGACGGAAGATGGCTCGCGGCGGCGGAGAAGGTCCGCCGGGGCGGCGGCTCCGCGATGGTCGTCCGGCCCTAATCGGACGCGGGCGCCGGTGTCTCCCGGGTGAGGAACGCCAGGCGCCCGTTCTCCGTGTCCACCGTCACCCGGTCGCCCTCCTGGATGCGGCCGTCCAGCAGCAGCCGGGACAGCTGGTTGTCCACCTCCCGCTGGATGGTGCGGCGCAGCGGCCGGGCGCCGTACTCGGGCTGGTGGCCGCGCTCGGCGAGCCAGTCCACGGCCGCGTCGGTGAAGTCGACCGCGATGCCCCGGCCCTTCAGGCCGCGCCGGGTGCTCTCCAGCAGCAGGTCGGTGATCCGCCGCAGCTCCTCGGCGGTCAGCTGGCGGAACACCACGATCTCGTCGATCCGGTTCAGGAACTCGGGCCGGAAGTGCTCCCGCAGCGGCCGCAGGATCTGCTCCCGGCGTGCCTCCTCGTCCGCGTCCGCGCCGCCGGACGCGAACCCCAGGGTCGCGCCGCGCCGCGTGATCGCCTCGGAGCCGAGGTTGCTGGTCATCACGATCACGGCGTTGGTGAAGTCCACCGTCCGGCCTTGCGAGTCGGTCAGCCGGCCGTCGTCGAGGACCTGGAGCAGGATGTTGAAGACGTCCGGGTGCGCCTTCTCCACCTCGTCGAGGAGCAGCAGCGAGTACGGATGCCGGCGCACCACCTCGGTCAGCTGCCCGGCCTCCTCGTGCCCCACATAGCCGGGCGGGGCGCCGACGAGCCGGCTGACCGTGTGCCGCTCCTGGTACTCGCTCATGTCGAGGCGCACCATCCGGTCCTCGCTGCCGAACAGCACCTCGGCGAGCGCCCGCGCCAGCTCCGTCTTGCCGACGCCCGTCGGGCCGAGGAACAGGAAGCTGCCGATCGGCCGGTCGGGGCTGGCGAGCCCCGCGCGGGAGCGCAGTACGGCGTCCGATACGACCCGTACGGCCTCGTCCTGGCCGACGACACGCTGGTGCAGATGCTGCTCCAGGCCCAGCAGCCGGTCCTTCTCCTCCTCGGTGAGGCGGCTGACGGGGATGCCCGTCTGCCGGGCCACCACCTCGGCGATCGACTCGGAGTCCACCCACAGGCTCTGGCCCTCGTCGACCTCGTCCTCGCCACCGGTCTGGGCGATCCGCTGCCTCAGCTCCACGATGCGGTCCCGCAGCTGGGTGGCCTGCTCGTACTGCTCGTCGGCGACCGCCTGGTCCTTGTCGCAGGTCAGCTGCTCGACCTCGCGCTCCAGGGCCCGTACGTCCGTGCCCTTGGTCCTGGCCCGCAGCCGTACCCGGGCGCCGGCCTGGTCGATCAGGTCGATGGCCTTGTCCGGCAGGCGGCGGTCGCTGAGATAGCGGTCGGACAGCTCCACGGCCGCGAGCAGGGCCTCGTCGGTGTAGCGGACCTGGTGGTGCGCCTCGTAGCGGTCCCGCAGGCCGCGCAGGATCTCGACCGCGTCGGCGGGTGTCGGCTCCGGCACCATGATCGGCTGGAAGCGGCGGGCCAGCGCGGCGTCCTTCTCGATCCGGCGGTACTCCTCGAGGGTGGTCGCGCCCACGATGTGCAGTTCGCCGCGGGCCAGGGCCGGCTTGAGGATGTTGCCGGCGTCCATCGAGCCGCCCTCGCCTCCGCCTCCGGCGCCGACGACGGTGTGCAGCTCGTCGATGAAGATGATCAGCTGGTCGGAATGGGTGCGGATCTCCTCGACGATGTTGGTCATCCGCTCCTCGAAGTCGCCCCGGTAGCGGGTGCCGGCGACCACGGCCGTCAGGTCGAGGGCGATCACGCGCCGTCCGAGCAGTATGTCGGGTACGTCGCCCTCCGCGATCCGCTGGGCGAGCCCCTCCACGACGGCGGTCTTGCCGACGCCGGCGTCGCCGATCAGCACGGGGTTGTTCTTGCCGCGCCGGGAGAGCACCTCGACGGTCTGCTCGATCTCGTCGTCGCGTCCGATCACCGGGTCGATACGGCCCTCGCGGGCGAGCGCGGTGAGGTCGCGGCCGTACTTGTCGAGGGTGGGGGTGTTGGTCGCGGGGCGGGGGCGTTCGGTGCGGGTCTGCTGGGCCGACTCGGGGGCCTCCGGGGGGCCGGTGGGGGCGAAGCGGGCCGCGTTGAGGATGTGTCCCGCGGCCGAGTCGGGGTTGGCGGCGAGGGCGGTGAGCACGTGCTCGGGGCCGATGTAGCCCGCGCCGGACGCCCTGGCCATCTCGTGCGCGTCCAGCAGGGCGCGCTTGACGGCCGGGGTGAGGGAGAGCGAGGTCGGGGGAGGGGCCTCGCCGGGGCCGTGCTGTACGGGGCCGGAGCGGTCGTCGATCTGGGACGCCAGGGAGTCGGGGTCCGCGCCGGAGCGGGTGAGCAGGCTCCGGGTGGGTTCGGCGGAGAGGGCGGCGCGCAGGAGGTGCTGGGTGTCGAGGTCGCGGCTGCCGTGTTCGGCGGCGTACTGGGCGGCGCCGCGGACCAGTTCCCGGGCGGGCTGGCTGAGGAGTCGGCCAATGTCGATCTGGCGGGGGCGTTGGCCGCCGAAGAATCGGGCGAGGAATTCTGCGAAGGGGTCGCCCTCCGGGCCGACGAAGTCGCTCGTCATCGTCATCCGTTCCTTCGCTGGGTCGGCGTGCCGGGGGCGGGTAACCGGTGGGGGCGGGCTCATGCCCACGATGACACGAACTTTTTGGGCGGGCATGTCCAGGTTGGGGGGGCGCGCCTTCTTGTGCGGCTGGGCCCCCGGGGCCCTTCGGCACCGGGGGCCGGGTTCGCTCCGGCAGGGGCGCGTCCGGCGCTTGCGGGGCGCCGCGCGTCGGTGTGGGGCGGGGGGTGTTCGCGCGGCCCGGCGCCTGCCGGGTGCCGTCGCGCCCACCCGTGCCGCCCCAGCGGCACGACTGCCCGCGGCGGCGGAAGCGTTGGGCGGGGGGTGTTCGCGCGGCCCGGCGCTCGCGGGGTGCCGTCGCGCCCACCCGTGCCGCCCCAGCGGCACGACTGCCCGCGGCGGCGGAAGCGTGGGGTGGGGGCGACGCCCCTGGCGGGGCGATTGCTTGGGGAGGGTCGGGACCCGGCGTGTTGGTCAGGGGCGGGCCGTGAGGATTCGGGGGCCTGAGTCCGTGATCGCCACCGTGTGTTCCACGTGGGCCGCCCGGGTCGCGTCGTTGGTGCGGAGGGTCCAGCCGTCCGGGGCCGTGTGGTAGGTGTCCGTGCCGCCCGAGATGAGCATGGGCTCGATCGCCAGGCACATGCCGTGGCGCAGCGGCATGCCCCGGCCGGGGCGGCCCTCGTTCGGGACGCCCGGGTCCTCGTGCATGCGGCGGCCGATGCCGTGGCCGCCGAAGTCCTCCATGATGCCGTAGCCCCCGCTGCGGCACACCGTGCCGATCGCGTGCGCGATGTCGCCGATGCGGTTGCCGACGACGGCCGCCTCGATGCCCGCCGCGAGCGCCCGCTCGGCCGTCTCGATCAGCCGTACGTCGGCCGGATGCGGCGTACCCACGATGAAACTGATCGCCGAGTCCCCGGCCCAGCCGCCCAGTTGGGCACCGCAGTCGATGGAGACCAGGTCCCCGTCGCGCAGCCGGTAGCCGTCCGGGATGCCGTGCACGATCGCGTCGTTCACGGAGGCGCAGATCACCGCCGGAAACGGCGTCGACGCGAACGAGGGCCGGTAGTTCAGGAAGGGCGAGGTCGCGCCCGCCCCCCGCAGCACGCCCCGCGCCACCTCGTCCAGCTCCAGCAGGGAAACGCCCACGTCGGCGGCGTCCCGCACGGCCGTCAGCGCGCTCGCGACGACCTGCCCCGCCTCGTACATGGCATCGATCGATGTGTCGGTCTTCAGCTCCACCATGCCAATTACTATACCGGTATTAGAATGGGTGCCATGGTGCGCACCCCCCTGACCCCCGAAGAGCGCGAACGCGGCGAGCGGCTCGGCAGACTGCTGCGCGAGGCGCGCGGCGGCCGCAGCATGACCGAGATCGCGGCGGACGCCGGCATCTCCGCCGAGACCCTCCGCAAGATCGAGACGGGGCGGGCCCCGACCCCCGCCTTCTTCACGGTCGCCGCGCTGGCCGGCGCGCTCGGCCTGTCCATGGACGACCTCGTGGGACGCTGCGCGGAGGCGGCCCCGGCGGAGCGGGCCGCGGCCTGAGTCCGGCGGGCTCACCCACCGGAGTGCTGAAAGCCGTTCGCTTCAGCGGGTTCACGGCGATGGTCTTGGCAAGTCCGCCCCGGAGGCTTACGTTCGTCCCTCTACGGCCGTTTCTACGGGCGTAGAGGCTCTGACGTCGTGTCGAAGGAGCAGCTCATGGCCAACGTCGTACGCGCCGCTCTGGTTCAGGCCACCTGGACCGGTGACACCGAGTCCATGCTGGCGAAACACGAGGAGCACGCCCGGGAGGCGGCCCGCCGGGGCGCCAAGGTCATCGGGTTCCAGGAGGTGTTCAACGCCCCCTACTTCTGCCAGGTCCAGGACCCCGAGCACTACCGCTGGGCCGAGCCCGTGCCCGACGGGCCGACCGTCCGCCGGATGCGGGAGCTGGCCCGCGAGACCGGCATGGTGATCGTCGTACCGGTGTTCGAGGTCGAGCAGTCCGGCTTCTACTACAACACCGCCGCCGTGATCGACGCCGACGGCACCGTCCTCGGCAAGTACCGCAAGCATCACATCCCCCAGGTCGAGGGCTTCTGGGAGAAGTTCTACTTCCGGCCCGGCAACCTCGGCTGGCCGGTCTTCGAGACCGCCGTTGGCAAGGTCGGCGTCTACATCTGCTACGACCGCCACTTCCCCGAGGGCTGGCGCCAACTCGGCATCAATGGCGCCCAGTTGGTGTACAACCCGTCCGCCACCCACCGCGGCCTCTCGTCCCACCTGTGGCGGCTGGAACAGCCGGCGGCGGCCGTCGCCAACGAGTACTTCATCGCGGCGATCAACCGGGTGGGCCAGGAGGAGTACGGCGACAACGACTTCTACGGCACCTCGTACTTCGTCGACCCGCGCGGTCAGTTCGTCGGCGACGTCGCCAGCGACAGCAAGGAGGAACTCGTGGTCCGCGACCTGGACTTCGGCCTCATCGAAGAGGTGCGGCAGCAGTGGGCGTTCTACCGCGACCGCCGCCCCGACGCCTACGAGGGACTGGTGCGGCCGTGACCGACGACCTGCTGGGCCGCCACCGCTCCGTGCTCCCCGACTGGCTCGCCCTCTACTACGACAAGCCGCTGGAGATCACCCACGGCGAGGGCCGCCATGTCTGGGACTCCGACGGCAACCGCTACCTGGACTTCTTCGGCGGGATCCTCACCACGATGACCGCCCACGCCCTGCCCGAGGTCACCAAGGCGGTGAGCGAACAGGCCGGGCGGATCGTCCACTCCTCCACCCTCTACCTCAACCGGCCGATGGTGGAACTCGCCGAGCGCATCGCGAAGTTGAGCGGCATCCCGGACGCCCGGGTGTTCTTCACCACCTCCGGCACCGAGGCCAACGACACCGCGCTGATGCTCGCCACCAGCTACCGGCGCAGCAACACGGTCCTGGCGATGCGCAACAGCTACCACGGCCGCTCCTTCAGCTCCGTCGGCATCACCGGCAACCGCGGCTGGTCCCCGACCTCGCTCTCCCCGCTCCAGACGCTCTACGTCCACGGCGGTGTGCGCACCCGGGGCCCGTTCGCCGCGCTCGACGACTACGACTTCGTCGCGGCCTGCGTCGACGACCTGAAGGACCTCCTCGGCCACACCCGCCCGCCCGCCGCGCTGATCGCCGAACCGATCCAGGGCGTCGGCGGCTTCACCTCGCCGCCGGACGGACTGTACGCGGCCTTCCGCGAGGTGCTGCGGGAACACGGCGTCCTGTGGATCGCCGACGAGGTGCAGACCGGCTGGGGCCGCACCGGCGAGCACTTCTGGGGCTGGCAGGCGCACAGCCGCAGCGGGCCGCCCGACATGCTCACCTTCGCCAAGGGCATCGGCAACGGCATGTCCATCGGCGGGGTCGTCGCCCGCGCCGAGGTCATGAACTGCCTGGACGCCAACAGCATTTCGACGTTCGGCGGCACCCAGATCACCATGGCTGCGGGCCTCGCCAACCTCAACTACCTGCTGGAACACGACCTCCAGGGCAACGCCCGCCGGGTCGGCGGCCTGCTCATCGAGCGGCTGCGGGCCGCCGCCGCCCAGGTCCCCGCCGTACGCGAGGTGCGCGGGCGCGGACTGATGATCGGTATCGAACTCGCCAGGCCGGGCACCGACGAGGCCGACCCGGCGGCCGCGTCCGCCGTCCTCGAAGCGGCCCGCGAGGGCGGCCTGCTCATCGGCAAGGGCGGCGGCCACGACACCAGCGCCCTGCGCGTCGCCCCGCCGCTGTCCCTCAGCGTCGCGGAGGCCGAGGAAGGCGCCGCGATCCTCGAACGCGCCTTGCGCGGCCCGTCCTAGCAGCCGCTCCGGCCCGCCCCGCGGAGCGTGCCGCAGCACCCGGCTCGCCGCGCTCATCAAGCTCGTAGAGAGGGAGCACCATGAGCAGCCGTACCGTCATCCGTGGTGGCCTGGTCATCACCGCCTCCGACGAGATCCACGCCGACGTCCTGATCGAGGACGGCCGTATCGCCGCCCTCGCCGCCTCCGCCACCCCGGCCGCCGACGCCTTCACCGCCGACCGGACCATCGACGCCACCGGCAAGTACGTCATCCCGGGCGGGGTCGACGCCCACACCCACATGGAGCTGCCGTTCGGCGGCACCTTCGCCTCCGACACCTTCGAGACCGGCACCCGGGCCGCCGCCTGGGGCGGCACCACGACCGTCGTCGACTTCGCCGTACAGACCGTCGGACAGTCCCTGCGCCAGGGACTGGACACCTGGCACGCCAAGGCCGAGGGCACCTGCGCCATCGACTACGGCTTCCACATGATCGTCTCGGACGTGAACCAGGAGACGCTCAAGGAGATGGACCTGCTGGTGGAGGAAGGCGTCACCTCCTTCAAGCAGTTCATGGCCTACCCCGGTGTCTTCTACTCCGACGACGGCCAGATCCTGCGCGCCATGCAGCGTTCCGCCGAGAACGGCGGGCTGATCATGATGCACGCCGAGAACGGCATCGCCATCGACGTGCTCGTCGAACAGGCCCTCGCCCGCGGCGAGACCGACCCCCGCTTCCACGGCGAGGTCCGCAAGGCCCTTCTGGAGGCCGAGGCCACCCACCGTGCCATCCGGCTCGCCCAGGTCGCCGGCGCCCCGCTGTACGTCGTGCACGTCTCCGCGACGGAGGCGGTCGCCGAGCTGACCCGGGCCCGCGACGAGGGCCTGAACGTCTTCGGCGAGACCTGCCCGCAGTACCTGTTCCTGTCCACCGACAACCTCGCCGAGCCGGACTTCGAGGGCGCCAAGTACGTGTGCAGCACCCCGCTCAGGCCGAAGGAGCACCAGGCCGCGCTGTGGCGGGGGCTGCGCACCAACGACCTCCAAGTGGTCTCCACCGACCACTGCCCGTTCTGCTTCACGGGCCAGAAGGACCTCGGCCGGGGCGACTTCTCCAAGATCCCCAACGGTCTCCCGGGCGTCGAGAACCGCATGGACCTGCTCCACCAGGCCGTCGTCGACGGGCACATCTCCCGCCGCCGCTGGATCGAGGTCGCCTGCGCCACCCCGGCCCGGATGTTCGGCCTGTACCCGAAGAAGGGCACCATCGCGCCCGGCGCGGACGCCGACGTCGTCGTCTACGACCCGGCCGCCGAACAGGTCATGTCCGCCGGCACCCACCACATGAACGTCGACTACTCGGCGTACGAGGGCAGACGGGTCACCGGACGCGTCGAGACCGTCCTCTCGCGTGGTGTCCCCGTCATCACCGACCGGGAGTACACCGGGCGGGCCGGGCACGGTGTCTACACCCCGCGGTCCACCTGTCAGTACCTCACCTAGGAGAGTCGCGCATGGACTTCGGACTCGTCCTGCAGACCGACCCGCCCGCCTCGCGGGTCGTCAGCCTCATGCAACGCGCCGAGCGCAACGGCTTCACCCACGGCTGGACCTTCGACTCCGCCGTGCTCTGGCAGGAACCCTTTGTGATCTACAGCCAGATCCTGGCCGGCACCACGAAACTGAAGGTCGGCCCGATGGTCACCAACCCGGGCACCCGCACCTGGGAGGTCACCGCCTCCACCTTCGCCACCCTCAACGACATGTACGGCAACCGCACCGTCTGCGGCATCGGCCGGGGCGACTCCGCGATGCGCGTCGCCGGACGCAGGCCCAACACCCTGGCCCGGCTCGGCGAGGCCATCGACGCGATCCGCGACCTCGCCGAGGGGCGTGAGGCCGAGGTCGACGGGCAGCTGATGCGGATCTCCTGGGTACGGGACAGCCGGCTTCCCGTCTGGATGGCCGCGTACGGGCCGAAGGCGCTCGCCCTCGCCGGGCGGAAGGCCGACGGGTTCATCCTCCAGCTCGCCGACCCGTATCTGACCGGGGTGATGGTGAAGGCCGTACGCGCCGCGGCCGTGGAGGCGGGACGCGACCCCGACTCCGTCACCGTCTGCGTCGCCGCCCCCGCGTACGTCGGCGACGACCTGGCGCACGCCCGTGAGCAGTGCCGCTGGTTCGGCGGAATGGTCGGCAACCATGTCGCCGACCTCGTCGCCCGCTACGGCGAGCACTCGGACCTCGTCCCCGAGGCGCTGACCTCGTACATCAAGGACCGGCACGGCTACGACTACAGCCACCACGGGCGGGCCGGCAACCCGTCCACGGACTTCGTCCCCGACGAGATCGTCGACCGGTTCTGTCTGCTCGGCCCGCCCGAGGCGCACATCGAGAAGCTGCGGGCACTGCGGGAGCTGGGCGTGGACCAGTTCGCCGTGTACGACATGCACGACGCGCAGGAGACGACGATCGACGCGTACGGCGCGGAGATCATCCCGGCACTCCAACCGTAACCCCGGCCGAAGGGGCACGCCCATGACCGCGACCGTCCCGCCCACGCCCTCCGACCCGCCCATACCCGACCCGGCGGGACGCGTCGAACTCCCGCCCGGCACCGTCCTCACCGACAGCCGCTTCGTCAACGACGACCTGCTGCCCGTACCACTGGCACGCCGCCGCTGGACGACGTACAACTTCACCGCCCTGTGGGTGGGGATGGCGCACAACATCCCCTCGTGGCTGCTCGCCTCCGGGCTCGTCGCGCTCGGCATGGACTGGAAGCAGGCGGTGTTCACCATCGCGCTCGCCAACGTCATCGTGCTCGCGCCGATGCTGCTGACCGGTCACGCGGGGCCCAAGTACGGCATCCCGTTCCCGGTGCTGGCCCGCGCCTCCTTCGGACTGCGCGGCGCCAATCTGCCGGCGCTGATCAGGGCCGGGGTGGCGTGCGCCTGGTTCGGCATCCAGACCTGGATCGGCGGCCAGGGCATCTTCGTCCTGCTCGGCAAGCTGTTCGGCGGCTGGGCCAAGGCGTCCGAGGTCGGCGGTCAGCCGTGGACGCTGTGGGTGTGCTTCGTACTCTTCTGGATCCTCGAACTGGCCATCATCTACCGGGGGATGGAGACCCTGCGCCGCTTCGAGAACTGGGCCGCGCCGTTCGTCATCGTGGGCGCGCTGGTGCTGCTGGTCTGGATCGCGAACAAGGCGGGCGGACTCGGCCCGTTGCTCGACCAGCCCTCGCGGCTCGGCTGGGGCGCCGACTTCTGGCCGGTGTTCTTCCCGGCCCTGATGGGCATGATCGCGTTCTGGTCGACGCTGAGCCTGAACATCCCCGACTTCACCCGCTTCGGCGCGGGCCAGCGCGCCCAGGTGTGGGGCCAGACCCTCGGACTGCCCACCACCATGACCCTGTTCGCGCTGCTGTCGGTGTTCGTGACGTCCGGCAGCCAGGCGGTGTACGGGGCCCCGGTGTGGGACCCCGTCGCACTCGCCGGTAAGACCGACAACGTCTTCGGACTGCTCTTCGCCCTGGTGACCGTGCTGATCGCCACCATCTCGGTGAACATCGCGGCGAACGTGGTGTCACCGGCGTACGACCTGGCGAACCTGGCCCCGCGGCTGATCACCTTCCGTACCGGCGCCCTGGTCACGGGTGTCGTCGGGGTGCTGATCATGCCGTGGAAGCTCACCGAGACACCCGAGCTGTACATCTTCACCTGGCTCGGGCTGGTCGGCGGGCTGCTCGGCACCGTCGCCGGGATCCTCATCGCCGACTACTGGATCGTCCGCCGCACCGCCCTGGACCTGCCCGCCCTGTACACGCCCGGCGGGCGCTACTGGTACACCTCCGGCTGGAACCTGCGCGCCGTCGCCGCCTTCCTGACCGGCGGCGTGCTCGCGGTGGGCGGCTCCCACTCGGCCCCCGGAAAGGGGCCCTTCCCGAAGGACGGGCTGATCCCCTTCCTGAAGCCCCTCGCGGACTACGGCTGGGCGGTGGGCCTGGCGGCGTCGCTCGCCGTGTACGTCGCGCTGATGGCGGGCCGGCGGCGCGGCGGACGGGAATGGTCAGACAGGCCCTAGCGGGCGGTGCCGAAGTCCTGGGTCCAGTAGCCGCCGGGCTGGGCGAGGCCGACGCCGATCTCCTTGAACGCGCAGTTCAGGATGTTCGCCTTGTGGCCGGGGCTGTTCATCCAGCCGTCCATCACCTGCTCCGGGGTGGAGTAGCCGTAGGCGACGTTCTCGCCGTAGGTGCTCCAGGCGTAGCCGGCGCGGGTGATGCGGTCGCCGGGGGAGGAGCCGTCGGAGCCGGAGTGCGACATGGTGCCGGTGGCCGCCATGTCCTCGCTGTGGTCCTGGGCCGCCTTGGTGAGGGTGGAGTTCACCTTCACCGGGGAGCAACCCACCTTGCCTCGCTCGGCGTTGACGAGTTCCACCACCTGGGCGACGGCTGTGGAGGGGGCCGGAGCGGTGGCCGTGGGCCCGGGGGCGGCGGTGGTCGGCTTCGGAGCCGCCGTCGTGGGCGTCGGCTTGGGCGCGGCCGTGGTGGGCTTCGGAGCCGCGGTCGTGGGCGTCGGCTTCGGTTTCGGCGCGGCCGTGGTCGGCTTCGGAGCCGCCGTCGTGGGCTTCGCGGCCGATGCCGTGGGTGGCTTCGGCTTGTGGGAGGGCTTGGCGCCCTCGCCCTTCGCCGTGCCGGGCTTCGACGGGCTCGCGGCCGGCGTGTCCGACGGTACGGCCGACGGCTCACCGTGCTGCTGACTGCTCCACCTGCTGTACCAGTCCGGGCCGTCCCACCGGTCCCCGGCGGCCCCCGCCGCCGTGCGGTGGTCCTGCCGCTGTTCGTCGCCGGGCCAGTCCGTACAGGCCATGGCGACCGAGGGGATGCCTATGACCCCGACGGCGACCGCCGTGACGACCGTGCGCCGGTACCGCTGCTGATGACGATGCTTTCCCATGCGTGACCTCACCCTGCTGTCCGGAGGCTGGTCATTCTTGGGATGCCTCCGTACCGGGCGCAAAGGGTCCTCGTACTACCGGCCCTCGTAGATCGGTGAGGGGCTTGCGACGGGCGGGAGAGCGTGCCGACCCTTCCACGGCAGACACTGCGGCCCGTCGGACAGCCCGTCAGAAACCCTCGTACGGCGACGAGGCGGCGGGCATCGGCTTCGCACTCGCACACCCTTCGCCCCGCCCCGTTCCGCATTCACGGCAAGACGGACAAGTCACCTATGTCGCCGGGGTGGTGTCTACTAAGCGACCCGCACAGATCGCCGGGAGCCTGTGACGGATGTCACGGAACCATCAATTCCGGTTCTTCTCCAGGGCCGCCACCGCCTCCTTGGCGGCCTTGATGGCGCCCTTGTTGATCTCGTCCGCGCCCGGCGCCTTCTTCGACTCGAAGTCGCTGCCGTTGTACGTGACGATCACCAGCGCGTTGGCGGCGCGGGCCACCACCACGCCCTCGCGCGTCTGCTGCTTGTCCTCGGTGGTGAGGTTCACGACCGAGTACCCCGCGTTCCCGAGCCCCGGGACCGCGCCCCCGCCGCTCTTGTCCTCCAGCCGCCCCTGGTACGACCGCTCCGCCGCCTCGTCCGACTCCAGCACCTCGAAGGACACGTCGAGCCAGCGGTACTCGTAGCCCTTGAGCGCGTTCCAGGAACAGGTGCGACGCAGCTTCGAGTCCGTGGAGTCGATCTCCTTGCCGGCCGTCTTGGCCTTCGGCACAAGGGAGTTGACGGTCTTCTCGGCGATGCTGCCGCAGGGCGCGGGCGCCGCGGTGTACGTCTTCACCGCCTGGGTCCGCGAAGGCGCGGAGGCGGACTGGGGCTTCGTCTTCTCGGTCGGCTCGTCCGCGGCGTCCGACGACGTGGCCATCGGGCCCGAGGACAGTGCCCAGCCGGCCGCGGCCAGGACGACCACCGGGGACAGGCGAGCGGTCAGAGCGATCGGCAGAGGAAAGGAACGCACGGCGCACTCTTCGTGGGGGACGGTGCGGAGGGAAGTCCGCACAGCGGACGGGACGCCAGTGTCACACGGGTTCCCATGGTGCGGGAAGGGTCAACTCGCTCCGTAGGGAGGCGGTGACACGGACGTACCGTCCGGGGCGCCGTCTTGCCGCAATTACCCCCGTGAAGAGGTGATTTGCGTGTCAGGGCACGCGGGCGGTCCACTCGGGTGAAGTGAACTTCGTCCGGGCGAACTCCTCCGCGAGCGCCAGCTCCTCGTCCGTCACCTTGCCGTCCGTCAGACCGTAGCGGGCGCGGAACGAGTCGATCATCCGGTCGATGACCGCCTCGCGCGGTAGGCCGGTCTGCCGGCGCAGCGGGTCCACCCGCTTCTTCGCGCTCTTCGTACCCTTGTCGGACAGCTTCTCGCGTCCGATACGCAGCACATCGAGCATCTTGTCGGCGTCGATGTCGTACGCCATCGTCACATGGTGCAGCACCGCGCCGGGGCCGCCGTCCGGTCCCACCACCCGCTTCTGCGCCGCGCCCGCGATCTTGCCCTGGTCGGTGGCGATGTCGTTGAGCGGCTGGTACCAGGCCCGAATGCCCATCTCGCCCAGCGCGCCCAGCACCCAGTCGTCGAGGTAGGCGTAGCTGTCCTGGAACGACAGCCCCTGCACCAGCGCCTCCGGCACCGACAGCGAGTACGTGATGGTGTTGCCGGGTTCCACGAACATCGCGCCGCCGCCGGAGATCCGGCGCACCACCTCGATGCCGTGCCGTCCGGCGCCCTCCGGGTCCACCTCGTTGCGCAGCGACTGGAAGCTGCCGATGATCACCGCGGGGGCGCCCCACTCCCACACCCGCAGCGTCGGCGGACGCCGCCCCCCGGCGACCTCCGTGGTCAGCACCTCGTCCAGCGCCATGTGCAGCGCGGGGGGCTGCGGGCCCTCGTGGATCAGCTGCCAGTCGTAGTCGGTCCAGTCGGTGGCGTGCGCGAGCGCGCGGCGCACCGCGATGCCGACACCCTCCGAGGTGAGCCCGTACATCACGGTCCCCTCGGGGAGGGCCGCGTCGATCCGCGCGGCCAGACCCGTGGCGTCGGTGTCGGCGGGCGCGCCCTCCAGGGCGCGGTTCACGGCGTCCAGCGCCTCGTCGGGTTCGAGGAAGAAGTCGCCCGCCACGCGCACCCGGCGCAGCGCGCCGTCCTCCACGTCCACGTCCACGACGACCAGCTTGCCGCCGGGAACCTTGTACTCACCGTGCACGGCTCCGCCTTTCACTGCTGACACCCGGGCCAACACCGGCGGCGGCCCCCCTGTTCCCGCCCCGGTTAGCCTGACCTCATGCGTGTCATCAGGGACCTGCCGGCGCTCGCCGCGGGTGAGGGGGACGTGCCCTTCGTCATCCAGGGGTACGAGGAGGTCGTCGCCGCCGACACGACGTGGAACGAGCACGCGCACGCCTGGCACGAACTCCTCTGGAACGAGTACGGCACCTCCACCGCCGTCACCGGCTCCCAGGTGTGGTGCGTCACGCCCACCCTCGGACTGTGGATGCCGGCCGGACAGCTGCACTCCGCCTCCGCGCTCGCCGGAACCTCCTACCGCGCCCACTTCTTCCGGCACGGCACCCGGTCCGCACTGCCCGACGCGCCGGTGGCCGTGGAGATCACCCCGCTGCTCCGGCTGCTCCTGGAACGGCTCGGGGAGCCCGGTCTGACACCGCACTCCCGGGCCGTCGCCGAGGCGATGGTGCTCGACGTGCTGCGTCCCTCCCCGCGGGCCCTGCTGGTACAGCTGCCCGCCTCCGCCCTGCTGCGGCCGATCGTGGACGTCGTACGGGCCGACCCCGCCGACCAGCGCACGCTGACCGGCTGGGCGGCCGCCCTCGGGTGCAGCGCCCGCACGATCACCCGGGCGTTCCAGAACGAGACGGGCACGAGCTTCGCCCGCTGGGTCGCCTCGGTGCGCGCCCAGCACGCGGTGCGGCTGCTGGCCCTCGGCTTCGAGGTGGACGTGGTGGCCGACGCGGTCGGCTACCGCTCGGCCAGCGCCTTCGGGGCGGCCTTCCGCCGTACGACCGGCATGACCCCCGGCAGGTTCCGGGCGCGCTGAAGAGCTGGAGGACCCCCTGTCCCGATCGCTACAAGGGCTGTCGAGAAGGCTCGATTGATCAGCGAGCCGCCACTCCCTACGCTATTGAGGCAAGCCTTACCTAACTTGCCCGGTGGGTGCGGTGCCCGGCACCCGTTACCCGGTAGGCGTCGTCACCGGCGTCCCGGGCGCCCCCTGCCTTGTTCGTCCGATCGTCCGCACCGACCGAGCCGGAGGCTCACCGTGACCGCGTCCCACACCCTCGCCACCGAGGACCTCACGCTCGGCCACGGCGGCCGTGCCGTCGTCGAGGGCCTGGACCCGACCCTCGCGGCCGGGCGGATCACGGTGATCGTCGGTGCCGACGCCCGCGGCAATTCGACCGCGCAGGACGACGCCCCGGTCGCCGCCGCCCTGAAGGCCACCCACACCACCGGCCTCCACCGCACCCGCGGCACCACGGTCGTCATGATGGACAGCCGCGTCGTCGAGTGCCCCGGATCCGGCGAACCCCTCGTCCTGCCCATCGGACGCCACCACTCGAGGGTGGCGGGCTCCGGCATCGCGGCGGCCGGGAGTCGCTGAACCATGAGGAAGAAGCTCGCCTCCGTCCTGCCCGACCTCACCCCCTGGCGCTCCTCCCGCGACTTCCGCCTCCTGTGGGTGCAGGGCCTGGTCACCTACCTCGGCAGCGTGATGGCGCTGATCGCGCTGCCGCTCCAGATCAAGGAACTCACCGGATCACCCCTCGCGGTCGGCGCGATGGGCGCCGTGGAACTCGTGCCGCTCGTGGTCTTCGGCCTGTACGGCGGTGCCCTCGCGGACGCGGTCGACCGGCGCAAGGTCATCGTCCTCACCGAGGCCGGACTGGGACTCCTCGCCGTCGTCCTGCTGCTGAACGCGCTGCTGCCGCACCCCATGCTGTGGCCGCTGTACGTGGTCGCCGCCGGAGTGGCGGCACTCGCCGGGCTCCAGCGCCCCGCCCTGGACTCACTGCTGGCCCGCATCGTCCCCCACGACCAGCTTGCCGCCGCGGCCGCCCTCAACGCCCTGCGCTGGCAGGCGGGCGCCATCGGCGGACCCGCGCTGGCCGGCCTCGTCGTCGCGTACGCCGGCAACGTCCCCGCGTACGCCACCACCGTGGTCTGCTTCTGCGGCTCGGTCCTGATGTGCCGCCGGCTCACCCCCGTACCGCCCGTCGAGCACGCCGAGAAGCCGTCGCTGCGCGGCATCGCCGAAGGCGCCCGGTACGCCTGGTCCCGACCGGTGCTGCTGGGCACCTACGCGGTGGACCTCGCCGCCATGTTCTTCGCCTTCCCCAACACGATCTTCCCCTTCCTCGCCGACGAGCTCGACGCCGACTGGGCGCTGGGCCTGATGTACTCGGCGGGCGCCGTCGGCTCGCTGCTGCTCAGCCTGACCAGCGGCTGGGTCTCGCGTACCCAGCGGCACGGCCTGTTCGTGGTGTTCGGCGCCACCGGCTGGGGACTGGCCATGGCGGCGGCCGGCTGGGCGTCGGACATCTGGCTCGTGCTGGTCTTCCTCGGCCTGGCGGGCGCGGGGGACATGCTGAGCGGACTCGGCCGCTCCACCATCTGGAACCAGACCATCCCCGACCGGCTGCGCGGCCGGCTCGCCGGTATCGAGGTCCTCTCCTACAGCGTCGGCCCCCAGCTCGGCCAGGTCCGCGCGGGCGCGATGGCCGGCTGGACCGGTGCCCGCCCCGCGATCTGGAGCGGCGGTCTCGCCTGCGTCGCCGCCGTGGGCCTGCTCACCGCCGCGCTCCCGAAACTCGTCAGCTACGACGCCCGCACCGACGAGGACGCCCGCCGCCGCGCCGCGGAGACCACCGGGACCCCACCGGGCCGCGAGGACGTCGCCGCGGATCTGTAGGCCTGCCCACGCCCACGCCCACGGCCACGGCGACGGCCACCCTCGCGGCGGCGGAGCGGCGCCGAAGCACGCGCAACGGGCCAGCGCGGACGGCGCGTTGCGCGGGGCGCGGGAACCCCGTGGCTCTGATCCGTGTGGCACCCCGCGCGCCCTGCCGAGGTGCGACGCCCGGGGGAAATGATGTGCGGACCGCGTGTGAGCCAGGCGAATCCGCATATCTGCCCTCGGGGCAGGTGGGGTGCGGGGGAAGGATTCAACCTTGTTGCTTCTCATCTCTCCGGACGGTGTCGACGAGGCCCTCGACTGCGCGAAGGCGGCCGAGCATCTGGACATCGTCGACGTCAAGAAGCCCGACGAGGGCTCGCTCGGAGCCAACTACCCGTGGGTCATCAGGGAGATCCGCGCGGCCGTACCGGCGGACAAGCCGGTCTCCGCCACCGTCGGGGACGTACCGTACAAGCCCGGCACGGTGGCCCAGGCGGCGCTCGGCGCCGCCGTGTCCGGCGCCACCTACATCAAGGTCGGCCTCTACGGCTGCGCGACACCCGAACAGGCCGTCGAGGTCATGAGCGGGGTCGTCCGGGCGGTGAAGGACCACCGGGCGGACGCGTTCGTCGTCGCCTCGGGTTACGCCGACGCCCACCGCATCGGCTGTGTCAGCCCGCTCGCGCTGCCGGACATCGCGCGCCGATCGGGCTCCGACGCCGCCATGCTCGACACCGCCGTCAAGGACGGGACCCGGCTGTTCGACCATGTACCGCCCGACGTGTGCGCCGAGTTCGTACGGCGTGCTCACGACGCCGGCCTCCTCGCCGCGCTGGCGGGCAGCGTCAAGGCGGGCGACCTGGCTGAACTGGCCCGTATCGGGACGGACATCGTCGGGGTGCGCGGAGCGGTCTGCGAGGGAGGGGACCGCACCACGGGCCGCATCCGGCCGCACCTGGTGGCCGCCTTCCGGGCGGAGATGGACCGGCACGTCCGGGAACACGCGGCCGCCGCGGCCCAGAGCCGGTCATGACCCTGGCGACCGGACGTCCCCCGCACACCCGGTACTTCACCGTCGTCGACCCGTCCACCGGCGAGGCCTTCGACGAGGCTCCCGACCTGCGGCCAGAGGAGCTGGACGCGGTCGTCGACCGGGCCCGGACGGCCTGGCACGGCTGGCGGGCGGACCCGGCCGCCCGCAGGACGGCGCTGCTCGCGGCGGCGGACGCCGTCGACGGGGCCGCCGCCGCCCTCGGCCCCCTCCTCACCCGTGAACAGGGCAAGCCGCTGACCGAGTCGTACGCGGAGGTGGCCCGCACGGCCGCCCGGCTGCGCTACTTCGCCGGGCTGGACGTCGAGACGCAGCCGATCGAGGACGACCGTCCCGTACGCAGCCGGCTGCGGTGGCGGCCGCTCGGGCCCGTCGCCGCGATCGTCCCGTGGAACTTCCCGCTGCAGCTGGCGTCGGCGAAGTTCGCGCCGGCGCTCGCCGCGGGCAACACGGTGGTGCTCAAGCCCTCGCCGTTCACGCCCCTCGCCACCCGGATGCTGGGGTCCGTCCTCGCCGGTGCCCTGCCCGAGGGCGTACTGACGATCGTCACCGGGAGGGAGCCTCTCGGCGCCCGTCTCGCGTCGCACCCGGGGATCCGCCATGTGACCTTCACCGGGTCGGCGGCCACGGGACGGGCCGTCGCCGCGGGCGCGGCGGCCTCGCTCGCGCGGGTCACCCTGGAGCTGGGCGGCAATGACGCGGCCGTCCTGCTCGACGACGTCGACGTGGAGGAGATCGCGGACCGGCTGTTCTGGGCGGCGTTCCGCAACTGCGGTCAGGTGTGCATGGCGGTCAAGCGCGTCTACGCCCCGTCCCGGCTCCACGCACGGGTGGTGGAGGCCCTGGCACACCGGGCGGCGACGACCGCCGTCGGCCCCGGACTCGACCCGGCCGCGCGGCTCGGGCCGGTCAGCAACGCCCCGCAGCTCGCCCGCGTCGAGCACCGCACGGCACGGGCCCTGGCGGACGGCGCCCGGGCCGCCGCCGGCGGGCACCGGCTGGACCGGCCCGGGTACTTCTTCGCCCCGACGATCCTGGCCGGCGTGCCGGCCGACAGCCCGGTGGTGACCGAGGAGCAGTTCGGCCCGGTCCTGCCGGTCCTGCCGTACGACAGTCTCGACGAAGCCGTCCGGGCGGCCAACGGCACCGGCTTCGGACTGGGCGGCTCGGTGTGGGGGACCGACCTCGACCGGGCCGCGGCCGTCGCCGACCGCCTGGAGTGCGGGACGGCGTGGATCAACCACCACGCCGAACTCTCCCTCGCCCAGCCCTTCGCGGGCGCCAAGGACAGCGGTGTCGGCGTCGCGGGCGGACCGTGGGGGCTCTACGGAAACCTCCGGCCGTTCGTCGTGCACCGGCCGGGGGAGGCGTGAGGTGAGGTTCGGCGCGGCGGTACTGCGTGCGTACGACGACCCGTTCACCGTCGAGGAGGTGATGCTGGCGGAGGGGCCGGCCGAGGGGGAGATCCTGGTCCGGATCGCCGGCTGCGGGATGTGCCGGACCGACCTCGCGGTACGGCGGTCGGCGGGCCGCTCCCCCCTGCCGGCGGTCCTCGGCCACGAGGGGGCCGGAGTGGTGCTGGAGACGGGAGGTACGGGCACCGGCCTGAGCGCCGGCGACCATGTGGTGCTGAGCTTCGACTCCTGCGGGCACTGCCGCAACTGCCTGGGCGCGGCCCCCGCCCACTGCGACTCCTTCGCCTCACTGAACCTGTTCGGGGGGCGCGCGGAGAACGCCGCACGGCTCACCGACGCGACCGGGACCGCCCTGGCTCCCCGCTGGTTCGGCCAGTCCTCGTTCGCCGAGTACGCGCTGGTCCCGGCCCGCAACGCCGTACGGGTCGATCCCGCACTGCCCCTGGAACTGCTCGGGCCGCTCGGCTGCGGATTCCTCACCGGCGCCGGTGCCGTCCTCAACTCCTTCGGCGTCGGCCCCGGTGACACCCTCGCCGTCTTCGGCGCGGGCGCGGTGGGCCTGGCCGCGGTGATGGCGGCCCATGCCGCCGGGGCGGTGACCGTGGCCGTCGACCGGCATCCCGGACGGCTGGCCCTCGCCGAGCGGCTCCACGCCCTGCCGGTCCGCGCCTCGCCGACCGGCCTGCCCGACCGCGTGCGGCGGCTGACCGGCGGGGGAGCGACCTACGCGCTGGACACCACGGGGTCCGCCGGGCTGATCAACGACGCGCTCCGCTCACTGCGTCCGACCGGCCGTCTCGGCCTCGTGGCACGGCTGCACGAGACGCTGCCGCTCGAGGCGGGAACACTGGACCGCGGGCGCGCGATCTCCCACATCTGCGAAGGCGACGCCGTCCCCGGACTGCTGATCCCCCGGCTCACCGCGCTCTGGCAGGCCGGCCGGTTCCCCTTCGACCAGCTGATCCGCACCTATCCGCTCGCCGACATCAACGAGGCCGAGCACGACTGCGAAACGGGCCGCGTCGTCAAACCCGTACTGATCCCGGACGGCCGGTCTCACTGAACGCGCCGCCCGCCCGCCGACGCCCCGACGGACGCCGGCCCTCCACGCGAACCCACCAGGGAGAACGCATGGCCGACACGGCATCGCCCAGCACCGCCACGGACGGCGTGGAGGGAGGAGTGGGGCTGACCGCCCTCCTGGTCGCCGCGGCGCGGGCGATCGAGACCCACCGCCCCGACAGCCTCGCCCGGGACGTCTACGCGGAGCACTTCGTGCGGGGCGCCGAGGCGTCCGCGCACTGGCCGGTCCGCCCGGACCAGGCTCCGGGCGGGGACGCGAGCCCGCTCTGGGGACGCTTCGCACGCTACTTCGGTCTGCGTACCCGGGTTCTCGACGACTTCCTGCTCCGGTCGGTCCGGACCGCCGGTGCCCGTCAGGTGGTGCTGCTCGGAGCGGGGCTGGACGCGCGCGCGTTCCGGCTCGACTGGCCCTCCGACTGCGTGATCTTCGAGATCGACAGGGAGGCGGTCCTCGCGTTCAAACACAGGGTCCTCGACTCCGTGTCGGCCGAGCCCGGGGCGGCGCGCGTGCCGATCGGGGCCGACCTGCGCGACGACTGGGCCGGCGCGCTGACCGCCGCCGGCTTCGACACCACGGTCCCCACCGTGTGGCTGGTCGAGGGTCTGCTGTTCTACCTGCCGCCCGCGGCCGAGACCGCGCTCATCGACACGGTCGACCGGCTGAGTGCGCCGGGCAGCGCCCTGGCGTACGAGGTCAAGCTGGAGAAGGACCTGACAGAGTACCGCGACAGCCCGCTGTACACGTCGACGCGCCAAGAGCTCGGCATCGACCTGCTCGGCCTGTTCAGCCGGGAGCCGAGGCCCGACTCCGCGGCACGTCTGACGGACCTGGGCTGGACCGCGTCGGTCCACACGCCCTTCGACTTCACCCGCCGGCTCGGGCGCGGCCCGCTGCCCGAGGAGAACGACGCCCTGGCGGGCAACCGCTGGGTGTTCGCGGACCGGACAGGGGCCACATGACTCCGCTGCCGGCACGTTCCCCGTTTCATGCATGGAACGCGCCGTTTCCCCCTGTTCGTGTGTGAAGTGCCGTTGTTTCCCCTGAAGTGGCCTGGACGGCCCGATAGTCGGTACAGCCGCCGGGGGCAGGTCCCCGGCGCGTTCCGACGGCATGGCCCCACCAAGGAAAGGCAGGGTGCACCATGGTGCCCACCACCGAGGCGACCGACCGCATCGAGCTGGTCTTCTCCCTCTTCGACGCCGACGGGAACGGCTACCTCGAGCCGGCGGACTTCGCCTTGATGAGCAGGCGCGTGGCGGCCGCGGTACCGGCCGCGCCGGAGGCCGCCAAGGACCGGCTCGACGGTGCCTTCCGCCGCTACGGTGAGACGCTCCTGACCGAGCTGGACGCGGGCGGTGACGGCCGTGTCAGCCCCGAGGAGTTCCTCGCCGTCGTCCTCGACCCGCGGCGGTTCGACGCCGTCGTGGACGAGTTCGCCGAAGCCCTCGCCGCGATGGGCGATCCCGGCGGCGTCGGCTTCGTGGCCCGCCCCGAGTTCATCGCGCTGATGCTCGCGATCGGCTTCGCACGGCCCAACATCGAGGCGCTCTTCCAGGCCTTCGGCCCGGACCGGGAGGACCGCGTGCGGGCGTCCGCCTGGGCCGACGCCATCAGGGACTACTACCGCCCCGAGAAGTCCGGCATCGCCGGCGACCACCTGGTCCCCGCGAACTGACGAGCCGGTCCGTCAGGCCCGCTCCCCGCTGGGGAGCGGGTACGCGTTCGACCTGGTGAGGAGGGTGGCGCCGGCCGGTGGCGCGCATCTAGTCTGCGTGCGGCAGCGGCCGGAGCCGACAGCCGTCGACGCAGACGAACACCGAGGTCAGGCATGCAGTTCACGACCCGTCCCACCCTCCAGGGCACCTTCGGCATGGTCTCCTCCACGCACTGGCTGGCCTCGCAGTCGGCGATGGCCGTGCTGGAGGACGGCGGCAACGCCTACGACGCCGCCGTGGCCGGGGCCTTCGTCCTGCACGTCGTCGAACCGCACCTCAACGGACCCGCCGGTGAGGTGCCGATGCTGCTCGCGCCCGCCGGCGGCGAGGTGCGGGTGCTGTGCGGACAGGGCGTCGCCCCGGCCGGGGCCACCGTCGCCCACTACAAAGGGCTCGGCCTCGACCTCGTCCCCGGCACCGGGCCGCTCGCCGCGGCCGTGCCCGGCGCCTTCGACGCCTGGATGCTCCTGCTGCGCGACCACGGCACGAAGCCCCTCGCCGACGTCCTGAAGTACGCCATCGGCTACGCCGAGGACGGGCACCCGCCCGTGGAACGGGTCGGCCGGACCGTCGAGACGGTGCGCGAGCTGTTCGAGACGGAGTGGACCTCCTCCGCCGACGTGTATCTGCCCGGCGGCCGCTCCCCGCGCCCCGGTGAGCTGCTGCGCAACCCCGCCCTCGCCGCCACCTGGAAGCGGCTGCTCGCCGAAATCGCCGGGGCGGGCGGACGGGAGGCGCAGATCGACGCCGCGCGGGACGTGTGGCGCACCGGGTTCATCGCCGAGGCCCTGGTCCGGCAGTCCGGCCGCCCCACCCTGGACACCAGCGGCGAACGCCACACGGGCACCATGACCGCCGCCGACCTCGCAGGCTGGTCCGCCACGTACGAGACGCCGGTGACGTACGACTGGAACGGCTGGACCGTGTGCAAGGCGGGCCCCTGGAGCCAGGGGCCGGTACTGCTCCAGCAGCTCGCCCTGCTGCCGCCGGAACTGCCCCGCTACGGCTCCGCCGACTATGTGCACCTGCTGATCGAGGGCTGCAAGCTCGCCATGGCCGACCGCGAGGCCTGGTACGGCGACGCGGCCGAGGTGCCGCTCGACGACCTGCTGTCGGCCGAGTACAACGCCGAGCGGCGGACCAGGGTGGGCCCCCGCGCCTCCCACGACCTGCGGCCCGGCAGCCCCGGCGGACGCACCCCACGGCTCAGCGCGCACGCGCACCTCGTGGCCACCGAGGACCCCGGTGCCGGAGCGATGGGCGTCGGTGAGCCGACGTTCGCCAAGAGCCCGACGTCCCCCGTGCCCGGCGAACCCGATGTCTCCGCCGACGGCGGCACCCGCGGCGACACCTGCCACCTCGACGTCGTCGACCGCTGGGGCAACATGATCGCGGCCACCCCCAGCGGCGGCTGGCTCCAGTCCAACCCCGTCGTGCCCGAACTGGGCTTCCCGCTCGGCACCCGGCTGCAGATGACCTGGCTCGAGGAGGGCCTGCCCAACACCCTCACCCCCGGCCGCCGCCCCCGCACCACCCTCACCCCGTCCATGGCCCTGCGCGACGGGGTGCCCGTCATGGCGTTCGGCACGCCCGGCGGTGACCAGCAGGACCAGTGGCAGCTGCACTTCCTCCTCGCCGTCGCTCTGCGCGAGCCCGTGCGCGGCGGACTCGACCTCCAGGGCGCCATGGACGCCCCCAACTGGCACAACGACAGCTTCCCCGGCTCCTTCTTCCCGCGCGGCATGCGCCCCGGCAGCGTCACCGTCGAGTCCCGCACCGACCCGGCGGTGGTGGAGGCGCTCCGCCGCCGCGGTCACGAGGTGACCGTCGGCGACGACTGGTCCGAGGGCCGGCTCTGCGCGGTGGCCCGCGACCCGGCCACCGGCGTCCTCTCGGCGGCGGCCAATCCGCGCGGCCAGCAGGGCTACGCCGTGGGCCGCTGAACCCACGCCCGCAGGGGCGCACACCCCATTTTCATCCCGTTTCCACCTGGAGTGCACCGGACGGGCGGGGAATGTCAGTGGTGCGTGCTCTCATGGAGACATGATCGAGACACACGAAACCATCGACGAGTTTCTCGCCCGCCACTCCTCCGACGTGGAGGAGCTGATCCGCAAGGCCGCGGCGAAGGAGATCCTGCCGCGCTGGCGGCGGCTCGGCGAGCACGACGTGGACCTCAAGTCCGGCCCGCACGACCTGGTGACGGACGCCGACCGGGACGCCGAGCTGTACCTCACGGGAGAGCTCGCCACCCTGCTGCCCGGCTCCGTCGTGGTCGGCGAGGAGGCGGTGCACGCCAACCCGGCGTCGTACGAGGCGATACAGGGCGACACCCCCGTGTGGATCGTCGACCCCGTCGACGGCACCCGCCAGTTCGTACGCGGCGAGACCGGGTTCTGCACGCTGGTGGCCCTCGCGGTGCGCGGAGTCGTCCACGCCTCCTGGACCTACGCCCCCGTCCGCGAGCAGTTCGCCACGGCCGTACGGGGCAGGGGCGCCCTCCTCGACGGCGAGCCGCTGCGCGCCGGCTCCCCGGAACCCGGCCGCGACCTGCGCGTGGCCACCTCCCACCCCGACTACACCACCGACGAACAGAAGCGCGCCCTGCTCGGCCTGTGGACCGAGGGCGTGGCCCCCCGCTCCTGCGGCTCCGCCGGGCTGGAATACCTGGCGATCGCCCGCGGCGAGTCCGACGCGACCGCGTTCAGCTGGGAGGCCGCCTGGGACCACGCGGCCGGACTGCTCCTGGTCGAGGAGGCGGGCGGCACCCACCTCACCCGCGCCGGCCTGCCCTTCAGCGTCCGCGGCGGCAACACCCTGCCCTTCACCGCGGCCCGCGACGAGGCCACCGCCCGCCGGGTCGTGGAACTGCTGTCGCGGGATGCCCCGGGAGAACGCGAGCGCCCCGGCATATCCTGATCCCCCAGTGGCCGTCGGCTGACGAAGGAGTCCGAAGGTGCCGTCGATGCTCGATGCGGTCGTGGTGGGTGCGGGGCCGAACGGGCTGACGGCTGCCGTGGAACTGGCCCGGCGCGGCTTCTCCGTGGCCCTGTTCGAGGCGAAGGGCACCGTCGGCGGCGGGGCCCGCACCGAGGAACTCACCCTGCCCGGCTTCCGTCACGACCCCTGCTCCGCCGCGCACCCCCTCGCGATCGGCTCGCCCGCGTTCCGCGCCCTGCCGCTGGAGCGCTACGGCCTTCAGTGGCTGCACCCCGAACTCCCCATGGCGCACCCGTTCCCGGACGGCACCGCGGCCGTGCTCTCCCGGTCCGTGGGGGAGACCGCCGCCTCCTTCGGACCGCGCGACGCCGGCACGTACCGCCGGCTCGTCGAGCCGTTCCTGCCCAAGTGGGACACCCTGGCAAGGGACTTCATGTCCCTGCCGCTCACCGCGCTGCCGCGCGACCCGCTCACCCTCGCCCGCTTCGGACTGGTCGGCCTGCCCCCGTCGACCTGGCTCACCCGCCGCTTCCGCGACGAGCGGGCCCGCACCCTGTTCGCCGGCCTCGTCGCCCATGTCATGGCGCCCCTCGGCGGCTTCGCCACCTCCGCCGTCGGCCTGGTCTTCGCGCTCGCCGCGCACTCCCGCGGCTGGCCCGTCGCCCGCGGCGGCTCCCAGTCCCTCTCCGACGCCCTCGCCGCGTATCTGAAGGACCTCGGCGGCAGCGTCCACACCGACTACGAGGTCAAGCGCCTCGACGACCTGCCACCGGCCCGCGCCTACGTCTTCGACACCTCGCCCACCGCCCTGGCCCGCATCGCCGGCTTCGGCAGCCACTACGCGCACTACCGCTACGGCCCCGGCGTCTTCAAGATCGACTACGCGCTGGACGGCCCCGTCCCCTGGACCGCCCCCCAGGCCCGCACCGCCGGCACCGTACAGATCGGCGCGGACAGCGGCGAGATCGGCGCCGCCCTGCGCGCCGCGTCCCGCGAAGGCCGCGCCCCCGACGCGCCGTTCCTCATCACCGTGCAGCCCGGCGTCGCCGACCCCACCCGGGCCCCGGCGGGCAAGCACGTCTTCTGGGTGTACGGCCATGTGCCCAACGGCTGGACCGGCGACCTCACCGACGCCATCGAACGCCAACTGGAGCGCTACGCCCCCGGTTTCCGTGACCGCGTCCTCGCCCGCGCCACCGCCGGCCCGCCCGAACTCGCCGCCCGCAACGCCAACTACGTCGGCGGCGACATCGCCTCCGGTGCGGCCTCCGGACTCCAGCTGATGCTGCGTCCGAGGCTCTCCCTGTCCCCGTACACCACCCCGCACCCCGCCGTGTTCATCTGCTCGTCGGCCACCCCGCCCGGGCCCGGTGTGCACGGCATGTCGGGTCACAACGCGGCGAAGGCCGTCTGGAAGAGGCTGCGGCAGTCATGACCCCCACCCTCACCCTCGTCCAGGGCGACATCACCGAGCAGAGCGCCGACGCGATCGTCAACGCGGCCAATTCGTCCCTGCTCGGCGGCGGGGGCGTCGACGGCGCGATCCACCGCCGGGGCGGCCCGGAGATCCTGGCCGAGTGCCGCGCCCTGCGCGCCTCGCGGTACGGCAAGGGGCTCCGTACCGGCCAGGCGGTCGCCACCACAGCGGGCCGCCTCGACGCCCGCTGGGTGATCCACACCGTCGGCCCGGTCCACAGCGCCGGCGAGGACCGCTCCGCCCTGCTCGCCTCCTGCTACCGCGAGTCGCTGCGCGTCGCCGACGAACTGGGCGCCCGCACGGTCGCGTTCCCCGCCGTCTCGACGGGCGTCTACGGCTGGCCGATAAACGACGCGGCCCGCATCGCGGTGGAGGCCGTCCGAGCCGCCGGCACGGCGGTCGAGGAGGTCAGATTCGTCCTCTTCGACGACCGGGCGTACGCGGCGTTCGCGGAGCACGTGCGCTGACGCGCGCGTACGGCGCCGCGTCCGCGCGTACGGAGCGGTCCCCGTCCGTACGGTGCCGCGTCCGCGCGTACCACCCCCCGGTGTCAGTGGCCGCCCTCGCCCGGCAGGCAGGTGCCCTCGAGGGTGCGGCCGACGATCTCCACCTCGACGTGGCCCGCGCCGTCGACCTCGCCGTTGACGCACACCCGGCCCTCGCCGCCGCCGACCAGGACACCGTGAGCGGGGACCCCGTAGCCCTGCCTGCGCAGCTCGATCTGCTCCGGCCGTACTCCGAGGGCCTCGGCGACCGCCGCGCCGAGCCCGTCGTCCGCCGGCCCGCCGAGGACGGCGGTCAGCGCCTTCGCCCGTGGTGCGGCCGCCTCCTGCTGCTCGGCGGTGATCGATATCCGGTCGCGGTAGGCGTGGTTCTCCGCCACCCGCTGGTTCCAGTCGAAGGGGATGCAGGGGGAAGGAGTCGGCCCCTGCTCCTCGGGGAGGGGACAGTAGGCCTGCGGCTCGGCGCGCGGCCGCTCGGCGTTCCCGCACCCTGCCGCCACCACGGCCAGCAGGACCAACGGCACGGCGGCGAGGAACCGGCGACGACTTCGTGGCATGACCCGATCATTCCAGACGGGCGGGAGCCCCGGGCCCGGTCGAACCATCAGGACCGCACAGAGTCCGACGGGATCGTTGCTTCGGTTGTGTTCGAGTTCTAGGGTGTGGCTGGCTCAGTAGTTGCTCCGTCACCACCAGTCGCGATTCCTCCCTGTCGTAACGCGCCCCGTTCTCCGGCGTGTTGAGGGGCAGTCCGACGTGCCCTCAGTCCGCGCAGTGCTCTGTCGTACCGAGGAAGGCCACGGCCATGCCGCATCCCCCCATGTCTCCCGCCGACCGGTCCGCCCGCTTCGCCCGGCCGGTCGTCAGCCGCCGCCGGCTCCTGGAGTCCGGCGCCGCCGTGCTCGGCGCCCTCGCCCTGTCCGCGTCGGCCGTCCCCGCGTGCGCGGCCGGCCGGCGGACGGCGGCCGACGCGCCCCCGGAGTGGAACGACTTCGGCGTCTTCCGGCTCGGCACCGAGCCCCCGCACACCACACTCATGCCGTACGGGGACGTCGGACAGGCCCTCGCCGCCGACCGCACCCGGTCGCCCTACCGGCAGAGCCTCGACGGCACCTGGAAGTTCGCCTACGCCGACCGCCCCGAGGACCGCGACCCCGACTTCCACCGCACCGACACCGACGACGGCGACTGGGACACCATCCCGGTCCCGTCCGTGTGGCAGCTGCACGGCCACGACTTCCCGATCTACCTGAACATCACCTACCCGTACTGGGGCCCCAACGGCCGCGGCGAGGAACCCCGGCCGCCCGCCGCCCCCACCCGCTACAACCCGGTCGGCCAGTACCGCCGCACCTTCACCGTCCCGCGCGCCTGGAAGGGCCGGCGCACGTTCCTCCACTTCGAGGGCGTCAAGTCCGCCCACTACGTGTGGATCAACGGCGAACTCGTCGGCTACGACGAGGACTCCTACACGCCGTCCGAGTACGACATCACCGACCACCTGAAGCCCGGCACCAACCAGATCGCCGTCGAGGTGTACCGCTACTCCGACGGCGACTGGCTGGAGGACCAGGACATGATCCGGCTGAGCGGCATCTTCCGCTCGGTCCACCTGTACTCCACCCCGGCCGTGCACCTGCGCGACTTCAGGCTGGAGACCCCGCTGAACGACGCCTACACACAGGGCGAGCTGGCGGTCACGGCGAGCGTACGGGCGTACGGCGGCGGGGAGCCGGGCCGCTACACCGTCGAGACCCAGCTGTACGACGACCGGGGCCACGCCGTCTGGGCCCGTCCGCTGGAGCAGACCGCCGATCTTGGCACGGCCGGCGCCGGCGAGGACGTCACCGTGCGCGCGGCGAAGGCCGTACGGGAGCCCCGGCTGTGGTCGGCCGAACACCCGAACCTCTACACGGCCGTTCTGCGGCTCCGCGACCCGGCCGGCAAGGTGACCGAGACGCTGTCCCACCGCGTCGGCTTCCGCGAGTTCGCCATCGTGGACGGGCTGATGCGGATCAACGGCAGGCCCGTCTCCTTCCGCGGCACCAACCGCCACGAGATGCACCCGTCCCGCGGCACCGCCCTCACCCGCGAGGACCTGGTCGAGGACATCGGGATCATCAAGCGGATGAACATCAACTCCGTCCGCACCTCGCACTACCCGAACAACCCGCTGTGGTACGAACTCGCCGACGAGTACGGCCTCTACCTCGTCGACGAGACCAACCTCGAGACCCACGGCATCCGCGACGCGTACCCGGGCGACCACCCGCAGTGGACGGCGGCCTGTGTCGCCCGCGCCCAGAACATGGTCCACCGGGACAAGAACCACCCGGCGGTCGTCATCTGGTCGCTCGGCAACGAGGCCGGCGGCGGTTCCACCTTCACCGCCATGCACGACTGGATCCGCTCCTACGACACCACCCGCGTCATCCAGTACGAGGGCGACGACCGGCCGGGCATCAGCGACATCCGCTCCCGGATGTACGAGAGCCCGTCCCGTATCGAGCAGCGTGCCGCCGACACCGCCGACACCCGGCCGTACGTCATGATCGAGTACTCCCACGCGATGGGGAACTCCAACGGCAACTTCAAGAAGTACTGGGACATCGTCCGCCGGCACGACGTCCTCCAGGGCGGCTGGATCTGGGACTTCGTCGACCAGTCCCTCTACACACCCGTTCCCGTCCGCACCCTGCTCACCGAGGACGGTCCGGCCGGACTGCGCGGCGAGATCCTCGCCACCCGCGGCGAACTCGACCGCGACAAGGGCCTGTCCGGCATCACCGTCTTCGAACGCCACGACAGCCTCGACCTCACGGGCTCACTGACCCTGGAGGCCTGGATCACGCCCGGGGTGACGGGCGGCCACCAGCCCGTCATCGCCAAGGGCGACACTCAGTACGCGCTCAAGCAGAGCGGCCGGACCCTGGAGTTCTTCATCCACGGCGGCGGACAGTGGATCGCCGCGAACTGGACCGTGCCCGACGACTGGACCGGCCGCGAACACCATGTCGCCGGCGTCTTCGACGCGGACGCCGGCACACTCACCCTGTACGCCGACGGCGCCGTGAAGGCCACCCGCACCACCGACCGGCGCCCCGACAACAACACCGCGCCGCTCGCGCTCGCCTCCGACGCCGACAACCAGACCCGCGAGTTCAGCGGCACGATCCGCCGCGCCCGCGTCTACGCCCGCTCCCTCACCGCCGCCGAACTGGCCTCGGACGACCGGGGACCGGGCGACGACGGCGTACGGTTCTGGTTCGACGCCGCCACGGTGAAGACCGGCCGACGGCGGCCCGCGGAACGGACGTTCCTCGCCTACGGCGGTGACTGGGGCGACAACCCCAACGACGGCGCGTTCGTCGCCGACGGCATCGTCACCGCCGACCGGGGGCACACCGGCAAGGCCGCCGAGATCAAACGCGTCTACCAGGCGGTCAACGCCACCCGCACCTTGGGCGCGTCCGACCCCGGCGCCGTCACCCTCACCAACGAGTATCTGTTCACCGATCTCCGTGAGTTCGACGCCCGTTGGGAACTCGTCGCCGACGGCGAGGTGGTACGGCGCGGACGGCTCACCCGCGACCAGCTGAACGTGCCGCCGCTGTCCGGGAAGGACATCACCCTGCCCGTACGTCTCCCCGGGAACCCGGCAGCGGGCACCGAGTACTTCCTCCAACTGTCCTTCACCACCAAGGAGTCCACCCCGTGGGCGAAGGCCGGTCACGAGGTGGCACGGCAGCAACTCCCGCTCGACGCCGCAGGACCGGCCGTAACCCCTGTGCCCCTGTCGCGCGTTCCCGCCCTGCGCCACGAGGACCGCGACGAGGACATCCGCGTCACCGGGAAGGGCTTCTCCGTCACCGTCGACAGGCGCACCGGCACCATCACCTCCTACGAGGCGAAGGGCACCCGCCTGATCACCTCCGGGCCCGTGCCCAACTACTGGCGGGCCCCCACCGACAACGACCACGGCAACGGGCACCACACCCGCAACCAGACCTGGCGCGACGCCGGCGCCCGCCGCGAGGTCACGGGCGTCACCGTACGGACCCTGGACGACCGGGCCGTCGAGATCACGGTGGCCGGCACACTGCCCACCTCGACGGAATCGACGTACACCACCCGCTGCACGGTCTTCGGCAACGGCGAGATCAAGGTCGACCACACCCTCCACCCCGGCGCCCCGAACCTCCCCTACATCCCGGAGGTCGGCACACTGCTGTTCCTGCCGCGCGCCCTGGACCGCCTGCACTACTACGGGCGCGGCCCCGAGGAGAACCACTGGGACCGCAACACCGGGACGGACGTGGGCCGTTACACGTCCACCGTCGCCGACCAGTGGACTCCCTACATCCGCCCGCAGGAGAACGGCAACAAGACGGACGTCCGCTGGGCGGCCCTCACCGACGGACGGGGGCGCGGCCTGCTGGTGTCGGGCGAACCCCTCCTGGAGATCAACGCCTCGCACTTCACCCCGGAGGACCTGTCGGCCGGAGTCCGGCACGACTACCAGCTCACTCCCCGGGACGCGGTGGTCCTGAGGGTCAACCACCGGCAGATGGGCGTCGGCGGCGACAACAGCTGGGGCGCCCACACCCACGACGAGTTCAAACTCCTCGCCGACCGCGACCACACCTACACCTACCGGCTGCGCCCGCTCACCGACGTGGACGAGGCGACCGCCCTGTCCCGCAGGCCCACAGCGGGGGAGTGAGCGGGAGGATCCCCGAGCGGCGCCGGCCGGGGGCGGCGCCGCAGGCGATCCGGACAGGCCCAGCCCACATGAGGTCCATGTCGGATTCCCGCCAGACCCGGACGCCCGGCGTGCCCGATCCTTGAACCATGCAGAAGGGGATGCACACCGACACCGAGCGCTGCGTGCGCGCCGTCCGGTCCAAGGACGCGCGCTTCGACGGCTGGTTCTTCACCGCCGTCCTGACCACCGGCATCTACTGCCGTCCGAGCTGCCCGGTGGTCCCGCCCAAGCCCGAGAACATGGTCTTCCACCCCAGCGCGGCCGCCTGCCAGCAGGCGGGATTCCGGGCCTGCAAGCGCTGCCGCCCCGACACCAGCCCCGGCTCGCCCGAGTGGAACGAGCGTGCCGACCTCGTCGCCCGCGCCATGCGTCTGATCGCCGACGGCGTCGTGGACCGCGACGGCGTCCCCGGACTCGCCGCCCGGCTCGGCTACAGCCCCCGGCAGATCGAACGCCAGCTCCTCGCCGAGCTGGGCGCGGGCCCCCTCGCGCTCGCCCGCGCCCAGCGCGCCCAGACCGCCCGGCTGCTCATCGAGACGACCGGGCTGCCGATGGCGGAGATCGCCTTCGCGGCGGGCTTCTCCTCCATCCGCACCTTCAACGACACCGTCCGCGAGGTCTACGCGCTCGCCCCGACCGACCTGCGCACCCGGGCGCCGAAGGACGCCTCCCACGGCACCCCCGGCGTGCTCTCCCTGCGGCTGCCGTTCCGCGCCCCCCTCAACCCCGACAACCTCTTCGGCCACCTCGCCGCCACCGCCGTACCCGGCGTCGAGGAGTGGCGGGACGGTGCCTACCGGCGCACCCTGCGCCTGCCGTACGGGCACGGCATCGTGGCCCTCACCCCGCGCCCCGACCACATCGCCTGCCGCCTCACCCTCGGCGACCCCCGCGACCTCACCGTCGCCATCAGCCGCTGCCGCCGCCTGCTCGACCTGGACGCCGACCCGGTCGCCGTCGACGGCCTGCTGCGGACGGACCCGGTGCTCGCACCCCTGGTGGACAAGGCGCCGGGGCGCCGGGTGCCGCGTACGGTCGACGCGGACGAGTTCGCCGTACGGGCCGTCCTCGGCCAGCAGGTCTCCACGGCCGCCGCCCGTACGCACGCGGCCCGCCTGGTCACCGCGCACGGCACACCGGTCGACGACCCGGAGGGCGGCCTCACCCACCTCTTCCCGTCCCCCGAGGCGCTGGCCGCCCTCGACCCCGAGACCCTCGCCATGCCGCGCACCCGGCGCACCACCTTCACCACCCTGGTGGCCCGCCTGGCCGACGGTTCGGTCAACCTGGGCGTGGAGAGCGACTGGGCCGAGACCCGAGCCCTGCTCCTCGCCCTGCCCGGCTTCGGACCCTGGACCGCCGACGTCATCGCCATGCGCGCCCTGGGCGACCCGGACGCCTTCCTCCCCACCGACCTCGGCATCCGCCGCGCCGCCCGCGACCTGGGCCTGCCCTCCACCCCCGCCGCCCTCACCGCCCGCGCCGCGGCCTGGCGGCCCTGGCGGGCGTACGCCGTCCAGTACCTGTGGGCGACGGACAGCCACCCGATCAACTTCCTGCCGGTGTAGCGAGACCAAGGACCCGAGACCGATGAGACACCACACCGTGACCGACAGCCCCTACGGCCCCCTGACACTCGTCGCCGACGACGGCGTCCTGTGCGGCCTCTACATGACCGGCCAGCGCCACCGCCCGCCCGAGGAGACCTTCGGCACCCCCGACGACATCCCGTTCGCGGAGGCGCGGGAGCAGCTGACCGCCTACTTCTCAGGGGAACTGAAGGAGTTCACCCTCCCATTGCGCCTGCACGGCACCCCGTTCCAGCGCCGCGTCTGGGACCAACTGACCCGCATCCCGTACGGCGAGACCCGCACCTACGGCCAACTCGCCGACACCCTCGGCAACTCCAGGGCATCCCGCGCGGTCGGCCTCGCCAACGGCCGCAACCCGATCGGCATCATCGTCCCCTGCCACCGCGTCATCGGCACCACCGGCAGCCTCACCGGCTACGGCGGCGGCCTGGACCGCAAACGACGCCTGCTGGACCACGAACGCGAAGCCGCCCTGTTCTAGGCGGCGATCCGGCGCAACAGTGCCGGCAGGGAGGTGCCGAGCGGTTCGCGGATGACCTCGGCGGCCAGGTCGTCGTACGGGGTCGGCTGCGCGTTGACGATGATCAGGCGGGCGCCGTGGTCGGCGGCGACCCGGGCGAGGCCGGCGGCGGGGTGGACCTGGAGGCTGGTGCCTGCGGCGACGAAGACGGTGCAGGCCTTGCTGATCGCCGCCGCCTCGCCCAGCACCACCGGGTCGAGGTGTTCGCCGAACATCACCGTCGCCGGTTTCAGGACGCCACCGCAGTCCAGGCACGGCGGGTCGGTCTCGCCGGCCGCGACCCGGGCGAGGGCGTCCGTCATCGGACCGCGTGCGTGGCACCTGGTGCACACCACGGTCCGTACCGTGCCGTGGAGTTCGAGCACCTTGCGGTCCGGCATGCCGGCGAGCTGGTGCAGACCGTCCACGTTCTGCGTGATCACCCGCACCGGCACCCCGGAGCGCTCCAGCTCGGCCACCGCGCGGTGCGCCGCGTTCGGCTCGACGGCGTGGGAGAAGTTCTCGCGCCGCATCCGCCAGGAACGGCGGCGGATCTCCGGGTCGCCCATGTAGTACGCGTACGTCACCAGCTTCTCGGCCTCGGGATCACGGCGCCACAGACCGTCCGGACCGCGGTAGTCCGGGATACCGGAGTCCGTGCTGACACCGGCACCGGTGAGAAGGGCGACGAGGGGCTTGCTCATGCGGGTGAGGGTAGGCCGAGGGGCGACGGCGCGGCGAGCGGATAAGGGCCGCGGGCTCAGTGCACCCGGTGGCCGTCCTCCAGTTCCGCGGTGCCCGAACCGTCGGCGAGGACGTCCAGGGCGGCCAGCGCGCGCCGGCCCAGGGAGCCGCGGAGGTACCCGGTCAGCTCCTCGCGCGGTACGAGCCGCCAGGACAGCAGCTCCGACTCCTGCAGCCGGATCGCGCCGAGGTCGTCCTCACCGAGCACGCCGCCGTCGTACAGATACAGCACCACCGGCGGCCGGCCGGGCCCCTTCACCCAGTCCACCACCAGCAGCCGGCCCGGTTCCCGGTCCAGCCCGATCTCCTCCAGGGTCTCCCGGCGGGCCCCGGCGCGCGGGCCCTCACCGTCGTCCGACTCGATCGTCCCGCCGGGCAGCCCCCACCCCTCCCGGTAACCCGGCTCGACGAGCAGCACCCGCCCCTCCCCGTCGCGGAAGAGGACGGCGGCGCCGGCGAGGACATGGGGGAGGGAGGCGATGTAGGCGGCGTAGTCCTGGACGGGCGGGGTGGTGGTCATGCCGGGAAGGGTAACCGCGGCACCGGGCACGGAGCCGGGCGCACGACAGCACACGCCGTCCCACGACCGGCACCGGACGGCGCACACGCCGGGGCCCGGATCTCAGGTCTCCGCGCGCGCCAGCCGCAGTGTGCGTTCCGCCAGGTCGCCGACGCGGGCGCCGTCGAAGCCGAAGACGGCGCTGCGGACCGTGTCCTGGAGGGGGTCCTTCCACTGGCCGGGGATGGCCGGGGCGCCGCAGTGGACGCCGGCCACCGAGCCGGCCGTCGCGCCGTTGGAGTCGGTGTCCAGGCCGCCGCGCACGGTCAGGGCGATGGTGGTGGTGAAGTCGCCGTCGCCGTACAGCAGGCCGGAGGTGAGGACGGCCGCGTTCGGGACCGTGTGGATCCAGCCCAGGCCCGCCCGTCTCCCGCTCCAGCGTGCCGAGCGTGTCCGCCCAGGGCAGCCCGGCCTCGTGCAGGGAGACCACCCGGCGCACGGTGCGGGCGAGGCGGCAGCCCGCCGGGATCACCGTCAGCGCCTCGTCCACCGCCTGCCGCACCGTGGGCGCCGTGAACGCCGCCGAGATCAGCGCCGCCGCCCACATCGCCCCGTACACGCCGTTGCCGGTGTGGGACAGCACCGCGTCCCTGCGGGCCAGCGAGGCGGCGCGGTGCGGGGCGCCCGGGGAGGTCCAGCCGTGGACGTCGGCGCGGATGAGGGCGCCGATCCACTCCTGGTACGGGTTGTCGTAGGTGGCCGTGAGCGGGGGCCTGAGGCCGTTCGCGAGATTGCGGTAGGCGGCCCGTTCGGCGGTGAAGGTCTGGAGATACGGCAGTCGCAGCAGCCACAGGTCGCCGACCTGCTCGGTGGTGAAGGCGAAGCCGTGGGTCTCCAGCAGGTCGAGGCCGAGGATCGCGTAGTCGACGTCGTCGTCCCGGCAGCTGCCGTGGACGCGGCCACGGACGCAGTCCCGCCACTCGGGCCGCAGGTCGCGGCCGTCGCGCTCGGTCGGCGGCGCGGGGAGGTAGTCGGTGAGCGGGAGGGCGTCCGCCCCGCGGAGGTAGCCGTCGATGCGCTCGCGCGTCCACACCTCGCCCTGCTCCACCGGTTTGCCGAGCATGTTGCCCGCGATCCGGCCCAGCCAGCCCCCGAGGATCCGGTCGGCGAGTGTCGGTCCCGTGTCCCCCGTACTCATCGCGGTCATGGGACCGGTCTACCCGGTTCCGGGCCGTTTCACGGGCTGGGCGAGGCGTGGCGGCGACCGTGGCCGCCGGTTAGGGTCACAGCGGCGCGACTGGCCTTGCCGAGCGTGCGAGGCCCGGAGAACAAGGGGTAGGCAAGTGGCGGACGCTGCAGCAAGCGGCACTCGTACGGCGCAGTCGGCACAGCGGGTGCTCGTCGCCGCGGACAAGTTCAAGGGGTCGCTGACGGCCGTGGAGGTCGCCGAGCGGGTGACGGCCGGGCTGCGCCGGATCGTACCGGACCTGACGGTCGAGGCACTTCCGGTGGCGGACGGCGGCGACGGCACCGTGGCCGCCGCGGTCGCTGCCGGATTCCAACGGCGCGAGGTACGGGTCACCGGCCCCCTCGGGGACCCGGTGACCGCGGCGTACGCGCTGCGTGACGGCACCGCCGTCGTGGAGATGGCGGAGGCGAGCGGGCTGCAGCGGCTGCCGTCCGGCGTCCTCGCACCGCTCACGGCGTCCACGTACGGATCCGGTGAGCTGGTGCGGGCCGCGCTGGACGCGGGGGCGCGGAGCATCGTGTTCGGGGTGGGCGGCAGTGCCACCACGGACGGCGGCGCGGGGATGCTGTCGGCGCTGGGGGCGCGGTTCGTGACGGCGTCCGGTGAGCCGGTGGCCCCCGGCGGCGGGGGGCTCGCCGAGCTGGCGTCCGCCGATCTGTCCGGGCTGGACCCGCGGCTGGGCTCCGTGGAGTTCGTGCTGGCCAGTGACGTCGACAATCCGCTGACCGGGCCGAAGGGCGCGCCCGCGGTGTACGGACCGCAGAAGGGGGCCTCACCGAAGGACGTGGAGCGGCTGGACGCGGCGCTCGCGCACTTCACGAAGGTGCTGGAGGTGGCGGTGGGGCCGAAGGCCGCGGAGTACGCCGCCTCCCCCGGCGCGGGAGCGGCCGGCGGCATCGGCTACGGCGCGCTGCTGCTGGGCGCCGCCTTCCGGCCGGGCATCGAGGTCATGCTGGACGTGCTCGGGTTCGCGCCGGCGCTGGAGCGGGCGGATCTGGTGATCACGGGAGAAGGCTCCCTGGACGAGCAGACGCTGCACGGGAAGGCCCCCGCGGGAGTCGCCGCGGCGGCGCGTGCGGCGGACAAGGAGGTCGTCGCGGTGTGCGGGCGGCTGGCGCTGCCGCCGGAGGTGCTGGGCCGGGCCGGGATCCGGCGGGCGTACGCGCTGACGGATCTCGAGCCGGACGTGGCGAAGTGCATCGCGGAGGCGGGCCCGATCCTGGAACGCACGGCGGAACGGATCGCGCGCGACTTCCTGAGCTGACGACCGGTGGCCCGCCACCGGACCTGACGCCGTCTCACCCCTCGCGCCGCGCGGGTCCGAGGGGCACGGCCGGACCGTGTTGCGGTCCGTCTCATCAGTGGTTCCATGGAAAGGGAGGCACACGCGCGGGCAGACGTCCAAGACGTCCTCGCCGACGCGGGGCGGGGCGGCGCCATCCGGTCACGGCGACCGCTGTTGTTCCATTACGTCTCGCCGAAAGGCGCAGCACGGAGGGAACGGACTCCATGCCCACCAAGGTCATCCGAAGTCCTGAGGGAAAGGAACGACCGCGCGACGCCCCCTGGTACACGCTGTATCCGAGGCGGTGGCTGACCCGGACCGCCGGGGTGGTGGGCAGACGGTGGCGCACGTTCAGGACCGAGAGGGAGGCCCGCAAGAGCATCGTCCCGAACCGCAGCTGGCACCCCTGGCGGCTCTCCCTCGGCCGCCTTCTGCGCGTCTTCGCCTTCCTCGGGACGGCGCTGCTGATCACCTGGGTGATGCTGAAGGCCTTCCACCCCTCCTGGTTCAGGACCGTGAGCAAGAACGATGCGGTCAACACCCTCTACTCCTTGACGAGCCCCATTCTGACGGGCGCCTTCCTCCTGGCGATCTTCCTGCTCTACTGGTACCACAAGGCCAAGAAACAGCTCGTCAAGAAGGCGCGCACCAAGCCGCACGACCTGGTCCCCACGGCCGGAACGCTTGTCGACCGGATCGTCGGACGTCGCGAACTGACCCAGGTGATAGCCCAGACGCTCCGTGACCGGAGGACACGCAGGCCCTATCTGCTGGTCGGCGGGGTGGGTGTCGGCAAGACGGCCGTTCTGGTGGAACTCACCCGGATGCTGGCGCAACAGTCCGCCGTCCCCGTCCCCTTGCGCCTGCGCGACATGGACGGCGACGGCGAACTCGACTTCGAGAAGATGGCACGGCGCCGCTTCGCGGAGGAGGCGGACCAGGGAGTGTTCGCCAGCGGCAACATCGACAAGGCGTGGCGGCAACTGCGGCTCGACGACAAGGCCGTGGTCATCGCCGACGGCCTGGAGGAGGCCCTCCTCGACGAGCGGTACCGGGAGGACCGCGACAACATCATCCGGCGGGCCATAGACCGGGCGGACCGTCAGAACCTCCCCGTGGTCATCGCCTCGCGCCCGCACGCGCCGCTGGAGGGCACCAGGGCCGCGATCACCGCCCTGGAGCCGCTGAGCGGGGAGGCGGCCCTGGAGTACCTGGTCCGCGAACCCGGCCAGGCGGACGAACGCCGGCTGGACTGGGTGGTGGAGACCGCCGAGGTCACGGATTCGCCGATCTACCTGCGGATCGCCCAGCTGCTGCAACAGCGCGGCCTGCTGGAGCACCTGACGCTCCGCGAGCAGAACGGCCGGCTGAACACACGCAGCAACGACTGCTCCACCATCAGGCTCTGGCTCATCGACACCTACCGCCAGGCCATGGAGAACGGACTCGTGTGCGACCAACTGGTGATGGACCGGAAGGAACGCCGCGAGACCCTGTGGGTGGTGTCGGCGCTGGCCTGTCTCGGACTGGTGCAGGACAGCATCGAGGTGTCGTTCGACGACTTCGTCGGCGCCTACCTGAACGACCTGCGCGACCCCGCGGGATCCCGGGAGCACCCCGGGGAGCCGGCGGCCGGCGCCGGGCGGGACGTGCTCCGTCCGGTCGTCTCGCCCGCGCAACGACAGGCGATATGGAGTGTGCTGGGCCGGAAGGTCGGCGAGTCGTCGTCCTGGACCGATCCCCTGGAATACCCCAACGAGTGCTACACCGAGCTGGCGCGGTACGCCGCGAACGCACAGCTCCTCGGGCTGGTGCGGGGCTACGAGAACAAGGTCCGCTTCCCCCACAGCATCATCCAGGCGTACCTGGGTTACCGGCTGCTGAGCGAGGTGGAGGCCGACGGGGTCGCCGCCGTCGTCGAACCGGCTCTGCACAGCCCGGGCCCGTCCCGGGAACTGCTCATCGCCCTGGTGCTGCTCTCCCGTCACCGTGCGGCGCCCTCCTCCCCCCGGCCGGCCGTCCGGCCGGACCAGGGCCGGTCCCGGCGTCTTCTCCACGGCCGGAGAACGCCACCGAGCCTGGCCGGGCTGCTTCGGGAGGCCGCGGCGAACCGGCACGACGCGAAGTACTTCGACCTGTACGCCGCGGCCCTGGAGATCGACAGTGTCGACCCGGCGCCGATACAGGAGGAGCTGGCCCGGGACCTCGACGAACAATGGGCGGACCTGGACACCAAGGGCGATCAGCGGACCGTGGAGGACGCGAAACTCGGGCTGGTGCGGCGCTTCGGAGCGGCTCTGCGTGAACGGGAGCGCCGCCGCGGGGAAAGCGGTCCGCTCCCGGGGAAGGCGCCCGCGCGACCGCACCTCCCTTACGAGCGCCTCTTCCGGATCGGCACGAACGAGACCTCCCATCCGGTCCGGACCGCGATCGCGCATCAGATGGCCGCCGGCGGTGACGCGGCCTTCCAGAGCCTGCGGCCGTGGTTCCCCCTCGGAACCGATCCCGTGGAGCAGTACCTGGCGAGGACCCGCGAGGCCAAGCGGAAGCTGAACGACGACTACACCGCCTGGCTCGAGGAAGCGAACGCCGGCGACGCCGCCGACCCGAGGGCGGCGGCGTGGAGGCAGCAGAAGCACGACCGGTTCGTGCGGGAGTACGAGCAGCGCCGTACCACGCAGTGGCGCCACTTCGCCCTGCGGGCCTGGCTCGTTCCCATGTTCCTCGGGTCCGTCTCCGACAAGTACCGCGACGAGGCGAAGGAGCGGCTGAACCTCTGGCTGGGGCACCTGGCCACCCCGGCCGGGCGGACGGACGCCCTCCTGCCGTCCGCCGGGCCCGGCGAGCCGGATCTGCCGCTCTCCCTGGAGAACGCCATGGCCCAGGGCTTCAAGAACGCGGCGAACCGCAGGAGACGGCACCCGGACGTCCACGAGGAGACCCGGGCCCACCTGGTGAGGCAGGCGGAGCGGATGCTCGTCTCCAGCCGTTCCTGGTACGCGCAGCTGAGCCTGCTCCACGCACTGTGCCTGTGGGAGCTCCCCGACACCGTCGGGCGCGCGGCCCGGCCCGGCGCGGCGGAGGACCGGCACCGCGCCACGACGCCGGCGACCGGCTCCGCGACGGACGTCTCCACGGCGTCCGGCGCTTCCGTCGAGCCCGTGCGGACGGTCACCCGCTGGCTCGCGATAGCGGGGAGCGCACACGGCACCGCGGCGGCCGGCAGGGCACACGACCGTCACGTCGGCGAGGTCCTCCACCCGTTCGTCGCCGAAGCGGGTGATCTGGTGACCCTGGCCCTGGAGACGGGACACCCGGAACAGTTCCTCTGGACCGACGAGCACAGTGCCATCGACAACGTGGGGTCCACCCCGGCCGACCCGGAGCGCTACCGCAAGCACAACCTGTGGATCGCCCCGTCGTCCGGCTGGAGCAGCCTGCACCCACGGGCGCAGCGCCTTCTCGCCGACGTCCTGATCATGCTCAACCTCACCGAACGCGACGGGAGCCCGGACGACATCGAGGGACGTCTGGACCGCGCGAACAGGGACGCCCTTCCGCCCTGCCTCACCCACGACCGCGGCCCGCTCCACCCCGAGCGCAGTGTGGGCCGGGCCGACCGGGGCGGGCCGGGTTCCACCTGCCTGCCGACCTGCAAGTTCCGTCTGTGCCCCTACCCCCCCAAGGCCGGAAAGGCGCAGACGGAGATCGAGGAGCCGTTCTGCCGGCAGCAGCAGGCCCTCCTGCACAGCAGCTCCCGCTGGCACGTACCGGTCCTCACCCGCCGCACCGCGCCGTGGGTGAGCATCCCCGTGAAGGAGCTGCACGCCTTCTGGGAGGTGATGGCCGACCGGAACCGCAAGAGCCCCGAGAGGGACGAGCAGAGCCTGTGAGACGCCCGCGGGCGCCGCGGCCGGGTGCCGGACGGACGAGGGCCCCGGACCCTGCCCGGGTCCGGGGCCCTCGAAGAGCGGCTGCGTTACGGCAGCTGTGCCGCCCGCGCCTCGCGACGGTTGTCGCGGAAGTTGTTCACACGGCGAGCCGTGGCGAACAGCGGAATCACCGCACCCATCACCAGCTGCAGCGCGCACCCCGTCTGCAACAGCAGCTGCCCGCTCGGCGCGTCGAACGCCCACGCCGCCAGCAGCCCCATCGACAGCACGATCCACGACAGCATGGCCACCGCCAGGCGCCCCCGCGGCTTCGGGTACTCGACCCGGCTCACCATCAGCCACGCCGTCCCGATGATCGCCAGCAGCGTCGCCACGAACGGCAGCTCGAGCAGCACGATCGACACGACCGTCAGCGCGCCGAACGGCGACGGCATGCCCTGGAAGGTGCCGTCCTTCACCGTGACGCAGGAGAACCGCGCCAGCCTCAGCACCACCGCCAGCAGCACCACGATCGCCCCGACCGCGGCCACTCTCTGGTGCGCGTCGTCCGCGACCATGCCGTAGACCAGGACGAAGTACGCCGGCGCCAGGCCGAAGCTGATCAGGTCCGACAGGTTGTCCAGCTCCGCGCCCATCGGCGACGAGCGCAGCTTGCGCGCCACCAGGCCGTCGAAGAGGTCGAAGACCGCCGCGCACAGCATCAGGATGACGGCCGTGGCCGCGCTGTGGCGGGCCATGCCCGTCTCCTGGCTGCCCTGCAGGTGCGGGATCAGGATGCCGGTGGTGGTGAAGTACACCGCCATGAAGCCGCACGTCGCGTTGCCGAGCGTGAGCGTGTCCGCTATCGAGAGGCGGAGCGAGAGAGGCATCTCCTCCTCGTCGTCCGCCTCGTCGGCCTCCGGCACCCAGCCGGTCTGTGTCTCGGGATCAACCACGGTCAATTCGAGTCACCCCAGCCACCGTCTTCTGACCGACTTCGACGGCCACCTCCACGCCTTCCGGCAGGTAGATGTCGACGCGCGAGCCGAAGCGGATCAGACCGATGCGCTCGCCCTGCTCGACCTTGGTGCCCTGCGGCACGTAGGGGACGATACGGCGGGCGACCGCGCCGGCGATCTGGATCATCTCGATGTCGCCGAGCTCGGTGTCGAAGTGCCACACGACGCGCTCGTTGTTCTCGCTCTCCTTGTTGAAGGCGGGAACGAAGCCACCGGGCACGTGCTCGACCGACGTCACGGTGCCGGCCAGCGGGGCCCGGTTCACGTGGACGTTGAGCGGGCTCATGAAGATCGCGACGCGGGTACGCCCGTCCTTCCACGGCATGATGCTCTGCACCACACCGTCGGCGGGCGAGATGACCCTGCCCTGGGCGATCTCACGCTCGGGGTCGCGGAAGAACCACAGCATCCCCGCCGCCAGGGCGGTGGCGGGGACGGCGACGGCCTTGGCGGCACCCGAGCGGCGGGCGCGCAGCAGGCTGACGGCTGCGGTGGCGACGGTCGGCAGGAGCCACGGCGAGGCTCCGCGCGCGAGGCGTACGCCGGTGCGGCTGTCGCGAGGTGCAGAGGTTTGGCTGTGGGGCATGGATGACCTTCGTAGCGGATGATGCCGCGCACTTGCGGGGGACGGCGGCTTTCCGGCGATCGTAGCGGCTCCCGGCCGCAACTGGGTAAGCCAGTCAGTCGAGTCGACGGCCGAAGAGCGCGTACGGGGTGTGATCCTCTTCTCCAAGAAAACACCCCGTATCCGGACATCTAACCCTGGAATCGATACTCTTCGAGCAGTCGGCGGCCAATGATCATTTTCTGGATCTCGGCGGTGCCCTCGCCGATCAGCAGCATCGGCGCCTCGCGGTAGAGGCGCTCGATCTCGTACTCCTTGGAGAAGCCGTAGCCGCCGTGGATCCGGAAGGCGTCCTCCACGACCTCCTTGCAGTATTCGGAGGCGAGGTACTTCGCCATCCCCGCTTCAAGGTCGTTTCGTTCCCCGGAGTCCTTTTTGCGTGCCGCGTTCACCATCATCGCATGCGCGGCCTCCACCTTGGTAGCCATCTCCGCCAGCTTGAACTGGATGGCCTGGTGCTGGGCGATCGGCTTGCCGAAAGTGTGCCGCTGCTGGGCGTACCGCACGCCGAGTTCGAAGGCACGCTGAGCGACGCCGCAGCCACGCGCCGCCACGTTGACACGGCCCACCTCGACCCCGTCCATCATTTGGTAAAAACCTCGGCCGGTGACCCCGCCGAGCACCCGGTCGGCGGAAACCCGCAGACCATCCATGATGAGCTCGGTCGTGTCGACGCCCTTGTAGCCCATCTTGTCGATCTTGCCGGGGATGGTGAGGCCCGGGCGCACCTCACCGAAGCCGGGCTCCTTCTCCACCAGGAAGGTCGTCATCGACTTGTGAGGGGCCGTCCCCTCGGGGTGTCCTTCGTCACTTCTGACCAGAACGGCCACGAGGGACGACGTACCGCCGTTGGTCAGCCACATCTTCTGGCCGTTCAGGACGTACGAGTCACCGTCCTTCACCGCCTTCGAGGTGATCGCCGACACATCGGAGCCCAGGCCCGGCTCCGACATCGAGAACGCGCCCCGGATGTCGCCGGCCGCCATCCGGGGAAGGAAGTGGTCCTTCTGTTCCCGCGTGCCGTGCTGCTTGAGCATGTACGCCACGATGAAGTGGGTGTTGATGATGCCGGACACCGACATCCAGCCGCGGGCGATCTCCTCGACGCACAGCGCGTAGGTGAGCAGCGACTCGCCCAGACCCCCGTACTCCTCGGGAATCATCAGGCCGAACAGGCCGAGTTCCTTCAGGCCGTCGACGATCTGCTGCGGGTACTCGTCGCGGTGCTCCAGCTCGGTCGCGACCGGGATGATCTCCTTGTCCACGAAGTCGCGGACGGTGGAGAGGATCTCCTGCTGAACGTCGGTCAGACCGGCGGTCCGGGCGAGACGGCTCATCTACTTCCCCTGTTCCTTCAGCTCGGGGCGGCCCGGCTGCTCGCCGCCGCGCTCCTTGATGTACGTCTCGGTCGGCACCATCACCTTGCGGCGGAACACGCAGACGAGGGTGCCGTCCTGCTTGTAGCCCTTGGTCTCGACGTGGACGATGCCCCGGTCGTTCTTCGACTTCGACGGCCACTTGTCGAGCACGGTCGTCTCGCCGTAGAGCGTGTCGCCGTGGAAGGTCGGCGCCACGTGCCTGAGCGACTCGATCTCCAGGTTGGCGATCGCCTTGCCGGAGACGTCCGGGACGGACATGCCGAGCAGCAGCGAGTAGATGTAGTTGCCGACCACCACGTTCTTGCCGAAGTCCGTCGTCTTCTCGGCGTAGTTGGCGTCCATGTGGAGCGGGTGGTGGTTCATGGTGAGCAGACAGAAGAGGTGGTCGTCGTACTCGGTGACCGTCTTCCCGGGCCAGTGCTTGTACACGGCCCCGACCTCGAACTCCTCGTAGGTGCGTCCGAACTGCATCGCCCTCAGCCCTCCGGGATCTCGAACTTCGACGTCCGCCGCAGACCGGCCGCGCGTCCCTTGCCCGAGATGACCAGGGCCATCTTGCGGCTGGCCTCGTCGATCATCTCGTCGCCGAGCATGGCCGAGCCCTTCCTGCCGCCGGCCTCGGACGTGCAGTAGTCGTACGCGTCCAGGATCAGTTCGGCGTGGTCGTAGTCCTCCTGGGAGGGCGAGAAGATCTCGTTGGACGCCTCCACCTGGCCGGGGTGCAGCACCCACTTGCCGTCGAAGCCGAGGGCGGCGGCGCGCCGGGCGACCTCGCGGTAGCCGTCCACGTTGCGGATCTGCAGGTAGGGGCCGTCGATCGCCTGGAGATCGTTGGCGCGGGCGGCCATCAGGATCTTCATCAGGATGTAGTGGTAGGCGTCCGCCGGGTAGCCGGGCGGCTGCTCGCCCACCACGAGGGACTTCATGTTGATGGACGCCATGAAGTCGGCCGGGCCGAAGATGATGGTCTCGACACGCTGGGACGCGGTCGCGATCTCGTTGACGTTGTTCAGGCCCTGCGCGTTCTCGATCTGCGCCTCGATGCCGATCCGGCCGACCTCGAAGCCCATCGTCTTCTCGATCTGCGTCAGCAGCAGGTCCAGGGCGACGATCTGCTCGGCCGTCTGCACCTTCGGCAGCATGATGCAGTCGAGGTTCTGGCCGGCGCCCTCGACGACCGTCACGACGTCCCGGTACGTCCACTCCGTGGTCCAGTCGTTGACGCGCACCACACGGGTCTTGCCGGTCCAGTCGCCCTCGTTGAGGAACTTCACGATGGTGTGCCGCGCCTCGGGCTTGGCGAGCGGCGCGCAGGCGTCCTCCAGGTCGAGGAAGACCTGGTCCGCGGGGAGACCCTGGGCCTTCTCCAGGAAGCGCGGGTTCGAACCCGGTACCGCCAGGCAGGAGCGCCGGGGGCGAAGGCGGTTCACGGTTGTCATACGGGGACCTCCAGGGGGTCGAGCTTGTTCGCGGTGCGGATCTCGTCGACGATGCGGCCGATGATCCCGGTGATGTCGAAGTCCTTCGGGGTGAAGACCGCGGCGACTCCCGCGGCCCGCAGTTGTTCGGCGTCACCGTTCGGGATGATGCCACCGGCGATCACCGGTATGTCCGTGGCGCCGGCCACACGGAGCCGTTCGAGTACGTCCGGCACCAGTTGGGCGTGCGAGCCGGACAGGATGGACAGGCCCACCGCGTGGACGTCCTCCGCGAGGGCGGCGTCCACGATCTGCTCCGGGGTGAGCCGGATGCCCTGGTAGACCACCTCGAACCCGGCGTCACGGGCCCGTACGGCGATCTGCTCGGCGCCGTTGGAGTGCCCGTCCAGGCCCGGCTTGCCGACCAGGAAGCGCAGCTTGCCCACGCCGAGGTCCTTCGCCGTCAGTTCCACCCTGCGGCGCACCTCGGACAGCGCCGAGCCCTCCTCGGCGGCGATCGCGACCGGCGCCGAGGACACGCCCGTCGGCGCCCGGAACTCGCCGAACACCTCGCGCAGCGCCCCGGCCCACTCGCCTGTCGTCGCGCCGGCCCTGGCGCACTCCAGGGTCGCCTCCATCAGGTTGGCGGTGCCGCGCGCGGCCTCCTTCAGCTTCTCCAGCGCCTTGCAGGGACGCGGGTGGTTGAAGGGCGGCTGATAGCGGCTGTCGCGCCAGTTCCGCAGGGCGTCGACGACACGGGCCTCCACCGCGGGGTCGACCGTCTGGATCGCGGTGTCCAGATCGGCGGTCAGCGGATTGGGCTCGGTGCCCTCGAAGGCGTTCACACCGATGATCTTCTCCGAGCCCGACTCGATCCGCGCGCGGCGTTCGGCGTGCGAGGCGACCAGCTGGGACTTGAGATAGCCGGACTCGACGGCCGCCATCGCGCCGCCCATCTCCTCGATCCGCCCCATCTCCGCGAACGAGTCCGCGACCAGTTGCTCCACCTTCGCCTCGATCACCTTCGACCCCTCGAAGATGTCGTCGTACTCCAGCAGGTCGCTCTCGTACGCCAGGACCTGCTGGATGCGCAGCGACCACTGCTGGTCCCAGGGGCGGGGCAGGCCGAGGGCCTCGTTCCAGGCCGGCAGCTGTACGGCGCGGGCGCGGGCGTCCTTGGAGAGGGTGACGGCCAGCATCTCGAGGACGATCCGCTGGACGTTGTTCTCCGGCTGCGCCTCGGTCAGGCCGAGGGAGTTGACCTGGACGCCGTAGCGGAAGCGGCGGTGCTTGGGGTTCTCGATGCCGTACCGCTCGCGTGTGACCTGGTCCCAGATGCGGCCGAACGCGCGCATCTTGCACATCTCCTCGACGAAGCGGACGCCCGCGTTCACGAAGAAGGAGATACGGCCGACGACATCACCCATGCGCTCCCGCGGCACCTGGCCGCTGTCGCGTACGGCGTCGAGCACGGCGATCGCGGTGGACATCGCGTACGCGATCTCCTGCACCGGCGTGGCGCCCGCCTCCTGCAGGTGGTAGCTGCAGATGTTGATCGGGTTCCACCTGGGGAGGTGGGAGACCGTGTACGCGATCATGTCCGTCGTCAGGCGGAGCGAGGGGCCCGGCGGGAAGACATGCGTCCCCCGGGACAGGTATTCCTTGACGATGTCGTTCTGGGTCGTGCCCTGCAACTGGGTGATGTCCGCGCCCTGTTCCTCGGCGACGACCTGGTAGAGCGCCAGCAGCCACATGGCGGTGGCGTTGATCGTCATCGAGGTGTTCATCTGCTCCAGGGGGATGTCCTGGAACAGCCGGCGCATGTCACCGAGGTGCGCGACCGGCACACCGACCCGGCCGACCTCGCCGCGGGCGAGGATGTGGTCGGAGTCGTAACCGGTCTGCGTCGGCAGATCGAAGGCGACCGACAGCCCGGTCTGGCCCTTGGCGAGGTTGCGCCGGTACAGCTCGTTGGACGCCTCGGCGGTGGAGTGACCGGCGTACGTCCGCATCAGCCACGGCCGGTCCTTCTGACGCTCTGTCATCTGTCCGCCCTCAGATGTTCCGGAAGCGGTTGATGGCGTCGGCGTGCCGCGCACGCTTGGCGTGGTCGCGCACGCCCAGGCCCTCCTCGGGCGCCAGGCACAGCACACCGACCTTGCCTTGGTGCGCGTTGCGGTGCACGTCGTGGGCGGCCTGGCCCGTGTCCTCCAGGGAGTACACCTTCGACAGCGTCGGGTGGATTCTCCCCTTCGCGACCAGCCGGTTGGCCTCCCAGGCCTCGCGGTAGTTGGCGAAGTGCGAGCCGATGATGCGCTTCAGCGACATCCACAGGTAGCGGTTGTCGTACTCGTGGTTGTAGCCGGACGTCGAGGCGCAGGTGACGATGGTGCCGCCCTTGCGGGTGACGTACACCGAGGCGCCGAAGGTCTCACGGCCGGGGTGCTCGAAGACGATGTCCACGTCCTCGCCGTCGGTGAGTTCACGGATGCGCTTGCCGAACCGCTTCCACTCGCGCGGGTCCTGGGAGTTCTCGTCCTTCCAGAACCGGTAGCCCTCGGCGTTGCGGTCGATGATCGCCTCGGCGCCCATCGCCCGGCAGAGCTCCGCCTTCTGGTCGCTGGAGACGACACAGATCGGGTTGGCGCCGCCGGCCAGCGCGAACTGGGTGGCGTACGAGCCGAGTCCGCCGCTCGCGCCCCAGATGAGCACGTTGTCGCCCTGCTTCATGCCGGCGCCGTTGCGGGAGACCAGCTGGCGGTAGGCGGTGGAGTTGACGAGGCCCGGTGCCGCCGCCTCCTCCCACGACAGATGGTCCGGCTTCGGCATCAGCTGGTTGGACTTCACCAGCGCGATCTCGGCGAGGCCGCCGAAGTTGGTCTCGAAGCCCCAGATGCGCTGCTCCGGGTCGAGCATCGTGTCGTTGTGCCCGTCCGACGACTCCAGCTCGACGGACAGACAGTGCGCGACGACCTCGTCGCCGGGCCGCCAGGCGTTGACGCCGGGGCCGGTGCGCAGCACCACGCCCGCGAGGTCGGAGCCGATGACGTGGTAGGGCAGGTCGTGCCGCCTGGTCAGCTCGCTGACCCTGCCGTAACGCTCCAGGAAGCCGAACGTCGACAGCGGCTCGAAGATCGAGGTCCACACCGAGTTGTAGTTGACCGAGGAGGCCATCACGGCCACCAGGGCCTCGCCCGGGCCCAGTTCGGGCAGCGGCACCTCGTCGAGGTGGAGCGACTTGCGGGGGTCCTTGTCGCGGGTCTCGAGGCCCGCGAACATCTCCGTCTCGTCCTTGTGCACGGTGATCGCGCGGTACGACTCGGGGAGCGGCAGGGCGGCGAAGTCCTCCGACGTGGAGTCGGGTGACTGGATCGCGGCCAGGATGTTCTTCATGGTCACGGTGTTGCCTCCGGCGATGAGCGCCCTGAGGGAGGGGCGCTGAGGGTTACGTCGGTGTGCTGCTGAGGGTTGGGAGTGCCGTCGGTTCGGCGGTGGTGCTTCGGCAGCGCTTGGTGTGCGCGGGAGGGTGCCTGTGACGCAGGCGTCCGGGCGTGCGGGCGGTGGGCCCGCCGGGACGGTTCGCCCGGACTCCTTCAACGTATGGCACGCCGTGTCAGGCCGCAAGGCACTGAGTGTCAGAACCTGGGCTCAGGTGAATTCTTTACGCATCAGATGAGCGATGATCGATCGAACGGCCCCTGGAATCGGTGTGAAAAGGGGCCCTGACATGGCAAAACGGCCACCCCGTGGGGTGGCCGTCGTCACAGCGGTGAGCGGGCGGTTCAGCGCTCCTTGAGCGCCTGCTCGATGGTCCGCATCACCTCGTCCAGCGGGGCGTCGGTGCGGGCGACCGTCACCAGCACCTCGCCGTGCGGGGCGACCGAGGCGGCGGGCGGCCGCGCCGGCACCGTACGCCGGCCCGCCATGATGCCGGTGCCGAAGGTCTTGCGGACGATGGCGAACGCGTGGTCCAGCCCGGCCTCCACATCGCCCTTGCCGTCCGCCCGTAGCCAGCGCCGCAGCACATGGTTGTGCGCGGTGACCACGGCGGACGCGGCGACCTCCGCCAGCAGCGGGTCGTCGCCGGCGTCGTCGTGCGCGTGCTCGTCGAAGTGGCCGAGAAGATAGCGGGTGAACAGACGCTCGTAGCGGGCCACCGACGCGATCTCCGCCTCGCGCAGGGTGGGCACCTCGCGCGTCAGCTTGTAGCGGGCGACCGAGATCTCCGGCCGCGCCGCGTACATCTTCATGACCTCCTTGATGCCACGGCACACCGTGTCGAGCGGATGCTCGTGCGCGGGGGCGGCGTTGAGCACCGCCTCGGCGCGGACCAGGGTGTCGTCGTGGTCCGGGAAGATCGCCTCTTCCTTGGAACGGAAGTGGCGGAAGAAGGTGCGGCGGGCGACCCCGGCGGCGGCCGCGATCTCGTCGACGGTGGTGGCCTCGTACCCCTTCGTCGCGAACAGCTCCATCGCGGCGGCCGCCAGTTCCCGGCGCATTTTGAGCCGCTGGGCGGCGGCGCGGGAGCCCGCGGCGCTTTCCGGCGGCTCGGCCGTGGCGGGGGTACGTGCGGACTTGGCGGGCTGGGACATGCCCTGAACGTACTGCATGTGCGCAGCTCGACGCTCATGACCGGGGCCTGCCCCGCCCTCGCCGGGCGGGGGAGGGGCGCCGGGAGCCGGGGGCGGGAACCGCTCGGGATCGAGCAGCCCGCCCCACTCCGCGCCATCGCCGAACCGGTCGCCGGGACGCGTCTCAGCGCTTGGCATATTCGCGGAAGCCACGGCCGGTCTTGCGGCCGAGGCAGCCGGCGGCCACCAGATGCTCCAGCAGCGGCGCCGGCGCGAGACCCGGGTCGCGGAACTCCCGGTGCAGCACCTTCTCGATGGCGAGCGAGACATCGAGGCCGACCACGTCGAGCAGTTCGAACGGCCCCATCGGGTAGCCGCCGCCCAGCTTCATCGCGGCGTCGATGTCGTCGAGGGAGGCGTAGTGCTCCTGCACCATCTTGATCGCGTTGTTGAGGTACGGGAACAGCAGCGCGTTCACGATGAACCCGGCCCGGTCGCCACAGTCCACGGCGTGTTTACGGACGGTGGCGCAGACCTCGCGCACGGTCGCGTGGACGTCGTCGGCGGTCAGCACCGTGCGCACGACCTCGACCAGCTTCATCGCCGGGGCGGGGTTGAAGAAGTGCATGCCGATCACGTCCTGCGGGCGCGAGGTGGCGCGGGCGCAGGCGACGACCGGGAGGGAGGAGGTGGTGGTGGCGAGCACCGCGCCCGGCTTGCAGACCTTGTCCAGCGTCGCGAACAGCTGGCGCTTGACGTCCAGGTCCTCGGCGACCGCCTCGACCGCGAGATCGACGTCGGCGAAATCGTCGTAGCTGCCCGTCGCCCGGACCCGCTCCAGGGTCCGGGCGGCCGCCTCGCCGGTCATCCGGCCCTTGTCCACGGAGCGCGCCAGGGACTTTCCGATCCGCGCCTTGGCACCGAGTGCCTTCTCCTCGCTGCGGGCGGCCAGGACCACCTCGTAGCCCGCCTTCGCGAACACCTCGGCGATACCGGACGCCATCGTGCCGGACCCCGCCACCCCCACCGCGCGCACCGGGCGGCCGACGGTGAACGAACCGCCCGACAGCGGGGTCAGCGCGTCCCGCACCACCGTGCCGCTGCCCGCGGCCTCGTACGTGTAGAAACCGCGCCCCGCCTTGCGGCCCGTGAGACCCGCCTCGCTGAGCTGCTTGAGCACCGGGGCGGGGGCGTGCAGCCGGTCGCGGGACTCGGCGTACATGGCCTCCAGGACCGTACGCGCGGTGTCCACGCCGATCAGGTCCAGCAGTGCCAGCGGGCCCATGGGCAGCCCGCAGCCCAGTTTCATCGCGGCGTCGATGTCCTCGCGGGAGGCGTAGTTCGCCTCGTACATCGCGGCGGCCTGGTTGAGATAGCCGAACAGCAGCCCGTCGGCGACGAATCCGGGCCGGTCGCCGACCGCCACGGGCTCCTTGCCGAGGTCCATCGCGAGATCGGTGACGGCGGTGACGGCCGCCGGGGCGGTCAGCACACTGGACACGATCTCGACCAGCTTCATCGCCGGGGCCGGGTTGAAGAAGTGCATGCCCAGCACCCGCTCGGGGTGGGCCGAGTCGGCCGCGAGCCGGGTGACGGACAGCGCGTTGGTGCCGGTCGCCAGCACGGTCTCCGGCCGCACGATCCCGTCCAGTTCACGGAAGATCTGCTGCTTGATCTCGTACGACTCCGGCGCCACCTCCACGACCAGGTCGGCGTCGGCCGCCGCCGAGAGGCGGGTGGACGTGGTGACGCGGGCCAGCAGCTCCGTGCGCTGCTCGACGGTCAGCCGGCCGCGCTCCACGGCACGGGCGGTCGAGGCCTCCAGGGCGGCGACGCAGCGGGCGGCCTGCGCCTCGCTGACGTCGATGCCGATCACAACGCGGCCGGCGCCGGCCAGGACCTCGGCGATACCGGTGCCCATCGTGCCGAGGCCGACCACGGCGACGGTCCGAAGAGGGGTGTGGGACAGGGGAGTGGCCATCGCGGGACTCCAGGAATGAGGGTGACGACGGGAAACACGCCCGGGTGCGCCGAGAAGCGCACCGGGTGCGTGCGGGATGCGGGTGTGAACCGGGCTGCTGCAGCGCACACGCCCGGCGACAACGGCGGGTCCGACCGGCCCTGTCCCGGGGCCGAGCCGTACTGCGGTACACGGAGTACCGAACCGACTGTCACTCAGAACGACCGCGTCACCAGACCGCCCTGAGAAGAACCACGAGTGGATAACTCGCTCGTCTGAGCTTAACTCGCCGGTAACGAGCGCGCCAGCCCCCGGATGATGTGACGTGGGCCTCCTGGCGGGTCAGCGCCCCCGCACCAGGGTGCCGACCTCGTGCTTGAGGAAGGAGTCCTGGCAGAACTCGAAATGGTCCACTCTGCGCAGATCGAAGACCTGCCGCCCCGACGACGCGGTCTCCTCCTCGTCGTGCCCTACGGGCGAGTTGGCGAACATCGCCATCAGGGCGGGCCCCAGCGCATTGGCGACCAGCCACCTGCGGGACCGTCCGCGCCAGCCGTGGGACCCGTCCCCGGCATCCAGGTTGATCTGCACGGAAGCGAGCGGGGCAGGGAGACCGTGAAACCCGGCGGACGGGGGTCCAGTCCGCCGCCGACGAGACTCATTCCCACCGTACGGGCCCGCTCCCGTACGACGGCGAGGTCCGCGGCGACGGCGTCCACACAGGACTGCAGCGACTCGTGCGGGGCGCTGCTCAGCTCCAGCTGACCGCCGGGTTCCCACGAGACGCTGCCCGACGAGGGGAGCGGCGTGTCGAAGCGGCGTGCGAGCGATGCCAGTTCCTCGCCGGTGGCCCGGCGGGTGGGATGCGCGTCCGGGACGACGAACCATTCGAGCTCCACCCCGGTCCGCCCCACCCGGTCCCGGCACAGTGAGTTTCTGAAGATCAGTCCCGCTGCTTCGGCCTCACTCAGTGCAGCTTTCAATGCGGCTTCTCCCCCCGGCCCGTTGGATCGTCCTGACGTAAATGGATTGCGGTGTTCCATTACTGTTCGCTCGCGGCGCGTGATCGGCGCGCGCGGGACCGTGCAGGAATCTTTCGGGTGAGAGCCTTACTACCCGCGTTGGACGGCTCTGAAGCACGTCCGGCGGAAGCGGGCGGAGAAGCGGATTCCTTCACCTCGGGACCGGGTACTGGACTATTCTGACGTATCAGAGATGTGCATCGCTTCCGTCTTGTCAGAGAGTGGCCGATCCTGTGAAAACCCTTCTGTCCTCCGACCGTTTGGCCAACCGGCATTTCAGGCAGTTGACCTATTTGGAACGCGTGGCCGATTCCCGTACGCTGAGCGTGTTCTTTCACGGGCTGGGACTGGACGCCACGGATTACCAGGAGTATCTGGAGCTGCACGACACCCATGCCGTCGCCGTGAATCTCGCCGGCTACGCGCCCAGGGCCGGAGGTCATCTGCCGCCGGTGCCCGTGAACCGGCACGTGGAGATGGTCGCCGAGCTCGTGGAGCGGATCGGTCGTCAGAATCCCGACAAGCGGATCCTCCTGGTGGGGTTCTCTCTCGGTGCCGACCTGGTGCTCCAGTTGGCGGAGCACTGGACGGGGGCCCTCGCTCACAGGCAGCCCGACCTCGCCGGTGCGCTGTTACTGGATCCCAATGTGAACCGGTCGACGATGACCATCTCGCGGTTGTTCGCCGCCGCCGATCACCGGGATCCGCTCCCCGCGCTCAAGAAACTGGTCGATCTCGCACCGGATCTCGACGGTTTTCGAACGTTGTGCAGCTATGCGAGCAGAATCGCGTCGAAAGATTTCGGTCAAGTTCATCAACTCGCCGACGATATGATGAGCTACTGGGATGCCGCCGGGTACGACCAGTTTGGTGCCCGTGTTTCCGCTGTTGCGAAAATGGCGGGCAAGGTCAACATTGTACTGTCGGCCGACTATGAGGAACACTTGCCCGAGATGCGGGCGGCCGCAAGGCGGCACGGCTGTACAACGGATCAGGTCCATTTCAATATCACCGAGCTCGATCATTTCGGCTTGATCGGGCAAACCGTGCTCTCACGCGAACTCGAGTCCCTCGGCCGCGGCTGATGACGCGCGGCGATACGGACCGGTCCACCCTGGAGCGGCTGAGGCAGGAGTCGGGCGGATCGGCCGCGTACGACCGTCTTCTGGATACGGGCGACCTCGATGCCCTGGCCGGTGTGCTCACCGAGGGTGGGCAGCCGTTGTGGGCGCGGGAGTTGGTGGCGTTCCGGCTGGGGGTGGCGGGGGACCGGCGGGCGTTCGAGGCGCTCGTGCTGCTGCTCAATCACCGGGATCCGCCGCGTTGTGCCGCCGCCGCGCATGCGCTCGCCCGGCTGGGGGACCCGCGTACCGCCCGTGCGGCCGCCGCGCTCGCCACCAATGAACTGCGGGTCGCCTACGCACTGCATCCGGTGCGGCTGCTCACCGAACTGCGTGCGCCCGAGGCGGTTCCCGCCCTGATCACCACCCTGCGGCGGCGGCTGCGACCGCACGATCCGTACCGCCGGGTGGCGCTGGCCTGTGTGGAGGGGCTGGGCGAGCTCGGTGACCCGCGCGCCGAGCCCGTGCTCAACGACGCCCTCGCCCATCCGGCACTGGCGGAGGCGGCGGTGCGCGCCCTGGCCCGGATTCCCCGGCCGAGGTAGGGACGTCAGCCGGTGAGCCTGCGCGCGTACCGCACCTCGGGGACCTCGACGCCGTCCACCTCGAAGGGTTCCTCCGCGCCGTCCGCGCCGAAGCCCGCGCGCTCGTAGAAGCGGCGGGCGCGGGTGTTGTGCTTGAGGACCCACAGGTACATGCGGGCGTGTCCGGCGGCGGTGCCGCGGCGGACCGCCTCGGTGAGGAGGGCCCGTCCCACGCCCTGGCCGATGCGCTCGGGCGGGAGGTACAGGGCGTACAGCTCGGCGTCGGCGGTGCGCGTTCCGCCGTCCCGGTACGGGCCGAACGCGGCCCAGCCGGCGAGCGCGCCGCCGTCCGTCTCGGCGACCAGGTTCACCACGCCGCCGTCGCCGTGCAGCAGCCGGGTGCGGTGCCGCTCGGCGTCCGCGACGATGTCCAGGCCGTCGAGATACGGCTGCGGCATCAGTCCCCGGTAGGCGTGCCGCCAGCCCCCTATCCGTATCTCGGCCACGCCGTCGCAGTCGGCCGGCGTCATCGGGCGCAGCACGTACCCGCTCACGCGGGCACCACCGCCAGGGCCTCGATCAGCCGGCCGTCCGGTACCCGCGCGGCGCGGGCCCCGCGAACGGCCGGCGTGTGCGCCATGTCGAAGACGGGGAAGGCCGGTTCCACCGCGTCGTCGAAGGTCGCGGCGGCGTCGCCCCCGCCGACCGGCGCGCCGTCCTCGTCCAGGGGCCGCCGGCCGGAGACGGCGACGAGCCGGCCCGTGCCCGTCACCACAGGGGTGTACCGGGCCGCGGGGGCCACGCCGTCGGGGGCGGGAATCCTGGACGGGTCGTTCATGGAGTCATCATGACCCATGGGTGCGGCAGTCCCGCCCCCGGCGGTGCGTCAGCCGCGGAAGCCGAGCAGGCCGTGCAGGGTCGAGCCGCGGGCCGACGACGGCGCCGCCTTCGAGGTCAGCGGCTTCGGGTCGGGCAGCGCCGCGCACACCGCGTCGGCCACGCCACTGCCTCCGCGCGGCACGGTCCCGTCGGTCAGATAGGCCGCCAGATGCCGGTCCAGACAGGCGTTCCCGCTCAGCGTGATGCCGTGGTTGGCGCCGCCGGACTCGACGACCAGGCTGGAGTTCGCCAGCAGCCGGTGGACGGTGACACCGCCCTGGTAGGGGGTCGCCGCGTCGTCCGTCGCCTGGAACAGCAGCGCCGGCGGCAGCTTGTCGTTGCGGACGCGCTCCGGACGCAGCGGCTCCACCGGCCAGAACGCGCACGCCGCGTTGTACCAGGCGTTGTTCCAGGCCATGAAGGGCGCCCGCTCGTACACCTCCCAGTTGTCCTTGCGCCACTGCCGCCAGTCACGCGGCCAGACGGCGTCCCGGCACTCCACGGCCGAGTAGACGCTGAAGCCGTTGTCCGCGGCGGCGTCGCTCGCGGCGAAGTTCTCGTACGCCCTGACCAGCGGCCCGGTGTCCCGGTTCTTCGCGTACGCCGAGAACGCCTGCGCGAGATAGGGCCAGTAGCCGTTGTAGTAGCCGCCCGGGATGAAGGTGTCCTCCAGCTCGGCGGCGCCCACCTTCCCGCCGGCCGGGTCCTTCTTCAGGGCCGCGCGCATCGTGTACCAGGCCGCCTCGACCTTCTCCGGGTCGGTGCCCAGTCCGTACGCCGCGTCGTGCTCGGCGACCCAGGCCATGAAGGCGCGGTGGCGGTCGTTGAAGGCGTAGTCCTGCTCGAGGTTGGAGTCGTACCAGATCCCGGTGGGGTCGACCACCGAGTCCAGCACCAGCCGCCGTACCCGCTCCGGGAACAGCTTGGCGTAGACGGCGCCGAGATAGGTGCCGTACGAGTAGCCGAAGTAGTTGATCTTCTTCGCGCCCAGCGCCCGCCGGATCACGTCGATGTCGCGCACGGTGCTGTTGGTGTCGATGTACGGCAGCAGGTTCGCGTACTTGCGGCCGCAGGCCGCGGCGAACGACTGCACACGCGCGAGGTTGGCGCGCTCGACCTCGGGCGAGGTCGGCACCGGGTCGGGCCGCACCGGGTCGAAGTGGCCGGGCGCGCAGTCCAGCGCCGGCTCGCTCGCGCCCACCCCGCGTGGGTCGAAGCCGATGACGTCGTACTCGGCGGCCACCCGCTTCGGCAGCGCCGACGCGACGAACCCGGCGAGCGCCAGACCGCTGCCGCCGGGGCCGCCGGGGTTCACCAGCAGGGGGCCCTGGTACTTCTTCGCGGTGTGCGGGACGCGGGACAGGGCGAGGGTGATCTTCCGCCCGGCGGGGTCGGTGTGGTCGAGCGGTACCCGGACGGACGCGCACTGCAGCGTCGGGAAGTCGTCGGTGCCGCACTTCTTCCACGCGGGCTTCGCGGCGTGGAAGGTCTCCGGCGCGCGCGGGGTGCCGGCCTCGGCGGGGGCGGCCGTGAGGCTTCCGGCCAGGACGACGGCGGCTCCGCACAGCACGGCTGCGCGTTTTCTCATGACGGGGTCCTCCCAGGACGCGGGTGCTGCGGACCGCGGGATACACGGTTCACGCGGCATCGTCCCGATATGGAGCCCTTTGTGAACGTCTTCTGTGGATTCTTGACCCGATCGGGTCGCCGGATGCGCTCGAACGCGCCTAAAGAAGGGTGAGTTGGGTCGGCTCCGTCGGCTCCGCCGTCGGGGGGCCGGCGGCTTCGGCCGCACGGAGGCGGTGGGGCATCTCCGTCGGCTCCGCCGTCGGGGGGCCGGCGGCTTCGGCCGCGCGGAGGCGGTGGGGCATCTCCGTGTGCGTGGGGCCGATGCCGTACTCCTGGGCCAGCTCGTGCACCTGGCGGGTGATGCGGCGCTGGTACCACTTCGGAGCGTAGGCGCCGTCCGCGTACAGCCGCTCGTAACGGGCCACCAGATACGGGTGGTGCCGGCCGAGCCAGGACATGAACCACTCGCGGGCGCCCGGCCGCAGATGCAGCACCAGCGGGGTGACGGAGGTGGCGCCCGACGCCGCGACGGCCCGCACGGCCGCCCGCAGTTGCTCCGGGCGGTCGCCGAGGAACGGGATCACCGGTGCCATCAGGACCCCGCAGCCGATGCCGTGCTCGGTGAACGTCCTCACCACGTCCAGGCGCCGCTCCGGCGCCGGGGTGCCCGGCTCGACGGTGCGCCACAGCGCCTCGTCCACGAAGCCGACCGAGACCGAGACGCCCACGTCGGTCACCTCGGCCGCCTGTCGCAGCAGCGGGAGGTCCCGCAGGATCAGCGTGCCCTTGGTGAGGATCGAGAACGGGTTGGCGTGGTCGCGCAGGGCGGCGAGGATGCCCGGCATCAGCCGGTAGCGGCCCTCCGCGCGCTGGTAGCAGTCGACGTTGGTGCCCATCGCTATGTGCTCGCCCTGCCAGCCGCGCGACGCCAGCCGATGGCGCAGCAGCTCGGGCGCGTTCACCTTCACCACGATCTGGCTGTCGAAACCCAGCCCCGTGTCCAGGTCCAGATAGCTGTGCGTCTTGCGCGCGAAGCAGTAGACGCACGCGTGGGAGCAGCCGCGGTACGGGTTCACCGTCCACTCGAACGGCATACGGGACGCCCCCGGCACCCGGTTGACGATCGAGCGGGCCCGGATCTCGTGGAACGTGATGCCGGCGAATTCGGGTGTGTCGAAGGTGCGGGTCGTGACCGCGTCCGCGCCGAACAGCGCGGAGTCGGCCCTGCTGTGTTCGGACTCCGGTGAGAGGTTCTCCCAGCGCATGACGCCTCCTCGGTATCGCTGAGGCACACAATAGAACAAGTGTTCCCTTGATCGTGCGAGCGACATCTTCGGTCACATACGGAACCCCGATTTGGGCGGCCGGGCCCGGGGGTGGTTGGCTTGCCCCGACCCCGATAACCCATGCCCTGGAGGATTGCGATGGCGCAGGTCGAGGCCACTACGGAGCGGATCGTCGCGGCGGACGCGGAGACGGTGTTCGACACGCTCGCCGACTACAGCGGCACCCGCGCCGAACTGATGCCCGAGCAGTACAGCGAGTACGAGGTCCGCGAGGGCGGCGACGGCGAGGGCACCCTCGTGCACTGGAAGCTCCAGGCCACCAGCAAGCGCGTCCGTGACTGCCTCGTCGAGGTCACCGAGCCGACCGACGGCGAGCTGGTCGAGAAGGACCGCAACTCCTCCATGGTCACCACCTGGCGGGTCACTCCGGCCGGCGAGGGCCGCTCCCGGGTCGTCGTGGCCACCGTCTGGAACGGTGCCGGAGGCATCGGAGGCTTCTTCGAGAAGACCTTCGCGCCCAAGGGCCTCGCCCGCATCCACGACGCCCTGCTGGCCAGGCTGGCCGCCCGGGTCGAGAAGTGAGCGGCCACAACGCCTCGTAGGGAGTGGGGAGTTGACTCCTCACCGGTTCGAGTGATCTCGATACGGTCCTTCTCTGTCCCGTAACTCTCCGCGCTTGCTCGTAGTTGTCGCTTTTACGCGGGAATCGTCCGGCGGCGCGACGAGGGGAGCGGCACGTGGGCGGGATCACTCTGACGCAGGACGAGCCGGCCACGGCAGCACCGGCCGGGGGCCCGCCGCCCCCGGCCCCGGTGGCCGGACAGGGCCTGAGCCCGCGCCGGGTCCGGTTCGTCTTCCTCGCGCTGATGCTGGCGCTGCTCCTCGCCGCCCTGGAGCAGATGATCGTCGCCACCGCGCTTCCGAGGATCGTCGGCGAGCTGCACGGCCTGGACAGGATGTCCTGGGCGATCACCGCCTATCTGCTCACCGCCACCGTCGGACTGCCCGTCTACGGCAAGCTCGGCGATCTGCTCGGCCGCAAGGGCGTCTTCCAGTTCGCGATCCTCGTCTTCGTCGTCGGCTCCGCGCTGGCCGGCCGCGCGTCCACCATGGACCAGCTGATCGCCTACCGCGCGGTGCAGGGCGTCGGCGCGGGCGGTCTGATGATCGGCGTCCAGGCGATCATGGCCGATATCGTGCCCGCGCGGCAGCGCGGCCGCTTCATGGGCCTGATCGGCGCCGCCTTCGGCCTCGCCTCCGTCGCCGGACCGTTGCTCGGCGGCTACTTCACCGACCATCTCTCCTGGCGCTGGTGCTTCTACGTCAACGTGCCGTTCGGCCTCGTGACCATGGCCGTCGTCGCCGTCGTGCTCAAGCTCCCCAAGCCGGCCGCGCGGGCCCGCTTCGACGTCCTCGGCACCCTGCTGCTGGCAGCCTCCTCCACCTGCCTGGTGCTGCTGACCAGCTGGGGCGGCACCGAGTACGCCTGGGGCTCCCGCACGGTGCTCGCACTCGGCGCGGGCGCCGCCGTGAGCGCCGTGCTCTTCCTCGTCGTCGAGCGGTTCGCCGCCGAACCCCTCATCCCGCTGCGGCTGTTCCGTGACTCCGTCTTCAACGTCAGCGCCCTGGTGGGGCTGGTGATCGGCGTCGCCCTGTTCGGCGCCGCCAGCTACCTCCCGACGTATCTGCAGATGGTCGACGGGGCCTCCGCCACCGAGTCGGGACTGCTGATGCTGCCCATGATGGGCGGCATCGTCGGCGCCTCGGTCATCTCCGGGCAGCTCATCAGCCGCACCGGCCGCTACCGGTGGCACCCCGTCACCGGTACCGCCCTCGCCGTCGTCGGCATGTGGCTGCTGTCCCGCCTGGAGACCGGCACGCCCCGGCTGCACTACAGCGTCTGGATGGCCGTCCTCGGCGCCGGTATCGGCATGGTGATGCCGGTACTGATCCTCGCCGTGCAGAACTCCGTGCGCCCCGCCGACCTGGGCACCGCCACGAGCGCGAACAACTACTTCCGGCAGATCGGCGGCAGCGTCGGCGCCGCCGTCTTCGGCACCCTCTTCGCCGGCCGGCTCACCGACGCGCTCGAGGAGCGCCTCCCCGCCCACGCGGGCGCCGCCCCCGACGCCGAGTCGATCACCCCCGAGCTCGTACGCGCGCTGCCGCCCGAGCTGCGCGACGCCTACGTCCAGGCCTACGCCGACGCCATGCCGCGCATCTTCCTGTACCTCGTGCCGGTGCTCGTCCTCGGCCTGCTCATCGCCTTCTTCCTCAAGGAGAAACCGCTGGTGTCCCACCACACCCCCACCGCCGACCCGGCCGACCTCACGGCACACGTGCCGCACGCCCGTTCCCCGCACACCGGTGGCATCCCCGTCTGCGGGACCGTGCAGCATCCCGACGGCACCGTCGTACCGCGCGCCGCGCTCACCCTCATCGACGTCACCGGACAGCAGACCGGACGGGGCGCCAGCGGCGCGGACGGCCGGTACGCGCTGGCCACGCCGGGACCGGGAGCGTACGTCCTGATCGCCGCCGCGGGCGGCCACCAGCCGCAGGCGGTCTCCGTGACCGTGGGCGAGCGGCCCGTCGAACTCGATGTCGTCCTCGGCGGCGCGGGCCGCCTCGCCGGTACGGTCGTCACCGCCGACGGCACACCGGTGCGGGACGCGGCCGTCACCCTCACCAACGTCCACGGGGAGGTCGTCGCGAGCACCCGCAGCGGCCGCGAGGGCGGCTACGTCATCACCGAGCTGGTGGCGGGGGAGTACACGCTCGCCGCGAGCGCGCCCGCGTTCCGTCCCGCCGCCCTCCCCGTCACCGTCCAGGCCGCGCGTGAGACACGTCAGGACGTCGAGCTGGCCGGCGGGGCCGTGCTGCGCGGCACGGTGCGGGCGGGCGGCGGACGGCCCGTCGAGGAGGCGCGGGTGACCCTGCTGGACGCGGCGGGCAACGTCGTCGACACCCTCACCACCGGACCCGACGGCACCTTCCGGTTCGTCGACCTGTCCTCCGGCGAGTACACCGTCATCGCCGCCGGTTATCCGCCGGTCGCGACCGTGCTCCAGGTGGCCGGCGGCGGCCGCACCGAACGCGACCTCCAGTTGGGGCACGAGGACTGAAACGGTCGCTCACGCGCGGGAACGCGCGCCGGTGCGAGCACGGGCGGGCAATTCCCGCGTTGGCACACATCGTGGCCGACCGTGCCCGTACGGTTGGTGACGGCGGTACAGATCTTGCGCAGCCGGGGGAGAGAGGGCCTGGGCCATGGACCGTGGCACCGAGCGGGACACACCTCCGGACGACCGCGCGCCCGACGGCACGGCGAGCACCGGCCGTATCCCGCTGGCCGTGGTCGTGGTCGACCGCGACGGACTCGTCTCCCATTGGAGCAGGGGTGCGCGCCGTCTGTTCGCGCTCCCCAGGGAGGAGGCGCTCGGCATCCCGGCGGTCGACCTGCTGCCCGTGACCGGCGCCCTGCCCGAGGAGCCGGGGGAGACGGGGGACGAGGAGCCGTACGGGACCTGCGACGGTCCGGGACCCGGCCTCGGCGCCTCACTCGGCGGAGGCCTGTCCTACCCGGCGGCGGGCCGGGCCCGGCTGGCCGCGGACGGGGCCGGACGGGTCGACGTGCTGTGGTGGGCCTACCCGCTGGTCGGCCCGGGAAGCGAGCGGCTGCTGGTGCTGGCCGCCGACGCGGACGGGCCGCACACGGACGGGGCCGGGACGTTCGAACGCATCGCGCCCGGTTTCGCCCGGCACACCGACCTCCCCGGCGCCGAGGACCTGGCCCGGCGGCTCCCCGAGATCCTCCCCAGCATGAGCGTCGGCGACGGCGCCCGCATCGCCGCACAGGTTCTCGAACTGGGCTATCCCATACTGGAGTTCAGTCAGAACGACCGGGTGCCGGTGACCCCCGACTGGGGTGTGCCCCGGCGCGCCGAACGCCGTGAGCGGCGCGAACGGGCCGCCCGTGCGCTGGCGGCCGGTGAACCGGTCCCCGCGGAACTGCTCGACGAGAGCGAGGACCTGGAGTACGCGGCCGTCCGCGAACGCCTGGAGTTCCTCAACGAGGTCAGCTCCCGCATCGGCACCTCCCTCGACCTGGCCCGCACCATCGTCGAGGTCAGCAAGGCCGTCGTGCCCCGCTTCACCGACGTCGCCGGCACCTATCTGCGCGAACAGGTCGTCGCCGGCGAGGGATTCGACGAGGGCGTGCCGGACACCACCACCATGTGGCACCGGGTCGCCCTGGAACACACCGACGAACCCGGCCGCTGGGACGACGTCGTCCCCGTCGGCGAGGCCATGCCCTTTCCGGCGCACACCCCCTTCTTCCAGTGCATGACCACCGGCGAACCCGTCCTCGTCCCGCGCATCAGCGAGGAGATGGGCCACGCCGTCGCCTCGCAGTTCGAGAAGCGGGACATCCGGCCGCTGATCACCGGTCGCTCCATGCTGGTCGTCCCGCTGAAGGCACGCCAGGTCGTCCTCGGCTTCATGATCCTGCTGCGCCATCCGGAGCGGCAGGTCTTCAACGACATGGACCGGGTCACCGGCGCCGAACTCGCCGCCCGCGCGGGCCTCGTCCTCGACAACGCGCGCATGTACACGTACCAGGAGAACGTCGCCGAGACACTCCAGGACAGCATGCTGCCGCACATCCCGCCGCGCATGGCGGGCTGCGACATCGCCACCCGCTATCTGCCGGGCACCCTCCTCGGGCGCATCGGCGGCGACTGGTTCGACGCGGTCAAACTGCCCGGCGCCCGCACCGCGTTCGTCGTCGGCGACGTCATGGGGCACGGACTCAACTCGGCGGCCATGATGGGGCAGCTGCGCACCGCCGTGCAGACCATGGCCGCGCTCGACCTGCCGCCCGCGCAACTGCTGCGCAACCTCGACGACCTGGCGCAGCGGCTGGGCGACACCCATCTCGCGACCTGTCTGTACGGCGTCTACGACCCCATCGCGAGCGAACTGTGCCTCGCCAACGCCGGACACATCCCGCCGGTACTGGTGCGCGCCGCCGACGGCCGCAGCGAACTCCTCGACCTGCCCACCGGGGCGCCCATCGGCGTGGGCGGGGTGCCCTTCGAGGCGGTGCGGTTGCCCGTGGAAGCCGGCGACCGGCTGGTGATGTGCACCGACGGACTGGTCGAGGTGCGCGGCGAGGACATCGGTGTCGGGCTCGCCACGCTCTGCGAGTCCGCCGCCCATCCGGCCGCCTCCATGGACGACGCCTGCGACACCATCATCCGCGCGCTCAACACACGCGGCGGCCGCAAGGACGACGTGGCGCTGCTGATGGCCCGCCTCGGCGGCATCGAGCCCGACGACGTCGCCGAATGGCGGATCGCTCCCGAGCCGTCAGAGGCCGGCCGGGCCCGCGCGGTGGTCCGCGAGCAGCTGTACGAGTGGGGCCTGCCGAAGCTCGTCGACAGCGCCGAGCTGATGGTCAGCGAACTCGTCACCAACGCCGTACTGCACTCCCACGGCCGCCCCGTCGCCCTGCGGCTGGTGCGCGGCGACACCCTGCTGTGCGAGGTGGAGGACGACGACCACGAACTGCCGACGCTGCTGAACGCCCGGCCGACGGACGAGTTCGGGCGCGGACTGCGCGTGGTCAGCACCCTCGCCAGGGAGTGGGGCACCAGCCGGACGGCGGCCGGCAAGAGCGTCTGGTTCGAGCTGACTCTGCCACGCCGACGCTGAACACCGGTGGTACAGGGGCGCGTTCCGGGAGCGAACGCGCCGTGAAAGAACGCGCCGCGCGCTTGTCCGCGCGCCCGGAGCGCGATACACCGTACTCGCCCGTCGCACGGGGCGGGCCGGCGTCGCACCCTGGGGAGTCGGGCATGAGCGTGACCAGTCGGTACCTGGAGGCATGGGAGGGGTTCTGGCGCGAGGCGCCGGACGAACCGGGGGCGGTGTTCTGGGACGCCGAGCCCGCGCTGACCGCCGCCCGCCATCTCGCCCTGTTCGAGCCGCGGTTGACCGACCCCGGGCTGCCCCTGGTGGACCTCGGCTGCGGCAACGGCACCCAGACCCGTTTCCTCGCCGACCGGTTCCCGCGGGTGATCGGCGCCGACCTGTCCGCCGCCGCGCTGGACCGCGCCCGCGCCGCCGACCCGGCCGGGCAGGCGGTGTACCGGCGGCTGGACGCCGTGGAGAGGACCCATGCGCAGGCGCTGCACGCCGAACTCGGCGACGCCAACCTGTACATGCGCGGTGTGCTGCACCAGTGCGAGGCCGGTGACCGGCAGGCGCTGGTGGACGGCATCGCCGCGGTGGTCGGCGAGCGCGGCCGGGCCTTCCTCGTCGAGCCGTCCGAGGCGGCGGGGTCCGTTCTGCGCGATCTCGCGACGGGCCCCGGCGGTCCGCCGCCCAAACTCGCGCCCGTTCTGCGGCACGGCATAGCCCCCGGCGAGGTCGCCGACGCGGCGGTGCCCGGGTACCTCACCGCGGCCGGACTGACCGTGCTGGCGACCGGCGCCCTGCCACTGACCACGACCGAGCACGGCCCCGACGGCATCCGCATCGAACTCCCGTCGACCTGGTACGTGACGGGTCGCGCCGCATGAGGTAACCCCTGATGAGAAGGCATGTCACCTTCACTGGTCTGGACCTGTGGGAGTTATCCACAGGCTGGCCGGGATTCGCCGGAACCACGTAGCGTGTCCCGTATGAAGATCCTCATCAGCGCCGACATGGAGGGCGCCACCGGTGTCACCTGGCCGGCCGACGTGCTGCCGGGGACTCCCCAGTGGGAGCGGTGCCGGTCCATGTTCACCTCCGACGTCAACGCCGCCGTCCAGGGCTTCTTCGACGGCGGCGCCGACGAGGTGCTGATCAACGAAGCCCACTGGACGATGCGCAACCTGCTCCTCGAGCAGCTGGACGAGCGGGCCCAGATGCTCACCGGGCGGCACAAGTCGCTGTCCATGGTCGAGGGCGTGCAGCACGGCGACGTGGACGGCATCGCCTTCATCGGCTACCACGCGGGCGCCGGCATGGAGGGTGTCCTCGCCCACACCTTCCTCGCCAACTCCATCACCGGCGTCTGGATCAACGACGTACGGGCCAGCGAGGGCCTGCTCAACGCGCATGTGGTCGCCGAGTACGGGGTGCCGGTCGTCCTCGTCACCGGCGACGACGTGGCCTGCGAGGACGCGCTCGGCTATGCGCCCGAGGCGCTGAAGGTCGCCGTCAAGGACCATGTGTCCCGGTACGCGGCGGTGTGCCGCACCCCCGCCCGGACGGCCGCCGACATCCGCGCCGCGGCCAAGGACGCCGCCGCGCTCGCGGTGCGCGGGGAGCCGGTCGACGGCGGGCCCTTCACCGTCGCGGTGGAGTTCGACGCCGAGCATCTGGCGATGGCCGCCACCGTCGTGCCGGGCGTCACCCGCACCGGCGAGCGGAAGGTGGCGTACACCAGCGGGACCATGTACGACGGGATCCGCACCTTCAAGGCGGTCACCACGATCGCCTCGGCCGCGGTGGAGGAGCAGTATGGCTGACGAGCGGGCCCTGGACGAGGTCGTGACGTTCACGTCCGACCTGATCCGGATCGACACGACCAACAAGGGCGGCGGCGACTGCCAGGAGCGTCCCGCCGCCGAGTACGCGGCCGCGCGGCTCGCCGAGGCCGGTCTCGAGCCGGTGCTGCTGGAGCGCACCCCGGGCCGCACCAACGTCGTCGCCCGGCTGGAGGGCAGTGACCCGTCCGCCGACGCGCTGCTCGTCCACGGGCATCTGGACGTCGTCCCGGCCGAGGCCGCCGACTGGAGCGTGCACCCGTTCTCCGGGGAGGTCCGCGACGGCGTGGTCTGGGGGCGTGGCGCCGTCGACATGAAGAACATGGACGCGATGATCCTCGCCGTGGTGCGGTCCTGGGCGCGCGAGGGCATACGGCCCCGGCGCGACGTGGTGATCGCGTTCACCGCGGACGAGGAGGCCAGCGCCGAGGACGGCTCCGGATTCCTCGCCGACCGGCACGCGCACCTCTTCGAGGGCTGCACCGAGGGCATCAGCGAGTCCGGCGCGTTCACCTTCCACGACGGCGGCGGCCGGCAGATCTACCCCGTCGCGGCCGGCGAGCGCGGCACGGCCTGGATGAAGCTCACCGCGCGCGGCCGGGCCGGACACGGCTCCAAGGTCAACCGGGAGAACGCGGTGACGCGGCTCGCCGCCGCCATCACCCGCATCGGCGAGCACGAGTGGCCGCTGCGGCTCACCCCGACCGTGCGGGCCGCGCTCACCGAACTCGCCGCCGTGTACGGCATCCGGACGGACCTGTCCGACGTGGACGCGCTGCTGGAGAAGCTCGGCACGGCCGGCAAGCTCGTCGAGGCCACCGTCCGCAACAGCGCCAACCCGACGATGCTCGACGCCGGCTACAAGGTCAACGTGATCCCTGGGGAGGCCGTGGCGCATGTCGACGGCCGCTATCTGTCGGGGGCCGAGGACGAGTTCCGGGCGACCATGGACCGGCTCACCGGGCCGGACGTCGACTGGGAGTTCGCGCACCACGAGGTGGCGCTCCAGGCGCCGGTGGACACGCCCACGTTCGCCCGGATGCGGGCCGCCATCGAGGAGTTCGCGCCCGAGGGACATGTGGTGCCGTACTGCATGTCCGGCGGCACGGACGCCAAGCAGTTCTCCCGGCTCGGCATCACCGGCTACGGGTTCGCGCCGCTGAAGCTGCCGGAGGGCTTCGACTACCAGGCCCTGTTCCACGGGGTCGACGAACGGGTGCCGGTGGAGGCGCTCCGGTTCGGTGTCCGCGTCCTCGACCGGTTCATGCGGACGGCCTGAGCGGATGAGGGAGACAGTGACGACCCTGGCGTACGGCGAGTGGCCCTCGCCCATCGACGCGGCGACGGCCGCGGCCCATGACGGCAGCCCCGAGTACACGGGCTTCGTCGGGGACGAGGTGTGGTGGACCGAACCCCGGCCCACCGAGGCCGGCCGGCGCACCCTCGTACGGCGACACGCCGACGGCACCGAGGAGCCGGTCCTGCCGGCGCCGTGGAACGTGCGGACCCGCGTCATCGAGTACGGCGGCCGTCCCTGGGCGGGCACCGTGCGGGACGGCGCCCCGTTGGTGGTGTTCGCGAACTTCGCCGACCAGCGCCTCTACCGGTACGGGCCCGGCGGCGAGCCCCGTCCGCTCACGCCCGTGTCCCCGGTCGGGGAGGGGCTGCGCTGGGCCGATCCGGTCCTGCTGCCGGAGCGCGGCGAGGTGTGGTGCGTCCTCGAGGAGTTCACCGGCGACGGCCCCAGCGATGTGCGCCGGGTCCTGGCCGCCGTACCGCTGGACGGCTCCGCGGCGGGGGACCGGGACGCCGTACGGGAACTGAGCGACGGGCGGCACCGGTTCGTCACCGGGCCGCGCCTGTCACCGGACGGGCGGCGCGCCTGCTGGATCGGCTGGGACCATCCGCGCATGCCGTGGGACGGCACCGAGCTGCTCGTCGCCGACGTCGCCGCCGACGGCACCCTGCGCGACGCCCGCACGGTGGCGGGCGGGCCCGAGGAGTCGATCGCCCAGGCCGACTGGACCCACGACGGCCGGCTGCTGTACACGAGCGACCGCACCGGCTGGTGGAACCTCTACCGGGACGGGGAGCCGCTCTGCCCGCGCGAGGAGGAGTTCGGCGGACCGCTGTGGAAGCTGGGCCACAACTGGTTCGCCCCGCTCGACGGCGGGCTGGTGGCGGTCCTGCACGGCCGGGGCGCCCCCGTGCTCGGCATCCTCGACCCCGAGACCGGCGAGGTCGTCGACGCCGTCGGCCCCTGGACCGAGTTCGCCCCCTCCGTGGCGGCCCTCGGGGAACGGGTCGTCTCCGTCGGGGCCGGGCCGCGCAGCGGTCACGAGGTGGTGGAGCTGGACACCCGCACCGGCCGCGCCCGGGTGATCGGCGCCCGCCACCAGGACGCCGTGGACCCCGCGTACTACCCCGAGCCGCAGATCCGCACCTTCACGGGACCGGACGGCCGGGAGATCCACGCCCAGCTCTACCCGCCGCACCACCCCGGACACACCGGCCCCGCGGGCGAGCTGCCCCCGTACGTCATCTGGGCGCACGGCGGCCCCACCGGCCGGGTGCCGCTGGTGCTCGACCTGGAGATCGCCTACTTCACCTCGCGAGGCATCGGCGTCGCCGAGGTCAACTACGGCGGCTCCACCGGATACGGGCGGGAGTACCGCAACCGGCTGCGCGGGCAGTGGGGCGTGGTCGACGTCGAGGACTGCGCCGCCGTCGCGCTCGCCCTCGCCGACGAGGGCACCGCCGACCGTGACCGGCTCGCCGTCCGCGGCGGCAGCGCCGGCGGCTGGACCACCGCCGCCTCGCTCACCGGCACCGACGTCTACGCCTGCGGCACCATCAGCTATCCGGTGCTCGACCTGGCCGGCTGGGGCACGGGGGACACCCACGACTTCGAGTCCCACTACCTGGAAAGCCTGATCGGGCCGCGCGCCGAGGTTCCCGAGCGGTACACGCGGCGCTCGCCCGTCGAGCACGCCGACCGGCTCTCCGTCCCCTTCCTGATGCTCCAGGGACTGGACGACGTGATCTGCCCGCCCGCCCAGTGCGAGCGGTTCCTCGCCCGGCTGGCCGGCCGGGGCATCCCGCACGCCTACCTCACCTTCGAGGGCGAGGGACACGGCTTCCGGCGGGCGGAGACCATGGTGCGCGCCCTGGAGGCGGAACTGTCCCTGTACGCCCAGGTGTTCGGCATGAAACCGCCCGGCGTACCGACCCTGGAGCTCGAAGCATGACCCCGGTGGAAGCACTGCGCCGGCCGGCCCGGCTCGCCCCCGGCGCCCGGGTGGCCGTGGTCGCCCCCAGCGGTCCGGTGCCCGAGGAGCGGCTCCAGGCCGGGCTCGACGTGCTGCGCGGCTGGGACCTCGACCCGTTCGTCGCCCCGCATGTCCTGGACCGGCACAGTGAGTTCGGCTACCTCGCGGGCACCGACGCCGACCGGGCCGCCGACCTCCAGTCCGCCTGGTGCGATCCCGCCGTCGACGCGGTGATCTGCGCCCGCGGCGGCTACGGCGTCCAGCGCATGGCCGACCTGCTCGACTGGGACGCCATGCGGGCCGCCGGACCCAAGGTCCTCGTCGGGTTCAGCGACATCACCGCGCTGCACGAGGCGTTCGCCGTCCGGCTCGGCCTGGTCACCCTGCACGGACCGATGGCCGCGGGCGTCGACTTCATCAAGAGCGAACGGGCGCAGCGGCATCTCAAGGCGACCCTCTTCGCCCCCGAGACGGTCCGCACCCTCCACTCCGACGGCACCGCGCTCGTCCCCGGCCGGGCACGCGGGGTCACCCTCGGCGGCTGCCTCGCCCTGCTCGCCGGCGACCTTGGCACCCCGTACGCCAGGCCCGCCGCGCGCGGCGGACTGCTCTGCCTGGAGGACGTGGGGGAGGAGACGTACCGGCTCGACCGCTACCTCACCCAGCTGCTGCGGGCCGGGTGGCTGGAGGGGGTGTCCGGGCTGCTGCTCGGTTCGTGGGCGGAGTGCGGGCCGTACGACGGGGTGCGGGCGCTGCTCGCCGACCGGCTCGGCGGTCTCGGAGTGCCGGTGGCCGAGCAGTTCGGGTTCGGCCACTGCGACGACGCGCTGACCGTTCCGTTCGGCGTCCCGGCCGAACTCGACGCCGGAGCGGGCACGCTGACGCTGGACGAACCGGCGCTGCGCTGACCGTCCGTCGTAGGGTGGCAGGGTGCCGCACACCGCTTCCCGCTACCTGGCCGAAGGCCCCCGCGTGGGCCTGCGTCACTTCACCCACGCGGACGGCGCCGAGTTCACCGCCCGCGCCCGGGAGAGCAAGGACCTGCACCACCCCTGGCTGTTCCCGCCGGACAGCCAGGCCGCGTACTCCGCGTACGCCGGGCGGCTGATCGAGGACCGTACGAAGGCCGGGTTCCTGGTCTGCGAGAAGGACGCGGACGGGGCCCTCGCCGGATTCATCAACATCAACAACATCGTCGAGGGCGGCTTCCTGTGCGGGGCGCTCGGCTACGGCGCCTTCGCCCACGCCGCCGGGCGCGGGCTGATGCGCGAGGGCCTGGACCTCGTGGTGCGGTACGCCTTCGGACCGATGCGGCTGCACCGGCTGGAGATCAACGTGCAGCCCGGCAACGCCGCCTCCATCGCCCTCGCCCGCGCCTGCGGATTCCGTCTGGAGGGCTTCTCCCCGAAGATGCTCTTCATCGACGGCGCCTGGCGCGACCACCAGCGCTGGGCGAGGACCAGTGACAGGGACACGGGCCGTTGAGGACCGGACCCCCTTGAGCGAGGATGATCCGCATGCGCAACATCGTCGTGGTGGACGCCCCCTCCAACCTGGGCCTGCGCCCGCCCGCCCCCGGCACCGTGCCCGGCTGCTACAAACTGGCCGGCGCGCTGCGTGAGCAGCGGATCGTCCAACGACTGCACGCCGAGGAGGGCGGGGTGGTCGTGCCGCCGCGCTACGACCGGGGCGACTGGCAGGAGGGCGACGGCGTCTTCAACGCGGCCGCTCTCGCCTCCTACACCGTCGAACTCGCCGACCGCGTGGAGCACCACGTGCGCGCCGGTGATCTGACCGTCGTCCTCGGCGGTGACTGTTCCGTCCAGCTCGGTGCCACGCTCGCGCTGCGCCGCGTCGGACGGTATGGGCTGGTCGCCCTGGACGCCTCCCCGGACTTCCGGCACCCCGGCAGCGCCGACGGGGTCGGCGCGGCAGGCGGCGAGGAGGTCGCGCTGGCCACCGGGCGCGGGCAGAAGGACCTCACCGACCTGGAGGGGCTGGGGCCCTATCTGCGCGACGAGGACGTGCGGTTCTTCGGCATCCGCGACTACTTCGAGGAGGACCGCGCCGAGCTCGCCGCGCTGAAGATCCCCGTCGTCACCGTGGGAGACCTGCGCGCGGGGGACGCCGGCGAACTCGCCCGCGCCGCCGCCCGGTCCTACGCCGCGCCCGGACTCGACGGCTTCTGGGTGCATCTGGACGCCGATGTCCTCGACCCGGCCGTCATGCCCGCCGTCGACAGCCCCGACCCCGACGGATTGCAGCCCGCCGAACTCCTCGCCCTGCTACGCCCGTTGCTCACCTCCCCGTACTGTGTCGGCCTCACCGTCACCATCTACGACCCCGACCTCGACCCGGACGGGACGGCGGGCGCGCTCCTCGCCGACACGGTGGTCTCCGCCTTCGCGGAAACCTGACGCGCGGCGCCCCTGTTCAGGCGGGCACGCGGAGGCTTCCATGGAGATCGTGACGACGATCCGACGTGAGGTACTGACGCTGCCCGCCGCACTCCTGGGCCCCGACAACCCGCTGCCGCCCCTGCGGCCACTCGACGAGACACACCGCATCGAGGACCGCGACAAGCGGGATCTGCCGCGCGACATGGCCCGGCAGATCGGCTACGAGCCCCTGCACGGTCTCCTGCCCGTCCGCGTGCGCGACGGCTACGACCGCCGCCGCGAACCCCGCGCCCTCGACGCCCTCGTCATCGAGAACGACCGGCTGCGCGCCACCGTGCTGCCCGCCCTCGGCGGCCGGATCTCCTCCCTCGTCCACACACCCACCGGCCGTGAACTCCTCTACCGCAACCCGGTGTTCCAGCCCGCCAACTTCGCCCTCAACGGCGCCTGGTTCTCCGGCGGCGTCGAATGGAACATCGGCGCCACCGGCCACACCACCCTGTCCTGCTCACCCGTCCACGCCGCCCGCGTGCCCGCCCCCGACGGCGGGGAGATGCTGCGCCTGTGGGAGTGGGAGCGGCTGCGCGACCTGCCCTTCCAGGTCGACCTGTGGCTGCCGGACGGCTCCGACTTCCTGTACGTCGGCGTCCGCGTCCGCAACCCGCACGAGAAGCCGGTGCCGACCTACTGGTGGTCCAACATCGCCGTCCCCGAGGAGTGCCGGGTCCTCGCCCCCGCCGAGGACGCCTACCACTTCGGCTACGAGCGGCGGCTGCGCAGGGTGCCCGTCCCGGAGTACGACGGCGTCGACCGCACCTACCCGCCGAACAGCACGTACGCCGCCGACTACTTCTACGACGTCCCCGGACACCGCAGACGCTGGATCGCCGCACTGGACGCCGACGGCCACGGCCTCGTGCAGACCTCCACCGACGTGCTGCGCGGCCGGAAGCTGTTCGTATGGGGCGGCGGGCCCGGCGGCCGCAGCTGGCAGCAGTGGCTCACCGAGCCCGGCACCGGCGGCTACTGCGAGATCCAGGCGGGCCTCGCCCGCACCCAGCTGGAACACGTCCGGCTGGACGCGGAAAGCGAGGTGTCCTGGCTGGAGGCGTACGGGCCGTTCGAGTCGCGGCCCGAGGGGGAGTGGAACGGCGTACTGACCGAGGCGGAGAACCGGCTCGAGGCGGTCCTGCCGCGCGCCGAGGTCGACGCGGCGTACGCGGCCTGGCAGCCGTACGCCGACACCGAACCCGGTGAACGGCTCGCCACCGGTTCCGGCTGGGGCGCCCTGGAGGTGCTGCGGGCCGGCTGGAAACTGCCCGGCACACCCTTCGACGAGAACACCGTCGACGAGGAGCAGCGGCCGTGGCTGCACCTGCTGCGCGCCGGCTCCTTCCCCGAGCCGCCCGGCGGCCTCCCGCCCGGCGGGACGCTTGTCGCCCGGCACTGGCGCGACATGCTGGAGACCGCGCCCGCCACGCCCCTCACCGAGTACCACCTCGGCGTCGCCCAGTGGCACGCCGGCGACCGGGCGCAGGCCGTACGCAGCTGGGAGCGCGGGCTGCGGCACGCCCCCGCGGCCTGGCCGGCGCTGCGCTGCCTCGCGGTCGCCGACCAGGAGGACCGCCACCTCGAGCGGGCCGCCGAGCGTTACACGGACGCCTTCGACGACCTCTGCCGGGTGCGCGGCGGCGACATCCCGTGGACCGCCGTCACCGCCGCGCTCGGACGGGAGGCGATCGAGGCACTGCTCGCCGTCGGCCGCATCGCGGACGCGCGCTCCGTGTGGCAGCGGCTGGACCCCGCGACCCGGGCCCGCGGCAGGTTCCGGCTGGTCGAGGCCGGGCTGCTGCTCGCCGAGGGGCGGGTCGAGCGGGCCCGTGCCGTGTTCGACGCGGGCTTCGAGGTCGCCGACCTGCGGGAGGGGGACGAGGTGATCGGCCTGCAGTGGGCGGGCGTCACCGGCGAACCGCTGCCGGAGCACTACGACTTCCGGATGCGGCCCACGCCGTGAACCCGGCGGTCAGGCGTGGCGGTCCGCGTACTCGTAGACCGCCCCGTCGGGGTGCCGGGCGATGAGGTTGCGGCCCACCGGCGTCGGCAGCGGACCCGCGAGAATGTCGGCGCCCATCTCGGCGAGCACCCGCCCGGTCTCCTCGACGTCGTTCACCGCGATGGTCGCGGCGACCTTGCGCAGCACGTCCAGCTCGGCCGCGGGGCCGCTCATCAGCAGGAAGCAGCCCACCGCGGCGACGTGGACACCACCCCGCTCGAACCGGAGGGCCGTACCGCCCGCCAGCCGCTCATAGAAGGGGATGGCGGCCTCGATGTCGCCAACGCAGACACGCAGTGTGGCACCCAGAATCTCCATACCCCGACCCTAGTTGCGCCCCCCGACCCCCCTCACCCCCACCCGCCCCCTCCGCCCTCCGCGGGCAGTCGTGCCGCTGGGGCGGCACGGGTGGGCGCGACGGCA